>NZ_CP024934.1:0-4031601 GCF_003330785.1 Paraburkholderia graminis
ATGAACGAATTCTGGCAACACTGTTCCGCATTGCTGGAGCGTGAGCTCACGCCCCAGCAGTACGTGACGTGGATCAAACCGTTGGCCCCGGTCGCCTTCGACGCCGCTGCGAACACGCTCAGCATTGCCGCGCCGAACCGCTTCAAGCTCGACTGGGTCAAGAGCCAGTTCTCCGGTCGCATCGCTGATATGGCCCGCGATTTCTGGCAGGCGCCTGTCGACGTGCAATTCGTACTGGACCCGAAAGCCGGCATGCGCGCCCCTGCGGCAGCCGCGCCGGCTGCGGCGCGTCCGGCTTCCGCGCCGAATTCCATGGGCGGCAGCGCGGGCAATGCCGCTGCCGTGGACGCGGCCGTTGGCGCCGTGCAAGCGGCGCAGGCCACGCGCGCGAACGGCCCGAACAGCGCTAACAGCGCAATGGCCAACCTCAACGCGAATGCCCGCGCGGCAGCCGAGCACAATGCCAACGCACGCGCGGCGGCCGAAGATGCCGCCGACCTCGATCTGCCGAGCCTCGACGCGAACGAAGCCGCCGCGGCGCGCCGCACATGGCGTCCGGGCCAGAGCGCGAGTTCGAATGGCAACGGCGAGAACGACTCCATGTACGAGCGTTCCAAGCTGAACCCGGTTCTGACCTTCGACAACTTCGTGACCGGTAAGGCGAACCAGTTGGCGCGCGCCGCGGCAATCCAGGTCGCGGACAATCCGGGCATCTCGTACAACCCGCTGTTCCTGTATGGCGGCGTGGGCCTCGGCAAGACTCACCTGATCCACGCAATCGGCAACCAGTTGCTGATGGACAAGGCCGGCGCGCGCATCCGCTACATCCACGCGGAACAGTACGTGTCCGATGTCGTGAAGGCGTATCAGCGTAAGGCGTTCGACGACTTCAAGCGCTACTACCATTCGCTGGATCTGCTGCTGATCGACGATATTCAGTTCTTTTCGGGCAAATCGCGCACGCAGGAGGAGTTCTTCTACGCGTTCGAGGCGCTCGTCGCGAACAAGGCGCAGGTGATCATCACCAGCGACACGTATCCGAAGGAAATTTCGGGTATCGACGACCGTCTGATCTCGCGCTTCGACTCCGGCCTGACGGTCGCCATCGAGCCGCCCGAGCTGGAAATGCGCGTCGCGATTCTGATGCGCAAGGCGCAGTCGGAATTCGTGAGCCTGAATGAAGATGTGGCGTTTTTCGTCGCGAAACATTTGCGCTCGAACGTGCGGGAACTGGAAGGCGCGCTGCGGAAAATTCTCGCGTACTCGAAGTTCCACGGCCGCGAGATCACGATCGAACTGACGAAAGAAGCGCTGAAAGATCTGCTGACGGTGCAGAACCGGCAGATTTCGGTGGAGAACATTCAGAAGACCGTCGCTGACTTCTACAGCATCAAGGTCGCGGACATGTATTCGAAGAAGCGTCCGGCGAACATCGCGCGGCCGCGGCAGATCGCGATGTATCTGGCGAAGGAGCTCACGCAGAAAAGTCTGCCGGAAATCGGCGAGCTTTTCGGGGGACGTGACCACACCACGGTGCTGCACGCGGTGCGCAAAATCGCCGACGAGCGCAGCAAGGACGCGCAGCTGAATCACGAATTGCACGTGCTGGAGCAGACGCTGAAGGGCTAGGCAAGGGCTAGGTGGTGGGCGGGAAAATCGACCTGTTTATTTCCAAAGTCGCCCCCAATTTAGTGAGGCGGTTCCTTTTTCAGGCACAATACAGGTTTAACCGCCCGGCGCGGCCGCGGGCGGATTTCACGCCGTGACGGGCGCTGCGTGGCGCCGGCGGGGAGCCACGGCAGCATGCCGGAAATGCCTTGAACGGCTCGAAGGCGCGCAGGCCGTTATATCAACGAAGGAACTCTATGCAACTGGTCAAGACCGAACGCGATAACCTCCTCAGGCCGCTGCAAACCGTGAGCGGCATTGTCGAACGCCGCCATACGTTGCCGATCCTCGCCAATTTGCTGATTACCAAAAACGGCCCCGACGTGTCGTTCCTGTCAACCGACCTGGAGTTGCAGATCACCACGCGCGCCGATTTCGGCGTGGGCGGCGATACCGTGGCGACCACGGTGGCAGCGCGAAAGCTCCTCGACATCCTGCGCGCCATGCCCGACGGCCAGGTCACGCTCACGCTGAACGACAAGCGTCTGACGGTGCAATCCGGCAAGAGCCGCTTCGCGCTGCAAACGCTCGCCGCGGACGAGTTCCCGACCGTCGCGCAAGCTAAAGACTACGGTGCGAACCTTGTGGTTCCCCAAAAGACGTTCCGCCAGTTGCTCGGCATGGTCCATTTTTCGATGGCCCAGCAGGACATTCGCTACTACCTGAACGGCATGCTGCTGGTGGTGGACGGCGACCAGTTGATGGCAGTCGCGACCGACGGCCACCGCCTCGCGTTTTCGTCGATGAAGATTGAAGGCTCGTTTGCGCGCCAGGAAGTGATCATTCCGCGTAAGACGATTCTGGAACTGCAGCGTCTGCTGGAAGACATCGACGACACGCTGAAGATCGACATCGCGCAAACGCAGGTGAAGTTCACGTTTGGCCAGGTCGAACTCGTGTCGAAGCTGGTGGAAGGCAAATTCCCCGACTTCCAGCGCGTGATTCCGAAGTCGCACAAGAATCAGTTCGTGATCGGCCGTGAAGAACTGCAGCGTTCGCTGCAACGCGCCGCGATTCTGACGTCGGACAAATTCAAGGGCGTGCGCTGCATCATCGAGCCGGGCCAGTTGAAGATCATGTCGACCAACGCCGACCAGGAAGAGGCGCAGGAAGAACTGGAAATCGCGTACGACGGCGACAGCGTCGACATTGGGTTCAACGTCACGTATCTGCTCGACGTGCTGGCGAACCTGAAGGTCGACACGCTGCAAGTGAGCCTTGGCGACGCCAGCTCGAGTGCGCTGATCACGATTCCCGAGAACGACGAATTCAAATACGTCGTGATGCCGATGCGCATCTAACGCGTCCAACACCAAGAACACACCAAGGGGCGCAGCGCCCCTTTGGCGTTTTTATGGTGTTTTGAAAAGTCCCGAGCAGCAACCCAGCAGTAATGCAGAACCGGAAAAAATCCATGACTGAAACGAACAATACGCAACCCGACAACAGCTACGGCGCCTCGTCCATTCAGATCCTCGAAGGTCTGGAGGCGGTGCGCAAGCGGCCGGGGATGTACATCGGGGATACATCGGATGGCACCGGTTTGCACCACCTCGTGTTCGAAGTGCTCGACAACTCGATCGACGAAGCGTTGGCCGGCTATTGCAACGACATCCAGGTGATCATTCACGCGGACAACTCCATCTCGATCACCGACAACGGCCGCGGCGTGCCGACCGGTCTCAAGATGGACGACAAGCACGAGCCGAAGCGCAGCGCCGCCGAAATCGTGATGACCGAGTTGCACGCGGGCGGCAAGTTCGACCAGAACAGCTACAAGGTGTCGGGCGGCTTGCACGGCGTCGGCGTGTCGTGCGTGAATGCGCTGTCGGCGTGGCTGCGTTTGACGATTCGCCGCGACGGCAAAAAGCACTTCATGGAATTCCACCGTGGCGTGCCGCAGAATCGCGTGATCGAAGAGATCGACGGCGTGGCCGTGTCGCCGATTCAAGTGGTGGGCGATACCGAAAACCGCGGCACCGAAGTGCATTTCATGGCCGACGAGACGATCTTCGGCAACGTCGAATATCACTACGACATTCTGGCCAAGCGCATCCGCGAACTGTCGTTCCTGAATAACGGCGTGCGGATTCGTTTGACCGATCAGCGTACGGGCAAAGAGGATGATTTCGCGTTTGTCGGCGGCGTGAAGGGTTTTGTCGAGTACATCAACAAGACCAAGAGTGTCTTGCATCCGACCATTTTCCACGTGAGCGGCGAGAAAGACGGCGTGGGCGTGGAAGTGGCGATGCAGTGGAACGACAGCTACAACGAAAACGTGCTGTGCTTCACGAACAACATTCCGCAGCGCGACGGCGGCACGCACTTGACCGGCCTGCGCGCGGCCATGACGCGTGTGCTGAACAAGTACATCGCCGATCATGAAGTCGCGAAGAAGGCGAAGGTCGAGACGTCCGGCGACGACATGCGAGAAGGGCTTTCATGCGTGTTGTCGGTGAAGGTGCCGGAGCCTAAGTTCAGCGCGCAGACGAAGGACAAGCTGGTGTCGTCGGAAGTGCGCGCGCCCGTGGAAGACGTGGTCGCGAAGGCGCTCGAGGAATTCCTGCTGGAAACGCCGAATGACGCGAAGATCATCTGCGGCAAGATCGTCGACGCCGCGCGCGCTCGTGACGCCGCTCGCAAGGCGCGTGAGATGACGCGCCGCAAGGGCGTGCTCGATGGCGTCGGTTTGCCGGGCAAGCTCGCGGATTGCCAGGAGAAGGACCCGGCGAAGTCGGAGATTTATATCGTCGAGGGCGACTCGGCAGGCGGCTCGGCGAAGCAGGGACGCGACCGCAAGTTCCAGGCAATCTTGCCGCTGCGCGGCAAGGTGCTGAACGTGGAGAAGGCGCGTTATGACAAGCTGCTTTCTTCGGAGCAGATCGTGACGCTGATCACGGCGCTCGGCTGCGGTATCGGCAAGGAAGACTACAACCTCGATAAGCTGCGTTATCACCGCATCATCATCATGACCGATGCTGACGTGGACGGCGCGCACATCCGCACGCTGCTGCTGACGTTCTTCTATCGGCAGATGCCGGAGATGATCGAGCGCGGGTATATCTACATCGCGCAGCCGCCGTTGTTCAAGATCAAGGCGGGCAAGGACGAGCGGTATCTGAAGGACGAGAGCGAGGTTAATGCTCACATCCTCAAGCTCGCGTTGCAGGGTTCCGAACTGTTGGCTTCTGAGAATGCAACGCCGATTACCGGCGATGCGTTGGGCGAATTGGCTCGGGCTTATTTGCTGGCGCAGGCGGTGGTGAACCGGTTGAGCCGCTTGTATGACGCGGGCGCGCTAGAGGCTGTGATGGACGGGGTCGTTATTGATCTTTCCAGCGAGGCGGCCGCTGAGACATCGGCAAAAGCGCTTGAGGCTAAGCTTCGCGATGATGCTCTGAAGCCCGAGGTTAGGGTTACGACCATGTATGACCCGGTGCGTGAATTGCGCTCGCTGAAGGTCGCGCGGACGCATCACGGCAATCAGAAAATCTCCGTGTTCGATGAAGAGTTTCAATTGACTGCCGACTATCAGCAGTTGGTGAACACCGCGAATACGTTTAAGGGGTTGATTGGCGCTGGCGCCGTTATCAAGCGCGGTGAGCGGAGTATGGCTGTTACTGACTTCAAGTCTGCGATGAAGTGGTTGCTGGCTGATGCCGAACGCAATATCTCGAAGCAACGCTATAAGGGGCTCGGTGAGATGAACCCCGGGCAGCTTTGGGAGACTACGATGGACCCGACCGTGCGTCGTCTTCTTCGTGTGCAGATTGAGGATGCTATCGCGGCTGATGGCATTTTCACGACGCTGATGGGGGATGATGTTGAGCCGCGGCGGGCTTTCATTGAGTCGAATGCATTGAGGGCGGGGAATATTGATGTTTGAGCGCTTTCGCGCGACGTCAGAAAGAGGCGAAGCTAGCAGCAGTTGATGGTGGGGCAGTCCGCTGGATATCGTTGCGTCGACGATTCGGCTTATGCGATCCGCGCCAATTGGCGCGGACTGTCTTTGAAACTGCTGGACATGAACGGCATCACAATGATACCCATGACTATTAGCAGCCTAATAAGCGGAAGAACAAGAAGGTTAGTCCAAGACTATTCCTGAGAAACATCGTGTAATCAGCGCGTCAGTTTGCCGAAAAATACCCCCGGCGGATCTCTGCAGGCATTCGATTAATGCGATTAAAGCATTTTGCATGTTCGGTGTGAGTGTCCGTCACGGTGTCACTACAGCGAGCCGTTCGCCGGTACTATTCGAACGGTACATTGCGATCACACCGCAATGAAAGAAACGATTCCACTCGAATGCGACCGCTATGCGTTGGCGATCAAGGTACTGGAAGGGACAATTGAACACTACCGCGTAGCCGTCACCCGTCCGCCTGACCGCGGCCGCGTGCGTTTCGTTCTGAATGGAACCAGAATCGATGGCGAACTACGTTGGCTTCATGCTAACTCGCAATCGCTGCGGGAAATCGCCGACGATCGTGCATCGGTGATGGCCGGCGTCTACGAAAAGATCGATGGCACACATGAACTTGACTGGCTGATCTATCAGGGCCATGCAATCGTCGCGCGGGATTCGAGGCAAGCGCTGACACAGCAAACATGGCGAGAGATGCCCACGACGTTGAAGTTTCTGGGCATGGGCTCGGCAATCGCGGCTCTGATGTTTTTCCTGATGCTCCATGTCCCATACGGGTGGGCTCTACTGTTTGGAGTCGCAGGCGCACTGGCCGGCTCCGTCGCCACATTCGCCCTGGTGATGTGCCTTGGGTCTATCGGCAAGCTGTGGAACTGCTTTCGGCGTCGCCGCGTCCTCGACCTGATGGAAACGGTGATGGCGCGCTATCTTGCCCGATCGTCCGCGCGTGCAGCAGTCGAACCAGACGGTGAATCTCATGTCAGCTGAATTGCCCAACATCAAGCGCATTGAGGGACGTCTAAAGAACGTGGCGCTGGACACATCTACCCCATTCGCTACTACGTCACTCCTTGAGATCGCAACCTACAGATTTGAGATCGCCGGCGAAAAGATGGTGTTCTTCACCAGCCACTGGCAATGGGACTCGGAGCCGTTTCTAGCCGAAGGTGATCGGGCGATCGTCGCCGTGCTCGACGAAGTTACTGTGCCGGGCGGAGCAAGGCGCGTGTACGCGCTGCAGAACGCTGAAGACGATTGCGCCTATGTGGCCCACTATCGGTGGCAAGGGGACGATGCACGGATTGCCGCAACGCGCATTCCGCCGGGGAGCGAACACCGCTACCTGCTCGCGCTTGCCGCGTTAATGCTCACGCTGTTCCTGGCGCTAGCCGTGCTGCAGCGGAAAGATCCGTCATTTGTCGCGTTCTTCCTTTGTGGAGTACTCGCTGTCTGGTCTGCCGTCGCTATACCGCTTCTTACGCTGCGCTGGCGCTGGAAAGCCGGTTTTCCAACACGCAGGCAACGGATTGTCGCCACTGTTTACGAGCTCCTTGAGCTGGGCTCGCCGCTCGCGCCGAGTCGGGCAATTCACTCGGTGTAGCCACCAAGGGGTGGCAAGCATTTGTCGGGCGGTTCGCTCTCGTCGCCCGTGCGCCACGCGCTCAGTGCTTTCGGTATGTCAGGTGGGTCGTCCGCTACCACTTTGCCATAAATCGCAGATCAGTTAGAACCCGGTTTTGAGTTATACGAAGGTGCAACGCGCACTGATCGTATAACGTGAGATATGTGAAGCCCTCCGGAAGACGTTTTCTAGTGAGCTGCACCATCGACCGATACAGAAAAGGACCATATTCCTTGGTTCAATGCGTCGGAGATCAGTATTTTTGCTCGATTTGAAAGGGCGTTCAAAGTAGATCTATGCGCATTACTCGATTGTGCGAGCGCAACCTAGCGGTCAAATGGCGTCGGCCGCATCTGCGCCATACCGTGAGCGACTAACGGAGATGTGTTTTCGCCTGACCGTAGGGTGGTTTCCGGCGCAGTATTAACAACAAACAATTGGGTGGCCGGCGGTCCGTCGCCAAGATGCAAGTAAAAAGTTCGCCAGCAACGCGCGTGCCGGGGCCACTCCGCAATAACTACCGGTTTAACAATTGATTTCCCGTTTAGATTGCTGCTTTTGTCTTACCTTTTGTATTATCGCGGATAATGCTGCGAGCTTCGCCCGTGGCGTCGCGCGGTGCCATTCGCATATTCCATTCGACACCAATGCGGGTCAGCGTTTGGCACGAGTTTGACGCGCTGCGATTGATGCATTAACAGATTGGAATTGCGCCCGGTTGCTTTTAACAGTGCGGTCGGTCTTATGTGATGACCGACGGCAATAACCGGGTGGGCTTTCATCCACAAGAAAGCGAAAAACGAAAGGATTCGCGATGAGCACGCAAGACGGGATAAACGCCATCACGGGCGGATTAATTCAGCAAGACCGCCTGCTTACACTCGATACGCCGTTGGGGGCGAACGCGCTGGTACCCCAGCGTGCGGTAGGCCGCTCGCGTATTGGCCGCCACTTCGAATTCACCATCGACGTGGTATCCGCGTCGAGCAGCGTCGAGCTCAAGACCCTGATCGCGCAGCCAGTTACGCTGTGGATCCAGCAAGCCGACAAATCATATCTGCCGCACAACGGCTATGTGCACACCGCACGACGTCTCGGTTCGGACAGTGGGCTCACGAGCTATCAATTGGGCTTCGCGTCGTGGATGTACTTTCTGAAGTTTCGCCGCGACCAGCGCATCTGGCAGGACAAGACCGCTGATGAAATCGTGACGGACGTATTCAATGCCCATCCTCAGGCGCATGGGATGTTTCAGTTCGCCTTGTCGCAGCCATTGCCGTCCCGTTCATACTGCCGGCAAGATGAAGACGACTGGAACTTTGTGCATCGCTTGCTGGAGTCGGAAGGTTTGTTCGGTCTCTGGCAACAGGCGCAGGACGGCAAATCGCATACGCTGGTGATCACAGATCGATTGGCAACTGCGAAGGCCATGTCTCCTGAAACGGTCAAGTTCTACCGGGCGGGGATCAGCAGCGAGACTGACGCGCTGACGCAGTGGTCGGGTACGCGCACGTTGCAGAGCACGACGCTCACCACACGCACCTTCGACTACAAAAGTCCCTCCACCCAATTCAACCCGAAAGGCACCAACGTGCCGACCATGCCCAATCAGGGCTCGCTACCGGATCAAGCCGAGGTTTACGAGTACACCGGAGCGTACACCTATCCGAAACAGGAACGCGGAGACCAGTTGTCCAAATTCCGGATGGAAGAATGGGAATCGCGCGCGAAGCGTTTCCATGGCGAAGGTGGTTTGCGAGGGATCGACGCCGGACTGCGCTTTACACTGAGCGGCCATCCCGATCACGATCGGGACGCGGCTGATCAGAGAGAGTTCGCCGTGATCGAGGCCGCGTGGGTAATCGAAAACAACTTGCCGATCGGCGGACCGGCGGCGGGTTTCCCGAACAGCCTGGAAGCGACATTGCTGCAAGTGCGCGACAGCCACACGGGAGTGGGCACATTCAAAGTGCCGCACGCGGATGGCTCGGAAGGGTTTTATCGTGTAGAGATAGAAGCTCAGCGCACGACGGTTCCATATCGCAGCCCATTCGAACACAGGAAGCCGCAGACGCATCTCGAGTCGGCGATCGTCGTCGGACCGAGCGGTGAAGAGGTTTATACAGACGAACTGAACCGCATCAAGGTGCAGTTCATTTGGGACCGCCTGAACAGCGGCGACGAACAGGCTTCGTGTTGGGTGCGCGCGGCACAAGCGGATACCGGGAACGGCTACGGCGGCGTTCACATGCCCCGAGTCGGTGAAGAAGTGTTGATCGATTATGTCGGCGGTGATTGCGACAGGCCGGTTGTCATATCGCGGCTCTATAACGGCGACACCAAGCCGCAATGGCATTCCAACGGTTTGCTGTCCGGCTACCGCTCGAAAGAGTACGGAGGCACCGGTTATAACCAGATGGTGATGGACGATTCCACGGGCCAGAACCGCGTGCAACTCTACAGCAGCAGCGCGAATTCGCATTTGCACCTCGGCTATCTCGTGCAGCACACGAATAACAACCGCGGTGCGTTTCTCGGCAACGGCTTCGATCTGAAATCGGATGCCTACGGCGCAATTCGTGCAGGGCGAGGTTTGTACGTATCCACGTATTCGGCCACGGTCAACCAGCCGCTCGATGTAAGCGAGGCGAACAAACAACTGGTCAGCGCGGAAAGCGTGGTCGAGATGCTGTCGGAAGCAAGTAGCGCAAACCAGGCGGAGAGTCTCGAGGACGGTCAGAATGCACTGAAAAAGTTCACTGATGCCACCCAACACAGCACGTCCGGCAGCAGCGGCTCAGGTGGCCATACTGCCGGCGGTGGCACAGGGAACGCCAACGGTTTCTCGACACCGATCATGCTGGTGGCGAGTCCTTCCGGCTTGGGCCTGTCGACGCAGGACTCGACGCAAATCACGGCCAATCAGCACGTCAATATCGTAAGTGGGCAAAGTACTCACATCGCAACGGGTAAGTCTTTGCTCGCAAGCGTTTCGGAAAAAATCAGTCTCTTCGTGCAGAACGCGGGAATGAAGCTGTTCGCGGCCAAGGGCAAAGTAGAAATGAAAGCACTAAGCGACGAGATGACGCTCGCCGCGCTCAAGGATTTCACGATCACCAGCAGCGAAGGCAAACTCGTGCTATCGGCCGACAAGGAAGTCTGGATCGGCGCAGGCGGATCGTATATCAAGATCACACCCGACGGGATCGAGAACGGGACAGCGGGCAAGATCCTCGAAAAATGCGCGGCATGGGACAAATCCGGGCCCGCGTCGATGCGTATTCCCTCCCCCCTCACTAGCGTAGTGAAGGGTTGTTCGTGGAAGACCGCGGCGGCATCGGCGGACAGTGCGTCTAGCGTCATACTGGACTGAGGCGGCCATGGAATCGTTGAACTATCGCGATGCGAGTGCGCCGCGCGTTGCAGCGCATACGAAAGAGCAAGCGGCTGAAGTTTCGGCCGTTGAGCAGACAGTCCGCGTGCTGAGGGCGTATTTCAGCCAACGTCCTGATATGCATTGTCTCCTTGCGATCGATCCGAGTCGACTCGGTTTCCCGGAGAGTCTGGAACAAAAGATACCCATCTCCGAACAACCTCACGCGATCGTAACAATCGCGCACGAAGCATTTCCTGACGAACACCGTCCTTACCTCGTCGAACTCGATCTCTCAACGCCGGACGGCGTGGACTTGCTGGCGGAAAGCGTGCGCCTTGCGTTCGATGATCGGCATCCGGACTCCATAGCGCAAGGCCTTGGACAACGTGTCGGCGGCTGGCTGGCCAGCAACGGCTCGGCTGACGTCGTCGCCGCACATTGGTCACAACAAGTATTGCAGGCGGATAACCGCGGGCGCCAGTGCGCATTGCGCTTTTACGACTCGCGCGCGCTCAGCCTGCTTTGGCCGATGTTGTCACCCGGTCAGCAGCAAGCACTACTAGGACCGGTGAGCGCTTGGCACGCATTAGATGCGTGCGGCAAGCCATGCATTTACACGAGTACGGATACATCACTAGCCGATCTGACTCTAACCGATGCACAGTGGCAGGCAACTCATCGCCACGGACTGGTCAACCGCGCACTTGGCCTGCATATGCAGGCAACGGGGCGGCAGCCCGATCCGCAAGAGGTCGAGGCGGCAGTCGCTAGCGCCGCTCGTGCGGAGCAATACGGATTAAGCGACCGCGATGACATCATCGCGTTCATCGGCCATGCGCTGGCCTGGCACCCTGTATTCGATCGACATCCAAAAGTGACACAGGCACTGCGACAGAGAGAACCGGACGACTTTTATACGGCGGCTGTGAGCGAACTGTCTCCGGACGAAATAGAAGAAATCCGGCGCGGTAACTGGGTGGACGACAAGTCGCTTTCGTCCGCGGCGCGGTAATCGACGTCAAACCATTTTCAAGCCGTCAGAGTACGTATGGATCCGACCGAACAACACTGCGTTAATTGCAAAAAATCCGGGTTGCCCATCTTGCCTGTGCGCTATACCGTACTTCCGAAAACCGTTACTGCGAAGCTGCCGGGCGGTATGAGCGGTACAGGTGTCACGAACATCGAGCTGCATGAGCATCACTACGGCTTGCGCACATTGCGTGAAGGCTGGCTATACCTGTTTTACGTCAAGGGCGCGCGCGGTAGTAACTACTGGGAGGCGTACAAGGTCACACAAGATGGTCGTTTGTGGAAGCAAACGCTACCTCTCACGAATGCGCCAACTACACATCCCGCCTGCGCGCAAAAGAGCATTGCCGTGCCAATGGACCTCATTGCGATTGAGCAACCGGAAAAATGCACAGGCCGCGTGTACATTGCGTTTTCCGAGATCACCTGGCATAGCGATATCTTCAAACAGTACGCAGACAACGAGACATTGCGAAACAAGAGGATGCAGTGGATCGAGCCTGCGAGATGGATTAAGGGCAGCAAAGACGAAAACGGTCATGCTGTCGTTGCCACCGAAGCAAGTATCGACGATGTGGTCGAGTACATGCCTGGCCTGGATCCGAAACTGTTGGAACCGCAGCGGTTGCTCGACCCAAAAAATGCTGCGCTAAGCGACGAGAGCGGCAATTACAAAGAAGACTGGGTGAGGAAAGAAGCGACGCGGTACCCACTGCACGTCCGTCAAGCCACCCCTGCGTCGGCGAGTGGTTCGCTCGTTAAATTGATGAACAACGTTGGCGAGACGGAAGACCGCAAGCATCACCCGCCAATGCTGCTGGCCTTGTGGGACGGCATCGGTAACGTGCACGAATTGAACGGATTCCGCAACGATCCCGCGTCGTGGTTTGATCAGTACGTCGCCGAGCGCGCGCTGCAGGTTACCGCGATGCATAACATCGATGCCGCGCACAAGATCGTTCAGTCTCGCATGGAGCAAGCGCTCAATGACCAGGAGAGTATGGCGAGGCAAGCGCATGAAATGACACCGCTTGGCCGACCGGAGGCGCGGACGGCGCTGGCGGCGCAACGCGCCCGAGCGCTAGCCGGTGCTGACGCGGCGCGAGCCAACCAGATCAACGCTTATTACGACGACATGGACTGGATGGCTGCCAACGACATTCCGGGCAGTTATCAAATGCAGTTGATTCAGATGGGACGGATGAGCAGCGCGGGCAGTGCCGGCTCGACTGCGCCTTATATCGGCGCATACCGCGATGATGTCATGAATAAGGCGCGCGCTTATGCGCAGGCGCGCCCCGGATTCCACGATCGCAACGTCAAGGACAGTACGAAGCGTGCGTGGTCGGTGTACGAAGCACGACTGAAACGGGATGACATTGAGGCGTTCCGAAAAAAGTACGAAGACTTGCAGTCGACGGTTTATCAGTTGCAGGAAACGCGCAGCGACGACGTGGGGAAATGGATTAATGCGCCGCTGCTGCTAACGGCGCTCGAAGACTGCCACGCCGGCGACATGCACGATGCGTTGCTCTTCGAAACCATCGTGTCCGACGCCGTTGCCGGTCTGGCGTCCACTCCAAAGGGTAAAGCGGTTGTGGATGGTTTGCTCACCCAATGGGATCCGACGCAGCCGGGCAGCCTGATTTGGCGTGTCGTGGCCATGAATCAGATGGATGCCCGCCAGGAACTTGGCCAGGCGCTGAAGGCCGCACAAGCCCATAAGGCTACGCCGCTAGAAACAGCCTTCGAGGAATTCCTCTCGATTGCGGCTTCCACCAAAAAACTGGTTGGCTACTATAAAAGCCTCGCTCAAACGGCGCTGGAAACCGACCCCAAGAAAATCACGCCGCTCGCAGGGCTAATGCAACGCCTCGGCGCGGATCAATTCGGTATGAGCGTCGGCGATGCGATCTTCGCCAAGTTCAGAGTTAACCAGCTTGGTGATCTTGTCGGTGAAAAATTTATTCAATCGATTCTGTTGCAGCGCGCCGGCGTGCCCTACGAGGACGCTATCGCACTGGTTCGCAAACAGGCTGAGCTCGAGAAGATAAGCCGCCTCGATACAATCAAACGTTTGCTGGTGGCGCGTGCGGCTTTGCGCAGCGCTGCGCCTGAGGGGGCATCTAAAGCAACCAAAGAATTGTACGAAACATGGGACAAGCTAAAGTTAGCTGACGAGGGCAAAAAACCGCTTCTCATGGGACGTATTGCAGTTGTAAGTGCACTGCTGGAAACGGTGAACTTCGTCCATCTTTTAGCCGGGGCACAGGACAAAGATACCAAGCTCAAGCTGGTTCAATCTGGCGCGTCTCTGTGCTCGTCGCTTATCACGATCAGCATGACGCCTTACTACGCGGTGTTGAAAAATTCGACGCGTTCCCTGAGCTGGAAGCTGTTGGGGGCAAGCCTGAGCAGCTTTGGTACATTTGTCTCAGCATGGACAGATTGGGAACATGTAGACACGGCAATTGTGAAACACCAGTTTGATGTAGTCGGGGCTTTGGGTATCAAGACGCTTGCAGGCGGCCTATCCGGTACTGCAGTTCTTCTGGACGCCATCAGTACATCAGCTCCGTTGCTTAAGAAGATCGCGTCTCGTTATGGTACGGAAGCAGTGATTGCGGCAGTTGAGGCGGTATCCGAACGAATCGCCGTAATTGCGGGGTTGCGCGCGATCGGTATGTTAGCGGGTTGGGAAGCAACGATCGGTTTGGTCCTGCTACAGCTGCTAGCTGACTGGCTGACACCCGATGCCCTAGAGGCGTGGTGTTCGCGATGCGCTTTCGGGACCGGACGGGAAACGATCTATCGTGTGACGGATCACAGCGTCCCCGTCTACACGAAGAACTCGGAACAAGACAAAGATTTTACGGATGCCATGGCCCAGGTCTCATGAAAAAAAACAGGGAAAAACCCGTCTCCACCGTCCTGCTACGCGGCACCATCGCGAAGCTTGAGCGTTCGCGACGCAGTCACGACTTCGTATTGACGCAGGTGCAGCAACGACAGCTTGGTGCGACCGCCGTCGGTGCTGCAGCGATGGGTATGGGTGCGGCAGGCATCGGACTCGTCAGTATGGCGTCCAACACGGACGAAGAAGCTGAATGGGTGGAGTTCGAACTCGACGGCAAGAAGATGCAGGGTTGGCTATGGCTATTGCCAATGCGCAACGGCGACGAAGTCGAAGTAGTCGCAGAGAAGCTGGCAGACGATCGATACATCGTCTATTCGGTCAAGCGCGATGGCGACGACATAGTAGCGATGTATCCACACGCCACGGCAGGAAGAAGGGCGCATTACCGAAGCATGACGAAGATCATGCTGTGGACCTTCTTCATCCTTTATGCAATCCTGGTAATCGGGACCTATCTTAAGGGTGGAATTTCAAGCGATCTGTATGCCTATGCAGTTTCCATGGCCACGATCGGTGTTGGCGGATTTGTCGCATTTGGCATCATCTTTTATCGGGTTTCCCTGAGGCTGATGGGCTTCGTCCGCCTGGCTGAGACAGTTTTTAGGACCTATGGCTGGCCGGACGTGGAGAACATTGACCTGCGAAAGACGTCACGCGAATTCCGGGGCACTAATACGCTATCGAACTATGGGCGTCATTACTTCCGATACAAACTAAATGCTGGTTCACAGGCGTAAGTGCGGCTCAGGCGAGGCTATGCGAGAACCCAAAGTTCAGGTGCAACCGATACTGCTGCGCGGCACGATTGCCCGCCTGCAGCGCTCCGGGCGTACTCATGATTTTGTGCTCACTCAATTCCAGCAAAATGCGGTCGGCGCAACGGCCGTGGGTGCGGCCGCAATGGGTTTGGGCGCAACGGGTATTGGACTCGTGAATATGGCATCCAACGCAGATGAGGAAGCCGACTGGGTCGAGTTCGAACTGGACGGAATACAGATGCAAGGCTGGCTTTGGCTCATGCCGATGCGCAATGGCGACGTTGTAGAAGTCGTAGCCGAGAAGGTGGGAGAAAGCCGATACGTCGTCTATTCGGTTAAGCGAGACGGAGACGATATCGTTTCCGTCTATTCGCATGCTACCGCGGGCCGCAAGCAGCATTATCGCAGCATGGCAAAAATCATGTTCTGGGCTTTCGCGCTCGTCAACGCAATCGGCGTGTTTGCGATGCACAGGCCGGGAGACTTTGGCGAAAGATTTCTTTCGTTTGCTGCGTTCATGGGCGTCGCGATGGCGGCAAGTCTTGTCGTCTTTGCAATTATTTTTTACCGTGTCACCCGAAAAATGATGGGCCTTGTTCGGCTTGCCGAAGCAATTTTCAGGACCTATGGCTGGCCGGACGTGGAAAACATCAACCTTCGCAAGACTTCACGCGAGCACCGCGGAACCAATACCCTCGCGAATTACGGCCGCTATTACTTCCGTTACAAAGTAAATCGTTCGTAGACGACGCGATGGACACCAATAAGGTTTGGCAATGTTTCACGGTAGAGAAGGAGGCGACTCCATGATGAATCTCATTCGTCTCGATGACGACACTGATCACGGCGGCAAAGTGATCACAGCATCACGGACCATGTCTTTTGACGGCCGATTTGTTGCACGCAAGGGTGACGAAGTCTCCTGTCCAAAGCATGAGGACGTCAAACCCAATGTCATCGTCGAGGGGGACGAATCGATGATGGACAACGGTATGCCTATAGCGCGTCATGGCAATCAGGCAACCTGTGGATGCAGGCTGATATCGAGCCTCGTTTGAATGTGACGAGTCCGTGATCCCCTGAAGCACAGACTAATCATTGAGTAGCGACGGCGTGAAAGACTCCGACCATTGCGTCCAATAATCGAACACGAAAAATCATCATGGCAACGACCGACCCAAAATGCGCTAACTGCGAAAAGACCGGTTTACCGATCCTCCCGGTGCGGTATACCGTACTGCCGCAGACCGTGGGGGCGAAACTGCCGGCCGGCATTAGCGGTAAAGGCGTGACAGATGTCCCCCTGACGGCGCATCACTACGGTCTGCGCACATTGCGCGAAGGGTGGCTCTACCTTTTCTATGCAAAGGGCGCGCGCGGCAACAACTACTGGGAAGCGTACACCGTAACGGAGGATGGGCGCTTGTGGAAGCAGCCGCTGCCCCTTGCCACTGCACCGACGATCCATCCTGCGTGCGCGCAAAAGAGCATCGCTGTGCAGATGGACATTATTGCGATCGAACGCCCGGAAAAATGTGGTGATGTTTATATCGCCTTCTCCGAGTACCCATGGCACAAGGACATCTTCAAACTGTATGCGGGCGACGCGGCACTTCGTGCGCAGCGCATGCAGCGCATCCAACCGGCGAAATGGATTGCGGGCGCACACAATGAGCACGCTGCGGTTGCGACCGAGCAGAGCGTCGATACCGTCGTCGAGTACATGCCGGGCTTCGACCCCAGGTTGCTGCAATTGCCAAAGCAAAAAGTCAGCAATTCGAACGGTAGCGTCAACGCGAATATATTGAAGCACGAAGCGACGCGCTATCCATTGCATATCCGCCAGGCTACACCGGCCTCGGCGAGCGCTGCGCTTGTGAAACTTATGAATGGCGTTGGTGAAATCAAAGGCGGCAAGCATCATCCCCCGATGCTGTTGGCACTTTGGGACGGCATCGGCAACGTGCACGAACTGAACGGCTATCGCAACGACGCTGCCGTTATGATGACACGCTACATACAGGAATTACCCAAAGAAATCGATGCGCTGCAATCGATCGAAGCGGCGGAGGTTGCCGTAAAGAACGGTGCAGTGGCCTCCAAAAGCCGTTGGCGTTCGGCCCGCCAAGCGGGCTGGGAGGCGATGATCAATTCGCCGGGCGCAATGGACGGCATACCGACGATGCTTTCGCCCGAACAGGAAGCTGCCTCACAAAAGAACATAGACGACGCGGGAAAGATCAGCCCGTCGGAAGCGAAAGAGATCGGCGAGGCGGAGTGGCCGAAATACCTGGATAAGCTTAATAAAGCCCGGTTCCAGCAATTTCGCGGTGCATTCCAATCTATGCAAACCGCAGTGAACCAGTTACAGGCTGACCGAACGGCAGACGTTGCCGCATGGCTGAAAGCACCGCTGCTGCTTGCTACGCTTCATGATTACCATGAAAACGACGTACCTAATGGCACTGCGTTCGAGGGCGTGGTGAACGAGGCGATCAATGGGCTACCTTCAGAAGAGAAGGGAGCTCAGGTTGTAGTCGATCTGGTGAACGACATGGATCCGACACAACCGACAAGTCTGGTGTGGCGGGCCTTCGCGTTCAACCAGAAAGCACCGAAGGTGGAAATTAAGGAATTGCTCGCAAAGGCGACAGCGTACAAGGCGACGCGCGCGGAAGATATCGCGGAAATTCTCGAAAAGATCGTCAAGCCTTTGGAGAAGTTGAAAACGTTCGTCGAATTCCGCGAAAAAATGGGCGAAGTCAAGGAGCACCAGTACGCGATCTCGGCTACGGAGCGTGCGGTAAAGAAACTTCAAGTCGACCGGTTAAGCATCACGATCGCCAATGCGCTTTTCAAGTGGACGGGGATGGGGAAAGTAAGCGACTGCGCGGGAGCGTTCCTGATACGCGGTGCGCTGATGATGCGGGTCGGCATTAGCCAGACTGACACTCTTGGCCTGGTGAAGGAATCGGCGAACGTCGAGCCGAAGTTGCGCGCCAAGCTGGAAAGCGGTTACCGTGCGTTGCGGGCAAGGGGCGTGAAAGCTGCGGAAGCATATGCGCAAGCGCTAGAGACTCTCGCATCGGATGAAAGGGGGCTCGTGCTTCGGGCGAAGTGGAACGCTGTCAAGCTGACGAGTGAGGGCGCCGAGGCGGCTGCGGGGATTCGAATCGGCGGGACGTTGGCGATCATCGAGCTGTTTGGCTTTGGTGCGAGTCTGGCGAAAGTCGATAAGAGCGGAGAAGATTATGCGATGCTGGTGGCGAGCGGATTTTCTGCTTCATCTGCTTGCTTGCAAGCATCGAGCAAAGCAATGGCGGCGATGGCAAAAGACGCCGCTCAGACTGCGGCTAATCTGAAGGCCATCACGGGTTATTTTGGCGGCGCATCGGCCGCAATTGGCGCGTTCTTCGACGCGAGAAAAGGTGTGGATCAAGTAAAGGACAGCAAGATTTGTCTGGCGTCACTCTATTTCATCAAGAGCGGCTTGGGATTCGCCGCGACCACCGCTAACCTTTTGACGGCTCTAACATCAAGCGCGCCAATGATAGCCAGAATTACCGGTGGACGCGGTGTCGTTTGGCTAGGAAAGGCAAGTGCTGGTATTGCCGGAGCGACCGCAAGAACTGCCAGCCTCGCAACAGCCGCCGAAGGAGGTACGACCGCAGCTGCACGGGCTGCCGCAGCGAACGCAGCGGGCCGGGAAGCAGTCGGTGTGGCAGCGGGCGAGGTGGTTGTTGCCGTCGGCGAGCGCGGTGCGTTGCTCATGATAGGACGGGCGGCACTCTTCCTGGCTGGCTGGGAGGTCGCTGTGGTAATCACCGTGATACAAGTTCTGATCTGGTATTTCTCGGATAACGATTTGCAGAGCTGGTTTGAAAAATGTACGTTTGGCAAGTCGCCGAATAGTCCTCCATGGGAAGCGGGCAAGCAGCATGAAGAATTTGAAAAGGCACTCAAAGGCGTCGGGTTGACGGCAAGCGAGGGCTCGGAATGACTATTGAAAGGACATCGCCGGCGCCCGCAACATTGCTGCGTGGCCGCATCGCCAATTTGCGTAAAACACGTCGCAGTCAGGACTTCTTCTTTACCGACTCCGACCGAAAGAAAATGGGTGCAACGGCCATTGCGGCAGGGCTGGCTGGGTTGGGCGGCATCGCAGTTGGCCTAAGTGGTATGGCGATGGATACGACCGAGGAAGCGGACCTTCTGGAGTTCGATCTTGACGGTAAGCCCGTCAAGGCGTGGGTGTGGCAGTCAGTCTTCGACGAGGGCGACGAAGTGGAAGTCGTCGCCGAGCAGTGGGGCGACACTTGGCAGGGGTATGGCATACGACGTATAAGCGACAAGATAGTGGCTCTGCATCCGCATTGCAGCAGGGGCAGGTATGCGCACTACAAGGCTTCGCTGCGGTTGTGGCTGAAAGTCTGTGTGCCGCTGCTCCTGTTTATGTACCTTTTGACCGGTGCGATTGCTTTCTTTGACTCGGTGGATAATTGGGCGGGTATGGTGCAAATGTGGGCCTTCGGTGGGCTGGGTATCCTGGCAATCCTTGGCGCGATTGCCTACCGGATGTCACGCAAATTCATGGGCTTTGTTGGCCTCGCCGAAGGCATTTTCCAAGCGTTTGGCTGGAAGAACGTTAGGGACATTGATCTGCCAGCGATCACCAAAAAGAGCAAAACATCAGGTGAACCGGGTGCGCTTGGGGTTCTCTATTTTAGATATTGATGGTGCGAGACATCGCTGGCGGGTCAAATGGCGGCTTTAATAGACGAATGTGGCCCAGCAGTGACTCCCCGCCACACCTGACCTCCCCCAACTTATCAACAACCCCCTCTGCACAACCGCTGTAAAAACCCGCTGACATCCTGTGGGACAAACCTTGATAAAAACCACAGCCGCCGAAACGCACCAAAACTTTTCCCCAACTCAACCGCACTATCCACGCTTACTCCGCAAGCTTATCGCCCGCGCAACCTCTTGATCCCAAACGAAGGTTCGCACTTATCCACAACCGCCAACGCCGCTTGTTAACTACTACTACGTATACAAATACAAAGACAATAAAAACCAGAAGAACCACAATCACCCTCGCCAGCCCGATATACACGCAAGCCAAAACGAGTGCCCCCCGAATTAAGCACTCCCCCCACAAACCACCCCCCAAACTTTGCCGAATTTCGATAACACCTCGAATATTGGCTCACTACCATCGGCGAAAGCCTGCCCGCCCACGCACCGCAAAACCTTGCGGCGCCGAGCAAGCGGCAAACTCCGGGAGCGTCCGATGAAATCAGAGTCAACCAGTCAGCACGTCGGCAAAGTCACGCATCACGAGTTGAAGCAGACGCTCGGCACGTGGCAACTTTGGGGAATCGCAGTCGGCCTCGTGATCTCCGGTGAATACTTCGGCTGGAGTTATGGCTGGGCAAGCGCGGGCACGCTCGGCTTCGTGGTCACCGCGGTCTTTATCGCCGCGATGTACACCACGTTCATCTTCAGCTTCACCGAACTCACCACGTCGATCCCGCATGCCGGCGGTCCGTTCGCTTACGCGCGTCACGCATTCGGCCCGACGGGCGGCTATCTCGCGGGCGCGGCCACGCTCGTCGAATTCGTGTTCGCGCCGCCGGCCATTGCGCTCGCCATCGGCGCCTATCTGCACGTGCAGTTCCCGGGTCTCGAACCGAAGCACGCGGCAATGGGCGCGTACCTCGTCTTCATGGCGTTGAATATCGTCGGTGTGCAGATCGCCGCGGCATTCGAATTGTGCGTGACGTTGCTCGCGATTTTCGAATTGCTCGTCTTCATGGGCGTCGTGTCGCCGGGCTTTCAATGGTCGAACTTTACGAAGGGCGGCTGGGCCGGCGCGGACACGTTCAGCATGGGCTCATTCAACGGCATGTTCGCAGCGATCCCGTTCGCGATCTGGTTCTTCCTCGCGATCGAAGGCGTCGCGATGGCCGCGGAAGAAGCGAAAAACCCGAAGCGCTCGATTCCGATCGCCTACGTCGCGGGCATTCTCACGCTCGTGGTGCTCGCCATCGGCGTGATGGTGTTTGCTGGCGCGGCCGGCGACTGGACCAAGCTGTCGAATATCAACGACCCGCTGCCGCAAGCGATGAAGTACATCGTCGGCGAACATAGCGGCTGGATGCATATGCTCGTGTGGCTCGGACTGTTCGGGCTCGTCGCGTCGTTTCACGGCATCATCCTCGGCTATTCGCGGCAGATCTTCGCGCTGGCTCGCGCGGGCTATTTGCCGGAGTGGCTCTCGAGCGTGCATCCGCGCTTCAAGACGCCGCATCGCGCGATTCTCGCCGGCGGTGTGATCGGCATCGCCGCGATCTACAGCGACGAGTTAATTCAGTTCGGCGGCCAGACGCTCACGGCGAACATCGTGACGATGTCCGTGTTTGGCGCTATCGTGATGTATATCATCAGCATGTTGTCGCTGTTCAAGCTGCGCCGCACCGAGCCGAACATGGAGCGTCCGTTTCGCGCGCCGCTTTTTCCGTTCTTTCCGGCGTTCGCGCTGGTGGCCGCGGTAATCTGTCTGGCCACTATGGTGTACTTTAACTTTCTGGTGGCAGTGGTGTTCGCCATCTTCCTCGCACTCGGCTACGTCTATTTCCTCATGACGCGCCATCAACGCGAGGCCGCACCGGCCGACGCATTGCTCGAAGAATGACGGTCGAAGCCGCTGCGCGCGCAGCCGCGTTTGAGTCGTAAGCTGGAGTCGTAAAGATGAGCTATACGGAGACAATCGGCAGCCGCACGTATCGGTTTGCCGATCTGAAGACACTCATGGCGAAGGCGAGCCCGCAACGTTCCGGCGATCAACTCGCGGGCGTCGCGGCAGCAAGCGAAGAGGAGCGCGTCGCCGCAAAAATGGCGTTGGCGCAAGTACCGTTGCGCACGTTCCTGAACGAAGCGCTGATTCCGTACGAAAGCGACGAAGTCACGCGTCTCGTGATCGACGATCATTCGCCGCAGGCATTCACCGAGATTTCGCATCTCACGGTAGGCGACTTTCGCAATTGGCTGCTGAGCACGTCGACGGATGCGGACGCGCTCACACGTATCGCGGCGGGCCTCACGCCGGAAATGGTGGCGGCCGTTTCGAAGCTGATGCGCAACCAGGATCTGATCGCAGCGGCGCGCAAGCGTCCGGTGATCACGCGCTTTCGCAACACGGTGGGTTTGCCGGGCCACATGTCGGTGCGCCTGCAACCCAATCATCCGACAGATGACGTCAAAGGCATTGCAGCCTCGATGCTCGATGGCCTGATGTACGGTTGCGGCGATGCGATGATCGGCATCAATCCGGCCAGCGACAACCTCGCCGCGATCACGCGACTGCTTCTGATGATCGACGACTTCCGTCAACGCTATCAGGTGCCCACGCAATCCTGTGTGCTGACGCACGTCACCAACACGATTGCCGCGATCGAAAAAGGCGCTCCCGTCGACCTCGTGTTTCAATCGATTGCGGGCACAGAAAAAGCCAACGCCGGCTTCGGCATTTCGCTCGCGCTACTGCAAGAAGCGTATGAAGCGGGACTGTCGCTCAAACGCGGCACGGTCGGCAGCAATCTGATGTACTTCGAAACGGGGCAGGGCAGCGCATTGTCGGCGGACGCGCATTTCGGCGTCGATCAACAAACTTGCGAAGTGCGCGCGTATGCGGTCGCGCGCAAGTTCAATCCGTTTCTCGTGAATACCGTGGTCGGCTTTATCGGCCCCGAGTATCTGTACGACGGCAAGCAGATCACGCGCGCCGGCCTTGAAGATCATTTCTGCGGCAAGCTGCTCGGCGTGCCGATGGGTTGCGACATCTGCTACACGAATCACGCGGAAGCCGATCAGGACGACATGGATAACCTGCTCACACTGCTTGGCGTGGCGGGCATCAATTTCATCATGGGCATTCCGGGCGCGGACGACGTGATGCTCAATTATCAAAGCACGTCCTTCCACGACGCACTTTATGTGCGCGACGTACTCGGCTTGCGCCGCGCGCCGGAATTCGAAGAGTGGCTCGAGTCGATGCAGATTACCGACGCGCGCGGCGCATTGCTGAGTGCGTCGACACATCAACCGCTGCTCGAGGGCGCGCGCGACTGGATGGGCATCGCATGAGCGACTTTGTCGAAAAGAACTCGTGGAATGCGCTGCGTCAGTTCACCAATGCGCGCATTGCGTTGGGTCGCGCGGGCAACAGCGTGCCCACTGAGCCTTTACTTGCGTTCAATCTCTCGCATGCGCAAGCGCGGGACGCGGTGCATCATCCGTTGGACACCGAAGCATTGCATCAGCAGTTGCATGTGCTGAACTTCAAGACGCTGGACGTGCATAGCGCTGCGCCCGATCGCGAGCACTACTTGCGCCGCCCCGATCTCGGCCGGCGCTTGTCGGAAGAGAGTCGCGTCGCGCTCGCGCAATTGGCGGACGAAGCGCCGGACGTGGTGTTCGTGATCGGCGACGGTTTGTCGGCGTTCGCTGCATCGAAGCAAGCGGTGCCGCTATTGCAAGCCGTCGCTCCGCAACTCGCGGACTGGAAGATCGCGCCTGTCGTCGTCGCACGGCAGGCACGCGTTGCACTCGGCGACGAGATCGGCGAGTTGCTGCATGCAAAGATCGTCGTGATGCTGATCGGCGAGCGGCCTGGACTTAGTTCGCCCGATAGCCTCGGCATTTACCTTACGTACGCGCCGAAAGTGGGTTGCAGCGACGCGCAGCGCAATTGCATTTCGAACGTGCGTCCCGAAGGACTCGACTATCCGTTGGCCGCGCACAAGCTGCATTATCTGCTGACGCATGCGCGGCGCCTCGGCCTCACCGGCGTTGGTTTGAAAGACGACAGCGACGCGCTGCTCGCCGCTGCGCCGATAGCGCCCGCAATCGGCGGCGAAGCGAATGCAAAACCAGACTCAAACTCCGACGTAAAGTAAAAGCACCTTCACGCATCGGCGCGTTGCACAGGATGCACTGCGAGCCACCCATTCTCATCGTCGTCGAAAAGTCGCGAGCGCGTGAGAAAGCGCAGACCGCTCGGCCGCTCGAGAGAGAACATACCGCCGTTGCCTGGCACGACGTCGATAATCAACTGCGTGTGCTGCCAGTACTCGAATTGCGATTCGCTCATGTAGAACGGCACGCCCGCAAGCGTGCCGAGTTTCACGTCGGAAGAACCGACCATGAATTCGCTTTGCGGAAGCATCATCGGTGCACTGCCGTCGCAGCATCCGCCGGATTGATGAAACAGTACATCGCCATGTTCCGCGCGCAATTTGTCGATCAGCTCTTTTGCGGCGGGCGTTGCGATCACGCGAGCCACTTCTTTTTCGTCGGCCATCAATAGGTCCTCGCAGAAATAAAGCGAGCCGCGCAAGCGGCCCGCTTCAATAGAATCGCTAGGGTTGAATCCTTAGAAGAAGCCGAGCGGTTTCTCGCTATAGCTGACGAGCAGGTTCTTCGTCTGCTGATAATGGTCGAGCATCATCTTGTGGTTCTCGCGGCCAATGCCCGATTGCTTGTAGCCGCCAAACGCCGCGTGAGCGGGATATGCGTGATAGCAATTGGTCCACACGCGGCCCGCCTGAATTTGCCGGCCAAAGCGATAGGCGCGCGTGCCGTCGCGTGTCCATACGCCGGCGCCGAGACCGTAAAGCGTGTCGTTGGCGATTTCGAGTGCTTCTTCTTCGGTCTTGAACGTCGTGACCGAAACCACCGGCCCGAAGATCTCTTCCTGGAAGATGCGCATTTTGTTATTGCCGCGAAACACGGTCGGCTTCACGTAATAGCCTTTGCTCAATTCACCGCTCAATGTATTGCGTTCGCCGCCGATCAGACACTCGGCGCCTTCCTGCTTGCCGAGATCGACATACGACAGGATCTTCTCCAATTGTTCCTGCGAAGCCTGCGCACCGATCATCGTTTTCGTATCCAGCGGATGACCCTGCGTGATCGCCGCGACGCGCTTCAACGCACGTTCCATGAAGCGGTCATAGATCTTTTCATCGATCAACACGCGCGACGGACACGTGCACACCTCGCCCTGATTCAACGCGAACATCGCGAAGCCTTCGAGTGCTTTGTCGAAATAGCTGTCGTCCTGATTCATCACGTCGGCGAAGAAAATATTCGGGCTTTTGCCGCCGAGTTCCAGCGTCACCGGAATGATGTTCTGGCTCGCGTACTGCATGATCAGACGGCCTGTCGTCGTCTCGCCGGTAAACGCGATCTTCGCGATGCGTTTGCTCGACGCGAGCGGTTTACCAGCTTCGAGACCGAAGCCATTCACCACATTCAGCACGCCGGCGGGCAGCAAGTCCTGAATCAGTTCGGCGAGTACGAGAATGGACGCGGGCGTTTGCTCCGCGGGTTTGAGCACGACGCAATTACCGGCGGCGAGTGCGGGTGCGAGCTTCCACACGGCCATCAGAATGGGGAAATTCCACGGAATGATCTGACCGACTACGCCGAGCGGCTCATGAAAATGATAGGCCACGGTGTCGTCGTCGATCTCGGAGATCGAACCTTCCTGCGCACGCACGGCGCCGGCGAAATAGCGGAAATGATCGATGGCAAGCGGAATATCGGCGGCCATCGTTTCGCGCAGCGGCTTGCCGTTGTCGATCGTTTCCGCCACTGCAAGGCGCTGCAGGTTCGCTTCCATACGGTCGGCAATGCGGTTCAGAATGTTCGCGCGATCCGTCGTCGACGTCTTGCCCCACGCAGCTTTGGCTCGGTGCGCGGCATCGAGCGCCAACTCGACATCCGCTTCGCGCGAGCGCGGAATGGAGGTGAACGGTTCGCCCGTAATCGGCGACACATTGTCGAAGTACTCGCCACCCACGGGCTTCACCCATTCGCCGCCGATAAAGTTCGCATACTGCTTTTTGAACGGGAATTCGGTCGTCAGAAACTGCATCTCCGCGTGATTCATCTGTGTGCTCCTCACATGTTTGATTGGGCTATAGTCGGCGCGATGTCGCGACCGGTTTGCAATCCGTTGAAGCGGGCGCGTGACCCATAGAGCCAGAACCATGCCAATGCACCTGGCTGGTGAGGCGTGCACGCACGGCAAGCACGCGCGCACCGCAGCCTGTGTTTCAAGGTCGAATCGGCGGCCGGTGCGCGCGTCGTTTGTGAGCAGTGCAGTTGTTGCTGTTCATCAATTGAACAGGAGCTTGGCACGGGTTGGAGCAATCGGCGTGTTGAATGGGCGCTCGCGATCGGCATGGGACTTGCCTTGTTTTTTCTCTTCGATACTCCATCGCGCGGATTGGCCATGACGATCGAAACCCTCAGCGACAGCGCGACAACCCCGACCACCTCGGCCATCTGTGCGGCTTCGACGCGTGCGCCGCAGCCGAGCTTTCGCGTACAGACCCGCATCGCTCACGACGCCGACGAGCAGGCGCGCAATCTTCACGGCTGGCATCAGACCTACGACCAGTTGACCGCAGGGAGCTTTGTCGGCGGTCTCACGGAGTTGTGCCTCGACCATATGCAGGTGTTCGTGGAAACGACGAGCCACACGTTGCGGCAGACCTGCGAAGTGCAGAAAGACGCGTACTGGTTCGGCATTCCGACATGCCGCGCCGGATCGGGCCGCATCGACGCGCAGATCATTACCGGCGATGCCCTCGCGTTTCGTCCGGGTGGCATCGAATTCGAATTGCTGACGTCGGCGGGCTACGAGATTTTCGGTGTAGTCGTGAAGGGCGAAGTGTTGCGCCGCTATGCAGCGCAAGTGGAGCGCGTCGGGCTGGCCGAGCAGTGGGCAGACACTCAGGTCGTGAAGATCGGCATGGCGCGCAAAGAGCGTTTATGTGCATCGTTGCGCGAGTTGCTTCAGCAGAGCGCCGCAAGTGCCGCGCCGTTGTCATCGTCTGCGCGCGAGAACTTGCAGGCCGCCGTGCTTGCTTCCCTGTTCGACGTGGGCGCGTTGCCCGCGTGCTCCGAACCGATTGCGATGCCGGCGCGTGCACGTCGTCAGTCGATCGTATCGGAGGCGCGCGATTATGTGCTCGCGAATCGCGATCGCGCGGTCAGCGTGCCGGAACTGTGCGAGCGTCTGCATGTGAGCCGGCGCACATTGCAATACTGCTTTCAGGACGTGCTCGGCATGGCGCCCGCTACTTATGTGCGGGTAATCCGATTGAACGGCGCGCGGCGCGATCTGTGCAACGCATCGCGCGATTCGCGCTCGGTGCAGGACGTGGCGGCCGCGTGGGGCTTCTGGCACATGAGCCAGTTCGCAACCGATTATCGCAAGCTCTTCGGCATGCGGCCTTCGGATACGTTGAAGGCCGCAATCGGCACGCATTCGGCAACGAATACCCGCTCGTTCGCGCACTAGCGGCTTTGAACGTGCATCGCGGTGCGACGCATTGCATTGGATGACTAACTATTTGCGCAGCAGCCGCAAACCGTTCGCGACCACGAGCAGGCTCGCGCCGACATCGGCGAACACGGCCATCCACATGGTGCCGAGACCCATCACGGTCAACACGAGAAAGACGCCCTTGATGCCGAGCGCGAGCGTAATGTTTTGCACCAGCACCGAATGCGTCGCTTTCGACAGGCGGATGAACAGCGGGATCTTGCGCAAGTCGTCGTCCATCAACGCGACGTCGGCGGTTTCGATTGCGGTGCCCGTGCCCATTGCGCCCATCGCAAAGCCGATGTCGGCACGGGCCAGCGCGGGCGCGTCGTTGATGCCGTCGCCGACCATGCCGACGGTCGCGCCCTCGGCCGACCACTGCGCGACCGCGTCCAGTTTGTCTTGCGGCAAAAGATTGCCGCGCGCTTCGTCGATGCCAACCTGTTCCGCGATGGCCGCCGCCGTGTGCGGGTTGTCGCCGGTGAGCATTGCGGTGCGCACGCCCGCGCGATGCAATTCGGCGATAGCCATGCGGCTCGTCTCCTTCACCGTATCGGCGACGGCGAATAGCGCAATCACGCGTTGCGCGTCGCTCAGCAGCACGACGGTCTTTCCTTGACGCTCGAGCGCGTCGAGCCGCGCTTCGAGGGACGGTGAACAACGCCCGAGTTCTTCCGCGAGCCGATGATTGCCGAGCCAGTACGTCGCGCCGTTAATCTCGCCGCGCACGCCGCGTCCGGCGAGCGCTTCGAAGGAATCGACGAGGAGACTCGTCACGCCGTCTTTTTGCGCCGCGCTTGCAATCGCCATCGAAACGGGATGATCGGAGCGCGCCGCAAGACTCGCGGCGAGCGTACGGCAACGCGCTGCGTCGGCATCCGCATCCGCGAGCATTTCGGCGAGCATCGCGAAATCGGTCTGCACAGGTTTGCCGTGCGTGATCGTGCCGGTTTTATCGAGCGCGAGACGGCTCAGCTTGCGACCCTGTTCAAGGTACACGCCGCCCTTGATGAGTATCCCTTTACGCGCAGCCGCCGCGAGCCCGCTGACGATCGTCACCGGCGTCGAAATCACGAGCGCGCACGGGCACGCAATCACAAGCATCACGAGCGCCTTGTAGATCCACGCGTGCCACATGCCGCCGAAAAAGAGCGGCGGCACGAGCGCCACCGCCAACGCGACGGCGAACACGAGCGGCGTATAGACGCGCGCGAACTGATCGACGAAACGTTGCGTGGGCGCTTTGGTGCCTTGCGCCTCGTCGACTGCATGGATGATGCGCGCGAGCGTCGTGTTGCTCGCCGCGGCCGTCACGCGATAGTCGAACGAACCGGCCTGGTTGATGGTGCCCGCGAACACGGCGTCGCCCACGGTTTTGTCGACGGGCAGGCTTTCTCCTGTGATCGGCGCCTGATCGACGCTCGAGCGTCCCGCGATGATTTCCCCATCGAGCGCGATCCGCTCGCCCGGCTTCACGCGGACCAGCGCGCCCGGCGCGATTGCCTTGAGATCGGTGAGCCGCCAGTCGCCGTCGCGCTGCTGCACGCTCGCCTGCTCGGGCGTCAGTTGCATCAGTCCCTGAATCGCATTGCGGGCGCGGTCGAGCGACTTCGCCTCGATCAGTTCGGCGACGGTGAAAAGCGCCATCACCATCGCCGCTTCCGGCCATTGCCCGAGGATCAGCGCGCCGGTCACGGCAATGCTCATCAACGCGTTGATGTTGAGGTTGCCGTGACGAATCGCGAGCCAGCCCTTGCGGTAGGTCGTGAGCCCGCAGGAGACGATCGCGAGGATCGCGAGACTCGCTGCCATCCAGACCGGCGCGCCGAGCCAGCCAGCGGCCTCTGAAGCGACCGCGGCGACACCTGCGAGAGCGAGCGGCCACCATGACACGCGCTTTCGCTGATCTTGCGCAGCGTTCCGCGTCGTCGCCGATGCATTCGGCGCGTCGGCATCCGCGAGTTCCGGCGTGAAGTCCAGCGAACGCAGCGCGTCGAGAATGGAGTCGAGCGCATTCGGTGCATGCACAACGGTCAGCACGCGCTGCATCAGATTGAACTGCATGCTGCGCACGTCCGCCATGCGGCTGAATTTTTTGCGGATCAACGCTTCTTCGGTCGGACAATCCATTTGCATGATGCGGATCGCCGTGCGCACATCGCCGCCTTGCACTCGTTCGGATTGCGGCAAATCTGCGGCTGGCAATGGCAAGGAAGCATCGGCGGCAGCAGAACAGCAGCCTCCGCCCGCATGGTCATGTGCGTGCTTTTCGTGCCGATGCCCATGCTCATGTTCATGCCCTTGCTCACAGGAGCTTGCTTCCGCTTGTTCCAGACGGTCGTCTTTCGCGTCTTGCGCGTGCTGCATGGTGGCTTCCTCGTTCGATTTGTGGTCTAGTAAACACCTTGAAGCCACTACAAGGTCAAGGCCGGTATCGGAGGGCCCATGAAAATCGGCGAATTGGCGAAAATCGCCCATTGCACGACCGAAACCATCCGCTTCTACGAGAAAGAAGGGCTGCTGCCCGAAGCGGAGCGCACTGAGGCCAATTACCGCAGCTATACGGCGAAGCACGTCGAGCGGCTGCGCTTCATCCGCAATTGCCGCGCGCTCGACATGACGCACGACGAAATTCGCGCGCTGCTGCGTCTGACCGACGCGCCGGCTAACGGCTGCGGCGGCATCAATAATCTGATCGACGAGCATATTGCGCACGTCGATACGCGTATCGACGAACTGCAACAGCTCAAGGCGCAATTGCACGTGCTGCGCGAGCAATGCCACGGCGAACAGGCGGTCGAAGACTGCGGCATCGTGCAAGGTCTCAGCGAAATGGACGTCAGCGCGCCGCGCACACGGCACACGCATCTCGGTTGATGCGGCCAGTCGAATCAACAATCGAATCCAGTTGGAGAAGCAACGTGTTTACATGTAGAAACCAGTCCTGCGGCGCGCAGTGGGAGCAGTCGGACGTCATCATCAAAAACGAAGGGCAAGGGCTTCTGTTCCGTTGCCCGCTGTGTGGCGCGCGCAATTACGTCGAGCGTTTCGAAGGCGACGACGGCGCGGTGCTGTACGAGCAGATGGACGGCCGCCCGTCGCCCGGACCCATCGCCGAATAGTCCCTAGCCTTTAGCCGATCACGAGCCAACCATTTATGAACAGTCCCACTACGGCCGGCGCGCCGTTCAGCCAACTGCCGCTGCCGGCCGCCACGCTCGCGAATCTCACGCAACTCGGCTATGTCGAGATGACGCCGATTCAGGCCGCGAGTTTGCCTATCGCACTCGCCGGCCACGATCTCATCGCGCAGGCAAAAACCGGCAGCGGCAAGACCGCGGCGTTTTCTCTCGCGCTGCTCGCGCGTCTCGACACACGCAACTTCGCCGTGCAGGCGATGGTGCTGTGTCCCACGCGCGAACTCGCCGATCAGGTCACGCAGGAAATCCGCCGGCTCGCGCGCGCCGAAGAAAACATCAAGGTGCTGACCTTGTGCGGCGGCACGCCGATGCGTCCGCAAACCGCGAGTCTCGAACACGGCGCGCATATCGTGGTCGGCACGCCGGGCCGCATCATGGATCACCTCGAGCGCGGCAGTCTGCCGCTGCAATCGCTCAATACACTCGTGCTCGATGAAGCCGACCGCATGCTCGACATGGGTTTCTTCGACGACATCGCGACGGTGGTCAGGCAATGCCCGAAGGAACGGCAAACGCTGCTTTTCTCGGCGACGTATCCCGAGGGCATCGTCAAGTTGAGTCAGCAATTCCTCCGGAATCCGAAGGAAGTGAAGCTGGCCGAGCGGCACGACAATACGAAGATCCGCCAACGCTTCTATGAAGTGACCGAAGACGAGCGTCTGCATGCCGTCGGTCTGTTGCTCAACCACTATCGTCCGGTCAGCACGCTCGCGTTTTGCAACACCAAGCAGCAATGCCGCGATTTGCTCGACGTTTTGCGCGCGCAGGGTTTTCATGCGCTGGCGCTGCACGGCGAACTCGATCAGCGCGAGCGCGATCAGGTGCTGATCCAGTTCGCGAATCGCAGTTGCTCGGTGCTGGTCGCCACCGACGTCGCCGCCCGCGGCCTCGACATCGCGCAACTGGAGGCGGTGATCAACGTCGACGTGACGCCCGATCCCGAAGTGCATGTGCACCGTATCGGCCGCACCGGTCGCGCCGATCAGGAAGGCTGGGCATTGAGCCTCGCGAGCATGAATGAAATGGGGCGCGTCGGCGGTCTGGAGCAGGCGCACAAGCGCGACGTCGAATGGCACAAGCTGTCCGAGCTCACGCCAAAGAGCAATGAGCCGCTGTTGCCGCCCATGGAAACGCTGCAGATTCTCGGCGGCCGCAAGGAAAAAATCCGTCCCGGCGACGTGCTCGGCGCGCTCACCGGCGACGCCGGTTTCGCCGGCTCGCAGATCGGCAAGATCAACGTGACGGAGATGTCGACCTATGTGGCCGTCGAGCGCAGCATTGCGCGCGAAGCGGTGCGCAAGCTCAGTGCGGGCAAGGTGAAGGGTAAGAAGGTCAAGGTCCGGCTGATGGAAGACGCCTGATCTCGTGGCGTGGGCGGCGGCGCGCGTGCGAAAAGCGGCGCGTGCTGTTTTCCACGCCGCGTCGCCGTCACGATCGCGCGTGCGTTTAAGCCATGAAATAAACGCATGCGCTGCATGACAAAGTTTCGATTGTGATGGTTCTTTGGCTGATGCCTAATCATTCAACCGGCGCTCGAGCGCAATGGACGGCTGCATACTTCGCCGCCGTCAGTCCGCCGCCGGATGAAGATAGGGAGAAGCCATATGCAGAGCGCCATGCAAGCCCGCTCGAAATTGCCTGATGTCGGCACGACGATTTTTACCGTGATCGGCCAACTGGCCGCGCAACACGATGCGCTGAATCTGTCGCAAGGCGCGCCGAATTTCGCGCCGGACGCGAAGCTCATCGACGGCGTGGCGAACGCCATGCGCGCGGGTCACAACCAGTACGCGCCCATGTCGGGCATCGCGGCGTTGCGCGACGCGCTCGCCGACAAAGTGGAGACGCTGTACGGCGTGCGCTACGACCCGGCCAGCGAGGTGACGGTGATCGCGAGCGCCAGCGAGGGCCTTTATTCGACGATCAGCGCATTGGTGCATCCGGGCGATGAAGTGATCTACTTCGAGCCTTCGTTCGACAGCTATGGACCGATCGTCCGGCTGCAAGGCGCGACACCCGTGCCGATCAAATTGTCGCTCGCCGATTTCCGCGTGAACTGGGGCGAGGTCGCCGCCGCGATCACGCCGAAGACGCGCATGATCATCATCAACACGCCGCACAATCCGACCGCGACCGTGTTCGACGAGGCCGACATCGCGCGCCTGAAAGCGCTCACGCGCAACACGGACATTGTGATTCTCGCGGACGAGGTCTACGAGCATGTGGTGTTCGACGGCGCGAAGCATCAGAGCATGGCGTGCCACAGCGAGCTCGCCGAACGTAGCGTGATCGTGTCGTCGTTCGGCAAGTCGTATCACGTGACGGGTTGGCGCGTCGGCTATTGCCTCGCGCCCGCCGAGTTGATGAACGAGATCCGCAAGGTGCATCAGTTCATGGTGTTTTCCGCCGATACCCCGATGCAGTACGCGTTCGTCGATGCATTGGCGAATCGCGAAAGCTACCTCGGCTTGTCCGCGTTCTATCAGCGAAAACGCGATCTGCTTGCACATGGGCTTCGCGAATCACGCTTTGAGTTGCTGCCGAGTGCAGGCAGCTTTTTCATGCTCGCGCGCTTTCGCGGCTTCTCCGATGAAACGGACAGCGACTTCGTGTTGCGCCTGATTCGCGATGCGCGCGTCGCGACGATTCCGCTCTCGGCGTTCTACAGCGACGGTACGGATTCCGGCCTGATTCGCCTGAGTTTTTCGAAAGACGACGCGACGCTGATCGAAGGCGCGCGCCGTTTGTGCGAGATATGAAACTGCGTGCGCGTGAGCGCGGCGCTGTCATTTTTGAACGCAGTATGATCGTCGCGCCATTGCATATTCACACGCTACGCATTCGTACTACAACGCGTACTACAACGAAACCGAAGGAAAGGGACCTGCTATGAAACTGCTCAAGTCTTTGTTGGCGCTCGCTTGCGCTCTTGCATCGGTGGCGGCATCGTCCGCTGCCGTTGCCGCTGACACATCGACGCTGCGTTTCGGGCTCGAAGCGCAGTATCCGCCGTTCGAATCGAAGGGGCCGGGCGGCGAGCTGCAAGGTCTCGACATCGACGTCGGCAATGCAGTGTGCGCCGCCGCGAAGATGACCTGCAAATGGGTGGAGACATCGTTCGACGGTTTGATTCCGGCGCTGCAAGGCCGCAAATTCGACGCGATCAACTCGGCGATGAATGCGACCGAACAGCGTCGCCAGGCGATCGACTTCACGACGGTCGTCTATCGCGTGCCGACGCAGTTGATCGCAAAGCGCGACAGCGGTCTGCTGCCGACTGCCGAAGCATTGAAGGGCAAACGCGTGGGCGTGTTGCAGGCGTCGATTCAGGAGACGTTTGCGAAGACGCATTGGGAACCCGCGGGCGTCACCGTCGTGCCGTATCAGGATCAGAATCAGGTGTACACGGACCTGGTCGCGGGGCGTGTCGATGCAACACTCGTGCTCGCGCCCGCCGGACAAACCGGTTTCCTGTCGAAGCCGAACGGCAAGGACTACGCATTCGTCGGCCAGCCGGTGCGCGACGACAAGATTCTCGGCAGCGGTATCGCCTATGGCATCCGCAAGGGCGATACAGCATTGCGCGAGCGCTTGAACGCGGCGATTGCGAAGGTGCAGGCGGACGGCACCGTGAAGACGCTCGCAGCGAAATACCTCGGCAATATCGACGTTTCCGCGAAGTAACCGCTTGCGGTGCGCAGCGTCAGCAGCGCACGCATAAGCCCGCTTGTTGGCCGCGCGTTTGACGGCTACGATAAGTGGCCTCGCCGAACTTGCGGCTTTTGACAGCCGTCCATTTCCGCGAGGCCCACGTACACCGGAGGAGGGCGCGCGAATGAGCGGAACGACAGCGGCGGCAATTCATGCGAAGCGCGCAAGCGAGCCGCATTTCTGGCGTAGCGAGGCGTTGCCTTTCATCGAGGCGCGCTCCATCGAAGACGGCCGCGAAATCTGCTACGCGAAGCACTCTCACGAAACCTTCTCCATCGGCGCGGTCACTGGCGGACGCAGCGTGTACGTGAACCGCCACGCGCGCGAATGGACCGGCGCGGGCGCGGTTGTTCTGATGAATCCCGACGACGTTCATGCATGCAATCCCATCGCCGACGAGCGCTGGTCGTATCGCATGCTTCACGTCGACGTCGCGTGGCTCACGTCGTTGCAACACGAACTCGGCTTCAGCGAGAACTACGCGTTTCGCGCGTTCTCGCAGACCATGACGACAGACGCCGAACTCTTCGACGGCCTCAATCGGCTGCATGGAATTCTGGTCGGCAACGATGCGGATTTGCTGCGCAAACAAAGCGCCGCCGTGGCATTTTTCACTGAGGTGCAGCAGCGCCTGAACCCCGCGCCGCTTTCACACGACGACGCCAGCCGTCAACTCGCGCGAGCGGCCGAATTCATCGCCGACAATTGCACGCACCCGCTGAAGCTCGAGGACATATGCGAGGCCGCGGGCCTGTCCGCGTCGCATCTGATTCGCGCGTTCAAGGAGCGCTACGGCATGACGCCGCACGCGTATCTGATCAATCGGCGCATTCAGTACAGCCGCGCTCAACTGAGGCGCGGCCGATTGATCGCCGACGTCGCGCTCGACGCCGGCTTCGCCGATCAGGCGCATTTGCAGCGCACGTTCAAGCGGCTCGTCGCCGCGACGCCGGGGCAATATCGCAGTTGACTGCGGGGTTGCCGCAGTTTTCGGCGCCTCACGTCACAAGCAAATACAGCGCGCTCGCGGCAAGCAACGCCGCCATGATCCGATTGAACAACCTAACGCGCTGCGGCGCCTGCAAGTACTTGCGCAGAAACGTCCCGGCGTAGGCCCAGCTTGCAATCGACACATAACAGATCACAAAGTAGATCACAGTGAATTGCCAGACGAGTTTGCCGTCGCCATCGGCGGCATACGCGCCCATGCCGGCCAGCGACGCAAGCCATGCTTTCGGGTTGAGCCATTGCATCGCCGCGCCATAGGCGAACGACGGGCCGCGCGATGGTTTGTCGGCGCCGAGTTGGCCGTCATCGACGGCGAGCTTGTAGGCCATGACCAGCAAAAACGCGACGCCGGCCCATTTGACGATGCTAACGAGCGCGGGTACATGCACGAGCAGTTCATGCAGCCCGAGGCCGATCAGCAGAAGCAGCACGGTAAAGCCGACGGTCGCGCCGCTCACATGCCGCATGCTCGCGGCGAACCCATGCTGCGCGCCGGCGCTCAGCGCGACGACGTTGACGGGACCTGGCGAAATCGACGAAGCCAGCGCGAACGCGGCCATGGAAAGCAAAGCGGACATCGGTGCCTCGATACGTGAATGCGCGGGATTGACGCGGTTCAACGGTATCGGCGGCAGGGCGGTGTGTATTGAAGGAAATTGCTATATGCGCTACATGCCGGCATTTTCGACGACGCGGCCTTCCGCGCGCCAGCGCAGCATGCCGCCCGCAAGGTTCGCGACTTCGTCGAATCCGGCCTGGCGCAGGATCACCGTCGCTTGTGCGGAGCGGCCGCCCGCACGGCACACGGTCACGATGGGGCGCTCTTTCGTGAGCTCGGCGGCGCGCGTGGCAAGCTCGCCGAGCGAGATGAGCCGCGCTGCCGGAATGCGGCCGAGCGGACCGTTGAACTCATCGGGCTCGCGCACGTCGACTATCTGCACGGAACGCAGATTGTCTTCGAGCCATTGCGGGCCGATTTCCCAGATGCCCGCGAACGTGTAGACGAGCGGCGCCCAATCAGGTTCGGCCGCTTGCGTGGGATCGCTGGCCGCAACGCCGCACTTGAGATTCGCGGGCACCGCGATGTCGATCTGTTTCGGATGCGGCAGCCGCAGATTCGTCACATAGCCGACGAAGTCGTCTTCGCACAGTTCGCCGCCGAGGCGCGGATTGAAGCGCCGCTCTTCGCCGACGCTCGTCACCGTCAAGCCGCGATAATCGTGTGCCGGATAAAGCAGGCAGCTTTCGGGCTGGCTGAAAATCTCGCCGTGGATCGCGCGGAACATCGCGCGTGCGTCGCCCTTCTGGAAGTCGGTGCGGCCCGTGCCGCGGATCAGCAGGCAGTCGCCGGTGAACATCATCGTGCCGTCGTCGAGCGCGAGGCTGATGCAGCCGTTCGTGTGGCCTGGCGTCGCGCGCACTTCGAGCCAGCGCGTGCCGAACTCGCATCGGTCGCCGTGATTCAGATAGCGGTCCGCACCTTCCGCGCCGCTTGCCGTCGATATGGCGATCGCGCTGCCGGTTCGGCGTTTGAGCATCCAGGCGCCAGTCACATGATCTGCGTGGACGTGCGTGTCGATCGTATAGAGAAGGCGCAGCCCGAGTTCCTGGATCAGCGCCGTATCGCGGCGCACCTGCTCGAATACCGGATCGATCAGAATGGCCTCTCGCGTCGTGCTATCGGCGAGAAGATACGTGTACGTGGACGATTGCGGGTCGATTAGTTGGCGGAAAATCAGCAAAGTTGTTTTCTCCGTGGCGCGCATCGTCGAGACAACCGGGCGCGTGGCGGCGCCCGGTTTTACTGCGCCGCAATCTCACCGTGGCTGTGCAACGTACCGCAGATACGGCTTCAAGGTCTTGAAGCCCTCAGGGTATTTCTTCGCCGCATCATCGTTCGAGACGGATGTCGGAATGATGACATCGTCTCCCGGCTTCCAGTTCACGGGCGTGGCCACCGTATGCTTCGCGTTCAACTGCAACGAGTCGAGCAGACGCAGCACTTCGTCGAAATTGCGCCCTGAACTCATCGGATACACGAGCATGGCTTTGACCTTCTTGTCCGGGCCGATGATGAACACCGAACGCACCGTCGCGTTGTCCGCCGCGGTGCGCGAGCCGCCGCCCGCATTCGGGTGAATCATGTCGTAGAGCTTCGCGACGTTCAGATCCGCGTCGCCGATGAGCGGATAGTTGACCGCGTGGCCCTGCGTCTCTTCAATGTCCTTCACCCACCTCTCGTGATCGCTGACGGGGTCCACACTCAGGCCGATAATCTTCGTGTTGCGCTTTTCGAATTCGGGCTTGAGGCCGGCCATGTAGCCGAGCTCGGTCGTGCAGACGGGCGTGAAATCCTTTGGATGCGAAAACAGGATCACCCAATGGTCGCCGATCCATTCGTGGAAACGGATTGTGCCTTCGGTGGTTTCCGCGGTGAAATCGGGCGCTTCTTCTCCAAGTCGAATCGACATCGTCATCCTCCATGAGAATGCGCCGGGGAGGTGCACCGGTTCTCGGAGCTGCAATCCCCGGGCTGCCTGAATCTTCGATCAGGCGATTGCTTGACTCACGATCAGCCTCCAGCCACCTGGACTGTGATTGTGCGGGAGGACCTTGCGCACGCGTGAAGGCGAGTGCTCGCCGGATTGCTGTGGTGCGCAAACACACGGATGCGCCACGCGTCGCGCTTAAAGCGTAGGACAAAAATGCGCATCGCTCTAGCCAGCTTGCAGGGCAAATCCGCCGCTATTGCCGATTTATGTTTCGCTCCACATGCGCAGCAGGTTGTGATAACAGCCGACGAGCGTGCGGCGCGCGGCATCGTCCGCGTTCGAGGCGTTCAAACGCTGGATCGCGCCGTCGATGTCGAACAGCATCGCGCGCTGCGTGTCGTCGCGCACGAGGCTCTGTACCCAGAAGAAGCTCGACACGCGCGCGCCGCGCGTCACGGGCCGCACCTGGTGCAGACTCGTGCCGGGATAAAGGATCGCATGGCCCGCGGGCAGCTTCACTTCCTGCACGCCGAAGGTGTCTTCGATCAGCAGTTCGCCGCCGTCGTACTCGTCGGGCGGCGTGAGGAACAGCGTGACCGATAGATCGGTGCGCACGCGTACGCCGCTGCCGGGCACGAGGCGAATCGCGCCGTCGACATGGCTGCCGAAATGCATGCCGCCTTCATAGCGGTTAAAGAGCGGCGGATAAACCTTGTTCGGCAGCGCGGCGCTGATGAAAAGCGGATGCCGTTCGAGCGCCGCGATGATTCTGTCGCCCATTTCCAGCGCGATGGATGAGCCTTCCGCGATCTGCTGGTTGCGCTTGACGGGCGCGCCCTGATAGCCCGCGGTCGCGCGGCCGTCGACCCAGGCGTCCGTGGCCGCTTCGAGTTGGGCACGCATCGCGGAGGTGTCGGCGGGACTGAATACATCGGGGATCGAGACAATCATCGTTGGACTTCCTGCGAAACCGCGCGTTGTGCTGCTGATCGCCGCCTCGGCGATCAGAAGAACCGATAGTTTAGCGTCGCGAGGAACGTGCGGCCGTTGCCCGGCACCGCGCGTCCGCCGTCCGATGGAATCAGCGCGTCGTAGTAGTTCTTGTCCGTCAGGTTGAGCACGTTGAACTGGACGTCGTACTTTTTCGCGTGATACGCGGCCATCGCGTCCCAGCGCGTATAGCCGCCGACCTTCACGAAGTTGTTGTTCGCGGCGTAACGCGACGACGTGTAGATCGGCCCGCCGCCGATTTCCCAGTGCGGCGTGAATGCGTAGGTCGTCCACAGCGTCAGCATGTTGCGCGGCGTGTTCGCGGGCGTCTTGCCGGCGGTGCCGTCGAGCGCCTTCAGAATCGTCGCGTCCATGTACGTGTAGCCGCCGAACACTTGCCACTTGTTCGTGATGTGGCCGGCCACGCCGAGCTGGTAGCCGCGCACGCGCACGTCGCCGTCGAGCGTGTAGCTGCCGTCCGAGTTCAACGTCCGCGCGTTCGTCTTTTCGATGTTGAAGAGCGATTGCGTGACCGACAGACCGCCGCCGAGCAGGTCCCACTTCGCGCCGACTTCATACGACTTGTTATGCTCCGGCGGCAGATTCTGCTGCTGGTTCGTGAGCGTCAGCGCTTCGAGCGACGGATTGAACGACGTGCCGTACGACACGTAGTAGGACTGCCAGTCGGTCGGCTGCCAGATCACGCCGCCGCGCACGCTCGTGAAGTAATTCGTCTGCGTCGCATACGAAGGCACATTGATCGAGTTGTGAATCGACGCTTCGTAGCGGTCCCAGCGCAGGCCGCCCACGACCTTCCAGTGTTCGCCGATCGACACCGTATCGTTCGCATAAATGCCGACGCCGTTCGCGCTCGATCCCGCGAGATTCGTCGCAACGGTCTTCGCATTCGACGGACGCTTCGTGTACGACGGATCGACGAGCGGCACGATGGCGATCGTGTTCGACGGCAAGCCCGGCGTCGTCGTCGTGAAGCTCTGGTTGCTGTACGTCTCGTGGCTCAGATCGACGCCCGCAACCACCTCATGCTTGATGAAGCCGGTGTTGAATTTTGCCTCGACGTCCGTCGAGTTGTAGACCGAGTGGTCGTTGATGTTGCGGTCCTTGCCCTGCAGCTTCACGAACAGTTTCGACGGATCGATGCTCGTGAAATTGCCGTTGGTCAGCGCCGTCGATGTCGGCAGCGGACCCGTCAGCACCGAAGCCGCGTTTGTCGCGCGGGCTTCCGTGCTGTAGTGGCTGAACTGCGTCTGATTGCGCACCTTCAGGTTGTCGTTGAAGCGGTGTTCGATGCGCGCGTTGAGCGTTTGCACGTCCTGCATCGTGCGGTCGTCGGTGAAGCCGTAGAACGTGCCGCGATTGACCGGCGCCGGGTGGCCGTTGAGCGCGGGAATGCCGTAGTCGGGCTGATCGCGGTTGTGCTGGATCAGCGCGGACAGCGTGATTTCGGTCGGCGTGCCGATGCCGAATTTGACTTCGGGCGCGACGCCGTAATCCTTGCTCTTCATCACGTCGCGCGACGAACCGAGGTCCTGGCCGAACGCGTTGATGCGGAACGCGGACGTCGACGTGATCGGCGTATTCAGGTCGACGGTCGTGCGATAGCGGTCGTGCGTGCCCGCTTGCACGGACACGTCCGCGCGCGGCTTAAGCGTGGGCTGCTTGCTGACCTGATTGATGACGCCGCCCGTCGAGCCGCGTCCGAAGTACAGCGACGACGGGCCATACAGCACGTCGATCGATTCGAGGTTGAAGGTGTCGCGATAGTACTGGCCGCGATCGCGGAAACCGTCGAGATAGATGTCGGTGCGCGCCGAGAAGCCGCGCAGGTTGATGTTGTTGCCGATCTGTCCGCCTTCCGCGGCGCCGATGGTGATGCCCGGCACATTGCGCAACGCGTCCGTAAACGAGCTCGCGGCTTGCGATTGCAGCACCGACTTCGGCACCACGACGGCGGCTTGCGGAATGTCGCGCAGCGCGGTCGGCACTTTTGCGCCGACGCTCGAGACGTCAGCCGCGAATTCCGTGGACGCGCCGCTTTGACCGGTCACCTTGACGGCGGGCAGCGTGGCGCTATCGGCGGTCTGGGTGGGCGTGGAAGTCGAAGTCGAAGTCGGAGTCGAACTGGATGACGCGGGCTGGGCGCCGGTCGCGGGCGTTGTCGTCGTTTGAGCGTAAAGCGGCGTCGCGAACGCGACCAGAACGGCCGCCGCGAGAGGCGTGTTTCGGAACATCTCAATACCCTGTCGTTGTCGCTATTGTTCTGATTCGACGGACGCCAGCGCCCGTTGCAGCACCGACAGCCGGACTGTCTGCGGCAAAGGGCTGGACCCATCGTCTTGTTCTCAAATGAGAATCAGTATCATTACACGGATGATAATAGTTCGCAATAATTCGTTACGCATCGGTAACACGGTGGCGGGGCGAATGTGCGGGGGTTCTGGCGGGATGTGGGAATGACGGCGCATGACGCGCTCAACCTTGGGCGCTGTCGGCGGATTGTGAAAAGATCCACCGTCTTACGATTTGCCTACTATATTTCGTCATATTCAAGACAGATTCGTGACATGCCGTAAACAAGGCTTGATGCACTGGATCCGCCGCAAGGCGGCACAGAGGATTGCCCGCACGGAGGTCGTGATGAAAGCGAAGAGTCGGCGAATTGGGCGGTTGGCCCGCGTGGCTGCATGGGGTACGGTGGCGTTCCTGGCGGTTCCGGGAGCGGCATCCGCGGCGAATGGCGGCACGATACATTTCTCCGGCGCGCTCGTCGGTCCGCAGTTCAATATCACGACCGTGCGACAAACACCTGCGCCGCGGTCGGATACGCTCTGGACTGGACACGACGGGTCCGCGGTCACCGTGACGTTCGCGGCGCCACCCGGCGGTGCGCCAAGCGCTGATGTGACGTTGCGGATCAACGACGGCGCGGCGTCACGCATCGGCGCCGCCGCGCTGGATACCGTCGCGACGTCTTTCATCGACGGCACTGGCCGTACGGCCCGGCCAGGAGCGGACGGTCAGTATCACTTGGGCGGCGCGGGTGGCGTACTGTCGCTCGGCGCGAAAAGCGGCAATGTGCCTTCGGCGAACAAGCCGGTGACGGTCGTGGTCAGCTACGACTGACGGGTTTGCTGTCGGCGCTGAACCAATGCAAAAAGGGTTACAAGCAATCGCTTGTAACCCTTCGAAATTCTTTGGTGGGGCGTGAGTGACTCGAACACTCGACCTACGGATTAAGAGTCCGAGCGATATTCAATTCATAGAGTTTGATTGGGTTCCATGTAGGAATATAAAATTCAACAAATACAAGGGCTTCGCGGAGCGACAAACGGATTTTTCTTGACCTAGTTTCATCAGTTACCGCATGATTTGCCTACACGGTGCCTACATGGAATTGCGAGATGGAAAAACAGAGCTTCACGGCCGCGCGCGTTGAGGGTTTCAAGTGTGAGTCGGGCAAGCAGCAGACGATATATTGGGACGCCAAGACGCCGGGCTTTGGGTTGCGCGCCACCGCGTCGGGGGCAAAGGCCTACGTCTTCGAATCCCGTCTGTTCGGAAGGACGATTCGACTGACGATCGGCGACGCTCGGGCATGGGATCTAGGTCGCGCTCGCACGGAGGCCGCCCGGTTAAAGACGCTGATAGACGACGGCAAGGACCCACGAGAAGTACGAGCGGAGCAACAGGCGGCACACGAGGCGCGTCGTGTCGAGGCTCAACGGCAGGATGCGACGTTTGGCTCGGTATGGGATCAGTACGTCGAGAGCCGTAAGGCGTTCTGGGGCGAGCGGCACTATCGCGATCACTTGCAGCATGCCGATGTAGGTGGCCAGCCGAAGAAGCGTGGCAAGGGACTCACCCAACCTGGTCCGTTGGCAGCGCTCCGTCCGCTGAAACTATCTGAACTGAGCAGCGAACGGATAGCCGGATGGCTCGTAGTCGAATCGAGCGAGCGTCCGACTATGTCGGCCCTGTCGTTCCGTCTGTTGCGAGGATTCATCCGCTGGGCTGACGACATGCCAATCTACAAGAATATCGTCCCGGCGGATGCGTACAAGGCGCGCGATGTTCGCGATGTCGTCCCGCGCGTCAAAGCAAAGGACGGCGACTCATTGCAACGCGAGCAACTGACCGTGTGGTTTCGCGAGGTTCGCCAACTCGCTAATCCCGTACATAGCGCCTACCTGCAAGGATTGCTGCTTACCGGGGCGCGTCGGGAAGAGTGGGCGGGATTGCGGTGGGAAGATGTCGATTTCCGCTGGCGCAGCCTTGTGCTGGATGACAAGGTTGAGGGAACGGGAGGACGCACGATTCCACTGACGCCATATTTGGCGACGTTGCTGACGAATCTGAAACGGCTGAACGAGACACCGCCTGAGCGGCGGCAGCTTGCGCGTTTGAAGGAGCGCGGTGAGGAATGGATGCCATCGGAATGGGTCTTCTCCAGCAAGACGTCGGAGGACGGCAAAATTGCCGAACCGCGCATCGCGCATAACAAGGCGCTCGCCGCCGCAGGGCTGCCCCACGTCACTCTGCATGGCCTTCGACGTTCATTCGGCACGCTGGCCGAGTGGGTGGAGGTTCCGGTCGGCGTCGTAGCGCAGATTCAGGGTCATAAGCCGTCTGCCATCGCGGAGAAGCACTATCGCCGCCGCCCGCTCGATTTGCTGCGCCTCTGGCATGATCGAATTGAGGCGTGGATGCTGGAACAGGCAGCGGTTCGGTTCACTCCAATGTCAGAGGGCGCCGCAGTCCCTTCTCTCGCTCAGACATAGAAGGTTGCCGAGCAAGGAAACTGATATGGCGAGCTAGAAGGTCATCATCATTGCCGGTCCAAACGGGGCTGGCAAGACAATGTTCGCCCGATCGTTCTTACCCACAGAGGCACAGCTTCCCCGCTTTGTGAATGCGGACCTTATCGCGGCCGGGCTTGCACCGCTTGCTCCGAAAACTGCAGCGATCAAGGCGGTCCGTCTGATGCTGGAAGTGCCGTGTAGCGCGCATTGCCTGCCATTTCAGTAGTCCAGGCTGAGTTCGTGGGCGTTGTCAGCCAGTTCGTCTAGAGCGGCCTCCTAATGGTCGCGAGTGGCCCGAGCACGCGCCAGGAGATCGTCAAAGCTGATGCGTACCGTCACCCCGATGTCATAACCGGCCTTCTGGCAGCGCGTTGCAGGCGGAGCTAGTTATTTGTTAGCTTCCCACTTGGCGAGCCATGTGACAGAGAGTTCGTCCGCCTTGGCCAGGCGCTCATGCAAATCTCCGATTGCTCTCGGCAAGTTCTTGCCTTTCTCTCCAAGCTCAATGTGCCGAAGGAAGCCTTGCATGGTTTCGAGTGACAGCCTGCCGAGTAACAGTAGAGCCTGCGGGTGACTCGTATTCCCTTGAAAATAGGGGAAATATTTTCCGCTCTCATTTTTGCCCAAGTGTAGGGAGTCGAGTACCTGCCATGAGCCGTGAAGGTGCAGCGGCGCTTCTGTCAAGTTGAAGAAGTCCGTGTTGCTGAGGCCAACGGCATTGGCCCTTTGATACCAATCACTCCCGCCCCACGAACCACCGGCGAAGCCACTTTCGGATGATGTCTCGACGTAGTCATCGATCAGATCGGGTGCAAGGTTTTCGCACAAGTATCTGATATCGATCATCGATTCAATTGCGAGGCATGCGGTCATGATAACCATGTCAAGCAGTTTGATTTGCGCCAGCGTGGCAACGGAGATAAGCAGCTTCGACAGCCTGACGATATTGCCAACCACGACTGCATGATCTCGCCCCCACCCATCGTCAGGAAAAAGCAGCGTAGCGTATCGGACGTACTGCGTGCCTTCCAGCAACAATTGTCGAGCCACTTCGGCTAATTGCTCGGGCTCGGAAAACCGTTTGAAATCCTCGGGTGCCACAGGAACCGTTTTGATGAATGGAATGTGTTCGGTCGACGGAGTCCTTGGCTCCGCTTGCGCACTAGCAGCGGTCTCTCTTTCCTTCATGCGCCGTAGCTGCCGAGCCAGCGTATCGCGACGTAGCACGCGAGAGTTTCTGTCGTTTTCTTGCTTATACCGAAGATCGGATCGGTACGAGTATTCGCCAACCAGTTCGGTACCTGCCACGCCTTTGTTCTTGATCAGTTCAGCCAGACGGAACAGGATTACATCTGGGTCGGTGCCTTTTCCAGTCTCAACCCAGATGCCCGCGATGAATTTGCCAAATTTATGCTTTGGGATCAACTGGCGCTCCTCAGGCTGTATCTCCTGCTGCGCGAGCACTGACCGAGGTACGAAACCATCCGGATCTTTCAGGTGGTAGTGGTCGGCGAACGCGCGAATCCATTGCGACTCAGGAAGATGAACCTGTCCCTCGCTGGCCATGCGACGGATGCCAAGGGCAAATGTCCTCGGGCTGATATCGGCCGGGTAATCGCCGTAATGACGGCAGTACTCGTCCCATAGAACCAGAATATTTTCAGCATTCTGAAAACGATCCGATTGGGGGGTGACATCCGTTCCGTCAAGGCCTCGCTCTGGCATTTTCATCGACCTGCGTAGCGAATGGAATAACTCGCGAAACGAGACAGGTTCCTCGTCTTTGTGATCAGCTAGCGCGGGAATGTCCTCCCAACGAACTGACGGCCGGATTCCGGACAGCAACATCGCCCCTACGATCGGGCTCCAGGATTCCCGTGCGAGATACGCTGCGGCTGCATCGCTAACGCGTCGGCTGATCCGAAGTATTTCCCCCGCTTTCTCTTTTTCGTATTGCTTCATGCTGCTTCCCAAGTTTCCCGTGTGCGGACAAATGCGGACATTTTATTCGCGGTTCTGAGCGATCGGGCAAGAATTCCAATCACATTGACGCACATTGATTAGGACAGGTTGACGCGTCAGTGGGGTGAAACGGCATGCGCTTTTGGCGCCGCCTAACTTACGGAAAAGGAGAAACAACGTGGCCGCAGCAGCAGTGAATATTCCGGTGACGCTAGCGACGATGCGCCGTCACATCTCGACGGACGAGTTTGCCGATCGTCTGCTCGTTTTGCGTCAAACGGTGTTGAAGGCATACAACCGTGATGGTGCGTACTGTGGTGTCCGCCCGGTTCGTCTGCCCAATCGCCGCCTCGCATGGCCGATTGCAGAAATCGAAAAGCTGTTCGAAACGCAGAACAGCACGATGGCAGCGAAGGAGGCAGCTTAATGAAGGTTTCCATCGAACACAACTTGTCGCCAGATAAAAAAAAGGTCAAACGAAAGCGCTTGAGCATGAAGGTGATCAACGAGATCAACGCCGTCAATCGTCGTATTGCCGAGACCTGGACTCCGGAGATGGACGCGGAGATCGAGTTGGCGACCCTTCAGTATCGGCTGGCTCGCTGCGCCACGTTGACGGAAGAAAAGCTGGTGCGCGCCCAAAAGCGTGCTCAACTGAAACGCGATTTGAAGAAGGCGGTGACGGTGAAGCTCCTCAGTAATGCGCTGGACGTAGATGCTCTGTTGGCTCGAATCCGTTCGGCCCTCGCAGACGTGGAACTGCACGAACTGAACGCCATGGCCGAACTGCGCGCCATCCGTGCTGAACTGCGCCAGGCTTAATGCGGAGCATGAATATGAAAAAAAACTTCTCCGAAGCAGCAATGGTCGATCTCTCGGCGATCAAGAGTGCGATCCTCGCGCTGGAGTCGCCCAAGGCGAAGCGTGACCGCGAGCGTATGGCGGCGTTCGGCGAACTGTACCCGGTCATGCGTGAGCAGCTTGATGCTGGCGTTTCGAAGAGCGCGATCGTTAAAACGTTGGCGGAGTGCGGCCTGTCGATCAACATTAAGATCTTCGACGAGTTGTTCGAAGCCGAAGCGACACGCCGTGGCGAGCCGGTGCCGGGCAAGGTGGCCGACGACGCGGCTGCTGTCGAGTCGGATAGCGTGCAGCAAGCCAGTGCATACGAGGAGGGCAGCTGATGCACACCCCCGCCTATACGTCTGGCGGGGGCTATATGCCCTCGCCGAACTACAGCCAGCGGCAGTTCGCTGGCGACCTTAACACCTCGCCCATATTCGGCCAGTTCGCGAGTGCACTCGACGCGGTGAGTGCATTGCCGCCGCGGCTGCGCAATGTCGTTTGCAACCTGCACGGCACTTACGGGGCGCCGCTGGATATAGCGCTTGGTAATGTGCTCGGCGTATTGAGCTTCGTGTGCCAGGGTGTCAGCAACGTGCTCGACAGCAAAGGTGATCCCATGCCCCTGAGCACCATCGTCCATGTTGTCGGCGTGCCCTTTGGCGGTAAATCGGCAACCTTCGTGCGCCTGATGCGGCCGGTTCATGCGGCAATGGCCGACTGGCCGCATCAATGGGACTTCGAGGACTCGACCCCGCAGGGCATCAAGCGCGTGTCGCCCGTGCTCGGACTCTGCGGGTGCGAGGAAGGCGATGCGTTCTTCGAGACCACCTTCGGCAAGGACTTCGCCTTGCAGATCAGCCTGCGCGATGGATTCGTTCCCGTGGTCACGCGAGCGAAAGACCTTGGTGGCGATCGCAAGAAGAAAACGCGGACGCGTTTCACGATCGTTGTTTTGATTCAGCCAGATCGTTACGACGAATGGCTCGGCAAGCATCGCAAGAAAGGCTTGGGATCTGGCTTTCTTCAGCGTGTGTGGATGGTCCGGTCGCACGAGGAAAGCAACAGGAGCGCGATCGGATGGTACCCGCAGGCGGAGGGGGGGCTGGACGACTGGGACGAGACGGTGTCGGTACTGCTGGATCGGGCAAAGGCCAATGGCGAGCGCCATCTCGCCAGTCTGCCTGCACTTGATGTGGCCGTCGATGCTGCCTATGTGCTGAATCGGGCACAGCAGCAGATCGACTTCATGGTTGCACAGGGCGTGTTTCGCGAGGCCTCGGCGATGGCGATGCGTTACCACGAGCGCGTGAGCGTACTGGCTGGCCTTTTCCAGCTCTACGAGGGTACGGGGCGCGTTATTACGCGGGAATTGATGTTCGCCGCAACGGTTGTGGCTAACTATCTCACCGGCCAGTGGCTTGGCACCGTGCTTCCGCCCGAAGCGGAGCCCCAGGACGAACTGGATGCGCGTGAACTGATGCCCAGGGTTGTCACGGAAATGCGAGCACGCAACATGTTCGGTATCCGCGAATCGGAAATCGTGACATTGGCGAAGAACATTAAGTGGATGCCGTCGCGCACCAAATGTGCTCTCATGGCGCTCTACGCCGCAGGCCAGCTCCGGCTGGTGCCGCGCACGATTAATGGCCGCCGCGTTGATTTCGTGGAACTGCCGGTCAGTTCGCCCTATATGCCGCCGCTCCTTTGATCATTCCGTCGAACCCCGTTTGCCTCCCGGCAGACGGGGCGTTTTGCCGGCCATACTGCGCCACGCGGTATCGATTACCATGCGCCAAAATCTCTTCATGAACTTGCCAGAATTTTCGCCCCAAAGGTTCCACGAACTTGCCGCACGCATTGATCGCAGCCTGAACTCGCACGTCGACCATGGTGGTCGCGAATTCCTCCTGGCCGGTCCAGAGATCGGATTTCTGGCAAGGCTCGACCGCCTCGTCCGGTTGTCGCAGGCGGCCTGGTTTAAACCTTTCGTCGTCACAGACTCGATCTTCCGGGATCGTGAGGATGCAACGGGGTCTTACGGCAAGAATAATCTTACCGACTGGATGCCGGACACAAGAACTGCACATCCGAATACCTGGTCGACCGTCGCGGAGGAGATGGCGTACATCCTGAATGTAATGTCCGCTCACCAATTGCTTTTTTCCGCATCGCATCCGGCAACCGGGCAGCTACTACTCGCGCCCCATCTGCGGTTGTTGATGGACGTGTTTTTCAGTCATCCGATCTGTATGTGTCTTGATCGCGATATTAACGGCCCCGTCGATCTCTCGGGCCGCATCCGTGCCGAGGTCTACAACGATTTTGTGGATCGACTCCGAGCGGCGATGCGTTCCCAAAAGTCGCTTCGACACGAACTGCACAACTGGAACCTTGGCAGCAGGCAAAACGATGCAAATATGGGTGCCTACCTCGATGGCCTGTTCGCGGAGCGCCCGAGCTTGACCGTGCTGCATATCCGCCTGTTTCATTCCAAAGAGCGTCTAAACCTGCTTACGGCATCGGCGGCGGACCTGCATCGTGAGCTTCAGACACTGCGGGCGTGCCGGACGCAATTCTTCGACCGACTGAGACGGAAGCCGGCACTGTTCACGGTCAACCCTGGGTACGTCTGGGCCATCATGCCGTCGTTGGAGGGCGGGTATGACCTGTACCTTACGCTGCTGTTCGATACCGCCGATCTGCAAAAGGTACTAGACGACAAAGTTGTCGAAGCCAATCTGATCGGCGCGGTTCTTCGCGACCACGCTGATCAGATTGGCTGGTATTGGGTAACAGCAGCGACAGAGGGCAAGGGAGCCTATATTCGTAGCGACCAGAACCCTTGGGTCTATGGTCGGGACGCGGTGCATGGAGAGGTTTGTGCCAGCGACGCCTTACGGCGTGCAAGGCTCAAGGAAATGCTCGGCCATCTGGCGATGCGCCGCGCACTGGTGCGCCTCAAGGACGAGCCTCTGGGAGAGTATTTTGGAATGCGCGAGCGAAAGGCGCGAGCCTCGCGCCGGTCGGTCCGCGGTGGCGAGAAGTTGAGGTAGGTCTGTGCCGGCGCTCGAGGAACGCGCCGGAAAAATCTGTATCCAAAACGCCTAACCCATTGATTTAACTAGCTCGCTGATTTTGCGATGCTTCACATGGGCTGGGCGTAATGCCCCTAGGGTGTTGATCGCCGAAGCGAACTTTCTCTTCCTGTTTTGCAGAAATTCTCGAACGAGCACATGCAAGAAACATGGCGAGAAAATTGTCCGCATTTTCGCGTACGCCACAGAATTTTCAAACGGCAGATCGCTGGAAAATTTCTCGAAGATCGTTGGTCAGTCAGCGCGATGATCGTGACGGGTCGCCACTTCAATTGTCGCTGTCCGCTGCAGTGGAAATCCGAGCAGGCCGATGGCAGCGTGTAGACGCGTGGGATGCTTGTTGCCGTTCGCGACGTCGATGATCGGGCAGTGACGGAGTGAACGTACTTAAGCAGCAAAGTCGCCTGCGAAAATTGGCCCTTCACTTCCTTGCAGCGATGCATCCTGGTCTGTCTCCAACGCAGAGATTCTTCGAGAACTCTTCGGTACAGGATTCGGCGTGTGAACGCGTTTCTTATCGCGGGTACGCCGTCTTCGGTCAGCCAATGGAACGGATAAGGTGCGCATGTGCAATTGAATCAGGGTTTCATCGCTATCGGCAGGCGTAGCCTACAGGCTTTGACACGCTTTTCACGGCATTCGTTGCCAGCGTTTCACCAGCAGAAAAGCTGCTGCCTTTGTGCGCTGTACTGTTCCCGATCTTCCTTTGACATGTCGCGAATCCGGGCTTGGCCGAGGTGTCGTTCAGGCGGCTGGTCGATGCATGAAGGAAGTTTTTGGCGGGTCGGGAATCCCTCCGGAATCCTGAGATCGACCAATGTGTCCTCCGGAAGCAGAAACGCCCGTGCAGCGGGCCCCCTGGAACACGCATCATTCGGCGAAGATCAAGGTGATGTGCGTCAGAGAATGTTTGCAGATGGTGAAGCGGCGGTTAAGCTTTTCCGCGATCAATGTCACGGTACTATCGCATGCAGTAATTCCACAGTAGTTTTGACGACTTCTGCTTCGTGCTCACGCTTTCACTGAGGCGCATCGCTCGTTACGCCGTTATGCGAGCAATATCGAAAAAGTGGCAATCGTCTTTCCTTCGGGAGGATCGTCGTAGCACGCAACGAATCCCTCTGTCCAGACGATAGGTCGCGCGCGTCTGATAGTTTGTACAAAACGAAGTCGTGTTTCGAAGTAAGTTTTATTGCGTCTGATACCAATAATATAGGTTGGGTGATGCAGTGACATCACCTTCTTTCTCACGCAATTTGCGTGAGGGGGAACCTTTAAGGAGGGGGTTTGTGTGATAGTGAGCGAGCGGAGTGAAGCGATCTGTTAAAGAGATTATAGGAGCCGTGAGGCGGATATAAGCTATTCCTTCTTCACTGGTGAGGGGCATTTACAACCCCTCACCAGCACTGTTTCTAGAGTTTATAGCAACCGGAGGCTGCTGCCGCAGGTGGATATAAACTCGGCTAACCGGGACTTGGCTGGAGGCCAATCCCGGGACTCTTTCTTTAGGGAAGGGGATGATACGGATCACCCTGCTGGGCAAACAAGACCAGCAGGGACATGGACACGATATCGGTATCAGGTCACGAAAGTGTGGAACTTATCCGCATTAGAAAAATATACTGCACCCGAAATTTTACAGGGAATTCTTCCGTTCATGGCTGACCGAGCAACGTCGCAAGCTTACGGACTAGAAGCATTGATTCAAAGCCATGCCCGGACCACCAACATTTCGGCCTTGATCGAGGAGAGGCGAGGCATAGGCGAGCCCCTTCGTGCCGGCGATGTGGGACATCACTTCACCATCGGTAAAACGATATGCGGCATGTCGGCGATGCCGTCGATGCTGCCCGCGTGACGCAACGGAAAACGCAGCGGCATTTCTGCGCAGCCCACAAGTTTCAAATTGCCCGTCATGCTCGTACGCATTACGTATGGACTTTTTCAATTAACCGCGTAGCACCCCGCCAAATCTCTGCTGCTGTGAAGTGTTGGAGATCTCGCCGCCGGCATCAGGTGTGAGCGTTCAGTTCGCCACACCTTGTGTCGCTGTGCCCAATGTGCGGAGCCACCGGCGTTGGCGCGCTTCTTTCTCCGTCCCGGGCGCGTCGCCACGCTTCCTGAATCGCCTGAAACACGACTGGCACCAGGTCGCACCCTTCAAAGGATGCCGGTCGCTCGTCTCGCGGATAATCCAGGCTGGCAGGCGCGCGGATCAGGTCAAGAACGCGCCTGCGGTGCTGTCCCGTGGATGCCAGATGCGCCAGTACGTCCGCCTCGATTTCATGCAGCAACGCCCACGTCAGGACGCCTGAGGACCTGTACCTTCGAACAATCGCCGGAAGCGCCTCCCTGACGGCGGCGTCGGCCGCAATCAGGGTGTCCATGGGACCTCGCCAGCCGGGCGGCGTTTCACCCGATTCGATGATGTGCGAACGGCACTCGGAGAGTGCTTCGCGCAGCGAGTAGGGGGCGCGTATTAACGCCAGTGCTGCAGCATATTCGGCGCTGACACGGAGCCTGCGCCGCCACCGGCTAACGCCAAAGAGAGCGAGGGTTACTGCGGCGAGGGCGATAAGAACGGGCGCAGCGTGCGCGCCCAGCTGCGAGATAGCATTGATCCTGTCCATAGAACGGAAAGTGGAATATGTACGTTGCGCTGGTGGGGGTCAATTCATCGACGAAACATCAGCGCAATCGCAGCGCCTTTACGAGATTGAAAATAGGGGTCCGGCAGAAATTTCTCAAGAGATATCCGCAGGTTTTCGCTACCACGATGCGCCGCTGGTGCCGTTCGCTCATGCGACGGCGAGCGTTCGACCAGTCATCCGCGACGATGCGGCCAACCCGCGCGTCCTCCCTTGAGCACTGCATGGCGGACTAGCGATGCGGTTTGCTCGCTGTCATGACGACGCGCAACGCGGAGGGCATCAGCGCTGGCACGGCGCGTCACCCGCAATGCGCCCGCGACTACGTCGCCATGCCCAGCGTGCGGACCAGATCGGCCAGCCGGTACGGCTTGTGGATAAATGCGAAGTCGCTGAGGTTGCCGTGCTGCGCCCTCAGCGCGGGAAGAGGGTATCCCGACGCAAGCACGATCCTGACATCGGGACGGAGCTCACGCGTCGAACGCGCAAGCTGGATGCCATCGATACCATCAGGCATCACGAGATCGGTAAACAGGACCCCGATGTCGTCGCGCCGATTCAACACGCCCATCGCTTGAGATCCGTTGCTGGCGGTCAGTACTTCGTAGCCGAGGCTGTGGAGCAGCGCCGCGGTTGCGTCCAGGAGATCCGGCTCGTCCTCGACGACCAGCACCGTATCGAGCGTCGGGCCGGTCAACGGGTCAGCGTCGCCAGAGGTGTCTTCCGCGACCGGCAGATAGATGCTGACGGTCGTGCCCAGGCCCGGTTCGCTATCGATCAGCACGTCGCCGCCGGACTGCGCAATGAAACCGTATACCTGGCTCAGGCCCAGGCCGGTGCCCTTGCCCATTTCCTTGGTGGTGAAGAACGGATCGAAAGCACGCGCCGCGACCTCGGGCGACATCCCCGAGCCGGTGTCCGCGACGGCGACCCTGACATACGGGCCCGGCGCCAGCGTCCCCACGGCCCCTTCGCCGAGCACGATGTTCCCGACCGCGATGACGATTTTTCCGCCATGGGGCATGGCGTCGCGCGCATTCACGACCAGGTTCAGCAGCGCGGACTCAAACCGGGCGACATCGAGCAGCACAGGCCGGGGCTCGGGCTCCGGCCGGACCTCCAGCCCGACCATGCCGTCCGCGGCCCGGCGAAGGACCGCCTCAAAGCCCCGGATCACGGCGTTCAGATTACATTTTTCAACCTTGAGCGGCTGCTGACGCGCGAACGAGAGCTGCTGCTGGGTCAGGGTGGCGCCGCGGGCGACCGCGCGCTGCATGGTTTCCAGCATCCTGAGATCGGCATGGCCTTGCGCCAGCAGGGAGAGCGCATCCAGTCCGTTCGACATCACGGCCAGCAAATTGTTGAAGTCGTGGGCGACCCCCCGGTCAGCTGGCCGAGCGATTCCATCTTCTGCGACTGGAAGAGAGCAGCGTTGGCGCGCTCGAGCGCCTCCATGGTCTGCCTACGCTCGGTCACGTCGCGTATCACCTTGGCAAAGCCGACGAGCTCGCCAGCTTCATCACGGATGGCATCGACCACCACATGCGCCCAGAAGTGCGAGCCGTCCTTGCGTACCCGCCAGCCTTCCCGCTCGAAGCGGCCTTCCGCGCGGGCTGTTGCGAGCGTCTGTGCAGGCAGACCACTGGCCCGGTCCTCTTCCGTATAGAAGCAGGAAAAATGTTTGCCGAGGATTTCTTCGCGCGAATAACCCTTGATCCGTTCCGCGCCGGCATTCCAGGTTTTGATGACCCCGTCCGGGTCCAGCATGAAATTGCGTAGTCCCTCACGCCCGCCACGAGAAGCCGGAAAGACTGTTCTTCGGAAATTTCCCTGCGGGGCGGTGTGCGGTCTGTCATGGTATTGGTGGGCGGCAGTTTGTCAGGCGGAGCCGCAGAGGTCATGGAGAAAATACCAGCAAGACGCGCGCCATGGCAGCGCATCATACGCGGTTACCCCGGCCGGGATTGGCCTCTGGACGCTCAGTTCTGATGGTCCGGGGCGGCCCACCACTCAGATTCAAACAGGAAGCGACAGGAAGACGATCATGACCGAGCGACTGGTTGACGTAATGGATGGCAGCGGTAATGTCCTGCATACCTACCCCGTTGCGCTGGGCGAGTCGGTGAATGCGGACGATTCCGAATACCAGGCCAGGGCGCTGGAAGCGGCAGCGCACGGCCGGCTGGTGCCGGACGACAAACTCGGCACGCTGACGGCCAGAATGCACATGGGTCGGGGCGGTCAGATGGCGCCCTACGGCGATGACCTGCAAGGAAATTCGGAAACCAGACAGGGTCTGGAGCAGGCTGTCCGGGAACGTGCTTACCTGCTCTGGGAGAACGAAGGACGCCCTGAAGGGCGTGCGGAAGAATACTGGCATCGTGCTCTGGACCAGCATCTTCGGGAGCGGGCTTACGTGCTGTGGCAGCAGGAAGGCAGTCCCGAAGGGCGACAGGACGAATACTGGCGTCGACTGGTCGAGTTTCAGGCCCAGTGAGTTTTTGCCTGCCCGGCAAACGTCCGGGCGTCAGGCACGGATAACAAGGCAAGCATGTGACGACGTCGGCGTCGACCAGGTCAGCGTATTGGCGCCGACGGATTGTCGGATGGAAGAGAAACCCATGACGAAAGGCATTGACAGCCTTCCTCCGGCACTATATTGTGGGCCTCGAAATATTCAAGAAGCTCGATTGCTGATCACCATTTTCCGCCGCATCTGCGCGGTACTCGTTGTCCTCTCTTCTTCCTTGAAGTTTTTGTCGCTCCGCACCGGAGCTGTTATTTTTATTTCAGGGAATTCTCATGGATACCGGTACTGTCAAGTGGTTCAACGATAGCAAAGGCTTTGGCTTCATTACTCCGGACGCTGGCGGCGACGATCTGTTCGCTCACTTCTCGGAAGTTCGGGGCGATGGCTTCAAGACGCTCGCCGAAAACCAGAAGGTGAGCTACGAGACCAAGCGCGGGCCGAAGGGTATGCAGGCCGCGAATATCTCGCCGCAGTAACGTATTTCAGGGGCCGGCCTGCCGGCCCTTAGCTTTGTCAGCCTGACCAGCATCCTCGCGGAGCCCCTGCGCTCCCGATCTGATCGCCGCGTTTCAACGTGCGCGTCATTTGTCTTTCGACACGATCCGTCTCGCCCCGTTTTTCAATTTATATAGCCTGTACGATCTGATGTCGTGCGGCCGGTTATCGCTTATGCAAAAGAATAAACACATTCACCATTACAACGGTTATTCAGTCTCGCCGTCCGCTCACCGCTTACCCGACGGCTGGTTTGCTGCAAATCTGCTGCTCACCAGAGGTGACGCCCTCAGTGCTGAGCCGGTTTCTTACCAGTTTGATGCGCTCGACTATTTCGATAGCGAAATGCAGGCCTTGGGGCACGCTGCAGCATGGGCACGCGGCTGGGTCGATAGCCGCGGGTAAGCCGGCATGGCGTGCACCGCATGAGCGGCGCTGCCTGGCCTGGCGCTCGCCGGTCCGATCAGAATCTGGTCCCTGTGGTTATGCGTGTCGCCGTATCGCCGGAGGTCGCCCGGCGCAGTCTCATGGCCCCCCAGGCTGTGTTTCAGTGTCCGAATTACGAAGACCCGGTACCCACGTCAACCAGATTGTCGTGAAACGTCGTACTGAACAACGCGAGGATGTCAGGCTCACGCCTCATCTCCCTCGCATGCGCTCATATCGCCAGGTCGGATCGCCTGATCTGCGCAGCGGTATTCCCGTCATTCCCATCGAGAGCAGAGATGGCTTTATTGGTCATGCAGGTCGCAGTGAGCGGAGAACTGGTGGAGGTGTTCGAGATGCCGGTTGATGACGTTGACGGACACCGCATGCTCGCCTGCGCAAACGAGGACGGGCGGGTGATTTATCGTGCCGGCCAGATCCCCGAAGACGGTGAGGTCTGGATCGATCTCATCGACCGGGACGGCGAGACGCTGCTTGATCAGGTGGCATGTTTTCATCGGGCGGATGCCGCCGATGCGCTGCAGCTTCATTTCGACATGAATGCCGGGGTGGTTAAAGACTGTCTTTCAAAGACAAATGTTGCCTCGCTGTATGCGAGGCATCGCATAGCTGCGCAGGCTTACTTCCGCAAGATCGATCGCCTCGTTGACTGCTCCATGGTGAGCTCCAGACAAAGCAATCGCCGGCGGGTAGGTGACGCCAGTGTAATGGATCTCGTCATTGAACTTTGCAGGCGGCTCGACTGTGCGGACACCCTGCTCGCGCTGAACGAGCTGCCGACGCCCATACAGACCGCGGCCGGGCAACTGAGGGAAGCGGCGAAGTCCTACGCGGCGGCCGTTCAGCCACTGTGAAGCGTTCTTGAGCGCGCAGCTGCGGATGTGAAGGAAATTGGCGCCATGCAAAGAACCGTGAGCTATAGCGGGCCCGAGATTTACATGGAACTGCGGCCCAATTCGAAAGACATGTTCGAGCCGTGGCTCCGCATTGACCGGCCGAGCCACGATGCGCGAACCGCTGCTTTTGGCACTCTGATCCCGGTTCGCGGACCCGTATTCACGTCGGTGGGCTTACCTTGTCGCGGAGATTGCGGGGCAGGCGTCAATCGACCTTATTCTTGGTCCGGAAGGCTAGCTCGACATGCGGTACATGCCCGCACACAGGCGCGGTTTCATACTGCACCTTGCCGCCTGTTAGTGCGGCGAGAGAAGCATCGGCAAAATACTTTACAGGAATGCCTGATGGACGAACGGAAACGGGACAGCATGATTGCGTATCTGCGCCACCGCATGGATGACTTCGGCATCAGCCCGGATGACCTTGCTTCTTTCCTGACGACCAGGCCTGCCGGACCGGATACGGGTCGCTACCGTAGCGCGGGTGGCGATACCTGGAGCGGTGAAGGTGAGACACCTCAATGGCTGAAACAGGCCATTAGCGCGGGACAGTCCATCGGGCACTTCGAACTTCCACTGGGAGCACCCGCGCAACCGGCAACGCCGTGCGATGCGGACTGGAAAAACGATCCTTTCGCCGGAAGCCCGCTCGCACGGTCGAGCCACCGCTAGGCGTTAATCTGCGCCGTTCTGGTTTACGGGGCGATGGTCAGTGCGCCCGCATTGATAGAATCTCCGTCTTCGGGGCGGATAATTTGGGACGGACAAGTCTGCGGTAGCTGTTCCTGCTGGGCGTTACACCAGCCGCAGGCCGATGCATTTGAGCGGCACGAACCGCAATCGGCAAACCCAAGGGCATTCTGCTTCTCCAAGGAACGACTTGCGACTGGCTGATTTCATCCTGCGTGATATGGAGCGCATCGTGGCGCAATGGGAGGCGTTCGCCGTGACCCTGCTGCCCGCGGCGGCAAGCATGGATTCACTGGCTTTGCGTGACCATGCCCGGCCGCTGCTTGAAGCGATGGCGGCGGACCTGTCGACGTCGCAAACGCCCGAAGCGCAATCGCAGAAAGCCAGGGGGCGGGCCCCGCAACTGGCCGATGCATCGCACACCGCGGCACAGACGCACGCCATTCTGCGCGCGCAAGGCGGCTTCGACATCAACCAGCTGGCCGCCGAGTACCGCGCGCTGCGCGCCAGTGTGCTTCAGCTGTGGATAGATGAGTGCCGGCCCGAAGGCCCGCATGTGGATGACATCATCCGTTTCAATGAAGCGGTCGATCAGGCGATTGCTGAATCGGTCCGCTCTTTCAGTGCGGAGGTCGACCAGGCACGCAACCTGTTCCTCGGGATGCTTGGCCATGACATGCGCAGCCCGCTGCAGACCATCCAGGCGACGGCTTCGTTTCTCGCAGGGATGAATGCCGGTGAAGCGGTAGCGGCAGCCGCGAACCGTCTGATCCGGACCGGCGCCCGGATGCAGTTGCTGCTCGACGATCTGTGCGATTTCAACCGGACCGAACTGGGTCTGGGAATCAGCTGCGTGCCAGCCGAGGTCGACCTTGTGGCGGTGTTTGCCGATGAGACGGACCAGCTGCGTGCGGCTTATCCCGGCCGTCGCATCATGCTGGAAGCACCCGTCAGCCTGCCGGGGGTGTGGGACGGTCCACGCCTGCAGCAGGTGCTGGCCAACCTCGTTGTGAATGCGGTCCGGTATGGCGCGCCGGACATGCCGGTGCGAGTGGTGATGACAGGCGACGAGACGCGGGTCCGGTTCGAGGTCAGAAATGCAGGTCCTGCCATCGAGCCGGCGCTGCTGCCAAGGATCTTCGATCCGCTCCAGCGCGGCCCGGAGGCCGGCGCCGGGAACGGCAATCTCGGGCTCGGACTGTATATCGCGCGCGAGATCGCCGCGGCGCACGGCGGCACGATCGAGGTGCGGTCGGACGACCAGGAGACTGTCTTTACGGTCAGCCTGCCGCGGCAGACAGTTATCCGACGAGCGCGGCGATGAGCGTGAGTCGCTGCCGGGGCCAGCCTTTCCGTGCATGCCGTCGAATTGGTCTGACCCACGTGGGACACGATCCGGCGCAAATCCGCAGACCTCATTTATCGCCGTCCAGGCAAGCGCGCTCGTAGCGGTGTTCCCGGACAGGCAGTCCGTTCAGTTCGTTGGCCTTGGGTCAAGCTCGGTGACACCATCATTGTAGGGAAGCGGTGCCCATTGGTATGCGCCATGAACCTTCCTGACGTGACCCAACCCCGGGAAGGAGATGTGATCGGAAGCAACCACAATCCCGCTAATTGCTGCTTCGCGGAGCAACTTCTCGCGGCTCATCACCGCCTGCGCAGGGACGACGTCATACGCTACCGATACATCGGGATGTTCGAACTGCACTTCCGAAGAATGAATCGTATCCCCCCAAAACAACATCTTATGTCCGTCGCTTTCGACGTAGTAGACGGTGTGGCCCGGCGTGTGGCCTGGGGAGGCGACCGCTTTGATTCCTGGCAAGATCTCGCCATCAGACGTCAGGTAGTGAACGCGGTTTGCGTCGACGTAGGGGCCAACAGTTGCCCTGGATTGCTCGACCGTGCGACGGTCATCCGGTGCTTCAAGCCTGTTGCCTTTGTCGAGCCAGTAATCGACGTCTTTCTTCGAGACATACACGGTCGCGTTCGGAAAAACCATTCGGCCGCCTACCGTCAGCCCGCCGGAGTGATCGCCATGGATGTGAGTGAGAAGGATTGTATCGATTTGATCCGGGCTGAAACCCGCCGCCTCCATGCTGGAAATAAGTTTGCCGCTATCCGGACCGAAGAGTTCGCCGGCGCCCGTATCGATGAGCACCAGGTGGCTGCCCGTGTTGACCAGGTATGCATTGACCGAGATAGGAATCGGTTCCTGCTCATGGTAGCTCGCGATGATGGATTGGACTTCCTTTTTCTTGCTCAGGATGTCGCCGAAGTCACGCGGTGCGACGCCGTCTGACAGCGCGGTTACCTGGAACCGGCCAAGGGTGCCTCGATAGAAAGACGGTGCCTGAGAGAGCGCACTGTCGCCTCCATAAGCGCCCACCGCCGTAGCAAGTGCCGCGAAGCTTAAGCCGAGAAGATACGATAGGGTCTTCAAGAGTTTCATGGTTCGACTCCAGAGTAGCCTGTGGATGCCGGGGCCACCGGCGGCGGACTTTCCCGCGCCGATTCCGCTAGTGCTGTGCTGAGGCTGCCGGGTACGGTCAGGCGGTTCGTCGTCTCAGAACACGGCCTGCTCGCTGCCCCGTGTGGGCGCCGCCTGCGAACGTGACCTCGCCGTTGACGATAACGGTCTCGATGCCCGCGGACGGTTGCACAGGATCTTCGTAGGTTGCCCGGTCACCGACCGTGGCCGCGTCGAACACGACGAGGTCGGCGTAGTTGCCGAGTTCGACCGTACCGCGCCGCTGGAGGCCGAAGGTTCTCGCCGTGAGGCCCGTCATTTTCCATACGGCCGTTTCTAGCGGAAAGAGGCTGAGTTCGCGGCAATAACGGCCGAGCACACGTGAAAATGTGCCCCATAGGCGCGGGTGCGGCTTTTCACTACTCGGCAGACCGTCCGAGCCGATCATTGTTTGCTCGAACGCCAATATGCGTTGGACGTCCGACTCATCCATGCTGAAATAGATCGCGCTTGCGGGCTGCAAGCGCTTGGACGCTTCCGCAAGTGAGACGCCCCATAATGCTGCGATATCCGCAAGTTCACGGCCGACCAACTCGGGGTGGGCTCCGCTCGATGCAATCCGCACGCGGCCCCGCAGACGCGTTTCGTCCTGATGAAGCATCGTCGAGCTCGCGTCGTAAGGGTAACAGTCGAGACCGACGCATTGGCATCTCATCGCAGCCTCGATCATCGGTAGCGTGACGAGCGACTTGCCAAAGTTCTGCTCGCGCGCCAACTTGTGATGCGAGATGATGACGGGGATGCCAAGCGCCCGCCCAATTCGCAGCGTTTCTTCAATCGATTCGACGCACCGGTCGGCTTCATCCCGCATATGCGTCACGTAGATGCCACCTTTCTCGGCGAGCGGCTTGCAGACGCTGACGATTTCATCCGTCGTAGCGGCTGCTGCGGGCGGATAGTACGTCCCAGTGGATAGCCCTACCGCACCGGCATCCATCGCTTCCGCCAATAAAGCCCGCATCGCCTGCACCTCGTCCGCGCGCGCCTCGCGATCGAGGGCATCCATCGTCGATACGCGCAACGTCGTATGTCCGACCATCGGTATCACGTTGACCGAGGCGGGTGCCTGCTCGAGCGCCGTCAGATAGCTGTCGAAGCGGGCAAAGGTGGCGGCTTCGTGAAACTCACGGCTTGCAATCAGGCTGAGCGGCATCGGACGTTTCGCCCCGCTGGCCAATGGGGCCGTGCTGACGCCGCAGTTGCCCGTGACGACGCTTGTCACGCCTTGCGAGATTTTTGGCATCATCTGCGGATCCAGCAGCAGGGCGGCGTCATCGTGAGTGTGCGAATCGATGAATCCAGGGGCGACGATCTTTCCCAACGCATCGATAACCCGCTCGGCGGACAGATGCGACGCATCGCCGATAAAGACCACCTCGCCGCCCGCTATTCCGATGTCCGAATCGTATCGAGGCCGTTTTGTTCCATCGATCAGTGTTCCACCGCGGATCAAGGTATCGAGCTTGAAATCTTTTCGCTGGGTCATGCGATTCACTTCCACGAGTGGGGGAAGGCGCTTCGGGCCTTCGTCGGTGTTAAATATTGCCGGAGATGGAAACGTCGTCTAGTGAATTTACGTAGGTTGGCCATAACCGAAGTTTATGGGCACCGTCGCGTTTGCGCGCTTTGTCTTGCGTGGCGTAGAGTTGACGGCCAGACGAATCCGACTGATAAGGAAAACAGCGTGAGGCTACGTCATATCGAGGTCTTCAGCGCGATCATTTCAACCGGCTCCGCGGCGGGTGCAGCCAAACTGCTGCATATATCGCAGCCTGCCATCAGCAAGGTACTCAAGCACGCCGAGCAGTCGCTCGGATTTGCGCTGTTCATACGGGACAAGGGAAAACTGGTGCCCACGCCGGAGGCATTGAGGCTCAGAGAAGAGCTCGGCCCGCTTGAAGACCAGTTGCGGCGCATTCGACGGTTATCGGCAACGTTGGCTCACGGCGCTGTCCGCCCATTGGCCGTCGCGGTCACGCCGGCGATCGCCTACACCGTGTTGCCGCAGGCGGTCGCCGCGTGGTGCGAAGCGTTCCCGGACGCAAACTGTGAGCTCGCCGTCGCGCATACACGCGAAATCGAGCAGGCACTGCTGCTCGGCGAAGCGGAATTGGGGCTGACCATGCGACCGATCTCGCACCCCAACCTGATCGCGACGCCCATTCTGGATTGCCGCTTTTGCGCGATTGCGCCCGCGGGCTGGTGGCCGGAGGAATTGCTGACCTACCCCGTTCAGCCCAGTGAGCTCGCCAACACGCAACTGATCTCGATCGATGCGGACGACTACCTGGGCGCCTTGCTCGCAAGCTGGGTGGCCGACACACCGGGTGTCGTGTCGCGGGTCTCCGTCCAGACCTATCCGCTTGCGCATGCGCTCGTCGAAAACCGCGTCGGGGTCGCGCTCGTCGATTCACTAACCGCCCGATCGACAGGCAAGCGGTACAGCGTACAGACGAGGCCGGTCGCATCGGATCAGACCCTGCACGTCTATGCCGTCACTGAGCGCTCGCGGCCGCCGCTCAAGCTCGGCGAGCGCCTTTTGCAATCCCTGCGCGAAGCCGCCGGGTAACCAGCAAGGAGCCCCGGTCGAATGCATTGGCCAGACGCCTATAACCTCGGTTTATCGCCGCGGGCTGTTTCGATATTGGACGAGATCAGCAAGGCAATCAACAATGCGTGAATAGACTTTTAACGGACACGCAAATGCACGTGATGGTGTTGGGCGGCGGAGTGACCGGCCTGGCGACGGCATGGTACCTGGCCTGTGACGGCCATGAAGTCACGGTGGTGGAACGCAATGCCGAGGTCGCGCTAGAAAGCAGCTACGCGAATGGCGGACAGCTTTCGTACAGCTACGTGGCCCCGCTCGCTGGCCCCGGTGTGCTTTCGAAATTGCCGCAGTGGCTAACGCAACCGCACTCTCCGGTGCAATTCCGTCCACGTGCCGATCCCGACCAATGGCGATGGCTACTGAAATTCGTCCTGGCTTGCACCCGCGCACAGAGCGAACTAGCGACGCGCCGCCTCGTGGCGCTGTCATTTCTCAGCCGTGACCTTATGCGGGACCTGCTGAACCGCGAGCCGACGCTGTCTTTCGATTACGCGAAAACGGGCAAGTTAGTCGTGTACCGCAACGAAGATAGCTTCGCATCGGCTCGCCGTTTGCTGCACTTTCAACGATCTCTCGGATGCGAGCAACACGTGCTGACGGCTCGCGAATGCACGGCAGCCGAGCCTTCGCTCGACGGGTTGGGGTTGAATCTCGCGGGGGGCATTTTTACGCCGAGCGAGGAGACGGCCGATTGCTACAAGTTTTGTGTTGGCCTGGCCGCCAAGCTCAGGTCGAAGAAGGTACGCTTGCTGCTCGGCACGGAAGTCACCTCGTTGCGCGCCGACCGCGGACGCCGAGCGCATCGCATCACGGTTCATGCCAACGGTCGGGAGATCGCTGCCGATCAGGTCGTCGTCTGTGCGGGCGCCGCCAGCCCGGATTTGCTTAGACCGCTTGGCATCAGAATTCCGCTTTATCCGCTCAAGGGATATAGCCTGACAGCCCAGATTCGCGCGCGCGATGCGGCCCCGCACATGAGCGTCACCGATTTCGATCGAAAGATAGTTTACGCGCGGCTGGGCGATCGACTTCGAATCGCGGGCATGGCTGACATCGCCGGGCGCGATGCGAAGCCCGATCCCTCACGGATCGAATCATTGCGTAGCGAAGCCGCACGCGCATTTCCGCTGGCTGGCGACTATGCGCAAGCGCAGGCGTGGTGCGGATTGCGGCCGGCAACACCCACGAGCACACCGGTCATTGGCGCGACACGATTCGCCAATCTCTGGCTCAACCTCGGGCAAGGCGCGCTCGGCTTCACGCTGGCCCTTGGAAGTGGTTTGCTCATTAGCGAGCTCGTCACAGGACGCAGGCCGTCCGTTCCACTCGACGGTTTCGCGTTGCCATCGTAGGCACGGGCGCAGGATAAAAGTGCTACGTTCGCGCCGCGATCGCGAACAGGGAATGAACTGGTATGTCGATCGACCATACAGCAGACCATGGCTTCAAACCAGAGGCCAGCTGCGACGCGAGCGAAAAGTCGGTGCAGCAGCTGCATCGCGCACTGGCTTCTGGCCAGCTCACGGCTGTCGAACTCGTGCAGAGTTACATCGACCGGATCGAAGCGTTCGATCGGGCCGGTCCCAGACTGAACTCGATCGTTGCAATCAACCCGTCCGCCTTGGGCGAAGCGGCGGCGCTCGACGCCGAGCGGTGCGCGAAGGGCATGCGCGGCTTTCTTCATGGCATTCCGGTACTCGTCAAAGACAATATCGACGTTGCAGGTCTGCCGACGTCCGGCGGCTCGCTTGCGTTTGCCAACCTCTACCCGCAGACCGACGCGTTTCTCGTTCAGAAGCTAAGGGCGGCAGGTGCCATTGTGTTAGGCAAGACAACGATGCACGAACTCGCCGCGGGGGTAACCAATGTCTCGTCTCTGACCGGCTTTACACGCAACCCGTACGACCTGCGTCGGGTGCCCGGCGGCTCAAGTGGCGGCACGGCCGCGGCCATTGCGGCGAGCTTCGCCGCTGTGGGCATCGGCAGCGATACCTGTGGCTCGCTGCGCGTGCCGGCGTCGTGTCAATCCCTCTATACGCTGCGCTTGTCGCGCGGACTCGCAAGCCGGTCAGGCATGATGCCGCTGTCGACGACACAGGACATCCCCGGGCCGCTCGCTCGCACCGTCGATGATCTCGCCATCGCGCTAGACGCGATCGTGGGTGCGGATCCCGCGGATGCTTCGACGGTCGGCGCGGGAGCCCATATCCCCCGCTCTTATCTGACTGGAATTCGCGCCGATGCATTGGCCGGACTCAGGATTGGAGTAGTGGCGCAGCTGTTCGGCAGCGCCGCCGATGAAGAAGATGTGTCGGCGCTGAGCCGCCACGCGTTGGAAGTGATGCAGCGGCTAGGAGCGCAACTGGTCGACATTGACATCCCCGAGCTCGAACAGGTGATGCGGGCGAGCAACGTGATCGCGCACGAGTTCCGGTTTGCGTTGGCTGACTACCTGAGCCGTTATCCTGCTTCGGCGATACGCTCACTGAGCGATGCGATTGCTGCTGGTTTGCACCACGAGCAGCTCGAATTCGTGCTCAGGGCGAGAGATGCGATCCAGCACCGCGACAGCGAAGCGTACCGGCAGGCCATTGCGCAACAAGCGAAACTGCGCGACATGGTCGAAACGTGCATGGGGCGACACGCTGTCCAGGTGCTCGCCTATCCTGCGCTGCGCCGCAAGCCGACGATGATCGGGGAAATCCTGCCCGCCGCGAATAGCCAGCTTGCACCGGGCACGGGGCTCCCCGCCATCGTCATGCCGGCCGGCTGGACGAGCGACGGCCTGCCTGTTGGCATCGAGCTGATGGGTGCGCGCTATCGCGAGCAGGACCTGCTCAGCTATGCGAGCCAGTGGGAAGCCCAGGCATGGACGCGCGCTGCGCCAGCTTCCACGCCGTCCATTGGCGCGCTGTCGTCAACCGGCCGTACGATCCGTGCACGCGTTTGCTTTCGCGCGCAAAGCGGCGATCAAGACCGCGTGTGCGTGGACTATGCGCTGGACGTGCTGACGGCAGAACTGCGGTACGAGGCGTCCGTGGGGGCGAACGTCGTCGATCGATTGATAGCGGTCACCGTCCATGCGGCACGCGATCAGTCGACCGGTCCGGTCTTCGCCAACCTGGTCGCGAGAGGTGAACGACAGCGAACCGACACGCTTACGCTCGCGCCTCACCAACTCGCGCGATGGGTAAGAGGCGATGTTGTGTTCCGGCTCACTACGACGAATAGCACCGAGGATGCAGTGCCGGTATGTTCCGACACGACCGCCAGCGTGCGGCGTTAGCCGGGCGTCGTTCCCTGAACCATAACGTGCGTTTATAGGCCGGTGCCATATCGTCAATTGCATTGACATATTGGCCGTCGCACATTGAAGCCTTGCGGTCTTTCGGGCCGATTCGGCTGGTTGACAGAGCGAGAACGATATATGGAGGCATCAGGAATGGGTTCAAAGAACTGGCGCAAAGTGGCGCTCATCGCAGTCATTTTCGTCGCCTGGGTGGTCGCGTACGCCGACAGGATCGTGATGAGCACGGCAGTGATTCCGATCGCACAGGAGTTTCGACTCAACGACCAGGAGCGCGGCTATGTGCTGGGCGCTTTTTACTTTACGTATGCGTTCATGCAGCTTGGCGGAGGTTGGCTGGCCGATCGCCACGGCGCGAAGCGTGTACTCACCGCATGTATCGTGATGTGGTCCGTCTTCACCGCACTCACCGGGATGTCGTGGTCGTTCACATCGCTTCTCGTGATCCGCCTACTCTTCGGAATCGGTGAAGGCGGTTTCGCTCCGGCGAACGCGGTAGCAATCGCCGAGAACTTTGAGAAGCGCGAACGTGGCCGCGTGCAATCGCTGATGTCGAGCACGGTATTCCTGGGCAACGCAGCCGGATCCATCTTTGTCGCCACCGTTATTGCAGCTTACGGCTGGCGATGGACGTTTCCTGCGCTGGGCGTATGCGGTGTGATGGTCGCCGCCGCATTCGTCTTTATGCTGGAGCCGCGCAAGCGCATGCGCGTTGAACGCGACAGCGGCGGCACCCAGAACCGCGCCCAGTACATGCAGTTGCTGCGTAATCCGCTGACCTGGCGCGTGGGCCTCATCTGGTTCTGCAGTAGCACGTTATTCCTCGGGCTTCAATCGTGGATGCCATCGTATCTGCTCAAGGTACGAGGCATCGATATCCAGCACATCGGCGTTGCGTCGATGATCCCTTATGTCGTGGCATTCTTCGGGACCAACGCCGTCGGCCACGTGATCGACAAGGCGGGCGCTCAGCGATCCAGGCCGCTGATGGCATGCGGCGCGCTACTTTGCGCACTATTCCTGATCCTGATGATGACAACGTCGTCACTGCCGCTGCTCGTGCTGTACTGGACGCTGTGTATCGGCGCCTTCACGATGGTGTACGCAACCGTTTTCACCGTTCCCCTCAAATATTTTCCGAACGAGCACGTCGGCAGCGCAACGGGTCTGATCAACTTTGGCGGTCAGATGGCCGGATTCATCGCCCCGGTGATAATGGGTCATCTGATAGGAGCCTTCAACGGCTCGTACGTGGGGGCCTTCCTCTACCTCGTGCTGTCAGCGGCGATAGCGAGCGCCATTGCGTGCACGTTGAAGACGCCAGGGGCTAATGAGGAGCCGGCGCGAGCAGCCTTGGCCAACCCGTGATTCCCGACGCGTAGGTCATGCTCCGCTTCACGGCAAGTCCTCCTATGCGGCGCGGGAACTCGTCAGATTAAAGCTTCGAACGGGCCCCCGCCGCATGGCAAACCGAAACCACGAGAAAGCAACATCACGGCGAGTCCACATACGTCGAGAGACTGTTCGGCGTGCCACGGTTCGGGCGCGGGATAGTGGGCTGCGACTTGCACATTTCGCGACATGGTTTCGTCTTGCAAAGACATCACGTCGCGTCTAGCCAATTCTTGCGCGACGCACGTAGCAGGACTTGTGTCGTCGCCACTGTATTTTCAAAAACCGCAAGCCGGTGCGCAAGTGCCGCCCATGCATGTCAGTCGTTGCCATCCAGGCGTTCAGGTGCCCGGTATCGGCCTCCTGGCCGCCTAGAGAAGGGGGCGGCCAAGGTCTAGAGTTGGGATGCAACGCTCAACCGACCCGTTCAGGAGGCTGAAATGAAATTTAGCGGAATTGATCTGCACTCGAACAACGCCGTGGTCGCCGACTGGGTGACAAGCGTGAGGAGTTGTTGGCTATGATCCAGAAGATCGTCGACGCGGCATTCAGAGCCGGCGAGCAGAAGGTAATCGACCACGTAGAACGAAACTCTTAACGTCGGCCCCAGATCTTCATGATGGCAAGGGTGTCCTCGGGCGGCGCCAGTTTCACCACCCACTGGCTGCGCGGCAGACACCCTGGTAGCGAAGGTAACGGCTTCGTGGAGGTGACCGAGGCCGGCTCAATGCACGGGCGCGTAGCCGATTACACCGACGCCCGTCTGCTCCATCCATTCCTCGCGATCGGCGAAACCCGCCTCTTTCGCCATGTGATCGGCAAGCGCTTCTGGCGATGGTGCATCGGTCGACAGGAAATATCCGAGCGGAGCGTCTCCCCCGGGAATCAGGATGGCGTAGACCATTCAAACCTCCAGTATCTGAATCTTTAACGTCCTGGGACGGCGATACGTTAGCGCGGCCGTTGGCTCCATGATTCTTCGTTCATCGTCGCGGACAGGCACGAAGTGGAGCGTGCTCGGGCACGTAGATGTTCCAGAACCGAAATTCGTTCCTCCTTAACGATACCGTCCTGTACCAAGGTTATTCGGTGATGCGGAAGCGTTCGAGGTCCTGATCCTTAAGCCATCGCGGTGCTCGCCCGCGCCCGCTCCACGTATCGCCAGTCTCAGGATTAAGGTATTTCGCTGCCGCCGCGCGGGGAGTTTTTTTGCGAGGGTTGCCGAACACATCCTCGGGCGTAAATGCGAACTCCGCAACAGTCGCGCGTACCTTTTCAAGCGCACACGCGGCTTCCTGCTCCCGCGCCTCAGCGACCAGTTTCTCAAGCTGATCTTTTTGCGCAAGTAGTTCTCTGTAACCTGCCATCGTCTTGAATTTCCGTTGGGATGATGGACCATTCTACCAGGCGAAAATCGTCGTCAAGCGCCATGCGTGGTGAAAGGCGCAAGGCGAAATGTTTGCTCAAGTCATCACCAGAAATAGTTTAACTCCGACATTCGCTGTCTCGATCATCGATGAAGAGAATCTCTGTCCGCCGCTCAGGCGTTCACGGTCGCGGCGTTTTTGCGCTGCGGCCAATATGCGCCAACGAGCTTATCCTTGAGTACACCGGCCCCGTGATGAGCTGGCAGCGCGCGATCAGTCGCCATCGGCGATTCGGAGAGGAGGGGCATACGTTCCTCTTTGGCCTTTCGGATGGCCGCGTCATCGACGGTTCGCTCGGGGGTAACAGCGCGCGCTGGCTGAACCACATGGCAGTTCTCATTCCGACAGATTGCTAGCGTCGGGCAACGGGGGCCGGCCATTAGCCAGTGGCAAGTTACAGCATGCGTTCTATGTGGCCGGTGGACCGCACTGGTTGATGTTGCCGCGTCCTGTGCCGCGCAGGAAGGACCTGATGCCGGGCAATCTGTCCGTCAAAAAATGACGCTTATGTATGCATCAATTTGAAGTGGAGTTGACCCTGTAACTCAGGACACTCGGACACCGTTAGGTTGACGATGCAGCGGTTCGCCGGAACTCCCGGGGGGAACGGTACTTCAGTGCTTTATGCGGATGGCGTTCGTTGTAATGTTCAAAGGCGCCGGCCAGATGCGCGAGTGCTGTTGGCACATCAGGCTTGTGCATAAAGGCAATGTAATCGTGCTTGATTGTCTTCACGAACGACTCAGCCATGCCGTTACTCTGCGGCGAACGAACGGGCGTAGTCAACGGCTCCAGACCCAGCTCGCGAGCGAAACTGCGCGTGCGATGGTCAATGTAGGCAGAGCCGTTGTCCGACAGCCACTCGATGGGTGCGCCTGCCTGCGTCGTGCCGAAGCGTTGCTCGACCGCTGCGAGCATCACATCACGCACGACGTCGCCACTATGACCGCCGGTAGTCGCTGCCCAACTGATAGCTTCCCGGTCATGGCAGTCCAGCGCAAACGTCACGCGCAACGGCGAGCCGTCGTCGCAACGGAACTCAAAGCCGTCCGAGCACCAGCGGACATTACTCTGGTCAACGGCAATGCGTCCGTCATGCCGGCGGGTATCGCGACGTTGGCCAAGGCGCCGAAGCAGCAACTGGTGGTCGCGCATGACGCGATAGACCCGCTTGGCGTTCACGCACGGCACACCAGTCATTTCGTGACTACGTCGCAGCAGTGCCCAAACTCGCCGGTATCCATAAGTCGGCAAGCCCGCCACATGCTCGTGGATTGCAGCTACCAGCGCCGTGTCGTCGGTCTGTCGGGCACGGCGGCCGTCCAGCCAGTCCGGGGAGCGGGCTTTTCTGACTGCCAGAGCAGAGCGCGCTACGCCGAGAACATCGCAGACCGTTTTCATTGGTCGTCCCCGGGCAGTAAGGGCGAGCGCGCAATCCAGTAATAGGATGGTCCGCTCCTCTCCTCGGGGCATAATCGACGCTGACGCCGGCCCTTTTCGGAGGTGTGTCATGAGTCAATCCAGTTCCACCATTGTCGCCCGCATGGGTATTGATATCGGGAAGTCGGTCTTCCATGTCGTCGGTCTGGATGCGAAAGGCAAGCCAGTATTCAAGGGCCGATTCAATCGTGAACGGCTATTGGAGTTCCTTGCTCGCGCGTCTTCGACCATCGTTGGTATGGAAGCTTGTCCCGGTAGCAACTGGCTCGCACGCAAAGCGGCCGCCCAAGGACATCAGGTTCGCATCGTCCCCGCGCAGTTCGTCAAGCCCTTCGTCAAGTCCAACAAGACCGATATCGTCGATGCGGAAGCCATCGCTGAAGCGATTTCCCGTCCTACCATGCGCTTTACCCAGCCCAAGACCGAAGCTCAGCTCGATCTGCAGGCTCTCCATCGAGTCAGGCAACGCCTGGTGTCCTGCAAGACGGCCATCGTCAATCAGTCCCGCGCTTTCTTGCTGGAATATGGCATTACTATCGGCACAGGTCCCGCATACTTTGTTCGCGATATGCCGAGCATCCTCTCCGACGAGAACAATGGCCTGACGGCATCGATGCGACAAGTTTTGCAGGAGCAGTGGCAAGAATATCGCTCCGTCGAAGCTCGGCTTTTGCAATTGCGTCGTCAGATCGAAGCAATCGCTGGCGCCGACGATGTCGCAACGCGACTGACCTCGGTTCCGGGTATTGCACACCTCACCGCGACAGCCATTACTGCTTTCTCGGGCACCGGCACGCAGTTTAAATCCGGTCGCCATTTTGCAGCGTGGCTTGGACTTGTGCCCGGAGAGTTTTCCACCGGCGGCAAACAACATCTGCTCGGGATTACGAAGCGTGGAAACCCCTACCTGCGCAGACTATTGATTCACGGCGCACGCGCGTGTGTTTTACATCTCGACAGAACCAAAGATCACCTAGGAGTCTGGATCTCGCAGATGGAGGCGAAGGGAATCCATCGAAACAAAGTCATTGTTGCGCTTGCTAACAAACTCGCACGTATCGCGTGGACGATTCTCACACGACAAGGAACGTTCTACCTGCGACAACCCCAAGCGCGATGATCAGTCGTACTCTCTTCAAAGTTTGCGGACGGTAATTGATGACGAAACAGTGCACCGGCGTTCGGTAAGCCCGGTACAAAAAACCGGCCCGTGAGGTCTGTCCATTTATTGGGAACCGAGCGCGCATATCCCATCATGGCCTTGCTGCCAAAAGCAGCTGACTCGCGAGAGGCCGGATACATTTACGCAAACTGTCTCGCCTAAAAAACCCGCTTGCAAAACCGGAGCGGACCATACATTTTTTGAGCGGCCATACTCGACTGCTTCCTTCAGGATTTCTGCCTCCTGCGTCTTCTTGCCAAGCAGACGCTGCAGCTCCCTGATTTCCTTCATCGCCGTGGCTAACTGCGAGGCGGGCACTACGGCTTCTCCAGCCTTCACCGCAGCCAGGCTGCCTTCCTCGTATTGCTTGCGCCACGCAAACACCTGGTTTGGGTTGACCCCGTGTCGCCGGGCAACCGCTGAAACTGTTGCTCCCGGCTCCAGGGTTTCCTGCACGATGGCCACTTTCTCCTGGACCGAACGTCGACGACGACGCTCCGGCTCGGTCAGAACTTCAATGCTTTCCACGATTTGCCTAGGCTTGAAACTAGTCACAAGATTCCCTCTTATTTTAAGGGGTGTCTCGTGTCCTGAGAATCAAGGGGCTACTCCATGAAGGTTGATCGCATTCATCGATTAGACAGGATTTGACACAATGCCAATATGGCGCCCGCTATCGATTCGGGTAAAATCGCGCGCATGGCTAATATGGTAATAACGTCAGCTTTTTTCGCGTTTATGCGACGTGAGTAATCGGAGTCGTGCTGATATAAGGATTCAGGTTTGTCTCTCCCTGTTTCGGTCGAATTGGTCGGCACCTCCGATCCCAGCAGGCTTCGTTTCTCGTATACAGGCAATCTCGAAGTAAACCGGCTGCCCCGGTTTGAGCGGCGGCCGTAAGCGTTTTCCATACACGGGGTTCAGCATGGCTTACGAACGGCTGCAGGAGGCGCTGCGCGCCGGCTACACGCAGTTGGGGCGTCTTAACAAGCTCGACACGCCGCTCGGCGAGGACTGGCTCGTACCGATGTACGTGAAAGGTTCGGCCCGCCTTGGTAGCAATTTCGAATTCACTGTTGATGCCGTGTCCGCGCATGGTGAAAAGATCAAGCTTGGGGCGCTCGTGCTGAAGCCGGTCACACTGTGGATTCAGCAGAACGATGGCAGCTATATGCCGATCCACGGTTATGTGCAGCACGCCCGCCGTCTGGGAAGTGATGGGCCAATGACCTATTACCAGCTTCAATTTTCATCATGGCTGAGCTTTCTCAAGCTCAGCAGTGACTGCCGCGACTGGCAGGAAGCTGACGGCAGGCAGATTCTCTCCGATGTGTTCGCCAAAACGCCGCAGGCGCAGGGCCAGTATCGCTTCGATCTGCGCTCGCCGATCCGCTCGTATTCGCAACGCGTGCAGTGGGAAGACGACTGGAACTTCGTCTACCGTAGCATGGAAGAGGTCGGCATCTTCCCGCGCTTCGAATTCGCGAAGGACGGCAAGTCACACACCGTCGTCATCATGGACGATCTGTACTTTGTTCCGCCTTTGCCGGAACAGGTGGTGAAGTTCAGCCGCTCGGGCACGAACGAGGAATTCGACGGCCTGACACAGTGGAGTGAGCAGCAGGATACGCAAAGCGAAGCGATTACGACGAACACCTTCGACTACATGCGACCTGACCTGCCGAAGGAGATCAGTTCCCCCGCGTTCAATCGGGATGAGCTGCCTGCACAGGGTGAAAGGTACATCTATACCGGCGGGTACTCATGGTCGGACAGCGAGATGGGCGAGGCGCAGGCACGCATTCGCGCGGAGGAAATGGCAAGCCGCTCGAAACGTTACTTCGGCGTCGGCAGCCTGCGTTGCGCGCTACCCGGCTACTGGTACAGGCTGGATGGTCATCCCATTCACGACAGCGAACCAGCAAACGAACGTGAGATGGCGATCATCGCCGTCGACTGGCTGATCCAGAACAACGTGCCGGGTATTGAGGCCCTCGCGCGGTTCCCGAAGAGCCTGCGCGCCGAAGTCGAGCAGGCGCGGGCGGCGGGCGCGGGATCGACTGTTCGCCACACAGACGGCAGTGCGGGATTCTTTCAGGTAGAGATCGAAGCGCAGCGGCGGCGCGTACCGTTCCGCAGCCCACTCACACATCAGAAGCCCGAGATGCATCTGCAGACGGGCATCGTCGGCACGCCGGACAACGAAGAGATCTTTATCGACTCCCTGAACCGCTCGAAGGTCTGGCTTTCGTGGAGTCGCAAGGGTCGCAACGAACGTGCGTCGGCGTGGATACGCGCGGCGATGCCGGATGCGGGAAATCAACGCGGCGGCCACTTCGCCTTGAGGAAGGGGGACGAAGTACTTGTCGGTTTCGTGAACGGCGACTGCGACCGGCCAGTGATCATTTCGAGGCTGCACGGAGGCGCGACGAAACCGGTGTTCCATTCTCACGGGCTGTTTTCCGGGCACCGGTCGAAGGAGTACGGGGGCGACGGCTTTAACGAAATCCTGATGGATGATGCCAGCGGGCAGAATCGGCTGAGTCTGTACTCAACGAGTTACAGCACCGGCCTTCACATGGGGTATCTGATCCAGCATACGGACAATACGCGCGGCCCGTTCATCGGCACCGGTTTCGATCTGAGGTCGGGAGCGTATGGCGCATTGCGCGCGGCGCAGGGCATGGTCATTTCGACGCAACCCGTCTCCACACAGCCGCTGAATGTCGCGGCAGCCACCGGACAATTGGCTGGCGCGGAGGCAGTCCTCGAAACCGTCTCGAAGGCGAGCGAGACGAACCGGGGCGAGAGCCTGCAGGATGGGCATGATGCGCTCAAGACGTTCACCGACGCGACCGAGCACAGCGTGGCGGCCTCGGTCGGCAAAGGTGGCCGTACGGCGGGCGGCGGGACGGGCAACGCGAACGGTTTCTCGAAGCCCGTCATGTTGCTGTCCAGTCCCGAAGGGATCGCGGCGAGCACGCAGCAGTCGCTCCACCTGGCGGCCGACGAGCACGTCAACACCGTCGCGCGCAAGAACGTCATTTTCGCGGCGGGTAAATCGCTGCTTGCGAGTGTGATGGATGGAATCAGTCTGTTCGCGCAGAACCTTGGCATCAAGCTTATCGCGGGGAAAGGAAAGATTGACGTTCAGGCGCTCAGCGACGCGATGAACCTGCTTGCGCAACTGGATGTGAAAGTGGAGAGCGCAACGGGTCGTCTGATCCTCACGGCCAAAGAAGAAGTGTGGCTCGGCGCGGGCGGTTCGTACATCAGCATCAAGGGTGCAGGAATCGAGAACGTCACGACCGGGCACATTCTGGAGCGCTGCGCATCGTGGGACAAGCCCGGCGGGGCGAGTGCGACGAACCTCGATCCGTTGCAGGTAACACCCGTCGCGACGAAGGGCGGACGCGGCCTGTCGTTTTCCGGGTGACTTATTCTGCCTGCAGACCATCTGTCTTGAATAACAACGGGAACTGAATCCCATGAGTAACTCGCACCACGGCGCGCATCATTCTCAACCCGCGCATCCACAGCAGGCTGCGGCGACGCCCGCAATGCCTGCCTCACCGCCCTACAAGCCGCTGAGCTTCAGCTTTCCGTTTGCGCCAGCAGGGAAGGACGACGCAGCCGACCCGATGACCTACATGAAGGCGCTCGGCAATGCGCAGAACGGCTTCTACCCGCTCGGCGCAAATGGCCTGTGGCACGGCGGAATACACTTTGATGGAAAGACCGGCAACGCGTTGAAGCAGGACGTTGGCATCCGCGCGATTGCGGATGGCGAAGTGGTTGCGTACCGGCTCGATTCGAAATACCCCGAACTCGAATACAAGGACAAGCGCTCGGCGCTGTATTCGACGGGCTTCGTGCTCATCCGTCACAAGCTGCAGCTTCCGCCGCCGCAACCGAAACCGGATGCGGCCTCACCGAACGCGGCCAGTGCGCCGGGCGCATCCAGCACGCCCGCGGCCTCAGCTTCTGCGGCCAGCACTGCGAGCGCCCCAGCTGCAGCGAGCACTCCAGGCGCCCCTGCGCAGCCCCCGAGAGCTCCCGCCGCCGACACGCTGGTGTTTTTCAGTCTGTATATGCACCTGCTGGACTGGGTCGGGTACAGAATCGCGATGGAAGCGGCGAAGGAGGCTCCCGTTGACCCGAAGGCGCCGCAAATCCAGCCGATGCCGTTCTGGGAGGGTGACCGGTATTACCGGGTCGGCGCGAAGGCAAAAGACAAACAGCAGGTACCGAAGCCGAAGCCCCCTGCGTCGCCAGCACCGCTGACGCAACAGACAGGCAGCGAGGACAGCGATCCGATCGCAACCCTCATCCGGAATGATTTCAAATTGCCGCCGCCAGCCGCTGGCGACGCCAGCGATGCGAAGGACGATACGCCCCCGCCTTCACCCGTCACCGGCATCCGTGTGCGCGATTCAGCAAACGGAAAGATTATCGGACTGCTGCCGACAGGCTCTGAACTGATTGTCTCCACGACGGAAAAATCGGACAAGCCCGGCTGGGCGAAGATCGCGACGATCAGGAGCGGCACGCCGGTCGGGGCGGTAGCGGGTCAGCCGGCGTCGCCCCACGTGCCGTATGGCTGGGTGTATGTCAATGAACTGGATGTCGTGATTGACCCGAAGCCGCTCGATCAGGTGGTGGTGCTCAAGACCCCGTTCGCCGTGACGGCGGGCACGGTGGTCGGCTATCTCGGCCAGTATCAGGACTACAGCGATTCAAGCTCACTGCCGCCGGGACGCACGCACCCCATGCTCCATCTGGAAACGTTTGCCGGACCGGATCTGCAGGACTTCATCAGCAGGAGTCGGGAACGGGTCAAGCAGTTGCCGGAGTCGAAAGCGTTCCTTGAAATTTCGCCGGGCGCACTGTTGGTGACGGATGTTCCCGAACCCGACCAGACGTTGACGCAGACCGGCCTGCATCTGGTGCCGCTCGCTAATCTGCAAGGCTCACGCTGGGTCAGGGTGCAGCCGAAGATCGCTCCGCCAGCGACGCCGAACACATCGGCTCAGACCCCGCACGGTCATTCCGGCGGCCATCATGGGCACCATCCAGCGCCGCCGCTCCAGAACACCGGAACGCCGCTATGGGTCGATGCGACTTTGGCGAACCAGACGACGACAGGCGTCGTCAAAGGCTGGAAAGACTTCCCTTTGAAGGTCGCGAACGCGAAGGGACCCGGTGCGGATTTCCGTGACGTGTTCCGTCGTGTCGATCTGGACAAGCTTGGCGCACAGAACGTTGCGAAGGATGACAAAGGCGTGCGCTGGTGGAACATCACGATCGGCACGAAGGACGGCGCAACCCGTCAGGGCTGGGTGTGTGAGAAGGACCATCCGCTCACCCGTATGTGTAGACCGTGGGACTGGCCCGGTTTTGAGCTGATCGATCACAGCAGTATCAAGCCGATTGACATGCTCAAGCGTTACCTGCATGTCACACAGCAGTTAATCGAAGGCGAGGACAAGTCGGAATTCGAGTCGAGCGCGTCGCTCGTGAATGGTGGTGAACTCATCACGAAGCTGGAAAAGGCAGTCGATACGAATCATGACGGCAAGGTAACGGCGCAGGAGTTGAGGCAGGCCCAACAGACGCCGTGGCTCGCCGAAGCGCTTTCGCATCTGGTAGTGCGTTGCGAGAGCGAATGGGGTGGCGGACCGGGCAAGTGGGATGACCTCTCACCGTTGATGAAACAGCTTCTGTGGCTCTGGAAAAGCGAGCTTGAGCGGATCAACAAGCTGCAATGGTGGGAACAGGTGACGGGCGTCGAGGGCTTCCCGAAGGAGCCAACGCCGTGGCACTTGCACCCCATCGGATTGATTGGAAATTTCATTGGCTCTATTGATAAGACAACGGTTCTTCGGCTGTCCGCTCAGGATGTAGATGATCTGATTAAAGTTACGGCAACCGAGGTGGCGCTGAGCTTGAATGATGATAATTTGGGAAAGCAGGCGGGTGCCGTGGTTGATACCATTTTGAACCGTCGCATGTCTGGGCTTGAAAAGTGGAGCACCATTAGAGGTGTAATTAACGAAAGATGGCAATTCTCAGACATCAATGCTCCGAGGCCAACTGCTTATGGAAGTGTGCAAAATGTCCCCGAGAGCCGGGTTTCTCCGAGAGTGAGGTCCCTGGTTATTGCTCATCTACAAGATCGGGCCAACGGCGGGCCTTCCTTGGTTGGAAATAACCTGAGCTATGCGAATCCATATGCTTTAGACGAGGCTTCGGCGGCGACGAGGGCATGGGTTGAAGATGTCATCCATCAAGCAAGCATTACTGGCTACAGGTATGGAAGTGGGCATGCGGTTCATGTGCACGGCACTACGCAAGGGCTGATGTCCTCTAGGCCAGAACCCTATGCCATAGAGCTTCCAGAGTTATAAATCACAATCTGTTGAGAGTGTTATGAGAAAAATCATTTGTGTGATCCTTTTAGTGCTGTCTCCGAGTGCCTTTGCCAAGACATGCGCCGACGGCGGGAACGTATATGGCGATTTATCCTGCGCGAATCACGCTCTGGATAGCTCAAAAAGAGAGCTGAATGCAATCTATCAAAAGTTATATACATCCACCCAGTACAAGGATGAATTTGAACAGTCACAGAAGGCCTGGCTTAACTACAGAGAAAAGCAGTGTAATGGCTATATTGCAGCTGAAGCCTCGCAATCTCAAGGTGTTGGCGCTGGTTTAATCACGAAAGACTGTCTCGTCACAATCACCAGGCAACGAGTTGACTATTTGAAGACTCTTCTGGATAAGTAGCAGGTTGATATGATGAATTTAATTCGCACCGGTGACGATACGGATCACGGCGGCAAAGTGCTGACTGGCTCGGCGACGATGCGTTACGATGGCCGCTTCGTCGCCCGTAAAGGCGACCGCGTTTCGTGCCCGCTGCATCCTGACGTGTCGCCGAACTTGATCGAGGAAGGTGATCCGTCGATGACCGATGGCGGCATGCCGATTGCTCGCCATGGTCACCGGGCCACGTGTGGCTGCCACCTCATTTCGAGTTTGATTTGACTGCGATTATTGCGAATGTCCAGATCGACGACAATCAGCGCGCCGGTCCGAGTCGCGACGTTGAATTGAAGGCCGCAGTTCTTCGCTAAAGCAAATCATAGTGTTCGCGCCCTGTCATGCGCGACTGAGGGGCGATGCCATGCCCGGCAACCGAAGTGGTGACAGTATACGGCGTCGCATGGAGCGTCTACGTGCGGATCGTCCGGCTTGCGCTGGAAGAGAAGCAGGTCAAGTACGACCTGGTTGAAGTCGATGTGTTCGCCGAGACTGGTGTTCCAAAGGAGCATTTGACACGGCACCCGTTCGGTCGTATTCCGGCATCTGAGCACAACGGCTTCCACCTTTACGAGACAGGCGCGATCGTGCGCTACATTGACGACGCTTTTCCGGGATGCAAGTTGCAGCCCACTGATCCAAAAGCTCGCGCCCAGGTAAACCAGATCGTTGGGATACTGGACGCCTACGCCTATCAAACGCTCATTTGGGACATATACGTTGAAAGAGTCGTTGCAACTCGCGACGGCCGGTTAGCAAATGAACAAAAGATCGCAGCCGCGCTGCCGCGCGCGACTGTCTGTTTATCTGAGCTAAACAGGTTGATGGACGACCAAGAGTTCCTGATCGGCGGTGGCGTGACCTTTGCCGATCTGTACGCCGCGCCAATCTTCGCATGCTTCATGCAGACTCCTGAAGCCGCTTCACTAATGGAAGGATTCGAAAAACTGATCTACTGGTGGCAACGATTCGCCATCCGCGACAGCATGTTCCGGACGCAGCCGTGATCAGCCGCGTGCGGCACGCAACGGCCAGGAGCCGCCGGTCGAGGCGTCTATCCAGTTTACATGCCCGAGGTCTCGTATGTCCCCGCGCAATGACCGGTTTCCGGCGATCAAATTGACAGCGGTGTTGCCTCAAGGCGGCCATGAAGCGTCATTCGCCGGTGTCGTCAGTCGGACGTTCAGACGTCGGCTCCGCCACAGATAACGGACATTCTCCGCCGATCGCGCATATCCCGTCGTCCGCCGAAGCGGGCATCCGATTATCAAGGAAATCGGCTTTTGCTAACGGTCGCTTTCGAAAACATCAAACGGTCGAGATACTGAGTGCGCATTCATCTTGGAAGACGCTATGTCCGTTCTCACCGAGGCACTTCGTCCGCCGGGGGCGGACGCATGCCCGGATGCAGACGCTTCCCGATGACCTGTGTGACTTCAACCAAACCCGGCTTGGTCCGGGTATAAGCATAGCGCTGGCCGACGTCGACCTTGCACCTTTATGCCGATACGGAGTCAAGAAACAGAAGCGGAATCAGTCGACTGGCCCCAGTAACACGTCGATTGCGGCTTGACCTGCAATTTCGGCCACCAGGTAGGCCCATCGTTCGGTAAAAGGGCCGTTGCGCAACCTTATGCGGCCTCCCCGCGCGCCGAGCACTTCGAGGTTGGTTCCGCCTTTGATCAGAAAAGTCACGTCAAACGTTTCCTCTGCAGCCGGAGTCAATTCGACGTGAATCTCGAAGCCGCGGTACGTGATCGTTCGCTGCATGGAAGCCTCCCCTCTGTCGACGGAGACTAGCATGTGACCCATTTCAGATGTTACTGCCGGGACCAGAATGCATCCTTTTACGTCGGTCTTTCCGGCGTCGCTGTTCCCGAGTCGGGCGCCAGTCGCCTGGTTACCCTCGATGGCCGCCGGCAAACGGTGTTTTTCCACGCGCGAATCGGATGCTCCGGGGCTGCCCGCGGCTTCCGTCAGCGAGAGCTGCTCTTCTGCCCGTAGCAACTCTACTGCAGGCGTCGTACCGCCGACCAGAACGCATTTTTCAGCCCCGCTGCGCTGTTCGCACCTGAGCGACAGCGCTGAAAATGCATGCCCGGTATGGCACGGTACCGGAACGGCAGGTCATCCCTGATGCGCCACACGACGCCGGCACCGTCGGGGGCACGTCAAGCCCGACCGATGACCGAGCTGCTCGAGGTCGCCGGGCGATCATCTTCCCGTCAAGGCGATTTTCGTTTCCAGCGCAATCTGCTCGCGTTCGTCCATGCTGACTCCTTTACGCGAATCGTCCGTCAGCGCGCTGACGATGGCTGCGGCGATGCCTTCGAGCGGCACAACCTTGTCCGGTGAAACTGCCCGGAGGGCCGCCTTCGGCATATCCGCGGCGAGGCAGGACGACGGATCCTGGACGATCGTAAAACCACCGCACGCGTCGACAGCCCTCAGTCCCGCTGCGCCGTCGTCAAGTTTTCCGGTCAGGATAACGCCGATCGCACGGGAGCCATACTCGACTGCTGCGGAACGGAACAGGGGGTCAGCGGCCGGACGCGCAAACTTTTCCTTGGGGCCGGTCGACAGAACGATCACGCCGTTGCGCATCAGCATGTGCCGGTCGGACGGCGCCACATAGACCGTTGCCTGGGCGATGGGCTGGCCGTCCTGTGCATGCATGACCGGCAGCAGGCAGTCAGTCTGAAGAATTTCGGGTAGCAGGCTGGGCCACGCCCCGATATGCAGGACAACGAGGACGCTTGCGGGAAGATCAGTGGGCAACGAGGGCAGGATTTTTCTGAGTGCCTGCAGACCGCCAAACGAGGCCGCCACCACCACGATATCTCGCGCATTCGACGTCGTTTTCATGTTTTTTGACCCTGTGTTCCCGATAGCATTCCGAGCAAACGCCGCGCCTGTTTTCGTGGCAGCGCTGCCGAATCGGTGAGAGATGGATCACCGTCTGAACTTCCTGTCAGGCAGCTGGGCGCAAACCGGCCCGAAGATGTCGCCAGAAGCTGGCCGGCCTGTACGGCACGGCTGCACGTTCGCCCCCGTCACCGAGCAAGCTTTGTGATCAGCGCGACCAACTGGCGGGGTGGCCAGCCGTGCGGGAGTAGCCGGCCGTCTCGCCCCGTACACGCAGTGCGCCTTCGCCGTACTGGCCGCCGATCCAGAAACCGGCCCGGAGGACTGACGGGAAAACCAGCATGGCGCGGGCTTTCGCGACAAGCCCGCGCGAGCCGCTGGCGGCGGTTGGCCGGAGTCTGCGTCCGGTTGGCGTTCTATTGGTTATCCAGGTCTTCGCCTGTCTCTGCCACAGCCGCGTTACTGCGCGGTTCAAACACCACGTCGCGGGCTTTCGGACGGGCCGTTAATCGACGCCACGGTCCGCGCCCGTTCCCGCAAGCAAGTCGAAGGTCGCAGAATGGCCGTACCGCGAGCGCCGCCCTCGCGATGAGCGGCTTCGCTCGGGCTGGCTGCACGACTAACGCCTCCACATCTGGATCCGGATACATTGCGTAGGCGATTGCGGTGTGCGGCTCGCGTGCAGCACCAAAACCACGTGCATCAGCAGGTCGTCTTTGCGATGCCAGCACGACGCAAGCTGTCAGGTTCACCACGTCACCATTTAGTGTGCTTTTCGATGGCATTGAGCGCATGGTGAAAAGATCCAGATGACCTGACCGCCCTTTTTCGCATCCGGACAGGCATGGGTTCATGACGGTCAGTATCGCTTAAGGAGCGCGCCATCATGACCATCCCCACCATCGAGTACAGAGGGGACGAGCTACGTGCGTACTCTCACCAGGTATTCCCGCTGCACCGTGACCCGTATGCGAAAGGTCCGCGCCAGTTCTCATCCGTCGTGCGAATCGACACCATTCCCTCCAGCGAGGTCAAGCCCCGGCGCTATGCAACGTTGTTCGTTGCGGTAGGTCCCGCCACCGTGGGCGACGCCAACTGCCTTTTGGCGAACCAGTTTTTCCACAGCAGGAGTGCATCATGATTGATGACCAGGTAAATGCCGAAGAACTGGCAGAAAGCAGGAAGCGGAGAGAAGCCGCAGCGAATGCGACGGATGATGGCATGCCGGTGGCCCCCGAAGATCAAAAGCGGGTCGTCGACGGGACTCAGTACAGACGGCCGAAGCAATGGGTCAGGCACGCAAGCAAATTGCTGGGTGCTGGAAGCGGCTTTATGCGACCCTGAACGTGGAAGAATCGGCGAAGCGCCGGTTTTTTTCCGGTGGCGCGTGCATCGTCCCGGTAGAAGAATCATAAAGGGGCTCTGATGTCAGGTCTGCTGGCGCAGATATGACAAGAACGGGTACGGTTCCATACCGCCATCCAGGCGAGGCCGAATGGATTTCGACGTGAAGCCGCGCGGGTGAAGCCATCGATGGCTCGTGTGACAAGGCCGGGGCCCTCACACCCTGTACGATAGAGCGTAGACATGTAGCCCGGCCGACACAGCGCTGTTCGGTGACACCGAATCACCGTTGCAATGCTCCTGATGCCGCGCTACCGATGCGAAAGAGACCTGACGCAACTTGAACGGACGATTCCTTTACTCACGTAAACCCCGTATGGTGAGCTGAAGGAAGCACGACAGGTAGGCGCAAGAGGCCGACGGAATACGAAAGGGCTGCACTGCTCGAATCAGGCGGACTCTGGAATGAAATACAAGGACTACTACGAGGTTCTAGGAGTGCCACGCACTGCAACGCAGGACGAGGTCCGGCGCGCGTATCGCAAGCTCGCGCGCAAATATCATCCGGACGTCAGCCAGCAGGCCGATGGGGAGGACCGTTTCAAGGAACTGGGCGAGGCCTATCAGGTCCTCAAGGACACGGAGAAACGCGCAGCCTATGACCGTTTGGGCCGCGAGTGGCAGAACGGCCAGGATTTTCGGCCGCCGCCCGACTGGGACGAGGGCTTCGAATTCAGCGGCGCAGGCAACGGGCCCAGCGCCCATGCGGATTTCAGTGAATTCTTTGAAGCGATGTTCGGCGGTGCGCACACAGGCGGACGTTCGCGGCAAACGGAAAGACATGGCGCGGCACCCGATCGCGGCGCCGCGACCGCGGACGATCTCGAGGATGCCTATCGTGGCGGGCGACGTCCGATCCCCGGACAGGATCATCACGCCAGAGTCGTGATCGATCTGGTGGACGCCTATTACGGCGCGCAGCGTTCCGTTTCGCTGCAAATGCCGGTCCTTGCCCACGGTCAGGTCATCCTGCAACTGCGTACGCTGAACGTTACCATTCCCAGGGGCGTGCGGGCAGGGCAGCACCTGCGCCTTGCCGGTCAGGGTGGCGCCGGCCCGGGACACGGACCGGCCGGTGACCTGTATCTGGAAATCTCCTTTCGCGACGATCCGCGTTTTCGTGTCGACGGACGCGATGTTTCGCTCGATCTACCGGTGGCGCCTTGGGAGGCCGCGCTCGGTGCCCAGGTCACCGTTGCTACTCCTGATGCCTCGGTGGAGCTGACCGTGCCAGCTGGATCGGCCAGCGGCCGGCGACTGCGGCTAAAGGGCAAGGGGATTCCGGGGAAGACGCCGGGCGACCTGTACGTCATATTGACGATCGTGCTGCCGCCGGCCGACAGTGACAGCGCGCGGGCGGCCTACGAAACGATGCGGCACGCATTCCACTTCGATCCGCGCGCGCATTTTACGGGTGGTCGACCATGAAAGAATCGGTGACGCTCTTTGTGGAAGGTGAGATTGTCGAGGAGGACGTCGAGTTCACGCTCGTTGAATTGTGCCGGGCAAGCGGCGCGTCGGAAGAACAAGTGACGTTATGGATCGCAGAAGGCGCAGTCGAGCCGCAAGGCACCACGCCGCGCGAATGGCGCTTCAGCGGTGTCGCACTGCGCCGCGTGCGAACCGCCCGGCGGCTCGCACAGGATCTGGAGATCAACGCACCGGGCATTGCGCTCGCCCTCGACCTGCTCGATGAAATCAACGCATTGCGGGCGCGTTCCAGGCGCTCGTCCGGTCGTTGAGCGAATTTTTCACGTCCTCCTCGACTCGATGGCGCGCTAGACACGTGGTCCAGGCACGAGGTTGCGGGACTGCAGGAGGAGACAAGGATGGCACACATTCGCCCGGCACCTCCGCATGATCCGGTGGAGGCAAGTCTAAGCCCCGCGGACGACCGGGTTCGCCTGAATCACTGGCTACCGCCGCAGGCAGGCGTTGTGCCCAGGATCCGGATCGGTCAGCGCTGGGTCAACGTGCTGTGGACGCTGCCGATTGCTTTCGTATTGCTGGTTGTCGGCGTAGCCATCGCGCAAGCACTGCGGCAAGTCCCGGCGGTGCAGGAATTCCTCGTGCGCTACCCGGGCATCCCGCCATCCGCGGTGGCGGTCGTCACGGGATTCCCGGCGTGGCTGAGGCTGCAGCATTTCCTGAACCTGTTTTTCATGGCGTTCATCATTCGCGCGGGATTTCAGATTCTCGCCGACCACCCGCGGCTGTACTGGAAACGCGACTGCACGCCCGGCACGGAATGGTTTCGCTTCCAGAAGGCGGTGCCCGCCGGCCGCGTGTGGACCGCCAAGGACGATTCGGTCACGCTCCCCGGGTGGCTCGGCATTCCTGGAATCCGTCACTCCATCGGCCTTGCGCGATGGTGGCATTTTTCGATCACGCTACTGTGGATGATCAACGGCATCGTCTTTTACGCGCTGCTGTTCACGACAGGCCAGTGGCTACGGCTGGTGCCAACGACATGGAAAGTGATTCCCAACGCGGCCTCGACCGCCCTGCAGTATCTGTCGCTCACGTTCCCCGCCGATCACAGCTGGCTGCGCTACAACAGCCTGCAACAAATCACCTATTTCATTACCGTGTTCATCGCGGCGCCCACCTCCATCCTGACCGGCTTCGTGCAGAGCCCGGCGATTTCCAACCGGCTCGGCTGGGTCGGCCGGGCGTTGAACCGGCAGCGCGCGCGCTCGATTCATTTCATCGCGCTGTGCTGGTTCCTGTTCTACATCCTCGCGCACGTGACGCTGGTGTTCATCACCGGAGCCCGGGTGAACCTGAACATGATGTTCGCGGGTGTGAACGGCGACTCCTGGAGCGGCGTGCTGGTCTTCGTCCCGGCCATGGCCCTCGTGGCCGTCACCTGGTGGCTGGCGTCGCCGTTCACGCTTCGTCATGCGCGTCTCGTTCAGCGGATCGGAGCGTTCCTGGCCCGGCCATTCAATAGCGTGACGCAGTGGTGGGACCCGACGAGCCAGCTCACCGAACAGGACATCTCGCCGTACTTCTGGCCCAACGGGACGATGCCGGCATCGGCCGGGTTCGATCAACTCGTGAGAGATGGCTTTGCGCATTACCGGCTGAGAATCGATGGGCTGGTCGAAAAGCCGGCAGAGCTCACATACGCCGAGCTGAAAGCGATGCCGAAGCAGGAACAGATCACCACGCATTTCTGCATTCAGGGATGGTCCGGCGTCGCCAGGTGGGGCGGCGTTCCGATGCGTCATCTCCTCGATCTGGTGAAACCGACGGCCGACGCCCGCTTCGCGGTGTTCTATTCACTGGCCGATGGTGGCGATGGCGGACGCTACTACGACGTCCACAGCATCGCCAACATGCGGCACGAATTGACGATGCTCGCCTATGAGATGAACGGCGCGCCGCTCAGCGTGCTGCATGGCGCGCCGTTGCGGCTGCGATGCGAGAACGAACTCGGCTTCAAGATGGTTAAGTGGGTTGCGGCCATCGAGTTCGTGCACGATTTCGCCGATCTCGGCGCGGGACAAGGCGGCTACAACGAGGATCACGAATTCTACGGCTACCGCGTACCGATCTGAGTCACTTCTCAGATGAAAACGAACATCGCGATCACCGCGGCGGCCATCACCGCGGTTGAAAGCCATCCCAGCATCCGCAGCGGCGCGGGCGTCACGAAGGTGCCCATGACCTTCGGGTTCGACGCCATCAGCATCATCAGTATCATGATCGGCACCGATGTGACGCCATTGATGACGGCGCTCCAGAACAGCGCCCTGATCGGGTCGATCGACGTGAAATCGAGCGCGAGGCCCACGACCGTCGCGAGCACGATAACCGCGTAGAACCGTTTCGCCAGCTGCGGTTCGAGCGCGAGGCTGTTTTTCCACCGGAAAGTGCCGGCCATCGCATAGGCGGCCGAGCCGGCCAGCACGGGCAGCGCGAGCAGCCCCGTGCCGATGATGCCGAGGCTGAAGAGCAGGAACGCGAACTGGCCGGCGATCGGTTTCAGCGCGGAGGCGGCCTGCGCCGAAGTCTGGATGTCGGTGATGTGATGGGCATGCAGTGTGACCGCGGTGGTGAGAATAATGAAAAACGCAATGAGATTCGAGAACGCCATCCCGATCGACGTATCCAGGCGGATTCGGCTCAGGTTTGCCGGACCCTGTGACGGCATTTTAGTCAACGCCTGCTGTCCTTTCTTGGCATGCAGTTCCTCGACCTCCTGCGACGCCTGCCAGAAGAACAGGTACGGGCTGATCGTGGTGCCGAACACGGCGACCACCGTCGTGATGTAGCCGGCGCTCCACGAGCCGTGCGGAAGTACCGTCCGCAGCGCCACAGTCGCCCACGGGATCTGCACTGCAAAGACGACGCCGACGTACGCGAACAGTGTCAGGGTGAGCCACTTGAGCACGCGAACATACCCGCGGTACGGCACGAACACCTGCAACGCCAGCGAAACCAAACCCAGTCCGACCGTGTAAGCGCGCGTGGGGCCGCCGACGAGCAGATTGACGGCCGCACCCATGGCCGTCAGGTCGGCTGCAAGGTTGATCGTGTTCGCCACCAGCAGGAGGATGACGGTGCCGTACAGCAGCCATCGCGGGTAATGGCGCCGAAGATTCGTCGCGAGACCATGACCGCTCACCCGCCCAATTCTCGCGCTCACGACCTGAATGGCGACCATCAGCGGATACGTCAGCAGGACGGTCCAGAGCATGTTGAAGCCGAATTGCGCACCCGCCTGCGAATAGGTGGCGATACCGCTCGGATCGTCGTCCGCCGCGCCGGTTATGAGTCCTGGTCCGAGCTTCGCAAACCACGAGTCGGCCTGACTATCGGCTTGGATATCGATGTTTGCGGACGCGACCGTGTCGTGTTCCATAAACGCCCGGAGTCGTGCGGCATCTGTTTATTGTAGTAGCGAATCAGCTATTTATGCGGCGCACCTGCAAATGAGGAATATCTATCCGACGCTGACATGCGCTGGCAACCGGGGAATCCTGGCTGGAGAAAGGCGCCACGATTCTCCTGTTCGGGCCGCCTGGCGCCGCCAAGAGTCATCTGGGATCGGCCATCGGACACGCGCTGATCGACGCTGGCTGCTGGGTGCGGTTCGCGCGCACCAGCCGATAGCGAGATGCCGCCCGAACTTCATCCCGAAGATGGGGCGTGCTCTTTCGCGAGTCGGCGCGACCGAACCCCTCATTTGAAGCTTTTATCAGGCGGAACCGTTGCTACTACACTGACAAGAGCGCCGCTGTCCCGAAGTCGAATCCAGCGGCGCCCCGTGACATTGCGAGATCACTGACGCTTCGAAGCCTCCTTCTTCAGCTTCTTCATGTCCTTCTTCTCCTTGGGCGTTCTGGTGGCGACTTTCTTTTCCGTCTTCTTGGCGTCTTGGGCTTTGCTCATGATGGCCTCCTTTTATCTGGTGTTTGACAGTGTACGACGCGACGCGCCTCCGGGAGACATGGGTCGATCCAAAAACACGTCGAGGCCCTCGCAATTAGCGTCGCGTGCCCACCCTTAAGCTTGCCCCCAAAAACGTATCCCTTGGTGAACGGGTATCTCATGCAACGTGTACGATTCCTCGCGCGCAACAGCTCGCTGATGGTTGATGAGATTGGTAGGTGTCGATCGGCTCGAACGGCGGCAATCTATTCTTCCAGCTCGTCAATGCGTGTCACGAGAAGTGCGCCATCGCCCTGACTTCCGACCGCAGCTTCGGTGAATGGGGCGAGGTATTTGGTGACGCGTGTTTGCCGCCGCGCGGCGAGCACGGCCCAGAAGGGTGCCCAGCATAGCGGGCGCATCGTTTACATAAAAACGGAACTCGGCGACAAATGTAGACGTGCTGATGGCCCCGCACAGGGAGGTCCACAATGGCATCATGTTTCGCGAAGATGGACTGGAACGGCGTTGATCGGCTCCATCCGAGGCCGCCCCGCGTTGAGCGACTGGGACGGCCGCTTTCGAACGGCGTAGTGACATTTGCAAAAACTCGCCGAACGGCTGGAGCGGGAGTCGAACAGCGACCGCTGCGGGGCGCGCACAATCGATCTCCGTTCATTCAAGAGATTGATATGGAAACGCTTAACTCTCTCAGCGATAGTCGGCCGCTTTTTTACCTGGCGTATGAGAAATTGGCCGGAACCAAAGCGGAGCGGACGGCCTCCATTCGACCGCCGGGCCAGGGAATCGCTGATTTGTTCCTGAGGGACAGAAACCGGGCGGATACCGGTATCCGTGAGCGCATCGCCTACAATGTAAAGGTGGGCACGACCTAGTAAGGAGGCTGCCATGACTCAGTCCATGATCAGCTTTGTGGTCGGCCTTGCGGTCCTATTGGTCGTCGCGTTCGTGCTGGCGCAACGTTACATGCGCGATCACAAGGGTGACGAGTTGGTTCGGTGGCTTGATGCACATCACATGGGTTGGATGCACCGTAACCATTGACGGCGCGGTCAACGATGCGGTTCCGGTCAGCGTGTAACGCCATCGTTACGAGATACGACGCGTCCCGCAGTTCGCGTCTACTCAGTGGGCCCGAGGACTACGTCGATAGGGGCTTGGCCGGCGATCTCCGCAATAAGGTAAGCCCAGCGGCGGGAAAATGGGCCACCGCGAATTTTGATGCGCTGGCCAAGTGCTGCCGCACCAGGAGGCTTGATGGCCCCTTCAATGCGAAACCAGACATCGAACATGTCCGTCGATGTCGAAAGCAGATCGATCTGAATTTTGAATCCGCGATATTCGACTGTTCGTTGCACGAAGACCTCGGGTTCCAGCGCCGCGCCCATGCGGAGAAGCCAACCGTAGACCTATCTTCGTCGCGCGGAGGCTCCAGCATATTTTTAAGCATCGCCCGTCAACTCCGGCGTCAAGGGAAGACCGCGAAAAGTGTATTGGAGGATCGGAGACCTCCGGCGACGAAACGAGATCGGCCACCGAGCGCGCCACACCCTCCATCGACGAGACCATGGACCCCATTGGGGCAAACGAGGAGCGAAATGCGGCCATGGAAACCGGAGGTATGAAGGGATCCAGACGTTGAATCCCGAACGATGCGCACGACCGGTGCCGAGAGTCAATCGGCGCGTTCGGCTCGTGGCAGAAGCCTGTGCGGTATTCGGAGTTGCATCGATAGCAGCAACGCCCGCATCAATGTCAACGCGATAAGTGGCGTTATATCTATCAGGAGGGTTAGATGGCGACAAGTGACGTGACACTCAACTTTCCTGATCCCAGTCGCACCTACGACGCTTCCAGACACTGTGTGTGCTTCTTTGATCCGCGGAACTTGAAGAAGTGCGACAGGTGTGCAGCACACCGCTCCCGGAGCGCTTGCGTGGACGTTGCGCCGTCGCGTCATCCCGAGAAGTGATCCTATCTACGAGACGATGAGATCGTGAAACGCAATATGAATCTGGCGATCGCCATACTGAAGACCCTCGAGGAAAACAAGGCCCCGCACCTCAGTGAATTCGACCTTGAGGGCGCGCTCAAGGACGAGTTCGATATTTCGAACCGAGGGGTATGGTATCAGTTGAACCTGCTGGCCGACGCAAATCTGGTGCGCTCATTGGGAAGCGACTGGCGGCTAACCTGGGATGGCCACGAGTTTTTGAAGTCTTCAGCTCCGAATGCCTTCGTAAACACCTGAAGGGCGACTCGCGCGCCAGAAACGCCGCCCTGCCCGAGTGCCGCGCACGGCGCGGCGGGCACCTAAGGCGATGGCAGTTGGCCGAAGCGCACCAGGGTCCACGATGACGGCCACGCTCCAACGTCGAGCCATCCCGTTTTGTACAGCCGTGTGTGCGGGTATTCGAGGTGTGAGTGGACATGGATCAGTTAAAGCATGCGCTGCTTGATTATCACGAACGCAGCAAGCACCGTCTCAACTTCTACGCTCCTGGCCCTGGGGGGCTCGACTGGACAACCCAGCCGGATCCGTTCCGGGTGTTTCGCGGCACACCGCGCGTTGGTCTGCCGTTAGCCGCGGACACCCTGGCCACACTCTACAACGAGTTACGCTGCGGCACCCTGCCGCCCGCACACGGAATCGATCTATCGAATCTGGCAATCCTGTTCGAACTCTCGCTCGGCTTGTCGGCGTGGAAAACATATGGCGCCCAGCGGTGGGCGCTACGCTGCAACCCTTCCAGCGGAAATCTGCATCCGACCGAGGGCTATCTTCTGTGTCCGGCTCTATCCGGCTTGTCCGCAGGCGTCTATCACTACCTGAGCCGGGATCATGCGCTTGAACAGCGCGCTGCGCTGGACGAGCCACAATGGACGGAAGCGTTTTCGGAAAGTGGTGTGCTGATCGGCATAAGCTCGATCCATTGGCGCGAAGCGTGGAAATACGGCATGCGAGCTTGGCGCTACTGCCAACAGGATTGCGGCCATGTCATCGCCGCGATGAGTTACGCAGCGGCGGCGCTCGGCTGGCAGACGCGGTTGATGGAGGCGGTTGCGGATGATGCAGTGGCCGACCTGCTTGGAGTGGACCGCCGCGAAGATTTCAGGGAAGCCGAGACGGAGGCGCCGGATCTTTTGCTCTGGATTGGCAACCCTGAGACGCGGCCCGATCTCGAGAGCATGCTGATCGCTTTGGATAAGGCACAGTGGCACGGACGCGCAAATCAGCTGAGTTCGGGACACGTGATGTGGCCGGACATCGATTCGATTCATCGCGCCACGCACAAGACCCGTACTCGTGAACCATTCTCGCCGAATCCGGAGCGGCGTTCAGCGCCGGCGACGCCAGCCCTTGATCTCAGCTTCGCCCGAATCGCCAGACAGCGTCGCAGCGCCGTGAACTTCGATGGAACGACGCGCATCAGCGACGCGGCGTTTTTCGGCATGCTGGCCTGCCTGCTGACACATCCCGACACGCCGCCGTGGAATGCGCTGACGTCTCCTGCCGAAGTGCATGCGGCACTCTTGGTGCACCGCGTCGACGGCCTGGAGCCGGGCCTCTATATGCTCGTCAGAAATCCAGGAGCGCTGCCGAATCTCAAGCGGTCTCTGCGTCCAGAATGGCTGTGGCAACAGACCGGGCCGAACCATCTGCCGCTCTATCTTCTACTGCCTTACGATTTGCGCGCGGCGGCAAAGTTGATCTGCTGCCACCAGGACATCGGCGCTGACTCGTGCTTTGCGCTGGGGATGATCGCGAGATTCGAAATCGCCTTGAATCAACCATGGCGATATCGCTATCTTTTGTGGGAATGTGGCATTCTCGGCCAGGCGCTCTATCTCGAAGCTGAGGCAGCCGGAATTCGCGCCACGGGGATCGGCTGCTTTTTTGACGATGAAATGCACACATTACTCGGGGTGAAGGATCACACGTGGCAAAGCCTGTATCACTTCACCGTCGGCGGCGCGGTGGACGATCAACGCCTATCCGTAGTTCCGCCGTATGAGGTTCAGCCTTGAGGGGAGAGCCCCACATCCGATCGTGGCGAAACGGTTTTCTTCGGGGGCACTCGGCAGATGAACGGCGAACGTATTCCTCGTTTTCCTTACAGTGGCGTGGCGAACCAAACGTAAGGATCGAAAGGTCGCCGTTCAAATGGCCGGTCCTTCGGAAGACGTGCTATTCGTCGCTGAATTGCTGAACTGGCGCCTAGAGAAACTTGTGCTGCATGCCTGACCGCCCGGGCGCGCAACGGCGACAAAGGTGACAAAGGTCTACCGCCTATCGCGGCCGACGAACGGTGGTTCGGGATGCCGCACTGATAGGCAAGTACTCGGCCTTGTGAGAAGTTTCTATAAGGCCAAGCACTTGCTGGCCGACACACCTGACTACAAGAATGACCTTTGCACCTTGGAAGCTGCCGTTGCGGTCGCGCAAGGTCGAAGGGCAGAAGTGGGTGTGCGCCGTGAAAAGGTGGCGCTTTCCAGTGGGTGTAAGTCCCACCCGGCAAATGCTCCAGCCGGAAGCTACCGGAGCAATCGTGCAGGTAACGAAACGGTTGAAGCCTTCGGTGATGCGTGTCACGAATTGGTGGCAGCGCGAGTGTGCAGGCCGTAACGCGAGTGAACGCTGAGCAAACCTCGAAAAGGTCGCCAAGGGCTGCTTATTGGCTTTCCAGTTCGCAAAACCTAAATTTGGCTGACTGACCGGCTTGGAGAAAGTTATCTGACCGGAGTGGCGCGACTGCGGCCTCATGAGGGCTGTCGGGACGTTCCCCAGAGCGAGCGCCCGTCGAAGCATCGCCGCATCGACCGAAGATTCGGTTTTGGCATCGCTCATGTCCAGTGATGACTTGCTTCTCATCGTGTCTTCAAGGGTTATGGGCGGTCTGCCGATGTGCTGACCGCGCACGAATGTTACGCCTGCTATCGGGTGGCGACACCGGCGAGCTGTCCGATGCGATCTGCCGTTTGCTTACCCACGTTTCTCGCGACGACACCCAGGCCGCCCATCATGGTGACGCCTGTGTCGGCCACCTCAAACGTGGCTCCTGCGACCGTCACCGTTCCCTTGATGTGGTCGCTGCCGGACAGCGCACCAAACATGATTCGTGCCGCGACGGGACGCGTCTTGAATTCCGTGACGTGAAGAACGACCGGCGCACCGGACGCAGCGACGGGCACGCCGATCTTCGTCAGCTCGGCACGCAACGCCCCGACGACTTCCTGCCTTGCTTCGGCGGAAATGTCGAAGATCCTGCATCGATCTGCAGATCGCTTACACCGCCACTGAGCACCGCGCCCACTTCGTGTCCGCTGTCGGCAGGTAGTGAATTGGTGGCCGGAGCTCCCGCACACGCGGAGAGAAGGACGACGCAGATGGCTGAAAGCGGGACGAGACGCATTGATAGTTTCCAGTTTGGGGAAGCGAGGCCGGCGGAAAGTCCGGGGCAAAGGCTTGCGGTGGAGTCGGCGTACTTGCCAGGACTTACCCACGTTGTACGATCACGCGGTGACTGAATATCGGCTATGGACGACAGATCTTTGGCGTCTTGGCATTGCACTATTCGTTTTTCAGCGCGTGCGCTGGCTTTCGGCGTATCGGACCCCCGTAGTTAGCCGTGAAGGAAACGTACGATGCGTTCGCCTACCGGTTTCGCAACTCGTTGGTGCAGTGGACGAAACCGGGAGGCCGTGAAAAAGCACGGCGTATGACGAGTTTCCGTATATGTCAAAAGCCTGAACGAAAGATTAGAAATTATGCGAAACAGATAATTGGTGACGGTTGATCACTTCTCCCCCTCTATGTCGATGTTGTAATGAAAAAGTAAGAAAAATCTCTCAGAAACTTACTAAAGTTTTCTCTCCACGGGCCGACATTCGTAATGCGAGCGCATGGGTCAACAGAACCCGCGCCCAGACAAAAAACAAACGAGAGAGTCAGTCCGACGGGGTTTCATGGAAGGCCGGTATTATCAACGACTCCCCCAATGTGGGAGCCGGCGCGCGATTGCTCGCGTCGCCTGTTTGCTTACCTTGCTGATTGCTGCTGCGCCAATGCCGGCCAGTGCGGCAGGTATTGTCATTGACGGCGCGACTGCGACGACGGTTTCTACTGCCACAAATGGCCACCAAACCGTTAATATCGCCCCAGCATTCGCCGGTGTTTCCAGTAACACCTATACGAGTTTCAATGTCGATGCGGCAGGCGCTTCGCTGAACAACGTCGGTATTAATGCCCGAACGATTGTCAATCAGGTCACCAGCACTAATCCCAGCATTATCAGTGGCCGTATCGACGTACTCGGCTCTCGCGCCAATGTGATATTGGCCAATCCAAACGGCATTACGGTGAATGGCGGATCGTTCGTCAATACCGGCCGCGTGGCGTTGACAACCGGGCATGTCAGCTTCAAGGACACAGTGCCGGTAGCCGGACTTCCCGAACGTGACATCGTGCTCGACACGAGCACAGGCACCATCGTCGTCGGCCCACAAGGATTGACGGGCGCACTGATCGGTCTCGACCTGATCGCGAAGAACCTGCTGATCAACGGCCCGCTGACTAACACATTCACGTCGCAAACCGCCGCGATACGCGCGGTCGCGGGCAACAGCAACGTCACGCTGAACACAGCAGTCTCACCGACGGACAACGGCAACGACTGGCTGACACTGAGCCCCTCGACAACGCTCGCCACCGCAAACACATTCGCCATCGACATCACCGCAGCAGGCAGCCTGACAAGCGGCCGCGTGCAACTGATCGTCACCGACAAGGGCCCCGGTGTGCGCAGCGCGGGGCCGATGAACGCAACGCTTGGCGACTTCACGCTGTCTTCCAACGGTTCGGTGCAGTTCTCCAACACCACGCTTACTGCGCAGAACAATCTCGACTTGCAGGTGCAGGACAGCATCGCACTGACCGACACGAAGCTCACCACGAACAACGGCTCGGCTACCCTCGCCGCAAGCGGCGCGGTTACGGTGACGGGCAGCAGTCTGCTCGCCGCAACGGGCATCAATATCAGCGGCGCGGGCATCGCGTTGACGCAGGACGCCACGGCGCAGTCGGTGGTGGCCTCGGCCAACAGCGGCGTAGTGCTGACGAGCATCGGCGACATCACCAACTTCGGCTCGCTCATCCAGGGCCAGCAAAGCAACGCCCTCGACACCACATCGCTCGGCGCAGTGACGTTGAACGCAACGGGCAACGTGCTGAACCACTCCACCGCGGATAGCGCGCTCGCAGTTCTTTTCGGCGTCGCGGGCGACGTATCGATTACTGCCGGCGGTTCGGTGACCAATCAGAACGCCCGCATCCTGTCGAACAAGGCGCTGACGATCGCTGCTGGCGGCGATGTGAACAACATCGTCGATCATTCGGCCGGTACGAACGGCGGGGCGCCGGTCGGCTATTCGGATCGCAGTTGGCGACTCGTCTTCGTCGAGCATCGCGAAAGCGGTTTCAACGTGGATTACGGTGCCATCGCCGACCCGTCGAAGCTCTCCTACATCACGGCCGACGACGGCAAGCTCTCTATCTCCGGCGCAAACGTGGCGAACGTGGGCGGGTCGATTCTCGCCAACGGCGGCTCGATTGCGATCACTGCGCGCAATCAGTTGCTGACGCAAGGCGTGTTCACGGGCCAGGCTTCGTATCGGCAGACGTGCTTTTTTTTCTGCAGCTCGTCTTCATCGAGCAACGTGCAGGCGTTTGGCGGCGTGATCGAAGCGTCGCAGGACATCACGCTCAAAGCCGGCGCGCAGATTACCAACACCGGCGGCACGGTGCTCGCGCTCAACGCGCTGAAACTCGACGCGCCGAAGACGCTCGCTCAGGCGGTGCTCGGTTACAGCGCGATCAACCGCACGCACGACCTGAAGGCGTGGTTCGGCAATTCGTGGTCCGCGATTTTCGCGGCGGATACCGGCGGCGTTTTCACCGGCGGTACAGGCCAGGTGGAGCTGACCGGCGAAGCCGATATCGAAGGCGGCGCGTTCAATGCGCCTGGCGGTATCAAGGCCGCAGGCGGTGTGAACACGATTCGCGCGCCGTACCGCGCGCCGGTCACGATCGGCAATCACAATCACCTCGGGCTCGTGTCATGGTTCGGGCTTTGAAGCGGGCCATGAGGCGGGTCGCGAAGCAGGCTATGAAGCGGGCCATGAAGCGCGCTGGAAAGCACGCGTCCAGGCACCGCATACACTGCCTCGCGCACTGCACGCTCGCGCTACTTGCCGGCACCGCATCAGCCAGAGCTTTCGCGCAAACGCTGCCGCCAGGCTTGCCGAACATCCCGGCACTCGCAGGCGCTCCCGGCGCTTCATTCGGCGTGCCGATGCGCGCGGAGCAGGACCCGGCGCAACGGCTGCTTCAGGAGCAGCGCGACCGTCAGCGGCGCGACGAAATCCAGCAGGCGCCCGCGCAGATCGAGGTGCCGCAGCCGACCGTGGTCAATCTTCCCGAAGGTGCTGATGTCGACACGCTGCCGGACGTGGAGCCGTTGTTCAAAATCGATCACATCGAATTCATCGGCGACACGGTGCTCGGGCAGCGCGAACTCGACATGATAGCCGCGCCGTTCATCGGCAAAGAGCTTGGCCGCAACCGCATCAACCTGCTGCTGCGTCGTGTCACCGAAGCGTTCATCGCGCGCGGCTACATCACGACGCGCGCCTATCTCGGCGCGCAGAACCTCGCGTCGGGCACGCTGAAGATCAATATCGTCGACGGCAAGGTTTCGGCGTTCACGCTCAATGGCCACCCGCTGCGTCCGCGCGATCCTGAAGAGCCCTGGTACACGACACACGGCGGCGGCCTCATCACGGACGCGGGCACTGCGTGGGCGTTCGGCGACAGCGTAGGCGACGTGCTGCGCCTGCCCGATCTCGAGCAGGGCGTGGATCAGATCAACCGGTTGCGCCGCAACCAGGCTGAGATCCAGATCATGCCCGGCGAGACACCTGGCGATTCGGTGGTGGCGATCACGAATCACTACGGCGACCGCGTCTTCTACGACCTTGGCATCGACAACTATGGCAGCTCGCAAACCGGCACGCTGCGCTATCGCGCCGGTGTGCAGGCGAACAACCTGATTGGCTTGCAGGAGTTGCTGTCGTTCAACTTCGTCGGCACGCAGGACAGCAACGCGGTCGTGTTTTCCGCTGCCGCGCCGTACGGCTATCAGACGTTCAGCTATACGACCTCGCTGTCCGAATATCAGCAGGCCATCGGCGATATCGCTTTGCTGCAGGGCCGCACCTTCAGCCAGATTCTCGGCTGGAACGACGTGCTGAGCCGCTCGCGCGCCGGACGCACCAGCGTCGACGTCACGCTCACGAAGATGCGCACCGAGCGCACGCTGAACGGCATCGAGCTGACGCCGCAGGACCTTACCGTATTGCGTGTCGGCCTCAATGGTTTGCGCCGCTTCGTTGCGAACGATCAGGGCGCGGCCGCGACATGGGACGTCGGCGTGTCGCGAGGTTTGCCGTGGCTTTCGGCGAGCCACGACAGTCCCGGCATCGACGAGGTCGAGGCTCACAGTCAGTTCACGCGGCTCGACGCGACCGCCACGCTCCAGGTTGCGCTCGGCACGCTCGCGGGCACGCAATGGACGTATCGGGGAACCTTGCGCGGCCAGTACAGCCGCGTTGCGCTGTTCGGCAACGAGCAGATCTTCCTCGGCGGCATGGACTCCGTGCGCGGCTTCACCGAAGGCGGCATTGCCGGCGACAGCGGCTTTTATCTGCGCAACGAGGCCGCCTGGCAGAACGTGCCCGCCTGGCACGATGCGCGTGTCGAACCGTATGTGTTTCTCGACGGCGGCAAATCGCATCTCGTCGCGCAAGGCGGCTGGCCGACGCTGATCGGCACGGGCGTCGGCGCACGCGCGCAATGGCGCTACAAAACCCAAACCGTCACCAGCGAGGTGCTGCTCGGGCAGGCCTTGCTTCAACCGGCCGCACTCGGCAAGAAGGCTACCGTGCTGCTCGCCACGCTCAACTGGTCACTCTGAAGAGGTTCAAATGAAACATCGCCCGATCGCTGTCACGCTTCGCCACGCCGCGCTGCTCGTCATGCTTGCCACAGCGGGCCTGGCTGGCGGCATGCCGCTCGCGCATGCGGCCAGCAAGCCTTCGCCGAAGCCGTCGGCGGAAAAGAGCGTGGAAGCGGCAACGGGTCCGCTACCCGCGAATGCCGTCGCGCGCGTGAACAATGTTGTGATTACACAGGCTCAACTCGACGACGCTGTGCGCGCGTCGAATGCACCGGACACGCCGGTGCTGCGCACGTCGATAAAAAACCAGCTGATCGCACGCGAACTGTTCCGCCAGGCCGCGGAGAAACAGCACTACGAATCGCGTCCGCAGGTGGTGGCCGCAGTGGAACAGGCGAAGACCGTCGCGATGACCGCCGCGTATCTGCGCGACCAGGTGAAGCCAGCGCCGGTAACCGACGCAGACGTCAAAGCGAAGTACGACGCGATCGTCGCCACGCTCGGCGAATTCGAATACAAGCCGAGCGCAATCGCCGCGAAAGATGCGGACACGGCGCAGACGGTGCTCACGCAATTGAAGAAGGGCACTGATTTCGCGCAACTCGCGAAGCAGTACAGCCAGGGTCCAGGCGCCGCGCAAGGCGGTGCGCTGAACTGGATTTCGTTCAAGACGCCGATTCAGCCGGGCAACACGCAGAACTGGCCGCAGCCGCTTGCCGAAGCACTGGTGAAGCTGCCGCAAGGCGGTGTATCGAGCGCGCCGGTGCAGGTCGGCGACGCGTTCTGGATTCTGCGCGTCGACGAAAAGCGCGCGACGCAGGTTCCGCAATACGACCAGATCAAGGACGCGCTGCGCAAGCAGCTCGAGCAGGTCGCGCTGCAAAAAGCGACCGCGCAGGTGGTTGTGGATCTGATGAAGAACGCACGGATTCAGCAGCAGTAAAAGCCTTGCTTTCCAAAGGTGGCAGCGGACGGGGGTTCGACCGCTGCCACGCCGTTCCGGGCTTGAACGCCCGGGCCGGAGAAGAAGTGCCTGAAGTGCCAAAACCAGAAAAAGACGAGAGCATCATGAACGCGTCAACGCGCCACGCTTTACGACAACTCGAACAGAACCGTCAGATCCATGACGAGCGGCACGAACGCGGCATACAGTCCGCGCGCGAACGCTGGTCGATGCCGACGCCTGCGCGCATGTATCGCATGTATCACCTCTGGCAGCGCGCCGTCTCGGCGCTCGTCGCGTTGACGCTTTTCGCGGGACCCCTGTCGATCACATTCGAGCAAAGCCGCGACGCGGCGGGCGTGCTTGCTGCGGGCAGTCAGCGTCTCGATGACGAAGCGTGGCAGCAGATCCAGGACCTCGCCGGCTTGCGCGTTCACTTCATGATGCGAGAGGCGCAGGCCGCGCCTATCGTCGACCCGACTGCACCCATTTCGTTTCAGCCGAAGATCACGCAGACGACGGGTGCGAACGGCGGTGTACCTGTGGTCAACATCACCGCGCCGAACGCCGCGGGCATTTCGCTGAACCAGTATCAGAGCTTCAACATCGATCCGGTCGGGCTGATCCTGAACAACAGCCTGATGTCCGGTACGTCGCTCACCGGCGGCGACGTGCGGGCCAATCCGAATCTCTCCGGCCGCACGGCAAGCGTGATCGTCAACCAGGTCACGTCGACGGGCGCGGCATTCGCGAGCCTGCTCAACGGTCCGCTCGAAGTGTTCGGCGCGCCGGCCACGGTCATCATCGCGAATCCGAATGGCATCACGACGAACGGTACGGGCTTCACGAATACGATCGGCGTCACGTTATCGACCGGCACGCCGCAATTCCTGAGCGATCTCAAAGGCACCGTCACCGACTTCAGCAACGCACAGGCAATCGGCTATAGCGTCACCGGCGGTCATATCCAGATCGAAGGCAACGCGGGCGTGAACGGTCCCGGCGCGGGCATCGAAGGCACGGTCGGCACGATCGATCTGATCGGCGAAACCATCGGCATCAATGCGCCGCTGTATGCGGGCCAGCGTATCAATGCGATCGCGGGCCGCCAGTTCGTGCTGCCCACGGCCGTGACGGGCAGCGGCACCACGTATGCGACGTCGGCCAATGGCGCGAACAACACGGCGAGCGCGATCAACAGCGCAAATGGCCGCGCCAACAACGGTCTCGCAATCGACGCAACCGCCTTTGGCGCGATGACCGCGGGCCAGATCCAGGTGATCGGCACGGCGGCCGGCATGGGCGTGCGCACCGATGCGCAAATGGCGGCGAACACCGGCGACCTGCTGCTGTCGTCGAACGGCGATCTCACTGTGAACGGCTCGGCCGCTCAGCGGCAGGCGACGTTGCAGGCAAGCGGCAATCTGTCGATGACCGGCGCTCACGTGGGCGTCGCCGGTTACACGATCAATGCAAACGGCGACGTGACGTCGAGCGGCACGATCCAGACCGGCGGCAAGCTTGCAGTCACCGCGGGCGGCAACGTGAATGTCGCGAACGCACAGTCGAACGGCGACATGACGGTCAGGGGCGGCGCGAACGTCACGCTCGGCGACGTGCAAACAGGTGGCGGACTTTCGGTCGCGGCGCAAGGTAACGACGGAGCGGGCGACGTCAACCTGAACGGCACGTCGGTCGTGAGCGGCGCGACCGGCCTGCAGGCCGCGCGCGACATCAACGTCAACGGGCAAACCAACGGCAGCACGCTGCAAGCGACTGCACAACGCGACGTCAATGTGAACGCGGCGTTGCAGACATCGGGCGATCTTGCGCTGAACGCCACGCAGGGCAGCGTGAACGCGGGCGGCACGGTAAAGAGCGGCAACAATCTTGCGCTGGCCTCCGGCAAGAATACGAACGTGACCGGGCAGGCCACTGCGCAGAATGCAGTCACTGTCGCAGCGGGCCAGGATCTCGCGGTAAGCGGATCGCTCGCGAGCGGCACGACGCTCGCGGCGAACGTTGCGCGCGACGTGTCCGTGGCAGGGTCGCTCCTCGTCGGCACCAATGCGCAGATGAACGCAGGCCGCAATGTCGATGTGCCCGGCGTCGTCATCGTGCAGCAGAACGGCGTGGTCAACGCGCAGAACAATCTGACGGGCAGCGGGTCGGTTGCGTTTGGGCAGAACGGCGCGCTGACGACGGGTCAGGACGTGGCGTTCACCGGCAAGCTGCTGGCTAACGGTCTGAACGTGACGGCGGGCAATAACGCGAGCGTCGCCGATGTGCAGGCAGGCGGTGCATTCAGCATCGCCGCGAATGGGTCGACCAGTAACCCGACCGGCGGCGGCGACGTCAGCTTCAATGGCAATGCGGCGGCGGTTGATGCGACGACCGTGCAGGCCGCGCGCGATGTCATCGTGAACGGAACGCTCGCAGGCGGATCGCAGGTCGCCCTGACGGCGCAGCGCAACGTGACGGTGGCAACCAGCGGTACGGTGCAGGCCGTCGGCGATCTGTCAGTCGCTGCGGTGAACGGCAGCGTGAATTCGAGCGGTACGCTGAACGGCGCGGCGAACCTGTCGGCCAGCGGCGCGCAGGACGTCGCGTTGACCGGCGCGACGAGCGTGACCGGCGATACGACGCTCACGGCCGGCCACGACGTTGTGATCGGCGGCACATTCGCGGGCCAGGGCGCGGCGACGCTCAATGCCGGCCACGACGTGATTGCGGGCGGCAGCAGCGGCTTCGCGAAGGACACGAGCGTCACGGCGGCGAACGATCTTTCGGTGACTGGCGCACTGCAAGGCGCGGTGGTTTCGCTGACGGCGGGCCATTCGGTGACGCTGAACAATGTGCAGGCCAACAACGCGCTGCAGGTGACGGCGACGGGCGGCACGCTTGCGGTGAACGGGCTCGTCGCTTCGCTCTCCACGGCGTCGTTGAACTCGGGTGGCGACACGTCGATCAATGGCGCGTTGCAGAGCGCCAATGCGTTGAGCGTGACAAGTGGCGGCAATACGTCGATTGCGGGCAGCGTTGCGTCGAACGGGAACGTCACGCTGACAAATGCGAACGGTTCGCTGGTCAGTTCCGGCAATATCCAGTCGGGCGACAACCTGCTGATCGACGCGGCTAAGTCGGTCGATCTCGGCACGCAGGGCACGTCCGCACTTGGGGACCTCGCGGTCAACGCCGGCCAGAATCTGACGATGAATGGTTCTGTCGTCGCGCAGGGCAACGGCACGCTGACCGCGGGCGGTGCGATAGCGGGTGCTGCAGCCAGCGCCTTCGGTCTCGCGGCGAACGTCGCTTCCGGCGGCGATACGAACCTCACCGGCTCGCTGCGCGGCGGCTCTGTTCAAACCACTGCGGGCGGCTCAGCATCGCTGCATGACGTGCAGGCCGCATCGAGCCTTTCGCTTGCGGCGACTCATGATCTGAACATTACCGGCGCTGTGACGGGTGGCGCGGCAGTTGCACTTAGCGCCGGCCAGAACATCGGTATCAGCGGTTCGATTCAGTCGGCTAACGACACCACGCTCGGCGCGCAGAACGGCAGCGTCAGTACGACGGGCATGATCGCCAGCAATGGTGCCTTCAACGCGCAGGCCGGCTCAGATATCAATCTCGGCGGCACGACAACCGCCGCGCTCGATGCCACGCTCAGCGCAACGCGCGACGTCAACGTGACGGGCATGCTGGCCGGGCAAGGGCAGGGCAGCGTGACAGCGGGCCGTGACATCGGCGGCGCGGGCACGATGACCTTCGCGCAGGCGGCTACGCTCAGTGCTGGTCGCGATGTTTTGCAAGGCGGGCTGATCCAGGGCCGGTCCGTGCAGGTCAACGCTGCGGGCAATGTCGGCGTGAACAACGTCGAGTCGGCGAGCACCGTTGCGTTGAATGCCAATGGCACCAACACGGCTAACGGTCCGGGCAATGCGACGGTGAACGGTTCTGTCGCCGCGGCGGGCGCGGTGACGGCGACGGCGCGCAATGACGTATCCGTCGCATCGACCGGGAAGATCGCAAGCGGCACGACAGTCGCGATCGATGCGCAGCATGACATCAACATTGGTGGCGCCGTCGAGTCGGTTGCCGATGCGGCGCTCACTGCGCAGCAAGGCAGCCTGAATGCGACGGGCGGCATCAACAGCGGCGGCAAGCTCAACATTGCGACGGGGCTCGATCTCTCACTCGGTGCGAGCACGAGTGCAGTCGGCGATGCAACGCTGAGCGCGGGCCGCGATGCGCTGCTGAACGGCCTGCTGATCGGCGAGGCGAATGGCCTGGTGACGGCGGCCCGCGATATCAGCGGCGCAGGGACACAGGCCTTCGCGCAAGCCGCGAGTTACACGGCGCAGCGCGATATCGCATTGACGGGCGGCGTTCAGGCCAATGTGATCACGGCGACGGGCGGCAACAACGCCGCGCTTCACGACGTGAACTCGGCGAGCACGCTGGCGCTGACCGCGAACGGCAACGCCGGCGGTGGCGATGCGGCGATCACCGGCACGGCCACGGCGCCAGGCGTGGTGACGGTGAGCGGCGCACGCGATGTGCTGGTGAGCGGATCGCTGACCACCCGCGACGCGCTCACACTCACAGCGCTTCGCAATGTATCGGCGAGCGGCACGCTGCAAACCACAGCCGGCGATCTGAGCGCCACGGCGGCGACCGGCAGTATCGCGCTGGCCGGAAGCACGACGACATCCGGCGCGTTGAATCTGAGTTCGGCGCTTGACACGCAACTCGGTGGCCAGATCAACGCGGCGAAGGATGTCACTGTGCAGGCGGGCCGCGACATTACGTTGAGCGGCGCACTTGCCGGGCAGCTTGGCGGCACGCTGAACGCATCGAACGATATTGCCGGAGCGGGCACGGCTGCGTTCGCTCAGGCTGCGACGCTCAACGCTTCGCATGACCTGGCATTGACTGGCGCGTTGCAGGGCGCAAGCGTCACGGTGACGGGCGGCAACAATGCCGGACTCGGCAGCGTGCAGGCAGTGACCGGCAATGTGCGCGTGACGGCCAACGGCAATGCAGGTGGTGGCGATGTGACGATCGGCGGTGCAGCGACCGCGCTCGGCGCGCTGGCTGTGCAGGCGGCGCGCGATGTCAGCGTGAGCGGCGCGATCAACACCGGCGGTACGACGACAATCGACGCAACCCGCAACATTACGCTTGCCGAGGTGAATTCGGCAGGCGACCTTGCGCTCACCGCGACGAACGGCAACGCGAGCGCGGCGAACCTCACCACGCAAGGCAACCTGACCGGACGCTCCGGGCAGACGCTGAGCATCTTGGGCGCCACGACCGTGGGTGGCAATGCGCAGCTCGCGTCGGGTGGCGACATGACGCTGACGGGCGGCATCGGCGCGCAGAACGCGGGCACATTGGCGGCAGGCGGCTCGATCAGCGCGGCGTCGGTCGCGTTCGGTCAGCAGGCCACGTTGAATGCGGGCGGCAGCATCGGCGTGACCGGTGCTGTGGCGACCAATGGCGCGTTGAATGCGACCGCGGGCAACGATCTGTCTATCGGTTCCGCGCAGGCGGGCGGCGCGCTTCTATTGCAGGCGCAAGGCCATAACGGTGCCGGCGACGTGAAGGTGAACGGCGCACTGGCGTCCGGTGGCGCCATGACGGTCAATGCCGCGCGGGATGCAACGATCGGCGGCAATGCAAGCAGTAGCGGCGCGCTCGCCGTGAGCGCCGGGCGCAATGTCACCGCGAGCGGAACCGCCGGTGCAAACGGCGATGTGACGTTGACGGCGACGGGCGGCAACCTGGCGGTCGGCGGTGCGGTCACGAGTCAGGGCAACTTCAACGCGACTTCCGGCGGCGCACTTGCGTTGAACGGCGAACTCGTCAACGGTAATACGACATTGAGCGCGGGCGGCACCGCGACGCTGAGCGGCGCGTTCCTCGGCCTCGGTCTCGCGACGATCAACGCGGGCGGCTCGGTGAACGGCGGTGGCTCGCTGACGTTCGGCAAGGACATCACTGTGAGCGCGGGTGGTGGCGTGGCGCTCGGCGCGATCCAGGGCGCGGGTCAGTTTACGGCGACCTCGGTCGGCGACATGTCGCTTGGCGCGACGACGGCCGTGGGCAATGTGAGTGCGAAGTCGACGGGCGGCAGCGTAAGCGTCGGCGGCAATCTACAGTCAGGCGGCAATGTAACGATCCTGGCTTCGAAGAGTGCGACGGTGGTGGGCGCTGTGTCGTCGATGGGCACTGTGAACGTCACTGGCACGCAGGGCAATGTGAGCGTGGCGGGTGTGTCGTCCAACGGCGATGCGACGATGAGCGCCGGACAGACGCTCACCCTCAGCGGCACCAGCACCGTGGCAGGACAGTTCACGCTGAGCGGCGGCAACGTCACATTGAGCGGCTCGCAAGGCGGCTCGAAGAATGTCAGCGTGACTGCGCAAGGGACGCTCGATGCGAGCGGCGCGTCGATGGTGTCGACGCAGAACATGCAGTTCAGCGGCACCAACGTAACGTTGGGGACGGCGATTGTCGGCGGCGCCTTGACGGCCACAGCGTCGAACCAGCTGTCGCTCGTGGGCGCCGCAGTGGACGCGGTCGGTGCGGCGACGCTGACCGCGGGCAACGGATTCTATAACGCGAGTCAGGTGCTTTCGGGTGGCGCACTCTATGTGTCGGCGCCGAATATGACGAACGCAGCGAATGCGTCGCTGGCTTCGACGACTACCACGACGATCAACGCCACGAACTTCATCAACGCGGGTCTGGTGAACGGCTCGACAACCAATGTCACGGTGGCGGGCGGGCTGAACAACAGCGGCGGCTCGTTGATGGCGGTCAATAGCCTCAACATCAACACGGGGACGCTCAACAACCAGAACGGGATTATTTTTGCGGGGAATCCGAACACGCCGAATGGACCCACGACCGGCGACGTTTCGCTGACGATTAATGGCGGTGACGGTTCGTTCTATAACGGCGGCGGCCAGTTGCTCGCGCAGCGCAATATGGGCGTGAGCGCGGTGAACATGGCGTTCGATCCATCGCAGGGGACCATCAGCCAGGGCGGGCAGCTGTCGATTACCGCGGCGTCGATCAGTAATAGCGGTACGTGGAATTACGGTGGCCAGGGAGTGACGCTGACCGGCGTGTACGGCATCAATAACTACGGGACGATGACGGGGACCGCGCCGCTGACGCTTTCTACCAATGGCACGTTTACGAATTTTGGGCAGGTGAGCGGTGGCAACGTTACGTTCAATGGGACATTGAATAATGTTGCTGGCGCGGTGATGCATGCGGACGGCACGCTTGCGTTGAATGGGAATACGACGAATCGTGGGACGGTTGAGGCTGGGGGGCTGCTGTCGGTCACTGGCGGGAATTACGACAATCAGGGTGCGACGACGCAGTCGAGGGGTGATGCGAACTTCAATCTCGCAGGGACGCTGCTGAATACCAGTGGGTCTATTTTTGCCGGGAATAACGTCAATATCAATGCGGGGGCGGTGGTTAATGATCAGACGGCGCCGAGCGGGGCAACCTCGACGTCGACGACGACAGTCACCAATCCTTCGCTGCTTTGGTCGGCTGTGGCGGGGACGCAGACATACTGGTACGAGCAGAGCTACGGCGGAGAGAACGGCTTTCTGCAGCCCGCATCCGGGACAACGAGCGCAACGCTCGGCGATCTTCTTTCCCCCACAGGGACACAAGCCATTGGCGCTAATGCGTCAGCGCCAAACGCCTCACAGCCCGTAACCGGTTCGGGCACTGTGACCTTTTATGAACGTCATGTCCAGGCCGGCATGAGTTCAAGCGGCGATAGCAGTGTGCCCGTGTATGAAGATCTCTGGTACGTGGGAACGGGGCCGGACCCGACCGCGATAGCGTCGGTTACTCTGGCGTTGCCCACGATCAATCAAACGACGACCACGCAACAAGCCGGAACGTCGGGCGTCATTTCGGCCGGTAACTCGATCTCGCTCACTGCCAATTCGTTGTCTAACCGTGGCGGCCAGATCGCGGCGCAAGGGAATGTGACGCTTAATGTCCAGTCGCTGAGCAATGGTGCCGTGGCGCCTGCGTCGTTGAATCAATCCGTCCAGACGATAGACCAGGGCCAATATTCCGCGTTTTTCGCGCAGTTGAAGTCCCTTGGAATAATCGCCGTAGCGGGAACGGGCAACGCGAGTGGTACAAGCTGCGATGCGCAGAACTACTGCGCCATTGTCGACGTTCTTCCACCGAACGAATTCAATATAGCTCCCGGTGCAGCGCCCACAGCGACTGGCTACACCACATCCACGTTCCCGACCGGCATGATCGCGGCCGGCTATAACCTGGGCATCTATGGCGGCAATCTGGTTAATGAAGGCCTGCTGTACGCAGGCAACAATGTGCAGATCGGCGCTGCGAGCCTGACCAACCAAGGCGGCAACCAGCAGAACTATTCGACGCAGACCGGTTGCGCCGCGGGTGTGCCCAATTCCGCTTGCGGTACGGCTGGCTCTACGCGCGGCTCCAATCCAACCACGACGACGTTCGGCTATAACCAGAACGACGCAACGATATATGCTGGCAACGACCTTGTAATCGCCGCGGGCGACATCAACAATACGTTCGGCAATCTGCTTGCAGGCCATGACATCGTGATCGGTGGCGTTGGCTCGACGGCGAGTTCCACGACGCCCGCCAGCAGCCTCAACAACACGTCGGGCAATATCGTCGCAGGCAATAACATCACGCTCAACGTGTCGGGCGCGATCACCAACAACCTGCCGCCGCCCGTACCTGTGCATGAAAACTACGGCTCGAAGGAACAGTACTCCGGCTGTATGACGGCAGGCGGCTACAAAGAAAGCTACTGCGAAGGCTACGTCGATCAGCAGTCAGGAAGTTCGTCCGTCATTAGCGCCGGCAACAACCTGCAGATCAACGCGGGCAGCCTGACGAACATCGGCAGCCTTATTGCGGCGGGCAACACTGCGACGATTGCGGTTGCTGGACCGGTGGTCAACGAAGCGCAGACGCTCAACGCGTACTGGCATTCGCATTGGGTGCAGGAAACCGGGATGTTCAGCAGCGACAAGCGTCACGATGTGTGGGCGTGTGGATCGCCAGCTGAATGTACGGCGCTGTACGGCAGCGCATATACGAGCACCGGCGGCACGATCGATCCGCCGCAGCCGGTCGGCAATATCGCGGCGACGATTCAGGCGCCCAATCTGTCGATCACTTCGGGTGGTCAGATCGAGAACGTCGGGAATGTGATCGGCACGTCAGTAACCCTGACGGGGCAGAAACTCATCAATGGAATTACGACGGCGAACACTTACACGCCGCGCGTCAATGCGCCGTCGCAGGTGATCTCGCTTAGCCCAGTGAATCTGCCAGGGTTGAACCTTTCGGTGCCGCGTGCGGTGGGCGGCGCGCTTCCGACGCCGGTTGCTGGCAAGGCATCGTTTGTCAACAACTCACTGGGTGCCTCGGCGCTGGGCGATCTGGGGCCGCAGGATCTGCTCACGGCACTGCCGGCAAATCTGCAGCCGAGCTCGACGCTGTTCTACTACAACCCGCAGGAAGAAGACCTGATGCTGCAGCAGGCGGCGCTGCAGCAGACTGGCAAGGCTAGCTTCATCGACGGGCTGACGTACGACAGCAAGACGAATACATCCGTCACGGAGCAGGAAAAGGCATACCTGTATCAGAACGCGCTCGATTATGCGAAAGCTAACAACCTGCAACTCGGCGCTGCACTGACCCAGACGCAGATCAACGCGCTCGACAAGCCGATGCTCTGGTACGTGGAGCAGACGGTTCCGGACCCATCGTGCACGGTAACCGGCACGGCTACGTGTCCCACGATTACGGCGCTGATGCCGCAGGTCTATCTGCCCAGCAATACAAGTGCGATGTCAGCCGGCGGCAACATTTCCGGGCAGGATGTCACGCTCAATTTTGGCAAGGGTAGTGGCGGCAGCATTCTGAATACCGGAAGCATTACTGCTTCCGACACGCTGACGGTCGATACCGACACATTGACCAGTCAGGCGAACCAGGTCGACGTCGGTCAGATTTGGGCCAAGGTCAAAGGTGGTTACGTCGATACCACTGGCACGACAGTTCAGCCGGGCGGCTTCATGAGCGCGGCGAACATGGATCTCAACGTTCAGACGTTGGATCAGATCGGTGGTGCATTGCAGAAGCTTAACGCGGACGGCACGGTCGATCAGGCTGGTACGGAGCAGGTGCTGGCTGCGCTTCAGCAGCAGCTTGGTACGAATTTCACGCAGACTGCGGTTAGCGACAACCTGCACACGGACTTTGTGAAGGATGGCGGCGGGTTGCCGACGTTCGTGGTGGCGGCGATCGCGATTGCAGCTTCGATTGTGACGGCGGGAGCAGCGGCTGCAGCCATGGGCGTTGCCCTGGCAAGCATGACACTTGGTGAGTCTATGGTTGTCGGTGCTCTGTCGGCAATGGCCGGCAGTGCGGCAAGCCAACTGGCCTCAGGACAGGGCCTGAACATCGGATCGCTGCTGGAGGCTGGCGCTGTGGGCGCGCTCACCGCAGGCATTACGAACGGAATAACCTATAACAGCGGGACCGGTTCGTTCGGCTTTAACGACTTAAGCCAGGGACTGAATACGCTTCCAAAGGGGGTTAGCACCTTGGGGCAACTGGCGGGGATCAGCAACATTGGAAATTCGCTGGGGCAGGTGGCGCAGGCCGCGTCGACGACGGCCGGCAATCTGCCAGGTCAACTGGCTGCGCTGGGCGCTAGTGCGACGATCAGCGCTGGTGTTGAGACCGCTATCGAGGGTGGCAGCTTCCTCAATAACCTGCGTACCAGCGCGGTCAGCGACTTGGCCGCTGCAGGGGCGTATGCGATTGGCGACCTGAACGGAGCGGAGTTCTTTGGGACAGGGGCGACCGGTGAGCTGGGCTATGTGGCGGCCCACGCCGCTCTCGGATGTGTGAGCTCGGCGGCGCTCGGCACGGGGTGCGGTGGCGGTGCCATCGGCGGGGCGGCGAGTGCGGCGTTCTCGCCAGACTTTCTCAAGTCGATTGACCCAACGGGGGCTGGGCTCGATGCGGGGCAACTGGCCGCACTGGCAGGCTTTTCCACCTTGCTGGGCGGTGGTCTTGGGTCACTGGCCGGCGTGAACGCAAGCGGTGCCGGGACTGCGGCACAGAACGAGGCGTTAAACAATGATGGGGGAACTGCCGAGCATACAGCCAACGCCGTGAAAAGCGGAGGGCTTGGCTCCGTCGCTCTTGCCGGTCTCTATTCGGTTATGCCGTGGTTGCCGGGCAACCCTGCGGCGCAGGCTCTGGGTCAAACGGTGAGTTCGACCTTTAAGGGAGTGGTGTCACAGATACAAGCTAACTACGGAGGACAGAACCCTCAGGCGGATGCAAACAACCAGATTCCGGGGGCAGACAACAGCAACACGCCACATACTGGGGCCGCACCTGTGACGTCGTTCGCGGCGGCGCTTTGCATGGCGTTCACGGACGGGCTCGGATGTGGCGCGACGCTGGCACCCATATCGGGCGGCAGTGCGCCAAGCAATGCGAGTCTGTCGAGCGGAAACGGTGGAGGCGACTCGGGTAGCAGCTCGACCGGTCAAGGACCGGCCACAAACACTCCGACCGGTCCACAAAATCTCGGGAACAATGTCCAGTTGTACCCGGATGGTAGTCTCAGAACACCGGACGGAAAATTTGCAAGTGTCTCGGGAAGTCCGCCACCCGGAACAACAGCCGCGTCACAGTTTGCGGATTTGTTGAGCAAAAATGGCATTAACGTAGTAGGTCAGGAGGTGGTGGTCAATGGTCCGCTTGGTCTGCGGCGTTACGATATTGTTACGCAGGATGCAAATGGTGCTTTGCATGGAATCGAGGTGAAAAGCGGCGGTGCAACCCCGAGTACATATCAACAATTTACGGATCAGTTCGTAAATCAGTTTGGCGCTACGGCCACCGGTCGATTCGCCGGAAAGAGCGTAAGCAGTGCAACGACGGTATATGTTCCGTAAGAGATACAGCCCATGAAACTTGAAGCAGAAGGTAAGCCTGAGATTCACGAGCCACGGGAATCTCAAGTGGCGCGAGCAATTAAGTCACTGAAGAGCTATGGTCCCTCCTCGTATGCATCGTTGACAGATGCAAGAGGAAATTATGTGCAGGTCGCTGGTGGTGGAGTGACATGCATGATTGAGAGATATGACGCAGCTAGTCGAAAGCGTTTTCGCGCGTTTCATGACAAGCCAAATACTGTCCGTCCGGATGGCACCATCCTTTCGTTTCGCGCCGGAAATATTCCAATGCGATCTGATGAATGGTTCATGTCTAATCAAGTGACAGAGGTGTTTGTCGCCTTCCTGAACGGCGAGGCATTTCCTGCGAACGTCCGCTGGAGGGACGCCCCCGGGTTTTAACGTGTTTCTGTTGCCACAAACACGGGCGAGGTTATTATCGACGGCAAGATCGGCGGCCAACTTGGGGCTCGTGGGTGTACGCAACAAGATGTGCAAGCGGTCGTTAGCGAGGGACCCGTCGGAACGACGATGGATAGCCGATTGGCGGGGAAAACTCCAGATGGGTGGCCCAGTACCTCGGGCGTCGATCAATTAGTGACGGCTGTGCAGGCCTTGACCAAGCAACTTGTCGGCGTGCAGGGCGAACTGGGCCGAATCTCTGGGTTGAAGGAAGAACGCTCGAAGCTGTTCAAGCTGGAGCGAGAACGCGATCGTATCCAGGATCGCATTGACGGGCTGTCCAACACCGGTTGAGCTGACCATGAGTTCGACAAGCTTCGGCTGGCCCTACGCGAACTCACCGTGAAGTGGATGCAGGGGCCTGAGATGAAGAACGTGTCGACGAACGTCGACATTGACTTGAATCTCCGCTTTACGTTCGAAGGCGAGACGCTTGATGTCATTGGCAGCGGCGGCAGCAGCACGACGATCAGACTAGTTCTCGCCATACACGCCGCTCTGTTGGAGGCGTATCTGTCTGATAGATCCCGTCCATTCCGCTTCTTGATCCTCGACACTCCGAAGCAGGAGGAACTCCACACTGCCGACCTAGCCCGATACCTCACGGAGCTTGATGAAATAGTGCGAGGCTAAACGCACGAGCAGGACTACCTACTTTGACGCGAAAATTTGAAGGTGTTCATTGTCGGACTGCCGCGGCTTTAGTCGTCATGTGAGGGGCCACTGATTGCATCCGATAACTGCGAATGCCTCTGAGACGTAGGGAGCTGTCAGCTGCTTACCGTTCGCGACTTAGGTCGGCGTCTTATCATTCACGTTTCAAAAAAAATTGAGGTTTGGTGTGTTGAGGAACCTCTGGCGCTGACCTTACGTCAGCGCCAGAGGTTCCATTGCCGGATGAGCGTAATTAGCGGTCCTGCTGCCAGCCGTTGTCGGTCTTCATCATGGAAATTGTCTGGGTGAACTGCACGTCGACATCATCGCTATAGTCCGTGTCCTTCCCGTTGAAGAAGCTGCCGAGCAGCCCAAGGTCAATACCTGGACAGGCCTGAGCGACGGTTCGCCGGAAGAACGGACCGGGCGCGGTGTTGTTCAGCAGCGCGGCGAAGTTGCCTTCTTCGATTTTTGCCTTCGACATGGCCTGATACCTGTCCTGATGTTGCTGCTCGAAGGTTTGCCGCGCGGTAGGATCGCTCGGGTTGGCGTCGATATACGCCTGCTGCTGGTCGTAGTACTGTTTCGCTTTCTCATCGGCATCAGCCTTCAGCGATTGATACTTGTCGTATTCCTCCTTCCACTGCCTCGCGTTGGCCTTGATGTCGCTGTCCGGCGACAGGCGGATGGTGTATTTGACGTCGACCCGGTAGCCGTTTCCGGTCTCGCCCGGAATACCGTTCACTTTCTGAAAGTCCCTGAGTTCGAGGTATTTGCATCCGGCAAGCGTGCTTTCGACGACCTTTCTCGCGTCGCTTTCAGAGGGGCTGTTGGAGCATGCGGAGAGCGTCATGGCGGCGCCAAGCGCAACTGAAATCGCGAAGAGACGAATGTTCTGTTTCATGATGATGGGATAGAGAAAAATAGATCGCTCCTGTGGCGGATCAGGCATGGAGACGCGTGTTTTACGAGTTATGGGCGATGCCCAAGCTGGACGCTGCCACCCGCATCGACGTCGCCATGGTGTCGTATGGCAAGAGGGAGCCAGGCAATCATGTTTGGCCTCATCAGGGCAATGAAAGAAAGCGCAGGAAAGGAGGGGACGGGCCCCCTCCTTTCCTATGCATGACTTACTGCGGTGCGGTTGCTGCCTGCACGCCTGCAAGCAGTTGTGCGTTGAGCGCGCCCGTGAACTGATAGGTGCGTTGCGCGTAGGTCGATGGATACAGCCAGCCCATACGCAGATGACCATTGCGCAGCGCGATTACGAGCTTTGCGCCATCGTTCAGCGGCGAGAGCAGCGGGTCTGTACCGATAGCCGACAGCGCAGTGCTCGAGAGATCGAGCACGAGAACGTTGCTGTTGCGGCTGTAGACCGACCAGGTACCACCCTGGTTCACGGTCGTACCGTTCTGGTCATACGTGCTGTAGGTAATCTTGCCATCGGCCGTGATGGTCATGCCAAACCCACCGGCGCGACCTTCCAACGAAAGACCGACTGCCTGCTGCACCGAGGTATAGGTCGTCGCTGCATCGCCCGTGATGAGGGAGATGACGCCGTCTTCAAACACTGCCGGTTGCGAACCGTCACAAACCTGACCATTGACGATTGCTGGATTGTCGCAGGCAGGCGTCCACACCGGCAGGATGACCTGGTCGGCGGTGTAGGACAGCAGACCCAGATACGTCTTCGTACCGCTTGCAAAGGTGGCCGTGGTGAGCGGCGGCAGTTGCCACAGGTTGTTGATCGCGTAGTTCGTCGGCACAGCCGTTGCCAACGTCTGACCCGACAGGTCGGCTTGACGGAACTCGTACGTATAGCTGATGCCAGTCGTTGCGTCCGTGCCTGAGAGCACAGCGCCGTTAACGGTTACCGGCAGTGGAGCGCGATATGTCGACACCGGAACGAAGTTCGACCAGGAAGCGTCGCTCTTCATTTCGTACACACCGTACATCGTCTCGTACTTGCCGTTCGTGACTGGCTGCCATGTGCCCGAGGAAAGCTCCTGCTGCTGTGTCACGACAGAACCGTTGCTGATCGAGCGCACGTCCTGCACGATCGAGCTCACCGGGGCGCTGTTGTAGTTCGCGAAGTACGGCAGGTAGCCGTCGAGCGCGTAGGTTGTTTGCGAAAGTACTTGCGAGGCTTCGACGCCGGCGTAGACCGGCTTCGAAGCTTGCGCTGCGATCTGGTCAGCCGTGACGTCCGTAGTGTTGTTCGCGACCATGGCGTTCGCTGCATTGCGAACCGTTGCCGGATCGGTGACCCCATTCGTCGCGAGCGAGGTCAGCTTGTTCACGATTGCCGTTGCCGTCGACAGCGCCTTTGCGTTACCCGATGCTATGTAATCGGCGTTGGGGTCGATGCCGCCGAGCATTGCGCTCACTGCCGCCGTTGCCTGTTGCTGGGAGAGACCCGTTTCCATCTGGGCCGTGATCAGCGTCGAGAAGGGGCTGATGTTCTGCGAACCCGTAGCTGTCACGATCTGGCTGAGCGTGACAGTAGCCGGGAAGACATAGTCCGGGCGCGAGAGGTCTTTCGTATGCGGCGTGATGCTCACGAGCAGCGTCTTGCCGAGCAGTCCACCGGTGTCAGGCAGAGCGTAGTTGCCGTTTGCATCGGTCGTGGCGGCAGGCAGCGACGCGTCACACGCACCCTGACCGTTGTCGAAACAGACGGTCGCGCCCACGAGGTAGCCGTCGATCGCCTTGCCCGACAACTGGGACGTCGGCGTGGTTGTGGCTCCCGATGAGGCGCTGCCGCCTCCACCACCGCCGCAGGCGGTGAGGCTGGCCGCAATAGCTACGCCCAAGATGTGCTTGGCAAACCCCGGATCAAACTTCATTTTCATTGTTTCCACCTTGTAGATAAAAGGGCCGCGTCACTCCAATCACTGCAGCCGGAGAAACGCTTCCCTTGACGGATGAACGATCGCCTTGGACGACAGTCAGGAGGCCCGGCGGACGGCACCGCCCCTGAAGTCCTACCTGTACAACGGCAATTCGCTCAAAAAGTTGAATATCAACCGTAAAAGCCCTTCATGTCAAACGGGTGATGCCCAACCATTCGGGGTGACTTGGAGGGTGCATGCCGAAATCGAAAACCGAAGATCTGGCAGTGGTGGTGGGGCGGGCGATTGCGAAACAGCGTGTTATTAGCGGTCTTACGCAGGACAAGGTGGCCGAACGGCTGGGAATCGGTCTGGAGGCAGTCTCACGGATGGAACGAGGGGTAGTGATCCCGACAGTCGTGCGCCTGTTCGAGTTGGCAGACATCTTTCAGTGTGATGCGGCCGACTTGCTGACGGAAGCCAGCAGCCGGTCCAGCGATCAGGCGAGTCACTTGAGCAGATTGTTGTCTCGGCTGTCGGCGGGCGATCGAACTCTGTTGCTTGAGGTCTTCGAGCGGCTATCGACGCGTTTGACCCGTCGGCAGGCGGAGACGGGGCGTCACTAACAATGGACCAACGCCCTGTACAGGGATCGCTCCAGCCGGCTCGGCTTCGCTGGCAATACAACAAAAACTGTCGCCGGCTCGCATGTGATGTACAGCCGGATGTTTCGCACGCTCGACCAACTCTGCTTTGGCGGCATGTAAGCGCCTGAGGCGCGCGCTCGTCGCGCTGCCAGTTTCGCCGCTCCATCGCTCACATCGCCCCCAAAGTGACCGAGGAAGTGGACGAGTGTGGCGCAAACTGCGTTTAGCGCGTCAACTGCATCCGATGAAGGGTGCAACCGACGACTACGGGGCCTCCGTGTGCAATTTGGACGTGAGACGGCGGCTTTCCCGTCAATAATCGCTCGGTAGTAGGATCGTCGTTAATGAGCGATCGGCCTCGGTGATGACCCAGATCCTGCCGCCGCCCGGTATCAGATAGCTCGACAGCAGGCGTCTGTGGATCAGCAGGGCCAGCTCGTTGCTGGCGATGTCGGCAATATCCAGCTCGCCCCAGTCCCCACGGAGATGCCGTTCCAGCAGGACGGTCGGCGAAATCCCGGCCTGTTCCAGCACGGACTGAGCGGCCGGGGTAATGACGGGGTGGCCCATCCGGAAACGCGGGCGGTTGCTCACGCGCACCTCCTGACCGGATAGTTGATCGTCGGCCATCGCGGGTAACAGGCATGAATAGTAGCGGGGGGCCGCTGCGGTGCACTGCAGGAAACCAGCTGCCCGATCAGTTCGATGGTGGTGTTCGAGCGATCCCACTCGGTAACCACAGTGATGCGGGCGCCGTCCGGTAGCGGATAGACCGACAGCAGGCGCAGGCCGGCCGCGATCGACAGGTCGTTCTGCGCACGGTCGTCGTCGGACACGATGCCCCAGTCGCCGGCGATGTGCCGCAGCATGACGCTGATGACGGGAATCTGGTTGGCACGTAGTTTTTCCAGGGCTTCGGGCGTGACCAGCAGCCGGCCCGGATGAAACAGCGGTTTGAGACGGATTGTATTGCTCATGGATGGCTCCAGAATCAGGACGAGCACGGGCCTCCGGAGGAACCGGATGCGTGATCGCAGAATGTGAGGGAAGGGAGAACGGGCGCAGGACGCGCCCGGTTTATGCCGCCGGCTCGATGACCTGCCTGCGCAGCGCGGCGGCTTTCGCCTGCGAGCAGCCGAGGTGCTGGCGGATGCCGGCGACGGTCGGGCGCACGAGCCCGGCCTCGATGTCGCGGCGCAGCTTCATGACTTCGGTTTCGGGTTCGGCCATCGCAGGAATGGTCGGCACTTCAACTGGCGTCACGACAGGTACATCGGCGGTAACTGCGGATACTCGTTCGTGACGATCCATGACGGCCGATGTGTCCGGCGGCAGCAGCGCAATCCACCACAGCAGGCAGGCCGTGCCTTCGAGCACGGTCGCGAACGCGAGACCGGTGAACAGATCGAGTCTCGTATCCATTACGCCCAGCAGCGCAGCAAGCCGTGCCGTGACCGGATCGTCACGTGCAGAGTCACGACGCACGGCGTTACTATCTTCGACGACCTGATACCGCCGCACGTCAGCCGCTTCGGCGTCGAGTGCATCGAGCCGGGTGGCCAGCGAAGTTCGCCGTACCCGTAGCGCCGGACAGTCGCGAATGCAGTGTCGGGCATCGGCGACAGCCTTGTCGACCGCGACCGATGCCCGCTCCGCCATCACGGCCGTCAGCGCCCGGTGGGCGGGAACGCTGACGACCGGCATGGCCGATACCCGGACCTCGCCCGCATGCGATTGCGACAGCAGAAAGTACGTCGCGTGTCCCCACGATGCGGCGGCCATACACCCGAGCCACAGCACGACGCCGATACCGCGCACCGCGAGCGGCGCGGACCTCCATAGCGCGGGCAGCAGATGAGCGCCGCCGATCAGCACGACGCTCACCGCGACCCACACCAGTCGCTCCGACAGCCACCCGCCGCGTTGCCAGCCGGCAATGACCGACATGCAGACGGCCGTGGTGGTTGCCGCGACGGCCAGAGCGCGTGCCGGACGACGGATCATGCGGCCTTCCCGCCGAGCAGCGCCGCGCGCTGATCGAGCCGGTCCTTCAGACTGGCAGCGTCAGGCGTTCCGCCAGCGTCGGCATGGGTGTTACCGTCACCGTCATCGGACCGAGCCGGATAGAACTCGTCCGCGACAGCGGCGACGTCCTCGATGCTGTCCTCGAATGCACCGTTACTAAAGCCGGCGCGTGCAGCGGCATCCAGCGCGACCTGATCGAACCCGGCCGCGCGACGTCGCGCATCCAGTTCGCGCGCCTCGATAATTGCCGCTTCGAGCGAGCTGCTCGCGCGCACGCCCAGATCGACGTAGTAGATGGCCGAACGGTAGCTCTGGGTCGTGGACTTGCCACGCAGCTTCAGTTCCAGCGGCAGGCAGGCGAGCAGGTTGCCCGACACTGCGGCGAAGTAATGCAGGCGCGCGGCGAGTGTGCGGATCGAGTTGTACGAGGTGGTGCGGAAGATGAACGACCCCATCTCGTCTTCGTCGCCGATCAGCACATTGAGTCGGCCGTAGGGCTTGCAGGCGCCGCCCTGACCAAACATGCAGCCATCCGGCGACGGGCACGGCAGTTCCTCGATACCGGCGTCCGTGGCGCGGCGGCAGGTTTCGCCATTTCCGACGCATACAGGCCTTCCGGTCTCGCGGTCGAAGCACGAATACTCGGCGCGCAGGTTCAGGTCCGGATCATTGAAAAGGAATCGGACGGGGATCGCGCGCAGCTTGCCGGTAGTCGCCTTGCGCAGCGATTCGTTGAGCGGATGCAGCATCCATCCGTCGCGGTTCTGGATCTGCGTCGTGACGGTGAACTGGTCGTCTTTTTCGGGCAGTCGCTTGCCGTTCTTCTCGACGATGCGACCAATGGAAATCCGCCCGATGACGGGCGGAGTAATGCTTAAGCCTTTAAGCATGGACTTCTCCTATATACATAAACAGTGGGGCGTGAAGCGGGAGAGGGAGAGGCAGGACCGGCAGGAATTCAGGTGTTCACAAGAAACCGGCGTGAACCGGGTTTCGTGATGGCGTACTGCGCGGCAAGGTCGGGGTGATCAGCCAGTAGCCGTTGCAGGTCGATGCCGGCGCTGTCCCGGCTGCGTCTGAACGACACCGAACCCGTTTCGAACTCGGCCCGGTCGGCCTCGCCCATCGCCTGCTGGATGGTCTGCTTCAGCTTTGATTCGATCGACTGGTGGCTCTCGATCTTTGCGCGCACGGCGACCAGATCGGCGAAGGCGGACGAGAGCGACCTGTCGCCCGTGAAATCGACTGTGCCGCCGGCACCCGGGTACAGGCAGCGCAGTGCGCGCTCCGCCGAGTCCGAGCCATCGGCGGGTGGCGGCGTATCGGTTTCGACATAGCGCCAGAATGCCGCTTCGAGTTCGATCAGTCGTGCGATCAGCGCGTCGTCACGCACCACCTGATGCACCTCGAGCTTCTGGCCGCAGAGCAGCACGGCTACATCGGCCGCCTGCCTGCCCGTGACCGCGAGCTGGTGCTGAACCTGAAGCTGCACGTACTCGGGCACGCCGTCACGCCAGAGCCGCGTGCCGAACTCGCCCGCCGTCTTGCATTCGAGCAGTTGCACGTCGCGGTTGCCCACGACTTCACGATCGATATTGGCGAGCATGAACGGTATCGTCGGATGCTGGAGCACGGCATTGACACGCCGGACACGATTGCCGGTCTGCTTCGTGTACGACGCAGCCACGATGGGCTCGAGCAGCGTGCCCCAGTACACGGGCTCGGCCGTATCATTCGCGTCCGGCTTCGGCAAATTCGCCTCTCGGTTGGTCTTAATGAGCCACAGTTCGAGTGGACTCATGTACGGCGACAGTCCCACGGCAGCCGCCGCGTCCGAGCCGCCGATTCCGTTCTTCCTTACCGATAGCCAGTCTTCGCGCGAAAGCGATTTCGTGTCGACGAGCCGCAGCGCAGGCCGAGGCCGACCGCGCCTGGCCGATTCAGGCAAAGCCATTTGTAACCTCCAGAAAGCAGAAGGCCCGGCGGGAATATCCCGGCCGGGCCGTATGACGTCATGGACATGAACTCAGGCAACCAGCTTCATCGCCTCGTCCCACGCGCGCTGCTTGATCGCGGCACCGGCGCCAAACCAGGCCGCGTCGCGCCGGTGATCCTCACTGCGCGCACGGCGCTGGTGATCGACAAATTCCGTGATCGAATTGACGAGACCCCAAGCGGTACCGGCTGCCGAGGCGAGCGTCGCGCCCTTGCCGCGACCGGTGTACAGCGACTGCACGGCCCTGATTGCGCTATCGTTGGTGGTCGGCATCGGGACACTGGAACTGGCCGGATACGTCAGCACGCGATGGAAGAACGCCTCCGCAGCCGTGTCATTTACCTTTCGATCCGCCAGCGCTTTCATGCGCACCATGAAACCGTCCCAGGACGCGATTGCGATGCCGAGTTGTCGCTTGACGGCCTGTGCGTCGAACCGGGAGCGGTGCGGCACCTTCACGCTGCCTGCGGAATCGCCCACCGCGATCTGCAGCGTGTTGTTGCACACGACACGCACCGATGTGAACTGGGCGGTGGTCGCGAGCGTGCCGTCGCAGGCTGTGGCGAGCAGCAGGTAACCATTCACCTCGTCGCGTCCCTTGAGCGAGACGGACTGACCGGTACGGGCCAAAGCCCAGAGTTTTTTACCATTGCGAAGTACGCCCGCAGTTTCCAGCTCGAAGCCACCGACTTCGGTGAGGTCGCGGTAGAACTCCAGGATTTCGCGCGGTTGCACGACCTGATAACGCGACGAGACAACGGACAGCGGGGCCTTTGTATCCGAGCGGTAGAGCACGCGCTGTTCGGGAAAAGCATGGATCGAGCCGAGGCCGGAACCGGCTTGTCCGGCGATGAAGCGGACATCGGACGATTCGATCGTCCAGTCCATGCCGGCCTGTTTCTGCCAGGTCTCGATCGGCTGTTTCGGGGAAAGCTGATTGCCAAGACCGTGCCAAGGGGTGTCGCCAACATAGGCCATCGATTGAACCAGATGCATTTAAAACCTCAGACAAGTGCATAAAGCCCGGCACACGGCCGGGCATCGGTGGAAACAACAGGGAAGATCAGGGAAGGAGAAAAGCGGAAACCGGAAACCGGATCAGTTCGACCCGGTCGAGAAGGTACGTCCGCATGCTCGGCAATGCCAGTTGTCGAGCACTTTCCGGTCGATGGTTTCGCCAAGTGCTGCGCCGGTCGCGCAGCCAGCAGCCGCGCCGGCCAGGCCCGCGATGATTGCGCCGGCGATGCTGCCGCACAGCACGCCGAATGGGCCGCCGAGCGCGCCGGCCACCGCGCCGACCTCTGCACCGGATAGTGCCGCGGCGGCTGCGCTTGTGCCGCCGGCAGTCGCGCCGATCGCGCCGCCGATGCGTCGGGCGATGTGGCGTGGCTCAGTGCGGGACGATTCGCAGGCCGGACAGGTGTAGATCACGTCGCCCGTGTCGGGGCGGTAGCCAGGCAGTTGCTGGTCGGACGGACGGGACGATGTCTGCGTGGACTCGCGCTCGTGCAGGCGCAACTGTTCGGCCAGCCATTCGTCTTCGTCGTCATCGTCGAACGGCGGATAAGGCAGGCGACGGTCAGGCATGGCAGGCCGTCGCCTTTCGCCGGACGTGACTGGCGTAGCAACCGACGCACATTGTCCACAACGCGCCGAGAGCGAAGCAGATCACAAATGCGACCAGATAATCGAGGGGTGAGGTGGGAAGCATCACCGGACTCCTGAGGTGGGTTCGCCGTGCGCAGTCGCAGCGGCGGAGCGGCAGACTGCTGCCGGTGCTCAGGCTAGTGATATAGGGCTGAAAGAAATTTGAATCGGGTGTGGACAATGGCAGTCTGCTATGTTACCAGCGGCTGCGGCACTAGCGGGGGGGACCCTGTTAGGGTCGGGTCTGTTCCGCGCGGAGCGAACCATGCCGACGTCCTAGGCTTTCAGACCATTGCGGCCGAGCGGGCAAAGCTCCGGCATCAGTACTTTCAAGATGCACTGGGAGCAGCTTTCGATCAGGTCGCCCGCGCTGGCACCGGAAGTCTGGCAGGATAGTAGATTCACCGCACGGGCGAGGTGATGACAGTTTGGTACGTCCTGCACGAGGCCACTGCGCCGACAAAGCGCTAACTATATGGGCGCCCCACTGGGTTGAAGATCGGTCGAACAAGAACTGTATCGGGGATGGCATGTTTGAAATTTGTCTCTTTGACTTAGATGAAACCCTCGTCCACACGGACGATCTGGTCGATCTGCGCGTAGCTTGCAAGAACAACGCTGATTCAGCTCGCTTAAAGAGGTTGAAGGCGGACCTTGCCGACAGGGATGACCGGCGCATCTATAGCGCGGACATTCTGAACAAAATCCGCTTAGATTTCCCCAAGCTAAACTTGGGAGTTTTTACGCGGTCACCGCGCAGCTATGCGCAGACGGTGCTTGATTGGGCATATCCAGGCTTTAAATGGGACATCGTTGTGGCCTACGAAGACGTTAAGCCAACCAAGCCTCATGGTGACGGCATTGATCTGGCTATGAAGCAGTTTGGCGTCGAGTATCTCGATAGGGTGATCTTGGTGGGAGATAGCGATGCAGATGTGCGCGCGGCGTACAATTGTGGGTGTCTTGTGGCGCTCGACAAAGGAGCGTGGCCGTCAAAGCGGGGATACGAGCACTGGGGCGCTCTGGAGCATGTGCCGGATGCGGTGATCTCGTCGCCTGACGAGATTCTTGACGTACTGGCAGATTCAGGCCGGTTCCTTCCGGAACTCGAGCGCCTGCTGGTTGGGGCTGCTCCGGTGGGGCGGGCGCGATTTGACAAGATCAATCACTTTGTCGCCAAGGCGGCGGATGGAGACAAGACTCCCTATCCGATTTATGTTTGCGGTAGATCGTTTGCCAACTACGAATCTCTACGTTACAGAAAACAGTGGCACGGTCTTACGGAATCGATAGAGGAGAACAAGGACTCGGATACCTTTCCTGAGGAGTGGATTAAAGCTATCCGTCATTTCATCGAGGACCAGTACTTCTCTTTCTTTGCGGCGGTAAACTTAGTGGTGACCGTAGTACCTCATAGACCAGGAAGAAAGGCGCGCTTGGAGAATCTGCTCAAGCAACTGGCTCAATCGATCTTGGAGAGTCCTATCGAGGATCGCGTGGTCACCTGCCAACCCGGGCTGTTGGCGTACAAGTCTGGGGTGCAATCTCAACACAATGACCATTTGAAACGGGATGCACGCTTCATCAATGTGCGCGACCATCTGTTCGTACAGCTTCCAGACGTGGTGAAGGCGGGCACGTCCTTTCTGGTTATTGACGACGTTACAACGACGGGTGCTTCGTTGATCTATGCAGCAAAATACCTGAAAGCCTCAGGCGCTGGCGAGGTCAAATGCCTGTCGATGGCCAAGAATATAGGCGATGTTTTATGAACGCTATCTCAACACCGACGCGGTTGCTGCTTTCCCTGTCAATGCTGAAAGGCGTCGGGCCTGTTGCTCTTAAAAAGGCATCATCTATCCGAGGTTTTGTCGACAAGGCGATTGAGGAGTGGGCAAGTGAGGTCCCACAGATCTCGCGTGCGTTAGCCAACGGGGGTGATTGGCAAACCGCCCAGGAAGCGGCCGAAAGACAGATTGACGATGCGGAGAAGCATCGTGCCCGTATCTTGTCTCCACTGGACTCTGAATATCCGAACCTGTTGGCTGCCACGAAGGATGATCCATTCATCCTCTACGTTCAGGGGACACTCGCAAGCAATCCGGAACAGTCAGTTGCCATCATCGGGACCCGCGAGCCGACAGCACACGGAAGATTGATCGCCAAGCGGATTACGCAGTTCTTCGCCGAGCATGACTGGAGCATTGTCAGTGGTCTGGCAATCGGTTGCGACGCTGTTGCGCATCAGATGGCATTGGATGTGGGTGCACATACCGTGGCTGTCTTAGCGCATGGATTGCACATGATCGCGCCGACGCGACATAAGAAGCTGGCGCAAGATATTCTCGCTTCTGGCGGCGCGCTTGTTAGTGAATACCCTTTTGGTCAGAACGTCCAGAGCCAGCAGTACGTCAAGCGAGATCGTACACAAGCAGGGATGGCGCAGGGTGTAGTGATGATTCAGTCAGACGTCAAAGGTGGAAGCTTGCACGCGTCGCGTGCCTCCTTGGATTATGGGCGATGGCTCGCTGTTCCGTACCCTACGGACAAGGATCTAGAGAACGCTGAGCCAAAAGTGCAGGCGAATCTGCTTATTGCTGAAGGTACCGATGCGGAGAGAGCTGATCTGCTGCGTTGCTCTTCGAGCGCCCTGCCACGAATCATGATCTTGCGTGGTCGCGAGGATTATCTGCGAATGATCGACCCGACCGGAAGTAAAGCATCCGACGTATTGTTGGCACGCGAGCCCCATGACCCGATCGCCTTGGAGTTTTTATACAACGAGGGTGTCGGCGTGGATGTGGAAAAAACCGAGGCTGCGGGGAGTGAGGCAGAAGACGGCCCCCTCAGATTGCCGTCACGTGATGCGAACAGTGCGAAGGAAGTGGTTACTGTGCCCGTTGCGACCCAGTATGCGAAGGAGGAGATGACGATACCTTCTGCGCCACTTCCTCATGAGACCATTTCGGATATGGTCATTCGCTGTCATGTTGCGGTCGACGGAGCACCGTCCGTTAGCCTAGAAATTCCGCAGATGCCATTGCGAAACTCGAGGTGGCCCGAAGGCAAGGATTCTCTTGTTCATAACGACGACATCTTGGTCGCGCGGTTGCGCTATGTTCAGACGCGACTAGAGGCGCTCAACCAGATGCGTCATGTTGATGTGCCGAAAAGCGTGGAAGGTTTTTTGTTCCTGAGGTTTTCCATTGAGGACGCGTTAGGGCAAATGAAGCGTGCCGTCGATATCTTAAGCGTGCTAAATCGCGGCAACGTCACCTTGCAAGCGTGTCGTGCGTTAGACGATAATTCCGTCGAATGTGTGTCGGGAAAACAATTGAGTCTGCGTATGCATAACGGGTGGCAAAGCCATAAGGAGCTGCCTCTTCGTGAAGCTTTGAACGAGGTGCTCGCATCGTGTCCTGAATCTATCGTGTTAGATGTTGAGCCCAATAGCCCATTTCGCCCTGAGAATGAGGAGTCGTTCTCAGGTACCAAAATCGACGTTAGCTTCGACGATCTGGTGTGCTCATTCAATGAATTTATTGCGCGGATGCTCTATGACGACTCGCCGCACGTTGCGCGATGACGCATTTAGACTGCTGACTCCTGGTGAGTCCAAATAACAGACCAGAGACAGAGAATGCTGATCATAATGACTTCACCAGATGCAGTTCTTCGCGGCGGTGTACCGGACCCGCAGCTCGTTCAGGTGTTGACTAACGTTAAGGCCTTGGGTAATGCCGTGGGGCTCATTTCTAACCATGCTCAACCGGCATGGTTCCAGGGAGCTTTCGGCACAAGCGGTGTGCAGTTCTTGCAAAATCCGGGGCGTCAATCTGGCGAGGTCGTCTCGCAGAACGCGAGCAAATTCGGGCTGAATCCATTTGACGTTCTCGTCCTTGCGGCCAAGGATGAAGATGTTCAGATGGGGAAAAATGGCCATGCGTTGCTTGTTGCTGCTGGTTGGTCCGGCGCCAGACAGGTTGAGGCGCTGGGCATACGCGTCGACAACGCGGTCGAGTTCAATGAGATCATCGATCTAACGGCTGGCTGGCAAGGGCATTGGTGGTTTGCGGGTGATGCGCCACACTACCGAGTGCGCGCGTTGTCTGATTTGTCGGGGTATGGAAAATCTACAACGCAGCAGGATATTGCGCGACGATTAACCAACACGGTGAAGAATGGAGGCGGGCGGCTAAACGCTCTTTTGGCCATTACTGCTCGATCGCTGCTGATCGATGGTACCGATTCAATACCGGGGTTAGTGTGGGGCGTGTACCCATCGTCGAGCAGCGATAACAGCGACGCAGATACTTTGTCCGATTTTACGCATCGATTGCGGACCACTGTCTCACGGGTTCGCTTTTCTAAACGAGGCGAACCACTATTCATTCGGCACTCACCGTCAGTTAAGCGATCTGCAGGCGGCGCGGGAGATCGCACTGACCCGACAGGTCAGCTATTGACGTTGCACCTTAATCCGTACTACCAGGAGAGCAACCGGCTTATTGGCAAACACGTGGTAGTGGTCGATGACTGCACCACCTACGGTGTGTCATTCGGCGTAGCTGCGGCGTTCCTTCGAAAAGCAGGTGCTGCGAACGTCACGGGTATCGCACTAGGCAAATTTGGTAATCAACTTCGACACTACGAAATCGATATCCTAACCGATCCCTATGCTCCGGTAGTCGCCGGAGGTTTTACCGTCGCGTCGTCGGGCTGGTTGACGGGGACCACCAATCCTGTTAGCCAGCAGGTGCTTCATTCGCTAATTCCGTAAACTTCTGCAGTTCAAAGGCGGAGCGTTCGTCGGTCCTTCTGGGGAGACTGCGAGCTCGCGATCGGCGCTCGCTCCGCGCCAGCAGAGCGCGCGCAACTCCTAGGAGTCACTCTTTCACCCTGGCCTTCCATTGTCCTTCGGCTCGGCTAGTACCAGTGCGAGATGGCGAGGGTGGGAGAGTTCAACGCTATACGACTTGCCGCTCGGAGACCGCCGAATCAAGCCGTTCGCGAACACCCGCAAGAATCGATGCGCGGGGATTTTGTCTATGATCCGGCAAAGGTACCCACGATGTCGATAAGCATCAACGTCGGCTTGACTCACGTAAAGATAGACCGGCAGGTTATCGATCTTGTCGTAGAACTTCAGCTTGAAACCTCTGCCGCCGTCTTTCGGGTATCGGTCGGAAAGCGTCGCGCCGCCGTAGATGATCCGATCCGCGGTTGCTTCCGAACACCGCGTGAGTGGCTGAAAGTATTCGCCGAGCGAGAGCATGCCGACCTTCTTCACGCGCAACGCCAACGCACGGAACTCTTCGTCACTGAGGTTTGTGCGCGCTTCTCGGTAGGTTTCGACCAAGCGCTCGAGGCTACGCGTACTCGCGTGCCCTCCAGGTGGGTCTTCAGTGCGCGGCCGTGTTGGGCGGTGATGCTCGCCGCTAGCGGCTTCGCCATCGCCTCCCTTATCTCCGACGTGCAATCCAGGCTTCCCATTACCTTCTTCCCGATCAGTCGGGTCGAACGACAATACGAAATCAGTCAGCTTGCGCCGTACGATACGTTGGCGCGCCTCCTCGTCCGTTTCCCCCGGTAGCGGCTTGTCCGATGCATCGCCCTTGGCGGCCTTGCGCCACTCGCAGTCCGGAAGATGCTTTTCGGGGTTATGCGCGCGAAAGTGCGCGGCGACATGCCTGGAACCCTCTTCGGCATTGAATGTGAAAGCCACGCCGGTCACTGCGACGCCTGCCTTGCGACAAGCCTCATCTGAGCAGAGAAATCGGAACCGCTCGGGTGTGGGCTCAATCGAGAGAAATTCCCGACGCGCAGCATCAATGGTTACGACCTCATCAAGATCAATGCAATAGGCACGCGTAATTCTCATAGACTAACCATTCGGAGATGGATCAGGGACTGAATTGAGATAGCGAGAAAAATCCTACCATGTCGTGTATGCCTCCTGTTAACCGGATGACTTTACGTCGTAATTGCACGACATCGTCTTCGGCGAGGTGATGAAGCGGCGGATCGGGAACGGAACGCCTGCGGACGATGTTTGCTGGTCGGTGCGTGCATGCGGCCTCAAGAGGACTTGGAATGTGAAGATGTTCGCGATCTTGCGTCTGAAAATTTGGAAATGTTCCTCGCTCTGTGAGCGTCGGCACACGTATCCCATTGCCATAAAGCGAGAGGCCAGAATGGATGAAGCGATCGTCGTCTTTTCCCGAAGCGGGCAAACGTAAAGGGTGATACAGCAGTCTTAACTGGCATGTAAGATATATATTGGAATATGATCTGCCGACTCGCTGAACACGAGCACAGAGACATCAAAATCGAGAGAGACCACTATTCGGGGCTTCGCCTTTTTGCACAGCAATGCCGCTGCTTGATTGGGCAACCATCCTTTGAATCCTTTCGCGGCCGATGTCCACTACGGTCCTGTGTATGCATGCCGCATGAACTTGGATGGTTATGAAACAGCGCGCCGTCTGTGGACGGCCTTATTCATAGCCACGTGAAAGGTTCGCTTCGAAAGGAGGATGTTGATGACGCAGAACCGGCTCAAGCCTGAAACATTGGGTGCCTGGGTGGTACATCACGGTCGGAAACTTCAGAGCGACCAGCGGGGGCCTGCCGAATTTTCGGCGATTGACGGCGCCGCCAAGGGTAGTCTTCTGCTGGCTGGCATGGCATCGTCGGACAAAGCGGACCTTTCTGCCAAGGAAGTCTCAGCGCTCGCACAAGCTGCGAGCCTAAATCCGAAAACTGAGTTGAGCGGCTATCTGGCGATGTTGAAATCCCGTCAGCTGATCGATGTTACTTCGGCGGGCGCCGTCTCGATTTTGGGATTGAGTTCACGAAAGGTCCTCCAAGAGTCCGCCGCGATTTTTGAGTCCCTCGGACCGACTACCGAAGAGCGCGCGGCCGTTGACTTGGCCGAAGAAGCATCCATGACGCCGCGGCTGCAAGTGCGCGAACGAAAGCGCTTATCGGAGCAGTTTTCAATGTCTCTCGGCGACGTGGACGAATTGCTACGGCGTTCGGCCGAGATCGGCTTCATTGATGTCGAGCAAGACGGAACTGACCGCTTACTGTTCAACGGCAATCTGTTCCGGCGGAACAGTGTCGTGAAGTCCAAACACGTCCTTGACAGCCTCTCGACAAGTGAGCGCGATCGAATCAACCAGATCACCGTGCGTTTGTCGGAAAGCGGCTGTATCGATCGTGACGAAGTGAAGAGGGCTCTGACCGAGTCCTTATTCGACAAGCTCATGGCCGCGGGCTTTTACGATGTGAATATGGTGTCGAATGACCAGGGTGAGCACGCTTTCGTCACCGCGCCGGCTGCGTTCCACAAGTTTGTCGATCCGATGGTAGACGACGCGTTTGATCTGGCCAAGGCGCTCGTAGCCGCGCTCACCTATGGCATCGCGAAAAGCAATCCGGGACGTGGCCGCATCATGCAGCCATCCGTTCTGTTGAGCAAGCTAGTACAGGGTTACGAGGTTGGACCGGCGACCGCAATTGGTCAAGACTACAAGGTGCTCGAATTGCGGCGGGTTATCAGTCTTCGTCCTGCTGCACGGGGCATGTTCTTCATGAAGCTCCGCAAGCGGGACATTGGCGAAATCGCTCAACAGGTATTGCTGCAGGGCGGTGCTAGTGATCAGGTGCTCGGTTCCATCCCGTCTGCGGCTATGTCAGGCTATATCGGCCCTGAAGAATCTCGGGCCACCTTCAGACGTAACCAAAATAGGCCTAGCAGGAAGCATACGGGCGACATTTTGCAGACGCTCCGTGAACAGGGGGGCGCATGAGCAAGGCAGTTGCGACCGACAAAGGTGGACGCGCTGAGGAAGGGCTTGCCGCACACTTCCGCAGCATGGGCTTCTTCGCGCTCCGCGGATTGCCATTTCGGCACGACGAGGAGGACATCACCGATGTCGATGTATGGCTGTACGAACGCGGAGCTGGCGCGGAACGCCGTCGTTTCATAGTTGATTCAAAGAACAAGGCAAGGCCGAAGCTTGTCGAGCGCCTTTTTTGGACCTCTGGCGCAAGAGACGCACTGGGAGTCGATGGAGCCTATGTGGCTTCAGCAGGCATCCGCGAGGCCACGCGACGACTAGCAAAGCGCTTGCGGATCAACGTCGTGGACCTGCAGACCGTGGCTATCGACGAAACCGCTGTTTCCCAGAGATTGACTCGTGAAGAATTGAGCAAGCTTGTCGGCGAGACTGATCGCAACAGAGACAGCAAAAGGTGGAGAACGCATTTGCACGATACGCTCGCCGCTCTGCTGACGACTTTCGGTGGCAGTAGCGCAAACGTCGGGCTTCGTAGCGCGGGATATTTTGCCGATCAGATATTGACGACGGCGTCGGCCTCGCCGGCGAGCCAACTCGCAACTCGAGCGTTCTACCTGTCGGTCTCTGCCGCAGCCATAGGGCTTGACTACGTCGTTGCGCAGACGGCCTACCAGGCGACAGACCGACAGCAGCAAGAGGTTGAAGACGCCGTACGCTACGGTTCGGATCATGCCGAAACGAAGCGCAGGCTCGACCTCGCGTTACAGGTGGCACGTCAGTACCTTCCCAACGGGGCGGCACAGGCTAACCAGTTGCGCGAGAAGATCGCGAGCGATACGGAGGCCTTCCTCGGCGACGTGATCGCAGAGGTCGCCTTAAAAATGGGAAGCAGCGGGAGTCTTTTTGATGCGGCCAGAAATCTAGAGATGGCTGCTCATCTTCGCTATCTCCCTGCCTACTCCTCCTTAAGCACAGAGGCGCGCTCGTTCTGCGGAGCGGTCATGGACTTCTTCGAACTCGACCGCACGCAGCTTGCGGAAGTGCTTGAATCGAACGCCTCTACGGGAGATCTGAACTCAGAGGCTCATCATGCAGATACGGACGAGGTATAAAGGGTTGACTCAAAAATGACGAAGCTCGTGTTCAATGCGGCGCGCATCCGGCCAGCGGAAGGAAGCCGCCTGTCGGTTGGAGTGCAACCTTATGACAAGGAAACACTTGCCAGACTTCGTCGTGAATGCAGTGGGCAATACTTCTTCCGGCGAGGCGGTGTCGATGGAAATAGCATTCTCTCTGTGGCGCTCGATTCGGGGCTGCCAAGCTTGGGCGACCAGATCGACGAATTTGACCTTTCGAAGGCACACGGCCTAGTTGCTCCTCTCGCGCTCGAATCTCTTCTTCGAACTTTCTTACGCCTTGGTCGGACAATTCTCCGTGCAACTCACCCGCTGAGGGTGCTGTCACAGCGTCCGGGAAATCTGCTGCCAAACGACTCAGGGTTGCCCGTATGGTTGCAACGGCGCATCGTTCTCGACTTTGATACTCGCACCCTATGGGCACTTGGGACCAAGCCTCAGACGGTTATCGTTTGTAGTACCCGGACGCGCAACATTATCGATGCGGACTGTCGCGTACTACTTGAGCACGACATCCCGTTGGTCGGCCGATATGTTGCGCGAAAGCATGCCAATGACGACCCCCGGTTGGTTGAATCTGTCAGGCTTGTCGGGCGCGTTGCGCGTGTCGACGGCGGAAATCTGATCCTTGATGATGCCAGGGACAGGCTCGAATCGATCGCGATACAAGATGCTTTCCTTGAGCCGAGGAAAGAAAACGTCAATTGGGTCATCGAACGCCTGCTAAAGGGCCGCGCCCAACGAGCTATCGAGCAGGCCGACGCCTCGGCAGCGCATCATTTGTCAGGACCTCAGCGGCTAGAACTGGTTTGTCGGACGTTTGACTATCTGCGCGGGCTTGATCTTGAACTGGCGCCGGGCGTCACTCTCGAAATCGGGCAGATGATCTCGCAGACGGCCAATACCTGGCGTCAAAGAACCGAAGCCATTCAGAAGCCGCTTCTGGTATTCGATCCCGACGGCACTCGGACCGATCGCTGGAATGAGCGCGGTCTGGATCAACATGGGCCATACGATCGGCGCAGCTTCACGCCGAAGCAGTTGCGTATAGCTGTTGTATGCCAAGCGCACTATGAAGGGCAGGTTGATGCCTTTCTCGCCAAGTTTCTCGACGGCCTACCCGACGTCCAAACGGGTAATGGCGAATGGGCTCGGACTCCATATGCGAAGGGATTCGTGCGCCGCTATATGTTGGAGTCGGCCAAGATAACAGTCTTCACCGCGCGTGGACCAAACACCAGCGACTACGCGGCGGCTTGCAGAGAAGCCATCGCCGCAGCCACGAATGGCGGTTTCGAATGGAATCTGGCGATCGTCCAGATTGATCAAGATTTCAAAAGCCTGCGCGATGAGCTGAATCCGTATTACGCTACAAAGGCCATCTTCCTTAAGCATCGGGTCCCGGTTCAGGAGATCACCGTCGAGACGATGAACTTTTCGAACCAGCAGCTGGTGTTCGCATTGAACAACATGAGCGTCGCGACCTACGCAAAAATTGGTGGCATCCCTTGGTTATTAAAGTCTCAGCCAAGAGGTGCGCACGAACTTGTGATCGGTATCGGATCGCAGGATCTGGCCACAGACCGGCTTGCACAGAAGAAACGAGTTGTTGGCCTGACCACTGTGTTCAGCAGCGACGGCAACTATTTGCTTGATGACATGACAGCAGCGGTCGACTACGACAGCTACACATCTGCATTGCTGGATTCGCTGAAGCGTTCGATAACGAAGGTTCGCGACGCCGACGGCTGGCGCAGTTCAGACGACGTGCGTTTGATCTTTCACGTATTCAAGGAAATGGCTGACAGCGAGGCAGAGGCGGTCGGGCATGTTGTACAGCAGCTTGGCCTGACGCAGGTGAAGTACGCGTTCCTTCATATCGTCGACCAGCATCCCTTCACGATCTTCGACGAAGCAAGTAAAGGGATACGCAGTCGAGATGGAATGAAGGGTGTTCTTGCCCCGGAGCGTGGACTCTCGATTCAGATCAGCGACCGGGAAACGCTATTGTTTTTCACCGGAGGCCGTGATCTTAAACAGGCCCGTGACGGCCATCCTTTGCCGACTCTTTTGCGCCTGCACCGTCAGTCGACGTTCCAAGACATGACGTATCTGACCCGCCAGGCCTTCGACTTTTCGTGCCACAGTTGGCGAATGTTCACGCCGGCCCCACTTCCCATCACCATTCACTATTCGGAGTTGATGGCGAGACTGCTGAGTGGCTTGCGCAATGTTCCCGACTGGGACCCTGACACAATGCTTGGTCCGGTGAGTAGAACACGATGGTTTCTTTAACAGAACTCGATCATTGGTCGTTGCGAAGGACCTTGGCTCGTGCGGCGGCAGACGATGCCAGCCAGCCGCAGCAGGCACGCGGCTTCGCTGCTTGGGTCCAACAGGACTTGCCGGTTCAATTGACCCTTCTCAAATCTTTAGCTGGTGACGCGGTCGGCCTAGCAGATCAACAACAATCAAACGTCGTTTCATTATTGGGATATGCCATTAGCGTGGATTCGGCGTATGTATCCCCCTTCATAAGCGGTGTTGCTTGGCTCCGCCGGCGCCAATATTTCGTCGCTGGTCGGGCGGCTGGTTTCGAAGTGAATGGGCTTGCTCTGCTCGGCGTCGCGATTGGTCTGCGTGCGACCTCGGAATTCGGTGCCGACGCGGCGCAGGCAATAGCATGGCTCAAGAACCTTCTGTCGCAGTCACTGCAACAGCGTCGTCTCGTGGACTGGAATGAATCTCTAATTGCCGCATCTGCTGAAGTGCTCGGAGACTGCTACGCGATGGGCAAGGTTGTCCCAGATTTGCGGATCGCCTTGGCTGCGAGGGGCATGCTTTCGGCGGACCAGTCCGCGCGCGCGTCGGCTTGGAGTCTGATTGCAGGATTAACCGGCTCCGACGACGGCATGAGCCGCGCCGCTGCTCAAGCTGCAGCACTTGGCTTCTTGGTCAGGGAGTCGTCGACGCTTCGGACGGGCAGCAGTTCCGTCTCCGATGTTGCCAACGTGCTAAGCGGCTTGGCTCGCTCGATGCGCAGATGGGTGTGGGAATCAAAGCCGCGCACGCCTCGCTCGGCCACCGCACGTTGGATTATAGACAATGAGTATCACGTTCAGGACATGCTCTGGGTCGTCCTAGCTCCTCAATTCCCAGATCTTGACGATGAGGAGTGGCTGAAATCTCTAGGCCATCACCACCCTCGCGCCGATCTCGCCATCCCGTCGCTCCGGGTGATTATTGAAGTGAAGTTCGCCCGCAAGGGTGGAAAGTCCTTTAGCGACCTCATTCAAGAGGTGGCCGCTGATGCCAGTACCTATTTGCAGGAAGGCAGCGGCTACACCGAGATTATCGCCTTCGTCTGGGATGACGGCGCGCGCACCGAGGAGCATGCCGAGTTTCGTCAGGGCTTGATGCGCATCCGGGGCGTAACAGACGCGATCATCCTTCCTCGGCCTCAAAAAATGGACCGCGCAATACCAATTGCACCCGAAGGCGTCTGACGAAGCAATCCGAATTGACCGCCCCTCACCGCAACTTGTGAGTGTCAAGCGCAAACCCGAAGCGCGTGTGGCAGGTGAGCGTGGTGAGAGGCCGGCTATTACGTAGAATCCGCCGACGAACCTTTGGTAGCCTTTTGTGGGTCAGATGCATCGAGGTTGATTGATGCTGACCAAGAATGCCTACATGGTGCCTACACGGAAGCTGAAAAGCAAAAAGCCCGGTCGCGAGAACCGGGCTAAGTGATTGAATTCTTTGGTGGGGCGTGAGTGACTCGAACACTCGACCTACGGATTAAGAGTCCGCTGCTCTACCAACTGAGCTAACGCCCCAACAGAAGCGAAATTATGCAGGATGTTTTTGGGCTTGCCAAGCCCCCTTAGCAGATTTCTTAAAAAAACCGCTCCCACTTCGAGTCATCCCTCAACGAAAGCGCTGCCTCCGAAAAGGCGCTGCGCCGGGCATCCCGGTATCATGTCGCGGACTCGCGGACACTTGCCGCTCACGCTCCGCGCAGCCTTCGACGGGAATCGCCATGGACGACAAAGAGACTATCGAGCTGCTCGACCGCATCCTCGCGCCGTGGGTCCGCGAACTGGCGCTCACGCCCGTCAAAGCCGATGCGGAAGGCGCCACGCTGCGCCTGCCTTTCGCCGGCGCGCTGCGGCATTCAGGCGGCGTGATTTGCGGCCAGGTGTTCATGGCCGCCGCCGATACAGCGATGATCGTGGCGATTTCCGCGGCATTAGGCGGCTTCAAGCCGATGACCACGGTGTCGCTCAACATCAGCTTCATGCGCGCCGTGCGCAAGGGCGACGTGCTCGTCACCGCGCGCGTGCTGCGCCTCGGCCGCAACCTCGTTTTCGGCGAAGTCGAGCTGTTCGACGAGACCGGCAACATGGCCGTCCACGCGACCACGACGTACGCGCTGCTCGAATAAGCAAAGCGGCGCGCATCATAAGACAAGGCACCAGGAAATAAGATGTTCGATCAGGTCGTATTCGCCGGCGGCGGCAATCGCTGCTGGTGGCAGGCGGGTTTCTGGGACGTCGTGCAACCGGAACTGCGCATCCGTCCACGCGTCATCACGGGCATTTCGGCGGGCGCGGCCACCGCTTGCATGCTCTACACGCGCGATTCCGAGTGGGTCATGCGCTATTACGAAGACGCGCTGCGCCACAATTCGCGCAACGCCTATTGGGGCAACCTGCTGCGCGGTCAGTCGGTGTTTCCGCATTACCGCATCTATCGTCAGGCATTGCTCGACATCTACGGTGAGAAGTTTTCGTCGCTTGCCGATGCGCCCGAGATTCGCATCGGCGTTTCACATTTGCCGCGCTGGCTCGGTGCGCGCAGCGCAGTCGCGGCCGGACTCATCGCGTACAACATCGAAAAATATGTGCGCAAGACCTTGCACCCGACGCTCGGTCAGACACTCGGTTTTCATCCGGAATTCGTGCGTGCGCAGGACTGCGCGACCGTCGAAGATCTCGCCGATCTGATTCTGCAATCGTCGAGCACGCCGCCTTTCACGCCGGTCTTGCGGCGCAACGGCCGCCCGGTGCTCGACGGCGGCATGGTCGACAACGTGCCGGTCGGCGCGCTCGACGCCGATGCGCCCGGCAACGTGCTCGTCATGGTGACGCGCCTTTATCCGCGGCCGCAGATGTTCGTCGTGCCGCACGGCGTGCAGCAGCGCCTGTATGTGCAGCCGTCGCGCAAAGTGCCGATCTCGAGCTGGGATTACACGAGCCCCTCGCAGATGGTGCATGCGTACAACCTCGGCCGCGCGGACGGCGAGACCTTCCTCGAACGCATGCCCGACCTGCTGGAGTTTGCCGCCTGACGCAGGACGCCTGACGCCCGCGGCTATCGCTTAGCGCCGACGTCCACCCTGCAACGCTTCGGGATTCGCCACGCTGGCCGTGTCGCCGGCATCGAAAGCCAGAATGTTTTTGAACGCCGCGCTGAAATACAGCTCGTAGCTCTCGCGCTCGACATAGCCGATATGCGGCGTGCAAATCACATTCTCCATACGCAGCAGGCTGTAGCCCTGCAGGATCGGCTCGCTTTCATACACGTCGATGGCGACCATCCCCGGGCGATTGTGCGACAGCGCGCCGAGGAGCGCGTTGTCGTCGAGCAGCTCGGCGCGGCTCGTGTTCACGAGCAGTGCGGTCGGCTTCATGCGCATCAGATCTTCCTGCTTGACGATGCCGCGCGTGTCGTCGTGCAGCCGCAAATGCAGCGACAGCACATCGCTCTGCTCGAACAAGGCTTCGCGGCTCTCGGCCACGCCATAACCGTCCTCGCGAGCGGCTTCGCGTGAATGCTCGCGGCCCCAGATCAGCACGTTCATGCCGAAGGCCTTGCCGTAACCGGCGACAAGCCGCCCGATCTTGCCATAGCCCCAGATGCCCAGCGTCTGACCGCGCAACACCTGACCCAAACCGAAGTTTGGCGGCAGCGCCGAAGTCTTGAGCCCCGACTGCTGCCAGGCGCCCTGCTTCAGGTTCGCTACGTATTGCGGAATGCGCCGCTGCGCCGCCATGATGAGAGCCCACGTCAGCTCGGCGGGCGCGATCGGTGAGCCGCTGCCTTCGAGCACGGCGATGCCGCGCTCGGTACAGGCCGGGAGATCGATGTGGCTGGACACTTTGCCCGTCTGGCTGATCATGCGCAAACGCGGCAGTTTGTCGAGAAGTTGCGAGCTGATGCGGGTACGTTCCCGAATCAGGACTAGCGCGTCGACTTCCGAAAGACGGCTCGCGAGTTGGCCGAGTCCGCGGACGGTGTTGTTGAAAACTTTGACTTCGTGATCGGCGAGCAATTGAAAGCAGTCGAGCTTGCGAACGGCGTCCTGATAGTCGTCGAGGATGGCAATCTTCATGGTATGTGTCTTGCGGCGCACCATGGCGGTGCGGAACGGAGTGTTATGCTGACTGTCCCATCATGTGACCCAAGTCACATGCCGGTTTAGCTGAATGCCTTACCGTAGCAACTACCGCGTAGAACGATAGCGCTACAGCAAGGCCGATTGACATCGTTTTTAACAGTTTGTTGAGTGTACAGGCAAGCCGCTTTACAGACGGTTGCAGACGCCCGTCCCATGCGCCCTGGCCCAACAAGCTGCGTTGAAGCCCGTGACGACCTGTGCAGTTGCGCGTCCGTTTGTAGAAACTGGCGCAACGAACAAAATGCCTCTCGCATGCAGCGTCGCCGGGCTTGTACCGTTTTCCAATCCCTACAAACGGAGACAAGTCGATGAATCTTCCATCATTCGAGGCACAGCCCGCAGTGAAGGCGGCAGTAGAAGCGCCAGCGTGGGTGAAACATCGGAAACTGATCGACTGGGTCCAGCGCGTTGCCGCTATGACCCGTCCGGACAACATCGTGTGGTGCGACGGTTCGCAGGAAGAGTACGACCGCCTGTGCGCGCAGATGGTCGAAGCCGGCACACTCAGGAAGCTCAATCCGGCGAAACGTCCGAACTCGTATCTCGCATGGTCCGATCCTTCCGACGTCGCGCGCGTCGAGGACCGCACTTTCATTTGCGCGCAACGTCGTGAGGACGCCGGTCCGACCAACAACTGGGTCGCGCCGGACGAAATGCGCACGACACTCGACGGCCTCTTCGAAGGATCGATGCGCGGCCGCACCATGTACGTGGTGCCGTTCTCGATGGGCCCGCTCGGCTCGCCGATCGCGCATATCGGCGTCGAACTCAGCGACAGCCCGTACGTGGTCACCAACATGCGCATCATGACGCGCATGGGCCGCAAGGTGTACGACGTGCTCGGCGAAGACGGCGAGTTCGTGCCGTGCGTGCATTCGGTCGGCGCGCCGCTCGAAGCGGGCGCCAAAGACGTGCCGTGGCCGTGCAATCCGACCAAGTACATCGTTCATTTCCCGGAGACGCGCGAAATCTGGAGCTATGGCTCGGGCTATGGCGGCAACGCGTTGCTCGGCAAGAAATGCTTTGCGCTGCGCATTGCATCGACGATGGGCCGCGACGAAGGCTGGCTTGCCGAGCACATGCTGATTCTCGGCGTGACTTCGCCCGAAGGACGCAAACACCATGTGGCGGCCGCGTTTCCGTCGGCGTGCGGCAAGACGAACTTCGCGATGCTGATTCCGCCCGAAGGGCTGAACGGCTGGAAGATCTCGACCATCGGCGACGACATCGCGTGGATCAAACCAGGCAAGGACGGCCGCCTGTACGCGATCAACCCGGAGGCCGGCTACTTCGGCGTCGCGCCCGGCACGAGCGAAAAGACCAACTTCAACGCGATGGCCACGCTGAAGGAAAACGTGATCTTCACGAACGTCGCGCTGACCGACGACGGCGACGTCTGGTGGGAAGGCATGACCGACGAACCGCCCGCGCACCTGATCGACTGGCAAGGCAAGGACTGGACGCCCGCGAGCGCGAAGGAAACGGGCCGCAAGGCGGCGCATCCGAATGCACGCTTCACGGCGCCGGCGTCGCAATGTCCGTCCATCGACGCCGATTGGGAGAATCCGGCGGGCGTGCCAATCGACGCGTTTATCTTCGGCGGCCGCCGTTCGACGACCGTGCCGCTCGTCACCGAGGCCCGCAACTGGGTCGAGGGCGTCTACATGGCCGCGACCATGGGTTCGGAGACGACCGCCGCCGCCGCGGGCCAGCAAGGCGTCGTACGGCGCGACCCGTTCGCGATGCTGCCGTTCTGCGGCTACAACATGAGCGACTACTTCGGCCATTGGCTGAAGACGGGCGAGCGGCTGCAGCAACTGAACGCGAAGCTGCCGAAAATCTTCTGCGTCAACTGGTTCCGCAAGGGCGCGGACGGCAAGTTCGTGTGGCCGGGCTTCGGCGAAAACATGCGCGTGCTCGGCTGGATGGTCGGCCGCATCGAGGGCACGGCGCAGGGCGAGGAGCACGCGTTCGGCGTGTCGCCGCATTACGAGGACATCGACTGGAGCGGTCTGGACTTCAGCCGCGAGCAGTTCGAGCAGGTCATTTCCGTCGACGACGCAGCCTGGCGCGCCGAACTCGCGTTGCATACGGAGCTCTTTGACACGCTGCAGCACGGCCTTCCGCCCGCGCTAGCGAAAGCCAAGAGCCAATTGGAGAGCAAGCTCGCAGCTTGACGACGTGAGTGTTCGCTAACTCGCAGAAGCCGCCTTCGGGCGGCTTTTTTCATTTTCAGCGCCGCCAAGCCGGGCGCGAGCCGCGTTCAGCGCTCGACACACTGATCTTTCATCTGTTCGAAAGCCGCGCGTGGGCAAGCTGCGCCGCAGCACATTGTTTCTAACGACGGAACAATCGCCCCCGATGCCCCACATTCGGGCATACAGTCGCACGAAAATTGACGAAATTTCCGCTTTTGCGGGCAACTTCTGCACGATTGCGCGAGTCGTAGGAGAATCCCTAATTCGCTTCCACTGGTTATCACCAATTGTCAGGGAGCCGTAACACGGCAGGAGTTGTGATATGGATCATTTGCAGTCGATGCGAGTTTTCGTCAAAGTGGCGGATCTCGGCAGTTTTGCCCGCGCTGCGAGCGCGATGGATATTTCCAACGCAGTTGCCACCCGTCACGTTGCCGACCTCGAAGGGCGTCTTGGCACGCGGCTGCTCAACCGTACGACCCGCAGTCTGTCCCTGACCGAATCGGGTCAGGTTTATCTGGAACGCGCGCGCCAGATTCTCGACGAGCTTGAAGACGTCGAGCAGATGGTGGTCGCGCGAAATCACGAGCCGGTCGGCACATTGCGCATCGTCGCGCCGGTCGTGTTCGGCTTGCACAATCTGGCGCCCGTGCTGCAAACGTACGCGGAACGCTATCCGAAGGTCATTCCCGACGTCACGCTCGTCGATCGTCAGGTCGATCTGGTTGAAGAAGGTTTCGACGTGGGCGTGGTAATCGCGCGGCAGATGCGCAGCGCGAGCATCGTCACGCGGCGTCTGACTACGGGCTGCATGACGGTTTGCGCAACCCCGGCGTATCTGGAGAAGCACGGCACCCCCACGCGTCCCGAGCATCTGCTCGAGCATCCGTGTTTGAGCCTGCCCTCCGAGTATTGGGGCGACGAGCGCGTGTTTACCGGTCCCGAAGGCGAAGTGCGTGTGCGTCCGTCGAATGTGATCGTCGCGAACAACACGGAGATGCTGCGTCAGTTCGCGCTGCTCGGCATGGGCATCGCGATTCTGCCGAGCTATCTGATCGGGCGCGACATGACGCGCGGCAGGCTGGTGCGCCTCCTTGGTGATTACCGTTTGCCGCAAGTCGAGATCAACATCGCCTATCCGAGCCGTCGTCATTTGCCGGCCAAGGTGCGCACGTTCATCGATCATCTGGTCGAGCATTTCAGCCAGACGCCGAATAGCCTGCTCGGCGAGCAATGGATCAAGGACGGCGTTGGACGCCCGGCGTCGGCGTCGTTTGAACCGGCGGATGCGTCGATGCCGCCGGAAGCATTCGACGGCGCGGAGCCGCTGTCGCGTCTGCTGGACAGCGAGTTATCGCCGGTGCCGAAGACGTTGGCGAAGCCCGGAAGTCGTACCCGGCCGGCGGCGTTGACGCCGCTGTAGAGGCGGTTCAGGCGCGATGTAGGATGTCGGCGCGTCGAGCGCGGCTGCTGAACGCATAAAAAAAGCGCGGTCACCTTGCAGGTGATCGCGCTTTTTGTCATCGGCTTCGATGTGCACCGCAGGCGCCCATCGCGCCTACCGAAGAATCACGAGCCGGTCTTGCGAGCTACAGTCTTCCTGGCCGGCGCCTTCTTCGCCGCTGCAGTTTTAGCCGCAGGCGCTTTCTTCGCCGCAGCCTTTTTCGCCGCCGGCGCTGCCTTCACCGCGACCGCCGCATCGCCGTCATCCGACTCGAACTCCGAACCGCCTGCCTTCGCAGCCGATTTCGCCGCCGCCGTCTTCGCTGCGGTCTTGGCCGACGGCTCCTTCTTCTCGAACTCGAAGCCGATCTTGCCGTCGTTCTGCTTGACGAGGAACGCCTTGAAGTTACGGCCCGTGCGCGACGACTTGAAGTTCGTCAGCAGATCCGTGCGTCCTTCTTCAAGCAGCTTGGCCATCTGCTCACGCGCGATCTCCTGCTGCAAGATCATTTTGCCCGAGCGGAAGTCGCAAGTCTTCGGGTTCGCAACCGAGTTCTCGCAGACGTAGCTCATGCCGTGCTCGAACACGCGGCCCTTGCACTTCGGGCACGCGCCGACCGGTTCCTGGTCGGAGAAGTCGGGCGGTTCGCCGTCTTCGCCGCCCGCGTCCTGGCCGAAGTCGAACTCGAGCTTGTAGTTCTTGATCTCGTCGTCGAGCGACAGCTTGAGGATCGCCGAGAACGGACGGCCCATCTTGCTGCGAAAACCCGACAGCGGCCCGATCGTTTTGTTCTTCAGCAGTTCTTCGACTTCCTCAATCTCGAACTGGCGGCCGCCCGGAATCTTCGAGATGGAGAACTCGCACTTCGAACACGCGAAGCGGCGGTAGTTTTCCTTCACCTGGCCGCCGCAATTCGGACACGGCGTCTGCAACGTCGCGTAATCGCCCGGGATCGTGTCGGAATCGTATTCCTTCGCGCGCTTGACGATGGTCTGCGTCATGCGGGCAATTTCCTGCATGAACGCGTCGCGCGGCAGGTTGCCGCGTTCCATTTGCGACAGCTTGTATTCCCATTCACCCGTCAGTTCGGGCGCGGTCAATTCCTTCACGCCGAGCCCGCGCAAGAGCGTCATCAACTGGAATGCCTTGGCGGTCGGAATCAGATCGCGGCCTTCGCGGACCAGATACTTTTCACCCAACAGCCCTTCGATGATGGCGGCGCGCGTGGCCGGCGTACCGAGCCCCTTCGCGGCCATCGCCTCACGCAATTCGTCGTCTTCGACGAGCTTGCCCGCGCCTTCCATTGCTGACAACAACGTGGCTTCGTTGTAGCGTGCCGGCGGTTTGGTGACGAGCTGCTGCGCGGCAATCTTGTCGGTCTTGACCTTCTCGTCCTTCTGCACCGGCACGAGGTTGGCATCTTCACCGCTGATTTCGCGGCCGTAGATTTGCAACCAGCCCGGCTCCACCAGAACCTTGCCTTCGGTCTTGAAGTGATGACCGACGACTTCGGTGATACGCGTGGTCACGCGGTATTCGGCAGCCGGGAAAAACACCGACAGAAAACGCTTCACCACGAGGTCGTAAAGCTTCTGTTCCGGCTCGGACAGGTTCTTCGGCGCCTGCAGCGTCGGGATGATTGCGAAGTGGTCGCTGATCTTCGAGTTATCGAAGATGCGCTTGTTCGGCTTCACCCAGCCCTTGTCGAGCACTTGCTTGGCAAACGGCAAGTAGTTGTTGCTCTCCTTGAGCATGCCGAGCGTCTGCTTGACCGTGTCCATATAGTCTTCGGGCAGCGCGCGCGCGTCAGTCCGCGGATAGGTCAGCACCTTGTGCTTTTCGTACAGCGCCTGAGCGAGACCCAGCGTGTTCTTCGCCGAGAAGCCGAAGCGGCCGTTGGCCTCGCGCTGCAAGCTCGTCAAGTCGAACAGTGCCGGCGACAGTTGCGTGGACGGCTTCGACTCTTCCCTAACGACACCGATCTGACCGCGGCAAGCGGCGACGATCGTCTCCGCCGCGGGCAACGCCCACAGACGCGAGTCGCGCTTCTCCGGGTCGAACTCGTCGCGCTTGAACTTCGGATCGAACCAGCGGCCCTCGTAGAAGCCGGCCGCGCAAACAAACTCGGCCTTCACTTCCCAATAGTCGCGCGGCACGAAGCGGCGAATCTTTTCTTCGCGCTCGACGACAATGGAGAGCGTCGGCGTCTGCACGCGTCCGACGGTGGTCAGGAAGAAGCCGCCGCCCTTGCTGTTGAACGCGGTCATCGCGCGTGTGCCGTTGATGCCGACGAGCCAGTCCGCTTCGGAGCGGCAACGAGCCGCGTCCGCAAGCGGTTGCATCTCTTCGTCGCTGCGCAGACGCGCGAAGCCGTCGCGGATCGCCGCGGGCGTCATCGATTGCAGCCACAGGCGCTGCACCGGCTGCTTGGCTTTCGCGTGCTGCGCGATGAGGCGGAAGATCAGCTCGCCCTCGCGCCCCGCGTCGCATGCGTTGATGAGGCGGTCGATGTCTTTGCGCTTGAGCAGTTTGGTCAGCACCTTCAGGCGCGACTCGCTCTTCGCGATCGGATTCAGATCGAAATGCGGCGGAATGACGGGCAGATTGGCGAAACTCCACTTGCCGCGTTTGACTTCGTATTCTTCGGGCGCGGCGATTTCCAGCAGATGGCCCACTGCCGATGAGAGAACGTACTCGTCGCTCTCGTAGTACTCGTCATGCTTGGTAAAACCGCCCAAAGCGCGCGCGATGTCGTTCGCGACGGAAGGCTTTTCGGCGATGATCAGTGCTTTAGACATGACTCGATGTGAGGTTGGTATATCCGGGTTGGTGGCCTTGAGCGCGCCCAGTTGGCGCGACCCTCGTTTGCGACCTTGCTACCCATTAACGACCGCTTTATAGCACACGGCGCGAAAGCGGCGTGTCAACTGCCATAAAAGCGGGCATAAAAGCGGCCCTAAAAGCGCGCCATCATGATTGCGCGTCCGGCGCTCGGACAAGCTGCGGCAAACGCGCTGTGCGCCGCTCGCAACCGCCGTGCCGCCGAGGCCGTCGCGATCCGCTCGGCGCTGTCGACGAAGCCGTGAATCTGGCGCTCAGGCAGCCGCCAGCGCGGGCCGCAATTTGGGCGCGCCGACGACGCCCGGCAGCGCGGTCAGGTCCGAGAGCATCCGCTCGACAATCCCTGCTTGCGGCAAAACGGTGCCGAAAAAACGTGTCGTTACCGAGTCTTCGATCAGGATGGTCGGAAAATTCTCGACGTCGAGATCGTCGAATCGATCCGCATGCGTTTCGATGTCGATCCATGCGAAGCAGATTTGCGGATGCCGCTCGGCCAGCTTGTCGAACGCCTCGCGATACTCGCGGCAGGTTCCGCACCATTCCGCGCACAGGCAGGCCACGAACAGCGTGTCGGGCTCATTGACGCGCTCGGCGATCCGGTCGTGGTCGGTGTCGAGATTCAGCGCGGGCATGGTGGTTCCTCTAGTGCTTTGTCGAATGCTTTGGCGGATGCGTTGGCGCGAATGTAGCATGGCCGATCCCGGAGAGTGGTCAAGGGGCGTCAATGTGCGTTAGCCGTGGCTTGCCCGCGTGTAGCGCCCGCCGGGCAGCGCGCTGACGTGGCCGGCGAGTTCCAGTTGCAGCAGCGTCGTCTGCAGGACCGCGTATTCCATCTCGGTGCGCGTGGCGAGAATTTCAAGGCTGGTCGGCGCGTGGCCCAGCGCCGCCAGAAGTTTTTGCGCGTCGGGGTGGGGTACATCGCGTACGTTCGGGGCGCGTGCTTCGGCGGCTATGGGTTGCGGGTCGGCGTTTGCCTGCGCCTTCGCCTGGGACTGCGCGTATGTCGCCGCCTCGTCGCGCTGCGCCGAATGTCGCGCCGGCGCCGTGCAGTCCGCCGCCGTTGCGTCGTCGTCGAACGTGCGCGTCGACGCCCGCTGTCCGCGAACGCCTGCGCCAACGCCCACAGCCGCAGTCTTCGCAAACCCCAGTTCCTCCAGCACTTCCTCAGGCGTCTCGACCAGCTTCGCGCCCTGCTTGATCATCCGATGACACCCGCGCGACAACGGCGCGTGGATCGAGCCCGGCAACGCAAAGATGTCGCGGCCCATCTCGTTGGCGAGCCGCGCGGTGATCAGCGAGCCCGAGCGCATGGCCGCCTCGATGACCAGCACGCCGCTGACGAGACCGGCGATCAGCCGGTTACGCTGCGGAAAATTGGCCGCGCGCGCCGGCGTGCCGAGCGGCCACTCCGACAGAATCGCGCCTTGCAGCGCGATTTGCCGCGCGAGCGCGTGGTGCGCGGCCGGATAAACGAGATCCGCGCCGGTGCCGATCACCGCGACCGTGCTGCCGACGCCCGCGAGCCCGCCGCGATGCGCCGCGCCGTCGATGCCTCTCGCGAGCCCCGACACAACCGTCACGCCCGCCGCCGAAATCGTCCGCGCGAAGCGTTCGGCGTCTTCCTCACCTTGCGGCGTCGCGCTGCGGCTGCCCACCAGCGCGACCGCGCGCGCGTGCAACAGCTCGAGCCGCCCCTTTATATATAGCAGCGGCGGCGGATCGGGCATGGTCAGCAGCGCCGGTGGATAGGCCGGATCGTCGAGCGTGACGACCTGGTTACCGGGCAACTCGCGCCATGCGATCACCGCTTCCAGTTGGGCGTCGAAGTCCGGGCCGGTCGGCGCCAGCGCCGCGCGCGCCGCGGCGTCGCCGGCAATCGCGGCGAGCGTCTCATGCTCCTGCCGAAGAATCGCCTCGGGCAGCCCGAAAGCGCCCAGCAGCAGGCGCAGCGCGGTGGGTTTGAGCCCCGGCGCGAGAGAGAGCCGCAGCCACGCGGCGAGTTCAAGATCCGTTGAAGGCAAGGTGTGCATTGCGGGTCGATCCTCGTGCAGCGCCAGCGGGCAGGCGGGCGCCATGCTAAAATTTTCATCATCCGAAATAACTGCAGCGCCGCGCCCACCCGCGCGGGCTCGTCGTCTAGCGCGTGTGGCGCGTTGAATCGAACCGGTTCGACACCATCTATCGTGTGCGCATTGCGACGTGCCGACAACCTGGCCGAATGGCCAACGCGGGCCTTCTCATGGTCAGCGGCGTCTGAAAATCACTCTCGAAATCATGGCTTTACTGAACATCCTCAATTACCCGGACAAACGGCTGCACAAGGTTGCAAAGCCGGTGGAAGAGGTTAACGACCGTATCCGCCGCCTCGTCGCGGATATGGCGGAAACCATGTACGCCGCGCCGGGCGTGGGCCTCGCGGCCACCCAGGTCGACGTGCATGAGCGCGTGATCGTGATCGACGTCTCGGACGCGCACGATCAACTGCTCGCGTTCATCAACCCGGAAATCGTCTGGTCGAGCAACGAGAAGAAGCTGTCGGAAGAGGGCTGTCTGTCCGTGCCGGGCATTTACGACAACGTCGAGCGTGCGGAGAAAGTGCGCGTGCGGGCGCTCAACGAAAAGGGCGAAACCTTCGAGATGGACTGCGAGGGACTGCTTGCCGTGTGCATCCAGCACGAGATGGATCACCTGATGGGCCACGTGTTCGTCGAATATCTGTCGCCGCTCAAGCAAACGCGCATCAAGAGCAAGATGAAGAAGCTCGCCCACGCGATGTAATGCGCGCCCATTCCGCTACCTGCTTGCCCTCCCGCTCATGAGTCATTCGTTGCGCGTTGTCTTTGCCGGCACGCCGGAATTCGCTTCGGCCGCTCTGGCGGCCATCCACGGCGCCGGTTTTGCGGTGCCGCTCGTGCTCACGCAGCCGGACCGGCCGGCGGGGCGCGGCATGAAATTGCAGGCGAGTCCCGTCAAGCGCTACGCCGTGGAACATGGGATCGCGGTCGCACAGCCGCCTTCGTTGCGCCGCGCAGGCAAGTATCCGGCTGAGGCGGCGGCGGCCATCGAGCAGTTGCGCGCCACGCCGCACGACGTGATGGTGGTGGCCGCGTACGGCCTGATCCTGCCGCAGGAAGTGCTCGACATCGCGCCGCACGGCTGCATCAATATTCACGCGTCGCTGTTGCCGCGCTGGCGCGGCGCGGCGCCGATTCATCGCGCGATCGAGGCGGGCGACGCCGAAACCGGCATCACGCTGATGCAGATGGACGCCGGCCTCGACACGGGCGCGATGATTTCCGAAATCCGCACGCCCATTTCCGCCGACGACACCACCGCCACCTTGCACGACCGCCTCGCGCAGGCCGGCGCGAAGCTGATCGTCGAAGCGCTCGTCGAACTCGAACGCAGCGGCAAGCTGGCCTCGACGCCGCAACCCGCCGACGGCGTGACCTACGCCGAAAAGATCGGCAAGCACGAGGCCGCGCTCGACTGGCGCCGGCCGGCCGCGGTGCTCGCGCGCCAGGTGCGCGCGTTCGATCCGTTTCCTGGCGGCGTGGCGACGCTCGAGGACGGAACCGCGATCAAGATCTGGGCGGCCGCCGCCCAAGACAGCACAAACAACGCGGCGCCCGGCACGATCACCGGTGTTTCGCCGGAAGGCGTCGTCGTGGCCTGCGGCGAAGACGCGTTGCGTCTCACGCAACTGCAAAAACCCGGCGGCAAACGGCTGCCGGTCCGCGAATTCCTGGCTGGCTTCGGACTCGCCGCAGGTCAGCGCTTCCACATTCCCGACGCAAACTAGCACGGCCTCGCGGCGCTTGCCCATCGTCCATTCGGCCGATGGCGAGCGGCCCCGTCGCGCGTCCGCCGCGCGTTAGAATCCGTCATGCAAAGGCCCAGCTTTCGAGGATTCCCATGTTCGGCATCACCCATTTCGAGTTTTTCGTCGTCGCCGTTTTTCTGCTGAACGTCACGCCCGGGCCGGATACGGCTTATATCGTCGGGCGCAGCGTCGCACAGGGGCGCGGGGCGGGGCTCATGTCCGCGCTGGGCATTTCGGCGGGCTGCTGCGTGCACTCGCTCGCGTGCGCGTTCGGCCTGACGGCGCTGCTCGCGGCGTCGGCCACTGCGTTCACCGTCATCAAGTTCGTCGGCGCGATTTATCTGATCTATCTCGGCGTACGCCTTATTTTTGCGAAGCCAGCCGCCGACGAGGCCCGCGGCCACGCACGCGGGGCCGGTGCGCCGAAGTCGTTGCGACAGCTTTTTCTGCAAGGCTTCTGGACCAACGTGCTGAACCCGAAGGTGGTGCTTTTCTTCGTTTCGTTCTTCCCCCAGTTCGTTACGGCGGGCACCGATCAGAAGGCGCTCGCCTTTCTGACGCTCGGCGCGGTGTTCGTGGTGATGAGCATGCTGTGGAACAGCTTTGTCGCGTGGATCGCCGGCAGCGTCACGCAGCGCTTCTCCGGCAAGCCGTCGGTCAAGAAGTGGCTGGACCGCGGTGTCGGCAGCGCCTTTGTCGGCTTGGGCATCAAGCTCGCCACTGCATCGAGATGATTGAATTTTTCGCGCGCGTCCATATCTAACATTTCGCTTACAGTCAGGCATAATCAGGCGCCGCGATGATGCGGCACGGATATGAACCCCGCGTTAGGGCAAGGAGTTGCAGACATGTTCAATTGGGTCAAAACCGCGATGTTGATGGCCGCGATCACGGCCCTTTTCATCGTGATCGGCGGAATGATAGGCGGGTCGCGCGGCATGACGATCGCGCTCGTCATTGCGCTCGGTATGAATTTTTTCTCGTACTGGTTCTCGGACAAGATGGTGCTGCGCATGTACAACGCGCAGGAAGTCGACGAAACCAGTGCGCCGCAGTTTTATCGCATGGTGCGTGAACTCTCCACGCGTGCCGGCTTGCCGATGCCGCGCGTCTATCTGATCAACGAAGATGCGCCGAACGCGTTCGCTACGGGCCGCAATCCGGAGCACGCGGCGGTTGCCGCGACCACCGGCATTCTGCGCGTGCTGTCCGAGCGCGAAATGCGCGGCGTGATGGCGCACGAACTCGCGCACGTCAAGCATCGCGACATTCTGATCTCGACGATCTCGGCCACCATGGCCGGCGCGATCTCGGCGATCGCGAACTTCGCGATGTTCTTCGGCGGCCGCGACGAAAACGGGCGTACCACGAACCCGATCGCCGGCATCGCGGTCGCGCTGCTCGCGCCTATCGCCGGTGCGCTGATCCAGATGGCGATTTCGCGCGCGCGTGAATTCGAGGCCGACCGCGGCGGCGCGCAGATTTCCGGCGACCCGCAGGCGCTGGCGTCGGCGCTCGACAAGATTCATCGTTATGCGAGCGGCATTCCGTTTCCCACAGCCGAACAGCATCCGGCCACCGCGCAGATGATGATCATGAACCCGCTCGCGGGCGGGAGCATCGCGAATCTGTTTTCGACGCACCCGGCAACGGAAGAGCGCATTGCCCGCCTGATGGAAATGGCCCGCACAGGGCGCTTCGAATAAGCGCGTAGCGCGCGGCGTGACGAAAGGCGAGTCTTCGGGCTCGCCTTTTTATTTGCTGGCCGCGGTGATCGACGCGGCCGCGCGCACTGCACACGCCCGCTCGCGGTCCACACGCCGCGCCACGCTACAATGTGTGCTCATTGTGCCGCGCCTACCGCGCGGCCTGCCTTTGTTCTTCCATGATCCCAAAGCCTTCTTCGCGTTCTGCTTCTTCGTCGGCGCGTCCGCGCGAATCCCGCTTGTCCGTGCTGCATCTCGCGCCGGAATCGCTCGGCTTCGCGCTCGATTGCGCCGCGCAGGCCGTCGGCGCCGTGCGCCTCGGCGCGGCTTTGCCGGCCGCGCTGCAAACCGTTTTCGTGGCCGCACCCGAGGGCAGTGCCGCTGCCGCGCGCGGCGCGGTGCAGGACATCGCGTATCGCACGATGCGGCGTCTCGGGACGGCTGAGTGGCTGATCGCGAAGCTCGTCAAGAAAGCGCCGCCGCCGCATGTCGGTCACGTACTGGCCTGCGCGCTCGCGCTCTTGATCGACGACGAAGCGAGCGCCGCCTATACGCCGTTCACCGTCGTCGACCAGGCGGTCGGTGCGATCTCGGCTCGCCGTGAATTCGCTTTCGCGAAGGGGCTCGTCAACGCCGTGCTGCGCAACTTCCTACGCGAACGCGACGCGCTGCTGACAGAAGCGCAAGCCGACGAAGTCGCGCGCTGGAATTACCCGACATGGTGGATCGACGCCGTGAGACGCGCATGGCCCGAAGCATGGCAAGACGTGCTCGCGGCCGGCAATACGCAAGGCCCGTTGACGCTGCGCGTGAACGCGCGTCATTCGACGGTCGAAGCGTACCTGCAAGTGCTCGAGGACCATCACATCAGCGCGAGCAAGGTCGGCGACTACGCGGTGATGCTCGCCACACCGATGCCGGTCGATCGCATTCCTGGCTTTAACGAGGGCGTGGTGTCCGTGCAGGACGCGGGCGCGCAGCTCGCCGCGCAACTGCTCGGCGTGCGCGACGGCATGCGCGTGCTCGACGCGTGCGCAGCGCCGGGCGGCAAGACAGGGCATCTGCTGGAACTCGCGAACCTGCAATTGGTGGCGCTCGAAAGCGACGTGTCGCGCGCGCGGCGGATCGGCGAAAACCTGCAGCGGCTCAAGCTCGAAGCGGAGGTGCGAATCGGCGACGCCGGCGCGCCGTCCAAATGGCACGACGACATCGACCAGCCGTTCGACCGCATTCTCGCCGACGTGCCGTGTTCGGCGTCGGGCATCGTGCGGCGTCATCCGGACATTCGCTGGTTGCGCCGCGCGTCCGATATTCCCGCGCTCGTCGACGAACAGCGGCGGATTCTCGGCGCGCTCTGGCCGCTCGTGAAACCTGGCGGCGAATTGCTTTACGTTACGTGCTCGATCTTTCCCGAAGAAGGCGAGTTGCAGGCGCAGTGGTTTGGAAACAAATATCAGGATGCGGTACGATTGGACGCGCCGGGGCAACTTCTACCTTCAGTCGCCCGCGCGCCCGCCGACACATCGGCCGGTTCCCATGCCGGAGAATTCGCTGACATCAGCGCCGGCGCGAACTCAGACCACGACGGATTTTTCTACGCGCGCTTTCAGAAACGGTGACCATCAAACGCTTCTTCCCGCTTCGGCTCGCTGCCGTGCTCTGGGTCGCGCTAGCCGTCTGGCTTGCGGCACCCGGCGTGGCGCACGCCGACTCGATCGCCGTGCAGCGCGCTTCGCTGCAAGCGGACAACACCGGTTGGAGCCTCGACGCGCGTTTCGACTTCGATTTGAACAGCAATCTCGAAGACGCGGTCAATAAAGGCATTCCGCTTTACTTCACGACCGACTTCGAATTGAGCCGGCCGCGCTGGTACTGGTTCGACGAACAGCCGGTCAACGTGTCGCAGAGTCTGCGTCTGTCGTTCCAGCCGCTCACGCGCGAATATCGCGTGTCGAGCGTGTCGTCCGGCGGTTTGCAGCTTGGCTTTTCCACGCTGAAAGACGCGCTCGCGGTCATCAAGCATGTGTCGTCGTGGCATGTGATCGAGCGCAACGACGTGCATGCCGGTGAGACTTACAACGCGTCGGTGCGCATGCAGCTCGACATCGCGTTGATGCCCAAGCCGTTTCAGATCGACGCGGTGAATAACCGCGACTGGAACCTCGCTTCCGAATGGAAGCGCTTTACTTTCACGGTGACCGAACGTGCTAAATAAAGTGCGCTCCGCCACCAGTGTCAGCAGCATCGTCGTGCGCGTGCTGGTCTCCACGGTCGCCGTGACGGCCGTGCTGCTGCTCGTGCTGCTCGCCGCGGCAAGCGCGAATACCGAATTCTTCGACCGCTATTACCAGTGGCTGTATGCCGCGAATCTGGTGGTCGCGATGATCTTTCTGCTGGTGGTGGCGACGCTCGTCATCATCATCATCGTGCGATTGCGAAAGGGGAAGTTCGGCACGCGGCTGCTTGCGAAGCTGGCGTTTTTCATGGCGCTCGTCGGCGTGGTGCCGGGCGGCATCATCTATGTGGTCTCGTATCAGTTCGTGTCGCGCAGCATCGAATCGTGGTTCGACGTGAATGTGGAAACCGCGCTGACGTCGGGCCTGAATCTCGGGCGCGGCATGCTCGACGCGTCGCTGTCCGATCTGCAAACCAAGGGCCGCCTGATGTCGGAGCAGCTCGCGAGCGCGGACGCCGCCGGCACGACGCTCACGTTGCTGCGTCTGCGCGATCAGTTCGGCGTGCAGGAGGCGACCATCGTCGAACCGACGCGCAGCATGTCCGGCGCGACGCCCGACATGCACGTGGTCGCGCAGGCATCGAGTAACTACGCGTCGCTCGTGCCGAACGATCTGCCCACGCCGCTGATGGTCGACGCGGCGCGCGGGCGCGGCTACGCGGCGATCGAAGGCGAAGTCGACGGCGATCCTCGCGCGCACGGCAGCAAGGGCGCGCTGCGGCTGCGCGTCGTGCAGCGCATTCCCGATTCGAACGCGTCGCTGCTGCAGCCCACCGAGCGCTTCCTGCAACTCACGCAGCCGGTGTCGCAATCGCTTGCACGCAATGCCGACGCCGTGCAGCGCGCGTATCGCGAGTATCAGGAGAAAGCGCTCGGACGTACGGGGCTGCGCAAGATGTACATCGGCACGCTGACGCTCGCGCTGTTCCTCGCGACCTTCATCGCGATGATGCTCGCGCTCGCGCTCGGCAATCAGCTCGCACGGCCGCTCTTCCTGCTCGCTCAAGGCACGAAGGAAATCACCGAGGGCGATTACACGCCGAAGCGCGAAATCAAGTCGCGCGACGAACTCGGCTTTCTCACGCAGTCGTTCAATGCGATGACGCGGCAGTTGTCCGAGGCGCGCGCCGCGGTTGAGAACAACCGCATCGCGCTCGAGCATTCGAAGGCGTATCTGGAGAGCATTCTCGCGAACCTGACGGCCGGCGTGTTCGTGTTCGACCGGCAGTTCCGCCTCACTACCGCGAATCGCGGCGCCGAGCGCATCTTCCGTCAGCAGTTCCAGGAAGTGCTCGGCTCGGCGCTCGAACAGATCGGCGTGCTAAGCGAATTCGGCGGCATGGTGCGCAAGGCCTTTGCCGATCGCGAAGCGGCAAGCGGCGACGGTCACGACGACGGCGGTCACTGGCAGCAACAGTTTTCGGTTCAGGTGGCGGGCGAATCCGAGCCGCTCACGCTGCTCGTGCGCGGCGCGCGCCTTGTGTCCGCAACCGATCGCGACGCGCAGGACATGCAGACGTCGGGCTACGTCGTTGTGTTCGACGACATCTCGGACGTGATCTCCGCGCAGCGTTCCATTGCGTGGGGCGAAGTGGCGCGGCGGCTCGCGCATGAGATCAAGAATCCGCTCACGCCGATCCAGCTTTCGGCCGAGCGTTTGCAGATGAAGCTAGCGGACAAGCTGACGCCGTCCGACGCCGATGTCTTGAAGCGCGGCGCGACCACGATCGTGAACCAGGTCGCGGCGATGAAGCAGATGGTCGACAACTTCCGCGACTACGCGCGCACGCCGCCCGCTGTGCTCGCGCATCTGCAATTGAACGAACTCGTGAGCGAAGTGCTGACGCTGTACGGTATCGAAGAAGGCAAGGGCGCCATTCAGGTCGAGCTCTCCGAACTGCCCGCGATTCGCGGCGACGCCACGCAATTGCGCCAAGTGATCCACAACCTGCTGCAGAATGCACAGGACGCGGTGGCCGACGTCGAGCGCCCGCGTGTGCTGCTCGAGACGAGGACAGTAGAATACGGAGACCCCGATGCGCAAGGCAAGGCGCGCATCGCGGTGCGGCTGACAGTGTCGGATAACGGACCGGGTTTCCCCACGCGCATTCTCACGCGTGCATTCGAACCTTACGTGACGACCAAGGCCAAGGGCACGGGCCTGGGTCTTGCGATGGTCAAGAAGATCGTCGACGAACATGGCGCGCGCATCGACATTCGCAACCGCATGAAAGCGGGCGATGTGATCGAAGGCGCGCAGATTTCGATTCTCTTCCTTCAACTGGCAGACGACGCCGCGGCTCCCGAAGCGGGACCGCGTCCTGCGCACGGCGGTACGTCGCAGGGAAAGACAAAAGCAACAGTGCAGACAAAGGCAGCGTAAATGGCAACCATCCTGGTGGTAGATGATGAAATGGGCATCCGGGAATTGCTCTCGGAGATCCTAAGCGACGAGGGGCATGTCGTGGAGGCGGCGGAAAACGCGCAGCAGGCGCGCGAGTTCCGCTTGCGTCAGGCGCCGGACCTGGTGCTGCTCGACATCTGGATGCCCGATACCGACGGCGTGACGTTGCTCAAGGAATGGGCTGCGCAAGGGCAACTGACCATGCCGGTGATCATGATGTCCGGTCACGCGACCATCGACACGGCAGTCGAAGCGACCAAGATCGGCGCGCTCAACTTTCTTGAGAAGCCGATCGCGTTGCAGAAACTGCTGAAAGCCGTCGAACAGGGCCTCGCGCGCGGCACGGCGGCGGTCGCGCCTGGCGGCGTGGCGGCGAAATCCCCGTTGCCGATGAATTCGTCGACGGTGGCTTCGGCCGCGGCTCTGCCGATGCTGTCCGCCGACGGTCACGGCAGCGGCGTGCTTGCGGCGCAAACGGCGTCCATTTCGTTCGACATTCCGCTGCGCGATGCACGCGATGCATTCGAGCGCGCGTACTTCGAATATCACCTCGCGCGCGAGAACGGCAGCATGACGCGCGTCGCGGAAAAGACCGGACTGGAGCGCACGCATTTGTATCGCAAGCTCAAGCAACTCGGCGTCGATCTCGGCAAGAACAAAGGTGAGTGAAAGGGCGAGCGGAGACCGCGGATCGCGGGCCGACTTTGCTTTCGCAGATTTTTTGGACAAGGGGGCTTGCCCAGTAGATGACCCTTTGATATCATTTCGTTCTTCGTTGGCCCGGTAGCTCAGTTGGTAGAGCAGCGGATTGAAAATCCGCGTGTCGATGGTTCGATTCCGTCCCAGGCCACCAGGATTCAGCCCCAGGAAATCGCAAGATTCCTGGGGCTTTTCCTTTTGCGGTGGGTTTCATTGCGTCATCCGTGTGGCGTCAGCAGTAGGCTGGGGCGCCCGGCGAGTTTCGGCATCGCGTGATAAAATCGCGCCAGTTCAATGACTTGCATGCGAGTGCGTCGCCCGCCGCCGAATGTGTCGAAGCGCGTGCGACCACGCCGCGATCCGCACCGAACCCCTCGCCCGACGATCAACGGTATAAGCGCCCAGCAGCTTTGCGGCTAAAGGCGCGGCCTATACTGCTTTGGGCCGGCAGCAGTGCCGGCTCGCGTCGCGCCGCGTTGCTTGCATGGCGCACCTCGCGCAGCGCGACGCGGCACTCATCATTCACGGAGTTTCACGGTGATCCGCAAAGACGCTAAACGTAGCGCTCTGGTGCTGTTTTCCGGCGGCCAGGATTCCGCCACGTGCCTCGCATGGGCGCTTGAACGATATGACACGGTCGAGACGCTCGGCTTCGATTATGGTCAGCGGCATCGCGTCGAACTCGAATGCCGCGAGGGTTTTCGCAATGCAGTGGCGCGCACGTTTCCCGCATGGGGCGAGCGCCTCGGCGACGATCACATGATCGACCTGTCGGTGCTTGGCGCGATCAGCGAAACGGCAATGACGCGCGAAATCGAGATCGAGGCCACGGCGAGCGGTTTGCCGAACACCTTCGTGCCGGGCCGCAACCTGATGTTCATGACGATCGCCGCGGCCATCGCTTATCGGCGGGGTCTGGAGGTGCTGGTCGGCGGAATGTGCGAGACGGATTTCTCCGGCTACCCCGATTGCCGCGACGACACGATGAAGGCGTTGCAGGTCGCGCTGAATCTCGGCATGGACTCGCGCTTCGCGCTCGAAACGCCGCTGATGTGGCTCGACAAGGCGGACACGTGGCGGCTCGCGCATGAACTGGGCGGCGACGAACTGGTGGAACTGGTGCGCGTCGAGACCCACACGTGCTACGTCGGCGAGCGTGCGGAACTGCATGCATGGGGTTTCGGCTGTGGCGAATGTCCGGCGTGCCGCTTGCGCAAGCGTGGCTATGAAGCGTATCTCGTCGGCGAGAAGGTAACCGAGCCGGCGTGAGAATTCCGCGCAGCGGCGCGGGTTTCGCAATCATTGTTAGGTACACAAGCACTACAAGGTACGAAAGTACAAGCACACGGTACAGGGCGGAAAGCAGCATGACGTACGCGGTCAAGGAAATCTTCTACACGTTGCAAGGCGAGGGCGCGAATGCCGGACGCCCGGCCGTGTTTTGCCGCTTCGCCGGCTGCAATCTATGGTCGGGTCGCGAGGAAGATCGCGCGGACGCCGTGTGCCGCTTCTGCGACACGGATTTCGTCGGCACCGATGGCGAGAACGGCGGCAAGTACCGCACCGCCGCCGACCTCGTGCAGATGATCGCGTCGCAATGGCCCGAGGGCGAGGGCCAGCGCTTTGTCGTGTGCACCGGCGGCGAGCCGATGCTGCAGATCGACCAGCCGCTCGTCGACGCGCTGCACGCGGCCGGCTTCGAAATCGCCATTGAAACGAACGGCTCGTTGCCGGTGCTCGAGACGATCGACTGGATTTGCGTGAGCCCGAAGGCCGACGCGCCGCTCGTCGTCACGAAGGGCAATGAACTGAAAGTCGTGATTCCGCAGGACAACCAGCGCCTGTCCGACTACGCGAAGCTCGACTTCGACTATTTCCTCGTCCAGCCGATGGACGGCCCGTCGCGCGACATCAACACCAGGCTCGCGATCGACTGGTGCAAACGCCATCCGCAATGGCGCCTGTCGATGCAGACCCACAAGTATCTGAACATTCCCTGATTTGCCGTGCTGACGATTACACGAAAACTCGAATTCGACGCGGGTCACCGCATCCCCGATCACCGCAGCCAGTGCCGTAATCTGCACGGCCATCGCTATGTGCTCGAAATCACGCTGCAAGGCGACCTGGTCGACACCGAAGGCGCGCCCGATCGCGGCATGGTGATGGACTTCGCCGACGTGAAGTCGCTGGCTGTCGAGCATCTCGTCGACAAGTGGGACCACGCGTTCCTCGTCTACGAAGGCGACTCGCAAGTGCGCGGCTTCCTCGAAACCATGGCGGGCCACAAGACGGTCGTGCTCGACCGCATTCCAACCGTGGAAAATCTCGCGGCTGTTGCGTTCGACGTGCTCGCCAACGTCTACGACGCGCACTACGGCGTGAATCTGCGTCTGCATAAGGTGCGCCTGTACGAGACGCCGAATTGCTGGGCCGACGTGGTCCGCGACTAACGCTTCCGAACGCTGCGGCTGCGCGGCCCTGCTGCCGCGTTATTGTCACGGTATGATCGCTCCCACAACCACACGGAGCGAGACATGCCGGTCACAGCATTGCGTCGCAGCAGGCAGAGAGGCCGCCCGCGTCCGGGCCAGGCTTCTCGCCGCATTCATCCGGCAGGCACGCTCGTCGGCTGCCGCTGGCCCATCGGCGGCGGCCTTCACCGTCATGGAGCGGGGCGATGAGCACCTCCACGAATCCCCTCAAGCAACGTCTGAAAGAAGCCGATCCGCTGTTCGGGCTATGGCTGTCGCTCGGCAGCGATGCCGCCGCGGAGGCGCTCGCGCACGCCGGCTTCGACTGGCTGCTGATCGACATGGAACACGCGCCCAACGACAGCGGCGACGTGACCTCGCAATTGCGTGCGATCGCCGCCGCGCATTTGCCGAGCGAACCGGTGGTGCGTCTGCCGGCCAGCGAGGCGTGGCTCGTCAAGCGTGTGATGGATGCCGGCGCGCGCACGCTGATGTTTCCGAACATCGAGTCCGCCGAAGAAGCGGCGCACGCGGTGCGGCTCACGCAATATCCGAGCGCCGAGGCGGTCGATGGTCTGCGCGGCGTCGCCGGAGTGGTGCGAGCCGCGGCCTACGGCATGCGGCGCGACTACGTGCAAACGGCTAACGCGCAGATCGCGACCATCGTGCAGATCGAGTCGGCGCGCGGACTCGACGAAGTGGAAAAGATCGCGGCGACGCCGGGCGTCGATTGCCTGTTCGTCGGCCCCGCCGATCTCGCGGCGAGCCTCGGCCATCTCGGCGATTCGAAGCATGCCGACGTGCAGGCGGCCATGGCGCGCATCGTCAGCGCGGCCGACAAGGCGGGCATCGCAGCCGGCATTTTTTCGATGGACGCCGCGAGCGCAAGGCAGCATCGCGATAGCGGTTTTCGTTTTATCGCTCTGGCCGCCGACGTCATGTGGATGTTGCGCGCAACCCGCCAGGCGTTGCAGGAGGTAAGAGCATGAAGTGGATGATGCGTGGCGTCGTCGTGCGGCTGGCGATCGCGGCGGCGCTGACGGCGGGCATGACGGGCATGACGGGCATGGCGGCGCAGGCGCAGGATCGCCTCGCGAAACCGAACGATCCCGAGACGCAAACGGCGGTTGCCGACTACAACGCCGGCAATTTCGCTGCGGCGCTTGCCGAATTCCGCAAGGCGGCCGAGCGCGGCAGCCGCCTCGCGCAGTTCAATTACGCGATGATGCTGCTCAACGGCGAGGGCACGGCGGTCAACGTCGACGAAGGCAAGAAATGGCTGCGGAAGGCGGCGGATGCCAACATGTCGCACGCGCAGTATGTGTACGGCAAGATGTACGACGATGGCGAGTTTGTCGGCCGCGATCCGGTCGAGGCGCACCGCTGGTTTCTCAGGGCCGCGCAGCAGGGCCATGTGCAGGCGGAACTGGCGCTCGCCAATCAGTTCCTCGATGGACGCGGCACGGACCGCGACAACAAGCAGGCGTTCGTCTGGTACAAGAAGGCGGCGGAGGGCGGCGACATGACCGCGCAGTACGTGACCGGCTCGTTCTACGAGCGCGGCGGCGACGGTGTGGACAAGAATCTGAACGTGGCGCGAGCGTATTACGCAGCGGCGGCCGCGCAGGGCGATCCGGCGGCGCGTCTGAAGTATCAGCAACTGAGTGCGCAGTTGCGGGATCATAAGGAAGTGAAGCCGCAGTAGGCGCAGTGAGCGCGGTGCATGCGGTCGACGCAGTGAACAAGAAGGGGCGCGCCTTGCGGTGCGCCCCTTCTGTTTTGCAGCGCTTGCGCCTGCGTTCGCGCTCGCGATGCCGGGACGCTAGCTCTGCATCAACCGCTTCTGGCGCGCGACGCTCATGATGAGGCCGATGGCGACGCCGAGCGTCGTCAGCGCGGTGCCGCCGTAACTCATGAACGGCAGCGGCACGCCGACCACCGGCAAGATGCCGCTCACCATGCCGATATTGACGAACGCGTAGGTGAAGAACGCCATGGTCAGCGAGCCGGCGAGCAGGCGTCCGAACAACGTCGCGCCGTTCGCCGCGATATACAGCCCGCGCGCGATGAGCAGCATGTAAAGCGTGAGCAGCACGATGCCGCCCGCGAGCCCGAATTCCTCGGAGAACACCGCGAAGATGAAGTCGGTGTGCTTCTCAGGAATGAACTCCAGGTGCGCTTGCGTGCCCTTCAGCCAGCCCTTGCCGAGCGGCCCGCCGGAGCCGATTGCGATCACCGCCTGAATCGTGTGGAAGCCCTTGCCGAGCGGATCGGAAGTCGGATCGAGCAGCGTGCAGATGCGGTGCTTCTGGTAGTCGTGCATCAGCGGCCATTGCACGTCGGGCTGACAGATCTTGTCCTGGAATGCCGCGACGGAGCCGACTGCGATCACGCCGGCAATCAACACCGGCACGATCAGCTTGAAACTCAGGCCCGCGAAATAGATCACGAATAAGCCGGCCGCGAACACGAGCACCGCAGTGCCCAGGTCAGGCTGCTTGGCGATCAGACCGACTGGCACGGCGAGGATCAGCAGTCCGACCACGAAGTCGTACCAGCGCATCACGCCTTCGCGCCGCTGATAGTACCAGGCGAGCATCAGCGGCGTCGCGATCTTCAGAATCTCCGACGGCTGAATCACCACGCCCACGTTGATCCAGCGCTTCGCGCCCTTGCGCGTGAGGCCGAACAGCGCGACCGCGACGAGTAAGGCAATGCCGAACGTATAGAGCGGGACGGCGAAACGCATCAGCGTGGTGGGCGGCACATTGGCGAGCGCCCACATCAGCACGAACGTCAGCATGATGTTGCGCAACTGGTCTTCCACGCGGCCGGGCACGTCGAGACTCGCGCTGTACAAGGTGATGATGCCGACGCACAGCAGCAGAAACACGATCAGTGCGAGCGGGCGATCGAAGCCCGCGAACATCCGCTTGATGCGGTCGAGCCAGGCGCGCTTGTCGAATTGCATGCCTTTCTCCTTATTCGTCGATGCCGCCGGAAACCGGCTGGCGTGGCGGCGCGGGCTCAGTGCCGCTGTCGCGCGATGATTCCCGGGCCGGGTGGGGCGTAGAGTGTGCGGCCGCAGCAGGGGCCGGCTCGCTTGCCGGTCGTGGCTGGCGGGGGGCGGCGGATTTGCGCTGGGCGGGGGCTTTTGTCGCTGAGGCTGGTGTGGCCGCAGCCGATGTCGCCGATGCCGGCAGATTGCGCGCTGCGCCGGTTTGCGCCACCGGCGCGGGAGATCTCGATGTCGCCGCGGCCGGAGCCGAAGCGGCAGGCGATGCTGTTGCCCCAGGCGCACCGTTCACCGATGCGCCCTTCGCCGGAACTCCGTTCGCCTGCGCGCCATTCGCCGGCGCACCGCTCACCGACGCACCATTCACCCCCGAGGCGCCGTTCACCGATGCCGCCGCCCCAGACGCACCATTCACGGCCGCACTCGCACTCGCACCCGCCGCCGCAACCCCCGGCATCGGCAACGCCGTATACCCCGCCGCGATCTTCACCGGTTGCGCCGCTTCCTGCGGCGCCGGCGCACCGCCGACTTCCGGCGCGGACGCGTCCTCGGTCGCCGATGCCGCCGCTGCCACAGCCGCCGCCTGAGCGCCCGGCTTGTTCTTGCCGACGAGGTAGTAGTCGAGCACCTTGCGCGCGATCGGCCCCGCCGACTCCGCGCCCCAGCCGCCGTTTTCGACGATCAACGCGAGCGCGATTTTCGGTTGCTCGGCCGGCGCAAAAGCGATGAAAAGCGCGTGGTCGCGCAAATGTTCGGCGATCGCGTGGCCCTTGTAGTTCGCGCCCTGCAGCGAGTAGACCTGCGCCGTGCCGGTCTTGCCCGCCGCCAGATACGGCGCGCCGATGAACACCTTCGACGCCGTGCCGTTCGTCACCACGCCTTCCATCGCGCGCTTGATGATGTCGATGTCCGACTGCTTGACGGGAATCTTGTCGCTCGGATCGCGCACGACCGGACGCGTATCTTTCGTGATCGGATTTTCGATGTCGCGCACGAGGTGCGGTTTCATCACCACGCCGTTGTTGGCGAGCGTGGCCGTGGCGTGCCCGAGCTGCAGGATCGTGAACGAGTTGTAGCCTTGCCCGATGCCGAGGCTGATCGTCTCGCCTTCGTACCACCTTTGCTGCTCGGGCTTGCGGTACGCCTTGCGCTTCCATTCCGTCGACGGCAGGATGCCGCGCGCCTCGCCCGCGATGTCGATGCCGGTGATCTGGCCGAAGCCCCACGGCTTCATGAAGTTCGCGATGTTGTTCACGCCGAGATCGTGCGCGAGCATGTAGAAGTACGTGTCGTTCGAGACGACGATCGCGCGGTTCATGTCGACCCAGCCCTGACCGGAGCGCACGTCGTTGCGGAAGGTGTGACCGCCGAACGTGTACGAGCCCGGGTCCTGGAAGCCCCAGCCCGGCGTGCGCTTGTGCAGTGTGAGCGCGGCGAGCGCCATGAACGGCTTGTAGGTGGAACCCGGCGGATACGTGCCGTGCAGCGGCCGGTTCAGCAGCGGATGGTCGGGCGAGTTGTTGAGCTCGTCCCAGGTCTGCTGGTCGATGCCGTCGACGAACGAATTCGGATCGAAGCTCGGCGCCGACACGAACGCGAGCACGTCGCCGGTGGCCGGTTCGATGGCGACCAGCGCGCCGCGCCGGCCCGCGAACGCCTGCTCGGCGACCTGTTGCAGGCCGATGTCGAGCGACAGCACGAGATTGTTGCCCGGCGTGGCCTGCGTGCGCGACAGCGTGCGCACGGGCCGGCCGCCCGCGGTGACTTCGACTTCCTCGAAACCGGTCTGCCCGTGCAACTCGGTCTCGTAGCTCTGCTCGACGCCGATCTTGCCGATGTAGTCGGTGCCCTTGTAGTTGTTGGCGTCCAGACGCGGATCGTAGTGCTCGGGATCGCTGTCGTTCTGATCGCTCGCGTCGTCGATGCGCTCCTGGTCGCGCTGCGAAATCCGGCCGATGTAGCCGATCACGTGCGCGGCCGTCGGGCCGAGCGGATATTGGCGGAACAGGCGCGCGCGCACTTCGACGCCGGGAAAGCGGAAGCGTTGCGCGGTGAAGCGCGCGACTTCGTCGTCGGTCAGGCGCGTGCGGATCGGCAGACTCTCGAAGTTCTTCGAGTCTTCCTGCAGCTTCTTGAAGCGGCGGCGGTCGCGGGCGTCGATGGAGACAACCGTGGCCAGATCGTCGATAACCGTTTCGAGCGGCGCGCCGAGCTTGGACGGCGTGATTTCCAGCGTGTAGGCCGAATAGTTTTTGGCCAGCACCACGCCGTTACGGTCGGTGATGATGCCGCGGTTCGGAACGATCGGCGCGACGGAAATGCGGTTTTCGTCGGCTTGCAGCGAGTACTTGCTGTAGTGCCAGACCTGCAGAAACAGGAAGCGAAAGCCGATCAGCCCGAAGCAGACGAACACGAACAGGCCCGCCGCCGCGACGCGCAGGCGGAACTTCGAGAGCTGTTGCTGAGTGTCCTTGAATTCGGTCATGCGATTCTGCAAAAGGCCGGGCGACGGCCATCATGAGTGTGCGCCTGATCCGGGCGAAACCGGAAGGCATGAACGGCAGTGGGCGTCGGGCGGGCAGAAAACATACGTTCCATGGACGGCCGGCGCGCTCGACGCCTGGTTAAATCGGCCGCGTGTCGTCGGGGTCGGCGGGCCGGCGCTGCGGCATCAACAGCAGCACGCTCGCGACCGGCCAGAGGGCGGCTTCGACGAAACCGTCGACCAGATAGCCCCAGCCGGGAAATGCCGCGCCCGTCAGCAGACGGATCACGAACGGCACTACTTGCGCAGTCACGAGCAGCGGCATGACTGCAAAAGTCTGCACGCCGAGCGACATCCACAGTACGCGGCGATGGATCGTGATCGCGCCGTACGAGAGCAGCGTGTACGCCAGCGCGTGCTCGCCGAGCAGGCTTGCGTTGTGCACGTCCATCAGCAGGCCGAGGAAGAACGCGATACCCATGCCGACCTTGCGCGGCTGGTGCACGTTCCAGAACAGCAGCACGAGCGCGACGAAATCGGGCACGCCGATCATGCGGCCCCACGGCATCAGATTCAGCAGAAACGCCGCGGCGAGGCTGAATGCGATGAAGTAGGGATTGACCGGCTGCAGAATGTATTGAGGGCGGTTCATGGCTTTGCCCCGGGCGCGGCTTGCGGCTTCGCTTTTTCGGCGGCGGCGGGTTTCTTCGATGCAGCGGATTTCTGGTCGGCGGCGCCTTGCTTGCCTGCTTGCGCAGCTTGGGCTGGCGTATTGTCCGCAGGTTTGGCCGCGGCGGTTTTGTCCGCGCCGGGTTTTTCCGCCGGTTTCGCGGATTTGTCGGCGGCGGCCTTGCCGTCTGCCTTCGCGCCTTTTTTCGCTTTGGCCGCCTCTTTGGCGGCTGCGGCCGGGTCGGGCTCTTCGGCGGGACGCGGCGGCACGTCGTTCACATAATGCAGCACCAGCAACTGACGCGCGCCGCGCACCGGCGCAATCGGCAGGCAGATCACGCGCGCGAAGGCGGTGTCCGCCTGCTTGTCGACGCGCACGACCTTGGCGACCGGCAGCCCCGGCGGATACACACCGTCGAGCCCGCTCGTGACGAGTTCGTCGCCCGTCTGAACGTCGGCGCTGATCGGCACGAAGCGCAGGTCGAGCGTATCGCCCTTAAGCGTGCCGTAAATGACGCTGCGCAAGCCGGTGCGCACGATCTGCACGGGCACGGCCTGATCCTTGTCGGTCAGCAACGTGACTTCGGCCTGCAGCGGGAACACGCGGGTCACCTGACCGATCACGCCGTCTTCGTTCACGACCGGCGAGCCGTTCTGAATGCCTTGCTGCGCGCCACGATTGATGACGACCTTTTGCGTGAACGGATCGCGCGTGTCGTACTGGATTTCAGCGGGCAACGATTGCGTGGTCGCGCGCTGCGACAGTTGCAGCAATGCGCGCAAATGGCCGTTCTCAGCGGAGAGTTCGGCGGCTGTATTGGCCTGCTGCGACAGTTGAAGGTTGCGCGTGCGCAGCTTTTCGTTGTCGCTGCGCAAGGTGGCGCTCGTCACGGCCAGATCGGCGGCGCCCATGAAGACGTCGCGTGGCACCAGCGCTGCGCGCTGCAACGGATAGAGACCCACGCCGAGCACGCCGCGAACGATTTCGAGCGTCTTGAAGCGTGCGTCGGAGATCAGCAGGGCGAGCGCCAGCACGACGAAAAACACGAGTCGTGCGAGGGCGGACGGGCCTTGCTTGAACAGAGGCGGCGGACTGTATTCCATGGTCGGCGCCGGGGGCGTAAGCGGTTGTGTGAGGCGGCGGCGCGCTAAAAACGCGGTTCAGCGTACGGACGCTGGGCGGCGCAGCCAACGGCAAACGGGCCCGCAAGGGGCCGTTTGCCAGATCCGCGCTGCTGACATCGAACTCGCTCGCTTACTCGTACGAGAAGATGCTGCCGAGCTTGTCCATGCGCTCGAGCGCCATGCCCGAGCCGCGCACGACGCACGTCAGCGGGTCTTCGGCGACGAGCACCGGCAGGCCGGTTTCTTCGGCGAGCAGGCGGTCCAGATCGCGCAGCAGTGCGCCACCGCCCGTGAGCATCATGCCGCGTTCGGCGATGTCCGCGCCGAGTTCCGGCGGCGTTTGCTCGAGCGCGATCTTCACCGACGACACGATCTGATTCAGCGGATCGGTCAGCGCTTCGAGAATCTCATTACTGGAGATGGTGAAGCTGCGCGGAATGCCTTCCGACAGATTGCGGCCCTTCACTTCCATTTCCTTGACTTCGGAACCGGGGAAGGCCGAACCGATTTCCTTCTTGATGGCTTCGGCGGTTTGCTCGCCGATCAGCATGCCGTAGTTGCGGCGGATGTAGTTGACGATGGCTTCGTCGAACTTGTCGCCGCCTACGCGCACCGAGCCCTTGTACACGATGCCGCCGAGCGAGATGACGCCGACTTCCGTCGTGCCGCCACCGATGTCGACGACCATGGAGCCGGTGGCTTCCGACACCGGCAGGCCAGCGCCGATTGCCGCGGCCATGGGTTCTTCAATGAGATAGACCTGCGATGCGCCCGCGCCGTGAGCGGCTTCCTTGATCGCGCGGCGCTCGACCTGGGTCGAACCGCACGGCACGCAAATGATGATGCGCGGCGACGGCGAGAACATGCGCGATTCGTGAGCCGTTTTGATGAACTGCTTGATCATCTGCTCGGTCACCGTGAAGTCGGCGATCACGCCGTCTTTCATGGGGCGGATCGCCTCGATGTTGCCCGGCACCTTGCCGAGCATCTGTTTGGCTTCCTTACCGACTGCCTGAATGGTTTTCTTGCCGTTGGGACCGCCTTCCTGGCGGATGGACACCACCGACGGTTCGTCAAGAACGATGCCTTTGCCACGCATGTAGATAAGCGTGTTGGCGGTGCCTAGATCAATCGCCAGATCGTTGGAGAAGTAGCTGCGCAAAAAACCGAACATTCAAAATCCTGTCTCGCTTGGGGCCGGGCCTCGCAACGTTGCGCAGGGCGGCAGCGGAAAAAAAATAACAGCTTCAACCTGGCGAAGCGGCGCCACTGGAACTTGAAGCTGCGGGGGAGTCTACCGGAGGCCGATACAAAGCCAGGTCAGAAATATCCGAACTCTCTTTACGAAATGTCCAGAAAGGCCTGGGTAAGTCGGTCCGGGTTTGGGTCGAACGCGTAATGATACCTTATAATTTTGGATGATTTGAAGGAAACGGACGGCACTTTTTGCCGCCGCCGGCCCCTTTTTCGAGGTCTTCCTCCAGCGTCCTAACTCGCTGTCGCAGCGCGCTTTTCCGGCTGCGGCGGTCCGCCACTTTTTCCGGTGACTGCATGGCTTTGACCCTGACCGATGTTAAGCGCATCGCGCATCTCGCGCGGCTCGAACTGGCCGACGCCGACGCCGAACACACGCTTGTCCAGCTCAACGAGTTTTTTGGCCTCGTCGAGCAGATGCAGGCGGTCGACACCACGGGCATCGCACCGCTTGCCCATCCGATCGAGCAGATCGAAGACGTCGCGCTGCGTCTGCGCGACGACGCGGTGACCGAAACGATCGAGCGCGAGGCTTTCCAGCGTCCCGCACCGGCCGTGCAGGACGGTCTGTATCTCGTGCCGAAGGTGATCGAATAACGGCGATATCAGCGCGCGGCGGGCGCGGCGCGGCTTGCGGGCCGCGAGCCACCACCGCGAGCGGCATGCCGCGCCGAATCCGGCGCGCGCAGCTTCGCTTGTCGCCGGTATGTTCGCCGATATGTTCGTCGACACCTCGGCCCGGTTCGCCGGCCCGCAACCGAACGCTTCCACGGCAGCGCGATCCGCGTTGCCGCGCTTTCCAGGACAACACGCAATGCATGAAAAAAGTTTGACCGAACTGCGCGCCGCGTTGGCCGCCAAGGAATGCTCCGCAGTCGAGCTGGCTCAGCTCTATCTAAAACGCATCGACGCGGCGCGCGGCCTCAATGCGTTCATCCAGGTGGACCCGGATCTCACGCTCGCTCAGGCAAAAGCCGCGGACGCGCTGCTTCACTCGGGCCACGGCGGCCCGCTGACCGGCGTGCCGATCGCGCACAAGGATGTGTTCGTCACCAAAGGCTGGCGCTCCACGGCCGGCTCGAAAATGCTGTCGAACTACGAAAGCCCGTTCGACGCCACCGTGGTCGAGCGTCTGCAGAGCGCCGGCATGGTGTGCGTCGGCAAGACGAACATGGACGAGTTCGCGATGGGCTCGTCGAACGAAAATTCGTATTTTGGCCCCGTCCAGAACCCGTGGGATCGTCAGGCAGTGCCGGGCGGTTCGTCAGGCGGCTCCGCGGCGGCTGTGGCCGCGCGTCTCGCGCCTGCTGCAACCGGCACCGATACCGGCGGCTCGATCCGTCAGCCGGCGTCGTTCTCGGGCATCACCGGCATCAAGCCGACTTACGGCCGCGTGTCGCGCTACGGCATGATCGCGTTTGCGTCGTCGCTGGATCAGGGCGGTCCGATGGCGCAAAGCGCCGCTGACTGCGCAACGCTGCTTAACGCAATGGCCGGTTTTGACCAGCGCGATTCCACGAGCCTCGTGCGCGACGACGAAGACTACACGCGCTATCTCGGTCAGGCATGGAAGCAGGACGGCGCCGGCAAGCCGCTCGACGGTCTGCGCATCGGCTTGCCGAAAGAGTACTTCGGCGCCGGTCTCGCCGACGACGTGCGTGCATCGGTCGACGCCGCGCTCAAGCAATACGAGGCGCTCGGCGCCACGCTCGTCGACGTATCGCTGCCGAAGACCGAGCTGTCCATTCCGGTCTATTACGTGATCGCGCCGGCGGAGGCATCGTCGAACCTGTCGCGCTTCGACGGCGTGCGCTTCGGCCATCGCGCCGCGGAATATCGCGATCTGCTCGACATGTACAAGAAGTCGCGTGCCGAAGGCTTCGGGCCCGAAGTGAAGCGTCGCATCATGGTCGGCGCTTACGTGCTTTCCCACGGCTATTACGACGCGTATTACCTTCAGGCGCAGAAAATTCGCCGCATCATCGCGCAGGATTTCCAGGAGGCGTTCAAACAGTGCGACGTCATCATGGGACCGGTCGCACCCTCGGTGGCGTGGGATCTCGGCGCGAAGGGCGACGACCCGGTGCAGATGTATCTCGCCGATATCTACACGCTGTCCGTGAGCCTCGCCGGCTTGCCGGGCATGAGCGTGCCGTGCGGCTTCGGCGCGGGCACGAATGCACAGCGTCCGGTGGGATTGCAGATCATCGGCAACTATTTCAATGAAGCCCGGATGCTGCAGGTGGCCGACGCGTTCCAGCGCGCGACCGACTGGCACCGCAAGGCACCGGCAGGAGTGTGAGCACCATGACCAAGCAATGGGAAGTCGTGATCGGTCTGGAGACCCACGCGCAGCTGTCCACGCAATCTAAAATTTTCTCCGGCGCCCCCACGCAATTCGGCGCCGCGCCGAACACGCAGGCTTGCCCCGTCGATCTGGCCTTGCCCGGCACGTTGCCGGTGATGAACCGCGGCGCCGTGGAGCGCGCAATCGAGTTCGGTCTTGCTATCGGCGCAACGGTCGCGCCGCGCAGCATCTTCGCGCGTAAAAACTATTTCTACCCCGATCTGCCGAAGGGCTATCAGATCAGCCAGTACGAGATTCCCGTCGTGCAAGGCGGCCAGGTGACGATCCAGGTGCCGGCCAACGAGAAGGCGGGCACGGCGGCCTACACGAAGGTCGTCAATCTGACGCGCGCCCATCTCGAGGAAGACGCGGGCAAGTCGCTGCACGAAGATTTCGCGGGCATGACCGGCATCGACCTGAATCGCGCGGGCACGCCGTTGCTCGAAATCGTCACTGAGCCGGAAATGCGCAGCGCGGCTGAAGCGGTGGCCTACGCCAAGACGCTGCACACGCTCGTCACGTGGCTCGGCATTTGCGACGGCAACATGCAGGAAGGCTCGTTCCGTTGCGACGCGAACGTGTCGGTGCGTCCGGTCGGCCAGGCCGAATTCGGCACGCGTGCTGAGATCAAGAACCTCAACTCGTTCCGCTTCCTCGAAGAAGCGATCCAGTATGAAGTGCGCCGTCAGGTCGAACTCATCGAAGACGGCGGCACGGTGGTGCAGGAAACGCGTCTGTACGATCCGGACAAGCGCGAAACGCGCTCGATGCGCAGCAAGGAAGACGCGCACGATTACCGCTATTTCCCCGATCCCGATCTGATGCCGCTCGTGATCGACGCAGCGTGGGTCGAGCGCGTGAAGCGCGACATGCCGGAGTTGCCGGAAACGATCCAGCAGCGTTTCGTGTCGCAATACGGTTTGACGCCGTATGACGCAAACGTGTTGACGTCGAGCAAGGCGACGGCCGCGTATTTCGAAGCGGTCGTCGAGAAGCTCGGCGCGGCCAACGCGAAGGTCGCGGCGAACTGGGTGATGGGCGAAGTGTCGTCGCAACTGAATCGCGAAGGTCTCGACATTGCCGAGTGCCCGGTGTCGTCCGCGCAACTCGCGCTGCTGTTGCAACGTATCGCCGACGGCACCATCTCCAACAAGATCGCGAAGGAAATTTTCCTCGCGATCTGGGAAGAGAAGGCGACCGACGAGGCCGCCGCGGACCGCATCATCGAAGCGAAGGGCTTGAAGCAGATTTCGGATACCGGCGCGCTGGAAGCGATCATCGACGAGGTGCTCGCGGCGAACCAGAAGTCGGTGGAAGAATTCCGCGCGGGCAAGGAGAAGGCGTTCAACGCGCTGATCGGCCAGGCCATGAAGGCGACGAAGGGCAAGGCGAATCCGGCGCAGGTGAACGAACTGCTGAAGAAGAAGCTGGGCTGACGCCTCGTTCGGGCCAGGCTGAAACCTGACAGACGTGCGGTCGAACGTCTATAGCCGAGGCATTGTTTGCGCTTCGGCGACCGCGGGCTGTTGCCGGAAACGAAAGTGCGGCAACGGCCCGTTTCATTTGCGGGCCCGCTTTTGCGAACCCGAACGCAGATTACGGAGTGTGTGGATGGCGAAGCGACCCGACCTCGACGATTTCCGCGTGCCTTATTTCGAGGGCAAAAAGAACGGCAAATTCTCGCTCGACGATTTCGATCCCGCGTCGAAGCCTTTTTCCACGGGATCGAAAGATTCCGACCGCGAGCGGCTCTCCGAGATCGGCGCGAAGCTCGACGTCTTGCAGGAACGCTTGCACGCGCAACGAAAACGCCGCGTGCTGCTGGTCCTGCAAGGCATGGACACGAGCGGCAAGGACGGCACGATTCGCGCCGTATTTCACGAAGTCGACCCGCTCGGCCTGCGCATCGCGCCGTTCAGGGCGCCGACGCCCGACGAACTCGCGCACGACTTCCTGTGGCGCGTGCATGCGCAAGCGCCCGCTGCGGGCGAACTGACAATCTTCAATCGCAGCCACTATGAAGACCTGCTGGTGCCGACCGTGCTCGGCAACATCGACGCGAATGCATTCGACGTGCGCTGCCGCCACATTCGCCAGTTCGAGGAACTGCTTGCCGATAGCGACACGACGATCATCAAGTGCATGCTGCATATTTCGAAGGACGAGCAGCGCGAGCGGCTTCAGGCGCGCGTCGACGATGAGACCAAGCACTGGAAGTTCGACGTAGCGGATCTCGACGCACGCAAGCAGTGGGACACATACCAGGGCGTTTATCGCAACGCGCTGGCCGCGACTTCGACCGAATACGCGCCGTGGTACGTCATTCCCGCGGACTCGAAAACGCATCGCAATGTGATGGTCGCCGAGTTGCTATTGCGCACTTTCCAGGACCTGAAGCTGGAATTCCCGCCGGCCAAGGAATCGCTGAAAGGCGTGAAGATCGAATGACTTTCGGCGTCGTCGGAAAACCATCTCGAAGACGAATCTCCAAACGAATCGAACACAAAGGAACGACATGTTGCGTGTGATTACCGCCAACCTGAACGGCATCCGCTCAGCGGCCAAAAAGGGTTTTTTCGACTGGTTCGGCGAGCAGAATGCCGACGTACTTTGCGTGCAGGAAATCAAATGTTCGCAGGACGACATGACGCCGGAATTCCTCGCGCCGCATGATTTCACCGGCTATTTCCAGCACGCGGTGAAGAAGGGTTATAGCGGCGCGGGCGTCTATACGCGTCACGAGCCGGATGAGGTTGTGATCGGCTTCGGCAGCGAGGAATTCGATCCCGAAGGGCGTTATGTCGAACTGCGTTTCGGCAAGCTGTCGGTTGTGTCGGTGTATGTGCCGTCAGGGTCGAGCGGCGAAGAGCGTCAGCAGGCCAAGTATCGTTTCATGGACGAGTTCATGCCGCATCTCGCGCAGCTCGCGCGCGAGCGCGAAGTGATCCTGTGCGGCGACGTGAATATCGTCCACAAGGAAATCGACATCAAGAACTGGAAGAGCAATCAGAAGAATTCGGGTTGCCTGCCGGAAGAGCGCGCGTGGCTCACCAAACTGTTCGACGAAGTCGGTTACGTCGACGTCTTCCGCACGCTCGATCAGCGGCCCGAGCAATATACGTGGTGGAGCAATCGCGGCCAGGCGTATGCGAAGAACGTGGGGTGGCGGATCGATTATCAGATCGCGACACCGGGCATCGCGAGCAAGGCGAAACGCACTGACGTGTTTCGCGACATCAAGTTCAGCGATCACGCGCCGCTGACGGTCGACTACGATCACGACGTGACGAAGAAGTGAGTTTTAGATTCTGCGCGGCGGCCTTGAGTTGAAGCGCCGCGTCGGTAAGAGCGCTTGAGCGGCGTCCGCAAGACGCGCGCTCGAGATCGCGGAGGCGTGAAGCGTGACGCCCGTTAATCGCGCGCCAGCTTGCGGCGCGGACGGCCTATGCCCGCATAGTCCGGCAGCGCATCCACGGTTTTGCCGATGGCCTTGGCATAAAGCGGCAGCATGTCCGGCAGACGCTTGACGATGTCCTGGCGGCGCGCGGGCGAGTACGGATGCACGTAGATAAAGCCCTGCTCGCGATTGCTGCGCGTGGCCTGCGCGAGCTTGTCCCACAGCGTGACTGCCGCGCGCGGATCGAAGCCCGCACGAGAGGCGATGTCGCTGCCGATCACGTCGGCTTCGGTTTCGTCCGTGTTTTCGTACTTCATTTCGAGCAGGCGCGAACCGATGCCAAGCGGCGCCGCGCCCAGGTCCGCGAGACCGAAGAGCTGCGGGATCGTACCCGACGAATCCAATTGGCTTGCCTGCAACTGACCGAGCCGCTCACGCGCATGTTCACGCAGCGCATGCGCGATCTCATGGCCGATCAGCATGCCGAGCTCGTTGTCGTTCAGATGCGCGCGGTCGAGCAGCCCACCGTACACGACGATCTTGCCGCCCGGCAGGCAGTACATGCGAATGTCGGGCGAACGCACGACGGCGACGTCCCACTTCCAGCCTTTCGCCCGCTCGTTCCATTTGAGCGAGTACGGAACCATCTTGTCGACGATCGAGCGCACGCGCGTGACGTGCGCGTCGGCGTCGCCGTATAGACGGTTGGCGTGCTCGGCGCCGTACGCGATCTGGCTGAACTCTTCGGCGGCTTGCGCCTCGAGCATCGGCGACGGAATCAGGTTGCGGAACACCAGATAGCCGCCGTAACGCAACTGGTTGCTCGGGCCGTACGACGCAGCCGGCTTCGCAGCGCCAGCGGGCGATGACGTCGGCGCCGCGGCTTTCGCGCTCGCGGATGGTTGAGCGGTTGGTCCTGGCGGCGCGTTGCCGGAACTCGTCGCGCTGTTCGCGGCCGGCGGTGCAGCCGGCGCGCTTTCGGCGTTCGTGGCCGCCGCAGCAGATTTAGCCGCGGGCCCGGGCGGTTGCGGCGCTGCAGCCGTTGCAGCGTTGAGCGACGTGCCGGCCGCGGCGCTGTTAGCGGCGGGCGGTGCAGCGGTGATCGGCGCGGCGGCGGCCGGCGCTCCAGTGGCTGGCGTTCCGGCGGCCGGCGTTCCAGCGGCTGCGTAAACAGCAGCGGACGGCGCGATCAAACTCACAAACCCCGAACAGCCGACCCACAACGCTGCGCGAAGCGCACCACGGCCAGCATCGCGCAACGCGACGCCGCGGCGCGCACCCAGGCGCAATGGCTGTTTTGCGAAAAGCACCTTCACGACCGCACTCTCCACGGCGCGATGCGCAACAGAAGCAGCATGCCCGGCACAGCCAACGCGGTACAGACAATGAAGTAGTCGAACCAGCCGATCTTCGCGACCACATAGCCGCTCGCCGCCGACGCCAACGTGCGCGGCACCGAAGCCAAGCTCGTAAAGAGCGCGAACTGCGTGGCCGTATAGCGCGGATCGGTCGTGCTGGCGATGTACGCGGTGAAGGCCGCCATCGTCAGACCGGTGGAGAAAGTTTCGAAACCGTAGACGAGCGCGAGCGCGACCGAGCGCGGTTCGAGTTGCACCGACCAGTCGATGCCGACCCACGACAGCAGCTTCGTCGTGCCTTCGCTGGTCCACACGGCGATGTCGTAAATCGCCGTCAAGCCAGGCGATGCCGGTCCGAGATGCGCGAGCCAGGCGAAGCCGAGCGTCGACACCATCTGCAGGATGCCGAAGATCCACAAGCCGCGGCCGATGCCGATCTTCATCAGCCAGATGCCGCCGACAATTCCGCCCGCGAGACTCGCGCCAAACGCCGTCGTTTTCGCGATCACGCCAATCTGCGTGCGCGAGAAACCGATGTCGAGGAAGAACGATGTGGACAACGTCGTCGCCATCGTGTCGCCGAGCTTGTACAGAAAGATGAAGCCGAGCACGAACAGCGCGCCGCGCCAGCCATCGCGCTCGACGAATTCGCGGAACGGCTGCACGATCGCGTCGCGCAAATTCTTGGGCGGCGTGCCGTGCACTTCGGGCTCGCGTACGACAAGCGTCATCACCATGCCGGGCACCATGAACGCAGCGGTCACGATGAACACGGTAGTCCACGGCAAATGATCCGACAGAATAAGCGCCAGCGAACCGGGCACTAGTGCCGCGATCTTGTAGGCATTGACATGCACCGCATTGCCGAGACCCTGTTGCGTGTCGCTTAGCAACTCGCGCCGGTAGGCATCGATTGAAATGTCCTGGCTTGCGCCGAAAAACGCGACGAGCGCCGTCAATGCCGCGACGGTCCAGATTGAGTCGCTCGGCGACACGAACCCAAGCGTGCCGATAGCGCCCGCGACCAGAATCTGCGTGACGAGCATCCAGCCGCGCCGTCTGCCCGGACGCCAGCCCGGAAAGCGCGGGACGTAGCGATCCATCAGCGGCGCCCAGATGAACTTCCAGGTATAGGGAAACTGGATCAGCGCAAAAAGGCCAATCTCCTTCAGATTGACGCCTTCAGAGCGCAACCATGCCTGCACCAGATAGACGAGCGTGAACAGCGGCAATCCCGACGTAAAGCCGAGAAAGACGCAGATCAGCATGCGCGTATTAAAAAACGCGCGCCAGCCGGGATGTTCTTCGTGAGCGGTAAGTGCAGGCGCCTCGTGCGGCGGGTTCGACATGTGGATAGCTTGCGTTAGCTTTTCTTGACGCGATAGACCGCAAGACTACCACGCCAGTTCACGCCCCACCGCACCGTCTGACCGTCGTGCAGCACGACACGGTCGAGAATTTCGATGCCGACTTCGGGCGCGAGCGCCTCGAAGTCCTTGATGGTCAGCACGCGCACGTTAGGCGTGTTGTGCCATTGATAGGGCAGCGACTTCGACACCGGCATGCGTCCCCGAACTACGGAAAGCCGATGCGCCCAATAGCCGAAGTTCGGAAACGACACGATGCATTCGCGACCGACGCGCACGGTTTCCCGCAAAATCGCCGCGGTCTGATGAATGGTTTGCAGCGTCTGCGACAAAACCGCGAAATCGAAGCTGCCGTCTTCGAAAAGACGCAGGCCGTCTTCGAGATTCTGCTGGATCACGTTGACGCCGTTTTGCGTCGCGGCCAGCACGCCCGCGTCGTTGATTTCGATGCCGTAGCCTTGCACGTCCAGTTCCTCGGTGAGCAGCGACAGCAGCGAGCCGTCGCCGCAACCCAGGTCCAGCACCGTGGCGCGCGGTTCGACCCAGCGGGCGATCGCGCGGAAGTCCGGGCGCAGCGCCAGATAATCGAGTGCTCGCTGGTTCATGCGTTCACCTCGTTCGCAATGCGTTCGTAGTAGGCGCGCATCAGGTTGTGATAGCGCGCGTCGTCGAGCAGGAAGGCGTCGTGGCCGTGCGGCGCGTCGATTTCCGCGTACGTCACGGTGCGCTTGTGATCGAGCAGCGCCTTCACGAGTTCGCGCGAGCGGGCCGGCGCGAAACGCCAGTCGGTTGAGAAGCTGGCGATCAGATATTTCGCCGTGGTGTGCGCAAGGGCCGCTGTCAGATCGCCTTCGAAGGCTTTCGCCGGATCGAAGTAATCGAGCGCGCGCGTGATCAGCAGGTACGTGTTCGCGTCGAAATAGTCGGCGAACTTGTCGCCCTGATAGCGCAGGTACGACTCCACCTCGAACTCCACGTCGAAGTTGAAGTTGTACGCGTCGAGCGCGCCTTCCGCGCGTCGCAGCGAACGGCCGAATTTCTCGGCCATGTCGTCGTCCGACAGATAGGTGATGTGGCCGATCATGCGCGCGACGCGCAAGCCGCGCTTCGGCTTCACGTTGTGCGCGTAGTAGTTGCCGCCGTGAAAGTCGGGGTCCGACAGAATCGCCGAGCGCGCCACTTCGTTGAACGCAATGTTTTGCGCGGACAGCTTCGGCGTGGACGCCACCACGATGCAATGCGCGACACGCTGCGGATACATCATGCTCCACGCGAGCGCCTGCATGCCGCCGAGGCTGCCGCCCATGACCGCAGCGAAGCGCTCGATGCCGAACCGGTCCGCGACGAGCGCCTGCGCATTGACCCAGTCTTCCACCGTCACCACGGGGAAGGCCGCGCCATACGGCTTGCCGGTGGCCGGATCGATACTCATGGGCCCCGTCGAGCCGAAGCACGAGCCGAGATTGTTCACGCCGATCACGAAGAACTTATCCGTATCGAGCGGCTTGCCTGGGCCGACCATGTTGTCCCACCAGCCGATGTCCTTTGGATTGTCCGCATAGACACCCGCCACATGATGCGATGCGTTGAGCGCGTGACACACGAGCACCGCATTGCTGCGCGCGGCGTTGAGCGTGCCGTAGGTCTCGACCATCAGGTCGTAGCCGGCAAGCGAGCTGCCGTTTTGCAGACGCAACGGCTCGGTGAAATGCATTTTTTGTGGAGCGACGATACCGATCGATTCCATTCATTCCGCCATTTGACAAAGACAGGGCGGCTAGACGGCGTCGGCAAAGCACGGAGGAGAACGACTTGTGCGCGGCTGACGACCTCTTTAGCCGCATTTATAGTGAACCGCGGAATTGTTCCACTGGTTCGCGCGCCCGCAATCGAGTCAGCAAATCGGCGCGTAGTACGTGTGTTCTGGAAGGCGGTTCCCTCGATACCTGTCATGTGCTTTCAGGTAATGCAAGGGCCGCAGTCAGGCGCAAAGTATAGCGGAAAATTCCGGGCGGCAACGTCTGGCCGGCAGCCCACGCGGCTTCCCGAGAACGCTACTGAAGGATCACTCGCAATTGCGAATCGGCGTCGTCGGCCGGCATGCGCACAAAGCCGCTACGGACAAAGCGATGCCAGCGTCCAATGACATAGCTCAACAGCAGACTCGCGCGCACCGCAGGATCGTAGTCCGCCGGAAGAGGCGCGAGCGCTTCGTGTGCGGACGCATCGACGCTCACCGCAGCCAAGCGCAAACATTGCTTCAGCGAAGCTTCGACGCGCTCGAGCATCTGATTGACGCGCGTCGTCAGCCGTTCATGTTCGCCGACGAGCGCCTCGCATGTCAGCACGCGCGTCATGCCAGGATTTTTCGCGGAGAAATTCAGCAGCATCAACGCGATCGCGCGCGCCTGAAGTACGCCGTTGTTTTCCTTGTCGACGATCTGATTGATCAGGCCGAAGATGGTCTGTTCGATGAACTCGATTAGTCCTTCGAACATTTGCGCCTTGCTCGCAAAGTGACGATAAAGCGCCGCTTCCGATACGCCGAGCCGCGCGGCGAGGGCGGCGGTGGTGATCTTTTCGCTTTTCGGCGCTTCAAGCATCGCGGCGAGCGTTTGCAGGATATGCACGCGGCGCTCGCCTGGCTTCAGACGCTGCGCTCGCGGGACAGCCGCTGCAGCGGGGTCGGGTTCGGCTAGGGCTTCGTCAGGCTTGTCGATCGGCTGCATGGCTGTCGTCCCGTCTGCTGGCGCTTCAATCGAACCGAGCGGGTGCTCAGTCGTAGCGATTTTAACGAACGAATGCTGCGATCGACATAATGCGGCCGGCCGGTGCCCGGCAGACGCGTGGGCACGCCGTCCATATGCGGCTTACGCGGCAGATGGCCGGTAATCCACACCGTGCGGATGCCGAGCCGCCGATAGTTCTTCAGATGCGAGCGCGTGTCTTCGACGAGGATCACGTCTTTCAGCGACACATGCGCGTCGCGCATCGCCTTGCGCAGCATCGCGTGATCGGGCTTCGCGCGCCAGCGGCGCCGGTCGCGCATATGCTCTATGGCGATCACCTGCTCGAACAGACGCTCGATTCGCAGTTGCGCGAGCACTGCGCGCGCATAGCTTTCGGGCGCGTTGGTCAGCACGATCTTGCGGCCCGGCAGCGCCGCGACGAGACGCGCGACGCCTCGCTCGTGGCGGATCATCGAGCCGAGATCGGGGAACGTGTGGACGACCTTCAGGAAGTCGTTTGCATCGAGCGGATGATGGCGCGTGAGGCCCAGCAGCGCCGCGCCGTAACGTTGCGTGTAGCCGGTGCGCAGGCGGTTCGCTTCGTCGAGCTCGACTTGCAGCGCGTCGATGATGTACTGCGTCATCGCCTGATTGATGGCGGGAAAAATCGCGTGCGACGCGTGATGCAGCGTATTGTCGAGATCGAACAGCCAGACCGGACCGCCACTTGCGATCTGCGGACGACGGCGCCGGGAAGTCGGAGTGCGCATGGGAAGAGTGCTGTTCAGGCGCCGGGCGCTGCGGCTAGCGGCGTGATGGACACACGAGGCGCGGTGCAGCGGCGCGCCCCGTGTGCCCCGTGTGACGCAGGCATCAATGCGAGCGGATCATCGTGCCGAACGGCTGTTCGGTGAGAATTTCGAGCAGCACCGAATGTTCGATACGCCCGTCGATGATATGCACCGAGCGCACGCCGCTCTTCGCGGCATCGAGCGCCGACGAAATCTTCGGCAGCATGCCGCCCGAGATCGTGCCGTCGGCGAAGAGCCCGTCGATTTCGCGCGCGGACAGATCGGTCAGCAGATTGCCTTCCTTGTCCATCACGCCGGGGATGTTCGTCATCATCACGAGCTTCTCGGCGTTCAGCACGACCGCCAGTTTGCCCGCGACGAGATCGGCGTTGATGTTGTACGACAGCCCGTCTTCGCCGAAGCCGATCGGCGAGATGACGGGAATGAACGCGTCGTCTTGCAGCGCCTTCACCACGGCCGGATTGATCGCCTCGACCTCGCCGACCTGGCCGATGTCGACGTACTGGCCGGGATTGTCGCGGTCCGGCATCAGCATCTTGCGCGCGTGGATCAAGCCGCCGTCCTTGCCCGTCAGACCGACCGCGTGACCGCCGAAGTGATTGATCAGCGTGACGATGTCCTGCTGCACTTCGCCGCCGAGCACCCATTCGACGACTTCCATCGTCTCTTCGTCGGTAACGCGCATGCCTTGAATGAACGTGCCCTGCTTGCCGACCTTCTTCAGCGCGTGGTCGATTTGCGGACCGCCGCCGTGCACGATGACGGGATTGATGCCGACCAGCTTCAGCAGAATGACGTCGCGCGCGAAGCCCTGCTTCAGCCGCTCCTCCGTCATGGCGTTGCCGCCGTATTTGATGACCACGGTCTTACCGTGATACTGGCGAATGTAGGGCAGCGCCTCGGCCAGGATTTCAGCCTTCAGGGTGGGCGCAATCTGCGAAAGGTCGGGAAGCTCGGACATGGCGGCAGGCTCGGGCACGGAACAGTTAAAACAGGGCGAATTGTACAGGACTGGCGCGCTGCAACAGGGTTTTCGACGCGTGCGGCGGCGGCGTGCAACGCCGCGTTTGCGTGCTATGAAACCGTGCTTTGCAGCGGCAACTCGGAGTCAAGCGTAGCGCGTCTTCCGTGTGCCTGTGAACTAGCCGAATGGACGACTCACGGTAGGACGCAAGCCGTGGCATCATTTCCCTGTCGATGCCCGCGAGACCGTCCGCCTGTCATGAAACCGTCTGTTTCCCGCCCACCAGGCAGCGCGCGCTGCCCGCGCTGCGGCAATGCGTTCGATTGCGCGATGCACGCAGAGCCTTTCGACTGCTGGTGCCGCGAGATGCCGGCACTGCCGCGCGAGCGGCTGGACCCCGCCGGCCGTTGCCTTTGCCCCGAATGCCTCGCTGCGGAAATCGCGCGGACGGCTCAGCCGGAGCCCGGTGCGGACGTGCCGTGAACGCGTCTGCTATGGGCGGTCAGGCTCACGGTCACGCTCGCTCCTCGCTTTAGCGCTTAGCGTTGTACGGCGACGTGCTGTGCCGCGAGCGCTTCCAGATCGCGGGCGACGGCTTCAAGCGCCGGCGTCCACTCGCCGAAGCCCGGCTGCCGGTACAGCGTCGCGCTCGGATACCACGGGCTGTCGCGTCGATCGATCAGCCAGACCCAGTGCGGGTTGACGTCGAGCAGCACCCACGTGCGTTGCCCGAGTGCGCCGCTCAGATGCGCGGCCGACGTGCAAACGGTAATGACGAGATCGAGCGCGCCGACGAACGCTGCGGTGTCGTCGAACGTGGCGAATTCGGCGGTGTAGTCGGTGATCGGCAGGCCGGCGGCCGCGGCTGCGTTCACGTCGGCGCTCGCGCCCGGTTGCAGCGAGTAGAACGCCACATTGCGCATGCCCGCAAAGTGCTCCGCATAGCGTTCCCAGCCGACACGCCGAAACGGATTGCGTTGATGCCCGTGGCTGCCCGTCCACGCGAGTCCGACCTTGAGCCTCGGCTCGCCGGCGAGCCGTTGACGCCAGCGCTCGAGAGCAGCGGCGTCCGCGTGAAGATAAGGCCCGGGTGACGGGATGGTCGCCTCGCTCGTGCCGAAGACCAGCGGCAGGCTCAGCAATGGAATCTCGAAGTCGAAGGGCGGCAGCGATTCGACACCGCCGCCCGCCGAAAACTGATCGACGTGAGCGGCCAGACTGCGCGCCATCAAGCCGCCCATCTGCGGGAACGAGTTCCACACGAGACGGCCGCCTTCGCGATGCACGTACTCGGCCAGCATTGGAATGTAGCGGCAGAATTGCAGCAGATCGCCCATGCCCTGCTCGCCCCATACCAGCAATGTTTTGCCGGCGAGCGGCTCGCCCTTCCAGGTCGGCGCCGGGAAGGCGGGACGATTGCCGCGCAGCTCCGACGAGCCGCTCCAGCGCGCCTCATGCGAGAGCCAGCCGTTCGCGTAGTCGCCGCGCATCAGTTGCAGCATCGACAGATTCGAACGCATGCCCGCGTGGTCGGGCGCGAGTGTGCAGGCTGTTTCAGCGGCCTGCAAAGCCGCGTCCCAACGTTGTGCCTCTCTTAGCGCCAGTGCATAGTTGTTGTGGGCGAGCGCACTGGACGGCGCGCATTGAACCGCTCGCTCGCCGGCTTTGAGCGAGCCCGACAAATCCAGGTTCTGGCGATAAGCGTTTGCAAGATTGGTCCAGGCGTTTCCATCGTCGGGATGTGCGAGCACGGCTTGTTCAAGAAGCGCAGTTTGCTCGCGAAGGTCGCCATTCGACAGCGAAAGCGCGCCAGCGAGGTTGCTGCGTAGCGACGGCAACGTGGGTTCGAGTGCGAGCGCGCGGCGGTAGGGAGCGACCGCCTCGCCGTGCCGGTCCGCGACCTGAAGCGCGTAACCGAGACGGAAGTGCGCACGCGCGTTGCCGCTATCCAGTTGGGCAATAATGGAGGCCAGTTCGATCGCATCGCCCAGGCGTTGTTGCCCGATCAGATTCTGAGTGAGCGAGGTCAGCGAGTCCTCATCCAGCGGATGAAGCTGCGCTGCCGCGCGAAGCGCTTGTGCTTCCGGCTCAACCGCGCCGCTCACACGCGCTGCGGCGGCTTGCTGCATGAAATTAAGGAAAGCTGACGGGATGTCGGAGTCGACCATGAGGATTGCGGCCGAGAGATCGGCGCGAGGCGCTAACAGAGAAAGCTATAGTATCACCGGGCTGCGGCGGCACTATTGGGAAGCGTCCGAACGGGTAAAGTGAACTGAAGTCATGCATCGTATAACCAACACCGGCCGCGTCAATCTCGGCCATCTGTTCTGGCTGCGCAGCCTTGCGATCATCGGGCAGTTGCTGACCATCGCGTTCGTGCAGATCTTCATCGGCGTGCATTTGCCGTTGCCGGCCATGCTGCTCGTCATCGCGCTCGAGGTGATCTTTAACGCACTCACATGGTGGCGCGTCACGCAGCAGCGGCCCGAGTCGAACATGGAGCTGTTCGGCCAGATCTGGGTCGATCTCGGCGCGTTGTCCGCGTTGCTGTTTCTGTCCGGCGGCACGACCAATCCCTTTGTCTCGCTGTACCTGCCGTCGCTTGCCATCGCGGCGGCCGTGCTGCCCTGGCGACTGATGGCGTGGCTCGCCGCGTTCGCCGTGGCCTGCTATGCAGTCCTCGGCTTCGATTCGGTGCCGCTGAATCTCGACAACCCGGCCAACCTGTTCGACTACTACCGTGCCGGCATGTGGGTCAACTTCATGGTGAGCGTCGGGCTGATCGCGTGGTTCGTCGCGCGCATGTCGCGAGCCCTGCGGCTACGTGACGCAGCGCTCGGAGAAGCGCAGCAGCGCTTGCTCCAGGACGAACGCGCGGTCGCGCTCGGTGTCCAGGCCGCTACCGTCGCTCACGAAATCGGCACGCCTCTGTCTACAATTGCAATGCTGTCCGAAGAATTGCGCGACGCGGCGCGTACCGACAAAGGGCTCGCGCCATACAGCGCCGATCTCGAACTGCTCGAACAGCAGATGAGCTTGTGCACATCCGCGCTCGCGAGGTTGAGGAGCCGTGCAACGACCGCCACCAATCGCCAGCCGGTCGACGAGTGGCTCGGATCGTTCGCCGAGCAATGGCGCTTGCGCCATCCGCATGTGAAGTTCGAGCGGCTCGGCGCTCCGCCCGCGGATGTCAGTCTCGACGACACGGTAGCCGTCAGCCAGATTCTGACGATTCTGCTCGACAACGCCGCGCGCGCGAGCCGCGATCACGTCACGCTGTCGTGCCGGCTCACGGCGCGCGGCGATCAGATCGAATTCGAAGTCTGCGACGCGGGCCCCGGCATTCCGGCTGCGCTGCGCGGCTCACTCGGAGCGATGCCGGTGGACAGCACGCAAGGCGGGCACGGCGTCGGCCTGTACCTGGCGTTTTCGGCGGCGGCGCGCCTGAAAGGATCGATTGAATTGACGGACGTCAATGCGACCCAACCGCGTGGCACGCGCGCAGTCTTGCGGCTGCCGCTCACCGGTCGCAAAAGTTCCGGCCCGGGCCGCCAAGGCGCCGCGCCATCCAACACGGAGAAACAGGCATGAGCGAGATGAATTTTCTGGTGATCGACGACGACGAAGTGTTCTCCGGTATCCTCGCGCGCGGTTTGACGCGGCGCGGCTATACGGTGAGCGAAGCTCACAACGCGGACGAAGCGATCAGGCTGGCCAACCAGCAGAAGTTCAGTCAGATCACAGTGGATCTGCATCTTGGCAACGACTCGGGCCTCACGCTCGTCGCGCCGTTGCGCGACCTGCAACCCGACGCGCGCATGCTCGTGCTGACCGGTTACGCGAGCATTGCTACCGCGGTTCAAGCGGTGAAAGACGGCGCCGACAACTATCTGGCGAAGCCTGCGAACGTCGAAACCATTCTGTCGGCGCTGCAAAGCGAGGCGAGTGCGCTGCAGGCGGAAGAGGCGATCGAGCATCCCACGCCGCTCTCGGTTGCGCGTCTCGAATGGGAGCACATTCAGCGCGTGCTGGCCGAGCACGGCGGCAATATTTCGGCGACGGCGCGCGCGTTGAACATGCATCGCCGGACCTTGCAGCGCAAACTCGCGAAGCGGCCGGTCAAGCAGTAAGTTGCCTTCATCGCCGCATCGTTTGATGTGGCGCAAAGAAAACGGGCCGCCCTTTCTGCAGGCGGCCCGTTTTGCTTCGTCGCTTCGGCGTTACATCACAGCACGTAGCGCGACAGGTCTTCGTCTTCGGCGACTTCGTTCAGCGCGCGATCCACATACGCCGCGTCGATCTGCACCGTGCGTCCCGAGTGATTGCCGGCGGCGAACGACACTTCCTCCAGCAGCTTTTCGATGACCGTGTAAAGACGGCGTGCACCGATGTTCTCCGTCTTTTCGTTCACCGAATAAGCGATTTCCGCGAGACGGCGAATGCCGTCGTCGGCGAATTCCAGATGCACGTCTTCGGTTGCCAGTAGTGCCTGGTATTGCTTGACGAGGCTCGCATCCGTCGACACGAGGATCGACTCGAAGTCGTTCACCGACAGCGAATCGAGCTCCACGCGAATCGGAAAACGCCCTTGCAGTTCGGGGATCAGATCGCTCGGCTTCGCGAGATGAAAGGCACCGCTCGCGATGAACAGAATGTGATCCGTCTTCACCATGCCGTACTTGGTGTTGATGGTGGTGCCTTCGACGAGCGGCAGCAGATCGCGCTGCACGCCTTGACGCGACACTTCACCGCCGCCGGCTTCATTGCGCGACGCAATCTTGTCGATTTCGTCGAGGAACACAATGCCGTTCTGCTCGACGTTCTGCACGGCTTTGGTTTTCACCTCTTCGTCGTTGAGCATCTTGCCGGCTTCTTCGTCGGTGAGAACCTTCAGCGCTTCCTTCACCTTCATCTTGCGGCGCGTTTTCTTGCCGCCGCCGATGTTCGCGAACATCGAACGGATCTGCTCGGTCATGTCTTCCATGCCCGGCGGCCCCATGATGTCCATGCCGACTTGCGGCTGCTCGACGTCGAGCTCGATTTCCTTGTCGTCAAGCAGACCTTCGCGCAGACGCTTGCGGAAAGTCTGGCGCGTGGTGCTGCCTTCGTCGGCCGTGTCGATCGTGCTCGAACTGGAACCGAAACCGACCGGACGCGCGCTCGGCAACAGAATGTCGAGAATGCGGTCTTCGGCCTGATCTTCGGCTTTGGTTCGCACTTTGCGCATTTCCGATTCGCGCGTCTGCTTGACCGAAATCTCGATCAGATCGCGCACGATGCTGTCGACGTCGCGGCCCACGTAGCCCACTTCGGTGAACTTGGTGGCTTCGATCTTGATGAACGGCGCGTCGGCGAGCTTGGCGAGGCGCCGCGCGATTTCGGTTTTGCCGACGCCGGTCGGTCCGATCATCAGAATGTTTTTCGGCGTGATTTCCTGACGCAGCGGGTCGTCGACCTGCTGACGGCGCCAGCGATTGCGCAGCGCCACGGCAACCGCTTTCTTCGCGCGGCCTTGGCCGATGATGTGTTTGTCGAGTTCCGAGACGATCTCGGCAGGGGTCATGGTGCTCATCGTGGGTCCTTACTCGATCGTCTCGATGACGCGGTTGTGGTTCGTGTAGATGCACATGTCGCCGGCAATCTCCAGCGACTTCTCCACGATTTCGCGCGGCGACAACTCCGTGTTGTCGGCGAGCGCTTTCGCGGCGGCCTGCGCATACGCGCCGCCCGAACCGATCGCGCAAATGCCGCCTTCCGGATCGAGCACGTCGCCGTTACCGGTGATGACGAGCGTGGTGGTTGCGTCGGCGGCGATCAGCATGGCTTCGAGACGGCGCAGCATGCGGTCGGTGCGCCAGTCTTTCGCGAGTTCGACCGCGGCGCGCGTGAGATTGCCCTGATGCTTTTCCAGCTTCGCCTCGAAGCGGTCGAGCAGCGAAAACGCGTCGGCCGTGCCGCCCGCGAAACCGACCAGCACCTTGCCGTTGTAAATGCGCCTGACCTTCTTCGCACCGCCTTTCATGACGATGTTGCCGAGCGTCACCTGGCCGTCGCCGCCGAGCGCGACCTTGTCGCCGCGGCGCACGGAGACGATCGTCGTGCCGTGAAATTGCTCCATATGCGTTCCTCTTTGCAAAGCGGGTAGGACGCGGCAGCGCGATGCGCGACCGCATGAATCCTGGAAGCAGACGGCGCGCGACGCGGGAAGTGAGCCGCCTCGCGCGCTCGTGCAGCGCATGTCGGATTTATTTTAGGGCGCGCGCGGGCATATCAAGAGCCGGCAAATGGGATAGGACAAAAGAAAAAAGGCGCACGGATCACCGTGCGCCTCTCGACGAAGCAGCGTTTGTGGGCGCGGCGCCGAAGCCGCGCCGCCGGCGTTCAGTCGCCGAACAGCTTCTGGCGCAGTTCGCGGCGCTCCTGCGCCTCGAGCGACAGCGTGGCCGTGGGCCGCGCGAGCAGACGCGGAATGCCGATCGGCTCACCGGTTTCTTCGCACCAGCCGTAGTCGCCAGAGTCGATGCGGGCGAGCGACTGCTGCACCTTCTTCAGCAGCTTGCGCTCGCGGTCGCGCGTGCGCAGCTCGAGTGCATGCTCTTCCTCGATCGTTGCGCGGTCGGCCGGGTCCGGCACGATTACTGTTTCGCGCAGGTTCTCGGTCGTCTGGCCGGCATTGCGGAGAATTTCCGCCTGCAGCTGTTCGAGCTTGTTCTTGAAGAAAGCGAGCTGATCCTCATTCATGTAATCCTTGTCGCTCATCTTCAGGATTTCGGCTTCGGTCAAGAGTCGTTTCGTCGTCATCTGGCTTACTTCTTCAATGTGAGGCAAAACTCTTACATAGTGCCCGCACTTTCGTATTGCCCGCAAGGCGCCTGGGACGTTGAGCACAAGCTGACACGGACGATGAACTGTCGTGACGCCGAAGCGCCTCACGCCCACCTCGGGCGTCGCAACGCCAATGCGGGGCCGAACTCCTCTGGAAACCGGTTCTCAAATGCTCCTGAGGTATTTGCTCCCGGGCAGCGAGCCTCCTCGGGCTGCTGCGGCGGGTATTGTCGGCGAGTTCCCCGGACAAGATTTTCCGGCGCCGCTACAAGCCCGGTGCGCCCCACTGCGCAATATGTAATCACCGCGCACTGACCGGGCAAATCGTTCTCATTCTCCAGTGGGCACGTATTGTAACTGAATCACAATCCGGCGCCGCAACTGGTGGAAATCCCTCGGCGGCGCACTGGTATCCCGAAAATATAACGCGCGAACGGTCAAAAAGCGATGGTTGAGCGCCCACTAATACAGCAGGGTTTTCACGCGTTTTTCATACATGTGCGCCACCGCACATTTCGCGGCGGCCATTTGGCCCCCGCGCCCCGAGTAACAGCAGACCAATACGCTTTTGCCAGGCGCGACGCTCAGGCGAGGCAGGCGTCGAGGCCGTCGGTAATCAGATCTTGCGGCAATTCGATGCCGATAAACACCATCTTGTTGGTCTTTTTCTCGGCCGGCTGCCATTTGGCCGCGAGGTCGCTGCCCATCATCTGATGCACGCCCTGGAACACGACTTTGCGGTCGACGCCCTTCATGTACAGCACGCCCTTGTAACGCAACAGGCGCTCGCCGTAGATCTGCAGGATGCCGCCGAGAAAGTCTTCGAGCTTGTTCGGATCGAACGGACGATCGTTGCGGTACACGAACGACTTGATCTTGTCGTCGTGATGCGCGTGATGATGATGCGCATGATCGTGGCCTTCATGGCCTTCATGGCCTTCGTGATCGCAATGGCCGTGGTCATGATCGCAATTTGCGTGGTCGTGATCGTGGCCGTGCGTGTGGCCGTGCTCGTCGTGCGCATGCGCGTGGTTATGCGCGTGTTCGTCCTCAACGAGGAAGTCCGGATCGATCTCGAGCTTCGAATTCAGATTGAAGCCGCGCAGGTCGAAGATTTCCTTGATGTCCGCGTCGCCGAAATTGACGACCTTGATTGCCGCCTTCGGATTCATATGCAGCAGACGGTGGCGCAGATCGCCCAGTTGCGCTTCGTCGACGAGATCGGCCTTCGTGATGAACAGGCGATCGGCGAAACCCACCTGGCGCTGCACGACTTCGTGCTCGTCCAGTTGGTGATTCGCGTGCTTCGCGTCGACCAGCGTGATGATCGCGTCGAGCAGGAATTCGCTGGCGATCTGGTCATCCATGAAGAAGGTCTGGGCGACGGGGCCGGGATTCGCGAGGCCGGTGGTTTCGATCACCACGCGGTCGAAGTCCAGTTTGCCCGACTGCTTCTGCGCCGCAAGATCGCTCAGCACGCGCGAAAGGTCGCCGCGGATCGTGCAGCAGATGCAGCCGTTGCTCATCTGGATGATCTGCTCGCTCGTGTCCTGCACGAGAATCTCGTTGTCGATGTTCTCTTCGCCGAACTCGTTCTCGATCACGGCGATCTTCATGCCGTGCTTTTCGTTCAGGATGCGCTTGAGCAGGGTAGTTTTGCCGCTGCCGAGAAAGCCGGTCAGGATGGTGACTGGGATCATGTTGTTCGCCTATAGAGTCGTGAAACGATGCGTAATCGTATGCTTAGCGGATGCATAGCGGTATGCATGAGCCGGGCGCGGCAACCTCGCGGCGCGCAGCCTGTCTAGCCGGTTATTGAAACATATCTGCCCACGCGGCGCTGGCAGCCGGCACGGCCGGGCCGCCGCCGCTCGCGTCCCGCTGCGAAATAACCGTGAAGTTATAGGCGATCAGGCGATTTGCAACAGCAGGCCCTTCAGGTATTCGCCTTCCGGAAATGCTGTGAGCAACGGATGATCCACCCCGGCGCCAAGACGCTTGAGAATCCGCGCGTCGACGCGCGCGTCCGCGGCCGCGCTTGCCACGATCTTCTGAAACAGCTCGGAATCGATCGCGCCGGAGCACGAGTAGGTGAACAGCAGGCCGCCTGGGCGCAGCAGCTTCAGCCCGGTCAGGTTGATGTCCTTGTACGCGCGCGACGCGCGGTCCACATGCTCGCGCGACGGCGCGAATTTCGGCGGATCGAGCACGATCAGGTCGAAACGCTCGCCTTCGTCGTAGAGGCGGCGCAGCGTCTTGAACGCGTCCGCGTCGAGCCAGGTCGCGCGCTCGGCGTCGAAGCCGTTCGCCGCCACGTTCTGCTGCGCGAGCGCGAGCGCCTCGCCGGACGAATCGATTGAAACGACCCGCTTGGCACCGCCTTTGAGCGCCGCCAGCGAGAAACCGCCCGTGTAGCAGAAGCAGTTCAACACGTCGCGGTCCTGCGCGAGCTGCTGCACGAGCAGGCGGTTATCGCGTTGGTCGACGTAGAAGCCGGTCTTGTGGCCGTTGCGCACGTCGACGTGATAACGCACGCCGTTTTCGCTCGCGATCAGCGCTTCCGACGGCGCTTCGCCCGCCAGCACGCCGGTCGTCTGTTCTAGCCCTTCCTTCTGACGAATCGACACGTCCGAGCGTTCGTAGACGTTCGGGCAGCCGGTCGCGCCGACGAGCGCGGCGACGATCGCCTCCTTCCACGCCTCGACGCCCGCCGCCATGAACTGGCAGACGAGCTGGCTGCGCTGGCCTTCGTCCTCGGCGACGTAGTGATCGACGATCAGGCCCGGCAGGCCGTCCGCTTCGCCGAAAATCAGCCGCACGGCGCCGGTGTCGCGCACCATCGTTTGACGATGGAGGAGCGCGCGCTGCACGCGGCGCTTGAAGAATGCGTGGTCGATCGGCTCGCTTTCGTCGAAGCTCCAGACGCGCGCGCGGATCTGCGAGTGCGGGCTGTAGGCGGCGCGCGCGAGAAACCGGCCGTCGTGCGCGCGCACGAGCACGGTCGCGCCCGGCGCGGGATTGCCGTCGATCCGGTCAATCGCGTTCGCATAGACCCACGGATGGCGGCGCAGCAGCGATTTTTCTTTCGACGGTTTGAGCGTAACGATATTCATGAGGGTGTCAGCAGAAGCAAGGGCCGCGCAAACTGCTGCGCGCGCGGCGGATGAAGCAAGGGCGGTGACTATCGAGCCGCAAGGGCGGCGTCAGTCGCGTTTTTTGGCGCGCGGATGCGCCTGATCGTAGACGCGCGCGAGGTGCTGGAAATCGAGCCCCGTGTACACCTGCGTCGCGGTGATGCTCGCGTGGCCGAGCAATTCCTGCACGGCGCGCAGGTCGCCGCTCGACTGCAGCACGTGCGTCGCGAACGAGTGCCGCAGCACGTGCGGATGCACATTGGCCGGAATGCCGGCGAGCAGCGCCGCGCGCTTCACACGCTCGCGCACGACGTTCGGCGACAGGCGATTGCCGCGCGCCGACAGAAAGAGCGGATGCGGATCGTGCTTGACCATCTGATCGCGCACGGCGAGCCACGCGTTCAGCGCGGTGAGCGCCTTGCTGCCGACCGGCACGATGCGGCGCCGCTTGCCCTTGCCGAGCACTTCGACTTCCGCGGAATCGAGCTTCAGCCAGCCGGCCGAGCGATAACCGTCGGCGTCGGCGAAACGGGCGTCCAGACCGACGAGTTCCGACAGACGCAGCCCCGACGAGTAGAACAGTTCGAGCATCGCGTGATCGCGCAAACCTTCCGCCGATGCGGCAGGCGGGCTTTCCATCAGGCGGTTCGCGTCGTCGACGGACAGCGCCTTCGGCAGCGCCTTGGGCTGCTTGGGCGCGCGCACGGTGGCGACGGGGTTGGCCGGCAGATCGATGCGGCCCGCGAGCCAGCGGTAAAACGCACGCCACGCCGACAGACGGTGACTGATCGAGCGCGCCGTTAGCCCGCCCGCGTGCGCGCGCGACACGGCGCCGCGAATATCGACAGCGGTCAGGCTTTCGAGCGGCCGGCCTTTCGCCAGCAGCCGCAATTGTTCGAGTTCGTGCGTGTAGCCGCGCAAGGTGTGCGCCGACAGCCGCCGCTCGTGCTCGAGATTCGACAGATACGCGGCGATGAAGTCGGTTTCGGTCACGATGGGCGGTTTGGCTTGATCGAGCAGGGTTCGGCTAACTTTTGCTGACGGCGGACGCGTGCGCTCGCGCGTTCAGCGCGGCAGCAGACGGCTCAGCGCGGCGCTTGCGAGCGCGCCGATCTGCGTGAGGAAGTCGGTCGCCATGCCGTCGTGGAAGCGGCGCGCGTCCGCGGAGCCCATCACGAGAAGGCCGAAGGCCGACGCTTCTTCATTGGCTTCCGGGTCGCGCAACGCGAGCAGTGCAATCGATTCGGTGACGTGCGTGGGCTCCGGCGCAGCGCCGCCGGACGGGTTTTCGTCGGCGCTGCCGGCAGCCGGCACGAGCCATTGCGCCGCCTCGAAACCGGTGTTCGCGCCGCAGTAAGGCGCTGCGAGGCTGTTCGCGAAGATCCGCACTTCTTCGCCGACGTGGCGCGCGAAGTCGGCCTGAGCATACGGCTCGGCGACGTCCCACACGCGCAGCGCCGCTTGCGGCACGTCGAAAATCTCACGCAGGCCATTGGCGACGGTACGCGGCAGCGCGTACGGATCGCGCTCGGCGATCACGCGAATCGTCCAGCGGTTGAACTTCGAGGCGATGCTGTCGTTTTCGTGGCCGTAGCGCAGCAGTTCGGCGAGACGACGTTCGAGATGCTTGTTCTTGTCGCGCAGCATTTCCATCTGCCGCTCCTGCAGGGACACCGCGGCCTTGCCGTGCGGGTTTGCGAGCCGGATGGTGGCGAGCACTTCCGCGTGTTCGGCGAAGAATTCGGGATTGGCGAGCAGGTATTCGGCGACTTCGCGATCGTTCATGGTTTCGGCTAAAGGACTACAGGACGACGCCTTCATGCGACGCGTCGGTCAGTGAGTTAATGAATCGTTCATGCGCGATCGAAGGCGACACGTTCAGTCGGCCAGTTCGATCTCGCCCTGGAAAACGGTCGTGGCCGGACCCGCCATCAGCAGCGGTTCGCTTTCCTTATTACTGTCCCACGAAATGGTGAGCTTGCCGCCGTGCGTGTGAACGAGCACCGGCGCGTCGAGCAGTCCGCGCCGAATGCCCGCGGCCACCGCCGCGCATGCGCCCGTGCCGCACGCCAGCGTTTCGCCGGCGCCGCGCTCATAGACGCGCAGCTTGATTTCGCTCCGGCCGACGATCTGCATGAAGCCCGCGTTCACCTTTTGCGGAAAGCGCGCGTGCCGCTCGATCACCGGACCTTCGACGAGCACCGGAAACGCCTCGACGTCGTCGACCACTTGCACGGCGTGCGGATTGCCCATCGACACGACCGAAATCCAGCGCGTCGTGCCGTTCACGTCGAGCGGCCAGAGCGTATCCGCGCCTTCGCGACGTCCCTGGAGACCTTTGGTGGCGAAAGGCACACGTTCCGGTTCGAACACCGGCGAGCCCATGTCGACGAGCACCTCGCCGTTTTCCTGCATGGTCAGCGTGATGGTGCCGTTCTGCACTTGCACGCGCACGCTGCGCTGATCGGTCAGCCCGCTGTCGCGCACGAACTTCACGAAGCAGCGCGCGCCGTTGCCGCAATGCTCGACTTCGCCGCCGTCGCAATTGAAGATGCGATACCTGAAATCGACGCCATCCACGGTAGGCTTTTCGACCAGCAGCAACTGGTCGGCGCCGACGCCGAAATGGCGGTCGGCGAGCGCGCGCACCTGCTCCGGCGTCAGGTTGAGCGCTTGCGTGTAGCCGTCGAGCACGACGAAGTCGTTACCCGCGCCGTGCATCTTGGTGAATTTCAGTTTCATCACGCTATTGTAAGTGACGCGCCCCTCGAGCGCCCTCAATACACGCTCGGCACACCGGGCGGCCGCGTCTTGAAACGCTTGTGCACCCAGTAGTACTGCTCGGGCATCGACGGAATCTGTTCTTCGAGGAACGCGTTCATGCGCCGCGCGTCCGCGTCGTCGTCGCCGGTCGGGTAGTTGTCCCACGGCTTGAACACCCTCAGCCGATAACCCTTGTAGTTCGGCAGCACTTCGCCGATGAACGGCACGACCTGCGCGTGACCGACTTTCGCGAGGCGGCCGACGGCGGTCAGCGTGCAGGTCGGCACGCCGAAGAACGGCACGAAAGTCGAATTGCGCGCGCCGTAGTCCATGTCGGCGCCGAGCATCACCGGCTTGCGCTCGCGCAGCCAGCGCAGCACGATGCGCGCGCTGTCGGCGCGGCTTGCCATGTCCGCGCCGAAGCGGGCGCGCGCGGCCTTGGCGACCTCCTCGAGTTCTGGGTTCGACATCGGCTGATACAGCGAGCCGCACTGACGTTTGAGCGAGTAATTGAGGAAGATCGAGCCCGCCTCGATGCCGACGAAATGAAAGCCGAGGAACAGCGTGGGCGGCAGGTTCGGATCGGTCAGATCGATTGCGCTGTCGACCTGAATCAGCTTTTCGAGCTTCTTCGCGGAGCCGAACCATTGGACGCTGCGCTCAAGGTAACTGCGGATCGCGTGACGGAAATGCTTCTGCGCGACTTCTTCGCGGCGCTCGTCGTTCCACTCCGGAAAGCACAGTTTCAGATTGATGTGGACGATGCGCTTGCGGCGGCTCGGAATCTGATAGAGCAGCCAGCCGAGTCCGTCGCCGAGGCGGGCGATGAAACCATACGGCAATAGTGCAAACAGTTTGAGAAGGCCGATCGCGAGCCGGGGACCAAGGCGGCTCAGCATGTGACCTCCTGGAAGGCGCTCGGCGTGATGCATTTAAGGAAAGCGGAGAAGTTGACGTAATACCGCACTCGTAGACACTCTGTGACAATCATCGGAAGTCGCTATAATAAGGGCTTCGCCGAGTTAATAGACAACTTGCGGGGCGAAGCCAGGCGGCGCGATCCATGTGATAAGCGCCTGCCAGTCAGGTAATCCGCTAAAGCGTCGCCGCTTCAGGCTCCCGAAGCTGGCTACGTGAACATTAACCGTAACCACATAACAGGAGTCTGCAACGTGGCAAACGACTATCTCTTCACCTCCGAATCCGTTTCAGAAGGCCATCCCGACAAGGTCGCGGACCAGATTTCGGACGCGATTCTCGACGCCATCCTGGCGCAGGACAAGTACTCGCGTGTTGCAGCGGAAACGCTGTGCAACACCGGTCTCGTCGTGCTCGCGGGTGAAATCACCACCACTGCCAACGTCGACTACATCCAGATCGCGCGCAACACGATCAAGCGCATCGGTTACGACAACACCGACTACGGTATCGACTATCGCGGTTGCGCGGTGCTGGTCGCGTACGACAAGCAGTCGCCGGACATCGCTCAGGGCGTGGATCGCGCGCACGACAACAACCTCGACCAGGGCGCCGGCGACCAGGGCCTGATGTTCGGCTACGCATGCGAAGAAACGCCTGAGCTGATGCCGTTGCCGATCCACCTGTCGCATCGTCTGGTCGAGCGTCAGGCGAATCTGCGCCGCGACGGCCGCCTGCCCTGGCTGCGCCCGGATGCGAAGTCGCAGGTCACCGTGCGGTATGTGGACGGCAAGCCGCATTCCATCGACACCGTCGTGCTCTCCACGCAGCATTCGCCGGACATCGATCTGGATACGCTGCGCGAAGCCGTGATCGAAGAGGTGATCAAGCCGACGCTGCCGGCTGAACTCATCAAGGGCGACATCAAGTTCCTCGTGAACCCGACCGGCCGGTTCGTGATCGGCGGTCCGCAAGGCGACTGCGGTCTGACGGGCCGCAAGATCATCGTCGATACGTACGGCGGCGCGGCTCCGCACGGCGGCGGCGCGTTCTCGGGCAAAGACCCGTCGAAGGTCGACCGTTCGGCCGCTTACGCCGGCCGCTATGTCGCGAAGAACATCGTGGCCGCGGGCCTCGCGTCGCGCTGCCTGATCCAGGTGTCGTACGCGATCGGCGTCGCGCAGCCCACGTCGGTCATGGTCAACACGTTCGGCACCGGCCGCGTGTCGGACGCGACGATCACGCGCCTCGTGCAGGAGCATTTCGATCTGCGTCCGAAGGGCATCATTCAGATGCTCGACCTGCTGCGTCCGGTCTACGAGAAGAGCGCGGCTTATGGCCACTTCGGCCGCGAAGAGCCGGAATTCACGTGGGAAGCCACGGACAAGGCGCTGGCCCTCGCGGAGGCCGCCGGCACTGAGCCGGTCGCTGCGCTGGCGGACTAACGCTAGATTCAGGCGTCTGAATGCGAAAAACCCTGCCGGCTTGCGCCGCGCAGGGTTTTTTATTTGGCGCTCGTGGTGGCTCCTAGCGGCTCGCGAAAGCGAACGCGAACCAGCCCGTGCTGCCGTTCGTCGACATACGACGCGGACGGCGACTGGTGCTTTGCGACGGCACGGCAACCGGCGCGCGCTGCGCTGCGGTGAGGCGCAGCGGCGTCGGCTTGCGCAGCAGCGTGCGCAGCGAGAAGCGGCGCGAACCGCCTCGCGTACGCAAGGCCGAGAAGAATGTGTTGAACCAGGTGCGAATGCCGTCGACGGCTTTCGTGTCGCGCCATTGTTCGCCCAAGGCGCGTGTGCGCGTGGCGTGATGACGCAGCGCGCGCACGACATGGCGGCGCGCCGGACGGGCGGCTTTGAGGGCGGCTCGGGTAAAACGTGTGCTCAGAAGAGTATGCATGGCTTCACAAGTAGGCAGCGTGTCGCGCGACGAAATGTGCGCCCAATAGCAGCACCAAGCGTGCCAATGGCGGTCTCGCGATAGATGGTTCGGGAGCCCGGAATCCGGTGGAAAACTGCGCGGCGGGGAACTGCGCGGAGAACAGCGCCTTGGGCTTCATGGCCCGTGGGACGCGAAAACAGACGGGAATAGCGATCAACATGCGTGCAGGCTACACGTGATTCATGACGTCTGAAAGTCGGTTTTTACCCTGCGGATGAGGGTTCATACGTAGTTCGCAGAGCGGCAAAGGGCAAGTGCACACGGGTTTCGCGGACACTCTTCATGCACGTTACCGTGCGTGCCCGCACAGCCCGCGTGCGTCGGCAAGCCGCACGCCGCCTGCAAATAGTGCGCGGCATTGCGGACCTGCATCAACTTCATGTCGACGCGCGACGGTGAAACAGCACGCGGTATGATCGCGCCCGTTTTACAATCGAAGATCGGTTAGTCGACGGTCACGGATCACCATGTCACTCCATTCGAAGAAAGAGCAGATTCACACGTTGCGCGAGCAGGGTTTTGTCGTCGTGCCGGGTCTCGTGTCGGCCGAGCGTTGCGAGCAGATGAAGCAGATCGCGCAACGTCAACTTGAAGAAGCCGCCGCGCCGATCGAGTTCGAAGCGGATCTGCAATATCCCGGCGCGCCGTCGTCGAAACTCGCGCCCGGCGGTCATACCGTGCGGCGTTTGCTCGACGCCTACGGCCGCGATCCCAGTTTCGCGCAATGGGCGACCGCGCCCGAGATTCGCGGCTGGATGGAGTTGTATTTCGGCGAGGAGCCGCGCCTGTCGCGCGCGCATCACAACTGCATGATGACCAAGCACCCGGCGTACGGCAGCCTGACCGGCTGGCATCGCGACGTGCGTTACTGGTCGTTCGAACGCGACGATCTCGTTTCGGTGTGGCTTGCGTTGGGCGACGAAACCGTCGACAACGGCGCGCTATGGCTCGTGCCCGGCTCGCACAGCGCGCCATTCACCGGCGATCGTTTCGACGAAGCCAAGTTCTTCCGCTCCGATCTGGAGGAAAACCAGGCGTGGATTCGCGCGGCCGTTTCGCCCGAACTGAAAGCCGGCGACGTGGTGTTCTTCCACTGCAATACGCTGCACTCGGCGGGCAAGAATCTGAGCGACCGCGTGAAGTTCTCGCTCGTCTACACGTATCACGGCGCGAGCAATGTGCCGTTGCCCGGAACGCGGTCGGCCGCGAAGCCTGAAATTGCTTTCTGATCCGACGATTCACTAGCGCTTTGTGACGGCGCCAAACGCACGCGCGAGAGCGTTTAACCCTGGCGCCGCCGCTTAGCCGGCTAGCGCTTGCGTCCCGACAACGCCATGCCCGTAATTCCCGCGAGCGTTGCCACGACGCCGCCGACAATCAGCATGATCGCCTTGTTCGTCGGCGAACCCGTAAATACGCGCGAGACGTCGCTGCTCACCGAATTGAATGCCTGTCCGCCGAAGTACAGCAGCAATACGCCGCCGACAATCAGCGCAATCGAAATCGCCTTCGCCATTGAATGCTCCCTAAGCCTGGTCGGCGAAAGTGTAGGGGACCTGCAAGCACTCGTCCATCGTGCATGGCGGGCGTCTGCACGCATCGCGTCGATTGGCTACCATAGCGGTCTCGCCGCCTATAAAAACAGATCGCAGCGGCACGCCTCCCGCAGAATGCGCTTGCCCATGCCCGAAATCACCGGGCGACATCATCATCAAGGACACTAGCAATGGCTTACGAAGCAGCTTCAGAACGCTATTCGGACATGCAGTACCGCGTGTGCGGCAAGACGGGTCTCAAACTTCCCGCGCTGTCGCTCGGCTTGTGGCACAACTTCGGCGACACCACGCCGCTCTCGACGCAGCGCGAAATTCTGCGTACCGCCTTCGACCTCGGCATCACGCATTTCGATCTCGCCAACAACTATGGGCCGCCGTACGGCAGCGCGGAGACGAACTTCGGCCGTCATTTCAAGGACGACTTCAAGCCGTATCGCGACGAACTGCTGATTTCGTCGAAGGCGGGTTGGGACATGTGGCCGGGTCCGTACGGACAAGGCGGCGGATCGCGCAAGTATGTGCTCGCGAGTCTCGATCAGAGTCTTAAGCGCATGGGCCTCGACTACGTGGACATTTTCTATTCGCATCGCTTCGACGCGAACACGCCGCTCGAGGAAACCGCGGGCGCATTGGCCAGCGCCGTGCAGCAGGGCAAGGCGCTGTACATCGGCATTTCGTCGTACTCGGCAAGCAAGACGCTCGAAATGGCGAAGCTGCTCGCCGAATACAAGGTGCCGTTGCTGATTCATCAGCCTGCGTACAACATGCTGAATCGCTGGATCGAACGTGAGTTGCTCGACACGCTCGAACAGGTCGGCGCGGGCACGATTGCGTTCACGCCGCTGGCGCAGGGCCTCTTGACCGGCAAGTATCTGAACGGCGTGCCTCAAGACGCGCGCGTCAACAAGCCGGGCGGCGGATCACTGAAGCAGGAACATTTGAGCGAGCAGAACATCGAGCACGTGCGCAAGCTGAACGACATCGCGCAGCGTCGCGGACAAAGCCTCGCGCAAATGGCGCTTGCCTGGGCGCTGCGCGATCCGCGCGTGACTTCCGTGCTGATCGGCGCGAGCCGCGCGGAGCAGGTGCGCGAAAACGTCGGCGCGTTGAAGAACCTCGCGTTCTCGAAGGAGGAACTCGCGGAGATCGATCGTTACGCGACTGAAGGCGGCGTCAATCTGTGGGAGAAACCGTCGACGGATCAGGCGATCTGATTCCGGCGACGCTGCCGCCTTGCAAACGAACAGATCAACAGATGAACAGAAAGCCGCCGCACAGGCGGCTTTTTTTCGCTAGACGAGCGCGGGCAAGCCTTCGACCAGCACGACTGCGAAGACGACGCCGAGCAGCGCGCCCAGCACGCGCAGCGCGTTGTGCCGCAACTCCGTCTTGCAAGGCAGCGCGCCTACGAACAATGCCCCGGCAAGCGCCATCGGAATGACCAGGATGAAGTCGCCAATCGTGAAGTAGGTCGTCATACTCGTCTCCTGTTGTATTGGCCGCGTGTGGCCGCCAAACAGCAGCTCTGTTCAAGAGCCGTGCAGTGCCAACGCTCGATTTGAGTATAGATGACGCCTGAAGCGGCGTAGCCGCGTCCACGAGCTTCGCGACGCTTATTCGCAGGCCGCAGAAGCCAACGCCTGCAAGGCTCGCGGCGCTTGTGGCGGCGCAGCAAAATACGCCGCAAAAAGTGAAGCGTTTGCTTACGCACCCCTTACTTTTTATCGATTTTCGATGCGAGGTGAATCGTCGGCGCGGTCGGCGAGCGCGTCGCGGCCAAGTCGCGATCGAGTCGTGTTCGACTCAACCGTGAGCCGAGTCGAGCCGCTGCAATCTGAACGCCGCGAGCAGACCGATCACGAGCAGCGCGGCAACGAGTCCGGCAACGCCGCTCCATCCATAGCCGGCCCACATATGGCCGCCATATGAGCCGATCACGCTCGAGCCGATGTAATACGCGAGCAGATAAAGCGCGGCCGCCTGGCCCTTGGCTTCTTTCGCGAGACGCCCGACCCAGCCGCTCGCGACAGCATGTCCCGCGAAGAAGCCGAACGTCACGCATGCAATGCCGCCGACAATCGCCGCAAGCGCGCTCAGCATCGTGAGCGCGAGCCCCACGCCCATCAGCAGAAGACTCGCGCTTAGCACGCGGGCGCGCCCGAACGTATCGGCCATGCGCCCCGACCAGGGCGACGCGATGACGCCCGTCAGATAGACGACGAAGATCGCGCCGATCTCCGTTTGACTCAGGCGATACGGCGGCGCGAGCAGCCGGTAGCCGATGTAGTTGTACAGCGTGACGAAACTGCCCATCAGCACGAAGCCGAGCAGGAACAGCAACGGCAAGCCCGGCCGCGTGAATTGCCGCAGCAGCGCGCTGCGATGATGCGTGAAGCCGAGCCCGCGCCGCGGCACGAAGTGACGCGACGGCGGCAGCAGCGCGCGAAACGCGAGCATCGACAGAATGCCTAGCACGCCGATCGTGCCGATCGCGACGCGCCACGAAAACAGATCCGCGACCACGCCGGTAATCACGCGCCCCGCCATTCCGCCAATCGCGGTGCCGCCGACATACAGCCCCATCGCGAGGCCCAGACCGTCGGGGTGAACTTCTTCCGCGAGATAGGCCATCGCGACGGCCGGCACGCCGCCGAGCGCGAGTCCTTCGAGCGCGCGCAACACGAGCAACTGATGCCACTGCGGCGCAATCGACACGCCGATGGTCAGCAACGCGGAAGCCGTCAGCGACATCGTCATCAGCTTGTGACGGCTCCAGCCTTCGGAGACAAAGCCCGCGGTGAAGATGGAGACGGCGAGCGCGGCCGTCGACAGCGAAACGGTGAGGCTGCTTTGCGCAGGCGTCACGTTGAATGTCGACGAAAACGACGGCAGCAGCGGCTGCACGCAATACAGCAACGAGAACGTGGCATAGCCGGCAAACAACAAGGCGATGCTGGCGCGCCAATAGGCACGAGTGCCGCGTTCGAGGTAAGAGAGGTGGGAGGCGTGAGAGGCGTTGGGCACGGCAAAGACGAAGAAAGACGAAAGCGGAAAAGGCGGAAGTGCAAACGGCCGCATAGTCGAAGCGTTCTAAAGCGCCGGGGTCATGATCATTGCCACGATCACGGCCGCTATTCGCGAGACGCCGCGCATGCAAAGCAGTTAAGGATACGCTGAAAATCGCGCCCTGGTGTGCGAGCGCTGCGCGCGTTGCGCCGACGCTCCGCGTTTTTGATCTCCGCGCCCAGCAGGGTTTATGATGGTCTCGTTGCGATGCGCGCGTCGCGACGAATCCAGCGAAACGACGGGTGAAGCGCCCCGAGTTCCGGCTTTCAAGGGCCCCGCAAAACGGGAACAATGACGAGATGCTCTCACGCGTATTCACGCGCAGCAGTTTGGGTGCGTACGCAACGTTACCGGCGAAGCGGCGCTTTTATCATCACCTTGACCGGCATGAATCCAGAAAGCCGGCTATGGGAGAACGGGGAAACATCATGCAAATCGGTTCCATTGTCCGATCGGTGCATATCGCCGTGCCGCAAGGCGCGCGCGGAATCGTCATGCGCATTCTCGGCGACATGGCCATGGTGGCGTGGTACGCCGGCGAGCCCGGCGCTTCGCCGCAACTGAACACCGAACCCTTTTTCCTCGAAGACCTTATCGACACCGGCGAACTCGTGCGTCCGTCAAGCGCGCAGATGCATTGAAGCGGTTGCGGTTTCGCGCGTCTGCCGCTATCTCGCAGACGCGCGCCGCGAACCGGGCCACTCGTCTTTGACGGCGGCGCGGCGCACAATGCGGGCATGAACGACATTCTCGATCCACAGGACGGCGCCGCGCGCGCTGTGCCTTTCGCCCGGCTTCAGCCGGAAGTCGTACTCGACGCGCTCGACAGCGTGCTCGGCTCCGTCGGCGTTCGCACCGACGGGCGCATGCTGCCGCTTAACAGCTACGAGAACCGCGTGTATCAGGTGGGCGTCGAAGACGGGCCGCCCGTGGTCGCGAAGTTTTATCGACCGGAGCGCTGGAGCGACGCCGCCATTCTCGAAGAACATGCGTTCGTCGCCGAACTTGCGGCGCGCGAAATTCCCGCCGTGCCTGCGCGCACGTTCGAGGGCCGCACGCTGCATACGTTCGACGGCTTCCGCTTTTCGATTTTCGAGCGCCGCGGCGGACGCGCGCCCGACCTTGATCGTCGGGATACGCTCGAGTGGCTCGGGCGTTTTATCGGGCGGATTCATGCGGTCGGGCAGACGCAAAACTACACGGAGCGTCCCGCGCTCGACATCCAGACTTTCGGCTATGAGCCGCGCGACTTTCTGCTCGCGCACCGCTTTCTTCCCGACGACGTGCGCGGCGCGTGGGAAACCGTCATCAATCTCGCGCTGGAAGGCGTCGAACGCGCCTTCGAACGCGCGGGCGAGATTCGCATGTTGCGAATGCACGGCGACTGCCATCCGAGCAACGTGTTGTGGACCGACGCGGGCCCGCATTTCGTCGACTTCGACGACAGCCGCATGGGTCCGGCCGTGCAGGATTTGTGGCTGCTGCTGCCGGGCGAACGCGCGGAGGCGTCGCGCGCACTCACCGACCTGCTCGCCGGCTACGAAGACTTCTGCGACTTCGAACCGCGCGAACTGCATCTGATCGAAGCGCTGCGCACGCTGCGGCTCATCCACTATCAGGCATGGCTCGCGCGACGCTGGGACGACCCCGCGTTTCCGGCCGCGTTCCCCTGGTTCAATACGCAGCGTTACTGGGAAGACCGCATCCTCGAAATGCGCGAGCAGCTCGGCGCGATGCAGGAAGGGCCGCTCTGGCCCGTGTGAACGTGTGAACGTGTGAACCGAAGCGCCGACGCCACATTCCCGGCACGCCGCGATTGAGCAAACGCATCAATTGTGTAATGATAGCCATTCTCAATTGAAGGGCGTCGCCAGCTTCCTGTCACATTTCTCCTCCTCTGTGACTGCCAGCCAGCCTCTCAATGGGGCGGCTGCCGAGCGCAAGCCGGAGCCGTCTGCTTTCTCCTTTTTCGAATTCCTTCGCTGCCGGTTTGCGAGCGCGCGCGTGCTGTGCGCGTGCGCCCCGGCGGCGGCTTAACCTGCTGCACCGGAGCATGGATGTGAACGCGCCTGACTCGATCGATATGAAACCCGCAGCCGATGGCGCCACGCGCTACGTCGCGCATGACGAGCCGCCGGGCCGTCATCTGATGGACGGCGCCGAGCAGGCGGCGCGGCGTCAGCGTTCGCGGCGCGCGAACTTTATCAAGTGGCTGCGCAAGGTGCATGGATGGGTCGGCCTGTGGGGCGCCGTGCTCGGACTGCTGTTCGGCGCGACCGGCTTTCTGCTGAACCATCGCGCGGGTCCGATGAAGGTGTCGACCGGGCAGCCGCAGGTCGAGGAATTGCAGATGGCCGTGCCCGACAAGCCATTCCATTCGCCGATGGACATGGCGAAGTGGCTCAAGGGCGAGCTGAAAATAGACGGCAAGCCGGGCCGGATGAAACGCGAACCGGCGCATCCGGTGGCGTGGGGCGATCAGAGCACGATTCAGCCGGAATTCTGGCAGGTGGCATTCGCCGCGCCGACGCAGAACGTGCAGGCCGAATACTGGGTCGGCAATGGTTTCGTCGCCGTGAAGCGCACGCAAAACACCTTTCTCGCGACGATGACGAACCTGCACAAAGGCGTGGGCCTGAGCATCGGCTGGATGCTGCTGGTCGACACGATTGCCGGCTCGCTGATCCTGCTTTCGCTGACGGGCGTGCTGTTGTGGACCGAGTTGAACAAACGACGCGTGGTGGGCGTGGTGCTGGTGGGCGGATCGATCATCGCCGCCGTGGTGTGCGGCTTGGTGTAAGCATGCCGACGCGCGCGCACGCTCGCAGCGCGCGACCCAGCACCCGACACTAGCCTACGCGCTGCAGGCCGCTCCGCCCGACGCCGCGATTTCCCGCGCGGCCTTTGCGCCCTCCACCTGAAGCAGTGTCGGCAGCGAAACGCCGTTTTTGGCCGCCGTCACTTCCGCGAGAATCGACACCGCAATTTCAGGCGGCGTCCGGCTGCCGATATAAATGCCCACGGGCCCATGCAAACGGGCCAACTCGGTCTCGCTGAGATCGAATTCCTTCAGCCGTTCGCGCCGCGCCTGGTTATTGCGCCGCGAACCCAATGCGCCCACATAAAACGCCGGCGTCTTGAGCGCTTCCATCAATGCGAGGTCGTCGAGCTTCGGGTCGTGCGTGAGCGCAATCACCGCGCAGCGTTCGTCGAGCTTCATGTCGAGCACGGTGTCGTCGGGCATGGTCCGCACGATCTTCGTGCCGGGAATGCTCCACTCTTCCGTGTACTCTTCGCGCGGATCGCAGACCGTCACCTGATAATCGAGCCCCACGGCAATGTTGCACAGATAGCGCGACAACTGTCCCGCGCCGATCACGAGCATCCGGTAACGCGGGCCGTGAATCGTCAGAAGACGCTCGCCGTCGAAGTGCACGCCGTCGGTCGCGAGCGCCTTGCCGAGTTGCGCCTTGCCGCTCGCCATGTCGAGCTCGCGCGCGACGAGCCGTCCTTCTTCCACCGCATGACAGAGTTCGGCGATGCCGCTTTGCGGCGTCAACGGTTCGAGCACCAGTTGAATCGTGCCGCCGCAAGGCAACCCGAAGCGATGCGCTTCTTCGGCCGTGATGCCGTATTTCACCGCCTCGGGATGCGTCTGTTCGATGCCCCTTTGCCGCACGCGATCGATCAGATCGTCTTCGATACAGCCACCCGATACCGAGCCCACCACGAGTCCGTCGTCGCGCACCACGAGCATCGCGCCCTCGGGCCGCGGCGACGAGCCCCACGTCTTGACCACTGTCACCAGTAGCGCGCGATGTCCTTCCTCCAGCCAACGTGCGCTGGACTTCAGGACTTCGAGATCCACGCTGTCCATGATTTCTTCCTCTTCGTTGCATCGCCACCGGACTCGCCTTCCTCGGCGTCGGTCGATGCAGTATTGTGCCCCGCCGCGTCGGCGGCTGCAGCGTCCGGAACATTGCCGGCGTCGTCGGCTTCGGCGGCATTCGTATTGTCTCCGCCGACCTGGGCGCTAAAGCGCTTGAAGAATTCGCCGGCGATCTTGCGCGCCGCGCCGTCGACGAGCCGCGAGCCTATCTGCGCAAGCTTGCCGCCGACCTGCGCGCTCGCCGTGTAGCTGAGCTTGGTCGCGGCGTCGCCGTCGGCTTCGAGCACGACGCGCGCGTTGCCCTTCGCGAAGCCGGCCGCGCCGCCCTGGCCTTCGAACACGATGTTGTATGAAGTTGGCGCGTCGATGTCGGTGAGCTGCATGCGTCCTTTGAAGCGTGCTTTAACCGGCCCGACCGCCGCGCTCAGCGCGACGAGATACGCATTTTCGCCGTCCGGGTCGATGCTTTCGCAGCCGGGAATGCACGCGCGCAAAACCTCGGTGTCGTTGAGCGCGTCCCACGTGCGCTGCTGCGAAACCGGCAGCGTATGAGTTTCGGTCAGTTCCATGAACTTGCTCCTGCGGTTGGCGTGGCAAGAACGCGCGGACGCGGCGCGCGCGTGAGTTGCGCGAAGTCGTGGCCGAACGCGGCCAGGCTCTCGAGATTATGAACGGGGCGATGGGCGTCGACATACGGCAGGATCGCCAGCACGCCGCGCGCCTTCGGAGAAAAGCCGCTGTAACGCAGCAGCGGATTGAGCCATACGATGCGATGCGCGAAGCGGCGCAAGCGCGCCATTTCGGTGTCGAGCACGTCGATGGCTTCGTGATCGAGTCCATCGGTCACGAGCAGCACGCTCGCGCGCCCGGCGAGCACGCGCCGCGCCCAACGTCGATTGAATTCGGCGAGCGCCGCGCCGATGCGCGTGCCGCCCGACCAGTCGACAACCTGCTCGGTCAGCGCCGCAATGGCCACGTCGGGATCGCGCTCGCGCAGCGCGCGCGTCGCGTTGGTGAGCCGCGTGCCGAACAGAAACACCTGCAAGCGTTCGCGCGACTGCACGAGCGCATGGCAGAAATACAGCACCGCGCGCGAGTAACTGCTCATCGAGCCGGAGATGTCGAGCAACAGCACGAGCGGCGGCTTGCGCTCGACCACCGCGCGATACTTCCACACGGTCCAGTCGCCGCCCGCGCGCACAGCCTGCCGCGCGCTCGCGCGCAAGTCGGCATGCGTGCCGTGCGAGGCGGCCTTCAGGCGCCGCGTCGGTTCTTTCGCGAGCGGCAGGCGCTGAGCGCGAATCAGGTGACGCAGCGTGCGCCACTCATCGGCGGAAAGGGTGTCGAAGTCGCGATGACGCAGCCGCTCTTCGGCGCTGAACGTCGCGTGCGCGCGCAGTTCATGCTGCTCGGTTTCCTGCGGCTTGTGCGTATTCGGCGAGGGCGGCGCGCGGACCGCGAGCGCGTCGGCGAGACGGTTGTTGCGTTTGGGCGGCGGCAGGCCGTCGCGGACTTTCGGCAACAGCAGCGCGCGCAATTTGCCTTCCCAATCGGGATCGCGCCAGAAGAGCTCGAACGCGGCGTTGAACAGATCGCGTTCGTCGGGCGCGGAGACGAGCGTTGCGGCGAGTGCGGCGCGTACGTCGTCGCGGCGGCCGAGGTCGATCCAATGCAGAGCGGCGAGCGCGTCGACGGCATGCGCGGGCGACATCGGCAAACCGGCGCCGCGCAACACGCGCACGAAATGCACGACGTTGCGGGCAAGCGTGGGCGTGTCGTTGGTTAGCGATGCGGTGGGGGCTGAGTTCATGGCGTCCGTCATCCGTTGAACGCGCGCGGTATCGCCGTCTCCCATGCTGTCAACGCGAGTTGGCGTCGTCATGCCGCTATCCCGGCGCCGCGAGACACTGCGCGATCTGCTCCGCGTCGACGCGCGCGAGATCGTCCTGATACTTCAGCAGCACGCCAAGGGTGTTCTGCACCGATTGCGGATCGAGTTCCGTCACCGAAAGCGCTTCGAGCGCGCGGCACCAGTCGATCGTTTCGGCGATGCCCGGCGCCTTGAACAGATCCATGCCGCGCAGCCGGTGCACGAAATCGACCGCACGCCGCTGCAGTTCCGCCGACGTCGCGCTCGCGCGCGCCGCCACGATCTCAAGCTCGCGATCACGCTCGGGATAACCGATCCACTGATAGAGACAGCGGCGCTTCAGCGCGTCGTGCACTTCGCGCGTGCGGTTCGACGTCATCACGACGAGCGGCGGCACGGCCGCGCGCACGGTGCCGTACTCGGGAATCGACACCTGGAAATCGGACAGCAGTTCGAGCAGGAACGCTTCGAACGGTTCGTCGGCGCGATCGATCTCGTCGATCAGCAGCACGCGCCGCGCGCCCGGATGGTTTTCGTCGGGCATCAGCGCTTGCAACAGCGGACGCTTCAGCAGAAATTCGCCGCGATACAGCGTGTCGTTATCGGGGCGCTCGCCGGCGGCTTCGGCGAGACGCAGCGCCATGATCTGCCGCGGATAGTCCCACTCATACAGCGCGCTCGCGGTATCGAGTCCTTCGTAGCATTGAAGCCGCAGCATCGACGTGCCGAGCATGCCCGCCGCCGCTTTCGCAAGCTCGGTCTTGCCGACGCCCGGCTCGCCTTCGACGAACAACGGACGCTCCATGCGCAACGCAAGGTACAACGCCGTCGCCAGTTCGCGGCTCGCGAAATAGTTTTGCGCGGCGAGTTGCGCGAGGGTGTCGTCGATTGAAGCGGGGTGCATGGCGTTCCTGAATCTGCGCGGTCAGCGACGCGGGTGAGCGAATGCGGCCGACCTGAGCGTGTCGTTCAACATCTCAAGGCCGGCCGGACATGCAAAGGATCGCTAACTATTCGCCTTCGCCACCGCTCGCGCGGCGAGCACCGGAATCAGATGCGCGCGATACTCGGCGCTCGCGTGCATGTCGTCGTTCAGATTCGCGGCGGACAGGCTGACGGCACGCGCGGCCTCGGGCGTGAAATTTGCCGACAACGCGCTTTCCAGTTCGGGCACGCGAAACACCGAAGCCGCCGCGCCCGTCACCGCGACGCGCACGCCGCTTGCAAACTTCGCGACGAACACGCCGACGAGCGCGAAATGCGACGCGGGGTTGCGAAACTTTTCATAAGCCGCGCGCTCGGGGACCGGAAATTCGACGCCGACGATTAGTTCGTCCGGTTCCAGCGCGGTCTCATACATGCCCACAAAAAATTCGCTCGATGCAATGCGCCGCCGCTGCGTGACGATGGTGGCGTCCAGACCCATCGCCGCCGCCGGATAACAGGCGGCCGGATCGTTGTTGGCCAGCGACCCGCCGAGCGTGCCGAGCGCGCGCACCTGCCGGTCGCCGATATGCGCGGCCAGTTCCGCGAGCGCCGGCAACACGCGCCGCAGTTCCGCGTGTTCCGCGACATCGGCGTGACAGACGGCTGCGCCGATCTTCACCGTGTTGGCGTCGACGGCGATCGACTTGAGCGCGGGAATGCGCGTGACGTCGATCAGTTGCGACGGCTGCGCGAGACGCAGCCGCATGGTCGGCAACAGGCTCTGCCCGCCGGCGAGAAACTTCGCTTCGCTGTCGGCGGCGATGGCCGCGGCGGCCGCTTGCGGGTCCGTCGCGCGTTGATACTCGAATGAATACATGTCGAATGCTCCGCTCAGGATCTCAATGGGCTGCCACGTTTGCCGCGTGAATCGCCGACCACACGCGATGCGGCGTGGCCGGCATTTGCAGATCGGTCACGCCGAGTGGCGCGAGCGCGTCGATGATCGCGTTGATCACCGCCGGCGGCGAGCCGATCGCGCCCGCTTCGCCGCAACCTTTGACGCCGAGCGGATTGTGCGTACACGGCGTGCCCTTCGCGGTTTCGACGGTGAAGTCGGGCAAGTCTGACGCGTGCGGCATCGCGTAGTCCATGTATGAGCCGGATAGCAACTGGCCGCTTTCGTTGTCGTACACGCAGCGCTCCAGCATCGCCTGTCCGATGCCTTGCGCGAGGCCGCCATGCACCTGGCCTTCGACGATCATCGGATTGATCACATTGCCGAAGTCGTCGACGGCCGTGAACTGCTGGATCTCGCACACGCCGGTATCAGGATCGACTTCGATCTCGCAGATATACGCGCCCGACGGATACGTGAAGTTGCTCGGATCGTAGAACGCGCTTTCCTCGAGGCCCGGTTCGAGCACTTCGAGCGGATAGTTGTGCGGCACATACGCGGCGAGTGAAATCTCGGCGAATGCTTTCGTGCGATCGGTGCCCGCAACGCGGAACACGCCGTTCTTGAACTCGATGTCTTCCGCCGCGGCTTCGAGCAGATGCGCGGCGATTTTCTTCGCCTTCGTTTCGATCTTGTCGAGCGCTTTCATGATCGCCGAGCCGCCGACTGCGATCGAGCGCGAGCCGTACGTACCCATGCCGAACGGAATGCGTCCGGTGTCGCCGTGCACGATCTCGACACTGTCGAGCGGAATGCCGAGCCGGTCTGCGACGACTTGCGCGAAGGTCGTTTCGTGCCCCTGGCCGTGACTGTGCGAGCCGGTGAACACGGTGACCGAACCCGTTGGATGCACGCGAATCTGTCCGACTTCGAAGAGGCCCGCGCGTGCGCCCAACGCGCCCGCAATGTTCGACGGCGCGAGACCGCATGCCTCGATATAGCAGGAGTAACCGAGACCGCGCCGCTTGCCGTTCTTCTCCGATTGCTGGCGGCGCGCTTCGAAGCCTTTGACATCGGCGAGTTCGAGCGAGCGCGCGAGAATCGTTTCATAGTCGCCCGTGTCGTACGTGAGGCCGACCGGCGTCGCGTACGGAAATTCGCGGATGAAGTTGAGGCGGCGAATCTCGGCCGGGTCGATCTTCATCTCGCGCGCGGCTGTTTCGACGAGACGCTCGACCACGTAGGTTGCTTCGGGACGACCCGCGCCGCGATAAGCATCGACGGGAACGGTGTTGGTGAAGACCGCTTTGACCTCGGCGTAAATGGCGGGCGTCGCGTACTGGCCGGCGAGCAGCGTCGCGTACAAGATGGTCGGCACGCTCGAGGCGAACGTCGACAAGTACGCGCCCATGTTCGCGATGGTGTGAATGCGCATCGCGAGGAACTTGCCGTTGGCGTCGAGCGCGAGTTCGGCTTTCGTTACGTGATCGCGGCCATGTGCGTCCGAGAGAAAAGCCTCCGAGCGCTCGGCGGTCCACTTCACCGGACGGCGAATTTTCTTCGACGCCCAGGTCAGCGCGACGTCTTCGGCGTAGAGGAAAATTTTCGAACCGAAGCCGCCGCCGACGTCCGGCGCGATCACACGCAACTTCGACTCCGGCAGCGACAGCACGAAAGCGGCCATTAGCAGGCGCTCGACGTGCGGATTCTGATTCGCGACGTAGAGCGTGTAGCTGTCGTCCTGCGGCGAGTAGTTCGCGTTGACCGCGCGCGGTTCGATCGCGTTCGGCACGAGGCGGTTATTGACGATGTCGAGCGTGGTCACGTGCGCGGCTTTGGCGAACGCGGCGTCGGTCGCGGCTTTGTCGCCGTGGCCCCAGTTGTAGCAGACGTTGTCCGGCACTTCATCGTGAACGGCCGGCTGACCGGCGTCGGCTGCGTGCGCGGTGTCGACCACGGCGGGCAGCACGTCGTAATCGACTTCGATCAGTTCGGCGGCGTCTTTCGCGGCCTTGATCGAATCGGCGATGACGAGCGCGACCTGGTCGCCGACGTGGCGCACTTTCGTATGCGCGATGACCGGATGCGGCGGCTCGTTCATCGGCTTGCCGTCGGTGCTGTGGATCAGCCAGCCGCACGGCAGGCCGCCGACGTTTTCCGCGGCCATGTCCTTGCCGGTGAAGATCGCGACGACGCCCGGCGACTGCCTGGCCGCGGTCGTGTCGATGCTGTTGATCCGCGCGTGCGCATACGGCGAGCGCAGAAACACCGCGTAGGTTTGCTGCGGCAGCAGGATGTCGTCGGTGTACTGGCCGTTGCCCGTCAGGAATCGGTAGTCTTCCTTACGTTCGACGGAAGCGCCGATCAGGTTGTGAGTGTCGGGTGCGTTCATCGTCGGCTCCTCAGGCGGTGGCTTGCGCGGTGGCGCTTGCGTTCGCGTTTGCATTGGCGTTTGCAGTCGCGTTTGCGTCCGCGTTAGCCGCGCCCGAGGACTTCATGCCTGCGGCGCCTTCGAGCACGGCTTTCACGATGTTGTGATAGCCGGTGCAGCGGCACAGATTGCCGTCGAGTTGCGCGCGGACGTCGTCGCCGGTGAGATTGGGCTGACGTTCGACGAGCGAGATTGCGCTCATCACCATGCCGGGCGTGCAGAAGCCGCATTGCAGGCCGTGGCAGTGTTTGAAGGCTGCCTGCATCGGATGCAGCGCGCCGTCTTTGGCGAGACCTTCGATGGTGGTGATGCGCGCGCCGTCCGCCTGTGCCGCGAGGATGTTGCACGATTTGATCGCGCGGCCGTCGAGGTGGACGGTGCACGCGCCGCACTGGGCCGTATCGCAGCCAACGTGCGTGCCGGTGAGTCGGAGTTGATCGCGAAGGAACTGAACAAGCAGGGTGCCGGGCTCGACTGAAGCGCTGATGGGCGCACCGTTCACCGTCAGACTAATGCTGATCGCCATGAAGTCGTCTCCTGATGGGGGGAAACCGGACCGCTTTTGTTTTGCCTTCAGCCTGCTGCTCGTTCGCGAGGTCCGATTAGGGTGCTGCGGTTTTTTATGAGTCTGCCGAAAAGTAAAGCACAAATTGGGCGGGGGCGCTATGGGGGTTGTTTTGCCTTTCGGCGCTTTTTTTAACACCCTTGGCCTTTCCTTGATTTCGCTGTGGTCTATTCGCGTTGCCCCTGTGCGGGGCGGCACTCACTTTCTTTGCCGCCGCAAAGAAAGTAAGCAAAGAAAGCGGGCTTACACCGCCAGCTTTTAGATGGGTCCACCGGTTCGGAGACGGCAGTGGCGCGTCTTACATCCGTGTCCTCGCGCATTCGGCGCTCGTGACAAGGCAGTCATGCTTCCCGCCTCGCACTGCGTGCTCGCCGGAAGGGTTCGCTTACACCGTCCGCTTGCGTTTTTTCGCGGTGGGGGCCATCGGCTTCGCCTCGGCGAGGCGCACTCGAAGGCAATAGTTTTGCCTGGCGGGAATCTAAATGCCTGCGTTGCAATCGCGCTTTTGACGAACGCGGCGGCGGAGCCAGAAGAGCGCGAAGCGCAGCGACGGTCCGCGGCGCGGGGAACCGCAGAGTCCCCGCGACGACTCGCGGCCCGCGACACGGCCGAACGCGCGATGGTTTTGGGAACGACCGCTGCGGCGCGCGAAGCGTCGCCGGAAGAATGACTGCCTTGTCACTAACGCCGAATGCGCGAGGACACGGATGTAAGGCGCACCACTGCCCACTCCGAACTGGGGGAGCCATCTAAAAGCTGGCGGTGTGAGCCCGCTTTCTTTGCTTACTTTCTTTGCGGCGGCAAAGAAAGTGAGTGCCGCCCCGCACAGGGGCAACACAAATAGACCAAAGCGAAATCAAGGAAAGGCCAAAGCGAGCCAGTGGGACCCATTTATAAGCCACCGGTGTGAGCCCGCTTTCTTTGCTTACTTTCTTTGCGGCGGCAAAGAAAGTGAGTGCCGCCCCGCACAGGGGCAACGCGAAATAGACCACCGCGAAATCAAGGAAAGGCCAAGGGGGTTACTAACAACAACAACAACAACAACAAAAACCCCTGCCCTCATCGGGCCAAATGCGACCGCCTCCTCGAATACCCAAAATAAATCCCCATCCCCACCACCAACCAAACCAAAAAAGCCACCCAGGTAATAGCCTGCAAATTCACCATCAAAAACAGACACGAAGCGACAGCAAGCACCGGCACCACCGGCACACCAGGACACCGGAACGCCCGCGGCAACTCCGGATGCGTCCTACGCAAAACCAGCACCGCGATCGACACCATCGAAAACGCCGCCAACGTGCCGATGTTGATCAGTTCCGCCAAGACATTCAACGGCACCAGCGCTCCAATGAGCCCGAAGAAAATGCCGACGAGCCACGTCGTGAAGAACGGCGTCGCAAACCGCGGATGCACACGCGAAAGCCGTGCAGGCAACAAACCATCGCGCGACATCGCGAAGATCACGCGCGTCTGTCCGTAAGCCATCACGAGGATCACGGTCAGCATGCCGAGCACCGCGCCAAGATCGATGAAGCCCGCCACCCACGGCTGACCCGCAACCTGCAACGCATACGACACCGGATGCGACACGTTCGCGAACTGCGCCGACGGCACGATGCCGGTCACCACAGCGGCCACCGCGACATACAACACCGCGCACACGCCAAGCGACGCGATGATGCCGATCGGCAAGTCGCGCTTCGGGTTTTTCACCTCTTCGGCCGCGGACGATACCGAGTCGAAGCCGATGAACGCGAAGAACATCACCGCGGCCGCGCCGAACACGCCGTTCCAGCCGTTCGGCATGAACGGGTGCCAGTTCGCCGGCGTCACATGAAACACGCCGACCGCGATCACGAGCAGCACCACGGTCACCTTGATCGCGACCATCACGTTGTTGATCCGCGCCGACTCGCGCACGCCGACCGACAACAGCGCGGTGATCGCCATCATCACGAGGAACGCGGGCAGATTGAAGAGCGTTTCATGGCCGGGCAACGCGCCCGGCGCCGCCGTCAGCGCGACCGGCAACGACACGCCGAAACCGGACAGCAGCGATTGCAGATAACCGGACCAGCCCACCGAAACCGCGGACGTCGCGAGCCCATATTCGAGCATCAGATCCCAGCCGATGATCCACGCGGCCAGTTCGCCGAGCGTCGCGTACGAATACGTGTAGATGGAGCCCGCGACCGGAATCGTCGATGCAAATTCGGCGTAGGCGAGCGCCGCGAAACCGCACGCGACAGCCGCAATCAGGAACGAGATCATCAGCGCCGGGCCGGCTTGCACGGCGCCCGTGCCGGTCAGCACGAAAATGCCGGTGCCGATAATGGCGCCGACGCCGAGAAACGTCAGGTCTAGCGCACCGAGCGCTTTCTTCAGGCCGGCGTTCTGGGCGCTCGTCGCGAGCATGTGCTCGACGCTCTTCTTGCGGAACAGGGACATTGGCGGGGGTCTCCAGTAGTGCACGCGTGTCGCGCGCCGAATGTCGGGAAACCCGCGATTTTAGCGGATGCGCGCGCATGCACCTTTTTGGGACGCACTAAAAAGACGGGACTCTGGATACGTGGCGCTGGCGTGACCGAGCGGCATCGCAGCGGCAATCCAGCGGCAATCCAGCGGCAATCCAGCGGCAACCCGGCGGCAACCCGGCGGCAACCCGGCGGCAACCCGGCGGCAACCCGGCGGCATCCGACCTGCCGCAGCCGCCAGCTTACCCCGCCATCGCCGGATTGAGGTCGACGAGCCGGTTGCTCATCACATAGAAAGTGAGTTCGGCGTTGTTGCGCAGCTTCATCTTCTCGAGCAGGCGCGTGCGGTACACGCTCACCGTTTTCACCGACAGCGACAGCGCCTCGGCAATGTCGGTCAGCCGTTTGCCTGACGCGAGCATGCACAGGGTCTGGTATTCGCGGTCGGAGAGCTTTTCGTGCGGCAACTGCTCGCCGTCGAAGGAGACATAATCGGCGAGCGCCTCGGCCATCGCCGGGCTCACGTATTTGCGGCCGGCCGCGACCTGCTGGATCGCGCCGATCATCTGCGCGGCATCGACGGTTTTGGACAGGTAGCCGGCGGCGCCAGCCTTCAGCGCGCGCACCGCGTACTGATCCTCGCGATACATCGAGAACATCAGCACCGCCACGCGCGGCGCCTTGCGCTTCAGGCGCTTGAGCACTTCGACGCCGTTCATGTCCGGCAGCGAAATGTCGAGCAGCACGACGTCGAAACTGTGGGCCGCGACGGCGTCGAGCGCTTCGGCGCCGGTCTGCGCCTCGGTGACCTCGCGTGCGACGCCGCGATCCAGCAGCAACTGGCGCACGCCCTGGCGAACCACGGCGTGATCGTCGGCGAGCAGGATGCGCAGGCTCATGACGGCTCGCTCACGATTGCAGCGCGCGCAGGCCGCCGCCTGGCTGCGCGTCGGCGAGCATCGAGTCCCACGCGAAGCGCGCGCGCACGAGCGTGCCGCGCGGGCCTTCGCTATCGCTGCGTTGCGCCGGCTTTTGCGTCGGGTTTTGCACCAGCGGCTGGCCGCCGCGCCGGGCGGTCACGCTCAGCGTGCCGTCGAAGGCCGCACAGCGCGCTTTCATCCCGCTCAGCCCGAAATGGCCGTGTCTGCGATGCGCGTGGCGCGAAACGCCGACGCCGTCGTCGCTGACGATCAGCGTCAGATGACGACGGCTCGTTTCGATCCGCACGTCGGCGGATTCGGCGCGCGCGTGCTTGGCGATGTTATTCAGCGCTTCCTGCGCGACCCGGAACACGGCGAGCGCGGCGTCGGCGGAGAGGCGCGTGAGACGCACGTCGGCCGCGCAGACGAAGCTCGTGCGCAACTGCGTGCGGGCGGCGAAGTCGCCGGTCCACTGGGCGAGCGCGCCGACGATGCCGGCTTCGAGCGCCGGCGCATGCAGTTCGGCCACCGCCTGCCGGGTCGCGGCGCAAACGGCGTCGAGCGAGCGGTTGGCGACGGCGAGCGCGGCCGAGCATTGCGCCGGAGCGTCGGCGGGCAGCCAGGTTTCCACGCCGGCGAGCGCGAAGCGCGTCGCGGTCAATTCGGCGCCCACGCCGTCATGCAGTTCGCGCGCGACGTGACGGCAGGCCGCTTCCTGCGCCCGGACCAGTTCGGCGGAAAGCTCCCGCACGCGCGAGCGCAGGCGAGCCAATTCCCGTTCCGCCGACGCCGACGCCGACGCCGCCGCGCGGCCCGCGTCTTCGGCGGAGCGCGGCAACAAGGCCGACGAATGGCTGGTGAAACGGACGACAGTCGACGTATCCATGACTTTCTCTCAGAAAGCGGCGCGGACGGCGAAGCGGTGGCGCATCGGCGCCGCGAAGACGAAAGAGCGCATCAGGTCTCGGGCCTCCAATATGGCCGCCTCGGATGACTACGACGGGCAGATCACTACGCAGCAACGTAACGAAATTTACATTCAGTAACAACCGGGTCGTGCCATGAGCGGCAGTGAAATCGCCCGGCGGCGCGCCGCGATCATATCCCAAAAAAGAAAAAGATGCAGGCCCACCAAGGCTTACCGGCATTAGTTCACGTAACGCCTGACATGCCGCTCATGCCGTTCTGTAGGAAGATTGCCGACAGAAAATGTCAAATATCCGACGCCCAATTGTAACGGCGAAAAAAAAGGAGCCAGAAGGCTCCTTTTCCCTGGTTTCGCGGCGCGAACCGCGAAAAATCGCTTAACCGACGAACGCCTTTTCGACCACATAGTGGCCCGGCTCGTTGTTGCTGCCTTCCTGGAAGCCCAGGTCGTCGAGCAGTTTGCGCGTGTCGCGCAGCATGTGCGGGCTGCCGCAGAGCATCACGCGGTCGTTTTCGAGCGAGAAGCCCGGCACGCCGAGGTCTGCGAACAGCTTTTCCGTCTCGATGAGTTCGGTGATGCGGCCGCGGTTCTCGAACGCTTCACGCGTGACCGTCGGGTAATACAGCAGCTTTTCCTGCACCAGTTCGCCGAGGTGCTCGTGCGCCGGCAGGTGGTCGGTGATGTATTCCTTGTACGCCAGTTCGTCGACGAAACGGCAGGTGTGCGTGAGGACCACGCGCTCGTAGCGGTCGTAAATGTCCGGATCTTTGATGATCGACATGAACGGCGCGAGGCCCGTGCCGGTGGACAGCAGCCACAGCGTCTTGCCGGGCAGCAGGTTGTCCGCCATCAGCGTGCCGACCGGCTTCTTGCCGATCAGCACCTGGTCGCCCACCTTCAGATGCTGCAAACGCGACGTGAGCGGGCCGTCCTGCACCTTGATGCTCAGGAATTCGAGATGTTCTTCGTAGTTCGCACTCGCGAGGCTGTACGCGCGCAAGAGCGGCTTGCCGTCGACTTCGAGGCCCACCATCGTGAACTGGCCGTTTTCGAAACGGAACGACGGATCGCGCGTGCAGGTGAAGCTGAAAAGCGTATCGGTCCAGTGATGGACGCTCAGGACGGTTTGTGAATTGAGGTTGCTCATGGCTTCTTGGATAGTGCGAAAACAAAGGCGGCCAGTCGTTGGAGCCGGCCGGCACGGCAAGGGCGATGCTGCGCTCACCCGCGGGCGGAATGGCGCGCAATCCGTTATTTTACCGCGCCCGCCGCCAGCGGGCCGAGACGCGGCGATGGGGCGCGAAAAGCGAATCAAACAGCGAATCAAGCGGTCGAGCGGCGGTGATCAACCGGCGTTCGTCGAACTCATCATGCGGATTTCCGGCCGAAGAGCGCGGGCGCCGGTTTTCGCTGGGTCCGCCGGGTCCGCCGGGTCCGATTACGACCGGCGACGGGCAGTGCCAGGCGTGCTTGCCGCCGCGCGTCACCAAGGGTACGGCGATGGACGAAGGCCGCGCGGGGCGGCTGCCACCGGCTGTCCGGCTCGCGCCGGGTAGGCGCGCCGCGCGGGCAACATTTTCAGGATGATACAGAAAGCTGCCGTGCGGCGCAGCATAGACCCTGCCAATAAAGCAGGCAAACGGGCGGAAAACCAGGCTCGGGAATGTCAGCGTTTGCCCGCTGCAACCGCGCAACGAGTGACGTCGCGCCGAGGCTCGCGTTCGGCAGAAAGCGCATAGGCCCAGCCGGCGTCTGGTTTGTTTCTACGTGACAGACAGTTCGCAAGCGCAATCGTGTCGATCGAAAGCGCGCATTTCGTTCCGGCCCGCATGCAAAACCACGCCTGCGCCGTCACTCCACCCGCAAGCGCGCCATATACGGCAAATGATCCGACAGCCACGCGGTTTCCTGCGTCGGCGGAATCCATTCGATCGGCTTCATGCCGCGCACAAACATTTTGTCGAGCGCGAGGGCGGGCGAAAAAGCGGGGAACGTGCGGCCCGCCTCGCCGAGCAGCGTGGCCACTTCATGCAGGCCGTGCTCGCCGAAAAGCGGCACCGAATCGTTGCGCCAGTCGTTGAAGTCGCCGGCCAGCACGAGCGGACCGTCCGGCGCTTCCTTCGCGATCCAGTGAGCGATCCAGTTCATCTGACGCAAGCGCGCCGAGCGCGTCAGCGCGAGGTGCGCGCACAGCAAGGTGACCGAGTGTCCGCCGAAGGTCGCGCGCGCAACCAGCAGCCCGCGTTTCTCGAAGCGATGCGCGGAAATATCCCAGCGTCCGCCGAGATCCAGCGGATGCGGCGACAGAATCGCATTGCCGTGCCGCCACGATGGCTTGAACACGTTCGGCCCGAGCGCGATTTCCAGTTGCAGCGCCTGCGCGATTTCGGTCGCCTGACAATGCCAGACATCGTTCAAGGGATCGGCGACGGGCGCGCCGAAGCTGCTCGCCAATACCGGCGACGGCATGCGGCGCGCCATCGCTTCCTGCAGAAAATAGGCGTCCGCGTGGGTCGACTGAACCCAGCGCTGCATGGCTTGCCAGGCTTGAAAGCCGAGCGGCGTGCGGCCCTTGTGAAGGTTCCAGCTCACCGCCACGAAATCCTTGGGTGCTGTGCTTTCGCGGATCAATTCTTCGGGGTTTCGCATGCCGCGTTATCCACGTGTTCTGTTTTCGGAGCTTCGATTGTTCATGCGTTGTTCGCGGGTCTCTCAGGTTGGCTCTTCAGCTTCGCTTTTCAACCCCGTCGACGGAACGCGCTTGCGCCTGATTTGCCGCGGGTTTGTCGCTGGCTCGCAGCGCAGTCAGTTCACCGCACTGGCCGCGCTCGCCGCATCTGTCGCGCTTGCCGCATTGGCGCCATTCGTCAGATTTGCGCGGACGCGGTAGACGAGCGCCGGGTCTTTGTCGACGATCGTCCAGCTCGCCCATTGACCTGCCGCCACCTTCAGACCAGGATGGCTCGCGCTCACCTGGCGCGGCTGCGGCGGCAGTTTGCAGCCGGTGTCGGTCTGGCGCGCGGCACTGTCCTCGAACGTTTCCTGCGCCTCGATGGAAAGCGTCACTTCGTTACTGTCCGCCTGCAGCGGCGACACGGTGAGCGTGCGCGCCAGGTCGATGCTGCCCGCCGGCTGATCCTTGCAGCCGACGTTGTGCTGCACCACCTTGTGATGCGTGTCCGTGCGCGCCTGGCCGACCGTGGTCGTGCCGTCGAAGGTGTCGATCTGCTGCCCATTGAGCAGCACTTGCAGTTGCCATTGCACGACCTGCTGCTGCGGCCGCTGCTGCGCCTGTGCCAGCATCGAAGTGCCGATCAGCACGGCCGCGATAGACGTTTTCCACATAGAACGAATCTCCGGTGACTGCGTCCGGCAGCCTGGTCAGAGGGCCATCTTACGCCTGATGAGCGCAACGCTTTTCTGACACGTTAAACGGGGCCGGGTTCAGCAACAATCTATTTCGAAGCGCGCCGGTTATGCTCGCTGCGCGCCTGGCGCGGCTTTGCAGCATAACCGGCTGTTAGCAGCAGAGCCGCACGACTGCTGGCTTGCGTGCCGATCTGTCCTCGTTAAACTGGACCTGAAACGGCGTCCATCGGATGCCGCCTAGCAAGGCCAGTCAGACGGGGTGAGCAATGACAACAGCAATGGTCAGACAGGAAATCGCCGTAGCGTCTTTCAGTCAGGTGTACGACCTCGATCAGGTCGAGACCGCGCTGAACGATCTGAGCGAAGGCGCCAACGACGCCCTGCGCACAACCTACGAAAAGATGCTGAAAACCGGCAATCTGCGGTTCTGCGTGAAGCCGAACCGCATGCCGTCGATCGACGATCTGATCGACGCATTGCCGAACTTCGCCGATCCGCTCGACGACATCCGCAAGCAGGTCGCGCTCTGTCTCGAGACCGAGGACCGCCTGGAGCTGATGCCGATTCTGCTGCTCGGCGATCCCGGCATCGGCAAGACGCATTTTGCGAAGCAGTTAGCGCGCCTGCTCGGCACGGCTTATCAGTATGTCGCGATGAGCTCGCTGACGGCCGGGTGGATTCTTTCGGGCGCGTCGTCGCAATGGAAAAACGCCAAGCCCGGCAAGGTGTTCGACGCGCTCGTGAACGGCAGCTACGCGAACCCGGTGATTACCGTCGACGAAATCGACAAGGCTACCGGCGACTCGCAATACGATCCGCTCGGTGCGCTGTACGCGCTGCTGGAGCACGACACGGCGCAGAGTTTCATCGACGAATTCGCGGAAATTCCGATCAATGCCGGCCACGTGATATGGATTGCGACGGCGAACGACGCGCGCTCGATTCCCGAGCCGATCATGAACCGGATGAACGTGTATGAGATTCCGCCGCCGGATCGCGACGGCGCGCGCCGCATCGCGCAGTCCATCTACGCGGAGATCCGCGGCGCCCACAACTGGGGTCTGCGCTTTCCGGAGCAGCTCGGCGATGACGCGCTCGACGCGCTGAAAAACGCGTCGCCTCGCGAAATGCGCCGGGCGATTCTGAACGGCTTCGGCGCGGCGCGCATCGACGGACGCGACGAGATCGGCGGCGGCGACATCCGGCTCGACTTCGGCAACCGTCGCAGGCCGATCGGCTTCTAGGCAGCCACTGTCCATTCCCGCCAAAAACTGCAAGTGTCCGCACGATGCGCTGCCGCTGGAAACAGCGGGAGCGCATCGCCGTGCGCGCGGCGTCGTACAATTTGAGGCAGCGGTCGGATGACCGTTGTAAAACGGTCGCAAAACGGCAGTGCGTTCGGCAGCGAGCGGTGTACGGCGTTCGTTGGCCGCATGCTGTTGCCATCTACATGGATGAACGAGGCGGCGCGTAGCGAAGTCGGCTGCGTCGAGGGACATGGACCAGATCGAATGTGTCGTAATCGGCGCGGGCGTGGTCGGGCTCGCGGTGGCGCGTGCGCTCGCGGCGCGCGGGCGCGAAGTGATCGTGCTCGAAGCCGCCGAGGCAATCGGCGTGGGCACGAGTTCGCGCAACAGCGAAGTGATTCACGCGGGCATCTACTATCCGCGCGGCTCGCTGAAGGCAACGCTGTGCGTGCGCGGCCGCGAGATGCTTTACGACTATTGTGTCGAGCGTAACGTGCCGCATTCGCGCTGCGGCAAGCTGCTCGTCGCGACGTCGAACAATCAGATTCCGCAGCTCGACAGCATCATGGCCAAGGGCCGCGACAACGGCGTGCTCGACCTGATGCGCATTACGGGCAGCGAGGCGCAGGCGCTCGAACCGGCGCTCGAATGCGTGGCGGCCGTGTTCTCGCCGCAGACAGGCATTGTCGACAGTCATCAGTTGATGCTGGCCTTGCAAGGCGACGCCGAGCGCGACGGCGTGATGTTCGCGTTCCACTCGCCGGTCGAGGCAATCGAGGCGGGCAATGGCCGCTTCATCATCAAGGTCGGCGGCGACGCGCCCACCACGATCAGCGCCGCTTGCGTGATCAACAGCGCCGGGCTGCACGCGAACGCGCTGGCGCGCAAGATTCGCGGACTCGACGCGCGCCATGTGCCGCCGCTCTACCTCGCGCGCGGCAACTACTTCAGCATCTCCGGACGCGCGCCGTTTAGCCGCCTGATCTATCCGATGCCGAACGAAGCAGGACTCGGCGTGCATCTGACGATCGACCTTGGCGGCCAGGCGCGCTTCGGTCCGGACGTCGAATGGGTCGATGCCATCAACTACGACGTCGATCCCCAGCGCGCCGAATCTTTCTACGCAGCGATTCGCGCTTACTGGCCGGCGCTGCCGGACAACGCGCTGCAGCCGGCTTACGCGGGAATCCGTCCGAAGCTGTCGGGCCCCGGCGAACCCGCCGCCGATTTCGTGATCCAGGGACCGGCCGCGCATGGCGTGCGCGGACTCGTCAATCTGTTCGGCATCGAATCGCCGGGACTCACGGCTTGCCTGGCGATCGCGCAGCGGGTGTGCGAATTGAGCGGCCGCGCATGAGCGCACGCCGTTGCGCTTCACGCGGGCGGCCTGATGTCGTTGCGATTCGCTTATCTCTATCATTTGACCCGTCACCTGAGACGGCTTCATTGATATCCTTGGGGACCGCTGTCATCAGAACGGCGATCAGTTCAATATAAATGGAGTGAGTCCCCATGAAAGCTTCCCGTCGCACGTTTTTGATTTCCAGTATCGGCGTGGCCTCGTCGCTGGCACTGTCCCGCCAGGCATTCGCCGATGCACCGAAGGTCGCAGAAAGCGACCCGACCGCACAGGCGCTCGGCTACAAGGAAGACGCCAGCAAGGTCGACAAGGCGAAGTTCGCCAAGTACGCACCGGGCCAGGACTGCGGCAATTGCAGCTTCTATCAGGGCAAAGCGAGCGATCCGTACGCGCCGTGTCCGATGTTCGCCGGCAAGCAGGTTGCGGCGAAGGGCTGGTGCAGTGCGTATAACAAGAAGGCCTGATCGCGTGGTTCTCACGCTGCCTTCATGCGTTGGCTGAAGTGCGCTGCAATATGACGGGCAGTTCGGCGCGCTGATCGCCGAACTGTTCCCCTGCGGATTTGCGCTGCACGGGTTTATCGTTGGTCTACCGCATTGCCGTGACGATGTTCGGCGGCTTTGGACCGTTCGTCGTCACGTCGCTTACCGAGGCGAGCGGCTCGCCGCTCCCACCGACTTATTACTTGATGCGCGGACTGGCTGCGTCGATCGTCGCAGTGGCTTGCATGCCGGGCCATCGTCACGTCGATGCCGACGCACGCGCGACGCAAACCGTTCACCTCACATCGCACCGCCTAGCTGCGCGCCTTGATCAGCGGCGGACGCTTGTCGAACCACGGCCGTGCCGCTTCGAGTTGCGCGGCAAGGCGCAGCAGCGTGGCTTCGCCGCCGTCGCGGGCCGCGAACTGCACGCCAACGGGAAGTCCGCGCGCATTCCAGTAAAGCGGTATCGACATGGCCGGCTGGCCGCTCAGATTGAAGAGCTCGGTGCAGCCCGCCCACGCAAACGCCTTGTTCGACGCCTCGGCGAGCAACTTCTTCATCAGCGGCTCGAGCGGCATCGCGCTGACTGCGCGCATCTGCATGCGCTCGGCCTGCGTCGGATGCATCTCGCCGATCTTGATGGGCGCCGCGGCGAGCGTCGCGCAGAGGATCACGTCGTAGCGGCTCAACAGATCGGTCAGACGTTCGGTGATGCGGCGCTGTTCTTCGAGCGCCCCGGGCAGGCCGCGCTCACCGAGCTTGCGGCCCACGTGCGCCATCGCCCACGTCGAGATTTCGAACTCGTCGCGCGACGGCTTGCGTCCGGTGATGCGCTCGGCGTTCAGCACGAGGTCTTCCGCCGTGACGGACCACAGCGTGAGAAACGCGTGCCTGACCGCGTCGAAATCGATCCCGAGCGAAACAGGCTCGATGTTGTGTCCGAGCGAGCTTGCAAGTTGCGCGGCGTCTTCGAGCGCGGCGCGTGCATCGGCGGAAAGCGACGGGGCGAGCATCGGCTCGGTCACGTACGCAATGTTCAGCGGTTTGCACGGCTCGCGGCTCGCGCCGAGAAACGTACCCGGCGCGCCGAGCGGACGGTCCGCGTTGCCCGCGAGCAGGTCGAGCAACACCGCGCTGTCGCGTACGCTGCGCGAGATGGCGTGATCGACGCCGAGTTCGCCGGCCGCGACCGCGGCGGGCATGCGCGGCACGCGTCCACGCGAGGGCTTGAGCCCGAACAGTCCGCAGCACGACGCGGGGATGCGGATCGAGCCGCCGCCGTCCGATGCATGCGCGAGCGGCACGATGCCCGCCGCGACTGCCGCTGCCGCACCGCCGCTCGAGCCGCCGGGCGTATGGTCGAGATTCCACGGATTACGGCACGCACCGAATAGTTCGGGCTCCGTATAAGGCATTTGACCGAGCTCCGACGTGCTCGTCTTGCCGAAGATGTTGAGGCCCGCCGCTTTGGCGAGTGCGACGACGGGCGCGTCGTCGGTGGGAATGAAGTGGCGATAGTGACGGCTGCCCATCGTCATGCGCAGGCCCGCGACGGCGGCGCCCAGATCCTTGATCAGATACGGCACGCCGGCGAGCGCGGTCTGCGCGGTTTGCGGGCTGTCGGCGTCCGCGCCATTTGCGCCGTTGATGCCGTTCGCCATGCTCGCGTCGTAACGCGACGCGCGTTCGCGGGCGGCTTCGTAGTCCTTCAGCACGATCGCGTTGATCGCGGGATTGACCGCTTCCGTGCGCGAGATCGCTGTGTCCAGCAACTCGCGCGCGCTGGCTTCGCGAGTCCGCACGAGTTCGGCCAGGCCGAGGGCGTCATGGGCGAGATAGTCTGATAGCACGGCGGAAAGGACCTCGCTGGCGGATGTGGGATGTCCATCGTCGATGCACGCAAGCGGCGACGCGGCGGCACAGCTACGCCGTGATTTGCCGCCGCGTGCATCGACGCAAAGAGAGCGGACGCGGCGCGCCGCCCATCAAGCGTAACCGACTCGCGCGCCGCCGCGGCGAGCCTATCGCGTCAGTGCGTGACTTGCGTCACTTGCCCGACTTACAGCCGCTCGCCGAGGAACGTCAGCGTGCGGCCATGCGCGAGCGCGGCGGCGCGCTGGTTGTACGACGCACGGTCCGAACAGTTGAAGCCGTGATCCGCGTTCGGATAGATGTGGAACTCGGCATCGGTGCGGCCGGCAAAGCGCTCCTGAATCTGACCGACGGCCGACAGCGGAATATGCTGGTCGAGTTCGCCGTAGTGAAACTGCATCGGCACTTTGACCTTCGCGGCTTCGTCGAGCTTGTTCTGAATGCCGCCGCCGTAATAGGCGACCGCGGCGTCGACGCTGCCGCGCGCGGCCGTCAAATATGCAAGCAGTCCGCCGAAGCAGAAGCCGATTGCCGCAATCTTGCCGGTGACTTCGGGCATCGCGCGCAGCGCCGCGGCCGTTGCGCCGATGTCGTCGGCCGCCTGGTTTGCGTCGAGCTTCTGCATCAGTTCGACGCCCTTCGCGCGGTCCGCGCCTTCATACGTCAACTCGACGCGCGGCTGCACGCGCCAGAACACGTCGGGTGCGAGCGCGACGTAGCCGTCTTGCGCATATTGATCCGCGACCGAGCGGATATGGCTGTTCACGCCGAAGATTTCCTGAATGATGATGACAGCCGGTCCCTTGCCGCTTTTGGGCAGCGCGAGATAGCCGCCGAACGTGTCGTTGCCGGCGGGAATGTCGATCCATCGCGAAGTGATGCTCATGGTGTCCTCCGTAATCGCGCGCGGTCGCGCGAATGAATTGAGTGGGCGAGTTGAGACAAAACGAATGCAAGAGGCGCGAATGCCTGAAGCGGGCGGTCAGTGTGCCACCAAAAGAAAGCCGGTGCAGGCACCCCCGGCAAAGCCTTGCGAACAGCCTTCGAAAGCCCGTTCGACGGGCATCGTCAAGGCAATCTCATTGGACGATCCGAACGTTCTCGATTATTCATTTTCCTGTTGCGCGTCGCGCCGGTAGAGTCCACGGTAAGGTCTCGCGGGGATGGCGAGCGGATTGCGCGAAGGAGAATCGATCATGAGTGAAGGCAGTTTTGTGACGCCGTTTGCCGAGCGTTTTGGCTTGCGTGTGCCGGTCGTGCAGGCGCCGATGGCGGGCGCCACGACGCCCGAGTTGGTCGCGGCCGTGTCGAATAGCGGCGGCCTCGGCACGCTGGCCGGTGCGGCGCTGTCGCCGGAGAAAATCGCGAGCGACGTCGCGGCGATTCGCGCGCTGACGGATCGCCCGTTCGGCGTCAATCTGTTCGTGCTGCAGCCTGCCGCGCCCGACGACGCCACCGTGCGCCGCGCGCTCGAAGCCATCGACCCGGTGCGCGCGGACCTAGGTTTGCCGCCGGGCCGGCCGCTCGAACGCTACGCGCCGGATTTTCGCGCGCAGTTGGAGGCGCTGATCGAATCGCGTGTGCCGGTGGTCAGCTTCACGTTCGGGCTGCTGTCACGCGAAGACGTCGCGCGGCTGCAGGCGAACGGTCAATATGTAATCGGCACCGCGACGCATGTTGCGGAAGGCGTCGCGTGGCGCGACGCGGGCGCCGATGCGATCGCCGCGCAGGGTTCGGAGGCGGGCGCGCATCGCGGCACGTTCATCGGTTCATTCGAAGAAGCGCTGGTCGGCACGATGGCGCTCGTGCCGCAAGTCGTCGACGCAACCGGACTGCCGGTGCTCGCCGCCGGCGGCATCATGGACGGACGGGGAATCGTCGCCGCGCTCGCGCTCGGCGCGCAAGCCGCGGTCATGGGCACCGCGTTCCTGACTTCCCGCGAAAGCGCGATACCGCAGGCATGGAAAGACCGGCTGCGCTCGATTTCCGACACGTCGACTTCGGTGACCTACGCGATCACTGGCCGCCACGCGCGCGGCATCCGCAATCCGCTGATGCAGCGCCTGAGCGAAGCGCCGCAGAAGATCGCGCCGTATCCCGTGCAGAACGCATTGACGCAGGAGTTGCGTCAGACGGCCGGCCGCGCGCAGAACGGCGATTATCTGTCGCTGTGGTCGGGGCAAGGTGCGCCGCTCGGCCGCTCGCGGCGCGAGGACTTCGGCGCGGCAGAACTGATGGCCCAACTCGACGACGAATGGCGTGCGGCAAGCGCCGGCATCGCGGCGTTCGTCGCTGGATTTAAACGCTGAACCGCGACGAGTCAGGACGCGTGCCGCCCCCGCTTGCGGCGCGCGTCGTTTTCAAAAAAAGTGCCGGCCGCTCGAATCCATTTCGACGTATTCCGCCTCATTCGAACCATTAACGGTTTGACTCGCTAAAACCTTTAGCGCTTACTCGCCGATGCGTTGCTCATATAGCGGAAACCCGCATGGGCCGGTGCTTTCCAGCCCGCGACGCAAGCCGGAAGCCGGCGCCACTGGATAAACGCTATTAGTGTTCATCCCACTTCCTCAAAAAAGTCCCACAAATTAATTTGATAGCCTACACTTGCGCGCAAGTACGGGTTGCCGCCTGTCACAAACAGTCCGGCAGACGTACTGGCCAAGTGCATGAACGATGCAACCGGCGTGGTCGTCCACGGGACTGAGCGACACGTGTTGGGGAAGCGGGGGCACAGGGCGATTACGTTGTTTTTGGGACCGAAACTGGAGACTTACATGAACATCAAGATTCAAAAGCTGTTGCCGATCAGCGCTGCGGCGATGCTGTTCGCGACGTTGGCAACATCGGCTGCAGCCGACACGGTCGTCAAGATCGGTCACGTTGCACCGCTGACTGGCGGTATCGCTCACCTGGGGAAAGACAACGAAAACGGCGCACGCCTCGCGGTTGAAGAAATCAACGCGAAGGGCCTGACGATCGGCGGCCAGAAAGTCACGCTGCAACTCGACGCACAAGACGACGCAGCCGACCCGCGTACTGCTACGCAAGTCGCGCAGAAGCTGGTCGACGACAAGGTTGTGGCAGTGGTCGGCCACCTGAACTCGGGCACGTCGATTCCGGCTTCGAAGATCTATAGCGATGCAGGCATCGTGCAGATCTCGCCGTCGGCAACGAACCCGGCCTATACGCAACAAGGTTTCAAGACGACGTACCGCGTCGTTGCGACCGACGCGCAACAAGGTCCGGCACTGGCTAACTACGCAGCCAAGGGTCTGAAAGTGAAGAGCGTCGCGATCGTCGACGACTCGACCGCTTACGGCCAGGGTCTCGCGAACGAATTCGAAAAGACCGCAAAGTCGCTGGGCCTGAACGTGATGTCGCATGACGCGACGAACGACAAGGCTGTCGACTTCCGCGCGATTCTGACGAAGATCAAGGGCGAAAACCCGGACGCGATCATGTACGGCGGCATGGACGCCACCGGCGGCCCGTTCGCGAAGCAAGCCAAGCAGCTCGGCCTGCGCGCGAAGGTGCTGGCAGGCGACGGCGTGTGTACCGACAAGCTGTCGGACCTCGCTGGCGACGCAACCGACAACATCGTCTGCTCGGAAGCCGGCATGGCGCTCGAGAAGATGGAAGGCGGTTCGGCGTTCCAGGCGAAGTACCTGAAGCGTTTCGGTCAACCGATCCAGATCTACGCTCCGTTCACGTATGACGCTGTGTACATCATCGTCGACGCAATGAAGCGCGCTGGCTCGACCGATCCGTCGAAGATCCTCGCTGCAATGCCGAACACCGACTACAAGGGTGTGATCGGCCAGACGACCTTCGACTCGAAGGGCGATCTGAAGCACGGCGTGATCTCGCTGTACAACTACAAGTCGGGCAAGAAGACGCTGCTCGACGTGGTGAAGATGTAATACCGCATGGGTGCGGGCAGCTTGCGCTGTCCGTGATCGCATGATTGGAAAGGCACGCGTACCTTCGGTCGCGTGCCTTTTGTTTTGGGGTGGTGGTTGGTGGTTGGCGTCAGCCGTGTTCGTCGCGTTGCGTGCGTCGGGCGCGTTGCCCGCGTTGCTTGCGTTCTAAGAGGAGTAACGGCTATCGCAACCAACGCGACCCGCCCCCTCCGCGCCAATCGACGAAACAGGCGAGGGCAGCAGCGCCTGGCCGCTAAATCTTCAGCCGCTGCAGCACCTTCGGCCCCGCGATCGCAATCAGCGCACAGCACACCGCGACCACGGACAGTCCGATCGACAGATTCGTCACCTGCGCCACCGCGCCGATCAGGACCGGCCCAAACAGCATCCCAAAGTAAGCCAGCCCGGCGACGTGCGCGAGCCCTTCGGCAGCGTGGATGCCTTTCACGCTCGCGGCGGCCGCGAACAGCACCGGCATCATGTTGGCGAGACCAAGGCCCATCAGCGTGAAGCCGGTCAGCGCCGCGACCGGCGTCGGCACCAACAGCGCGCCGATCATGCCGGCGAGCGCCAGCGTCGCGCTGGCCATCACCAGTTGCGGAGCGCCAAAGCGCGCCCGCACCGCGTCGCCGGCAAAACGCGCGGCTGCCATGCCGCTCGAAAACGCGGCATACGCGGCGCTCGCGGCGGCCGGCGAAGAGAGGACGACATCGCGCATATAGACGGTCGCCCAGTCGTACATCGCGCCCTCGGCGATCAGCGCGACGAGCGCGACCGTGCCGAGCGCCCACAACGCGGGCGAGCGCCAGCGGTTCGCACGCGGCGTCGCCGAGTCGGGATGTTCGTCGTGCGGCACGTGCGGCAACACGGAAGGGCAGGCCGCGATCAGCACCAGCGCGCTGACGGCCGCGGCCAAGCCGAGATGCACGGCCGGCGCCATGCCGTGCGCGAGCAGCGCGCCGCCGACCGCCGCGCCGACCATCCCGCCGACGCTGAACATGCCGTGCAACGACGACATGATCGGCTTGCGCAGCGCCTTTTCGACGGCGCTCGCTTCGGCGTTCATCGCGACGTCGAGCGTGGCCATGCCCGCGCCGAACAGGGCCAGCACGACCAGCAGCATCCAGTAGAACGGCACCACGAGGATCAACGCGACGCAGACCGACATCACGAGCCCGCCGGTGAGGCAGGCGCGGCGCGTGCCGACGCGCGCAATCCACGACGCGTTCGCGGCCATCGCGCCGATCGAGCCGCCGGCAACCGCGAGAAGCGCGACCGACAGCAAGGCGGGACTCAGGTGGAAGCGGTCGCGCACGGTCGGCACATGCACGCCCCACGAGCCGTACACCATCCCGGCGATGAAAAACAGCGCCATCGTCGCGATGCGCGCTCGCTGACGCGCGGTGTCGGACAGGTTCCGGTGAGCGGCGGGGATGGCGGCGAAGTCGGTGGAGCGATCGGACACGGGAGTCTCGTGAGGAGGAAGATGCGGAAGAAAGCGCACTGAAAGCGAATTTCCGATTCTAACGAAGGGCGCTGTCTTATGCTTGAACCCACGGAATTGCGCTTTTGCTGGATTCGTCGCGCGTTGGCAGACGGTTCGCGGATGTGAGCGCCCAGCGACTCACGAATCCGCGAATCCGCGAATCCGCGAATCCGCGAATCCACGAGGTGCATGCAATATATATATAGGCGGGCAGCCGGCATTGCACGTCACGCCAATCCGCGCATCACGGACGGCAAGAATTCGCTCATCGACGAAAGGAACGCACTTGAACATTCCCGCACAAGCTCCATTGCACCTGTTGCATACCGCCGCGGTCGGCACGCTGGCGACGCACGCGCGCCAGCCCGAAGGCTTCCCTTATCCGTCGGTGCTGCCGTTTGCGCCTGATGAACAGCATCGGCCGACGATTCTGGTGAGCCGGCTCGCCGAGCACACGCATAACCTGCACGCCGATCCGCGTGCCGGCTTCCTCGTCGTCGATGCGCCGGACGGCGACGTGCTCAACGGTCAGCGCGTCACGTTGCTCGGCACCTTCGAACCGGTCGACCCGGCACCGGAACTCGTCGCGCGGTATCTGCGCTATCACCCAGACGCGGAGCGCTATCTTGTCCTCGGCGACTTCACGTTCTGGACGATGAAGCTCGACCGCCTGCGTTATATCGGCGGATTCGGCGCGATGGGCTGGCTCGGCGGCGATGAACTCGACCCGCTGCCGGTGCTTGAGCACGACGAGGAAGACGCGCTGATCGGCGAATTTGCCGACGCAGTGTCCGACGCCTGCGGCTACCGGCTAATCGGCGTCGACAGATATGGCGTCGATTTGCGGCAAAACGGTCTGCGCAAACGTTTCGCATTCGAAAGCGCGAAGCTGGACATGGAAACATTGCGTGCGGCGCTAGAAGATTGCATTCGACGGCGGGCCAATTAGGCGTTTATTGCCTATTCGGGAAAACCTTATCGCCGAAAACGGTGGGCCCAAAGTGCTTCAAATATGTGCCGACATTTCATGTCGAAGCTCTCATGCAATGAAATGTTTGCTTGCGGAAACTGTCTTAATTTTCATGCGCTGATAATTAATCCCATATTTACCGATTCGCGCGACGCTTCGTCTGCAAAAAACGCGGAGTGGCTAAATGAAAGCTGACGCGTGACAGCGCCTCGCCGCGAAAGTTTTTGAAACGGACAAGTATTAGTTTTACGCGGACGCGTTTGTAGTCTTTCTATTTTGTGTTAATCTCGCGTTCAAATTCCGAGGCATGAACACCTTCAAAGGGCAAGCCGGCTTAAGACTGGCAGTCGTTAATCCAAACCACAAGGGAACCTATGTCTTCCTACAAGGAACTACTCGCGCAGCGAGAGAAGCTGGAAAAGCAGATCGAAGAGGCGAAGTCGCGCGAATACGCGGAAGTGCTGAACGAAATCAAACAGAAAATGGCCGACTACGGCATTTCGCTGAGCGAACTCGGCGGCGGGCGCGCGCCCAAGGGTGCAAAAGCCGCTCGTCCGCGTGCCGGCGTTGCGCCTAAATATCGTGACCCGGAAAGCGGCAGCACGTGGTCGGGCCGCGGCAAACCGCCGCGCTGGATTGCGGGCATGGATCGCGACAAGTTTCTCATTCAGAAGTAATCAGGCGCCAGGCTTACTGAGTGCTTGCCCGGAATTAATCAGGTGTAATGCCTCTCGCATGTGTAGCATTAACGTAATACGAATGAGGCTCGCGTCGCGAGTGCGCTGGACTCATTCACTAAGGCCGCGCAGTTTCCAGGCGCGGCTTTTTTGTCGTCCGTTCAAATCGTGTGTGTGCCACGCGCACTGCCGCTTCGCGCAATTCGAATGCGAATGCTTTTCGTTTTCATAAGCGATTGATTCTAAAAGATGTTTGTTGGCGTGGGCGCTCATTCTTAAGACCGGACGGGTAGAATGGAGAGGTTGAACACCCACCGCTTCCATGATGCCTTCCGCCGCCATTGAGTCCGCTGAAAAACACCGCGTCGCGCGCAAAAGTACGTTTGTCAGTATTGCGCTGAATACGGTATTGATGGCGCTGCAAATCGCCGTCGGTGTGTTCGCGCACTCGCAGGCATTGGTGGCTGACGGCATCCACTCTCTCGCCGATCTCATTTCCGATTTTGTCGTGCTGTTTGCCAATCGGCACAGCGGCGCAAAGCCGGATGCCGATCACAATTACGGCCATAGCCGTTACGAAACGGTCGCATCGCTCTTTCTCGGCGCGCTGCTGATTGCGGTCGGCTTCGGCATGTTATGGCGTGCCGGTACGCGTCTCGCCGATCTCGAGAGCATCCCCGCCGTTCATCTGAGCGCGCTTATCGTGGCCGTGCTCGTCCTCGTCTCCAAAGAGGGACTGTTTCGCTACATGCTGCGGGAAGCTCAGCGCGTGCGTTCGGCCATGCTGATCGCGAATGCGTGGCATGCGCGCTCGGACGCGGCGTCGTCGCTGGTGGTTGCGCTCGGTATTCTCGGCAGCCTTGCGGGCGTGCGGCTGCTCGATCCGATCGCGGCGGCGATCGTCGGTTTCATGGTGGCGCGCATGGGCTGGATGTTCGGATGGGACGCGCTGCAGGATCTGTCCGACCGCGCGCTCGACGATGCCGCCACCGCCGACATGCGCGCGCTGCTGCTGTCCACGCCAGGCGTGCGCGACGTCCACGAATTACGCACGCGGAAAATGGGAGATTTCGCGCTTGTCGACGCGCATATTCTGGTCGATCCGCTCATCTCGGTTTCCGAGGGGCACTACATCGCGGAGACTGCGCGCCTGCGCGTGCTGAACGACAGCCGCGTGCTGGACGCGCTGATTCACGTCGATCCCGAGAACGATGCCGTCGCGCATCCGCCCGTCGGTTTGCCGCCGCGCGAGCGGATCGTCGCGGACGTCAACGCGGCATTGGCCGCCGGCGGCGTGAAGGCGGCCGCGGTCAACATTCATTATCTGAGCACGGGGCTCGACGTCGAAGTCGTGCTGCCGGCGCTGCCTTCGCATGGGTCCGGCAAGGGCGACGCAGAGGGGCTCGAGCGCGTGGATCTCGCCGCGCTCAAGCGCCGGCTCGGTGCGCGCAAGCTGGAGGTGTTACGCGAGGTGAGCACGCCGTCGACGCAAAGCGGTTCGTCCACGCAGGCGGGCGCTACGGGCCATGGTCGTCGCCGTACCACAGTGCCGCATGGCACTAACTGAGGCTTGAGAGCAACGCAACGCGCGGCGGGCCGCGTCGCCATGCCGAACGGCGCTCTTGATGGATTGCGGCGGCTCGCCGGCGCATCATCGGCGGATTGCGGACCATCAGGCGCATCACACGTGCACCTCTGGCACACCGACGCGCATCAAACCCCATCGAAGCGAAGCGCATCAAAGCGCATCCCCTCAAAGCGGCAACTGCGTATCGAACTTGATCTCGCGCAGCACGACGCTCGTGCGCACTTGCGCCACCGCGGGAATCTTGAAGATGCGTTCGTGCAGAAACGTGTCGTACGCCTTGATGTCCGGCGCGACGATCTTGAGGATGTAATCGGATTCGCCGGTCGTGCTGTAGCACTCGGTGACTTCCGGGCAGGTGGCGATCTCCCGCTCGAACTGTTCGACGCCGCCTTCGGTGTGACGCGTGAGGTGAATGTGCGCGAGCGCGCACACGTGCAGCCCCAGTTTTTCGCGATCCAGCAGCGCGGTGTAGCGCTGGATCACGCCCGACTGCTCCATGTCCTTGATGCGCCGCCAGCATGGCGTGCTCGACAGGCCGACCTGATCGGATATTTCCTGCACCGAACGGCGTGCATCTAACTGCAAAAGGCGCAGAATTTTTTGAGAGAACGTATCGAGTGTCAACTGCGCCTCCGTTTGCGTCGCCGTATCACCGCATGGTAGAGGGCGCGAAAACGAAACGCAATGCAAAACGCCTCCCGCGAGGGAGATTACCTAATTTGCCGGTTCCTCAGCGGGATTTTGTCCTGAGGCGTCCCCTTCTTGCGCCGACGCAAGGCTGGCGGCCTGCATCGTGCGCAGATCCTTCAGCATGTTGCAGAAAAGTGCGCCCTGTTCGATGGCGTCATCGAGCGCGACGTGCGTGTGCGGATGCTCGTCGAACCAGTGTTTCGGAAAGCGCGGTTTGATGTTCTTGCGATACGGCAGGCCGGTCATCGCGAAGGCGAGCGTCTTGATGTCGAGCGCCGACCACGAAAACGGGCAGCGGCCGACAAAGCGCATCATGTACCAGAACATGTACGTAAAGTCGAAGCCGGCGGGCATGGCGACGAACACCGGCTTGCCGGGCAGCGCCTCGACCCAGTCGACGTAGGCCGCGAGCGCCGCGTCCGGACGCTGCAAGTCGGTACGGCAGGCCGCCCACGCCTCGGGCTGCGTCTTCCACCACGCTTCCTGCACCGGATGGGGCGCCGCGCCGTCGAGCAATTCCAGATTGGCGGAGAACGTGGCGATCAGCTGCTTGTCCTCCGTGTAGGCGGCCGAGGCGAAACTCAGCATCGAATGCGGGCCGGGAATCGGGCCGTCCGCTTCGACGTCGGTACTGACATAGATTTCGCTGCTCATGCGGCGACTCCGTCGGCGACATAGGGATTGCTGCGACGCTCCGCGCCGAACGTCGACGTGGGACCGTGGCCCGGCACGAACGTGACGTCGTCGCCGAGCGGCCAGAGTTTTTCGCGGATCGAGCGGATCAGATCGGCGTGGTTGCCGCGCGGAAAATCCGTGCGGCCGATGGAGCCCGCGAAGAGCACGTCGCCGACCAGCGCGAGCCGATGCGCGCGGCTGAAGAACACGACGTGGCCCGGCGTGTGGCCGGGGCAGTGATAGACCTCGAGCGTTTCATCGCCGAACTGCACGGTGTCGCCGTCGTCGAGCCAACGGTCGGGCTCGAACGCCTGCGCAGCCGGAAAGCCGAAGCGCGTGCTTTGATCCGGCAGCTTGTCGAGCCAGAAACGTTCGTCCGGATGCGGGCCTTCGATCGGCACGCCGTAATGCGTGGCCAGCGTCTTCGCGCCGGCGCAGTGGTCGATATGGCCATGCGTCAGCAGCACTTTTTCGACGCTCACCTTCTGCCGCGCGATCTCGCCTTGAATGATGTCGAGATCGCCGCCCGGATCGACGACGGCCGCGCGTCCGGTCGCCTCGCAAACGAGCAGCGAGCTGTTTTGCTGGAACGGCGTAACGGGGATCAAGGTGACTTTCATGGATGACGGCGCCGCAGTGAAAACGTTGATTGTACCGGCGTCTTTCCGGCGCGCGCCGAGGCTTGTCGCCTCCCCGCAAACGCCGCGCCTGCGGCTTTTGTCTGTCGATTCTTGCAGCAATGGTGAAGATTCATCAAGGTTTTCAGTCGCTTAGCAACGCAGACTTCTGTTTTGGGTATAATGGACCCCATGCACGAGGAATCGTGCTGCCACAAGGCGATGCGTCCCCATCAAAAATGGGCGCGCGGATCGCCACTCAAGTAAGGGCCGTCGCGGTATGACGGCCATCAGGTATCGATGCATTCGATGCACACGTCTTGCCCAGCCAGGCGCCGCGCGCCTGCTACGACTTTAACGGTCGTGACGCTGGGTGGGGCCTACGCCGCCGTTCCTGCGCGCTGAACTTTCGCGCGCAAGAACGTGTTTGCCACGTTCGATGGCGGCATGTGGGGTCTGGTCAGGCTGCCGGGGACAGGTTGCGCCAGACGTGAAAATTAACCGTGCGGTAGCGGCTCAGTGAGCTGCATCCGGGCTTCGACGTACTGCGCTCGTCTGCGCGGCGCGTTGTCGTCCTTTGCCGCCGGAGTCGCAGGCAACACGCTCAACTTCGCGTGATGCGGCTCGACAATGTGATTGCACGTCTTATGAAAACTCGGTTATCCCGTAGTCTGGGGACTCTTTTCGCCTTTTTTGTGCTGGCCGGTTGCGCCACGCCGCCGGGGGCCGACAACAGCGTTGCAAACGCTGTGCCGCTCCGCACAAAAAACGCGCAAGCAGCGTCCTTCGGACCGCAAGCCTACGGCAGCGCGCCGGCCTCGGACGTCGCCGTCCAGGGCTCGTCGCTGGCCGACGCCAAACCGCTCACCGATGACGGCACCGACGTGTCGGACTTTCATCAGATCGGCCGCGCCTCCTGGTATGGCCGCGGTTTCCATGGCCGCCGCACCGCGAATGGCGAACGTTACGACATGCACGCGCTGACTGCCGCGCATCGCACGCTGCCCCTCGGCTCATATGTGCGCGTGACGAATCCCGCCACGTCGCGCTCGGTCGTCGTGCGAATCAACGACCGCGGTCCGTATGCGCGCGGCCGGGTGATCGATCTGTCGATGGCGGCGGCGAACGTGCTCGATATGCGCCACGCCGGCACGGCGCGCGTGAAGATCGAAGGTTTGACGCAGGAAGAAGCGCGCGCCGCACGCGACGAAACGCTGGCGTCCAACTCGGGATCGACTGCGCAGAAATGATTTTGCGGCGGCGCTTTGGGCGCTGCCTCGCATGACGAACAGCCACGCTGCTGCGTGTAAATGCAAGAAGGGCCGCTCATCGGTATGAGCGGCCCTTTTGTTTTGCGTGACGTATCCCGCTGTGCTTGCGGCGCGGCCGCTTCGCGCGTCAGTCCTCTTCTTTCTTGAGCTCGAGCGCGCGCGTGTACAACGCGTTGCGCGACGCGCCGGTGATCGCCGCCGCTATTTTGGCCGCGCTGCTCACCGTCAATTCTTCGAGCAGCGTTTCGAGCAACGCATCATGATCGTGTTCGCCGGCCGCTTCCTGCTGCGCGCCTTCCACTACCAGTACGAATTCTCCGCGTTGCCGGTTTGGATCGGCGGCGAGCCACGTTGGCCCTTCGGCCAGGGTGCCGCAATGCAGCGCTTCGTGTAACTTCGTCAGTTCTCGCGCGATCAGCAGCTTGCGCTCGCCGCCCAACGTATCGGCCAGCGCCTGCACCGTTTCGACGATGCGATGCGGCGCTTCGTAGAAGACCAGCGCATGCGGATGATGGGCGAGCCCCTGAAGTGTGGCGGCGCGCGCTTTGGCTTTCGGCGGAAGAAAGCCGAGGAACGAGAACGTCGCGACCCAGTCGCCCGCCGCGCTCAGTGCGGTGGCAAGCGCGCTTGCGCCCGGCAGCGGAACGACCGCAAAGCCCGCTTCGCGCGCTGCATCGACGAGCTTTGCGCCTGGGTCCGAGATGCCGGGCGTGCCTGCGTCGGACACATACGCCACCCGCTCGCCCGCCTGCAAATGTTCGACGATGCGTTGCGCCGCGGCTCGCTCGTTGTGCTGATGGACGGCGATGAGCGGCTTCGAGATTCCATAGCGCGCGAGCAACTGACCCGTGTTGCGCGTGTCTTCCGCGGCGATGCGGTCGACGAGACCGAGTACGTGCAGCGCGCGCAGCGTGATGTCGGCGACGTTGCCGATCGGCGTGGCCACCACATACAGCGCGGCGGCAGGGTACTGCTGTCCTTGCGCGAGTTCGGAGAGAGAAGTCATGAGGCAGAAAACGCAGACGGACGGAATGAGGCCGTCATTGTGCCACGCAGGGGCACCAGGTCCTGGCGGCGTGCGTGCTCGGAGCGCGTCTCGCTCGAAGCAGGAGCAGGAGCAGGAGCAGGAGCAGGAGCAGGAGCAGGAGCAGGAGCGTAGGCCGCCAAAACCGCATGCGCCCATGCGCGACAACTTTTCCACGCAACCCGGGTCCAAGCTCGTCGGCGCCGCTTTCGAAGCACACGCGCAGGAGTTTCTGCAGCGCCAGCGTTTGCGGTTGGTCGCGCGCAATGTGTCGTGCCGCGGCGGCGAAATCGATCTGGTCATGCGCGAGCGCGATGGCGCACTGGTCTTCGTCGAAGTCCGGGCGCGCGCTCAACGCAAGTATGGCGGCGCCGCGGCGAGCATCGGGTGGCAGAAGCGGCAGCGGATCGTGCGCGCCGCGCAGCATTACCTCGCGACGCAGGTGTCGCAGCAAGGCGCCCAGCCCGCTTGCCGCTTCGACGTGATTGCCTTCGAAGCGGGGCGGCTCGTGTGGCTGCGCGATGCTTTCCGCGCCGACGAAGTCTGACGCAATGCGCGGACAACGCGTGTTAGTGCGATAAACTTGCGCTCGCGTGCGAGCTACGGGGCGGCGGACGACATGCGGCATAACAGTGCTCCGTACAGCGCATTTCGCGAGGTGTTCTTCGGATTCACGTATGTCGCGTCACGCGTTGCGTAACACGTTCACCGCAGCGGCACGGCAGGCTGCACGACTTCATTCATACGACTTCACAACATGGCTGCGCATTGCGGCCCACTCGCGGTAGAAGATAGAGACTCGATGTCAGTCGAACGCATTCAACAACACTTCCGCGATAGCGCGGCAGTCAAACTCGAAGCCCTGGAAACCTTGTCGATGCCGATCGCTGCAGCGATCGACACGATGTTCGCCGCGCTTGCCAACGGCAATCGCATTCTTTCTTGCGGCAATGGCGGCTCGGCCGCCGACGCGCAACACTTCGCCGCGGAACTGATTGGCCGCTTCGAGCGCGAGCGGCCCGGCTTGCCGGCCGTCGCGCTCAGCACCGATACGTCCGTGCTTACCGCGATCGCCAACGACTACTCGTTCGAGCAGATTTTCTCGAAGCAGGTATGGGCACTCGGACAGCCGGGCGATGTGTTGCTCGCGATCAGCACGTCCGGCAATTCCGCGAATGTGATCGCCGCGATCGAAGCTGCGCATGAGCGCGAAATGATCGTCGTCGCGCTGAGCGGAAAAGGCGGCGGACGCATGCAGGAAATACTGAGCGATACCGACATCCACGTGTGCGTGCCGTCGGATCGCACCGCGCGTATCCAGGAAGTGCATTTGCTGACCATCCATTGTCTGTGCGACGGCATCGATGCCATGTTGCTGGGCGAAGACTGAGAACGATCCGAAGGAGAGCTAGTTGATGAGCGTATTCCGCGTCAAGAAGACACTGGTGAGAACCGTGCTGGTGGTGGGTTTTGCGGCGGGGTTGTCCGCGACGTTGCAGGGTTGCTTTCTCGCCGTTGCGGGCGCGGCGGGCGGCGGCGCGTTGATGGCTACCGACCGGCGCACGCTCGGCGCGCAGACCGAAGACCGCGAGATTCAGGTGAAGGCGCTTTCGCAGACGAGCCAGAACCTGCCGGACTCGGCGCACGTCAACGTGACGGTGTTCAATCGCCGCGTGCTGCTGACCGGCGAAGTCGCGGGGGACGCGTCGAAGCAGCGCGCAGAGAGCATCGTGCGCGGACTGAACAACGTGAATACGATCGTCAACGAACTGGCGATCATGCCCGCGAGTTCGTTCTCGTCGCGCACGAACGACACGTATCTCGAGACGCGCGTGAAAACGGCGCTGATCGCCGAGAAGGATATTTCGGCGAACGATTTCAAGGTCGTGGCCGAGCGCGGTTCGGTGTATCTGATGGGCCTCGTCACGATGGATGAAGGCAATCGCGGCGCGGACGTCGCGAGCCGGGTGCCGGGCGTGACGCAGGTCGTGAAGGTGTTCCAGTACATCCAGCCGCAGGAAGCCGCTGCGGCGGCCGCTGCTGCGGCAACGGCTCCGGTCGCCGCGTCGCAGCCCGACGCGAGCGCGGCGACGGTGGGCGCGATTCCGGATTCGTCGGTGAGCGCGCGGCCGCTTGAACAGCAGGCGCCGGCGCCGGTCACGAATTCGAACGCGGTGCATCCGGGCAATCCGAAGGCGCCGCAGTGATGCGTGGGGTTGGCGGTGTTTTTATGGCGTTGATGGCGGGCTCGGTGGCGCTTGTGTTTGCATCTCAAGCGTTTGCCGCCGATGTACCCGCTGGTCAGCGTGTCGCGAATGCGAATGCGTGCATGGGCTGCCATGCGGTGGATCGCAAGCTGGTCGGCCCGTCGTTCCAGCAGATCGCCGCCCGGTACAAGGGCGATGCGCAGGCGGCCGGAAAATTGGCGCGCAAGGTGAAGGACGGCGGCTCGGGCGTGTGGGGCATGATTCCCATGCCGGCGCATCAGTCGATGAGCGATGCGGATGTCCGTACTGTAGTCGGTTGGGTGCTTGCGGGGGCGCCGTCGAAGTGAGGTTTTGTGGCCCGTTGCGGCTTGGCAAAACCGAAAAGGGCTGTGCTAGAATTGTTTCGATAGTGGGGGGGTAGCTCAGCTGGGAGAGCGTCGCGTTCGCAATGCGAAGGTCGGGAGTTCGATCCTCCTCCTCTCCACCAAGTTTTTCTTTAGAAACAACGCACTACGTCTTGCGATGTAGTGCGTTGTTTTGCATTCCGGCGCAGGTTTTTGCACACGGGGTGTGGCAAATTTGTGGCGCTGCGCAGTGATTCGAGATCGCGCAGCTCATTGGTAGAAAACACTTCGTGTCTCTACCGAGATTTCAGTGACCCCACGGGTCAACCTTGCATACATCAGCTAACCAACGCCGCTGTGTGCACAAATGTGACATGGCGCCAACAAGGGGCCAATGTCCATGCAAGCGCTACTCACGGTCGATCAGCTCGCTGAGCATCTACAGAAATCTGTCGCCAGCATCCGTAGCGATGCGACGCGTAATCCTCAGTCCCTTCCGCCGATCTGCCGCCTCCCCAACACGAAGCGCCTTCTTTGGCGCGCTGAAGATGTAGAGAGATGGATTGGTCTACACGTCGCCGCAGCCGACTCTCCGAACGCGACGGCACTGGCGTCACCTGAAAAGCGCCGGCGGGGTCGCCCAACTAAGGCCGAATCAGTAGCGAAGCGCGCGCAGAACGACGTCAGGTGGTGAGTCATGCCGCTCGATGATTTGAGGGGCAGCATTGTCCGCGCTTCCGTGCAGGGGCGAGGACCAAGTAGTGCGGGCGGCGAGTCGGCGCGGCACTCGGTGGATGCACTGGTCGCACGCGTCGCGGAATTGCAGAGGAAGCACCAAGAGCGGGTCGTCCGTGAAAAGCGCAACCAGCTGGTCATACATCGGAGGCCTGATCGATGAGGCCTACAGGGACAACGAAACTCGGGAAGCTGTCACTGGGTTTAGGCAACGCGTCAGGGGATGCCTCGTCTTTTGAAAGGACCAGTGAGGTACAGAATGCGAGGTGTGATACGCATTGGTGACAGTACAAGTCACGGCGGTAAGGTGGTTACTGGCAGCGAAACGTCGCTGGTTATGGGGAGGGGCGTGGCGCGCATAGGCGATAGATGCACCTGCCCGACCAGTGGCCATCGCGACTGCGTGATTGCAGAGGGGGATGAGAATGTGAAGATCAACGGCCGCGCCGTGGCATTTGACGGACACAAGACGTCTTGCGGAGCGACGCTGATTTCGAGTCTGTCGTCGTCGGGGAAGTCATAGTCGACAATTGGCGCCGCGAAGTTGAAGTCATAGAGAGAGGGTCTATCTATGGTTCATGTTCGCTCGTCATGCACGCTGACCATGTTCTCACCGCATGGCGTTGGAACTCGCGATTAGTGGCGACTGCGCGTCGTAGCAATCTGTTTCGATTTCAGATGGAAGCAAACCTTCGGTCGCGTCTAAAAGAGGTATTCGCCTTCCACCGGTAGCTTTCTTGTCCCGCGAAAAGACAATTTCGGCGCGGTCGCATTGATTGGTATCGGTGACCAATCTTCCCCAGGATCAACAGCGCGCCTCGCGCCCCGTTCAGTACAATGACGGGCATTAGAAGCTTCGACAGGAAGAGCGTTGATGGGCAGCCGGCTCGCCCCTTGGGGCGGCGTTTACCTTTCCACGTACTAACTTTGCAATATCGTCATCCGGTTGGTCGCGGTCTCATCGTCGTCGTCTTTATGTCAATAAGCGCTGCGACCGGCACGCGTCGCCCAGGAGGCGTCGTTCGCAGGCGCCGTTATCTAGGCCCCTCAGACCGGGCTCCGCTCAGTACGCTGCCGTTCAACGACTACTCAAAGAATTCTTCGTCGACCCTCTTCAGCTGGATTGTTTCCTCAACGCGACAGCCAACGTTGTACCTGATCATCAGCTTGGCTAGCTGGCGACCATCAATAAGGACGATACGCTTACTGAGGAAATCGGCCGTCTCTCTGGCAGAAGCCGAAAACGCCGAAGTGGTAACAAAAAGTCCCTTTGCCGCCTTGAAACGATCCAGTGATCCAAAGAAATCCCGGATCGCACCCGAGCTGACGTTATTGCCGTCGGAATAGCGCTTGGCCTGTACGTAAATGCGGTCCAAGCCCAAGGCGTCTTGATCGATAACGCCGTCAATCCCGCCGTCGCCGCTCTTGCCTAACGCACGGCCGGCGTCACTTGTGGACCCCCCATAACCCATGGCCAGCAGCAATTGGACTACGAGACGCTCGAAAAACTCCGGCGGCGCCGCAATGACACGGGCGAGCAGATCAAGACTGAGTTCGTCGTCCAACTCACCGTGAGCTTTTCGGATGATTTCGTCCGGCGTCATGCCGCTCGCCTGGACAGCTTCCACCGCCGGCGAGTTTTTTCCGGCGTTGTCGCTACCATTGCTGGCGTCCCGGAACAGTATGAACTCTGGGAATTGTTCCAGAAAGCGAATGTCGATTTTTCCCGGCGGATTGGCCAATACATCACGTCCCCGATCGCTTATCTGGAAGTGGGCGCGCCTGGTCAACTCAACCAGGCCCGCTTTGCCCAAATAGCTCTTGGCCCAATGCACACGGTTAGCGAAGGTCGTCTGCTTTCCGGATGGCAGTAGTTCTGAGCGCTCGTCCTCTGTCAGTTGGAATTTGCCCGCCAACAACTGGACGACATCAGAAATTTTCACCTCGCCCATTTCGGACGAACGTAGGACGGGAAGCATCAATGTCTGAAAATCAGGAATGGCCATTATCGCTAGTCAATTAGTAGAACGGTGCCGATGCTGGCTCTTTGCGGTGCTCCGGAAGATCATACCGCTTACCTCGACCGGTGACTTCCCCACCGAACGTCCGCTCCTGTCAGGGACGCCTCATTGACACTTTGCCATGGTGACGGTCCGTGCCGAGTGCCGTTGGTCGCAGCTTTGCGAGGTTCAAGCTGCCCGTAGTTGAGGTGCAAAGAGAAGGTTCCAACTGATTGGAAGAAATTGCTTGATGTCTCACCGCCGCACAAACCCCGGCAGCCTCAAACTGCCGGGGGTTTTTCTTCACCCGCCCTCGCAACCCATCCACCGAAGCATCCACTCAAAACTTATCCCACCCGTCATCGCCACCGACGGTAGCAACCGGCGACGCCAACTCCTTCGCCGGCACACGCACCGGTTCAGCCTTCGCCCCAACGCGGACCGCACTCACCGGCTTGACGTGAGCAACATTGGCTAGCTTACCCACCCCAGCCACCCCAGCCCCCGCGTCTTCCCTCAGCACGAGGTCAACACCCACCCCCACCCGAAAAAACCCCACAGTCTCACTCAACCGCTCCCCCTGTTCCTCCATCGACCGCGAAGCCGCCGCCGCCTGTTCCACCAGCGCCGCGTTTTGCTGCGTGACGTTGTCCATCTGCGTGATCGCGAGGTTAATCTGCTCGATGCCGCGGCTCTGTTCGCTCGAGGCCGCCGCAATCTCCGACATGATGTCCGTCACGCGCGCCACGGCATGCGTGACTTCGGTCATCGTCTTGCCCGCTTCGCCGGCAAGCGACGAGCCGTCGCGAATCCTTCCCACCGAATCGGCGATCAGATCCTTGATCTCCTTCGCCGCGCTCGACGAGCGCTGCGCAAGACTCCGCACCTCGCTTGCGACCACCGCGAACCCGCGTCCCTGTTCGCCCGCGCGTGCCGCTTCCACGGCTGCGTTCAGCGCAAGAATGTTGGTCTGAAACGCGATCCCTTCGATGATGCCCGTGATGTCGGCAATCTTCGTCGAGCTATCGCTGATGTCCTGCATCGTGCTCACCACCTGGCCGACCACGGCGCTGCCTTTCCGGGCGACAGACGAAGCATTCGCGGCGAGCGTGCTGCCTTGCTGCGCGTTATCGGCGTTCTGCTTCACCGTCGACGTGAGCTGCTCCATGCTCGACGCCGTCTCCTGCAACGACGCCGCCTGCTGTTCCGTACGCTGGCTCAGATCCATGTTGCCCGCCGCGATCTCGCGAGCCGCGCCCGCGATGCTCGTGCTGGCGTCGCGCACGCGTCCGACGACCGTCGTCAGACGCTCGTTCATCTCGCGCAGCGCGCCGAGAAGTTTGCTGGCCTCATCCTTGCCGTCGACGCGAATGCGCGTACGCAAATCGCCTTGCGACACGGTCCGCGCGACGTCGATCGCAACGCTCAACGGCCCGCTCACGGCACGCGTGATCGCGAGGCACGCGCCGACTGCAAGCGCAACGGCCAGCAGCGAAATGACGATCAGCATATTGCGCTGGTTCTCGTAATGCGCCGCGTAGTCGGCGATCATCGTCTCCTGCCGCGCATGCGCGTGCCCGGCATACGCGTCGGTCGCGCGAATCAGCGCCGCGAGGAGCGGCCGGCACTGATCGTCCATTTTGACAATCGCCTCGTCGCGCTTGTTGGCGAGCGCGAGGCCGACAATGTCGGTCGCGACCGGGCCATACGCGGTCTCCACGCGATTGATTTCGGCCACGAGGCTGCGCGCCTTGTCGTCGGCGCCGGCGTCCCTGACCATCTCGTTCAGCTTCTTGAGATTCGCCGCCACGTCTTCGTGTGCACGCGTGACCTGCGCTTTTTCGATCTCGAGATCCTCGGGCTTGACGACGAGCACGAGATTGCGCGCCGCGATCGCGCGGCGATCAACCGCGGTTCGCACCTGAACCGCCATGTCGGCGCGCGCGTTGATGCCGCGCACGAAACTGGAAAAGCCATCGGTGGAATCGGCGAGCGACTTGAGCGAAAGTCCCGCGACCGCAACGACGATCAGGGACAGCATGCCGAAGCCGGCTATCAGCTTCGCTTTAATGGTGAACTGGTTCAGAGCGGCCATGTATCTGTATTTCTCCAGGGACGAAACGAGCGCTTCGTAATGGACTCTCAGGTCCGGGAATGGGAGCGTCTATGCGGCCGCCGGACAGTCGACGACCTCGCGCGGTGTTGCCGCTTCGTGCGAGCACAAAAAGCGGCATCCCATTTATTGGTTATCGGAGCTTCGCAGATGGACTTGAGAGAAGCCGGGTAATCCACGACCCGTTAACGTCCGCCGCCGTCTAGACTTCCACCCAACTCTCACCGCCAACCAAAGACAACCAAAAGACAACCGTAAGCCCCGCGCAAGCCGTCAAACCCCCGTCTTTTCCACGATTTGGGCCGCGGTTCCCTCTGTTACGCTACCGGCTTGCCATACGTGCCCACGGGCGCGTCCTTTCCCCACCGCGCGCCAAGGCCGCGCATGTCCGAACCGAACAACATGGTCACGCGTCGTCCCAACCTCATCATCGCGATCAGTGGCGTGCTGGCGAGCGCAATCCTCGCGCTCGCTGTGTGGGTGCTCGCGCAGATGCACGACGACGCGTTGCGGCGCGCGCAGGACTCGGTCTTCAACGTTTCGCTGCTGGTTGAGCGCGACGTCTCGCGCAACCTGGAAATTTACGATTTGTCGATCCGAACGGTGATCGACGGGCTCAAGCAGTCGCGCGTGATGCAACTCGATCCGGCGCTGCGTCAGATGGTGCTGTTCGACGGCTCGGCGTCGGCGAAAGACATGGGCTCGATTCTCGTCATCGATGAAACGGGCTATATCGCGATCGATTCGCAGTCGCTGCCGCCGCGCCACGTTTATCTCGGCGACCGCGACTACTTCAAGGTGCATCGCGATTCGCCTAGCGTCGGTTTGTACGTGAGCCGTCCGTTCATGCCGCGCACGACGGGCGCGGACATGAGCATTGGCCTCAGCCGGCGCATCACGCGGCTGGATGGCAGCTTCGGCGGCGTAGTCGTGGGCACGATGCGCCTGAAGTATTTCCGCAGCCTGTTCGACGGGATGAACCTCGGCGCCGGCGGATCGATGGCGCTGATGCTGAGCGACGGCACGATGTTGATGAGGCGTCCGTACGATCCGAAGACGATCGGCATCAATCTGATGGGCACAGCCAATTATTCGCGCTTCGTCCAGCAGCCGAGCGGCGACTTCTTCGGAACGGCGGCGATCGACGGCGTCGAGCGCTGGTACGCGTTTCGCCACATCGACATGTATCCGCTGATTCTCGACGTCGCGCTGTCCACGCGCGATATCTACGTCGGCTGGCGGCGGCGCGCATGGATCATCGGCTCGCTGATCGGCGCGCTCGATCTCACGATGATCGCGCTCGCCGTGCTGTTCGCGCAGCAGATACGGCGGCGCCTCATCGCCGAGGAAGAACTGCGCACGCTCGCGAGCACGGACGGTCTCACGGGCGTCGACAACCGCCGCACCTTCGAGCAGTCCGCGGAGAACGAATGGCGCCGTGTACACCGCAACGGCGGATCGCTTTCGATGCTGCTGATCGACGTCGACAGTTTCAAGGGATTCAACGACCTGTACGGCCACTCGGCCGGCGACGATGCGCTGATCACGGTGGCTCGCTGCATCACGCAGAACGTGCAGCGTCCGGGCGACACGGCGGCGCGCTACGGCGGCGAAGAGTTCGCGGTTCTTTTGCCGGACACCGACCAGGCCGGCGCAATGTCCATTGGCGAGAAAATCCGCGCGGCCGTGGAGGCGGTTGGGCTCGGTCACGTGGCCAGCTCCCACCATGTGCTGACCGTGAGCATCGGCGTCGCGACGATGCAGGGCGAGGCGTTCACGTCGAGCCGCGCGCTCGTCGACGCCGCCGATCAGGCGTTGTATGCCGCGAAGGATGCGGGCCGCAATCGCGTGTCTTCGTACGGGCCGGGTGTGCCGGCGGCGGAAGGCAGCGCGACAACTGTCGTTGGTCGATAGCGCTGCCTCACAATAATACCCGGATAATATGTTGCGCTTTTATTTAACCCGGATATAATTCGACAACTTCCCGAACCGGAGATTGTCGTGACCACGTATTCCCGCACCTGTACGGCCTTTGAGGGCCATCGCCTTATCGCTTCCGGCGAATTGCCGCGGGTCGCGCTCGCCGTCAAAGAGGTCCTCGCGCGGGGCGAACAGGCGCCCGTCCTCGTTTTCGACGACGTCAGCGCGGCTCCCGTCGAATTCGATTTGCGCGGCAGTGCGGAGGACATCGTCGCGCGCTTGAATCAGGCCGACCGCGCCGCATATCCCACCACCGACGCAACCACCGCCGCCGCCGCCGACACCAGCACGCCACGCGGTCGCGGACGGCCGAGGCTTGGCGTCGTCGCGCGCGAGGTCACCTTGTTGCCGCGTCATTGGGATTGGCTGAATGCGCAGCCGGGCGGCGCGTCGGTCGCGCTACGCAAGCTGGTAGAGACGGCGCGCGCAACCGGCGAGCATGTCGACCGCAGACGCGCAGCGCAGGAAGCGGTGTATCGCTTCATGACGGCGCTGGCGGGCAACCTGCCCGATTACGAAGATGCGACTCGTGCGCTCTATGCCGGCGACCGGCCGCGCTTCGAAGAAAAAATCGCGCAATGGCCGGACGATGTCCGCAGGTACACGCTGCGGCTCGCTGAGAATGCGTTCGAACCGCACGCCTGAACCGAAGCAAGGCGAAAAAAAACCGCTCACACCCGGAGAGCGTGAGCGGAAAGTCGGAGAGTTACAACAACATCGCATGCGTTAATTGGGGTCAACGCAGCGGGGCAAGTCTAAGAGCCCAATCGCTGCTTCGCTATCGGACGAATCTCAAACGCGTAGCTCGTTTGCATCTGCCAGGCATTCCTTACATTATCCTGTCCCGCTTATTCCGGGATTCATTGCATCAAGTCCGCGCGCTGCGCGCCGTAAAACGAACTGAACGCTGCCGAGCGCTGCGTCCCGAACCTGCCTTCTCGCTCATGACGAGTCGTTGGCATGTTCCGGCCGTGACGCGGCAGCGAGCATTTTTGTTGTGACTTGTGAAGGATAGGCCAATGAAGTGGTTCGACCGCATGACCGTGTTCAGGAAACTGCTGCTGGCATTCGCCGTGGTGATTGCGTTTTGCGTGGTGATCGGCGGCACCTCGCTGAAGACGCTGTCGTCGATGCATGACATCACGGATGCCATCTGCGATAAATATATGGACGGCCTTTACTGGCTCGAAGAAGCGAACCGCCACAAGATCGATTCGGATCTCGCCGCCGCGAACCTCGGCTATGTGAGCGGCGACGCCGGCCGGCAGAAGCTCAAGGACAGCATCGTGGCGTCGCTCAAGCGAATGCACGAGGGCTACGACAATTATCGCGCGACGATCGTCACCGCCCAGGGCCGCCAGATGTTCGACGACGTGCTGCAGAAGTCCGCGGTCTGGGAAGGCATCGTGCAGCAGCAGATCGGCCTTGCGCCGATCCCGGCCGGCGTCGACAACGACGAACTGGTGCGCCGCGCCATCGCGTCGAGTGAGGCATTGCGCGACCGCATCACGGCGCTGATCGACTATCGCCGTCAGCAAGGCAACGACGCGCAGGCCGAAGCCGCCGCCAATTATCAGCGCATGCGCATGGCGATGCTCGTGCTGGTGCTGGGCGCGATCGTCGCGGGCGGCGTACTGGCCGCGATCATCGCGCGGCGCCTCGCGCGTCAGTTGGGCGGCGAACCGGATTACGCGATGGACATCGCGAACCGCATCGCCGACGGCGACCTCAGCGTGCGCGTCGAAACCCGTCCCGGCGACACGCAGAGCATGCTCTTCGCACTGCGCAACATGCGCGAGCGGCTCTCGGGCATCGTTGCAGGCATCAGCGAATCGAGCGAATCGATCCTCACTGCATCGGGCGAAATCGCGCAGGGCAACACCGACCTGTCGCAACGCACCGAAGAGCAGGCCGCGGCCTTGCAGGAAACCGCGTCGAGCATGCAGCAACTGACGTCGACGGTGAAGCAGAACGCCGGCAACGCGCAGCAGGCGGGCGGCGTTGCCCACGGCGCTTCGGAAGTGGCGGCGCGCGGCAGCCATCTCGTCGGCGATGTGGTCGAAACGATGCGCGAACTCGCGGCCGGCTCGAAGCGCATGACCGACATCATCGCGGTGATCGAAGGCATCGCGTTCCAGACCAACATTCTTGCGCTGAACGCCGCGGTCGAGGCCGCGCGCGCCGGCGAGCAGGGACGCGGCTTCGCGGTCGTCGCGGGCGAAGTGCGCTCGCTCGCGCAGCGCAGCGCGGTGTCGGCGAAAGAGATCAAGGAACTGATCGAAAACTCGACTGCGCGCGTGGACAGCGGCGCGGAACTCGCGGAGCGGGCCGGCCAGACGATGGCCGAAGTGACTCAGGCGATCAGTCGCGTCACGGACTTGATGAACGAGATTTCCGCGGCGTCGCAGGAACAAAGCACAGGCATCGAAGGCGTGAATCGCGCGGTCGCGCAAATGGACGACGTGACCCAGCAGAATGCCGCGCTCGTCGAGCAAGCCGCGGCCGCGGCGTCGTCGATGGCGGATCAGGCGAGGCAGTTGCAGGCGGCGGTGACGGTGTTCTCGCTCGAGCCGAAGCACGCGTGACGAACGTCGCGTCATCGCGCGCGTCGCGTTTGTGCCTGGCCGCGCGCGATATTGTCCGCGCTTGCCACCTCCAATCGCACTCCGTACACTCGCGCGTAATTCCCGCACGGCGCTATTTTTGCGCGCCGTCGTCCACGAAAAACGCCGAATAGAGGAGAACCCCCGCGATGGCCGATTCCTATTTTCCCCGCTGGCGCGCGCAGCCAGATGCCGTCGAGGGGCGCATCGTCGGTACTGACGAACGCCTTGCCTGGCCGCAGATGTTCGCGATGGGCATTCAGCACGTCGTCGCGATGTTCGGCTCGACCGTGCTCGCGCCCTTGCTGATGGGCTTCGATCCCAACCTCTGCATCTTCATGTCGGGCATCGGCACGCTGCTGTTCTTCGTGCTGGTCGGCGGCCGCGTGCCGAGTTATCTCGGCTCGAGCTTCGCGTTCATCGGTCTCGTGATCGCGGTCACCGGCTACGGCGGCCACGGGCCGAACATGAACGTTCCGGTCGCGCTGGGCGGCATCATCGCGTGCGGCGTGGTGTATGCGGTCATCGGCCTGATCGTGTCGGCGGTCGGCACGCGCTGGATCGAAACGCTGATGCCGCCAGTCGTGACCGGCGCGATTGTCTGCGTGATCGGTTTGAATCTCGCGCCGATTGCCGTGCGCGGCGTGAGCGGCAGCAACTTCGATTCGTGGATGGCGCTCGTCACCGTGCTGTGCGTCGGCGCGGTCGCGGTGTTTGGCCGCGGCATGCTGCAACGCCTGCTGATTCTCGTCGGCCTGCTGATGGCCTACGTGATCTACGCAATCGTGACGAACGGCCTCGGCATGGGCAAGCCAGTCGACTTCTCGATCGTTGCGAACGCTGCGTGGTTCGGCATGCCGCATTTCACGGCGCCCGTGTTCAACATGCAGGCCATGACGCTGCTCGCGCCGATCGCGGTGATCCTCGTCGCCGAAAACCTCGGGCATATCAAGGCGGTTAGCGCGATGACCGGACAGAACCTCGACCGCTATATCGGCCGCGCTTTTCTCGGCGATGGACTCGCGACCGTCGTTTCCGGTTTTGCCGGCGGTACGGGTGTGACCACCTACGCGGAAAATATCGGCGTGATGGCCGTGACCAAAATCTATTCGACGCTGGTGTTCGTGATCGCCGCGTTGATCGCGCTCGTGCTCGGTTTTTCGCCGAAGTTTGGCGCGGTGATCCAGACCATTCCGGGCCCTGTGCTCGGCGGCGTTTCGATTGTCGTGTTCGGTCTGATCGCTGTGACCGGCGCGCGCATCTGGGTCGTCAACAAGGTCGACTTCTCGGATAACCGCAATCTGATCGTGGCCGCGGTCACGCTCGTGCTCGGCGCCGGCGACTTCTCGCTGAAGCTCGGCGGCTTTGGTCTTGGCGGCATCGGCACGGCGACGTTCGGCGCAATCATTCTTTACGCGCTTCTCAGACGGAAGCCGGCGCAAGGGCCGGTGGCCTGAGCGTTTTCAGGAGACGACGTTACTTCCAGCGCGCGGTCAGCGCCGTCTCCGACAAATCCACTTCGTGCATGAGCTTGTTGAACGTCTCGTCGTTGATCGTCTGATTGCTGCGCAAGCTGAGCAATACCTGGCGCTCGGCACGCATTGCCGAGAGCTTCATGCGAAATTCCAATGCGTCCGCGCGCCGCGCCATGTCGCGCGGTTCCTGATCTCCGGCGAGTGCCGTCAGCCTGCGGCGATAAATGTCCATGACGCGCGCGGTCACGTCGGCGGCATAGGCCGAGGCCGATTCATCGAGATTCGCGCACTCCTTGTCATGCAGATCGTCGACGGCGCGGATCGCCGCTTGCGCCGCCATCGTGCGCGCAAGCGCTTCTTCCGCGGCGTGCGGGTCCTTGCCGCGGCGCCATCCGCGCAGGAGCAACGGCAACGCAATCACGCCGACGACGAGAGACACGAGAATCACACCCGACGCGATAAAGATCGCGAGGTCGCGCCCAGGCAACGCTGCGCCGCCAGGCAATGTCTCGGGCAACGACAACACGCCGGCAAGCGTCACCGCCCCGCGCACGCCGGCAACTGTCGTAACCGCCACGGTGCGCAGCCCCGGCACCGCGTTCACGAGGCCATGCCGCGCTGCGCCGCGGCTCGAGAACCAGCGCAGCAGCCACACCCACGTAAAGCGCAACGCATACAGCGCGACAGCGACGACCGCGATGTAGCCGATCAGGCGTCCCACTTGCGCGTCGCTCGTCTGATGCGCGTCGAGCAATGCGCGGCCGAGAATGTGCGGGAACTGCAGCCCCAGCAGAATGAACACCATGCCGTTGAAGACGAACTCGATCATCATCCACGTATTGTTTGCGCGCAGGCGCGACGAGACCGATCCCGACGTGGCGAGCGTCGTGTAGTTCATCATCATGCCGGCGGCGACCGCCGCGAGAATGCCTGAGAGCTCGAAACGTTCGGCGATCAGGTAGGCGGCGAACGGAATCAGCAGCGTCATCACGACGCCGGGCGCCGGGTCGCCTTCTTCCGTCAGATTGAGAAAGCGCACGGACACGAAGCTGAACAGCCAGCTCACCGCCGCGCCCGTCGCGAGACCGCCGACGGCGATGATCACGAAACTGATCGACGCATCGCGCAATGAAAACACGCCGGTCAACGCAGCGGCGATCGCGAACTTGAGCGCGACGAGGCCGGACGCGTCGTTCATCAACGCTTCGCCTTCGAGAATATGCATCAGCCTGCCCGGCACCTTGCCTTTGCCGGCGATACCCGAGAGCGCGACGGCATCGGTCGGCGAGAGGACCGCGGCGAGTGCGAACGCGACCGGCAGCGGCATCGACGGCACCAGCGCGTGCACGAAGTAGCCGATGGCCAGCACCGTCATGAACACGAGGCCGAGCGCGAGCATCAGGATCGAGCGGCGCGCCATGAAAAATTCGCGCTTCGGGATGCGCCATCCGTCGGCGAACAGCAGCGGCGGAATGAACAGCATCATGAAGATTTCAGGGTCGAACGTGACATGCAGCCCGAGCTTCGGCCATGCGAGCATCGCGCCCATCGCGATCTGCACGAGCGGCAACGGCAAGGGCAGCAAGCGGGTCACGACACCGGAGGCGGCCACGGCAAGCAGAAGAATCAATACGGTGAAGACGATATCCATCGGTACAGGGCATAAAAAGACAACGGGGATTATCCGACGGATCGGCGCATCGGAGCCAGGGCGCGCACACGCACGTCCATCGCACCTTAACGGTGCGCGCTCGCCCTCTGGTGGCGCACGCGCCATACCGTCGGTGCAATCTTTCACGCGAGTTACATCGCTATGTGCGCAAGCGTGCGCATGGAGCTTGCTTAAGCCATATCGATGACGCACATTTTGGAGCAATGGCGCCGTGGGTTGTTCGCATCCGCGTTCTGACCGGCCCGGCTCTCGCGTGAGAGGATTGCATGACGATTGCGCAACAGGAAAGAACGGCCGCCGCGCCTCATGGCTTCGACGTCGAAGTGACATCGGGCCTCGAACGATTTTCGGTGCAGCACGGCGAGCTGACGCTCACGAGCGTGTTTCAACCCATCTTCAGTCTGTCGCACATGCGGGCTGTCGGCTATGAAGGGCTATTGCGCGCGCACGATATGCTCGACCGGCCGGTGTCGCCGCTCGACGTGTTCGGCGAGGCGGCGCGCGTCGGCGACGTGTTGCAACTCGACCGGCTCGCGCAGACGCTGCATCTGGAAAACTTCAAGGTGCTCGGCGCCGAACGCGAGTGGCTTTTTCTCAACGTGCATCCCGGCGCGTTGACCGATCCGTATCTGTCCGCTGCATTGCTGGCCACGCTCAAGCGCCTCGATTTGCCGCCGCGGCGCATCGTGCTCGAGGTGCTCGAGCAGCGCGCGGAAGACCTCGAGCGTCTCGCGGATGCCGTGCGTCAATTCCGCGAGCGCGGCTTTCTGATCGCACTCGACGACTTCGGCGCGGGACACTCGAACGTCGAGCGCATCTGGCAACTCAACCCGGACATCGTGAAGCTCGACCGCATCATGCTGTCGCACGCCGCGCATCGCGCCGACATGGCGACGATCCTGCCGGGCCTCGTCGCGCTGTTGCACGAAGCGGGCAAGCTCGTGCTGATCGAAGGCGTGGAAACCGAGCACGAAGCGCAGATGGCGCTCGCCTGCAACGCCGACTTCGTGCAAGGCTTTTTCTTTGGACGCCCGAATCCTGGCGCGGCCGACGCGACGCATGCGGCCAGTTGCATCGGCGAACTCACCGAGCGTTATCGCGACCAGACTGAAGCGGGCGAGCGCCGCAATGCGACTCGCCTCGCGCCGTATCTGCGCGCCTTCGAACGCGCGGCCGAGCGGCTTGCGGCCGGCGAGCCGCTGGAAGAAGTGTGCTGGAATTTTCTCGCGCTCGATCACGCCGCGCGCTGCTTTCTGCTCGACGCGAAAGGGCGGCAAGCGGGCCGCAACGTCGTGCTGCGCGCCGACCGCGCGGCGCATGAAACGCGCTTCTTGCCGCTCGCCGACGCACAAGGTGCGAACTGGCTGCGTCGTCCGTACTTTCGCGATGCGATCAATGCACCTGAGCGCGTGCATGTCACGCGTCCGTATCTGTCGATCAACGAGGCGTTGCCGTGCGTGACGTTGTCGGTGGCCACGCAGGTTGGCGGACAAATCTGCGTGCTGTGCGGAGATATCGACTGGGTGGACGAAGAGCGCTTCTGACATCATGTCGTTTTCAACGACACCCGGTTGCGCTCATGTCCGTTCTGCTCGAAGTCATTGCCACTACCGTTGCCGACGCGCGGCTCGCCGCGCAGGCGGGCGCTGACCGTCTCGAACTCGTCACCGCGATGGGCGAGGGCGGGCTCACGCCGAGCATCGGTCTGATCGAAGCCGTGGTGAACGCGGTCTCCATTCCCGTCAACGTGATCGTGCGTCCTCACAGCCGCTCGTTTGTCTACGACGCCGACGATCATGCGCTGATGCTGCATGACGTGCGCGCCGTGAAAGCGGCGGGCGCGAACGGCGTGGTGATCGGCATGTTGAACGTTGACGGCGAGATCGATCGCGAACAACTGGCGCGCGCAATCGACGCCGCCGATGGCCTTGCCGTCACCTTCCATCGCGCGTTCGATGAAGTGCGCGATCAGCGAAAAGCGCTGGACGTGCTGCTCGGTTTCGATGCGGTGACGAACGTGCTGACGTCAGGCGCACAGCCTTCCGTACTGAATGCCGAGGCGACGATTCGCGCGCTTGTGCGCCAGGCGGCGGGATCGCATTGCACGGTGCTCGCGGGCGCGGGTCTGACAGTCGATGCAGTCGCCGGCTTCGTGAGCCGGACGCAAGTGCAAGCGGTGCACTTCGGCTCTGGTGTGCGTGTGGGCGGCAACGGACTTGCGCCGATCGACATCGACAAAGTTGCGCGAGTCAGGGCATTGCTGAACGCATAAAAAAGCCGCTTCATGTCGACACATGAAGCGGCTTCATCGTTTGCGCAGCAGCAAGCGTTGCGCCGGTTTCTACAACGCGTACTACTTCCCGACCACAACCGGAATGCCGCGCAACTGCCCCGCGCCTTTAACATCCTCCAGCGATTTCTTCACCGACGCTCCCGTCGCCGCTTCAATCTGCAAGCGCGCCGCGAGTTCACGTTCGCCACGCTTCACGCCTGCGAGATTCGCGACCTTCACATGACCATAACCGCGCACGCGAGCATGCAGATCGGCGAGCTTCGCGACGTCTTCGAGATTGCCTGCGTCGAGCTTGGCAAGCGCGCGCTGTAACGTGGTTTCGTAGTCGTCGGCGAGTTCGCGTTCCATCTTGCGTTCGAGCGTGCGGCCAAACGGATCGAGCATCGTGCCGCGCAGTCCACGCACTTTTGCGAGTACGCCGAGAACCGGCCACATCCATTGACCGAAGGTTTTCTTCGTCGGATGCGCGCCGTCATGCGGGCGCGTGAGCGTCGGCGGCGCGAGATTGAACTTGATGCCGAAGTCCTTGCCCGCGACGCCTTCGAATTGCGCTTCGAGTGCTTCGCGGAACGCGGCGTCGGTGTGCAGGCGCGCGACTTCGTATTCGTCCTTCACCGCGAGCAAGCGATAAAACGTCGTAGCCACTGCACGCGTCACGCGTTCGCTGCTTGCATCTACCGCATGTTCGGCGCGACGCGCGGCGTCGACCAGCGCGCGATAACGCGTCACGTAGCTCGCGCCGCCATAAGTCTGCAGACGGCCTTCGCGATGCGCGATCAGTTCATCGAGCGTATCGACGCGCACCGTTTGCTTCGCGGCATGCCGCGCCTGCCACAGCGATTCGAGCGCGGCGGGATCGTCGGCGGCAAGACGGCCGATCGAAAACGCGAGTTGATTCATCTGCACCGCGACGTTGTTCAACTCAATCGCACGCATCAACGCGCCGAACGACACGGGCACGAGGCCGAGTTGCCACGCGAAGCCGAGCATCAGAATGTTCGCGCCGATCGTGTCGCCGAGAAAACGTGTGGCGAGCGCCTGCGCGTCGCAGGCGGACATGCGTTCGGCTCCGGCCGCATGACGCATCTTGTCGATCAGCGCGTCGGCGTGCAGCGTCGCGTCCGGGTTCGTGACGAAGGTCGCGTTTGGAATTGCATGCGTGTTGACGACGATGCGCGTGCGCCCATGACGTACCGTTTGCAATGCGTCGGCGCTTGCGCCCACCACCATGTCGCAGGCGAGCAGCACGTCGGCCTGCTGCGTGTCGATGCGCACCTGGTTCAGCCATTCGTCGCGCGCCGCGAAACGCACGAACGACAATACGGAGCCGCCCTTTTGCGCGAAGCCCATGAAGTCGAGGACCGACGCGCTCTTGCCTTCCAGATGCGCAGCCATGCTGATCAATGCGCCGACCGTCACGACGCCCGTACCGCCGACGCCCGTCACGAGAATGTCGTACGGCGCGGCATCGAGCTGCGTGGCGGGCAGCCGCAATGCGTTCACGCGTTCGGTCAGCGCTTGCGGATCGAACGCGACGCCCGCGGCTTTCTTCAGCTTGCCGCCTTCCACGGTCACGAAGCTCGGACAGAAGCCGTTCACGCACGAATAATCTTTATTACACGACGATTGATCGATGCGGCGCTTGCGTCCCAACGCGGTTTCAACGGGCTCCACCGACAAACAGTTCGACTGCACGCCGCAATCGCCGCAACCCTCGCACACTTCCTCGTTGATAAAGAGCCGCTTGTCCGGATCGGGGAATTCGCCTTTTTTCCGGCGACGCCGTTTTTCGGCGGCGCAGGTCTGGTCGTAGATCAGCACGGTCACGCCGTCGGTGTCGCGCAGTTCGCGTTGCACGGCATCCATTTCGCTGCGGTGATGGAACGTCGTGCCCTTCGGGAAAAGATCATGATGGCCGTCGTATTTTTCGGGCTCGTCGCTGACCACGACGAAGCGCGATACGCCTTCGGCTTCCACCTGACGCGCGATCTGCGGCACGGAAATGCTGCCGTCGACCGGCTGGCCGCCCGTCATCGCGACCGCGTCGTTATAGAGAATCTTGTACGTGATCGTGGCCTTCGCCGCGACGGCCTGGCGGATCGCGAGAATGCCCGAATGAAAGTACGTGCCGTCGCCGAGATTCTGGAACACGTGGCGCGTTTTCGTGAACATCGAATGCGATGCCCAGTCCACGCCTTCGCCGCCCATCTGAATGAGACCGGTGGTGTCGCGCTCCATCCACGAAGCCATGAAGTGACAGCCGATGCCCGCCTGCGCAATCGAACCTTCAGGCACTTTCGTCGATGTATTGTGCGGGCAGCCCGAGCAGAAATACGGCGTGCGCTTCACGCTGTCGGCGGCGTTCGAAAGAATTTGCGGCGCGACGAGATCGACCACGCGCTCGCGGCGATCAAGCGCGGGCTTGTGCTTCGCGAGCCAGTTCGCGAACACCGGCAGAATGCGCGAAGGCCGTAATTCACCGAGCGACGACAGCAGCATGCTGCCGTCTTCCGCATGCTTGCCGATCACGGCCGGCCGCGCGCCTTGCGTGCGGTTGTACAGATAGTCTTTGATCTGCTGCTCGATGACCGGGCCTTTCTCCTCGATCACGAGCACTTCGGAAAGACCGTCGACGAACGTATCGATGCGCGCCATTTCCAGCGGAAACGACAAGCCGACCTTGTAGATGCGCACGCCGGCCGCGTCCAGATCGGCGACGGTCAGATCGAGGCGGCGCAACGTCTCCATCAGGTCGAGATGCGCCTTGCCGCACGTGACGATGCCAACGTTCGCATGCGGACTCGGCGCGATCCATTTGTCGATGCTGTTGGTCCTGGCGAAATGGCGCACCGCGTCGAGTTTCGCGTGCATCCGCGATTCGATGGTGAGGCTCGGCAAGTCGGGCCAGCGGTTATGCAGGCCGCCTGCCGGCACTTCGAAATCGTGCGGGACGGTCCAGTCGGTTCGCAGCGCATCGAGATCGACGGTCGAGCCCGATTCGACGGTTTCGGAGATCGCCTTGTAGCCGACCCACGCGCCCGAGAAGCGCGACAGCGCCCAGCCGTACAGCCCGAACTCGAGCATGTCGGCGATGTTCGACGGATTCACGACCGGCATGTGCCACGCCATCATCGCGAAATCGCTTTGATGCGGCATCGACGACGACACGCAGCCGTGATCGTCGCCAGCCACGACCAGCACGCCGCCATGCGGCGACGAGCCGTACGCGTTGCCGTGCTTGAGCGCGTCGCCCGCGCGGTCGACGCCTGGGCCCTTGCCGTACCACATCGCGAACACGCCTTCGACCGTGCGTTCCGGGTCCGCTTCCACGCGCTGCGTGCCGAGCACGGCGGTGCCGCCGAGTTCTTCGTTGATCGCGGGCAGAAAGCGCACGTCGCTCGCTTCGAGCAGTTTCTTCGCCTTCCACAATTGCTGATCGACCATGCCGAGCGGCGAGCCGCGATAGCCGCTGATGAAGCCCGCGGTGTTCATGCCGCACGCCTTGTCGAGCGCGCGCTGCATCAACGCGAGGCGCACGAGCGCCTGCGTGCCGGTCAGAAAGATGCGGCCGCGGGTCGCGGTGAGATTGTCGGACAGCTTGTAGTCGGCGAGAGCGGGCGTGCCGTCGATGGGCAGGCGAGCGGTCATGGGTGAGTCTCCGTAATTTTGCATTCGCGCGCGCGATGGGGACCGGTGGGAACCACGAAGCCCGCGCAGCGAAAGAGACTCTATTTTTTAGCGCCAATCAGAGTGGATTTTTTCTACTTTCCGCGCATGCACGCGAATGCGCGCGAAGAGCGCCGCGTTTTGACGCGGTTTTGAGATGGATATGCCACGCGAAGGATGGCTTCGGGTATGCCCTGGGTGCTTCGCCGGGTTATATCGGGCGATTGTCGCCCGCGCTTCGCGTGTTGCTGCTTTGGCCGTTTATCGCCGCTTACGGCCGCACGCTTGCCGCGACAGGCGCTTCGTCGAGCGGCACGATCTCGTCGAAATGCGAGTAGTCGATATGGCTCACGCCGTCCTGCTCGCTCATGATGTCGACGAAACGGTGATGCCAGAAGATCTCGTCGCACGACCACATATGGCGCGCCTGCATGGTTTGCGACGTCGATTCGTCGACGCCTTCGAGCGTCAGCAGCAGCGAGGTGTCGCGCGCCTTCAACGTTTCGGCGGTTTCGCCAAACAGCGGACTCTCTTCGTCGATCACATGCATCAGACTCCAGCCGAGCTTGAACACCGGATGTTGATCGCGCACGAGCGTCAGGTCATGAAGCCGCCGCAATGTGTAGCCTTCGGCCGTGGTTTCACGCCGCAGAATGCGCAGCCGCGCATGCGCTTCGGCGATCACGTTCTGACGTCCGTTGGCCGAGCGCACGATCAGCGTCATGTGGCCGTCGAGCGGCCGGATGACCGCGTAGCGCGCGAACATGATCTTCGCGTGCGGGCGAGAGAAGCGCGCGAATATCAGCCCCGTTGCCAACGCAATGCTCGACATGCCGACGAAGATTTCGAGCGTGGCGATCCAGTGCGCGTAGACCGTTTGCGGATGCATGTCGCCATAACCGACGGTGGCGAGCGTTTCGACACTGAAGAAAAACGCGCCGCCGAAGCCCGTTGGATACAGGTTGGCAATCGGTGCGTCGCCGAGCATGTAGAGCGCGGCGAAGCTCGTGTTGAGCAGCATGAACAGCACCGCGAGCGAGACGAAAAACGTCGGCCAGCGAACCGTTAGCGCGCGGTGATAGAGATCCTGCCAGAACCGCATCGGCATGCCGTGCGCGACGACCACCTGATCCTCGATACGCAGTTCGCGGCTGCCGCGCAAGCGGCGTTTTCGCGCGCGCTCTTCAGCGTCGCCGATGCCGGGAAAACGGTCGGTCGGTTCGGTAGCCATCGCGTGCTCGAGGAATGAAAACGGCGCAAGCGTAGCACGGCGCCTGGCTCGCCGAACGCGGCTTGCGAGTGCGAAGCGCGGCGCGCCCGAAAGCCGCACGCCGCGCCGCGCTTCGCACTCGCAAGCCTTAATGCCGCTTTATGGAAACGCCCGCGGCTTCGGAATGCCCGCGCCGTGTTCGATGTCCTCGACCGCTTGCTGATGCGCGGCCGCGATCGCCTCGGCGGAGTCGCCATAACCGTTGTCGCCGCCGACGGTCGTCCACGGCTTGACCGCTTTCTCGCGATGCCGGATTTCGTACTCGGCGTCCCAGCGCGCGCCGCTGAGTTCGATCGGGCGCACGTGAATCGAGTACACGCCGTAGAGGAACAGCTGTTCAGCCATGATCGCCTCCAACCATTGCGTTCAGGCGGCGCGGCGCGAGGTGCACGAGCGCGGCGCCGGCCTGCCTAGAGTTCGATTTCCCCGAGTATGCGATGAGCGAGCGCCTTCGCTTCTTCCAGTGCCTCGCCTGGCGTGGACGACGTAGCCTCGACTTCGTAGACGGTGGTTTCCTGGTCCTCGCTCGCTTCGCCTTCGTCGCGCGCGAGTGTGACTACGCCTTGCCAGGTGTCCCGATCGAGTTCTCTTACCGACGCAGTGGCCGTGTAGATGCCTTTGGTGTAGGTGATGTCCTCCATGGCGTCGCTCCTCGTTCCAAAGGTTGCCGTGTTTTCATGCTAGCACGGCCATCGCGCATCGGCAGAAGCGGCGACGTGCCGCAGGGCGCAGGCCGCGCGCAACGACAGCGCAACGCCAACATAAACCACCCGCGTTACAACAGCGCGACGACTTCATCCAGCGACGGCGCATGCGCGCCCGCATGCCGGCACGCCGCCGCGCCCGCCGCCAGCGCGAACGCCAGATGCTCGGGCCACGCGCGTTGCGAAGCGGTCATCAGGCTGAACAGCAAGCCGCCGATCGACGCGTCGCCCGCGCCGACCGTATCCACCACCTCGACGCGCGGCGGCCGCGCTTCGACCGTCATCGCGCCGTCGATCAGCAGCGCCGTTTCCGGCCCGCGCGTGACGAGGACCGTGGCGCTCGGGTTCATCGAACGCAACTGGCTGAGAGCTTGCGCTTCGTCGTCGGTCTTGAAGAGCAGGCGCAGGTCTTCGTCGGAGACCTTGATGAGATCGGCGAGCGCGGCCATTTTGCGCAGCGTGGGTTCGTAGCCATGCTCCATCAGGTTGCGGTAGTTCGGATCGAAGCTGATCTTCACGCCGCGCGAGCGCAACTCGGCGGCCAATGCCGCGAGCGTATCGCCAAGCGGTTGACGCACGAGACTGATGCAGCCGAAGTGCGCCCACTTCACGCGCTCCATCCAGCCGGCCGGCAGGTGCGCGGGATCGAACGCGAGATCGGCGCCGTTTTCGCCCATGAAGAAGTAGGCGGGCGGATGCGTGCGATGAACGATCGCGAGCAAAGGCGGGCGCTCGACGCGCTGCATGAAGCGCATGTCGAGGCCGGCGGCGACGCTCGCGTCCCACAGCTCGTCGGAGAAATTGTCGACGCCTAGCGAGCCCGCGCACGCGGTCGGCAAGCCGAGCTGCGCCACGCAGCGCGCCACGTTCCAGCCGGCGCCGCCCGGACGCGACAGCCATTGCGAGGCGCCCGTGCGCACGAGGTCGGTAAGGATGTCGCCTGCCGAAACGAAAACCGGCAGTTCATGGTTTGTGTCCGCGTTCGTCATTTTGCCTGCTCCGTTTGAGCGGTTGCAGTGGCTCCGGCCGTTGCCGCGCCGTCGGGCAGCGCGTGCGCGAGCACCTCGTAGCACGCGCCCATCGTGTGATAGTCGGTCTTGCCGGCCGGGCTCTTTTCGTCGCTGTATTTGCGGTTGTCGCAGGTGAGTATGCGATACCAGGCGCCGTATTTGTGATCGACGAAGTGCGTCCAGCTATAGCGCCAGATCTCGTCGTACCAGTCCCAGAAGCGCTCGTTGCCCGTGCGCTTGCCGAGCAGCGCGGCGGTCGCGAAGGTCTCCGCCTGGACCCAGAAGTATTTGTCGTGATCGCAGACGGTGCCGTCGGGGCCGAAGCCGTAGTAGAGGCCGCCGTGGTCTTCGTCCCATGCGTGCGTCATCGCGGCGTCGAACAGTTCGATTGCGCGCGGCAAGAGCCACGGCAACGGACGGTAGCGCTCGAGAATCAGCAGCAGCTTCGCCCATTCGGTTTGATGACCCGGCTGAAAGCCCCACGGACGAAAAATGTTCGAGCTGTCTTCCTCGTTGTAGTGCCAGTCCACCGACCAGTCCGCATGAAAGTGCTCCCACACGAGACCCTGCGAGAGTTTCGCCTGACGCAGCGTGATGTTCGACGCGACGCGCTCGGCGCGATCCAGATAGACGAGATGACCGGTCGCTTCGTGTGCGGTCAGCAAAGCCTCGGTGGTGTGCATGTTCGCGTTTTGCCCGCGATAGGAACTCACGCGCCATTCGGGCGATGCTTCGTCGGCATAGAGACCCGCGGCGGCGTCCCAGAAGCGGTGCTCCATCAGTTCGAAGGTCGCGCCGATCATCGGCTTGGCTTCCTCGATGCCGGCCATGGCCGCATGCGAATACGCGAGCAGCACGAAGGCCAGGCCGTAGCAATGACGCGTGGCGTCGAGCGTGCGCTTTTTGCCGTCGCGCCACTCGATCTCCCAGTCGTAGCCTTCGTGCTGCGCGTCCCAATGGGCGTCGTGCAGAAAGCGCAGACCGTGGCGCGCGTATTCCAGATGCTTCGGGTCGCCAAACTGGCGATACGCCATCGCGTAGTTGAACACGTAGCGGCAACTGCTCACCAGGTGCCGCGTGGTTTTGTCGTAGACGGAACCGTCGTCGCGGAAAAAGTGGAAGAAGCCGCCGCTCGGATCGAGCACGTTCGGCGCGTAAAAGCGCAGCGTGTCCTCGATATGCGAGAGCAGAAACTCGCGGCTTCTGAAACTGGCGACGGGCGGCACGGCAGGGCCGTTCGCGGAATGAGGCGTGGCGGATTGCGTCATGGCGTTTTCACCAAAGTACTGGCACGGGCGATGAGATGGACGGGCAAGCGGACTTCCGTTTCGGCGGGCGCGTCTTCCAGCAGCAATTCGACGCCGCGCCGGCCGAGCGCTTCCTTGTCGACGGAGATAGTGGAGAGCGGCGGCGTGGCATGCGCGGCGGCGGGAATGTCGTCGAAGCCGATCACCGCGATGTCCTCCGGCACGCGCACGCCGCGCGCGAAGCAGGCGCGCAGCGCCGCGAGCGCGGCGGCGTCGTTGTAGGCGAATACCGCGTCCGGACGCGGATCGGGCGCATCGAGCAGTTGCTGCATCGCGCGGGCCGCGCCGCTGTCGGGGTCGAGGCCGGCGTCGATCGTCACTTCCAGCGACGGGTCGAACAGCAGCCCCGCTTCGAAAAACGCGCGCCGGTAGCCGAGCGCGCGCTGCGCGATGCTGAAGTGCGCAAGCGATCCGCCGATGAACGCGACGCGCTTGCGCCCCTGTTCGAACAGATGGCGCATGGCGAGCGCGGCGCCCGCGGCGTTGTCGAGATTGACCGAGCGCAGGCCGGGCGCCCACAGGTCGATCAGCACGAGCGGCCGCTGCATCGCGACGAGCGTGGCAAGCGTCTCGGGCTCGACGAAGCCGGCGATCGCGACGGCGTCCGGCGCATGCAGACGCATCTGCTCAATCACGTCTTCGGTCGGTCCGGCAGTCAGCACGGACGGCACGATGCCGCGCTCGCGGCACGCGTCTTCGACACCATGCAGAACGTGCGAGAAGAACGGGCTGACGGCGAAGTTGTTGTGCTGCCGATGCAGCAGGAAGGTCAGGCGGCGAATACGCGGACGCAGTTGCGCGGCGTCGTAGCCGAGTTCGCGCGCGGCCTTGACCACGCGCACGCGGGTGGCCTCGGAAAGCCCTGGCTGGTTTTTCAGTGCGCGCGATACGGTGCCGATCGACACGCTGGCCGCGCGCGCGACGTCGCGAATGGTTATCGCCATCGAAGCAGGCGGCCGTGCAAAGGCGGCCGCGCGGTGTTTGGGTCCGGGCGATTGTATAGTAAAACGTAGCCGAAACAGCCTGAAAAAAGCGCTGACCACACCCGTAAATACCCGCATGTACGGGCTATTTGTGAGTTTTTGGTGTTTAGTAAAACTAGCTAAACACGCCCGGGGAAAAGCGTTCGGCGGCGCTCTCGCCTCTATGAGCGCTATCAGTCCGTCAGTCTGCGTGCAGCGCGGCTTCCGATTGTCCGCGTAACAACGCCACGCTTTCCTCGGCGTCGATCAGCACGAAGCCGCTCGCTTCCATCTTCGCGCGCCGCTTGGCCAGCGCCGCGACCGTGGCGATTGCCTCGCTGTTGTAGAGCGACACGCCGTCGGCGGAATCCGGCTCGACGCGCACGCAGCCAATCGCCATCGTCACGAAGCCGAAGAAGGTCGGATTGCCGCGCCTGTCCTCGCCGTGGATGCCCCCGGCCAGACGGTCCGCGGGCGCATAGAAACGCTGCGCGCCTTCGTTGAATGCGTGAATCGCGCGCAGCACGCGCCCGCGCCAGTCGTCGCTCTGGAACAGGATCAGGAAGTCGTCGCCGCCGACGTGGCCGAGAAAGTCGCGCGTCGGGTCGCAGACGTCGGCGAGCACGGCGGCGGCGAACTTCAGCACTTCGTCGCCTTGCCAGTAGCCGTATTGATCGTTGAAGGGCTTGAAGTGGTTCAGGTCCACATAGCACGCGTAGAAACCCGCGTGGTTGCCGACGAGCCGCGCAATGTGCGAACTGATCGGAATGTTGCCGGGCAGGAAAGTCAGCGGGTTCGCGTAGCGCGCCGCTTCGATGCGCACTTCGGTGACCGCGCGCACGAGGTTTTCGCCGGTGCCGAGCCCCGCGTACTTGCCGTTTTCGGTGATGACGAAGCCATCGGCGAGATAACGCTGGTCGTCGCTCGCGAGCAGCTTGGCCATTTGCTCGACCGTCATCGATTTTTCGATCACGACCGGCGACGCATTCGCGAACAGCAGGCACGGCCGCTTGCCGAACAGTTCGCGGTGATAGGGCAGCGCGTAGCGGTCCATGAAGCTGCGGCGGTTGATCAGCGCGACCGGCTCGTCGTGTTCGACGACGGCCACCGCGTGCAGTTCGGGCAGCCGGTTGAAGAGTTCGAGCACGTCGTTGTTGGTCGCGTGGCGCGGCAGCGCGGGCGCGTGCACGAGCATCTTTTCCGACGCCATGCCGCCCGATGGCGATGCGCCGCCGAGCGTGCGCGTCGCTTCGGGAAACACGGCGATGTGGCCGGCGCGCAGCGCGTCGCGGGCGTCGTCGGTGACCTTGCTGGCCGGCTGCGCATGCGGACGGCCGAAGAAAAAGCCTTGCCCGCAGCCGATTCCCATATCGCGCACGACGATCAGATCCGCTTCGTTCTCGATGCCTTCGGCGACGAGCCGCGCGCCGCTCGCGCTCGCAAAGTGCTGCATCGCGCGAACAGCTTCGAATTTCAGCGGATCGCAGGCGATGTCGTGAATGAAGAAGCGGTCGATCTTCACGACGTCCGGTTGCAGCCGCACCCACAGATTCATGCTGGCGTTCGCGGTGCCGTAATCGTCGAGCGCGAATTGCGCGCCCGCCGTGCGCAGGCAGGCGATCACGGGCAGAAAGGCGCCGACGTCGGGAATCGTGCTTTGCTCCGTCAACTCGATCACGATGCGCTGCGGGTCCACGCCGCGGTGGCGCAACAGCGCGAGCGTTTCGTCGGGCGCGTCGGCCAGGCGCCGCAGCGCGCCCGCGCTGAAGTTGAGGAACAGCTTGCCGTCGCGACCGAGCTGCGCGAACGCGTCGATGCACGCGCGCGCGGCGGCCTGCTCGAGCTCGATCGTGCAGCCTTCGGCGAGCGCCTGCGAAAAGAGCGCGAACGGCGCTTCGAGCGGCGTGCCGGCCGGGCCGCGGATCAGGCCTTCGTAGCCGAGAATCGCGCCGTCCTCGAAGTCGATGATCGGCTGGAACACGGCGGACAGCTCACGCCGGGCAATCAGTTCATCGATGCGCGGCGCGGCGGATCGGGAGGGCGAGCGAAGTTGCATGGCAGGTCGGCGTAGCGATGGACCTGCGGCTTAACGACCGCCCATGCGAAGAATTAAGTGAACTTTTGATGAAGCGTTGCACTTGAGTGGTGCGCGAGCGTCGTCCCAGGAATTTTGCGGAATCGGCCTATGCCATCCGGCCGAGGCGACAACCGCGGCGTTTGCGCGTGAAATAGCAAAAAGCCGCGCAAGGCGGCTTTTCGAAAAACGACGCTCAGGGAGGGCGCTTATGAATGTTCTATTTGCATTGCGCGCGTATTCAACGGCGAGCTTACCGGCGAACTCAGCGGCGAACTCAGCGGCGAGTTCAACGACGAGCCACGGCGGCGGCAGTTTGCCCGCGCGAGGCGGCGCGCGTTTCGCCGCTCATGTCGCGGGCGCCCCAGCGCTGCGCGAGCGCGGCGCACACCATCAACTGGATCTGATGGAACAGCATGAGCGGGAGAACGACTGCGCCCACGGCCTGCGAGGCGAAGATGACCTTCGCCATCGGCACGCCGGCGGCCAGGCTTTTCTTCGAGCCGCAAAAGATGATGGTGATCTGGTCCGCGCGCGAAAAGCCGAGCCGCTTGCTCACGAGAATGGTGACGCCCAGCGCGAGCGCGAGCAGCACGACACTGATGAGCAGCACGCCGCCGAGGGCGGAGAGCGGAATCTGGTGCCACAGGCCCTCGGTAACGGACTCGCTGAACGCGCCGTACACCACCAGCAGAATCGAGCCCTGGTCGACGAACTTGAGCACGCTGCGATGCCGCTCGATCCACTTGCCGATCAGCGGGCGCAGCAGTTGGCCCGCCACGAACGGCACCAGCAATTGCAGCACGATATTGCCGACGGTGTGCCACGGGGAGCTACCGCCCGCCGCCTGATTCGTAACGAGGACGCTGACGAGCGCTGGCGTGACGAAGATGCCGAGCAGACTCGAGGCCGACGCGCTGCAAACGGCGGCCGGCACGTTGCCTTTGGCAATGGACGTGAACGCGATAGAGGACTGAACCGTCGACGGCAACGTGCAGAGGAAGAGGACCCCGGCATAGAGCGCCGGCGTGACAAGTGGCGAAAGGAGCGGTTTAAGCGCGAGGCCGAGCAGCGGAAACAGCGCGAACGTGCTGAGCAGTACGACTATATGCAGACGCCAGTGCGTGGCGCCCGCAACAATCGCTTCCCGCGAAAGCTTCGCGCCGTGTAGGAAGAACAGCAGGCCGACCGCGACGTTCGTGACCCAGTCGAACCCGACGGCGGCCTGCCCGTGAACCGGCAACAGGCTGGCGAATATCACGGTGCCGACGAGGCACAAGGTGAAGTTGTCGGGAAGCAGTTTCGGGCGGGCCATGTCGGATTCTCGAAATCGGTAATGCGGGACTGCACGCAAGGGGCGTGCGCGAAGCGCCGCGGATCAGCGCCAGGGAAAACCAGTATTCTCCCGCGAAAGCGATTGAAAACGCAAATTCATTTGCCGAATCGATTGATGAGTGATGCGCATTCGGAGCTGCGTGCTGTCCACGGTTGGCCGTGAATTCGCAGGCGGTTGTGCATGCGCGAGGCGCACGGTTTTGGCTTTGTCGGTCCCGACATCATGCGCGCATAACAGACCCTTGCCACCCGTTTCCGCTACGCGTTCCGCGAATGCCAGGAGCGCGATCCGGAACCGCCATAAGGCGGTTTCCGCAAGGGTTATGTCGTAGAAAAACGTCGCAGTAACAAGGTGTTACAACAGCGGGCGAGGCCTAACACTTTTTGGCTCGACACCCTCTGCCGACGACCATAAATTACCGTTCAAAGGCCGTCGGGAATGCCCCGCGCCGCGAGCTTTTCCGCGGCGCCCGCGCCAGTCCCTCAACAAGTCCGCCGCAGCTCGAACGGTGGGCTTCAGGCAAGTCTTCGGGCAAGTGAGTCACGGGTGGACGGGTTGTCGAGAACGAAGCACTGGCTGTGGGGCGCGCTTGTTGTCGCGCTGTGCTCGTTCGCCTACGCCAAAGGGCCGGGCGTTGCCGGTTTCGCCGTCGACAGCTACGGTCACGGCAATTACGTCAACCGCGACGTGGGCGGCGCCTTCCACCGCTCGGGCGCGCCTGTCTCCAATATTCGCCGTGTCGCCGGACCGGGCTCTTATCCCGGCGAAGGCCGCGGCGGCATACCGTACCCCGGCGTGATCACGCCCGTCAGCGCCGAATCGCGTCCCGGACAGCGGCCGCAGTCCAACCCGCCGGTTCGCTCGGGCTCGATCCGCGCCGACGTCGCGCGATATAACGAAGAACGCAGCTCCATCCGCTCGATCCAGCGCCAGGGCGACGACAGCCGCCCGCCCGAAGCTTCGCCCTACCGTAACTAACTTGCGCTGACGTTGGCCGCTTGCAGCCGGTTTGGCCCGAGGCGTTTACACGCGCACGTCGCATACGCATACAACGTCCGTTGCTCCACGACGTATCCCGCGCATTTCACAAGCAACTCCGCCTTTCAATCCGCTTCGCATCCGCATTACATCTCAATTCTCTTGTCACAAGCATTGAAACGCCTCCGCTCTAGTTGACGTTTCGACGCCACACTTTTTTGAAAACACTCGGCAGCAGACCGTCTCCCGTCGTCAAATCGGGGCGGTTATGCGGCGCTGCGTCATCGGGATGTCATGTGAAGCGTTATTAACCGGCTGGCGTGCCGCGAGCGCTGCCTGGCGCGATTCATTGCGTCTGCCGCGGCACCGCGAAACGGCTTGCACAACGGTCTTTAACCGGCCGATAAACGACGAACCTAATCAGACCGATATACCGGCAATAACGAGCCATGTTTTTGTTTATAAAAATGGTCCGCAAAGATGGTCCCGCCCAGATTGGCTCGATGATCGGACGGACAACAACAATGGTTCGCGCGAGCTTGCCCTTTCGCACAGCCACACCCTTTTTGACAAAGACTGGAGAATCCATGAAAACAAACATCAGCCGTGCGCTGAAGACCACCCTCAAGGCGACCGCATGTGCCGCTTTGCTGGCCGGCGCATCGTCTGCTTTCGCGCAATCGAGCGTGCAGCTTTATGGCCAGGTCGACGAATGGGTCGGCGCGCAGAAATTCCCCGGCGGCAAGACCGCAGTGGGCGTGTCCGGCGGCGGCATGTCGACCTCGTACTGGGGTTTCAAAGGGGCTGAGGACCTGGGCAACGGCTACAAGGCGATCTTCACACTCGAAGGATTTTTCCGCGCGCAAAACGGCCAGTACGGCCGCTTCACCGGCGACAGCACGTTCTCGCGCAACGCCTACGTCGGTATCGAATCGCCGTACGGCACGGTCACGGCCGGCCGTCTGACCACCCATTTGTTCGTGTCGACGATTCTGTTCAACCCGTTCATCGACTCGTACGTTTTCTCGCCGATGGTCTACCACGTCTATCTCGGGCTCGGCACGTTCCCGACGTACTCGACGGACCAGGGCGTGACCGGCGACTCCGGCTGGAATAATGCGGTGCAGTACCAATCGCCGAATTTCAACGGACTGTCGGCAAGCGCGATGTACGCGCTCGGCAACACGACGCAGAACGGCGCGAAGAAGTGGAGCGGCCAGGTGCTGTATTTCCACGGCCCGTTCGCCGCGACCGCCGTCTATCAGTACGTGAACTTCAACAACACGCCGGGTGATCTGGGCAGCTTCGATTCGTCGGGCGTGCCGGGCCTGAAGGCGCAAAGCGTCGCGCAACTCGGCCTGTCGTACGACCTGAAGTACGTGAAGCTGTTCGGTCAGTACATGTACACGCATAACGACCAGACGCTGACGAGCTGGCATGTGAACACGGCGCAAGGCGGCGTGTCAGTGCCGTTCGGGCCGGGCACGGTGATGGCGTCGTACGCGTACTCGCGCGATGGCGGCGGCTTCGACCAGACCCGTCAGACGGCCGCGGTCGGCTACGACTATCCGCTGTCCAAGCGCACCGACGTTTATGCGGCTTATCTGTACGACCACATCAGCAATCAGTCGAGCGGCAACACGTACGGCGTCGGCTTGCGCGCGAAGTTCTAGGCGCGGCTGAAACGCGGGGCGCGGCGGCTCGCTTGTGTCGCTGCGCGCCAAGCGATGTTCGGCGCAGTTAACGTTGCAGTCGAAGTCGCAGCCGCAGTCGAAGTCGCAGCCAGGCTCGCAGTAACCACAAAGCCCGCGTTCTCACCGAACGCGGGCTTTCGTCGTTTTAGTCATTCGGCATTGCTCGCACGCGGCCTTTCCCCACCGGTTCTTGATAAACCATGCAAAATGACGCCGATTAATTCCTTGAGCGAGCGATTCGATGGACACCCTCGTCAGCATGAAAGTGTTCCGGCAAGTGGTCGAGGTGGGCAGCTTCGTCGGCGCGGCTGAGCGGATGGAAATGTCGGCGGCGATGGCGAGCAAGCATGTGATGCATCTCGAACAGCAGCTCGGCGCGCGCTTGCTCAATCGCACGACGCGCCGCGTCGCGCCGACCGAGGCGGGCCGCGAATACTACGAGCGTCTGAGTCAGGTGCTCACCGAACTAGAGGAAGCCGAGCAGGTGGTCGGCGCGGCGAGCGTGGTGCCGCAAGGGCGCTTGCGCGTGTCGTCGTTGTCGGCGTTCGGGCTCAGCCACGTGATGGCCGCCGTCGCCGACTACGCCGCGCAGTATCCGCAGGTCACCGTCGACATCACGTTGTCCGACCGCGTGGTCGAGCTGATCGACGAGGGCTTCGACGTTGCGATTCGCGCTTCGCCGAGCGGCATGAAGTCGTCGTCGCTGATTGCCCGGCCGATCGCGATGGCGCATCTGCTGCTGTGCGCGTCGCCCGATTACTTGCGCCGGCGCGGCACGCCCAAAACAGCCGCCGATCTCGCGCGCCACAACTATCTGCAGTACGCGGGCGTGTCGGCGCTCGATGTCATGCAAACCACGGGCGAGGCGGCGCGCGTGCGCTTGTCCGGCAATCTGATCGTCAACCATCTCGAGGCGCAACGCGTGATGGTGCTGCATGGCGCGGGCATCGCGCTGCTCGGCACCGAGGTGATCGGCGCCGATCTGGCGGAAGGGCGTCTCGTGCCGCTGCTCGTCGATGAAGTGCCGCCGCGCGAGCTGCCGATCCATGTCGTCTACGCAAGCCGTCGCCATTTGTCGGCGAAGGTGCGGTCGTTCGTGGATTTTCTGGCTGACCGCTTCGCGAACGAATCGCTGTGGCCGTCGCTTGAGCAGATCAAGGCGATGGCGGTGAGGTAGCGCCCCCTTTCGCTATACTGGTTGCCAGCACCCGCACACGCAAACAGCGTAACGATTGGGGGAGACATGACCGATCTGTCCTCGCCGCAGCGCGCCGCCAGCCACGAGCTGCCCGCCGGCCGGCGCTTGCGTTTCGTCACTGCCGCAGCCTTGTTCGACGGCCACGACGCGTCGATCAACATCATGCGGCGCATTCTGCAAGCAAGCGGCGTGGAGGTCATCCACCTGGGCCACAACCGTTCCGTCGATGAAGTCGCGACCGCCGCGCTTCAGGAAGACGCCGACGGCGTCGCGGTGTCGAGCTACCAGGGCGGCCACAACGAATACTTCCGCTATCTCGTCGATCTGCTGCGCGCGCGCGGCGGCGAGCGCATCAAGGTGTTCGGCGGCGGAGGCGGCGTGATCGTCCCCGAGGAAATCGTCGCGCTGGAACGATACGGCGTCGAAAAAATCTATTCGCCGCACGACGGCCAGCGGCTTGGCCTGCAAGGCATGATCGACGACATGATTGGGCGGTGCGCAGCGCTTGCGCGCGAGAGCGCCGCGGTGCCGAGGGGCACAGCCGGCGCAGTCGGCGAATGGATCGACGGTTTGACGGCTGGACGCACCGAACACCCCACCACCATCGCGTTCCGCCACCTCGCCCAACTCATCAGCGCATTCGAAACCGGCGCCGTCACCGCCGCCGAGCGCAGCAAAATCGCGACCCTGGCGCAAGCCGCGCAGATTCCCGTGCTGGGCATCACCGGCACGGGCGGCGCGGGTAAATCGTCGCTGACGGATGAACTGATCCGCCGCTTCCGCCTAGATTACGGCGACGCGCTCACCATTGCCGTGCTCGCCATCGACCCATCGCGCCGCAAGTCGGGCGGCGCGCTGCTTGGCGACCGCATCCGCATGAACGCGATCGGCGATTGGGACGGCGGCGCGCGCGGCGGTGCACGTATCTACATGCGCTCGATGGCGACGCGCGAGGCGTCGAGCGAAATCTCGAACGCGCTGCCCGACGCGCTGATGCTCTGCAAGGCAGCGGGCTTCGATCTGATCGTCGTCGAGACGTCGGGTATCGGTCAGGGCGACGCCGCCATCGTGCCGTTCGTCGACGAATCGCTGTACGTGATGACGCCTGAGTTCGGCGCGGCGAGCCAGCTCGAAAAAATCGACATGCTCGATTTCGCCGACTTCGTCGCGATCAACAAGTTCGACCGCAAGGGTGCTGCCGATGCGCTTCGCGATGTCGCGAAGCAGGTGCAGCGCAATCGCGGCGAGTTCGTGAAGCCGCCCGACGCGATGCCGGTGTTCGGCACGATCGCTTCGCGTTTCAACGACGACGGCGTGACCGCGCTCTACGTGCATCTCGCGAACGCGTTGCACAAGCATGGCCTGCGCGCGGACGGCGGCGGACGTCTTGCCGCGCGAGCCGACCTGCGGTTTTCGAGCGGCCGTCATGCAATCGTCCCGCCGGCGCGCGTGCGCTATCTCGCGGAAATCGCGCAGACCGTTCACGTTTATCGCGAGCGCGCCGATGCGCAGGCGCGCATCGCGCGTGAACGCTGGCAACTCATCGAAGCGCGCCGAATGCTCGGCGAAGCCGACACGAATGACAACGACACAAACAACGACACAAACGCCAACGCACCCACAGCCCAACTCGACGCACTAATCGAGCAACGTACAGCCGCACTAGGCGAACACGAACGCAAGCTACTCGACGCCTGGCCGCAAACCGTCGCCGCGTATTCCGGCGACGAACACGTCATCCGCATTCGCGACCGCGAGATCCGCACGGCGCTCACGGTCACCACCTTGTCCGGCACGCCGATCCGCAAAGTTGCGCTGCCGAAGTTCGTCGATCACGGCGAGATTTTGCGCTGGCTCATGCTCGAGAACCTGCCCGGCTACTTCCCGTTCGCCGCAGGCGTATTCCCGTTCCGCCGCGAAAACGAAGACCCGACGCGTATGTTCGCGGGCGAAGGCGACCCGTCGCGCACCAGCCGGCGTTTCAAGCTGCTGTCCGAGGGCATGCCGGCCAAGCGTCTTTCCACTGCTTTCGATTCCGTCACGCTGTACGGCGAAGAGCCGCACGAACGGCCGGACATCTACGGCAAGGTGGGCAATTCGGGCGTGTCGGTCGCGACGCTCGACGACATGCACGCGCTCTACGACGGCTTCGATCTGTGCGCGCCGGAAACGTCGGTGTCGATGACGATCAACGGCCCCGCGCCGACCATCCTCGCGATGTTTTTCAACGTCGCGATCTATCAGCAGATCACGCGCAAGCAACACGAACTAGGCCGCGCACTCACCGACGACGAACTCGCCGCGACGCGCCACATCGCGTTGGAAAATGTGCGCGGCACCGTGCAGGCCGACATCCTCAAAGAAGACCAAGGCCAGAACACCTGCATCTTTTCGACGGAATTCAGCCTGAAAGTGATGGGCGATATTCAGGCGTACTTTGTCGAACACGGCGTGCGCAATTTCTATTCGGTGTCGATCTCCGGCTATCACATTGCCGAGGCCGGCGCGAATCCGATCTCGCAACTCGCCTATACGCTCGCCAACGGCTTCACCTATGTCGAGGCGTACCTCGCACGAGGCATGTCGATAGACGACTTCGCGCCGAACCTGTCGTTCTTCTTTTCGAACGGCATGGACCCGGAATACACGGTGCTCGGCCGCGTCGCGCGACGCATCTGGGCAATCGCGATGCGCGAACGCTACGGCGCGAACGAGCGCAGCCAGAAGCTCAAGTATCACGTGCAGACGTCGGGGCGCAGCCTGCATGCGCAGGAGATCGACTTCAACGACATTCGTACCACGCTGCAAGCGCTGATCGCGATCTACGACAACTGCAACTCGCTGCACACCAATGCCTTCGACGAAGCCATCACCACACCCACCGAAGAGTCGGTGCGTCGCGCGGTGGCGATTCAGTTGATCATCAATCGCGAATGGGGACTCGCGAAGAATCAGAACCCGAATCAGGGCAGTTTTGTGATCGACGAGTTGACCGATCTCGTCGAAGAAGCGGTGCTCGCCGAGTTCGACCGGCTCACCGAGCGCGGCGGCGTGCTCGGCGCAATGGAGACGGGTTATCAGCGCGGACGCATTCAGGACGAGTCGATGCTATACGAGCATCGCAAGCATGACGGCTCGTATCCGATCGTGGGTGTGAATACATTCGTGAGCGCGCATCCGCATGAGGCGCCGCAGCCCATCGCGCTCGCCCGTTCCACCGACGAAGAAAAGCAAAGCCAGCTAAAACGCCTGCGCGATTTTCAGGCGCGGCATCGCGAGGCCGCGCCTGCCGCGCTGGAGCGTCTGAAGCGCGCGGTGATCGACGATGAAAACGTCTTTACGGTGCTGATGGACGTGGTCCGCGTGTGTTCGCTCGGACAGATCACGCACGCGCTGTTCGAGGTTGGCGGGCAGTATCGGCGGAACATGTAGGCGGGCGAAGCCTGGCGTCAGCGCGCGATGCCGAGGCGCGCCTTCGCGTCGTCGTATTCCTTCGACAAACGCGCGACCAGTTCGCTCACGCTCGGCACGTCGTCCATCAGGCCGACGCCCTGGCCCGCGCCCCAGATGTCTTTCCACGCCTTGGCCTTTTCGTTGGCAAAGTTCATCTTGGTCTTGTCCGATTCCGGCAGCGCATCTGGATCGAGCCCGGCGTTGACGATGCTCTCGCGAATGTAATTACCATGCACGCCCGTGAACAGGTTCGTGTAGATGATGTCCGACGCCGACGAGCTCACGATAGCCTGCTTGTAGCTCTCCACCGCGTGCGCCTCTTTGGTCGCGATGAAGCGCGTGCCCATGTACGCGAGGTCTGCGCCCATCGCTTGCGCGGCGAGGATCGAGCCGCCGTTCGCGATCGCGCCGGACAGCACGATCGGGCCGTCGAAAATGCGCCGCACTTCGCCGACCAGCGCAAACGGCGACGTGGTGCCCGCATGACCGCCCGCGCCCGACGCCACCAGGATCAAACCGTCGACGCCCGCTTCGAGCGCCTTCTGCGCGTGACGCAGATTGATCACGTCATGCAGCACGATGCCGCCATAGCTGTGCACGGCGTCGACAATTTCTCGCGCCGGCGCGCGCAGGCTCGTGATGAAGATCGGCACCTTGTGTTCGACGCATACGCGCACGTCGTGCTCGAGCCGCGTATTCGATTGATGAACGATCTGGTTGACGGCAATCGGTCCGATGCGCGCGTCGGGATTCGCAGCGCGATGCTCGGCGAGTTGCGCCTGAATCTGCGTGAGCCATTCGTCGAGCAACTCGGCAGGGCGCGCATTCAGCGCCGGAAACGAACCGACGATGCCGGCCTTGCACTGCGCCAGCACGAGCTCGGGATAGCTGACGATGAACATCGGCGAGGCGACGACAGGCAACGCCAGATTTTGCAGAACGGCGGGCAATGCCATAGTGCGAGTCTCCTGATTGACGAGCCGGTGTGCGCGAGGCGCCCGGCTATTTGATGAGTTTAGCGGCATGCGGCGCGCGCCGCGTTGCAGCCGACAGCATGCATAGATGCAGGAACGTTTAAGAACGGTCGTTCGATTATAGGCGAAGCGCTCGCGCCGCGTTCGCCGCATCGTTTAGAACGGTTGGAAGGAGTGTTCAGGTTCTATGCTTGCGTGGGCTATCCCACCGCGTGCGGACACATTGGGCTTTTACAATGCACGCACTCCAAACGACAAGAGACACGGCCATGGCCTTCGAGAATTTCACGCCCTTTCGCGTCGCTGTGGGCGATGCGGATATCTTTGGAGTGAAGGGCGGAGCGGGGCCGCCGCTTCTGCTGCTGCACGGCCATCCGCAATCGCATCTGATCTGGGCGCGCTGCGCCGAGCGACTGGCTCAGCACTTCACGGTCATCGCCACCGATCTGCGCGGCTACGGCGCATCGGGCAAGCCGGCGAGCGACACGGCGCACACGCCGTATTCCAAACGCGCGATGGCCGCCGATCAGGTCGCCGTGATGCGCCACTTCGGCTACGAGCGGTTTCTCGTTTGTGCGCACGATCGCGGCGCGCGCGTCGCGCATCGCATGGCGCTCGATCACGCGGATGCCGTCGAGCGTCTGATGCTGCTCGACATCGCGCCGACGCTCGCGATGTACGAAGCCACCGACCGCACGTTCGCCACGCATTACTTCCACTGGTTCTTCCTGATCCAGCCCGAGCCGCTGCCGGAGACGCTGATCGGCGCCAATCCCGCCGCGTATGTCGATGCGGTGATGGGCAGCCGTCATGCTGGCCTCGCGCCGTTCGAACCGGCCTCGCTCGACGCGTATCGCGCGGCGCTCGCGCAACCAGGCGCGGTGCACGCGATGTGCGAGGACTACCGCGCGTCGGCGAGCATCGATCTCGAACACGACCGCGCCGACATCGAACGCGGACATAAGATTGCTTGCCCATTGCGTGTGCTGTGGGGCGAGAACGGCGTCATCGAAAAGTGCTTCGACGCGCTCGCCGAATGGCGTCATGTCGCGCGCGACGTGAGCGGGCGTTCGCTGCGGTGCGGCCACTATTTGCCGGAAGAGGCGCCGGACGAATTGCTCGCCGAAATGCTGTCCTTCTTTGAAGCGATAGAGCGGTAGAGCGCGAAGGCGGTTGTGCTTCGCGCGCCTAACCAAGCGGCGGCAGCCGCCGCGCCAAGGGCGTCGACTTGACGATTGCCGTGCTGGTCTCCGCGCGCTCGGTGACCTTCGACAGAATCTCGTCAAGCTGATCGATCGTCCGCAGATAAAGACGGCAGATGAAGCAATCGTCGCCCGTCACCTTGTCGCATTCGACGAACTGCGGAATTCGCCGGATCACTTCTTCCACCAGATGCAACTGCCCCGGCAGCGGCTTGACACGCACGATGGCTTGCAGCGTGAAGCCGAGCGCGCGCGGATCGAGTTGCACCGTGAAGCGCTCGATCACGCCTTGCGCCTCGAGTCTGCGGATGCGCTCGGCCGTGCTCGGCGCCGAAAGTCCGACGAGCCGCGCCAGTTCGCTGACCGGGCGGCGCGCATCTTCGGCGAGCGCGGCGAGCAGCGCGCGATCGGTTTCGTCGAGCGGGACAGGCGCTAACGGAGTAAGGCGTTTCGTCATGACGGCCTTCGAATTTTAGGTGGTATGGCGGTATGGCTTAAGTTTATCCATGTATTCGCTCGACCGGATTATTTACACTGCTTGCCATACAGGAATCCATTCGAGGATCGAATCATGGCTTCAAACGACATCCGCCGCGGCGCGGCGGAGATGAGCGTGGCAATGCTGATGTCGGGCACGATCGGCTGGCTGGTCGTGTCGTCGCAGCAAAGCGCATTTAACGTGGTGTTCTTCCGCTGCATTTTCGGTGGCGCGACGCTCGCGCTCGTATGCGCAGTGCTCGGCCTGTTCAGGCGCAAGCTGTTCTCGTGGAAGATGGTTGGCCTCGCGCTGCTCGGCGGCGCGGCGATCGTCGCCAATTGGGTGCTGCTGTTCGCCGCGTATTCGCGTGCGTCGATCTCGATGGCGACGGCCGTCTACAACACGCAACCTTTCATGCTGGTCGCGCTGGGCGCAATCGTGTTTCGCGAGCGGATCAGCGCGTCGACGGTACTGTGGCTCGTGCTCGCGTTCATTGGGCTCGTGTTCGTCGTGAAGGTCGAACCCGCGGTACTGGCCGTGCCGGGGCAGTATCTGGTCGGCATCGGGTACGCGGTCGGCGCGGCGGCGATGTACGCGGTGTCGTCGATCATCACCAAGCATTTGAAGGGCACGCCGCCGCATCTGATCGCGCTGATCCAGGTGTCGCTCGGCGTGGTGATGCTCGCGCCGCTCGTGCGTTTCGACGCGCTGCCGGCCACGGGCGTTCAATGGCTCGAGCTGGTCGTGCTGGGCGTGGTGAACACCGGGCTCATGTATGTGCTGCTGTATGGCGCGATCCAGAAGCTGCCGACTTCGATGACCGGCGCGCTGTCGTTCATCTATCCGGTGGTCGCGATCATCGTCGACAGAATCGCGTTCGGACAGACGCTCGCGTGGATTCAGGTGCTGGGCGCGGTGCTGATTCTGCTTGCCGCTGCGGGCGTCAATCTCGGCTGGCGGATCGTGCCGCAAAGACGCGCGCCGTCTGTTTGAATGCGGCGCTTTGCTGTTTCAGCCGGAGGCAGCCGATGCAACCGCCCAAATGCTACGGATTGCAAACGAACCACGTTTGTTCATATCAGCGGACTAATGGTTCGCAAAGCTAATGTCGGCGCCGGTTTGCGCGCGCCGGCGTGTATGCGGGTTAACAGCCGCCGTCATGCATCTGTAGGGAAATCACTGATGCGGCCGAAAATCGCGCGCGCGTATCATTCGGGCAGACGCTGATCACGTCCGACAGAATTTCCGCCGCTCGCCTTCACAGGTTGAGCGGCTTTCTTTTTGTGGCGGCGGTTTTTGCGTGAGCGCTGCTGCTGCTGCACGTCGCTGCCTTACTTCACTGCACGACTGCATTCCCGGTTGCAGCACTATCGCGCGACGATCCTTTCACCATCCACCGTAAGCGGCCCATTCCCGGCAGCCAGCTCGCCGACGATCGCTTTGACAAGCGCCGGCCACTCGCCGCGCGGTTTCAGCATCGAGGCCGCCGCGCGCATCGCCGCTGCGCCGTCGAGCATCTCCAGCAACGCCGCGAAGCTCGTTGCGCGCACATCGAGTAGCTTGAAGACGATCAATACCTTCAGCGCATTCTTTGCATTGCGCGCCGGATCGGCCCGCAGCCACGCGAGCCGCGAGAAAGCGCGCTCCAGCGCCTGCTCGACGTTCGTGAAGGGCGCGCCATGACCGGGGATCACGACGCGCACGTCGAGCGCGGCAATCGCCTCGAGCACCGCCTGCTGCTCGGCAAAGCCGCTTTCGCCTTCCAGCTCCGGAAAGATCACGCCGAAGCCGTTTTCCCACAGCGCGTCGGCGCTGATCAGCACGCGTTCGGCCGCGCAGTACAGTATCAGCGAATGCGGATCGTGGCCGGGCGCGCCGAGCACCTGCCAGTCGAGTGCGCCGAGGCGCAGCATCACGCCCGGCGCGATCGTGCCGGTGAACACAAAGCGCTCGCAAGTCTGCGCGGTCGCGCGGAAAGTCAGACGCGCTTCGTCCCAGTCGCGCACCGCGCCGGCTTCGCAGGCGGGAATGAGCGTGCGGCATGGCCACGTCGCCTGCAACAACGCGTTGCCGCCGCAATGATCCGAATGCAGATGCGTGTTGACGATCAGATCGAGCGGCCGCTCGCCAAGTGTCTGTTGCACGAGCGCGCGTGTTTGCTGCGCATGCGTCGCGTAGCCGGTATCGACGAGCGCGGCGCAGTCGTTGTCGATGAGCAGCACATTGTTCGATGACAGCCAGCCGCGCTCGAACACGCGCACTGATGCGGGCAATGCGATGGTCAATGCAGTGGTCAACTCGGTCATAGCGTGCCCGTGTTGATGCTCGCGTCGACGGACGCTTCGGGCTTCGGCATCACGAGAATGGTCGATGCGCCCACAACGGTCACTTCGCCGCGCTGATTCTTGACCGTGCCTTCCAGATGCGTCAGGTCGCCGTGCAGGCTCGGCTTCCAGTAAGCATCGCGCACACGCCATGTCATCACGAGCGTGTCGCCGGCGTGCGCGGCCTTCTTCAGCTTGATATCGAACTCGAGTCCGAGCGGCTGCGCGTAGGTCGAAAAATGCGTGGCGAGAAGCGCCATGAAATGCGCGGTGGGCTGCGTGCCCGACGCGATGAGACCGCCGAATCGGCTTTGCGCGGCATAGGCCTCGTCGTGATGCAGCGGGTTCAGATCGTTGACGAGCGTCGCGAACGTTTTCACCGAATCCGCCGACAGCGCGAGCGTCGCGCTAAACGTCTCGCCGATGGTGACAATGCGCGGCGCCGCGTTCATCGTTGCACCTTCGCCTGGCGGGCGATCAATTCGGCGCGGCGCGCTTCGAGCGCGTCCCATACCGCGCGTTTTTCGTCGTCATCGTAGAGCGACCAGCCGGCGATTTCGTCGATGGTGCGCAGGCATCCTTCGCACCAGCCGCTCGACGCGTCCATCCGGCACACGTTGATGCACGGCGACGGCACGCCGCCGCCTGTCGCTGCGTGATCGATTCGCGCTGTCATCGGATTCAGGCCGTCTCGCGCAGCGCCACGTCGACCACCGGCGCGCCCGTCAACGCAATCAGTTCCTGCGCGGTCAGATTGAACACCGCGTGCGGATGACCCGCGGCGGCCCACAGGCTGTCGAGCGCGAGCAGGTCTTCGTCGATCAGCGTGACGGGTTCGACCGCATGCCCGACCGGACACACGCCGCCGATCGCATAGCCGGTTTTTTCGCGGACGAACTTCGCATCCGCGCGGCCAATCTCGCCGACCTGCGCCGCCACTTTTTTTTCATCGACGCGATTTGCGCCGCTCGCGACCACCAGCACCGGCGCGTCGTCTTCGCGGCGGCGAAACAGAATCGACTTCGCGATCTGCGCGACCGAACAGCCGAGGCCCGCGGCGGCCTCGGCCGAAGTTTTGCCGGTTTCCGGCAGCATCACGACCCGTCCCGCGTGGCCGCGCTCGCGCAGCAGCAGCGCGACACGGCGTGCGGAATCCGGCAATGCGGTGAGGTCGTCGGAGTCGAGAAAAGCGTGGTCCGTCATCGTTTCAGGTCCTGATGGTTTGAGTATGGGTGTTGCGCCTCAAGCATGCCGTTCGGTCCGGCTCATACGCAATTGGCGGCTTCGCTGCGCGCCTTCGCAAGCAACGCCTTGCCCGCGCGCGACACGTTCGGCCGGCCGATTGCCGTCGAAATGAAATCGCCGATGCCCACGACTTGCGCGAGGTCGATGCCCGTTTCGATGCCAAGGCCGTTCATCAAGTACAGCACGTCTTCGGTGGCGACGTTGCCTGTTGCGCCCTTCGCATACGGACAGCCGCCGAGCCCGGCCACCGACGCGTGATAAATCTCGATGCCTTCCTGCAACGCCGCGTAGATATTCGCGAGCGCCTGGCCGTAGGTGTCGTGAAAGTGCCCGGACAGACGCTCGCGCGGAAACACGCGGGTCACGGCTTCGAACACTTCGCGCGTGCGCTTGGGCGTACCCACGCCGATCGTATCGGCGATATCGATCTCGTCGCAACCGAGCGCCGCGAAACGTTGCACCACATCGACCACCGACGCCACCGGCACCTCGCCCTGATACGGACAGCCGAGCGCGCACGACACGCTGCCGCGCATGCGCAAGCCGTGCTGCTTCGCCGCCTGCGCGACCGGCGCGAATCGCTCGATGCTTTCCGCGATGCTGCAATTGATGTTCTTCTGCGAGAACGCTTCGCTCGCCGCGCCGAAGATCACGATCTCGTCGGCGCGCGCGGCGAGCGCACCTTCGAAGCCGCGCAGATTCGGCGTGAGCACCGAATAGATCGTGCCGGTGCGCCGCTCGATGCCGGCCATCACGTCGGCGCCGTCGGCCATTTGCGGCACCCATTTCGGCGACACGAACGACGCCGCTTCGACGTTGCGAAAACCCGCTGCCGCGAGCCGGTTGATCAACTCGACCTTGATCGCCGTCGGCACGAAATCCTTCTCGTTTTGCAGACCGTCACGCGGACCGACTTCGACGATTTTCACTTGCTGGGGTACGGCCATGTTGTGTCTCCTTGACGTGATTGTGACTCCACGCCGTCAATATCCGCGCTCGATATTCACCACGCCGCCGACGGCTTCGCCGCGTTCGAGCGCGAGCATTTTTTGCGCGATCTGCGCGACGCTTTCTTCGCGCAAGGTCAGCGCCGACATGTGCGGCGTGACGGTAATGCGCGGCTCCTGCCAGAACGGATGATCGGGCGGCAACGGCTCTTCCTGAAACACGTCGAGCGTGGCCGCGGCGAGTTGACCGCTTGCGAGCGCGTCGAGCAGATCGGCTTCCACCAGATGCGCGCCGCGTGCAACGTTGATCAGATACGCACCGCGTGCGAGCTTCGAAAACGTGCGGGCATTCAGCACGTTTGCGGTATCCGGCGTATGCGGCAGCAGATTGACGAGCACTTTCACGCCGTCGAGAAACGCGTCGAAACGCGCTTCGCCGGCGAACGTGGTGATGCCTTCGACATCCTTCGCACTGCGGCTGTAGCCGCGCACCGGCATGCCGAATCGCGCGACCGTTTGCGCGACATGTGCGCCCAGCACGCCGAGCCCGAGCACGCCGACCGTGAACGTGTCTCGTGGATGCGGATCGAGCACTTGCCAGCGGCGCTCGCGCTGCAGCGCTTCATATTCGTCGAAGCGCCGCAGATAACGCAGCACCGCGTGCGTCACATACTCGGCCATTTGCGGCGCCATGCCGGTGTCTTCGAGACGGATCAACGGCGCATTGGGCGGCAAGGTGCCGGGCTGCTCGCGTTCGAGCGCGAGAATCGCATCGACGCCCGCGCCCAGATTGAAGATCGCGCGCAAATCGGCGCGGCCGGCCAGCATCTCGCGCGGTGGCCGCCAGACGACCGCGAAATCGGCGGGCGCGGTGTCGCCGGGTTGCCACTCGCGCAGATCGGCTTGCGGCAGCGCGCGCGCAAAGTCATGCAGCCAGGCTGCGGCTTCGGCGTTCGGCATATAGAAGAGGACTTTCATGCGACCTCACCGTTGCACGCGCAACGGCCCCGGTTCACGCTGCGCGCGCGGTGCGGGCGTGGCGGGCGGCGGGGCGGCTGCAAGGCTCGCGACGGCTGCGGCGCGGCGCGCGACGCTGACGACATGAGGGCTCCTCCTTTTATGGGCAGGCTTCATTCTACTTTTTCGCCGACGATCCCGCGCGCTTGCGCACGACCGTCCGCTTTCGGCTTCGCGATCCGCAGATTCAGTCGATAAACAAAGCACAAAAACTTGGTTCGTCCGCGCGACGGGCGGCGGGACAATGACTACCCGGTTTTCCCTTTGCGAGGGACAGACATGCTTTCATGCACCAGATCGCCGTGGCCGCCGCGGCTCGTGACCGTTCCGGGTCTGCACGGCAGCGAGGGCGCACATTGGCAAACGTGGCTCGAACGCCAGTTCGCGCGCTCGTTGCGCGTCGAGCAGGCCGACTGGGATGCACCGGACGTCGCCGGCTGGGCCAACTCGCTGCGCGAGTTGCTCGCGCGCGAACGCGGGCCGTTCGTGCTCGCCGCGCACAGCTTCGGATGTCTTGCTGCCGCTCACGCGTTGCAGCAGGCGTCGTATGCGAACGAAGTGGTCGGCGTGCTCCTCGTCGCGCCCGCGAGCCCGCAAAAGTTCGCCTTCGCCGGATCGTTCGAGGCGCGGCGGCTGGGTGTGCCGTCCATTCTGATCGGCAGCGAAACCGATCCGTGGATGCCGCTTGCCGGCGCTCGCGAACTCGCGCAGCGTTTCGGCAGTGCGTTTGTCAATCTCGGCGACGCGGGGCACATCAATACCGCAGCCGGATTCGGACCGTGGCCGCGGGCCAAGTATTTCATCGACACGCTCGTGCATTGCGCGGCGCCGCTGCGCTTTCGCGACGAAGCGCTCGAGATCGGGCAGCACGCGCTGGTTTAACGCGCGGGCTCGAGTGCGTTGCTCGGGCCGGCCCGGCTGGCCGCGTATAGGCGATCCGCTAGAATCCCGCTTGATGCTGCGCGATTGCGCGGCCACAGGTTTTTAACATCGATAGCGGGGACAAGATGGCAGGCAAGACGGGGACTTCACGCTGGCTGGCGGCCGGCTTTACGGCGCTCACGCTCGGCTTCGGCGCTGGCGGCATATCGGCGGCGCATGCCGAGACGTCGTTGATGAATGTGTCGTACGACGTGACGCGCGAGTTGTACAAGGATATCAACGCGGGCTTCATCGCCGCGTACAAGCAGAAGAGCGGCGAGACCGTGTCGATTCGCCAGTCGCATGGCGCGTCGAGCGCACAGGCGTTGTCGGTATTGCAGGGCTTGCAGGCCGACGTCGTGACGATGAACCAGCCGAACGACATCGACCTCCTCGCGGAAAAAGGCCAACTGGTGCCCGCCAACTGGCGCACGCGTCTGCCGGACGACAGCGCGCCGTACACGACGACGATGGTGTTCCTCGTGCGCAAGGGCAACCCGAAGCACATCAATGACTGGGACGATCTCGCGAAGCCCGGCGTGCAAGTGGTGATCGCGAATCCGAAGACGTCCGGCAACGGACGCTACACGTACCTCGCCGCGTGGGGTTATCGCAAGCAGCACGGCGGCACCGATGCGCAGGCGCTCGACTTCGAAAAGGCGCTGTTCAGGAACGTGCCGGTGCTCGACACGGGCGGCCGCGGCGCGACGACGACGTTCACGCAACGCGGCATCGGCGACGTGCTGGTCACGTTCGAAAACGAAGTCGCGCTGATGAACAGCGGCGTGGGCGGCGGCAATTTCGAGGCGGTGTATCCGTCGGTGAGCCTGTTGGCCGCACCGCCGGTGTCGATCGTCGACAAGGTGGTCGACAAGCGCGGCACGCGCAAGGAAGCGCAGGCGTATCTCGACTATCTGTGGTCGCCGGCCGCGCAGGAGATCATCGCGCAACATCATCTGCGTCCGCGCGACAAGAACGTGCTCGCGAAACACGCCGCGGAGTTCAAGCCGATCAAGACCTTCACCGTCGAAGAAATGTTCGGTGGCTGGCAGAAAGCGCAGCAGACGCATTTCTCCGACGGCGGGACTTTCGATCAGATCATCGTCGACAGGAAGTAATGCGCTTTACGCGTGCTCGCAGCCGTGCTCGCAGCCGCTCTTATCGAGCGGCATCTGCTGCGCGGCTTCGGCGCGAATGCCGAGGCGCGCGAGCAGCTTGCGGTCCGCTTCGGCTTGCGGGTTGCTGGTAGTCAGCAACTGATCGCCGTAGAAAATCGAGTTCGCGCCCGCGAGAAAACACATCGCCTGCAACGCCTCGTCCATCTGCTCGCGGCCGGCGGACAGGCGCACCATCGCGCGCGGCATCGTGATGCGCGCAATCGCGATGGTCCGCACGAATTCGAACGGATCGATCGCTTCCGTGCCGGTCAACGGCGTGCCTTCCACTTGCACCAGATTGTTGATCGGCACCGATTCCGGATACGGCTCCATGTTCGCCAGTTGCGCGATCAGGCCCGCACGCTCGCGGCGCGATTCGCCGAGGCCGACAATGCCGCCGCAGCACACGTTGATGCCCGCATCGCGCACGCGTTCCAGCGTGTCAAGACGATCCTGATACGTGCGCGTCGAAATGATCTGGCCGTAAAACTCCGGCGACGTATCCAGATTGTGGTTGTAGTAGTCGAGCCCGGCCTCGCGCAACGCTTGCGCCTGATGCGTCTCGAGCATGCCGAGCGTCACGCAGGTTTCGAGTCCCATCGCCTTCACGCCGCGGATCATGTCCTTGATCGGCTCGAGATGGCGGTCCTTCGGATTGCGCCATGCGGCGCCCATGCAGAAACGCGTCGCGCCGTTTTCTTTTGCTGCTTTCGCGGCGGCGAGCACTTCGTCGACCGGCATCAGCTTGTCGGCTTGCAGGCCCGTGTCGTGATGCACCGACTGCGGACAGTACGCGCAATCTTCCTCGCAGCCGCCGGTCTTGATCGACAGCAGCGTCGACAGTTGCACGGTATTGGCGTCGAAATGCTCGCGATGCGTTTGCTGCGCGCGAAACATCAGGTCGTTGAACGGCAGTTCGTACAGCGCGACGATGTCGGCGACGCGCCAGCGCGCGAGCTGTTTGCCCGCAGCATCGGCGTTGGCATTGGCGTTCGCGTTGACGTTGGCATTGTTAAGGGCAGCCGTATCAGCGGATGCAGCAGCGATGTTCAGTTGCGTCATGTGGTCGATCCTCATGAGTGGACGTGATGTTCAATTCAGCGCTGCGCGTCGCGCAGCGTTTGCAATAGCCGGTGAATGTCGAGCCGTTCAGCCGCGAGTTCGGGCGATGCCGGGCTCATATGCGGCACGATGCCGAGCAACGGCGCGTGATGTTCGCGCGTGAGATGCTCGCGGATCGACGCGATGTTTTCGTCGGGAAAAGTCATGTCGGGATCGACGCGATTCGCGACCCAGCCGGCAAGCGTGAGTCCGCGCGCGGCGATGGCCTCGGCGGTTAGCAACGCGTGGTTGATGCAGCCAAGGCGCATGCCGACCACCAGCACAACGGGCAGCTTCAGGGCGACGGCGAGGTCGGCCGTGTCGTGCGTCGCCGTCAACGGCACGCGAAAGCCGCCGACGCCTTCCACGACGACGACGTCCGCGCGCGTCAACGCTTCGCTATGACACGCGACGATGTGGTCGATATCGAATGCAACGTTTTCCAGCGCGGCGGCAATGTGCGGCGCGGCCGGTTCTTTCAGCAGATACGGCGTGCGCATCGCAGGCGGCAACAGCACGTTGGAGGCCGCGTCGAGCTGGTCCGCGTCTTCGTTATGCAGTTCGCCGTTCACCTCGAACGCGCCCGCTGCGATCGGCTTCATCGCGGCCGCTTGCAGTCCCTCGCGAACGAAGCCTCGCAATAATGCCGACGACACGAAGGTCTTGCCGATTTCCGTGTCCGTGCCGGTGACGAAGAGTGACAGTGCAGTGTTCGCAGACGTCATGCGCTTTGCTCCCCCGCGGCTTGCAAGCCCGCTTCGAGCCGGTCGAGATCCGCATGCGAATGCGCGGCCGACAGCGAAATGCGCAAGCGCGATGTGCCGGCCGGCACTGTCGGCGGCCGAATCGCGGGCACCCACAAACCCGCGCGATCGAGCGACGCGGCAATCTCGAGCGTCGCGTCGTTCGCGCCGATAATGAGCGGCTGCACGGCGGTATGCGAATCGACGGGAAGCCACGGCGTGGTCTTGAGCATGGCGCGCGTGCGCTCGATCAATTGCCGAAGATGCGCGCGCCGCTCATCGCCTTCATCGCCGCCGATAATGCGCAGACTCGCCGACACCGCGTGCGCGGCAGCCGGCACCGAAGCCGTGGTGAAAATGTACGGACGCGCGCGTTGCACGAGCCACTCGATCACGGTCCCGTGCGCCACGACGAATGCGCCCGACACGCCCGCCGCCTTGCCTAGCGTGCCGATGGAAATCAGATTCGGCGAGCGCAACGCGGCTTCGGCGATCGCGCCGCGGCCTTGCGGACCGAGCACGCCGAAACCGTGCGCATCGTCGACGATCAGCCACGCGCCGTGCCGCTCCGCAAGTTCGAGAAGACGCGGCAGCGGCGCGATGTCGCCGTCCATGCTGAACACCGTATCGGAGACGATGACCTTCTCGTCCGCGTCCGACGCGTCGAGCATCGCGCTCAGCGCTTCCATATCGCAGTGCGGGTAGATCTGCACGTCGGCTCGCGACAGACGCGCTCCGTCGATCAGCGAAGCATGGTTGAGCGCATCGGAGAACAGCGTCGTGCCGCGGCCCGCGAGCGCGGTGAGCGTCGCGAGATTCGCCATGTAGCCGGTGCTGAAGTACAGCGCGCGCGGCGCATCGACGAATCCGCCGACGAACTCCGCGAGATCGTCCTCGAGCTGCGCATGCGCGCGCGAATGGCCGCCGAGCAGATGCGAACCGCCGCTGCCCGCACCATAGCGTTGTGCGCCTTCCGCGATGGCCGCGATCAACTGCGGATGCGCGGCGAGTCCGAGATAGTCATTGCTCGCAAAGCCGACGATCTCGCGGCCGTCGACCGTCATATGAGCCGCGCACGGCGTGTCGACGGTGCGGCGGCGACGGCGCAGACCGTGTTCGTCGATCTCCTTGAGTCCCTGCGAAAGTTTGTCGAGCAGATGCATTAGCGCAGCTCCGCGAGCGTGGCGTCGAACGTTTCGCGCGTGCGCGAGGCGAGCAGCGCGATCTCTTCGTCGTCGAGAATGTATGGCGGCATCAGGTACACGGTGGTCGAAATGGGGCGCAACAATAGCTCGCGCTGCAAGGCATTTTCGAAGAAGCGGCGCGAAAAGGTTTTGGCATGCTGAGCGTTTTCGATGACTGCGTCGAACGCGAAAATCGTTCCGCACTGGCGCAGATTGCGCACATTCGCGTGTTCCGCGAGCGGCGCGAGTGCGGCCTTCAGCGTTGCCGACTTTTGCGCGTTGACCGCGAGCACGTTGTCGCTCGCGAACAGGTCGAGCGTTGCGAGCGCCGCGCGGCACGCGAGCGGATTGCCGGTGTACGAATGCGAATGCAGAAAGCCGCGAGCCGTGTCGTCGTGATAGAAGGCTTCGAAGATTTCGTCGCGTGAAAGCACGATGGAAAGCGGCAGATAACCGCCGCTAATGCCCTTTGACAGACACAAGAAGTCCGGCCAGATGCCTGCCTGTTCGCAAGCGAAGAAAGTGCCGGTGCGGCCGCAGCCGACGGCGATTTCATCGGCGATCAGATGCACGCCGTACTGATCGCACAGCGCACGCAAACCGGCGATGTACGACGCGTCGTGCATCGCCATGCCGGCTGCGCATTGCACGAGCGGCTCGACGATCAGCGCGGCGATTCTGGTGGCGCGTGCTTCGAAGAGCGAACGCACCGCTTCGAGCGCGCGACGCGCGACATCGGCGGCTGTTTCGCCGGGTTGTGCAAGGCGCGCGTCCGGCGAAGCCACGACGTGAGCGTTGCGGATCAGCGGGTCGTAGGCGTCCTTGAACAACGCGACGTCTGTCACGCCGAGCGCGCCGATCGTCTCGCCGTGGTAACTGTTCGCAATGCAGACGAATTCCTGCTTGTCGGCGAAGCCGCGATTGCGCCACGCGTGGAAGCTCATTTTCAGCGCGATTTCGACGGCGGATGCGCCATCCGATGCAAAGAACGCGTGGCCCAGTGTGTGATCGGTGAGCGCGTTGAGGCGCTCGGCGAGTTCGATTGCGGGCTCGTGCGTGCAGCCGGCAAGCATCGCGTGCTCGAGCGTGTCGAGCTGATCCTTCAGCGCCGCGTTGATGCGCGGATTCGCGTGGCCGAACAGGTTGACCCACCACGAGCTGATCGCGTCCAGATAGCGATGACCGGACTGGTCATAGAGCCACGCGCCTTGACCGCGCGCGACGGGTATCAGGGGCAGACGCTCGTGATGCTTCATCTGCGTGCAGGGATGCCAGACCGCGCGCAGGCTTCGGGCGATCCAGTCTTCCGTGGATGTGGGTGATGTTGCTGACATTTCCAAGGCGTACTCCAGGGTGCTTTTTTGCGGCCGCCGTGGGTTCTTTTTGTCAGGTTTTTGGGGCGCGGTGCGTCGCGTTTTTCAGCGATGCGCGACCCTACGGCTAGCGTGCGGGGTCGAGATTAGCGGTTTCTTCGGGGCTTTGCACTAGCGGTTTGGCGGCGAATTTCGGCTGCCGGTGCGGGGTTCGGCGCTGTTCGCGGCAGGTGATTTGCGTTTTGCCGTAAAGGGCGCAGAAGGGCGGAATTAGCGACGGAAAAGTATTGGGGGTAGTGGAGCAAAAGATGGGCGCTCGGGGGCCTCGCAATCAGATATGACCTATTTTGTGGCAATCGTTGTGTCGATGCTGACCTTGACGAATCTTGACACATCTGCCTTGCGCGGTTCGGTACGTTACGGCCTTCTTACCAATCCGCAACAGAAAAACGATGAACCGCAGGGCATTCAGGCTGGTATTCAGCCGGCTAAGGGCAATGCTGGTTGCCGTCGAGGAATCGGCCACGGCAACAGGCAAGGGTAATGGCGAGACCGCTGCAACGAGGCGCGTGCTCGCGACTCCATCCAGCACGCAACAGCACAGCTTCGCGCTGCGAAGCATCGCACTTGCGGCCCTTGTGCTGCTCGGCGCCCTGCCCGCTTTCACCGTAGCGCAGATCGTGCCGGGCGGCGCGAACGCGCCGGGCGTCATCACGACGCCGAACGGGCTGAACCAGGTGAACATCAACCGGCCGTCCGGCGCGGGCGTGTCGGTCAACACATATAACCAGTTCGACGTGCAGCAGCGCGGCGCGATCCTTAACAACTCGCCGACCATCGTGCAGACGCAGCAGGCGGGCATGATCAACGGCAATCCGAACTTCGCGCCGGGACAGTCCGCGCGGATCATCGTCAACCAGGTTGATAGCAGCGCGGCGAGCCAGATTAACGGTTATCTCGAAGTCGCCGGGCAGAAGGCGCAGGTCGTGATCGCCAACGGCTCGGGGATCAGCGTGAATGGTGGCGGTTTCATCAACACGTCGCGCGCGACGCTCACCACCGGCACGCCGAACTACGGCACGGACGGCAGCCTCACCGGGTTTAACGTGAGCGGCGGCAATATCACCGTGCAGGGCGCGGGGCTGAATGCGGGCGACGTCGATCAGGTCGATCTGATTGCGCGCGCCGTGCAGGCGAATGCCGCGATTTACGCGAAGAACCTGAACGTCATCACGGGCGCGAACAGTGTCGATTATGGGACGCTGAACGCGACGGCCATCGCGGGTAGTGGCGCTGCGCCGGGGGTGTCCATCGACGTGAGCAGTCTCGGTGGCATGTACGCAAATCGTATCGTTCTGGTGGGCACCGAGAACGGTGTGGGCGTGTCGACGAAGGGCGTGCTCGCTGCGCAGGCGGGTGACGTGACGTTGACCACGCAGGGCAAGCTGGTCCTCGGCGGGCAGACGAACGCGAGCGGCAATATCGCGATTAACGCGCGTGACGGGATCGACAATAGCGGGACCACGTATGCGCAGCAGAATGTCAGCGCGAGTACCGCAGGTACGCTGAGTAATAGCGGCACGTTTGCCGCGCAGCAGAGCACCACCGTCAACGCGGGCAGCGTGGCATCGACGGGTACGCTCGGCGCGGGCGTGAACAGCGATGGCAGCCTGGCAACATCCGGCGATCTGTCGGTGACGGCGGGCGGTGCCCTCGCGGCAACCGGGCGCAATGCAGCGGGCAGGAATGCGAATCTGCAAGGCGAGTGGGTCAATGTCGCGGGCAGCAGTACGTCGGCGAATGGGAGCATGGCGTTGACCGCGACGGGCGGTGATGTGAATACCGCTGGCGCGACGACAACCGCCGGCAGTACGCTCGTGGTTAATGCAGCGGGCTCGCTGACCAATGACGGCGGTGCGCTTTCATCGGGTGGCACGCAGACGGTCAATGTGGGCGCGCTCTCGAACAGCAACGGCCAGATCGTTTCGGGCAGTGTTTTAAATGCAAACGTCGTGGGGGCCGTGTCCAACACGGGCGGCACGATGCAGGCCGCAGGCGCGCTGACGGCGAACGCTGGGTCATTCGACAACACCGCGGGCCATATCGCATCGCTCAATGCGGACGGCCTGACGCTCTCCGCGGCGGGCACGTTGAATAACGGCGCGGGCGGCACGGGTCTGGGCACCATCGGCGGCAACGGCAATGTGACCGTGCAGGCCGGACAGATTGCGAACGCGGGTTCGATCACGGCGGTGCAGAACCTGACTGCGGCTGCGGCGCAAAGCCTGTTCAGCAACGGCACGTTGGCCGCCAACGGAAACGTGAACGCATCGGCAGGCACGACACTCGCGAACGCCGGCACATTCACGGCCGGCCAGCAGGCAGTGATCAGCGCGGCGACCGTCGATAACAGCGGCGGCTCGACGAGCGCAAACCTGCTCACACTGCACGCGACGAACCTCGTCAATCACGGCGGCACGATCACGCAGACCGGAACCGGCGCGACGACGGTCGATGTAGCGGGCACGCTCGACAACTCGGCGGGCGGCACGCTGCAAACGAACAGCATCGACCTGACGCTTGCACCGGCCACACTCGACAATGACGGCGGCAGGATTAGCCATGCCGGGAACGGCAAGCTGACGATAGACGCCGGCAATGGCGCGGGCGCGGTGTCCAACGTCGGCGGCACGATCGCCAGTAACGGCCAGGCTGCGCCTCAGGCCGGAACGCTCGACAACACGGCTGGCTCGATCATCGGCCAGAACGGTCTCACGGCAAGCGTCGGCGGCACGCTGGACAACACCAACGGCAAGCTGCTTTCGAATACGGACCTGAGCCTCGCCAGTGGCACGCTGAACAACAACGGCGGCCAGATCGGCGCGGGCGCAAACGAAACGATTCGCACGGGCTCGCTGACCAACAGCGGCGGCTCGATTGTCGCGCCGAACCTGGCGCTTACCACCGGGTCGACACTGGACAACAGCGGCGGCGACATCCAGGCGAACCAGCTTGCGCTGAACGCGACCGACCTGGTGAACCACGGCGGCACGATCACGCAATACGGCGCGTCGTCGATGGGCTTTAACGTCAGCGGCACCTTCGACAATTCAAGCGGCGGCACATTCCAGACCAACAGCACCGACCTGACGCTCGCGCCTGGCGCGCTCATCAACGACGGTGGCACGATCCTCGACGCCGGCACGGGCACGCTGACGATTGCACCGGGCAATGGCGCGGGTGCCTTCTCGAACGTCGGCGGCCGCATCATCACGGCCGGGCAGCTCACCGCGCGGGCCAGCAGCCTGAACAACGCGAATGGCGTGCTCGCCGCGCAGGGAAACATCGCGGCAAACATCGCGGGCGATGTGAACAATACGCAAGGCTCGGTTCGCTCCCTCTCGTCGCTGACGCTCGCGAGCGGCGGCACGCTGACGAACACGAACGGACAGATCCAGTCCGGCACGGGCGCGGCTGGCGACGCGAGCACGCTCGCGATTCAGGCCGCGTCGGTCAACAACACGAACGGCCTCGTCGGCAATCTCGGCACGGGCGACATGACCGTGCAAGGTGGCAGCCAGACCGTGAACAGCGGCGGCGTCATGACGGGCAACGGCAATGTTGCCGTCGATACGTCGGCGCTCGTGAACACGCAGAACGGCCAGCGCGGTGGCCAGATCAGCGGCGTGAATGTCGCCGTGCGGGCGGACACGGTTGACAACAGCAACGGCCAGATCGGCAACCTGAGCGGTTCGAATGGCGATGTCGCGATCACGACGACCGGCGCGGTCACGAACACGAACGGGCAGATTGGCGCGGCGCATAACCTTGCCGTCAATGCGGCGGCGCTCACCGGCGGCGGCGCATATAGCGCGGCCAACGACGTAGCGGTAAGCGTGCAGGGCGACTTCACGCCGACGCCCGACCTGCAGTTCGCCGCAGGCCATGACCTGTCCTTCACCCTGCCCGGAACATTCAGCAACGGCGCGCTCGTCGAAGCGGCGAACAACCTGAACATCAACGCGGCCGACGTGCAGAACAGCGGCGTGATGATGGCGGGCGGCACACTCACGACGCACTCGAATACGCTGGAGAACACCGGGACGATGGTCGGCGGAAGCGTCTCGCTCAACGCGACGCAATCGCTGACGAACACGGGGCCGACGGCGCTGATCGGCGCAACCGACAGTAACGGCACGCTCGAACTGCTGTCGAACGACATCGAGAACCGCGACGACACCACGGCGACCGACACGCAGGCGACCACCGCGATTTACGGTCTCGGCAAGATGATACTGGCGGGCGGCAAGAATGCAGACGGCAGCTACACGAACGCGGCCCTGATCCGCAACCAGTCAGCGCTGATTGAATCGGCCGGCGACATGGAACTGCACGCCGCCCAGGTGACGAACACGCGCACGACGATGACGACGACCGGCCTGAACCAGCCGGTCGCTCCGGCGCTGCTCGACGAACTTGGCATCAGCCTGTCCGGCCGCACCGGCCAGGTCGGCATACAGGACCCGAACAGCATCGGTGGCGTCTTTACCGATCCGCCACACGGAGGCCAATGGAATTCGACCTACCAGTACACCACCTACACAGGCGTCGCGCTGGCGAACCTGATCGCAGGCATCAGCCCGCAGGCGCAGATCATCGCGGGCGGCAATCTGGACGCGTCGAAGGTGGGACTGTTCCAGAACTACTGGAGCGCGGTGGCAGCGGTCGGCAACATCGCCGCGCCCATGACACTCGACCAGAATAGCTGGCAGGGCCAGACGGCTCCCCAAGTGCAGGTCACGTATTCCGGCGAGTACCACTACAACAACTACGACAACAGCGAACACGACTGGCAATTGCCGTTCGGCGATGCGCCGTTCGTCGGCAAGCGGCCGGGCGGCTACACGCAGGCGGCGCCGGCCGACATCCGCTATTACGCGCTGCCGGGTTACGAATCGAGCTTTGTCGCGGGCGGCACGCTCTCGGGCACGGGCATCAGCATCAACAACACGGCGGGCAACGCGGGCATTCCGTCGATCGGTCTCGCACCTGGCCAGGCCATGTCCGGGGTGAATATCAGCGGCCTGAGCGGCAACGCGAGCGGCGCGAAGTCCGGCGCGGCGTCGGTCAACGGTGGCGCGGGCATGGTCAATCCGGTCATCGCGAGTGCGACGGCGCAGACCGTCCTGCAAAACCTGACGGTTCCGCAGGGCGGATTGTTCAGACCGGCGAGCGCACCGGGCGCCCGTTATCTGATCGAGACGAACCCGGCCTTCACGAACCAGAAGACGTTCATTTCGAGCGACTACTACCTGCAACAGCTTGGCGTGAATCCGCAGACGACGGAAAAGCGTCTCGGCGATGGTTTCTACGAGCAGCAGCTCGTGCGTAACCAGGTGACGTCGCTGACTGGCAAGGCCGTGCTCGGTCCTTACACCGATCTCCAGTCGATGTACCAGTCGCTGCTTGCTGCGGGCGCCTCGCTCTCGCAGTCGCTGAACCTGCCGCTCGGCATGAGCCTGTCGCCCGAGCAGGTGGCCGCGCTCACCAGCAACGTCGTCATCATGCAGACCGAGATGGTCGACGGCCAGGCCGTGCTCGTGCCGGTCGTCTATCTTGCGAAGGCCAGTCAGCAGAACATGAATGGTCCGCTGATCGCCGCAACCGACATCGACATCCAGAACGCGCAGACCTTCACGAACAGCGGCACGGTGCAGGCAGGCAATACGCTGTCAATCCAGGGCAACCAGATCAACAACGCATTCGGCACGCTGCAAAGCGGCGGCCTCATGTCGCTGAACACAAAGGGCAATATTGACCTCACCTCGGCGACCGTGAATGCGGGCAGTCTTGCGCTGAAGGCGGGCGGCGACCTGCTGCTCAATACGGCGGTCAAGACGGTTGACCAGGTGAGCGCAACCGGCGCCACGCGCACGACGACCACGCTCGGCCCGATTGCGAACCTGAACGTCGCGGGTAACGCGGTCATCGTCACCGGCGGCAACGTCGAGCAGAACGCGGGCAATCTGAACGTCGGCGGCAACCTCGGTATGGCCGTGGGTGGCAACTACGATATCGGCGCGGTGCAGACCGGCGAACACAAGATTGTCGAGCGCGCGAACGGTGTGTCGAACACCGACTTTAACCAGACGACCGGCAGTTCCATCAAGGTCGGTGGCGTTTCGCAGATTGGCGTGCGCGGCGACCTGACTGCAACCGGGGCAGACATCCGCCTCGCGGGCGGCGGAACGCTCGCTGCGAACGGCAATGTGACCTTGCAGGCTGCAAAAGCCACGTCGACCACGAACAGCAACAGTTCAGGCAGCGATGGCCACGGCAGTTATTCGGAGTCCTTGCACCGGTCGGACGACACGCTTACTGCGACGACGCTTAATGCCGGCAACTCGCTGACGGTCGCGTCAGGCAAGGATATCAACGTCACGGGCAGCGCAATCAGTCTCGACAAGGGAACCGCGACGCTCGCGGCGACAGGCAACGTCAATATCGGCGCGGCGACGGAGACGCACGTCGACAATTCGCAGGAGCAGCACAAGCACAGCAATGTGGTGAGCGGCAAGGAAGTGTCGAGTTCGAGCAACAGCACGACGACGTTGTCGCAGGGCAGTATGGTTTCGGCAGATGCCGTGATCCTCGCGGCAAAGAATCAGGTCAATGTCGTGAACACGACCGACACCGATTCGACGCGCAGCACGAACCAGTCGAGCAGCGCAAGCGTCGGTATTTCGTATGGCACGCAGGGTTAGCCAATTGCCCAACCGCATCTGCGGCGATTGCTATGATTGTTCCGCCGTATGCAATACCCTCACAGACTACTGAGCAAGGCGTTATTGACGCACCCGCTGCCGCAAGTGACGATACACGTCCGGCGTTAGTCGAAACCATCCCCGCTGCATCTGCCGTTGTGTTACGCATAAAGTCCGCGTCGCTCTTGTCGAACTTGGTGAACGGCCCCGTTATAGTTGATGACTTTGAGCCGGACAACGGATCATACGAAACTGTGCCCGGCACGTCCGTGACATAGTTCGACAGGATGTATGTCTGCAACTCCGGATTCGCCTGCGCCGTAACCTGCGTCAGAATCGGTTTGCCGTCCGCCGTCGTACCACCCGATATCCACTTTGCGCCGGAATCCGTGGGCGCCTGGCCAATCAGCGTCGTCGGTGCGCCTGATTCGTTGGTCCCGTTCACGGTTACGCCCATAATACGCATCTGGTCCTCAGTTTGCGCCTCCGTGTACTTGCCACCGCTCTTATCTGCAAGCTGCTTGGCTACGGCCTTTTCTTCGGGATGCAACTGCCGGTTGAACCTATCCACGTTGTAGCCTTCAAACGCCCCCGCATTGCCGCCAACCACCGCACCCGCCCCTGTAGCAATCGCGTTTGCAACAATATTGCCCAGCGCTTCATTCATATCCGCATTGCCGGTCGGCTTCGAACCGGCAATGTCGCCACTCAGCTCGTTCAGCTTGCCCGCCTCGATCGAAGCGATGCCAGCACCCGCTGCGCCGCCAATTGCATTGCCGCCAGCAAGCCCGCTCACGAGCGCAGCGCCCGCGGCCTGCATTCCGGCGCGCGCTAAGCCGCCTTCCTTCCACGCATCCATGCCGGCCTGATCGCCGTTCGCCTTTGCCTCCTTGTACTTCGATTCTGCATAGTCACCAATACGCCGGGACACCGCCTCACCCGCCGCACCCGCGGCCGCCATCATGTCCCCCTGATGGTCGAGCAGATTATTCACGTCCGGCAGTTTCGCGACCGTGCCGTTGGCGTTCGACGTATCACGATTGAGGCTCGCGATGTCCTGCGTCTGATGAGCCGCATCCGTCACATTGATCGTGCCCGCGCTGATGCCGCTACGCGTGGTCGCGCTATCGCTGCCGCTGTCGTTCTGGCTCAGCATCGGCGCAGCGCCGCCTGCGTTGTGGCCCGACGTGCTGCCGGTCGTGCCGTAGTTCGCGCCGCCGTCGCCGGCCGTCACGCCTCCGCCGATGCCGCCCGTATGCGCGTTATAGCTCGACGAGTTCTGTACATCGCTATAGCTCAGCGTGCCTGTGGCGAGATTGTTTTTCGACGCATCGGCATCGCTCGCAATCACCGCGCCCTTCAGATCGGTATTGCCCTTGACGTTGACGTTGAAACCACCATCGCCCGCCTGGATGCCGGCCTCTTCGTTCACGCCCGCGTAACTGCCGTTCGCACTCGCGTTCGTGTGACTGAAACTCGCGCTGCCGCCACCCTGGCTGATGCTGAAGCCGCCGCCCGTGCTCTCCTGATGCGCGCTGCTCGTCATCGTGTCCTGCACGCTTGCAATGTTCAGGTTGCCGCCGACATCGGCATTCACCTGACGGCCATTGACGTTCGAACCGATGATGTTGGTATCGCCTCCCGAGATGATCGTCGCGGTATTCGCCGCCGTCACGTGTGCGTTGTTCTGCATGGCCGCATCGCTATTGCCGTCGCCGTGCGCCTTCGACATCGACGCGTCCACGCCCCAAGCCGAATACGGGGCAGTACGTTTTTAATGGTTCTACGTCTATTGCATCGAACTACATTTCAGCGGCATCTCCCCTATTGACCCCTGCCGTGAATGAGTTGGTGAATCAAGTGAACGGTAGTGGCGTGGCTAAGAACGTGCAAGAAAAGATAGATGGCATTTTCGGGCCGCAAACTTCCAAGGGGAGAAAATGAAGATCAGATTCATCGACAACGGCAACCTAGCTTCATGGCTTCGCTTGACGCTAATCGTTATTGGAATAGGACTTGCCGCTATCGCACTTGAATGTGAACTCCCAGTCCTTTGGGCGAGAGTTTTCTTGTTAGTCGGCTTTCTTTCAGTGCTTGTCGGCGGAATGACCAGTCGGGCCAAATTGCTAAATATCAAGCCCTTCGATAACAGCTACAAGAAAGCACGCGACAGCTACAAAACGAAGGACGACGAAAACGGGAAATAAACCGTTGATGCAGCAGCGGGCTAACGATGCCCGCCGCTGCATGTCGTATCGAATCACGGAATGAAACACCCATGAAAATTCGAAATAGGCTGGCGGTACTCCCGCTCACAGCCCTGGTATCACTCGCGTCCAACGCGCAGCAGGCACCCACACCCGCGGACACAGCCGCCGCGGCACGCGCCAACGCAGAACAGAACCAGCAACTCCAGCAGCAACGCGACGCCCAGCAGCGCGACGCAACAGTGCAGGCGCCGGTCGTGCGTTCCGAAGTCCCACGCGTGCAAGGCTGGCCCGATCTGCCGGCAGAGCAACCGTGCTTCCGCATCGACTCCCTTTCACTCGACGTGCCGCCCAATCTGCCTGACGCAGTACGCAGTCACGGCGCCTCGCAACTGCCGCTCGACCGCTTCGCGTTCGCGCGCGAATGGCTTGCGCACTATCGCGGCCAGTGCATCGGCAAGGCCGGGCTCGATGTCATCACGAAAGGATTGCAGCAAGCCATTTTGAGCGAGGGCTACATCACGACACGCGTGCTGTTACCTGCACAGGATCTGTCAACCGGCACCCTGAAATTCGCGCTCGTGCCCGGCGTCATCCGCAAGCTGCGCTATGCCGATCCCGACACGCGCGGCACATGGAAAACCGCATTCCCGGCACGCGATGGCGACCTGCTGAACCTGCGCGATCTTGAGCAAGGTCTGGAACAGTCGAAGCGCGTCGCGAGCCAGGATGTCGATATGAAGATCGAGCCGACCGACATGCCGGGCGAAAGCGACGTGGTCATATCGATGAAACGCGCTAAGCCGTGGAGCGTGGTCGCGTCCGTGGACAACTCGGGTTCGCGCGCAACCGGCAAGCTACAGGGCAACCTTAGCGTCGGCATCGACAACCCGCTCGGCCTGAATGATGTTCTCACGGCGGGCGCCAGTCAGGATCTCGAATTCGGCGACAAGCGCCTGGGCTCGCACGGCTTCAACGGATCGTACTCGCTGCCGTGGGGTTACTGGACGGCCACACTGTCGGGCACTGCGAACACCTATTACCAGAACATTGCGGGCGTGAATCAGACGTTCGTCTCCAGCGGCAATTCGCAGACCGCCGCGCTGAGACTCGCGCGTGTCCTGAGACGCAGCCAGACCGACGTGTTCGGCGTGGAATTCCAGCTATCGAAGCGCTTCGGCGAGAGCTTCATCGACGGCACCGACATTCCAACGCAGCGCCGCAACAACACGTTCATCGAGGCGGGGCTGACCGACCGGCATTACTTTGGCGCGGCACAGTTCGACGGGACGCTCGCGTACCGTCAGGGCATCGGCGGACTGGGTGCGACGCCTGACCCGCACCCGGACGGTCCGACGTACCGTTACCATCTCGCCGTGCTGGACACAAACCTGTCGGTGCCGTTTTCAATCAAGACACAAAACTTCCGCTACGTGACAACCGTTCACGCACAGTTCATGAACGACACGCTGTTCTATTTAGACGACCTGACGATCGGCAGCCGCTACACGGTACGCGGCTTCGACGGCGAGACGATGCTGGCGGCGGAGAAGGGTTTCTACTGGCGCAATGAACTACAGATGCCCCTAGGCCAAACAGGGCAGACGCTCTACACGGGGATCGACTACGGCCACGTATTCGGACCAAACACGGCGTTCCTGGCGGGCACGCAACTGGCCGGCGCGGTAATCGGCCTACGCGGTAGCGTCGGCACGCGGATCGGCGGACTCGCCTATGACGTGTTCGCCGGCACGCCCGTCTACAAACCGGCAGCATTCCCAACCGCGCGTGTCACGCTTGGCTTCCAGGCGACAGCGCAGTTCTAGCGGGAAGGGCCTCACTCCCGACTAGCAATAGCCGGTCGCACGTCACCATCGGAAGACACAGAGGAAGAAGAAACCGAAGAACCAGACCCACCCGCACCACTATCAGCCGTCCGCGATCCCTGATCACCCCACACAACGGAGTTATCGACCGCATACAACCGGCAAGGCGCCGAGCTCTGCTTCTGGCAATTCGCAATCGCAACCGACATCGGATCGTCGCCGCCCTCGGCCCACGACCACGCGCCCGTGTCCGACACCGCGAAGGCACGGCTCGGGTACTGGTGCAGGAAGTTGCGATAACCGTTGCGCCCGGCTTCATCGACGTAGGGGACCGCGTCGACGGCATCGACGGAAGCAAAGCCGCTCGCCTTCGGCGCCGAAGGATCGGACACGCGATACTGCACGCCCGTGGGCATGCCCACGCGTGCAAGGAACGACTCCACAGCCGGCCACCAGACATGCACGCCGTCGCGGTCGCCGACGAGCCGGTGCGCGTCGTTCTTATACGTGCCGTAGTCGACCATCTTCGCGCTCGCGCCGTGCGCGACGTACGCCGCGTGCATGCCGGCCACGAGCGGCGCATTCCACACCGAATCGTTGTCGCCGTACATCCACAGCGACGGCACTTTCGTTTTGTCGCCATACGCGCCGAATGCTCGCGTCAGATTGCCCTGCCAGTCGCCGCACGCGTCCTGGCGCAAGCCGCCGGAAAAGTTGATGAGCGCCCGCACGCCCGGCGCCGCCTCGGTGCCGTAGGCCATCGTCGCGAGGCCGCCATGCGACGTGCCCGCCACGACGATATGCGTGGCGTCGACGTAAGGCTGCTTCGACATGTAGTCGATCGTCGCCGCGACGTCGCCGGCTTGCGACATGCCATTGCGTTCGACGTCGCAGCCGTCCTGTTGATAGACGCCGCCCGACTGGCCGAAGCCCTGGCGGTTCGGCGCCACGACCACGTAACCGCGGCGCACGAATTCGCGCGCGAACGGCAGCGGGTCGCTGCGTTCCTGCATACGCGGATCGCCGGGAATCTTGCCGTGATTGAAGACGATCATAGGAAACGGGCCTGGGCCGTCCGGCTTGTAGATCGTCGTTTGAAGGGTGACGTCGCCGTCCGCATCGACGGGTACGCGGATGATCTGTTCGTTCAGCCGCGCGCTCGGCAGATACACGTCGTCCGGCAGTGCGATGCGCGGCACGTGAGCGCGGGCGAGCGGTCCGGGCTGGGCGTCCGCGAGCGGGGTCGCGTGCGCCGCTGCGACAGCGCACGCCGCCGCTGCTGCTGCACACATCGCTGCCCACTTCGCCAGAACCTTGCTCAACGCCATTCACCCACCTGCCTCAAAAAATCTGCCTCGACATCTCGTGTCTGTTCATCGAATCGCGCGGCTGACATTTATCTTTCGCACGCGCGTTTGCGACAAACAAAAACATGCTCACGTACGCATTGCGCGAAGCGCACGCACGCCAATCGAGATCGCACGGGATAAACCCAACGGCCGACGCGACCCCACGCGCCGATGATGAACGCCACCTCCGCTGCCGGACGCCGCTGCCATAACCTCGTTAACTGGTTATCGGCAGGCGCCGGCGCAACTTGCGGAACCCTTACCAGCGGGTCCTCGCTTGATGGCGTCACGAAGCAACGGCCTCATCCTGGCACGACAATTTTGTTTTGTGCAATCAAGGAGAACCCCTGACGAAAAAATTGCCGCGTCGCGCGAGAGGCAGAGCGGCAGGCTCGATGAGCAAGACGCGCGGTGAAAACCCGCGCAGGTGGGGGCAATAAAGCCGCGAAAAGGGTCTTAAATCGGCGGATTGGGGCGATGCGTTGGCCGGGCTCGCTTTGCATCGCGCGATAGCGGGCTGACCGGACTGTCGCGTCGAGCCAACGCCTTGAAGCGGCCCCGCTAAGGGGCCATATGCGATGACGGCGGATTCTCCGTTGACGCTTAAAAAACTATTCGCTTACATCGCCGTCGACGTAGAGCCAGTGGCCGCGATCATCGCGAATGAAACGGCTTAACTCGTGCAGCCGATGCGCGCGCCCGGCCACCTTGTATCGCGCGACGAACTCGACGGTCGCGTGTTGCGCGTCCGTTTCGGCGAATGCCTTGATCTGCAGTCCGAGCCAACGCGGCGCATCGGGCGCGGAAGGGTCGGCGTCGAGATCGGCGGGGCAGGTGGCGGGCGCCCACGTGGCGCGCAAATAATCCGTTGCGCCGACAACATACGCGCTGTAGCGCGAGCGCATCAGTTCGAGCGCGCGCGGCGCCAATTCGCCGCCGTCGATATAACGGCCGCAGCACGCCGCGAAACGCGGTGCTTTCGCGGCCGCGGACTGGCGAGGCGCCGCGCCGCCGCATGGACAGTCGGCGGGCCGCTGTGTGGACGACTCGTGCTTGCTCATCGAACTCCTAACCAAGACCGCGTGCGATCAATATCTTCTGGATGTCGCTCGTGCCTTCGTAAATCTGGCACACGCGCACATCGCGATAAATCCGTTCGACCGGAAAGTCGCTCAGATACCCATAGCCGCCGTGAATTTGCAGCGCCGCCGAACAGATGCGCTCCGCGGCCTCCGACGCAAACAGTTTCGCCATCGCGGCTTCGGTAAGGCAAGGCTGGCCTGCGTCTTTCAACGACGCGGCGTGCCAGATCAACTGACGCGCGGCTTCGAGTTGCGTCGCCATATCGGCGAGACGGAACTGCACGGCCTGGTGCGAGAACAGCGGCTGGCCGAAGCTCTCGCGCTCCTTCGCGTAACTCAGCGCTGCTTCGAACGCCGCGCGCGCCATGCCGACGCTTTGCGCGGCGATGCCGATGCGCCCGCCTTCGAGCCCCGACAGCGCAATGCGATAACCCTCGCCTTCTGCGCCGATCAGATTCGCGGCGGGCACGCGGCAATCGTCGAAAATGATTTGCGCGGTATCCGACGAATGCTGGCCGAGCTTCTCTTCGAGCCGCGCGACCAGATAACCCTTGCTGTCGGTCGGCACGATAAACGCGCTGATGCCGCGCTTGCCGGCGGCCTTGTCGGTGACGGCCATCACGATGGCGACATTCGCGTTCTTGCCGCTCGTGATGAACTGCTTGACGCCGTTGAGCACGTAGGCGTCGCCATCGCGCGTTGCGGTGGTGCGCAGCGCCGACGCGTCGGAACCCGCCTGCGGTTCGGTCAGGCAGAACGCGCCGAGCATCTCGCCGCGCGCGAGCGGCGTGAGCCAGTCGCGCTTTTGCGCGTCGTTGCCGTAACTCAGCAGAATGCTGCACACAGGGCAATTGTTCACGGAGATCGCCGTCGATGTACCGCCGTCGCCGGCTGCGATTTCCTCGAGAATCAGCGCGAGCGCGAGCGCGTCCATGCCGGCGCCGCCGTACTCTTCGGGCACGAGCACGCCATACGCGCCGAGTTCCGCAAGTTGCCTATGCACTTCTTTTGGAAAAGTGCGCTCGCGGTCCCACGCCGCCGCGTGCGGTGTGACGGCTTCGCGCACGAAGGTGCGCAGCGCGTCGCGGACCATCAGATGATCCTGATCAAGCACCATGAATCTGCCTCCTCACTCTGGCCTCGTGCATAAGGGCCGACCAGACCACTCACGCGCTCGTGCTACCACTCCAGCTGCGTGCCGTCGTATTGGTAGAAGCGGCCATTGAACGCGTCGCGCGAGGCCGCTGCCTGCGCGAGCACGTCACGCATGCCGGCGACGCTCGTCGTCGGATCGATTGCCGCGTGCGCGCCGCCCATGTCCGTCTGCACCCAGCCGGGATGCAGCGACACGCACGTCGCGCTCTGTGCTTCGAGCGACGCGAGCTTGAGCGCGTCGTTCAGCGCGGCCTTGCTCACGCGATACAGCCAGCCACTCGTGCCGCTCGAATCGGCGATGCTGCCCATCTTGCTCGAGATCACCGCCAGCACGCCGCCCGTTTCCTCGACGATCGGCAGCAGGATCGGCATCAGTTGCATCGGGCCGCGCACGTTGGTGTGCATCACATGATCGAAGTCTTCGGCGGTGATGGTTTCAATGCGGTCGCTGCGCGGACCATAAACGCCCGACACGACGATGGCCACATCGACCTGCTCGCCGTCGAGCTTCCAGCCCAATGCGGCGATGTCCGCGGACTCGGTTACGTCGACGGAATAGGTTTGCGCGCCGAGTTGCGTGAGCGCGTCGAGCGCGGCGCCGTCGCGCGCGGTGGCGAGCACACGCCAGCCGCTTTGTTTGTACTGCCGGACAAATTCCTGGCCGATGCCACGCGACGCACCGACAATCAACACTGTCTTCATGAATCACCTCCGACTATGTGACGCGCCTGAACATGCGCGCGACGCGTCAAACGAGTTCGATGCCCATTGCCGTCGCTTCGCCGCCGCCGATGCAAAGCGTGGCGACGCCGCGCTTGCCGCCGCGCTTTTTCAGCGCACCGATCAGCGTGACGAGAATGCGCGCGCCCGATGCGCCGATCGGATGGCCGAGAGCACACGCGCCGCCGTGCACGTTGACCTTGTCGTGCGGAAGCTTGTGTTCCTTCATCGCGGCCATCGTCACGACGGCGAAAGCCTCGTTGACTTCATACAGATCGACTTCGTCCGCGCGCCAGCCGTTTTTGTCGAACAGCTTGCGGATCGCGCCGACCGGCGCGGTGGTGAACTTCGCCGGCTCCTGCGCGAACGTGGAGTGGCCGACCACGCGCGCAAGCGGCGTGACGCCGAGACGCTTCGCCGTCGATTCGCGCATCATGACGAGCGCCGCGGCGCCGTCCGAAATCGACGACGAGTTCGCGGCCGTCACCGTGCCCGTTTTGCTGAACGCGGGCTTGAGCGTCGGAATTTTTTCGAGGTTCGCCTTGTACGGCTGTTCGTCGTGGTCGATGGTCGCTTCGCCCTTGCGGCTTTGCACTTTCACCGGCGCGATTTCCCACGCGAACGAACCGTCTTCGTTCGCACGTTTCGCGCGGTTCAGGGACTCGACGGCGAACGCGTCTTGCGCTTCGCGCGTGAAGTCGAACGAGGCCGCGCATTCTTCCGCGAACGTGCCCATCAAACGGCCTTTTTCGTAGGCGTCTTCGAGGCCGTCGTAGAACATGTGATCGATGACCTGGCTGTGACCCATGCGCATGCCGCCCCGCGCTTTGGGCAGCAGATACGGCGCGTTCGTCATGCTCTCCATGCCGCCCGCGACGATCACGTCGACCGAACCGGCGGCCAGCATGTCGTGCGCGAACATGGCCGCGCGCATGCCCGAACCGCACATCTTGTTGACTGTCGTGCTGCCCGTCGAAAGCGGCAAGCCGGCGCCGAGCGCGGCTTGCCGCGCGGGCGCCTGGCCGAGGCCCGCGGGCAGCACGCAACCCATCACGACTTCATCGATCTGCTCGGGCTTGAGGCCCGCACGCTGAACCGCGGCTTCGATCGCGATCGAGCCGAGTTGCGGCGCGGTCAGCGATGCGAAATCGCCCTGAAATGCAGCCATCGGCGTGCGCGCCGCGCTCACGATCACAATCGGATCGGCCGTCGTGCCGTTCGTCTCTGTCTTTGTCTTCGTCTCACTCATGTTTTAGCTCCTTGATTACGCCTTGGACTATCGCCGGCACGTCGCCAAGCTGCGCCGCGTCTGACGCGACGACGTCGTTGTCCGCCGTATGCGCGGTGCTCGCCGACACGCCGGCCACGCAACGCCGATAGGTTTCATCGAGCGCGGCCGCGTTGTTGATCGTCATGCCGAGGTCGCGCACCTTGCCGTCGTGCACGCCATAGGCCCAGCCGTGCACCGTGAGTTCCTGGCCGCGCGCCCATGCGTCGTTGATGATGGTCGTGCGGCACACGTTCACGACCTGCTCGATGGTGTTCAGTTCGACGAGACGCCGGTGACGTGTCTCGCCAATGGGCCACTCGTCGATCAGTGCGGCATGTTTCGCGCGCACGTCCTGCACGTGATGCAGCCAGTTATCCGCGAGACCCACGCGGCGGCCGTGCAATGCGGCGGCCACGCCCGAGCAGCCGTAGTGGCCGACCACCATGATGTGCTTGACCTTCAGCAGATCGACGGCGAACTGGATCACCGAGAGGCAGTTCAGATCCGTATGCACGACCACGTTCGCGATGTTTCTATGCACGAACACTTCGCCCGGCGGCAGACCGATGATCTGGTTCGCGGGCACGCGCGAATCGGAGCAGCCGATCCACAGATACTCGGGCGTCTGCTGATGCGCGAGGCGCGAGAAGTACTCGGGATCTTCGGACAACTTGCGCGTGACCCACGCGTCGTTGTTATCGAATAGATGCGCGAGCGGATGGGCGGGGTTGGAAGCGTTCATGTTCATGATGCGTCTTGGCGGTTAATCGACGGTTATTCAGTGGTTATCTGGCGGTTAGGCGACCGCTTTCAGCGGCCGGTTTCGTTACGTTGGATTCTGTGTGCATGCGTTAAGCAACTCTCACGCTGCGCTCGTCGGCCTGCGGTCCAGCGGCACTGATAGCATCTGCTGCGTTCCACTCTGCGGATTCTGCATCGACAAAACGCTCCGGATAGCGAATGCAAAAACGCACGCTGCTGTCATACGGAAAGAAGTCGGGCAGTTCGCCTTTCAGCAGATGATTCTTGTGCTTTTGCCACAGCGCCGGATCGAAGAAGTCCGCGTGATGCTGCATGAACGCGCGGCGCACGCGCGGGTCGCCGAGCAGAAAAGTGCCATACGTCTCGGGGAAAATGTCGTGCGGCCCGACCGAGTACCACGGCTCGCCCGACATCTCGTCCTCTTCGTTGCGCGGCGCGGGCACTGCACGCACGTTGCAGTCGGTTAGATATTCGATCTCGTCGTAATCGTAGAACACCACGCGGCCGTGGCGCGTCACGCCGAAGTTCTTGTACAGCATGTCGCCGGGGAAGATGTTCGCCTGCATCATTTCCTTCACCGCGTTGCCGTATTCCTTGATGCCGTGATCGACGTCGTCGTCGCTGCCGTTTTGCAGGAACAGATTCAGCGGCACCATGCGGCGCTCGATATACATATGGCGGATCACCACATTGTCGCCGTCGTACTCGAGCAGCGACGGCACTTCTTTCTCCAGTTCACGCATGAGCGCTTCGTCGAGCCGCGAAATGGGCAGCGCGACGCTCGAATATTCGAGCGTGTCAGCCATGCGGCCGAGGCGGTCGTGCCGTTTGACGAGCTGGTACTTCTCCTGAATCTTCGCGCGCGTGGTTTCCTTCGGCGGCGGGAAGTTGTCCTTGATGAGCTTGAACACGTACGGAAAAGAGGGCAGCGTGAACACCAGCATCACGAGCCCCTTGATGCCGGGCGCGATGATGAACTGATCGCTCGAATGCGACAGGTGATGCAGCAGATCGCGATAGAACAGATTCTTGCCCTGCTTCTGCAAACCGACCGACGTGTAGATTTCCGCCTTCGGCTTGCCCGGCATGATCATGCCGAGAAATTCGACGTAAGCCGACGGTACTTCCATATCCACAAGAAAGTACGAATGCGAGAAGCTGAAGATGATCAGCAACTGTTCGCGCGTCAGCAGCACCGTGTCGAGTGCGAGCACGCCGGGCTTCACATGACGCAGCGGCACGGCGAACGGCAGCAGCCTGTCGCCGTTGATGATTCGCCCGACGATATACGCGGACTTGTTGCGAAAGAACAGCGACGAGAGCACATGAATCTGGAAGTTCGGCGCTTCGTCGAAGGTGCCGAACGCGTCGTGAATCGCCTGCATCACGCAGCCGACGTCGCGCGTCAGATCTTCGAACGGCGGCTCGAGTTGAAAATTCGTGACGATGCGCTCGAGCGTCGCGGCGAGGCCGTCCTTGCCGGGGTAATACGCGCGATAAGTCGGCTTCGCCGCGGGCTCGTCGTTCTCGATATATTCGGTCGAGATTGCCGGGCGCACGAAAATGAAGTCGTTGTTGAAATACGAGCGGTGCAGAATCTTGCAGCACACCGAATTGAAAAACGTTTCCGCGCACTCGGGCTGACGGTGCGTGGTGAGAAGGCCAATGTAGTGCAGCTTGATCTGCTGCCACACTTCGCTGTCGATGTTCTCCGCGTCGTACTCGTCTTCGAGCAGCTCGACGCATTCCTGCACGCGGTCGTCATATGAAGTAATGCGCTCGCGCGCGAGCTTTTGCAGACCGTGCCAGTCGCCGTGTTCGAACAGCGTCTTGGCATGAATCGCCGCGTCGCGAAAGATCCGGTAGTGCCGGTTGAATCCTTCGAGCATGGTTTGCGCGACGTCAAAGCCGATTTGCGACGACAACAGTTTGGGGAAGTGATTCATGTCGACCGTGCATTCGTCTCGTGTCGTGAAGACACCCGTGATTGTATCGTCGGGTGCGCTCGCGACGCATTGCGTCAACCGGCTCGTGCGCCGGCGCCGTGTGAGCGGTGCCGGGCATTTGCGGACTTTTCCGGGCAACTGCGCTCAATGCCCTGGTTCGGCGTTGTTAAACGGCTCAATTTGCGGCAAGAAAAAATTTCGTTCACGACCTTACCTGGTGCGCGGGTCTCGTCATGCGGGCTTGGCTTCGCGCGCTCGTCGCCCTTGTTGCGTTTCTTGCGCTTGCGTCGCTTTGCGTGCCTCGGAAGCCGCATGCTTGCCGCCTTCGAGCAGCGCGCGCGCCTGCGCTTCGTATTGGGCGAGGTCTTCGAGCGTCGCGTTCAGGTCTTCCAGTTGCCGCTCCAGCACCTCGCGATGACGCGCGACCGTGCCGAGAAACGCGTGCAGTTGCGGGACGGTGTCTGTCGGCGATTCGTACACGTCCAGCAGATCGCGAATTTCGGAGAGCGTGAAGCCGAGCCGCTTGCCGCGCAGCGTGAGCTTCAGGCGCGTGCGGTCGCGGCCCGAATAGACGCGCCGCAAGCCGCTCGAACCTTCGCGGCTCGGCGAGAGTAAACCCTGGTCTTCGTAGAAACGTATGGCGCGCGGCGTGACGTCGAATTCCCGCGCGAGTTCGGTGATCGTGTATTGAGTGGTCATCGGGGCATTCACTGGCCGGGCACAAAGTCAGATTGAACGATAGAATCGACGTTTACGTTATCGTCAACTTGGGTTGAATGCAACCTGCGGCAAGTACGCGGAAAGCGTGGAGGAAGACACCGAATGAATGCACTCGAACATCAACTCGACTATCCGTTCAACGACACGCTGCCCGAGCCCGGCCACGCGCAGGAAGTCGCGCCCGGTGTGTTCTGGCTGCGCATGCCGTTGCCGTTCGCGCTCGACCATATCAATCTGTGGCTGCTGCGCGATCAGATCGACGGCGAGGAAGGCTGGACGGTGATCGACTGCGGGATCGCGTCGGACGCGATCCGGGAGAACTGGGAAAAGGTGTTTGAGTCGGTGCTCGACGGTTTGCCGGTGCTGCGCGTGATCGTCACGCATTGCCATCCCGACCACGTCGGTCTCGCGGATTGGGTTTGCAGCGGCGGCGACAAGAAGCGCTGGAACGCGCGCCTGTGGATGACGCTCGGCGAATACATGCAGGCTCGCGTGATGGCGGCCGGCGACGGCTCCAACGCGGGCGGCGAAGCGGCGGCGCGGCACTTCGCGCTGCACGGCGTCACCGACGAGGACTCGCTCGAGAAGCTGCGCAGCCGGCAGAGTTATTACGCGAATCTGGTGCCGTCGGTGCCCGATCAATACCGGCGTTTGCGTGAAGCGGACCGCGTGCGGATCGGCAGAAAAACGTGGCGCGTGGTGACGGGCTATGGCCATTCACCGGAGCACTGTGCGCTGCATTGCGAAGAGATGGGCGTGCTGATTTCCGGCGACATGGTGCTGCCGCGTATTTCGACGAACGTGTCGGTGTTCGCGATGGAGCCCGAAGGCTCGCCGCTTGCGCTTTATCTCGAGTCGCTCGCGCGCTACGAGGTAATGCCTGAAGACACGCTCGTGTTGCCGTCGCACGGCAAGCCGTTTCGCGGCGTGCGTACGCGCGTGAAGCAGTTGCGCGAGCATCACGACGCGCGTCTCGCCGAAGTGCGAGAGGCGTGCGCGCAAAAGCCGCAAAGCGCGGCGGACATCGTGCCGCTCATGTTCAAGCGCGCGCTGGATATTCACCAGATGACGTTCGCGATGGGCGAGGCGCTCGCGCATTTGCATCTGCTGTGGCTGGCGGGCGCGTTAAAACGCACGCACGATGCGGATGGCGTGATGCGGTTTTCGGCGTGAGCCCTTGCTCGATGTCGGTGGCCTACGCATAAAAAAAAGCCCGGTCGCGCGTTTGCACTGCATTGCATTGCATTGGGCGACCGGGCTTCTGCTGCTTCGGGTTCGTGCGGTATGTTCGTGCGGTATTACTGCACCGACACCGCCCCGAAGTTCTGCCGCCCAAACGGGCTCACGTGATAACCGCTCACATTGGTCCGCGTGATAGCCGCCGCCGTCGGATAACCGAGCGGAATCCACAGCGCCTGATCGTGAATGATCTGCTGCGCAGCCTGATACGCTTTCGTGCGCTTGGCCTGGTCCGGCGTGGACTTGCCGTCGGCGATCAGCTTGTCGAGATCCTGATCGCAGAAGCGCGCGAAGTTGATGCCCGACTTCACCGCATTGCAGCTAAAGAGCGGCGACAGGTAGTTGTCCGGATCGCCGTTGTCGCCCGCCCAGCCCATGAATAGCGAGTCGTGCTGGCCTTGCTTGGCCTGCTTGATCAGCTCGCCCCATTCGATCACCTTCACGTCAGCCTTCACGCCGATCTTCGCGAAGTCCGCTTGCAACAGCTCGGCGCCCGCTTTCGGATTCGGATTCAGCACGCTGCCGTTCGGACGCACCCAGATGGTCGTTTCAAAGCCGTTCGGGTAGCCGGCATCGGCGAGCAGTTTCTTTGCCTTGGCCGGATCGTACGGCCAGGCCTTCACGGCCTTGTCGTAGCTCCAGGTGTTCGGCGGATACGGATTCACCGCTGCGGTCGCGGTGTTGTCGAAGACGGTCTTCAGATACGTGCCGCGGTCGAACGCCATGTTCAGCGCGGCGCGCACCTTCTGATTGTCGAGCGGCTTCTTCTGCGTGTTCAACGCGACGAATGCCGTCATGAACGCGGGCGTCTGCACGATGGCGAGCGACTTGTCGTTCTTCGCATCTGCGAGATCCTGCGGTTTCGGCGACAGCGCAATCTGGCATTCGCCGGCTTTCACCTTTTGCGCGCGCACGGTGGCGTCGGGCGTGATTGCGTAGATCAGACGGTCGATCTTCGGTTTCGAGCCCCAGTAGGTGGGGTTCACGTCGTAGCGGATCACCGCATCTTTCGTGTAGCTCTTCAACTCGAACGGGCCCGTGCCGACCGGCTTCGAATTCAGATCGACCTGCTTGCCGGCTTTCAGCAACTGATCCGCGTATTCAGCCGAGTAGATCGACGCGAAGCCCATCGTCAGGATCGACACGAAGGTCGCGTCCGGCGCGTCCAGTTCGAACTTGACGGTGTTGTCGTCGACCTTGCTGATCGCCTTGATGAGCTTCGGCAAGCCCATCGACTGCGCATGCGGAAAGCCGCTCGCGCCCGTCACCTTGTGCCACGGGTTGCTGTCGTTGAGCATGCGGTCGAACGTGAAGACGACGTCGTCGGCATTCAGCGGCCGCGTCGGCTTGAAGTAGTCGGTGGTCTGGAACTGCACGTTCGGGCGCAGATGGAACGTGTACGTGAGGCCGTCCGCGCTCACGTCCCACTTGTCGGCCAGCGACGGCACCACTTTCTTCGCGGCCTCATCGTAGGAGACGAGCGAATTGAAAATCACATCCGCCGATGCATTGGTCGTAACGAGCGAGTTGAACTGCACGACATCGAAGCCGTCGGGGCTCGACTCGGTGCAGACGGTCAGCGGTTTGGCGAGCACGAGCGCGGGCGCCGTGAAGAGTACGGCGGCTGCGAGCAGTTTGAAGCGCATAAGATCTCCGATAACAAGCGCAGTCAGGCAGTGCGTCTGGTTGTGTGGTTATTCCGTTGACGAGTGACAGCGACGTTTATGGCCTCGCCGTCGACTTCATTCTGATACCTTTCCGGGGCTCGCGCATGCTCGCCAAAATGCGGGCTCACGTGCGCGCCGGCCTTCGCGAAAGCTTATCGAAGGGCAGTTCGCGCGACAACAACATAATCCGCATATCCATATGGGATCGTATGGAGCCTGTGCCGTGCGCGTGCTGGCTTCACGCGGCGCTCGCACGCTGCATCAGATAAGCGATGCCGTCGATCGCGCGCACGCCGTACCACGAGACCATCTCGCCGTCGATCAACTCGATGCGCTTGCCGGCCATGCGCGGATCGCTTTTCAGCGCATCGCAATGCGCCTGCGTGAAGCGATAAGGTTCGCTCGAAAGCAGAATGCGGTCGACGCCGGCAAGCCACGGCGCGTGCTCGGCGTCGTCGAATTCGAACGATGGATAACGGCCCGCGCCTGTCGCGCCGCCTTGCACCTCCGGCAGCGTCTGCCAGTTCACGACGCGCAGCATCGCGGAGATGTAGGTGTCGCGCGCGACGGTCATCCACGGTTCGCGCCAGATCAGATACAGCACGTTTTGCGCGGCGAATGCATGCGCGGCGGCTTCATGCAGACGCGCCTGCAACGCATCGGCGAGACGCTGCGCTTCGTGCTCGCGATCGAAGATCGCGCCCAGCAGCGCGTACAGCGAGAGATTGTCGTGCGGCGTGAGCGGATGAGTCACGACGACATGCGGCACGAAAGCACGCAGTTGCTCGACGGTGTCGCGCTCGTTCTCGTCGATATTGACGATCAGGTGAGTAGGCCGCAGCGCGCGAACGGCGTCGACCTTCACGGCTTTCGTGCCGCCGACCTTGGGCACATTGCGCACCTTGTCGCGCGGATGCACGCAAAAACCGGTACGCCCGACGACCTGGCGTTCTAGACCCAGCGCAAACAGCAGTTCGGTGATGCTCGGCACCAGCGAGACGATGCGCGCGCCGGCACCCGTTTTTTCGTGCGCGACGCCGGCTGCATCGACCGCACAGGCAGACATGATTTACTCGACGACGGCGCGCGGCTTGCGCGGCGCGCGTTCGAACACGCGGTCGTAGAGCCAGCGCGGCACGACGTGCAGCAGCATCGCCACGACACGCATCTGCCACGGAAACACCGCGAAAGCGGTGCGGCGCTCGATGGCCTGCGCGGCTTTCGCGGCGAAGCGGTCGGCGTCCATCAGAAAGGGCATGGTGTAGGGATTGTGCGCGGTCATCGGCGTGCGGATATAGCCGGGCGCGATCGTGACAACGCCCACGTCGTGCGGGCGCATTTCGACGCGCAACGCTTCGAGATACTTGAGCGCCGCCGACTTCGACGCGCTATACGCGCCCGAACCGGGCAAGCCGCGCACGCCCGCGACGCTCGCAACGCCGACGAGCGTGCCGCGTCTTGCGGCAACCATCGCGGCCGCGAACGGCTCGAAGGTGGCGACCATGCCGAAGTAGTTGATGTCCATCACTTCGCGGAAGGTGCGCAGGTCGCCTTCGCCGGTGACCGCGCCGCGGCTTACGCCCGCATTGGCGATCACGATGTCCGGCTGGCCATGTTCCGCGATGAACTGCGCGGCCGCTTCGGCGAGCGCCTCGGCGTCGCGCACGTCGACGCTATAGCAGGAGATGGAGTTTTGCGGATGAGACCGCCTGAAGGCGGCGAGGGCTTCGCCGCGGCGGGCAACGAGGCCGAGCGTCGCGCCGCGCCGCGCGTATTCGGCGGCGAGCGCGAGGCCAATTCCACTCGAAGCGCCGGTAATGAAAACTTTCAACGGTGAGCTCATTCCGGCGCCTCGCGCTTTACATCTTCTTCGCGCGAACCTGCTGGACCAGGTAATCGAGCACCTGGACCGTGCCAGGCAGGCTGTTGGTCGCAGCCGGGCCGGTTTCGTACTTGCCCTGCACGGCGATGGTCGGCACACCGTCGATCTTGTAGTCTTCGAGCAGCTTCTTGTCTTTCTGCAACGCGCTTTGCGTCGAGAATGAGTTGTACGCGTCCATGTACTTCTTCGGATCGACGCCGTTCTTCGCGAGGAATTTGGCCTGATCTTCCGGCGTCAGCAGATAGTTCTTGTTGACGTGAATTTCGTTGAAGACCTTCGGCGTGAGCTGGTTGGCGAGACCGAGCGCGTCGAGCGCGTGATACATCTTCGAATGCGGAATGAAGTCGTCGCGGAAGGCAACCGGCACGCGCTTGAACACGACGTCCGGACCCTGCTTCTTCACCCATGCTTCGAGATACGGGTCAAATTCGTTGCAGTGCGGGCAGCCGTACCAGAAGAATTCGGTGACTTCGATCTTGCCGGCGGGCACGTCGGTGGATTGCGCGCTCGGCAACACGGTGTAGTCCTTGCCCGAGACCGGCGCGGTCGGCGACGCGTGCGCCGAGGCCGCGACGAGGCCCAACGAGAGGAACAGAATGCTCAGCAGTTTTTTCATGTTGTCTTGACCCAGGTAGGCGTAAAACAGTGGCGCCACGCAAATGCCCGTCACCGTTTTCAAATCGGCGTTGGACGGCTCTATCGGCCGTCGTGCTCAATCATGCTCAATCGTGCTTACTGTGCTTGTTGCCTGCGATTCCTGTGACAGGCGCCGCGCGCCGATAGTTCGGCGGCGGCGCCTGCCTGCGGGTCCCGCGCTGCTTATTGTTTGGTGAAGCGGATCACGGCGGTGTCAACGCCCGCGTCCGACAGACGCTGACGGCTCGCGTTCATGTCCTCGAACTTCGAGAACGGCCCGATACGCACGCGATAATACGTGACCCCGCCCGCATCGCGCTGCGTGACCTTCGACTCGAAGCCCTGGAACGCGAGACGCGCGCGTTGCTGTTCGGCGTCCGCAGCGGTTTTGTACGCGCCCACTTGCAGGAAGTAGCCCGTGTTCGCGTCGCCCGGCGCGGGCGCTGCGCCCGAACCCGGCTTGACGTTCGCGACCGCCGCCGACGACGTGCTCTTCGGCGCGGAACCCGCTGTGGTCGCAGCCGGCGCGCTCGTGGCTTGCGGCTTTTTCACCGCGGCGGTGGCGCTGCTGCCGTTATCCGGCGCGGGCTTCGGCGCGACCGCCGTGCCGTTGGCATTGCCCGCGGCATTATTGTTCCCGCCGAGGGTCGGCGGCACTTCGATGATTTGCGGCTGCTCGAGCATGCCCGACTGCGTCTGCGAGTTGGTCTGGCCAGGCGCGGTGTTCGGCGGCGCGGGTTGCGCGGCCTGCGGCACCGGCTGACCCGGCGTCTTGCCTTGCAGCGGACGGTTCGGATCGTATTGCGCCTGGCTCGCGCTCGACTCGGACGCCGCGGGCGGCGCGACCTTCGACACGAACGGCGTAGGCGCACGGGTGATATACAGCGCCACCACTACCGCGATCGCGAGGCCGACAATCAGGCCCAGCACGATGCCGAGAAAAGTACCCCCGGTTTGTTTCGATTGCTTTGTTGTGCGGCGTGGTTTTGCCATCGTATGAATCACCTGCAAAAAGAATCCTGGAACGGCCGCCGATTATAACGACGGCCGCATGCATGTTGCGCCGGAGGACTTACATCTTGACGGGAGCGGAGACGCCGATGATCGCAAGACCGTTGGCGAGCACCTGACGCGTGGCTGCGAGCAGCGCGACGCGTGCATTGCGTTCGGCCGCATCGTCGACCAGCACGCGTTCGGCTCTGTCATTGTAGAACGAGTGGAATTCCCCGGCGAGGTCGCGCAGATAGAACGCGACCGCGTGCGGCGCGAGTTCGTCGGCGGCGTGTTGCAGCATGTCCGGGAACTCCGCGAGCTTGTTCAGCAAGGCCATTGAGCGCTCGCTCGACAGCGGCGCGAGGTCCACGCTGTCAAGCGTGCTTTCGTCCGCGCCGTAGCGAGTTTTGCATTCGGCGATGACCGAGCAGATCCGCGCATGCGCATATTGCACGTAGTGCACGGGGTTTTCGTCATTTTGTTTCAACGCGAGGTCGATGTCGAAGACGAACTCCGTATCCGCCTTGCGCGAGATCAGGAAGAAACGCACGGCGTCGCGGCCGCGGCGAATCGTCTCTTCGTCGATCTGATCGACGGCTGCCTCGGTGCCGGGCAGCGCGCCGCCCGACCATTCGATCAGATCGCGCACCGTCACGTAGCTGCCCGCGCGCTTGGAGATTTTCACCTCTTCGCCATTGCGCATGACCGTGACCATCTTGTGCAGCACGTAGTCGGGATAGCCCTTCGGAATGCCGATGCCGAGACCTTGCAGCCCGGCGCGCACGCGCGCGATCGTGCCGTGGTGGTCGGAACCCTGAATGTTGATGACCTTGGTGAAGCCGCGCTCCCACTTCGCGACGTGATACGCGACATCGGGCACGAAGTACGTGTACGTGCCGTCGGTCTTGCGCATCACGCGGTCCTTGTCGTCGCCGTCGTCCGTCGTGCGCAGCCACAGCGCGCCTTCCTGCTCGTAGGTCTTGCCCGCGGCGATGAGCGCCTGCACCGTCTTCTCGACGCGGCCTTCAGTGTAAAGCGACGACTCCAGGTAGTACTGGTCGAACTTCACGCCGAACGCCTGCAAGTCCATGTCCTGCTCGCGGCGCAGATACGCCACCGCGAAGCGGCGGATCGCGTCGAGATTCTCGACGTCGCGCGCGCCGGTGACGGGCTCGCCGTCGCTCGCCGATACCGTGACGCCGTTCAGATAGTCTTTCGCGATGTCGGCAATGTACTCGCCGTTGTACGCGGAAGCGGGCCAGCCGGCGTCGCCCGGAGCGAGGCCGCGTGCGCGCGCCTGGGTGGACAGCGCGAGCGTGCCGATCTGCACGCCGGCGTCGTTGTAATAGAACTCGCGATGCACGTCCCAGCCTTGCGACGCGAGCACGTTCGACAGCGCGTCGCCAAGCGCGGCCTGACGGCCGTGGCCGACGTGCAGCGGTCCGGTCGGATTCGCGGATACGAACTCGATCAACACGTGCTTGCCCGCGTCGCGTTGCGAGCGGCCATACACGTCTTTCTCCGCGAGCACGGCCTTGACCACCGCCTGCTTCGCCGCAGCGGCAAGACGCAGGTTGATGAAGCCGGGGCCCGCGACTTCGGCGGATTCGATCAGGCCTTGTGCCTGCGGCTGCGCGAGCAGCGTGTCGACGATTTGCTGCGCCAACTGGCGCGGATTCGCGCGCAGCGGCTTGGCGAGTTGCATCGCCACATTGCACGCGACGTCGCCGTGCGCGGCGACCTTCGGACGTTCCAGCGCGATGGTGGGCGACACGAAGGCGGCTTCCGTCGCGCCTTGCGTGGCGAGAGCGACCTGCTTCACCGTGTCGGCGAGCAGTGTTTCCAGAGTGTGTTTATGTGCGGGCAGCATGCTTGTTGCGAGTCCAGTGAGGCAATCCGGTGATACGGAGGAAGCGCCGGCCGCCTCGAGCGCGGCCGATTCGGCAGAAGCGTGGAAAGCGGCGGTTGCGCGGCGGCGCGGTCTGTCATGACATATCGGCATGACGAGGCGAGCTGTTGGGCACTTTGCCTGCAATGCAATCAGCGCGCCGTTCGGCCGCGAGGCGAAGGCTTGGCCGCTGCGGCATGCAGGCCGCAACCGGCTGGCCGGCCGCGCCGCTGCGCCTTGCCGCGCGCGGTGCAATGCGGCGCGCTTTTCCGTCCAGACGGATTTTAGCAGGTGCTAATATGTTCAATGAGAAGCCCAGCAAGGGCCGTGGCCGCCGCGTCTGTTCGCGCGGCTAACGGAACATGCGAGAGGCCGCTTTCGGCTCCGCTTGCGCGTGAAGCCAACATAACGAAAAAGGGAATTGTCATGCTGATTACTTTCAAATGCCGAGCTTGTCCAGATGTGATGATGCTCGAGAATCTGGCGCAGTATCTGGTCGGCATTGTCGGCAAGCGCCTCGGTGAGCGCGGTGTGATTACGCACGCCGAAACCGGCGAAGCGATCGCCAAACTCGAAGCGGCTATCAACTTCGACAAGCAGGAACGCGCCGAACACGACGGCCATTTCCACGAAGGCGAAGAAGGCCACGAGCATCACGAGATTCCGCCGGGTCTTGCGCAACGTGCGTATCCGTTCCTCGACATGCTGCGCGCCGCCCAGAAGGAAAACGCGGACATCGTCTGGGGGCTGTAGTCGAGGCAGGTTCGCCGGGACGGCCGCGGCGACTGTCGTGGCCAGGGCGACAAACACGGCCATCGTGGCCGCGGCACTTGCTGTGACTCACGGCCTGTCGCCGTGTCCAATGTGTGTACGGCGCCAAAAAATGAGCCCGCTCGAAGCGGGCTCATTTTCTTTGCAAGCCAGAAACGCGAAAGCGGTTTACTGGCTTGCGGCTTCCGGAGCAACCGCGGGAGCTGACGCGCCCTTTTTCATTTTCTGCTTCTTCGGCTTCTTGACGTGTTTCGTCGTGGGCGGCGAATACGAACTGACCGAACTCGATGCGGCCGGAGCGGCGGTTTGTGCGAGCGCCGCCGAAGCGCCCACGGCAAACGAAACAGCGGTCAATAACAGCGCCAGCTTCTTCATATGATTTTCTCTCCGTTGACGGTTGCAATTAGATGAGCCGACGCATTCTGGTTGCGTCTGGCGGGTCAAGCCGCCTCAGTCTACAAAGCCGAAAATTACGTTGCCGCAAATATTCAGTCTTTCTCGCCGGATATAGTGGGTTTCGCGCCACGCCGGCTCGGCTCATCGATGCATTCAACGCTGCCTTGCCGGAACGGCTTATAGCAACGGCGCCAACGCGCGTTCGGCATCCGCCTTCGAGAGCGACATGCGCTGCGCGTAATCTTCCAATTGGTCCTGGCCGATCTTGCCCACCGAGAAATAAGTGCTGTCCGGATGCGCGAGATAGAAACCGGAGACGCTCGCCGCAGGCAGCATCGCGAGCGATTCCGTTACGGTCATGCCGATTTCATTCGCCTGCAGCACGTCGAACATGTCGCGCTTGACCAGATGATCCGGGCACGCCGGATAGCCGGGCGCCGGGCGAATGCCGCGATACTTTTCGGCGATGAGTTCGTCGTTCGCAAGCGTCTCGTTGCTCGCGTAGCCCCACAAGTCGCGTCGCACGCGCGCATGCAGCGCTTCGGCGAAGGCTTCGGCGAAACGATCGGCAAGCGCCTTCAGCATGATCGCGCTGTAGTCGTCGTGATCTTTCTCGAACTGCTTTTCCTTCACGTCGACGCCCAGACCCGCCGTGACCGCGAACATGCCGATGTAGTCGGCCACGCCCGAATCTTTCGGCGCGATAAAGTCGGCAAGCGAGCGGTTCGGCCGCATCACGCCGTCGACCACCGGCCGCACGCTTTGCTGCCGCAGATTGCGCCATGTCAGCGCAACTTCGCTGCGCGAATCGTCGGTATAGATTTCGATGTCGTCGTCGTTCACGGTGTTGGCCGGCAGCAGCGCAATCACGCCGTTCGCTTGGAGCCAGCGGCCCTGGATCAGGCGCGCGAGCATCGACTTGCCGTCCGAAAACACGCGCCGCGCCGATTCGCCGACGATCTCGTCGTTCAGAATCGCGGGGTAGGGACCGGCGAGATCCCACGTCTGGAAGAACGGACCCCAGTCGATATAGTTCGCGAGTTCGCTCAGATCGAAGTTCTTGAACACGCGGCGGCCGATGAACTTCGGCTTGACCGGCTGATAGCTCTTCCAGTCGATCGGCGTCTTGTTCGCGCGGGCTTCGGCGAGCGTGACCATCGGCAGCGCTTTCTTGTTCGCGTGCTGATTGCGAATGCGATCGTAGTCGGCCTTCAGTTCGTCGAGGTACTTGGCCGCGCCTTCGTCGGACAAGAGGCTCGATGCGACCGACACCGAGCGCGACGCGTCCGGCACATACACGACCGGCCCTTCGTAATGCGGCGCGATCTTCACGGCCGTATGCACGCGCGAGGTCGTTGCGCCGCCGATCAGCAACGGAATCTTCTTCACGCGGAAGTAGTCGTCGCGCTGCATTTCAGACGCAACGTAGGCCATTTCCTCGAGACTCGGCGTGATCAAGCCCGACAGTCCGATGATGTCCGCGCCTTCCACTTTCGCCCTCGCGAGAATGTCGTTGCACGGGACCATCACGCCCATGTTGACCACTTCGAAGTTATTGCACTGAAGCACCACCGACACAATGTTCTTGCCGATGTCGTGCACGTCGCCCTTCACGGTGGCGATCACGATCTTGCCCTTCGCGCGCACGTCGCCGCCCGCGGCCGCGAGCTGCTTCTTTTCTTCTTCGATGAACGGGATCAGATGCGCGACCGCCTGCTTCATCACGCGCGCCGACTTGACGACTTGCGGCAGGAACATCTTGCCCTGACCGAACAGATCGCCGACGATGTTCATGCCGTCCATCAGCGGGCCTTCGATCACATTGATCGGGCGGCCGCCTTGCGCCGCGATCTTCGCGCGCACTTCCTCAGTATCTTCGACGATGAAGTTCGTGATGCCGTGCACGAGCGCATGCGACAGACGCTTCTCGACCGGCTGATTGCGCCACTCCAGGTTTTCTTCTTTCTTCGCTGCGCCGGTTTTGTATTTGTCGGCGACTTCCAGCAGACGATCGGTGCCGTCCGCGCGGCGATTCAGCACGACGTCTTCGACGCGTTCGCGCAGTTCCGCATCCAGATCCGCATACACGCCGAGCTGGCCCGCATTCACGATGCCCATGTCCATGCCGGCCTGAATCGCGTGATACAGGAACACGGTGTGAATCGCTTCGCGCACCGGATCGTTGCCGCGGAACGAGAACGACACGTTCGACACGCCGCCGCTCACCTTCGCGTACGGCAGGTTCTGCTTGATCCAGCGCGTCGCGTTGATGAAGTCGACCGCGTAGTTGTTGTGTTCTTCGATACCCGTGGCAATCGCGAAGATGTTCGGATCGAAGATGATGTCTTCCGGCGGGAAGCCCACTTCGTTCACGAGAAAGTCATACGAGCGTTTGCAGATCTGCGTCTTGCGCTCGAACGTGTCGGCCTGGCCTTGTTCGTCGAAGGCCATCACCACGGCTGCCGCGCCGTAGCGGCGAATCAGTTTCGCGTGATGGCGGAAAGCCTCTTCGCCTTCCTTCAGCGAGATCGAGTTGACGATCGCTTTGCCCTGCACGCATTTCAGGCCCGCTTCGATCACTTCCCACTTCGACGAATCGATCATGATCGGCACGCGCGCAATGTCCGGCTCCGACGCGATCAGATTCATGAAGCGCACCATCGCCGCTTTCGAATCGAGCATCGCCTCGTCCATGTTGACGTCGATCACCTGCGCGCCGTTCTCGACCTGCTGACGCGCGACGGCAATCGCCTCGTCGAACTGGTCGTTCAGAATCATTCGCGCGAAGGCTTTCGAGCCCGTCACGTTGGTACGTTCGCCAACGTTGATGAAAAGCGTCCCGGACGTGACGTTGAACGGCTCGAGGCCGGCAAGGCGCATGGTGTGATCGGTCATGGCGTAGGTGCGAGTCGAATGCGTGCGTTAGGTGCGGCCTGGGTGCGTCTGATGCGGCTTGAGCGGCGGCTGTTTTTCGATGCCGCTCAGGCGGCGTCGCGGTATTGCGTCGGCCACTTGCGCGGCTTCACTTCGGCAAGCGCGCGGGCGATCGCAGCGATGTGCTCGGGCGTCGTGCCGCAGCAGCCGCCGGCAATATTCACGAGACCCGCTTCGGCAAATTCCTTCAGCAGGCCCGAGGTGTCAGCCGGCAATTCGTCGAAGCCCGTATCGCTCATCGGATTCGGCAAGCCCGCGTTCGGATAGCACGACACGTAGGTGTCGCACAGCTTCGCCAGTTCGGCGATGTACGGACGCATCAGCGCCGCGCCCAATGCGCAGTTCAGGCCGAACGTAAGCGGCTTCGCGTGGCGCAGCGAGTTCCAGAACGCCTCGACGGTCTGTCCCGACAGGATGCGCCCCGAGGCGTCCGTGACCGTGCCCGAAATCATGATGGGCAGACGCTCGCCGGTGTCTTCGAACAGTTCGTCGAGCGCGAACAGCGCGGCTTTGGCATTGAGCGTGTCGAAGATCGTTTCGACGAGGAACAGGTCGGCGCCGCCGTCGAGCAACGCTTTCGCCTGCTGGTAATAGGCGGCGTGCAGTTCGTCGAACGTGACATTGCGCGCGCCCGGATCGTTCACGTCAGGCGAAATGCTCGCGGTCTTCGGCGTCGGTCCGATCGCGCCGGCGACGAAGCGCGGTTTGTCGGGCGTCGAATACTTGTCGCACGCGGCGCGCGCGAGCTTCGCCGACTCCAGATTCATCTCGACTGCAAGCGCTTCCATGCCGTAGTCAGCCTGCGCGACGGTGGTCGCGCCGAACGTATTCGTTTCGATGATGTCGGCGCCCGCAGCCAGATACTGCTCGTGAATCTCGCTGATGATCTGCGGCTGCGTGATGGACAGCAGTTCGTTGTTGCCCTTGATGTCGCGTCCGTAGTCCGCAAAGCGCTCGCCGCGATAGCGTGCTTCGTCGAGCTTGTAGCGCTGGATCATCGTACCCATCGCGCCGTCCAGAATCAGGATGCGCGACTTGAGCAGCGCGGGCAGTGTCGCGCCGCGCGTGTAATCGCGCTCGGGACGGATAGGCTTGACGGTTTGGGCAGGCTGGTTCATGGCTGACGATGGCTTGGGCCGGCTTTTCTGGGACCTGTCATTGTAGCCGCAGCCGGGCTATCGCGCCGGGCGCGGCACTGGGCGGCACGTGGCAGCACTGGACGACACAGCGCGCCCGGCCGCGCGAAACGCGCTTTGCAAAAGAAAACGGTCCAGCGCGCCTTAAGCCCGCTGAACCGATTCCATTAAAACCGACCGCCTTGTGAAGCGCGCCCGTGAAGCCGGGCGGCGGCGTCGGCAAATGTCGCCAACAACGTCGAGATGCTCGCACGCCAAAAACCTTGGCGCTTCCTGCACTCCTTGCGGTTAGTGAAGAATGACCGGCTGATGCATCAGGCTGTCGAACTGGCCGAGGAATTCGTCGACCTCATCGAGCGACGGTTCCTCTTCGATCAGCTTTTGCACGCTCTCGCGAAACCGCGCCGCCATTGCACCGTCGATGTAAATCTCGCGCTGCATGTTCTTGTCGACGATCTCATAGCCACCCGATTTCATGGCCAGCGGACCTTCCTGCGGCGGAAATTCGACGACACAATAGTTGGGGCTGTTGTAGATCATTTGCATGGCGACACTCCTTATTTCCGTTGGCTCCTGGCCGTTCCTGCGCCTTACGTGGAGCTTGTGGTCTGGAATTCAAGGGGTGGGTCCGGATTGACGCATGTAAAAGTTCCGAACCTACCGGTTAGACCGGCCTTCAAGAAACGTTTCAAGCAGTGCGGCAAACCGTTGGGACTGCTCGACAGGCGCGAGATGAGCGGCGTCGAGCAATTCGAACTGCGCGCCTTCAATGGCATCTGCTATTGCCTGACTAGCAGCAGGCGCCGTGCCCGTGTCGTGGCGTCCAGCCACCACCAGGGTTGCGCAGCGAATGCTTCCCAGCTTACCCCGTACATCGAAATCGCGCAGCGCTTCGCACGCCAGGGCGTAGCCTTCCGGCAACGTGCGCACGAGCGCCTCGCGGATCGGCTCGACGGCTTCGGGATGCGCGCTGCGAAACTCAGGCGTCAGCCAGCGCTCGAGCGTGGCGGGCGCAAGCGATGCCATGCCGTCCCGGCGTGCGCTCGCAGCGCGTTGATCCCATAGCGGGCGGGCTTCCGGGAGATTGGCCGCGCTGCTGTCAGCAATAGTGAGCGTGTCCACGCGCGAAGGGTGATCGAGCGCGAACTGCTGGGCGATCATGCCGCCCATCGACATGCCCACGAGGTGCGTGCTCGGTGCACCGAGCGCATCGAGCAGTGCGGCGAGGTCGCGGGCGAGATCGGCAATCGTGAACGGCTCCTTCGACACCGCCGTCTCGCCGTGGCCGCGCACGTCGTAGCGCAGAACCGTGTAGTCGTCGCGGAAATAGCCGGCGAGTTGGTCCCAGACCGACAGATCGCCGCCGAGCTGATGAATGAACGTCAGCCACGGGCCACCACCTTCATTGCTCAGCACGTAGCGTGTCTCGATACCGTTGATGTTCACTTGCATGCAAGCTCCTTCGAGGGGAATGCAGTGGGAGAGTCCGTCGGCGCTGGTTGTTGCATGTCGCTGCCTGGCGTTTATGCGCAGCGGTCCGCCGAACGGTCGCATCAGATGATGAAGAGTCGGCGGCCAGGCGGAAGTTTCGCGGAATGTCAGAGGCACCATTCGGGTGCGGCGCTTGCCTTTGCGCGTTTAGCCGAATGGCATGTCGTTATGGCTTGATGTTGCCGGAAGTGTCGTCGGGAGCGGTCGAATCGACCGGTGCGGGTGGCGCTGGGTCGGGTGCCGCTGCGGGCGCAGCGGAAGACGAGGTATTGGCGGACCCATCCGGCGAATCGGTGCCCGCGCCGTTCTCCGCGTTCAGCTTGCCGCGCCACACCAGCTCGAATTGCGTGCCGTTCGGCTCCGTTTGCACGATCCGCGCGGGCAGCCAGCCGAGCGAAGGCGCGAGCCATACGTCGATGCGGCGCTGATCGCCCTCGCGACGCGGCAGGCGTTTGAAATGGCGCGTTTCGAGGTAGCCCTGCGCGGTGCGGATGGTTTCGTCGCCGATGGTCTCGACCGGCCAGTTCTCGCCGCTGTCGCTATCCACCACGAAGAACTGCCGCGTGACGCCCGGCTTGTACGCAGTCGGGTCGCCGCGCACGAGACTCGCCAACTGCATCACCATGCTGAAGCGGTCCTGTGCGCCGTCGGGCAGCGGCAAGGTGGCCGGCGTGCGCGTGAAGGCGATTTTCCGGTCGGCGCGGTTGAAGATTGAAATGTCTTCCGCGCGATGGCCGCGTTTTTCCACATATTGCTCCGGCGCGAGACCGAATGCGTCGATACGGCCATGACTCGAATAGACGAACGTGCCGACAAAAGGTAAGGGCACCGAAACCACCATTTCGTAGCGCTCGCCGCTGCTCGTCCAATGGATGGTGCCAGGCTGATTGCGCACGCCGTTGTAAAACGTGTCGTATTGAAGATCGCCGGACGGCGGGACAGAGAACTTTGCGCCGGGAACTGGTTGCGGCGCGGTTGCGTTTGCCGATGCACTTGCCGACGCGCCGCTCGCGGAACTCGCTGAACTCGCGGGCATCGCGTTTGCGGCGGCCGCGCTCGCCGCGGCGTCCGATGCGGCGCGCGCCGCTTGCATTGCCGCCCGTTCGGCCGATTGCATTGCTGTCAGCACATGTTCTCGCGGCTTGCTCGCGGCGGGCTTGCGCGTCGCCGGCTGCGCGGCCGGCGCGGGCGGCACGGCCGCCGGATTGCGCTCGATACGTTCGGGCTTCAGAAGCGCGACCTGCACGGGCACGTGTTCGTCATCCGAAGGATTCAGGGTTGCGCGATGACGCTCGACCCATTGCGCGGCGATCCAGTGAAGCACGCCCACGACGAGCAGCACGACGATCCATCGCCACATGCGCGAACGGGCGCGCGGCTCGTCTGGCGGCGTGACAGTGGCTTCGGCGGAACGTGCGGCGAAAGGGAAGGCCATCGGCGGAAAAATGGGCGAGCGGACGGAAAGCGGCGTGCGCTTTAGCGAGGCGTCGGACTATACCCCAGCTCGTACGACAGCTTGCGCGCGCATTCGCGCAGGGCCGTGTCGATCTCGCCGCCCCAGCTAATGTCGAACGCGCCTTCGTGACCGAGCGCGACGAGGCCGAGCGCGAGTTCGCCGGTCGAGTCGAACACCGGCATGCAGAACGCGTGGATGGTCGGCAGCAGCATGCCTTCGACGCGCGCCGCTTCGTGCTCGCGCACTTCCGCGAGCGCGCGTTCGACTTCCTCGCGCGTGCGCGGCACGCCGATATGCGACGAGCGGCGCGTGTCGGCCAACTCACGCTCGAGCATCGCGGCGGTTTTGCCTGTGGGCAGATAGGCCGCGAACAGCAAGCCGGTCGCGGAACTGAGAAGCGGCATCACGTCGCCGAGCTTGAGCGACGCTTTTGCCGGATGACTCGACTCCATCCAGTGGACCATGGTCGGCCCCTGGTTGCCCCACACGGCGATGCCGACCGTCAGGTCCAGGCGGTCGCGCAATTCGGCGAGCGCGATACGCGCGAGCTTCACGCCGTCGACGCGCGCCAGCCGCGCGAGTCCGAGTTGCAACGCGAAGCCGCCGAGTTCATAGCGCCCCGACAACGGATCCTGCGCGACGACGCCGAGCCGCAAAAAGCTCACCAGATAGCGGTGCGCTTTCGCCGGACTCATGCCCGCGCGCTGCGCGAGGTCGCGCAGCATCATCGCGCGCGGCTCGTGAGTGAGCACGTCGAGCAGCCTGAAGCCGACTTCGATCGACTGGATTCCCGAGCGCAGTTTTTCTTCGCCGGCGTCGGCGGTATCGTCGTCGGTGTCGGGCGCTTCCGATGCGTCGAGCGGTTCGGCAGCGGCGTCAGCATCGTGAGCAATGGCGCCGGAGCGGGCAGTGTGCGGCATGAGCAAAAGGCGCTAAGCGCGTTCAAAAGCAATGTAGGAAGAACCGGCTGCGGCGCGCATGCAATGCGCCTCTTGCCGGCCAGGGCGCGCCGGACTTGGGCGGCGCCGATTCACCATCGTAGAATAGATTCCCCTTATCGTCACTAACACGGTTCATTCCTCCATGAAACTTGCCACGCTGAAGGACGGCACGCGCGACGGCCAACTGATTGTCGTGTCCCGCGATCTGCATACCGCTGCCGTTGCCGACGCGATCGCGCCCACGTTGCAGCGCGTGCTCGACGACTGGGCCTTCTACGCGCCGCAATTGCTCGACCTGTACGACGCGCTCAATCAGGGCCGCGCGCGCAACACGTTTTCGTTCGACGCGAGCGACTGCATGGCGCCGCTGCCGCGCGCGTTCCAATGGGCCGACGGCTCCGCGTATGTGAATCATGTCGAACTCGTGCGGCGCGCGCGCGGCGCGGAAATGCCGCCGGAATTCTGGACCGATCCGCTGATGTACCAGGGCGGCAGCGACGATTTCATCGGCCCGAAAGACGACGTCGTGTGCGCGTCCGAAGCGTTCGGCATCGACTTCGAGGCGGAAGTTGCCGTCATCACGAGCGACGTGCCGATGGGCGCCACGCCCGACCAGGCGCTCAGAAGCGTGCGCCTCATCACGCTCGTCAACGACGTCTCGCTGCGCAATCTGATTCCCGCCGAACTCGCGAAGGGCTTTGGCTTTTTCCAGAGCAAGCCGGCCACGTCGTTTGCGCCCGTTGCGGTCACGCCCGACGAACTCGGCGAGCATTGGCGCGAAGGCGGCGTGCATCGGCCGATGATCGTCCATTGGAACGGCAAGAAAGTCGGCCAGCCGGATGCCGGTACTGACATGGTGTTTCACTTCGGCCAACTGATCGCACACGCGGCGAAAACGCGCAATTTGCGCGCGGGCGCGATTGTCGGCTCGGGCACGGTGTCGAACAAGGACGCGAAGCGCGGCTATTGTTGTATCGCCGAAAAGCGCTGTCTCGAGACCATCGAGCACGGCGCGCCGCAGACCGAGTTCATGAAGTACGGCGACACGGTGAAAATCGAAATGTTCGACGAAGCGGGCAAGTCGATTTTCGGGTCCATCGAGCAGAGCATCGCACCGCTTGACTGACGCGGCACGCGCGCCGGTCCGAAAGGGTTTCGCCCGATGCCGCTGCCATCGCGCGCCGCTACACTGACTGGCGCAGCGGCATCGGCGGATGATTAGAACGAAGCAGAACAAAAACTCATGTGAGGAGACACCATGCGGCGAGCTGGATCGTTGGAAGCGGGGATGGCGGGCGCTTGCGGGCAGCCTGCGCGTGCGGGCATAGGGCGCGAGTTCGCGGAGCGGTTCGCGCAGCAGGTTGCGCGACAGGAGAAGCGGTTTGCCTGGTTTCTGCGCTTGATGCCTCTTGTGCGTCGCCCGGCGATTTTGTTCGCGATGTTTGCCGCACTGTCGCCTGCCGTCGCGCTTGCTCAGGTCAAGATCGGGCTCGTGCTGTCGCTGACAGGACCGGCCGCGTCGCTCGGCATTCCCGCGCGCGACACGGCGAGCTTGCTGCCTAAACAGATCGGCGGGCAGAGCGTCGAATACATCGTGCTCGACGATGCCTCTGACACCACGCAGGCCGTGCAGGACACGAAGAAGCTGATCTCCGAAAATCACGTCGACGCGATTATCGGTTCTTCGATCACGCCGAATTCGCTCGCGATGATCGACGTGGTCGCCGACGGAACGACGCCGATGATCTCGCTGGCGTCGTCGGCGAAAATCATCGAGCCCGTGGATGCGAAGCGCCACTGGGTATTCAAGACCCCGCAAACGGACGCGATGATGGCCTCGGCGATTGCCGAGCACGCGAGCACGCGCGGCGTTAAAACGGTCGCGTTCATCGGCCAGGCGGACGCGCTCGGCGAGACTTTTTACAACGAAGTCGCGAAGTTCGCGCAACTGCATCACATGCAGATGGTGGCGAGCGAGCGCTTTAACCGCACCGATCCGAGCGTGACCGGCCAGGTGCTGAAAATCCTCGCGACGCATCCCGATGCCGTCGTGGTCGGCGCGGCCGGCACACCCGCCGCACTGCCGCCGAAGACGCTGCGCGAGCGCGGCTACAAAGGGCTGATCTATCACAATCACGGCGTGGGCAACAACGACTTCCTGCGCGTGTGCGGCGCCGATTGCAACGGCACGTTCCTGCCCGCGAGCCCGGTGCTGGTGGCGGCGCAATTGCCGGCGGATCATCCGGCGAAGCGTCTTGCACTCGATTACATCGCGCGTTTCGAGGCGCTGCGTGGCGCAGGCACGGTGTCGGCGTTCGGCTCCTACACCTGGGACGCGGGCATGCTGCTCAATCATGCCGTGCCGATCGCATTGAAGGCGGCCTCGCCGGGCACGCCCGAATTCCGCCGCGCGTTGCGCGACGCGCTCGAAACCACGCGCGGTCTCGCAGACACCAACGGCGTCGTCAACATGAGCCCCACGGACCACCTCGGTCTCGATCAACGCGCACGCGTGATGGTCGAAATCAGGAACGGCAAGTGGGTTTATCAGCCGCGTTAGCGTTAAATCGACTCACGACGCGCGCCACGCGCGCCTTTACCGACACACGGATCGATCGCCATGTCAGAGCAAGCTCACAGCAACGACGCGTTTTACGCACACTACCGGTCGCTTCGACTGCGTCGCCATCAGCACGGCGTGCTCGAGGTGGTGATGAGCGGCGAGGGCGCGAACAAAAGCGCGCTCGCCACCGCGGACGCGCGCATGCATTACGAGCTTGCGGAAATCTGGCGCGACATCGACCGCGATCCCGACACGCGCGTCGCGATTATTCGCGGCGAGGGCAAGGGCTTTTCGGCGGGCGGCGATCTGCAACTCGTCGAAGACATGGCGACCGATTTCGATGTGCGCGCACGCGTGTGGCGCGAGGCTCGCGACCTCGTCTATAACGTGATCAACTGCAGCAAACCGATTGTCTCGGCGATGCATGGTCCGGCGGTCGGTGCGGGACTTGTCGCCGGGTTGCTCGCGGATATTTCGATCGCGTCGAAAACGGCGCGCATCATCGACGGGCACACGCGGCTCGGTGTCGCTGCCGGCGACCATGCGGCGATTGTCTGGCCGCTTTTGTGCGGCATGGCGAAGGCCAAGTACTACCTGATGCTGTGCGAGCCGGTGAGCGGCGCGGAGGCGGAGCGCATCGGCCTCGTCTCGCTTGCCGTCGACGAAAACGATCTGCTGCCCAAAGCGTTCGAGGTCGCGCAAAAGCTCGCGCACGGCTCGCAGACGGCGATCCGCTGGACCAAGTATGCGTTGAACAACTGGCTGCGCTCGGCCGGCCCGGCGTTCGATACGTCGCTTGCGTTGGAGTTCATGGGCTTCGCAGGGCCCGACGTGCGCGAAGGCGTGAACTCGCTGCGCGAGCGGCGCGCGCCGGATTTCGGCGGCGCAGATCCGTGGCGCGAGCGGTGAGGGCGGTGAGGGCGGCGGCTCGTTCTGACGGCTCGTGCGCCTGATGCGCACCATGAGAGCCGTGGCGTGATTGGGTAGAGGCGGCGCATGGTGAGTACGCTGTGAGCCGCGGCCCGATCTGGCGGCATCAGCGCGTCGCGAGTACGGCGACAGCCACGGTGCGATCAGGCAACGCCGCGCGCGGTATGATCGGATTCAGATGCGTGTGCGCGGTACTCAGCGCGTTTGTGCGCTCTTTGTTCCGTGTTTTTTCAGTTAATGCAGCGAGGCGACAAGCATGACCGACACACCTGGCTCAACGCCGCCGTTTCCTGGCTTCCCTGGTTTTCCGCCCGCCGACATGCTCGAGAGCATGTGGGGCATGATGCGCCTGTCGCCGTTCGGCTCCGCGTTTTCGGGCGCGCAGCCGGGCGCGAGCCTCGGCCCATCGCTGTCGATGATGTCCGACATGATGGCGCCGCTCACCAATGTCGAGGAACTCGACAAGCGCATCACCGACATGCGCGCCGTCGAGCAGTGGCTCAAGCTGAACCTGAGCATGCTGCAGTCCGCGATTCAGGCGCTCGAGGTGCAGCGCGCGACGCTTGCGACGCTGCGTGCGTTCGGCGCGTTCGCGCAACAGTCGATGGCGCAGCCTGCGGCGGCGGCCGAGGCGAAGTCGCCGGCGCCCGCGCCGAGCCCGTCGGCGGCGAGCGGCTGGCCGAATTCGCCAGCGTCGGCTTCGGCCTCCAGTTCCGCGGAAAGCGCGAGCGCCGCTGAATCTGCGAGCGATGAGCAAGCCGAGCCCGCCACGCCGAGCTTCGATGCATCGGCATGGTGGAATCTGCTGCAATCGCAATTCAATCAGATCGCCCAGTTCGCGATGACGCAGCCAGCGGCCGGCGCAGCGGGTGCTGCCGGCGCGGCCACGAGCGGCGGCGCGCAGGCGGCATCGACGGAAGACCACCTGGACGAGGCGAGCGAAGCGGTAGGCGGCGCGACGGATGTGCCGCGTCCATCGCCGGCGGACGTTGCAGCGGCAGCCGCGGCGTCCGGTGGATCGAGCGGCAGCGCTGAGTCTGCCGCCAAGCGTCCCGCGGCGAAGCGCGCGCCGACCGCGACGAAGCGCACCGCCGCCGGCACCGGCAGCAACGCGTCGAAAGCGCCCAAAAAGTCACTGTAAGCACGCGCGCCGGACGGCGGCGCGCATCGACTGTCGGCGGCAAACAACAGCAGAAATCGCCGACTGTCACCGTTTTGTCCCCGATCGCCCGTCACACTCCGCCGATTGCGCGCGTCATTGAGACACGTCAAGCGGGCACCGGAATTGCGTCTGTTCCCGCGCGGGTTTGGGCAAATCAGCGTGCTATCATTGGAAGGTATTTGTTTGGCTTTTGGGCGTGCGCTGAAAAACAACCAATCCAGCCGCCCTTGCTCCATTCGCCGCCGGCAGGACCGGCGCAGGGCTGGACGGTGCGGTTTTCATCGCAGACTGGCTCGACCTCAGGCATAGGGTATCCCTCACCCACGGTTGGCCGCGCAGCGCGTAACGTTGAGCATGCAAATTTTGCGTTAGCCGCTCTTCGCGCAAGCGCCCGGACTTCTTCGCTGCCCGTGCATCCAGGCGGCCGGTTACCGCGTAAAATTGAAGCTTTGGCCGGCGAACGGCGCGGCATTCGGGCACAACGCCCGGTGCACCAGGTTCGTCGTCAGCAAGAGTGCTACACGTAGTAGTGACAGACACACACAGTATGTGCAGAACAGGGGTGGGACTATGAACACCATGCTTTATCCGGAACTTTATAAATCGCTCGAATCCGTTCGATGGGACATGGAGAAAGACATTCCCTGGGACAAGTTCGATGCATCGCTATTGACCGACGAGCAGGCCGCGACGATCAAGATGAACGCGATCACCGAATGGTCGGCGCTGCCCGCCACGGAAATGTTCTTGCGTGACAACCATCACGACAGCGATTTTTCCGCGTTCATGAGCGTGTGGTTCTTCGAAGAGCAAAAGCATTCGCTGGTGCTGATGGAATACCTGCGCCGCTTCAAGCCCGAAATGTGCCCCACCGAAGAAGAACTGCACGCCGTGCGCTTCGAATTCGATCCGGCGCCGCCGCTCGAAACGCTGATGCTGCACTTCTGCGGCGAAATCCGCCTGAATCACTGGTATCGCCGTGCGGCCGAATGGCACACCGAGCCGGTCATCAAGCACATCTACGAAACCATTTCGCGCGACGAAGCCCGGCATGGCGGCGCCTACCTGCGCTACATGAAGAAGGCGATGGTGCAAACCGGCGACATCGCGCGCGCTGCCTTTGCGAAGATCGGTGTGCTGATGGCGTCCGCGCGCCGCACCGAAAAGCCGCTGCATCCCACGAATCTGCACGTCAATCAGGCTCTGTTCCCGCGCGACACGATCCAGTCGCGTCTGCCCGACCCCGAATGGCTCGAGCGCTGGCTCGACGAGCAGATCCGTTTCGACGACGGTTGGGAAAAGAAGGTCGTCGAGCGCATTTTGCACAATCTGTCGCTGCTGTTCGAACGCACGTTCAACACCGCGCAGGAACTGAACCGCTATCGCAAGGAAGTGGTGGCGCGCCTGCAGGCCGACCAGAAATCGGCCGAACAGCCGGCTTAATGGCCGAGCGCTCGTAAGTTCCGGTTCGACGCTTCTGATTCGTAAAAAAGACGGCCCGGCAGGCATCAGCTTGCCGGGCCGTTCCGTTTCATGACTCAGTTCGATTCGCTCTATCTGACCGGCTTCATCAGGTTCTTTTTTGATCGGTTTTGCGTTCTCGATACGGCTCGCGGTGTATCGTGACGGCGCTCCTTCTGTCTCTTCCACATCCTCATGGCTGCCATTTTCGAACGCAAGATTCTCGCGCGCGACGCACTCGTCGCATTGCGCCCTTCACTGAAGTCGCCGGTCGTCTTTACGAACGGCGTGTTCGACATCCTGCATCGCGGGCATGTGACCTATCTCGCCGATGCCAAAGCCCAGGGCGCTTGCCTGATTGTCGGCGTGAATAGCGACGCGTCGGTGCGCATGCTCGGCAAGGGCGACGACCGTCCGATCAACAACGAAGCCGACCGCATGGCGCTGCTCGCGGCGCTGGAAAGCGTCGATTACGTGGTTTGCTTCACGGAAAAGACGCCGGTCGATCTTATCTCGGCGGTGCGTCCGGACGTGCTCGTGAAGGGCGGCGATTACGACATGGATGCGTTGCCGGAATCGGCCATCGTGCGTGGCTGGGGCGGTAAGGCGTTGGCGATTCCGTTCGAGCACGATCGCTCGACCACGGCGCTGCTCAACAAGGTTCGCACGCAGGGTTGAATGTGGCGCGCGGTTTCACCGTGCTTTATTGCGGTAACGCTGACGCCGCGATCGGCGCAGCCGGGGCCGGCGCGCCGACTACCGCCTGGTCGCCCGCCTCGGCGGCAGTGATCGGGCGCACCTTCAGCCCATCGGGATGCACTTCCCGGCTCAGATGATTGGGTTCCCGTCCGCTTGCGGTGGGCGTCGGACCGAATACGCCGCGCACCGCGACGAATGCCAGAAGGTTGGCTAGAAACAAAATGGCAATCAGCCAGCGCAGCATCGTTTGATTTTCCCATCTATAAGCTGAGTCAGTTTAGCCGCCGGTATCGCCGCTGCACCACGACATCGAGCCGTGCCGATGATATTCGACTGTGCTTCAAGCGCCGTGATCCGAAGCGCGCTCCGAAGCGATCAATGCGAGCCCGGATAAGACCAGCGAATCGTGGCGAGTATGCGGCACTTTCAACGCGCTCGCCACTTCGTCCGCCGCGCCGCCGCCGATCACAAGGCGCACCGGCACCTGCCATTCATCCTGCAAGTCGCGCCACATCCGTTCGACGAGACCCGCTTGCGCGAGCGTGCAACCGGCAGAGAGCGAACGCGGCGTGTCTGTCGCAAAGGACGGCCCGCGACGGGCCGCGTCCCGCGTGCCGCGAGCGTCGTCGTCGAGAAGGCCGCGCGCGGCGTCCGCGTCGAGCGTCGGCAATTGCGCCGTGTGCTCGCCGAGCGAGCGCATCATCAAGCTCCAGCCCGGCGCAATCAGTCCGCCGACGAAGCAGCCGTCCGCGCGCAACGCCTCGAGCGTGGTCGCAGTGCCGAACGTCGCGATCAGCAGATGCTCGCCCGGAAACGCCGCGTGCGCGCCGATCATGCCGGCCCAGCGGTCGCTGCCGAGCGCATGCGGCGTCGTGTAGCTGTTGGTCACGCCGCATTGGCGTTCGCGTGCGCGGATCGTGGTGAGCGGCAAGCCCGGCCACTGCGTGTGAACGAGTTCGGCGATGCGCGCCGCGACCGCATCGCCGGCGACATTCGATAACCACGCGCCGCCCGGCGCGGGCAGCTTTGACCACTCCGGCGAATCGCCATCCCCATGCGCAAGCGCCCCGGCCGCGATCTGCGCACCGTCCGCCGCCACCATCACCCATTTGACGCGGCTATTGCCCGCGTCGATCAAAAGATAAGGCGCGCCGCGCGTCATGCGGCACCGTCGGCGAGACGCAGCGACACGTCGCCGGTCGCGATGCTCTGCCGTCCCGCAGCCGTGTCGAGCAGCAACTGACCGCGTTCATCGACGCCCGCAGCCACGCCGCGCGTGACTTCCTGGCCTTGCTCGAGCAGCACGACCTCGCGGCCCGCGTACGCGTGCACCGCGTTCCAGCGCGCCTGGAAGGGCGCAAAACCTTCCGCGCCGAAGCGCTGCAACGCGGGTTCGAGCGCATTGAGTTCGGCGGCGAGCGTATCGGTGAGATTGGCGTTCGGCAGCGCGCGCTGCAACGCGGTCGGCGCCGTGCCGCGCGCCTGCGGCGGCGCGTCGGCGTTCAGCGCGCCGATCTTCGCGGCGAGTTCGTCGGCGCCCTTCACGTTCGTGCCGATGCCGATCACGACCGCGCTCGCGTGCTCCGTGCTCCACGCGGTTTCGATCAGAATTCCCGCGAGCTTGTCGCCTTCGAGCAGCACGTCGTTCGGCCACTTCAGCGCAATCTGGCCGGGGCCCGCGACCGGCAACGAACGCAATCCGTCGACGAGCGCAACACCCACCGCGAGGCTCAATCCCGCGAGCCCTTCGAGCGGACGCGGCAGCACACAGGCCACCGAAAACAGCAGCGCATTGCCCGGCTCCGCGTACCACGGACGGCCGCGCCGGCCGCGCCCGGCGGTCTGCAGATAAGCGACCCGCACGATCGGCCGCGGCAGCGCGCCCGCTTTGCGCGGCAGCGCCTTTACGCGCGACATCAGGTCGGCATTGGTCGAGCCGGTTTCCTCGACGATTTCGATCGGCCAGTCATGCGCATGCGCGCCGAAAAGCGCGACGGCGCGTTCACGGTCGATGCGCCAGTCAGCTGCGTTCGCGGCAGCGGCTGGACCTTGGGGCGGAGTGCGGGAAGCGTTCATGTCCCATATTGTAACGACAGCGAACCGCGCGAGGCCGCCCGCACGGTCGTTCCGCTGCGCCTTCGCTACAATGGCCGCTAATCCGATAACCAGATTGCAGCGATCCTTGAACTACGACACTCCGCCCGGCCTCGAAGTCGCGGCCGGCAGCCAAGGCAAGATCGTCCGGCTCTCGGGCCAGTGGACGGCGCTCGCGCTCGCGCGCGATCGCGCAACCGGACACGTGATCCCGCAACTGCGCTCGCTCGAGGGCGCCGAAGGCATCGGCCAGTGGGACCTGTCGCGTATCGACCGGATGGACCATGTGGGCGGCCAGGCGCTGTGGCGCGTGTGGGGCCACAGAATGCCGCCCGACACCGAGCTGACCGACACCCAGCGCGACATTTTCGAGCGCATCGCGTTGCTCGACACGGTTCGCGAGACGGCTGAACCGGTCGTCAGATTCGATCCGTTCACGCGGCTCGGCCTCGCGATTTTCTCGTTCTTCGAGCATCTGTACGGCGGCGTCGCGATGCTCGGGCGCGTCGTGCTCGATCTGCTCGCCATCGCGCGCAAGCCGGCCATCACGCCGTGGACGGAAATCTCCGCGAACATCTACAACGCCGGCACGAAGGCGCTGCCGATCACCGCGCTCGTCGCGTTCCTGATCGGCATCGTGTTGAGCTATCTGTCCGCGCAGCAACTGCGGCTCTTCGGCGCGAATCAGTACATCGTCAATATTCTCGGGCTTTCGGTGATCCGCGAACTCGGCCCCGTGCTGTCGGCGATTCTCGTGGCCGGCCGCTCGGGCTCGGCGATCACCGCGCAGATCGGCGTGATGCGCGTGACCGAGGAACTCGACGCGATGCGCGTGATGGGCATTCCACACGGCTTGCGGCTGATTCTGCCGCGCGTGATCGCGCTCGGCGTGGCGATGCCGCTGCTCGTGATGTGGACCGACATCATCGCGCTGACGGGCGGCGCAGTCGCCGCGAAGATCGTGCTCGGCATCGACATGAGCTACTTTGCGCGCGCGTTGCCGGGCGTCGTGCCGGTGGCGAATCTGTGGATCGGGCTCGGCAAGGGCGTCGCGTTCGGCATGCTGATCGCGATTGCCGGCTGTCATTTCGGGTTCCGTATCAAGGCGAATTCGCAGAGCCTCGGCGAGGGCACGACGACATCGGTGGTGACGTCGATCACGATCGTGATTCTCGCGGACGCCGTGTTCGCCATCCTGTTCCAGAACGTGGGGCTCGGATGATCGCGCCGCTCACTCAGGCCGTGCGCGGCCAGCCGATGCCTTCGATCGCCGAGCCGGTGATCGAGGTGATCGACGTCACCAAGCGCTATGGCCGCAACATCGTGCATCAGCATCTGAATCTCGACGTGCGGCGCGGCGAAATCCTGTCGATTGTCGGCGGTTCGGGATCGGGCAAGACCACGCTCGTGCGGCAGATTCTCGGCCTGGAGCGGCCGTCGTCGGGAACCATCAAGCTGTTCGGCGAGGACCTCGCGACCATTTCGCCCGAAACCGCGCTGCTGATGCGCAGCCGCTCCGGCATGCTGTTTCAGCGAGGCGCGCTGTTCTCGTCGCTGTCGGTGTTCGATAACGTCGCGCAGCCGGTGCGCGAACTCGGCAAGGTGCCCGAAGACCTGCTGCGCGACATTGTGATGCTGAAGCTCGAGATGGTCGGCCTGCCGTGCAAGCACGCGTCGAAAATGCCGTCGGCGCTGTCGGGCGGAATGATCAAGCGCGTCGGCATTGCCCGTGCGATCGCGCTCGAACCGGAGCTGCTGTTTCTCGACGAGCCGACGGCCGGCCTCGATCCTCAGGCGTCCGATGAGTTCGTCGAACTGATCTCGGCGCTGCATCGCGCGCTCGGCCTGACGGTCGTGATGGTCACGCACGACCTCGATACGATGGTCGCGCTGTCCACGCGCGTCGCGGTGCTCGCGGACCGCAAGGTGCTGGTCGCCGCGCCCGTTGAAGAAGCGGCGGGCGTCGATCATCCGTTTATCCGCGAATATTTTCTGGGCTTGCGCGGACGCCGCGCGTTGCAGGCGCTGCCGCCCGAGCGCCGTGCGAAGCTGCCGCGCGCGGCGCTCGAGCCGGCGTCGTCGGAATTGCCGCTGTGAAATTGCCGCTGTAAATCAGGGAACCTGGTAATGGAAAACAAATCACATGCGTTCTGGGCTGGGCTCTTCACGATCGTGCTGCTCGGCGCGATTGCCACGGCGGCATTTTTGTTCAATGTCGACCGCGCCGTGCGCGTGCCGTACGATCTGATTGCGCGCACCAACGTGACGGGCCTGTTTACCGACGCCGCCGTGCGCTATCGCGGGCTCGACGTCGGCAAGGTGCAGTCCATCAAGTTCGACCGCGCTCATCCTGGGCAGATCGTGATCCGCATTCTCGTCGACACGCATGCGCCGATCACGCATTCCACGTTCGGCAGTCTCGGTTTTCAGGGTGTGACCGGCATTGCGTTCATTCAGCTCGACGACACCGGGCGCGATCCGTCGCCGCTCGCTTCGTCGCCGAAACAGGTTGCGCAGTTGCCGATGCGTCCAGGCTTGCTCGATCAGTTGCAGCAACGCGGCGACGTGCTGCTGAAGAAGCTCGAAAAAGTCACGGACGACGTCGACAATCTGTTGTCGCAGGAAATGGTCGATCAGTTGCACGGCACGGCGGCCAGCATCCAGAAGGCCGCGGACGGCGTCGCCACGCTTACGCAGCAGATGGCGCCGGCGGCGGGCAAGTTGCCCGCGACCATCGACAAGCTGGACAGGACGCTCGTCTCGACCAACCAGTTGATCACGAGCTTGAACCGCCCCGATGGTCCGTTCGAGATGAACCTGAACAAGGTAGGCACCGCCGCACAGCAGGCGGGCGGCGCGCTGACGCAGATGAACGGCTCGTTGCAGGAACTGTCGGCGCGAGTCGGTTACGACACGCTGCCGCGCGTCAATTCGCTCGCCGAGGACGTGCGCTCGGCGGCGCGCTCGGTCGACCGGGCCGCCGATACGTTCAGCACCAGTCCGCGCAGCGTGTTCTTCGGTGCACCGACTGCGGCGCCTGGGCCCGGCGAGGCCGGCTTTACGTGGCCCGCCACGAGCGCCGGGAAATGAATCTGAAGGTTTGAAGAAAGGAAGATTGTCATGTCACGCTCCATTCACCGGTTGTTGTCCTCGCGCGTCACGCGTGCGGGTGCGGCGTGCGCGGCGCTCGTCGCCGTCGGTCTGCTGGCCGCGGGCTGCACGAGCACGCCGGCGGCGCTGTCGGACATCCGTTATGACTTCGGTCCGCCGAAGCCGGCATCGTCGGCGGGAACACAGCCGGCTGTCAAAGTGCTCGACGTGAGCGCGCCCGAAGTGCTGCGCTCCGACAAGCTCGTGTACCGGATCGGCTATGCGGACTCGCAGCAGGTCGCCGCGTACGCGAACAGCCATTGGACGATGCCGCCATCCGAGCTGCTCACGCAGCGTCTGCGCGGCGCGCTCAGTTCGCGCGGCACGGTGCTGACGGGCGCCGACGGCGTCCCGGCGCCGGTGCTGAAAGTCGATCTGAACGAGTTCGAGCAGGTTTTCGACAGCCAGGCGCAAAGCCATGCGGCAGTGACCGCGCGCGCCACGCTGACGCAGAACGGCAAGGTGATCGGCCAGCGCACTTTCATTTCGCGTGCGCCGTCCCGTTCCGCCGACGCCGCCGGCGGCGCGCAGGCGCTCGCCGCCGCCAGCGACGACCTCGTCGCGCAAATCGGCGCGTGGCTCGGCGTCCAGGCGCTGGTCGCCGCGCAATGACGTCCGCGCAGCGCACGCAACGGAGCGCTGCATGAGCGAACGATCCTGGCTGCGCCGCCCGTCGGTGCTCTCGCGGCAAGCGTTGGTGCTGTACACCGCGCTGATCGTCTACGGTTCGTGGTATCCGTTTTCGGGCTGGCGTTCGCTCGGCCTCGGTCCGTTGGCGTACCTGTCGGACCCGATGCCGCAGTACCTCACGGCGTTCGACGTCGTCACGAATGTGCTCGGCTATATGCCGTTCGGCGCGCTGATGGTGCTCGCGCTTTACCCGCGCTGGCGCGGACCGCTCGCGGTTGCGCTCGCGTTCGTGCTGGGCGGACTGCTGTCGGGCGTGATGGAAGCCGTGCAAACCTATCTGCCGACGCGCGTCGCTTCCAACCTCGATCTCGCGGCCAACGCGCTCGGCGCGCTGCTCGGCGCGGCGATCATGTCGCCCGCCACCGGCGCGCTGCTCGACCGCGGCTTGCTGCGGCGTTTGCGGCTCATGTGGTTCGAGCGCGACAGCGCGGCGCTCGCGTGTCTCGTAACGGCATGGCCGTTTGCGACGATGTATCCGTCGCCGCGTCTGTTCGGACTCGGCAACTGGCCGCGTGCGTTGTGGACACGGTTCGATTCGACGACGCAGGACGCGCTCTTCGCGTGGGCGCCGGCCGGCTGGCACGTCGGCACATGGCCGGCGTGGGTCGCCGCGTGGTTGCCGGACGACGGCTGGGAAGCGCTCATTACGACGCTCAATCTGTTCGCCGCGCTGGCGCTCGCGTCGCTAACGGTGCGCCGGCATGCGCCGCGCGTGCGGCTGCTGCTGCTGTTCATCGTCGTGGCTTTGGGCGTGAAGGCGGGCGCGACGTTTCTGCAATCGCAATCCGGCCTCGCGTTCGATTGGGCGACGCCCGGCGCGCTCGCGGGGCTCGGCTGCGGCGCGCTGCTCGGGCTTGCCGCGCTGCGTCTCACGCGCAGCGCGCGAGCGGGGCTGGCCGCCAGTGCGCTCGTCGTGACGCTGGTGTTCGTCAATCTGCTGCCGGTGAATCCTTATTTCGACGTCGTGCTGGCCGACTGGCGGCAAGGACGGTATCTGCACTTCAACGGCCTCGCGCGCTGGCTCGCGTGGGTCTGGCCTTATGCGGCGCTGGTGTGGCTCGCGTTTGTCGTCGAACGCGTGTGGTTGGGGCGGCGCACGCGGCGCGCTTGAGGGCGGGGGCGGGATGCGTGTGGCGGGGTGGGGCTTGCCCGCTCGCTATAATTGTTTGCTACGGGCGGTCGGCAAGAGGCTCTCGGCTCGGTCGTCCGCACCCCAACAGCAATTGCCCGCCGCTACGATCAGCGAACAAAACCTCGCGCCGCTGCGCCGAACGGCGTTCTGCTGCACTATTGCCCTTCCGACAGTCTCCCTCTGCGTACATCATGGATTCCTTCTACAAGTATCACGTCTTCTTTTGCCTGAATCAGCGCGAGCCGGGCGCGGAGCGGCCGAGCTGCGCGAATTGCAACGCGCAGGCCATGCAGGAGCACGCAAAAAAGCGCGTCAAGAAACTCGGCCTCGCGGGGCCCGGCCAGGTGCGCATCAACAAGGCCGGCTGTCTCGACCGCTGCGAGCTGGGTCCGACGCTCGTGGTCTATCCGGAGGGCGTCTGGTACACGTACGTGGATGAAAGCGACATCGACGAAATCGTGGACTCCCATCTCGCGAACGGCAAAATCGTAGAGCGTCTGAAGATCGATCAATAAGCGCCGCCATGAACGTACACACCAAGAAGTATCTGATCGACGGCCCGGTCGGCAAGATCGAGGTCGCGCTGGACCTGCCCGACGAAGCGCGCGAAAACGGCGCCGCGCCGCGCGGCATTGCGCTCGTCGCGCATCCGCATCCGCTCTTCGGCGGAACGATGGACAACAAGGTCGCGCAGACGCTCGCGCGCACGCTCGTCCAGTTGAACTACGTGACGTATCGCTCGAATTTTCGCGGCGTCGGGCAAACGCAAGGTGAACACGACGCCGGCATCGGCGAGCGCGACGATCTGCGCGCCGTGCTCGATCACATGCGCGCGCAGCCGGGGCACGAAGACCTGCCGCTCGTGCTGGCGGGTTTCTCATTCGGCACGTTCGTGTTGTCGCACGTGGCCGCGAAGCTGCGCGACGAAGGCCAGGCCATCGAGCGCATGGTGTTCGTGGGCACCGCGGCGAGCCGCTGGGAAGTCGCGCCGGTGCCGGAAAACACGCTGCTGATTCACGGCGAAACCGACGATACCGTTCCCATTCAATCGGTTTACGACTGGGCGCGGCCGCAGGAATTGCCGGTCGTCGTGATTCCGGGCGCGGAGCATTTCCTGCATCGCAAGCTGCACATTCTGAAGCGGATCATCGTCGACGCATGGCGTTGATGCGGCGGGCGCCGCGCGTTTTCCGGGGTACAGGTACGCGAAAACGCACAATTAATCGCCTGCCACTACGCGAAGTTACCCGAGCAGCGCGCGTATAATGGGCGCTCTTTTTTGGGCGCAGCACGGCTTGTGCGGCAGTTCGCGCGACGCGTAGCTTCTTTTCACGCGCGCAGCGGTGCCGCCTGCAAGTGTGCTGCGCGAACCGATCGCGTGGCCGGAAGTCCAATGGGCGCCCGCGCCGTTACGCTTGATGTTGTTGCGGCCCGACGCTCGCCGACCGGCTCTTCCCACTCTGCGCCCTGCGCGTTGTATTTTTCTGCACGAACCGACCCTATGCGTTTTTCGACCTCCGGCCGCCTGTCTTTCCCCTCTGTTGCATCCTTTGTTCCTTCCACGCCAGCCCGCGCATTCGCGCTCGGCGTCGTGCTGCCCGCAACGCTCGTGGCCAGCACCGCGTTCGCGCAAGTGCCGCCGCCGGCGGTGAACGCGCGCTCGTGGGTGCTCGTCGACGCGACCAGCAATCAGGTGCTCGCGTCGGGCAATCCCGACGAACGCGTGGAACCCGCTTCGCTCACGAAGCTGATGACCGCGTATCTCGTCTTCGAAGCATTGCAGACGAAAAAGATCACGATGGACCAGACGGTGACGCCGGGCGAAGCGGTGCGCCGCGTGCGCACGGACGAATCGCGCATGTTCATCGAGGCGAACAAGCCCGTCACTGTGCACGATCTGGTGTACGGCATGATCGTGCAGTCGGGCAACGACGCAGCGATCGCGCTGGCCGAACTGGTCGGCGGCAGCGAGTCGCAGTTCGTCAACATGATGAACACCGAGGCGCAGCGCCTCGGCATGAAGCACACGCATTTCGCCGACGTGAACGGCATGCCCGACCCGCAGCACTACACGACCGCGGGCGACCTCGCGGTGCTGTCGGCGCGTCTGATTCGCGACTTCCCTGACTACTACAACATCTTCTCGGTCAAGGATTTCACGTACAACAAGATCAAGCAGCCGAACCGCAATCGTCTCTTGTGGATCGACCCGACGGTGGACGGCCTGAAGACCGGCCACACGCAGGCCGCCGGCTACTGCCTCATCGCAAGCGCGAAGCGTTCGCTGCCGGGCACGCCGGACGCATCGCGCCGGCTCGTCTCCGTGATGATGGGCGAGACCAAGGAACACGACCGCGTGCAGGACAGCCTGAAGATGCTGAACTACGGCTACTCCGCGTACGACACGGCGCGCCTCTACAAGGCGAATCAGGTGGTCGGCACGCCGCGCGTCTACAAGGGTGCGCAGGATACGGTGCAGATCGGCGTGAAGAGCGATCAGTACATCACCGTGCCGAAGGGCATGGCCGACAAGGTCAAGCCGCAGATCGAGCAGATCGATCCGCTGATCGCGCCGATCGCCAACGGTCAGCAGGTCGGCACCGCCAAGCTGGTTGCCGACGGCAAGGTGCTCGCGCAATTCCCGGTGGTCGCATTGCAGGCCGTGCCGCAGGCCGGCGTGGTGGGCCGCGTGTGGGATTCGCTGATGCTCATGTTCAACAAGAAAAAGTAAAGACCTGACTGCGATGACCGCTCTTCCCGATGTTTCGCTCGAACCGATCGTTTATCTGAACGGCGAAGTGGTGCCGTTGTCCGAAGCGCGCGTGCCGGTTCTCGACCGCGGCTTTATTTTCGGCGACGGCATTTACGAAGTCGCGCCGCTGTATGCGCGCGCGAGCGGCCGCTTGGCGTTCCGCTTCGAGCATCACCTGGCGCGCCTTGCGCGTTCGCTCGAGAAGATCGGCATCGCCAATCCGTTGGACAATGCCGGCTGGCGCGCGCTGATCGAGCGCGTGACCGCGGCGAACGAAGCCGAGGCCGGCCTCGCCGCCGACCAGGACGCGATTGCGTACATCCAGATCACGCGTGGCGTCGCGAAGCGCGCTCACGCGTTTCCCGCAGGCATCCAGCCGACGGTGTTCGTGATGGTCACGCCGCTCACTCTGCCGGGCGCCGCACAGCGCGCGGCGGGCGTGCGCTGCGTGAGCGCCGAGGATCGCCGCTGGCTTCATTGCGACATCAAGTCCGTTTCGCTGCTCGGCAACGTGCTGATGGCGCAATACGCAGCCGAAAACGATGCGCTCGAAACCATCCAGTTCCGTGATGGCGTGCTGACCGAAGGGTCGTCGTCGAATGTGTGGGTGGTGAAGAACGGCGTGCTGGCCGCGCCGCCGCGCAGCCACAAGATTCTCGAAGGCATCCGTTATGGGCTGATCGAGGAACTCGCGGCGCAATGCGGCATTCGCTTCGAAGTGCGCGAGATCGCCGAAGCCGAGGTGCGCGCTGCCGACGAAATCCTGATCAGTTCCGCGACCAAGGAAGTGCTGCCCGTCACGCAGCTCGACGGCAAGCCGGTCGGCGACGGCAAGCCGGGCGCGGTGTTTGCGGCGCTGTATGCGGCGTATCAGCGAGCCAAGGCAGAACAGGCGTGAGCGGCAAGGAGCAAGCCATGAATCCGGCGGAAGAATCACTTATTGAGTATCCGTGCGATTTCCCGATCAAGATCATGGGTAAATCGCATCCCGAGTTCGCCGAGACGATCGTCTCGGTGGTCCGGCAGTTCGATAGCGAAGTCGACGCATCGCGCGTCGAAACGCGTCCGTCGAGCGGCGGCAACTACACCGGACTGACGGTGACCGTGCGTGCGATCAGCCGCACGCAGCTCGACGACATTTATCGCGCGCTGACCGGACATCCGATGGTCAAGGTGGTGCTTTAAGTTTTACGCGCCGGTTGGTGCCGCGTTAGGGCGCGACGCGCAATGCGTTCGCGTTCGCCGTCCCGCCGGTGCTTGTTGCGTTTGCGGCATCTTCAGCGTTCTTGCTTGCGACACGCGCCGCCGGCCCGGCCTCGCAGACCTGGTCGAAAAGCAGCTTGAACCGCCCCACCTCCCCGAACACCCAGTCCCGGAACGCCTTCACCCTCGCGGTTTCCAGCATCTGCGGCGTGCAGATGAAGTAGTACTGCCACGGGCTCGGCCCATCCACGTCGAAAAGCCGCACGAGGCGGCCCGCGGCGATCTCGTGCATCGCCAGCGAGCGGCGTGTGAGCGCGATGCCCTGACCGTCGATAGCCGCCTGCAACAGATTCGACGAATCCTGATACAGCACGCCGCGTTTCGGCTCCGGCCAGTCGGTGAGTCCGGCGGCGTCGAACCACGGACGCCACAGTTCGTCGTCGGAACGCAGCAGCGGCAGATTGGCCAGATCGGCCGGCGTTTTGGGCAGCTTCCCGCCGTTGAAATTCGGCGCGCAAGCCGGGAAGAAGATTTCCTCCAGCAGCAGCTCGGAATACAGGCCCGCATATTTGCCGTAGCCGAAACGGATTGCCACGTCGACGTCGTCGCGCGCGAAGTCCGTCAACGCGTTGGTGGACAGCAGTTCCAGGTCCCACTGCGGATGCGCCTCGATAAAGCTGCCGATGCGCGGCGTCACCCAGCGCGCGGCAAACGACGACAGCATCGACACCACCAGCCGCCGTTCGCGGTCGCCGGCGCGAATTTCGCGCGTGGCGTCGGACAGCGCGGTGAGCGCCGTGCGCACGTGGCTGGCGTAGCGCCTGCCGGTTTCGGTGAGCCGCACGCGCTTGCCGTCGCGCGCAAAGAGCGACACGCCAAGCTCGGCCTCGAGCGCCCGGATCTGATGGCTGACCGCGCCGTGGGTGACGAAAAGCTCGTCCGCGGCGCGCGAAAAGCTTTCGTGGCGGGCGGCCGCCTCAAAGGCCTTGATCGCATTCAGTGGTGGAAGATGGCGCAGCTCCATCGCAATTTTTCTCACATAGAGGTGAAAATTGATCGTTTTGCGTAAGCCCTTGCTACGCCTACGATTGTAGCCATGAAACGACTTTTGGCGAGGGCATCATGCGAGAAATATCCTCTAGCATCGCGTATGAAATTCATAGCGGCGAAACGCTGCCCCTGAAGGTGGCGCGCAGCACCAAGCTGGTCGTGCGTGGCGGCGCGGTGTGGGTGACGCGCAGCGACGATACCGAAGACTACTGGCTGCAGCCCGGCCACACGCTGAGATTGCGGCGCGGCGAACGGCTGTGGCTGAGCGCCGAGGGCACGCCCCGCGCGACGGTCGCGTTTTCGGTGCCGACGCGTTGCGACGAGCGCGCGCTGAACTGGTTTGCGCGCATCGGCGAGCGCCTCGCGGCGCGGATGCGTGGAGGCTGGCGCACCGTTTGACGGCGGACGCCGCGGCGCGTCCGCGGCGACGTCGGGCGGGCATTGCCGTATTTCGGTAAACTGCCGGGATCATGTCCGCCTCTCCGGTTTCTTCATCTCTATTGCCCGCCGCGGCGCCGCTCACGCTGCGCTGGCGCGGCAACGAACCCTACGAAGCCAGTTTCGAAGCGATGCGCGCGTTCACCGACGCGCGCACCGCCGATACATCCGACGAAATCTGGCTGGTCGAACATCCGCCCGTCTTCACGCTTGGCCAGGCCGGCGATCCCGCGCACCTGCTGGCTGCCGACAGCGGCATCCCGCTCGTGAGAGTGGACCGCGGCGGCCAGATCACGTATCACGGCCCCGGCCAGGTGGTGGCCTATCTGCTGCTCGATCTGCGGCGCCGCAAACTGATGGTCCGCGAGATGGTCACGCGGATCGAGCAGGCCGTGATCGACACCCTTGCGGCGTATAATCTCGCCGGAGAACGCAAGGCGGGCGCGCCCGGCATTTATGTCGCGCCCGGGCCGCAGGCCGGCTTGCATGCCGGCGCGAAGATTGCCGCGCTGGGCCTCAAAATCCGCAACGGCTGCAGCTATCACGGCGTCAGCCTGAACGTGAAAATGGATTTACGGCCGTTTCTGGCCATCAACCCTTGCGGCTACGCGGGGCTCGAAACAGTCGACATGGCAACGCTCGGCGTTGCGGCCGGCTGGGACGACGTGGCCCGCACCCTTGCAGCACGCCTCACCGCAAACCTCGACGGCAGTCCCGCGGCCGTCGACCAACCGCAGGCCGGTGCGCTCACCGCCTGACTGGATCGAACGAATGACTGACGTTACCGCGAACCTCGCAGCTTCTCCCGCGCCCGAAGGCGTGCCGGCATCCGCTGCTGCCTACGACGCCACGGCGAAGCAGAAGGCTCAAGCCAAAACCGCCCGTATTCCCATCAAGATTGTTCCGATTGAAAAGCTCAAGAAGCCGGACTGGATTCGCGTCAAAGCGGCAACCGGCAACTCGCGCTTCTACGAAATCAAGCAGATCTTGCGCGAGCACAACCTGCATACGGTGTGCGAGGAAGCAAGCTGCCCGAATATCGGCGAATGCTTCGGCAAGGGCACCGCGACCTTCATGATCATGGGCGACAAGTGCACGCGGCGCTGCCCGTTCTGCGACGTCGGACACGGCCGTCCCGATCCGCTCGATGCGGACGAGCCCGCGAACCTCGCGCGCACCATCGCCGCGTTGAAGCTCAAGTACGTCGTGATCACCAGCGTGGATCGCGACGATCTGCGCGACGGCGGCGCGGCGCACTTCGTGGAATGTATCCGTCAGACGCGCGAACTGTCGCCTGACACGCGCATCGAAATTCTGACGCCGGATTTCCGTGGACGTCTCGACCGCGCGCTCGGCATTCTGAACGCCGCTCCGCCCGACGTGATGAATCACAACCTCGAGACCGTGCCGCGTCTGTATAAGGAAGCCCGGCCGGGTTCGGACTACGCGCATTCGCTGAAGCTGCTCAAGGACTTCAAGGCACTGCATCGGGACGTCGCAACCAAGTCAGGTCTGATGGTGGGCCTCGGCGAAACCGAAGAAGAGATCTTGCAGGTCATGCGCGATCTGCGTGAGCACGACGTGGACATGCTCACCATCGGTCAGTATTTGCAGCCTTCCGAACACCATCTGCCGGTGCGTTCTTATGTGCACCCGGACACCTTTAAGATGTACGAGGAAGAAGCGTACAAGATGGGCTTCACGCACGCAGCAGTGGGCGCGATGGTGCGCTCCAGCTACCACGCCGATTTGCAGGCGCATGGAGCCGGCGTGGTGTAAGCGCCTCGCGCTTTGCTCCGGCAGTTTGAAGAGTGCCCGCACATGCTGCGGGCATTTTTATTCGCGGTAGGCAAGACGCAAAACGCAAAACGCAAAACGCGAAACGCCGGCCCGCGAGCGCGGCGACTGCGGCGCGCTACCGGTAGTACCGCGCGAGCAACATGCAAACGGATGCGAGCGTGCCGCCGACTATCGAAAACGGAATCGTGAATGCGATAAAGCGGTCGCGCACAGCCGGATTTTCGATGACGTAGTCGATGAGATTGGGCATGTGAGTTCTCCGGTAAGCGTGAGCAAAAAGTATATCTGATCACGTTAAATTTAGTTAGGTTAACGAATAATGAGATGCGGCGAATGACGCGGCGACCACAGCGGTCATGACGAGTGATGGCCACATCAGCGTTCCTTCCTGCTTGCCGTCACGGCGCCGATAGCCAGGGCGGCGTGTGGAATCCGCCGCGCCGAACGAAACCAGAATCGACGCGACGACGATAAAGCCGACGTACCACAACAAGCCCGCCAGCACCAGCGCAAGTGTGCCGCGCGTCGGTGCATCGCCCAGCGCGCATCCGATCTCGTAGCAGGCGCTTGCGCACATCGAAATGACGACCCATAAAAGTTGTCCGTCGCGTATCGATCGGGCGGCAATTCCCTTCGACGTCTGTCGATACGAGCGCGAGAAACTGAGAAGCGGCAGCAGCGCAATTGGACCCAGCGCGGGTACGCCGATATTGAAAAAGAGCCAGCTCGAGCGGCTAAGAAATTCGATCATGAAAGAGGGCAGGCGATGAAGACTCACGCATCATCCCGAACGCATCCTACAAGCGTCAATCAGCCGAATGGCCAGCTTGTTTTAAGGCATCGCAATCGCGCATCATGTGCGGAAGCCGGCGCACTGAGCGTTCGAGCAGCGGCTCGCAACCAACGCAACGTGAAAAGCAATGCTCGAACAGCGTGATTTGCAATCGCGGATTTGTTAGAACCGCATAAGGGCAAACTCCCTATAGTCGAAAGCCTCCCAGACAACATCCGCTACAAGGGGCTTTTGATGAACCGTCTCCGCCGTCCGCTCGCCGCGTTTGCGACGCTGCTTGCCCTGTCCGCGCTGTTCGCTTCCACCGCGCGCGCCGACGCCAAAGAAGTCGTGATTGCGTATCAGGACATGGTGGTGCCGTGGCGCTATGCGCAGGCAACCGGTGAGGTAGAAAAGGCGACGGGCTACAAGGTCACGTATCGCAAACTCGGCAGCGGCGCCGACGTGATTCGCGCGCTCGCCTCAGGCTCGGTGCAACTGGGCGAGGCCGGATCGAGCCCGATCGCGGCGGGCTTGTCGCAAGGTGTCGACATTTCGTTGTTCTGGATTCTGGACAACATCAACGACGCCGAAGCGCTCGTCGCGCGCGACGGCTCGAATGTCGCGAGCATCGCTGCCCTGAAGGGCAAGAAAATCGGCGTGCCGTTCGTGTCGACGTCGCATTTTCATACGCTCGTGGCGCTGCAGAGCGCGGGCGTGAATCCGTCGGATGTGAAGATCGTCAATCTGCGTCCGCCTGAAGTCGCGGCCGCGTGGGAGCGTGGCGACATCGACGCAACGTATATCTGGGACCCGGTGCTCGCGAAGGTCAAGAAGAACGGCAAGGTGCTCATTACTTCGGGCCAGATCGCGCAGCAAACCGGCAAGGCGACGTTCGACGGATTCGTCGTCGATCGCAAGTTCGCGAAGGACAACGCGGAGTTCGTGGCGCGCTTCGTGAAGGTGCTGGCCGCCAACGACGCGAGTTATCGCGATCACGCATCGGCGTGGACAGCGGCCTCGCCGCAAGTCCAGGCCGTCGCCAAAGAGTCCGGCGCGAACGCGCAGGAAGTGCCGGCGAGCCTCGCGCTCTATGCGTTCCCGACGCCGGCGCAGCAGGCGTCGAATGCGTGGCTTGGCGGCGGCGCGCAATCGGGCGCGGCGAAGTCGCTTGCGGCAACGGCTGCGTTCCTGAAAACGCAGGGCACGATTCAGAACGTGCTGGCCGATTATTCGGCTGGCGTCGATCCGCGGTTCGTGCAGCGCGCGGCGCAATGACCGCCGCATGAGGCTTCACGTGAGCATGACGAGGTCCGCCGATGAGCGCTCTTGAAATCCGCCGATTGCGCGTCGCCTACGAAGGCGCGCGCGGCGCGGCGCCGCAACTCGCGCTCGACGACGTCGATCTGCATATCGAAAGCGGCGAGTTCGTCGTTGCATTGGGCGCGTCCGGTTGCGGCAAGACGACTTTGCTCAACTGCATCGCCGGCTTCGTTTCGCCGACGCAAGGCGAGGTGCGGTTAAACGGCGAGCGCGTCGTCGGACCCGGCGTGGATCGAGGCGTGGTCTTTCAGAAGTACGCGCTGATGCCGTGGCTTAACGTGCTCGACAACGTCGCGCTCGGTCTGCGTTTTCAGCGCGTGCCGAAGGCGCAGCGCGAGCGCGTCGCGCGTGACATGCTTGCGTTGGTCGGGCTCGAGAAGCACGCGCATTCGCGCGTTCATGCGCTCTCCGGCGGCATGCAGCAGCGCGTCGGCATTGCTCGCGCGCTGGCGAGCGATCCGCAAGTGCTGCTGATGGACGAACCGATGGGCGCGCTCGACGCCATGACGCGCGAGTCGATGCAGGAACTCGTCTTGGATGTTTGGGGGCGCACGCACAAGACGGTGTTCTTCATCACGCACAGCGTCGAGGAAGCGCTTTTTCTCGCGACGCGTCTTGTCGTGATGACGCCAGGTCCCGGCCGCATCGCCGAGAGCTACGAGTTGCCGTTCGCGCGGCGCTTTCTGAAGACGCGCGATGCGCGCGCGGTCAAGTCGTCGGCGGAATTCATCGAATGGCGCGAGCGGCTGGTGCGGCACCTGCATCGGCGCAACGAGGAAGAGGTGAGTTCATGACGGCTTCGCGCGACTCATTGGCCGATGTGCGGCTGGCCGACGCCGCGCAAGGCGAGCGGCGTCGAACGCGGCCGCCGAAAGCCTGGCGTCTGCCGGGCGAAGGGCCGACTGCCGCGCTTAGCGCGGCGTCGGTGGCGGGGCTCGCGGCGCTCTGGTGGGTGGCCACGCATCTGCACTGGCTGCCTCCGCTCTTTCTGCCGACACCGGAAGCCGTGTGGGCGGCTTTCGTCGATGCATCGCGCGGACACATTCAGGGCGGCTTGCCGCTCGCGCAGCATCTCGCGTGGAGTGCGCTGCGCGTGTTCGGCGCGTTCGCACTGGCTGCGCTTACCGCGGTGCCGGTCGGCATTCTGATGGGCGTGAGCCGCGTCGCGCGCGGTCTGCTCGATCCGCCGCTCGAGTTTTATCGACCGCTTCCTCCACTCGCTTATTTGCCGCTGGTCGTGATCTGGTTTGGTATCGACGAAACGGCGAAGATCGTCGTCATCTATCTTGCCTGCTTCGCACCGATCGCGATGGCGGCGCGCGCCGGCGTGCGCAGTGCGACGACCGAGCAGATTCATGCGGCGTATTCGCTCGGCGGCAGCTTCGGTCAGGTCGTGCGTCACGTTGTATTGCCGGCTGCGCTGCCGGAGATTCTGACCGGTCTGCGGATTGCAATCGGCTTCGGCTGGACGACGCTGGTTGCCGCCGAAATGGTCGCGGCCACCGCCGGGCTCGGTCAGATGGTGCTCAACGCGTCGAGCTTTCTGCGCACCGATGTCGTGGTGATGGGCATCGTGCTGATCGGCTTGATCGCGTGGGTGTTCGACCTGGGCATGCGCGCGCTTGAGCGGTGGCTCGTGCCGTGGAAGGGCCGGGCTTAACAACCCCGCATATGCGTTGAACGGCGCGCCACCGCGTGCGCTATGCAAAAAGCTCAATCACCGGCCAACCCCGCTCGTTCGCGATCGCACGCAAGCGCGCATCGGGATTCGTCGCGACAGGATGCGTGACGCGTTCGAGCAAGGGGACGTCGTTGATCGAATCGCTATAAAACCAGCTCTGCGGAAAATCGTGCAAGCGGTGACCGAGCGACGCCAGCCAGTTCTCGGTGCGCGTGATTTTGCCTTCGCGGAAAGTCGGAATGCCGACCGACGCGCCCGTGAAGCGCGCGAGCGGATCGCCGCCCTCGGTGCCGAGCTCGATTCCAAGCAGATGCTCGAAGCCGAGCGCCTTGCCGATCGGCGCGGTCACGAACACATTCGTCGCCGTGACGATGCAGCACAGGTCGCCCGCGTCCCTGTGACGTTGCACGAGCTCGCGCGCGGCCGGCAGGATGGCGGGCGCGATCACCTCCTGCATGAAGCGCGCGTGCCAGAGGTCGAGTTGCTCGCGCGAATGGCGAGCGAGCGGCGCCAGGGTGCGCTCCAGATAGGCCGCCATGTCGAGCGTGCCGGCCACGTATTGCCGGTAATACTCGTCGATGTCCTGCGCGTGCCGCGCCGCGCCGTCTATTCCGAGTCCGGCGACAAAGTGCGCCCATGCCTGATCGCTGTCGAGCGGCAGCAGCGTATGGTCCAGGTCGAACAGCGCGAGATTGCGGCTCATCCGGTTGTCCTCGTGATCAGGTGACCAAAGCGTTAGCGGCATACGGTTGATATGAGCACGACGTGCGCAGCAAAAAGCCGCCACGCCGCGCTCGACATCGTTGCGCGAGCGTATATTTAAAAGCACAAAATTACAATAAGGCAAAAATGTGCAACACTACTGTCATACGCCCCGGATGCCGTGCGCGGCATGCGGTTCCGGTTACGGCAGCAGAGAACGAGTGCGCAGTGCCTTATGTTGATTCTCCTTAACCTTCTCGCAGGCGTGGCACTGCTCGTGTGGGGCTCGCATATCGTGCGCACGGGCATCCTTCGCGTGCTGGGCGCCGATCTGCGCGGCGTGCTCGGGCGCAGCACGCGCAACCGCTGGCGCGCGTTTCTGTCCGGCGTCGGCGTGACGAGTCTCGTACAGAGCAGCAACGCGACCGCGGTCATCCTCATGTCGTTCGCGGCCCAAGGGCTGTTGCCGCTCACCAGCGGGCTCGCCATCATGCTCGGCGCCGACGTCGGCACGGCGCTAATGGCGCGGGTTCTCACACTCGATCTCTCGTGGTTGTCGCCCATCCTTATCCTGTTCGGCGTGCCGCTCTTTCTGTCCCGCAAGCAAACACGCGCCGGTCAGGTCGGCCGTACGCTGATCGGTCTCGGGTTGATCCTGCTCGCACTGCATCTGATCGTCGAGGCCGCGCAGCCGATGATGCAAGGCGCCGGCGTGCGCGTGATGTTCGGCGCATTGACGGGCGACACGATGCTCGACGCGCTGGTGGGCGCCGCGTTCGCCGTCCTGTCGTACTCGAGCCTGGCAGCGGTGCTGCTCACGGCGACGCTCGCGTCGTCGGGCGTGATTTCGTTGAAGGTGGCGCTGTGCCTTGTGATCGGCGCGAATCTCGGCAGCGGTCTCGTCGCCTTGCTCGGCGCGGCCGCGCAGAATTCGGCGGCGCGGCGTCTTGCGCTCGGCAGCTTCACGTTCAAGCTCGCGGGCGCGTTGCTGATCCTGCCGTTCGCGTCCTTGCTCGCGCGCTGGCTGCCGATGCTGATCGCCAATCCTCGCGAAGCCACGGTCGGCTTTCACCTGATCTACAACGCGCTGCGCTGCGGCGTATGCCTGTCGCTGATCGATCCGGTCGCGCGTATCTGCGAGCGGGTGCTGCCCGACCGGCCGATGCCGAATGGCGAACTGCGGCCACTGCATCTCGATGCAGCCGCGCTGTCCACGCCGACGCTCGCGCTTGCCAATGCCGCGCGCGAAGTGCTGCGTATCGGCGACATCGTGCGGACCATGCTCGACAATGTGGCCGAGCTGATTCATCACAACCGTCTCGACAAGGCGCGCGAAACGGTTCGTATGGACGACGACGTCGACGAACTGTACGCCGCGGTCAAGAACTACCTCACGCTGATTTCACGCGAGCAGCTTGACGAAGCCGATAGCCGCCGTTGGACCGACATCATTTCGCTGACCATCAACCTCGAGCACGCGGGCGACATCATCGAGCGGATCGTGGGCGACATCGAAGAGAAAAAGATCGCGCACCGGCTGTCGTTTTCCGAAGAAGGGCTCGGCGAACTGGACGATTTGCAGACGCGGCTCGTCAGCAATCTGCAGCTTGGCTTGTCCGTGTTCCTTAATAACGATCTGCGTTGCGCCGAGCGGCTTCTCGCCGAGAAAGAGCGCTTTCGCGATCTGGAGCGCGCGTATTCGTATCGACATCTGGATCGACTCGCCGGGCAGACGCTGCGCAGCATCGAAACCAGCGCGCTGCATCTCGATCTGATCAGCGACATGAAGCGGCTCAATTCGCTGTTTTGCTCGACGGCTTATCCGGTTCTGGATGCCGCGGGCGCGCTGCACGACACGCGCTTGCGCAAGCGTGTGCTCGATACCATGCATGTGAAGGAATGAATCGCGAAGCGCGGCAATGCGCGTGAAGCTTTACGCGTCGCGCTTCACGCCAGCACCACTTCTTCCAGCTTCTTTTTCAGCGCACCGAAATCAGCCGCATCCGCGGCCTTTTTATTGGTGACGAGCACGTCGATCTGCTCAACGGGGCAATACGAAATCCGGCTGCGCTGCCCGATCTTGCTGTAGTCGGCGAGGATCACCACACGGTCCGCATTCGCGACCATCGCGCGCGCCACTTCGGTTTCGGCGTGATCGTAATTCGTCGCGCCATGCCGGTGGTCGATGCCGACCGGCGACAGCAGCGCGAGGTCCGCGCGATACCGCTGAATGTCGAGCACGGTGGTCGCGCCGGTGGTCGCCATTGCGCGGTCGCTGATCGTGCCGCCGAGCAGAATCACTTCGTTGCCGGCTGCCGACTGCTCGGCCGCTCCGCGCATTTTCAACGCGACGTCGATTGAATTCGTGACGATGGTCAGATTCGCGAGCTTCGCGAGTTCCTCGGCGAGCGCGGCGGTCGTCGTGCCCGCGTCGATAAAAAGCGTCTGGCCGCTCGCAATCAACCCGATTGCCGCTTTGGCAATGGCCGTTTTCGATTTGACGCGCATGTGGGCGCGCTCGGCGATCGGCGCTTCGTCGGCGGGTTTGATCGCGCCGCCGTGCACACGCCGCAGTTCACCGAGCGCTTCGAGATCGAGCAGGTCGCGCCGCACGGTTTCGCGCGACACGCCCAGGTCCGCCATGATCCGTTCGGTCGACACTCTATGGAGCGTCGACAATAACGCGCGTATTCTCTGATGACGGTCTTCCTGCCACATGCATTTTCCTTGGATGCGAAGGCGCTCGCACAACGTGTTTCGACTGACGACATCGTGGAAATGAATGTGTGTCGAGACGATGTCAAGCGTACTACTTCAGCCGGATTGTGTTGTATTTTTTTGGTAGCTTGCAAGTTTGTGTATTTGACTTTAGCCTTCGCAAATCGAAGCGCCGCCTGATTCGAACATCGAATCGTCGAAGGCAAAGTTAATCTGTGCTTTCGCGCATTGTCATGGCGTTTTTTGACAAGACCTTTGGCGTCGGCGCGCGGCGAAACGCGCTTATTCTGAGTGAAAGGTGACGGGACGTGGCAAACGGGATCGATCGTGCATCACCTGCAGACTGGCCGTATCCGCCGCTCGTCGCGCATCGCTGCGGCGGCACGCTTGCGCCGGAGAACACGTTAGCGGGCTTCGACGCCTGCGTGCGTTACGGTTACCGCATGGTCGAATTCGACGCCAAGCTTTCCGTCGACAACCAGCTTTTCCTGCTGCACGACGACACGCTCGAGCGCACCACCAACGGGTATGGCGCGGCGGCGGTCTACACATGGGCGCAGCTTGCGTTGCTCGATGCCGGCGCCTGGTACGGGCCGCAATTCGCGGGCACGCGTTTGCCGACGCTCGCCGATGCGGCCGCGCGTTGCGCGCGCGATGGCATCGCGGCGAACATCGAGATCAAACCCTGTCCTGGCCGCGATGAGATCACCGGCCAGCTCGTCGCGAGCGCCGCGCTCGAGTTGTGGAAAGACCAGACGCCGCCGCTGCTGTCGTCGTTTTCTTTCGACGCGCTCGCGGCCGCGCGCGACGCCGCGCCTTCATTGCGGCGCGGCATGCTGTTCGAGGAAGTGCCCGCGGACTGGCTGCGTATCGTGCGCGAACTGGACTGCGTGTCCTTGCACGCGAGCCACCTTTATCTGACCGAACCGCTCGTCGCGGAAATTCGCGCGGCCGGCTTGCATGTACTCGCTTACACCGTCAACGATCCCGCGCGCGCCGAATTGCTCGCGCAATGGGGCGTCGACATGATTTGTACAGATCGCATCGATAAGCTGTCGCACGACATGCTTTGAGCGCCGCAGCCGGCGCGGGCATGGCGTGGGCGCGCAAGCACGAAAGCACGAAAGCACAAGCGGACGAGTGCGAGCGAGCTGTGCCCTTGAAGTCGAACCAGCAACTTTCCAAACGCAACAACTTCGGCAGAGGATGGGGAAAACTATGAACCGCACCGTGTTAGCTCGGATACTTTCGATGTCGGCCGTCGCGGGTGTCGCCGCCGTTGGCGCGAGCAGCGCATCGGCCGCGCCGCTCGACGCATTGATCGCCGCCGCGAAGCAGGAAGGCCAGCTCACCGTGATCGCATTGCCGCACGACTGGTGCAACTACGGGCAACTCGTCGCGGGTTTCCAGAAGAAGTACGGCATCAAGATCAACGAGCTGAATCCGGACGCGGGCTCGGGCGACGAAGTGGAAGCCATCAAGGCGAACAAGGGCAACAAAGGTCCGCAAGCGCCCGACGTGATCGACGTGGGTCTGTCGTTCGGTCCGACCGCGAAGGCCGACGGGCTGCTGCAACCGTACAAGGTGTCGTCGTGGAACTCGATTCCGAAGGAGTCGAAAGATCCGGACGGCTACTGGTACGGCGATTACTACGGCGTGCTTGCGTTCGAAGTCAACGCCGACATGATCGACAAGGCGCCGTCCGACTGGAGCGATCTGCTCAAGTCCGATTACAAGAACGCCGTGTCGCTCGCGGGCGATCCGCGCTCGGCGAATCAGGCGATCCAGGCCGTCTATGCGGCGGGCTTGTCGCAAAGCAAGGGCGACGCGGCGAAGGCGGATAAAGCCGGCCTCAAGTATTTCGCGGACCTGAACAAGAGCGGCAACTTCGTGCCGGTGATCGGCAAGGCGGCATCGCTTGCGCAAGGGACGACGCCGATCGTCGTCCGTTGGGATTACAACGCGTTGGCCGATCGCGATACGCTGAAGGGCAACCCGAAGGTGCAGGTCGTGATTCCGAAAACGGGCGTCGTCGCAGGCGTCTATGTTCAGGCAATTAGCGCCTACGCGCCGCATCCGAACGCGGCGAAGCTGTGGATGGAGTACCTCTATTCCGACGAAGGCCAGCTTGGCTGGCTGGCCGGCTATTGCCATCCGATGCGCTACAACGAACTCGTGGCCGCGAAGAAAGTGCCGCAAGCGTTGCTCGACAAATTGCCGCCGCCGTCGTCGTATAAGAACGTGGTGTTCCCGACGCTTCAGCAGCAGGACGCGTACAAGGAAACCATCACGAAGCATTGGGACGAAGTGGTCGGCGCGAACGTCAAGTAAGCGCAGCTTTAGAAAGCGCGAAGTCATGTGTGCGCCGCGGCGCCGTTCGCAAAGAGCGGCGTTTGCGGCGTTAGTCATCAAGCCCAAAGGTGAGCTATGAGCGCTTCATCGGATGCTGGATCGGTGCCGCCGGATCTGCTGGTGCCGCCCGTGCCCACGCCGACGCCGCGCGTCGACGGACCGGGCCGCGCGTCGCAGATGCTTGCGTGGATCGGCGTCGTGCCGTTCTTCACGTTCGCGCTGCTGTTCCTGATTCTGCCGACCGGCTTTCTGATGATCGGCGCGTTCCAGGACGCGCAAGGCCACTTCACGCTCGCCAATCTGCGTGATCTGTTTCAGCCGTCGATACTCGACGCCTACTGGATCAGCTTCAAGGTGAGCGCGGCGTCCGCGGCGGGCGGCGCGCTGATCGGCTCGCTGCTCGCGTGGGCGGCGGTGCAGGGCAAGCTGCCCGGCTGGATTCGTCCGACGTTGATGACATTCTCGGGCGTCGCGTCGAACTTCGCGGGCGTGCCGCTCGCGTTCGCGTTCATCTGCACGCTGGGGCGCGTCGGGCTCGTCACGGTGCTGCTGAAGAAATACCTCGGCTTCAATCTTTACTCGACGGGCTTCAGCATTCTCAGCTTCTCGGGGCTCACGCTGACCTACCTGTACTTCCAGATTCCGTTGATGGTGCTGATCGTCACCCCCGCGCTCGACGGCCTGAAGCGCGAATGGCGCGAAGCATGCGATTGCCTCGGCGGCACCGCGTATCAATACTGGCGCCACGTCGCGTTGCCCGTGTTGTGGCCTAGCGTGCTGGGCGCGACGCTGCTGCTCTTTGCCAATGCGTTCGGTGCGGTGGCCACGGCTTACGCGCTGACGGGCAGCTCGCTGAACATCGTGCCGATCCTGCTGTTTGCACAAATACGCGGGGACGTCATGCATAACCAGAACCTCGGCTACGCGCTCGCGCTCGGCATGGTGCTCGTGACGGGGCTCTCGAATGGCGGCTACATCTGGCTGCGTTCGCGCGCCGAAAGGGGCCGTCGATGAAAAGCCAATCCCGCGTCGGAGCGTGGACCGCGACGGTGATCGGTTCGCTGTACTTCCTGATCCCGCTGATCGCCACGTTCGAATTCAGCTTGCGGATGAAACGCGGCACCTACAGCTTCGAGGCGTATAGCGTCGTGCTGAGCGATCCGCGCTTTCAGGCGTCGTTCGGCTATTCCATTCTGATGGCGCTGCTGACGATCGTCGTCGGCATATTGCTGGTGGTGCCGACCGCTTACTGGGTGCAATTGCGCTTGCCGAGGCTGCGGCCGGTCGTCGAATTCATCACGCTGCTGCCGCTCGTCGTGCCGGCTATCGTGATCGTGTTCGGCTATCTGCGCATCTACAACAGCAGTTCGATTCTGCCGCTCACGAGCAACGAGCGCGCGACCGATCTGCTGCTCGTATTCGGCTACGTGACGCTCTCCTTGCCCTACATGTACCGCGCGGTCGATGCGGGCCTGCGCGCCGTGGACGTCCGCTCGCTCACCGAAGCCGCCGAATGTCTCGGCGCGAACTGGCCGACCATTCTGTTCAAGGTGATCTTTCCGAATATCCGCTCGGGCATTCTGTCCGGCGCCTTTCTCACCTTTGCGGTCGTGATCGGCGAGTTCACGCTCGCGAGCCTGCTCGACCGTCCCGCATTCGGTCCGTATCTGCAACTGATCGGCGCGAACCGCGCGTATGAGCCCTCGGCGCTGGCGATTATCGCGTTCATGATTACGTGGGCGTCGATGGGATTGATACAGGTGTTCGGCTCGGCCCGCGCGTTGAGCGGCCAGAAAATCTGACGCACTGAGGCAGCGAACCATGGCATTTCTCGAGATAGAAAATCTGCACAAGTCCTTCGCGTCGAACATCGCGCTGCATCACTTCGACATGAAAATCGAGCGCGGCGAGTTCGTTACGTTCCTCGGACCGTCCGGTTGCGGCAAGACGACCGTGCTGCGCATGATCGCCGGATTCGAGACGCCGACGCGCGGCATTATCCGGCTCGACAACAAGGACGTCACGCATCTGCGCACGCGGCAGCGCAAGGTCGGCATGGTGTTCCAGTCGTATGCGCTCTTTCCAAACATGACGGTGGCCGAGAACATCGGCTTTGGGCTAAAGATCACGCATCGGCCGCAGGCAGAGATCAATCAGCGCGTCGAAGAGATGCTGCATCTGATCAAGCTGCCGCAGCTCGGCGGGCGTTATCCGTGGCAACTGTCGGGCGGTCAGCAGCAGCGCGTGGCACTCGCTCGCGCGCTCGCGGGCAAGCCGCAGGTATTGCTGCTCGACGAGCCGCTGTCCGCGCTCGACGCAAAAATCCGCATCTCGTTGCGGCAGGACATTCGCGCGTTGCAGCGCGAACTCGGCATCACGTCGATTTTCGTCACGCACGATCAGGAAGAGGCGTTGTCCATTTCCGACCGCATCGTCGTGATGAACGAGGGTCGCGTCGAACAGATCGGCTCGCCATCGGAAATCTACAACTATCCGCGCACGCGTTTTGTCGCGTCGTTCGTCGGCACGCTCAATATTCTGGCCGGGCATGTGATCGATCCGGCGACGGGCAAGATGGCCGTGGACGGTCAGGAGCTCATCACCACGCAGCAACTTCCTTCCGCCGATGCCGGCAAGAAGCGCCTGCTCGCGCTGCGTCCCGAAGCGATCGTGCTCGAACCTGCGGCGCCCGGCCGCAACACGCTGAATGCGACCGTCGAAGAAGTGAATTTTCTCGGCGCGGTAGTGCGCATCAGAACGCGTGTAAAAGACGCAGTGATTTCGCTCGACGTATTCAACGACCCGAATCGCGGTTTACCCGAAAGAGGGCAGCCCGTGTCGCTCGGCTTTTCGCACGACAACCTGCTGGTGCTCGAAGAAGGCAACGCCTGACAATCCGCCAAAGCCCGCCAACGCCCGCCGAAGCCCGCCCGCAAAGGCTTCGGGTTTTCCCGAGGGTTTGCGCGGCGGCGAGTCCGGGTTTCCCGACGCCGCTCGTCCGGATTTCCGGAATCCCGGAACGCGCGCGCCAGGTCTTACGCGCAAACCCATAAGAATCAAGGGTATGTCTTAGGCATCAAGCTGGCATCGACCTTGCAAAATAGATAACGCGGCCGCAACGGTCCGACAACTAAAGCAAGGAGACAACGATGTCTGATTTCCCTTCCCGGTATTTCTGAATTCGTCGTCTTGTCGCGGCCTAATGCCGTGCAGAGGCGACGTTCATTCGTTCGCATGATGCGCAGCGTGGCAGGCCATGGGCTCACCCACATCGCAGGAAACATCGTGAAGAAACCTATCCACAAAGTGCTGTACGTCCAGGTGATCGTGGCGATCATCATCGGTATCGCGCTCGGCCATTTCTATCCGACCTTCGCCGTCGACATGAAGCCGCTCGGCGATGCGTTCATCAAGCTCATCAAGATGGTGATCGGACCGATCATCTTCTGTACGGTCGTGACCGGCATCGCCGGCATGGAAGACATGAAGAAGGTCGGGCGCGTCGGCGGCAAGGCGCTGCTGTACTTCGAAATCGTCTCGACGTTCGCACTGCTGCTCGGCCTGGCGGCGACGCACCTGCTGCGGCCGGGCGTCGGCTTCAACGTCGATCCGGCTACGCTGAACGGCAAGGAAGTCGCATCGTATGCCGCGAAGGCGCACGGTCAGACGACCGTCGACTTCCTGATGCACATCATTCCGGACACGCTCGTGTCGGCATTCTCGCAAGGCGAAATCCTGCAGATCCTGCTGATCGCGCTGCTGTTCGGGGCGGTGCTCGCGCACATCGGCGAACGCGGCAAGCCGGTGACGAGCTTTATCGAAAGCCTGTCGAGCATCCTCTTCGGCATGGTCGGCATCATCACGAAGCTCGCGCCGATCGGCGCATTCGGCGCGATGGCGTTCACCATCGGCAAGTACGGCATCGGCTCGCTGCTGCCGATGCTCAAGCTGATCGGCACGTTCTATCTGACCGCGATCGTGTTCGTGGTGGTGGTGCTCGGCGCGATTGCGCGTGCGGTGGGCTTCAATATCCTGCGCTTCATCGCGTACATCAAGGAAGAGATGCTGATCGTGCTCGGCACGAGCTCGTCCGAAGCCGCGTTGCCGCAACTCATGCTGAAGCTCGAAAAGCTCGGCTGCTCGCGTTCGGTGGTGGGCCTCGTCGTGCCGACCGGTTATTCGTTCAACCTCGACGGCACCAACATCTACATGACGATGGCCGTGCTGTTCATCGCCCAGGCGACGAACACCGACCTCACGTGGACGCAGCAGCTCACGCTGCTCGCGGTGACGATGCTGACCTCGAAGGGCGCGAGCGGCGTGACCGGCGCGGGCTTCATCACGCTGGCCGCGACGCTTGCCGTGGTGCCGACCATTCCGCTGTCGGGCATGGTGCTGATTCTCGGCATCGACCGCTTCATGAGCGAATGCCGTGCGCTGACCAACATCGTCGGCAATGGCGTGGCGACCGTCGTGGTGTCGGCATGGGAAAAGGAACTGGACCGCAGCAAGCTGGAAGCGGCGCTGCGCGGCGATGTGCCGGTCGACGAACCGGCCAGCGTCTAAGCCGGACGTCGTCGGGCATCGCCTGAAATAGCGTGATGTTTGCGGCCGCGGACACCAGCCCATGCAACCGGTGAACGCGCGCCCAACCCCAGTGCCGTCGGCCGGGGAAGCGCAGGCCGACGGCGCTTCGCCTTATGCCACAATATCCGATCCCACCCGACCGGATAGTGCCAACGTGACCCGCCGCCTGCTGATTCTCTTCGCGCTCGTCGCCGGGCTCGTTGCGGCGTGCGGGCTCACCTATAGCGTCGCGTGGCAAAGCGGCATCGACAGCTTGCGGTTGAATGCCGCGGGGCGCGTCGACCGGACCGCGAGTTCGCTCAAGAGCACGCTCGAGCGCTACGAATCGCTGCCGTATCTGCTCGCCGAACATCCGATCGTGCAGGACGTGCTGGTCGATCCGTCGCCGGCCAACGTCGAGCGCGCGAATCTCTATCTCGAAGACCTGAACCGCCACGCGCGCGCGACGGTCACCTACATCATTCCGCTCGACGGCTACTGCGTGGCCGCGAGCAACTGGCAAGGGCCGGGCAGTTTCATCGGCGCGGGCTATCAGTTCCGGCCGTATTTCGTCGATGCAATCAAGGGCGGCGTGGGCCGCTTCTTCGGCATCGGCACGATCTCGCAGGCGCCGGGGTATTACATTTCGCAGCCGGTGCGGCGCGACGGCAAGATTGTCGGCGCGGCGGTCGTCAAACTCGATCTCGAATGGTTTCAGGGCTCGGACGCGTCCGAGCCGTTGCTCGTCACCGACGATCATGGCGTGATCTTTCTGTCGTCGGTGCCCGCCTGGAAATACCACACGATACGGCCGCTGTCGGGCCAGGTCGCCGATTCGATTTACCAGGCGCGTCAATATGCGCAGCAGCCGATCGGGCCGCTGCCGGTGACGATCGAGCGCAAGCTGGAAGGCGACGCGCAGATTGTGCGCGTGGGCGGCGGCCGCTATGCGCCGCGTTATCTCGCGTCGCGGCGCGGCATGGGCGAACCCGATTGGCATCTGATCACGATGGCGCCCGTGAGCCCCGTCGATGCCGACGCGCGCAACGCGACCATCGTCACGGGCTTCGGCTATGTGTCGCTCGTGCTGCTCGCGTTCTACTGGAGAATGCGCCGCTCGCGCGTGCGCGAGGTGATGCGCAGCCGTACGCTGTTGCAAAAGGCGTATGCCGAACTGAATCAGCGCGTCGCGGAACGCACGGCCGATCTGTCGCAGGCGAACGAGCAGTTGCAGAAGGAAGTCGCCGAGCGCACGCGCGCCGAGCAGGAACTGCGCGCCGCGCACGACGAGTTGATCCAGGCCAGCAAGCTCGCCGCGCTCGGTCAGATGGCGGCCGGCATCACGCATGAACTGAATCAGCCGCTCGCTGCGTTGCGCGGTTTTTCCGACAACACGCGCGTGCTGCTCGAGCGCGGCGATCAGGCGTCGGCGCGTGAAAATCTCGAAGCGATCGCGGCGCTCACCGAGCGCATGGGCAAGATCACGAACCAGTTGAAGCTGTTCGTCGGAAGGGCGCGGCCGCGCAGCGCGCGCGCGTCGGCTGTGCGCGCGCTGCGCAATGCGCTCGCGCTGTTGCAGAAGCGCTTTCAGGGCGTCGAACTGCAGCTTGCGCTATTCGATGTCGAAAGCGGTACGCGCACGCCGCTCGATCTTGCCGACGATCATCCCGGCCTGATCGCGCATTGCGACGATCTGCGTCTCGAACAGGTGCTGATCAATCTGCTCGGCAATGCGCTCGACGCCACCGCCGGCATGAGCGCGCCGCGTATTTCGGTGCATATCGAGGTGGCTTCGGACAATCTCTCGTTCGCGGTGGGCGACAACGGTCCAGGCATCGCCGAAGACGTGTTGCCGCGCCTGTTCGAACCTTTCTTCACCACCAAGGAAATGGGCCAGGGACTCGGTCTCGGGCTCGCGATTTCATCGTCGATCGCACGCGATTGCGGCGGCACGCTGGTGGCGCGCAACGCGCCGCAAGGCGGTGCACTCTTCGTGTTGACGCTGCGCCGCGCCCGCGTGCAGACGAGCCCTACCGCGGACCCGCTCACCACGGGTTCCTGATTCCGATGAGAACGACATGCTGAACGACGGCTTGCAAGTGCTGTATATCGAAGACGACGAACTGGTGCGGCGCGCGAGCGTGCAGAGTTTGCAACTGGCGGGCTTCGAGGTGGTCGGCCATGCGTCGGCGGAATCGGCGGCGAAGTCGATCAGTGCGGATTTTTCCGGCGTGATCGTCAGCGATATTCGGCTGCCTGGCGCGAGCGGTCTCGAGTTGCTCGCGCAGTGCCACGAACGCGCGCCCGATGTGCCCGTGATTCTCGTCACCGGTCACGGCGACATTTCGATGGCCGTGCAGGCGATGCGCGACGGCGCCTACGACTTCATCGAAAAGCCGTTCGCCTCCGAGCGTCTGATCGAGACCGTGCGGCGCGCGCTGGAGCGGCGCAAGCTCGTGCTCGAAAACCTCGCGCTGCGCCGCGAACTCGCGGGGCAGAACACGGTGGCGCCGCGGATCATCGGCCGCAGTCCGGCGATCGAGCAGGTGCGGCGGCTCATCGCGAACGTCGCGCCGACCGATGCGTCCGTACTCATCAACGGCGATACCGGCGCGGGCAAGGAACTGATCGCGCGCAGTTTGCACGAGTTGTCGCCGCGGCGCGACAAGCCGTTTATCGCGGTGAATTGCGGCGCGCTGCCCGAGCCGATGTTCGAGTCCGAGATGTTCGGCTACGAGCCCGGCGCGTTTACGGGCGCGGCGAAACGCCGGATCGGCAAGCTCGAACATGCGTCGGGCGGCACGCTGTTTCTCGACGAAATCGAAAGCATGCCGCTCGCGCTGCAGGTCAAGCTGTTGCGCGTGTTGCAGGACGGCGTGCTCGAGCGGCTCGGTTCCAATCAGCCGATTCGCGTGAATTGCCGCGTGGTCGCGGCGGCGAAAGGCGATATGGCGGAACACGTCGCGGACGGCTCGTTCCGCCGCGATCTGCTGTACCGGTTGAATGTGGTCACGATCGCATTGCCGCCGCTCGGCGAGCGGCGCGAGGACATCGTGCCGCTTTTCGAACACTTTCTGCTCGACGCGGCGGTGCGTTATCAGCGGCCCGCGCCGATTCTCACCGACCGTCAGCGCGCGAGCCTGATGCAGCGCGACTGGCCGGGCAACGTGCGGGAACTGCGCAACGCCGCGGACCGCTTCGTGCTCGGTGTCGCCGACGATCCCGTGATGTCTTTCGGCGACGACGGCGGACAGGCGCAGCCGCTGAAGGAGCGCGTCGAGCAGTTCGAGCGCGCGGTGATCGCGGAAGCGCTCGAGCAGTGCGGCGGCGCGGTCGCAGTCGCCGCCGACCGACTTCAGCTCGGCAAGGCGACGCTCTACGAGAAGATCAAGCGATATGGCCTCGCGGCCAAGGGCGATGGGGAGAGGTGAAATAGAAACGCCGGCAAGTGGGAGTGCCGGCGTTTTTGTTTGAGCTTGCGGTGGCGTGGCGTGGCCTGGGCTGGCCTGGGTTGGCTTGCCTTTGCTTCGCGACTGTTTAAGCCGCGTTCAGCGCCTTCTCGAGCAACTGATCGAGTTCCGCGAACTGCGGTTCGCCGACGTAGCGCTTCAGAATCTTGCCGTCTTTGTCGACGAGGAAGGTGGTCGGCGTGAGCTGCACGTTGCCGAACTGTTTGGCGGCCGAGCCGTCGTCCATGGCGACCTTGAAGGGCAACTGGCGCGTTTGCGTGTAATTGGTCACGTACATCGGCGCGTCGTAGCTCATGGCCACCGCGACGAATTCGAGCCCTTTGCCTTTGAAGCGGTTATACGTCTGCACCATCTGCGGCATTTCCTTCATGCAGGTGTCGCAACTCGTCGCCCAGAAGTTGACGAGGTAGACCTTGCCTTTGAGGTCGGCGGTCGTGACTTTCTGGCCGGAGAGCAGCGTAAAGGTCGCGTCGGGCACCCGCTGCTGGCCGGCAAACGCGAAATAGCCGGCGATGCCGATCGCAATCGCCACCGCGGCGATGATCAGATAGCGAAGCGGATTCGTGCGCTTGACGGCGCTGGTCGATGCGATGGAACTCATGAGCGGAACCTCGGAAGTCGCGCAAGGGCGCAGGACAGTGCGTCGGCTGTGGCTTGGAGCGTGCCGCAACGGAGCGTTGATATTGTAGTCCTATTCGGGATGCGGGGCAGGGAGCGCAACTCGCAACCCGCGTTGCGCCGGCACAGCCAAACGGGCGCTTGGCCGCTTGGCCGCTTGACCGCTTCCACGCGCTCCATCAGTTTGCAGCGGATAATGGCGTTTTGCGCTTCACGTCAACTTCACCGCTTCACGGTCTCTCTTGCTCATGTTCCAGACAGTTTTCCGCATCTATTCCCTGTTCGTTCGAATTCCCTCGCGTCTGTTTTCCAGCCTCGTCTTCCATGGCAATGCGGCGGCTCGCCCGCCAAGCGCGCAGTCGATGACCCGCGCGGCGCTTTGCGCGCTTGCTATCGGCGTCGCGCTGAGCGGCTGCTCGCCGACCTTCGACTGGCGCACCGTCATGAATAACGACAACGGCTACAGCATCGACTTGCCTGCCAAGCCCGGCAACGATCAGCGCGCGGTGCAGGTCGACGGCACGCCGATGCAGATGGCCATGCAGACGGCCGAAGCCGGCGACGCCGTGTTCGCGGTCGGCACGATCATGCTGCCCGACGACAGCGAAGCGACGCAGCGTAAGGCGCTCGAGTTCCTGCGCACCGGCCTCGCGCGAAACGTGGGCGTGACGCCAGAGGCGCGCGCGGTGCAAATTCCGCTCGCGGCAGGCGGCAAAGTCCTGGGGCTCGAGATGACGCTGAGCGGCGAGGCCGGCTCCAGCCATGAAAAGCGGACCGTCTATGCGCGCCTCGTAGCGCGTGGCCGGCACGCGTATCAGGCCGCGATCATCGCGTCAGGGCCGCTGCCCCGGGAACAGGTGGACCAATTTTTCTCGTCGTTCCAACTCTATTGAACCGGTAGATTTGGCCGACTCGGCGCCGACCTGACGCCGAAGCGACGCGCGGACGTACTGAAAGTTCCTTCGCAGCTTTCGGCGCTAATTCGCGGTTTACGTTGAAGTTTTCCACCTCGCCGGGCGTCCTGTGGATAACTCTGTTGAGAACTCCGCTTTTTTTGCCGCAGATGCCCGCGCCGTGGGCATTCCGTCAGTCTGAATGTAGTTGACGCAGAAGAAAAAATCCTTTGAAATCAATGCCGTTTGGATCTGAGTTTCTAAGTACCTTTCAGATGTTTCTAAATCTATCTGGAACGCGGGCATGTGCATAAGTCAAGTCTTGACAGCATTTTTTTCTCCTCAACCAGAGCCAAAAGCCCGTCGGTACTGAACCGCCTCGCCGATCTGCGCGGCGCTCGGCATGCTCGCGCCCGCGAGGTCGGCAATCGTTCGTGCGACTTTCAGCACGCGGTAATACGCGCGAGCCGACCAGCCGAAACGCTCGCCCGCTTCCCGCAGCAGCGCCTCCCCGGCCGCGTCGGGACGGCAGACTTCGTCGACTTCTTTGCCCGTCAACTCACGGTTGGTTTTGCCTTGCCGAGCCAATTGCCGTTCGCGCGCGGCGAGCACCCGCCGCGCGATGACCGCGCTCGTTTCTCCGGCGGCATGCGCTCGCGCGGACAATTCCGCCGACGTCAGCGCCGGCACTTCCAGTTGAATATCGATTCGGTCCAGCAGCGGGCCCGATAATTTGCGCAGATAACGCGCCGCAATCTCCGGCGTGCAGCGACAACGCCCATTCGGGTCACCGCGCCATCCACAGGGACACGGATTCATCGCCGCGATCAGTTGGCACGCCGCCGGAAAGTCCGCCTGCAGCGCCGCGCGTGAAATCGTGATTCGCCCGGCTTCGAGCGGCTCGCGCAGTGTTTCGAGCACGTGGCGGTCGAACTCCGGCAGTTCATCAAGGAAAAGCACGCCCAGGTGCGCGAGCGTGATCTCGCCCGGTTGCGGAGGATTGCGCCCGCCCACCAGCGCCGCCGCGCTCGACGAATGATGCGGCGCCCGGAACGGCCGCTGCCGCCATTGCGCCGGCGTGAAACCGGCGCGGCTCGCGGACAGCAACGCGGCCGAGCTGAGCGCCTCGTCGTCGGTCATCGGCGGCAGCAGACCGGGCAAGCGGGCGGCGAGCATCGACTTGCCCGCGCCCGGCGGGCCGATCAGCAGTACATGGTGGCCGCCGGCCGCGGCGACTTCGAGCGCGCGGCGCGCGCCGCGTTGGCCGATCACGTCGCCCATGTCGGGCACGGCGGCAGGGCGCGTGTCGGCCAGGTTTGGCGCGGCGACCGGATAGAGGCGGGACTCGGGCGCATCGGCGAGATGCGCGCACAGCGACGGCAGATCGCTCGCGCCGTACACATCCACGCGGTTTCGGCGAGACCAGGAGCCGCCGCGCAAACCGCCGCGCCGCGCGCGGTGCCGCAAGCCATCGCGAAGGCGCCGCGCATCGGACGCAGCGCGCCGGTTAAGGAAAGCTCGCCGGCAAATTCGCGGTTGACGAGCGATTCGGCCGGGATTTGCCCGCTCGCCGCGAGAATGCCCAAGGCAATCGGCAGATCGAAGCGGCCGGATTCCTTCGGCAGATCGGCGGGAGCGAGGTTGACCGTGATGCGCCGCACGGGAAAATCGAAGCCGCAGTTTTGCAGCGCTGCGCGCACGCGCTCGCGGCTTTCGCGGACTTCCAGATCGGGAAGTCCGACGATCGAAAAAGAGGGTAGCCCGTTGGCGAGGTGAACCTCGACGGTTACTTCGGGCGCGCGGCCGGCGGCCGGCGCGCGACTGCGCACCACGGCAAGCGACATGTTTTCTCCCGTCGGACCGCGCGCAAGTGGCGCGCTGCGGTCCCCTTAATACGCTGATGACGTCACGGCTCGCTTGCCTGTGATGTGCAGCTCGACGCAGCTAACGCGCTGCTTGTGAAACCGTCAGAGCGTTTGCGTCGTGACGGGCAGCTTCTGTTCGAGTTCCGCGACGCGGCGCTCCAGTTCTTCGAGGCGCGCGCGTGTGCGCACCAGCACCTGGGTCTGCGTATCGAATTCCTCGCGCGTGACCAGATCGAGCTTCGAGAAGCCTTGCGACAGCATCGCTTTCACATTGCGTTCGACGTCTTTGGCCGGCGAGTTTTTGAACAGCTCGCTCATGCGCGCCTGGATGTCGTTGAAAACGTCGTTTGGTTGTTTCATGGTGTTCCCCTTGATGCACAAAAAATGTGCAGCGTTTCGTTACGTCTGTGCCTCGCGTCTGACGATGCGCTGCGTTGGTGCGTGCACGCCGGCTGTGCTTCGCCGCGTGAGCCCGTTTGGTGCGCGTCGGCGCTTGCAGACCCTGCGGACACTCTAGCAATGATCCAGGCGGCGCGCCACAGCGCAGCGCGCGCGTTGGCCATCTGGACAAGGGCGGCTGCGCCCCTTGCCGGGCGTGCACCGGCGGCAGTCTGACACAACATGGCATACGAGTTGCTCTTACTGCCCCGCGCGTTCTGCCGGCACGAATTTCCGGCAGGGCAACGAGACCAGGCGAAAGGGCAACGAGTACCACCAGGCTTGCGCGAGCGGGCTACAGGCAGCTTACGAGACGGTTACGCAGCGGTTCCGCGGCGGTTACGCAAACGGGTTAGCAACGGTTTTTGGCAACTAAGCGAGGGATTTCATGAAACTCATCACCGCAATCATCAAGCCGTTCAAGCTCGATGAGGCGCGCGAAGCCTTGTCGGCGATCGGCGTCTCCGGCATCACGGTAACCGAGGTCAAGGGGTTCGGCCGTCAGAAGGGCCATACGGAGCTGTATCGCGGCGCGGAGTACGTCGTCGATTTCCTGCCGAAAGTGAAGATCGAGGCGGCTGTCTCGGACGACATCGTCGATCAGGCCATCGAGGCGCTGGAACGCGCGGCGCGCACCGGCAAGATCGGCGACGGCAAGATTTTCGTCACGCCGATCGAGCAGGTCATCCGGATTCGCACCGGAGAGACCGGCGCGGATGCTCTGTAACACCAAAAGATAGCGACACAGATAGCGACAAGAGGAAACGAAAGATGCGCAAATTATTGATGTCCTTGCTGATGGCCGGTTCGCTGCTTGCGGGCGGTATCGGCGCCGCCCTCGCGGACGACGCTTCCGCCCCCGTAGCCGCCTCGGCCGCTGCATCCGATACGGCGGCAAGCGCGCCGGCAGCGGACGCTTCGGCGGCCGCAGCAGCATCGGCGCCCGCCGCCGACGCCTCGGCTGCACCTGCAGCAAGCGCCGCCGCGGCCGCCCCCGCCGCATCGGACGCCGCTCCGGCTGCGCCCACCGCGCCGTTCTCGGTCGACTCGTCGAAAATCAATTCGGGCGACACCGCCTGGATGCTGACCTCCACCGCGCTCGTGCTGTTCATGACGATCCCGGGCCTCGCGCTCTTCTACGGCGGCATGGTCCGCAAGAAGAACGTGCTGGCGACGCTGATGCAAAGCTTCGCGATCACCTGCCTCGTGACGATCATCTGGGCGGTCGTGGGCTATAGCCTCGCGTTCACGCCGGGCGGCTCGTTCATCGGCGGCTTCTCGCGCTTCTTCATGTCGGGCATGAACTACATCAAGGGCGACAAGGCCACGACGCTGACCGTCAGCCATCTCGCGCAGACGATCCCCGAAACGGTCTACTTCGTCTATCAGATGACGTTCGCGATCATCACGCCGGCGCTGATCACCGGCGCATTTGCCGACCGCATGAAGTTCTCGGCGATGCTCGTCTTCATGAGCCTGTGGTCGATCATCGTCTACTCGCCGATCGCGCACATGGTCTGGGAACCGACCGGCTGGCTGGCGACCGCGGGCATCCTCGACTTCGCGGGCGGCACGGTGGTGCACATCAACGCCGGTATCGCCGGTCTGGTCTGCTGCCTCGTGCTCGGCAAGCGTGTCGGCTACGGCAAGGAAGCGATGGCGCCGCACAACCTCACGCTGACGCTGGTCGGCGCCGCGATGCTGTGGGTGGGCTGGTTCGGCTTCAACGCGGGTTCGGCAGTGGCGGCAGACGGCCGTGCCGGTTTCGCGATGTTCGCAACGCAAGTGGCAACCGCAGCGGCAGCGCTCGCATGGATGTTCGCCGAATGGGCCGCGAAGGGTAAGCCTTCGGTGCTCGGTATCGTGTCGGGCGCAGTGGCGGGTCTGGTCGCCATCACGCCGGCTTCGGGCTTCGTCGGCATGACGGGTTCGCTCGTGATCGGCATCGTGGCCGGCGTGGTCTGCTTCTGGTCGGCAACGTGGCTCAAGCACAAGCTCGGTTACGACGATTCGCTCGACGCGTTCGGCGTGCACTGCGTCGGCGGTATCGTCGGTGCGCTGCTGACCGGCGTGTTCGCGGTGAAGGACATCGGCGGCTTCGACGGCAGCGTGCTGCTGCAAGCCAAGGGCGTCGTGACGACGCTGGTCTACAGCGGCGTGGTGAGCTTCATCCTGCTGAAGGTCATCGACATGACGATGGGCATCCGCGTGACGGAAGAACAGGAACGCGAAGGTCTGGACGTGAGCCTGCACGGCGAACACGTCGAATAACGAAGGCGTTTCACGAGCCCGCGCTCCCGGGCTCGCCGAGCCTCACCGGCTCATAAAGGTAGCAACAGGCAGCAACAGGTAGCAACAAGCGCAGCGATTTGGCCCGCCTTCATGGCGGGCTTTTTTCTTGCTGGCCTTCTTGTTCACGACAGTTTCCCCTGCCTATCATTGCGATAGGGAGAATGCATTCCGGCTGGCTTGCGAATGGAGAAACCATCCCCAAATGGGCAAAGCATTTGCTCTACAATCTTTTTTCTCCAGTCTGCGAGTGATCAATGGTTCCGCACCTAGTTACGGCGTTAAACGGCCCGCTGCTCGATCTCGAGCGGAAGATCCTCGACGCTACTCCCGCAATCGAACGCTGGTTCCGGCTCGAGTGGCAGGAGCACACGCCGCCGTTCTATTGCTCGGTCGACCTGCGCAATGCGGGTTTCAAGCTCGCGCCCGTCGACACCAATCTGTTTCCCGGCGCGTTCAATAATCTGCCGCAGGAAGTGCTGCCGCTTGCCGTGCAGGCGGCAATGGCGTCCATCGAAAAAATCTGCCCGGACGCGAAGAATCTGCTCGTCATTCCCGAGCGCCACACACGCAACGCGTTTTATCTGGAGAACGTCGCCCGGCTCGCCGCGATCATGCGCCAGGCCGGCTTGAACGTGCGTTTCGGCACGCTCGACGAAAGCATCAACGGGCCCGTCACCATTGCGCTGTCCGACGGCCAGAAACTCGTGCTCGAACCGCTCGAGCGTTCGCAGCGCCGCCTCGGGCTGAAGAATTTCGATCCGTGCTCGATTCTGTTGAATAACGATCTGTCGGGCGGCATTCCGCCCGTGCTGGAAAATCTGCATGAGCAGTATCTGCTGCCGCCGCTGCATGCCGGCTGGGCTGTGCGCCGCAAATCGACGCACTTCTCGTGCTATGACGACGTCGCGAAGAAATTCGCGAAGATGGTCGAGATCGATCCGTGGATGATTAATCCGTACTTCGCGCACGTGGAAGGCGTGGATTTTCAGGAGCGCACCGGCGAGCAGGCGCTGGCCGACGCGATCGACGGCGTGCTGAAGAAGATCGCCAAAAAGTATCGCGAGTACGGCATCTCCGAAAAACCGTATGTCGTCATCAAGTCGGATGCGGGCACGTACGGCATGGGCGTGATGACGGTGCACGACGCGTCGGAAGTGGCCGCGCTCACGAAACGCGAACGCGCGAAGATGGCGGCGACGAAAGACGGCCTCGAAGTGCACGACGTGATCGTGCAGGAAGGCGTGTACACGTTCGAGCGCATCGGCGAGGAAGTAGCCGAGCCGGTCGTTTATATGATCGACCGCTATGTGGTGGGCGGCTTCTACCGTGTGCACGGCAGCCGCGAGCGCGACCAGAACCTGAACGCGCCGGGCATGCACTTCGTGCCGCTCGGCTTCGAGCACACCGCGCTGCCGGACGCGCACGCGAAGCCGGGCGCGGCGCCGCCGAACCGCTTCTACATGTACGGCGTGGTGGCGCGGCTCGGCTTGCTGGCTGCATCGGTTGAACTGGAAAAGACCGATCCGGAAGCCATTCAGGTTTGAACGCAGCCACGTGAGATTGCCAGGCGCGGGCAGCGCGTAGGCCGCCCCGCGCCGTTTTCATCGACGATGTTCACGCCGCATTCACGCCGCATTCACGCGTAATACACGCTCGATTCACGATCAATGCCAGGCCCTCCAGGGCGCAACGGGACCTTCATGGACATTCTTTTCATCGCCGATCCGCTCACGCAGTTCAAGATCTACAAGGACTCCACTTACGCGATGATGGCCGAGGCCGCGCGCCGCGGCCATACGCTGTACTTCTGCGAGCCGAAGCATCTCGCGTGGACGGGCGGCGACGTCGAAGCCAACGTGCGGCGTTTTGCGATCACCGGCGACGTGACCGATTTGCACCGCGACGAATGGTATGCGGCAGACGCCGCCGCGCCGCGCTCGCTGAAGGACTTCAGCGCGGTCGTCATGCGCAAGGACCCGCCGTTCGACATGGAATACGTGACGTCCACGTGGCTGCTCGAACTGGCCGAGCGCGCGGGTGCACGCATCTTCAACAAGCCGCAGGCGATTCGCGATCATTCCGAAAAGCTCGCTATCGGCGAGTTCCCGGAGTTCGTCGCGCCCACGCTGGTCACGCGCGATCCGGCGCGACTCAGGGCGTTTCACGAGCAGCATGGCGACGTGATTCTGAAGCCGCTCGACGGCATGGGCGGCATGGGCGTATTCCGCGTGAAGCCGGACGGCATGAACCTGGGCTCGATCGTCGAAATGCTGAGCCACGACGGCGCGCGCTCAGTGATGGCGCAAAAGTTCATCCCCGAAATCAAGGACGGCGACAAGCGCATTCTGCTGATCGGCGGCGAAGCCGTGCCGTATTCGCTCGCGCGGATTCCGCAAGGCAACGAGGTGCGCGGCAATCTGGCCGCGGGCGGGCTGGGCGTGGCGCGTCCGCTGACCGACCATGACCGCAAGATCGCCGACACGCTCGCGCCCGTGCTGGCGGCACGCGGTCTGCTGCTGGTTGGGTTGGACGCCATTGGCGACTGGCTGACCGAAGTGAACGTGACGAGCCCGACGTGCTTCCGCGAGATCATGGATCAGACGAGCTTTGACGTCGCCGCCATGTTCGTGGACGCGCTGGAGCGCGCGGCGGGCTGAGCGGCCGTCTTGAAACTGGGCGGCGGCCCCCAAACTGACAGACAGGATGAGCATCATGTCCGCTGCGGGCGGAACGGCGGCGCGGGCCCGAAAAACGGGCCTGCTACAATGCCCGCTCTCCGCGTCGATTTGTAGCGATACGCTCCGCAAGGAGTCATCGCATGCACGGCGGAGCCTTGAAACGGGCAGGTTCGACGGGCGCCGCTGCGGCGTCGCATTCGAGGTTCTGTGCGCGAAAGGCGTATTTCCGGCTCTCATGGCCAACGGCCGGCCGAGGGCGCGAGCGTTTCGGACAGCGTTCCGATCCACGTTTGGGGCCGTCTTTTTGCAGTAGGCTGACATGGCAGGCATTCTGATCATTGCGCACGCACCGTTCGCCACCGCGTTGCGCGACTGTATTTCGCATATTTACGGCGGTTTGCCGGCTCGCATCGGCGTGATGGACGTATCGCCCGACTGCGATCCCGCGCAAATGGTTTCCTTCGCCGAGTCCGAGATTGCGCGCCTCAAAGAAGAGAACGGCGCGCTCGTGCTCACCGACATGTTCGGCGCCACGCCCGCGAATATCGCCGGGCGGCTGGCTTCCGTGCCCGACGTGCGCGTGCTGTGCGGCGTCAATCTGCCGATGCTCGTGCGCGCGGTCTGTTATCGCGCGACGCCGCTCGACACGCTGGTAGACAAAGCGCTCGCCGGCGCGACCAAGGGCATTCACGCGATCGGCCCGGCAGCACCCGCGCCCGCCGAGGCCGCGGCTGTCACCGCCGACTGTCTGCCCGCGTTGCCGGCCGATGCGGACCTCGCACAGAAGACCGGGCCGGCCGGTTTATAGTCGCTCGCAGTGCAAGCTTGCAGTGCAACCTCGCAGTACACCCTGATTCGCAGTTCTACTTTTCACAACAACACTTACCCGCGCTTCGGACCAACACATGCTGCAACAGGAAACGACTATCGTGAACAAGCTGGGGCTGCACGCGCGCGCGTCGGCCAAGTTGACGCAACTCGCAGGCAACTATCAGTCGGAAATCTGGATGAGCCGCAACGGCCGCCGCATCAATGCGAAAAGCATCATGGGCGTGATGATGCTGGCTGCGGGCATCGGCAGCACGGTGCTGATCGAAACCGAGGGCGCCGACGAAAAAGAAGCCATGGACGCATTGTTGAAACTGATCGCGGATAAATTCGGCGAAGGCCAGTGAGCTGGCGAATCGACAGTGCAATGTAGAAGAACGCCGCGGCTATCGCTCCGCGGCGTTTTTTTTAGCGCGCGACAATATGCGGACGCGCATGACTACGCGGGCGTTATGCCTCGCTCTTACGCGCTTTCGTGCTGCACTGCACACAGCATTCGCGTACGTCTGCGGCGGCGCGGAATTTATAATGACGACGAGAGTCTGAGAGCATTGCAGCGGTTTGCCGCGGCATCACACAACTAGAGGAGGTGCGCGTGTCGTTCACGCTGCATGGAATTCCCGTGTCACGCGGTATCGCCATCGGGCGGGCCTACCTGATCGCCCCGGCTGCACTTGACGTAGACCACTATCTGATCGAACCCGCGCAGATCGAGAGCGAGGTCGAGCGCTTTCGCACGGCCCAGCAACGCGTGCATGTCGAGCTCGACGCGTTGCGCGCCGACCTCGCCGCAGACGCGCCTAGCGAAATGGGCGCGTTCATCAACGTTCATTCAATGATCCTGAACGATGCAATGCTCGTTCAGGAAACCATCGACCTCATTCGCACGCGCCGCTACAACGTGGAGTGGGCGCTGACCGAGCAGCTCGAACGGCTGTCGCGTCATTTCGACGACATCGAAGACGAATATCTGCGCGAGCGCAAAGCCGATATCGAGCAAGTGGTGGAGCGCGTGCTCAAGGCGCTGGCGGGTGCGTCGGCTACGCTCGTGGACGGCGTGCACGGCGCCTGCAGCGAGATGATCGTGGTCGCGCACGACATCGCGCCGGCCGACATGATGCAGTTCAAAACGCAAACGTTTCAGGGCTTCGTCACCGATCTCGGCGGCCGCACGTCGCATACGGCGATCGTCGCGCGCAGCCTTGGCATTCCTGCCGCGGTCGGCGTGCAGCACGCGAGCGCGCTGATTCGTCAGGACGACCTGATTATCGTCGACGGCGATCATGGCATTGTGATCGTCGATCCCGCGCCGATCGTGCTGGAGGAATACTCGTACCGGCAAAGCGAAAAGGCGCTCGAGCAACGCAAGCTGCAGCGCCTCAAATTTTCGCCGACGCAGACGCTGTGCGGCACGCGCATCGAACTGTGCGCGAACATCGAGTTGCCGGACGACGCGCGCGCCGCGCTCGATGCGGGCGCGACCGGCGTCGGCCTGTTCCGCACCGAGTTCCTGTTCATGAATCACAAAGACCGCATGCCCGAGGAGGAGGAGCAGTTCGAAGCCTACCGGCGCGCGGTCGAGTTGATGAACGGGCTGCCCGTCACGATTCGCACGATCGACGTGGGCGCCGACAAGCCGCTCGATTCGATGGGCGGCGGCGACGGCTACGAGACCGCGCCCAACCCGGCGCTCGGGCTTAGGGCGATTCGCTGGAGCCTGTCCGAGCCGCAAATGTTCCTCACGCAATTGCGCGCGATTCTGCGTGCATCGGCGTTCGGCACGGTGAAGATTCTGGTGCCCATGCTCGCGCATGCGCAGGAGATCGATCAGACGCTCGACCTGATCCGCGAAGCGAAGCGTCAACTCGACGACGCAGGGATCGCGTACAACCCGAACGTGCAAGTCGGCGCGATGATCGAGATTCCGGCCGCCGCGATTGCGCTGCCGCTCTTTCTGAAGCGGCTCGATTTCCTGTCGATCGGCACCAACGATCTGATCCAGTACACGCTCGCTATCGACCGCGCGGACAATTCGGTCGCGCATCTGTACGACCCGCTGCATCCGGCGGTGCTGCATCTGATCGCGTTCACGTTGCGCGAGGCGAAGCGGGCGGGCGTGCCTGTGTCGGTCTGCGGTGAGATGGCCGGCGATCCGACGTTGACGCGTCTATTGCTCGGCATGGGGCTCACCGAGTTTTCGATGCATCCGAGCCAGTTGCTCGAGGTCAAGCAGGAAGTGTTGCGCTCGCATCTGAAGACGCTGGAGAAGCCGGTGGCCGATGTGCTTGCATCGTTTGAACCGGAAGAGGTGCAGGCTGCGCTGAAGCGGGTCGCGCAAGCCTGATTGATTAGAGGTGCAATGAGAAACGCCGCACATGTGCGGCGTTTGTCGTTGTGGCTTACCTCGCAGTCCCGCTCATGCTCGTGCTCAGTGGCCGTGGCGTTTTCCGCAGACGGGGCAGTCCGGCTGACGCGCAATGCGCATCGTGGTCCATTCCATTCGCAGCGAATCGAGCATGGTCAGCCGCCCGGCGAGCGACGTTCCGATTCCGCCGATCACCTTCAGCGCTTCGGCCGCCTGCATCGAGCCGATGATGCCGACCGTAGGCGCAAACACGCCCATCGTGGAACACGCAACTTCTTCGAACGGCTGGTCTTCCGGGAACACGCACGCGTAGCACGGCGATGCTTCGTCGCGGAAATCGAATGTGCTGATCTGGCCGTCGAAGCGCAACGCCGCGCCCGACACGAGCGGCACGCCGTGCTTCACGCAGGCGCGATTGATCGCATGACGCGTCGCGAAGTTGTCCGTGCAATCGAGCACGACCGTGGCGCCCGGCACTTGCCGATCGAGCCACGCATCGTCGACGCGTTCGGCGACCGCGTTCACATGCACTTCGGGATTGATCTGCGCGAGCGTGTCGCGGCCGGACTCGACCTTCTTGCGTCCGACCGACGCGCTCACATGCAGGATCTGCCGTTGCAGATTGGTGAGGTCGACCGTATCGGCATCGACCAGCGTCAAGCGTCCGATGCCCGCCGCCGCGAGGTACATCGCGGCAGGCGAACCCAGCCCGCCCGCGCCGACGATGATCGCGTGCGCATCGAGAAAACGCTGCTGCGCCTCGATGCCGATTTCGTCGACGAGAATGTGGCGGGAATAGCGAAGGAGTTGATCGTCGTTCATGGCGGGAGCCGGCGTGTCTTCGCGGCGCATTGACCGCGAAGACACAGGAGGTTGCTTGCGCGACTACTTGCCTTGCGTGGCCGGAGCCGACGCCGGAGCCGGACCCGACGCGCCGGGCACCGGTTGCGTGGGCTTCACAGCAACCGGCGCGGACGCCGACGTAGCCGGCTTGTTCTGCGCGAGACGCCGTTCGGTCACCGACTTCGACTCCTGCACCGGCTTGCCTTCGAGCTTGTTCAGCGCCTGCGTCAGCATGAAGTCGTCGGCGGAACCGAATTCGACCGGCTTGCGCTCACGATCTTTCTGACGCTGTTCCGGCGTCTTCTTATCGTTCTGCTCTTCGAGCTGACGCAACTGGTCCATGCGATCCTGCTCGCGCTTCTCGGCTTCCTTCTTCTCGTTCGGATCTTGCGTGTTGGCAAGGTGGTTCGAGTAGTCGACTTCGCGTGTGACGAGTGCGTCGTCCGGATCGCCTTCCGCGTATTGATCCACCGCGATGTCAGGACGGATGCCCTTGTTCTGGATCGAGCGGCCGCTCGGCGTGTAGTAATACGCCGTGGTCAGACGCAATGCGGTGTCGGCGGTCATGGGGCGCACGGTCTGCACCGAGCCCTTGCCGAAGGTCGTCTTGCCGACGATCAACGCGCGATGCTGATCCTGCAACGCACCCGCGACGATCTCCGAGGCCGACGCCGAATACGCGTTGGTCAGCACGACCATCGGCACCGTCTTGAAGATCGGCGCTTCGTCCTTCAGCGGATCGCTGTCGAAAGATTGCAGACGGTAGTTGTCGTAAGTGTCGCGATAGACCTGCTTCGAATCCGGAATCTGTCCGTTGGTGGACACCACGACGGAGTTCGGCGGCAGGAACGCGCCGGCGACGCCGACCGCGCTTTGCAGCAGACCGCCGCCGTTGTTGCGCAGGTCGAGCACGAGGCCCTTCAGGTTCGGCTGCTGACGCGCGATGTCCTGCAGCTTCGCCGCGAGGTCAGGCGTGGTGCGTTCCTGGAAGCTCGTGATACGCACGTACGCGTAGCCCGGCGCAAGAATCTTCATCTTCACCGACTGCACCTTGATGACGGCGCGCGTCACGGTGAGCGGGAACGTGCGGTCGTCGGTCTTGCGGAAGATGGTGAGCGTGACCTTCGTGCCCGGCTCGCCGCGCATCTGCTTGACGGCCTGGTCGAGCGTCATGCCGCGCACCGGCTTGTCGTTGATGCGCGTGATCAGGTCGCCCGGACGAATGCCGGCGCGGAACGCGGGCGTGTCTTCGATCGGCGAAATGACTTTAATCAGGCCGTCTTCCGACGAGATTTCGATGCCGAGGCCCGCGAAGCGACCTTTGGTCTGCTCCTGCAGTTCCTCGTAATCGGTCTTGTCGAGGTAGGACGAATGCGGGTCGAGGCTCGACACCATGCCCTTGATCGCGGCGGTGAGGAGCTTTTTATCGTCGACGGGTTCGACGTATTCGTGCTTGATCTGACCGAACACTTCGGCAAAGAGCCTGAGCTGGTCCAGCGGCAAGGGCGCGGCGGCGGCGCTGGCGGGCTGCTGCGCCGAAGCGGAAAGTTGCAGGGTGGCAAATACACCGGTAGCAAGGCCCGCGGCGATCAGGCCGATATTTTTCAGGTTCTTTCGCATAGAGTCTGTTGCGGTCGGAAGCGCGTGGCAGCGTCGATAGAGATGGGGACGGACAAGTATAACTGCACACCCGCCAACAGAGGGCGCGGGGCAGGCAATCGTGATTCGACAGCGGGATGCGTGCCGGGTTCGGCGCAATGTGCGCGCGGCTGCGAAGTAATGTGCCGTAACGGAAGACGGCGGCCAGAATGGCGCGCTCAAAACAAACGGACCACGCTGACCGGTACGTCTTGCCGGTCGGCGCGGTCCGCTGGCGACGTGCTGCTGCGTTTCTCGTCACCTTCTTTAACAAAGAGTGGCGGCCAATGAGCACGCCATGCCGGCCAACCTTAGCCGGCTTTGCCTTGCTTCGCGACGGCCGCCTGCGCCTTCGCGATCGCTTCCTGGTCGCCCAGATAGTAGTGCTTGATAGGCTTCAGGTTTTCATCGAGTTCATAGACGAGCGGCACGCCGTTCGGAATATTCAGCCCGACGATGTCGTCGTCCGAAATGTTGTCGAGGTACTTCACGAGCGCGCGGATCGAGTTGCCGTGCGCGGCGATCAGCACCTTGCGGCCCGACTTGATGGCCGGCGCGATCGACTCGTTCCACAGCGGCAGCACGCGCGCGACCGTGTCTTTCAGACACTCGGTGAGAGGCAGTTGCTCGCGCGGCACCTTCGCGTAGCGCGGGTCGTTGTACGGCGCGCGCTCGTCGGTCGGCTCGAGCGCCGGCGGCGGCGTGTCGTAGCTGCGGCGCCAGACCAGCACCTGTTCGTCGCCGAACTTGGCTGCGGTTTCGGCCTTGTTCAGACCCGACAGCGCGCCGTAGTGGCGCTCGTTCAGACGCCACGAATGGACGACGGGGATATACATCTGATCCATCTGATCCTGCACGTGCCACAGCGTGCGAACGGCGCGCTTGAGCACCGACGTGTACGCGATGTCGAACGTATAGCCGTTTTCCTTCAGCAGCACGCCCGCCTGCTGCGCTTCACGGTTGCCCTGTTCGGTCAGGTCGACGTCGACCCAGCCCGTGAAGCGGTTTTCCTTGTTCCACGTCGATTCGCCGTGGCGGATGAGAACGAGTTTGTACATAAGATTGCCGGTCGGTAGTGAGGAAGCGGTAAAGCGCTGCGAAGCGCCCGCCGAGGAGCGCCGCCATCGCGTCAGACGCTTATTTTATAATGGGCGGATTGCCCTTTCCGATTTCTCTCTTTTTCGGCGGATTTTCCGTGAAGTTTTTCACTGATTACACAAACCTTGTCCTGATCGCGATCGTCCTCATCTCCGGTGGGTTGCTGCTGTGGCCGACCATCAGCCGGCGCGGCCGCGGTGGCCTGTCGGCCGCCGAAGCCACGCAACTGATCAACCGGCGCAACGCGGCCGTTATCGACCTGCGTCCGTCGGCCGACTTCGCCAAGGGTCATTTGCCCGCGGCGCGGCACCTCGAATTCGCCGAGTTGCAAGCAAAGGTCGCGCAACTGGTGAAGAATAAGAACAACCCCGTGCTGCTGGTCTGCCAGACCGGCCAGCAGTCGAACAAGGCAGCGCGTATCGTGCAGGACGCAGGATATGCGGAAGTCCACGTTCTGGAAGGCGGCGTCGACGCCTGGCAGAAAGCCGGCATGCCGGTTGTGAAACAAGGAGTAGCCAAGTGAACAAAGTGATCATGTACAGCACGCAGGTGTGCCCGTATTGCCAGATGGCCGAACGTCTTTTAAAGTCGCGCGGCGTCGAGAATATCGAAAAAGTACTGATCGACAAGGACCCGGCCCGTCGTGAGGAAATGATGACCAGGACCGGTCGTCGCACGGTGCCGCAGGTGTTCATCGGCGAGAAGCATGTCGGCGGGTACGACGACCTTTCCGCGCTGGATCGCGCGGGCGGTCTGACGCCTCTGCTCGAAGCCGCCTGAATTCGCGCGCCTGTTGCGCGCGCGTGTCGGCGGGTGAAACACAAGCCGGCGCATCGTTGCTCCTGAAAGGGGCGGACGGCGCGCCGCAACTATCTGGCGGCCCTTGAGACTCAGGGGCCGCCGCTACGCATATCTATCAGGGAATCACACCATCATGTCCGACGAGAATAACCAGCCGTTCTTCAACATCCAGCGCATCTATCTGAAGGACATGTCGATCGAGCAGCCGAATTCGCCCGGCATTTTCCTCGAGCAGGATATGCCGTCGGTGGAAGTGGAAGTCGACGTGAAGGCCGAGCGTCTCGCCGACACCGTCTTCGAAATCCTCGTGACGGGCACCGTTACGGCCAAGGTCGCGGACAAGGTTGCGTTCCTGATCGAAGCGAAGCAAGCGGGCATTTTCGACATCCGCAATATTCCGGCTGAGCAGGTCGATCCGCTCGTCGGCATTGCATGCCCGACGATCCTGTTCCCGTATCTGCGTTCGAACATCGCGGACGCGATCACGCGCGCCGGCTTCCCGCCGATCCACCTCGCCGAAATCAACTTCCAGGCGCTGTACGAGCAACGCCTCGCGCAGATGGGCGGCGAGAACGGCGCGGCGCAAAACGGCGTCACGCATTAAGTGTCCCAGGCAGTGCCGGCTATGAAGGTTGCTGTCCTCGGAGCCGGCGCGTGGGGCACAGCCCTCGCCGGCCATCTGGCCGTTCGGCACGACACGGTGCTGTGGGCGCGCGAGCCTGCGCTCGTTACGGATCTCGCCGCTTCGCATGAAAACGCCCGCTATCTGGCGGGCGTTGCTTTGCCTGCGGCGCTTCGCTACGAAGCGGATCTCAACGCAGCGCTCGACCATGCGCTCGCCGACGACGCGTTATGCGTCGTCGCGACGCCCGTCGCCGGACTGCGCAGTCTCATCCAGTCGATGCGCGATGCCGGCAAAGTGCCGGCGCATGTCGTGTGGCTTTGCAAAGGCTTCGAGGCCGACTCGCAGTTGCTGCCGCACCAGGTCGTCGCGGCCGAATTGCCGGAACACGGCAGCAACGGCGTGCTGTCGGGGCCGAGCTTCGCGCGCGAAGTGGGCCAGGGCTTGCCGGTCGCGCTGACTATCGCAAGTGCTTCGGCGGCGTGCCGCGAACGCACGGTCGCCGCGTTTCATCACGGCGCGATGCGCATTTATACCGGCGACGATGTTGTCGGCGTCGAAGTAGGCGGCGCGGTGAAGAACGTGCTGGCTATCGCGACGGGTATCGCGGACGGCCTCGGTCTCGGCCTGAACGCGCGCGCCGCGTTGATCACGCGGGGTCTCGCCGAAATGTCGCGCCTCGGCGTGACGTTGGGCGGACGGGCGGAGACGTTCACCGGCTTGACCGGTCTTGGCGATCTGATTCTGACCGCGACCGGCGATCTGTCGCGCAACCGCACGGTGGGTGTGCAACTCGCCGCAGGCCGCTCGCTGGCCGATATTCTCGGCGGCCTCGGGCATGTGGCCGAAGGCGTGCGCTGCGCGCAAGCGGTTCTCGCGATCGCACGCGCTCATGCGATTGAAATGCCGATCACACAGGCCGTCTGCGCCGTGCTGTTCGACGGCGTGGCGCCCCGCGACGCCGTCAGCGCTCTGTTGCGGCGCGATTCCAAGGCTGAATAAGCTGGAATAAGCCGAAGCGAGCCGTCTTGCGGTTCTTCCTTGAGCCGTTTCAATCGGCCGTTCGGTGTGTAAAAAACGCTGAACGGCTGTCTGCTCTCGCTGTCCACTGTCTATCGACGCTTCGGATCAGCGAGGTTCACATGCTCAGTATCGATCGTTGCACGCTTGAAGCCCGCGTGGCCGACATCACCACGCTTGACGTGGATGCCATTGTCAACGCAGCCAATACTTCGTTGCTCGGCGGCGGCGGTGTGGATGGCGCGATCCACCGCGCGGCCGGCAACGAATTGCTGCGCGAATGCGAAGCACTCGGCGGCTGCGCAACCGGCGACGCGAAACTCACGCGCGGCTACCGTTTGCCCGCGCGCTATGTGATCCACGCGGTGGGCCCCGTATGGCGGGGCGGCACGCACGGCGAGGCCGACTTGCTCGCGTCGTGCTATCAGCGCTCGCTCGAAGTGGCGCGCGAGGCGAATTGCGCGAGCATTGCGTTCCCCGCGATCAGTTGCGGCATCTACCGTTTTCCCGCCGATCAGGCAGTCCGCATTGCGGTCGACACCGTACTGGAAAATCTGCCGCGCATGCCGCAACTGCGCAGCGTGATCTTCGCCTGCTTCGACGACGCGATGTTCGAGCGCTATCAGTCCGAATTGAAAAGCCGTCAGGCGCCGCCTTCGAATCCCATTTGACGCCACGCTTCGAACACTACGATTGCCACCGTATTAGACAGATTCAGGCTGCGGTTGCCGGGACGCATCGGCAGGCGCACGCGCTGCTCGCCGGCGAATTTCCCGAGCACCGAGTCGGGCAGGCCGCGCGTTTCCGCGCCGAACACAAACCAGTCGCCCTCCTGAAACGCGTGCTCGTGAAAGCGGCCCGAGCCGCGCGTGGTGAACGCGAACATGCGCGAGGCATCAGGCGATTCCTTCGCGACAAACGCGGCCCAATCGGCGTGCACGTTCATTTGCGCGTACTCGTGATAGTCGAGGCCGGCGCGGCGCAGCTTGGCGTCGTCGAGCGGAAAGCCGAGCGGCTCGATCAGATGCAGACGTGCGCCGGTGTTCGCACACAGGCGGATGACGTTGCCGGTGTTCGGCGGAATTTCCGGTTCGACGAGAACGACATTGAACATAAGGTGACCAGGTAGGGACTAGTTTTTCGGTGTGCGCAGCGCGACGAAGTTGGTGACGCGCCGCGCGCCCGCTGCTTTCAGTGTGCGAGCCAGCGCTTCCAGTGTTGCGCCGGTCGTCATGACATCGTCGACGATTCCGACGTGCAGCCCTTGCACGTTGCCGGCAACTTCGAATGCGCGCCCGACGTTCATTCGGCGCGCATCGAGGTCAAGCCGCGACTGTGGCGCCGTGTCGATCACGCGGCGCAGCAGCGTCGCGTCGTGCGGCACATGCAACGCGCGAGCCAGTGGTTTCGCGATTTGCCATGCCTGGTTATAGCCGCGCTTTCGAAGACGCCGGCCCGCAAGCGGCACGGGAGCGATCACGTCGGGCCACTCCGACGGATCTTGCCAGGCATCGTGCGCGAGAAGCGCGAGGCGCCGCGCGAATTCCCGCGCAAGCACCAACTGCGCACGAAACTTGAGGCCGACGGCGAGCGTGTCGAGCGGCGCACGATAGTCGGCGAGCGCGAAGGTGGCGTCGAACGGCGGCTTTTCGGCGATGCAATCTCCACAGCAATATGACGCTCGACGCCCCCGATATGTGACAGGCAACGGAACCGCGCAAACGCAGCATCGCAAAGCGCCTTCATTCCAATAGGATTCGTCGCAAAAGCCGCACAGCGCGTTATGCGACAAATTGCCGCATAACGCGCATGCGTTAGGCAGTATCGCCTGCATCGCATGCGGCCACGCCGAGCGGAAGCCGCGCGCGAATCGCGTGAAGGGGCTTCGTGAAGACGGAAAACGGGCTCGGAATGGCATGCATGGGCGGCCGCAAAGGCCTTTGGCGCTGAATCGAAGGAAGCGAACGAGTATACTTCGGGCTCCACGCCAGCACGACACCCATGTCCCCAACGCCCCCTCAATCTGGCCGTCCGGCCTATGACTCCCGGCGCCTGCGGCGGATTTTCGACCGCCGCGCAGCGACTTTCGACGACGTCGCCTTCCTTCCGCGCGAAATTTCGCAGCGCATGCGCGAGCGTCTCGATTACATCAAGGTCGCGCCGGCGGCCGTGCTCGACGCGGGTTGCGGTGCAGGCGAGGACATCCCCGCATTGCGCGAGCGCTTTCCCGAAGCGCCGGTGTTCGGCACGGACCTGTCGCGCGGCATGCTCACGCGCGCGCTGCGCCACGATTCCGGCGATACCAGTTGGCGGCGCTTCTTGCCGGCCACGCTCGGCAAGGCGCTCGGCGCGCGCGGTCCGCGTTTCGCGCAAGCCGACTTTGCCGCGCTGCCGTTCGCGGCGGGCGCGTTCGAATTCATCTGGTCCAATCTCGCGCTTCACTGGCACTCGCGCCCGGATCTCGTCTTTCCGGAATGGCAGCGCGTCTTGAAGGTGAACGGCCTGCTGATGTTCAGCACGCTCGGCCCCGACACGCTGAAGGAGTTGCGCGGCGCCTATGCCGAAGTCGAAGCGGCGCATGGCGTCGGCTCGCGCAAGCACGTGATCGACTTCGTCGACATGCATGATCTTGGCGACATGCTGGTCGAAAGCGGTTTCGAGATTCCCGTGATGGACCAGGAAACTATCACAATCACCTATAAGTCACCCGACTCGCTGCTCGCGGACGTGCGCCGTTGGGGCGCGTATCCGTTCGAGCGCGAAGCGTCGTCGGGTGCGGCGGCACGGCGGTTGCACAAGGCATTGCTGGCGGCGCTCGAAGCGCGCCGGCGCGGCGACGGCACGATCGCGCTGACCTTCGAGGTGATCTACGGACACGCATGGAAAGCGGTGCCGCGCACGACGGCCGAAGGGCATGGCATCGTGCGAATCGAGGACATTGGACGAGGCTCGTCAAGGAATCGCTGAAGCGGTAAAGAGGACATCTGTTATGTCTGAAATTACCGTTTCCAGACACGCGCAAAACGTGCGGCAAAACGGCGCGGAGGCTTGTCGCGCCTGGCTTGTGAGGCAGCCGGGGCTTGCTTGTGGATGCTATGGATCGCGCCTATAATGCGTCAGTTTGTCGCCCGGAGTTCCCACATTTGGGGCGGCAGGCCCGAGGCACAGGGCAGCAAGACTGGTTGGTGCGGTAATGGTCAATAGAGGTCGATAGCGGGCCTTTGGGACGATCGGCAGGAGGCAGCGATGGAAGCATCTGATCTGCTGGCGGATTCGGAACCGGTCCTTAAAGACTGGACGATGAAGCGCAACTGTTCCATGTCGCCGCGGCAGTTCGTATGTTTCTACGTGTCGCTTGCGTTGTTCTCGTTGGCAATTGCTTTCATGCTGGTTCTGGTCGGCGCCTGGCTGGTGTTGCCGTTCACCGGTATCGAATTGCTGGCGGTGGGCGTCGCGTTTGCCATCTATGCGCGTCATGCTGTCGATTACGAACGCATCCGGCTGTTTCCCAACCGGCTCGTGATCGAACAGGTGAGCGCCGAGCAGGTCACGCAGTTCGAGTTCAATCCGCGCTGGGTGCGGATCGAGGCTGGCGCAACACCGCGTGATCAGATCAGACTGGTCTCGCGCGGCGAGACGATCATGATCGGGCAGCACCTCGCGCAGCACCGGCGCGCGCAGTTTGCCGGCGAATTGCGCAGATGGCTCGCGCGTTGTTAGTCGCGTCGGGGCATGCGGCGTTCGCCGCAGCGGAGCAGCGGGTGATCGGGGCGAGCGGGCCGGCGGGGTCGAAGGTTTGAATGGAAATTTTGGGTAAGGAAGCTATGAAAACAATCAAGCGAGCGCTCATGGGCGTGCTGGCGATGAGCGGACTGCTTTTCGCCGGTGCCGCCCTGGCAGTGGGCGATGTTCCGGGCGGCCCCGCCGTCAACGAGATCAATCTCCAGCCGCCTGCGACGAAAATCGCTGAGGAGCTCTACAGCCTCCACACGCTAATGCTGATTCTGTGCACGGTGATTTTCATCGGCGTGTTCGCTGTGATGTTCTATTCGATCTTCGCTCACCGCAAGTCGAAAGGACATAAGGCTTCGAATTTCCACGAAAGCACCACCGTCGAAATCATCTGGACGATCGTGCCGTTCATCATCGTCGTGTTGATGGCGCTGCCGGCCACCAAGACGGTCGTCGCGATGAAGGACACGACCAATGCCGACGTCACCATCAAGGTCACCGGCTACCAGTGGAAGTGGGGCTACGACTACGTGAAGGGTCCGGGCGAGGGCATCAGCTTCCTCTCCACGCTCGCCACGCCGCGTTCGGAAACCGACGGGCGTCAGCCGATTTCCACTACGTATCTGCAGGAAGTCGACAATCCGCTCGTCGTGCCGGTCGGCAAGAAAATTCGCATCATCACCACCGCGAACGACGTGGTCCACTCCTGGTACGTGCCGGCTTTCGGCGTGAAGCAGGACGCGATTCCGGGCTTCGTGCGCGACACGTGGTTCAAGGCCGAGAAGGTCGGCACGTTCCGCGGCTTCTGTACCGAACTGTGCGGCAAGGAACACGCGTTCATGCCGGTCGTCGTCGAAGTGCTCTCCACCGACGACTACGCGAAGTGGGTCGACGCGCAGAAGAAGAAAATGGCCGCGGGTCAGGACGATCCGAACAAGACGTACACCATGGCGGAACTGATGGAACGCGGCGGCAAGGTCTACGCGGCGAACTGCGCGGTCTGCCATCAGCCGACGGGCAAGGGCGCGGGCGCGTTTCCCGCGCTCGACGGCAGCAAGGTTGCCAACGGCGCGATCGCCGAGCACGTCAGCATCGTGCTGAAGGGCAAGAACGCCATGCCTTCGTGGGCGCCTACGCTGAACGACGTGGAGATCGCATCGGTCGTCACATTCGAGCGTAACTCGTGGGGCAACCACACCGGCGACATTCTCCAGCCGAAGCAGGTCGCGGACGCCCGCAACGGCAAGCTGCCCGAAGGCGGCAACCATCTGGCCGACGCAGGCGCGGCCGCAAGCGGCGCTGCTGCTTCGGGCGCCGCGGCTTCGGAAGCATCGGGTGCGCAAGCGGCGGGTGCACAGGCAGCTTCAGCGGGTTCGGAAAGCGCGGGCGCATCGCAAGCTGCGCTACCCGCCAGCGTCTACTTCGATACCGGCAAGAGCACGCTGCCGGCCGACGCGAAAGCGGCAGTCGAGGCAGCCTCGGCGTATGCCAAAGCGCATCCGGACGCGAAGTTCACGCTGTCGGGCTTCACCGACGCATCCGGTTCCGCCGACACCAACGCGAAGCTCGCCAAGAGCCGCGCCGAAGCCGTGCGCGACGCGTTGAAAGCAGCCGGCATCGCCGAAGACCATATCATTTTGAAAAAGCCGGAAACGATCACGGGCGGCGGCGACGCGAAAGAAGCCCGACGTGTTGAAATTAGTGCGGCTGCAAGTCCGGCTGCCTGACGTGTTCATGATCGCACCGCAGTATTCGCTTTAGGAGATTGTCATGTCTAGCATCGGACACGATGTAGTCGCGGGCCACGAGCACGTGCACGGCGACCATGCCCACGAAACGCCGCACGGCTGGCGTCGTTGGCTGTTCGCAACCAACCACAAGGACATCGGTACGCTGTACCTGATCTTCTCGTTCACCATGTTCCTCTCCGGGGGCGTGATGGCGCTGATGATCCGTGCCGAACTGTTCGAACCGGGTCTGCAGATCATGCGTCCCGAGTTCTTCAACCAGTTGACCACCATGCACGGCCTGATCATGGTGTTCGGCGCGATCATGCCGGCCTTCGTCGGCTTCGCAAACTGGATGGTGCCGCTGCAGATCGGCGCATCGGACATGGCTTTCGCCCGCATGAACAACTTCAGCTTCTGGCTTCTGCCGGTCGCGGCTGTTCTGCTGGTCGGTTCGTTCTTCTCGCCGGGCGGCGCGACCGCCGCGGGCTGGACGCTGTACGCGCCGCTCTCCACGCAGATGGGCCCGGGCATGGACTTCGCGATTTTCGCGGTCCACCTGATGGGTGCTTCGTCGATCATGGGCGGGATCAACATCGTCGTGACGATCCTGAACATGCGCGCACCGGGCCTCACGCTGATGAAGATGCCGATGTTCGTCTGGACCTGGCTGATCACCGCGTATCTGCTGATCGCCGTGATGCCGGTTCTGGCAGGCGCGATCACCATGGTGCTGTTCGATCGCCACTTCGGCACGTCGTTCTTCAATGCGGCAGGCGGCGGCGACCCGGTCATGTACCAGCACATCTTCTGGTTCTTCGGGCACCCCGAGGTGTACATCATGATCTTGCCGGCGTTCGGCATCGTGTCGCAGGTGATCCCGGCGTTCTCGCGCAAGCCGCTGTTCGGCTATAGCTCGATGGTGTACGCAACGTCGTCGATCGCGATTCTGTCGTTCATGGTCTGGGCGCACCACATGTTCGCAACCGGCATGCCGGTTACGGGTCAGCTCTTCTTCATGTACGCCACGATGCTGATCGCAGTGCCGACCGGCGTGAAGGTGTTCAACTGGGTTGCGACGATGTGGCGCGGTTCGCTGTCGTTCGAAACGCCCATGCTGTTCGCAGTCGGCTTCCTGCTGGTGTTCACGTTCGGCGGTCTGTCCGGCCTGATGCTGGCAATGGCGCCGCTCGACATCCAGTACCACGGCACTTACTTCGTGGTGGCGCACTTCCACTACGTGCTGGTGGCGGGTTCGCTGTTCGCGCTGTTCTCGGGCTGGTACTACTGGGCGCCGAAGTGGACCGGCTGGATGTACAACGAGACGCGCGGCAAGATCCACTTCTGGGCGTCGATGTTCTTCTTCAACCTCGCGTTCCTGCCGATGCACTTCGTGGGTCTCGCCGGCATGCCGCGTCGTTATGCCGACTACCCGGCGCAGTTCACCGACTGGAACCAGGTCATCTCGATCGGCGCATTCGGCTTTGGTCTCGCACAGGTCTACTTCCTGTTCGCGGTCGCGCTGCCGGCGTATCGCGGCGGCGGCGAGCACGAAAAAGCGGCCGACAAGCCGTGGGACGGCGCAACGGGCCTCGAATGGACTGTGCCGAGCCCGGCTCCGTTCCACACGTTCGAACACCCGCCGACCGTCGAGTAATCGGCGTCGGGCGAGACGGCCGGTTCCGGCGGCGGCATGATGGTTGTGCCGTCATCGGAACCGGACAGCCGCCGAAGCGGTGACCGCGGTGATCGCGGTGATCGCGGCAACCGCGGTGACAAAAGCAGCAGCAAGGTATTCAGAAACTCGAGCATGACGCGCAATCCACAGGAAAGACGTACCCCGGAGCAGATTCGCGCGAGCAACAGGCGGTTAGGTCTCGTGCTGCTTGCCATCGCAGCGGTTTTTTTCACCGCCGTCATCATCAATCAGGGCTGGTTTTCCTGACCAGGCGGTAACTCTGGTTTGCAGGTTTGTTAAGGATTGAGATGTCGACGCAGCCGCCGGCTCAGGCCGATCGCTCTTTTAACCGTTCGATGCTGATCAAGCTGTTCGTCGTCGCGTTGATGATGTTCGGCTTTGGTTTTGCGCTGGTGCCCATGTACCGCGCGATCTGCCAGATCACCGGGATCAACAACCTGGTGCAGCGCGACGCGACGGTGCGCGAGGCGAAGAACACGCAAGTCGACATGAGCCGCACGATTTCGATCGAACTGGATGCGAACGCGCGCGGCCCGCTCGGTTTCAAGCCGGAGCAGCGCAGCCTCGACGTGCATCCGGGCGAAGTGACCACGGTGATGTACGAGGTGAGCAACGAACAGGCGCGCTCGATCCAGGCGCAAGCCATTCCGAGCTACGCGCCGAAGCAGGCGACCGAGTACTTCAAGAAGATCGAGTGTTTTTGCTTTACGCAGCAAACGTTGAAGGCGAACGAAACGAAGCGGATGCCGGTGGTGTTCGTCGTCGATCCGAAGCTGCCGAAGGATGTGAAAACGATCACGTTGTCGTACACGTTTTTCGAGTTGAACACGCCGGCAACGGCGAAGGTTGGAAGCGCGGCGCTTCCGGCTGAGACGGGGGCCACGGCCGCCAATCCCGCCTGATGGTAAGGGCCGAAACCCAGGCCAAGGCGCAGGCCCAGGCGAAGGAAGACAGCAATGAGCGATAACAGCGGCGGCCCGCGCAAGAGCAGCTTTGGCCAGTCGATGCGGGCGGTGTTCTGGTCGTTTTTCGGCGTGCGCAAGCGGCGCGATCTTGAAAGCGACGCGACGCAACTGAACCCGCTGCATGTGATTATCGCGGCGCTGATCAGCACGGCTATTTTCATCGGCGTGCTGATTCTGGTGGTTCGCGCGGTGGTCGGCTGAGACCATCGAGGCGACTCGCGCAGTGCGACGATGCAGGAAGGACCGGGCGCGGCAGCGCCCACGAATTAGAGTGAAGCGGTGCGGTAGCCACGCGCCGTCGAAGATACAGCCGGAGCTTCCGGAACAACTGGACTGAAGTGGAGAATCAAGAATGAGCGGTCAAAACGAGAGCCCGTACTATTTCGTACCGCATCCGTCGCGGCATCCGATCACCGCCGCGGTTGGCTTGCTGATCATGCTCGGATCGCTGGCGGCCTGGATCAACGAACATGAACTGGCGCCGATCGGAGTTGTCGTCGGTCTGCTGTGGCTGCTCTTTACGTTGTGGCACTGGTTCGGCGACGCGATTGCCGAGTCCGAAGGCGGCATGTACGGCAAGAACGTCGACAAGTCGTATCGCTGGAGCATGAGCTGGTTCATCTTCTCCGAAGTCATGTTCTTCGGCGCGTTCTTCGGCGCGCTGTTCTACGCACGCGCCATCGCGTTGCATGAACTGTCGAGCCTCGACTACAAGCTGATCTGGCCGGACTTCTCGGCGGTGTGGCCGAACAACGGTCCTGCGGCGCTCGTGTCGACCTTCAAGTCGATGACGCCGTGGCCGGTGCCGACTATCAATACCGCGCTGTTGCTGTCGTCGGGCGCCACGCTGACGGTCTCGCACCACGCGCTGCGCGAAGATCATCGCAAGAAGGCGATCATCTGGCTGGCGGCCACGCTCGTGCTCGGCGTCTGCTTCCTGTTCCTGCAGGGCTTCGAATATTTCCACGCGTACAACGAACTGAACCTGACGCTGGCTTCGGGCGTGTATGGCTCGACGTTCTTCCTGCTGACCGGCTTCCACGGTTTCCACGTGTTCCTCGGCGGCACGATGCTGGCGGTCGTGCTGGCGCGCATGATCCGCGGTCACTTCACGGCGGAGCACCACTTCGCGTTCGAAGGCGCGGCCTGGTACTGGCACTTCGTGGACGTGGTCTGGCTCGGACTGTACGTTGTCGTGTACTGGCTGTAAGGCTGAACTGTCCGCGCGGGCCGGCGCTTGCCGGAACTGCGCGGGCTGTTGCCCAACGTGTTTTTCGGCGGGCGCTCAGGCTGTACGCAATCAGCAGTACGCAGAAGCAGGCATACCGGTTTGATGCAGCGCCGCCCTCGACCCTGTCAGGGCGGCGTTTTGTTTAGAGCAGTAAAACCTCTTGCCAGATTCAGCGCCCGTACGGAATGCCCGTCGAGTGAATCCAGCCCATCCAGTAAGCAAACAGGATGAAGAGGAACAGCGAGATCGATAGTCCGACTCGCGTGGCGAGCGACCAGACCATCCGCTTGGTTTTGCCCTTGTCATGCATCATGAAGTACAGCGCCGACACCATGCTGGCGATGATCAGTGCGAAGGCAATGGGAACGAGAATGTGCATGGAATCTGCTGAAACGGAAAAGCGCAAAGGCGAGACGTTTATTATCTCACCGCGCGTCGGCGTTTGCCCTGCGTTCCCCGCGGCGCTCAATGCAGGCAGGGAGTATCGTCGATGAAATTCCGGCTCGTGCCCGCGTTATTGATCCTGCTGGTGGTCGCGGTCACTATGCGGCTCGGCTTCTGGCAGCGCGACCGCGCGCATCAGAAAGAAGCGCTCGAGGCGCGCATCACGCAGTTCGAAAACGCGCCCGCTCAACCCGTGACCCGCGCGCCGGTGGCATTGAAGGACATCGAATTTCATCGCGTGAAGGCGCGCGGCACGTTTGTCGCGGACAAGGTCGTGTACCTGGACAATCGTCCGTATAACGATCAGCCGGGCTTTTACGTCGTGATGCCTTTTAAACTCGCGGACGGCGGTTATGTGCTGATCAATCGCGGATGGTTGCCGCGCAATATGAGCAATCGCGAGACGATCGCGCCGTACGTCACGCCGCAGGGTGAGATCGAGATCGAAGGCATAGCGCGCGCCGATGCGTCGCGTGCTTACGAACTCGGGCAGGGCGGTTCGGCCGCGCATCAGCCGATTCGCCAGAACCTGGATATCGCCGCTTACGCCGCTGAAACCGGACTGCCTTTGCAGCCGTTCGTGATCCAGCAATTGAGCGACGACGGCGACAAGCTCGTGCGCGACTGGCCGGCTCCGACCAGCGGCGTGGAGCGCAATTACGGCTACATGTTCCAGTGGTGGGGCATGGCGGCGGCGGCGGTGGCCTTCGGCCTTTACGCCGCGCGCCGCGCCGCCAGAAAAGAGCACGCGCCCGGCGTGTGACGCAGCGTGTTTCGTGTCGTTCCATGTGAGTTCGACGCGAGCCGCACAATCATTGAAAGAGGTCACGTAGTGTCGACGCAATCTCCCCGTTCGCCCGAGACCGGCAAATCCGGCGGCAAATCCAACGGACAGTCCAACGCGAAACCTGGCAACGCGAGCCCCGCCGCCGCCCAACGCGCTGCAGCGAAACCAATGCCCGGCCAACCGAATGGCCGCGGCTCGTGGCAGCGCGGCCGCTGGATGCTGCTGCTGCTGGCCATCGTCTGCGGCGCGCCGATCGCCATCTCGTACTTCATGTACTACGTCGTCAAGCCGACGGGCGGTTCGACGAGCTACGGCACGCTCGTCGAACCGCAACGGCCGATTCCCGAGTCGCTCGTCGTGACCGGCGAAGACGGCAAGCCGCTCAAGCTCGCCACGCTGCGCGGCCACTGGCTGCTGGTTTCCGTCGACAACAGCGCCTGCGACAAAGCCTGCGTCACGAAGCTGTACTTCATGCGGCAAATCCGCGCGGCACAGGGCCCGGAACGCGAGCGTGTAGTAGAAGTGTGGCTGCGCACGGATGCGGGCAACGTCGCTGACGTGATACAAAAAGCGTATCCCGACACCAACATGCTGATTGCCGATCCGGCGCAAGTGTCGGCATGGCTGCCCGTCGACAAGGGCACTCGAGTGACCGACCACCTCTATATGGTCGATCCGAACGGCAATCTGATGATGCGTTTCCCGAAAGATCCCGACCCGAGCAAGATCAAGGGCGACCTGACCAAGCTGCTCAAGTGGTCCCGCATCGGCTGATGCCGCAACCAGGGTAATCAAGATGTTCGTATTGCAATTGGGCCTGATCGGTTTGTGTATCGCGTTGTTGCCGCTGTCCTACGTGTGGGTCAAGGCCGACGACAACAAATTCCGCAAGCTCGTCTGGCTCACCACGTTCCTCACGCTCGACCTCGTGATGTTCGGCGGCTTCACGCGTCTCACCGATTCCGGGCTCGGCTGTCCGGACTGGCCGGGCTGCTACGGCACGTCGTCGCCGTTTATCGCGCACGCGGCCATCACGGCCGCGCATCAGGCGATGCCGACCGGCCCCGTCAGCATGACGAAGGCCTGGATCGAGATGATCCATCGCTATTTCGCAATGGCCATCGGCGTGCTGATCGTCGCGCAGACGGTCATCGCGTGGGTCGCGCGCATCAAGCGCCGTCCGCTGCATGTGTCGCCGTGGTGGCCGACGTCGCTGCTGCTGCTGATCCTCGTGCAAGGCGCGTTCGGCGCGTGGACGGTTACGCTGAAACTGCAGCCGGTCATCGTGACGACGCATCTGCTGCTCGGCCTCGCGTTGCTCGGCATGCTCGGCTGGCTCGCCGCGCGCCAAACGCCGCTGCCCGCCTACGAGCCCGAAGCCGCGCGCTGGCGCACGGCGGCGCTAGCGGGTCTCGCGTTGCTGATCGCGCAGATCGCGTTGGGCGGCTGGGTCAGCACGAACTATGCGGTGCTCGCCTGCACCGATTTCCCGACCTGCAACGGCCAATGGCTTCCGCCGATGGACTTCGCTCACGGCTTCCATCTGTGGCGTGCGCTCGGCATGACGGGCGACGGCGACATGATCACGCAGGAGGCGCTCGTGGCAATCCATTGGACGCATCGCACGTTTGCGTTCGTGGTGATTGCCTACCTCGTGTGGTTTGCGCTCAAGCTGCGCCGCTTCGAGTCGCTGCGGCGTCCGGCGAACGGCGTATTGCTGGTGGTGTTGATCCAGTTCATCACGGGATTGTCGAACATCGTCCTACAATGGCCTCTGCCTATCGCGGTAGCTCATAACGGCGGCGCGGCGGTCCTGCTGCTCCTGCTCGTTATGCTAAACTTTCGAATCGCTTATAGCCGTCCCGGCCGTGCCGTATTGCCCGCGCACGATGCCGCGCCAGCGTGACTCCACATGGACAGCACAACACTTCCCCAAACGCCCGGCAGCAGGATGTCGCAGTACATCGCGCTCACCAAGCCGCGCGTCACGCAACTCGCGGTGTTCTGCGCCGTCATCGGCATGTTTCTGTCGACGCCGGGCATGGTGCCGTGGCCCGTCCTGATCGGCGGCACGGTCGGCATCTGGCTGCTGGCCGGCGCGGCGTTCGCGATCAATTGCCTCGTCGAACAGAAGATCGACGCGAAGATGCGGCGCACGTCGTGGCGTCCGTCGGCGCGCGGCGAAATCACCACGTCGCAGATCCTGCTGTTCTCGGCCGTGCTCGGCGGCCTCGGCATGTGGACGCTCTACACGTTCGCCAATCCGCTCACCATGTGGCTCACGGTTGCCACGTTCGTCGGCTATGCGGTCATCTATACGCTGCTGCTGAAGCCGGCCACGCCGCAGAACATCGTGATCGGCGGCGCGTCGGGCGCCATGCCGCCCGCGCTCGGCTGGGCTGCGGTCACCGGCCATGTACCGGGCGACGCGTGGATTCTCGTGCTGATCATTTTCGTGTGGACGCCGCCGCACTTCTGGGCGCTCGCGCTGTATCGCCGCAAAGATTACGAAAATGCCGGCCTGCCGATGCTGCCGAACACTCACGGCGAGAAGTACACGCGGCTGCACATTCTGCTTTACACGGTGATCCTGTTCGCCGTCACGATGATGCCGTTCATCTCCGGCATGAGCGGCGTGGTGTACCTTGCCGCGGCCGTGCTGCTCGGCGCGTTGTTTCTCGCCTACGCGTGGAAGATCTATCTCGAGTATTCGGACGATCTGGCGCGCCGAACCTTCCGTTATTCGATCGTCTATCTGTCGCTGCTGTTCGCCGCGCTGCTGGTCGACCACTATGTGCGCGTCCTGATCGGCGTGTAATAACCCATGCTCAATATCCGCTTCGCGCGCGCCGCGCGTGCTGCTGTGATCGCCTGCGCGCTCGGCGGCGCGTTGTTTGTCGCGGGCTGCGGCAAAGAGCAGCCGGCATTCCAGAATCTCGACATTACGGGCAATACGCAATTCGGCAGCAACTTCTCGCTGCCCGACACGTCCGGCAAGATTCGCACGATGGCGGATTACAAGGGCAAGGTGGTCGTGCTGTTCTTCGGCTATACGCATTGCCCGGACGTTTGCCCGACCACGATGGCCGAACTCTCGCAAGCGCTGCAGCAACTCGGTCCCGACGATGCCAAGCGTGTGCAAGTGCTGTTCGTCACCGTCGATCCCGAGCGCGACACTGCCGCGTTGCTCGGGCAATACGTGCCGGCGTTCAATCCGAGCTTCGTCGGTCTGCGTCCCGCCGACGACGCACAGGTCAAGAAGGTGACCAAAGACTTCCGCATCTACTACGCGAAGGTGCCGGGCAAGACGCCAGACAGCTACACGATGGACCATACCGCGGCGAGCTATGTGTTCGACACCGACGGCAAGCTGCGCCTTTTCGCACGCGACGGCCAGGGCGCCGCGCCCTGGGTGCACGACATCAAGCTGCTGCTGGATTGATGCAGCGAAACCCGCGTCGAAACCACGTAGCGACCACACCAACCCGCGACAACCTCAAGCCGGCATCGGCAGATTCAATCCCGGCGCGAGCCGCGTGGTCTTGAACTCCGTCACCTCATAACGCGCGAGCATTTGCACGGCGAACGGATCGGTCGCAAGGATCGCATCCAGCTTCTCGCGCTCGATACGTACCGCCAGAATGATCCCGCCGTCGCGCGGCACTTTCGGCCCCGCAGCCACGAATACGCCTGCTTCGAATTGCTCCGCGAGAAAGGCGCGATGCGCTTCGAGCGCGTCGTCGATCCGTTCGAGCGAAGCGGTGTAGATCAGGTTGATGACATACATGGATAGGCGTCCTCACACGCAAATGAACATGCCGCGCACACTCGCGGCAACGTTCCAGATTATCCGTCACGGCGTGACCTTTCGCCGCGAACCGTGAACCGCGAGCCGCGCGCTGCATACTCATATGCGATTGCGGTATTTCCCATCTTGCAGCGCATATGAGACGATTTACGGTCCAGCCGGCGACGCCCTTCATTGCGCGGTGACGCGCGTGTCGTCAGCGTCTGTCTTCGGCTATCACCCGAGTCCCTTGCAAATGGACTCGACCAGAAACAGAGAGAATGACATGCAGCGCAGAATTATCATCAAAGCCCTCTCCGCAGTAGTCGCCGGCGCGGCGATCGTCGCCAGCTTCGGCGCGCACGCCGACGACAAAGCCATCAAGGTCGGCACGATCAGCGGCCCCGATGCGCAGATCTGGGAAGTCGTCACCAAGGTCGCCAAGCGTGAAGGGCTGAACGTGAAGGTCGTCGAATTCAACGACTACGTGCAGCCGAACGCCGCGCTCGACGCCGGCGATCTCGACGCCAACAGCTTCCAGCATCAGCCGTATCTCGACAGCCAGATCAAGCAGCGCGGCTACAAGATCGTCAGCGCGGGTCTCACGTATATCTCGCCGCTCGGCATCTATTCGAAGAAGCTGAAGTCGGTGAAGGACTTGCAGCAAGGCGCGAAGGTCGCGGTGCCGAACGACCCGTCGAACGAGAACCGCGCGCTGCTGCTTTTGCAAGCGCAAGGCGTGATCAAGCTGAAGGCCGGCGCGGGCACGAACGGCAACAACGCGACGGCGCTCGACGTCGCGGAGAATCCGAAGAAGATCAAGCTGGTCGAACTGGATGCCGCGCAATTGCCGCGCTCGCTCGCCGATGTCGACGCGGCCGCGATCAACACCAACTTCGCGCTGGCCGCGGGCCTGCAGCCGACCAAGGACGCGATCGCGCTCGAGGACGTTCACAGCCCGTACGCGAACCTGATCGCCGTGCGCACGCAGGACAAGGACAAGCCGTGGGTGAAGAAGCTGGTTGCCGCGTATCAATCGGAAGACGTGCGCCAGTTCATCAAGACGCAGTTCAAGGGTTCGGTGGTGCCGTCGTTCTGACGCGGCCTATAACCCGAGCTCCCAGCGCTCGACGATCAGGTCCTTGCCGAAACGGCGCTCCGGCGCCGCGCTGACCAGTTCGAAACCGGTGCGCTCGCACAGGCGCCGCGGTTCCTCCAAAGCGCTGGCCGTGGTCAGCGTCAATCTCGTATAGCCGGCACGCCGCGCGAAGCGCGTCGCTTCGGCGATCAACCGCGTGCCGATGCCGAGGCGTTGCAGGTCCGGTTCGACCCATAAGAGCCGCAGGCCCGCTACCGTCGTCGATACCGCGACGACGCACACCGCACCCGCCACCATGCCGTGCTGATCGGCGACGATGCACCGTTCGCGAACCGTATCGTTGCGCTGCGTGTAGTCGGCGACCACGCGCGCGAGCAGTCCCTCGAACGATTCGTCCCAACCGTATTGCGCGGCGAACCACTGCGCCTGCCGATGCACGAGCCACCCGCATTCGCCGGGGCGCGGCGCACGCAATTCCACCGTGTGCGGCCGAGGCTTGTCGCCAAGCAGCCTTTCGACGATGTTCATCGCGGCAATCAACTGCTCCTGCGAGCCCGCGGTGAGCCGGCCCAGCAGGTCGAGCACTTCCTGGCTCGCGGCGGCGTCGAGCGGCGCGTACGCAGCGTGGCCGTTATCCGTCAACGCGATCAGCGACTGACGCGCGTCGGTCTCGGACGGCCGTCGCGTGATGAGATTGCGTCGTTCGAAATTGGTCAGCAGACGGCTCAGATAACCGCTGTCCAGTCCAAGCGCGCGGCCAAGTACCGACGCGGTTTGCTCGCGCCCGCGCGACAGCTCGTGCAGGACGCGCACCTCGGTCAGCGAGAAAGTGCTGTGAGCCAGATGCTCGTGCAGAGCGCCGATAAGCCGCGTGTAAAAGCGATTGAAGCGGCGGACTGCCTGAGCCCGCCGCAGCGCCTCGGAATCGGTCAAATGCTGATCTCCGGATTTTTATGCGTTCGCTATCACTATATTGGAACGCGCCCTCATTAACAAAGCCGCGTGTCCGGCAGGCGGGAATCGACTGGTATCAAGGCGGTATGAAGCTGCGGCGCGCGTGCCCGCGCAATTGGTCTGCAACTGGTCATTTGCGCGTCGCAAACGACTCGAATACGGGTAAATCCTGGGGCGTAGAAAGGGGCCGCGAGCGCGCGTTGACCGCCGCCAACGCTTATGCGGCAAGGCTTCGCGCCAGAACGTACCGGCTTATAACCAGTCCGTTGACTGGTATTATGTTGGTTATATAATGGGCTCTCATTTTTGCAGGCCGAACCTGGTCGAAGGCCGCCGGAGCGCCATGGAAACTCGCTGGTCCGCACTCATGCCTGACGCTCGCAACGTCACGCCGCTGTACTTGCAGCTCGCGCGCAATCTGGCGACGGCGATCCACTGCGGCGTGTGGTCCGCGGGCGAGGCGCTGCCTTCGGAGCGCACGCTGTCGGACGCAATCGGCGTGTCGCGCATCACCGCGCGCAAGGCAATCGAACTGCTGGTCGAGCAAGGTCTGATCCGGCGGGCGCGTGGTGCGGGCAGCTTCATCACGCCACGCGTCGAAGACCCGCTGTCCAGGCTCACCGGTTTCACGAAGAAGATGCAGCAGCGCGGCTTTCGTCCCGACTCCGTCTGGCTCGAGCGCGATATTCGCGCCGCCAATCGCGAGGAGCTGGTGCACCTGGGCTTGTCGCCGGGCGCCGCGGTCGCCAGCCTGCGTCGCTTGCGCCGCGCCGACGGCATCGTGATGGCGGTCGAACATTCGGCGCTGCCGGTTGCAATCGTTCCCGATCCGCTCGCCATCGGCGTCTCGCTTTATAGCTATCTCGAGCAACGCGGCGCGGCAGTCGTGCGCGCGTTGCAGCACTTTCGCGCGGTCAACGCTTCGAGCGAGATCGCTTCACTCATGGACATCGAACCGCGCTCGGCGCTGCTGGTCATTACCCGTATCGGTTACAGCGCCGACCAGCGCGCAATCGAATTGACCGACACCTATTGCCGCGACGACTACTACGACTTCGTCGCTGAACTGCGGACCTAAGCGGCGCCGCCGACCAGTTCAGCCATGCCCCGTATCACGCCTTGCAAGAGAGACTCATGCTGACCGGAAACATACTCACCACCGAAGGGTGGATTCACGGCACGCTCGAATTCGAAAACGGCCGCATCACCGCGCTCACCGGCGAGCGCGTCGATCCGGCAACGAACGATGCGCCGTACATCCTGCCTGGCTTCATCGACCTGCATGTGCACGGTGGCGGCGGAGCGGACGTGATGGAAGCCGGCGACGCGATCCAGACGATCACCCGCACGCATGCGCGCTACGGCACGACGAGCCTGCTCGCCACCACGATGACCGCGCCGCGCGACGAGCTGATGAGCGTGGTCGCCGGTCTCGGCGACGTCGCGCGGGTGCGCACGCCGGGCTGCGCGCGCGTGCTCGGCGTGCATCTGGAAGGGCCGTACATCAACCCCGGCAAGCTCGGCGCGCAGCCCGACGCAGCCGTGTCCGCCGTGATGGACGAGGTGCTGAAGTACCTGTCCATTGCGCCGATCCGCGTGGTCACGCTCGCGCCGGAGATTGCCGGGCACATGGACATCATCTCGGCGATGGCGGCGCGCGGCGTGCGCGTGCAGCTCGGCCATTCGCTCGGCACTTATGACGACGCCGTCGCCGCGCTCAAGCACGGCGCGTGCGGCTTCACGCATCTGTTCAACGCGATGTCGCCGCTGCATCACCGCAATCCTGGCCTCGTCGGCGCCGCGCTCGCGCACGCCGAATTCGCCGAAATCATTCCCGACCTGCTGCACGTCCATCCGGGCGCGATCCGCGCCGCGTTGCGCGCGATCCCGCGCCTCTACGTGGTCACGGACAGCACGTCGGCGACCGGCATGCCCGACGGCGAATATCGCCTCGGCAGCCAACACGTGACGAAGTGTCTCGGCGGCGTGCGTCTCGCCGACGGTACGCTTGCCGGCAGCACCCTGACGATGGATCAGGCGCTGCGCAATCTGGTGTCGATCGGTCTGCCGATCGCCGATGTATCAAACCGTTTGTCGCGCTACGCCGCCGACTATCTCGGCATCGAAGACCGTGGCCGTATCGCGCGCGGCGCGTGGGCCGACGTCGTCGTGTTCGATCGTGAACTGGCGTTGAGCGCGACTTACGTCGAAGGAGAAGCAATTGTCGAATATGCTTAAAGAGGCGCTGGCGTCCGCTGAAACGGTCGCCGCGCAACTCACGGACACCTCGCGCGTCGAGGCGCTGGCCGCGCGGCTCGCAGAAAAGCTGCGCCATGTCGCGCTCACGGTCGCACGCGGCAGTTCGGATCACGCGGCGAGTTACTTCGCATCGCTAACCATGAGCCGCCTTGGCGTGCCGGTTGCCTCGCTGCCGATGTCGGTCGCGACGCTGCAGCAGGCGCCGCTTCAGGTGCGCGATCAGCTTGCACTCGCGTTTTCGCAATCGGGCAAGAGTCCCGATCTCGTCGGCACGATGCAGGCGCTGCGCGCAGCCGGCGCGTTGACCGTTGCCGCCGTGAACGCGCCCAGCTCGCCGCTCGCGGATGCTTGCGAATGGCATCTGCCGCTCGTCGCCGGTCCCGAGTTGAGCGTCGCGGCTACTAAAAGCTATATCGCGATGCTGTCGATCTCCGCGCAACTGGTCGCGCACTGGCAGAACGACGCGGCGCTGCTCGGCGCGCTGAACACGCTGCCGGATGCGCTGCAAGACGCGGGCAAGCTCGACTGGTCGAAGGCAGTCGACGAACTGCGCGGCATCGAACGCATGATCGTGATCGGCCGTGGTCTGGGTCTCGCGATCGCGCAGGAAGCCGCGTTGAAGCTGAAAGAAACCTCCGGCATTCAGGCCGAAGCGTTCTCGAGCGCGGAAGTGCGTCACGGTCCGATGGAACTGATCGACCGCGACTATCCGCTCCTCGTATTCGCGCCGCGCGGACCGGAGCAGGCAGGCCTGCTGCAACTCGCGCGCGATATGCAGGCGCGCGGCGCACGCGTGCTGCTGGCCGCGCCGTCCGACGTGCCCGAAGCCACGCTGCCGCTCGCCACCACCGCTCATGCGGCGCTCGATCCGATCGCCGCAATCCTGTCCTTTTACGTGATGGCCGCCGGCCTTGCGGCCGCGCGCGGGCGCAATCCCGATGCGCCGCGCCATCTCAACAAAGTCACCGAAACTCACTGACGAGAAATCAGATGCGACGTGTCGAGGAGTCCCGTTTAATGAGCCATTCTGAAGGCCATATTGTTTTGCTCGCGCCGATGACCGGTCCGGTCGTGCCGCTCGCGAACGTGCCCGATCCGGTGTTTTCGGGCGGCATGTTCGGCGACGGCATCGGCGTCGATCCGCTCGAGGGCCGGCTCGTCGCACCGTGCGACGCAACCGTCACGCATCTCGCGCGCACCGGTCACGCGGTGACGTTGGCGACCGCGGAAGGCGCCGAGATTCTGCTGCATATCGGCATCGACACCGTCGAGCTGAACGGCAAGGGCTTTGCGCCGATGGTCGAGCAAGGCGCCAAGGTGCGTGCCGGCGATGTGCTGATCGAGTTCGATCAGGATCAGGTGGCGCTGCGTGCGCCGAGCCTCGTCTCGGTGATTGCGATCGCCAATTCCGATGCGTTCGAAATTGTCGAGCGCGCGCAAGGCGGCATGCTGAAGGCGGGCGAAACGCCGCTGTTGCTGCTGCGTGCCCGCGACGGCGCGGCGGCTGCGGCGTCGCGTCAGTTGAGCGCGACCGGCGTGACCGAGGAAGCGCGTGCGCAGATCACGCTGGTCCACGCGGGCGGCCTGCATGCACGGCCGGCAGCGCGCGCCCGCGAAGCGGCGCGTGCGTTCGATGCGCGCGTCGAAGTGCGTTATGAAGGACGCAAGGCGGCGATCGAAAGCGTGGTTGGTCTGCTTGGGCTCGGCGCGGGCCAGGGTGCGACGGTCGAACTGCTCGGCGTCGGCCCGCAAGCCAAAGCCGCAGTCGACGCAATCGCTCACGAACTGACGCGCGAGGCGCACGGCGAAGTGGAAGAGAAGCCGGCGCGGCAAAGTTCGCAGGCGCCGCAAACGGCGGCGCCTGCCGCCGGCGAAGCGCTCGCGCCGAATACGCTCGCGGGCGTGTGCGCGTCGCCGGGCGTCGCGGTCGGCAAGCTGGTGCGCTGGGACGACGCGGACCTCGATCCGCCGGAACAGGCGAGCGGCACGTCCGCTGCGGAAAGCCGCCTGCTCGACAAGGCGATCGCGACCGTCGACGCCGATCTCGGCACGACAGTGCGCGACGCGTCGCAACGCGGCGCGGTCGGCGAGGCGGGCATTTTCGCGGTGCATCGCGTGCTGCTCGAAGATCCGACGCTGCTCGACGCCGCGCGCGATCTGATCAGCCTCGGCAAGAGCGCGGGCTTCGCGTGGCGCGAAGCGATCCGGGCACAGATAGGCATCCTGAACAATGTCGAAGACGCGTTGCTCGCCGAACGCGCTGCCGATCTGCGCGACATCGAAAAGCGCGTGCTGCGCGCGCTCGGTTATACGAACGCGGCCGCGCGCACGTTGCCGGATGAAGCCGTGCTCGCCGCCGACGAATTCACGCCGTCCGATCTGTCGTCTCTCGACCGCTCGCGTGTCACGGCGCTCGTGATGGCGCGCGGCGGCGCAACTTCGCACGCGGCCATTCTCGCGCGCCAGGCGGGCATTCCGGCGATGGTCGCCGTCGGCGACGCGCTGCATGCGATTCCTGAGGGCGCGCAGGTCGTGGTGAACGCGACGAACGGCCGTCTCGAGTTTGCGCCGACTGAGCTCGATGTCGAGCGCGCGCGCCTCGAGCGCAATCGTCTCGCGGGCGTGCGCGAAGCGAACCGCCGCATGTCGCAGCAAGCGGCAGTGACAGCCGATGGCCGCGCGATCGAAGTGGCCGCGAACATCGCCACGCTCGACGACGCAAAGACGGCTGTGGAAAACGGCGCCGACTCCGTTGGCCTGTTGCGCACCGAGCTGCTGTTCATTCACCGCGCCGCCGCGCCGACCACGGACGAGCATCGGCAGAGTTATCAGGGCATTGCCGACGCACTCGGCGGGCGAACCGCGATCATCCGCACGCTCGACGTGGGCGCCGACAAGGAAGTGGATTACCTCACGCTGCCGCCGGAGCCGAACCCGGCGCTCGGCTTGCGCGGCATTCGCCTCGCGCAGGTGCGCCCCGACCTGCTCGACGATCAGTTGCGCGGCCTGCTCGCGGTCAAGCCGTTCGGCGCCGTGCGCATTCTTCTGCCGATGGTGACCGACGTCGGCGAACTGATCCGCATCCGCAAACGTATCGACGAATTCGCTCGCGAGCTTGGCCGCACCGAGCCGATCGAAGTGGGCGTGATGGTCGAAGTGCCGTCGGCGGCGCTGCTCGCCGATCAGCTTGCGCAACACGCGGACTTCCTGTCGATCGGCACCAACGACCTCACGCAATACACGCTCGCGATGGACCGCTGTCAGGCCGATCTCGCCGCGCAGGCCGACGGTCTGCATCCGGCTGTGCTGCGTCTGATCGCGGCCACGGTGCAGGGCGCGAACAAGCATGGCAAATGGGTCGGCGTGTGCGGCGCGCTTGCGGGCGATCCGCTTGCGATGCCGCTGCTTGTCGGCCTCGGCGTGACCGAGCTTTCGGTGGACCCGGTGTCGGTGCCGGGCATCAAGGCGCGTGTGCGCAACCTCGATTATCAACTGTGCCGCCAGCGCGCCCAGGATGCACTGGCGCTCGAATCGGCGCAGGCGGTAAGAGCAGTCAGCCGCGAAACCTGGCCGTTGGACTGAACTCCGCACGGCTTGCATCGCTACATAACTTAACGACGTCCGTCGACAACGAGACAAGGATTGGAGGTAATCAATGGATGGGAATCCGTTTCTGAAGATACAGCGCCTGGGACGCGCGCTGATGCTGCCTATCGCGGTGCTGCCGGTTGCCGGCCTGCTGCTGCGCCTCGGCCAGCCCGATGTGTTCAACATCAAGATGATCGCCGACGCCGGCGGCGCGATCTTCGATAACCTGCCGCTGCTGTTTGCGATCGGCGTGGCCGTTGGCTTTGCGAAGGACAACAACGGCGTCGCGGGTCTCGCGGGCGCGATCGGTTACCTGATCGAAGTCGCGGTGATGAAGGACATCAACGACAAGCTCAACATGGGCGTGTTGTCGGGGATCGTGGCGGGCGTCGTCGCGGGACTGCTGTACAACCGGTACAAGGACATCAAGCTGCCGGATTACCTCGCGTTCTTCGGAGGGAAACGCTTCGTGCCGATTGTCACGGGCGTGGTCTGTCTCGCGCTCGGCATTGTGTTCGGCTACGTGTGGCAGCCGGTGCAGGGCGTGATCGATACGGCCGGCCATTGGCTGACCACGGCGGGCGCGTTCGGCGCATTCGTGTTCGGCGTGCTGAACCGGCTGCTGCTCGTGACGGGTTTGCATCACATCCTCAATTCGCTGACGTGGTTCGTGTTCGGCAGCTTCACGCCGCCGGGCGGCGCGGCGGTGACGGGCGACCTGCATCGCTTCTTCGCGGGCGACCCGACTGCCGGAACGTTCATGACGGGCTTCTTCCCGGTGATGATGTTCGGCCTGCCGGCCGCGTGTCTCGCGATGTTCCATGAAGCACCGAAGGAGCGCCGCGCAGTCGTGGGCGGCTTGCTGTTCTCGATGGCGCTGACGTCGTTCCTCACGGGCGTGACCGAGCCGATCGAATTCAGCTTCATGTTCCTCGCGCCGGTGCTGTACGTGATCCACGCGTTGCTGACGGGTCTCGCGCTCGCGATCTGCTCGGCGCTCGGCATTCACCTCGGCTTCACGTTCTCCGCGGGCGCCATCGACTACGTGCTGAACTACGGCCTGTCCACCAAGGGCTGGCTGGCGATTCCGGTCGGTATCGCGTATTCGGTGGTGTACTACGGGCTGTTCCGCTTCTTCATCCGCAAGTTCAATATGGCGACGCCGGGCCGCGAACCGGCCGCGGCCGACGAGCAGGTCGAATCGTTCACGGCTGGCGGCTTCGTTTCGCCGGCTGCCGGCGCGGCCGTGCCGCGTGCGCAGCGCTATATCGCGGCGTTGGGCGGTGCGGCGAATCTGTCGGTGGTGGATGCGTGCACGACGCGTCTGCGTCTGTCCGTCGTCGATTCGAACAAGGTCTCCGAGAGCGAACTGAAGACGATCGGCGCGCGCGGCGTGCTCAAGCGCGGCGCGACGAACGTGCAGGTAATCATCGGACCGGAAGCGGACATCATCGCCGATGAAATTCGCACGGTGATCGGGCAGGGCGGCGGTGACGCGGTTGCGGCAAAGCCGGCTGCTGTAGTGGCTCCTGCTGCTTCGGCTCCCGCGGCCGTTGCAACTGGCGCGGCGAACGGTCCTCTCGATCCCGATCCGTTGCGCTGGCTCGCGGTGTTTGGCGGCGCGGGCAATGTGGTGTCGCTCGATGCCGTCGCGGCGACGCGTCTGCGTATCGTCGTGCGCGATCCGTCGGCGGTGGATCGTCAGCGTCTCGCCACGCTCGATACCGCGTGGGTGTCGGCGGACACGTTCCATATCGTCGTCGGCGATGCCGCGCGGCGTTACGCCGAAACGCTGGCAACCCGCATGCCGGCGAGCGGCGGAGCGGCGCCTCTGCCTGCGTGATTGGATGAAGGCGGCAGCCAGGCTGCCGCCGCTCTCTTCGCGCTGAGAGATCACAGCGCGTATAAAAAAACCCTGCCGTCGTGAGACGGCAGGGTTTTTCACTTACAGCGTTTATTCGAAACGAACGTTACGCGTACTCGGTCAGCGCGCCGCGCATCTTCTTCATCGCGCTGGCTTCGATCTGGCGAATACGTTCCGCCGACACGCCGAACTCGTCCGCCAGTTCGTGCAGCGTCGAGCCGCCCGAACCGTCGTCCTGCACCTTCAGCCAGCGGGCTTCGATGATGCGGCGGCTGCGGGCATCGAGTGCCTCCAGTGCCGTCGCGATACCGTCGCTCTGCAGCTTGTCGCGCTGACGAGAGGCCAGCACGGCGGTCGGCTCGCTGTGCGAGTCGGCGAGATACGCAATGGGCGCGTACGACTCTTCGCCGTCTTCAACCTGGCCTTCCAGCGCGATGTCGCCGCCCGACAGGCGCGTTTCCATTTCCGCTACTTCTTCGCGCTTGACGTTCAGTTCCTTGGCGAGACCTTCGATCTCGTCCGGCGTGAACGAGCCCAGGCCCTGCTTGTGGCTGCGCAGATTGAAGAACAGCTTGCGCTGCGCCTTGGTCGTGGCGACCTTCACCATGCGCCAGTTGCGCAGAATGTATTCGTGGATCTCGGCCTTGATCCAGTGCATCGCGTACGACACCAGACGCACGTTCTGTTCGGGATCGAAGCGCTTCACGGCCTTCATCAGGCCGATGTTGCCTTCCTGGATCAGGTCGGCGTGCGGCAGCCCGTAGCCGAGATAGTTGCGCGCGATCGAAACGACCAGCCGCAGGTGCGACAGCACGAGCCGGCGCGCGGCCTCGAGGTTGTCGTGCTCGCGGAATTCTGTGGCGAACTGGCGTTCTTCTGCCGGCGTCAGCATCGGAATCCGATTTACGGCCTGGATGTAGGCGTCGATGTTGCCCAGTTGACCGGGCAGCAGGGAGGAATGCGAGAGCGCCAGCGCACCTGCCGGAGCGGCCTTAGCCGACGACGGGCTCAGAGTACTCGGAAGGGTCAATGCATGGCTCACGTGGAAAACTCCTTTGGAATCAGGCAAAAGCTTGTTCAGGTAACGACTCCAGCGTTGGATGTTAGCACTCTCGTTTTCCGAGTGCTAATACTTAGAGGCCGTAGGGGCTTCCAAGTTCCGTAAATTCCTATCGACATCAAAGCTTCAATAGCCATGATACGCCCCTTCAAAGCGCAATGCAGAGACGTATTAATTACCTGACAAAGCGCCTTCATTTATCACTTTCGACCGATTTTTTCACTTTTTAACGTCAGTAATTGCGAAAATTTAAGTTTCTTAAGATGATCCGCCGACTTCGGATTCTCTTTAGAATAAGCAAGACTGTTACAGATCGTTCAACCTGTTGAGCTCGGGTGTCAGATGAACAACAAAAAGAATGTCGTGCGTGGACTGGCTCTAAAAAGCGTCTGCGCGGCCCTGCTGTTTGGCCTTTCAGGCGTCGCCGCGGCGGATCAGTTCGGAATCCAGGTCGCCGGCGGCCTCGGCGATCATCATGTCAAGAAGCTGGATCTCGGCTTTGTGTGGGACCCGAATCTCACGTGGTGGCAGATCGGCGACTGGCATTTCGCGCTGATCGGCGAGGCGCACGTGGCCTGGTGGCATACGAACGAAGGCAATGTGCACGAGAACATCGGCGAAATCGGTGTGACGCCTATCATTCGCTTCATCAAAGGATCGGGAACGATCCGGCCTTTCGTCGAGGCCGGCGCGGGCGTGCGGCTTCTGTCGAGCCCGAGAATCTCTTCGACCTTCACGCTTTCCACGGCGTTCCAGTTCGCCGATATGGCGGGCGTCGGCGTGCAATTCGGCGGCCGTCAGCAGTACCAGGCCGGCTACCGCTTCCAGCATGTGTCGAACGGCGGTATCAAAGAGCCGAATCCTGGTATAAATTTCCACCAGCTATATCTGCAATATAACTTCTGACCGTGGCCGCTACGGCTCACCGGTACAAGGGGCTGAGCAATGGCGGCAAAGACAATCGAGGCGATTCGCGGGCTGGAGCGGGAACGCTTTCGCGCAATGGTCGACGGCGACGGGCAGTCGCTCGACGCGCTGCTCGCCGACAACCTGAGCTACGTCCACACGAACGGCAAGCGCGAAACGAAGCAGCAGTTCATCGACGGCATTACGGGCGGACGCCGCCGCTACCGGCAGATCGAAGTGCAGACGCAGGACGTGCTGCCGGTCGGGCGGGAAACCTGCGTCGTGACGGGCCGCGCGCTGATCGAGATGGAAGCGAATAACGGCGCGCTGCTTTTCCCCATTGCCTACACGGCGATCCATACGCAGGAAGAGGGCCAGTGGCGCCTCATTGCGTGGCAGGCAACGCGCTGCGCAATCGAGTGAGCTTACGACGGCGTTCTGGCGACATCCACGATCAGTTCGACTTGCCGCTCGATCGCGCCGGGCACCGGCGCCTCGCCGCGCAGCACGGCGCTGATCCACGCCGCGGTCGTCGCGGCGTCGCGCGCTTCGGGTAATTCGACCTCCGGCGCGTCTCGCGACGAGCGCTCATGCGGCACCCGCGTCTCGCAGATGCCGTCGTGCAGCCAGTCGATCTGCACCTGACGCCGCGTGTCGGCCACCGCTTCACCTTCGGTGCCGCGCGCGAGCAGCGCGCCGCCCTGCGCCGCCTCGGGATGCGCGCTGAATAGCTGGGTCAGGCTGTCCCGATACGGTGGATGCGTGTAGTTCACGAGCCGCAAACCGGCGGGCGCGAACGGCTGCAGAATTTTCACCAGCGTGTGCGTCGAGTTGCGCACGCCCATGCGCCGGCGCAGCGCGAGCAGACGCGCGAGCTTCGGCGCGAGAACATCGATGGACGCAAAGGCCACGCGCCGCTCGGCGAGGCCGTCTTCGATATCGTCGTGCGAGCTTGCGTGCGGAATCCGCAGATGCGTGAAAATTTCGGCGCTCGTCACGCGGCCGGGATCGTCGGTGACGCCGTGCACCAGAACCGGCACGCCCTCGCGCGCGAGCAGCAGTGCGAGGAGCGGCACGAGATTCGGCTGCTTGCGCGCGCCGTTGTAGCTCGGGATCGACACCGGGCTGAACTCGCCCGGCGGCAGATGAACCGGCTCGAACGACGCATGAGCGCCGGCGAGCATCGCGGCGAGTTCGTCGGCGGTTTCGCCTTTCACGCGGTAGGCGAGCAGGATCGCGCCGAGCTCGAGTTCGCCGACGCGGCCGTCGAGCATGGCGGTGTAGAGCGCGCGGGTGTCGTCGGCGGTGAGCGCGCGGGCGCCGTTCGGCCCGCGGCCAATCTCCTTGATGAAGCGGGCGCAAGGGAACGGGTTGGCGGTGTCGGCGGAGTCTGTCATGAGGGCAATGGACTTGCTGGCGCGCCGACTTTGAGCCGGCCGCCACGGTATTCAAGGGACGTTGTCTGGTGTGAGTATCGCATCTATGGCGCTGCGGCGAGATCCTGGCAACGGCGTGGCAATGGCGCGGCGCTGTCGCGAACGGCTGCCGGACTGACGCGCGCCGCCTGTTGCCGCGCGTTAAACTGGCTGTCTGTTTGTCTGTCTATCGCCGCGCCGCGGCTTCTGTCTGTCTAACAACGGAGAACCGGATGAGTTACGTATTTGCACCGGCACCGGTAGTTGCAGTGCCGGTTGTCGGGTCTAGCGAGCAGTTCCCTGTGCGTCGCATTTACTGCGTCGGCCGCAATTACGAGGCGCATGCCCGTGAGATGGGACACGATCCGGATCGCGAGCCGCCGTTTTTCTTCGCCAAGCCCGCGGATGCCGTTCTGTATGTGCCGCCGGGCGAGACGGGCGAATTCCCATATCCGTCGCAGTCGAAAAACGTGCACTTCGAAATGGAACTGGTCGCGGCGATCGGCAAAGGCGGCAAGGACATTCCGGCCGACCGCGCGCTGGATCACGTCTACGGCTACGCGCTCGGCCTCGATATGACGCGCCGCGATCTGCAGGCCGAGGCGAAGAAGCTCGGGCGTCCGTGGGACACCGCAAAGGGCTTCGATCACTCGGCGCCGCTTGGGCCGATCCATCCGGTTTCGACGGTCGGCCACGTCGGAGAAGGCGCGATCTGGTTGTCCGTCAACGGTGAGGACAAGCAGCGTTCGGACGTGTCGCAGCTCATCTGGTCGGTCGGCGAAACTATCGCTTATCTGTCGACGCTCTTCGAGCTGCAACCCGGCGATCTCATCTTCACGGGCACGCCGGAAGGTGTCGGCGCGGTCGTGCCGGGCGATCTGATGAAAGGCGGCGTGGACCGGCTCGGCGAGTTGAGCGTGCGCGTCGTTTGACGCGGGGATGGGGAGGAGACAACAACATGAAGCTCTACAGCTATTTCCGCAGTTCGGCGTCGTATCGCGTGCGCATCGCGCTCAACGTGAAGAATCTGCCGTACGAGTATGCGCCCGTGCATCTCGTGCGGGACGGCGGCGAGCAGTTGAAGCCCGAGTACCGCAAGCTGAACGCCGACGGCATCGTGCCGACTCTGGTGGACGGCCACGAGGTCATGCCGCAATCGCTCGCGATCATCGAGTATCTGGAGGAAACGCATCCGGAGCCGCCGCTTCTGCCCAAAGCGCCGCTCGATCGCGCGTATGTGCGTTCGGTGGCGTTGCAGGTGGCGTGCGAAATTCATCCGCTGAACAATCTGCGGGTGCTCAGGTATCTGAAACACACGCTTTGTGTCGACGACGATGCCAAAGACGCGTGGTATCGGCATTGGGTGGAAGCCGGTTTTGCGGCGCTCGAGACGCACCTCGCGAGCGACGCACGCACGGGCAAGTTGTGCTTTGGCGACGTGCCGACGCTCGCCGACGCCTGCCTGATTCCGCAGGTCTTCAACGCTCAGCGCTTCAAGGTCGATACGGCGAAATTTCCGACGATCCAGCGCATCTACGATCACGCGATGCAAATCGATGCGTTCGCGCGTGCGGCGCCGGGCGCGCAGCCGGACGCTGAATAGGCTTGCTACGGTGAATGCGAAAAGGGCACTCCGCGGAGTGCCCTTTTTCGTTTGGCTTCGTTTCCCTTCGGTTCCCTTCGTCTGCCTGTGCTGGCGTTCAGCCGCCGAGCAACGCGTCCGAAAACTCCTCGGCGCTGAAGGGCTGCAAATCCTCGACCTTCTCGCCGACGCCGATGAAGTAAACCGGAATTGGCCTTTGCCGCGCGATTGCCGCGAGAATGCCGCCCTTCGCCGTGCCGTCGAGCTTGGTGACGATGAGGCCGGTGAGGCCGAGCGCGTCGTCGAAAGCCTTGACCTGTGCGAGCGCGTTCTGCCCGGTATTGGCATCGATCACGAGCAGCACCTCGTGCGGCGCGCCGTCCTGCGCCTTGCCAATCACGCGCTTGACCTTGCGCAGCTCTTCCATCAGATGCAGTTGGGTCGGCAGACGGCCGGCCGTGTCGGCCATCATCACGTCGATCTTGCGCGCCCGCGCGGCGCCGACCGCGTCGAAAATCACGGCGGCCGGGTCGCCGCTTTCCTGCGCGACTACGGTCACGTTGTTGCGCTGGCCCCAGATGGCCAACTGCTCGCGCGCGGCCGCGCGGAACGTGTCGCCGGCGGCCAGCAGCACCGACTGGTCGAAGCTCTGCAGATGCTTGGCGAGCTTGCCGATGCTGGTCGTTTTGCCCGCGCCGTTGACGCCGGCGATCATCATGACGAGCGGCTTGGCGCGCCCGAGCATCAGCGATTTTTCGAGCGGCCTCAGAAGGTCGACGAGCAGCGTGCGCAGGGCGGCCTTGACCTGCTGCGGCTCCGTGAGACGCTCGGCGCGCACTTTCTCGCGCAGCGCTTCGAGCAGGAATTCGGTGGCGTCGACGCCTGCGTCCGACATCAGCAGCGCGGTTTCGAGCTCTTCGTAAAGATCTTCGTCGATCTTTGCGCCGACGAAAATGCCGGTGATGCTCGAACTCGTTTTCGACAAGCCGGTCTTCAGGCGAGTCAGCCATGAGCGTTTCGCGCTCTCGTCCGGAACCGGCGGCGGCACGATCTCTACCGTTTCTAACGACGCTTCTTCGACGTCGGTTTCTGGCTGGGCTTGCGGCACAAATTGGGGCTCAGCGGCTGCAGGCGGTGTCGCGATGCTGCCGGGCGCATCGGCACGCGGCGCGGCCGGTGCTTCTACCGCAGGCGGCTCGTCGAGAAGATCGTCAGGCGCGGTCTGCGATTCGTCTGGCGCGTTTTCGGACTCTTTCGAACCCTTGAATCGTTTGAAAAAGCTGAACATGATCTGGCGTGGTGAGAGCGCGCGCCGAAGCGCGCAGCCGGCACAGCGCCGGCGGGAGCGGCAGGCAGCGTTGCAATGCGGGATGCAGGGCGCTGGAAGCCGCACATTTTATCAGGCGCGCCGTCGTGCGTCGTATCGGCCGAATGGCCAGGGTGGACGCGCGGCGCCCCTGTGGTAACGTTGGCGCTCCAGTCCGCTCGTATGGCGCTTCGCGTCGATGTGGCGGACGCTTTCCACAAACGTAATCGAAACTGCATGCCCCGTTCTGCTCCTTCACGCGCCCACGGCGCTTCCTCCAAAAGCCGCAAGCCGCACGCGATCCGGATTATCGGCGGCGACTGGAAACGCACGCCGCTGCCGGTGCTCGACCTCGACGGTCTGCGGCCGACGCCGGACCGCGTCCGCGAGACGCTGTTCAACTGGCTCGGGCAACGCCTTGACGGCGAGCTCTGTCTCGATCTGTTCGCGGGCAGCGGCGCGCTCGGTTTCGAGGCAGCGTCGCGCGGCGCCGCGCGCGTGCTGATGGTCGAGCGCAACGCGCGAGCGGCCGCCCAGTTGCGGGCGAATCAGGAGCGCCTCGCCGCGCGCACGATCGAAATTGTCGAGGCCGACGGCTTGCGGCTTGCTGCAAGCCTGCCGCCCGCTTCGTTCGACGTCGTGTTTCTCGACCCGCCTTTCGGCGACGATCTGCTGGACAAAGCGCTGGCGCTGGCCGCGCCGCTCGTCAGCGAAGACGGGTTTCTGTATGTGGAGGCCGGCGCGGCTCTGGACGTCGACGCAAACGAAGCGCTGGCCGGGTGGAAAATCGTGCGGGAAGGGAAAGCCGGCGCTGTCCACTTCCATTTGCTGCAGCGCGAAAATGAGGAATAATGCGCCTTCCAAAACAAGCGCCGGACGATTTCACGTCACGCGCGCGGCCGGTGCCAAATGCGTCGCGTGGACGCTTTGACGTGCCCATCTGTCTGAAGAGAGGAGAAATCTCATGGTAGTCGCCGTGTATCCGGGCACGTTCGATCCGCTCACACGCGGTCACGAAGACCTCGTGCGGCGCGCGTCGAGCATCTTCGACACGCTGGTGGTCGGCGTTGCCGACAGCCGCAACAAGAAGCCGTTTTTCACGCTGAAAGAGCGTCTCGACATCGCTCATGAAGTGCTCGGCCATTATCCGAACGTGCAGGTCATGAGCTTCAAGGGGCTGCTGAAGGACTTCGTGCGGACCAATAACGCACGCGTGATCGTGCGCGGGCTGCGCGCCGTGTCGGACTTCGAATACGAGTTCCAGATGGCTGGCATGAACCGCTATCTGTTGCCGGACGTGGAGACCATGTTCATGACGCCGTCCGACCAGTACCAGTTCATCTCGGGCACGATTGTCCGGGAGATCGCGCAACTGGGCGGCGACGTCAGCAAGTTCGTGTTCCCGTCGGTCGAAAAATGGCTGAAGGAAAAGGTCGCGGCATTGGACGCGGACAACGGCGCTTCGGCGGCGCAGCCGTAACCGGCGTAAACTATCGGTTTGACGGAACGAAGCTGGCTGCGGCCGGCATGAAGTGAGAGAAGTATGGCCTTGATGATTACCGACGAGTGCATCAATTGCGACGTGTGCGAGCCCGAGTGCCCGAACGACGCGATTTCGATGGGCCCGGAAATCTATGTGATCGACCCGAAAAAGTGCACGGAGTGCGTCGGCCATTTCGACGAGCCGCAGTGCATTCAGGTGTGTCCCGTCGAGTGCATTCCGCGCGATCCCGAGCATCTGGAAACGCCGGAAGGCTTGATGGCGAAGTATCACGCGTTACAGGCGGCAAAGAGCGCGTGAGGTTGTGGTCAATGGAATTGAAAACGGCGAGGCGCGGGCCTCGCCGTTTTTTTTGCTGCGCGCCGACTAGCTGATTAGCTGACTAGCTCACGTAGGCGCTGAAAATGTCGCGCAAGGCGTCGAGCAGCATGTCGCACTCGGCGTCGGTTCCGACCGAGATGCGCAGGTGCTGATCGATTCTCGGCGCCTTGAAGTGGCGTACGAAAATTTCCTTCTCACGAAGCCGCGACACCAGCGCCGCCGCGTCGTATCCGGGGTGGCGCGCAAACAGCAGATTGGCCGCCGACGGCACGACATCGAAACCGAGCGCCGTCAGGCCCGCAGCCAGCCGTTCGCGGCTCGCGATCACTTTGGCGCAAGTGTCGCGGAACCACGCTTCGTCCTGATACGCCGCGCGGGCCGCGGCTTGCGCGAGGCGGTCCAGCGGATACGAGTTGAAGCTGTCTTTCACGCGATTCAGCGCGTCGATCAGTTCCGCGTTGCCAAACGCGAAGCCGACGCGCATGCCCGCCAGCGAGCGCGACTTCGACACCGTCTGCACGACGAGCAGGTTCGGATAGCGGTCGATCAACCCGATCGCCGATTCCGCGCCGAAATCCACATACGCTTCGTCGATCACCACGACCGAATCGGCGTTTGTTGCGAGCAAGCGCTCGATGTCCGCAAGCGGCAGCGGACGTCCCGTCGGCGCGTTCGGATTCGGAAACAGGATGCCGCCGTTGGGAACCGCGTAGTCGTCGACGTGGATCGCAAAGGCGTCGTCGAGCGGAATCGTCCGATAGTCAACGTCGAAAAGCCGCGCATAAGTCGGATAAAAGCTGTACGTGATGTCAGGAAACAGCAGCGGCTTGTCGTGCTTGAGCAAGGCCTGGAAGGTGAGCGCGAGCACCTCATCCGAGCCATTACCGGCGAAAACCTGATCGGCGCGGATGCCGTGGTACGCAGCCACGGTTTCACGCAGCTTGAGCGCGGTCGGGTCCGGGTAGCGGCGCAACGATTCGCCGGCATCGCCCAGTTCCTCGCGGATTGCCTCGAGCACGCGCGGCGAAGGCGGGTAGGGATTCTCGTTGGTATTCAGCTTCACCGGATGCGCGAGCGCGGGCTGTTCGCCCGGCACATACGGCGTCAGACGGTGAACGATGTCACTCCAATAGCGGCTCAAAGGGTTCTCCGATGCAAAGCGGTCGATCTGGCGCGGCGGGTTCTAAGTCAATGCGATGATCAGCTTGTGTTGTTAAGCGCACGGCCGGCAGAACGCGCCGGTTGCACGCAACGCAGCGGGGCCGTCCCGCGCAAAACAACAGCGCTTACGAATTGCGCTTACGAATTCCGATGCAGTTGCATCATCGCGCGTTCAAGCTCGCCTTTGATGATCTGCGGCATCACTGCCAGCCCACGCTCCATGGCCGCGTCGATCGCGTCCTGCTCCTCGCGGCGCGGCGGTTTCAGCACATAGTTGGCGACGTCCGGCTTCGCGCCGGCGCGCGCGCTTTCAGGAATCAAATCCCGCGGATGGCCGATGCCGATGCGCAGCCGCCAATACTGCTGCGACGACAGATGTGCGGTGATGTCCTTCAAACCATTATGACCGCCGCTGCCGCCGCCGAGCTTCAGCTTGACACTGCCGGGCGGCATGTCGAGTTCGTCGTGCGCGACGAGAATCTCGTCGGGAAGAATCTTGAAGAACTGCGCCACCGCGACGACCGACTGACCCGAGCGGTTCATATAAGTCTGCGGCTCGAGCAGATGCACTTCCTCGCCGTGAAGCCGTGCCTTCGCGTAGAAACCGTGGAAGCGCCGCTCGTCGCGCAGGGTCGTGCCTGCGTCGCGCGCCAGTTGATCGACCAGCCAGAAACCTGCGTTGTGGCGCGTCGCGGTGTATTCGGCGCCCGGATTGCCGAGCCCGACGATCAGCTTGATCATGATTGCGTGGGTCCATCTGGCCCGGAAGCAGCGCGCGGCCGAGCCGAAAAAAACCGAAAAAAAACCCGCCGGGGCGAACCTCGGCGGGTCACGTCGACCGTTTCATTGAAACGGATCGAGAGGATTGCTTGCTCAATGCGCGAACGGCGCTTAAGCAGCCGGCGTTTCGCCTTCAGCGGAAGCAGCGTCGCTTTCCGACACTGCGCCAGCCGGGATCGTTGCCGAAGCGACGACCGGGTTTTCAGCGTCGACGTGAGCAACCAGCGACACGCCTGCCGGCAGCGGAATATCTTTCGCGTGAACCGATTGACCCGCTTCGATCTTCGCCAGATCGACTTCGATGAATTCGGGCAGTGCCGACGGCAGGCACTCGACTTCGATTTCATTGATGACGTGCGAGATCACCGCGCTCGCCAGCTTGACTGCCGGGTTCGATTCCTGGTTCATGAAGTGCAGCGGCACCTTGGTGTGCAGCTTCTTCGTTGCGTCGACACGCTGGAAGTCCACGTGCAGCACGAGCTGACGGAACGGATGGTATTGCACGTCGCGCAGCAGAACCTGTTGCGACTTGCCACCGACTTCCAGATCGAGAATCGACGAGTGGAAAACTTCTTTCTTCAGCGCGTGCCACAGCGCGTTGTGGTCCAGTTCGACCAATTGCGTTTCAGCACCATCGCCATATACGATGCCCGGGGTCTTGCCCGAGTTACGCAGGCGGCGGCTCGCACCCGTACCTTGCAAAGAACGCTCGAAAGCGACAACTTTCATCTTGAATCTCCAATGCACTGCCCGCGACCAGGCAGTAAAAACGGGGCCCGCAAGCCGTTATGGCTGAGGCCCCAGAGCTGCGGCATGAACCTTCGTTCGTTCACGCCGATTGTGCAAAAGCGCGGCGTTGCCTTGTAGCAATACGCCGCGCCTTCGCAAATACTTAACTTTCAGCGAACAGCGACATGACCGAATCGCCGCGGCGGATGCGCGAGAACGTTTCGGCCAGCAGACCGGCGCTCGTCAGCGAACGGATCTTCGCGCACGAGCGGGCTTCTTCACCGAGCGGGATCGTGTCCGTGACGACCAGTTCGTCGAGCGCGGAAGCGGCGATACGCTCGCCCGCGCCGCCCGACAGAACGGGGTGCGTGGCGTAAGCGAAGACCTGCTTCGCGCCACGTTCCTTCAAAACCTGTGCTGCCTTGCAAAGCGTGCCGGCGGTGTCGACCATGTCGTCCATGATCACGCAGGTCCGGCCTTCGACTTCACCGATGATGTTCATCACTTCGGCAACGTTCGCCTTCGGGCGGCGTTTGTCGATGATTGCGAGGTCGCAGTTGAGCTGCTTCGCCAAAGCCCGGGCACGCACCACGCCGCCGACGTCCGGTGAAACGACCAGCAGGTTCTCGTAGTTCTGCTTGCGCAGATCGCCGAGCAGCACGGGCGTAGCGTAGATGTTGTCGACCGGAATGTCGAAGAAACCCTGAATCTGGTCGGCGTGCAGATCCATTGTGATGATCCGCTCGACGCCCGCGATTTCCAGCATGTTCGCCACGATTTTCGCCGAGATGGCGACGCGCGCCGAACGAGGGCGGCGATCCTGGCGTGCATAACCGAAGTAGGGGATGGCTGCGGTGATCCGGCCGGCCGATGCGCGCTTGAGCGCGTCGACCATGATCATCAGTTCCATCAGGTTGTCGTTCGCCGGTGCGCACGTGGACTGCAGAACAAAGACGTCTTTGCCGCGCACGTTTTCCTGAATCTCGACCTGGATTTCACCGTCCGAGAAACGGCTCACCATTGCTTTGCCGAGGGGAATACCGAGGATTTTGACGACTTCCTGTGCAAGCGCGGGATTTGCGTTGCCAGTAAAAACCATCAGGCCGTCATGGCTGCTCATCGTGCACCTGCTTCAGGCTGGGGGCGAGGGGAAATGCGAGAATTTTTGGCAGGGGAGAAAGGATTCGAACCTTTGCATGCCGGAATCAAAATCCGGTGCCTTAACCAGCTTGGCGACTCCCCTACACTAACTTTGAGCCCCGCCGAACGTGGAGTTTCGTTCGACGATGCAAAACCTATGACGCGAAAGCAAAGAGTGGATGCTGCGTCAGACTGGCGGCCACTGCGCTGTTCCATTCGCTCGGCAGTTTGGCTTGTGCCGCTTCTGCTTCAGCTTTGCTACGGAACGCTGCAAAGACACTTGCACCAGATCCGGACATCCGCGCCGGCGCGATATTTTCAAACCATCGCAGCACTTGCGCTACTTCCGCGTACTTTCCTACGACAACCGGCTGCATGTCATTGCGGCCAAAACTGTCTGGCCATTCAGTGTTGCAGCTAAGTTCTGCAGGAAAGTCCGTAATTGTGAGGGCTTTTGAATCTCTTGTCAACGATTTTTCGGAGAAAATCGCTGCAGTCGGCACATGAACCCTCGGCGTCACTACCAGGAAATGACGCGGCGGCAATTGTACAACGTCTAACGTTTCTCCAACACCCTGGGCGAACGCATTTTTTCCGAAGACGAAGAACGGCACGTCGGCGCCGAGTTTCAGTGCCAGCGCCTGCAATTCGAGCCGCGGCAGCTTCAGCTTCCACAGACGGTTTAGCGCGAGCAGCGTGGTCGCCGCGTCGGAACTGCCGCCGCCGAGCCCCGCGCCCATCGGCAGACGCTTTTCGATCTCGATGTCGACGCCTTCCGGCGAGCCCGTATGCGCTTTCAACAGATTGGCTGCGCGCACGGTGAGGTCGTGTTCCGGCGGCACGTCGGCGATTTCGGTGCTGCGGGTGACGAGACCGTCGTCACGCAGTGTGAAATGCAGCGTGTCGCCCCAGTCGAGTAGCTGAAAGACCGTTTGCAGCGTGTGATAGCCGTCCGGCCGGCGCCCGGTGATGTGCAGGAAGAGATTGAGCTTCGCTGGCGCGAGGCAATCGCGCAGCGAGTGGGTTGTTTCGATCATGGGTCGGGGCTACGGGGCTACATGCGCCAAACAGGCGCCGAATAAGCGGCAAGTGCATGCGAAACAACAGCGCGCAAGGCACGCCGTTGTTCTTACTGGTCCAGCACAAGCTTGATGTCGAGCGGAGGTTCCGAGCGCGTCAGATTCACACGCTTCACGCCGGTGGCCGGCGCATCGGCGTAGGCCAGATAGTCGATCGTCCAGCCGTCCTGGGTGATTTCCTTGAAACGCGACGGTTGCTCCGGGTCTTTTTCAGTCTTTGCGCGCGAAGTCGGCGCGGGCGAAGGCTGCAGCCAGTAGCGCAAGCCTTCGACGGGCAACGCGAAGCCCAGCGCATTCTGCATCAGCGTTGACACGTTGTCCGCGGTGAGCGGCTGGCGGTTCGGCAGTTCGAGCGTCGCCGAAGCCGGCGACGACGTCACGATTGCGAGCGTCTGGCCAAACGGATTGCGCAACTGCAGCGTGACGGTGTCGCCGGTTTCCTGCCACGAGAAATTGCCGTACGCATTGCGCTGCTGGCCATTCTGATCGTTGTACTGGACGGCGAAGCGGCCCTGGTAAGCGCGGCTGGTTTGCGCGGTCACCGCGGTTGCGGCATTCGACGTGGACGGCCCTTGCGGTTTCACCGACGCGCAGCCGGCCAGTGCGACGACGGCTGCCGCCGCGAGCCCGAGCGCCGCACGACGCGTCGCAAGGGAGTGAGTATCAAGACGGGAAAGACGCATCAAAGATCGTTTACCTGAAGACGTTGCAGCGTTTTGACGAGCGTTTCGTTGTCCGGTTCGAGCTTGCGCGCTTCGCGGAAAGCGGCGCGAGCCTGGTCCTGATTGCCGGATTTCCACAGCACTTCGCCGAGGTGCGCGCCGATTTCGGCGTTCGGCTGAATGTCGTAAGCCTTGCGCAGCACCTTGATCGCGTCTGTCGTGTCGCCCATGCGGTACTTGACCCAGCCGACGCTGTCCATGATGAAGGCGTCGTTCGGCGCGAGCGACGATGCCTTCTCGACCAGCTTGTCGGCTTCCGCGAGACGCTGATTGCGATCGGCCAGCGAGTAGCCGAGCGCGTTATACGCCTGCGGATTGTCCGGCTGCGTCTGGATCAGCTTGCGCAATTGCGCTTCCATCGTGTCGAAGTGGCCGTTCTTTTCGGCGGCCATCGCGTAGTCATACGTCAGATCGGGGTCGTCCGGGAACGCCGCCGTGGCTTCCTGCAGGCGCGTTTCGGCTTCGCCATAGCGCTTCGCGTCGAACAGAATCGCTGCGTCGGTGCGCACGACCACCGCCTGATCGCGCGGATCGGCGGGGCGCAGCCTGGCGAGTTGCCGGCGCGCGTCGTCGGGCTTGCCCTGCTTGGCGAGCAGTTGCGCGCGCGTAATCTGCGCCGGCAAGTACTGCTGGCTGGACGGCGAAATCTTGTCGAGCCAGTCGGCGGCAGCCGCTTCGTTCTTCTGTTCGAGCGACAACTGCGCAATGTAGATGTACGCCTGGCCAGGATCGGCGCCGGGCGTTTTCTCGGCTTGCTGCGCGTATTGCGTGAGGTAAGCCTGCGCGTCGTTGAAACTCTTCTGCTGGATTCTGATGAGCGCGAGCGCCATGAGCGGCGTCAGGTCGTTCGCGTTCGCCTTGTGCATGATCTCGAACTGCTTTTGCGCGTCGTCCAGACGGTCGCTCGCCAGATACATTTGCGCGAGCGCGAGACGCGCGTCATGCGACTTCGGATTCTGCTGCACGTATTTTTCGAGCGACGCGATGCCTTCCTTGCGCTCTTCCGGGCCCATTTGCGAAAGCGTCAGCGCGGCCGGCAAATAGTCGGGCTTGAGCGCCAGCGCCTGTTCGAGCGACTTGCGCGCGCCGGGTGCGTCGTTCGCGACCAGTTGCTGACGTGCGACGGCCAGTTGCGCTTCCGGCCGGTTCATGTCGTTCTTCAACATCTCCTGCAACACATGCAGGCCGCCGATCCGGTTCGGTCCGCGCGAGAGCAGCAACTGCAGCGCGAGGATCGCGTTGCCGCGATTGTCCGCCGGCACCTTCGCGAGTTCGCGCTCGAGCAGCGGCTGCGCGTCGTCCGGCTTGCCCGACAGCACGAGCAGCGACGCGTCCAGCTGCGCGGCGCGCTCCGAACTCGGCGCATACTGCTGCCACAATTGCGCGGCAGCCAGTGCGTCCGATGGACTTTGCGCGGCCAGCGCGATTTCGGTGGCGCGCTGCGCCATGCGCGGATCATGTGTGTCACGCGCGAGCGCGAGGTACGTCTGATACGCGGGCGCCGGCTGATTGCGTTGCAACGCGACTTCGGCGGCGAGTACCTGGAATACGATCTGGCTCGTCAGCTGCACGCTCGGCAGCGATTTCTGTTCTTCCGCCGACGGCGGCCCGAGCGGATCGCTCAGCGTGACGGAGGTATCGTCCGAGTCGGGCGACGGGTCCTGCGCGTGCGCGGGCGCCGCGGCGAACGCCCACAGCGCGAGCGCGGCAGTACCGAGCACGCGCCGGGCGGACACTGCCTGCGGCACACGCAATGCGCTAGCCGGGCGCTTCAAAAACAGCTTCACGAAGGACAAGTTCATGGAAATCCGTTCAATGTTTCGGACGATTGTAACGCGCTCGCTACAATACGCGCACAACCACTCACGCAAGTTGCAGACCAGTCAGACATGCCAGAGTTGCCAGAAGTAGAGGTTACCCGACGAGGAATCGAACCGTATGTGTCCGGCCGCAAGGTCGAGCGCGTCGATGTCCGCACGCCCGCGCTGCGGTGGCCGATTCCGGCGGATCTCGCGAAGACTTTGCGCGGCCATGTGGTGCGCAACGTCGAGCGGCGCGGCAAGTATCTGCTGTTCGAAACCGACGCAGGGTGGTTCATCGTGCATCTTGGCATGACCGGCACGCTGCGCGTGCTGCGTCACGTGCCGCATCCGCCGGCCGCGGCGAAGCACGACCACGTCGACTGGATCTTCGACGAGTTCATTTTGCGCTTTCGCGATCCGCGGCGCTTCGGCGCGGTGCTATGGCATCCGCGTGAAGCCGGTGACGTGCTCGGGCATCCGCTGCTCGCGAGCCTCGGCGTCGAGCCGTTCTCGCCGGCCTTCTCCGGCGCGCTGATGCACCGGCTCACGCGCGGGCGCAAGGTCTCGGTGAAGCAGGCGCTGCTGGCGGGCGAAATCGTGGTCGGCGTGGGAAATATCTATGCATCGGAGAGCCTTTTTCGCGCGGGCATTCGGCCGACGACCGCAGCGGGCCGCGTTTCGCTCGTGCGCTATGGACTGCTGGCCGACGCCGTGCGCGTCACGCTTGCCGCGGCGATAGAAAAAGGCGGCAGCACGCTGCGCGATTTTGTCGGCAGCAACGGAGAAAGCGGCTACTTTCAGCTCGATTACTTCGTTTATGATCGCGCGGGGCAGCCTTGCCGCGTGTGCGGTACGCCGATCAGACAGATCGTGCAAGGTCAGCGCTCCACTTACTTTTGTCCCACCTGCCAGCGCTAAATTTCAATGCCCTCCCGCTTAACTCCGCGCTCCGCCGAGCGTTCGTCGCCGTCGGCCGCGCCCGCAGCATCCGCCTCTTCGCTCACGTCCGATTTTTCCTCGCGGCTGGTCGCGTGGCAGCGCAAGCATGGCCGCCATGACCTGCCGTGGCAGAACACGCGCGATGCGTATCGGATCTGGCTGTCGGAAATCATGTTGCAGCAGACGCAGGTGTCGACGGTGATTCCGTACTACGCGAAATTTCTCGCGCGTTTTCCGGATGTCGCCGCACTGGCCGCCGCGCCCGTCGATGACGTGATGGCCTTGTGGGCCGGCCTCGGCTACTACACGCGCGCGCGCAATTTGCACCGCTGCGCGCAGGTGGTGGTCGAGCAGCATGGCGGCGCGTTCCCGGCTTCCGTCGACGAACTCGCGGAATTGCCGGGCATCGGCCGCTCGACGGCGGCGGCGATTGCGTCGTTTGCATTCGGCGCGCGCGCGACGATTCTCGACGGCAACGTGAAGCGCGTGCTCGCGCGAGTGTTCGGCGTCGAAGGTTTTCCGGGCGAGAAGAAGGTCGAGAATGCAATGTGGACGCTGGCGGAGTCGCTATTGCCGTCGAATGCATCGGACGACGAAGTCAGCGCGTACACGCAAGGGTTGATGGACCTCGGCGCCACATTGTGCGTGCGCGGCAAGCCCGACTGCTTGCGCTGTCCGTTCGCCGCCGATTGCGTCGCTAACGTAACGGGGCGTCAGCGTGAACTGCCGACGGCGCGTCCGAAGAAAGCCGTGCCGACCCGCCGCACGTGGATGCTCGTGCTGCGCGACGGCAATGCGGTGATGCTCGAAAAGCGTCCGCCCTCGGGTATCTGGGGCGGTTTGTGGAGCTTGCCGGAAGCGGCTGACGAAGCCGCGCTCGCGACTCGTGCGCGCGAGTTCGGCGGCGGCGCCGGTGTTTCATCGCTTGCGCCGCTTGCACCGCTCACGCACGTTTTCACGCACTTCAAGCTGGACATTGAGCCGCGGCTCGCGGAACTGGAGCGAGGCGTCGGCGCGCTCGCCGCGTTGGGCGATGCGGACACCGCCTGGGTCGCATTAAGCGATCTCGATTCGTTCGGCGTGCCCGCGCCCGTGCGGAAACTGCTGGATGGTCTGCAAGGTTCGCTGATCTGACGAATCGCGTCGGCGTGTCTTCAGTAATAGCTAGAGCAGTTGATGCTGCTGCATATAGCGATGAACCACTTCGATGCGCGCGCCGGCGTCCTGCATCTCCATCAGTTTCTGGCGCGCACGCAGCGCGATCGGCAGTACTTCGGCGAGACGGTTCGATACCCACGACGGGTCCTCGAGTCGGAACGGCTCGGCAAACGGCAAGCTTTCCGGATCGCGCTCGCGGATTGTCGCGATAATCCGTTCGAGCACCTCCGCGCACGCGCCGAATTTTGCCAACTGCTGATTGCCTTCGAGCGGCTCGTCTTCCCCGAGCGGCTCGGCCATGCCGACCAGCAAACCGCTGCTTTCCACGCGATGCGACAGCAGCCGGAAGCGCCGCGTGCCGCGTGCGCGGATCAGCAGCATGCCGAACGCTTCGACGTCGCATTCGTCGATTTCGGCGAGACAGCCAATTGATTCGGGTACTGAAGGCTCATTTTCCCGCGCGACTTCGGCGCCGCTTTTCAGCAGACACACGCCGAACGGCGTCTTTTCGCGCAGACAGTCGCGCGCCATGTCGAGGTAGCGCGCTTCGAAAATTTTCAGCGGCAGAATTCCGCCGGGAAACAGAACCGTGTGCAACGGGAACAGCGGCACATCGGCGAGCACAGTGGAAGTAGAGGACATGGCGCAACGCTTCGAGTTAAGGCCGCGCGATGCGGCCGGTTAAGCCACTAACTTCGAAGACGCGCCGGCGTCGACCGGTGCGTCGCGGTGCCGCACGATTACATTCGCTGCATTGGCGAGACGCGCGGCGAGCGTCTCGGCAATGAACACCGAGCGGTGCTGGCCACCCGTGCAACCAATCGCGACTGTCAGATAACTACGGTTGTCGTCGCGGAAATGCGGGAGCCATTTAGCGAGAAACTTCTCAATGTCGTCGATCATTTCATGCACGACCGGCAGCGCGTCCAGAAAATCGATCACCGGTTTGTCGAGGCCCGTGAGCGGGCGCAATTCATGATCGTAGTACGGGTTCGGCAGCGTGCGGACGTCGAACACCAGATCGGCGTCGAGCGGCACGCCGCGTTTGAAGCCGAACGACTCGAACATCAGCACGAGTCCCGCATGCTCCTGTTCGATAAAGCGCTTCACCCATTGCCGCAGCACGTTCGCGCGCAGATTGCTCGTGTCGATCTGATGGCCGAACTCGGCAAGGCCCGCGACAAGTTCACGCTCGCGTTCGATCGCTTCGGCGAGCGACGTCAGCAAACCGACGTCGGCATCATGCGCGGTGGAGCCCGACAGCGGGTGGCGGCGGCGCGTTTCGGAAAAGCGCTGAATCAGCGACTGCGTGCTCGCGTTGAGGAACAGCACGCGCACGTCGTGAGCGCGCGACAGATCGCGGATCATGGCGGGCATGTCGTCGAGCGATGCGCTCGAACGCGCGTCGATCGCGACCGCGAGGCGGTCGTGTCCGTCTTCGGCAAGGTAAGAGGCGAGCTCGGGCAGAAAGCGCGGCGGCAGATTGTCGACGCAGTAATAACCTGCGTCTTCGAGCGCGTTTAGCGCGACGGATTTGCCTGAGCCGGATATGCCGGTGATGAGGATTATGCGCATGAAGTCGTGAAATCGGTCCGTTTCATCATAGCATCTGAGCCCTTTCGCGCGTACCCGCGGACAGCCGCGGGCTGCGGCGTCAACCGGGTCGACATGCCCGCCGACTTAAATCAGTTTGCCGGGAAACTGGCTATCCGGGTCCTGCATGGCGAGACGCTGGCGGTCCATGAAATCGCGCAACGTGTCGATGCCGCGCAGTTGCAGGATCGTGTTGCGCACGGCCGCTTCGACCAGCACCGCGAGGTTGCGGCCGGCCGCCACCTGGATCGTCACCTTGCTGATCGGCAGGCCGAGCACGTCGACGGTTTGGCTTTCCAGCGGCAGCCGCTGGAACTCGCCGTCAGGACGGCGTACCAGTTGCACGATGAGCTTCAGCTTCATTTTGCGGCGCACGGCGGTTTCGCCGAAAATCGTCTTGATGTCGAGCAGGCCCAGGCCGCGCACTTCCAGCAGGTTTTGCAAAAGCGGCGGGCAGCGTCCTTCGACGAAGTCCGGGCCGAGGCGCACGAAATCCACTGCGTCGTCAGCGACGAGGCCGTGACCGCGGCTGATCAGTTCGAGACCAAGCTCGCTCTTACCGAGGCCCGAATCGCCGGTGAGCAGCACGCCCATGCCGAGGATGTCCATGAACACGCCGTGCAACGTGGCGCGCGGCGCAAGAATGCGCGACATGTAAAGGCGCAGGCTGTCGATTACCGCGGCCGCCGACATCGGCGTGGTGAAAAGCGGCGTGGACGAGCGCGTGCAGCGCAGCACCAGTTCCGGCGGCGCGGCAACGCCGCCCGCCACCACGAGGAACGGCGGTTCCAGCGCGATCAGCTCGGCCATGTGGCGCGAGCGGTCTTCGTCGGTCTGGCGTTTGTAGTAGTCGATTTCGGCGTCGCCGAGCACCTGGATCCGGTTCGGATGGATCAGGTTCAAGTGGCCGACGAGGTCGGCGCTCGACGTGGCATTCGCGACCGATTCCGAAGAAAAGCCGCGTTCCCAGCCTTCATGCCCTGTCAGCCAGCTCAGTTTCAGCGTGGCGGCGTTATCGTCGAAAATGCTCTGGGCGTTGATGCTGGACGTGTCCATGAGTCAGTGACTCCAGTGTTGGCCGCTTGCCGGGCACAGCGCGGGCCGCGCTAACGCGCGCCGTGAGCCGGGCCTGGCGATATCCGCACGCGGGCGGTTGGGCGTGCGGATAGGCGGCGTGCGGATGACCGCCGCTGCATCAAGGTTGCCACTGAGTGAGCAGACGATGCAATGATTCGCGGTCTTCTTCCGTGTGCAGGCGCTCGCGGGCCTCGCGGTCGGACAGCAGTTGCGCGATTTCCGAAAGAATTTCGAGGTGCTGCTGCGTGGCCTGTTCGGGCACGAGCAGGAAGATGAGCAGAGAGACCGGCTGACCGTCGGGCGACTCGAAAGGAATGGCCTCGGCCAGGCGGACAAACGCGGCGAGCGGCTGCTTGAGTCCTTTGATCCGGCCGTGCGGAATCGCGACGCCTTCGCCGAGCCCCGTCGATCCGAGGCGCTCGCGCGCAAACAGATTGTCTGTGACCGTGCTGCGGGCGATGCCGTTCTGGTTCTCGAAGATGAGGCCCGCTTGCTCGAACACGCGCTTTTTGCTGGTGACCGATAGTCCGACGACGACGTTCTCGAGGGGAAGAAATTTGGCTAAACGATTCATGTTGACAGGCGAAAACGTGGCCTGGGTTCTCCTCGCTGGGGCGATTGATTGGTGTTCCATTCGTTTGATGCTCACGGCGACGTACGTTGGAGTCCGAAAGCACAGGACTCCGGCACACCGCCTGCATGCGAGCTAGACCCCGATGGTAACCGGAACATTATAGAACAGGGTAGCAGCGTATGGTGCGGCGCGCCATCAATGCGCAATAGGTTCTTTCTTCGGATTGGCCGGCGTGGGTGCAAACGAAAAACGCAATGAAAAACCCAACGAACAACGCAACCAAAGCCCCAACAAAAAACCGCCCGATTGCGGGCGGTTTCGGTGAGCGAACTGAAGCAGTGCTTGCGGATTCGCTTACTGCGGCGGCACGTCCAGTTGCGGTGCCGGTTGATACTTGATCGCTTCGTGCTGATGGCCTTGCAGGCGATCCTTGTGGCGTATCACTTGCCGGTCGAGCTTGTCGATCATCAGATCGATCGCAGCGTAAAGGTCGCTGTCACAGCTCTCGACAAAAATGTCCTTGCCCTTCAGATGCAGGTTGATTTCAACCTTTTGCCGCTTTTCCTTTTCCTTGTGGTTGTCGACCGAGAGGACCACACTGCCGTCGATGACCTGATCGAAATGTCTTAGCACCCTATCCAATTTGGAGATCACGTATTCGCGCAACGCAGGCGTAACTTCGAGGTGGTGTCCACTGATCTGCAGATTCATAGTGCTTCTCCAAGCTAGTGGCCGCTTGGTCCGCACGATGACGTAGGTCCGGTCGATCTGTCGGCTTGCCTGAGTCGCCCCCCGGTGACTGACTTCTGGCAGGTCGCATCGGCCGGCCTGTCCGCCAACTTGCGGAGCGGCCGGTAAATGCCCGCCACGGAAGGCGACGGGCTACAGAGACTTGCGCAGGTTGACTGCCGGGATTCTGAGCGCTTCGCGATATTTCGCCACGGTGCGCCGTGCGACCACGAAGCCCTGTTCCGCCAGCAGTTCGGCTATGCGGCTGTCTGAGAGAGGCGTTTTTGCGTTTTCCGCTCCTATCAGTTGCTTGATGAGCGCGCGAATGGCGGTCGAAGACGCCGCGCCGCCCGTATCTGTCGAAACATGCGAACCGAAGAAGTATTTGAACTCGAGCGTCCCGAACGGGGTGAGCATGTACTTACCGGTTGTCACACGCGAGACAGTCGACTCGTGTAGGCCCAGCGTATCAGCAATTTCCCGCAAAACCAAGGGGCGCATGGCAATTTCGCCGTGCACAAAAAAGCTCTTTTGACGCTCGACAATGGCTTGCGCGACCCGCAGGATCGTCTCGAAACGCTGCTGGATATTCTTGATCAGCCAGCGCGCTTCCTGCAGTTGCTGGCGCAACGAACCGCTGCCCGGATCGCCCCGGTTATTGCGCAAAATGTTGGCGTACAGGTGGTTGATGCGCAGCTTCGGCACGACCTCGGGATTGAGTTCGGCCTGCCAGCCCTGGGCGGTTTTGCGCACCATGATGTCCGGCACCACGTAATCCGCTTCGGCCTTGCCATACGCTGCGCCGGGAAACGGTTCGAGCGAGCGGATCAGCATGTGCGCGTCGCGCAGATCGTCGTCGTTTGCCTTCAGATGCTTGCGCAGACGCGTGAAATCGCGCGCCGCAAGCAGTTCCAGATAATGGCTGACGATGTCGAGCGCAAGCGCCCGCGTAGGCGAGGGTTCGAGCCGCAACAATTGCAGCTTCAGGCATTCGGACGCGGAACGCGCGCCGACGCCCGCGGGGTCGAAACTGTGCAGCAGCGCGAGCGCCGCATTCATTTCGTCCAGGTCGACTTCGAGTTCTTCGGGCAAGTCGGCGAGCACTTCTTCAAGCGTGGCGGCAAGATAGCCGTCGTCGTCGAGCGACTCGATCAGGAAGGTGACGAGCGCGCGGTCGCGCTGACCGGCCTGCGTGACGCGCAGTTGCGCCATCAGGTGATCGCGCAGCGAAGTACTCGATTCGTGAATTTGCAGCGGCGGCAAATCGTCGTCGTCGGAGGCGTTGCCGGAGCGGCCGTAGTCGTCGAGATTCCATTGCGACGCGTCGCCGTTGCCGTCGCCCGAGAGGCCGTTGTATTCGTCCACGCCTTGCGGCTCGCCGTTCTCCGAGCGCTCACTGCTGCTCGACGACGAGCCATTGCCGCCCATCTGCTCGGGCGGCGCGGACGAACTGGGCGCCTGCGTGATCAGAGAGCCGTCGGACGCCACGCGCAGCGGGCTCGCGATCCAGTCGTCCTCGTTCTCGAGGAGCGGATTCTGCGAGATCGCCGTTGCCACTTCCTGCTGCAGTTCGAGCGTGGACAGCTGAAGCAGCCGGATGGACTGCTGCAGTTGCGGGGTCAACGCAAGATGCTGCGATAGGCGGAGTTGGAGGCTGGCTTTCATGGCAAGTTCAGATTCATTGTAGAGAGTTTGCCACGACCGCGATACCTTGCGAATTCGCAATTACCAATGCGTCCGCTTTCGACGGCGCCCGACGCGAGCCGCCCAGCTCGAAAACGAGCCGGAAACAACGCAAGGGGCCGACAACGCGCGCGGCGCCGCCGGTTCCCTGCGCCTTTACATGCGGAAATGCTCGCCCAGATAGACGCGCCGCACGCTTTCGTTTTCGATGATTTCGCTTGGCGCGCCGGCGGCGAGCACGCTGCCGTCGCTGATGATGTAAGCGTGGTCGCAGATGCCGAGCGTTTCACGCACGTTGTGATCGGTGATTAGCACGCCAATATTGCGCTGCTTCAGAAATTTAACGATCTTCTGGATTTCCAGCACCGCGATCGGGTCGACGCCCGCGAACGGTTCGTCGAGCAGAATAAAGCTCGGATTCGTGGCGAGCGCCCGCGCGATTTCCACGCGGCGGCGCTCGCCGCCCGACAGCGAAAGCGCCGGATTTTCACGCAAATGCGCGATTTGCAGTTCGTCCAGCAGCGCTTCAGTGCGGTTCGTGATGGCGTCTTTGGACAGGCGCTTGCCGTTGTCCTCGTGCTGCAGTTCGAGCACCGCGCGAATATTTTCCTCGACGGAAAGCTTGCGGAACACCGAGGCTTCCTGCGGCAGATACGACAGCCCGAGCGAAGCGCGCTTGTGGATGGGCAAGAGGCTGATCGACTTGCCGTCCAGGTCGATTTCGCCGGCATCGAGCGGCACGAGGCCGACGATCATATAGAACGACGTGGTCTTGCCCGCGCCGTTCGGACCGAGCAGGCCGACCACTTCGCCGCTTTTCACATCGAGCGAAACGTCTTTGACGACCGTGCGCGAACCGTAGCGCTTTTTCAGATTCCGTACGACCAGCGAACTACTCGTACCTGCGGGCTTGCGATTGGGTAGGGACGCGGAGGTGCTCACTGATTCGGCGCTCCCTGAATCGTGGTGGACGGCGCGAGCGTGGCCGATGCGCCGTTCAGCGGCGCAGCGCCGCCGTTGCGCGGCGACAGCATCGCGCGCACGCGGCCGCTCGGATTGCCCGGGCCGGCGACGTCCTTGCCCGCCTTCGCGGTATAGAAGTCTTTCTGGCCGTCATACGTGATGACGCTGCCGTGCACCTGATCGATCACGGTGGACAGACCCTGCAGGCGCTTGACGGTCGCATTCGTGGTAAGCGTGGTCAGATCCTGCTTGCCGTCGTAGTCGATACGAATAGCCGTGCCTTCGATGTATTCGTCCAGACCTTCGCGCTTCTGGCGGAAGTACGACAGATTGCCGCCGCTCGACGTGCCGGTCGCGTACTGATAGCCCTGCGGGTCTTGCGTCACTTCGACGCGATCGGCCTTGATCACGATCGTGCCCTTGGTGGCGACCACATGGCCGGTGAAGATGTTGACCTGCTTCAGGTCGTCGTAAGTCATGTTGTCCGCTTCGATGTTGAGCGGCTTGTCCTTGTCGGCGCGGTCCGCGTGCGCGAGCGGCGCGAAGCCGGCGAGCGGCAAGGCGACCAGGAGCGCAGCGAGTCCGGCGCGGCACGCCGACACGGCGCGCGAGCGGCCGGTATCAAAACGGGGGAACGATTCGTTCATGCAGTCACGCCTGGAATGGATTTACCCGGGTTGCTTGGGCGAGCTGCCGCCGGCGTCGGACGCGGCGATCGCGCCTTTTACGTTGCCGAAGAGCTTCATCACCCGGGTGACGTTGTTGTAGTTCATGCCGCTGGCGGTCATCACGGACACGCCGCGCTGAAGTTTAACCGGCTTTTCTGTCTCGATCACATCGTCGTTGACGAGCACGCGGAAATGCTCGGAATCGGCCTGCATCTGCGGATCGCCGTAGCCTGCGGAGCGCAGAATGCGGGCGTTGCCGTACAGATCGACGATGGACGCGTCGCCGTTCACCTTGCCCGTGTCGCCGGTCGCGGTCACAACCGGCTTGCCGGGCTGGAACGCGCGCATCGCGGGCTTCACGAGATCGCTCAGTTCGTCGTCTTCGTAATGAATCAGCGACTGCGCGGTCAGGCGATATTGCGTCGAGCCCGACTGGTCGAGTTCGGACACCGAGAAGTTGTCGGCGAAGTAGTCCGGCGTGTGCTCCTTGGGACGCACCACGCCTTCGTTTTGCCGCGGCAACGTGGCCTGCAAAAGCCACCACGTGATGCCCGCGAGCGCGGCCATCGCGACGAGCGGAATCAGCGAAGTCAGGCGAAACTGGTTGTTCATCCCACGAGGCCTCGCGTTTCGCCGCTGCAGGCGGCCGCGAGCAGCGCCTCGTACTTGTGCTGGGCGCGCAGTAGGGTGTCGCAGACTTCGCGTGCCGCGCCGTGACCGCCGCGCGCCTCGCTGACCCAATGCGCCCGCGCGATCACTTCAGGATGCGAATTGGCGGGCGCCGCCGCGAAGCCGACCTTCAGCATCACGCCGAGATCGACCCAGTCGTCGCCCATGTAGCCGCATTCGTCGGCGCTCATGCCGGTTGCTTCGAGCAGATCGGCGAATGCCTGCGGCTTGTTGTCGATGCCCTGATACACATGCGTGATGTGCATTTCCTTCGCGCGCGCCGCGACGATGCCCGACTTGCGGCCGGTGATGATCGCCGTTTCAATGCCGGCCTGGCGCAGCAGCTTCATGCCGTGGCCGTCCATGGAATTGAAGGCTTTCATCGTGTCGCCTTCCGCCGTGAAAAGCAGGCCGCCGTCGGTCAGCACGCCGTCGACGTCGAAAATCATCAGCTTCACGCGGCTCGCGCGTTCGGTAGCGGTAGGGGGCGCGACGGCCATCAGATCACCTTCTTCGAGAACAGGTCGTGCATGTTGAGCGCGCCGATCAGCTTGCCCGCTTCGTCGACGACCAGCATCTGATTGATGCGATGGCGCTCCATCAGTTCCACGGCTTCGACCGCGAGATGATCTGGACCGATGGTGCGCGGATCGGCGGTCATGACGGCGGCGATGGACAGCGCGCGGAAATCGCCGTCGCGCTCCAGCACGCGGCGCAAATCGCCGTCGGTGAAAATGCCTTTTACGCGGTCTTCCTGATCGACAATCGCGGTCATGCCCATGCGCTTCGCGGTCAACTGGAACAGCGCGTCGCGCACGGTGGCTTCAGGCGTGACCTTCGGCACCTGGTCGCCGGTGCGCATGACGTCGCTGACATACGTGAGCAGGCGGCGGCCGAGCGCGCCGCCCGGATGCGAGCGCGCGAAATCGTCGCGGCCGAAACCCCGCGCGTCGAGCACCGCGACGGCGAGCGCGTCGCCGAGCGCAAGCGCTGCGGTGGTGCTCGCGGTGGGCGCAAGATTCATCGGACACGCTTCTTTCGCGACGCCGGAATTCAGATGCACGTCGGCCAGTTTCGCCAGACTCGACGACGGCCGGCCGGTCATCGCAATCAGCTTCGCGCCGATCCGTTTGATGAGCGGCAGAATCGCCACGAGTTCTTCGGTTTCACCGGAATTGGACAGCGCGAGGAAGACGTCGTCGGCGGTGACCATGCCGAGATCGCCGTGGCTTGCTTCTGCCGGATGCACGAAGAAAGCCGGCGTACCCGTGCTCGCGAGCGTGGCCGCGAGCTTGCGCGCCACATGTCCCGACTTGCCGATGCCCGAGACCACCACGCGCCCACGGCAACCCAGGATGAAGTCGACCGCGCCGACGAACGCGTCGTCGAGCTGATCGCGAAGCGCGCGCACGGCGTCCGCTTCGATGTCGAGCACGTCGCGAGCGAGCGCGAGTGCCCGGTCGCCATTGATTTTCGCTATCATTCGCGAAGTATAGCAAAGGCGCCTGTTCGCCGCGCCGGGCCTGCTGTGCAAAGCCGCTGCCTCCATTGCCCGCTTTATCGCCCTGTATAACGGCCCCTCAACCTTGTCGCACGGCGTGTTCCGTGCGCGGTTCCGCTGACGAACGAGGACGCTTTACCCATGCGTTTTTGCCGATGATTTCCCCGCTGGAGATGACGCTGTTCCTGCTGCTGGCATCAGTGGCGGGCGTGGTGGTTTTTCGCTTTCTGAATCTTCCGCCGATGCTCGGCTATCTGACCGTCGGCATTCTTGTCGGGCCGAATGCGCTCGGTCTCGTTCCCGATTCGGTCGGCGCGCAGAATCTCGCCGAATTCGGCGTCGTGTTCCTGATGTTTTCCATCGGCCTCGAGTTCTCGCTTGCGAAGCTGCGCTCGATGCGCCGCCTCGTCTTCGGGCTCGGCCTGTTGCAGGTGCTCGGCACGATCGTGGTCGCGGTCTCGCTCGGTTTCGCGTTCGAGCGCTGGGTGCATATCAAGTGGCAGGCGAGCATTGCACTCGGCGGCGCGCTCGCGATGTCGTCGACGGCCATTGTCAGCAAGATGCTCGCGGAGCGCCTCGAGATCGAGACCGAGCACGGCCGCAATATCTTCGGCGTGCTGCTGTTTCAGGATCTCGCGGTGGTGCCGCTCCTCATCATCATCTCGGCGCTGGGCGGCGATTCGAAAGACCTGATGAACGCGCTCGGCATCGCGGCGATCAAGATCGTCGTCGCGTTGTCGCTGCTGTTGATCGTCGGTCAGAAGTTCATGACGCGCTGGTTCAACGTGGTCGCGCGGCGGCGCTCGCAGGAACTGTTCATTCTCAATCTGTTGCTCGTCACGCTCGGCTCCGCGTTCATCACGGACAAGTTCGGTCTTTCGCTTGCGCTCGGCGCGTTTATCGCCGGCATGCTGATCGCGGAGACGCCGTATCGTCATCAGGTGGAAGAAGACATCAAGCCGTTTCGCGACGTGCTGCTCGGGCTCTTCTTCGTCACGACCGGCATGCTGCTGAATCCGCGTGTGATCTGGGAGCATCCGCTGATCGTGCTCGGCTTCCTGATCGGGCCGACCTTGCTGAAGGCGGTGATGATCACCGGGCTTTCGCGTCTGTTCGGCGCGTCGCCGGGCGTCGCCATGCGCACGGGTCTCGGCCTCGCGCAAGCCGGCGAATTCGGCTTCGTGCTGCTGAATCTGATTCTCGACAAACATCTCGTCGACGCCACGCTGTTGCAGGCCATTCTCGCCGCGATGTTGCTCTCGATGCTCGCCGCGCCGTTCCTGATCCAGAACGCGGACCGCATCGTGCTGCGCCTGTCTTCGACCGAATGGATGATGCAGTCGCTGCAGATGACGCGCATCGCCACGCAGAGCCTGAAGCAAAGCGGCCACGTGATCATTTGCGGCTACGGCCGCGCGGGGCAGAACCTTGCGCGCATGCTCGAACATGAAGGTCTTTCGTACGTCGCGCTGGACCTCGACCCGGATCGCGTGCAAGCGGCGGCGACGGCGGGCGAATCGGTCGTGTTCGGCGATGCCGGGCGGCGCGAGTCGCTGCTCGCGGCCGGCATTCACCGCGCCGCGGCGATCGCGATCACGTATGCGAACACGCCGTCGGCATTGCGCGTGCTGCACAACATTCATGAACTTGAGCCGACCTTGCCGGTCATCGTTCGTACCGTCGACGACGCCGATCTGGAAAAGCTGCTGGCCGCAGGCGCAACCGAGGTGATTCCGGAGATTGTCGAAGGCAGTCTGATGCTCGCATCGCACACGCTGGTGGTGATGGGCGTGCCGATGCGCCGCGTGGTGCGCCGCGTCGAGGAAATGCGCGACGAGCGCTATGCGCTGCTGCGCGGCTATTTCCACGGCGCCGACGACATGGACGACGACGACGGTCACGAACAGGTGCGGCTACAATCGGTCCCGGTCGATACGAATGCCGACGCGGTCGGCCGCACGCTGGCGGAGCTGGGCCTTTACGAACTCGGTGTCGAAGTCACGGCGATTCGCCGGCACGGCATTCGCGGTGTGGAGCCCGATCCGTCGACCAAGCTGCGCGCGAGCGACATCGTCGTGTTGCGCGGCTTGCCGGAGCAACTGGCGCAGGCCGAGGAGCGGCTCTCGAAACACCGCCGCGCGGGCGCCGCCGCGGCATAGCGAATGCGCGGCACGGTCCGCGCGTCCAGCATCGATTCAGCTTTTCATTGGGCCTTACGCGGTCCATCCGGAGACATCATGTCAAACGCGCTTGCGAGCGCGCCGCTCGACGCGGCCGACTACATCAAGAGCCACATTCGCACGGTTCAGGACTGGCCGCAGGCCGGCGTGCAGTTTCGCGACATCACGCCGCTGTTGCGTGAGCCGAGGTCGCTGCGGGTGCTGATCGACCTCTTCGTGCAGCGTTATATCGATGCGAAGCTCGACTACATCGCCGGGCTCGACGCGCGCGGTTTCATCATCGGGCCGATTCTCGCGTACGAGCTGAACCTCGGCTTCATTCCGATCCGTAAGGAGGGCAAACTGCCCTACAAGCGCGCGTCGCAATCGTACGAGCTCGAATACGGCACGGCCACCGTGGAAATTCACGAGGACGCGTGCAAGCCGGGCGACCGCGTGTTGATCGTCGACGATCTGATCGCGACCGGCGGCACGATGATGGCCGGCAAGATTCTGCTCGAGCGGCTCGGCGCAGTGGTCGTTGAAGGCGCGGCGATTATCGACTTGCCCGAGCTTGGCGGCTCGAAGCTGCTCGCGGGCGGCGGCCTGCCGCTTTATACCGTGACGAGTTTCGACGGTCATTGAGCGCGGCGCCACGCCGCTGTGTGCGCCTTGCTGTCCGCATAAAGAAAGGTAGGTAAGAACGATGCCCAACTTCGCCTTGTTCCTCGCCACATCGATTGCGATCACGATGGCGCCCGGTCCCGACAATCTGCAAGTGCTCGCGCGCGGCATCTCGCAGGGCCGCGCCGCGGGTCTCGTCGCGGCGCTCGGCTTTGCGACGGGCATCACGTTCCACACGACACTGGCCGCGCTCGGCGTGGCTGCGTTGCTGCGCTCGTCGCCGCTCGCGTTTGAGGCCATCAAACTGGCCGGCGCCGCGTATCTCGTGTGGATCGGCATCAAGGCGCTGCGCAGCCAGGGCCTCGCGACCGCTCACGAACGCGCGCCGCAACCGTTGATGACCGTGTTCCGTCAAAGCGTGCTCGGCAATCTGCTCAATCCGAAAGTGACGCTGTTCTTTGTCGTGTTCCTGCCGCAATTCGTGCAGACCGGCGGTGCACAAAACGGTGCACAAAGCGTCACGGTGCAGATGCTGGAACTCGGCGCGCTTTTCATGTTGCAGACGCTCGTGGTGTTTTCGCTGTTCGGCGTGTGCGCGGGAATGATCGGCGGATGGCTGAGGCGGCGGCCGCGCGTGGGTGTGTGGCTCGACCGTCTTGCGGGCGCTACGTTTATTGCACTGGGAATTCGCGTCACGTTGCGCGACTAATCAGCTACGCGGCTGACGACGTGCCGCACTTGTCGTCCAGCCTCGCTGGAAAAAATGTGGAGTGTCGAATGAGTTTGCCTTGCCTCGTTGCCGCGCGCCGCTTCGATGCTCACGCGCATCTGCCGCTCTGGATCGACGCCGAGCAGGTCGGCTGGATTCGTTCGGACGACGTACGTTTGCTCGCGCGCTGGCCCGACGTGTTCGAGATCGACGATGCGCGCGTGAAGCTCGCGCCGGCCTTCAACACAGTCGATCTGCGCAGCGCGGCGCTCGGTTCGGTGATCGGCGCTCTTGCCGCCGACGGGCGCATTCCAGGCTGGCGCAACGAGACCTACGCGATCCGCAACGCGTTCGACGCGCGGCCGCTCGCGTACATCGAGCGCGCGGCGTCGCGCTTCTTCGGCACGATGACGTACGCGGTGCATCTGAACGGCGTCGTAGAATATGCGGACGGCGGCGCGCCGGGATTGTGGATCGCGCGCCGCAGCGACACCAAGGCGACCGATCCGGGCATGCTCGACAATGTCGTGGCGGGCGGAATCGGTTGGGGTTTCAGCGTCGAGACGACGATCGTCAAGGAATGCTGGGAAGAAGCCGGCATTCCCGAGGAAATCGCCGTGCGCGCCGTGGCGGGGCGCACCGCTTATGTGCTGCAATCGTTGCCGGAAGGCACGCAGGCCGAGCAGATTTTCATCTACGACCTCGCGCTGCCGGCCGATTTTGCGCCGCGTAATCAGGACGGCGAAGTCGGTGAGCATCGCCTTGCCCGCATCGACGAAGTGGCGCGCTGGATCGAGGAAGGTGCGATGACCGTCGACGCGAGTCTCGCCACGCTCGATTGCCTGCTGCGTCGCCGCTGGATCGACGAAGAGGCGTGCCAGGGAATAGAGGCGCTGTTTACGCCGCCCGTAACTGGTTGACAGCGGCGGGTGATAGCAGCGCGGCGCGAGATGCCTAACGTTGAAACCAGCTACACCGAACAAACCACGCATTGAAGAAGGGAGTCACCCAGGTCATGTCGACCGATCACAGCTTTATCCTCAAACTGTCGTGCGCCGATCGGCCCGGCATCGTCCACGCCGTGTCGGGCTTTCTGTTCGAGCGCGGCAGCAATATTCTCGACTCCGCGCAGTTCGGCGACAGCCGCACCGGCGAGTTCTTCATGCGCGTGCATTTCCAGCAGGTGGGCGGCGATCCGGGGCTCGACGCATTGCGCGTGTCATTCGCGGCGCTTGCCGAGCACTTCGGTATGAACTGGGAGTTGCACGATGCATCGGTGAAGCCGCGCGTCGTGATAATGGTGTCGAAGATCGGCCATTGCCTGAACGACCTGCTGTTCCGCTACCGCACCGGTCAGTTGAACATCGAGATTCCGGCGATCATCTCGAATCACAAGGAGTTCTATCAGCTCGCCGCCAGCTACGACATTCCGTTCCATCATTTTCCGCTGCTGGGCGGCACGCCCGAGGCCAAGGCGGCGCAGGAAGCGCGCGCGCTCGAAGTGATCGACGAGCATCAGGCGGATCTCGTCGTGCTCGCGCGCTACATGCAGATTTTGTCGCCGAAGCTGTGCGAAGCGCTCGCCGGACGCGCGATCAACATTCATCACTCGTTCCTGCCGAGCTTCAAGGGCGCGAAGCCGTATTACCAGGCGTTCGACCGCGGCGTGAAGCTGATCGGCGCAACCGCGCACTACGTGACGACCGATCTGGACGAAGGTCCGATCATCGAGCAGGAAGTGGAGCGCGTGGACCACAGCATGACGCCGGAGCAGTTGACGGCGATTGGCCGCGACGTCGAATGCGTGACGCTCGCGCGCGCGGTGAAGTGGCACGTCGAGCATCGGGTGGTGTTGAACGGGAGTAAGACGGTGGTGTTTCGGTAGGAGGTTGGGGCCGCTGCCGCGGCTCGGCGTGATGTTGAGCGTCGCGGCGGCGCACCTTCGTTGTAATTCAAATGAAGCCGGTGCGTTTCGCACAATGCGTACGAACGTGTTAACGATGCGCAGTGCCAAGGCGTGGCGCTTGAAGATGCCGCCGCGATGAATTGCTCTCCTCCCGCCGCCTTATTCCGACGCCACCTCTTCCCGTGACCGCTCCGGCATCCGGTCGGCGTTGCGCGCGACTGGCGCTCTCTGAGTTTCCTCCACGCTCTGAGCCTTCCTCGCCTTTACCGCCGCCCCTCGGCGCGCATTCAGCTTCCTTAGCCAGATCAGCAATCCAGTCGCGCTCAGCACGGCCACTGCGATGCCGACCGCGCTAATCAATATCCGTCCGCCGACACCGAGAATACGACCCGAGTGCAGCGGAAATTGAACCTGCATGAAGATGTCGCCGGCCGTGCCCTTGCCGGGAATCTGCTTGCCGAGCAGTTTGCCGGTGGCCGCGTCCCAGTACATCCACGGGTTGCCGAGGCCCATGTCGCCGTGATCGTTGCCCGTCTCGTAGAAGCCCACGCCGTAGGTGTGCAGGAACTCCGCGTAGTACATGCCGCCCGGCGGCACGGCGATGTGCTGCGCCTTGCCGGCTTCTTCGGCGAGTTGCACGATGCGCTCGCGACTCAGCACGCCGTGGCTGGGCTTGGGCGCGCGGACGATCTCCGGGTTGTTGATCGGGTCCGGCGTCAGCGTCGAAAACATCGACACGATGGGGCGCACAACGGGTGCGGCGAGGTTCATCGACACCGACGTCAGCGCGACGATCATGAGCAGGCCCCAGATCCACACGCCGCCCGAGCGATGCAGGTCGAAGGTGAGCGCATAGCCGCCGCGCCCGAAGCGGAACGCGAGCGACTTGCGCCACGCCTTGAGACTCGGAAACGACAGGCCGAGCGCAATGACGCTGTCGAACAGCCAGACGATGCCGACCACGCCCATCAGCCAGACGCCGGCATCGACGCCGCCGGTAAACGGCAAATGCAGCGTGTAGTGCAGCTTGTAAATGAACGGAATCAGGTTGATGCGCGACAGGGAAAAGGCGCCCCATTCGCGGCGCCCCTGCACGTCGCCGGTGGCCGGATCGACGGCGATCTGGTTGAAGTCCAGCTTGTACGGCGCTCGCGTGGCCGGGTCGATGCGCGGCAGCACCATCATCTGCAACGTATGGCCGGGCTCGGCCGCGAGCGGCAGATACGTCACTTGCACGCGCGGATCGGCAGCCTCGACGCGCCGCGCGAGTTCCAGCCCCGACAACGCCGGCCCTGGCGTGCGCGCCTCGAAGAAGGACGGGTTGAGCGCGGCGTCGAGTTCGTGATCCCACGCGATCACCGCGCCGGTCAATCCCGCGACGAACAGGAACAGCGCCGTGGCCACGCCGAACCAGCGATGCAGGCGAACGAACTGGCGCCTCATGAGCGGGCCAACGAAAGCAAGAAAAAATCCGGGGGACGTGTCACTGCGAGAGTCGGCGCGTAAATGGGAATTGTTCGCATCTTAAGCGACGCACGTTGTCGGCGGCAAGTTCTCTGAAAGGTTTGCTAAGGCGATAGTTGCTGCGACGCGTCAAAACCCGTTGAAGTCCCGCTGCATAAGGCTTGGCCCACCGTCCGCGCGTGCCAAGTGCGGCAAAATGTCGCATGAAGGGGCTTACAATCCGCATAGTTTTTCGGCATCATCCCGTCCCGTGTAATGGGAATGATTCTCATTCGTTAAGTGAATCACCGACGACGGGAAAGGGAATGAACAAACATAACGGGGAAGCGCGTCCACAGAAAACGCGCACGAAGCGTCGATTGCACTGGGCCGCGTGCCTGGCGCTGACGGCCACTCAGGCGGCGCTCGCACAGTCAGTGCCGCCGGCGTCGACACCAGCGTCGCCATCGGCATCGGCGGATAGCGAAGACAAGGCGCTGCCGACGGTCAAAGTCACTGCGGCGCAGGACACCACGCAGCATCTGAAAGAGGACGTCGGCAGCGGAGCGCTCGGCACGCGTTCGCAACTCGATACGCCGTTTTCGACGACCGTCGTGACGAGCGAGGAGTTGCAGGATCGCCAGCCGTCGAAACTCGGCGACGTGTTCGCCACCGACGCCTCCGTGTCCGACAACGGCAACGCGTACAACGCGTGGGCCACGTATCTGACGGTGCGCGGCATGCAGCTCGACTGGCAGTCGGGTTTCAAAATCGACGGCATGCCGTTCAACAGCTATGGCATCACGATGCCGTACGAGCAGCTCGAAAAAGTCGAGTTGCTGAAAGGCCTGACCGGCTTCATGTACGGCTTCGGCGCGCCGGGCGGCGTCGTCAACTACGTGACGAAGAAGCCGCCGGTCTCGACGACGCCCGTGCGCAGCGTCGACGTCGGCTATTACACGGACGGCGTCTGGACCGAGCACGCGGACCTCGGCGGCCGCGTCGGCCCCAACGGTATGTTCGGCTATCGCCTGAACGCGACGCACGAGGAAGGCAAAACCTATAACGACGGCAACGTGCGGCGCGATTCGGTTTCGGTCGCGCTCGACGCCCGCATCACGCGCGACCTCAAGGCCACCTTCGGCGCGCTGTATCAGGAGCGCCATTCCACCGGCATCACCGGTTCGATTTCGACGGCGCAATACACCGGCACGTCGCTCCCGCATACGATCAGCGGCGGCACCGGCGACCTGTCCGGTCCCGACCAGCATCTGAATACGAACCTGCAGCTCTACACGGCGGGGCTTCAGTACAACCTCGGCGAGAACTGGACGCTCAATGCGAGCTACAGCTACAGCAAGAGCTCGCGCGATCGCAACGAAAGCACGTACTACCTGCTGAACGGCGCGGGCGATTACACCGACAGCCGTTTCGCCGGCAAGGAAGGGCATCAGCTGAGCTTGTGGCAGGTGTCCGCGGAAGGCCAGGTGAAGACCGGACCGCTGCAGCATCAACTCGTATTCGGCGCCGCGTATCAGCGGCAGACGAACGACTACGGCGCGAACAGCTTCTTCGGGCAGATCGGCACGGGCAACATCTATCAGCCGAATACGAACACGTTCGGCGGCGCGTCGAACTACTACACGTATCGCGACAGCGACATCACGCAGAAGGCGCTGTTCGCGAGCGACACCATCCAGTTGACGCAGCGTTGGTCGGTGCTCGGCGGCGTGCGGTACACGAACTACGAGCAGCACGGCTACTCGACCAGCGGCGCCACAACGTCGACGTACAGCCAGAACGGCGTGGTCACGCCGACCGTCGCGGTGATGTTCAAGCTCGCGCCGACCACGACGCTTTACACGAGCTACGTGGAGTCACTGGAAGCGGGCACGGTGGTCGGCGACACGTATGCAAACCGCGGCGAGCTGCTCAAGCCGTTGCGCAGCAAGCAGTACGAAGTCGGCATCAAGACGGAGCAGGGACGCTGGAGCGCGACGGCCGCGCTGTTCCGCATCGAACGCGGCGCGGCTTACGCGAACAGCGCGAACGTCTACACGCAGGACGGCGAGTCGATCTTCCAGGGCATCGAGATGGGCGGCGACGTGCGTCTCGGCAGCCACTGGAATGTCGGCGGCGATCTCATGTGGATCAATACGAAGTACGAGCGTGGCGCGGCCAACAACGGCAATCGCGTGGCGGGCGCGCCGCAGTTCGTCGTCGCCGGTCATGCGACTTACTCGGTGCCGTACGTGCCGGGTCTGCGCATCGGCGCGGACGCCAAGTTCACGGGCAATACGAACGTGCGGCCGTCGTCGAATCTGAACGCGCCGGGCTATATGCTCGTGAACCTCGGCGCGAGCTATGCGACGCGAATCGGCGGCTATGACGTGACGTTCCGCGCGGCCATCGACAACCTGCTCAACCGCCGTTACTGGGAATACCAGTACGCGGATTACGTGACGCCGGGCGATCCGCGCACGCTGTCACTGAACGCGCGCATCGACTTCTGACGATGAAAAAAAACGGCACCGCGGTGCCGTTTTCCTTGCCTGCGAGCCGAGCGGCGCGCAACGAACCTAAACCAGCCTCAGATAAATCAGCTCACGCTTGATATACGCATAGAAGATCGGCGCGGCGACCACGCCCGGCAGACCGAACGCGGCTTCCATGACGAGCATCGCCACGAGCAGTTCCCACGCGCGCGCCTCGATCTGTCCGCCGACGATCCGCGCGTTCAGGAAGTACTCGAGCTTGTGGATCAGGATCAGAAACGCGAGCGACATGACCGCGGCAGGAAAGCTGACCGACAGCGCGACCGCCACGATAATCGTGTTCGAAATCAGATTGCCGATGACCGGCAGCAAGCCGACGATGAACGTAATCAGCACCAGCGTTTTCGACAGCGGCAACTGGTCGTGAAACATCGGCAGCACGACCAGCAGGAAGATGCCGGTGAATACCGCGTTGATCGCGGAGATTTTCACTTGCGCGAAAACAATGCGGCGAAACGCGTCGGCGAAACGCGTCACGCGCGTGACGAACGCCGTGGACAGCGGCAGCCGCTGCATATGCTTCTGCGCGCTGACCGCGATAATCGCGCCGATGATCATGCCGATCAGAATGTGCGTGAACGCGCGCGCCGCCGTCTTGCCGCTTTGTTGCAGCATGTTCGCGTGCGTCTGCATGAGTTCGCCGGCCTTGGCTTTCATCTGCTCGGTGTCGACCGGCAGAGAGCTCGCGATGAATTGCGGAATCCGGCCGCGCGCCTGATCGATCAGTTGCATCGCCTGGTCGAGCAGCTTCTGCACGCTCGGCACGTCGTTCTCGAAGTGCTCGATGACGCCGAGCGTCAGGCCCGTGAGCGCGCCCACGATCACCGTCGAGAGAATCACGACCGCCAGCCAGCGCGCCCGCCCGCTCGACATATGCCGCTCGATGCGCGGCGCGATGGTATGCACGAGCTGGAACACCAGCAGCCCGGCGAGCAGCGCGCCGAGCAGCCGGAGCTGGATCACCGCCCACATGCCGAACAGCATCAGCACATAGCTGCCGATCTCGACCGCCGAGAGTTTCGGCAGGCTCATATTGCTGGTCAGCCTGACCGGGCGTGGGCGCAGGTCCTGCACTTGCCCTTCTTCGCTCGCCTGATTCCGCTTGGCCATGGCTTATCCGTCTCCAACCCGTGTTGTGCAGCGTTACTTTTTACTGGCCGCGCGTTTCAGCAAAGGCGCCAGGTATCTACCGGTAAAACTTGCTTTGGACTTCGCGATCTGCTCGGGCGTGCCTTGCGCGATGATCTGGCCGCCGCCCGCGCCGCCTTCCGGACCCATGTCGATGACCCAGTCGGCAGTTTTGATTACATCGAGATTATGCTCGATGATCACGACGGTATTACCCTGGTCGCGTAACCGATGAATAACTTCCAGCAGCAGCGCAATGTCATGAAAGTGCAACCCGGTCGTGGGTTCGTCGAGAATGTATAGCGTGCGACCGGTATCACGCTTGCTCAGTTCCAGGGATAGTTTGACGCGCTGCGCCTCGCCGCCCGACAGCGTGGTCGCGGACTGCCCCAGCCGGATATAGCCGAGGCCCACGTCGAGCAAGGTTTTCAGCTTGCGCGCGACGACCGGCACCGGCCTGAAGAACTCGTACGCGTGCTCGACGGTCATGTCGAGCACTTCGCTGATGTTCTTGCCTTTGTACTGCACGTCGAGCGTTTCGCGGTTGTAGCGCTTGCCGTGGCAGACGTCGCAAGGCACGTACACGTCCGGCAGAAAGTGCATTTCGACCTTCAGCACGCCATCGCCCTGACAGGACTCGCAGCGGCCGCCCTTCACGTTGAACGAGAAACGCCCCGGGTCGTAGCCGCGCTCCTTGGCGGCGGGGACGCCCGCGAACAGTTCGCGGATCGGCGTGAAGAGGCCCGTGTAAGTGGCCGGATTGGAGCGCGGCGTGCGGCCGATCGGCGACTGGTCGACGTTGATCACCTTGTCGAAATGCTCCAGTCCCTCGATCGACTCGTACGGCGCAGGCTCCGTGGACGACCCATAAAGGTGATGCGCGACCGCCTGATACAGCGTGTCGTTGATGAGCGTCGACTTGCCCGAGCCCGACACGCCGGTCACGCACGTCAGCAGCCCGACCGGCAGATCGAGCGTGACGTGCCGCAGATTGTTGCCGTGCGCCTCGACGATGCGCAGATGCCGCTCGTCCGGGTCCTTGCGCTCGTCCGGATACTCGATGGTGCGCGCGCCGGACATGTACTGCCCCGTCATCGAAGCCGCATTGGCCTGCACCTGCTTCGGCGTGCCCTCGGCGATCACCATGCCGCCATGCTCGCCCGCGCCCGGACCCATGTCGACCACGTAGTCGGCCATGCGGATCATGTCTTCGTCGTGCTCGACCACGATCACCGAGTTGCCCAGATCGCGCAGATGCTTGAGCGTGGAGATCAGCCGGTCGTTGTCGCGCTGATGCAGTCCGATGGACGGCTCGTCGAGCACGTACATCACGCCGGTGAGGCCGGAGCCGATCTGCGACGCGAGGCGAATGCGCTGCGCCTCGCCGCCCGACAGCGTTTCGGCGCTGCGTTCGAGCGACAGATAATCGAGCCCGACGTTGTTCAGGAACATGAGCCGCGCGACGATTTCCTTGATGACCTTGTCGGCGATCTCGCGCTTCGAGCCTTCGAGGCGCAGCGTCTGGAAGTAGCCGAGCGCATCGCGCAACGGCCAACCGCTGATTTCGTAGATGCCGCGCGCGTCGCCGTCCGCGCCGATCCGCACGAAGCGCGCTTCGCGGCGCAGCCGCGTGCCCGCGCACGCGGGGCAGGGCTGATTGTTCTGGTACTTGGCGAGTTCCTCGCGCACCGCGGCCGAATCCGTTTCGCGGTAACGCCGCTCCAGATTCGGAATGATGCCTTCGAACACATGCTCGCGGACCGACGCGCGCCCGCGCTCGTTGATGTACGAGAACGGAATTTCCTGCTTGCCCGAGCCGAACAGCAGGATCTTGCGGACCTTTTCCGGCAGGTCTTCGACGGCAGTGTCGATGTCGAAATCGTAGAACGCCGCGAGGCTTTGCAGCATCTGGAAGTAGAACTGGTTGCGCCGGTCCCAGCCCTTCACCGCGCCAGCCGCAAGCGACAGCGACGGATGCGCGACCACCCGCTTCGGATCGAAGAAAGTAATCTGGCCGAGGCCGTCGCATTCGGGGCACGCGCCCATCGGATTGTTGAACGAGAAGAGCCGCGGCTCCAGTTCCTGAAGCGAATACGAGCAGATCGGGCACGCGAACTTGGAACTGAACAGATGCTGCTTGTCCGTGTCCATTTCGAGCGCGATCGCGCGGCCGTCGGCGAGACGCAGCGCGGTTTCGAACGATTCCGCGAGACGCTGCTTCATGTCGGGACGCACCTTCAGGCGGTCCACGACCACGTCGATGGTGTGCTTGTCGTTCTTCTTCAGCTTCGGCAGCGAGTCGACGTCGTAGATCTTCGCGGCGCCTTCGTTGGCCGTGCCGCCGCCCGAGCGCACACGGAAACGGATGAAGCCCTGCGCCTGCATTTCCTCGAACAGTTCGACGTGCTCGCCCTTGCGGTCGGCCACGACCGGCGCGAGGATCATCAGCTTCGTTTCGTCGGGCAACGCGAGCGCCGCGTCGACCATTTGCGACACGCTTTGCGCCTCGAGCGGGATTTCGTGGTCCGGGCAATAGGGCGTGCCGACGCGTGCGAACAATAGCCGCAGGTAGTCGTGAATCTCGGTGACGGTGCCGACCGTCGAACGCGGGTTATGCGAGGTGGCCTTCTGCTCGATCGAGATGGCCGGCGACAGGCCCTCGATCAGATCGACATCGGGCTTTTCCATCAATTGCAGGAATTGACGCGCGTAGGCCGACAGGCTTTCGACGTAGCGCCGCTGTCCTTCCGCGTAGAGCGTGTCGAACGCGAGCGACGATTTCCCCGAGCCGGAAAGACCGGTAATAACGACGAGCTTGTGACGTGGTAGGTCGAGATTGACGTTCTTCAGGTTGTGGGTGCGAGCCCCACGAATACGGATTTGTTCCACGGATTTATTCCATGAACTGCGGAAAGAGGAAGAGGCTAAACCTGCTACTATAACGACTTTTCAAGGCCGCCGTTACGGCTTCCTGACGGCCTCAACAAGACCTTAGGCGTGCTGTAAGACTGCGGCCAGGCGCTGCGGCAAAAATCTAACTGGGGCCGTTTTCCGTCAGTGCAAGGCGTCTCCCGGGAAAGCCGTCCGGCCGTGCTGCCCGGTCCGCGACCAGCTCATTCAAAGAACGCTTCCGATGTCCAATCCGTCCGCCACATCTTCACGCATGAGCGCGCCTGAACTGCGCGCGACCGTGTCGCTTGCCGCCATCTTCGCGCTGCGCATGCTCGGTCTCTTCATGATCATGCCGGTGTTCTCCATCTACGCGAAGACGATTCCCGGCGGTGACAACGTGCTGCTCGTCGGCATCGCGCTCGGCGCGTACGGCGTCACGCAGTCGATGCTGTATATCTTCTACGGCTGGGTCTCCGACAAGGTGGGCCGCAAGCCGGTCATCGCGACGGGGCTCCTGATCTTCGCGCTTGGCAGCTTCGTCGCGGCGGGCGCGCACGACATGACGTGGATCATCGTCGGCCGGGTGATTCAGGGCATGGGCGCGGTGTCGTCGGCGGTGATTGCTTTTATCGCCGACCTCACCGCCGAAGAGCACCGCACGAAGGCGATGGCGATGGTCGGCGGCAGCATCGGCATGTCGTTCGCGGTCGCGATTGTCGGCGCGCCGATCGTCTTTCATTGGGTCGGCATGAGCGGGCTGTTCACGCTGGTCGGCGTGTTTTCGATCCTGGCCGTGGGCGTCGTGCTGTGGGTCGTGCCCGATGCGCCGAAGCCCGTGCATGTGCGCGCGCCGTTCGCCGAAGTGCTGCACAACGTCGAACTGCTGCGCCTGAATTTCGGCGTGCTCGTTTTGCACGCCACTCAAACGGCATTGTTCCTCGTCGTGCCGCGCATTCTGGAAGCCGGCGGCCTGCCGGTCGCGTCGCACTGGAAGGTGTATTTGCCGGTCATGGGACTGTCGTTCGTGATGATGGTGCCGGCGATCATCGCCGCGGAAAAGCGCGGACAGATGAAAACCGTGCTGCTCTCTGCGATCGCTCTTATCCTGTTCGGACAGTTGTTATTGGGCGTCGCTCCGCATACGATTCTGAGTGTGGCGGCCATCCTCTTTGTGTACTTTCTCGGCTTTAATATTCTCGAGGCGTCGCAGCCTTCGCTGGTGTCGAAACTGGCGCCGGGCAACCGCAAGGGCGCGGCTGCCGGCGTGTACAACACGACGCAGTCCATCGGTCTCGCGTTGGGCGGCATGATCGGCGGCTGGCTGTTGAAAGTGGATGGCCCCAGCACGGTGTTTTTTGCGTGCTCGGGGCTCGTCTTATGCTGGCTTATAATCGCCGCAAAGATGAAACAGCCGCCGCGCAAGGCCTGAAGAATTTCGCGGCGCACGCAGCATATTCGGGGCCTATCCCGGCATCACCCAGAACTCACCCGGCGGCGGGCAGAGGCGCATTCCGATCCACGGCCCGCAGGCCATGAGACGCGAACCGCGAATTGCCGCGCCGCCCGACATGGAATCAACAGGAGAAACTCATGGCATCCGTGAACAAGGTCATTCTCGTCGGCAATCTCGGAGCCGATCCGGAAGTCCGTTATCTTCCGAGCGGCGACGCAGTGGCGAATATCCGCCTTGCCACGACGGATCGGTACAAGGACAAGGCATCCGGCGAGATGAAGGAAGCCACCGAATGGCATCGCGTGTCGTTCTTCGGCCGCCTCGCGGAGATCGTGTCCGAATATTTGAAGAAAGGCTCGTCGGTCTATCTGGAAGGACGTATTCGCACCCGCAAGTGGCAGGCGCAGGACGGCACCGACCGTTACTCGACGGAAATCGTCGCCGAGCAGATGCAAATGCTGGGCGGCCGCGGCGGCTCGATGGGTGGCGGCGATGAAGGCGGCTATAGCCGCGGCGAGCCGTCGGAGCGCAGCGGTGGTGGCGGTGGCGGCGGCCGTGCGATGTCGGGCGGCGGTTCGCGTGGCGGCAGCGGCGGTGGCGCTGGTGCTGGCGGCGGCGGTGGTGGTTCCAGCCGTCCGAGCGCGCCGGCCGGCGGTGGGTTCGATGAGATGGATGACGATATTCCGTTCTGATCGGCCCGTAGCGCAAAGCCAGCAAAACCCCGCTTCCTCAGCGGGGTTTTTTCTTTGTGCGCCCAGCATGGGCGCAATCTTGTGGGTGCAAGTCCCATCGTGAGTTGACCACAGCGAACGAAGTGAAGCGCAACTGCGTGAGGGCGACCGAGCGTGGGGAGGAAGCGTGGAGCGAAACCGCGAGCCGATGAACAAGAACCGGATATGAGGCGGTGCCGATCAGGGCGAGCGTGCAAAGAAGCGCGAAGCTCTCGTGGTCAAGGATCAGGCAACGTAAATGCGGCGGTTGTGCGGTGAAGGATTGCGTTCTTACCTGGGGAGATCTCGCCTCGTGCCTGAAAGGGCAACGGCGTCGAGCCGGAGCGAGAAGTCAGCAGAGGCCGTAGTAGTCACAGGACAGGTTGATGAGGCCGAAGCTGGTGACGAAGGGCTAAACGGGAAGGAGTGTCCAGCGTCATGTCGATGCGACAGGCAATGCGTCAGATGCCCGCGCAAGCGGGGCGGGTGGGGGTCACGTGCGGTGAAGCTGCACGGCGTACACCGACTAGCGATGAAGCCTGCTGCCCGCGACATGAATCCGGGGACACAGGGTCGGCGCTGCTGGAAGCGGCGCTGACAGGAGAGAACCTGAAGCAGGCGTTCAAACGGGTCCGGTCCAACAAGGGAGCCGCTGGCGTGGACGGTCTGGACGTTGACCAGACGTCGCGTCATCTGGTGACGGCGTGGCCCGCGATCCGTGAACAGTTGCTCAAGGGGACGTACCGGCCCAGCCCGGTACGTCGGGTGACGATACCGAAGCCGGATGGAGGCGAGCGCGAGCTTGGCATCCCGACGGTAACGGACCGGTTGATCCAGCAGGCGCTGCTACAGGTGCTACAGCCGGTTCTGGACCCTACCTTCAGCGAGCACAGCCACGGCTTCCGGCCTGGACGGCGTGCGCACGACGCGGTGTTAGCCGCGCAGTCGTACGTGCAGTCGGGTCGGCGAATCGTGGTGGACGTTGATCTGGAGAAATTCTTTGACCGGGTCAACCACGACATCCTGATTGACCGTCTACAGAAGCGAATCGATGATGCCGGCGTAATCCGGCTGATCCGGGCGTATCTGAGCAGCGGCATCATGGATGGCGGAGTGGTCCAGCAACGGGATCAGGGCACGCCGCAAGGCGGACCACTGTCCCCGTTGCTGGCCAACGTGCTGCTCGACGAAGTGGATAAGGAACTGGAGCGGCGGGGTCATTGCTTCGCGCGCTACGCCGACGACGCGAATGTCTATGTTCGTAGCCGCCGGGCGGGTGAGCGGGTGATGGCACTGCTGCGGCGTCTGTATGGGCGACTGCGGCTGAAGGTCAACGAGACCAAAAGCGCGGTGGCCAGTGTGTTTGGTCGCAAGTTTCTGGGCTACAGCCTGTGGGTGGCTGCGGGTGGGGTGGTCAAACGCAAGGTGGCGGCCAAACCGCTGCTGGCGTTCAAACACCGCATCCGTGAACTGACCCATCGCTCTGGCGGGCGCAGCATGAAGAAAGTGGTGGAACAGTTACGGCCTTACGTGCAAGGCTGGAAGGCGTACTTCAGGTTGGCGCAAACACCCGGTGTGTGGTTGGCACTGGATGAGTGGCTGCGTCACCGGTTGCGCGCGATCCATCTCAAACACTGGCGCCGTGGCACCACCATCTACCGGGAACTGCGTGCGCTGGGGGCATCGGCCGCTGTGGCGCGACAAGTGGCGGCGAACAGTCGTTGCTGGTGGCGCAATAGCGACGGTGCGCTCAAGCGCGTGCTGACCATCGCCTACTTCGACCAACTGGGCGTACCCCGACTCTCATAACCTCAACTTCCCGAACCGCCCGGTGCGGACCCGCATGCCGGGTGGTGTGGCAGGGGTACGGCCTCATGGCCGTCCCCTATGCCGATTCAGCCGTCGTCACCGCCCCAAATGCGCCAACGCATCCCGCATCGGCGCACTCGAAATCATGATCGGCCCGGTCAGCGGCGTATCGAGATCCACGATCACATAAATAGCCGACGCAATCGACACAGCCCCGAGCGTAATCGTCACTAGCGCCAGTGCATTGCGCGGCGCGATCAACCCGAAGCTCAGGAAGATCACGCAAAGCCAGAACGTCAGCGTCTTGAAGAACGGCTGCGAAATCGAGCTATGCGCTTCCTCGATAATTTTCCAGCGCGCGTCCACGACGCGGCGAAACTGCGTGAGGCTGTCGTCGAGTGCGTGTTGTTGCAGCGGGTCATGCGCGCGCAGTTGCCGCAATTGGCGGCCCACCGACGTCAGCAAATCTCCGAGCCGCACGTTTTCCAGTTTCTGCGAGTTGTCGGGCGAGCCGAGGTTTTTCGGGTAATCGCCGGCCGGCGCCGGCTCGCGCGGCCATGTCGATGCAACGGCCGCCGCCGTGTAGACGCGCAACAGCTTGCGCGCCGCGTCCGTGTCGCTGCCGTACTCCCTGAGCGTCGTGTCCAGTTCGATGATGTCGGCGGCGTAGGTGCGCAAATCGTTCGCGGCTGTGTCGAAGCTCGATTTCGCCGATGCCGTCATCAGACCGAGCACCAGCGCCGCGAACGTCACCAGCATGCCGATCACTAGTTGCACGAGTTGCACCGTTTCGTGCGCCTTGTGCTCCTCGGGCAGCAGCGGCCGCAGCCACACGCCGAACCCCGTCGCCACCAGCAGCAGAACGAAAACCAGCAGAGCCGAGCCTATTTCCGACATAAAAGTGCTCCCAGTGGCGCTCGCGTCGACAGGCGGCATCCGGCTAGCGTGCCACGAACCCGGCGGGCCCGCCATGCGGCGCTTCGAGGCTGTTTGCCGTCGTCGGAATTTTTGATGCGACGCAAACGCTTGCGTCATCACCATAAAGTTTCCAGTTATTTCGCCGTAGTCCCTATCTGTGGCATTCGCTTAAATTCTGACAAAAGTTGCGGACCATGCCGAACGGGCTTGGGCGCAGCACGCGTGGCCGGGCACATTTTCACTGAGTATTCGGTCAGGCAGCCCAAATGGAGACTAGCCCGATGCTGAAAAATCTGTCGATTCGCAGTTGCCTTACCTTGATGATCGCCTTCTTTGCCGCCGCGCTGCTGCTGGGCGCCGCGGCCGGGCTTCTGTCGCTGCGCTCGAGCAACGCGTCGCTGCAGCAGATGTACACCGTGGATACGCCCGCCGTCGCCGATCTTGAAGGCAGTGCCGGCCAGTTGCTGCGGCTGCGTCTCGCGCTGGCCACTTATTCGTCGCTGGTGGATCTGAACGACCAGGACGGCGCGAACGCCGTACTCAAGCGCTTCGATCAATACCAGAAAGCGTCCGACGAACGCCTCGCCCACTATTTGAGCCGCGCTAGCGCCGACGAAACCGAGCAGCGGCTGATCAAGGACATGCAGACGAAGCGCGACACGTTCCTGCACGAAGGCGTGGAACCGGCGTTCGCCGCGTTGAAGGCGGGCGACCATCCCACGTTCCAGCAATTGCAGGCGCGCAAGCTGCCGTCGCTGTACAGCGCCTATGAAAAAGCGATGCTCGCGCTCGAACAGTTGCAACTCGATCACGGCGCGCAGCGCTATCAGAGCGCACAAGACCTGTTTTACGCGATCTGCGTGACGGTGGCGGTCGGCATCGTCGTGTCGCTGCTCGGTTCGCTGATCGGCCGCGCGGTGCTGGTGCGCGCAATCGTGACTCCGGTCGATGCGACCATCGCGCAGTTCCAGCGGATCGCGAATGGCGACCTGACCGGCCGTATCGTCGTGACGAGCAATAACGAAATGGGGCGCCTCGCCGCGGCGCTGCGCAAGATGCAGGAATCGCTGATCGCGACGGTGACGTCAGTGCGGCAAGGCACGGAATCCATCGACAGCGGCGTGAGCGAAATCGCCGCCGGCAATACGGATTTGTCGCAACGCACGGAAGAACAGGCTGCGTCGCTCGAGGAAACGGCGGCGAGCATCGAAGAGCTTACGTCGACGGTCAAGCAAACGGCGGACAACGCGAAGCAGGCGAGTTCGCTCGCCCAAGGCGCATCGACGCTCGCTGCTCAGGGCGGCGAGCTGGCGGACAAGGTGGTCGGCACGATGCACGAGATCGTCGACGACTCGCGGCGCATTGCCGACATTGTCGGCGTGATCGAAGGGATCGCTTTCCAGACCAACATTCTCGCGCTGAACGCGGCCGTCGAGGCGGCGCGTGCCGGTGAGCAGGGCCGCGGTTTTGCGGTCGTCGCGAGCGAGGTGCGTTCGTTGGCACAGCGAAGCGCCGCGGCTGCGAAGGAGATCAAGGCGCTGATCGACGCGTCGACGGCGCGCGTCGAAAACGGCTCGCAACTGGTCGAGCGCTCGGGCTCGACGATGAGCGAAATCGTGCAGGCGATCTCGCGTGTGAGCTCGATCATGGGCGAGATCGCGGCAGCGGCAACCGAGCAGAGCGCGGGTATCGACCAGGTGAATCTCGCCGTCGCGCAAATGGATGAAGTCACGCAGCAGAATGCCGCGCTCGTCGAGCAAGCCGCGGCGGCCGCGAGTTCGCTGGAGGAGCAGGCGAGAAGGCTGACGTCGGCGGTGGCTGTGTTTCAGACGGAGGGTGGTTCGTCGTCGCGGGTCACGGCGGCGTTGGGGCGCGGTAACGGTAACGGCGTTGCGGCTCAGTTTGCCGCAAGCGAGGCGGATGAGTTCGCCACGGCTTGATGCGTTTGTGAGCGGTTTGGCGGGTGAGGCGAGGCGCGGTCGGGTGCGTCAGGTGGCGGCGCGCTGAGCCGTACCGCACGGCGAACAACGCACCGCCAGCAACGCACCGCCAGCAACGCACCGCGAACAACGCACCGCGAACAACGCACGTCCTCTCAAGCCCGCCTTACTGCATAGCCGCATAATACTTCGCAAGACTATCTATCTCCGCCGACGTCATCTGCCGCGTCACATTGCGCATCTGCTCATTGATGTCGTTGCGACGCGCGCCTGAAGCAAACGCCCGCATTTGCGCGGCCAGATAAATCGACGACTGCCCGCCGAGCCACGGCGCCGAGCCTTTGCGGTCGAGCTGTCCGTGGCACGCCGCGCACGGCGCGATATTGCGCTGCGGATCGCCCTGCATCGCGAGCCGCACCGCGTTCGCATCGGGCGTGCTGCCGGTGGGCGAGACTTCCGCCGCCGGACCTCGCGGCAGCGACGCATAGTAAGCGGCGAGATCGTGCAGATCCTGATCGCTGCGGGCCGCGACGATCGGCTGCATGATCGAGTTTTGCCGCACGCCTTCCTGATAATCGCGCAACTCCTTGTAGACCACATCAGCGTATTGACCCGCCAATGCGGGCGCCGTGACCTGCACGGTGCCGAGCACGCCGTGGCACATCGAGCAGTTCTGCGTCGCGATCGTCGCGCCGCGCCCGATCGAATCCGCGTCGGCCCGCACGCGCCGCAACGGCGGCAGCACGACCACGTCGCTCGGCGCCGGGCCCGCCACGTTCGCGCCGCCATACCAGCTCGACGGCGCGCCCGCCGCGCCGCAGATGGTTGCCCACAAGCCGCGGCCCGCGAACGCGCTATTCGCCGAAGGCAGCCAGACAAAGCCGATCAGTATCGCGATGACGGCAATCGCGAGCGTGCCGCCGACGCTCACCGTGAACCACGGGTTGCGCAAGCTGAAGACGCGTTCCTGATTCATCGCTGGGCTCCGACGACGACCGCGGGCACCGAAGTCTGCGGCAGTTTGAGCAATTGAACGATGGGCACGCTGTAATTGACGACGGTCAGGCCGATCATCAAGGCGACCCACAAGCCGAAGGTATTCAGCGCGGCCGGCACGCGTTCCACCGGATGAACCGCGCTCGCGAAGCGGAAGCGTTGCTGCTCAACCGCGGGCCCGAACTGCGACTTCGCGAGAATGTAGATGAAGAGCGCGCCCGATACCGCGAGAATCAGGCCGCCCACTGCCGACACACCGACCCAGAACGCCTGCGATTCGAGACCCGGCATCTTGTAGTCGTAGTAAGCCATGCGGCGCGGCGCGCCGAGCAGGCCGACGTAATGCCACGGCAGCGTGACCACCAGCATCCCGATGAACCATAGCCACAACTGCGTGCGTACGAGCTTCACCGACACGATCGCGCGGCTCGTCAGTTGCGGCCACAATTCATAAGCGATCGCGAAGTACATGATGACGATCGCGCCGCCGAAAATCAGATGGAAGTGGCCGGTGACCCACTGCGTGTTGTGCACCGTCGAGTTCAACTGATAGCTCATGTTGATAAGGCCGCCCGCGCCGCCGAGCCCAAGCATCACGAACGAGAACGCGATGACGAGCATCATCGGATTCTGCCAGGGCAATGCCGTGAGCCAGCCGAACGCGCCTTTGCCGCCGCGCAGCCTGCCGGCAATTTCCACCGACGCGCAAATCGTGAACACCGTCAGCAGCGTGGGCACCGACACCATTCCGGTGAACACCGCGTGCAGAAACTTGAAGCCCGAGCCGACCTGCGGATCGACAAACAGATGGTGAATGCCGATCGGCATCGCGAAGACGAGAAACAGAATGAACGACACGCGCGCCATCGAATCGCTATAAAGCCGCCCGCCGATGGCTCGCGGCACCAGCGTGTAGTACGCGATGTATGCGGGAATCAGCCAGAAGTAGACGATCGCGTGCAGCGTCCACGAGAACAGGATGCGTGAGAGGCCGGCGTCGATCGTATTGGTGAGGCCGAGCGCGACCGGCAGAATCTGAAAGAGGATTTCGAGCGCCGCGCCGACCGCGGTCCACGCCCACAGGTACGCGCCCGCAACGTTGGCGAACATCGCAAGCGGCACCGGTTTGCCGGGGTTCGCGCGCCTCCAGATGCGCAGATTCACGTGCATCAGCGCGACCCAGATCCATGAGCCGACCACGACCAGCACGACGCCGAGGTAATAGAAAGGGCTGCCGATCATCGGCGGATAGAAGGTGTAGAGCACCGAGGCTTTGCCGAGTGCCACGGGCACCATCGCCATCACCGCGCCGACCGCCAGCATGATGAACGCGGCCCATGCCCACTTGAGGCCGGCGAGGCGCTGCGCGAGCGCAAGCTCGACGATGGCATAACCGAAGCCCATCGACACCAGCGTCGGCAGCACGTAGGCCATGACGGACCCGTGCGCGGTCACCGAGCGGTAGTAGAGTTCCGGGTCGCCGATCCAAGGCGCGAGCGGGCTGCGCACCAGCATCTGCCAGGCGCCGAGAAAGAGCGCAATGATGAACGCGATAAAGGCGAGCCAGAAATGCGCGAGAACGAGTCGCTTAGCGTGAAACACAGCTCAGCCTCCGTGTTTGTCGGGCCTGCTCGAAGAAGGCCGCTTTGTCGATCACCTTCACATGCGCCCACATCGCCTGATGACCGAAGCCGCAGAACTCGTGACAGGGCATGGTGTGATCGGCGGGCGCGTCGAAGCGCGTGTTCAGCGTCGCCACGTAGCCGGGTACGACCATCGTGTTGATGTTGGTATCGGTGACGAGCAGGCCGTGCACGACGTCGGCGCTTGTCGTGCGAATCGTGATCGGCGTGTCCGCGGGCACAAGCAGGCACTGCGGCGTGAACGAATACTGCTGCGCGATGAAACGCACGATCACGGAGCCGTCCGGCTCGACCGCGCTGCCGAGATTGTTTTCGACGAATTCTCCCGAGAGTTGCAGGCGTGACGGGTCGATGGTTTCCACGCGCGACGGCGGCATCATCGCCCAATGCAGTCCGGAGTACACGATCACGGCGAGCATGAGTACGATCAGCGCGCTGACGAAGATCGCCCAGCGGCGTTCGGCGCGCAGCGCGATCGCGTGGCCGCTGCCTGGTGGATGTTGAGGTTGCGGTTCGGTGGACATGATCAGTGCACGACGCCGCGCGGCAGAAACACGAGGAAGTAGAAGCCGAACCAGATCGCCATCACGATCAGCGTAGCCACGCCCGCCACCGCAACGGCGCCGTGCGGACCGGCGGCCACCACGCGTTCGACGTCTTCATCCGTGGATGGGCCCGCGGTGCGGGTATCGTTCGCTTCCATCAAGGGCTTCTCCAGTTTCCGATGCGGCGGTTCAATCGCGGCTGCTGCCGCTACGGGACATGCCGCGCTAATGCAGCGGCGCCTTGCGCAGTTCGTTGACTTCGCGTGCGGTCACGGGCTTGCCGTGGTTGCCCCACGCGGTGCGGATATACGTCACGACGGCGGCGGCTTCGGTGTCGTTCAACTCCTGCGCGAAAGGCGGCATGCCGTAGGGCTCCGGGTTGCGTCGCGTGCCAGGCGGGAAGCCGCCGTTCAGCACGATGCGGATCGGGTTCACCGCGGAGTCCATTTCGATCGACTGGTTCGCAGCGAGCGGCGGATAGTGCTGCAGCTTGCCTTCGCCTTTTGCGCCGTGGCACAGCGCGCACTTGTCGGCGTAGATCTTTTCGCCGAGCGCGAATACGTTGGTGTTGGTCGCCGCCGACGGCCCCGACTTGCGGCCGCGATTGTCCGGCAGCGTCTTCAGATACGCGGCCATGGCCTTGGCGTCTTCGTCGGTCATGTATTGCAGGCTGTGGTAGGTGACCTCGGCCATCGGGCCATACACCGCGCCGCGGTCCGAGATACCCGCTTGCAGCAGATCGACGATGTCCTTGATGCTCCAGTCGCCGAGGCCGCCGTCCTTGTCGGAGGTGAGCGAGGGCGCATACCAGTTCTGCACCGGAATCAGCCCGCCGGCAAACTGCTCGCTTTGCGACGAGCCGCCGAGCATGTTGATCTTGGTGTGGCACATCGTGCAGTGCCCGAGTCCTTCGACCAGATACGCGCCGCGATTCCATTCGACCGAACGAGTCGGATCCGGCTTGAACTCGCCTTCGCGGAAATACAGCGTGCGCCAGCCGTATAGCAATTTGCGCTGATTGAACGGAAAGCGCAGCGTGTGCTTGTGGTTCGCCTCGCGCACCGGTTCGACGGACTTCAGATAAGCGAAGATCGCGTCCGAGTCCTCGCGCGTGACTTTGGTGTACTGCGCAATCGGCATCGCCGGATAAAGCAGCTTGCCTTCGGGCGTGATGCCGGTGCGCATCATCCGGAAGAACGCGTCCTCGCTCCATGTGCCGATGCCGTATTGCGCGTCCGGCGTGATGTTCGGCGAATAGAGCGTGCCGAACGGCGTTTCCATCGCGAGGCCGCCCGCAAACAGCCTGCCGCGCGGCGCCGTGTGGCAGGCCACGCAGTCGCCCGCGCGCGCCAGGTATTCGCCGCGCTTGACGATGTCGGGACGCGTGTCGGCGGCTGCGCCGGGTTGAACTGCTGCGCTTTCCGCGGCACGAGCTTCGGCGACGACGAGCGGCAACGGCACGGCCATGCGCGCAAGCATCGCGCTGCCGCACACGAGCGCCGCGGCGGCGAGCAGCGCGAAACGGCGGCGCATCGGCGTGCGAGGCGGACGAAGTGTCGGTTTCATTGCGGTTGGCTCCCGCATGCGAGAGGCAAGCGCTCCGCCGATGCCGGCGCGGGCCGCGGATCGGCTGGACGCGGTTGGCGCGCGAGCCACGTGGATACTGCGGTGATGTCCTTGTCGGTCAGCTTCACGGCGATCGAGTGCATGCAATCCGGCGCGAGCGCGTGGCGTGTGCCCGAACGCCAGGTGCCCATCTGCCCCGCGATATAGCTCGCGTGCAAACCGAGCAGGCCGGGAATGCCCGGCTGCTGGCCGGTCATGCGCGCGCCATGACACGCGATGCACGCGGGAATCTTGCGCGCCGGATCGCCTTGCGTCACGAGCCGCTGACCGGCGGCGAGCACCGCGGGCGAGACGTCGGAGTGATCGGCATTCGGATAGGGCGGCTGAAGATCGGCGAAGTACTCGCTGATCTTGTGCAAATACTCGTCGGGCAGAAATGCGACCAGGTAACCCATCGGCGGATAGGTACGGCCGCCGTCGCGGAATGCGATGAGTTGATTGAACAGATAGTCGGCGGGCTTGCCGGCGATGCGCGGGAAGTAGTCGTTATTGAGGCCCTGACCTTGCACGCCATGACAAGAGGTGCAGGCGCGCACGCGCTCGTCCATGGCCGAAGGCATTGCGCCGGCTGCATTGCCGGCCGCTAGCGCGGCGCCGCTCCATAAGAGATGGAGCATAAACACAATGGCAAATCCCCAAGCTCTACGATGCACGTCGGGCCTCGCTGGGAAACGTTTTTTTGTCGGCTTGCTTCGCCCGCATTCGCGACTGGGCTGCTTTCCAGTCTGCCTATGGCCACGCACAGCGGGTCTATCACTTTCTCTCTTACGACAGCACAGACTGCGAAGGGAAGCTTATTCTGGACAATAAAGTTGATTCGCCATTGCGATGCAATTGCTTGATTCAAATCAAGCAAGCGCGTGTATGTGCCGAAGACGGCGGCTCGTTGATTCGTCTCTGACCATCATAGATGCGCTTCAAAGCGCTTTCAATGCTTCAATTCGCACTGCACGCAAATTCCACAGCGGGCGAATGTGACAGTCGGATGTGCTTAACTGAAGAGCCGCATCAAGGCTAGGCGCGCATTGCTCACGCGTTCGCTTTCGCCAATTCGGCCCGGCAATAGATGGAATTCGACGGCAGGCAATGCGGGCAAGCCGATGCCGGGCGGGCACGCGATCACGCCCGCGCCAATCGACGATTCATTCAGGCACGAGATGCCGAGCCCCGCCTTTAACGCGAGCTGCAATCCGGCCACGCCCGAAGCCGAGTGGGACACCACATAGGGCACCTTGTTTTCGTCGAGCAGTTTGACGACGAAGCGCTGCAACTGGCAACTCGACGGCAGCAGCACCAGTTGATACGGCGAGGCGGGCCGCGGACTCGCATCGGCGGCGCTGACCCACAGCAGCTTCTCACGCCTGACCACGGTACTTTGTGCAGCGCCGCGCCGGACGCCCGCTCGCGAGTTGCCGGTGACGAGCCGCAACGAGAGGCCGATGTCGAACGAGGCGTCGTCGGCGGCGTGGCTGTCGATCACGGCGCTCGGCAAGACGGTGACATGCAGCTTCAGACGCGGATGCTGCTCGGAAAACGTCTTGAGGATGCGGGCGATGTCGTGCGGGCGGTAATAGTCGGTGATCGCGATGCGCAACTCGCCGTCAAGCGAGCGGCCTTGCAGGTCTTCGAACGCCGCTTCGCTCATTGCGATGATGCGCCGCGCGTGTTCGAGCAGGCGGCTGCCCGCAGGCGTCGCGCTCACGCCTTGCTTGCTGCGTACGAAGAGCGGCTGGCCGACGCGTTCCTCGAGTTTTTTCAGCTGCTCGCTAACCGACGATTGCGACAGGAAAACGCGCTCCGCCCCTGCCGACACGCTGCCCGATTCCGCGACGGCGACGAAGGTGCGCAGTTGCGTCAGGTCGAATCCGCGCTGGCTCATGTTTCGTTTGTTCCGATTGATGGCATCTGTATTTCCGGCTTTTCCGATGGAAGCCGTCGCCGTAGGATACCTCCGAAATCATCGCGGAGGAATCATGGCAAACGGGTTATCGGCAAGCGGCTTGGTCATCGGCGGACGTGCGGCGAGCCATAAATGGAAGGTGCTGGGCGTCGGTTTCGCGGCGAACGCGAGCTTTTCGGCGGCTTTCTCGGGCATTCCTACGACGGCTGTTTATTTGCGCTCGGGTTATCACCTCGGCAACGAGGGACTCGGCCTCGTCCTTGGCATGCTCGGTTTGGGCATCGCGGTCAGCGAACTGCCGTGGGGGCTCTTGACGGACCGCTGGGGCGACCGTCGCGTGCTGTTGCTGGGACTGTTGTCCACTGCGGCGGCGCTCGCCGGCCTTGCGCTCTTCGCGGCGCCGTTCGGCTCGCATGTGCCTCACGTCACGACGCTGGCGGTCGGCTTGCTGCTGGTCGGCCTGCTCGGCGGCAGCGTCAACGGATCGAGCGGCCGCGCGGTGATGGCGTGGTTTCGTGAAGGCGAGCGCGGACTGGCCATGAGCATTCGTCAAACGGCGGTGCCGGCGGGCGGTGGACTTGGCGCGCTGCTGTTGCCGGCGCTGGCGTCGAGGTTCGGCTTCGTGAGCGTTTATGCGGTGCTGGCGCTGGGTTGCGCGATAACGGCGGGGTTCGCATGGCGATGGCTGCATGAACCGGCGCATGTTGTGGACGGCGATGCGGGCGCGGCGTATGGAGGCGCGGCGCATCGTGCGAGGACAGAGGATGCGGCAGAGGCTGCGGGCGATGCGAATGGTCAGCGTGCCGTAGACGCGGTGGGTATCGTACGTGCTGACGGTGCCGCGCAAGGTGCGCGTGCGGTGCGTGGCGGACGTGCAGTACGAGCAGCCGATGCGGCGGGCGGCGGACGTGCCGTGCATGCCAACACCAACGGCGCCAACGCAAACGGTGCCAACGCCAGCCAAACCAAAACACCCTCGCCGCTGCGCGAAATCGGCATCTGGCGCGTCGCGCTCGGAGCGGGCGCGCTTTGCGTGCCGCAGCTTGCCGTCGTCACGTTCGGAACCGTGTTTCTGCATGACTTCGGTCACGCCGACGTTCTGACGATCAGCGTGGCGATGGCGGCGGTGCAGGCCGGCGCGGCGATCGCGCGCGTCTGCAGCGGCAGATGGACGGATCGGCGCGGCAATCGCCGCGCCTACATGCGCGGCTGCAGTCTGCTGACGGCCGTACTGTTCGCCGCGCTTGCCCTCGCGACCAGCGTCGCCGGCATGCAGCACGCCGCGACCATGCCGGTCACGCTGATCCTCGCGTCGATGATCGTGCTCGGCGGCGTGAGCGCGTCCGCATGGCATGGCGTCGCGTTCACCGAGCTCGCGACGCTCGCCGGCACGAACCGCGCAGGTACTGCGCTCGCGATCGGCAATACCTGCGTTTTCCTCACGCTTTTTCTGACGCCGCTTGCGATTCCGCCGCTGCTCTCGCTCGGATCGTGGCCGATGGTGTGGGCGGTCGCGAGTGTGAGCGCGTTGCTCGCGCTGCCGGTTTTCCCGCGCGCTGCGCGCATGGATTCGGCGCGCGTGACGCAAACCTGTTGACGTGGGTTAAGAATTTTCACACAGCGTATTTCCATTTCGCGCGACGTTTATCTGGACGCCGCGCAAGCCGGTGTGCAAGACGGTGTTAATGGCGCCTGGTTTGCGCGCCAATCTCCCCCGCGTAGACCTTCGCGAATTATTCACTTTGGGTATTTAAGCCTTTGGCGGTTCGATTCACTACAGGATTAGGAGCGCTCCGATTTTAGTTTTGCGCGGGGTGGTGATTTTATGGTCGTGCCGCGCGCTCACATTCAAATGTGTCCGCGGCGGGACACGCGTGGAGCGTCTTAATCTGTTCTGCGTATCTGATAACTATTCCTACATTCAGCGCGAGAAAATCCTAGTGAACATTCGAATTGTTCTTGCCGACGATCATCCGTTCGTTCTGCTTGGTGTCAGAAGCATGCTTGAGACGCGTGCCGGCGTCGCGATCGTCGGGCAGGCTGGCAGTCCCACGACATTGATCGAACTGCTGCGGCGCACGCCGTGCGACGTGCTGGTTACGGATCTGTCGATGCCCGATCCCGCCGGCCTCATCGAAGATGAATTGCACCTCATCCGCCATATCCAGGCCGAGTGGCCGGGCCTGCGCATCGTCGTCATGTCGACGACAACCAACCCTGCGCTTCTCCACGCGCTTGCAGCGGACGGCGCTGTGAGCTTGCTAAGCAAGAGCGAGTCGACGCGCGAACTGTGGCGCGCGATCGACGAACCTGCAAGCGGCGCGCGATATATCCGAAGTTCGATTGCGAGACTTCTCGCAAGACCGGAGACGGGTTGCGATCGGAAGATGGCGCTTCCGCTGTCGGGAATGCAGACGACGGTCGTCAGGATGTTCGTAGAAGGCCACTCAATTGCGGAAATTGCCGCTGCTCTCGGATGTCATCGCCGCACTGTTATTCGGCGAAAGCGTGAAGCAATGACAAAACTTGGCGTTACTAACGATCCTGGTTTATTCTCGTGCATCAGGTCCAGCGAAATTCTTAAGATTGGATCGCATAGCTAAGCAATCAATCGATCCGGTTTTTGAAGTTGTTTCGGACCGATCTTATGTTTAAGGCCATCGTAATGCTTGATGATCAAGCGGGACCGGTTGCGCGGGACACGGTGACGGGAGTCAGAACATGGAGAAGAGGTAGACGATGGGCGACACCGCTGCAATAAGCACACCGGTCCGGGCGATCATCGCGGACGATCATCCGCTCGTCCTGCTGGCGATCGAAAATCTGATAGGCGGCTACCCGAGCATGGAGGTCGTCGGCCGCGCGGCCGACGCGACCGAGCTCTTTGCCGAGGTCGACCGCACAGGCTGTGACCTCGTGCTCATGGATCTGTACATGCCAGGCGGCGCAGACGGCAGCGGAGTCGAGGCCGTGCGGCAGTTCAGGAGGCGCTATCCTGACGTCGCGCTCATCGTGCTCACCATGGAGACCGAGGCCGCAGCGCTGCAAAGCGTGATCTCGCTCGGCGTGGACGCGCTGATCAGCAAGCGCGACCGTATCGATCTGATCCACGTGGCAATCGTCACGGCGCTCGCGGGCGAATGCTATCTGGGACCGGCGGTGCGCACGCTCATTACCAAGGCAGCGGCGATGCAGCGGCTCGACTTCGTGCGTTCGGTGTTGTCGCGGCGCGAGCTGGAAGTATTCACTCAGTACGCGTCGGGGCTCGGCGTCACCGAAATTGCGGGCCGGCTCGGGCGCAGCGTCAAGACGATCAGCGCTCAGAAATGTACGGCCATGCGCAAGCTTTCGTTAAATAGCGACGCGGAACTGTTCCGGTTTGCGGTCGAGCATGGCGTGGTGTCGGAGACGCACACCGAAGGCCGTTAACGCACCGATAGCTACAAGTGGACGTCGCGCCGGGCCGGCGCGGCGAACAAAAAATGGATTGGCGTTGCCTGGGGAAGTACATCTCGTATTGGGCAGCCAGTCGATAAGTCAAGAAAACAATGACAGACAAAATCCGCGTTATCGTGGCGGACGACCACGACTGTGTTCGCGTCGGCGTGACGCGGTTGCTGCAGGCCACATCGAAAATCGAGATCGTCGGGCAGGCGGCCGACACGCAGGGACTCGCCGAATTGCTTGACATCTGCGAGTGCGACGTCGTCATATCCGACATCGGAATGCCCGGACTGGACGGCGGGAGCAACGCCGTGTCGTTCCTGCGCCGCGTGTTGCGAGGACGCGCGCATCCGCCTGTCGTCGTCCTCACCATGATTTGCCACGCGCATATGCTGTCAGGGCTGTTACACCTCGGCGTCAGCGCGATAGTGGACAAGCGCGACACGACAGCAGCGTTGATCGACGCGATCCGTGCAGCAATGTCGGGCGGCGTCTATCTGTCGGATCGGGTGCGCAATGTATTGGAGATCAGCGAGACGCCGCCGCAACTACGTGCCAGCGTTCTCAGCGCGCGCGAATGGGAAGTATTTCAGTTCTATACGCAAGGTCTCGCTGTGCACGAAATCGCGAAGCGTCTCGAGCGCAGCGGAAAAACCATTAGCACTCAGAAGCGCACCGCCATGCGCAAGCTGGGTCTCGAGACGGAATCCGACCTCATCGAGTACGCGCGGCAAATCGGACTGGTCTAGGCGACCTGCTGGCGCCACGCCCCTATACCGACATCTCGCGGTCCTGAAATTAGGACTCTTCTGATTGGTAGACGCGCCTCGCCGCTACATAGTTGCGAATTAGCTTCGGCCTTTGCTGACGTTAGCCTCATAGAAGCAGTTATTTCTCGAGGCTAGACCGCTCAAAGCCGGGAACTTGAGGCGGGTGTGCTGCAGAAATTTCGCGGCGCCTTCCGCCTTGCATCGCGACAGGAGGGCGGCATGGCCGTGCTAGGTAAGCGGTTGTTGGTCGAGGGCGTAGGTACTGCATGGCTTGTTTTCGTCGGCTGCGGCAGTATTGTGTTGAACACCGGCGCCGTTCAGCAGGGGTACGGCGTACTCGAGGTCTCACTCGCGTTCGGCCTCGCGCTCGCCACGGCCAGCTACTGGTTCGGCGGGACGTCGGGCGCGCATTTCAATCCCGCTGTCACGGTCGGTTTCACGGCCGCGCAACGGTTCCCCGTCAAAGACTTGCTGCCCTACATCGCAGCGCAGATTCTCGGCGCTGTCGCGGCCGCTGCGCTCCTCGTCTATGTGGCGAACGGCCGCCCCGGCTTTGAAATGGGCGCGAGCGAATTCGCGGCCAATGGTTTTGGCGACCATTCTCCTTCGGACTACAAACTGCACTCCGCGCTCGCGATCGAGTTCGTGCTGTCGTTCGCGTTCGTCATGGTGAGCCTCTTCGTGGCCACGCGATACAAGGCGGAGGTGGCCGGGCCCGTGGTCCTCGGCGGATGTCTGGCGCTCATTTATCTCGTGTCGATTCCTGTTACTAACGGCTCGGTGAACCCGGCGCGCTCCACGGCGCAGGCGCTTTTCGTCGGCGACTGGGCGCTCGACCAGTTGTGGCTCTTCTGGGCGGCGCCCATGTCGGGCGGGGTCGTGGCGGGCTTTGTGTTCTCGGTCCTGTCCGGCAGATCCGAGCAGTCTGCCGCTGCGCTTGCCGATCGGCAGAGCGAAGCGGCTTGAGTCGCGCCGTGTCTTTGAAATTCACCGCGATGGGCTTCGAAAGGGCCGCGATAGCGCGCGTATTCCGGCGCGTCTGCCTATGTCTCATGGGACTGGCTCTGTTTGCCGCTGCGCAATCGGCAGCGGTCGCGGAGCCGTTCGGCGATTCCGCTTCGGTGCGGACGGTTGAAGCTTTTCCGCAGAAAATTACCGTCGGCGTGCTCGCGGACAACTGGTTGCCGTTCGACGCGCTGCAGGACGGCCGGCTGACCGGATTGAGCGTCGACTATCTGCGTGCGCTGGTCGGGCCGAACGTCGTGATCGAGGCCAAGGCGTTTCCCGACATGCCGCAACTGCTCGCCGCAGCCTGCGCGGGGGAAGTTGATCTATTGATGAGCGTCGCCCGCACTCCCGAGCGCGAGCGGTGCCTCAGTTTCACGGCGCCGTATTTTCGCGCGTCGACATCGGCGGTGGTCCGCAGGGACGGTGAACTGTACGAAGGCCCCGCGCGCGTCGCGGCAGCGTCCATCGCGATCGAGAAAGGCTTTGCGCTCGAGCGCTCTTTGCGCGAACGCTTTCCGCGCGCCCAGATCAGCGCTTTTACATCGACGCACGCGGCGCTCGCCGCGGTTGCTAGCGGCGATGCAGACGTCTACATGGGCTTCACGCCGGCCATCCAATATGCACTCGCCACCGACGAGTTCCGCAATCTGCGTGTCGCGTTCGGGGAAACCAGCCGGAGCGCGGAACTGCGGTTCGGTGTGCCGCGCAACCAGGTTGCATTGCGCGACCGGCTCAATCGTGCGTTGGCATCCATGAGTCAGGCCGACGATACGGCGATTCGCGTTCACTGGCTCTCGGGCAATTTCGACGCGAAACCCGAATCCGCCACGTCTCGCCTGGAACTGACGCAGCAGGAGCAGGCCTGGCTGCGGTCGCTGCCGCCGTTGCAAGTCGGCTTCGACAGCAGTTGGCCGCCGTTCAGCTATATCGACGCATCCGGGCATCCGGCCGGCATTACCGCCGACTATCTCGCCTACCTGAGCCGCACGCTCGGCGTGGTATTCAACCGCGCGCGGCAGCCCGACTGGCCGAGCACGATCGACGCATTCCAGCGCGGCGAACTGGCCATTCTCACCACGGGCTCAAGCAACGATCCGCGCCTTCAGAAGGCGCGGCATACCCGTGCATACGAAAGCTATCCGCTCGTGATGGTCGGTCGCGACGACGAGCCCGCCGCACGTTCGCTCGGCGATTTTGCCGCGCGGCGCGTCGTGGTGTCGTCGCATGTCGCGGGGGCGGGTCTGCTCGCGTTCCAACGCATCCCGAAGGACCACCTGGCCATCGCGCCAAGCCTCGACGAAGCGTTGCGCATGGTCGCGTCCGGCGAAGCGGACGTCGTCGTGGAAAATGTGGCTGCCGTGGACACGGTGCTCAAGCGGCAATACTCGGGCGTGCTAAAGATTCTGGGCACGGTCGGCGAGTCGGACGCCCTTGATTTCGCCGTGCGCCCGGACCTGAGTCCGCTCGCCGGGCTGATCGACCGTGCGTTGCTCGCCATGCCGCCTGCCGAGAGGCAGCGCATCCGGCAGAAATGGGTGACCGGCAACGCACCGGCAACGGGTACGTGGAGCGTGACGGCCGTGCGCCTCTTGCCTGTGCTGATCGGCATCGGTGTCGCGTTGCTGGTCACGCTGCGCGCTTATCTGCTCCTCCAGCGCGAAGTCAGGCGCCGCAAGCAAACCGAGCAGGAGCTCGCGTTGCAACTGAACTTCCAGGAAACCATGATGAAGATGGTTCCCTATCCGCTCGTCGCGCAGGATCTGCAAGGTCGCTACATCGCCGTCAACGGTGCGTATGAAGCGGCATGCGGGCGAGGCCGCGAGGCAGTTCTCGGACGCACCACGATGGACGTTCAGACGTGGGGCGAAGCCAACAGCGACGTGCTGGAGAAAATGAGGCTCGACCTGCTGCAAGGCGGCGACATGGCCCAGGTCGAGCTTCAGTTCGAGCGCGGCCCCGGCGATTTGCGGCACGGCCTGTTCTGGACCAGCATCTGCCGCGGCAATGACGGTCAGCCGGTCTGTTCGCTCGGCACCATGGTCGACATCACCGACATCCGGCGTGCCGAAATGCGCGCGCGCGACACCGAGCGGCGGCTATTCGATGTCACCCGTTCGTTGCCAGCGGTGGTGTTCCAATTGCGCCGCGCGGCGGACGGCGCCTATTCGTTTCCCTACATCGGCGGTGCGCCAAAACTTCTGCTTGGCGAAAGCGGAATAAGGCAGACATGCCTCGAACATGCCGACTTCGCGCGCATTTGCGACGAAGACCGGCCAGTGGTGCTTGCGGAACTCGAACGTTCGGCGCGTCTTGAAACGCCGGTGCTCGTCGAGTTTCGTCTCGGCCGCGAACACGAGTTCAAATGGACGCGCGCGGAACTGGTGCCGCGCCGCGAAGCGGACGGGGGCGTCGTATGGAGCGGCTACTGGGTGGACGCGAGCATTGAGCACGCGCGTGCCGAGGAACTCGCCCGGGCGCGCGACCTGGCGGAGGCCGCTTCGCGCGCCAAGGACGACTTCTTCGCGATGATGAGCCACGAAATCCGCACGCCGATGAATGGCGTGCTCGGGCTCGTCGAGGTGCTGGAGCGCACGCCGCTCAACTCCGACCAGGGGGAAATGCTCGGCATGATTCACGAGTCGGCGGGCGCGCTGCTGCAAATCCTCGACGATCTGCTCGATTACTCGAAGATCGAGGCCGGCCGCCTGACGATCGAAGCGGAGCCCATCGATCTGCGTGAAATGGTCGACAACGCCGTGGGGCTGCTCGCCGGCCGCGCGCACGAGAAGGGCCTGAAAGTCCGGGTGGACATTGCATCTGACGTCGCGGCCACGCTGCGAGGCGACAGCGTGAGACTGCGCCAAGTGCTTTTCAATCTGCTCGGCAACGCAATCAAGTTCACGCCCGAAGGTCACGTGGACGTGCGCGTGGCGGCGGTTGCGCAGACTGGCGAGCTTCAGACAATCGAAGTCATCGTCGAAGATACCGGTATCGGCATTCCGGCGGAACTGCAGGCAAAGCTGTTCGAGCCGTTCGTGCAGGCCGAGTCGTCCACTACGCGCCGCTTCGGTGGAACCGGCCTCGGTTTGACGATTTGCCGCAAGCTGATCCAATTGATGGACGGCTCGCTGGCGCTAGACAGCGAACCCGGCCGCGGCACCCGCATGACCGTGCGGCTCAGCATGCCGGTCGAGACGCAGCGCTATTCGGTGAGCGGCTTGCGCGGCAAGCGCTGTCTCGTCGCGACCAACGACGCGCGAGTCGGCCAGGCGCTCGTCCACTTCGGGCAAGCGCTGGGGCTCGACCTGTACCACATTCCGGCAGACGCCGAGGATTTGCGTTGCAGCGCCACGCTACGCGACGTCGACTTATTGTTCGTGAGCGAGGACCTGACGCTGCCCGCCAACGTCACGCACAAGCTGCGCGTGATCTCGCTGACGGAGAAGGCCAAGCCCACGGGCTACCGCATTCTCGAAGACGCCAACGTGCGCCTGAGCATCAACCCCATATCATGGCGCGGGCTCGGTGCGGCGTGCGCGGCGGTCATGACGGGACTTCAGTCCGCGCCGACGCCGTCGGCTGGTGCGTCGGCTGTGCGCGAAGGCATCACCGCGCCGCCGGACCGCGAGCGGGCTATGGCGAGCGGCCGCCTGATTCTCGTCGCTGAAGATCATCCGGTGAATCAGGAGTTGATTCGCCATCAACTGGCGCTGCTCGGTTTTGCGTGCGACGTCGCGAACGACGGCGCAGAAGCGCTAACCGCGCTCGAACACACCAGTTACGGATGCCTGATCACCGATTGTCATATGCCGAACGTGTCCGGTTATGAATTGACGCAGCGCATTCGGGAAAGAGAGCAGGAGCATGGCGTTTCGCATCGTCTGCCGATTCTGGGCGTCACCGCGAACACGGCGCCCGAAGACCTCAACCTGTGCCGCGAGGCGGGCATGGACGAGAGCCTCATCAAGCCGACGCGCCTCGCCACGCTCCGTGAATATCTGAGCCGCTGGTTCGGCATTGACAGCGCCTGGCAGGCCGCTCCGGCCGAAACCGCCGACACCACGGAGCTTGCCCGAGCGTCAGCAACGGCCGCCGAGCCGTTCGTCCCGGTCGATCTCGGTCACATGACGCAATTGTGGGGCAGCGAATCGACGGTCAAGGCTTTGCTCGATTCGTTCGTTTCTTCCGTGCGCGAAGACGTTCGGTCGCTCACGCCGTTGCTCCAGAACGTCGATATGGTTCTCGTGCGCGAGTGGCTTCATCGGGTGATGGGCGCGGCTAGCGTGCTGCAATACCCGCCGCTCATCAGCGCGCTCGACGAATATCGCCACAGCGTCATCAGCGAGCCGAAGCGGGCGCGCCGCGAAGGACTTGCGCTCATCGACAAGTGCAATGCAATGCTGGACGGCATCGAGCAGCAAGCCGCGCTGCTCGCCTGAACGCTTAGACGAAAAAAAACGCGGCCGAAGCCGCGTTAAAGATTTGGAGACATCCCTCGATGAAGGAGTCACTTCTCGCGAGGTCAAAGCATACCAGGGATCGCCCGGATGATTCATTCCATAATCTGCAAATAACTGTTCGGGAAAATCGCAACAAGCGTCGAGCGGTGCATTTGCTGCGTCCACTCCCACCATCGACGCCCTCCGACGATTTGCACTAGTATGTGATGGCTTCGCGCGGCCGTGGTGCCGGCGCGGTGCATTTCGTCGGAGAAGACCATGAATACGCTAAAAAAACTCAATATCGCGATGGCTTTGTGGGCGGCAATGGCGGGCGCCGCGTTTGCGGACACCGTTGCGCTGAAGGCAGACCTCGAACCTTCCAGCGAAGTGCCACCGCGTGTGAGTCACGGTCACGGCGCGCTGAACGCAACCTTCGACACGTCGACGAAATCTCTCCAATGGACCGTCACCTATGAAGGGCTCAGCGGCCCCGTCACGGCCGCGCATTTCCACGGTCCGGCGCCGGTTGGGCAGAACGCGAAAGTGCAGGTTCCCATCGACAAAAGCGCGGTAGCGAGTCCGATGAAAGGCTCGGCGGCCCTCAGCGAACAGCAGGTGACCGACCTGATGGCCGGCCAGTGGTACTTCAACATTCACACCGCGCAGAACCCGATGGGTGAAATTCGCGGGCAAGTGCTGCCTGCCAACTAGCGGGCGGTACTGCGTAGCACGGTCGGATCGGCGGATGCGCCTTCACGATTAGAAGCCCCCATCCACCGACGCAGCGGACAACGCACGTACCATGACGGGACATTTCCGAAGGAGCGTGTCCCGATGAGTTGGCAAAGCGCACTCGCGTGCTGGTTTTTGCGCAGGCAATTTCGCCCTCAAACCCTGAAACCGCATATCGACGTCCACAAGGCGCGCGCGTTGACGGCGAAGCGCGTGTGGTCGCCGGATGTGCCGCGCGGCTGGCGTCTGCGTGAACTCGATGGCGCGGACGGCAACCCACTGCGAGGCGAATGGATCGAACCTGCAGCGGACCAACCCGCAGCCGGCGCGCAAGCCACAGTGCTCTACTGCCACGGCGGCGGCTATTACTTCTGCTCGCCGCGGACACATCGCTCGATCGTGTTCGGTCTCGCCACGCGTGCGAATGCACGGGTCTTTTCGCTCGATTACCGCCTCGCGCCCGAACACCGCTTCCCGGCCGCGCTCGACGATGCGACCGCCGCCTACCGTCAATTGATCGCCGACGGCACAGCGCCGGAGTCGATCGTGATTGCAGGCGATTCGGCTGGCGGCGGCCTTGCGCTCGCGGCGCTGGTCGCGCTGCGCGACGCGGGCGATCCGTTGCCCGCCGGCGCACTGCTGTTCTCGCCGTGGACGGATCTCGCGGCAACCGGCGCGAGCATCGTCGATAACGACGGCGCGGACCCGATGTTCAGCGGCCCGGCAATCTCGCGGGCGGCCAAGGTCTATCTCGGCGAGATGCCCGCCACGCATCCGTATGCGTCACCGCTCTACGCGGACCTGCGCGGCTTGCCGCCGCTTTTCATGATGGCGGGCAGCACCGAAGTCCTGCTCGACGACTCGCGGCGCGTCGCGGCGAATGCGCGCGCGGCGGGTGTCGATTGCGAACTCGAGGTGTGGAAAAAGATGCCGCACGTGTGGCCGCTTTTCGCGCCGTTCGTGCCCGAGGCGAACCGCGCGCTCGATCGCGCAGCCGCCTTCGTGACGCGCGCGACACGCCGCGCCGCCAATCCTGCTCAGGCGCCGAGCGTGACGTTGATAGTCTGATACGCGGCTTTCACCGTCGGCTCGCCGTATTGCCGTTCCAGTCGACGCACCGTGAAGTGGCCGTGCGCGACCTGCTGGAAGTGGTCGATGAAAACCGTGTTGACCATTGCGCCGAGCACCGCGCCGATCGCCGGAATGGACTTCGCGGCGATCTGTTCGCTCACCTGCACCGAGAAGCGCGCGGCGATCGTATTGACGAGCCGCAGCAAGGCGGCCGAGCCGTGCGTGGTGAATCCCTTGGTCGCGATTTCTGACGACGCCTTCGACACCGCCTGCGCCAGCGCGCCGCGCATGATGAAGTAGCCGAAGTCGGCGTCGTCGTCAGCCGTGGACGTGCCGCCCATGCCCAACACCGTCAGACATTGGAGCTGCGTGTCGATCGAGGTCAGATCCTCGCCCTCGCTGCGCGCGATGTCGCAAATCGAGCGGAACATCAGCGTGGTCGTGACCGGCAATTCGACGGGCAGTGCAAAGAGGCCGAATGCGCCGCCGGCCGCGCCGGTCGTGGCCACCGCGAACTTGTGCAGCAGATTGCTCGGCTTCTCGGGCGCGAGCAGCGGCGACGCGCCGTCGCGCCGGCCAAGCGTGCGCAGCGCGATGGACAGACACTTGCGCAAAGCCAGTTCGGTGGCGTCCGTGACCTTCTCGTTGGCGAACGCGGGCATGCGCGACAGCAGCTTCTCCAACGGCGCGCCGACGATGCTCGCCAGCTTCATCGCCAGCGCGGGGCTTTCCAGTTCGTGTTTCGCGCGCCGCAGCGCGCTCAGATCTTCTTCCGACAACGATTGTCCTGCGAGCGAACCTGGCTCCATGCGCCTCCCTGGCGTGATGTGATGTGCTTTTTTTCCGTCGACGAACGCGCTTATGCCCACCGTCGACGTCCTGCTTAGAGCCAACATGCGTGGTATGATTCCCTAATCGTTTGACGCGTCAACTGTTGCTCTATCAAAAATGGCTGTCCACACCGCCGCCCACCATTCGAGTGGGCAAGTCTTGCCGTTCCGGGAATCGCTTTTGGCGATGCTCGGCATTTCCTTCGTCACCATGCTGGTCGCGCTGGACCAGACGGTCGTCGGCACCGCGCTGCCCACCATCGTCGCTGAGCTCAAGGGCTTCGAGCTGTACGCGTGGGTGGCCACGTCGTATCTGCTGACCTCGGTGATCACCGTGCCGATCTTCGGGCGCCTCGGCGACTATTACGGACGCAAGCCGTTCGTGATCGCGTCGATCGTCGTGTTCACGGCCGCGTCGGTGCTGTGCGGCATGGCGAACAACATGCTGTTTCTCGTGCTCGCGCGCGGCCTGCAAGGCATCGGCGGCGGCATGCTGGTCGGCACCGCGTTCGCCTGCATTCCCGACCTGTTTCCCGATTCGGTCGTGCGTTTGCGCTGGCAGGTGCTGATGAGCTCGGCGTTCGGCATCGCCAATGCGGTCGGGCCGTCGCTGGGCGGCTTCCTCACTCAGTACTACGGCTGGCGCTCGGTTTTCTACGTGAATCTGCCGGTTGGCCTGCTATCGCTCTTTTTCGTCTGGCGCTTTCTGCCGCATCTGCGGCACGTCGAACATGAAGGCAAGATGCGGCTCGATTGGCCCGGCGCCGCGCTGATCGCGGTGGCGCTCGGCTCGCTGCAATTGTTCGTCGAATTGCTGCCGAAGCATGGGCTCACGCTCAGCGCGTGTGCGCTGCTCGTGCTGAGCGCCGCTTCGGCGTATGCGCTGTGGCAATGGGAGAAGCGCTGCCCGACGGCGATCCTTCCCGTCGATATGTTCCGCAACCCGAGTCTCGCCGCGCTGTTCACGCTCGCGGTGCTCGGCGGCTTCACGATGTTCTCGCTGCTTTTCTACGCGCCGCTGTTGTTCCAGGGCGGCTTCGGCATGTCGCCGAAGGAAGCGGGCGTCGTTATCACGCCGCTCGTCGTTTTCATCACGATCGGCAGCATCGCGAACGGACGCGTGGTTTCGCGCGTGCGCAATCCGAATCTGATGCTGTACGTCGGCTTCGCGCTGATCGCGCTCGCGTGCTTCGGCGTGGTGGTCGCCACGCGGTCGATGCCGCATTGGCTCCTCATGTCGTTCATGGTGCTCGGCGGCCTTGGCCTCGGCTTCGTCATGCCGAACCTCACCATCTTCGCGCAGCAGACGGCCGGCCGCGAGCATCTCGGCATTGCAACCGCGCTGCTGCAATCGCTGCGGATGATCGGCGGCATGATCGGCACCGCGCTGACCGGAACGCTCATCAGCCATATGTACGCGAGCGGCGTGCGCAGCGCGCTCGAAAGCGATCGCGCGTCGCAATGGTTCAGCGACCTGGGCGATCCGCAGATCCTCATCAATCACGAAGCGCAAACAACGCTGCTCGGCGAGTTGGCGCAAGCCGGCCATAATGGCGCGATGCTTCTCGAGACCGCGCGCGAAACGCTCGTCTCGGCGATTCACTTTGGTCTCGCGATGGCGGCTGTCGTCGCCGTCGTGTCGGTATGGCAAAGCCGCCGCGTTCCGCCGATCAAGCTCCAGCGCAAGCTCGAGCCGGTGGTCCACGCGGACTGATTTTCGATTGCAGCTTGATAGAACCATCATGGAAGAACAGGACCGCGTAGCCGTCATGCAGCAATTCGGCCGCACATACCGGGCGTTCATGTCGGCGTTCGAGGCGCAAGTCGGCCACCCGTTGCCGCGCTGGCGCATCATGCTCGCGCTGCATCAGCAGGGGGGCGAGTCGTCGCAGAAGCGGCTTGTCGAGCAATTGCGCGTCGATCCCGGCGCATTGACGCGCCAGTTGAAAGCGCTCGAAGGATTGGGCTGGATCGCGCGCAGCATGGACTCGCGCGACAACCGCGTGACCAATGTGCGTCTGACCGAAGCGGGCCTGTCTGCAACCGAAGCCAGCCTGCCGCGCCGCAACGCGTTTTTGCACGACACGATGGCCGCGCTGCCGGACGACGCGCTGAGCGCGTTGTCCGGCGCGTTGAAGATGCTGGAGGCGAGAATCGGCGAAGTCGTGTCGGCGGCGAATGTTGCACAAACGCCTGTCGAGCTTGCCGCCGAAGCGTCGCGAGCGGAGCGCTGAAGCGCCGCGGCGCCTCAGTGCATCCACTCCACGCCGCGCGCGCCCTCAAACGCAAAAAATCAGAAGAACGTTTCGATCACTTCCGTCACGCGATAAGCCGGATCGACGACCAGCACCTGGCGCCATTTGTCGAACGTCAGACACGGGTGCGAGATGTCGAACGCGATCATGTCGCCCACCTTCAGATCGGCGCCTGCGGGAATCCGCATATACGCGTGCTGATCCATCAAGCCGAAAATCTCCCAGCCTTCGCTCGCGGCGATGTCGCGCGGCGCCTCGCTGCCCGGCCTGTAATGGCGCGCCGGCTCCGGCAAGCCTGCGTCGAATGCCGAGTCGCGCTTGCCAAGACCGATGATCGCGCGGTCGGGCTCGGGAATCGACTGCACGTAGGCCCATAATTGCAACGCAGGCAGCAAGCCTTCGCCCATCTTTTTAGCGACCGGATTGCGCGCGAAGATGTCCGTCTGCGCCTTGCGATAAATGCCGACGTCGTGCGTCAGATAACAGCCGGGGCGCAGCACGACCTCGACCTTGCCCGTCTGCGACGCCTTCGAGAATTCCTCCGCGACCACGTCGTACCATGCCGAGCCCGCGCCGGACAGAATCGCCGGCGTACGCTCGAAACGCCCGCCGTCGACGAGCGCGCGCGTAACCGCAACGGCGCTTTGCAGAAACTCGCGCACCTCGTGTTCTTCCTTCAGCACGCCTTCATACAACTCGACGCCCGCGAGCTTCAGCACGCCCGGATAGCGGCCGATCGCTTCGAGCACCGCATTGCGCTGCGCTTCGTCGCGCACGCCGGTGCGCCCGCCAGGCACGCCAAGTTCGAGCAGCACTTGCAACGGCTTCTTCACCGACGTGAAAAAGCGTCCCAATTGCTCGACGCCTTCCACTGAATCGACGAGGCAAAAGAACTCAAAGTCCGGGTCGCTCAGCAACTCGGCGACCATCATCATGTTGCGGCGCCCGACGAGCTGGTTGGCCATCAACACGCGCGACACGCCGCCGTGATAAGCCGCGCGCACCTGATGCGCGGTGGCGAGCGTGATGCCCCACGCGCCGGTTTCCAATTGACGGCGGAACAGTTGCGGCGCCATCGTCGTCTTGCCGTGCGGCGCGAGCTTGACGCCGTATTCGGCGACGAATGCCTGCATCCATTTCAGGTTGTGCTCGACGCGGTCCGCGTACAGCACGGCGGCCGGCAGGCTCACGTCTTCGTTCAGCAGATTCCACTCGAGACGCCCGGTGTCCGTGAGCTGGATGCTCGCGCCCGGAACCATGCCCAAGCCCTTGCTATAAGGATCAATCGTTGCGCCCTGATAGTTTGTAACTTTCATGTCTCCTGCTCCATCGTCCGGTTAAATTGCATCCAAGTTGACTTTATCATGTTACCGAAAGTACGATGGACGGAGAAATGTTATTTAGTACCACGCCCTTTCACGAGCCGCGATGAACTCCGCCGCCGAACCGCTGACCTTCGACATCGTCGCGCGCATTGCCGAATGCGCGCCCGAGTTGCGTTCGGCCGAGCGCAAGGTGGCCGCGCTGATTCTCGACGATCTGACGGGCGCCTCGCGCGCCAGCATCGGCGCGCTTGCCGAGCAGGCAGAAGTGAGCGTCGCGACGGTCACGCGGTTTGCGAAAGCGGTGGGCTGCCGCGACGTCCGCGAGTTGAAGCTGAGGCTCGCGCAGGCAGCGGCGGTCGGCCAGCGGTTCTTGCAGGCGGGCACGCCTGCTGGCGCGCCCGAGCACATCGCGACGCGCGTGTTCGACGAATTGCAGACGGCGCTTGCGCACAACCATCGATTGCTGCGGCAGGCGCCGTTGGCCGACGCGGCTGCCGCGCTGCGCGCCGCGCGCATGATCTACGTGTTCGGCATGGGCGGCGGCTCGACCGCACTCGCCGACGAAATGCGTTTCCGGCTCGTGCGCCTTGGCCGCCCTGTGGCCACGTATCAGGACGGCCTATTGCAGCGCATGGTCGCGAGCACGGTCTCGCGCGACACGGTGCTGATCGCGCTCTCCACGACCGGCCGCGTGCCGGAGATGGTGGAGAACTGCAAGATCGCGCGCAGCTACGGCGCGACGGTGATCGCGCTCACCGCGCCGGCGTCGCCGCTCGCGAAGCTCGCCGACTGGCTGATCCCGATTGTCGCGTTCGAGACCGACTTCATTTACAAGCCGTCTTCGTCGCGTTACGCGATGATGATGGCGCTCGACGTGCTCGTCACCGAACTGGCCGTCAGTCAGGGCGACGAGAGCCGCGAATTGCTGCGCCGCATGAAGCACGCGCTCGACACGCATCGTGGCGGCGGCGATCGACAACCATTAGGAGACTGATCCATGCACTCGCATCCCGAAGCCGCCGATACGCTGATTGTCGGCGCGCAACTGTATGACGGCACGGGCGCGCCGCCTGTGGAGCGCGACGTGGCCGTGCGCGACGGGCGCATCGTCGCGATCGGCAATCTGTCGAACTGGCTCGCCGAAGACGTGATCGAGGCCGAAGGCCGCGCGCTGGCGCCGGGCTTCATCGACGTTCACACGCACGACGACACGCACGTGATCCGCTCGCCGCAAATGCTGCCGAAGATCACGCAAGGCGTGACGACGGTGATCGTCGGCAATTGCGGCATTAGCGCGTCGCCGGTTGCGCTGAAGGGCGATCCGCCCGATCCGATGAATCTGCTCGGCGAGCGCGACGCGTTCCAGTACCCGACGTTCGCGGACTACGTGAAGGCGGTGAACGCGGCGCGTCCGGCGGTGAATGTCGGCGCTTTGATCGGGCACACGGCGCTGCGCAACAACCAGATGGACCGGCTGGATCGCGCGGCCACGCCGCAGGAGATCGAAGGCATGCGTGCGCAGCTCGAAGAGGCGCTCGCGAACGGCGCGCTCGGGCTCAGTTCCGGACTCGCTTACGGTTCCGCATTTGCCGCGCCGACCGAGGAAGTGATGGCGCTCGCCGAACCGCTCGCCGCCGCGGGCGCGCTTTACACCACGCACATGCGCACCGAGTTCGACGCGATTCTCGACGCAATGGACGAAGCCTATCGCGTCGGCCGTCATGCACGCGTGCCGGTCATCATTTCGCATCTGAAATGCGCGGGTCCGTCGAACTGGGGACGCAGCGTCGAAGTGCTGAACTCGCTCGAAGGCGCGCGGCGCATGCAGCCGATCGGCTGCGATTGCTATCCGTACAACCGCAGTTCGTCGACGCTCGATCTGAAGCAGGTCACCGGCGACATCGACATTACGATTACGTGGTCGGAGCCGCATCCCGAGATGGCCGGCAAGCTCGTGAAGGAGATTGCCGCCGAGTGGGGCGTCACGCAGCAGGAAGCGGGCAAGCGCCTGCAACCGGCGGGCGCGGTCTATCACAACATGTCCGAGGACGACGTGCGGCGCATCCTCTCGCATCCCGCGACGATGGTCGGCTCCGACGGCTTGCCGAACGATCCGCTGCCGCATCCGCGTTTGTGGGGCGCGTTTCCGCGCGTGCTCGGCCACTATGCGCGCGACGCCGGTTTGCTGCCGCTCGAGGAAGCGGTGCGCAAGATGACGAGCCTCTCCGCGCGACGCTTCGGCCTGGCGCAACGCGGCGAGGTGCATATCGGCTATCACGCCGACCTCGTGCTGTTCGATCCCGCGAAAGTGCGCGACGCGGCTACTTTTGAAAAGCCGCAGCAAGCGGCTGACGGCATCGACGCAGTGTGGGTCAACGGCGTGCTGTCGTACCTGAACGGCGAAGTGACGGGCGAACGCGCCGGCCATTTCGTTGCGCGCGGCGCGGCGTCGAAGGGCGACGCTGAAGGCGCATTCTGATTTTATCGAGTAACTGGTTGAACGATCTATCGCGGCGCGCGGCACTACGGCCACGCGCGCCGAACTTTCAAGGAGCGTAAAGATGAAGCGATATGGTGTTGAAGGCGGTAAGGGAACGGGCGGTCAGCACATGCCGTTTTCGCGTGCGGTGGAAGCCGACGGTTGGCTCTTCGTGTCGGGACAGACGCCGATGGAAAACGGCGAGGTGATCAACGGCGGCATCGTCGAGCAATCGCATAAGGCGATTCAAAACGTGTTCGCGATTCTGAAGGAAGCCGGCTACGGCGCGGAGCATGTCGTGCGCTGCGGCGTGTGGCTCGACGACCCGCGCGACTTCGCGTCGTTCAACAAGGTGTTCCGCGAATACTTCGGCGACAATCCGCCGGCGCGCGCCTGTGTCGTTTCGTCGATGGTGATCGACTGCAAGGTCGAAGTGGATTGCGTCGCTTATAAGAAGCCGGCGGCTTAACGTTATTAGCGCTTCGTCGCGGAGCGTCGAATGAACGTCCGCGGCGATAAGCGCACGTACTTTTTTATTGCCGCGCCAAACGCAGGTTGTCCGGCATCGGCAAGTTGTAGTTGGTGCGGAACGGGTTGATATCGAGCCCGCCGCGCCGCGTATAGCGTGCATAAACCGCGAGCTTCACCGGCTTGCACGCCTTCAGCACGTCGATAAAAATCTTCTCGACGCACTGCTCGTGGAAACCCGTGTGATTGCGATACGAGATGATGTAGCGCAGTAAGCCTGCATGATCGATTTGCGGGCCGACGTAGTGAATCTGCACGCTGCCCCAATCCGGTTGCCCCGTCACCGGGCAATTCGATTTCAGCAGATTCGAGAACACCGTTTCCTCGACGGGCGCTTCGTGAAGCGCGGCCGTCAGCAGGGAAGCGTCCGGCGTGTACACGTCCGTGTCGAGATCCAGGCGATCAAGCGACGTGCCTTCGAACTCTTCCATCTTCAGTTTGCCGAAGTCATGCGGCCCGGTCAGATAGACAGAGACCGTCGCGCCGCACGACGCGGACACGTCGCGTTTGATCGTGTCGCGCACCGCTTCAATTGAGTCGAACGCGGTCTGCGCAAACGAGCCGAGATAAAGCTTGAACGACTTCGATTCGACGATGTTCGGCGAGTCCGCCGGCACGAAAAACGTGGCCACTGCGATTTGCGGTTTGCCGCGCTGATTCAGCCACGACAACTCATACGCATTCCAGATGTCCGTGCCGAAGAACGGCAATTGCGCGTGGATGCCGATCGCCTCGCGCGCGTTCTTGCGCGCAATCGGAAAGAGCAGCGAGGCGTCGTACTGTTCGGTGTAAGTGGAGGCCTTGCCCAGCGGTGATTGTTCGGGTGTCATGATGCATTCACGATGCCACTCAGCACGTGCCCGGTCGCCGTCACGACGCGGGCCGATTCGCAATGGCCAATTTGGTCGTCGAAGAAAAAGTCCGGCTCGAACTCGCGCAGAAATGCGCTCTTGTCGAGGCCGCCGAGGAACATCGCTTCGTCGATTTCGATGTTCCAGGCCATCAGGGTTCGGATCGCGCGCTCGTGCGCGGGCGCCGAACGCGCCGTCACCAATGCCGTACGAATATGCATCGGCGCGGCTTGATCCGCGAGTTTTTGCAGCCGATGAAGCGCTTCGAGCAAGGGCTTGAGCGGCCCGTCGGCAAGCGGCAAATCCTTGTTGTGCGTCTCGTGGCCGACGAACGCGCGCAAACCGTCCTTCTGAAACACGCGCTCGGCTTCGTCGGAAAACAGCACGGCGTCGCCGTCGAAAGCAATGCGGATTTCGTCCGGATACTTGCTCGCCATTTTCGCCGATTCCGGCAGCACGCGTGCGGCCGGGAAACCGGCGGCGAGCGCGTCGCGCACGTCGTCCTGATTCGCGGACAAAAAGAGCGACGCGTTCAATGGCTTCAGATAAGCGAACGGCGCGCGTCCGCGCGTGAACACGCCGCGCTCGATCGCGAGTCCATGTTCGCGGCAGGAATGAAACGCGCGCAGGCCGCTGATCGGATCGCTGCGCGACAGGATCACCACTTCCACGCGATGCCCGCTCGTGTTCAATGCCAGCAGCTTGCGGATCAGCGGGAACGCGACGCCGGGTTTCGCGGGGACATTGAGCCGCTCGCGCTGCAACGCTTCATAGGCGCGAAGGTCGCCTTCCTCGTACACGCGGTTCTCTTCCTCGAAGTCGAAGAGCGCGCGCGACGAGATCGCCACCACCAGTTTGTCGACAAGCGAAAGAGCCATCTGCGGGTTTCGTTTCAGTAGTTCAGCCGAGGAACAGCCGGTAAACCGGATTCTGCGTCTCTTCCCAATACGGATAGCCGAGCGTCGCGAGAAAACGATCGAACTCCGCGTTATCCGTTTCAGGCACCTGAATGCCGACGAGAATCGAGCTATAGTCCGCGCCCTGGTTCCGGTAGTGGAAGAGGCTGATGTTCCAGTCGGGCGCCATCGACGAAAGGAATTTCATCAGCGCGCCCGGCCGTTCGGGAAACTCGAAGCGGAACAGACGTTCGTCGTGTGCGAGCGGCGAGCGTCCGCCGACCATGTAGCGGATATGCTGCTTCGAGAGTTCGTCGAAAGTCAGATCGACGGTGGCGAAGTTGTGCGCCTCGAAGGCGCTTGCGATCTGCGCCGATTCGCTGCGATTCCTGATCTGGACGCCCACGAAGATATGCGCGGATTCGGCCTGCGCGATCCGGTAATTGAACTCCGTGACGCTGCGTGTGCCGACCAGTTCGCAGAATCGTTTGAAGCTGCCGCGCTCTTCCGGAATCGTCACGGCGAACACGGCTTCGCGCGCCTCGCCGACTTCGGCGCGCTCGGCGACGAAACGCATCCGGTCGAAGTTCATGTTCGCGCCCGACGTGATCGCGATCAGCGTCTGGTTCTCGATGCCCTCGCGCTCGGCATACTGCTTTGCGCCCGCGACTGCGAGCGAGCCCGCCGGTTCGAGCACGCTGCGCGTGTCCTGGAAGACATCCTTGATCGCGGCGCAGAGTGCGTCGGTGTTGACCAGCAGCACATCGTCGAGATATTCGCTGCACAGGCGGAAGGTTTCTTCACCGACGAGCTTGACGGCGGTGCCATCGGAGAACAGACCAACCTCGTTCAACGTCACACGTTCGCCCGCTTTCAGTGATGTCGCCATCGCACACGAATCGTCGGTCTGCACGCCGATCACCTTGATCTCCGGGCGCACCGATTTCACATAGGCCGCGACACCCGCCGCGAGCCCGCCGCCGCCGATCGGCACGAAGATCGCGTGAATCGGGCCTTGATGCTGACTGAGAATTTCCATCGCGACCGTACCCTGGCCGGCGATCACATATGGATCGTCGAACGGATGCACGAAGGTCAGGTCGCGCTCTTTCTGTAGCTGAACTGCATGACCGTACGCATCGCTGAACGACTCGCCGAACTGCACGACTTCGACCGTCGGCCCGCCATGCGCGCGCACGGCATCGACCTTGACCTGCGGCGTCGTGACCGGCACCACGATGATCGCCTTCACGCCCATGCGTGCCGCGGACAACGCCACGCCCTGCGCATGATTGCCCGCCGACGCGGTGATTACGCCGCGCGCGAGCGCGTCGGCGGACATGTGCGCCATCTTGTTGTACGCGCCGCGCACCTTGAACGAGAACACCGGCTGGTTATCCTCGCGCTTCAGATACACGGGATTACGCAGACGCGCCGACAGATGCGGCGCGCGTTCGAGCTCGGTCTCGCGGGCCACGTCGTAGACGCGCGCGGTGAGGGTTTTTTTCAGGTAGTCGTGGGAGGCCATGCGAGTGGCGCGATGCGCTCTGGAAGGCGGAAAAGCATCAATGATAGCGCCAACGGTGCGAGCACTGGCCGGCCGGGGTTGGCGCCGCGAAGGCCCAACCCCGCGCGTACTGCAAGCGGACTAGAAGATATGCGGCGGCTTGCCGTCGGTGAGTTCGCGCGGCAACGGTTCGTCGAGCTGCCATTCGACGTGCGGCAACGCAAACAGGTCGCCGTGAAAGTCGACCGGTCCTTCGCTCGTGAAAAGCCCGTCCAGATAGTCGAAGTTCAATTGCGAAGAGACCGCACGCAGCGCTGCTTCGACCGAATGCGACGGTTCCAGCGCGGGCGGGTCGACGTCGAGCCGCACGATGTAGCGATCGCCTTTCGTTTCCAGCGCGCCGATGTCGATGACTTTGCCGTCGACGTTCTGCGCAAGGACGCGATCACCGTCCGCGAACAGCCTGAAAGTGGCCTTTAGCGCCGCGGACGCGGCGGGTTGCTTGCTTGCCATCGCGATTCTCCTTGTACCTTGTAGTCTGGCGTTGTCGATGCGGCCTAGCCGTCCTCGCCGACTTCGTTCGGATCGGGCAGGTCGGCGCCGCGGCCCGGTTCGGGCGGCGCGGGTTCGTTCCTCGCCGACTGCTTCTGTTCGTCGGACAGGCGGCGGTCGCCGGCCGTCGGATCGTTCGGCGACTGGCGCGGCGGCGTCGGGCTGGCGGATTCGCTTGTCATGGGAAGTCCTTGTCGTGTGGATTGCGGTGTCGATTGGTGCGTCGGTTGCGGTATCGGCTCAGTCCGGCGAGCGCGTGCGGTCGGCGTCGCTTTGTGAGCCAGGCGGGTTGCCGGGTTTCGTGTCGGGGCTGGCCGTCGGTGCCGCGGTTTCCTGACGGTGGTCATCGCGTCGGTCGTCGGAGCCGTCGGTTGGAATGTTCTCGGTGTGGCCGGGCACCGGTTGCTGCTCGATGTGCCCGGTTTTCGATTCGGGATCTGCCATGCTGAGCCTCCGTGAGTTGGTGGTTCGTCGTTTGGGTCAGCATGCCGCGTGCCGCGCGGTTTTCGCTTCTTGATGGCGCGGGCGGTGCCGCGCGATCGCGCCGTTATTGCCTGGTTATCGCCTCGTTAGCGGGCAAGGCCGCGACCCGCCTTCTCCGGCAAAAATCCTCGACGACAAACGGCGCAACCAGCCCCGCGCCGAATGCGACGTACACCGCCGCGATGTGCGGCACCCGCAAATGAAACTCGAAGCCCGGCGTGAAGCGCTTCGGCGCGATCACGTAGTCGCTGAAGGCGGCGACGACCGTCAACGCGCTCGCGAGCGCGACGCGTCGACCGTGTTCTGGGCGCGAGTCGCCGCATAACCCGGCGGACTCCTGAACGGCTGCAAGCGTGTACGCATTGACGGCCGCCCATCCCACCGACATCAGATGATGAATCGCCAGCCCCGTCACCAGGTGGCGCGGGCGCGGGCGGGCGGTCTGGTTCACTTCTTGCGGCCAGACCCAGTGGCTTACGGCGCTGACAGGCGCGGTCGCGCGCTTGCCGATGAGGCGCGCGCACGCGCCGAGCGCCAGCGTCGAAAGCGCGCCGGCAACGAGTCCGGGCAGCACGATGTCTTCTAACGGTCTTATGTCGAGTCCCATGGTCATCTTCCTTGCAGGTGCTACCGGCATGATTGGCGCGCGAGTCGCGAACGCGCTGGTGGCGGCGGGCCACTCCGTCGTGTGCGGCGTGCGCGATCCCGTCCGTGCCGCGCAGCGCTTGCGCGGCTGCCGGCTGGTCCATCTGGACTTCGCGGGCCTCGGCGATGCAGCAAAGTTGATGCCGCTGCTCGCGGGCGTCGACGTAGTGGTCAACGCGGTCGGCATTTTTAGCGACGCGACCGGCAACGACTTCCGGCGCTTGCACACCGAGGCGCCGATCGCGCTGTTCAAGGCCGCGGTCGCCGCGGGCGTGCGGCGCATCGTGCAGATTTCCGCGCTCGGCGCCGATGCGCTCGCGCAAAGCCCCTATCACCGCAGCAAGCTCGCCGCCGACGAAGCGCTGCTCGCGCTGCCGGTTTCGTCGTTGATCGTGCAGCCGTCGCTCGTGTTCGCACCCGAGGGCCGCAGCACGCGCTTTTTCGCCGCGTGGGCGACGCTGCCGGTCGTGCCGCTGCCCGGCGCGGGCGCGCAGCGCATTCAGCCGGTTCATATCGACGATGTCGTCGAGCTGGTCGTGGCAGGCGCGCTGGCCCCGCCGGCCGGCGACACGCCCAACGCAGCCGCACCGACGACGCCGACGACGCGTCGTGTCGCGGCCGTCGGCCGGGAGCCGATGACGCTGAGGGAATACCTGGCCGTCTTGCGACGGGTAGCCGGCAGCCCGCGTGGCTGGTTCCTGCCGGTGCCGATGCCGCTCGTCAGGCTGGCAACCAGGCTGGGCGCGCTGCTGCCGGGCTCGCTGATGAGCGCCGACGCGCTCGCGATGCTCGAGCGCGGCAACGTCGCGCCGACCGACCGTTTCGAGCGGCTGCTCGGAAGGGCGCCGCGCGCGCTGTCGGAGATGCCCGTCGAGCGCGAGAGCTTTGGTACGCCCGCGCGTTTGATGTGGCTGTTGCCGTTGCTGCGCATATCGATCGCGGCGGTGTGGATCTGGACGGCGATCGTGTCGGCGTGGCTGTACCCGCGTGCGTCGAGCCTGGAACTGCTGGCGCGGGTCGGGGCGCCGGCGGCGCTCGCGCCATTGCTGCTCTACGGCGCGGCGTTACTCGACCTTGCGTTCGGCGTGCTCTCGCTGGTTTGGCCGCGGCGCCTGGGTCCGCGCGCTCGGCTTTGGACATTGCAGATCGTGCTGATCGTGCTTTATACGGCGCTGATCAGTTGGCGCTTGCCCGAATTCTGGCTGCATCCGTATGGGCCGCTCTCGAAGAATCTGCCGATGATCGCGCTGCTGATTCTGCTGATCCAGTTCGACGGCGGCGGCGGTGAGCGATCCGCCCGCGCCGGTAAAGCCGTCGCTAACCCCTGAATTACCCATGACCTACCTCGTCATCAAATGGCTGCACGTGCTTTCATCGACGATTCTGTTCGGCACCGGCATCGGCTCCGCCTTTTACATGCTGCTGACCAGTCTCGGCCGCGATGCGAGGACCGTCGCGCGCGTCACCCGGCTCGTGGTGATCGCCGACTGGCTGTTCACCACGCCCACCGCGATCCTGCAGCCGGCCACCGGGCTTTACCTCGCGCATCTGGCGAACATGCAGTTGGCAAGCGGCTGGCTCGCGTGGTCGATCGGGCTGTATGTGCTGGCCATCGGCTGCTGGCTGCCCGTGGTGTTCCTGCAGATGCGCCTCGCCGCGTCGGCCCGCGTGAGCGCTGAAACCGGGCGTCCGCTGAGCGCCGCCTACTGGCGAATGCTGTGGATCTGGGTCGCGCTCGGCGCAATCGCATTCTTTGCCTTTGTCGGCATCTTCTGGCTGATGGTGACGAAGGGCGCCTGAGTGCGGAATGGGGCGGCTCATAGCGCGGACTGCGGTGCACTGCCTGGCCCTCAGCCCCGCCGCCGCCTCCTTTTCCGCCCTCAACGCGGCGTTGGCCGATGCGGTAGAATTCCATTTTGGAATAAGGATCGGAAGATGCACTGGCAGCCTCGGATCGCCCATTTGATGCCCGTCCCGCGTGAGTCTCGCCCCGCGGCGGAGCGTCACGTCCGCCAGGCACGATCGTGTAGCAGTATCTGAGCGCCGCGAAGCGTCCGACGTGAGTAGACCGTCGGTGGCGCTTCGCTCCCAAGAAGATTTCCAAGCATTGCGCCCCACGCGCACAGTCAGCCGGCGCCTCGCCACGAGAGCGTCGGGCTGATCCACCGAGTCGTCCACACATGAACGCACCTCAAGTATTCGATCCGCACGGAGCCGCCACTGCGGTCGCCGCCGATCCCGAAGCGCGCCTGCGCGAAATTCCCTACAACTACACGTCGTTTTCCGACCGGGAAATCGTCATTCGTCTGCTAGGCGACGACGCCTGGGCCGCGCTGGCCGAACTGCGCGCTGAGCGCCGCACCGGCCGCTCCGCGCGCATGCTGTACGAAGTGCTCGGCGACATCTGGGTGGTGCGCCGTAACCCGTATCTGCAGGACGACTTGCTCGACAACCCCAAGCGCCGCGCGATGCTGATCGAGGCGCTGCATCACCGGCTGTCGGAGATCGAGAAGCGCCGCCGCGCCGATCTCACCGAGCACGGCGACGAAGCGGGCGTCGACCGCGCCGCGCGCGTGGAAACGCTGGTGCAGGCCGCGCGCCGCGCCGTCGACGAATTCGAAAGCGAATTTCAGAAGACCTACGATCTGCGCCGCCGCGCGACGAAGGTGCTCGGTCGCGTCACCGAAAAGGACAACATCAAGTTCGACGGTTTGTCGCGCGTGTCGCACGTGACCGACGCGACCGACTGGCGCGTCGAGTATCCGTTCGTCGTGCTGACGCCGGATACCGAAGCCGAGATCGCCGGCATGATCAAGGCGTGCTTCGAGCTCGGGCTGACGGTGATTCCGCGCGGCGGCGGCACCGGCTACACGGGCGGCGCGGTGCCGCTCACGCCGTTCTCGGCCGTCATCAATACCGAAAAGCTCGAACAGCTCGGCGCAGTGGAAATGACCGAACTGCCGGGCGTCGATCGCAAAGTGCCGACCATTTTCTCCGGCGCGGGCGTCGTCACGCGCCGCGTGACCGAGGCGGCCGAGCAGGCGGGCTTCGTGTTCGCCGTCGATCCGACTTCGCTCGACGCATCGTGCGTCGGCGGCAATGTCGCGATGAACGCGGGCGGCAAGAAAGCGGTGTTGTGGGGCACGGCGCTCGACAACCTCGCCTGGTGGCGCATGGTCGATCCGGAAGGCAACTGGCTCGAAGTCACGCGTCTGGATCACAACCTCGGCAAGATTCACGATATCGAAGTCGCGCGTTTCGAGCTGAAATGGTTCGACGGCAACTATGCGCCGGGCGAGAAGCTGCTGCGCACGGAAGCGCTCGACATCAAGGGCCGCGTGTTCCGCAAGGAAGGCCTGGGTAAAGACGTCACCGACAAATTCCTCGCCGGTTTGCCGGGCGTGCAGAAGGAAGGCTGCGACGGACTCATCACGTCCGCGCGCTGGGTGCTGCACAAGATGCCCGCGCATACGCGCACTGTGTGCCTCGAATTCTTCGGCCAGGCGCGCGAAGCGATTCCGAGCATCGTCGAAATCAAGGACTATCTGTTCGAAACGTCGAAGCAGGGCGGCGCGATTCTGGCCGGCCTCGAACACCTCGACGAGCGCTATCTGCGCGCGGTCGGCTACGCGACCAAGAGCAAGCGCAACGGCTTTCCGAAGATGGTGCTGATCGGCGACATCGTCGGTAACGATGCGGATGCGGTGGCGCAGGCCACGTCGGAAGTCGTGCGCATGGCCAACGGCAAGAGCGGCGAAGGTTTCGTCGCGGTGAGCGCCGAGGCGCGCAAGCGCTTCTGGCTCGACCGCAGCCGCACCGCCGCGATCGCGAAGCACACCAACGCGTTCAAGATCAACGAAGACGTGGTGATTCCGCTCGACCGCATGGGCGAGTACACGGACGGCATCGAGCGGATCAACATCGAGCTGTCGATCAAGAACAAGCTGCAACTGGTCGACGCGTTGGAAGCGTTCTTCAAGGCAGGCAAGCTGCCGCTCGGCAAGAGCGACGACGCCAATGAAATTCCGAGCGCCGAACTGCTCGAAGACCGCGTGCAGCAGGCGCTGGATCTGCTCAAGCGCGTGCGCACGCGTTGGGAGTTTTTGCGCGACAAGCTCGACCTGTCGTTGCGCGAGGCGCAGCATTATCTCGTCGGGCTCGGCTACGAAGCGCTCGCCGAAAAATTCGCCGATCGCGTCGACGCACAAGCTGATGCGACCGTGTTCCATGTCACGCAGGACCGAACGATCCGCGTGTCGTGGAAGCAGGAAATCCGCGCTGAATTGCGGCAGATTTTCAACGGCGGCGAGTTCAAGCCGATCCTCGACGAAGCGCAGGCGATCCACAAGCAGGTGCTGCGCGGCCGCGTGTTCGTCGCGCTGCACATGCACGCGGGCGACGGCAACGTGCACACGAACCTGCCGGTGAACTCCGACAACTACGAGATGCTGCAGGACGCCCACACGGCGGTCGCGCGCATCATGAAGCTCGCGCGTTCGCTCGACGGCGTGATTTCCGGCGAGCACGGCATCGGCATCACGAAGCTCGAATTTCTCACCGACGACGAGATCGGCGAATTCCGCGCGTATAAGCAGCGCGTCGATCCGCATGGCCGCTTCAACGCGGGCAAGCTGCTCGAAGGCGCGGACTTGCGTAACGCCTACACGCCGAGCTTCGGCCTGATGGGCTATGAATCGCTGATCATGCAGCAGTCGGATATCGGCGCGATTTCGGAGTCGATCAAGGACTGTTTGCGTTGCGGCAAGTGCAAGCCGGTGTGCGCGACCCACGTGCCGCGCGCGAACCTGCTGTACAGCCCGCGCAACAAGATTCTCGCGACCTCGCTGCTGGTCGAGGCGTTCCTGTACGAAGAGCAGACGCGCCGCGGCGTGTCGATCAAGCATTGGGACGAGTTCGGCGATGTCGCCGATCACTGCACCGTGTGCCACAAATGCGTGACGCCGTGCCCGGTGAAGATCGACTTCGGCGACGTGACCATGAACATGCGCAACCTGCTGCGCAAAATGGGCAAGAAGAAGTTCAATCCGGGCAACGCAGCCGGCATGTTCTTCCTCAACGCGACGAATCCGCAGACCATCAACCTCGCGCGCACGGCGATGATGGGCATCGGCTACAAGGCGCAGCGCCTCGGCAACGAAGTGCTGAAGAAGTTCGCGAAGAAGCAGACGGCGCACCCGCCCGCAACGGTCGGCAAGCCGCCGGTCACGCAGCAGGTGATCCACTTCATGAACAAGAAGATGCCGGGCAATCTGCCGAAGAAAACCGCGCGCGCATTGCTCGATATCGAGGACAACAAGATCGTCCCGATCATCCGCAATCCGAAGACGACCACGGCCGATACGGAAGCGGTGTTCTACTTCCCCGGTTGCGGTTCGGAGCGGCTTTTCTCGCAGGTCGGCCTAGCGACTCAGGCGATGCTGTGGGAAGCGGGCGTGCAAACCGTGCTGCCGCCGGGCTATCTGTGCTGCGGCTATCCGCAGCGCGGCTCGGGTCAGTTCGACAAGGCCGAGCAGATCGTCACCGACAATCGCGTGCTGTTCCATCGCGTCGCGAATACGCTGAACTATCTCGACATCAAAACGGTGGTGGTGTCGTGCGGCACCTGCTACGACCAGCTCGCCGGTTATGAATTCGACAAGATTTTCCCGGGCTGCCGGATCATCGACATTCACGAGTTTCTGCTTGAAAAAGGCATGAAGCTCGACGGCGTCACAGGCACGCGCTACATGTACCACGACCCGTGCCACACGCCGATCAAGACGATGGACCCGGTCAAGCTGGTGAACGCGCTGATGGGTTCCGAGAAGGACGGCTACAAGATCGAAAAGAACGATCGTTGCTGCGGCGAATCGGGCACGCTCGCGGTCACGCGTCCCGACATTTCGACGCAGGTGCGCTTTCGCAAGGAAGAGGAAATCCGCAAGGGCGCGGCCAAGCTGCGCGGTATTCCGCTCGTCGCCGAAGCTGGCGCGAACGCGATCAATCCGGCCAATGCATCGGCCGGCACCGCGGGTGCGGCGAATGGCTCCGTGCTGAAGGCCGGCGACGGTCCGCAGCCGAAGGGCGCCACCGACGTCAAGATTCTCACGAGCTGCCCGTCGTGCCTGCAAGGTCTGTCGCGCTACAACGAAGACGCGGGCATCGAGGCGGATTACATCGTCGTGGAAATGGCGCGTCACGTGCTCGGTGAAGACTGGATGGTCGACTACGTGCAGCGTGCGAACAATGGCGGAATCGAGCGCGTGCTGGTTTAATGGCACGACTGACGATTTTTGCCTGAGGACGACGATGGATTGCGTTTTTTGCCGTGAAGATGGCGGCGATGTGCTGTGGCAGGACGACACCTTGCGCGTCGTCCTCGCCGACGAACACGATTACCCGGGCTTTTGCCGCGTGATCTGGAACGAGCACGTAGCGGAGTTTTCGGATCTCGACGCGGCGGGCCGCGATCGCGTGATGAAGGCGGTGTATGCGGTCGAGCGCGCGATGCGGCGCATTCTTCAGCCGGCGAAGGTGAACCTCGCGAGCCTTGGCAACCAGGTGCCGCATGTGCATTGGCACGTCATTCCGCGTTTCTCGAACGACGCTCATTTCCCGCTGCCCATCTGGGCGCCGCGCCAGCGCACGGTGTCCGAAGCGATGCTGTCGTCGCGCCGCGCGCAGGCCACGCTGCTGCGCGAAGCGGTGCGGCAGGAAATCGAACACGCTCTCGCCTGAGCGCCATTCACCCGCCGCTTCGCGCCGCGCTCATGGGGCGCATCGGGCGCGGCGGCGCTTTCATATCGACCCATCGAGGCCATCATGAGCGGACTGACTCCCGATACTCCGGTGCCGACCGGCGTCGTCGTGCATTCGAAGTCGCGCGTGCTGGAATTGCAGTACGCGAGCGGCGAATCGTACCGGCTGCCGTTCGAGCTGCTGCGCGTGTATTCGCCGTCGGCGGAAGTACAGGGCCACGGTCCCGGCCAGGAAACGCTGCAAACCGGCAAGCGCGACGTCACGATCACGATGATCGAAGGCGTCGGCAACTACGCCATTCAGCCGACGTTCTCCGACGGGCACTCCACCGGCATCTATTCGTGGGACCTGCTCTACGATCTGGCACGGCGCCAGGATGAACTGTGGCGCGCGTATCTCGACAAACTGGCTGCGGCCGGCGTCGACCGCGATACGCCGATGGCCCCGCCGGGCGCTGCGCACGGCCACCGTCACTGATACGATTCGCCAGAACTGCCGCACCTGCGGCGCAATATTTTCAGAATACGCGGAAAGGACAAGCGCGATGAGCAAAACCCACTTCGGCTTTCAATCGGTCGACGAACAGGAAAAGGCGCAGAAGGTGGCGGGCGTGTTCCACTCGGTGGCCGCCAACTACGACTTGATGAACGACCTGATGTCGGGCGGGTTGCACCGTGCGTGGAAGATGTTCACGATCGCGCAGGCCCACGTGCGGCCGGGCTACAAGGTGCTCGACATCGCGGGCGGCACGGGCGATCTGTCGAAGGCGTTCGCGAAGCAGGCGGGCGAAACCGGTGAGGTCTGGCACACGGACATCAACGAGTCGATGCTGCGTGTCGGCCGCGACCGTCTGCTCGACAAGGGCGTGATTACGCCGGCGCTGCTCTGCGACGCCGAGAAGATTCCCTTCCCGGACAACTACTTCGATGTGGTCACCGTGGCATTCGGCTTGCGCAACATGACGCATAAGGACATCGCGCTGGCGGAAATGCGCCGCGTGCTGAAGCCGGGCGGGCGTCTGCTCGTGCTGGAATTCTCGAAGGTCTGGGACCCGCTGAAAAAGGCCTACGACGTCTATTCGTTCAAGGTCTTGCCGTGGCTCGGCGAGCGTTTTGCGAAAGACGCGGAGAGCTACCGCTACCTGGCCGAATCGATCCGCATGCACCCGGACCAGGAAACTTTAAAAACAATGATGGAACAAGCGGGCCTCGACAGCGTCAAATATTACAATTTGTCAGCCGGCGTGGTAGCTTTGCATGTGGGGACCAAATACTAGGGTTCCTAACCCGTCGATTTTTAAAGGAATGCACCGAAATGTCCGATTCAATGCTGTTATCTCCCCGTAAGGTCAAGCGGTCGCTGGCGAGAAGAATCGGACTGATCGCAATGGTCGGTCTGATCGTCGCCGGCTCCGTCGCCTCGCTCGACGCCGAAGCGCGCCGCATGGGCGGCGGCCGCAGCATCGGCCGTCAGTCGAACACCGTTCAGCAGCAGGCTGCGCCGCAACCTTCGCCGACCAACCCGGCCATGCAGCAGCGCGCGCAACCCGCGCCTGCGCCTACACCGGCGCCGGCCGCGCAGCCTAACCGCTCGCGCTGGCTTGGGCCGATCGCCGGTCTGGCGGCCGGTCTCGGCATCGCCGCGTTGCTGTCGCACTTCGGTCTGGGCGGCGCGTTCGCGGGCGCCATGGCCAACATCATCGTGATCGCATTGCTCGCGATGATCGGCATCTGGCTGATCCGCCGCTTCCTGGGCCGCAAGCGCGATACGTCGCAACCGGCTTACGCGGGGCATTCGCCGTCGCTGAATTCCGGCGCCACGGGCTATACGCAGGAGCCGCAAGAGCCGCGCTACACGGCGCCGCCTGCCGGTTCGTATCTTGAGCCGCAAGGCAATCCGCTGACCACGCCGTCGGTGAACGCAACGCCGAGCGTGCCGGCCGGCTTCGATTCCGAAGCCTTCCTGCGCAACGCGAAGGTGTATTTCGTGCGACTGCAAGCCGCATGGGACGTCGGCAATATCGACGACATTCGCGAGTTCACCACGCCGGAAATGTTCGCCGAGGTTCGCGTCGACCTGTCTTCGCGCGGCGCCGGAACGAATCAGACCGATGTCGTGCAGTTGAACGCCGATCTGCTCGGCGTCGAAGAACGCGCGAACGAATACTTCGCGAGCGTGCGCTTCTCCGGGCTGATCCGCGAGGCGCCGGGTGCGGCGGCCGAGCCGTTCGTCGAAGTGTGGAATCTGTCCAAGGCGAACCGTCCGGGCGAAGGCTGGCTGCTCGCCGGCATCCAGCAGGTCGCGCAGCACTGAGACGCGAGAGCGTCGCGGCCGTCGGTCCGGTGGTTCGCTTGCAACGTGCGCACATGTCGCCCGACGCTGATCCGCGGTTGATCATCAAGGCCCACGATTAGCCGTTCAGCCAGGCAGGCCGCGAAGCGAACGGACGTTACAATAGGAACCCGCGCGAGCAGTCGCTCCCGCGGGTTTTTTCTTGCCACCTTCAATGACCCTCGCCGCCAAGCCCTTTGTCGCTGCCGTCAATCATCTGCTCGCCCGCGAATCGTGGGCTCGCGAGCGCCTCGCCCCTTACGCGGGCAAGACCGCGCGACTGTCGTCGCCGCCGGTCGTGCTGGCGCTCGTCGTGCAGCCGGACGGCTATCTGGGCGCGCTCGGCGAAACCGATGCGCAACAGTTCGACGTGACGCTTTCGGTGCCGTCGGATGCGTTGCCGGCGTTCGTCCAGGGTGGCCAGGCCGCCGTCATGAAGCACGTGAAGATCGACGGCGACGCCGAGTTCGCGACCGTCATCGCCAAACTGGCGGAGCATTTGCGCTGGGAGCCGGAAGAAGATCTGGCGAAGCTGATCGGCGACGGGCCCGCGTGGCGGGTCGCGTCGATTGCGCGCACGGTCGGCGAACATGTGCAGCGCACCGGCCGCAATCTGCTCGACACGGCCGCCGAATATCTGCTGGACGAAAATCCGCAACTCGTGCGCCGCACCGCGCTCGACGACTTCAACGTCGAGCTGGCGCAAGCACGCGATGCGCTCGCGCGAGTCGAAAAACGCATCCAGCGTCTTGAACAGAAGGTCGAAGCCCGCGGCGCCGCCGCGCCGGGCAGCGCCGCCACGTTGCGCGGCACGCGCTAGTCACCGGGCACCACTATGCGTTTTCTGCGTTTCCTCAAGATCTTTTTCACGGTTATCCGCTTCGGTCTCGACGAGATGATGCTCGGCCGCATCAACGACCGGCGCGTGCGCATGCTGCTGCGTATCACCACGCTCGGACGGAATTTCGACGCGCCGCCTGGCGTGCGCTTGCGCCTCGCGCTAGAAAGCCTCGGGCCGATCTTCGTCAAGTTCGGGCAGGTGCTGTCGACGCGGCGCGATCTGTTGCCCGTCGACATCGCGAACGAACTCGCGAAGCTCCAGGACCAGGTGCCGCCGTTCGATTCGACGGTGGCCATCGGGCTCGTCGAGAAGTCGCTCGGCGCGCCGGTCGATGTGCTGTTCGACGATTTCGAGCGGGTGCCGGTGGCGAGCGCTTCCATCGCGCAGGTGCACTTCGCGACCGTGAAGGCCGGGCAGCACGCGGGCAAGGCTGTCGCCGTGAAAGTGCTGCGCCCGAACATGCTGCCGGTGATTGATTCAGACCTCGCGTTGCTGCGCGACATCGCCGTATGGGCCGAGCGCTTGTGGGCCGACGGCAAGCGCCTGAAGCCGCGCGAGGTGGTCGCCGAGTTCGACAAGTATCTGCACGACGAACTCGATCTGATGCGCGAGGCCGCCAACGGCAGCCAGTTGCGCCGCAATTTTGCCGGGCTCGACTTGCTGCTCGTGCCCGAAATGTATTGGGAATTTTGCACGCCCACCGTGCTCGTGATGGAGCGCATGGTCGGCGTGCCGATCAGCCAGGTGGATACGCTGCGCGCGGCGGGCGTGGATATTCCGAAGCTCGCGCGCGAAGGTGTGGAGATTTTCTTCACGCAGGTGTTCCGCGACGGCTTTTTCCATGCGGACATGCACCCTGGCAACATCCAGGTGAGCCTCGATCCGGCGCACTTCGGCCGCTACATCGCGCTTGATTTCGGCATCATCGGGGCGCTGTCGGACTTCGACAAGAACTACCTCGCGCAGAACTTCCTCGCCTTTTTCAAGCGCGACTACCATCGCGTCGCGACGCTGCATCTGGAGTCGGGCTGGGTGCCGCCGACCACGCGCGTCGAGGAACTGGAAAGCGCGATTCGCGCGGTATGCGAGCCGTATTTCGACCGCGCGCTGAAGGACATTTCGCTCGGTCAGGTGCTGATGCGCCTGTTTTCGACGTCGCGCCGCTTCAACGTCGAAATTCAGCCGCAGCTCGTGCTGCTGCAAAAAACCATGCTCAACGTCGAAGGGCTCGGCCGCTCGCTGGATCCCGAACTCGATTTGTGGAAGACGGCGAAGCCCTATCTCGAACGCTGGATGAACGAGCAGATCGGGCTGCGCGGCTGGTACGAGCGGTTGAAGATCGAGGCGCCGCAGTGGAGCAAGACGCTGCCGCAATTGCCGCGGCTGATCCATCATGTATTGGCCGAGCGGCACGATCATGGGCGCGTCGGCAACGACGACATGATCCGGCAGATCCTGCTCGAGCAGAAACGCACGAACCGGCTGCTGCAAGGATTGCTGCTGTTCGGCGTGGCCGTCGGTGTCGGCGCGGCGCTTGCGCGCGTGTTCCTCGCGCTGGCGTACGGCGCCTGATCCAAGCGAAGCCTAAGCGGCCCGAATGCGAGGCGAACGATGAGCGATCCGACCCAAGATCCGACCCAATCCCCGATGCCCGATTTCGAGAGCCGCGATCCGAATTCGCCGGCGTTCTGGGACGAGCGTTTCGAGCGTCATTTCACGCCGTGGGACCAGGCGGGCGTGCCATCGGCGTTTCAGTCGTTCGCGGGGCGTCATGCCGGCGAGGCGGTGCTGATTCCCGGTTGTGGCAGCGCCTACGAAGCGGCCTGGCTGGCCGCGCACGGCAGTCCGGTGCGCGCCATCGACTTTTCGCACGCAGCCGTCGCGGCGGCGCGCGCGCAGTTGGGCGAACAGCATGCACAGCTCGTCGAACAGGCGGATTTTTTCAGCTACGAGCCGCCGTTTGCGCCCGCATGGATCTACGAGCGCGCGTTTCTGTGCGCGTTGCCGCCTGCGCGCCGCGACGACTATGCGCGCCGCATGGCCGAACTGTTGCCGGCAGGCGCGCTGCTCGCCGGCTTCTTTTTTATCGGATCGACGCCGAAAGGGCCGCCGTTCGGCATCGAGCGCGCTGAACTCGAGACGCTGCTCACGCCGCATTTCGAATTGATCGAAGACGAGGCGGTCAGCGATTCGATCGCGGTGTTTGCGGGACGCGAGCGTTGGCTGACGTGGCGCCGCCGAGGCTGAACGTCGAGCATCGCCCACCGAGGCCGCCGCCGCTGCCGGTTCGAGCGCCGCCGCGCCTACGCATTGCTCGCGCGGCCCTTGATTTTTCATGCAAGCGCCCCCATCTGGCGCGACGGCGGCTGCGCCGGACGCTCATCCCCAAAATGCCGGGGAGCGTTACGGTTTGCGGCTATAATTCAAGGCTTTGCAAGCGTTTACAAGATTTCAGTAGGGAACAGGTCATGCCGATCTACGCTTATCGTTGCGAGTCATGCGGCTTTGGGAAGGACGTCCTTCAGAAGATGAGCGACCCCCAGTTGACGCAATGTCCCGAGTGCGGGAAAGACACTTTTCGCAAACAGGTCACGGCCGCGGGCTTCCAGTTGAAGGGCTCCGGCTGGTACGTGACCGACTTCCGCGGCGGCAACAGCGGCGCGCCCGCGAAGGCCGACGCCAACGGCGCGTCGAATGGCGCTGCCAACGGCGCCTCGGGCGAGAACGCCGCGGCTGCCAGCAACGGCGCCGCCAAATCCGACACAGCCGCAGCCAGCAGTTCAGCCGCGGCGCCGGCAGCACCGGCTGCAACGCCGGCGGCCAGCACGCCCGCAAGCGGCTCCAGCAGCGTCTAGTAGCACTGCCGCCCTCGCGGGCGGCGCACACGCCGCGCATTGCTTCGGCGGCGCGGCTTTCTGGCGGTACACATGACGACGAAAAAAACGACGCTCAAATCGGTGTTTCTGACTGGCCTCCTGGTGCTGGTGCCTTTGGCCATCACGCTGTGGGTGCTCGGTCTGATCATCGGCACGATGGATCAGACGCTGTTGCTGCTGCCGCGCGCATGGCAGCCCGAGCGCGTGTTCGGTTTCCGCCTGCCCGGCCTCGGCGCGGTTCTGACACTGGCATTCATCTTTGTCGTCGGGCTGTTGACTCAGAACTTCGTCGGGCAGAAGCTCGTGAAGTGGTGGGAAGTCGTGGTCGCGCACATTCCCGTGGTCGGGCCGATCTACACGAGCGTCAAGCAGGTGTCCGACACGCTGCTGTCGAGCAGCGGCAACGCGTTTCGCAAGGCGCTGCTGATCGAATACCCGCGCCGCGGCTGCTATACGATTGCGTTTCTGACCGGCATTCCGGGCGGCGACGTGATCAATCACCTGAAAGAAGATCACGTCAGCGTTTATGTGCCGACCACGCCGAATCCAACGTCCGGCTTCTTCCTGATGGTGCCCAAGAGCGAAGTGATCGAACTCGACATGACGGTCGACGCCGCGCTCAAGTACATCGTCTCGATGGGCGTCGTGGCGCCGTCCGCGCCTCCGGCGCCGGTGCGCCGGACGACAGTCGAGCCTCCGCTGTAATGCCGGCGCGCAACGTTTCACGCAGTGTCGAACTGCGGCGCGCCGATCAACCAATGCAAAACGAAAGTCAAACATCATGTCGATGAGATCTGAATACTGCGGTCTGGTGACCGAAGAACTACTGGGCCAAACCGTCTCGCTGTGCGGCTGGGTCAGCCGCCGCCGCGACCACGGCGGCGTTATCTTCATCGACCTGCGTGACCGCGAAGGCCTCGTTCAGGTCGTCTGCGACCCGGATCGCGCGGAGATGTTCAAGGCGGCCGAAGACGTGCGCAACGAGTTCTGTCTGCAGATCAAGGGCGTGGTGCGCGCGCGTCCCGAAGGCACGACGAACGCCGCGCTCAAGAGCGGCAAGATCGAAGTGCTGTGCCACGAACTGATCGTGCTGAACGCGTCGGTCACGCCGCCGTTCCAGCTCGACGACGACAACCTGTCGGAGACCACGCGCCTCACGCATCGCGTGCTCGATCTGCGCCGTCCGCAGATGCAGCACAACCTGCGTCTGCGTTACCGCGTCGCGATCGAAGTGCGCAAGTACCTCGACACGCTCGGTTTCATCGACATCGAAACGCCGATGCTGACCAAGAGCACGCCGGAAGGCGCGCGCGACTACCTGGTGCCGTCGCGTACGAACCCCGGTCAGTTCTTCGCGCTGCCGCAGTCGCCGCAGCTCTTCAAGCAGCTCCTGATGGTGGCGAACTTCGACCGCTACTACCAGATCACCAAGTGCTTCCGCGACGAAGACCTGCGCGCCGACCGTCAGCCGGAATTCACGCAGATTGACTGTGAAACCTCGTTCCTGTCGGAACAGGAAATTCGCGATCTCTTCGAGGCGATGATCCGTCATGTGTTCAAGGAAACGATCGGCGTTTCGCTCGACGAGAAGTTCCCGGTCATGGAGTATTCGGAAGCCATGCGCCGCTTCGGTTCGGACAAGCCGGACCTGCGCGTGAAGCTCGAATTCACCGACCTGACCGACGCGGTTAAAGACGTCGAATTCAAGGTGTTCAGCACGCCGGCCAACTCGAAAGACGGCCGCGTTGCCGCCATCCGCGTGCCGAAGGGCGGCGAGCTTTCGCGTGGCGACATCGACAGCTATACGGAATTCGTGCGCATTTACGGCGCGAAGGGTCTCGCGTGGATCAAGGTCAACGAAGTGGCGAAGGGCCGCGACGGTCTGCAAAGCCCGATCGTCAAGAACCTGCATGACGAAGCGGTCAAGGCGATTATCGAGCGCACCGGCGCGCAAGACGGCGACATCATTTTCTTCGCGGCGGATCGCGCGAAGGTGGTGAACGACAGCCTGGGCGCGCTGCGTCTGAAGATCGGCCATTCGGAATTCGGCAAGGCCAATGGCCTCGTCGAGTCCGGCTGGAAGCCGCTGTGGGTGGTCGACTTCCCGATGTTCGAATACGACGAGGAAGACAACCGCTACGTCGCCGCGCATCATCCGTTCACGAGCCCGAAAGACGAGCACCTCGAGTACCTGGAATCGGACCCGGCGCGCTGCCTCGCGAAGGCCTACGACATGGTGCTGAACGGCTGGGAAATCGGCGGCGGCTCGGTGCGTATCCATCGCGAGGAAGTGCAGAGCAAGGTGTTCCGCGCGCTCAAGATCAACGCCGAAGAAGCGCAAGCCAAATTCGGCTTCCTGCTCGACGCGTTGCAGTACGGCGCGCCTCCGCATGGCGGCATCGCGTTCGGTCTGGACCGCATCGTCACGATGATGGCCGGCGCCGATTCGATCCGCGACGTGATCGCGTTCCCGAAGACGCAGCGCGCGCAAGATCTGCTCACGCAGGCGCCGAGCGAAGTGGACGAGCGCCAGTTGCGCGAGTTGCACATCCGTCTGCGCACGCCGGAACCGAAGGCGTGATGATTTGATGCCGGGTGCTGTCTGAAAACGACAGCAGAAGCAAAACGAAAAGGCGCGGGAGGAAACTCCGGCGCCTTTTTCGTTTTTTGCGTTACAGTCGATGCAACAGCTTTCGACTGTTCATTGGACCACCCGCCGACATGTATCGCGCAGCATTGCGCCCAGTTTTCACATCATGCCGAAACCGCCGAAGATCCCGCAGTCCGTACTCGTCGTCATTCATACGCCCTCGCTCGATGTGCTGTTGATCGAGCGCGCCGATATGCCGGGGTTCTGGCAGTCGGTGACGGGTTCGAAAGACCGGCTCGACGAACCGCTCGCCGAAACGGCCATGCGCGAAGTGGCCGAGGAAACCGGCATCGTGATCGGCAGCGCTGCTGTGCCGCAAAGCGCACTGTTCGACTGGCAATACTCGATCGAATACGAGATCTATCCGCAGTTCCTGCATCGCTATGCCGAAGGCGTGATCCACAACACCGAGCACTGGTTCAGCGTGGAAGTGCCCGAGCGCCTCGAAGTCACGCTCGCGCCGCGCGAGCACACTGCGTTTCTTTGGCTGCCGTATGAAGAGGCGGCGTCGCGCTGCTTTTCGTCGTCGAATGCGGATGCGATCCTGCAGTTGCCGAACAGGTTGCGCAAGCGTTCGGAGTCTCGCCGATGAGCGTCGGCGGCGCACGCCGTTTCGCCCGTCTGCGGCAATCGCTGCTCGGCCGCCGCTATTGGCAGCGCTACCGCTTCACGAGCGGTAACGACGTCAAGCTGCTGCGCTCCGGCGACGAGTTCTTCAGCGCGCTTGTGCAGCGTGTGGATGCCGCCGAGCGCGACGTGGTTCTCGAAACCTATATCTTTTGCTACGACGAGGCCGGGCAGATGGTCAACGCGGCGCTGCTGCGCGCGGCGGCGCGCGGCGTGCGTGTGCGCGTGATCACCGACGGTGTCGGCACCGCCCGCCTGCCGATGTTCGACGAGTGGACCGGCGCGGGCATCGAGCATCGCATCTACAACCCGCACATTTTCGGGCGCTTCGGTTTCTCGCGCACGCACCGCAAGCTCGCCGTGATCGACGACGCGTTTGCATATTGCGGCGGCATCAACATCGTCGACGATTACGAAAACAACGGCGAGACGCTGCCGTACCGGCGCTGGGATTTCGCGGTCGAATTGCATGGGCCTGTGGTGAGCGACGTGCGCCAGGCGTTCGAAGTGCAATGGCGGCGGATTCGCGTCGGGCATCGGCCGGTGGAGTCGCTCGAGCCCGATCTCAGTCCGAAGACGTCCGCGTCGCTCGGCAGCCTGCGCCGTCGACGCCGGCGCCGCAACGAAGAACTGTGGGCGGGCGGCGAACCGTGCGTGGCGTTCGTCGCGCGCGACAACCTGATCAATCGGCGTGCCATCGAAAAGGCGTATCTGACGGCGATCGGCCAGGCGCGCAACGAGGTGCTGCTCGCGAATCCGTACTTCATGCCTGGCCGCAAGCTGCGTCGCGCGCTCGTGTATGCGGCGCGGCGCGGCGTCGTGGTGAAGCTGATTATCGGCCGCAAGGAGTTCAAGGCGCTCGACTACGCGGTGCCTTTTCTCTATCGCGCGTTGCTGCGGGCGGGCGTGCAGATCGCCGAGTACGAGAAGACCATGCTGCACGGCAAGGTCGCGGTGGTCGACTCGAACTGGGCGACCGTGGGCTCGTCCAATCTCGACGCGCTGAGCCTCATGCTGAATAACGAGGCCAATGTCGTGCTGGTGAACGATCCGTCGATCGACGCGCTTCGCGAAGCGATCCTCGTCGCGTTCAAGGACTCCCGGCGCATCGACGAGGCGCACTACGACGCGCGTCCGGCCGGCGAACGGTTGCTTAACTGGCTCGCCTACACGACGTATCGGCTGGCGATGAAGGTGCTGACGGTGGGCGGCTACGATTAGCGGATAAGGCCGACGCTTCACAAGCACGCTCAACCATTTCCCGATGTCTTTCAGACTTTTCGCGCAGCCCCTTCGCCGACCCCGAAACCATAATCGCCGCTCACCAGCGGTCAAGCGCCCGACGCGAGAAGATGCGAGCCCATGCGTCGGCGTCAAAGACCTCTGCCATCAAGCAGCGTGCGCCGATGGCACCGCACCGCGCACCGTGAGCGGCGCGAAGCCACCGGCCAGTCATCGAGGTCCGTCCGTCCCATGCCAGCGCATTCCGAAGCCGCATCCGATAACAGCAACATATCAAGCCTGCATGACCAGGCTCTGGCAGCGTACCGGGCCGGTCGCCACGACACCGTCCACGCGCTCGCCGCGCAAATCCTGACGCTGGACGGCGAGCACACCGGCGCCATGCATCTCGAGGGCCTGCTCGCGCTTGCCACCGGCCAGCCTGAAGTGGCGCGACACTGGCTCGAGCGGGCGATCCAGCTCGGCCCGGAAGCGAACCTCTACAACACGCTGTACGCGATTCAGCTCAGACTGGGCGATCACGACGGAGCCGTCGACAGTTTGCGCAAGGGGCTCGCACTGCAGCCGGAGTTCACTGCGCTTCACTACAACCTGGCGTTGACGCTGCAACATCTCGACCGTCCGGAAGACGCGGCAGTCAGTTACCGTCGGACGATCAAGATTGAACCTGGCCACTCCGCGGCGCACAACAACCTCGGCCGCATCTTCGCGGACCTGGGCGCACTGCAGGAAGCCGAGCATCACTACCGGCGCGCGCTCGAACTCGCGCCGGCCAATCTCGTCGCGCGCAATAACCTGTCGATGCTGCTGCTCGCCACCGGCCGTTATCAGGAAGCGTGGCCCTATTTCGAGGACCGCTGGGTCAGCTTCCGTCACGCCGACGGAAGTCCCGCGCGAGTGCCCATCCAGGCGCCGTTGCCGCGCTGGTGGGGCGAAAGCCCCGCCGTGGTCGGCGCAGCGGAGCCGAAACGTATGCGCAGCGAACGTCTGCTCGTGCTCGACGAGCAAGGCTATGGCGACAGTCTGCAATTCGTGCGCTACCTGCCAATGGCGCTAGAACTGTTCGCGCAGGTCGGCTATGTATGCCCGGCGCCGCTGCGTCGCCTGTACGAAGAATCGCTGTGTTCGCGCTGGCCGGGGCTCGTGCTGCTCGACGAGCCGGTGTCCGATTTTGCGAGCTGGGATCGCTATTGCCCGCTGATGTCGTTGCCGATGGCGTTCGGCACGCAAGTCGCGACCATCCCGGCGGACACGCCGTATCTCCACGCCGATATGACGCGTGCCGCCGCCTGGCGCGCGCGGCTCGACGCGTTGCCGGACGCGCATTTGCCGCGCATCGGCGTGGTATGGGCGGGCGGCCATTCGGGCATCGCCGTGGATCGCCGGCGCAGCCTCAGCGCAGCTCAGCTTGCGCCGCTCTTCGCGCTGGATCAGATCCGCTGGATCAGTCTGCAAAAGACCGACGATCCCGCCAAGCTGGCCGATCCGGCCAGCCAGGCGCGCCTAACGGACTGGACCGCCGATCTCACGGACTTCGCGGATACCGCCGCGCTGATCGCCAACCTCGATCTGGTGATTTCCGTCGATACCTTGGTCGCGCATCTCGCCGCGGCCCTGGGCAAGCCGGTATGGCTGCTGAACCGTTTCGCCGGTTGCTGGCGTTGGCTGCGCGGACGGGACGACAGCCCGTGGTATCCGGGCTTGCGTCTTTTCACGCAAACTCAGCGCGACGACTGGGACGACGTGCTCGCGCGGACATGCGAGGCACTCAAGCAGCGCTACGCAATCGGAGCTTAAACGTGTTCTAGATTCGCTTGCGCTGCTGCATCATGTCAGCCGGCTGCGCAGTTCGAGGAAGCAGATGGAGCAATGCAAAACTGCCTGACGACAAACCCCTCTAAAAAATCCGATTCCTCTGATTGCTACATGCCCCAAAATTGAAGCCAGGTTAGAAACCGGTTTCTAATAAAGTCCTTGTTTCGCGGACGGCGCCACTCAATAATAGTACGGCCGTTCGATTTTCTTTCGGTCACATTAGAACGGTAAAAGCTATGCGAAAAGGCGAACAAACGCGAGCCGCAATTCTCGATGCAGCACTTGATCTTGCAAGCCGCGACGGACTCGAAGGTCTGACGATTGGCCTCCTGGCCGAGCGCATGCAGATGAGCAAAAGCGGTGTGTTCGCGCATTTCGGGTCGCGCGAGGACTTGCAGGTGGAAGTCGTGCGCGAATATCACCGTCGTTTCGAAGACGAGGTGTTTTTCCCGAGCCTGCGCGAGCCTCGCGGATTGCCGCGTTTGCGCGCGATGATCTCGCGCTGGATCGAGAAGCGCATTCAGGAAGTGACCACCGGGTGCATCTACATCAGCGGCGCCGTTGAATACGACGACCGCGCGGACAGCCAGGTGCGCGAACAACTGGTGTCGAGCGTGACGATGTGGCGCGCGGCGCTCACCCGCGCGATTTCGCAGGCAATGGAAGAAGGGCATCTGCGCGCGGACACCGATCCGCAATTGATGCTGTTCGAACTGTACAGCTTCACGCTGGGTCTGCATCACGACGCGCGTTTCCTGCATCTACCGGATGCGGTGCGTCTGACGTGGGCCGCGTTGGAAAAACTGATTGTTTCGTATCAAAGCGAAAGCCGTTAGCAGAGAGCCGATCCGCGTCGCGCGTGCAGCTAACGGCCTGGCTTCATGTTTAAACTTTGGAGAGACTCATGGGACAGTACGCCGCGCCGCTGCGCGACATGCAATTCGTGTTGCACGAGCTGCTTAACGTCGAAGCCGAGATCAAGCAGATGCCGAAGCACGCGGATCTCGACGCCGGGACGATCAACGCCGTGCTCGAAGAGGCCGGCAAGTTCTGCTCCGAAGTGCTGTTTCCGCTGAATCACAGCGGCGACCAGGAAGGCTGCACGTACGTCGGCGACGGCGTCGTGACCACGCCGAAGGGTTTCAAGGAAGCCTATCAACAGTACGTTGAAGCCGGCTGGCCCGCGCTCGGTTGCGATCCCGAGTACGGCGGCCAGGGGCTGCCCGCGTTCGTCAACAACGCGCTCTACGAAATGCTGAATTCGGCGAACCAGGCATGGACGATGTACCCCGGCCTCTCGCACGGCGCATACGAATGCCTGCACGCGCACGGCACGCCGGAACTGCAAAAGGTGTATCTGCCGAAGCTGGTGTCGGGCGTATGGACCGGCACCATGTGTCTGACCGAGCCGCATTGCGGCACCGACCTCGGCATTCTGCGCACCAAGGCCGAGCCGAATAGCGACGGCTCGTATGCGATCAGCGGCACGAAGATTTTCATCTCCAGCGGCGAGCATGATCTTGCGGAGAACATCGTTCACCTCGTGCTCGCGCGTCTGCCGGACGCGCCCAAAGGCACCAAGGGCATTTCGCTTTTCATCGTGCCGAAGTTCGTGCCGAACGAAGCAGGCGAGCCCGGTGAACGCAACGGCGTGAAGTGCGGTTCCATCGAACACAAGATGGGCATTCACGGCAACGCGACCTGCGTGATCAATCTCGACAACGCGAAGGGCTGGCTCGTCGGCGAGCCGAACAAAGGCTTGAACGCGATGTTTGTGATGATGAACGCTGCGCGTCTGGGCGTCGGCATGCAGAGTTTGGGCTTGACCGAAGTCGCGTACCAGAACTCGCTGACGTATGCGAAAGAACGTCTGCAGATGCGCTCGCTGACCGGTCCGAAGGCCCCGGACAAAGCCGCTGATCCGATCATCGTGCACCCCGACGTGCGCCGCATGCTGCTCACGCAAAAGGCCTATGCCGAAGGCGCGCGCGCGTTCTCGTACTGGTCCGCTTTGCACATCGACAAGGAACTGTCGCACGCCGACGAATCCGTGCGCAAGGAAGCCGCCGATCTCGTCGCGCTGCTCACGCCGATCCTGAAAGCGTTCCTGTCGGACAACGCGTTCGAAGGCACGAATCACGCGATGCAGATTTACGGCGGCCACGGCTATATCGCCGAGTGGGGCATGGAGCAGTACGTGCGCGACGCGCGCATCAACATGATCTACGAAGGCACGAACGCGATTCAGGCGCTCGACCTGCTCGGCCGCAAGATTCTCGGCGACATGGGCGCGAAGATGAAGAAGTTCGGCAAGCTCGTGACCGAGTTTGTCGAAGCCGAAGGCATCAAGCCGGAGATGCAGGAGTTCATCAACCCGCTCGCCGACATCGGCGAAAAGGTGCAGAAGCTGACGATGGAAATCGGCATGAAGGCCATGCAGAATCCGGACGAAGTGGGTGCCGCGGCCGTGCCGTATCTGCGCACTGTAGGCCATCTCGTGTTCTCGTACTTCTGGGCACGCATGGCGCGCGTCGCGCTGGATAACGAAGCATCGGGCGATCCGTTCTACAAGGCCAAGCTCGCCACCGCGCGCTTTTACTTCGCGAAGCTGCTGCCCGAAACGGCGATGACGATTCGCCAGGCGCGCGCCGGTTCCAAGCCGCTGATGGACTACGAAGAAGCGCTGTTCTAAATCAACTCGCGGAAAATCGCCGCGCCGGTTCAAACAACGCGGCGACTTTGCCGGCCACATCCATCGCGAAGTAGTCGACAAACTCGCGACACATTCGCGACACCGCATAACTCCCCGGAGGAACAACGTGAGCAATCTGATCATTCGCAAGGTAGCCGTGCTCGGCGCCGGCGTGATGGGCGCGCAGATCGCCGCGCACCTGATCAACGCCAAGGTGCCGGTGCTGCTGTTCGACCTGCCCGCCAAGGAAGGTCCGAAGAACGCCATCGCGTTGAAGGCGATCGAGAATCTGAAGAAGCTGTCGCCCGCGCCGTTCGGCGTGAAGGACGACGCGCAGTACATCCAGCCCGCCAATTACGACGACGACATCGAGAAGCTCGCCGAATGCGACCTCGTGATCGAAGCGATCGCCGAGCGCATGGACTGGAAGCACGACCTGTACAAGAAGGTGTCGCCGCACATCGCGCCGAACGCGATCTTCGCGACCAATACATCGGGCCTGTCGATCACCGAGTTGTCGCAAGGTTTCGCGGACGAACTCAAGGCGCGCTTTTGCGGCGTGCACTTCTTCAATCCACCGCGCTACATGCATCTGGTCGAACTGATTCCGACCGCGACCACGCGCCCGGAAATTCTCGATCAACTCGAAACGTTTCTGACGAGCGTGGTCGGCAAGGGCGTCGTGCGCGCGAAAGACACGCCGAACTTCATCGCGAATCGCGTCGGCATTTTCTCGATTCTCGCCGTGATTACCGAGGCCGCAAAATTCGGCCTGCGTTTCGACGAAGTGGACGACCTGACCGGCTCGCGTCTCGGCCGTGCGAAGTCGGCCACGTTCCGTACTGCTGATGTCGTCGGTCTCGACACGATGGCGCACGTCATCAAGACGATGCAGGACAATCTGAAGGACGATCCGTTCTTCCCGGTCTACGAAACGCCGGCCGTGCTCGCCGAACTCGTGAAGAAGGGCGCGCTCGGTCAGAAGACGGGCGGCGGCTTCTACAAGAAAGAAGGCAAGGCGATCAAGGTGCTCGACCCGAAAACGGGCGAGTACGTGGATGGCGGCGCGAAGGCCGACGAACTGGTCGGCCGCATTCTGAAGCGTCCGCCGGCTGAGCGGCTGAAACTGCTGCGCGAATCGGAGCATCCGCAAGCCCAATTCCTGTGGTCCATTTTCCGCGACGTGTTCCACTACATCGGCGTGCATCTGGAATCCATCGCCGATAACGCGCGCGACGTCGACCTCGCAATCCGCTGGGGTTTCGGCTGGAACGAAGGTCCGTTCGAAGGCTGGCAGACGGCGGGCTGGAAGCAGGTCGCCGAATGGGTGCAGGAAGACATCGCGGCAGGCAAGGCGCTCTCCACTGTGCCATTGCCTTCGTGGGTGCTCGACGGTCCCGTCGCCGAAAAGGGCGGCGTGCATACGAACGAAGGTTCGTGGTCGCCGGCTTCGAAGACGTTCGTGCCGCGCTCGTCGCTTGGCGTGTATGAGCGCCAGGTGTTCCGCGCGCCGCTCGTCGGTGAAACGGCTGCGGACCCGAAGACCTACGGCAAGACGCTGTTCGAAACCGAGGCGGTGCGCGCATGGGTCGACGACCGCGCCGGCGAGAACGATGTTCTGATCGTGTCGTTCAAGAGCAAGATGAACACGATCGGACCGTCGGTGATCGACGGTTTGACGCAGGCGATCGAACTGGCCGAGAAGGACTACAAGGGCCTCGTGATCTGGCAGCCGACGTCGCTCAAACTCGGCGCGCCGGGCGGCCCGTTCTCGGCGGGCGCCAACCTCGAAGAAGCGATGCCCGCGTTCATGATGGGCGGCGCCAAAGGCATCGAGCCGTTCGTGAAGAAGTTCCAGCAAGGCATGCTGCGCGTGAAGTACGCGAGCGTGCCGGTTGTGGCCGCAGTGTCGGGCATTGCGCTCGGCGGCGGCTGCGAATTGCTGCTGCATAGCGCGAAGCGCGTCGCGCACATCGAAAGCTATATCGGTCTCGTGGAAGTCGGCGTGGGTCTCGTGCCCGCGGGCGGCGGTCTGAAGGAAGCGGCGTTGCGCGCGGCCGAAGCCGCGACGCAAGTCGGCGCGACCAATGACCTGCTGAAGTTCGTGCAGAAGTCGTTCGAAAACGCGGCGATGGCGAAGGTGTCGGCGTCCGCGCTCGACGCCCGCGCGATGGGTTATCTGAAGCCGTCCGACACGATTGTGTTCAACGTGTTCGAGTTGCTCGACGTCGCGAAGAAGGAAGCGCGCGCACTCGCCGGCGCGGGCTATCGTCCGCCGCTGCGCGTCACGCAAGTGCCGGTTGCCGGACGCTCGGCGATCTCGACCATCAAGGCATCGCTCGTGAACATGCGCGACGGCCGCTTCATCAGCGAGCACGATTTCCTGATCGCGAGCCGCATCGCCGAAGCCGTGTGCGGCGGCGACGTGGAAGGCGGCAGTCTCGTCGACGAAGAATGGTTGCTGCAACTCGAGCGCCGCGCGTTCGTCGATCTGCTCGGCACGCAGAAGACGCAGGAGCGGATCATGGGCATGCTGCAAACCGGCAAGCCGGTGCGGAACTAATAGCGACGCGCGCAAATTTCGGAGAAACAAATGAGCAAGCAATTGCAAGACGCATATATCGTCGCCGCGAGCCGCACGCCGATCGGCAAGGCGCCGCGCGGCGTGTTCAAGAACACGCGCCCCGACGAACTGCTGGTGCATGCAATCCGATCCGCCGTGGCGCAAGTGCCCGGCCTCGACACGAAGGTGATCGAAGACGCGATTGTCGGCTGCGCGATTCCCGAGGCCGAGCAGGGCCTGAACGTGGCCCGCATGGGCGCGCTGCTCGCGGGCCTGCCGCAATCGGTCGGCGGCGTGACGGTGAACCGCTTCTGCGCGTCGGGCCTGACCGCGTTGGCGATGGCCGCGGACCGCATCCGTGTCGGCGAATCGGACGCGCTGATCGCGGGCGGCTGCGAGTCGATGAGCATGGTGCCGATGATGGGCAACAAGCCGTCGCTGTCGCCGCATATCTTCGATCGCAATGAAGATGTTGGCATTGCGTACGGCATGGGCCTGACCGCCGAGAAAGTCGCCGAGCGCTGGAAGATCAGCCGCGAAGCGCAAGACGCGTTCTCGGTCGAATCGCATCGCCGCGCAATCGCCGCGCAGCAGTCCGGCGAATTCAACGACGAGATCGCCGCGTACACGGTCACTGAGCGCTTCCCCGATCTCGCCACGGGCGAAGTGCGCGTTAAAACGCGCGAAGTCTCGCTCGACGAAGGCCCACGCGCCGACACGTCGCTCGAAGGTCTCGCGAAACTGCGCACGGTGTTCGCGAACAAGGGCTCGGTGACGGCCGGCAACAGCTCGCAGACCTCGGACGGCGCGGGCGCACTGATCGTCGTGTCGGAGAAGATCCTCAAGCAGTTCAACCTGACGCCGCTCGCGCGCTTCGTCAGCTTCGCGGTGCGCGGCGTGCCGCCGGAAATCATGGGCATCGGGCCGAAGGAAGCGATTCCGGCCGCGCTGAAGGCCGCGGGTCTGACACAGGACGACCTCGACTGGATCGAGTTGAACGAAGCGTTCGCCGCGCAATCGCTCGCGGTGATTCAGGACCTGGGCCTCGATCCGTCGAAGATCAATCCGCTCGGCGGCGCGATCGCGCTCGGCCATCCGCTGGGCGCGACGGGTGCGATTCGTGCGTCGACGGTCGTGCACGGCTTGCGCCGCCGCAACTACAAGTACGGCATGGTGACGATGTGCGTCGGCACGGGGATGGGCGCGGCGGGCATCATCGAGCGGCTGTGATACGGCTCGCTTCGGTGCACGCGGCATGCCGTTAAGGCACTCGCAACGGTTCGCAGGCCTCGCGCTTGCGAACCGTTTTTGCTTTTACTACAGCAGTTTCAGCGGCGATTTCCGCAGCAGTTTCTGTAGCACATGAAGGAGACGAACATGACGACGGACATTCTGGTCGAGCGCGCCAACGGTGTGCTGACGATTGCCTTCAACCGGCCGGACAAGAAGAACGCGATCACGGCCGCGATGTATCAGACGATGGCCGACACTTTGGTCGACGCGCAAGCCGATGCGTCCGTGCGCGCCATTCTGTTTCGCGGCAGCGCGGGCATTTTCAGCGCGGGCAACGATCTCGAAGACTTCATGAAGGCGCCGCCGATGGGCGAAAACGCGCCGGTGTTCCAGTTCCTGCGCGCGATCAGTTCGGCGGAAAAGCCGGTGGTGGCGTCGGTCGCGGGGCCGGCGGTGGGCATCGGCACGACGCTGCTGCTGCATTGCGATCTGGTTTATGCCGCGGATTCGGCGAGCTTCTCGTTGCCGTTCGCGCAACTCGGGCTGTGTCCCGAAGCGGCGTCGAGTTTGCTGCTGCAACGCGTCGCGGGCTATCAGGCAGCGGCGGAAAAGCTGCTGCTCGGCGAGGCGTTCGACGCCGCCGAAGCGCAACGCATGGGCTTCGTGAATCGCGTGTTGCCGGCTGCGGAAGTCGACGCGTTCGCGGCATCGCAAGCCGCGAAGCTCGCCGCGTTGCCGGCGTCGTCATTGCGCGTGACGAAGAGCCTGATGAAGCGCGCGAGCCACCAGGAACTGCAAACGCAGATGTCGGAGGAAGCGCTGCACTTCGGCAAGATGCTGATCGCGCCCGAAGCGCGTGAGGCGTTCAAGGCGTTCTTCGAGAAGCGCAAGCCGCACTTCCGGCAATTCGACTGAGCAAGCAGGGCGGCTGCAAAGCGCCCACTTGGCCCTGTTCACACGAGCCGCTCAGGGCTGGGCGGTGTCGTAATCGACGTAGCTGGTTTCGCGGCAGAAGCTGACGAGCCGCACGCCGGCCTTGCGGGCAATCGCAATCGCCAGCGACGACGGCGCGGAGATCGTCGCGAGCATCGGCACGTCGACGCGCGCGGCTTTGCGCACGAGTTCATAGCTCGCGCGGCTCGACAGAAACACGAAGCCCTCTTTGGTATCCGCGCGATCGAGCACGAGCTGGCCGATCAGTTTGTCGAGCGCGTTGTGGCGGCCGACGTCTTCGAACGCATAGCGGATCGCGCCCGCCGCGTCGCACCATGCAGCCGCGTGCAGGCCGCCTGTGAGGCGCGTCAACGCCTGATGCGCGGGCAAATCGCGGGCCGCGCGCGCGATCGCGTCGGGCGCGAGCCGCTGCAAAAAGCCGGTGTCGGGCACGCGTTCCGGCTTCAGATCGAGCAGATCGATGCTTTCGATGCCGCACACGCCGCAGCCGGTGCGGCCGGCCAACGCGCGGCGCTTTTCCTTCAGCGCGACGAATGCCTGCTGCACGACCTGCAATTGCACCTCGGCGTGCGGCAATTCGCCGTCGTCATGCAGTTCGACCTCGATGTCCTGAATGTCGCTGCCGCGCTCGACAATCCCTTCCGAAATCGCAAAGCCGACGGCGAATGCTTCGAGATCGCGCGGCGTGCACATCATCACCGCATGCGAGATGCCGTTGAAGACGAGCGCGACCGGCCACTCCTGGCCGACGTGGTCGGTGACCGTTTCCACCGCCGCGCCGCGATGGCGGTGCACCTGACGCTCCACCGCGCCGGGCTGGCCTGCTTGCAGTTCGTTCACGCTGATTCACTCCGTTGATGCCGTGCGTGCGCCCGGCCATGCCGCGCCGCCGACGCACGAATAAGGTTCTAAAATACCTCAAGCTGGCCTTGTGCGTTGCCCGTCATCCAAGAGGAAACTGTCATGGGACTCAACGAAGCACCGCTGCTGTTCAACTTCGAGGTGGAGTCGTCGCAGAATTTCACCTATATCCCGATGTCGGTTCGCTTCAATCTCGATCGTTTCGGGCTGCGCATTTCGCTCGCGCAATGGCAAATGCTGCCGCTGGAGGACCGCAAGCTGCTCGCGCGTTTTCCCGTCGAAGACGACGCGGAGATCGAGCCCAACTTCGATCACGCGCTGTTCGAGATGCTGCGCACGCACGCGAACGTCGAACCGGAGTGGTTCACGCCGGACGAAGCGCCCGCGTGGCGCGACACGGCGAGCGTGCCCGAAAGCGTCGAGCGTCAGGCGAAGCTGGCGGGTCTCGCGGGTCCGAGTGCCGCGCGCTGGGCGGAGCTCGAGCCGTTCAAGCGCTACGTGCTGGCGAAGTTGTCGCGCAAGCAGGAGATCAACCACGACTTCATCCCGGCGATGAAGGAGTTTGGCGCTGCCGGCTAGGTGCGGCCGGCTAGGTGCGGCCGGCTAGGTGCGGCCGGCTAGGCGCACCCCACCAACTTTTTTTCACCTCCCACCCTCAACCTGTTCCGAACGCTGCCGTTATCCAAAGGTTAGCGCGTAAAAGACTCGCATCGATGCCGCCGGACGCATCGCAAGCGGCCTCGCGCTCCCGCCCGAAGAACGATCGACGTTCGGAACCCATGACTCCTTTCATCTCGAAGCGGCTGCTGATCAACATAGCGGTCGTGGCCGTCGCGCTCGGCGCAAACGTGTTCGCCGCATGCTTGCAGATCGCCGGCCAGCGTGAGGCCGACGCGCGCATGCTGCATTCGACGCACGTTCGCCAGAGCCTCGACGCGTACCAGTCGGCGCTCGACGGCGGCCTCGCCGCGCTCGGCCGCCTCGAGGCCGCGGGCGATCCGCCGCCCGTCGACGCGGCCGCGACGATGAACGCGACGCTCGCGAGTCTCGAAAGCAAGTTGCAGGGCGAACTGGCCGACGAACCCGCGATGCTCGCCACGCTCGCCCAGGTCGGCGCGGACCGGCGCGCGCTGCAACGCGACATCGGCGATGCGCTGCTCACGCGCGACGCCGACGAGCCGGCCGCCTCGCGCGCATGGACGGCGGCGTCGTACATGCACGCCGGGCTCGGGCTGCAGCGTGTCGAAGCGGGCCTCGCCGCGCTGCGGGCAGCCGAGAACCGCGCGTTGCAGGCGTCGCTCGCGGCGTCGTCGAAGGAGCGGCGGCACGCGGCGCTGTTTCTGATCGCGACCATGCTGGCGGGCGCGGCGCTCCTGATCTTCACCTTCGGCGCACGCGAAAGCAGCGCGCGCAAGAAGCTGCACAGCGTGCGCGCGCTCGGCCGCAACGACGAGCGCTTTCGCAGCCTGTTCGACGATCATCCGGTGCCGATGTATATCTTCGAGCGCGAGACGCTGCGCTTTCTCGCCGTCAATTCGGCCGCGATCAAGCAGTACGGCTATTCGGAGAGCGAGTTTCTCGACATGACGATTCGCGCGATCCGGCCCAATAGCGAGATCGGCCGGCTCGAGTCGCATTTGCAGCGCGCCGACAGCGCCGAGCGCGGCCGCACGATGGCGGGCATCTGGCATCACCGGCGCAAGGACGGCTCGGTGATAAGCGCGGACATCTCCTATCACGCGCTGAACTTCATGGGCCGCGCCGCGTTCTTCGTTCTCGCCGACGACGTCACCGAGCAGATCAACGCCGAAGCCGAGGCGCAGCGCTCGAACCAGATGCTCGAAGCGGTGATCGACAACATCCCGCAGCGCATTTTCTGGAAAGACCTGGAGTCGCGCTATCTCGGCTGCAACATGGCGTTCGCGCGCGACGCGGGTCTGTCGTATCCCGAGCAGGTGGTCGGCAAGAGCGACGCCGACATGCCGTGGCGGGCGTTCGCCGAATTGCTCAACGCGCACGACAGGGAAGTGGTCGGCACGGGCGTGCCGAAGATGAATTTCGAAGTCGACGTGGTGATAGACGGCGTGCACCGCACGACGGTCACGAGCAAGCTGCCGTTCACCGACGGCGACGGCCGCGTGATCGGCGTGCTGGGTTCGTACACGGACATCACCGAGCGCAAGCGCGCCGATCTCGCGCTGCGTCTGCAAAGCCGCGCGCTCGATGCGAGCGTCAACGCGATTCTGATCACGGCGCCTTCGCCGGCGGGCAATCTGATCGAATACGTGAATCCGGCCTTCATGCGCATCACGGGCTACGATCCCGCCGAGGTGATCGGCCACGATTGCCGCGTGCTGCAACGCGACGATCGCGAGCAGGAAGGCGTCGCGCTGATCCGCGAGGCGCTCGCCGCGAATCGCGAAGTGAGCGCGGTGGTGCGCAACTATCGCAAGGACGGCGCGCTGTTCTGGAATCAGCTCTTCATCGCGCCGGTGCCGGATGCCGAAGGCATCATCACGCATCACATCGGCGTGATCAACGATGTCACCGACTTGATGCGCTATCAGGAACAGCTCGAATATCAGGCCAACTATGACAGCCTCACGCGCCTGCCGAATCGCAACCTGTTGCGCGACCGCTTGCAGCATGCGTTGATCGTCGCGCAGCGGCAGCACAAGGGCGTCGCGGTCGTGTTCATGGATCTCGACGGCTTCAAGAACGTCAACGACAGCCTGGGCCACAGCGTCGGCGACCGGCTGCTCGGTGTCGTCGCGGAGCGGCTCGCGCGCTGCACACGCACGAGCGATACGGTCGCGCGTCACGGCGGCGACGAGTTCGTGGTCGTGATGACCGATACCGTCGACGAACAATCGCTGATTGCGTGGATGGAGCGCGTGCGCGCGTCGATCTCGGAGCCGGTGTGGCTCGACGGAACGGAACTGTACGTGGGCTGCAGCCTAGGCGCGAGCCTGTTCCCGCAAGACGGCGACGACGCCGAAACGCTGATGAAAAAGGCCGATCTCGCGATGTATCGCGCGAAGGACATGGGCCGCAACACGTTCCAGTTCTATCAGCCCGAGATGAACGCGAGCGCGGGCGCGCGCCTTAACCTGGAGCGGCGTCTGCGGCGCGCGCTGCGCGACAACCAGTTCTTGCTGCACTACCAGCCGCAAGTCGATATTCACACTGGGCGGATTGTCGGCACCGAGGCGCTGGTGCGCTGGCGCGATCCCGAAGTGGGGCTCGTGCCGCCGTCGTCGTTCATTCCCGTTGCCGAAGAAAGCGGGTTGATCGGCCCGTTGTCGGAATGGGTGCTGCGCGAAGCGTGCCGTCAAAACAAGGCGTGGCAAGACCTCGGCTTGCCGCCGGCGCGCGTCTCCGTGAACCTGTCGGCGCGTGTGTTCCAGCAGCGCGATATTGCCAAGCTCGTGATGCAGGTGCTCGACGAAACCGGGCTCGAGCCGCGATACCTGGAACTGGAACTGACCGAAAGCGCGATCATGCGCAATGCCGAAGAAGCCGTGTCGATGCTCAACGAACTGAGCGCGCTGGGCATCGGCCTCGCAATCGACGACTTCGGCACCGGCTATTCGAGCCTCAGCTACCTGAAGCGCTTTCCGGTGGACCGGCTGAAGATCGACCGCTCGTTCGTGTCCGACATCGGCATCTCGGGCGACGACGAGACCATTACGTCGGCGATCATCGCACTCGCGCATTCGTTGAAGCTGCAAGTGATCGCCGAAGGCGTCGAGACCTCGGCGCAACTCGACTTTCTGAAGGAGCGCGCGTGCGACGAGATGCAAGGCTTCTACTTCGCGAAGCCTTTGTCGACTGATGCGATCTCCGAGCTGATGAAAGGCGGCACCGCGCACGAACCGGCGATGGCCTGAAGCCTGGCTAACGCCTGCGCCGCGCTCACACCGCTGGCGTACTCACGAAAACCGGCAACTGTTCCGCTGCCGCCGAAAACGCCTGCAAATGCGGGTGCGCGCTTGCGCTGACGATCTGCGGCAGCATCATCTGCGTGAAATTCCACGCGACGGCGACCGTGACTTCGGCCGCGCCGAAGCGCTCGGCCTCGGTCGGCAAGGGCGCCGCCGCGGCTTCCTGTTCGAGCTCGGCGTAGGCGGCGAGCACTTGCGCACGCACACGGTCCATCCACGGTTCATGCTGCTTGTCGGCCGGCCGCAGGTTGCGTTCGTAGACGATCTGCACGCTCTTGTCGCATGCGGCGAGCGAGAGGCCGGTCAGGCGCGCGGCGCGCAGGCAGTCGTCGGGATGCGACGGAAATAGCCGCTGCTTCGGACCGGCCAGCGACGCGAGATATTGCAGGATCACCGTCGAGTCCATCACCGTCTTGCCGTTGTCGGCGACGAGCGTCGGCGCCTTGACGACCGGGTTGATGGCCGCGAACTGGTCGTAGGTGCTGAACACCGAGATGGGCGCGTGCTCGAACTCGAGCCCGAGCAGCTTCATGCAGATAGCGACCCGGCGCACGTAAGGCGAGTCGAGCATTCCGATCAGTTTCATGTCTGTCCCGTTAGACGTTCTATCATCATGCGCCGTGGGGTCGCGGCGCTCGTTGCCTGTCGCCGCGTCCCGCCGCGTCCATGCGGCGCGCTTCACCGCAATAGATTAAGCATCGCGGCGCGGCAGAAAAAGCGAAATTATTCGACGGTTTACGTCAGAATCTCTTACATGAAACGCATTCCGCCCTTGACCGCTCTGCGCTGCTTCGAGGCCGTCGCGCGCCTCGGCGGCGTCACGCAGGCGGCCCGCGAGTTGCACGTCACGCATTCGGCGGTGAGCCAGCAGATCAAGGTACTCGAAGAGGCGATGGGCGTCGCGCTTTTCGTACGCGAGGCGCGCGGTCTGCGTCCGACCGACGAAGGCCGTCTCTACGCGCTCGAGATCCGCGCGGCGCTGCGCGACATCACGCAGGCCACGCGCCGCGTGCTCGCGCGTCCGCACGACAGCGAACTGGTGATCGCTACATTGCCGTCGTTCGCGCAACATTGGCTCGTGCCGCGTCTGCCCGACTTTCGCGACGCGCATCCGTATTACCGCGTTCGTCTCGTCACGAGTTTGCAACTCGAAGATTTGCGCCACGGTGCGAGCGATGTCGGCATTCGCATGGGCCAGGGCCATTGGCCCGACGTCGCGCATCAAAAGCTATTCGACGATGAAATGATCGTGGTCGCCGCGCCGCATTTCGCGCTCGCGCCAGGTGGCCGCTTGCCGGTCACGGCCGAAGAGGTGATCGCGTGTCCGCTGATTTCGAGTCCCGACGCGCCGTGGGCCGACTGGTGCGAAGCCGCGAAGGTCGCGCAACCGGATGCCGCGCGCGTGGTGTTGTCCGCGAACGATTCGAACGTCGTGATCGGCGCGGTATTGCTCGGCCAGGGCGTTGCGCTCGAGCGGCGCAGCCTGGTCGCGCACGCGCTTGCGCGCGGCGAGCTGGTGCAGATCACGCGGGTTCGCGTGCCTTATCGCTATCCGTACTGGCTTGTGTGGCAGCAGCGCGAAACGCTCACTGCGCAGCAGGCGCATTTCGCGCAGTGGATCGAAGGACAGGTCGACGCGTATCTGCGCGCGAATGCGGCGCTTGGGGATCAATAGCGCCGCGCTGCGGTCAGGCGGGTTCGGCGCGTTGGGGCGGGTCCGGCGCGTTTCAGTCGAGCGCGGGCAGTGCGCGCGGGCGGCGGTCGCTGTCGGTGGCGACGTAGGTCAGCGTGGCCTCCGTCACTTTGACGATGTCTTCCGCGAGGCTCATACGTTGCGCGTAGACCTCGACGGAAACGGTGATGGACGTATTGCCCGTCTTCACGATGTCCGCATAAAAGCTCAGCAGATCGCCGACGAACACCGGCTGCTTGAAGAGGAACGAATTGACCGCGATGGTCGCGACTCGCCCGTTCGCGCGGCGGCTTGCCGGGATCGAGCCGGCAATGTCCACCTGCGCCATGATCCAGCCGCCAAACACGTCGCCGTGGATATTGGCGTCGGCCGGCTGCGGCATGACGCGCAGCGCGCAAGGCTTTTGCGGGAGTTGGAGAATATCGGTCATCAGTTACCCTGGAAACGCGTGTTGGTTTGATTCGCCTGGCCGGCGCGGCTCACGACGCAAGCCCTGGACATTACCAAACGGCAGAGCCGCGTCCAACGTCCAGCCATAACGAGCCGCCTCGCCGATGAAAAGCGGCGCCAGCCGGCTTCTGCGACAATAGAACGATCAGGAATTGTACGGGAAAGCGCCCAGTCGGGTCGCGACGAGGCCCCGTGCGCCGGCAGTTGGCGGCGCGCGCGTGGCGGTCGCGGCCGCTGCGAACTCCGGCATTTCCATATCTCCCCAGCCCAATCCATGCGCCGCTCGCTTCCGTCCGAACCCTCGCCGATTTCCACCCAGCCGCGCAACGACTGGCAGACGATCCTGTCGCTGCTGCCGTATCTCGCCACCTACAAATGGCGTGTCGCGTTCGCGCTGAGCTGCCTGATCGGCGCGAAGATCGCCAACCTCGGCGTGCCGATCGTGATGAAGCGGATCGTCGACAGTCTCGCGTCCGTGCAGCATCTCACGGCGCTTGGCCGCGCGCACGATTCGCCGGGCATCGTGCTGCTCGGCGGCGTCGGCTTGCTGGTGGTCGCCTATGCGGTGGTGCGGCTCTCCACGTCGCTCTTCACCGAGTTGCGCGAAATCCTGTTTTCGAAAGTCACCGAAAGCGCCGTGCGGCAACTCGCGCTCAAGGTGTTCCGGCATCTGCATGGCCTGTCGTTGCGCTTTCATCTCGAGCGGCAAACGGGCGGCATGTCGCGCGACATCGAACGCGGCACGCGCGGCATCACGCAACTCATTTCGTATTCGCTGTACAGCATTCTGCCGACGCTCGTCGAAGTCGGCCTCGTGCTCGGCTTCTTCGTCGTCAAATACGAGGCGTATTACGCCGCGGTCACGTTCGTGGCGCTGGCCGTGTACATCGTCTTCACGGTGAAGGTGACCGAGTGGCGCACGCATTTTCGCCGCACGATGAACGAGCTCGATTCGAAGGCGAACTCGCGCGCCATCGACTCGCTGCTCAACTATGAAACCGTCAAGTACTTCGGCAACGAAGAGTGGGAAGCGAGCCGTTACGACGAGAACCTGAAGCGCTATCGCACCGCGGCGATCAAGTCGCAGCGCTCGCTGTCGGCGCTGAACTTCGGGCAGCAGGCGATCATCGGCACGGGGCTCGTGTTCATTCTGTGGCGCGCGACCGAAGGCGTGATGGCCGGGCGCCTCACGCTCGGCGATCTCGTGCTGATCAACACGTTCATGCTGCAGCTTTATATTCCGCTGAATTTCTTGGGCGTCGTGTATCGCGAGCTGAAGCAAAGTCTCACCGACATGGACCGCATGTTCACGCTGCTCGGCGCCGCGCAGGAAGTGCCCGATGTGCCCGGCGCGCCCGCGCTGCGAGTGAGCGGCGGGCAAGTGCGTTTCGAGCACGTCAACTTTTCGTACGAGCCGGCGCGGCAGATTCTCCACGATGTGAGCTTTACGATTGCGGCGGGCACCACGACGGCCGTGGTCGGGCATAGCGGCTCGGGCAAGTCGACGCTCGCGCGGCTGATGTTCCGCTTCTACGATCTGGACCGCGCGACGGGCGGCGCGATCACCATCGACGGTCAGGATATTCGCGACGTCGCGCAGGCATCGCTGCGCGCGTCGATCGGCACGGTGCCGCAGGACACGGTGCTGTTCAACGATTCGATCTACTACAACATCGCTTATGGACGGCCTTCGGCGACGCGCGACGAAGTGATCGCGGCGGCGCGCGCGGCGCATATCCACGAGTTCATCGAAGGACTGCCGAAAGGCTATGACACGCCGGTCGGCGAGCGCGGCCTGAAGCTCTCGGGCGGCGAGAAGCAGCGCGTCGCGATTGCGCGGACCATCCTCAAGAATCCGCCGATCCTGCTGTTCGACGAGGCGACCTCCGCGCTCGATTCACGTTCGGAACGCGCGATCCAGCACGAGCTCGATCAGATCGCGCGCGAACGCACGACGCTGATCATCGCGCACCGGCTGTCGACGGTGGTGCACGCTCAGCAGATCATCGTGATGGACAAGGGGCGCATCGTCGAGCGCGGCACGCATGCCGAACTGTTGCGCGCAAACGGCCTGTTCGCGCAGATGTGGGCGTTGCAGCAGCAACGCACGGCCGAGACGTCGGAAGTGGTGGAGAGTGCCGGCGCTGCGGCGATGCCTGACAGCGCGGAACTGCCGGCGCGTTGAACGCCAACTCAGCGCGACTGCACCGCGATCTCAGCGCGACCGCAACCGCTCATCGAGTTGCTGAAGCTGCGCCGGCGTGCCGACGTTTTCCCACAAGCCTTCGTATAACTCGCCAGTGGCAAGACCGCGCGCGATCGTTTCGCGGTAATACGGCGTGAGCGCGCGTCGCGTGCCACGCGGAAGATCGCGGAACATGCGCGTGTCATAGAGTCCGATGTTGCCGAACGTGAAGCGCGGCGCGCCGTCGAGCGACAACACATCGTCCTTGAGCGCAAAGTCTCCGTTCGGATGAAACGGCGGATTCGGCACCATGACGAGATGCATGCCCGGCTCGGGCAAAGCCTTCAATGCGTCGGCGCGCGCGCTCAACCTGCTGTAATCGAAGTCCGCGTACACGTCGCCGCTCACCGCGACGAACACTTCGCTTGCCCCGTTATCTTCGATCAGCGTAAGCGCCTGCACGATGCCGCCCGCGGTCTCGAGTGCTTCACGCTCGGGCGAATAGCGCAGTTCGACGTGCCAGCGTGAACCGTCGCCGAGCGCGGCTTCGATCTGCTCGCCGAGCCACGCGTGATTGATCACGATGGTTTCAAAGCCCGCCCGCGCGAGCCGTTCGATCTGCCAGACAATCAGCGGCTTGCCGCCCGCTTCGAGTAAAGGCTTCGGACACGCGTCGGTCAACGGACGCATGCGCTCGCCGCGGCCCGCGGCGAAAATCATCGCTTTCTTCAGAGGCATTGTGATTGTTCAGAACGTGTAGCCGATTTCATTCGCGCGGCCTTCGAGATCGTCGAGCAGCTTGCCGAACTGACGCAGCGGTGCATAACGTTCGGCCACCTTGCGCGCATAGCCGATGAAGCGCGGCAAGTCGTTCATGTAATGCGCCTTGCTGTCGCGGTAATTGATGCGGCAGAAGAGACCCAGCACCTTGATATGCCGTTGCAGACCCATCCATTCGATCTGCCGATAGAACTCGCCGAAATCGGGATCGACGGGCAGGCCGGCTTTCTTCGCGCGTTCCCAGTAGTACACGAAGCAATCGAGCTCGAACTCCTCGTCCCAACTGAGGAAGGCGTCGCGCAACAAGGACGCGACGTCGTAAGTGATTGGACCGTATACCGCGTCCTGGAAGTCGAGCACGCCGGGGTTGGCCGCGCGGCTTGCTTCGCCGGCCGCACCTGGCGCTGCGCACACCATCAGATTGCGCGGCATGAAATCGCGCAGCATGAACACTTGCGGCTGCGCCCGCGCGCTCGCGATCAGCAGCGCGAACGTGCGGTCGAGCAGGCCGCGCGTATTGTCGTCGACCTCGCGCCCCAGGTGCCTGCCGATGAACCACTCCGGCATCAGCTCCATCTCGCGGCGCAGGAACGCTTCGTCGAACGGCGGCAGCACGTCTTCGCGCGATGTCAGTTGCCAGCGGATCAGCGCGTCGAGCGCGTCGCGCATCAGCGCGCGTGCGCGGCGCGGATCGTTATCGTTTTGCGCGGCCGTGAGCGCGCCGAGGTACGACGCGGTGCCGAGATCGGTGACGAGCATCAAGCCCGCGTCGAAATCCACTTCGAGGATGCGCGGCACATGCACGTTGGCCGCTTCGAGCAACTGCGCGACCTGCACGAACTCGCGGCATTTTTCGGGCGGCGGCGCGTCGACCGCGATCAGCGTGGCGGCGTTTTCGCCTTCCGCCGCCTTACCGGCGAGCCGGAAATAGCGGCGGAAGCTCGCGTCGGACGAAGCGGGCGCGAGCGTGCTGATATCGAGTGCATAACGGGCCGCGTGGCCTTGCAGCCAGGCCTTGAGCAGTTCGAGGCGGCTGTCGGCGGGATGGTGTGTGAAGTCTTGGGAAGGGGGCAGCGTCATGAAAACCGGCGGCAAATTCAGAGGGACAACGTCTTGCCATATAATACCCCACGACTTTTTTGACGCGACTCACGCCAGCTTTCGCGTATTCCGCTTTACCGCCCGCCTCACCGTTCGGAGATTGTAAATATTGTGTGCAGCCGACTGTCACGGTCGTGGTGTGCAGGCGGTGGATCGTGACTGCAAAAGCTGACGGACGGGCCGATTCGCCAAACGATACATGCCGCCTAGACAGCTTTCCCAAACGAATCCCTCTTGTGCCGCGATGCCGCGCAAAAGGCGGCTCGTCGCGGCGTTGATCGCCGTTCCGGGCCTCGTGCCCGCGCTTGCTCACGCCCAACTGGTCGGTGAGGCGGCGCAGCCGCAGCCAATCGATCCACCGTGGGGCATGCAGCTCGCTCCGCAACTCGAAGACCATGTGCTGCAGCCGGGACAGAAGCCGGCCACGTTCGTGCTCGGCGATTCGACCAACGGCACGACGGACCAGGACATGGCCGTCAAGGGCGCGGCCGAAGTGCGCCGCGGTACGGTCGTCATCAAGTCCGACGCGCTGCATTACGATCAGGACTCGGACATGGCCGATGCATACGGCCAGGTTCACATCAGCAACAACGGTACAACCTTCGCGGGGCCCGAGGCGCACATGCGCGTGGATTCGAGCGAAGGCTTCATGACCGCGCCCAAGTATCACTTCAACGTGACGGGCGGTTCGGGCAGCGCGGAGCGCGTCGATCTGCTCGACAACGAGCGCTCGGTGTTCACGAAGGGCACCTACACGGCGTGCGCGTGCGCGGATAATCCGGCGTGGTACATCAAGGGCAGCGAGTTCGATTTCGATACCGGTGCCGACGAAGGCGTGGCCTACAACAGCGTGCTGTTTTTCCAGGGCGTGCCGGTGTTCGCGTCGCCGTGGCTCTCGTTTCCGCTGTCGGGCGAGCGGCGCAGCGGTATCTTGCCGCCCACCTTCTCGCTCAGTTCGACGAACGGTTTCGAACTGTCGGTGCCGTATTACTTCAACATCGCGCCGAATCGCGATCTGACGGTCACGCCGCGGATCATTTCGAAGCGCGGCGTGCAGTTGCAGAGCACCTTCCGCTATCTGTCGCCCACGTATTCGGGCTCGATTACCGGCGAGTACCTGCCGAACGACCGGCTGACGAAGACCAACCGCTACGCGCTGTATATCCAGCACAACCAGAACTTCGGCAACGGGTTCGGCGGCTACATCTACTACAACAAGGTTTCGGACAATACGTATCCGGAAGACCTGTCGTCGTCGTCGAATCAGTTCATGAACGGCACCCAGCTCCTGTATCAGCAGGAAGCCGGGTTGACCTACAACAACGGCCCGTGGTCCGTGCTCGCGCGCGAGCAGCACTGGCAGACGCTCACGCCGTCGGTCGCGCCGTATGGCCGCGAACCGCAGTTGAACGTGAGGTACGCGAAGTACAACGTGGGCGGCTTCGACTTCGGCGCCGAAGCGGACTACACGAATTTCCGCATCACGACCGCGGACATGACCCAGGGTCAACGGGTGATGTTCAACCCGTATATTTCGTACTCCGTGGTGGGGCCGGGTTATTTCGTCACGCCGAAGGTGCAGTGGCACTTCGCGTCGTACAACCTGAACAACATCAGCAACGATGTGCCCGCCGGCACGCCGAAGAATTTCACCGAATCGATCCCCACGCTGACGTTCGACACCGGTCTGATTTTCGACCGCTCGGTCCGGCTCTTCGGCGAGGATTACATCCAGACGCTGGAACCGCGCCTGTACTACGTGTACACGCCGTATCGCAACCAGCAGTCAGCGCCGCTCTTCGATACTGCGGAATCCGACTTCGGGCTCGCCGAAATCTTCACGCCGAACACGTTCGTCGGCAACGACCGTATCGCGGATGCAAACCGCCTGACCGCGGCCCTCACCACGCGCTTCATCAACCCGGCAACGGGCGACGAACGCGCGCGCTTCGTGATCGCGCAGCAGTACTATTTCCGCGATCAGCGCGTCACGCTGACGCCGACGCAGACGAGCACGCAGGCCACGCATTCCGACCTGATCGTGGGCGCGTCGCTCAAGCTCGGGGCCGGTTTCGCGTCGGAAACTGCGTTCCAATATAATGCCGACAACAACCAGCTGGTCAAGACGAGCGTCGGCTTCGGATTCAGTCCGGCAACCGGCAAGGTGCTCAACGTCGCGTATCGGTACACGCGCGCGAACACCACGCTCGACAACGAGCCTATCAACCAGGTGCTGGTGTCGGGGCAATGGCCGCTGGCGCATCGGGTGTTCGGTGTCGGGCGCTTCAATTACGATCTGGGCGGACATCGCATCGTCGACGGACTCGTTGGTCTGCAGTACGACGCAGATTGCTGGACGCTCGGCGCGGGTCTTCAGCGCTACGCAAACGGGCTGAATACGTCGGGGCAGCACCAGTCGAGCACGCGCTTTCTCGCGCAGTTGACGTTCAAGGGCTTGTCGAGCGTCGACAACGGGCTGATTGCCGCGTTCCGCAGCAGCGTGGCGGGCTATACGCCGCTGCCGCCACCGCCGCCGCCGGAGTCGCGGTTCATCAATTACGAATGACGCTCGCCCGGTCGTTCATCGAATGCGAAAAGACGGGCCAGGCGTGCCCGACATCATTGGAGTATCTGTGGCAATCATGAAAAAGCTTCGCTTGGCAACGCTCGCGGCAGGTCTCGCCGCCGTGGCGTCTTTCCTGTCGGTGGCGCCGGTGCACGCGCAGGCGCTTGCCGGCAACCGCGGCCAGACGGTCGACACGATCGCCGCAGTGGTCAACAACGGTGTCATCACGCGGCGTGAACTCGAAGAACGCGTGAGCCTCATCACGCGCCGCCTGAACCAGCAAAACGCGCCGATTCCGCCGGCCGACCAGTTGCGTCAGCAGGTGCTCAACCAGATGGTGCTGGAACGCATCCAGTTGCAGAAGGCGAAGGAAGACGGCATCAATATCGACGACGCAGCCGTGCAGAAAACGCTGGAGCGGCTCGCGCAGGCGAACAACCTGTCGCTCGACGTCTACCGCGCGCGTATCGAGGCGCAAGGCGTGCCCTGGACCACGTTCACGAGCGACGCGCGCACTGAGCTCACGCTCTCGCGTCTGCGTGAGAAGGAAGTAGACAGCAAGGTCACGGTGTCGGACGCGGAAGTCGCGAACTACATCGCAAGTCAGCGCGGCCCGAACGCGGGCGCGACGAGCGACCTGCACCTGGAGCACATTCTGCTGAAGGCGCCGCTGAACGCGCCGCAACCCGACATCGAGGCGGCTCAGAAGAAGGCCGAGGCATTGCTCGCCGAAGCGAAGGGCGGCGCCAACTTCGAAAAGCTCGCGAAGTCGAATTCGCAGGCGCCGGATGCGTCGAAGGGCGGCGACATGGGCTACGCGGCGCCGTCGAAGCTGCCGCCGGAGTTCGTCAAGGCGGCGTCGGCACTGCGTCCGGGCCAGGTCAATCCGGAAGTGATCCGCACCAGCGACGGCTTCGAGGTCGTGCGTCTCGTCGATCGCCGTGCCGGTCAGGGCACGAGTTCCGATGCGCCCAAGCTCGTGCAAACGCATGTGCGCCACATTCTGCTGCGCGTCGGCGACGGCATGTCGGAGCCGCAAGCGCGTCAGAAGCTGCTCGAAATCAGGAAGGAAATCGCCGCGGGCGGCGACTTCTCGAAGTTCGCCAGCACCTATTCGCAAGACGGTTCGTCGTCGCAAGGCGGCGACCTGGGCTGGATCAGCCCGGGCGAGACGGTGCCCGAATTCGAGCGCGCGATGAACTCGCTGCAGGACGGCCAGATCAGCGACCCGGTGCGCAGCGAATACGGCTATCACCTGATTCAGGTGCTGGAGCGCCGCGAAGCGCAAGGCTCGATTGCACAGCAAATGGATCTTGCGCGCCAGGCGATCGGTCAGCGCAAGGCCGAGCAGGCTTACGCCGACTGGCTGCGCGAACTGCGCGATACTGCGTACGTCGAAGTCAAGCCTGATCTGTCGAGCATTCGGTAATCGTCATGAACACCGCCGCCCAGTCCGCCCGCTTGCCGTTGCAGATCGCGATCACGACCGGCGAGCCGGCCGGCGTCGGTCCCGAACTGACGGCGCAGGCGCTCGCGGGCGCGGCGGCGCATTGGCCCAGCGCACAGTTCACGGTGCTGGGCGATTCGGCGCTGCTCGCCGAACGCGCGCGCGCAGTGGGTGTCGACTGGAGCGCGCTCGCCGCGCGGGCGGGGCGCATTAGCGTGCAGCATCGGCCGCTCGGCGCGCCGGCGGTCGCGGGCAAACTGAACGCGGCCAATGGGCGCTACGTGCTCGATCTGCTGGATAGCGCAATCGACGGCGCAATGGCCGGCACCTTCGACGCGATCGTCACCGCGCCGCTGCAAAAGAGCACGATTAACGACGCCGGCGTGCCCTTTACCGGCCATACCGAATATCTCGCCGAGCGCACGCACACGCCGCGCGTGGTGATGATGCTGGCGGGCACCGGCAAGCGTCCGTTGCGGGTCGCGCTCGCGACCACGCATCTGCCGCTGAAAGACGTTTCCGCCGCGTTGACGCAGCAAGGTCTCGTCGAAACGTTGCGCATTGTCGATCACGACTTGCGGCATCACTTCGGCTTGCCCGCGCCGCGCATTCTCGTGACCGGGCTCAACCCGCACGCGGGCGAAAACGGCTATCTCGGGCGCGAGGAAATCGACGTGATCTCGCCCGCGCTGAAGCTCGCTAACGGTGAAGGCATCGACGCGCGCGGTCCCTATCCGGCCGACACGCTGTTTCAGCCGCGTTATCTGGACGAAGCCGACTGCGTGCTCGCCATGTTCCACGATCAGGGCTTGCCGGTGCTGAAGTACGCGACGTTCGGCGAAGGCATCAACATCACGCTCGGCTTGCCGATCATCCGCACGTCGGTCGATCACGGCACCGCGCTCGATCTGGCCGGCACCGGCCGCGCCGACGCGGGCAGCCTGATCGCCGCCATCGACACAGCGGTGTCCATGGCGCAACATCGCCGCGCGGGCTGATTCAACGCTGCCGCGGCAGCCTCGCGCGTCGTCTCTTTTCAAGCAGTGCTCTTTCTTTAGCGTTTCTTCGATGTCCACCAGCAGACAGCAGCAGGGCCGCCACCAAGGTCATATCGCGCGCAAGCGTTTCGGGCAGAACTTTCTGGTCGACATGGGCGTGATCGATTCGATCGTCGACGTGATCCGTCCGCAACGCGGCGAGCGCATGGTCGAAATCGGGCCGGGACTGGGCGCGCTCACGCAGCCGCTGATCGAGCGGCTCGCCACGCCCGAGGCGCCGCTGCATGCCGTCGAGCTGGACCGCGATCTGATCGGGCGTCTGAAGAACAAGTTCGGCGAGCTGCTCGAACTGCATGCGGGCGATGCGCTCGCGTTCGACTTCGGCTCGCTGGCCGCGCCTGGCGACGCGCCGTCGCTGCGCATTGTCGGCAATCTGCCGTACAACATTTCGAGCCCGCTGCTGTTTCATCTCGTGTCGTTCGCGCCTCGCGTGATCGATCAGCACTTCATGCTGCAAAACGAGGTGGTGGAGCGGATGGTGGCCGAGCCGGGCACGAAGGCGTTCAGCCGTCTTTCGGTGATGCTGCAATATCGCTATGTGATCGACAAGCAGCTCGACGTGCCGCCCGAGGCGTTCCAGCCGCCGCCGAAAGTCGATTCCGCGATCGTGCGAATGATTCCGTATGCGCCGCACGAACTGACGCCCGTGGACGAGCGCGTGCTCGGCGAGGTGGTCACCGCGGCCTTCTCGCAGCGTCGCAAGATGCTGCGCAACACGCTGGCTGCATTCCGCGATCGCGTCGACTTCGAGGCGATCGGCTTCGACCTGCAACGCCGCGCCGAAGATGTGCCGGTCGCCGAATATGTGCGCGTCGCGCAGATCGTGGCGGCCAAGGCCTGATACGCGGCTCAGTGGCGGCCTGGCTTCTTTGCAACGCCTCGCCGCCTGATAGCGAACGTATAGCGGATAGTGCGCGCTACGCTCCCGCCCGTTTCCCCGGCGCATTGACGAGCGCGATACCGGTCAGCACGAGCGCCGCCGCCATAAGAAAGCGCAAGCTGAACGACTCGCCGAGCAGCAGCACGCCGAAGGTCACGCCAAAGAGCGGTGTCAGAAACGAGAACACCGACAGCCGCGACGCGACATAGCGCGTGAGCAGCCAGAACCACACTAGATAGCTGACGAACGCGACTACCACCGCCTGATACGCGAGGCTCGCGACCGCGAGCGGCGTGACGGTGTCGACATGCGCCTCGCCGAGCGCCAGCGCCATCACGAGCAGGACCACGGCCGACACAGTCAGTTGATAGAAGAGCGTCTTGCTCGCGCTCGACTGCGCGAGCCGCGTGGCGCGCACCACGACGGTCGTCGCGGCCCACGCGACGCCTGCCAGCACGCCGAGCGCGTCGCCGGCCACCGCGGCCAGTGACGAGCCGCTCGCCGTGGCGCCATGCAGGAAGCCATCCGCGAAAGCCAGCGCGATGCCCGCGAACGCGACGACGATGCCGATCCATTGGATGCGCCGCATCCGCTCGCCGTCGACGAACCAATGCAGCCCGAGCGCCGTAAAGCACGGCGCGGTGTACAGAAAGACCGCCATGCGCGACGCGCTGGTCAGCGTCAGCCCGAGGAAGATGCACACGAATTCGGCGGCGAACAGGACGCCCGCCAGCAGACCTGCGGCGAGCGTGCCGTCGTCGCGAAAGAGCGGCGTGCCGCGCGAGCGAGCCCAGCCCCACACGAGCAACGCCGCGATGGTCGAGCGCAAGCCTGCCTGAAATAGCGGCGGCAACGCGGCGTTGGTGCTTTTGATCGCGACTTGCTGGAAGCCCCAGATCGCGCACAAGCCGACCATCAGCAGGACGGCGAAGCCATCGGGGGCGCGGCGCGCGGGCAGGGCGGTGGTGCTCATGGGCGATGTCGTGAGAGGAAGGCAAGACGGTTGAACGGCGCAGCACGTACCATATCAAACCCGCCGGCCCGCCCGGCCGATGCCCCCACCGCCTACGCGTGCTTCCTATAACTCGCAAGTCCTTTTGCTGATTTTGCGCAACGCCCGCGCAACACCTCGCGCAACACCTATTTCTTACCGTCGTTATTTCGCGCTAAGGTTCGACGACAGCGCCGTGAGCACTGCCTGTCAGTACGTTAGTGCGCACTGTGTCGCCGATTCCGGGCTTCTGTAGGAAGCCGACCTCGCGGACGCTGCGCCGCGTCAGCAGTCAAACTCTATCCGCGCAAAGCGGAGCCGATACGAGGAAACGACATGATGACCCTCAGCAGAGGCGCGGCCGTTGTCACGTTGATGTCGCTCGGCTGTCCGGCCGCGCACGCCCAATCGAGCGTGACGCTGTACGGCGTGGTCGACGAGAGCGTGCGCTATCTGACGCATGCCAACAAGGCCGGCGATTCGTCGCTCGGACTCGGCACCGGCGGCATGACGCAAAGCCGCTGGGGGCTCAAGGGCGTCGAGGATCTGGGCGGCGGCTGGTCGACCTTCTTCAAGCTCGAGAACCGCATCTACATCAACAGCGGGCAGAGCGACCCGACCTTGCCGTTCTTCAACGAAGCGCAGATCGGTGTGCGCTCCACTTCCTACGGCCAGGTGATTTTCGGCCGTCAGTACAACGTGATGATTGAAGGCATCACGGTAGGCGGCTACGGCAGCAATCCGTGGATTCCGTACGATTTCAGCTTTCAGCCCGAAGTGACGATGACAGGCGGCATCTGGACCAGCAACCAGGTGCAGTATCAGGCGAAGTACAACGGACTCACCTTTGCAGCGGGCTACGCGTTCGGCGGCAATGCCGGCAACTCGTACGGCAGCCAGATCGGCGCGGCGGCGGCCTATGCGCCGGCGGGAGGACCGTTCACCGTCGGCGGCGCGTATGAGGAGTCGAAAGACTCGGTCAACGGCGCGTCGGCGAAAGCGTGGACATTCGGCGGCTCGTACACGTGGGACAAGACGCGCTTTTCGCTCGGCTACATCGTCAATCGGGCCGACGCCGGTTTCTCCACGTTCGCCAACGGACCGTTTTCCGCGGCCTCGCTGACCGCGCTCAAGTACACCGACTTCTCGCGACGACGCATGTTCATGGGCGGCATCACGCAGCAGATCGGCAACGCGTGGCATGTGGCGGCGAATGTCTGGCGGACCCTGCAGGACGGCAAAACTCCCGCGAAAGACGGCTCGGCGTGGCAATACCAGCTCGTCGCCGACTACAACCTGTCGAAGCGCACGGACGTCTACGTCGAAGGCGATTATTCGCTGTATCGCGGCGACCTGATCGGCGCGCAATTGCAGGGCGTGAATGCCGTGGGCCTCGCGCAGAAAGGCTCGCAAATCGGCTTGATGGCGGGGCTGCGGCATCAGTTCTGAAGCGTTGCGAAGCGCGTTTCACACGTCGATTGCGAGCATTGCGTCCGCTGCAACGGCGGGCGATTCCGGGTACATTGACGGTCTCGACGTCAAAGCAACAGGGAGTACACGATGCGCCTGCTTCACACCATGCTCCGGGTCGGCGACCTGGACCGTTCGATCGCGTTTTACACCGAACTGCTCGGCATGAAGTTACTGCGCCGCGACGATTATCCGGATGGCAAGTTCACGCTGGCGTTCGTCGGCTACACGGATGAGCGCGACGGCACCGTCATCGAATTGACGCATAACTGGGACACGCCGTCCTATGATCTCGGCAACGGTTTCGGGCATCTCGCCGTGGAAGTGGAAGACGCCTACGCCGCCTGCGAAAAAATCAAGGCGCAAGGCGGCACGGTGGTGCGCGAAGCCGGCCCGATGAAACACGGCACGACCGTGATCGCATTCGTGACCGATCCGGACGGCTACAAGATCGAGTTCATCCAGAAGAAGAAGTAACGCGGGCCACGGGCCTTAAAGCGTCGGCAGCAGTTCAGGCGGATGCGACTTGAGCGTCTGCCGCGCTTCGCGAAATTCCGGGAAGATCGATTCGACCGTTTGCCAGAAGCGCGGGCTGTGGTTCATTTCCCGCAGATGCGCGAGTTCGTGCGCAACCACGTAATCGATAATCGAAAGCGGGAAGTGAATCAGCCGCCAGTTCAGGCGAATCTTGCCGTCGCTCGAACAACTGCCCCAGCGCGTGGCCGCTGACGAAAGCGCGTACGCGCGATAGTTGACGCCCAGCTTCTCCGCGTAAATTGCAAGGCGCTCGCCGAACACACGCTTCGCTTCGCCCTGCAACCAGCCTTGCACGCGGTCCTTGATCTGCTGCGGATCGGCTTGCAAAGGCAGCGGCACTTGCAGCGCGGAATCTTCCGCGCTGAACGCGAGCGTGCCTTGCGGCGAGCCGAGCCTCACATGCACCGGCTGACCGAGATAGGGCACTTGCGCGCCGTCTTTCCAGTCGACCTTCGGCAACGCGCGCTGTTCGACGCGCGTTTGCCATTCGATCAGCTTCGTGAAAATCCAGCGCTGCTTCTCGGTGATCGCGGTTTCGATATCGGCGAGCGTGACCCAGCGCGGCGCCGTGATCGTGAGGCCGGTGCTGTCGATGGCAAAGCCAATCGAGCGGCGCGCCGAACGCTTGAGCGCGTAATGCAGCGTGCGTGAGCCGATCACCAGTTTGCGCAGCTTGCTGCCGTCGGGTGCAAGCGGGACAGCGGGCTCCTGCCCGTGAGGCGTCGCGGTAGGTGCGGACGGCGAAGGAGACGACGACGTCGAACCCGGCTCTGCAAAGAGCGGGAGATCGAGTTGCCGGTTATCGAGCGCCGCGGCGGGCTGCGGCGTAGGAGACTTCTGCATCGGATTCGGCTTCGCGCAAGTACGCCTTCGAGGGCGTGGGCGCGTCAGATTGGTGCGGCGGCGGAACTGCTATCCGCCGCGCGATACGCAGTGGGATCGATGCGACGCATTTCAGCTTCGATCCACTGTTCGACGCGCGTGTTCACTTCATCGGGCGTGAGCCCCGTGGTGTCGATCGGCTTGCCGATTGACACTGTGACTATACCCGCATATTTGAGAAACGAGTTGCGAGGCCACACGCGTCCGGCGTTGTGCGCGATCGGCACGACGGGCGCGCCGGTGGCGATCGCGAAGCGCGCGCCGCCGGTCTTGTACTTGCCCTGCTTGCCAGTCGGCGTGCGCGTGCCTTCCGGAAACATGATGACCCATGCGCCTTCCGCCATGCGCGCCTTGCCTTGCCGGATGACCGACTCGAACGCGTATTTGCCTTCCTTGCGGTCGATGTGAACCATCTTCAGGAGACCGAGCGCCCAGCCGAAAAACGGCACGTACAGCAGCTCGCGCTTGAACACATAGCACAGCGGCCGCGGCATCAATGCGGGAAACGCGAGCGTCTCCCATGCCGATTGATGCTTCGACAGTAGCACGGCCGGACCGTTGGGCAGGTTCTCCATGCCTTCGAGCGTGTAGCGGATGCCGGTCAGCCAGCGAGCGACGATGACCGTGACACGGCACCAGCCCGCCGCCATCCAGTAGCGCTTGTCGGCACGCATGAACGGAAACGCGATGAAGCACGCGGTCGCGTAGGGCACCGTGAATACGACGAAGTAGATCAGCAGCAGCAAGGAACGAATGAAGCGCATCGGCGTGGTCTGTGAGGGTTGGGGACGCGCGACGTGCGCGTCACTCTTGAGCGTCGGCGAGGAAGTCGAGCACGAACGCGCGCAGATCGTCGTGGACCGTGGTGCCTTCCGGCAGTCCGCCGGCCGCGAGCGTTTTGCGGCCCTTGCCAGTCAGCACCAGATGAACCGGATGGCCGAGCGACGCGCCCGCTTGCAGATCGCGCATCGCGTCGCCGACTACCGGCGTGTTCTCGGGGGCGACCTCGAAACGCTCGTTGATCATCTTCAGCATGCCGGCCTTCGGCTTGCGGCATTCGCAGTGATCTTCCGCCGTGTGCGGGCAGAAGAACACGGCGTCGATGCGCCCGCCGACCGAAGCCGCCATGCGATGCATCTTCAGATGCATCGCGTTGAGCGCGTTCATGTCGAACAGACCCCGGCCGATGCCCGACTGGTTCGTCGCGATCGCCACGCGATAGCCCGCCTGGCTCAGACGCGCGATCGCTTCGAGCGAGCCCGGCAGCGCGACCCACTCGTCCGGCGACTTGATGAACGCGTCGGAATCGACGTTGATCACGCCGTCGCGGTCGAGAATGACTACTTTCTTGGTCGGCATGGCGTGCGGCTCAGGCGGCGAGCCGGGAAATGTCCGCGACGCAATTCATCTGCTGATGCAGCGCGCCGAGCAGGGCCAGGCGGTTTGCACGCAGCGACGGATCTTCCGCGTTGACCATCACGTCGTTAAAGAAAGTGTCGACCGGTTCGCGCAGTGCAGCGAGCGCGGTCAGCGCGCCGGTGTAGTCGCGCGCGGCGAGTTGCGACTGCACGCGCGGCGCAACCTGTTCGAGCTGAGCATGCAGCGCTTTTTCCGCCGCTTCAACTAACAACGCTGGCTGCACGCCGCCGCTCGCGCTAGCGCTTTCCGACTTCTTCAGAATGTTCGAGATGCGCTTGTTGGCTGCCGCGAGCGATGCCGCTTCGGGCAACGCCGCAAATTCTCGCACGGCATCGAGACGCGCGACGATGTCGTCGAGGCGCGTCGGATTGAGCGCGAGCACCGCGTCGATTTCGCCCGGCGCGTGGCCGCGTTCGCGCAGCAAACCGCGCAGACGGTCCATGCTGAAGTCGTAAATGGCTTGCGTCGAATCGGCGACGTTCGGCACGGCGGCGAATTGCGCGTAAGCCGTGCGCAGCAACTCGACGAAGTCCACGGCCAGTTGCTTTTCAACGAGAATGCGCAGCACGCCGAGCGCATGACGGCGCAGCGCGAACGGGTCTTTTTCGCCGGTGGGTTGCAGGCCGATGCCCCAGATGCCGACCAGCGTTTCCAGTTTGTCGGCGAGCGCGACGACCGTACCGGTCGCTGTGCCCGGCAACGCGTCGCCCGAGAAACGCGGCTGATAGTGTTCCGAGCATGCGAGCGCCACTTCTTCCGGCTCGCCGTCGTGGCGCGCGTAGTACGTGCCCATCGTGCCTTGCAGCTCGGGGAATTCGCCGACCATGTCGGTGATCAAATCCGCCTTCGCGAGACGCGCGGCACGTTTGGCGAGCGCGACGTCGGCGCCGATCAACGCGGCGATCGCACCGGCCAGCGCTTCGACCCGCTCAACACGTTGCAGCGCCGAGCCGAGCTTGTTGTGATACACGACGTTCGCAAGCAGCGGCACGCGATCCGCGAGCGGCTTCTTCTTGTCCTGCTCGAAGAAGAACTTCGCGTCGGCAAGACGCGGACGCACCACACGTTCGTTGCCTTCGACAATGTCGCCCGGCGTGGCCGTTTCAATGTTCGACACGATCAGGAAACGCGAGCGCAGCTTGCCGTTTGCATCGGTCAGCGCGAAGTATTTCTGATTCGTCTGCATCGTGAGGATCAGACATTCCTGCGGCACTTGCAGGAACTCGTCCTCGAAACGGCATGCGTAGACCACCGGCCATTCGACCAGCGACGTCACTTCGTCCAGCAGCGATTCGGGCATCACGACCTGGTCGCCGTCAGCGTGCGCGAGCAGATGCGTGCGGATCGTTTCCTTGCGATCAGCGAAGTTCGGGACCACGCGGCCTTTGTGCATCAGCGTGTCCGCGTAGGAATCGGCGTGCTGGATCTGCACGAAACCTTCGGACAGGAAGCGATGGCCGAGCGTGGTGTCGTCGGCGTCGATGCCGAGCGCACTGACCGGCACCACCTGGTCGCCATGCAGCGCGGTCAGGCGATGCGCCGGACGCACGAACTGCACGTTCGAGCCGTCGGGACGCTGATACGTCATCACCTTCGGAATGGGCAGCTTGCTGAGCGTTTCGTCGAGCGCGGCTTGCAAGCCTTCCGCGAGCGTCGCGCCCGGCGCGGCATAGCGCAGGAAGAAGGCTTCGGCCTTGCCGTCTTGCGCGCGTTCGAGGTCGCTAATGGAAAAATCGGGGAAGCCGAGCGCGGCCAGTTTCTTCGCGAGCGGCGCGGTGGGCTGGCCGTCTTTATCGAGCGCGACGGAAACCGGCAACACTTTTTCGCGAACGTGTTTTTCCGGCGCGACCGTGCGCACGTTTTTCACCGTGACCGCGAGGCGTCGCGGCGTCGCGTAACGTTCGAACGACAGTTGGCCTTCGATCAGATCGCGCCCGGCGAGGCGTTCCGCGATGCCTTCGGCAAAAGCGTCGCCGAGACGGGCGAGCGCCTTGGGCGGCAGTTCCTCGGTCAGCAGTTCGACCAGCAGGGTAGCTTGATGGGATTGAGTCATTTCTTGATGTTCTCGTCAGTCCTGGTCGATCTTGCGTTCGACTTTCAGCGGCGGCGCCCAAGCCGGCATGGCGGCGTCCTGCTCGTCGGTCGTGAGGCCGGGCACGCCGTGCACCGGATTGCCGAGCATCGGGAAGCCGAGCTTCTCGCGCGAATCGTAATAAGCCTGCGCGACAAGACGCGACAGCGCGCGAATCCGGCCGATGTAGGCCGCGCGCTCCGTGACCGAAATCGCGCCGCGCGCGTCGAGCAGGTTGAACGTGTGGCCGGCCTTCAGCACGAGTTCATAGGCGGGCAATGCGATCTGCGCTTCGATCATGCGCTTCGCTTCCGCCTCGTAGCTGTTGAAGAACGTGAACAGCAGATCGACGTTCGCGTGCTCGAAGTTGTACGTGGACTGTTCGACTTCGTTCTGGTGGTACACGTCGCCGTAGGTCAGGCGCCGCGTTTCCGGGCCGTTCGGGCCTTGCTCTTCCCACTCGGTCCAGATGAGGTCGTAGACGTTCTCGACCTTTTGCAGATACATCGCGAGACGCTCGAGGCCGTAGGTGATTTCGCCGAGCACCGGCTTGCAATCCAGACCGCCGACCTGCTGGAAGTACGTGAACTGCGTCACTTCCATGCCGTTTAGCCACACTTCCCAGCCGAGGCCCCAGGCGCCGAGCGTGGGATTTTCCCAGTCGTCTTCGACAAAGCGCACGTCGTTCTGCTTCAGATCGAAGCCGAGCGCTTCGAGCGAGCCGAGATACAGATCGAGGATATTTTCCGGCGCCGGCTTCAGCACGACCTGATATTGGTAGTAATGCTGCAGACGGTTCGGATTCTCGCCATAGCGGCCGTCTTTCGGGCGGCGCGACGGCTGCACGTACGCGGCGCGCCACGGCTCCGGGCCGATCGCGCGCAGGAAGGTGTGGACGTGCGAGGTGCCCGCGCCGACTTCCATGTCGATCGGCTGGAGCAACGCGCAACCCTGCTTATCCCAATAGGACTGCAGTGTCAGGATGATTTGCTGAAACGTGAGCATGAAGTGCCTTTCGGGCATGGGGCCGCGCCGCGGGCGCGTGAGCGCGCGGGGCGGCCGTGGAGCGAAGTGCTAAACCGGAGATTTTAACGGAAAGGCGGGGGGGTGTCCGTTTTGGGAGGGGGAGCGGCTCTCGTCAGCGGAGGCCTTCACGCCACCGCCAACTCCACCTTCGGCGAAAACGAATCGCTTTGCGCAACCGGCCACCATTTCTCATACAACGAGTAACGATAATTCCCGTTGAGAAGATCGTTCGGCTCGAGATACTTCAGAAGCTCGGACATCAACTGCACCTCATGCGACGACACACGTCGCACGATGTGATGCGCGCGCAGTTCCGCAGGATGCTTCAAGCCTGCAGCCTGAACGATCTCCTTCAGCGCATGCAGCGTGTTGTGATGGAAGCTGAAGACGCGGTCGGCCTTGTCCGGCACGACGAGCGCGCGCTGGCGCACCGGGTCTTGCGTCGCGACGCCGGTCGGGCAGCGTCCGGTGTGGCACGTCTGCGCCTGAATGCAGCCGACCGCGAACATGAAGCCGCGCGCCGCGTTGACCCAGTCCGCGCCGATCGCGAGCGTCTTCGTGATGTCGAACGCGGTGATCATCTTGCCGCTCGCGCCGATGCGAATCCGCTGCCGCAAGCCGATGCCGACCAGCGTGTTGTGCACGAGCAGCAAGCCTTCCTGCAACGGCACGCCGACGTGATCGGTGAACTCGAGCGGCGCTGCGCCGGTGCCGCCCTCGGCGCCGTCCACGACGATGAAGTCCGGCAGAATGCCCGTCTCGAGCATCGCCTTCGCAATGCCGAAAAATTCCCACGGATGCCCGATGCACAGCTTGAAGCCGGTCGGCTTGCCGCCCGACAGTGTGCGCAGCCGATCGACGAATTCGAGCAGCCCGCGCGGCGTCGAAAACTCCGAATGCGTGGCCGGCGAAATGCAATCGCGGCCCATCGGCACGCCGCGCGTTTCTGCGATCTCCGGCGTGATCTTCGCGGCGGGCAGCACGCCGCCGTGACCGGGCTTCGCACCTTGCGACAGCTTCACCTCGATCATTTTCACTTGCGGCTCGGCGGCCTGCTTCGCGAATTTTTCGGCGCTGAACGTGCCGTCGTCGTTTCGGCAGCCGAAGTAACCCGACGCGATTTCCCAGATGATGTCGCCGCCATGCTCGCGGTGATACTTCGACATCGAGCCTTCGCCGGTGTCGTGCGCGAAGTTGCCTTTCTTCGCGCCGAGGTTCAGCGCCATGATCGCGTTCGCCGACAGCGAGCCGAAGCTCATCGCCGAGACGTTGAAGATCGACATCGAATAAGGCTGTGCGCGATCGGCGCCGACCACGATGCGAAAGTCGTGGCTATCGAGCGTGGTCGGCGCGAGCGAGTGGCTGATCCATTCGTGCGCGACGGCCTTCACGTCGAGTTCGGTGCCGTAGGGCCGGCTGTCGACGTCGTTCTTCGCGCGCTGATAGACGATGCTGCGTTGAGCGCGCGAGAACGGCTTTTCGTCGGTATCGTTTTCGACGAAATACTGGCGGATTTCCGGCCGGATGAACTCGAACAGAAAACGGAAATGGCCCCACAGCGGATAGTTGCGCAGAATCGCGTGGCGCTGTTGCGTCAGATCGAAGATGCCGAGCGCGACGAGCGCGAGCGGCACGACGATCCACAACCACGAAACGTGTTGCGTCGCGGCGAGCGCCGTAGACAAACCGAGGAGCGCGATGGCGCTCCACATGGCCAGATAACGTCGAGAAAACATGAGGACTCCGGTGCAGTGAATCGTCACGGAGGGATTGCCGGGCCCGGAGCACAGGCAGATCCACCGTGGGAAAACGAGCGACTGCCTGTCGGGAAGACGTGGGCGGGTCGTTGGTGAGGTTTAAACGTCGTGCAAAGGCTTGCTGAGTTGAAGTCGGCGAGCGAAACGCAGCAAGCTAGCGCGCGCTCAGCAGTGCCGCCTTTTGCGGCTCGCGCACGGCCGGCTGCCCGGTCGCCGCGTGTTCAATGATGCCGCCGCCGAGGCAAACATCGCCATCGTAAAGCACGGCCGATTGCCCCGGTGTGACAGCCCATTGCGCATCGTCGAAGGTGAGTTCGAACAGACCTTCGCGCTGATTCGCGCGGCCGAACGTGCAGCGCGCGTCCGCCTGCCTGTAGCGGGTCTTCGCGCCGCACGCGAAGCCTTCCGCCGGCGGCTCGCCCGCGACCCAGCTCGTGTTGCCCGCGCTCAGCGTATGGCTCAGCAGCCACGGATGATTGTGCCCTTGCGCGACATACAGCGTGTTCGAAGGAATGTCCTTGCCCGCGACGAACCACGGCTCGCCGCTGCCGTCCTTGCTGCCGCCGAGGCCGATGCCCTTGCGCTGCCCGAACGTATAGAAGGCGAGGCCGATGTGCTCGCCGACCACTTTGCCGTCGGTGGTTTTCATCGGGCCGGGTTGGGTCGGCAGATAGCGGTTCAGAAAATCGCGAAACGGCCGCTCGCCGATAAAGCAGATGCCCGTCGAATCCTTCTTCTTCGCATTGGGCAGCGCGATCTGCTCGGCGATTTCGCGCACTTTCGTCTTCGGAATTTCGCCGAGCGGAAACAGCGTTTTCGACAACTGCGCCTGATTCAGCCGATGCAGAAAGTACGACTGATCCTTCGTATGGTCGAACGCTTTCAGCAGCTCGAAGCGGCCATTGTTTTCGCGCACGCGCGCATAGTGGCCGGTCGCGATGGTTTCAGCGCCGAGCGACATCGCGTGATCGAGGAAGGCCTTGAACTTGATTTCGGCGTTGCACAGCACGTCCGGATTCGGCGTGCGGCCCGCCGAATATTCGCGCAGGAATTCGGCGAACACGCGGTCCTTGTATTCGGCCGCGAAGTTGACCGCTTCGACGTCGATGCCGATCAGGTCCGCCACCGACACCACGTCGATCCAGTCCTGGCGCGTCGAGCAGTATTCGCTGTCGTCGTCGTCTTCCCAGTTCTTCATGAAGAGGCCGACCACGTCGTAGCCCTGTTCCTTCAGCAGCCACGCGGTGACCGACGAATCGACGCCGCCCGACATGCCTACTACGACTTTCTGCTTGCTCATAAGATGCTCACTGGGTACTGCGTGACTTCATGGATCGTGGAGATGGCCGCTTGTGGCGGCTTGTGACCGCTCGTGACGGCTACCTCTTTGGCCCGACCGAATGCGTATGCACGAAATCGAGCGGAAAACGCCGGCCTGCCAGGTAATCGTCGATACATTGCATGACGAGCGGCGTGCGGTGCCTTTCGGGGCAGGCGCGCAGTTCGTCGGCGCTCATCCACAAGGTTCGAACGATGTCGGGATCGAGCGCGCGCTCTGCTTCCGGTTCGCCGCCAGCGCCGCAATACGTGAAGCGCAAATAGGTGACGCCGCCGTTGTCCGGCCGTTCGAAATGCGTCATGTACATGCCGACGAGCGCCTCGGGCGTGAACGGATGCGCGGTTTCCTCGAGCGTTTCGCGGATCACCGCTTCCAGCAGCGTTTCGCCGGCTTCCAGATGGCCGGCCGGCTGGTTCAGGCGCAGCCCGGCGGCCGTGTGTTCCTCGACCACGAGAAAGCGCCCGTCACGCTCGACGATGGCCGCGACGGTCACATGCGGCAGCCAGGTTTCCGGTTTCATGGGTGCGCATTTTACCGTTTATGGCCGCTGACTGCCGGGATGCGGGCGGGACGCGGCCGGGTCGTTGCCGGTTCATTGCGGCGGCCGGCGGTGACCGGTGACATGCGGCCGGCTGCGGCGACTTGCCGCATGCGACTGCCGCCGCCCACACGCCTCGGAGCCCCGTATCCGCGCACACCCCCGGATTGTCCCCGATTTCTGCCGCCCCCCATGTTTCGGGTAAAGTGAGGCGTTAGCCGTTGCACTTGCAAGCCGGCGTGCCTCGTCGGCCGATCTGTCGTCAAACAGTAAGTCGAGGAGGAACACGATGCACATCGGAGTGCCAGCCGAGACGCGCGCGCACGAAACCCGCGTCGCCGCGACGCCCGAGACCGTCAAGAAGTACGTGGCGCAGGGCCATCGGGTCACCATCCAGAGCGGCGCCGGGGCCGGCGCGAGCTTTCCCGACGACGCTCTCGCGGCAGCCGGCGCGGAAATCGTCGATGCGGCCACCGCTTTTGGCGCCGACCTCGTCCTCAAAGTCCAGTCTCCCACCGAAGCCGAACTGCCGCTGCTCAAACGCGGCGCGACGCTGGTCGGCATGCTCGATCCGTTCAATGCGGAGAATGCGCAGCAACTCGCCACGGCGGGCGTCACCGCCTTCGCGCTCGAAGCCGCGCCGCGCACCACGCGCGCGCAAAGCCTCGACGTGCTGTCGTCGCAGGCGAACATCGCCGGATACAAGGCGGTGCTGCTCGCCGCGACGCTTTATCCGCGCTTCATGCCGATGCTGATGACCGCCGCGGGCACGGTGAAAGCCGCGCGCGTGCTGATTCTGGGCGCGGGCGTGGCGGGCTTGCAGGCGATCGCGACCGCCAAGCGCCTGGGCGCCGTGATCGAGGCATCCGACGTGCGTCCCGCCGTGAAAGAGCAGATCGAATCGCTCGGCGCGAAGTTTCTCGACGTTCCCTACGAAACCGATGAAGAGCGCGAAGCCGCGCAAGGCGTCGGCGGCTATGCGCGGCCGATGCCGCCTTCGTGGCTGCAACGCCAGTCGGCACTCGTTCACGAGCGCGCGAAGCAGGCCGACGTGGTGATCTCCACCGCCTTGATTCCGGGCCGCGCGGCGCCGACGCTGCTCTCCGTCGAGACCGTGCAGGCGATGAAACCGGGCTCGGTGCTGGTCGATCTGGCAGCGGGCCGCGGCGCGGACTATGAAGGCCGGCGCGGCGGCAACTGCCCGCTCACCGAAGCCGACAAAGTGATCGTCAGGCACGGCGTGACGATTGTCGGCTACACGAATCTCGCCTCGATGGTGCCCGCGGACGCGTCCTCGCTCTACGCGCGCAACCTGCTCGACTTCCTCAAGCTCATTATCACGAAGGAAGGCACGCTGAACATCGACCTCGCCGACGACATCGTCGCGGCCACGCTGCTCACCCGCGACGGCGAAGTCGCGCGCAAGGCATAACGCGAATTCACCTGGAGAAACGGCGATGGAAGTGCTCAACCACACCGTCATCAACCTGATTATTTTCGTGCTGGCGATTTACGTCGGCTACCACGTCGTCTGGAACGTCACGCCCGCGCTGCACACGCCGCTGATGGCCGTGACCAACGCGATTTCCGCGATCGTGATTGTCGGCGCAATGCTCGCGACCGGCCTCACGCTCGGCACGCCGGGCAAGTTCTTCGGCACGCTCGCCGTTGCGCTGGCGGCGGTCAACGTGTTCGGCGGCTTCCTCGTCACGCGGCGAATGCTCGAGATGTTCCGCAAGAAAGAGCCGAAAAAGCTCATCGCCGATAAGAGCAAGGAGAACGCGTAATGAGTCTGAACGTCGTCACGCTGCTTTATCTGGTTGCGTCGGTCTGTTTCATTCAGGCGCTCAAGGGGCTGTCGAATCCGAAGACGGCGCGCATCGGCAATACGTTCGGCATGGTCGGGATGGCGATTGCGATTCTCACGACCATCGCGCTGATCGCAAAGCAGGCGAATGCACTGGGCTCGAATCTCGCGCTCGGGCTCGGCTTGCTGTTCGCCGCGCTGATCGTCGGCGGTGCGATTGGCGCGTTTGTCGCCGCGCGCGTCGAGATGACCAAGATGCCGGAACTCGTCGCGGCGATGCACTCGCTGATCGGTCTCGCGGCGGTGTGCATCGCGTATGCGGTGGTGTCGGAGCCGGCGGCATTCGGATTGATCGATCCCGAGAATCCGGTGCCGGGCTTTCTGCCTTATGGCAATCGCGTCGAGTTGTTCATCGGCACGTTCGTCGGCGCAATTACGTTTAGCGGCTCGGTTATTGCGTTCGGCAAGCTGTCGGGCAAGTACAAGTTCCGGTTATTCCAGGGCGCGCCGGTCGTCTATGCGGGTCAGCATCTGATCAACCTGATGCTCGCGATTGCGATGCTCGGCTTCGGCGTGATCTTCTTTTTCACGCAGTCGTGGTTGCCGTTCATCATCATGACGCTGATCGCGTTCGTGCTCGGCGTGCTGATCATTATTCCGATCGGCGGCGCGGACATGCCGGTCGTCGTGTCCATGCTCAATTCGTATTCGGGCTGGGCGGCGGCGGGCATCGGCTTCTCGCTGAATAATCCAATGCTGATCATCGCGGGCTCTCTGGTGGGCTCGTCGGGCGCGATTCTGTCGTACATCATGTGCCGCGCGATGAACCGCTCGTTCTTCAACGTGATTCTCGGCGGCTTCGGCAACGAGCCGGGCGCGGCTGCGGCGGGCGGATCGGCTGAGCAGCGTCCGGTGAAATCGGGTTCTGCCGACGACGCGTCGTTCATGCTCGGCAACGCCGAAACCGTGGTGATCGTGCCGGGTTATGGCCTTGCCGTCGCGCGCGCGCAGCATGCGTTGAAGGAGTTGACCGACAAGCTCGTCGAGAAAGGCATCGAGGTGAAGTACGCGATTCACCCGGTCGCCGGACGCATGCCGGGTCACATGAACGTGCTGCTCGCCGAAGCGGAAGTGCCGTACGACATGGTGTTCGAAATGGACGACATCAACGGCGAGTTCGGTCAGGTCGACGTGGTGCTCGTGCTCGGCGCCAACGACGTCGTGAACCCGGCTGCGAAGAACGATCCGAAGTCGCCGATTGCGGGCATGCCGATCATCGAGGCTTATAAAGCGCGCACGGTGATCGTCAACAAGCGGTCGATGGCGGCGGGTTACGCGGGGCTCGACAACGATCTGTTCTACATGGACAAGACGATGATGGTGTTCGGCGACGCAAAGAAAGTGATCGAGGACATGGTCAAGGCGGTCGAATAACACGCGATAAATTGCGCGGCGCGCGAAGGTCTGCGCCGCGCAATGCTCACTTCTGTTTCGGTTTGGCGTTCACATGCCGCAGCAGGTCCGCGAGCCGTCTGCCTTCCTGATCGGGATACGGCTCACGCACTTCGAGTTGCTGGATCTTCTCGAGCCCGAAGTTGCGGAAATCGCCGCGCAATTCACACCACGCGCCAAGCGTCCAGCGCGCGCCCCAATAGGCGAGTGCGAGCGGCCACACGCGCCGCTCCGTCGCCGCGCCGTTGGCATCCGTGTACGCAAAGCTCACCACATGCCGCGCGTCGATCGCGCGGTGCAGCGTGTCGAGCTGCGTCGAAAAATCGCTTTTGATGTGGAACGACGGCGCGAAGATCGCGAGCCTTTCAAGGGACGCGCGCTTGTCTGCGGGCATGGCCGACGCAATCTTGGCCAGTGCGCCGCGCGCTCCGCTCGCGAAGCCGGCGCCGCCCCACGATTCGAGCATGCGCGCGCCGGCGGCGAGCGCCGCGAGTTCATCGGCGGTGAAGGTCAGCGGCGGAAGACTCGCACTGCGGCTCAGCCGGTAGCCGATGCCGGCCTCGCCTTCGATCGGCACGCCGGATAGCTGCAGGTCGCGCACGTCGCGATAGACGGTGCGCAGCGAGATGTTGAGCCAGTCGGCGAGTTGTTGCGCGGTGGTCAAACGCCGGCCGCGCAGCAATTCGGCGATCTGGAACAGACGGTCGGCGCGGCGCGTCATCGTGGGCGTCTTGTAGAAGAGGACAGGGACAGTCCCGCGATGATAGCGCCGCATGCCGCGCTCCGGTCAGCGTTCGGGTTAGCGTTGGGTTCAGCGTTGAGTCGAGCGTTCGGGTGAGCGTTTGAGTGAATGCTCAGGTGAGCGTTCGGACGGCGGGCTCGATGCGTGTGTCGCCCGCACGGGCGTTACCCGTTCGATGGCCGCTGTCCGCAGCGCGGTTAGCCGTTGGTGCGCGAATGCAGGCCGAGGCGATTGCCTTCGCTGTCGATGAAAAACGCGATATAGCCGATGTCCTGCGGCAGCTTGATGACGGGTCCGTCGGTCTTGCCGCCGGCTTCTTCGATGCGGGCGAGCGCAGCGTCGACGGTCGGCTGCGCGTTCAGGTAGACGAGCACGCCGTCGCCGTTCGGGGTCATCGACGGGCTGTGGACGATCGCGCCGCCCGTCGCCGGTTCTTCGTAGCCGAACACGGCGATGGGCTGGCCGCCGATTTCCTGGCGGTTCAGCTTCACGTCGAGCGCGGCTTCATAAAAGCGCACGGCGCGGTCGAAATCGACGGACGGGATTTCGAACCATGCAACAACTTTGGACGATGCGGACATGACACTCTCCTGTGGATGGCGGTAAGCCGGATAAATCGCCGGATGGCGTGAGGAGGAGTGTGCGGGGGTGCTACTGACAGCGTGGTGTCAGTAGGGTGGGGCGGTCGGGCTGGGTCGTGCGATCGTGCGGATGGGCGAGGTGAGAAAAAACCGCGGCACTGTGTGTGGCCGCGGTTTGTTTCTGGCTGCGTTTGCTTGGCGCTTGTTGTTTGTCGCTTGCCGCTTGTCTTAACCGGCAGGCGTATCGCCTTGCGGCCGCTGACGCACGCTGCCCGCGATCAGATCGAAGCGGAACAGCCGGCATTCGAGCGCTCCGTTAAAGAGCGGTGTCTTCGTCGATTCGCGCAGGCGCAACTGGCCCGGCAGCTTGCGATCCGACGTCAGGATGAATGCGTGCCAGCCGGTGAAGCGCTGCTTGAGCGCGTCGCCGAGCGACTGGAAGAACTCGCTGTCGGGCGCTTCTTCCTGGGCGCGGCGAAAGCTGTCGTCCTCGCGGTTGTCGCGGCTGCGTCCTTCACGTCCTTCGCGGATTTCGCCGCGCGCGTTGCGTCCGCGCACTTCGATCCGCTCACCATACGGCGGATTGGCGACGAGAATGCCCGGCGCCGATGTCGGCGGCGTCATGCCGCGCGCGTCGACCTGTTTGAGCGGAATGGTCGGCAAGCCGGCGCGCTGGAAATTCGCGCGCGCCTTGTCGAGCATGTCGCCGGAAATGTCGCTGCCGAAAATCTGCAAGTCGGCGCGCGAGTTGCGGGCGGCGTGTTTGGCGTCGAGCGCGGCGGCCTTCAGCGTCTGCCAGGTTTTGCTGTCGTACTGCTTGAGCTTCTCGAAGCCGAAGCGGCGTTCGGCGCCGGGCGCGATGTCGAGCGCGACCTGCGCGGCTTCGGCGAGGAACGTGCCGCTGCCGCACATCGGGTCGTATAGCGGCGTGCCGGCGCTCCAGCCCGTCAGCCGCAGAATGCCCGCCGCGAGATTTTCGCGCAGCGGCGCCGCGCCCTTGTCGAGGCGCCAGCCGCGCTTGAAGAGCGGGTCGCCGGAGGTGTCGAGGTAAAGCGTGCAGTCGGTCGCGGTGAGAAACGCGAACACGCGCACGTCGGGCGTCGCGGTGTCGATGTTCGGGCGCGCGCCGCTGACTTCGCGCAGACGGTCGCAGATCGCGTCCTTCACGCGCAGCGTGGTGAATTCGAGGCTGCGCAGCGGCGACTTGATCGCGGTGACGTCGACGCGCAGCGTTTCGTTCGCGGAGAACCATTGCTCCCAGCGTTGTTCGACGGCGAGTGCGTAGATGTCCTGCTCGCTGCGATACGGACGATGCGCGATTTTCAGCAGCACGCGGCTCGCGAGGCGCGAATGCAGATTGGCCGCCATGCCGGCTGCCCAGCCGCCGCGAAAATGCACGCCGCCGGGGACTTGCGAGCCGGGTGCGAACGGCGCGCCGTGCAGATGCTTCGCGGCGATCTCGGCGAGTTCGGAGGCGAGCGCGGCTTCGAGACCGCGCGGGCAGGGGAGGAAGAAATCGAAGGACATGGAGGGGCTAGCCGGTGGGCTGTGGGTAAGGGGGTATTGTACGCGGTGGGGTGTGGGGGGTGCTTTTTGGCCCTTTGGCCTTTTCTTGTTTTTTGTCGGTGGTCTATTTGTGTTGCACCTGGCTTGCTTTGGCCTTTCCTTGTTTTCTCGGTGGTCTATTGGCGTTGCCCCTGTGCGGGGCGGCACTTACTTTCTTTGCCGCCGCAAAGAAAGTAAGCAAAGAAAGCGGGCTTACACCGCCAGCTTATAGATGGCTCCCCCAGTTCTGAGGCGGCAGTGGTGCGCCTGACATCCGTGCCCTCGCACATTCGACGCCCGTGACAAGGCAGTCATTCTTCCCCACTTGCACTGCGTGCTCGCCGGAAGGGTTCGCTTAGAGCCTCTCGCTTGCTTGTTAACGCCGTTGGCCTTTCCTTGTTTTCATGGTGGTCTATCGGCGTTGCCCCTGTGCGGGGCGGCACTCACTTTCTTTGCCGCCGCAAAGAAAGTAAGCAAAGAAAGCGGGCTCACACCGCCAGCTTATAAGTGGGTTCCGTTGCTCGCCGCGGGCAGTGGTGCGGCAGACATCCGTGCTCTCGCGCATTCGGCGTTAGTGACAAGGCAGTCATGCTTCCCGACTTGCACTGCGTGCTCGCCGGGAGGGTTGCTTCCGGCGCGCACGCCGCTTCGCGCACGACCGGAAATGGCGCCTGTTGTCTTGCGAAATGTCCCGCGCCTATCCCGGTCTCGCCGGCGTAGTCTTGTATTGGGTGCCACGTGGAAGTCTGGTCAGAGCTGCACAGCCGTCGCAACCAGCGCTGCACACGTTTCCACGGTCTTAATGGCATCTATCGCGTAGCGTCCGTCACGGCGCGCGGTTTTTTCGGTCGTTTCTATCAGAAAGAGAAAAACATGAAATGGTATCTGCTAGTGCTTTCGAAGTACGTTGAATTCAGTGGACGAGCGCGTCGCAAGGAATACTGGATGTTCCTGCTGTTCAACGTAATCATCGGGATTGCCTACGGAGTCGTGCTGGTCATCCTCGATCTGGAAGAGTCCAGGTTCTGGCGCAACCTTTATCCCTTGCTGGTGTTCCTTCCGGGCCTGGCGGCGCTGGTTCGTCGCATGCACGATTCCAACCGAAGCGGTTGGTGGGCCCTTTGCCCCGTCGCCAACCTGGTGTTTGCCTGCTTCGAGGGAACGCGAGGCCAAAACCGCTTCGGCCCCGACCCAAAGCAACCAACGCAATGAGCGAGCGCTGACCCTTCAATAGAGCGAAGAGCGAAAAACGAAAAACGAAAAGCGAAAAGCGAAAAGCGAAAAGCGAAAAGCGAAACAGACACCGCAGCGAACCCTTCCGACGAGCACGAGTGCGAGTCGGGAAGCATGACTGCCTTGTCACAAGTGCGGAGTGCGCGAGAGCACGGATGTAAGGCGCACCACTGCCCACTCCGAGCAAGGGGCTCCATTTATAAGCTAGCGGTGTAAGCCCGCTTTCTTTGCTTACTTTCTTTGCGGCGGCAAAGAAAGTAAGTGCCGCCCCGCACAGGGGCAACACAAATAGACCACAACGAATTCAAGGAAAGGCAAAAAAGAAAGCAAAAGAACCAACGTGAAAAGCACAAAAACCAATCACCGCCCAGCAACACCCGCATCCAAAGCAGGACACCCCGGCACACTACCGCGAGTACTCGCCTTCGTCCCCTGCGAAGCAGAAGAAGAACCCGCAGCAGCAGCCATAGCCTGCAACGCAGCAGCCACCTGCGCCGAAACACGCATCAAAGCCCGCCGATGCCCATCAACAAGCGCATCATACCCACCACCGACAGGCTCACTAACAACACTCCTGCAAGTCATCACAGCAGTACTGCGCACGGCCCGCACACTCCACACCGCATCGATCAGCGCATGCGACCCAGGCCACGACTCAAACCGCTGCACATTCATGCTCACGCGATACACCGGCGTCGCATCGGAATAAGCCGTCCCGTACACATCGATCGTATTGAGTTGCTGAGTGAGACTGGTCGACAACGCGCGGCGCAATTCATCGCCGGGCAGCGACGCCCAGCGATCTTCTTCCAGCACCTTGACCTGCGTCGGTCCCGTCTGCACGACGAGCTGAGTCTTCGCGACTTGCGGCGGCACATCGATAGGCGCGACTTCGATCAGCCACGCAGGCGCCGCCGACGTCCGCAAGCCCGACGCCGCAGCGGACGCAGCGCCATTCACATCGCCCAACGTATAAAACCGGCTACTCGGCGACGCACACGCCGCGACCGCCAGCACCGCGGCGAGCGCACCGGCACGAACAGCGCTGCGCGCCACTACGCGCGACAAACGGGGGAGTCGAACGAACATCATGGCTTGTCTCCTGCTTTACCGCGCAACAACGATTCCGGGTGGCGCTCGAGATAATCCGACAGCGCATTCAGCGACTGCAACGTGCGCGTCAATTCCTGCAACGCCTGATGCACATCCGACTGCAACGGCGAGTCCTGCTGCAACGTCGCCTCGGCCGAGCCGAACGTCTGTTTCGCGGCGGCCAGCGTGTCGCGGGCTTGCGGCACGACTTCCGTGTCCAGTCGCTTGAAGAGCTGGTCGGCATTCTTCAGCGCGCTGTTCAGGTTGTTGCCGATCTGATCGAACGGCACCTTGTCGAGCTTCTTCGCGATGTCGGCGACCTGCAATTGCAGCTCGTCGAGCGTGTTCGGAATGGTCGGCAATTCGAGCGGGTCGCTGGCTACGTCGACGGTGGCCGGCGGCGCCTTCGGGAAAATGTCGAGCGCGACGTACAACTGGCTCGTGATCAGATTGCCCGTGCGCAACTGGCCGCGCAGTCCGTGCTTGACGAGTTGTTGCAGCAGCGTCTGACCGGCGAGGCTGCCCGGCGTCGGCGCGGTTTCGCGGAAGCGCTTGCCGAGGCGGTCAGGGTAGATGTTCATCGTCACCGGCATCGTGAAGCTGCGCGTCTTCGGATCGTAGTCGATGCCGATGTTGGTCACCTGACCGAGCACGATGCCGCGGAAATCGACCGGCGCGCCGACCGACAGACCGCGCAGAGACTGGTTGAAGTTCATCACGACGCGCAGCGGCACGCCGTCCGGCTCGCGCATCGCGTCGCCTTCGTCGGAACCGAGGCGGAACGTCATGTTGTTCGGCGCCTGCGCGCCCACGCCCTGACCCGGCGGCGACTGGAACGACAAGCCGCCGACGATCACCGTCGCGAGCGACTGCGTGTTCAGCTTGAAGCCGCTCGAATCGAGCCGCAGATCGACGCCGCTCGCATGCCACCAGCGCGAATTGGTGCCGACGTACTGGTCGAACGGCGCGGACACGAACACCTGCATGGTCACGCCGGTGCCGTCCTTGTCGAGCGAGAAGCCGACCACCTGGCCGACCTGCACGCGGCGATAAAAAATCGGCGAGCCGATGTCGATGGAGCCGAGCGAATCGCCATGCAGAATGAACTGATGGCCCTTCTGGTCGCCGGTAATCGGCGGCGGCGTCTCGAGGCCGACGAAGTTCTTCTCGCTGTCCGGCGAATGACCGGCGTCCGCGCCGATATAGGCGCCGGAGAGCAGTGTGGTGAGGCCCGACACGCCGCTCGCGCCCACGCGCGGCCGCACGACCCAGAAGCGCGAATCCTTGACCGCGAAGTCTTCGCCTTCCTTCGTCAACTGCACCTGCACGAGCACGTGCGAAAGATCCTTCGACAACGTGATCGACTTGACCGCGCCGACGTCGACGTCCTTGTACTTGACCTTGGTCTTGCCAGGCTCTAGCCCTTCCGCGCTGATGAAACTGATCGTGATGGTCGGGCCTTTTTCCGTCACCGATTTGATGACGAGCGCAATGCCGATCAGCGCGGCAATCAGAGGGATCACCCAGACGAGCGACGGCAGCCAGCGGCTACGCGGCTCGATGTCGGGGTCGGGCAGTTGGGGCGGCAGCTTCGGTCCGTTCGAATCGTTGCGCGGCGCATCGGAGGCGGGCGTCGGTCCTGGCGGGCTAGTCATGTTCGAGGTCCTGAGGTTTTTGGGTACTGCCGTCCACGTGGTCCCAGATGAGCCGTGGATCGAATTGCATGGAGGCCATCATCGTCAGGATCACTACCGAGCCGAACGCAATCGCGCCGGGGCCGGCCGTGATCACGGCAAGCGATTTGAAACGCACGAGCGCCACGGTCAGCGTGACGACGAACACGTCGAGCATCGACCAGCGGCCGATCCGCTCGACCATCCGATAGAGCGTCGTGCGCTGCTCCGGCCGCCAGCGCGAGCGTCGCTGCGCGGTGACGGTGAGCAGCACGAGCACGCTCAGCTTCAGCATCGGCACCATGATGCTGGCGATAAACACGATCACCGCGAGCGGCCAGTCGCCGGAGGTCCAGAAATAAACGACGCCGCTCATGATGGTGTCGTCTTCGGAACCGAGCAGCGACGACGTGTGCATGACCGGCAACAAATTTGCCGGAATATACAGCAAGGCCGCGGCGATCAGCAGCGCCCACGTTCGCATCAGACTGTCGGGATTGCGCGAGTGCAGATGCGCGCCGCAGCGCCCGCAGTGCTGCGGCGTGACCGAGCGGATGCGCGGCTCGACGCGTCCGCACGCATGGCAGGCCACGAGCCCCGCGCGTTTTGCGGTGACGTATTTCATCGCGCGGGTCATCCTCGATTGGAGGCCGGCGGGGCGCCGGGAGTTGTGTCGCGGCCTGGGTCGCTGCGTGTGTTGTGGCTCGAGTCGGCTTCGTCGCCGGCTTGCAGCAGCGGCGGCGCGGGCGGGCCGGCCATCGAGCCGAGCGCGGCTGCCGCGCTGTCCGCCGACGTGCGCGGCAGCGGCCGCTGGCCGCGCGCGCCGAGTTCGTCGGCGAGATCCCACAGAATGCGCGGATCGAACGTGACGACCACGGCGAACATCAGCGTCAGCGCGCCGAACGCGAAGAGCGCCGCTTCCGGAATCACGCGCGCGAGACTGACCATCTTCACGATCGTGATGAGCACGCCGAGCATGAACACTTCGATCATGCCCCAGGGCCGCACGAACTGGATCGCGCGCAACACGCGGTTAAAGCCTCCCGGCACATAGCCGGCGCGCAGCGGTACCAGCACGTAGAGCAGCGCGACGAGTTCGGTGAGCGGAAAGAGAATCGTCGAGCAGAACACCATGACGGCGACGATCTGCATGTTCTCGTTCCACAGCGCGACGAGCGCACCGAACAGCGTGGTCTGCGAGGTAATGCCATTAGTCTCCAGCTCGACGATGGGGAAGCCCTGCGCGATCAGGAACGTGATCAGCGCGGCGAGCGTCATGGCGCTGATGCCGTCGAGCTTGCGCGATACGCCCGCGTAGAGCGTGGCGCCGCAGCGCGGACAGCGGGCGACTTTGCGCCCGACAAGCCGTGGCTTGCGGAACAGCGTATCGCATTCATGGCACGCGATCAGGTTGTCATGTTCCATGCGGCAGCGGGCCAACGATATGTAAGTGAGCGTGCAATGCCGGTCGCAATTTCGGTGGCAATACTGGTTGCAATGCGGGTCGCAATGTAGCCGATTCGGCGGGTCTGTAAAAATTCGTGGAGCAATAGTACCAAAAGGCATTGCCGCGCCGCGCCGGTGAGCGCGAAACGCTTGGCGCGCAACGGTTCTGACAGCGTCCGTCCCCAATTGTTCAACCGGCTGATCCGGGAACGTGAAGGCGTCCTTCGGTCAATTTCGCTTTGCCGCAGCCAGCTTTTTGCGCTTCGGGTAGCATGGCGGCCTGGTGCGTCTCGAAGGCCGCGGCGCCCGGCACTTTGGCGATGGACTTTACATCGGCGGGGAATAGCCGGGGGTGCCGCGCCGTTAACCTCTCTTAGCAAGCGTTGACCTGTCATGGCACACAATCCTTCATTCGGCGGCCGGGAGTCGTACACGCGGACCGCCATTGCGATTCATTGGCTGATCGCGCTGCTGATCGTTTGCGGCTTCGCGCTCGGCTGGGTGATGACCGACATTCCCGGTTTCACGCCGACCAAGCTGCGCTATTTTTCGTGGCATAAGTGGATCGGCGTGACCGTGTTCGCGCTCGCTGTCGTGCGCATTCTGTGGCGCGCGACGCACGGCGCCCCGGCGATGCCGCGCCGCATGCCCGCCTGGCAGCGCGGCGCCGCCCATCTCGTGCATCTGCTGCTGTATGCGTTGATGATTGCGATTCCCGTCTCCGGTTATCTGTATAGCTCGGCGGCGAACGTGCCGGTCGTCTATCTCGGGCTGATTCCGCTGCCGCGGCTGATCGCGCCGGACCCGCATCTGAAGGAACTGCTCAAGAACGTCCACATCGTGTTGAATTACACGTTGCTGGCGCTGGTCGCGATGCACGTCGCGGCGGCGCTCAAGCATCAGTGGCTGGACCGCGACGGGCTGCTGTCGCGCATGATTCCCTTCCTCAAATAAGGACCACCATGAAGGTCTCGTTTTATCGCTACATGCTGGCGGCGTTTGCCGCAGCCTCGCTGACCGCGGCCGGCGGCGCGCTGGCCCAGGTCGACACCGCGAAGAGTTCGGTGACGGCTACCTCGAAGCAGATGAACGTGCCGGTCGAAGGCAAGTTCGGCAAATTCACCGCGCAGGTCAAGTTCGATCCGGCCAAGCCCGCCGAGGGCAGCGCGCAACTGAACATCGACGTGGCGAGCTACGATCTCGGCGACGAGAGCTATAACGATCAGGTCCGCGGCAAGGAATGGTTCGACGCGAAGACCTATCCGAGCGCGACCTTCGTTTCGAGCGCGATTGCGCCGGCCGGCGGCAATCAGTACAAGGTGACGGGCAAGCTGACCATCAAGGGCAAATCGCAGACGGTCGTGGTGCCCGTTACCGTGACGCAGCAGGGCGCGACGCAGGCGTTCGACGGCTCGTTGCCGATCAAGCGTTCGCAATTCGACATCGGCACGGGCGAGTGGAAAGACACGTCCGTGGTTGCCGACGACGTCGTCATCAAGTTTCATATCGTAGCCGCACGCAAGTGACTTGCGCTGCGCGTTGAGCGCAGCCGTTCTTACCTGACTGGGAGCATGAATTGAAGACATCCACGTTGATCGCCGCCGGTGCATTGGCCTCCTGCGTTTCGCTTGGCGCATTCGCCGCCGCCGACACCTATCAGCTCGACCCGACTCACACCTATCCGAGTTTCGAGGCGGACCACTTCGGCGGCCTGTCGGTGTGGCGCGGCAAGTTCACGAAAAGCTCGGGCACGGTCACGCTCGACCGCGCGGCCAAGACCGGCACAGTCGAAGTGAACGTCGATGCGGCGTCGATTTCCACCGGCAACGGCAAGCTGGACGATCACCTGAAGACGGCGGAGTTCTTCGACGTCGCTAAGTTTCCCGCCGCGACGTACAAAGGCACCGACATCAAGTTCGACGGCGACAAGCCGTCGGAAGTGGTCGGCAGCCTGACGCTGCACGGCGTGACGAAGCCGCTGAATCTGAAGGTGGAGTCGTTCAAGTGCATGCAGCACCCGGTGCTCAAGCGCGAAGTGTGCGGCGTCGAGGCCAGCGCGCAATTCAATCGCGCGGATTACGGCATGGATTTCGGCAGCAAGTACGGCTTCAGCATGGAGACGAAGCTGCATATCCAGGCTGAGGGCATCAAGCAATAAGCGCTGATGAGAGCGCGGCGGGCGCCTGCCCGCTTGCGCCTGCCGCTTGCGGTTGCGCTTGAGATGATGCCGCCGTCGCGGCGCATCAAAAAGCAAACGGTCCGTTTTACCGCGCGTTTTACCGCTGTGCCGGCCGCTTCGTCGCTTTCGCGACGAAGCGGCTTTTTCATGGCGTCGCAGGAAATCGAAGGCGATCGAGGCGTTATGTGAGGCCGGTTCGACATTTCGCACTCGCGCCGCTTTAATTTTTCGGGTACATAGAGCGCTGGCACCGCATTGGTTGTGCGCGCATCCAATGCGGCGAGATCGGGCGTCGGCTCGCATCCATAATATTCGCGCGAACTGGAGATCTGCATGAACGCAACGACTGCAGCAAGCCTTGCGGGAAGCCGGCGAAATTCGTGGCGGGCGGTGATCGCCGCGTCCATCGGCAACGCGCTGGAATGGTTCGATCTCGTGGTCTACGGCTTTTTCGCCGTGGTGATCGCGAAGCTGTTTTTTCCGGCCGGCAACGACACCGTGTCGCTGCTGCTCACGCTCGGCACATTCGGCGTGTCGTTCTTCATGCGGCCGCTCGGGGCCATCGTGATCGGTGCGTACGCCGACCGCGCCGGACGCAAGGCGGCGCTCACGCTGTCCATCCTGCTGATGATGGGCGGCACGCTGATCATCGCGATTTTGCCGACGTACCGAAGCATCGGCATCGCGGCGCCGGTGATTCTCGTCATCGCGCGTTTGATGCAGGGCTTCTCGGCCGGCGGCGAATTCGGCAGCGCGACGGCGTTTCTCGCGGAGCATGTGCCGGCGCGGCGCGGCTTTTTCGCAAGCTGGCAGGTCGCGAGCCAGGGGCTCACGACGCTGCTCGCGGCCGGTTTCGGCGTCGTGCTGACGGGCAATCTGACGCCGGAGCAGATGGCGGCCTGGGGGTGGCGCGTGCCGTTTTTCTTCGGGCTGCTGATCGGACCGGTTGCCTGGTACATTCGCACGAAGCTCGACGAGACGCCCGAGTTTCTCGCCGCGGAAACCACCACGACGCCGCTGCGCGATACCTTCACGAGCCAGAAGCTGCGGCTCCTGATCGCAATCGGCGCGGTCGTGCTCGGCACGGTGTCGACTTACCTCGTGCTGTTCATGCCCACCTTCGGCGTGAAGCAACTGGGGCTCGCGCCATCGGTTGCGTTTTCGGCGATCGCGCTGACCGGCCTGATCCAGATGGTGTTTGCGCCGCTCGTTGGGCATCTGTCGGATCGGCACGGACGCACGACGATCATGCTGATCTCCGGCGTGCTGCTGCTCGTGCTGATCTATCCGGCGTTCGTCTATCTGGTCGCACATCCTACGTTCGGCACGCTGATCGCGCTGCAAATCCTGCTCGGTTTCCTGATGACCGGCTATTTCGCGGCGCTGCCGGGCTTGCTGTCGGAGATGTTTCCGGTGCAAACGCGCACGACCGGCATGTCGCTCGCCTATAACATCGCGGTCACGGTGTTCGGCGGCTTCGGGCCGTTCATCATCGCGTGGCTGATCAGCTTTACCGGTTCGAAGGCCGCGCCGAGTTATTACCTGATTTTCGCCGCGCTGTTGAGCCTGGCGTCGCTGGTGGCGGCGCGACGGAAGTTGGGGTTCCGGTAGGCTCGTAAGCGGACATCGCGCGGTAAACGCAAAAGGCCGGTTCGTCGATGAACCGGCCTTTTGCTTTACAACGATGCACTGCGCGTTAGTTAAACGCCATCACACCTGCGCACCCGCATTCGGATCGTTCGGATCAACGCGTTCTTTCTTGTCCTTCACCAGATCCTCGCGCTTCACGCCGAACCACATTGCGAGCGCCGCCGCGACGAACACCGACGAGTAGATACCGAACAGAATACCGACCGTCAGCGCCAGCGCGAAGTAGTGCAGCGTCGGGCCGCCGAACAGGAACATCGACAGCACCATCATCTGCGTACAGCCGTGCGTGATGACGGTTCGCGACATCGTGCTCGTAATCGCGTGGTTGATGACTTCGATCACCGTCATCTTGCGTTCGCGGCGGAAGGTCTCGCGAATCCGGTCGAAGATAACCACCGATTCGTTCACCGAATAACCCAGCACCGCGAGCACCGCAGCCAGCACCGACAGCGAGAACTCCCACTGGAAGAACGCGAAGAAGCCGAGAATGATCACGACGTCGTGCAAGTTCGCGATCACGCCGGCCACCGCGTACTTCCATTCGAAGCGGAACGACAGATAGATCACGATGCCCACAACCACGCAGGCGAGCGCCAGCAGACCGTCGGTGGCGAGTTCCTTGCCGACCTGCGGGCCGACGAACTCGACGCGCTGCAACTGCACCTGCGGCGTATCGGTCTTGAGCGCGCTCATCACCTGGTCGCTCTGCTGCGCGGACGTCAGCCCTTGCTTGAGCGGCAAACGGATCAGCACGTCGCGCGAGGTGCCGAAGTTCTGCACCTGCGCGTCGCCATAGCCGAGCTTGTTCAGCGTGCCGCGCACCGGGTCGAGCGGCGCCGCGCCCGGATACTGCACTTCGATGACCGTACCGCCGGTGAACTCCACCGACAGATGCAGCCCGCGATGCACGAGAAAGAACACGGCGGCGAGGAACGTCAGCAGCGAAATGGCGTTGAAGATCAACGCACGCTGCATGAACGGAATGTCTTTGCGAAAGCGGAAAAATTCCATGGTCTTGTTCTCCGGGACTCAGCGGGATGAACCCGGTTTCTGCGACGAGCTCGGCGTGCCCGGCGCGTTGCGGCGGCGCACGGTCGGCTTGCCCGCGCGCGACTGCGCGGCTGCGGCCGGCGCTTTCTGCTTCGCGGCGGCGGCTGCGCTTGCCGCGCGCATGGCTTGCGCGGTGTCGGTTGCGGCGTCGTCCGCGCTCAGTTCATTACCCAAGTAAGCAGCCGAGGCCGCAGCCGCGGTTTCCGGACGCCACACCTGGCCGATGGCCAGCGACTTCAGCTTCTTCTTGCCGCCGTACCAGAGGTTCACGATACCGCGCGAGAAGAACACCGCCGAGAACATCGACGTGAGAATGCCGATACAGTGCACGATTGCAAAACCGCGCACCGGGCCGGAGCCGAAGGCGAGCAGCGCGACACCGGCGATCAGCGTGGTGACGTTCGAGTCGAGAATCGTCGCCCACGCATGCGCGTAGCCGTTCTGGATCGCCAGTTGCGGCGGCGCGCCGTTGCGCAGTTCTTCACGCACGCGTTCGTTGATCAGCACGTTGGCGTCGATCGCCATACCGAGCGCGAGCGCGATAGCCGCGATACCCGGCAGCGTGAGCGTGGCCTGCAACATCGACAGCACCGCGACGAGCAGCAAGAGGTTCACGGACAGGCCGATCATCGAGATCACGCCGAACAGCATGTAGTACGCGATCATGAAGACGGCGATGGCCGCGAAGCCCCACACCACCGAGTGGAAGCCCTTCTTGATGTTGTCGGCGCCGAGGCTCGGGCCGATGGTGCGTTCCTCGATGATGTCCATTGGCGCGGCCAGCGAACCGGCGCGCAGCAGCAGCGCGAGGTCGGCGGCGCCTTGCGGCGTGGCCTGGCCGGTGATCTGGAAGCGGTCGCCCAGTTCCGACTGGATGGTCGCCACCGTCAGCACTTCGCCCTTGCCCTTTTCGAACAGCACCATCGCCATCGGCTTGCCGATGTTGTCGCGCGAGACACTGCGCACCGCGCGGCCGCCGGCCGAGTCGAGGCGAATGTTGACGGACGGACGCTGATGCTCGTCGAAGCCCGCCGACGCGTCGATAATCCGGTCGCCCGTGAAGATGATCTGCTTTCTCAGCAGCACCGGCGTCTGGTTGCCTTGCGTGAACAGTTCGTCGCCTGGCGGCACCGGATCGGACGGATTCGGATGCGTGTTGACCGGATCGGCGAGGCGCGCTTCGAGCGTCGCCGTGCGGCCGATGATGTCCTTCGCCTTCGCCGTGTCCTGCACGCCCGGCAGTTCGACCACGATCCGGTCGGTGCCTTGCTGCTGGATCACAGGCTCGGCCACGCCGAGTTCGTTCACGCGGTTATGCAGTGTGGTGATGTTCTGCTTGAGCGCGGCGTCCTGCACGGCTTTCTGCACCGTCGGCGTGAACGTGCCGACGAGTTGCACCGAGCCGTCCGGACTGTTTTGCGACGCCCATTGCAACTCGCCGATGCCGCGGCCCAGTTGCTTCGCCGCCGCATCCGCCGTCGCCTGGTCGGCGAAATTGATCACCACCGTCTGGTTGACGCGGTTCACGCCGCCGTCGCGGATATTGTTGTCGCGCAGGAGCGTGCGGGCGTCCGACGCGTCGGAGTCGAGCTTCTTGTTCAGCGCGCCCGCCATGTCCACTTGCAGCAGGAAGTGCACACCGCCGCGCAAATCCAGACCGAGATACATGGGCAGCGCGTGCAACGCGGTCAGCCAGCGCGGCGACGCGCTTTGCAGGTTCAGCGCCACGATGAACTGCGGGTCGTTCGGATCGGTGTTCAGCGACTTTTGCAGCAGGTCTTTCACGCGCAGTTGCATGTCGGTGTCGACAAGGCGCACGCGGATGTTCGCGTTGGCCGACGTGTTGTCGAACGTGACGTCTTCCGGCTTGATCTGATTGGCTGCGAGCGCGGCTTCGACTGCCGAGAGCGTGGTCGAGTCGAGCTTGACCGTTGCCTTGCCGCTCGACACCTGCACCGCCGGCGCTTCGCCGAACAGATTGGGCAGCGTGTACACGAGGCCGATGACCAAAGCCACCAGCATCACGGCATATTTCCAGAGGGGGTAACGATTCATGAGTGGTCCAACGGAAGGTTGGCTTGAAAGCGATGCGCCCGGCGATGAGCGCGGGCGATCCGGTCAGGTATGCGTGGATCGCCGGCGAGGCCGCGCCGGACGCGAGAGAGCAGGCCTTACAGCGACTTGATCGTGCCCTTCGGGAGAATCGTCGTGACCGACGCTTTCTGCACGGTGATTTCCGTGCCTTCCGAGATTTCGACGCCGACGTAAGCCTCGCCCACCTTGGTGACCTTGCCGACGATGCCGCCATTCGTCACCACTTCGTCGCCCTTGGCCATGGCGGCGAGCATGTTGCGGTGTTCCTTCTGGCGCTTCATTTGCGGGCGAATCATGATGAAGTACAGCACGCCGAACATGAGGATCAGCGGCAGGAAGCTCATCAGGTTTGATTCGATGCCACCACCTGTGGCCGTGCCTTGGGCGAAGGCATTGGAAATGAACGACACGTTGGTCTCTCCGTTATAGATCAATTCAATCAAAAAAATCAGCCGGTTATTCTACCACCGGCATTGCGCGCGTCGGCGCGGCGTTTCGGCTTTGCGATCAACCGCTTAAAGCCGATTTTTGCCGTCCGCGAAAGTGGATTGTAAGGTTTTTCGCTCGCCGTCTGATGATTCTTGTCCGCAATCAGATTACGTTCGCCGTCATGGCGCGTCGTCGATGCCGCGCGCGCGGTTCTCGTGAAAGCGCTTGCGGAACGGCTCGAACATTTTCGCGTCGATTGCATCGCGCATTTCCTGCATGAGTTCCAGGTAGTAGTGCAGGTTGTGGATCGTATTCAACTGCGCGCCGAGAATTTCCCCCACGCGATGCAGATGATGCAGATAGCCGCGAGTGAAATTTCTGCATGTATAGCAACCGCATTGCTCGTCGAGCGGACGCAGCGAATTCTTGTGCGCGGCATTGCGGATCTTGATGTCGCCAAAGCGCGTAAAGAGCCAGCCGTTGCGCGCGTTGCGGGTCGGCATCACGCAGTCGAACATGTCGACGCCGGCCGCGACGCCCGCGACCAGATCTTCCGGCGTGCCGACGCCCATCAGATAGTGCGGCTTGTTGGCCGGCAGCTTCGGGCCGATGTGATTCAGCACGCGCATCATGTCTTCTTTCGGCTCGCCGACCGACAGACCGCCGATCGCGAGACCGTGAAAATCCTTCTCCGCGAGACCCGCGAGCGACTCGTCGCGCAGGTCTTCGAACATGCCGCCCTGCACGATGCCGAACAGCGCATTCGGATTGCCCAGGCGCCGGAATTCGTCGATGGAACGCTGCGCCCAGCGCATCGACATGCGCATCGAGTCCGCGGCTTCCTTGTGCGAGGTCGGCACGTTGTTGGTCGCGTACGGCGTGCATTCGTCGAACTGCATCACGATGTCCGAGTTCAGCACCTTCTGGATCTGCATCGACACTTCCGGCGACAGAAACAGCTTATCCCCGTTGATCGGCGAAGCGAACGTCACGCCGTCTTCGGTGATCTTGCGCAGGTCGCCGAGCGAGAACACCTGGAAGCCGCCGGAGTCCGTCAGGACCGGCTTTTTCCAGCCCATGAAGCCGTGCAGCCCGCCATGCGCGCCAATGGTTTCGAGCCCAGGCCGCAGCCAGAGGTGAAACGTATTGCCGAGGATGATCTGCGCGTGCATTTCCTCGAGTTCGCGCGGCTGCACCGCCTTCACCGTGCCGTACGTGCCGACCGGCATGAAGATCGGCGTTTCGACCACGCCGTGATTCAGCGTGACGCGGCCGCGCCGCGCCTGGCCGTCGGTGCCGAGCAGTTCGAATTTGAGGCCGTCGGCGGGTGGTTGCGTTTGATGACCGATGGTCATTGAAATGACTCCTGTGCTACCGGAAAACAGTCCGGCGCGATAAGAAAACGCCGCCGCGAGTGTTCGCAGCGGCTTCAGGGAACGACGAAAACAAGAAGCGCCGGGTTAGCTCAACCGTCGCGCCGCGTCAGAAGCATCGCGTCGCCGTAGCTGAAAAAACGATAGCGCTGTTCGATTGCATGACGATAAGCGGCGCGGATCGTCTCCACGCCGGCGAACGCCGACACCAGCATCAGCAACGTCGACTTCGGCAAATGAAAATTCGTCACCAGCCGGTCGACCACGCGGAAGCGGTAGCCCGGCGTGATGAAGATATCGGTTTCCGTGCTCGTCGCGGCAAGCGGGCGGCCGGCGGCTTCGGCGTCGCGCGCGGCGGCTTCGAGCGCGCGCATCGACGTCGTGCCCACCGCGATCACGCGGTTGCCGCGCGCCTTGGCCGCGGCGATCTTGTCGGCGAGCGATTGCGGCAGGTGATACCACTCGCTATGCATCTTGTGCTCGGCGAGATTCTCGACGCGCACCGGCTGGAACGTGCCCGCGCCGACGTGCAGCGTCAGCGTCGCGCGCTCCACGCCGTGCGCGTCGAGCCGCGCGAACAGCGCGTCGTCGAAATGCAGGCCCGCCGTGGGCGCCGCGACCGCGCCGGGATTTTGTGCGTAGACGGTTTGATAACGCGCTTCGTCGATCGAGTCGGGGTCGTGCTCGATGTACGGCGGCAGCGGCAGCCGCCCGAACTGCTCGATCAGCGTCAGGCAGTCGGCGGGAAAATGCAGCGTGTAGAACGGCTCGACGCGCTCGCCGACGGTGACGTCGAACGCATCGGCAAGACGGATCGTGGTGCCGGGCTGCGGGCTCTTGCTCGCGCGGATTTGCGCGAGCGCCGTGCGCTCGCCGGTCAGGCGTTCGACCAGCACCTCGATCTTCCCGCCGCTGGCCTTCTGGCCGAGGAAGCGCGCCTTCAGGACTTTGGTATCGTTGAAGACCAGCAGATCGCCGGGCGCAATGCAGTCGGGCAATTCGGCGAAGCGGCGGTCGATGAGGCGCGCGGCGCGATCGGCGTCGGCCGCGTTGTCCACGTGAAGCAGTCGGCTCGCGCTGCGCTCGGGCAGCGCGACTTGCGCGATCAGCTCGGGCGGCAGATCGAAATCGAAATCGGAAAGCGTAAACATGCGAACGACTGGAAGCGAATGGAGACTGAATTGAGCCGAAGCCTGAGCCGGGCGGCTATGATTGCGGGACGCCGCGGCGGCCCGCGAGCCCGCGCGCTTGCGCAGCCCGCGAACAGCCGCCCGGCCTTCGATACTTTTGACAGCCGATATTGTACTTGCGAAGCAGCCCATGCCTTTGTCCGACCGCCGATTGCCTTCCGCTACCGATGATGCGAGCGCCGAGCCGGCACCCGGCGTCGCGCGCGGCGGCGCGGCGGCGCAAGGCAAACGGACGGCGCGAACGGGCTCTGCCAAAGCCGCCGAGAAATCGGCAGCCAAATCGGCAGCCAGGCCCGCAGCCAAAGCTGCCGACAAGCCCGTCGACAAACTCGCCAAGCTAGGCCTCACGCGCGACATCGACCTCGTGCTGCATCTGCCGATGCGCTACGAGGACGAAACCTCCCTCACGCCGATCGGCCATCTGCTGCCGGGCGGCATCGCGCAAACCGAGGGCGTCGTGTTCGACAACGAGATCGCCTATCGGCCGCGCCGCCAGTTGCTCGTCAAACTGCGCGACGACGCCGGCGACGAACTCGTGCTGCGGTTCCTCAACTTCTACGGCTCGCAGGTCAAGCAGATGGCGATCGGCGCACGGCTGCGCGTGCGCGGCGACGTGCGCGGCGGCTTCTTCGGCATGGAGATGGTGCATCCGGCCGTGCGCGTCGTCGATGAAGACACGCCGCTGCCGCAAGCGCTCACGCCGGTTTATCCGAGCACCGCGGGCGTGACGCAGGCGTATTTGCGCAAGTCCATCGACAACGCGTTGTCGCGCACGTCGCTGCCCGAATTGCTGCCCGAGGCCGTCGCGCGTCAATGGTTGCAGCCGCTTGGCGTGCCCTCGCTGATGGACGCGGTGCGCACGCTGCATCATCCGGACGCGCAATCGGACGAAACGGCGTTGATCGACGGCACGCATCCGGCGTGGGTGCGCATCAAGTTCGAGGAACTGCTCGCGCAGCAGATGTCGCTCAAGCGCGCGCACGACGAGCGCCGCACGCGCGCCGCGCCGGCCATGCCGCGCCGCAAGCTCGGCGATGAGGCGGCGCTGGTCGCGCGTTTGCTCAAAGCGCTGCCGTTTTCGCTGACGAAGGCGCAGGAGCGCGTCGGCGGCGAGATTGCGCTCGACCTCACGCAGCCGCATCCGATGCAGCGGCTCTTGCAAGGCGACGTCGGCAGCGGCAAGACGATTGTCGCCGCGCTCGCGGCCGCGCAGGCAATCGACGCCGGTTATCAGGCCGCGCTAATGGCGCCCACCGAAATCCTCGCCGAGCAGCACGCGCGCAAGCTGCGCGGCTGGCTCGAGCCGCTCGGCGTGAGCGTCGCGTGGCTCGCGGGCAGTCTGAAGGCGAAGGAAAAGCGCGCGGCCATCGAAGCGGCCGCGCTCGGCACCGCGCAACTCGTGATCGGCACGCACGCGATCATTCAGGACACGGTGGAGTTCGCGCGGCTCGGGCTCGTGATCGTCGACGAACAGCATCGCTTCGGCGTCGCGCAGCGGCTCGCGCTGCGCGCGAAGGCGCAAAACGCCGCCGACGGCGCGCGCGATTTTCAGCCGCATCAACTGATGATGTCGGCCACGCCGATTCCGCGCACGCTCGCCATGACGTATTACGCGGATCTCGACGTCTCGACCATCGACGAATTGCCGCCCGGACGCACGCCGATTCTCACCAAGCTTGTGTCCGACGCGCGCCGCGAAGAGGTGATAGGCCGCGTGCGCGAAGCCGCGCTGACGGGGCGTCAGGTCTACTGGGTGTGTCCGCTGATCGAGGAAAGCGAGACGCTGCAATTGCAGACCGCCGTCGAGACTTACGAAACCCTCGTCGCGGCGTTGCCCGAATTGAAGGTGGGGCTGGTGCACGGGCGTCTCGCGCCGGCTGAAAAAGCCGCGGTGATGGACGCCTTCACGCGCAACGAAGTGCAATTGCTGGTCGCGACCACGGTGATCGAAGTGGGCGTCGACGTGCCGAACGCGTCGCTGATGGTGATCGAGCACGCCGAGCGCTTCGGCCTCGCGCAATTGCACCAGTTGCGCGGACGCGTGGGGCGCGGCAGCGCGGCGTCGGTGTGCGTGCTGCTCTACACCGGCCCGCTGTCGATGACCGCCCGCGCACGCCTGCAGACCATGAGGGAGACGACCGACGGCTTCGAAATCGCGCGCCGCGACCTGGAGATTCGCGGCCCCGGCGAGTTTCTCGGCGCGCGGCAATCGGGCGCGGCGATGCTGCGGTTCGCCGACCTGCAAAACGATCAATGGCTGATCGAGCCCGCGCGCGAGGCGGCCGCGGCGCTGCTCGAGCAATATCCGGAAGTGGTCGCCCAGCATCTGGCGCGCTGGCTCGGCGCGCGCGAACAGTATCTGAAGGCTTGAACACGCTGCTGTTGGCGGCGCCGCGGCATGGCGTATCTCGCCGATATTGAAAACCGGCGAACCCGGTTGGCGAACCGACCCTATGGGTGTATAACTAGAACCTATCGAATTCACCGCACTGATTGGTCCCCCAATGACGCTCACCGAATTGAAGTACATCGTCGCCGTCGCCCGCGAGCGGCACTTTGGCCGGGCCGCCGAAGCGTGTTTCGTCAGCCAGCCGACGTTGTCTGTGGCCATCAAGAAGCTCGAAGACGAGCTCAACGTGCAGATTTTTGAGCGCGGCACGAGCGAAGTCAGTGTCACGCCGATCGGCGAGCAGATCGTCACGCAAGCTCAGCGGGTGCTGGAACAGACGCTCGCCATCAAGGAAATCGCCAAGCAGGGCAAAGATCCGCTTGTCGGGCCGCTGCGCCTTGGCGTGATCTATACGATCGGGCCGTACCTGCTGCCCACGCTCGTCAAGCAGATGATCAAGCGCGTGCCGCAAATGCCGTTGATGCTGCAGGAAAACTACACGCTCAAGCTGATCGAACTGCTGAAGCAGGGCGAGATCGACGTCGCGATCATGGCGCTGCCGTTCCCGGAAACCGGCCTGATGCTGCGTCCGCTCTACGACGAGCCGTTTGTCGTCGCGCTGCCGTCCGGTCACGCGTGGGAAAACCGTCCGAAAATCGACGCCGACGATCTCAAGCAGGAAACCATGCTGCTGCTCGGCAGCGGTCACTGCTTCCGCGATCACGTTCTCGGCGTGTGTCCGGAACTGATGCGTTTCTCGCAGAACGCCGACGGCATCCAGAAGACGTTCGAGGGGTCGTCGCTGGAAACGATCCGCCATATGGTGGCGAGCGGCGTGGGCATTACCGTGCTGCCGCGCATGTCGGTGCATGAGGTGAAGCCGCACGCGGGCGGCATCGACTCGGGCCTGCTGTCCTATGTCGCGTTCGGCGAGCCGGTGCCCGATCGCCGCGTCGTGCTCGCGTGGCGCAAAAGTTTTACGCGAATGCCCGCCATCGACGCGATCTGCGACGCCATCAACGCCTGCGACTTGCCGGGCGTGAAGAAGCTGGATTTGCCGGTTGCGGTGAACTGACGCGCGTTCAGCGCGGAAGCAACAGCAACAGCAGCCGCAGGCGGGGCCGAACTCGCGTCCGCCTTGCGCCTATGGCATAGATTAAATTTATAAAACACACGATTTCGATAGTCTTGATATAGTCTTCCTCATACATCGCCCGATGACAAAAACCCGGAGGACATCATGACGCAATCGAACGTGCCGCAAACTCAGACCTTCGCCGCTGAACCGGCCAGCGCCAATGCCGGCTTGGCGGCGGCCATGCTCGGCATGCGCACGGCCGCGTTTTCGTTGCTGGTCGACCGCGCTTTGTCCGCGTAATCGCCAAATTGTTCGTCTAAGCTTTCGGCATTGCCTTGCCGCGCTTCTCCCCCAATCCGTTTGAACGAAAACCATCCAGGAGTCCCGCATGTCCGAACAGAAGCTCACCAATGCCGCCGGCGCGCCCGTCGCCGATAACCAGAATTCGATGACGGCCGGCGTGCGCGGCCCGGTCGTCCTGCAAGACGTATGGCTGCTCGAAAAGCTCGCGCACTTCGATCGCGAGGTGATTCCCGAGCGCCGCGTTCACGCGAAAGGCTCCGGTGCATTCGGCACGCTGAAGGTCACGCACGACATCTCGCGCTACACGAAGGCGAAAGTGTTCGCCCAAGTCGGCAAGGAAACGCCGTTGTTCATGCGCTTTTCGACGGTGGCGGGCGAGCGCGGCGCGGCCGACGCCGAGCGCGACGTGCGCGGCTTCTCGATCAAGTTCTATACGGACGAAGGCAACTGGGACGTGGTGGGCAACAACACGCCGGTGTTTTTCATCCGCGATCCGCTGAAATTTCCGGACTTCATTCACACGCAAAAGCGTGATCCGTACACGAACCTGCGCAACAACATTGCCGCGTGGGATTTCTGGACGCGCCATCCGGAGTCGATGCATCAGGTCACGATCCTGATGAGCGATCGCGGCATTCCGAAGAACTACCGTCAGATGCACGGCTTCGGTTCGCACACGTACTCGTTCATCAACGCGAACAACGAGCGTTTCTGGGTCAAATTCCACTTCAAGTCGCAGCAAGGCATTGAAAATTTCACCGATGCGGAAGCGTCGCAAGTCGTCGCGCAAGACCGCGAAAGCGCGCAGCGCGATCTGATTGGCAGCATCGACGAAGGCAATTTCCCGAAGTGGCGCTTTGCGATTCAGGTGATGCCGGAGGCGGAAGCCGCGGCGTATCGCTTCAATCCGTTCGACATCACGAAAGTGTGGTCGCAGAAAGACTATCCGCTGATCGACGTCGGCACGATCGAGTTGAACCGCAACGCGGCCAACTATTTCGCGGACGTCGAGCAGGCTGCGTTCACGCCGGCCAACGTGGTACCGGGCATCGGCTTCTCGCCGGACCGTCTGTTGCAGGGCCGTTTGTTCTCGTATGGCGACACGCAGCGCTATCGCCTCGGCATCAATCACCATCAGATTCCGGTGAACGCGTCGCGCGTTGCGAACCCGCATTCGTTCCATCGCGACGGCGCGATGCGCACGGACGGCAACCTGGGTGGCAACGTGAACTACGAGCCGAATCGTTTCGGCGACTTCGCGCAGGATGCGAATGCGTTGGAGCCGGCGCTCGCCGCGGGTGCGGTGGACCGCTATGACCATCGCGCGGATGACGACTACTACACGCAGCCGGGCATGCTGTTCGCGCTCTTCGATGCAGCGCAGCGCCAACGTTTGTTCGGCAACATCGCGCGGCATATCAACGGTGTGCCGCAGGACATCGTCGCGCGTGCGGTCGAGCATTTCCGCCGCATCGATCCCGCCTATGCCGAAGGCGTGATCGCCGCGATGGCCGAACTCGCGGAAGGCAAGAAGTAACGCAGTGTGTAAAGCGGGGCGCGCGTGCATGTTGCTTGCGCGTGTGCCCCGCGAGTATCGATACGAACAGGGAGCACGCTCATGATCGAGTTGGTGAAAGCCACCGCCGGCAGATCGCCGGCCATGCATCGCGCGCAACAGCAGCAGGTGCTGAACTTGCGCAGAGCCGTGGGCTTCGCCATCGTGACGAGCGGATTCGCGGTGATCGCGGCGCAAATGCTGCAACACGCGTTTGGCGGCTGAGCGGCGCAGCGTAGCGGCGACACCTCACACGAACATTTCGCCGTTCTAAGATAAACTGTCGAACGCTCGTTTTTGCCGGGCCTGCTGCCGGCAGGCCGCTCGCACGCGTTACTTCGTCACCGGTTCGTATCACTCTTCGAAGGAGTCATCATGGCCAAAAAAGAAGCTGTACAGCACGTCAATATCGGGATCAGCGACAAGGACCGCAAGAAGATCGCGGAAGGTCTGTCGCGTCTGCTCGCGGACACCTACACGCTGTACCTGAAGACCCACAACTTCCACTGGAATGTGACGGGTCCGATGTTCAACACGCTGCATCTGATGTTCGAAACGCAATACAACGAACTGGCGCTGGCCGTCGATTCGATCGCTGAACGGATTCGCGCGCTGGGCGTGCATGCGCCGGGCAGCTATAAAGATTTTGCGAAGCTGTCGTCGATTCCCGAAGCGGACGGCGTGCCTGCCGCCGAAGAGATGATCCGTCAGCTGGTGGAAGGGCAGGAAGCCGTGGTGCGCACCGCGCGCGCGATTTTCCCGTCGACGGAAGCCGCCAACGACGAGCCGACCGCCGACCTGCTGACACAGCGCATGCAAACGCATGAAAAGACCGCGTGGATGCTGCGCTCGATGCTGGCTTGATGGTTTGAGTCGGTTGCGGTTGCTGTTCGCGTTCGTTTCGCAGAAGCCGAATTGCCGGATATGAGCTGGCACGATGCAAAGCCTCCCTTCGCGGGAGGCTTTGTTTTTTGCGCGCCGCTTTTGAGAACGCTGTGGCGGGGTCGCCATTGCCATCTGCTTTCGTCGGTAGCAGTTCGCACCGACGCGCCACGCCGTCCGCATCCCGTAAAATAACGGCACCGTCCTCGCACTTCGCCTGCATTCAACGAGTCCGCCATGTTCGCCCGACTTCCCCTGTATCTGCGCCTCGTGCGCATGGACAAGCCTATTGGCAGTCTGCTGCTGCTGTGGCCGACGCTCAACGCGCTGTGGATCGCGTCCGACGGTCATCCGTCCTGGCCGCTCCTCGTCATCTTCGCGGTGGGCACGATATTGATGCGCTCGGCGGGCTGCGCGATCAACGACTACGCGGATCGCGATTTCGACCGTTATGTGAAGCGCACCGAGAATCGTCCGATCACGTCCGGCAAGATCAAGGCGTGGGAAGCGGTGGCGCTCGCGGCCGGGCTGTCGTTGCTGGCCTTTCTGCTGATTCTGCCGCTCAACACGCTGACGAAGGAATTGTCGGTGGCGGCGCTGTTCGTCGCCGGCTCCTATCCGTTCACGAAGCGTTTCTTCGCGATCCCGCAGGCGTATCTCGGCATTGCGTTCGGCTTCGGCATTCCGATGGCGTTCGCGGCCGTGCAGAATCAGGTGCCGATGCTCGCGTGGGTCATGCTGCTTGCCAACGTGTTCTGGTCCGTCGCGTACGACACCGAATATGCGATGGTCGATCGCGACGACGACATCCGGATCGGCATTCGCACGTCGGCGCTCACGTTCGGCCGCTTCGACGTGGCGGCGATCATGCTCTGCTATGCGGCGACGCTCGGCATCTATGTCGGCATCGGCGTGATGCTCGGTTTTGGCGCGCTGTACTGGTTGGGCTGGGCGGCTGCGGCGGGCTGCGCGATCTATCACTACACGCTGATCCGCCACCGCGAACGGATGCCGTGCTTCAAGGCGTTCCTGCATAACAACTGGCTCGGCGGCGCGTTGTTCGTCGGCATTGCCGCGCATTATGCGGTGGCTTCGTTTTAGTTTTTAGCGCGGCGTTGATGCCGCGAGGCCGATCGTTGCGGTAAGCGCGGGCTTTGTTGAGTAAAGACACCGCGCCTCACGGCTTGTCACGTTTCAGCGGGCAATAACCGCTCACTGCTTGCCGAACTCATCGCCCATTTCTTTCGCGCGCGCATCGGCGGCAAGCGCGCCGCGCACGATGGCTTCCTTGATGCCGCTCGCGTCGAACGATGCAAGCGCCGCGGCGGTCGTGCCGCCTTTCGACGTCACGCGTTCGCGCAACACGGCCGGCGGCTCGTCGGAATTCGCGGCCAGTTGCGCGGCGCCCGTGAAAGTCGCGACGGCGAGCGCGCGGCCTTGTGCTTCGTCCATGCCGAGTTGGCGCGCGGCTTCCTGCAATGCTTCGATGAAGTAAAAGACGTAGGCCGGCCCGCTGCCCGAAATCGCGGTGACGGCGTCGATCTTCGCTTCGTCGTCGAACCATACCGTTTCGCCCACCGCGCCGAGCACCTGCGATGCGAGCGCGCGGCCCGCATCGTCGACGCTCGCGGTCGCGGTCAAGCCGGCGACGCCCATGCCGATCAACGCCGGCGTGTTCGGCATGACCCGCACGATGCGCGTATGGCCGTTGAGCCAGCGCGACATGTCATCCATGCGAATGCCGGCGACGATGCTGATCGCGAGTTGCGCCGCCTTCAGATGCGGCGCGAGCGCTTCGGCGACGCTCTTCAGGATCTGCGGCTTCACCGCGAGTACGACGGCGTCATAGGTGCCGAGCGCGGCGTCCGCGGCCGCTCCGGTCTTGATGCCGAACTGCGCTTCATTGCGCTTGCGCGCGTCTTCGTTGGGATCGATCGCGTAGAGATCGGCGGGCGCGACACCGCGCTTGATAAGGCCGCCGATCAACGCCGCAGCCATGTTGCCGCCGCCGATAAAAGCAATTTTCATGATGTTCCGCGAAGGTTGGATTGAGCTTGTGAAACCGCGTGTGCGCCCGTTAATGCAACGTTAATCGCAACGCTAGTGCGAATAATCGCGCGCGCCGAAGATGGCCGTGCCCACGCGCACGATGGTCGCGCCTTCGAGCACGGCGGCCTCGAGGTCGCTCGACATACCCATCGATAACGTATCGAGTTCGAGCCCCTCGCCGACGAGACGCTCGAACAGTTCGCGCAAGCGGCGATGCGGCACGCGTTGGTCGTCGATACTGCCGGCCGGCTCGGGTATCGCCATCAGGCCGCGCAACCTGAGCCGCGGCAGCGCGGCGATGTCTTTCGCGACTTGCACGGCTTCGTCGACGCTGACGCCGCTTTTCGACGCCTCGCCGCTAATGTTGACCTGCAAGCACACGTTCAGCGGCGGCAGCGTTTCCGGCCGCTGCTCGGAAAGCCGTTGCGCGATCTTCAGGCGATCCACCGAATGCACCCAGTCGAACTGTTCGGCCACCGGCCGCGTCTTGTTCGACTGCAACGGGCCGATGAAATGCCATTCGAGCGTGCTGCGCAAATCGGCGAGCACTTCGATTTTCGTGAGCGCTTCCTGCACGTAGTTTTCACCGAATGCGCGTTGACCGGCGGCATGGGCCGCGCGTACGTCTTCGGCGGGAAAGGTCTTGGAGACGGCAAGCAACGCGATGGAACGCGCGTCGCGTCCCGCCACGTGCGCGGCGAGGGCGATGCGTTGCTGCACCGCTTCGAGGTTATGAATCAGATCGGGCATGGAACGAACCGGAGCGGACCAAAGGTCGATGGGTCGATGAAGTCGATGCCCCGATTATACGGACAGCATGTGCTCGACCAGTTCGATCCAGTGCGCAACCGGCGTCGACGTGCCGCTTTGCAGATGTGAAATACAGCCCACGTTCGCCGATACGATCACCTGCGGTTCCTGCGCATGCAGCCGCTCGAGCTTCTGATCGCGCAACGCATACGAGAGCTTCGGCTGCGTCAGCGAATAGGTGCCTGCGGAGCCGCAGCACAGGTGACTGTCGGCCGGCAGTCGCACTTCCAGGCCGAGCCTCGTCAGCAGATGTTCGACCGTGCCGCGCACTTTTTGCCCGTGCTGCAACGTGCACGGCGGATGAAACGCGACCGTATGGATCGCGCGGCGGCGCGTGACGGCCACGAGCTCTTCCTCGAAATCCGGCAGAATTTCGGCGATGTCGCGCGTCAATTCGACGATGCGGCGCGCTTTTTCCGCATACGCCGGATCGTCGCGCAGCAGGTGCGCGTATTCCTTCACCGTCGCGCCGCAACCCGACGCGTTCATCACGATCGCCTCGACGCCCTGTTCGACATGCGGCCACCATGCGTCGATGTTGGCGCGCATGTCGTCGAGCGCTTCGTCGTTGTAGCCGAGGTGCAGCCGGATCGCGCCGCAGCAGCCGGCGTCGGGCGCGACCACGGTTTCGATGCCGAGCGCATCGAGCACGCGCGCGGTGGCGGTGTTCACGTTCGGCATCATCGACGGTTGCACGCAGCCGGCCAGCATCAGCATCTTGCGTGCATGCGTCGCGCTCGGCCATGTCAGCGGACGCTGCCGCGCGGGCACCTTGTCGCGCAGTTTTCTTGGCAACAGCGCACGAAAATGCTGGCCGACGCGCATGGTCGGCGTGAACAGCGCGCTGTTCGGCACGAAGCTCGCGAGCAGCCGGCGCGTGAGACGCTGGCCGAGCGGGCGCGTCACTTTTTCCTCGGTGATCTTGCGGCCGATTTCGACCAGCTTGCCGTACTGCACGCCGGACGGGCAGGTGGTTTCGCAATTGCGGCACGTCAGACAGCGGTCGAGGTGAACCTGCGTGCTGCGCGTCACCTCAGCGCCTTCCACCATTTGCTTGATCAGATAGATGCGGCCGCGCGGGCCGTCGAGTTCATCGCCGAGCAGTTGATAGGTCGGGCACGTGGCCGTGCAGAAGCCGCAGTGCACGCAGTTGCGCAGAATGGCGTCGGCTTCGTCGCCGTCGGGCGTATTGCGAATGAAGTCCGCGAGATTGGTTTGCATCGCGCGCTCAGAAGTCGGGGTAGAGACGGCCGCGATTGAAGATGCGGGCCGGGTCGAAAGCGGTTTTCAGGCCGCGATGGATTTTCATCAGCGGCGCGGGCAGCGGTGTGAAGACGCCCGCGCCGCGGTCGTAGCCGAGGCCGGTGCGGAAGATCGTCGCGTGGCCGCCGGCCTGCTTCGCGCTGATGCGCACCGTTTGCGCGTCGGTGTCCGTGATCCACCAGCGCTGCGCGCCGCCCCATTCCATCAGTTGCGCGCCGGGCAGTTGCAGCGGCTCGGTGATGGACGGCAACGCGAGCCGCCACAGCGCGGCCTTCGGCGGAATCGCGGCGAAGAACGAGTCGGTCTGCTCGCGCAGGCCGGCCCAGAAGCGTTCGGCTTCCACCGCATCGACGACTTCGCCGCCCAGCGACGAGCGCGCCGATTTGACCGCGCTCTCCGCGCCCGCGAGACGCACGGCGAGCGTGCCGTGGCGCCAGGCGCTCGCGGTAATCGGCAACGGCCGGCCGCCCCATTCGTTAAGCTTGCGTACGGCGTCGGTGCCGTTCATGTCGAACTTGAGCGTGGCTTCGGCCTGCGGCTGCGGCAGCACTTTGACCGACAATTCGAGGATCAGCCCGAGCGTGCCGAGCGAGCCCGCCATCAAGCGCGAGACGTCGTAGCCGGCGACGTTTTTCACGACCTGGCCGCCGAAGTGCAGCGTTTGCCCCTGGCCGTTCATGATGACCGCGCCGAGCACGAAGTCGCGCGCCGCGCCGGCCGACGGGCGGCGTGGACCCGCAATGCCCGCGGCCACGCAGCCGCCGAAGGTGGCCTGCGGCCCGAAGTGCGGCGGCTCGAACGCAAGCATCTGATTGTGTTCGGCGAGCGCCGCTTCGATCTCGACGAGCGGCGTGCCGGCGCGGGCGGTGATGACCAGCTCCGCCGGGTCGTACGCGACGATGCCGCGATAAGCGCGCGTGTCGAGGATCTCGCCTTCCAGCGTCTGACCGTACCAGTCTTTCGTGCCGCCGCCGCGCACGCGTAACGCGCGTCCCTCGGCGCTGGCGGAACGCACGCGCTCCGACCACATGGCGACGATGTCGTCCTCTTCCATGATGCCCTGCTTCGTTATGTTTCGAACGATTGTACCGGGCGGGGCCGCGCTGACAACCCGGAGCGGACCCCTATCGGGTAATCAGGGTGACAAGACGCGAAACCCCGCCGCGACGGGCTATGCGCGATGCGTGGACGCTAGAAGCGCGGCAACTCGGGATGCGGCAGCAGACCGCCGCGCACGTGCATCTTGCCGTATTCGGCGCAGCGCGCGCGAGTGGGGATGCCCTTGTCCGGGTTCAGCAGGCCGGGCGGATCGAAGGCGCGTTTGACCGCGTGAAACGCATCGCGCTCCTCGGGCGAGAACTGCACGCACATCGAATTGATTTTCTCGATGCCGACGCCATGCTCGCCCGTCACCGTGCCGCCCAGTTCGACGCACGCTTCGAGAATATCGGAGCCGAACGCTTCCGCGCGGTGCCACTCGTCCTTGTCGTTGCCGTTGAAGAGAATCAGCGGATGCATGTTGCCGTCGCCCGCATGAAACACGTTGATGCAGCGCAGCCGGTACTTCTTCTCCATCTCCTCGATGCGCGACAGCAGCGGCCCGATACTGCGGCGCGGCACGGTGCCGTCCATGCAGTAGTAATCCGGCGAGATGCGGCCGGCGGCCGGAAACGCGTTCTTGCGGCCGGACCAGAAGCGCAGCCGCTCGTTTTCCGTGCGCGAGATCGCGATGCGCGTTGCGCCGTGCTCGCGCAGCACCGCCGTCATGCGCACGATTTCGTCGGCGACTTCTTCGGGTGTGCCGTCGGATTCGCATAGCAGAATCGCCGCCGCGTCGAGGTCGTAGCCCGCGTGCACGAACTCCTCGACGGCGCGCGTGGCGGGTTTGTCCATCATTTCGAGCCCCGCCGGAATGATGCCCGCGGCGATGATGCCGGCGACCGCATCGCCGCCTTTCACCACGTCGTCGAAACTGGCCATGATGACCTGCGCCGTTTGCGGTTTCGGAATCAGCTTGACGGTGACTTCCGTGACGATCGCGAACATGCCTTCGCTGCCGATCAGCACCGCGAGAAGATCGAGCCCCGGCGCATCGGGTCCGAGCGAACCGAATTCGACGATCTCGCCTTCCATCGTCACCGCGCGCACGCGCAGCACGTTGTGCACGGTGAGGCCGTACTTCAGGCAATGCACGCCGCCCGAATTTTCCGAGACGTTGCCGCCGATCGTGCAGGCAATCTGCGACGACGGGTCCGGCGCGTAGTACAAGCCGTACGGCGCCGCGGCTTCGGAGATCGACAGATTGCGCACGCCGGGCTGCACCGTGGCGGTCCGCGCGTACGAGTCGACTTCGATGATCTTTTTGAAGCGCGCGAGCGACACGACGACGCCGTGACGAATCGGCATCGCGCCGCCGGACAGGCCGGTTCCCGCGCCGCGCGGCACGATCGGCACGCCAAGGCGATGGCAGATCTGCACGATGCGCTGGACTTGCGACTCGGTCTCCGGCAGCGCGACGGCAAGCGGCAGCCGACGATATGCGGCGAGGCCGTCGCAGTCGTAGGCGACCGTATCTTCGTCGCGATAGAGCAGACAGTGGTTCGGCAGGACCGCCATCAACGCCTGCACGACTTCGCGCTGGCGCTGGGCGAGAACTTCTGCCGACAGTTCGGCGGGTGCGTTCATGTGCGTCGTCTCCTCTTGTCTTTCGCCGCGCGCGCTTTCAGGCACTTCCGGGCGCTTCCCGCGCGCTTGTATTGCGGCGACTGTTGCGGCCGGCGGGGTGGTCCGCGCTCATGCCGCGTTTGCTACCGTTGCTACCGGTGCTGCTACTCATATTGCGCCTGAATTGCGCTGGCTTGCGCTCGCCTGTGTGTCTGCCGATGCGTCAAGCCGCCCAGCTAAAAATCTTGCCGGGGTTCATCAGATTGTGCGGATCGAGTGCGTGCTTGATGGAGCGCATCGTGTCGATCGCGACATCGCCGTGTTCCTCAAGCAGAAAATTCATCTTGTGCAGACCGACGCCGTGCTCGCCGGTGCACGTGCCGTCCATGCGTAACGCGCGCTGCACGATGCGATGATTCAGACGTTCGGCCTCGACCAGTTCCTCCGGCTTGTTCGGATCGATCAGGATCGCGACGTGGAAATTTCCGTCACCGACATGGCCGACGATTGGGCAGGGCAGCGGCGACGTCTTCAGGTCCTGCTCTGTTTCGACGACGCATTCGGCGAGGCGCGAGATCGGCACGCAGACGTCGGTCGTAACGGCGCGGCACCCCGGCTTCAATTGCAGCATCGCGAAATAGGCGTTGTGACGCGCGTTCCACAGACGGCTGCGGTCTTCCGGCCGCGTCGCCCATTCGAAGCCTTCGCCGCCGTTCTGCGCGGCCAGTTCCTGCACGAGTTCGGCTTGTTCCTTCACGCCGGCCTCGGTGCCGTGGAACTCGAAGAACAACGTGGGCGCCTCGCGCAGCGTCAGATTCGAATGCCGGTTAATCGAGCGGATCGCGAGCGCGTCGACGAATTCGACGCGGGCGATCGGCACGCCCATCTGAATCGTTTCGATGACGGCGCGCACTGCATCGCCCATCGACGGAAATGCGCAGACGGCCGCGGAAACCGCTTCCGGCTGCGGATAAAGGCGCACGGTGATTTCGGTGATGACGCCGAGCGTGCCTTCCGAGCCGACGAAAAGACGCGTGAGGTCGTAACCCGCGGACGACTTGCGTGCTCGCGTGCCGGTTTTGATGACGCGGCCATCGGCGAGCACGACGGTCAGGCCGAGCACGTTCTCGCGCATCGTGCCGTAGCGCACCGCGTTCGTGCCGGACGCGCGCGTGGCCGACATGCCGCCGATGCTGGCGTCCGCGCCTGGATCGATCGGAAAAAAGAGGCCGGTGTCGCGCAGCGCCTCGTTGAGCTGTTTGCGCGAGATGCCGGGCTCGACGGTGACCGTCAGATCTTCCGCGTTGATCGACAGGACGCGGTTCATTTCCGACAGATCGATGGACACGCCGCCTTGCACCGCGAGCAGATGTCCTTCGAGCGACGAGCCGTTGCCGTACGGAATGATCGGCACGTCGTACTGGCCGCAGAGCTTGACGATGGTTTGCACGTCTTCGGTGTTGCGCGCGAACACGACGGCGTCGGGCAATTGCGGGTCGAACGGCGATTCATCGCGGCCATGATGTTCGCGCACGGCCTGGGCGACCGACACACGTTCGCCGAAGGCGTCGGTGAGGGCGCTGAGCAATTCGGGGGAAAATGGCCGGCGCAGCGCGGCCGGCGGAACACCATAATTCACGCATGTCTCCTGTGTCGACTGGAGTTAGCGCTTCAGCGCTTACTCCAGTCCCATGCTAGCGGTCGACTGGAGTTAGCGCTTCAGCGCTTAGTCCGGTCCCATGCTAGCGGTCGACTGGAGTTAGCGCTTCAGCGCTTAGTCCGGTCCCATGCTAGCGGTCGACTGGAGTTAGCGCTTCAGCGCTTAGTCCGGTCCCATGCTAGCGGTCGACTGGAGTTAGCGCTTTAGCGCTTAGTCCGGTCCCATGCTAGCGGTCAACCCGAGTTTGGCACCTCAGCGCTTACCCCAGTCCATCAACCACGGTTATCAATCATTGTCAGCCGAAGCGATTCTGCAGCAACCGTTTCATTTTACGCCGATCGTTTGCAGGCCGGCTCGAGTCCTTGCAGGCCGCCGACGATCACTGCGGCCCGGACCTCGCTCCTATAATGGCCACGGCCGCCCGATGCGCGCAATATGTTCGATGCGATAGCTGCGCCGCGACTAACGCAGCCGCCGCCAAGCATGATCAACGCCCACCGGCCAACGTATCGACCGAGGCATCAGCGACTCCGCCACACCACCCGCATCCCGACCGACCAACCAACCAGAGGATCACATGGGTAACCGCCTAACCAAAATCGCCACCCGCACCGGCGACGACGGCACCACCGGCCTCGGCGACGGCCGGCGCGTACGCAAGAGCAGCGCCCGCATTGAGGCAATCGGCGACGTCGACGAACTCAACTCCAATCTCGGCGTGCTGCTGTGCGAAAACCTGCCCGAGAACGTGCGCGCGGCATTGGTGGCGATCCAGCACGACCTGTTCGACCTCGGCGGCGAGCTCTGCATTCCTGGCCACACGATGATCACCGACCGCCACCTCGCACAACTCGACGGCTGGCTCGCCGACTACAACGCCGCATTGCCGCCGCTCAAGGAGTTCATCCTGCCGGCCGGCTCGCGGGCGGCGTCGCTTGCTCACGTCTGCCGCACGGTTTGCCGCCGCGCCGAACGGGCGATTGTCGCGCTCGGCGAAGAAGAGACGATCAACGCGGCGCCGCGCCAGTATGTGAACCGCCTGTCGGATTTGCTCTTCGTGCTCGCTCGCGTGCTCAATCGCGCTGACGGCGGCACCGACGTCCTCTGGCAGCACGACCGCGGTCACGGCTAGGCAGCAGACGCGATTCTGTAGGCATCAACGCCAGGGCAATTCAGCCTGCGACAATCTGTCTGGGCGAGGGCGCTCTATAAGATGTATCGTATGCGCATCTTTAAGGAGAAGTACAAATGACCGCTCTTACCGCCGACCAGATTGCCCGCGTCAAAGCCACGGTTCCCGTGCTCGCCGAACATGGCACGACCATCACCAAGCATTTCTACAAGCGCATGTTCGCGCATCACCCGGAACTGAAGAATCTCTTCAACCAGACGCATCAGCAAAGCGGCAATCAGCCCGAGACGCTCGCTCGCGCCGTGTACGCGTACGCAGCCAACATCGACAATCTCGGCGCGCTCGGCCCGGCCGTCTCGCGAATCGCCAACAAGCACGCGAGCCTGAACATTCGGCCCGAGCACTATCCGATTGTCGGCCGCCATCTGCTGGGTGCGATCGTCGACGTACTCGGCGACGCGGTCGATCAGCCGACGCTCGACGCGTGGCAGGTCGCGTATGGCCAACTCGCGAACATTTTCGTCGGCACCGAGGCGAAGCTGTACGAAGGCGCGGCATGGAGCGGCTTCCGCCCGTTCAAGGTGGCGCGCAAGCAGGTGGAAAGCGACGAGATCACGTCCTTCTATCTGACGCCCGCCGACGGCACCGCAGCCTGTGAGTTCGAACCCGGCCAATACGTGAGCGTCACGCGCTTTGTCGACAAGCTGGGCGTCGACCAGCCGCGGCAGTACAGCTTGTCGGATGCGCCGCATGGCAAGTGGCTGCGCATTTCGGTCAAGCGTGAAGACGGCCGCGAGGATGCCGCGCCGGGTCACGTGTCGAACCTGCTGCATGCGGGCGTGGAGGAGGGCACGATCGTGCACGTGAGCGCGCCGATGGGCGACTTCACCCTCGATCGCAAGAAGACCACGCCGGTCGTGCTGATGAGCGGCGGCGTGGGCGTCACACCGATGACGTCCATGCTGTCGACATTGCTCGCCGACGGCAGCGAGCGGAGCGTCACTTTCGTCCACGCATGCCGCAACGGCCGCGTGCATGCGTTCCGCGAGTGGCTCGACGAAACCGTTGCGTCGCATGCGAACGTGAAGCGTGTCGTGTTCTACGAAGCCGTTGATGCAAGCGACCGGCAGGGCATCGATTACGATTTCGAAGGCCGTCTCGACGTGACAAAAATCGCGGATCGCGTCATCGCGCTGGATGCCGACTACTACATTTGCGGCCCGGTGCCCTTCATGCGCGCGCAGCGCGACGCGCTGGTTGCATTGGGCGTGGAGCCGGCGTGCATTCACACGGAAGTGTTCGGTTCAGGCGCGGTCGAGTAAGCCGGTCGATGTAGCAGGTCAGGCAAAGCGCGCGCGCTCGCTGCCAGCAGCTAGCTGCGCGAATCCGCCACCCTCGCGCGCTATCCCACCGCCATCGTGACCGGCTTGCCAATCCGGCTCAACATTTCGACGAGCGTGTCGATGGTGAACTTGGTGGTTTTCTTGTTCACCACGTCCGAGACCCGCGGGCGCGAGACCATGAGAATTTCCGCGGCCTCCGCTTGCTTCAGATGATGCTGCTCGATCCACGTGGACAATTCCGTCATGAGCTGCTCCTTGAGCAGCCTCGTGTCGTTGATCTGCTTTTGCGACGCCGCGTGCAGGCGCTTCGCCTCGTCGGCGGAAAAGCCGAGTTCGAGAAACACGTTTGCGCCGGGCTTTGTCACGTGACGAATTTTGGTGTCGATCGTCATTTGTTAAGGTTTCCTATCGTTAATGATGGCGCGATACCGCGTTTCGGCAATCAGTTTGTCGTGCGGCGCGAGCTTCTGGGTTTTCTTCTGCATGCAATGAAGCACGTAAAGCGCTTCTGCAAACTTCGTGACGTACATCACGCGATAAATGCCGTTCTCTTCCCGGATGCGAATTTCGCGCGTTCCAGGACCCACCGAGTCGAACGGTTCCCAGTCGTCGGGGTCGAGACGCGCATGGATCTTGCCGATCTGAAACCCGGCTTGCCGACGTGCCTCTTCTGGAAAGGCGAGCAAATCGCGATAGCTGGAGCCTAGCCAGCGAACTTCTTTTTCCAGCGTCATAACCGCCTTCCATGTACAAAATATTATACGCAAATTCCCGCCTGGTCAAGTCATTCGCGACCCGGCGATGAACTGCTACGGTACATAGACGGCGGCATCTCCACCATTCGTCCGTTCGGCCAACGAAATAAAAAAACCCGGCTGTGAACTGCACGAGCCGGGTTTCTTAACGCTGCAAACCGCATTCTTGCGATGCGGTCAAACGGTAAAACCACAAAACAAAAAATCAGTTGCCGCTTCCGCGCGCCACGCGCCGCTGTTTGACCGCGTCGGCGAGACCTTCCAGCACGGCGACGCTTTCGTCCCAGCCAATGCATGCATCGGTGATGCTCTGACCGTACGTGAGCGCGCAGCCCTCCTGCAAGTCCTGGCGGCCCGCCACCAGATGCGACTCCACCATCACGCCGACAATTCGTTCGTCGCCCGAAGCAATCTGCCGGCCGATGTCCGCGCACACCGGAATCTGGTTCTCGTGCTTCTTCGAACTGTTCGCGTGGCTTGCGTCGATCATCAGGCGCGCCGCGAGTCCGGCCTTGCCGATGTCCGAGCACGCCGCGTTCACGCTCGCAGCATCGTAGTTCGGCGTCTTGCCGCCGCGCAGGATGATGTGACAGTCCTCGTTGCCCGCCGTCGATACGATCGCCGAGTGCCCGCCCTTCGTGACCGACAGGAAATGGTGCGGCTGCGACGCGGCCTTGATTGCGTCGACGGCGATCTTGACGTTGCCGTCGGTGCCGTTCTTGAAGCCGACCGGGCACGACAGTCCCGACGCGAGTTCGCGGTGCACTTGCGACTCGGTGGTCCGCGCGCCGATCGCGCCCCACGAGATCAGATCGGCGATGTATTGCGGGCTGATCATGTCGAGGTATTCGGTGCCGGCCGGCAGACCCAGTTCGTTGATGCGCAACAGCAGCTCGCGCGCGGTGCGCAAACCCTCGTTGATCTTGAAGCTGTTGTCCATGTGCGGGTCGTTGATGAGGCCTTTCCAGCCCACCGTCGTGCGCGGCTTTTCGAAATACACGCGCATCACGACTTCGAGTTCGCCCGCAAAGCGCTTGCGCTGTTCGACGAGACGCCCCGCGTATTCCATTGCCGCTTTGGTGTCGTGAATCGAGCACGGTCCGACGATCACGATCAGGCGGTCGTCCATGCCATGCAGGATCCGATGCATGGCGGTGCGCGAACTGTAGATAAGGTCGGACACTGCTTCGTCGCAGGCAAATTCGCGGATCAGGTGCGCCGGGGGCGTGAGCTCTTTCAATTCTCGAATGCGGACATCGTCGGTGTTGTGCGGGGGCATGTTGTTCTCCTGAATCGGTTCGTAGCGTGTTCACGCGGGCGGCGCGTGCAAGGCAAAGTGTTCAAAGGCTGAATGAGCAAAGACTGAAGGCGAAAAAAAACCGCCAGACTCGCTGGCGGTTTTTCGGGAATTCTCGGTGTTCTGCGTGCACTAACACCCCTCTCGATCCGCCAGCGGTCTGAGATACCAAAAAAAGTAAAAGTAAAACTTGGCGGACATGGCGAAATGGAGTCGCTGGTCAAAAAAGGGTGATTGACTTTATAACCCGGGGAAGCTCGGCTGGCAAGCTATGCGGTCTAAAAATGCGGAAAAGCCGCACGATCCAGCGTTTCCACGCATGAATCGTGCGGCCGGAGCCTCGTCAGGCCGTACCGCCCACCGTCATCCGGTCGATGCGCAGCGTCGGCTGGCCGACGCCCACCGGCACGCTCTGGCCTTCCTTGCCGCACACGCCGACGCCCGAATCGAGCTTCATGTCGTTGCCGATCATGCTGACGTATTTGAGCGATTCCGGGCCGCTGCCGATCAGCGTCGCGCCCTTGACCGGGTACGTGATCTTGCCGTCCTCGATCATGTACGCCTCGGACGCCGAGAACACGAACTTGCCGTTGGTGATGTCGACCTGGCCGCCGCCGAAGTTCACCGCATACAAGCCGTTCTTCACCGACTGAATGATCTCCTGCGGGTCCTTGTCGCCGTTGAGCATGTACGTGTTCGTCATGCGCGGCATCGGCAGCGCGGCATACGATTCACGACGCGCGTTGCCCGTGACCGGCATCTTCATCAGGCGCGCGTTGAGCGTGTCCTGAATGTAACCCTTGAGAATGCCGTCCTCGATCAGCGTCGTGCACTGCGTCGGATTGCCTTCGTCGTCGATATTGAGCGAGCCGCGGCGATTCGGCAGCGTGCCGTCGTCGACCACCGTCACGCCCTTCGCCGCGACCTGCTCGCCGATGCGTCCCGCGAATGCCGACGAGCCCTTGCGGTTGAAGTCGCCCTCGAGCCCGTGGCCGATCGCCTCGTGCAGCAGCACGCCCGGCCAGCCCGGCCCGAGCACGACCGTCATCGCGCCGGCCGGAGCGGGGCGCGCTTCGAGATTCACGAGCGCCGCGTGCACGGCGTCGTCGACGTAACGCGACAGCACTTCGTCGGTGAAATAGCTGTAGTCGAAGCGGCCGCCGCCGCCGCCGCTGCCGATTTCGCGGCGGCCGTTCTGCTCGGCGATCACCGTGACCGAGACGCGCACGAGCGGCCGGATGTCGGCCGCGAAGCCGCCGTCGCTGCGCGCGACCAGCACGACGTCGTATTCGCCGGCGAGGCCCGCCATCACTTGCTGGATCCGCCGGTCGCGGCCGCGCGCCATGTGTTCGATGCGCTCGAGCAGCTTGACCTTGGCGGTGGCGTCGAGCGAATGCAGCGGATCGGCGGGCAGATACAGATCGCGCCCGGCGATGCCTGTCAGCGACGACGCCACCTTGATCTTCTGCTTGCCGCCGCCCGCCTTCGCGATGGCGCGCGTGGCGATCGCCGCCTGGCGGATCGCCTCGGGCGACAGATCGTCCGAATACGCGAAAGCCGTGCGGTCGCCCGACACGGCGCGCACGCCGACGCCCTGGTCGATGCTGAAGCTGCCCGACTTCACGATGCCTTCCTCCAGGCTCCACGCTTCGCTGCGCGTGGCCTGGAAATACAGGTCCGCGTAATCGACACGATGCGTGAAGATCTCGGCGAGCGTGCGGGTGAGCAGCGATTCGTCGAGACCGTAGGGCGTCAGGAGGATGTCCTTGGCGGTGGCGAGATTGCGGATACCAGGTTCGATGATGTTCATGCGAAGTATGTTCTGCTCGATACGAAGGATTCGGTTAGCGCCACGCTCACTATATGAGTGACGGACGCCGCAGTTTCAATGTCACGTGTTCTAGCTCAGCACCCGATGACGCCATGCGGGCAGACTCTGCCGCACCTCGTCGATGCGCGTGCGTTCGAGCGTCCCCGCGACCACGCCGGCGCCTTCGTCGCGCACCGCGACGACTTCGCCCCACGGATCGATCAGCATGCTGTGGCCCCACGTGCGGCGGCCATTCTCATGCTTGCCGCCTTGCGCCGCGGCCAGCACGTAGCACTGGTTTTCGACGGCGCGCGCGCGCAGCAGCATTTCCCAATGCGCGCGGCCCGTCGTGTAAGTAAACGCCGACGGCACCACCATCAGCGCGCAATCGCCCATGCGCCGGTAGAGCTCGGGGAAGCGCAGATCGTAGCAGACCGACAAACCGACGCGGCCGAACGGCGACTCGAAGGTGCGGACTTCGCCGCCGGGGCAAATGGTGCGCGCCTCGTCGAACGATTCCTCACCCTTTTCGAAGTTGAACAGATGGATCTTGTCGTAGCGCGCGGCCTCGTTACCCTCGGGGTCGAACACGAGCGTCGTGTTCAATACGCGCGACGGCTCCGGCGCCGTGATCGGCAACGTGCCGCCGATCACCCATACCTTGTGGCGGCGCGCGGCATCGGCGAGAAAACGCTGGATCGGGCCGTCGCGATACGCTTCGCGAACCGCGAGCTTGTCGGTGTCCTTGAAGCCCATGAAGCAGAAGTACTCGGGCAGAAGGACGAGCTGCGCGCCATCGGCGGCGGCTTCGGCGATCAGACGTTCGGCGTCGGCGAGATTGCGCTCGCGATCCGGCGTGCTCACCATTTGCAGCGCGGCGACCCGGAAGCTGCTTGACTGACCGCTCGCCGGTTCGCGCTGCGCACTATCAAGCGCAGTGTCGGACGAAGCGTGGGATGAAGACGAAGAGACGTGTGTTTCGCTCATGAGCGTTTCGGAAAACTCCCGGCAAGGCGGCGCGACAGCCGGCGCCGCATACGTCGTTCAGGGCTGGCTCGGGCCGCCGGTGTGCGTCACTCGAAAGCGCCTACTCGATGCGCTGACCGAAGCCGTCCGATCGCGATGAACGAAGCCACGGTTACGCGCTAACTTGCAGGCTCAGTTCGCGCCGGCGGTCGAAGCTGGAGCGTCCATCTTACCCCGATCGCTCTTGACCCGCTCGATGTGCGGTTTCGACCAGGAGCCCGTTATCGCATAGTCTCGCGCGAACGCGTGCGACACCGATTTGCTGAACGCGAGGTCCGCCACCAGCGCGCCCAGCCCGAGCAGCGGGTTGATCACCGCGGCCGCGACGACCGCCGCGCCGGCGCTCACCGTCGGCACGATCTTGACGTGCATGTCCTGCGTTTCCTGCGCCAGGTCGACCGAGCCTTTCATCTCGGCGCGGGCCGGCGCGGTCACCATCTCGAAGTTTTCCGTGCGGCCGATGCCGTTGCGAATCTGCGCCGTCCCCGTGACATGCTCGAAGGGCAGACCTTCGCCGATCACGTCACGGAAATTGAGCGTCGCGAAGCGCGCGAGGCTTTGCAGGCTGAGCACGCCGAGCAGCTTGGCGACGCCCGGATCGACCTTGAGAATCTGCCCATGCCGCAGATCCACGGCGATATTGCCGTTGAGCGTCGGATAGTCGATCGCCGTCGGGCCGCCGCGCCACACCATCTTGCCGTTGAGCGTGCCGCTGCCCGCCTTCAGCGTGCGTGGCTGGCCGAAGCGCTCGAGCAGGCCGCCCGCGTCCTTGATGTCGAGCTTGAAATCGAACACCGTGCGCCGCGGCGTGCTTTCGTCCGCGGCGTTGCCGAGTTCCGTCGAGGTGCGCCAGTTCGCCGTCGCGGTTAACGTGGCCGCAGGATTCGCGATGTCGAGCTTGTCCAGTTGCCAGACCGGCACGCCGTCTTCGTTGAAGTTGTGCGCGAGCACTTCAAGCCGGCCGATGTCGCGGTCGCGCACGATCAGTTCGTTGACGACCAGATCGATCGACGGCATGTTTTGCGCCGGCGCCGACATCGCCTGGCCGAGCAGATCCTTGTCGGCGACCGACGGAATCACGACGCGTGCAAAGCGCGCCTGCAGCGTGCCCGGCGATGCCTTGTCGGCGCCCGGCAGCCACGAAACGTGACCGGACACCTGATTCGACGCGATGTTCGCCTGCCATTTGCCGTCCGCGTGCGAAGCGCCGACGATCACGCTCTCCCAGTGGCGCTTGAGCAGCGTCAGCGTGCCGATGTGCAGCGCGAAGCGGCTCGGCAGAAACTGCGCGACGGTCGGATTCGGGGCTGCGGGCGGGACGGGCGCGGCGGGCGCCTCGTTGCTGCGCAGTTGTGTAATCAGCGCGCGCCACGCATCGGCGTCGAATGCGTCCACGTCCACTGCGGCGATCACGCCCTCGCTCGGCAAGTCGGCCGGCCGGTTCACGCCGATGGCGCCGCGCACCACCGTCGGCGGGCTTTTCGGGTCGTAATGCAGCAGATAGCGCGCGGCGATGGGGCCGAAGTCGAGCTCGGCGCGCTCGAGTCCGCTTTCGCCGGCGAGCGTCGACGGACCGGCACTGGCGCGCAGCGGCATCGGCGTGCCGACCGGCTTGTTGAACGGCGCGGGGAAGTCGAGCGCGAGGCCGGTCAGGTCGGAGTTCGCGGTCAGTTGCGGCAGCTTGCCTTTGGCGCCGCGCACCGTGAGCGCATACGGCGCGCTGCCGCTCATGCGCGTGAGGACCTGTGCGGCCGGGCCATGCAGATCGAGGCCGCGCGCGGCCTCGACGGCGATATGGCCGTTCATGTCGAGCGCGTAGGTGCCGTCCTGTTTCAGCCCGCCGCTCGCCCGCACATCGCCGCCGAGAAACTGCGCGGTGAGCCGCTCGGTTTGTGCGCTGCGCTCGGTGAAACGCACCTTGCCCTTCACTTGCGACAGCGGCGGCACGTTCGCCACGCTCAAACGATTGTTCTGGAAACCGAGCGCGCCTTCCACGCCGATATGCGGCTTCGGCGTGCGCGGCACCGTCAGCTTCAGCGCGAGCGACGCCGGCCCTTCGGCGCGGATTTTCTCGGTCTGATGCCGCGCCATGATGCCAAGCGAACTTTCGTTCACGTAGTCGAGCATGTCGGCGAGCGGCCCGAGCCCGTCGCCCTTGATGACGAGATTCGACTCGCGCGTGCCGAGGTCGTCGATCCTGCCGTTCACGCCGTGCAGCGCGACGCGTTTGTAGCGCGCCCGGTCGATGTCGAAGCGCAGCACGTTCTGCCTGATCTCGAACACGCCGTCGATGCCGTCGAACGCCGGCCACACGTTCGGCGTGCCGTTGCGCATGTTGCGCGGCGGGTACGGCGACGGGTCGAACTTGCCGCCCTTGAACGGCGCGACGATATGGAAGATGCCCGCCTCGGGATCGCGCGAATACGGGAACTTGGTGAGGTCGCCATGCACTTCGATCTTCGCGCCGCGCGACATGCCGGCCTGCAAGCCGTGGCCGAGATACATGCGCAGCTTCTCGCTGATGCTGGTCGGCAGATAGCGGACGATGCGCGACACCTGCGCGCGCTCGAAGTCGGCGGTCAGATCCAGCGAGCCGCGGCCGTGGCCGGGGTTGCTGTAGTCCGCGCTTGCTGTCGCCGCGACGTCCGCATTGGAGACGCCTAGCTCGGCCAGCTTCACCGTGAACGCCGGATGGTTCTCGCCGGGCGCCTTCGGCGAAATGGTCCAGTCGGCGCGGCCATGCAGCCGGTCGAGCGTGAGGCGCGGATCGTCGAACACGCCCGGCAGCGTGATGGCGACGTTGGACGTGTCGAGCGTGGCGGTGCCACGGCGTTGATCGGCATCCACGCGGCCCCACAGATTTTCGATGCCCGGAATGCCGGCGCGCGGGTGATTGCGCGCCGTGAGCCCCGGCGGCGGCTCCTGCGCGGCGACGCTGATGCCTTGCAGATCGCCCGTGAAGCGGTAGCGCTCGATCGGCTCCGCGCCGGTCCCATGACGGTCGCCGCCCGGCTCGCCGGATTCCGGCTTGCCGCGCTCGACTTCGATCAGGTAGTTGGCGACGAGCCCGCGCGGGTTATAGCGCACGAGGCTGTTCAGGAGCGCACGCGGCAGCGGCAGCGCGCGGCTGAACTCCGCGAGAATGCCCAGGTCGACGCGATCGCCCGACACGCTGATGAACTGCCCGTGTTGCTGCGAAGCCGTCCGGTAGTGCCCGTTCAGCGTCTGGAACGCGAGCGTGCGCGTGAGCGGCGTGCCGTCTTCGAGCGGCGGCTGGCCGAGTTCGGCGCGCATGTCGTTCAGTTGCAGCTCGTAATCGCCTTGCTGCGCTTGCAGGCGCCAGCCGAAATTCGCGATCGGCAACAGCAGCTTGGGCTGCGTGGGCCGAACTCGCAGCGCGACGTCGGCGCCGGCCATTTGCCCGCTTGCCGAAGTCATGCGGCCGTCGGCGAAATCGACCCAGATCGCGTTGTCGATGCGGCCCGCAAACGTCTCGATCGGGAATTTGATGTAGCGAGCGAGCGTCGGCAGATCGACTGGCCCGGTCGACACATACGCCTGTCCTTTCCAGTTGATCGGCTTGCCGATCGCGGCGAGCGGCGCGTGCCGGAAATGCGTGCGGAAATCGAGCGGGCCGCGCAGCAACTGGCCGTCCGGCGGCGCCTGAAGCGCGAGGCGGTGATCGTAACCGTCGTTGAGAATGGCGATGCGGATGTCGCGCAGCGCGAGCTCCGGCGCGTCGCGCTGGGCGTCGCGCCAACGCAGCACGCCGCCGCGCACGACGATCGCCTGCTGGCGCACGAGCCACGTCGACAACGTGTCATTGCCGCTATGACGCGTCGGCACCGGCACGCCGGCGACCGACAGCACGCCGTCGCCGCCGCGCGAAATCAGCACGTCGGGCTGGTCGACGATCAGACTCGAGAGCGCCGGATGGAATTGCCACAGCGAGCGCCACGACAGCGTCGCGGTGGCGTGCGGAATGGTGAGCGCGGGTTTGCCGTCATGGTCGCGGATCACCAGATTCGTGATGTCGAGCCCCGGCTGAAACCCGCTCCAATGCGGCGCCAGTTTGCCGATGGTGAACTGCGCATGCAGCTTGTCGGAGACGGTCGCTTCGATTCGCGGCCGGAACGTGTCGACGCGCGGCAGCACCACGTAGCGCAAGCCGAGAAAGAGCCCCGCCGCGATGAAATAGAGGACGAGCGCGAGCGCGAGAACAACGTGGAGCGTCCGGCGCAAGACGACGTGGTCGCTTCCGCTCACAGGCCGGGCCGGCCCGGTTTCCTGCGGGTCGGCGGATTCGTTTCGCTCGGACATGCTGCGGCGGGTGGGCGTATGGTAGTTTTGCGGATTAACGACGAAATGTAACACACGGGAAAGCGTCGACAGGACTTCCGGAAAACCCTGTCAGGGGCCCGCTGCACGACCCACATCGGCGCGCAGCAAACCGTCGTGCGACGAGCCGCTGATCCGCGGTTCATGCCAATCAAGCAACGAGCGAGCCAGACCTTTGATGACTCACGCCACTCTCCTGAGTTCCAGCTATTCACATTACGCGGCGCGCGCCGTGGCGGCCCGTCCGCAGCTCGTCGCGCAGGTGGCGGAGCTTGCGTCCGGGCCGTTGACGCGCGAGCGCATCGACGCCCGCTTCGACGCGCTGTGCGCCGAAGCGGCCGGCGGCGCCGACGCGCCGTTGACGGAGGCCGCATTGAAGCGCGCGTTGCGCCAGTTGCGCACGGAGGTCTTCTGCGCGGTGATGGAGCGCGACCTGGCCGGCGAGGCGGACGTCGCCGAAGTCACCGGCGCGATGACGGATCTCGCCGAGACCACGATCCAGCGCTCGCTCACGGTGCTGTCCGCCGAACTCGAAACGCTCTTCGGCGAGCCGCGCGGCCCGCAGGGCGAACGGCTCACGCTCGGCGTCGTCGGCATGGGCAAGCTCGGCGGCCGCGAGCTGAACGTCTCGTCGGACATCGACCTGATCTTCATCTACGAAGAGGACGGCGAGACGGCGGGCGGCCAGCGCGCGCCGATTGCCACGCAAGACTTTTTTACGCGCCTCGGCAAGCGCCTGATCGGCGCGCTCGCCGAAGTGACCGCCGACGGCTACGTGTTTCGCGTCGACATGCGTTTGCGTCCGAACGGCGATTCGGGACCGCTCGTGTGCAGCCTCGGCATGCTCGAGGAATATTTCTACGTGCAGGGCCGCGAGTGGGAGCGCTATGCGTGGATCAAGGGCCGACTCGTTTCCGAAGGGACGAGCGACGCGGCGCAGCGCCTGTCGAAACAACTCGATGCAATCGTCACGCCGTTCGTCTACCGCCGTTATCTCGACTTCGGCGTGATCAGCGCAATCCGCGCGCTGCATTTGCAGATTCGCCAGGAGGCGCAACGCCGTGCGTCGATGCGTCCCGACAAGGCCGACGACATCAAGCTCGGGCGCGGCGGCATCCGCGAAATCGAATTTAGCGCGCAGGTGTTCCAACTGATTCGCGGCGGCCAGGACGCCGGTTTCCGGGTGCGGCCCACGCTCGCCGTGCTGCGGCACGCCGCGACGCACGGGCTGATCGACACGTCGGTGTGCGTGAAGCTCTCACAGGCTTATCGCTTTTTGCGCGAGCTCGAACATCGGCTGCAATATCGCAACGACGCGCAGACGCACGCGATGCCGGTCGATTCCGAGGAACGCGTGGCGCTCGCGCGCGCAATGGGCTGCGACGACTATCCGATGCTGATGGAGCGGCTCGACGCGCATCGGGAATTCGTCGAACAGCAGTTCGACCAGATTTTCGCCGACAAGGTGAGCGGCCGCGACGGCTGCGGCGCGCCCGAAGACGGCGCGGCAGTGTGGGTCTGGAGCAGCGCGCTCGCGGACGACAGCGCGGCGGACGCGCTGCATGCACGTCTCGTCGAACTGGGCGTGGCCGAGCCCGCCGATCTGCTCGCGCGGCTGCGCGGCGTCTGGCAATCGTCGCGCTATGCCGGACTCGCGGAGCGCAGCCGGCAGCGCTTCGACATCGTCGCGCAGCGCGCGCTCGAAGCCGCGCGCACGCTCGAGCCGCCCGAGCGGCGCGGCGACACGCTCGCGCGTCTGTTCGATCTGCTCGAAGCCGTGGGCCGGCGCGGCGCGTACCTCGCGCTGCTCACCGAGTATCCGCAAGCGCTGCATCGGGTGCTGTCGGTGCTGGGCGCGTCGCGCTGGGCAGCCGGTTATCTGATCCGCCATCCGCAACTGCTCGACGAACTGCTCGACGACGAAGCGCTGAACACGCCGTTCGACTGGCCCGAGTTCAAGCGCACGCTGCGCTTGCGGCTGGCCGCGGCGGACGGCGTCGAGCAGCAGATGGACTTGCTGCGCCACGCGCACCAGGCCGAGGTGTTCCGTATTCTGCTGATCGACCTCGCGGGCAAGCTGAGCGTCGAGCATGTGAGCGACCGTCTGTCCGAACTCGCCGATGCCGTGCTCGACGTCACGCTCGAAGCCGTCTGGAAGCAGTTGCCGAAGCGCCACCGCGACGCGCCGCGATTCGCGGTGATCGCTTACGGCAAGCTGGGCGGCAAGGAGTTGGGCTATGCGTCGGACCTCGACGTGATCTTTCTCTACGACGATCCCGACGATGCCGCTTCGGACATCTATTCGACCTACACGCGTCGCCTGATTACCTGGCTGACGACCGCAACCGGTGCGGGAACGTTGTTCGACGTCGATCTGCGCTTGCGGCCGAACGGCGAGTCGGGCCTGCTCGTTACCGATCTCGACGCGTTCCGCCGTTATCAGTTGCGCGAGGGCGACGCGGCCAACACCGCGTGGGTGTGGGAGCACCAGGCGCTGACTCGCGCGCGCTACTGCGCCGGTGACGCGCAGATCGGCGCGCAGTTCGAGGCGATCCGCGAACAGGTGCTGACGACGCCGCGCGACGCCGCGCAGCTTGCGGACGAAATCGTGGAGATGCGCGAGCGCGTCGCCGCCGGGCATCCGAACCACACGACGCTGTTCGATCTCAAGCACGATCGCGGCGGGATGGTCGATATCGAGTTCACCGTGCAGTATTGGGTGCTGTTGCATGCGGCGCGCGATCCCGAGCTGATCCGCAATACGGGCAACATTGCGCTGTTGCGCGAGGTGTCGCGTCTTGGGCTGATGAGCGAGGCGGAAGCTGAGACGGTCGGCGCCGCTTATCGCACGTACCGGAAGCTGCAGCACAAGCTGCGGCTCGATGGGATGGAAAAGGCGCGGGTGGAACCGGGGTTGGTCGCGGCCGAGAGAGATGCGGTGCTTGGGCTTTGGGAGCGGGTGTTTGGGCGGGGGTGAGGTGGGATTTTTGAGGATGGGGGCGGGTAGCGGGCGACTAGCAGCCCGACCGCCGCCCTCAACCCCCACCTACGCCGCCAGCATTTCCTTCGCGTGCTTGCGCGTGGTCGGCGTGATCTCCAGACCGCCGAGCATGCGCGCGACTTCTTCGACGCGGCTCGTCTTGTCGAGCGAAACGACGCTGCTCACCGTGCCGCCCTTGCCGTTGCCGGCCTTCGCCACCTGGAAATGATGATCGCCACGCGCGGCGACCTGCGGCAAGTGCGTGACGCAAAGCACCTGGCGCGCTTCGCCGAGTTGATGCAACAGCCGTCCGACCACTTCGGCGACGCCGCCGCCGATTCCAGTATCCACTTCGTCGAAGATCAGTGTGGGCGTCGGGCTCGCGGCACTCGCGATCACGGCGAGCGCGAGGCTGATACGCGCGAGTTCGCCGCCCGACGCGACCTTCGCGAGCGGCCGCAGCGGCACGCCCGCATGACCTGCGACGCGGAACTCGACCTGCTCCAGGCCATGCGCGCCGCCTTCGGGTAACGGCACGAGCGCGACTTCGAAGCTGCCGCCTTTCATCGACAGTTCCTGCATGCCTGTGGTGACCGCGGCGCCGAGCGCTTTGCCGGCCTTGGCGCGCGCCTTCGAGAGCTTCTTTGCTTCGGCGAGGAAGTCCTCGCGCGCTTTGGCTTCGGCGGCGTGCAGGCTGTCGAGGTCCGCGGCGGCGTCGAGCGCGGCAAGCTGCGCGCGGCGCGTCTCGTGTTCCTCGGGCAGCGTTTCGGGCTGCAAACGGAACTTGCGCGCCGCCGAATGCAATGCGTCGAGACGCTTTTCGACTTCTGCGAGCCGGTCCGGGTCGAGTTCCAGCTTCTGCGCGTAATGGCTCAGCGAATACGCGGCTTCCTGAAGCTGGATCTCGGCGGGTTCGAGCGCGGCCAGCACGTCGTTCAAGGCCGGGTCGATATCGGCAAGGTCGCGCACCTTCGAGACGATCGACGCAAGGTGCGTGATCATTGCCTCGTCCGATTCGGAGAGCGCATTCAGCGCGCCTTGCACACCGTCGATCAGATTCGCCGAATGCGACAGCCGCCGATGCTCCGCGTTGACCTCTTCCCATTCGCCCGGCTGCGGCGCGAGCTTGTCCAGCTCGGCAAGCTGCCATGCCAGACGCTCGCGTTCCAGTTGCAATTCGCGGTCGCGGGTGTGCGCGTGCTCGACCGCCTGCACTTTCTCACGCCAGGCGCGCCACGCGCGCGTGACGCTCGCGGACAGCTCGGTCAGCCCTGCATGCGTGTCGAACAGCTCGCGCTGCGCGTCGGGACGCATCAGCAATTGATGCGCGTGCTGGCCGTGAATATCCACCAGCATTTCGCCGACTTCGCGCAGTTGCGCGAGCGTCGCCGCGGTGCCGTTGATGAACGCGCGCGAGCGGCCGTTCGCATCCACCACGCGGCGCAGCATCACAGTGCCGCCGTGCTGGCCGTCCGCCGCGGCCGCGCTCAACGCCTGCTCGTCGAGCCACTGGTCCACTTGCGCGTGCGTATCGAATTCGGCGGTGATGTCGGCACGGGTCTCGCCGGTCCGCACGACGTTCGCGTCGGCGCGCGCACCCAGCGCGAGCGCCAGCGCGTCGATCAGGATCGACTTGCCGGCGCCGGTTTCGCCGGAGAAAACGGTAAAGCCGCTGTCGAATTCGAGGTCGAGCGCGGCGACGATGACGAAGTCGCGTATCGAGAGGTGGCGAAGCATGGAAGTCGTTTGTGCTTGTCGGTGAGCTTGGTATCGGGTTTTACGAGCAGCGCTTGCGGTCCGGCGTCCGCGCCGGTCACGGCTTGGGATCTTCCTCGTGCGACGGGTATTCGTTCCAGTGCAGCTTCTTGCGCAGCGTCGCGAAATAGCTGTAGCCGACCGGATGCAGCATCGGCACCGTATGACGCGAGCGGCGCACTTCGATTGAGTCGCCGAGTTCCAGCGACGTGAACGACTGCATGTCGAAATTGACGTTCACCTCGCGCCCCGAAACGATCTGGATGCTGACCTTCGAATCGTCCGGCAGCACGATCGGCCGGTTCGACAGCGCATGCGGCGCGATCGGCACGAGCACGATGCCCTGCAGTTGCGGATGCAGAATCGGCCCTTGCGACGACAGCGCGTACGCCGTCGAGCCGGTCGGCGTGGCGACGATCAGTCCGTCCGAACGCTGGTTGTACATGAAGCGGCCATCCACCGACACATGCAGCTCCGCCATGCCCGAAAAGCCGCTGCGATTCACCACGACGTCATTGAATGCGAGCGCGTGATAGATCGGATTGCCCTGGCGCATGATGCGCGCTTCGAGCAGCACGCGTTCCTCGCGCTCGAAGTTGCCCGCCAGCATTTGCGGCACGGTCACGCTCATGTCGGAGATCGGGATGTCGGTAATGAAGCCCAGCCGTCCGTGATTGATGCCGATGAGCGGCGTGCGGTACGGCGCCAGTTGCCGGCCGATGCCGAGCATCGTGCCGTCGCCGCCGAGCACGACAGCCACGTCGGCGCGCGCGCCGATTTCGGCGGGGCGCAGCGCCGGATAGTCGGTTACGCCGATTTCGGCCGCGGTGTCGGCTTCGAAAACGACCTCGAAGCCGCGCTTCGCGATGCACGTGGCGAGCGCGGTCAGCGGGTCGCGGATGCCCGGCGTATTGTTGCGCCCGACGAGCGCGACAGTCTTGAACTGGCTGGTTACTTGCATGCCGGCATTACACCATAGGTAGGGCCTGAAAAGAACGGGGCCGGGACGCCGCGGCCGGCCGTTCGCAGCGGGCCGTGAGCGCAGTGCGGGATTATCGTTAGAATGGTGAAGCCTTGATGACATGCGCGCCGCGCAAACCGCACCGGCGCGCGGCTGGCCGGACCGTCGGCAACGGGGCCGGCGGCACGCCCGACACAATGCGGCACGTTGTGCTGGAACGAGCGCAAGGCGCGGTCCCGGCGGGCGGCGGGAAATTCGCCGGTGATGGGCGCCGTCGGCGCTCGCGGTAGTCGCCTCATTGAGCTAAAATTTTTCGTCATGCTAGATCCTCGCGCACAAACCCTCCTGAAAACGCTGATCGAGCGCTACATTGCCGAAGGTCAGCCGGTCGGCTCGCGCACGTTGTCGCGCTATTCGGGCCTGGAGTTGAGCCCGGCAACCATCCGCAACGTCATGTCGGATCTCGAGGATCTCGGGCTCGTCATCAGTCCGCATACTTCGGCGGGACGCATTCCCACGCCGCGCGGCTACCGGCTGTTCGTCGACACCATGCTCACGGTCGAATCCGCCGCGGACGAAGAGGCCGTCACCCGCACGGTCAAGACTACGCTGCAGGCAGGCGAGCCGCAGAAAATCGTCGCGGCCGCGGCGAGCGTGCTCTCGAATCTGTCGCAGTTCGCCGGTGTCGTGCTGACGCCGCGGCGCAGTCACGTGTTCAAGCAGATCGAGTTCATGCGGCTGTCGGACAAGCGCATTCTGCTCATCATCGTGACGCCCGAAGGCGACGTGCAAAACCGCATGATGGCGACCCAGCGCGACTTTTCGCCGTCCGAGCTCGTGGAGGCTTCGAACTACATCAACGCGCACTTCGCCGGCCTGTCTTTCGACGAAGTGCGCCGCCGCCTGCGCGAAGAAATCGACCAGTTGCGCGGCGACATGACCACGCTCATGCACGCGGCCGTCACGGCGAGCACGGACGAATCCGACACCGGCGAGACCGTGCTGATTTCGGGCGAGCGCAATCTGCTCGAAGTCGCCGATCTTTCCTCGGACATGGCGCGCCTGCGCAAGCTGTTCGATGTGTTCGACCAAAAGACCAGTCTCCTTCAGTTGCTGGATGTGTCGAGTCATGCGGCCGGCGTGCAGATCTTCATAGGCGGCGAGTCCAACCTCGTGCCTATCGAGGAAATGAGCGTCGTCACCGCGCCCTACGAGGTGAACGGCAAGATCGTCGGCACGCTCGGCGTGATCGGCCCGACGCGGATGGCCTACAACCGGGTCATCCCGATCGTGGACATCACCGCAAGACTGCTTTCGCTCACGCTAAGTCAGCAGTAAGTCAGCAGTAGCGGTCAACGCCGCGGCGGTCGATGCGGCACATCATGCGCGAGCGCGCGCCGCTTGCCAATTAGCCGAACGGCCAGGGGCGCCTGGGGCGCGCGGCCACGAAGGCCGCCGCCATAGGGCGCACCGCTATAATGAATCTCACCTGTTCAACCCTCCGCTCACTGCGGTTACCCGGCTATAGCCTATGCGCTTCGACCTCGAGCGGCCTTCGCAGAACGCCACGTCGCACCGTGTTGCCGTGCTGCTGATCAACCTCGGCACGCCCGACGCGCCAACTCCGCGGGCGGTTCGCCGCTATCTCGCGCAGTTCCTGTCCGACCCTCGGGTGGTCGAGATTCCGGCGCTGCTATGGCAGATCATTCTGCGGTTGCTGATTCTGCCGTTCAGAGGCCGCGCGTCCGCGAAGAAATATGCGGCCGTCTGGATGCCCGAAGGCTCGCCGCTGCGCGTCTATACGGAAAAGCAGGTGGAAGCGTTGCGCCATCTGCTGCAGTTGAACGACTACACGGTGCTCGTCGAATACGCGATGCGTTACGGCACACCGGGCATTCCGGCCATGCTGAATCAGCTCAAGCTCGCGGGCGCCGAGCGGGTGCTGCTCGTGCCGATGTATCCGCAGTATTCGTCGTCGACCACGGCGACCGCTTTCGACGACGCCTTCTCCGCGATGAAGCGCATGCGCAATCAGCCGGAGATCCGCACGGTGCGTCAATACGCCGATCATCCGGCATATATCGCGGCGCTCGCGGCGCAGGTGCGTCACTACTGGCATCTTCATGGCCAGCCGGATTTCGCGGCGGGCGACAAACTCGTGTTGAGCTTTCATGGCGTGCCCAAGCGCACGCTGGATCTCGGCGATCCCTATCACGAGCAGTGTCAGACAACCGGCGCGCTGCTGATGCAGGCGCTTGGCCTCACGTCGGTGGAATGCCGCATCACCTTCCAGTCGCGCTTCGGCAAGGCCGAGTGGCTGCAGCCCTACACGGCGCCCACGTTGAAGGAACTCGGCGCGGCAGGCGTGCGGCGTGCTGATGTGTTTTGTCCGGGCTTCACGGCCGACTGCCTGGAGACGATCGAAGAAATCGGCATGGAAGTGCGCGACGAATTCCTGCATGCGGGCGGCAAGGAATTTCACCGCATTCCGTGTGTGAACGCGTCGCAGGCGTGGATCGCCGCGCTCGGCGAAATCGTCGCGCAGAATCTGCAAGGCTGGCCGGTGCAGGCAGTACCCGTGCCGCATAACACAGCGGCTTGACGAGACTTCATGAACTACAGGATTTCAACCGAACCGGGCGCGAAACTGCGCATCGACAAATGGCTTTGGGCGGCGCGCTTCTTCAAGACGCGTTCGCTCGCGGCGGATGCTGTCGAGAAAGGGCGCGTGCGCATCGGCGGGGCCAATGTGAAGCCGGCCAAGGACGTGCGGGTCGGCGACCTGGTCGAGATCGAGATCGAGCGCTTCGTGTGGCAGGTGCAGGTGCTGGGCGTGTGCGAGGTGCGCGGTCCGGCGACCGTCGCGCAGACGCTCTACGCGGAAACCGACGAAAGCCGCGAAAAACGCAAGGCCGAGCAGGAGCGCCGCAAAACTTATCGCGAGCCGGCCGAGGCATTGCATGGCCGCCCGACCAAGCGCGACCGCCGCACTATCGACAGATTTTCAGGTGGGGATTGAACAGCTGTTCCATGGTCGCGTTCACGCCGCCGTATTCGGTGGTGTGGTCGTTGACCGCCCCGGACATACAGATGGTCGTGGTGCCCGCAACGAGTACCAGTGCGACCACCGAGATTGCAAAGGTCAGTTTCACGGTACCCCCTTATGGGATGTTGCAGCAAAGAAACGAGCTAGCCGGGTGGAAATTGCAAGAGGGCGGAAAGGATTACGTCAGATTAGGGTTAACGAGGTTTTTCCGCTGCGTTACTGGAGCATAGGTCACTTGCTCTTCGCGCTCAATCTGAATCTGATTGCGCCGCGCTAATGGTTGTAACCGCGCGTTTCCGCCAGCGGCGCCAGCTCTGAAAATTTCGGCCGAGGCGCTTGAAATGGGCGCTTGCGGCCCCACCTGCCGTTCCGATACGCGGTGGCGCGTTCGAATGTTTGTCGCGATTTTGCAACGCACAAAAGTCGCGGCGCGTTCATGCGTTGCCGCCGCCGTTGGCTTTTAAATCTTTAACGACTTTCAGCGACATGGAAAACACGCAAGAGAACCCGACGAGCCAGAATCCCACGCCCGCGGACGAAACCGAGCGCCCGGCCGCCGAGGCGGTCACTCCCGAGCAGGAAGCCGCGGCGAGCGTCGCCACGGACACGCCGGCAGCCACGGGTGCCGAAGCTGCGTTGGCTGAAGCGCAGGCCAAGATCGCCGAGTTGCAGGAGAGCTTCCTGCGGGCCAAGGCCGAGACCGAGAACGTGCGTCGCCGCGCGCAGGAAGACGTCGCGAAGGCGCATAAATTTGCCATCGAGAGCTTCGCCGAGCATCTGCTGCCGGTAATCGACAGCCTGGAAGCTGCCGTCGCCCATTCTTCCGACGACCTCGCGAAAGTGCGCGAAGGCGTCGAGCTCACGCTGCGCCAGCTCACGGGCGCGCTGGAGAAGGGGCGCGTCGTCGCGCTGAATCCGGTGGGCGAGAAGTTCGACCCGCATCGCCATCAGGCCATTTCGATGGTGCCGGCGGATCAGGAGCCGAACACGGTGGTCGCCGTGCTGCAAAAGGGCTTCGTGATCGCCGACCGCGTGCTGCGTCCGGCGCTCGTGACGGTGGCCGCGCCGAAGTAAAGCGCCCGTCGCAGCCGGTTCGCCAGGTCCACGTAGACACCAGGTAACCCGATCATGGCCAACATTCCCGTCGACGCTACCGCGTTTTCGGTCTTCGACATGAAGGAGCTGAGCGCCGAATCGTTCGACGCGGGCCTCGCCGAAGCAGGCGACGAACTCGCGGTGGTGTTCTTCTGGGGCCTCGACTGCTTCAATTGCGAGATCGCGAAGAAGGCGATGCTGGCGCAACCCGAGGCGATCCGGGCGCTCGGTCTGCGGTGGTTTCACAGCAATGTCTACGAGCACCGCGATCTTGGGCGGCGCTTCATGCTTCACGGCGTGCCTACGTGGTTCTTTTTTCATCGCGGCAAACGGCTTGGCCGCGCAACCGGCTGGCACGGTCTTGGGCAGTTCCAGGCCGCTGTCGCCGCGGCGCGGCAGAAGATTCAGGCGGTTTCCGGCAAGACGCCGGGTGAAACGCCGGTCGATTGAAAAAAATTAAAGACCGCATCGCAAAAGAGGTCTTGAAAACGATGCGGACGCACTTATGTTCAGTGCAGTGTGAATTCAGGGCGGATCGCCTTGCCGCCAGACGGCAAACAGGGCGCTTCCCGCAGCGATCAAAGTCAGGAGATTAGTAAAAATGGGCAAAATCATCGGTATCGACCTCGGCACGACCAACTCGTGCGTGGCGATCATGGAAGGCAATTCGGTCAAGGTGATCGAGAACTCGGAAGGTGCGCGCACCACGCCGTCGATCATCGCGTATATGGAAGACGGCGAGATTCTCGTCGGCGCGCCTGCCAAGCGTCAGTCGGTCACGAACCCGAAGAACACGCTGTACGCGGTGAAGCGCCTGATCGGCCGCCGCTTCGAAGAGAAGGAAGTTCAGAAAGACATCGGCCTGATGCCGTACAAGATCATGAAGGCCGAGAACGGCGACGCATGGGTCGAAGTGCGCGATCAGAAGCTCGCTCCGCCGCAGATCTCCGCGGAAGTGCTGCGCAAGATGAAGAAGACCGCTGAAGACTACCTCGGCGAGCCGGTCACCGAAGCAGTGATCACGGTTCCCGCGTACTTCAACGACAGCCAGCGTCAGGCAACCAAAGATGCGGGGCGCATCGCCGGTCTGGAAGTCAAGCGCATCATCAACGAACCGACCGCAGCCGCGCTCGCGTTCGGTCTCGACAAGAACGAGAAGGGCGACCGCAAGATCGCCGTGTATGACCTGGGCGGCGGTACGTTCGACGTGTCGATCATCGAAATCGCGGACGTCGACGGTGAGAAGCAGTTCGAAGTGCTGTCCACGAACGGCGACACGTTCCTCGGCGGTGAAGACTTCGACCAGCGCATCATCGACTACATCATCGGCGAGTTCAAGAAAGAGCAAGGCGTCGATCTGTCGAAAGACGTGCTCGCGCTGCAGCGCCTGAAGGAATCGGCTGAAAAGGCCAAGATCGAGCTGTCGTCGAGCCAGCAGACCGAAATCAACCTGCCGTACATCACGGCTGACGCGTCGGGTCCGAAGCATTTGAATCTGAAGATCACGCGCGCCAAGCTGGAAGCGCTGGTTGAGGAGCTGATCGAACGCACGATCGAACCGTGCCGCGTGGCGATCAAGGACGCAGGCGTGAAGGTCGGCGAAATCGACGACGTGATTCTGGTCGGCGGTATGACCCGCATGCCGAAGGTGCAGGAAAAGGTTAAGGAATTCTTCGGCAAGGACCCGCGCCGCGACGTGAACCCGGACGAAGCCGTGGCCGTTGGCGCCGCGATTCAAGGTCAGGTTCTGTCGGGTGACCGCAAGGACGTTCTGCTGCTCGACGTGACCCCGCTGTCGCTCGGCATCGAAACGCTCGGCGGCGTGATGACGAAGATGATCAACAAGAACACCACGATCCCGACCAAGCATTCGCAGGTCTACTCGACGGCCGACGACAACCAGAGCGCCGTGACGATCAAGGTGTATCAGGGCGAACGCGAAATGGCAGCGGGCAACAAGCTGCTCGGCGAGTTCAACCTGGAAGGCATTCCGCCGGCACCGCGCGGCACGCCGCAGATCGAGGTGAGCTTCGACATCGACGCAAACGGCATTCTGCACGTCGGCGCGAAGGACAAGGCGACCGGCAAGGAAAACCGCATCACGATCAAGGCGAACTCGGGTCTGTCCGAAGCCGAAATCGAGAAGATGGTGAAGGACGCCGAAGCGAACGCGGAAGAAGACCACAAGCTGCGTGAGCTGGCCGATGCCCGCAACCAGGGCGACGCGCTGGTCCACAGCACGAAGAAGGCGCTCACCGAATACGGCGACAAGCTGGAAGCTGCCGAGAAGGAAAAGATCGAATCCGCGCTGAAGGACCTCGAAGAAACGCTGAAGAGCGGTTCGAGCGACAAGGCGGCGATCGAAGCCAAGATCGAAGCAGTGGCCACGGCCTCGCAGAAGATGGGCGAGAAGATGTACGCCGACATGCAGGCTGCGCAAGGTGCCGAAGCTGCGGCAGCAGGCGCGGCGGGCGCGAGCGCGGGTGCATCGGCGGGTGGCGCGAGCCAGCCGCAGGACGATGTGGTCGACGCCGAGTTCAAGGAAGTCAAGAAAGACTAAAGCCAGGTCGCATTCCGACCGTAAAGCCGCACACGGGTTTTGTGTGCGGCCCGGCTGCACAAGGGACCGCGCCCATCCGGACGCGGGAACGTGCAAGAGCGGTTATCACGCCTGGCGAGCCTTTTAGGCTCTCCGGGCACATTTGTTTTATGGAGGGCGTTGTTTTTTGCCGTATTCAGGCGGCATGAAACAGCGGCCGGACGAGTCGTGAGACTCCAGCATTCAAGAGGAGCCACCGCGCGGCATTGCGCGAGGGGCGTTGAACCGATATGGCGAAACGGGATTACTACGAGGTTCTGGGCGTCGCAAAGAACGCGAGCGACGACGAAATCAAGAAGGCTTATCGCAAGCTGGCGATGAAGCATCACCCCGACCGCAATCCGGGCAACAAGGATGCGGAAGAGCATTTCAAGGAGGTGAAGGAAGCCTACGAAATGCTCTCGGACTCGCAAAAGCGCGCCGCGTACGACCAGTATGGTCACGCGGGCGTCGATCCGAACATGGGCGGAGCCGGCGCGCAAGGCTTCGGCGGTTTTGCCGATGCGTTCGGCGATATTTTCGGCGACATCTTCGGCCAGGCGGCCGGGGGCGCCGCGCGCGGCGGTGGCCGTGCGGGCCCGCAGGTGTATCGCGGCGCCGACTTGCGCTACAGCATGGAAATCACGCTCGAGCAGGCGGCGCACGGCTACGAAACGCAGATTCGCGTGCCGAGCTGGGTCTCGTGCGAAGTCTGTCACGGCTCGGGCGCGAAGCCCGGCACGAAGCCGGAAACCTGTCCGACGTGTAGCGGTTCGGGCGCGGTGCGCATGTCGCAAGGCTTCTTCAGCATTCAGCAAACGTGTCCGAAGTGTCACGGCACCGGCACCTATATTCCCGAGCCCTGCGGTCACTGCCACGGCGCGGGCAAGGTGAAGGAAACCAAGACGCTCGAAGTGAAGATTCCGGCAGGGATCGACGACGGCATGCGCATCCGTTCCGCCGGCAACGGCGAACCGGGCATCAACGGCGGACCGTCGGGCGATCTGTACGTCGAGATTCACATCAAGCAGCACTCGGTGTTCGAGCGCGACGGCGACGATCTGCATTGCCAGATGCCGATTCCCTTCACCACGGCAGCATTGGGCGGCGAGATCGAAGTGCCGACGCTTGCCGGCCGCGCGAGCTTCACGGTGCCCGAAGGCACGCAGTCGGGCAAGACGTTCCGGTTGCGCGGCAAGGGCATCAAGGGCCTGCGTTCGAGCATTCCCGGCGACCTGTACGTGCATGTGCAGGTCGAAACGCCGGTCAAGCTCACCGAACCGCAGCGCGATCTGCTGAAGCAATTCGAGAAGGCTTTGGTGGAAGGCGGCGCGCGGCATAGCCCGCAAAGCAAGAGCTGGTTCGACCGGGTGAAGAGCTTCTTCGATTAATGGCGGTTTGAGGTTGGCGGTCAGCATGACGGCAGATGAGCGCGGCGCAGTGTTTGCATTGCTCGATGATTGCGACGCGTCGGCGGCGCGCCGCTCAAGCCGTCTGTACACGCGCTTCGTGCATGAGCGCGTGTGCGCGAACGCCACGCAGCTCGAAGCCGTGTGCGAGGCCGCGGCAGCGGACGCGCGGCTCGGTCTGCATGCCGTCGTACTCGCCGACTATGAATTCGGCCGGCATCTTCTCGACGGGGAATCGGGTCCGTCGTTCAAAACGCAGCATGGCGATGCCACGCTGCGTTTTTTATTGTTCGAACGTTGCGAAAAACTTTCGCGCGATGAAGTCGACGCGTGGCTCGTGAACGAAGACGGCGGTCTTGCTGAGCCGTCGGTGGCGGGCACGGCGAACGTGCGCGAGAGCGTCGAGCCCGAGGAGTTCAACGCGGCGATCGGCGCGATTCACAGCGCGCTGCACGCCGGCGATTCGTATCAGGTCAACTACACATACCGTCTTGGCTTCGACGTGTTCGGCTCGCCCGTCGCGCTGTATCGGCGGTTGAGGGCGCGGCAGCCGGTTCGCTATGGCGCGTTGATCGCACTGCCGGGCGGCGCGTGGGTGCTGTCGTGTTCGCCCGAGCTGTTCGTTGAGAAGCAGGGCGCTACGTTGCGCGCCCGTCCGATGAAAGGCACGGCGCCGCGCTCTGACGATCCGGCAACGGATCGCGGCGCCGCTGAATTCCTCGGCAGCGATCCGAAGAATCGCGCCGAGAACGTGATGATCGTCGATCTGTTGCGCAACGATTTGTCGCGTGTCGCGCAGACGGGCTCCGTCAATGTGCCGGCGCTCTTTTCGGTCGAGCCATATGCGTCGGTCTGGCAGATGACGTCGACGGTAGAAGCCGCTTTGCGGCCCGGCACGTCGTTCGCCGGCATACTGCGCGCGCTGTTTCCTTGCGGCTCGATCACCGGCGCGCCGAAGCATCGCACGATGCAGTTGATCGACGAACTCGAGAGCACGCCGCGCGGGCTTTATACCGGCGCGATCGGCTGGCTGGACGCGGCCGCGTCGGAACCGGCGGGCTCGGGTGGAAATGCGTGCGGCGACTTTTGCATGTCGGTCGCCATTCGCACGTTGACGTTGAAGCCGTCGGCGCAAGCAGGCTCGTTGCGCGGCACGATGGGCATCGGCGCGGGCATCGTGCTCGACAGCGTCGCCGAAGACGAATACGCGGAGTGTCGATTGAAAGCGCGCTTTCTGACCGGCGCCGAGCCGGGCTTCGAGCTGTTCGAAACCATGCTCGCGACGCGCGAAGACGGCGTGCGTTATCTGCCGCGGCATCTCGCGAGACTCTCGGCGAGTGCCGCAGCACTGGGCTTTCCATTCGATGCCGAAGCCGTGCGCGCAAAGATTGCGGAACAATGCGCGGCGTTGCCCGCAAAGACTGCGCATCGCATGCGTCTCGCACTAGGCAAGAATGGCGCAACGCAGATCACGGCTGCGATCCTGACGCCGTTGGCCGACTCGACGGTCGGCGTGCTGCTCGCAACAGATCACGGCTTCCCGACGATGCAATCCGGCGATCCGCTGTTGCACCACAAGACCACGCGCCGCGCCGAGTATGACCGCGGCTGGCGCGAGGCCGAGGCGAAGGGCGCGTTCGACACACTGTTCTTCAACGAACGAGGCGAGTTGACGGAAGGCGGGCGGTCGAACGTGTTCGTGAAGCTGGCGGGCAAGTGGTGGACGCCGCCGCTCGGGTCGGGCGTGTTGCCGGGCGTGATGCGAAGCGTGCTGCTCGAGGACGACGCGAGCTTGCAGGCGAAAGAAAGAGTGCTGACGCAGGCGGATCTGTTGAACGCCGAAGCGCTGATGATCTGCAATGCGCTGCGCGGAGCGCTGCCGGCGCGGGTTATCCGTTAGAGTGGTGCGAAGGGCCAAGCGCCAGCCCGCACCGCCACCCAAACCCTCAAAACGTATGCTCAGGCCCAGGAAACGCCCCATCCTTCACCGCACGCACATAGGCTTCAACCGCCGCGAGAATACTCGGCTGGCCCTGCATGAAATCCTTCACGAAGCGCGGGCGCTTGCCGGGAAAAATCCCCAGCATGTCATGCAACACCAGCACCTGACCTGAGCAATCGAGCCCGGCGCCAATGCCGATCGTCGGAATACGCAACTGCTTCGTGACTTCGCTCGCGAGCAGCGTCGGAATGGCTTCCATCACGATGAGCTGCGCGCCCGCCGCTTGCATCGCGAGTGAATCGCGCAGCAACTGGTTCGCGCCTTCCTCGGTCTTGCCTTGCACCTTGAAGCCGCCGAACGCATGCACCGACTGCGGCGTCAGTCCAACATGCGCGCACACCGGAATCGAGCGCTCGACCAGAAAGCGCACCGTGTCGGCAAGCCACTCGCCGCCTTCCAGCTTCACCATCTGCGCGCCGCCGCGCATCAGTTCGACGGAGCTTCGATACGCTTGTTCCGCCGTGCCGTAAGTGCCGAACGGCAAGTCGGCGACGATCAACGCCGACGGCCGCGCACGCGCCACACTGGCCGTGTGATACGCAATATCGGCGAGCGACACCGGCAGCGTCGTGGTCTGCCCTTGCAGCACGTTGCCGAGCGAATCGCCGATCAGCAGAACGTCGACGCCCGCGCGATCGAGCAGCGCCGCAAAGCTCGCGTCGTAACAGGTGAGCATGGCGATTTTCTCGCCCGCATCGCGCATTGCCTGCAGTTTCGGCACGGTGATCGCGTTCCGGCTCGCTTCCTGCAAATAGGTCATGGGTCGATCCGTTGAAAGAGGGGCGCGCGCCGCTTAAAGCGACGTGCCTTTGACAAAGAATTCCTTGCGGCCGCGCATGGTTTCGATGCGTTCGGCGAGCAGCGCAAGGTCCGCGTCGGAGTCGAGCGGATTCAGATGTTCGGCGTTGACCGTCAGCACCGGCGTGCGGTCGTAGTGATAGAAGAACTCGTTATACGCGTCGCAGAGCGCATGCAGATAGGCGTCGGAAATCTGCAATTCCATAGGCACCGCGCGCTTCTGAATGCGCGAGAACAGCACCTCGGGACTCGCCTGCAAATACACGACGAAGTCCGGCGCCGGCGCGCTCACTTCGAGGCGCGCGGCGAGCGCGCGGTACAAATGCCACTCGTCTTCCTGCAGCGTGAGACGCGCGAAGATGTCGTTCTTCTGCGTCATGAAATCGGCGATGAGCGGCGTGCCGGCCAGTTGCACCGCGTTCACGTCCTGCGCCTGCTGCGCGCGTTGCAACGCGAAATGCAATTGCGCGGGCAACGCATAACGCGTGGTGTCGCGATAAAAGCGTTCGAGGAAGGGATTCTCTTCGGGCCGCTCGAACAATTCCTGCATCGACCAGCGTTGCGCGAGACGCCGCGCGAGCGATGTCTTGCCGACGCCGATCGGCCCTTCGATCGCAAGATAGCCGAACGGAGGCCGCAATTGCGGCGCGGTGACGGTGAGTGGCGGTGAATTCATTCGCAGCGGCCTTTGCCGGCGTTGAGGGCGTTGAGCGTCGGGCACTGGCACGGCCCTTTGACCTTCTCGATGCGTTGTTCGCGTACGCCGTCGAGCAGCGCGTCAGCGCGGCCATGCCGCGGAATGATCAGCGCGGCGTCGATCTCGACGAGCGGAACCAGCGCAAACGCGCGTTCGACAAGACGGGGATGCGGAACGATCAGGTCGGCTTCGTCGATGGATTGATCGCCGAAGAGCAGGATGTCCAGATCGAGCGTGCGCGGTGCATTGCGAAAGGGCCGTTCACGGCCGAACTGATGCTCGATCTTGTGGCACAGCGCAAGCAGATGCCGCACGGGGAGCGTCGTGTCGATCTTCACGACACAGTTGAAATAGTCGTCACCGCCCGCGTCGATCGGGGCAGTGCGATACAGGCTCGACTTGGCGAGCACGGTGATGGTGTGCTGTTGTGCGAGGCACACCACCGCGTCTTTCAGGGTCTGGCGCGCGTCCCCGAGATTCGCGCCGAGGCCGAGATAAGCAACCGTCATGGCATAACTTCCTGCAACTATCGTTCGACGGCTTCAGCCGACGCTGCATGAACCAGCGCTGCGTTAGCGAACGCTGCTTCAGTCTTCGTGCGGGCTGTCGTGGCCCGCTTCGGCGTCTGTGCGTTCGGCTGGCGTGCCGCCCTCCATTCCGTCGCCCGGTTTGCGGTTTCTGGCGCCACCGCCGCGCCGCCGTCGTTTTCTGGGGCTTCGGTCCTTCCCGCCTTGCGTGAGCAATGCCTCACGCGCCGCGATGTCTCCTTCGATGAACTCCGTCCACCACGCTCCGACCGACTCGTCGAGTTCGCCCGATTCGCAGCGCAACAGGAGGAAATCATACCCCGCTCTAAATCTTTGGTGTTCCAGCAGCTTCAGCGCGCTTCTTCCCGAACGTTTTTCGAGGCGCAGCTGCAAGCCCCAGATCTCGCGCATATCGGACGAAAAACGCTTGTGGATAGCGAGTTTCTCGGTCTGCATGTCGAGCACTTCGTCCATCGCGCGATGCAGCGCGGGCACCGGATACTCGCCGTTCGCTTCGAATTTCTGCCAGCGCTGCTGCACGTCGTGCCACAAAAGTGTTGCAAACAGAAAACCCGGCGACACCGGTTTGCCGGCGCGCACGCGTGCGTCGGTATTGTTGAGCGCGAGCGTGATGAATTTTTCGCCGGTCGGCTGCTCGAGCACGACGTCGAGCAAGGGCAACAGTCCGTGATGCAGGCCTTCCTGGCGCAAGCGCTTCAGACAGGCGAGCGCGTGACCGGACAGCATGAGCTTCAGCATCTCGTCGAAGAGACGCGCGGCCGGCACGTTGTTGATCAGATCGGCCATTTTCGCGATCGGGTCGCGCGTCGCGTCTTCGATCTCGAAGTCGAGCTTGGCCGCGAAACGCACGACGCGCAGCATGCGCACCGGATCTTCGCGATAACGCGTGGCCGGATCGCCGATCATGCGCAACAGACGCGCGCGCACGTCGGCCATGCCGTTGTGATAATCCAGCACGGTCTCCGTGGCCGGATCGTAGTACATCGCGTTGATCGTGAAGTCGCGGCGCGTGGCGTCTTCGTGCTGCTCGCCCCATACGTTGTCGCGCAGCACGCGGCCGCTCGCGTCCACCGCGTGCGTGCGGCGATCGAGCTCGTCGCGCTTCAGGCGCCGCGGCGGCGCAGCGTCAGCGGCGGGCGGATCGACCAGCGCGCGGAACGTCGACGTTTCGATGATTTCCTGGCCGAACTGCACATGCACGATCTGAAACCGGCGGCCGATGATGCGCGCACGGCGAAACAGCTTCTGCACCTGTTCCGGCGTGGCGTCGGTCGCGACGTCGAAATCTTTCGGCTTGATGCCGAGCAGCAGATCGCGCACTGCACCGCCGACGATAAACGCCCGGTGCCCCGCCTGTTGCAGCCCTTCGGTCACGCGAATCGCGTTGCGCGAGATCAGCGTGGGGTCGATGCCGTGGACGTCGTGCGGAATGATGACCGGCACGTCGGGGTCCGGCACCTGTGGTTTGGTGGACGCGCCGCCGCGAGCCGGCTTGCGGCGCGCGCGGCCCGCGCCCGCGGCGCCTTGTGCATGGTGTGCCGGTGCGCTGCCGGTTTCGTCTGCGTCGGCTTCAGCCGGCAGCGTGTCGTCGGCGGATGCTGTGTCCTGGCCGAATAGCTTGCGAATGAGTTTTTTGATCACTGGGGTTGAAAGAGTTCGAGGATGCGCCAGCCCTTGGCTTGTGCATGAGCACGCAATGTGTCGTCCGGATTGGTCGCGATTGGGTCGGTGACCTTTTCGAGCAGCGGAATGTCGTTGTGCGAATCGCTGTAGAAATAGCTGTGCTCGAAGTCGCTCCAGCTTTTGCCGAGCGATGCGAGCCATGCCTCGGTGCGCACGATCTTGCCTTCCTTGTAGCTCGGCGTGCCGGTGGGGCGGCCCGTGTAGGCCGAATGCGGCTGGCCGTCGACGGTTTCCGCTTCGCAGGCGATCAGCGTGTCCACGCCGAACGCGCTCGCGATGGGCCGGGTGATGAATTCGTTGGTGGCCGTGACCACGCAGCACAGGTCGCCCGCTTCGCGGTGCCGCTTGACCAGTTCGACCGCCGCCGGAAGGATGGCCGGCGTGATCACTTCATGCATGTACTGCGCGTGAAAGTCCGCGAGTTGCGCGCGCGTGTACTTGGCGAGCGGCGTGAGCATGGCGATCAGATAGGCGTGAATGTCGAGCTTGCCGGCCTTGTAGTCGGCGTAAAAGCGGTCGTTGTCACGGGCGAAGTTTTCGGCGTCGACCATGCCGTGTTTCACCATGAAGCGGCCCCATTCGTGGTCGCTGTCGGTGGGAATGAGCGTGTGATCGAGGTCGAAGAGTGCGAGATTAGCCATGGGGGTTTATTTTACTTGAAGCGGCGGACGACGCGGCGGGGCCGTCCTGGCCGGGCGAAGCCAGCATCGTGCGCAAGAGCGGCAGCGTGACCGCGCGCTTCTGTTCGAGCGAGAAGCGGTCGAGCGCGTCGAGCAGCGCCATCAGGCTCGGCATGTCGCGGCGAAAGTGCGTGAGCAGATAGGCGGGCACGTCGTCGGCGAGCATGATGCCGCGCTCGCGGGCCGCATGCTTCAGCACGGCGGCTTTGCCTTCGTCGGGCAAGGGCGCGAGATGGAACACGAGGCCCCAGCCGAGCCGCGTGCGCAGATCCTCGCGCACCGTCATGCCGATCGGCGGCGCGTTGCCGGTGGCGACGAGCGCGCTGGTCGGATGCGCGCGCACCTCGTTGAAGAGATTGAACACGGCGACCTGCTGCGCGGCGGAGAGGCCGTCGCAATCGTCGATTGCATACAGCGCGACGCGCGGATCGAAACTGAACGCGGCGAGGCTGCTTTGCGGACCGGCGAAGCGCGCATGCCCGCGCGGCGCTTCATGCACGAGTGCTTGCAGCAGATGTGTGCGGCCGCTGCCCGCTTCGCCCCAGATGTAGAACGTGCGATCGGCGACCGGCCCGGCGGCGAGCGCGCTATCGAGCTCACGCAGGCGCGTGACGAGCTCGGCGTTCGCGCCGGCGAAAAAATTGTCGAATGTCGATGGCGGCGGCGTGCCGAGATCGAGCGTCAGTTGACGAAGCACAGTAGGTTAATGCCGAAAGTAAGGCTGAAGCCGCGAAGTGTCCCGCTGAGCCGGGACGCCGGAGCAGAACATCAATTGTTATAGAGCGTGCTTTGCAGATAGCTTTGCCGCAACTCGCGCATCGCCACCGACAGAATCGCGCTGACCGGCAGCGCGAGCAGCACGCCGAAAAAGCCGAACAACTGCCCGAACGCGAGCAGCGCGAAGATAACCGCGAGCGGGTGCAGGCCGATTCGCTCGCCGACGAGACGCGGCGTGAGATAAAAGCTTTCCACGATCTGCCCGACGCCGTAAATCAGCGCGACCGCGCCGAAGCCGTACCAGTTGCCGAACTGCAGCAGCGCCGCGAGCAGCGCAAGCGCAAGACCGGTCGCGAAGCCGATATACGGAATGAACACGGCGAGCCCCGTGAAAATGCCCACGGGCAACGCAATCTCGAAGCCGGCGATGCTGAGCGCGGCCGCGTAGAACACGGCGAGCACGCCCATCACGAGCAACTGGCCGCGCAGGTATTGCGACAGCATCTGATCCATGTCGCGCGCAAGTTGCAGCGTCTTGTCGAGCCAGCGCCGCGGCACCACGCTCTGCATGCGCAGCAGCATGCGGTTCCAGTCGTAAAGGAGATAGAACAGCACGAGCGGCACCATCACGAGATTGCCGACCACGGTCATCATGACGTTGCCGCTTGTCACGATCGACGTCCACGCATACCGCGCGACCGTCTGCGCACTGCCCTCAAGCTGACCCATCACCATGTCGCGCACGCTCGCGAAGTCGAGCGAATCGGCGAGGCCGAGCATCGCCAGCTTGGGTTGCAGCCACGCATTCACATGCGCGAAGAGCTGCGGCACCTGCTGCCGCAACTGCGGCCCTTCCTTCTGGATGACGGCGAACACGAGCAGCACCAGCAGCGTCATCAGCAACGTGAAAAGCAGCATCATCAGCAAGGCGGCGAGTGCGCGCGGCACGCGCCGGCGCACCATCCACGCGACGCCGGGCTGCAGGATGTAGGCGAGAATCGCGCCGAGCAGAAAGGGCGTGAGAACCGGACTCAGCAGCCACAGCAGAATGCCGACGCCGAGCGCAATGGCGAGCCAGATGAAGGCGCGGCGCTGCACGGGAGTCAGTATCGAGGAATTCTGTTGCAAAGTTGTTTCCCTGGTGTCGTCGGAACCGGATGATCAAATTCCAGCCAGCCGGCCGGCAACTCTCTATGGGACCGGAGTAAGCGCTGAAGCGCCAACTCTCGATCGGCATCGGGTAAAATCGCATTTTACCGACCTTCGAGCGCTCCCCCCATGAATCAACCGAAATCCGCCCCGAATTCCACTGATTCGGCCCAAGGTCTGTCGTATCGGGACGCTGGCGTGGACATCGACGCGGGCGACGCTCTCGTCGACGCAATCAAGCCCTTTGCCAAAAAGACCATGCGCGACGGCGTGCTGGGCGGCATCGGCGGATTCGGCGCGCTGTTCGAGGTGCCGAAGCGGTACAAGGAACCGGTGCTGGTGTCGGGCACGGACGGCGTGGGCACGAAGCTGCGCCTCGCGTTTCAGTTGAACAAGCACGACACCGTGGGCCAGGATCTGGTCGCGATGAGCGTGAACGACATTCTCGTGCAAGGCGCCGAGCCGCTCTTTTTCCTCGACTACTTCGCGTGCGGCAAGCTCGACGTGGGCACGGCGGCGACCGTGGTCAAGGGCATCGCTTATGGTTGCGAACTGGCGGGCTGCGCGCTGATCGGCGGCGAAACCGCTGAAATGCCGGGCATGTATCCCGACGGCGAGTACGATCTGGCGGGCTTCGCGGTCGGCGCGGTCGAAAAGAGCAAGATTATCGACGGCAGCACGATCGCCCCCGGCGACGTCGTGCTGGGCCTCGCTTCGAGCGGCATCCACTCGAATGGTTTTTCGCTCGTGCGCAAGATCATCGAGCGCGCGCAGCCCGATCTGAACGCGGATTTCGACGGCCGTTCGCTCGCCGACGCGTTGATGGCGCCCACGCATATCTACGTGAAGCCGCTCCTCGCGCTGATGCAGCAGATCGCCGTGAAGGGCATGGCGCACATCACGGGCGGCGGGCTCGTCGAAAACATTCCGCGCGTTTTGCGCGAAGGTCTGACGGCCGAGCTCGATCATCGCGGCTGGCCGCTGCCGCCGCTGTTCTCGTGGCTGCAAAAGCACGGCGGCGTCGCGGACGCGGAAATGCATCGCGTGTTCAATTGCGGGATCGGCATGGCAGTCGTCGTGTCCGCTGCGGACGCGGATGCCGCGATCGGTCTGTTGTCGGCGGCCGGCGAGCAGGTCTGGAAGATCGGTGTGATTCGCGAAAGCGCTGCGGGTGAAGCGCAGACGGTTGTGGTTTAAAAGGTCGGTGGTTCGCGCGGCGTTGCGATGGATTGCGCCGCGCGGGCTGTGATTTGCCGGTTTGCGTTTGCCGGTTTGCTTTCGCCGGTTTGCTTTCACGCTTTTCGCGCCTCACGGCGTTGCTTCATATCCCGCGCTTTACGCTTGACGCTTTACGTCAACGCTTCAATCACCTCTAGCACGCGCGCCGTTGCTTCTCGATCGCAGCAGTCCACCACCACGCGCTCGTCCATGCTGCGCAGCCATGTGAGCTGCCGCTTGCACAATTGCCGCGTCGCGAACACGCCTTTGTCGCGCATCGTCGGATAGTCGACCGCGCCATCCAGATATTCCCAGACTTGCCGGTAGCCGACGCAACGCATCGACGGCATCTCGGGCGACAGATCGCCGCGTTCCCTCAGCTTCACCACTTCGTCGACGAAACCGTTTTCCAGCATCGCGTCGAAACGCCGCTCGATGCGCGCGTGCAGCACGCTCCGGTCGGAAGGCTCGAGCGCGATCGGCACGAAGCGCCAATCGGCCGCGGCATCGTCGGTGCGCGCGGGCGCGGCCAGCAGCGTCGACATCGCCTCGCCGGTCAGCATGAAGACCTCGAGCGCGCGCTGGATGCGCTGCGAGTCGTTGGGTGCGAGGCGCGCGGCTGTCGCGGGGTCGATGGCGGCGAGGCGCGCATGCAGCGCCGGCCAGCCGTCGCGCGCGGCGTCGGCGTCCAGTTGCGCGCGCACGTTGGGATCGGCGGCGGGCAAGTCGTTGAGCCCCTGCGTGAGCGCCTTGTAGTACAGCATCGTTCCGCCCACCAGCAGCGGCAGCCGGCCGCGCGCGTGGATCTCGGCCGTGAGGCGCAACGCGTCGGCGCGAAATTCGGCGGCTGAGTAGGCGTTGGCGGGGTCGACGATATCGATCAGATGATGCGGCGCGATCGCGCGTTCTTCGGCGGTCGGCTTCGCGGTGCCGATGTCCATCTGACGATAGACGAGTGCGGAATCGACGCTGATGATTTCGATCGGGCGCTGGGCGGCCAGTGCTAGCGCGGCCGCGGTCTTGCCGGAGGCGGTCGGGCCGAGTAGGCAGGGGATGGGCGTGGGGGGGCGGGCGGTCATGGGTGGGCCGGCGGGCGGCAATCGGGGGCTGGGGGTGTGGAGGGCGTTGCGTGCGTGGAGCGCATCAGGTGCGTTGCGGGCGTCGGGAGCATCGAGGGCGCCAAAGGCATGAAGGGCGTTAAGCGCATCGAGCGCATCAGGCGCATTGAGAACATCAGGCGCATCGAAGGCATCAAGAGCATCGAAGGCATCAAGGGCATCGAGCGCGTCGCGGGCATCAAGAGCATCGAGGGGTTGAGGCGCATCGAGAACTTCGCGGGCGTCACGCGCATCAAGACCGTCGAGCGGACCAAGCGCACAAAGCACATCGAGCGCATCAAGAGCATGAGGCGCATCGGGAAGATCGCGGGCGTCGCGCGCATCAGGACCATCGAGCGGACAAAGCGTACAAAGCGCATCGAGAACATCAGGCGCATCGAGAACCGCATCGACAACATCAGGCGCATCGACAACATCAGGCGCATGGACAACATCAGGCGCATCGACAACATCGCGGGCGTCGCGCGCGTCAAGACCATCGAGCGCATCACGCGCACCAAAACCCCCACCGTCACTGCCCGCGCATGAACAGCCGATCGAGATCGGACAGCGTCAATTGATACCACGTCGGACGCCCGTGATTGCATTGATCGGCGCGTTCGGTCGCCTCCATCTGCCGCAGCAGCGCGTTCATTTCATCGAGCGTCAGACGCCGGTTCGCGCGCACCGCGTGATGGCATGCGAGCGTGCCGAGCAGTTCGTGCTGACGCTCGGTCAACACACGCGAGCCGCCGTACGCGTGCAGATCGGACAGCACCGCGCGCGCCAGCGCCTGCAAATCGGCGTCTTTCAGCAGCGCCGGCACTGCACGGATGGCGAGCGTGGTCGGCGACAGCACGGCGAGATCGAAGCCGAGTGCATCGAGCGTGTCGCGCTCTTCATCGACGGTGCCGATTTCGACCGCATCGGCCTGCATCGTCTGCGGAATCAGCAGCGGCTGCACGGCGATCGTGCGATCGGCCAGCGCATTCTTGAACTGCTCGTACAGAATGCGCTCGTGCGCGGCGTGCATATCGACGATCACGAGCCCGTGCGCATTCTGCGCGAGCACATAGATGCCGTGGATCTGGCCGAGCGCGAAGCCGAGTGGCTGGTCGTCGGCGGGATTGAACGTGGGCGAGGCGTAGGACGCCGACGTGTTATACGGCGACGCGCCTTCGGCGGCGGAATCGCGTGCTTCGAAAAGCGTCGCGCCTTGCTGCGCGACCCCGCTGTTGTCTTTGCGGCCGAACAGCGCGTCGTAGAAAGCGAGCGGCTGCGCGACGGGCAGCGTGCCCTGCGTCATGCGCGACTGGCGCATCCAGGTGTTGCCGGGCTGCGACGCGTTGAAGCCGCTGCTCGCCGGGCCGCTCGATGCGTTCCCACCGAAGCCGCCTGCACCGGTTGCGGCTGACGCTGACGCGCCAAACCCCGCCCCGCTAATGGGCGACGCGCCAGACGGCGACGTGCCAAAGGACGACGCCCCAAACGCCGGGGTCCCCAACGAAACCCCTCCGCCCGCCGACGCCTGCAAATGCGCCGCATGCCCGCCCGCCGTCGTTTCGGGCGACGCGCCCGCATGACGCGCCAACGCCCGCTGAACCGCGTGAAAAACGAACTGATGAATCGAGCGCGAATCGCGGAAGCGCACTTCGATCTTCGACGGATGCACGTTCACATCGACCGCTTCGGGCGGCAGATCGAGAAACAGCACATACGACGGATAACGATCGCCGTGCAGCACGTCTTCATAGGCGGCGCGCACCGCGTGCGTGAGCAGCTTGTCGCGCACGAAACGGCCATTGACGAAGAAGTACTGCTGATCCGAGCGCCCGCGGCTCGCGGTCGGAAGACCCGCGCAACCGTAGACGGCGAGCGGGCCGGCCGACTCGTCGAGCGGCAGATGAGCAGTCGCGAAAGTTTCGCCGAGTATCTTCGCGACCCGCACCGGCGGTTCGCTCGCGTTCCAATGCTCGACCGCCTTGCCGTTATGCAGCACCGAAATCGCGACGTCCGGACGCGCCAGCGCGGCGCGTCGAATCTGCTCGAGACAATGTCCGAGTTCGGTCTGTTCGCTCTTCAGGAATTTGCGGCGCGCCGGCGTGTTGAAGTACAGCTCGCGCACTTCGATCGTGGTGCCTTGCGTGCCTGCGGCGGGGCTCAGCACACCCGTTTGCGCATCGACGCGCATCGCGTGCGGCGCATCGGCCGTGCGGCTCGTGATCGTCATTTGCGCGACCGACGCGATCGACGCGAGCGCCTCGCCGCGAAACCCGAGCGTGGCCACTGCCTCGAGTTCGGCGAGCGAGCGGATCTTGCTGGTCGCGTGGCGCATCAACGCGAGCGCCAGTTCGTTCTCGGGAATGCCGCAGCCGTCGTCGGTAATCGAAATACGTTTGACGCCGCCTTCATCGAGCATGATGCGCAACGTCTGCGCGCCTGCGTCGAGTGCGTTTTCCAGCAACTCCTTCACGACCGATGCCGGCCGCTCGACCACCTCGCCGGCGGCAATCTGGCTGATAAGCTGATCGGGCAGCGGCTGGATCGCGCGCAGCGGCCGCGGCGCGGGCGTGCCCGGCGCACTCGGCGTGCTCTGTGTGCTGGCAGCAGCGGCGGAGGCGTCGGCGCGGGCGGGCGTTTCGGGGAATTCGGACATGGCGAAATTATAGCGATTCGGCGCGGCCGTCCTGGAATGGCGTAAACGTGCCGGAGATTTTCCAGGATCGACCGGGCACTTTCTGTATCATGACGCGGTCAATTTGCGGGGTCGGCGACGCTTGCCGCGATCGCCAGTAAAACTCCGCCGGATTTTCCCGCCACGCTCATTTTCGCTTGATAAAGGACGCTTTTTGGACACGCTGCTACATCTCGCCAACCTCGTGCTGCACATCGACAAGTTCCTTGGGGAATTCATCCACGTGTACGGCGCCTGGGTCTATGCGGTCCTTTTCCTGATCGTGTTCTGCGAAACGGGGCTCGTGATTCTGCCGTTTCTGCCGGGCGATTCGCTGCTGTTCATCGGCGGCGCGTTTTGCGCGGCTGGGCAGATGAATCTCGGTTTGCTGATTCTGCTGCTGTTCGTCGCGGCAACGACCGGCAATACCGTCAACTACATGATCGGACGATCGATCGGTCCCAAGGTTTTCAACTCGCGCATTCCCATGCTCGAGCGTTTCCTGGATCGGCGCGCGCTGCAGAAAACGCACGACTTCTATGAAAAGCACGGCGGCAAGACGATCGTGCTCGCGCGCTTCATTCCGGTGGTGCGCACGTTTGCGCCGTTTGTCGCCGGTGCGTCGGAGATGACGGTCAGCCGGTTTCAGCTTTTCAATATCGCCGGTGCGCTGTTCTGGGTGTTGCTGCTCGTACTGCTCGGCTATTTCTTCGGCAACATTCCGTTCATCCGCCAATACCTGAATGTGATCGTGCTGGTCGGCATTGGCGCGGCGATTGTGCCGGTCGTGCTCGGCGCGCTGTGGAAGATGACGCGCAAGAACGCGTCGAAGCCGAGCTAAACCGGCATCGCTCGGATAGCCCGCTAAGGTTTCTGCATGAACAAAACGGCGTCGCGATTTTTCGCGACGCCGTTTTTATTTTGCGGGACCGCCGACACGTTAAGGACGCGGCGGTTCACATCGGCAAATGAGATTCCGTGTACGGCGATGTCGGGATGACGAGCGCTTTGTCCGCGCTTGCTTTCGCGAGCACGTTGCGACGGCTGCGACTGCTCCAGACAAACGCGGCAACGACAGCGAGCGCGTACGCCGCGCTACGCGTAAAAAACGCCGTCGACGTGCTGAACTGGCCATAACGGGTTCGGGCGTCCGCGAACACGAGAAAGGTAAGGGCCGCGTCGAGCAGCACCGCGGCGAACACGAGCGCGGCAAAGACGCGCGAACCGTTTAGCGCAGCGCCCGGTATCAGACGATTACACAGATGGCATGCAACCAGCACGATTGCCAGCAACGCAAGATTCGAGGCGAGATCGAACAGAAAATTGGTCATATCGATGGAATGAAAGCGCCGCACGTTGCGGTGTTGCGAGAGCGTCTGCCTGCGCTGCTTGACAGCGGCTGAGTCAGACTGCGGCGATCATTGCACGTCTTTATGTCTCAATAAATGATCACGTTCGGAGTCCGTAGCGTTGTCGGAATGTGCGAAGTTGCGTTGGTGAACGGGCGTGGGATGCTGTGGAAAAGTACAGAGAGTTGAGCGGAGGCTTCTGCTTTTTTGGGCTTTGCTTGGACTTGGGTTCGGGCTTGGGCGTTTCTGGAGCGAGCAGAGAAACTGCGACGCAAAAAGAAAAGGGCTTACGACGCTGACGCGTGTAAGCCCTTGAATCTTTTGGTAGGCCGTACGGGATTCGAACCTGTGACCAACGGATTAAAAGTCCGCTGCTCTACCAGCTGAGCTAACGACCCAAAAGAGAAGCGAAATTATATCGACGGCCCGAAGGGGCTGTCAACCCATTCCGCGCATCCGCCAATGACTGTGCGAAGCAATCCGGATAGTGAAAAGCCCGGGCTTCCGATGTGGAGACCCGGGCTTTCCAGCGAGAGGCGCGCGTGACTATCTTTCTGACACTTTGCAGACACTGCGCGTTACAGCCGACGACTCAAGCAACGACTCAACCGCTCAACGATCAACTACGCCAACGCGACGACCACCAAACCGCCTACTTGATCTGCGACAGCTTGCTCTGCGCGGACTGTGCGACGTCCGAGCCGCCGTATTGCGCGACGATCTGCTCAAGCGTCTTCTTGGCCGCAGCCTTCTGGCCTTGCTCGAGCTGATTGTTCGCAATCGCGAGCAACGCCTCCGGCGCCCGCGGATGCTGCGGATAGTTCTTCACGACACCCTGCCAGGTCGCCGTCGAGCCCTTGTAATCGCGCAGCGCATACAGCGCGTTGCCGAGCCAGTACTGCGCGGTCGGCTGATACGGACTGCTCGGAAACTTGGCGATGAAGCTACGGAACGACGCCGCCGCGTTCTTGAAGTCGCCGTTGCGGAACTGCTGTGAAGCCGCATTGAACGCATCGGTTTCGCCCGGCTGAACTTCGCCCTGGACACCATCGACCGTTTGCTGCTGCGGCTCGAATTTCTTCAGGCGCGTGTCAAGGTCGGTGTAGTAGTCCTTCTGCTGTTTTTGCAGCGTGGCGAGCTGATTGCCCATGTCCTCGTTCTGCCCGCGCAGCGTCGCGACCTGCTGATTCAACTGGTCGAGACGGTTGGACTGATCGAGGATCGTGCGCTGCGCTGCCGACAACTGGCTCGACAGACTATCGGTCTTCGCCCGCAGATCGAGAATGGCCTGGCGGGCCTGATCGTCGTCGAAGATGCCGGCGTGCGCCGGCACAGCCGTAAAGACCGTGCCCGCGACGCAGGCCGCTGCGGCAAATCGCAGCCAGGAGAAACGATGCGTCATTCGGCTCATCACCCGTTACTTACTGTTGGTACACGAGGTCGGCGCGGCGGTTCTGTGCCCACGACGATTCGTCATGACCCGTGGCTTGCGGCTTTTCCTTGCCGAGGCTCACGGCTTCCATTTGCGAGTCCGTCACGCCCATCAGCGACAGCGAACGGCGCACAGCTTCAGCACGCTTCTGGCCGAGTGCCAGGTTGTACTCGCTCGTGCCGCGCTCGTCGGTATTGCCCTGGATCAGCACGTGGCGTTGCGGATGGCTCTTCAGGTACTGCGAGTGTTGCTGGAGCAGCGACTGGTAGTCGTCCTTCACCGAGTAGCTGTCGAAGTCGAAGTAAATGCTGCGCTTCGCGAGCGGGCTGTTCGGGTCGTTCAACGGATCGACGTTCACTTGCGCGACATCGTTCGGGTTCGGCTGCGTGGAGACTGCGCCGCCCTTGTTAGCGTTTTCGTCGAGCTTGACGCCCGAGTGACACGCGGCCAATGCGCCGACCATGAGAACTGCAAATGCGAAGCGAAGTTTGGACATCATTTTGTACTCTCCTTGTGTTATTGCATCAGTTATTGCGTCAACGTTATTGCATGAAAGGGCCCCAGGACGGCTCGCGTACGCTGCCTCCCTGCACTGACAGGACCTGCCGGGTGCGACCGTCGGTCGAAACCGCGGCCAATACGCCACGGCCGTTCACCTGAGTGGCGTAAAGAATGTACTGACCGTTCGCCGCGAAGCTCGGCGATTCGTCATGTGTCGTGTCCGTCAGGCCCGTGGCGGTTCCGCCTTGCAAGTCCTGGATATACAGCTTGAAGCCGCCGCCGACGCGCGAAATATACGCGAGTTGCTTGCCGTCCGGGCTCACGCGCGGGCTCGTGTTGTAGCTGCCGGTGAACGTGACGCGCTGTGCGCCGCCGGCGCTTTCGCCTTGCGCCGACATCTTGTAGATCTGCGGTTGGCCGCCGCGGTCGCTCGTGAAATAGATCGACTGGCCGTCGGGCGAGAAGGTCGGCTCGGTGTCGATCGAGCTGCCCTGTGTGAGACGGCGCAGGCCGCTGCCGTCCGCATTGACCGCGAAGATCTGCGTGTTGCCCGTGCGCGAGAGCGCGACGGCGAGCGTGCGGCCGTCCGGCGACCACGCGGGCGCGCTGTTATTGCCCTTCTGATCGGACACGACGATGCGGCGCCCCGTAGGCAGATCGTGAATATAGACGATCGGCTTCTTCTTCTCGAACGAAACGTAAGCGACCTTGGTGCCGTCAGGCGACCATGCCGGCGAGATGATCGGCTCGGGGCTCGACAGCGCGATGTGCGCGTCCTGGCCGTCGGAATCCGAAATCTGCAACTGATAGCGGTTGCCGCTCTTGATGACATACGACAGCCGCGTGGCGAACGCGCCGCGGCCGCCCATCAGCTTGGCGTAGATGTAGTCGGCCACTTTATGCGCGCTCATGCGCAGGCCGCTTTCCGGGCTCACCAGCACGAGGCCGCCGAGACTTTCGCCCTTGACCGTGTCGTACAGCTTGAAGCGCACTTCGTACTGGCCGTTCGGCAGGCGGTTCACGCTGCCGGCCACGAACGCATTCGCGCCCTTCGCCTTCCAGCTTCCGAGATCGACGGAAGCCGTTTCGGGAACGGGCGCAGAACCCGCGTCGATGTTGGTGAATTTGCCGCTGCGCTGCAGGTCCTGACGCACGATGGTGCTGACCTGCTGCGGCGAGTTCGCTTCATTGGCGAAGTTCGCCGTTGCGATCGGAAACTGGGTGGACCCGACGCCCGTGACGAGCACGTTGAGTTGCGCGTTCGCGGCGCCGCCGGCGGCGATCAGGCACGACGCTACAAGTGTCCGCAGGCCTAGCTTGGTCATCAAACTCATGCTGTATGGATTCCCCAAAAACGGTTTTACTAAAGCTTCGCGACAGCAGACAGACCGGAAAACGACTATTTCGTTCCCGAGTGCGCCGCGCCGAAAGGGGCGCGGGGCCTGCTGTCACCCACTGTCAGGCTGCCGTCAACCGGCCGGCCGCAACGTGATCCTGAAACTCCCCGGCGTTTTTCCGTCGATGTCCTGAGGCATCGGATCGGAACGCTGAACGGCTCGCAGCGCGGCATCGTCCCACGCCGCATTGCCGCTGCTGTGCGCGATCGTCGCGCTCAACAGCGTGCCGGTCGGCGAGCAACGAACGGCGATCACGGTCTCGAGACCCTCGGTCTCGCCACCCCACGAAATGTTCGGCCGCACCACGCGCCGAACCTTGTCCGCATAACCGGGCGATGCCGCATTGCCGCCCGAGCCGCTGCCCGTGCCGCTCTTGCCGAGGCCATTGCCGGTCGAGCCCGGAGGCCCTGCCATGCCCTGCATTTGCGCGAGGCGCGCGCGACGTTCGGCGTCGAGTTTCTTCGCCTGCGCCGCGGCTTCCGCTTGCGCCTTTGCCTTGGCCGCCTTCTGCGCATCAGCCTTCTTCTGCGCTTCGGCTTCGGCCTGTTTCTGCTGTTCGTCCTGCTGTTCTTTCAGTTGCTGCTTTTTCTGCTCGGCCAGTTGCTGTTGCTTGAGCTTGTCCGCCTGTTGCTGCTGTTGCAGTTGTTTCTGCTTCGCCGCCGCGGCCTTCTGCGCAGCCAGTTGCGCCGCCTGTTCGGCCGCGAGTTGCTGCTCGCGCTTCGCCTCAGCTTCCTGCTGAGCCTGGAGCTTCTGCTGACGCTGCTGTTCCGCGAGTTGCGCCTCGCGCGCCGCTTCCTGCTGCTTGCGCTTCTTTTCCTGCAACGCGATGTCGGCCTGTTCGTCGGGCACCGGCGGAGCAGGCGCAACAGGTACGGGCGGCGGCGTGACCGGGCGCGGAATCACGCTGTCCGGCACCTCGGTCCACAGTTCCGCTTCGGCACCTTCGGGCGTGCTGTTTTGCCACTGGATGCCGTGATACAGGAAGAACCCGAGCAGCGCATGCATCACCAGCGCGAACGCAAAGGCTCGCCCGGTGCCGCGTTCACGCGGTGGCTGGAGCGGATAGTCGGTGTTCTTACGGATCATTGCGATTTGACGAGCAATCCAACGCGTTTGACGCCGCGAGCCTTGAGCTCGGACATCACATTCATCACGACTTCATACTTCACGGTCTTGTCGGCGGCGATCACGACAGGCTGATCGGGATGCGACTGCGCGCGGTCGGCGATGAAGCCGTTAAGCCCGGCTTTCGTCATGTCCTCCTGCTGCTGCGCGCCCGCGTCGTCCTTGTACTTGACGCTCATGTTGCCGTCCGCGCGAATGTTGACGATCACGGGCGGCGTTTGCTGCTGCGGCGCGGCGCCGCCGACTGTCGGCAGATTGACGATGGACGGCGCGACGAGCGGCGCGGTCACCATGAAGATGACGAGCAGCACGAGCATCACGTCGATATACGGCACGACGTTGATGTCGGACATCGCGCGGCGCGAGCGGCCGCCGCGCATGCTGGAGGAGCGAGAGCCTGCCATCGTGGACTCCTTAGTGCGCCTGGCGCTGCAAGATGTTCGAGAACTCTTCGATGAAGGTCTCGAAGCGGATCGCCAGACGGTCGATGTCGTGCGCGTAGCGGTTATACGCGACCACCGCGGGAATCGCGGCAAAGAGGCCGATCGCGGTGGCGGTCAATGCCTCGGCGATGCCCGGCGCGACGTTCGCAAGCGTGGCCTGCTGCACGTTGGCGAGTCCGCGAAACGCATTCATGATCCCCCAGACCGTGCCGAACAGACCGATATACGGGCTGACCGAACCGACCGACGCGAGAAACGCGAGGTTGGCCTCAAGCACGTCCATTTCACGCTGGAACGCGGCACGCATTGCACGGCGCGCGCCGTCGAGAATCGCGCCCGGGTCGTTCAGGCGTTTCTCCTTGCCCTTGAGAAATTCGCGCATGCCGGATTCGAAAATTCGCTCTAGCGCGCCGATGGTGTGACGGTTATTCGCGGCACTTTGATACAGCGCCTGCAGGTCGCCGCCCGACCAGAAATCGCGTTCGAAACGCTCAGTTTGCGCGCGCGCCCGGCGGATCGCAAACCACTTGCGGAAGATGAAAGTCCACGACAACAGCGACAGCAGCAGCAGGAGGGCCATGACGGCCTGCGCCAGCAGGCTCGCATTGAGTACGAGAGAAACGATCGACAGATCTTGTGTAGTGTTCATAAAGGTTCGTTTTATCGTCCCGAAAGGGGGCGTCCGGCTTTGCAAGGCCACACGAAGCTTGCCGTGAGCAAAACGGAAGCTTCGGCGGTGACGCAAGCCGAACCATGCTTGGTGCTGCTTGATCGATGCGAGTTCACTGGCGCCGTAACAACGGGAGTCAGCCTGCGTTCGTTGACACGCCGCCCTCGCTGACGCCGGGTCCGCGCCGCAAAGCGGCCAGCACCGGCGAAGGAATCGCGGCGGGGCGCAGCGCTGTGCGCTCGACGCAGCCGACCCGGATCGAGCCGGTAGCAAGCAACGTGCCGTCGCGCCACGCTTCCTGCACGAAGTCGACGGATGCCTTGCCAAGGCGCTCGATGCGGCTGACGACTTTCACCACGTCGTCGAGACGTGCCGGCGCCCGATAATCGACCGCCGTGCTACGGACGATGAAAATGGCGCCCGTTTCGTCGGCGAGCCGGTTCTGGTCGATCCCGCAGGCGCGTAGCCATTCGGTGCGCGCCCGTTCAAAGAACTTCAGGTAGTTCGCGTAAAACACGATGCCGCCGGCGTCGGTATCTTCGTAATACACGCGGATGCCCCACGTGTGGCCGATTTCCGCGCCTGGCTGGCTTGTCGTCATATTCATGCGGCGCATTTTACCGGAACGCACACCGCGAGGTCTGTTTCAAGATGTGCGCGCGGCCTGGCGGGCCTCAGCCGCGATGAACGCTCAAACCGGCGAACGATTGCGCGACCGGCATCAGTTCGATCGTGTTGATGTTGACGTGGGCCGGGCGCGTGGCGATCCAGTAGATCGAATCGGCGATGTCCTCGGCCGTGAGCGGCTGCACGTTCTCGTAGACCTTGCCGGCCTTCTGGTCGTCGCCGCGATAGCGCACGTTCGAGAACTCCGTGCCGCCGCACAGGCCCGGCTCGATGTCGGTCACGCGCAGCGCGGTGCCGGCAAGGTCGGCACGCAGATTCAGGCTGAACTGCCGCACGAATGCCTTCGTCGCGCCGTAGACGTTGCCGCCCGGATAAGGCCAGTGGCCCGCGACCGAGCCAAGGTTGAAGACATGGCCGCGGTTGCGCTCGACCATGCCGGGCAACAGTGCATGCGTGACCTGAACGAGCCCGGTGCAGTTCGTTTCGATCATCGTCTGCCATTCGTCCAGGCTCGCTTTATGAGCCGGCTCCACGCCGAGCGCGAGGCCGGCGTTGTTGACGAGCACGTCGATGGCGGCGAAGTCGGCCGGCAACGAGGCGGGCACCGCCTCGACGGCCGCGCGGTCGCGCACGTCCAGCTCGTAGGGCAGGAGAGCGTCGCCGAGTTCGTCGGCGAGCGCTTGCAGGCGGTCCTTGCGGCGGGCGGTGGCGACGACGCGGTGGCCGCCTTTCACGAAGGCACGAGCGATGGCGGCGCCGAATCCTGCGGACGCCCCGGTGACGAACACGATCATTGCAGTTCCCTGGTCGGTAGGAGAGAAAGGCCCCAAGCCTACTTCCAATGCGGCGCTGCGGCAAGGATCAACGAGCCGGAGGAGTCGCGTCGCGAGAACTGCGCAGCCGCCGCGCGACAGGCTTTCGCGGCACGGTTCGGCACTGCCTGTCGGGCCTTCTGCCGGGTCTTTTTCGGCGCCCTTTGCGGCGGCCGAAAGCCGGTTGCCTATTCGATCCTCTTCCAATAAACTAACGCGCTCATCCCTGCGTGACTGGCGATAGAACCGGTTTTGACAATCGGGTTCAAGGTGGAAAAACCCACCGTGAAGCGCGGGGTGCCGTTTTGCCGTTCGCCTGGGCAGCCGTGATCCGCGCGCATTCATCTGCGCTGACGGTGGCTGTCCTGCCTTGCGTGTGCGGCGACTCTTCCTCCGCCACGTCAGGCCAAGCCCAGCCGCCAGCAGCGCCGCGTACCCTCTACGCAAGATTCGGCGCACGATCCGGTCAACCTGAAAACACTCAACGGAATCCGTATGTTTGACAGAGCCCAAAGCACCATCGCCAACGTCGACCCTGAACTGTGGAAGGTGATCGAGCAGGAAAACCGCCGTCAGGAAGAGCACATCGAACTGATCGCGTCCGAAAACTACACGAGCCCGGCTGTGATGGCTGCGCAAGGCTCGCAACTCACCAACAAATACGCCGAAGGTTATCCGGGCAAGCGCTACTACGGCGGCTGCGAATATGTCGACGTGGCCGAGCAGCTTGCGATCGACCGTGTGAAGCAACTGTTCGGCGCCGAAGCCGCCAACGTGCAGCCGAACTCCGGCTCGCAGGCGAACCAGGGCGTGTTCTTCGCGATGCTCAAGCCGGGCGACACGATCATGGGCATGAGCCTCGCGCACGGCGGCCACCTGACGCACGGCTCGCCCGTCAACATGTCGGGCAAGTGGTTCAACGTGGTCAGCTACGGTTTGAACGAAGCGGAAGACATCGACTACGACGCTGCCGAAAAGCTCGCGCAGGAACACAAGCCGAAGCTGATCGTCGCAGGCGCGTCCGCTTTCGCGCTGCGCATCGACTTCGAGCGTCTGTCGAAGATCGCGAAGTCGGTCGGCGCGTATTTCATGGTCGACATGGCGCACTACGCCGGCCTCATCGCCGCGGGCGTCTATCCGAACCCGGTGCCGCACGCGGATTTCGTCACCACGACCACGCACAAGAGCCTGCGCGGCCCGCGCGGCGGCGTGATCCTGATGAAGGCCGAATTCGAGAAGCAGATCAACTCGGCAATCTTCCCGGGCATTCAGGGCGGTCCGCTGATGCATGTGATCGCCGGCAAGGCTGTCGCGTTCAAAGAAGCGCTGTCGCCGGAATTCAAGACGTATCAGCAGCACGTTGTCGAAAACGCTCGCGTGCTCGCGGAAACGCTGGTGAAGCGCGGCCTGCGCATCGTCTCGGGCCGCACCGAAAGCCACGTGATGCTGGTCGATCTGCGCGCGAAGAAGATCACCGGCAAGGCTGCGGAAGCCGCGCTCGGCGCAGCGCACATCACGGTCAACAAGAACGCGATTCCCAACGACCCGGAAAAGCCGTTCGTGACGAGCGGTATCCGTCTCGGCTCGCCGGCCATGACCACGCGCGGCTTCGGCGTCAAGGAAGCGGAGCAGGTGGGTAACCTGATTGCCGATGTGCTCGACAACCCGGAAGACGCCGCCACGATCGAACGCGTGCGTGGTCAGGTCGCCGAGTTGACGCAGCGCTTCCCGGTCTACCGCTAAGCCGCCATGCATTGCCCTTTCTGCCGTCACGCCGATACGCAGGTCGTCGACTCGCGTGTCTCGGAAGACGGCGCGACGATTCGCCGGCGCCGCCGCTGCCCGGCCTGCGACAAGCGTTTTACGACGTATGAGCGGGTCGAGCTGGCGTTGCCGGCGGTCGTCAAGAAAGACGGCAGCCGCACCGAATTCGATCGCCGCAAGATTGTCGCGAGCATGCAACTGGCGCTGCGCAAGCGTCCGGTTGCAGCGGACGCGATCGACGCGGCCGTCGCCCGTATCGAATATCAACTGCTGGGCAGCGGCGAGCGCGAAGTGCGCAGCGAACGTCTCGGCGAACTCGTCATGAACGAGTTGCGCGCGCTCGACACCATTGCCTACGTTCGTTTCGCCTCCGTCTACCGGCGCTTTGAAGACGTCTCCGAATTCGAAGACGTGATCGAAGAGTTCCGCCGCGCCTCTTCTCCTCCCAAGCCTTCCCGCAAGCGCTGATCGGAAGCCCGCCGCCCGGCGCTTCCTGTCGTTTCTGTTTTGCCGCGTGGCTTGACGTTTCTGCATTTGCCGCTCCGATTGTGGTTCGTCGCGTGAATTCTCGCGTGCGGTAGCGTCTGAATACCACCTGGCCATTCGGCCGATTGTTGGACGGTCCGCGAATCGCTAGATTGGCTGCATTCTTTGAAAACGTTCAGGGATGCAGATGAAACAACATGCAATCGCTTCGTCGCCATGCGGCGCATTTACGCTTATCGAAACGCTGGCCGTGATCGCGCTGCTCGCGGTGATCGTGATGATGGCGACGCCATCGTTCGTAGCCTGGCAGGTGCGCGATCAGGTCGACGCACGTGCGAACGCGCTCGTGTCCACGCTTGCGTATGCACGCAGTGAGGCATTGCGCCGCGGCGCCCGCGTGATCGTATGCAGGACGGACGCGGCGCGTCACTGTCTTGCCGCCGGGCAGCCGTGCGGCAATGGCGTCGCCGACTGGTCTTGCGGTTGGGCCGTATTGGCCGAGCGCGGCGGCACGTCTACGCTGTTGCGCGCGCATGCCTCGGTTGCGGCGGTGAGCATCGCCGGCACGCAGACGAATCTCACGTTCACACCGCCTGCTGGTCAACTGATCGGCACGTTTCGCAGCTTCGACATTGCGCCGCGAACGCCATCGAAAGCAACGCAGGGCGATAAGTGGCGGCGCTGCATTCGCATCGCGGCGGGTGGTCGCACGCGAATTACGGACGGCGCGTGTGGGGCGGCGTCGTGAGCCCGTTGGTCAGAAGGTCTTTGCGGCGGCTGCAGGCACGGCCTCACCGCAGTTGCAACAAGCGCCGCGGTAGTTCGTTGATCGAAGTGATGCTGGCCGTCGCGGTGATGGCAGTCACGGCGCTCGGTCTCATCGCCGGGCAATTGTGGACGGCGCGCGAGGCGCGAGCAATGTCGATGCGCGAACACGCCGCATGGATCGCCGATTCGGTCGCCGAAGCGGTGTCTGCGCCGTCAGCGAACGACGCCGCGCTTAACGCATGGCGCTCGCGAGCGGCGACGCTGTTGCCGGGCGGCGACGCGTCGGTGATCGGCATAGGAGGCGTGTCGGCGGCCCGCGTCACTTGGACGGCTCCGCGCAACGCGCCGCACGCCGCCGACGACGTGATCGACAAGCCCGAGCCGTGCGGCGGAGTGGATGCGCCCGTGGGCCTTTCGTGCGTCGCATTGGCGTTCGTCAAATGATGCCGCATGCGCATGACGTGCGCGGCCATACGCTGATCGAGCTCGTGATCGCGCTTGCGCTTGGACTCATCGTGACCGCGGGCGCCGTCTCGCTTTACACGATGCAGCGAGCCGCCTTCGACCGCGCGAACAATGCGCTGCGTATGCGCGATGCCGGCTTGACTGCGTTGACCGTCGTTGGCCAGCAGTTGCAGATGGCGGGCTTCGTGCCGGCCGACGCCACGCAATATCGTGCGCCAACGTCGTTGTTCGGCTGTTCGGGCGGGCATCCGACAGGCACGGACGACAGCCGTCCGACGTGCGAGACATTGACGGGCAAATCGGACGGCGTCGCGGTGCGATACGTTGGAGACAGCGTGTCGACCTGGCCGTCGGCCACGGGACAGACGACGGACTGCCTCGGACAAGCTGTCACAGCCAACAGCGCTGCGCTCGGCGATCGCGGCGTGCCGGTGGTCAATCGCTTTTACGCGAAGGCGAGCAGTTCGACCGGAGAGCCGGAACTGTACTGCGAAGGCAACGGCAAGACAGGGTCCGCGCAACCGCTCGTCGAAGGTGTGGAGCGGTTGCGCATCAAGTATTGGCTTGCCGGCGCGGCGAATGCAATCGACGCCTGGGCGGTGACGGCCGACCAGTGGGCCAACGTGGTCGCGGTTGACCTCTGCGTGCTAGTGCGCGGCGCGCCGCAAGGGCAGCGCTCACGTTATGTCGATTGCGACGGCGTAAGCGGTATCGCGACGGATCTGCGTCCGCGGCAAGCGTTCTGGCGGCGAGTTGCGTTGCGCAATTACGCAGGGGGCTTGTCGTGAGCGAAACGCCAGTCATGGCCGAACGCGGTTGCTTGGACGAAGCCGCTAGTCAGCAATCGGATCGACCTCGCCGCCTTCGCAGACACGCCCCGCGCATGCAGGAGCGCGGCACCGTATTACCCATCGTCCTGCTGATTTCCGCGATGCTGCTCGCGACGTCCGCGGCGTGGTTCGAGGCATCGCTCGCGGCAGCGCGTAGCGCGGTAAACGTGCGCGACTATTTGCAGGCCTTTCACGCCGCCGATTCGGCATTGACCTTATGCGCCCGCAGCGCCGTTGCATCCACGGGCCTGGGTGTGATCGCATCGCAGCCCGCCGCCCATGAGCCAGCGCAATGGAAAGTCGAGGCCACGTTCGAAGGCGCCGCTGCCACACCTTTGGCGCAATGGCCCGGCTCGCTGCGCGCGCCGCAATGCGTGGCCGAAGAGTGGCGTCTCGCCGGTCGCCCCGATGCACGCGCGTATCTGTTGACGGCGCGCGGCTTCGGCAACAAGCGCGAGTCGCAGGTATGGCTGCAGATGCAACTGGTTATCGACGGCGACAGGATCGAACGCCATTGGCGGCGCGTCGCTGCACGGCCCTTTTAGCGAGGTTGCAAATGAGAAGGCTGCATCTATCCGCATTCACCTTGCTCGAGCTGATCATCACGCTCGCGATCGTCGCTGTGCTGGCTTTGTTCGCGGTGCCTTCGTATCGCAGCCATATCGCGCGCACGTATCGGATGGACGCGGCATCGGCGCTGTTGCGCGCGGCGCAATTCGTCGAGGGCGCGGCAAGCGACAGCGTTCTTGCGCTGCCGCCCGGCTTCAACCAGGCTCCGTCATTCGGCTCGGCTGTTTATCGGTTGCGCGTGTTGCCGGCGGACGATGCAAACGGCGGCTATTCGATCGAAGCGGCGCCGGACGAATCGGGACCGATGCGAGACGACGCGTGCGGCGTCTTTACGCTCGACGCGACCGGCATGCGAAGCAATAAGACTGCGGGAAACGGTTCGGCACCGCTGACCGCGCAGTGTTGGGCCACAGGCTAGCAACGGGGCTGCTGTCTGCGCAGCAAGCCGTCTGATGCCAGCAGCATATGCGACGAATTCACCCCTCGTCGCCGGACCTTGCCGAAGCACGCGACTCGCCCTTGATCTGCTGCCATACGCGATACGCTTCCCACGCGGCGAATGCGAGACCGCCCCACTTGAGTGCGGGCTTCGCACCGGCTGCGAACGTCGCGCGCAACGGTTTCGCGAGCACGAGCGACACGATCGAACTGATCACCGGATATTGCTTCAGAAGTGCGCCGATGGTTCCGGCGTTCAGAAGGCTAGCCTTGGCGCCGCTGCCCATGCGCAGCCCGCCGAAGCCTGGCACGATGAACTTGAGCCAACTGAAGTGAGTGACGGCCTCGCGTAATTCGAGCGTGGCCTGAGCGAATTCCATGCGCTCGACGTCCGCGCGCACGAGCAACAGTTCCTTGCGCAATTCGCGCAACTGCGGTGCGCTCAAGTCTCTCGCCGGCTGGCGCTTGTTACGGTAGGCGGTGCTGGAGTAGCTATGGCTCATGGCGTGTCGGCAGTGAGAGGGGCAAGGAACAGCGCAACGAAAGGGCAATGAACAATGCTACAAACGGCTCGCAAAGCATCACACTCGTTCGCCAACGCTACGGTTTGCGAAACACGTCGCGGTCTTTTTCGAATTCGGCGATGGTGGCATCGAACACCATCGGCGCATTGCGCAGCCCGCTGCGCGCCTTTAGCGCACACACCAGTCCCGCAATCGCGTAGACGAGCGTGATTCCGGCAAGCGCCTGCCATCGGTAGGTGTCCCAGAACGCAATCGCGATCAGCGCCGTGAGGGCGATCAGGGCCATGGTGGTCAGCATCATCGCGGCAAGGCCGAGGAACAGCACGCCGAGGAGGCGATCCTTTTCTTCGGCGAGTTCAATGCCGATCAGTTCCAGACGCGTTTGCAGAATCGCCGACACCGAACTGATGATGCGGCGTAACGGACTATGTTGTTCGCGCTGCGATTGTGTGTCGATCGTCATGGCTGTGGGCGTTGCGCGGGTTGGCCGAAGCGGCGCGTGGCAAACGTGCGCGCCGGGATAAGCTGACCGGCCTGACGTGCGCCGGTCCGCTCGATTGGCTGGCATGCCGGACATCGCGTGTCCGGCACCTGCGGTGCAGTGTTACTTGCGGTTGATCAGGAGACCCAGCAGCACGCCGGCGCCCGCAGCGATGCCGATGGATGCCCACGGGTGCTCGTGAACGTAGTCGTCGGTTGCGCGAGCAGCCTTCTTGCCTTTCTCGACTACGACGACCTGCACGTCGGCCGCTTTTTCCCTGGCTTGCTTCAGGCGGGACAGCGCCGTTTCGCGCAATTCCGAAGCGCGCTCGCCCGTTGCGCTTGCGGCCTGTTTCAGCAGGTCTTCCGCGTCCGCGAGGACGGTTTTGATATCCGACATCAATCTCTCCTTGTTGACTTCCGACATTGACAGCTCCCCCTTCGTCTCACGCCACGCGTGAATCGTAACCAAAGAAACGGCGACTGGCGAGCCACTGCCCGGTTGCACCGAGCGAATGCACGAACCGTTCCCGGCGAGGTGAAACTCCCCGAACATCCACTGCGCCACTTCCGCAGTTGATGTTAGTGCATGATGGAGTTGATCTGTCCCGCAAAGTTTCCACTAAATCGGCGAAAATTACAAAACCGCATAAAGTACTGAGCCGATGTTGGTTCGCCATGTACGGTTGCTGCCGTATGCTTTATCTTTGCGGAACCACACGGGCACACGCCCACGCCAGTTTTTCAGAACCTTAAGGAGATGCAAATGAGTCTACGTCTTGGCGATATCGCACCGGATTTCGAGCAGGAGTCGAGTATCGGCCGCATCAAGTTTCATGAATGGCTCGGCGATAGCTGGGGCGTCCTGTTCTCGCATCCGGCCGACTTCACGCCGGTCTGCACCACTGAACTCGGTCTGACGGCCAAGCTCGCCGACGAATTCGCAAAACGCAACGTCAAGACGATTGCATTGTCGGTCGACAGCGCTGAGTCGCATAAGGAGTGGATCAAGGACATCAATGAAACGCAGGCCGCGAGCGTCGGCTTCCCGATTCTGGCCGACGGCGACCGCAAGGTGTCCGAGTTGTACGACATGATTCACCCGAACGCGAACGAAACGCTCACCGTGCGCTCGCTGTTCGTGATCGATCCGAAGAAGAAGGTGCGTCTTATCATCACGTACCCGGCGAGCACGGGGCGCAATTTCGACGAAGTTCTGCGCGTGATCGATTCGCTGCAGCTTACCGACAGCCACTCGGTCGCGACGCCCGGCAACTGGAAGCAGGGCGACGACGTCGTGATCGTGCCGTCGCTGAAGGACGAAGAAGTGATCAAGCAGAAGTTCCCGAAGGGCTACAAGGCACTGCGTCCGTATCTGCGCATGACGCCGCAGCCGAACAAGTAAGCTCGCGTTCGGCGCGTCGGGAAACTCCGGCGCGTCGTCAAATAAATGAAGGCCGGTTCATTGCGAACCGGCCTTCTTTTATTGCTCGCCAGAGCGCGCCGTTATCGACGCAAGCGGCGCTCCGTACATGCTCAGACAAGCCTCAGAAAAACGCCTGAATGCCCGTTTGCGCGCGGCCGAGAATCAGCGCGTGAATGTCGTGCGTGCCTTCATAAGTGTTCACGACTTCCAGATTCACCAGATGCCGCGCAATTCCGAATTCGTCCGAAATGCCGTTGCCGCCCAGCATGTCGCGCGCGAGCCGCGCGATGTCGAGCGCCTTGCCGCACGAATTGCGCTTCATGATCGACGTGATCTCGACGGCCGCAGTGCCTTCGTCCTTCATGCGGCCAAGGCGTAGCACGCCTTGCAGGCCCAGCGTGATTTCCGTCTGCATGTCGGCGAGCTTTTTCTGAATCAACTGATTGGCCGCGAGCGGCCGGCCGAACTGCTTGCGATCGAGCACATACTGACGCGCGGTATGCCAGCACGATTCGGCTGCACCGAGCGCGCCCCACGCGATGCCATAGCGCGCCGAGTTCAGGCAGGTGAACGGACCGCGCAGCCCACTCACTTCGGGAAAGCGGTTTTCTTCCGGCACGAACACTTCGTCGAGCACGATTTCGCCGGTGATCGACGCGCGCAAACCCACCTTGCTATGGATGGTCGGCGCCGACAGTCCCTTCCAGCCCTTCTCGAGAATGAAGCCGCGAATCGCGTCCTTGCCGTTTTCCTCGAGCTTCGCCCATACGACGAACACATCCGCGATCGGCGAATTCGTAATCCACATTTTCGAGCCCGACAGCGAGTAGCCGCCGTCGACCTTCTTCGCGCGCGTCACCATGCTGCCCGGATCGGAGCCGTGATTCGGCTCGGTGAGCCCGAAGCAGCCGATCCATTCGCCGGTGGCGAGCTTCGGCAGATACTTCTGCTTTTGCGCCTCCGAGCCGAATTCGTAGATCGGCACCATCACGAGCGACGACTGCACCGACATCATCGACCGGTAGCCGGAATCCACGCGCTCCACTTCACGCGCGATCAGCCCATACGCCACATAGTTGAGCCCCGGCCCGCCGTATTGCTCAGGGATGGTCGGGCCGAGCAGGCCGAGCTCGCCCATTTCGCGGAAGATCTCGATGTCCGTCTTCTCGTGACGGAACGCTTCGAGCACGCGCGGCTGGAGCTTGTCCTGTGCATACGCGGCGGCGGCGTCGCGCACCATGCGTTCGTCTTCGGTGAGCTGCTGATCCAGCAGCAACGGGTCTTCCCAGTGAAACTGCGCGGCCTCGGCCATGACATATCTCCTGATTCCTGCGTAATCCAAGCTTGACTTGAGTTCCGCTATGCGAAACAATGTTTTGCAAACGACACCCGAGTGTATCACCCGATGACGCCCGCAGCCACTTTCACCGAGCCGCTCGACGAGCGCAAATTTGTCGTCGCCCTTGCGCGCGGGCTCGAACTGCTGCGCGCTTTCAAGCCTGGCGAGACGATGCTCGGCAACCGCGATTTCGTCGAACGCACGGGTTTGCCGAAGGCGACCGTCAACCGTCTCGCGTACACGCTGACCGTGCTCGGTTATCTGCGGCTCGACGAGGCGCTAGGCAAATATGCGCTCGATGCCGGCGTGTTGTCGCTCGGTTTCGCGTTGCTGTCCGGCACGGACACATTGGAACTCGCGCGCCCGCATATGCGCGCGTTCGCGCGCGAAGTCGGCGCGGCGGTGTCGCTCGGCTGCCGCGACGGACTCGACATGATCTATCTCGACACGATTCGCAGCGAAACGGCGCTCACGCTCGGCCTCGCGCCCGGCTCGAAACTGTCGATGCTGACGAGCTCAATGGGCCGCGCGTATCTCGCCGTGCAGCCTGCCGACGTGCGCCATGCGCTGCTCGCCGAACTGAAGAAAGCGGCGGGCAAGGGCGGCGCGGCGCTGGTGGCCGAGGCCGTGAAGGAGATCGCGGCGTTCGCCGAGGAGCGCTGCTGTTATTCGTTTCGCGCGTGGCATGACGATGTGAACGCGGTCGCGGTGCCGTTTCGCGAGCCGCGCGAAGGACGCTGGCTCGTGCTGAGTTGCAGCGGGCCGGCTTCGTCGATGGGAGAAGAGGTGTTTCGCGAGAAAGTAGCGCCGAGATTGAAGACGCTTGCGCGGCGTCTGGGAGACGTGGGCTAGCAGTCCGTGGCGCAAATCAAGCCGGGATCAAGCCACGCTCAAGCCGCCCGATCATGATAATGCGCATTAAACAGCGGCCCCTGCACAAAGCGCACATCGTATTGCTGCAACGCTTCGAACTGCGCTTCGTCCATCACGCGATTAAAAATCAGCGGAATCCGCAGCCGGCCCGCGTAGCCGACTAACGGCTTGACCGTCGCGTCGCGCAACGCGACTGCCGCATCCATCTTGAGGAAATCGAGCCGCGCCGTATCGGAGACCGACAGAATCTGCCCCGCGTTCGACAGATTGCCCGCGACCTTGAAGCCGTAGTGCTGATAGCTCTTCGTCAGATAGCCGAGAAAAGTCTTATGCGCGACGGCCGCCGCGGGCAGCTCGATCACGATCCTCGCCGGATTCAGCCCGAACGACGTCAGCACGCTCGAAAAATGCCGCCCGTGGTCGTACTTCACGCTCTTCAACAGCCGCTCGTGCACGCGCAGAAATAGCAGGCCGTGCCGCTGTGCGCCGAAGAAATTGATCGCATGCAGCGCGCGCGACATGCGATCCAGCGAGACCAGTTGCTGGTCGTCGCCGATGCGGTCGAACGCGTCGAACATATCGAACGGCGCGGCGTCGAGCCGCTGCGTGACCGCCTGGAAGCCGAGCTCATCGCCGAAACGATCCACGTTTTCCACATCCGACGACAGCGACTGCGCCAACGCATGCACGCTGATGTCGAAGATCGGCTCGTAGCCGCTCGTCAGTTCGAGGTCGTTAAAGCGCGCGAGCGCGAAGTCTCCGTGGCTGCCGGAGCCCATCGCCAGATGTTTGCCGAGAAAGGGATGGTCACTGGCGCGCGCAACGAGAGTGGGGATAGTCGGCGGAATCATTTAGGCGAATGGATCACTTGGTGGCGTGTCGGCGCCGGGACAACGCGCGTACACCGCATCTTCCGATGGTAGCAGTCCGCACCGCCGTCACATGAACAAAATGCTGATAACCATATCCCGCGGATGCCTGTCTGCGCGGGCCGCGGCGCGTGTGTCGCGCAAGCTCCAGGGTATACGTTAATTTCACTTAACGTAATTCGTTTTACTATGCGTAAATTCTCGCGCAAGCATTCGAAGACCCTATCCGGAGACAACCCTCATGAGCGCCAAGCCGGCCGCAGCCGCCGCCAACGTGATCGAAGTCGAGCAGGTGCTCGGCGAAACGCATCACCCGGCATTTCAATTGATGTTGCTCGCGTTGTGCGGACTGTGCCTCGTCATCGACGGCTTCGACGCGCAGGCCATGGGCTATGTCGCGCCGAGCGTGATCGGCGAATGGCATGTGTCGAAGGCGGCGCTCGGTCCGGTTTTCAGCGCGAGCCTGTTCGGCATGCTGCTCGGCGCACTTGGGTTGTCGGTGCTGGCCGACCGCATCGGGCGTCGTCCGGTGCTGATCGGCGCGACCTTTTTCTTCGCGCTGTCGATGCTCGCCACGCCCTTTGTCGCGACGATCCCCGCGTTGATCGCGCTGCGCTTCATTACGGGTCTTGGCCTCGGCTGCATCATGCCGAACGCGATGGCGCTCGTCGGCGAATTCTCGACGCCGGCGCATCGCGTGAAGCGCATGATGCTGGTGTCGTGCGGTTTCACGTTGGGCGCCGCGCTCGGCGGATTTATCAGCGCCGCGTTGATTCCGGCCTACGGCTGGCGCGCGGTGTTCTGGGTCGGCGGCGTGGTGCCGCTGCTGCTCGCCGTCGCCATGCTTGCCTTGCTGCCGGAGTCGTTGCAATTTCTTGTGCTGAAGGGCCGCAGCGAGCGCGCGTTGCGCTGGCTCGCCCGATTCGATCCGAGCCTGCCGATCGACGCGAACACGCGCGTCGTCGTGCGTGAAAAGGGCAATGACGGTGCGCCGGTCGCGGAACTGTTCCGCGCGGGCCGGGCGCCGGTGACGCTGATCCTGTGGGCGATCAGCTTCATGAATCTGATCGATCTGTACTTCCTGTCGAACTGGCTGCCTACGGTTATGCGCGACGCCGGTTATTCGCCGAGCACGGCGGTGATCGTCGGCACGGTGTTGCAGACGGGCGGCGTCGTGGGCACGTTGCTGCTCGGCTGGTTCATCGAACGGTTCGGTTTTGTGCGCGTGCTGTTCCTGTGCTTTGCGGGCGCGGCGCTCGCCGTTGGCACCATCGGGACGGTCGCGCATGCGTTGCCGTGGCTGTTGCTCGTCGTGTTCGCGGGCGGCTTCTGCGTGGTCGGCGGACAGCCGGCGGTGAACGCGCTGGCCGGCCATTTCTACCCGACCACGCTGCGCTCGACGGGCATCGGCTGGAGCCTCGGTATCGGACGGATCGGCTCGGTGATTGGACCGCTCGTCGGTGGCCAGTTGATCGCATTGAACTGGTCGAACGAATCGCTGTTTCATGCGGCCGCCGTGCCGGTGCTGTGTTCCGCGCTGCTCGTGATCGCGCTCGCCGCGGCGACGCGGCAACGCAACCGCCCGTCGCAGCCGCAAACGGCGTGACGAAACCCGCGTGAGACGAAATACAGAGTCAACGGAGAACTTGCATGGACACCTCAACACGTCAGCCGCATAGCGCCAGTTCGCGGCTCGAAATCGAGCCCGGTTATCAGTCCGGCTTTGCCAACGAATTCGCGACCGAAGCGCTGCCGGGCGCGCTGCCCGCAGGGCGCAATTCACCGCAGCGCGTCGCCTATGGTCTGTACGCCGAACAATTGTCGGGCACCGCGTTCACCGCGCCGCGCGGCCACAACCGGCGCTCGTGGCTGTACCGCATCCGTCCGGCGGCGGTGCACAAGCCGTTCGCGCCGCTGCCTTCGGAGCGGCTCGTCGCCAATTTCGCCGACGTCCCGCCGACGCCGCCCAACCAGTTGCGCTGGGACGCGTTGCCGATGCCGACCGTGCCGACGGATTTCATCGACGGCTGGGTGACGATGGCCGGCAACGGCGCAGCCGAATCGATGAACGGCTGCGCGATCCACCTGTACGCGGCGAATCGCTCGATGCAAGACCGCTTCTTCTACAGCGCCGACGGCGAACTGCTGATCGTGCCGCAGGAAGGGCGCCTGCATATCGCAACCGAACTGGGCCGGCTGGACGTCGAACCGTTCGAGATCGCGGTGATTCCACGCGGCGTGCGCTTCGCGGTGAGCCTGCCCGACGGCAATGCGCGCGGCTACATCTGCGAAAACTTCGGGGCGTTGCTGCGCTTGCCGGATCTTGGTCCGATCGGCTCGAACGGTCTCGCCAATCCGCGCGACTTTCTCACGCCGCATGCCGCCTACGAAGACCGCGAAGGCGACTTCGAACTCGTCGCGAAAATGAACGGCAATTTGTGGCGTGCGGACATCGGCCATTCGCCGCTCGACGTGGTCGCGTGGCACGGCAACTATGCGCCGTACAAGTACGACTTGCGGCGCTTCAACACGATCGGCTCGATCAGCTTCGATCATCCGGACCCGTCGATATTTCTCGTGCTGCAATCGCAGAGCGACACGCCGGGCGTCGATACGATCGACTTCGTGATCTTTCCGCCGCGCTGGCTCGCCGCGGAAGATACGTTCCGCCCGCCGTGGTTCCATCGCAACGTCGCGAGCGAATTCATGGGCCTCGTGCATGGCGTCTACGACGCGAAGGCCGAAGGCTTCGTGCCGGGCGGCGCGAGCCTGCATAACTGCATGTCCGGCCACGGCCCCGACGCGGAGACCTTCGAGAAAGCGTCGCATAGCGACACGTCGAAGCCGAGCAAGGTCGGCGACACGATGGCCTTCATGTTCGAAACGCGCACGCTGATCAAGCCGACGCGCTTTGCGCTCGAAACCGCGCAGCTTCAGGCGCATTACTACGAGTGCTGGCAAGGTCTCAAGAAACACTTCAATCCGGAGCAACGATGAGCGCAGTGAGCGATCTTCAGGCGACGCTCGATCCGTCGCGCAAAAGCTGGGTCGAGTCGGCCAACGAGCCGAGTCACGATTTCTCGATCCAGAATTTGCCGTTCGGCATTTTCAGCGACACGACAAACGGTGCGCGCCGCGCGGGCGTGGCGATCGGCGATGAGATCGTCGATCTGGCCGCATTGCAGGCGGCGGGGCTATTGAAGCTGCCGTCGAACGCCGATGTTTTTGCGCGCGATACGCTGAACGACTTCATCGCGCTAGGCCGCGACGCGTGGCGCAGCGTGCGCATCCAGTTGAGCAACCTGCTTTCACGCGACACCGCGACGTTGCGCGACGACGCGGCACTGCGCGCCAAAGTGCTGGTGCGTGCGGCCGACGCGCGGCTTCATTTGCCCGTGCAGATTCCCGGCTATACGGACTTTTATTCTTCGAAAGAGCATGCGACGAACGTCGGCTCGATGTTTCGCGATCCGAAGAATGCGCTGCTGCCGAACTGGTCGGAGATGCCCATCGGCTACAACGGACGCGCGTCGTCGGTGGTGGTGAGCGGCACGCCGGTGCGTCGGCCCAATGGTCAATTGAAGTTGCCCGATCAGGAGCGGCCGGTGTTCGGCGCGTGCCGCAAGCTCGACATCGAACTCGAGACGGGCTTTGTGATCGGCGGCGGCAACGCGTTGGGCGAGCCGATTGCATGTGCGGACGCGGAAGCGCACATCTTCGGCATGGTGCTGCTGAACGACTGGAGCGCCCGCGACATTCAGCAATGGGAATACGTGCCGCTCGGTCCGTTCAACGCAAAAACGTTCGCGACCACGATCTCGCCGTGGATCGTCACGCTCGATGCACTCGAACCGTTCCGCGTCGCGCACCCGGTGCAGGAGCCAGAGCCGCTGGCGTATCTACGGCACGACGGCGACCATGCGTTCGACATCGCGCTCGAAGTGAAGCTGCGGCCTCATGCAGCGAAACAGGCGACGACCATCGCGCGAACCAACTTCAGGCACATGTACTGGACGATGGCGCAGCAACTCGCGCATCACACGGTATCGGGCTGCAATACGCGAGTGGGCGACCTGATGGGCTCGGGCACGATCAGCGGCCCGACCGAAGACTCGTACGGCAGCCTGCTCGAACTGACGTGGAACGGCAAGAAGCCGCTCGAACTGAAAGACGGCGGCACGCGCACGTTCATTGAGGACGGCGATGAATTGACGCTCGCCGGATGGTGCCAGGGCGATGGATATCGCGTGGGTTTTGGGGCTTGCGTCGGGGAGATTGTGGCGGCGCGGGGGTGAACGCGTGAACCTGAAGCGCCGGCCGGCTATGGCCCAGAAAGGCCGCCCGGCCGGCTGGCCTCACTATGCGCTCCTGGCGTTCACCCCGCCACCGCCATCCTTTGTGCACGCCGGTCGATCGACACCGACCACAGCGTAAGCAGCAGCGCCCCAACGGAAATAGCGACACCGACCCACGGCAGCGTAGTCAACGGCGCACCCGCACCGATCGCCATGCCGCCGAGCCAGGCGCCCGTCGCATTGCCGAGGTTGAAGGCACCCTGATTCAGCGTCGACGCGAGATTCGGCGCATCGCTCGCGCGGTCGACGATCAGTATCTGCAACGGCGGCACGATCGCAAACGCCAGAACGCCCCACGCGAAGATCGTGATCATCGCCGGAATTTCGGCATGCATGGTGCCGGCGAAGATCGTCAGAATCGCGACGATGGCGAGCAGGAACGCCACCAGCGACGGCATCAGCCGCCAGTCCGCGAGCTTGCCGCCGAGCGTGCTGCCAACCGTCAGCCCAAGGCCGAACAGCAACAGCACGAGCGTGACCGCGTGCGGCGTGAAACCGGTCACGTCTTCGAGAATCGGCGTGATGTACGTGAAAGTGGAAAAGAGGCTCGCCGACGCCAGTACGCTGATGCCGAGCACCATCAGAACTTGCGGATTTTTCAGCACGCCGAATTCGCGCACGAGGCTCGCTTTCTGCATCTCGATCTTCGCCGGCAGGCAGACCGCGAGCGCGGCGGCCGCGGCGATGCCGATGCCCGTCACTGCCCAGAAGGTCGCGCGCCAGCCGGCAGCCTGGCCGAGCGCCGTGCCGAGCGGCACACCGAGCACATTCGCCAGCGTGAGGCCGGTGAACATCAGCGCGATGGCCTGCGCGCGGCGGTTCGGCGCGACGAGCCCCGCGGCCACCACTGAGCCGATGCCGAAGAACGCGCCGTGGCAGAACGCGGTGACGATCCGCGCGGCCATCAGCACCGCGTAGCCCGGCGCAAGCGCGCACAGCAGATTGCCGACGATGAATACGCCGATCAGGCTCATCAGCGCTTTCTTGCGCGGCATGTTGGCGACGGCGATCGCCACAATGGGCGCGCCGATCGTCACGCCGAGCGCATAAGCGGAGACCAGCATGCCGGCAGCCGGAATCGACACCGACAGATCGCGGGCGACGTTGGGCAACAGCCCCATGATGACGAATTCGGTGGTGCCAATGCCAAAGGCGGCAATGGCGAGAGCAAGCAGGGGCAAAGGCATGGCGGCGGACTGTGGATCGGCGCGGCGCGAGACGTCGCGCGGACGGCGCGCGTTTTCGGGGCGAAAGCGCGTGCGCCGTGCTGAAAGCAAAACAGTTAGGGATTTTACCTAAGTCAAAACGATAGTGCTGGGCGCTCAGTCGTGTGCACGGCGCGGCTGTTGTTTTTAATCCGACGCCTTGCCGTGACGTCCCGCGCCCTTCGTAAAACGCTCGGCGCCCGCAACACCTTCGTCGAAAACCGCCGCATAGCCGCCGGCGCCTTCGCGCCGCAGCGCGTCGGCGAGATCGTCCAGCATGCTGTTTTCCAGCACCGAGCGGCGGTCGGCCAGCAGCGCCGCCTGCGGAAAGGCCGCGAGTTCGGCGGCTAGTTGCTCGGCCGCCGCGCGCGCCTCGCCTTTGGCGACCACGCGATTCGCGAGGCCGAAAGCGAGCGCTTCCTGCGCGCTCACCGCGCGGCCGGTGAGTATCAGATCGAGCGCGCGCGACATGCCGATCAGCCGCGGCAAGCGAATCGTCCCGCCGTCGATCAACGGAATGCCGACGCGGCGGCAGAACACGCCGAGCACCGCGTCCTCCTCGACGACACGCAGGTCGCACATGGCCGCCAGCTCCAGACCGCCCGCGACCGCATAGCCCGCAATGGCCGCGATCACCGGCTTCGTGAAATGCATGCGCGTCGGTCCCATCGGTCCGGGACCGCTGCCGTCCGCGTGAATCTCGTTGCGGCGCGTGTCGTCGGCGAGCGCGCTCAGATCCGCGCCTGCGCAGAAGGTGCCGCACGCGCCGAACAGCACGGCCGCGCGCCACGCGGGCTCGGCTTCGAAGCATTGAAACGCGGCGCTCAACGCATCGGCGACGAGGCGGTCGACCGCATTACGCCGCTCCGGACGCTCAAGCACGATGGTTGCTACGCCGTTATCACGGTTAGCTTCGATACGCACATATTGGTTGAAATTTTGCGTGCTTATCATCGTCGTCTCCCTGAAGGTCCGCGTTCGCCCGTTCGTTGATCCGTTCGGGCGCCAGTGCAGCGCTCATGCACAGCAGCTAATACCGTGGCTTGACATGCTTCTTTCACAATCGACTCGTAGCGTTAGCGCTCTCTTAACGCGCTGGCGAGCTGCCGCCAGCTTATCGAGCCTGCCTTTGCCTCTCGCCAATTCACCGTCCGCGGGTGCGCCGGCCTGCGCGGAGACCGTCTGGATCGTCCCGCTCGACCGGCATTCATGGTACGACCACGTGCGTCTGAAACGCGTCTTCGTCGCCGACGGCACGCGGCATCAGGTCGTCGTGGTCGACGTGCGCAAGCTGCTCGCGTGCGCCGATCGCGACAACACCGATTATGTTCTGAAGCCCGTTGCCGAATGGCATGCGGGAAAGGTGCGCGGCATTCGCGAGTTCCTCGATCCGGACAATCCGCGCATTCCGCAGATGCCCTACGTGACGATCTCGACGCGCCGCGCTTCGGGCCTGCTCGGGTGGCTCGGTTTCGAGCGCGAGGGCGTGGTGGCGTTTCGCAACGGGCAGCATCGCGCGCGCTATCTCGCCGATGCCGGGGCGCGCTGGTTTCCGGTGGAAGTGCACGAGCGCGAGGCGGCGTTGCTGCGCGAGATATGCGGCGCACCGGACGACGCCCGCACGGCGATTCGCCCCGTTCCGCTGAACGCGGGCGGTGGGTAGATTTCCGGCTTCAGCCAGGCAGGCCCGACGACGCCTGGTCGTTCGCATGCACCGCGTTGCGAGGCGTGCCCGCTTGCCACGCGGCGACGTTCGCGAGCGTGGTCTGCGCGATCTCGTTCATCGCCTCGCGTGTAAAAAACGCCTGGTGCGCGGTGACGATCACATTCGGAACATCAGAAGACGCGCGAGCACGTCGTCTTGCAGCGGTAGATTCGAATGGTCCTCGAAGACCAGACCGCCTTCTTCCTCGTAGACGTCGAGCCCCAGATGGCCGAGCTGACCGTCCTTCAGCGCGCCGACCAGCGCATTGCTTTCGACGAGCCCGCCGCGCCCCGTGTTGATCAGCATCGCGCCGCGCTTCATTCTGGCGAGCGCGGCCGCGTCGATCAGATGGTACGTTGCCGGAAGCAACGGACAATGCAGGCTGACAATGTCCGATTCCGCGAGAAGCGTGTCGAGCGTCACATAGCGCGCGCCGAGCGCGAGCAGATCGTCGGCGGGCGTGCCGGGATCGTACGCCAGCACGCGCATGCCGAAGCCCGACATGATGCGTCCGAACACGCGGCCGATCATGCCGGTGCCGATCACGCCGACTGTCTTGCCGTGCAGATCGAAGCCCAATAGTCCGTGCAGCGAGAAGTCGCCCTCGCGCGTGCGCGCGACCGCACGCGGGAGGCGCCGGTTCAGCGCGAGCACGAGGCCCACCGCATGCTCGGCGACGGCGTGCGGCGAATAAGCGGGCACGCGGGCGACGGCAATGCCGAGGCGCTCGGCCGTTGCGAGATCGACGTGATTAAAGCCTGCGGAGCGCAACGCGATCATGCGCGTGCCGCCAGCATGCAGATGTTCGAGCGCCGCGGCGTCGACACGATCGTTGACGAACGGACACACGACCTCATAGCCACGCGCGAGCACGGCGGTTTCGCTGTTCAGATGCGATTCCTGGAAATGCAGTTCATAGCGATGCGCGGCATTCGCTTCGGTGAAAGTCTCGACGTCGTATTGACGGCTGCTGAACAGGATCATGCGCATTGCTCACTCCATTTAATCGCATACCGGCGCTGCGCAATTCGCAGTTTTATGAAGACGGCGCTTTAGCGCTCAGTGAAAACGAGTATAAGGAATTCATCAAAAGGTGCAATGCAATAAAACGGCTAGAAGGTGCCTTTCCATAGGTCCGCTATTCGCGAAGTCAAGAACAACTGCGAAAAAAATAACATTGACAGGTCTTCTCAACTTACATAATTTAAAAAAGCCCGTGAGCGCCAGACGCTGTCTTGGGCGGAAACGGTAAAACGCGCCGCACGCACGGTACCTGTGGCAATTTGTCCCTGCAAAGCCATCGGCGTGGTCCGATTGCAAATGCTGTCTTTTTCAATGACGCAGTAGTTCAGTGCGGCGTTCGTATTGCGCTGCCTGCCTGTTCCGTCATATGGCGTTTAATTGAACCGTCCAGTTGAACCATTGACCCAGATCAGAACAGTCTTCACGAAAGCAGTCACGCAATTTGCAGTCGGCGTTATTGAGCAGATCGCTAATCGAACCTATAAATTGGCCGGCCAACATGATCGCTGAATTGCTGAGGGCTCAACCGGAGATCGCGCTGTTCACGAGCCTCGCAATCGGCTATTTGATCGGCTCCTTTCGTATCGGCCTTATTCAATTGGGCGGCGTTTGCGGCACGTTGATCGTCGCGCTGCTATTGGGTCAGACCGGCGCGCGGCTCGCCCCCGATTTGAAGAACATTGCATTCGCGCTCTTCATCTTTGCGCTGGGCTTCACGGGCGGGCCGCAGTTTTTCGCCAATATCGGCCGGGGCTGGCGCTATGGGCTGCTGTCGGTGATCGAGATCGTGTCGGTGCTCGCGCTGATCGTCATCGCGGTGGCCGTGATGCGGCTCGACGCCGGCACCGCAGCCGGCCTGCTGGCCGGCGCGGCAACGGAGTCCGCGGTGATCGGCACGGCTTCGGAGGCGATCGCGAAGCTCGGTCTCGCGGAAGCTGAGACGGTGCGCCTGCAGGCCAACGTCGTCACTGCATACAGCGTGAGTTACCTGTTCGGGCTTATCACCATCGTGCTCTTTACCAGTCAGTTCGCGCCCTTGCTGTTGCGCATCGATTTGCGCGCCGAGGCGGAAAAAATGTGGCGCACGCTCGGCGGCGACGGCGCCCTAGGCGACGGACAGCGCGCCGCGGCGCCCGCGCTGGTGGGCCGCGCGTTCCGCATCGACGGCGCTCATGGAGCGACGGTTTTCGCCATCGAACAGCAGCACGGCTTCAATCTCACCATCGAGCAGGTGCGGCGCAACGGCTCGGACCTGCCCGTCGAGCCGCAACTCGCGCTCGCGTCCGGCGACCTCGTGCTGGTAGGCGGCCGGCGCGAAGCGATCGTCGCGGCGGGGCCGGGTCTCGGCGATGAAGTCGACGGCGCGGACTTCGGCCAGGTCCTCGCGGAGACGCGCGATGTGGTGCTGACGCGGCGCGACGCGCACGGTCTCACGGTCGCTCAACTGCGCGAACGCGCGGCCCCGGAGCAGGGACGCGGCGTCTATATCGCGGCCGTCGCACGGCTCGACTCGACGATCCCCGCGTTGCCCGGCACGGAACTCAATCGCGGCGACGTGCTGACGCTCGTCGGCGCGAAGACCGACGTGGAGCGCGGCGCCCGGCGTCTCGGCTATGTGCTCGTCGCCACGCAGAAGACCGACTTCGTCTATCTCGGCCTCGGCGTGCTCGCGGGCATGGCGATCGGTCATCTCGGCGGGCGCATCGGCGGCGTGTCGCTCGCACTGGGCACGGGCGGCGGATGTCTGCTGTCGGGCCTGCTATTCGGCTGGATTCGCTCGCGCTATCCGCTCGTCGGCTCGTTGCCTTCGGCAGCGGCGCAGATTCTCAAGGACTTCGGGCTCGCCACGTTTATCGCCGCGGTCGGTTTGTCGGCGGGACCGGATGCCATCAGGCTCGTGCGCGAGTACGGCCTCGCGTTGCCGGCGGCGGGCATTCTGCTCGTGCTCGTGCCGGGGCTGTTGTCCTTATGGATAGGCCGCGTGTTCCTCAAGCTCGACACGCCGATGCTGCTCGGCGCGATCGCCGGTCAGCAGTGCAGCACGCCCGCGATCAGCGCGCTGGTCGGCGTGGCCGGCAATTCGACGCCGGTGATCGGCTACACGATCACCTATGCGCTCTCCAACATCCTTTTGCCGTTGATGGGTCCGGTCGTGGTCGGCGTTGCCGGCAAGTTGGGTTAGGCAGTCAGCAGTGCCGTCAGGCGTCGCTCGTGCGCTCGCGGCAGTGGCTGGTAATTAGTATGACAAACTAAAAAGCGAGGGCACGATGGACTGGCTACATCAAATCTTTCAGAAATCGCCTGAGATAGCGCTGTTTCTGTCGCTGGCGGCGGGTTACTTCATCGGCCAGATCAACTTCGGCAAATTCCAGTTGGGCGGCGTGGGCGGCTCGCTGCTTGCCGCCGTGGTCATCAGCCAGGCCGGCGTGACGATCGACAACGGCGTCAAGTCGGTGATGTTCGCGGTGTTTATCTACGCGGTCGGCTACGACTCGGGTCCCGGCTTCTTCAATTCGCTGAACCGCAAGACGCTGCGCGAAATCGCGATGGCGGTCTTTCTCGCGGTCACGGCGCTCATCACCGTCGTGGTGTGCGCGAAGCTGTTCCATCTGAACAAGGGACTCGCGGCCGGCCTCGCAGGCGGCGCGCTGACGCAGTCGGCGATTATCGGCACGGCGGGCGACGCGATCGCGCGCCTCGGCTTGCCCGCGGACCAGGTCAAGGCGCTGCAATCTGACGTGGCGATTGCCTACGCGGTGACCTACGTGTTCGGCTCGCTCGGCGCGATCATCGTGTGCGTGAACATCTTGCCGAAGTTCATGGGGCAGAGCCTGCGCGATGCGTCCATCGAAGCCGAACGCGAGCTTGCAGCGGGCGCGCCGGCGCAAGGACCGGGGCAACTGCGCGCGTTGCCGGAACTGGTGGGGCGCGCGTACCGGATCGACGTCAGCGCGGGCAAATCCGTGAAAGAAGTGGAGACGCTGCATCGCGATCTGCTGACCATCGAGCGCGTCAAGCGCGGCGGTCATACGCTCGACCCGACGCCCGATCTGATCCTCGAACCCGACGACGTCGTGCTGGTCGTGGGCCGTCGCGAAGCCGTCGTCGAATTCGGCTCGAACGGCAGCGAGGTCGCCGACATCGGCGACGTGGGCGTCGTCATGCAAACGCGCGAAGGCGTGTTCACGCGCAAAGGCATGAACCACACCACAATCGCCGCGGCACGCGAGATCGTGGACCGCGACATGCGCCACGGCGTGTACATCCAGAGCATTTCGCGCGCCGGTCAGCCGCTGCCGCTACTGCCTGAGACAAAGCTCGAACACGGCGACGTCATCACGTTCTACGGATCGCCGAAAGACACGAAGCGCGCCGTCGACGCCGCGGGTTACGAACTGCCGTACACCATCAAGACCGACTTCATCTACATGGGCGTGGGTCTCGTGCTCGGCTTGCTGATCGGCCTGATCGTCGTCAATGTCGGCGGCATTCCGCTCACGCTCGGTTCCGGCGGCGGCTGCCTGCTTGCCGGCCTGCTGTTCGGCTGGATGCGCGGCAAGCATCCGATGTACGGCGTGATGCCCACGGCTGCTTCGCAGTTGCTGAAGGACTTCGGACTCGCCGCTTTCGTCGCCGTGGTCGGCCTGAATTCCGGCTTGCAGGCGGTGGTGACCGTCAAGCAGAGCGGCATGACGATCTTCCTGCTCGGCGTATTCGTCACGCTGTTCCCGCTTCTGCTCACGATGCTGTTCGGCCGCTACGTGCTTCGCTACAACAACGCGGCCATCCTGGCGGGCGCGCTGACGGGCTCGCGCAGCGCCAATCCGGCGTTCGGCGGCGTGCTCGACAAGGCGGAAAGCGCGGTGCCGACCGTGCCGTTCGCCATCACGTATGCGATTGCAAACGTCGCGTTGACGTTGCTCGGGCCGCTGGTGGTGGGGCTCGTCTAGCGGAGCGTTGTATCGGTCTCTTCGCGCCGGCCGCGGCATCACGCAGAGCAACTCGCGGCGGCGCTTTCATCTGGCTCATTGGAGAACGCATCATGGCAAAAGAGAAGGGCGACAGCAAACATGGCGATATGGCGCAAGCGGGTCTTGCCGCGCTGAGCCCGTTCGAATTGAAGGATGAACTCATCAAGGCCGCGGGCGGCGGCGCGGTCGAGCGTCCGGCCAACGCGGCGATGCTCAACGCCGGGCGCGGCAACCCGAATTTTCTCGCGACGATTCCGCGTCACGGCTTCTGGCAACTCGGCCTCTTTGCGATGCGCGAGTCGGAGCGTTCGTTCGCGTACATGCCGGAGGGCGTCGGCGGATTCCCGCGGCGCGATGGTCTCGAAGAGCGCTTCGATCTGTTCCTGCGCGAGAACAAGGGCGTGCCCGGCATCGACTTTTTGCGCGGCGCCGTGTCGTATGTGCGCGATCAGTTGGGACTTTCCGCGGGCGATTTCCTGTATGAAATGTGCGAAGGCATCCTCGCATCGAACTATCCGGTGCCGGACCGGATGCTTAAGCTATCCGAAATAATTGTCGGCCAGTATCTGCGCCGCGAGATGATCGGGCAGCATCCGTTTGTCGGCGAGTTCGACGTGTTCGCCGTGGAGGGCGGCACGGCGGCCATGACATACATCTTCAACACGATGCGCGAGAATCACCTGCTCAAAGCCGGCGATACGATCGCGCTCGGCATGCCGATCTTCACGCCGTACATCGAGATTCCGCGACTGAACGACTACCAGTTGAACGTGGTGAACCTTCACGCCGCCGTCGAGAGCAACTGGCAGTATTCGAAAGAGGAACTCGACAAGCTGCGCGATCCGAAGGTCAAGGCATTCTTTCTCGTGAACCCGAGCAATCCGCCTTCGGTGAAGATGGACGACGAGAGCCTTCAATACATTGCCGACATCGTCAAGGAACGCCCGGATCTGATTCTTCTCACCGACGACGTGTATGGCACGTTCGCGGACGACTTCGTGTCGCTGTTCGCGCTCGCGCCGAAGAATACGATTCTCGTGTACTCGTACTCGAAGTACTTCGGCGCGACCGGCTGGCGTCTTGGCACCATCGCGACGCATCGCGACAATGTGCTCGACAGGTTGATTGCCGAGTTGCCGAAAGAGGCGAAGGAGCAGTTGCACGAGCGTTATGAATCGATCACGACGGAGCCCGAGAAGCTCAAGTTCATCGACCGTCTGGTTGCCGACAGCCGTACCGTCGCGCTCAATCACACGGCGGGCTTGTCGACGCCGCAGCAGGTGCAGATGGTGCTCTTTTCGCTGTTCTCGCTGATGGACACGCCCGACGCGTACAAGAACGCGTTGAAGCGCCTGATCCGCAAGCGCAAGCAGGCGCTCTACGAGGAACTCGGCATTTCGTTCGAGGACGACGATCCGAACCAGGTCGATTACTACACGATTCTCGACGCCGAGTTCCTCGGCGAACGGATGTTCGGGCGCGAGTTTGTCGAGTGGCAATTGAAGAACACGCAGCCCACCGAACTGCTGTTCCGGCTCGCGCGCGAGGCGCGGGTGGTGCTGTTGCCGGGGCTCGGCTTCGGCACGCAGCATGCGTCGGGGCGCGTGTCGCTCGCCAATCTCAACGAGTCGGACTACCGGCAGATCGGACGCGCGATGCGGCGGCTCATCGAGGAATACGTCGAGCGCTTCAATGCGGAGACAGGCAAGAAGCTTGATAAAAGCAAGGTGAAATGACGCCGCCCGCTCGGGCATGGTCAAAAAACTTGCGCAATTGCGCGGATCGGTGAATGATCGAAAAACGGCCTCGCCAGTGTCACTGCTGGCGAGGCCGTTGACTGCTGTGCGTTCCGTGTTTGCCGTTTCCTTCAAGTGCCGATCATGCCGACTTCATCGTTCAACGTTACGTCTACTGCTGTGCCCTGTCCGGTTGTCGAATCGCTCGACGCCATTCTTCCCGAAGAGCCGTTGCTGATGATGGGCGCGGGCCCCGTGCCGATTCCCGCCGCCGTCGCCAAGGCCAACACGATCGTGATCAATCACCTGGGCGCGACCATGGTGAAGGTGATCAGCCAGGTGAAGACCATGGCGCGCTACGTGTTCCAGACTCATTCGAAGTGGGTGCTGGGCGTCGCGGGACCGGGCTCGGCCGCGATGGAAATGGCGATCTCCAATCTCGCGTGGGAAGGCACGCGCGTGCTCAGCATCAAGAACGGCTTTTTCAGCGGACGGATGGCCGAGATGGGCCGCCGCGTCGGTGCGCGTGTGAGCACGCTCGAAGTCGGCGACCAGTCGGTGGCGAGTCTCGATGAGATTGCCGAGGCGATTCGCCGCGAGCGCCCCGAGATCGTCACGGTGGTGCAGGGCGAGACGTCGAATACGGTCTGGAATTATCAACTGAAGGACATCGCTGCCCTGGCGAAAGCGGCGGGCGCGCTGGTGATCGTCGACGCGGTGTGCACGTTGAGCACGATGCCGCTCGCGATGGACGCATGGGGTATCGACGCCGTCATCACCGGCGGACAAAAGGGTTTGTCGTCGATTCCCGGCGTCTCGCTGATTGCATTCTCCGATGCCGCCTGGGCGCGGGTGAAGGGACGCACCGCGCCGAATGCGCATTGGTGTCTCGATGCGTCGCTCGCGGAAAACTTCTGGCACAACGCGGGGTATCACTACACGGCGCCGGTGTCGGGCGTGCTCGCGTTGCATGAGGCGTTGCGGCTCGTGTGCGCCGAGACGCTGGAGAAGCGTTTCGCGCGGCATCTGAAGTGTTCGGTCGCGTTGCAGGAAGGCGTGACGGCGCTCGGTTTGCAGTTGTATGCGCCTAAGGCGTGCCGGTTGAATTCGGTGGTGGGCATCGAGGTGCCCGAGGGCTTGAGTCCCGGCGACGTGTGCGCGCACATTTCGCGGCAGCATCAGGTGGAAATTTCAGGATCGTTTGGATTGCCGATTGTCCGCATCGGTCAGATGGGCGAGCAGTGCCGCGAACACAATCTGTTTAGGACCGTGCATGCGTTGGGTCGGACGATGGTGGACCTTGGCGTTAAGGTCGATTTGCCTGCCGGCGTGGCGGCGTTGGAGCGGGGATTGTCGGAGGGGAAGTAGAGCTTTGTATCACGTCTTTGCCAAACTTGGACGAGTCTCGCCGGCAGCGCTACTGCTTTGCGCAAGCGTGATCACTCGTACACACTGCGCGAATCCGTTGCTGTTGTGGGCCCGCTTCTTAGAGCTCGTTGAAGCCAGCGCAAACGCATCGTGTTTATTGACGCTTGCACTTGCCTCAGGCGGTGCAACGCTCGCGCGCAATCCAGACGGGCCTTCAGCATGTCGAGGCGCGTCTGACTCTCTGACCTGAAGTTGACGCCGAAGCGCACAGGTCCCTTTCAGGCGCTCCGTAGACGGGAGCCAGCGGCAGGCGAAGCGCGCTAAGCGGCGACCTGTGCTTATGCAATTGCAAGCAGCCGCCGAAGCTTGTCGCGTCGCAGTGCCGCAGCGCTGCCGCCAGCCGGCGAGCGCCCAGTCGTCATGCATCGCGGAGGCAGGCAAGCAGTTGCGCGTCAAACACCACCCTACGCAGCCCCACCTCAAAGCGCCGCAGGCATCTTCCCAACCCTCGCATCGCGAAGATAAAGGAAGGACGAAAGCCCAACAGCCGCCGCCGCCGCAATAGCCGCAAACAGAAACACTGACCCGTATCCGAACTCGCCAGCAATGTACCCGGCCAACGGACCGGTAATGCCGAGCGACAAGTCGAGGAAAACCGAGTAAGCCGACAGAGCCGCGCCCCGGCTTGCGGGCGGCACGAGCCCGACGGCCTCCACGCCAAGCGCTGGAAAAACCAGCGCGAAGCCGAACCCTGTCAGCGCCGCGCCCGCCAGCGCCACATGCGGCTCGGGCGCGAGCCACAGCATCAGCAAGCCGGCACACTCGAACGAAAACGAAGCAATCGCAACGCGGAATCCGCCATAGGTTTTGATCGTGTTGGCAAACAGCAGCCGCGCGCCGATGAAGAGCGTGCCGAATACCGTCAGCGACAACGCGGCGTTCGGCCACTGCTTCGCCGCATAGAACAACGTGATAAACGTCGCGATCGATCCAAAACCGGCCGAGCCGAGCGCGAGGCCGATGCCGTGCGGCAGCACGCGCGTGAATACGCTTCGGTACGACATGCGCTCGCCGTGCACGAGGGGCACCGGCGCGATCGATCGCGCAAGATAGAAGCCGAGCGCCGCCAGCAGCATCACCAGAATGCCGAGCGCCGCGAAACCGACCGTCCGCTCGATCGCCACGCCGAGCGGCGCGCCGACCGCGAGCGCGCCATACGTGGCAATGCCGTTCCATGAGATGACCCGCGCATTGTTGCTCGTGCCCACGCGGCCGATCCCCCAGAGAATCGCGCCGGTGCCGCACAGGCTCTCGCCGAATCCGAGCACGAGCCGGCTGCAGACGAGCAGCGCGAGACTCGCCGCCGGCCAGCGTCCGCACAACACGGCCAGCAGCAACAGAGCGCCGCTCGCGCCACATCCGAGCAAGCCGATCGACACGGTGCGCTTCGGCCCGAGCGTGTCGGCGGAACGGCCGGCGAGCGGCCGCGACGCCAGCGTCGCCAGGTACTGCACGCTGATCGCCGCGCCCGCGAGCACGGCGCTGTAGCCGAGGTCGTCGTGGACGTAGCCCGGCAACACGGCGAGCGGAATGCCGATCGTCAGATAGCAAAGAAACGTGAAAAAGACGACCGGAATGATCTGCAGGGTCGTCGCCAGTTCGCTGCGAGGTGTGGCTGAATCGGTGGACATGGGGAAAACGAGACTTGAAAACGGCGGGAAGGCGTGATTTTCCCATGGAACCGATTCTCGTGCAGCGTTTGCTTAATAATGATCGGACGAAAGAGGGCGTGAAACGCCGCGAAAATGCCGCTTACGTCGCGTGAAACGCTCCGTTCGCCGAGCAACACGACTGCGGGGAAACACAAATACTGTCCGAAACGCAATGTCAGTACGGAAAACACCTCAATCGGGCCACCCCAACATAAGCCAACCGCCCGCCAAACTCATCTCAATATCGCTTTGCGAATATGTCCCGCATGCGATTGCCGCTATGGGTTCTATTTATTGACGGTGATAGTTTTCGAACCATCCCCGCGGCGCTGGCAGCCGCACACGAGATTCGAGAACACCGAGAGCACGAGACATGACTGAGCCGATTCGCTTCTATCACCGCAACGCGATCCGCGAGATCAAGGACGCGCCCGTCACCCGCACGGTCCTCCAGTATCTGCGCGAGGACGTGCATTGCACGGGCACCAAGGAAGGCTGCGCCGAGGGCGATTGCGGCGCCTGCACGGTCGTGATCGGCGAGCGCAACGAAGCGGGCGGCGTCGACTTCAAGACGGTCAACGCCTGCATCCAGTTCATGCCGACGCTCGACGGCAAGGCGCTCTTCACCGTCGAAGACCTGCGCCAGCCTGACGGCTCGCTGCATCCGGTGCAGGAGGCGATGGTCGAATGCCACGGCTCGCAGTGCGGTTTCTGCACGCCGGGCTTTGTCATGTCAATGTGGTCGCTGTATGAAAAGCACGGTCACGAACATAGCTGCGCGAACCGGACTGTGCCGTCGCGCGAAACGATCAGCAATGCGCTGACGGGCAATCTGTGCCGCTGCACCGGCTATCGTCCGATCGTCGATGCAGCCGTGCGCATGTTCGAAGCGCCCGGGCCCAAGGCGCCGGTCAACGTCGACGCCTTGGCGCGCTCGCTCGCCACACTGCAACGCGACGACACCTTCCATTACGAACACGCCGGTCAGCGCTTTCACGCGCCGCGCACCGTCGAGGCGCTCGCGCAGATCAAGGAGGCCGAGCCGGCCGCGCGCATTCTCGCGGGCAGCACGGACATCGGCTTGTGGGTCACCAAGCAGATGCGCGAGCTCGGCAATGTGGTCTACGTGGGGCAGATCGCCGAATTGCAGAAGCTCGAAACGCGCGGCGAGTGGATCGAAATAGGCGCGGGCGTCACCGTCGAAAAAGCCTATGCGGAGATCGCCAAGCAGTACCCCGAACTGACGGAGATGTGGCAACGCTTCGCGTCGCTGCCGATCCGCAACGCAGGCACGCTCGGCGGCAATATCGCCAACGGCTCGCCGATCGGCGACTCCATGCCCGGCCTCATCGCGTTGGGCGCGCGCGTGATTGTGCGCGGCGGTGCGATCGAACGCGAAATGCCGCTCGAAGACCTGTACCTCGCCTATCAGAAGAAGGATATGGCCGAGCATGAGTTCGTCGTGAGCGTGAAGGTGCCGACCCGAACCGGCGTGCGCGAGAAGCTGCAATTTCGCACGTACAAGCTGTCGAAGCGCTTCGACTCGGACATCTCGGCCGTGTGCGCGGCGTTCTCGTTCATCGCGGACGGCAAGCTGATTCGCGAGCCGCGCATCGCATTCGGCGGCATGGCGGCAACGCCGAAGCGCGCGACGCATGCCGAAGCCGTGCTGCGCGATGCCGAATGGCACGAAGCGACGGCACAGGCCGCGATGCTCGCGCTCGGCAACGACTACGCGCCGCTCTCCGACATGCGCGCGACCAGCAACTACCGTCTGGAAGCCGCGAAAAACACCTTGTATCGCTTCTGGCTCGAAACGCGTCCGCACAATCCGCTGCCGAAAAGCGCGCTCGATGTGCGCGCCGTCGAGGCGGCCTGCGCGCCTGCCGGCGTCGACGTTGACATCGGCGGTCAGCTCAACGCCGCAGCAAGCGCCTGACGCGCGCGATCCACGAGCAACACGGAGAACACAACAATGAATCAGCATGCCGAACCATTCCTGAAAGACGCTCAGGCACTCGACGACTTCACGCAGGTCCACGTATCGCGTCCGCATGAATCGGCGCATCTGCACGTGAGCGGCCGCGCCACCTACACCGACGACATTCCAACGGTCGCGGGCACGCTGCACGCGGCGCTCGGACTGTCGGCCAAAGCGCACGCGAAGATCGTGTCGATGTCGCTCGACAAAGTGCGCGCGACGCCCGGCGTGGTCGCGGTCTTCACGGCCGACGACATTCCCGGCGCGAACGATGTCGCGCCGATCGTCCACGGCGACGATCCGATTCTCGCTGATGGCATCGTGCAATACGTCGGTCAGCCGGTCTTCATCGTGGTCGCGACGTCGCACGAAATCGCGCGGCATGCCGCACGCCGCGCCGAGATCGTCTATGAGGAACTGCCCGCAATCCTCACCGCGCAGCAGGCGCGCGCCGCCAATCAATACGTGTTGCCGCCGATGAAGCTCGCGCGCGGCGAAGCGGGAACGAAGATCGCGCGAGCCGCGCATCGCGAGGCCGGCGAAATCCTGCTCGGCGGCCAGGAGCAGTTTTATCTCGAAGGGCAAATCTCCTACGCGGTGCCCAAGGACGACGACGGCATGCACGTCTACTGTTCGACGCAGCACCCGACCGAAATGCAGCATCTCGTCGCGCACGCGCTGGGCGTTGCATCGCATAACGTGCTGATCGAATGCCGGCGCATGGGCGGCGGTTTCGGCGGCAAGGAATCGCAGTCGGGTCTGTTCGCGTGCTGCGCGGCGCTCGCCGCCTGGAAGCTGTTGTGCCCGGTCAAGCTGCGCCCCGATCGCGACGACGACATGATGGTCACCGGCAAGCGCCACGACTTCCACTACACGTATGAAGTCGGCTACGACGACAAGGGCGTGATCGAAGGCGTCGCGGTCGACATGACTTCGCGCTGCGGTTTTTCAGCGGATTTGTCCGGCCCCGTGATGACGCGCGCGCTGTGTCACTTCGACAACGCGTACTGGCTTTCGGACGTCGCCATCGACGGCTTTTGCGGCAAGACCAACACGCAATCGAACACCGCGTTTCGCGGCTTCGGCGGTCCGCAAGGCGCGTTCGCGATCGAATACATTCTGGACAACGTCGCGCGCTCCATCGGCGAAGATTCGCTCGACGTGCGCCGCCGCAATCTGTATGGCAAGACCGAGCGCAATCAGACGCCGTATGGCCAGGTCGTCGAAGACAACGTGATTCACGAACTGATCGACGAACTCGAAGCGACGAGCCAATACCGCGCGCGCCGCGCGGCCATCGACGAATTCAACGCAAACAATGAGGTGCTCAAAAAAGGCCTCGCACTCACGCCGGTCAAGTTCGGCATTGCGTTCAACGTCACGCATTTCAACCAGGCCGGCGCGCTCGTGCATATCTATACCGATGGTTCCGTGCTCGTGAACCACGGCGGCACCGAAATGGGCCAGGGCTTGAACACGAAGGTCGCGCAGGTCGTCGCGCATGAACTCGGCGTCGGCTTCAATCGCATTCGCGTGACCGCGACCGATACGAGCAAGGTCGCGAATACATCGGCGACGGCGGCATCGACGGGCTCTGATCTGAACGGCAAAGCCGCGCAGGACGCGGCGCGTCAATTGCGCGAGCGCCTCGCCGCGTTCGCCGCCGAGCGTTTTGGCGCGGGCGAGGTCAAGGCTTCGGACGTGCGCTTCGCGCATGATCGCGTGATCGTCGGCGAGGTGGTCTTGCCGTTCGAAGAAGTGATCGCCAAGGCGTACCTCGCGCGAATCCAGTTGTGGTCCGACGGTTTTTACGCGACGCCGAAGCTCTACTGGGATCAGGCGAAGCTGCAAGGCCGGCCGTTCTATTACTACTCGTACGGCGCAGCCGTGTCGGAAGTCGTGATCGACACCCTGACCGGCGAAATGCGCGTGCTGCGAGCGGACGCGCTGCATGACGTGGGCGCGTCGTTGAACCCGGCGCTCGACATCGGCCAGGTGGAAGGCGCGTTCATTCAGGGCATGGGCTGGCTCACCACCGAAGAGCTGTGGTGGAACGCAGGCGGCAAGCTGATGACGCACGCGCCGTCCACGTACAAGATTCCGACCGTCAACGATACGCCGCCGGTCTTCAACGTGCGCCTCTTCAAGAACCGCAACGCGGAGGACAGCATTCATCGTTCGAAGGCAACCGGCGAGCCGCCGTTGCTGCTGCCGTTTTCGGTGTTCTTTGCGATTCGCGACGCCGTCTCGGCGGTCGGCGATCACAAGGTGAATCCGCCGCTGAACGCGCCCGCGACGAGCGAGGAGATCCTCAAGGCAATCGGTGCGGTACGCGCGGCCACGTCCGCCGCGCGCCGCTAACAGAGAGAGGGATGAGCGCGATGAAAGACTGCTCCGCCATTCAGATCGGGCGGCGCGGCGCGGTGGAAGCACCGCGCGCGGCGCCGATGCACATCGTGCTGTTCGGCGCAGGACACGTGGGTCATGCGCTGATCGAGTTGCTCGGCAATCTGCCGTGCGTGGTTCAGTGGGTCGACGAGCGCGACGAACTCTTTCCCGACGAAACGCCCGCGAACGTGCAGATCGAAGCCACCGACACGCCCGATGCGATCGTCGACGCCGCGCCGCCCGGCGCCTGGTTTCTCGTGATGACGCATAACCATGCGCTCGATTTTTCGCTCGCCGAACGCATCATGCGGCGGACCGATTTCGCTTACTTCGGCATGATCGGTTCGAAGACGAAGCGCGTGAAGTTCGAGCGGCGTTTGCTGGAGCGTGGCGTGGAGCTTGAACGGCTTGAGCACATGACGTGTCCGATCGGCGTGCCCGGCATCGTCGATAAGGCGCCTGCGATGATCGCCGTCGCGGTGTGCGCGGAGTTGTTGCAGGTTCGCGGGCGGCGGGCTGCTGCGTGTACTTCGATGCAAACGGACGCGGAATACAAGCGGCCTCTCAGCGTCTAAGCGATAAACGTCCAACGCGCCCGGACAGTCTGAAACGCATCGAGCGCGTGAGTCCATCACGCCACAACTCACCGCGCCCGCCTCGCCCCCCGCGCTTTCTGCGCGACCAGCCCATCCGACACCCCGAACATCAACGCACGCAGCCAGCCGAGATCACTCGGGCGATCCGGCTGCGGATGCCACATCTGATAACACTTGATACGCGGAAACGGAATCGGCGCCTCGACCACCGCGAGCGGCAGAATGCTCGCATAGTGGGTCGCGAAACGACGCGTCGTCGTGAAGATGAGATCCGATTGCAGCAGCGTCTGCGGCACGAGGCCGAAGTAGGGCAGCGTGGCGACGATGCGCCGCTCGGCTTTCGCGCGCGCGAAACCCGTGTCGATCGCGCCGCCGCGCGCGCCGCTATACGGCGTCGGCGCGAGATGCGGCGCGGCGAGATAGGCTTCGCGCGTAAGCGGCGCACGCGTCAGCGGATGATCCGCGCGCATCATGCACACGACAGTGTCCGAGAACAGATCGCTGCGCTCGAAACGCGGATCGGGCTTCGGCCAGTTGCCGATCACGAGATCGAGCTCGCCGGCATCGAGCGCGGCGGAATGATCGAGCATCGGATTCAGCGAATCGATTTCGAGCCGCGCATGCGGCGCCGCCTCGCGAAACTGCGCGATCACGGTCGGCATGAAGAAGTCGTTCAGATAATCGGGCGCGGCCACGCGAAAGGTGCGGCGCGAGCGGCCCGGATCGAAATCGCCGTGCGGCGTGGCCACGAAATCGACTTCGCGCAGCACGCGTTGTGCCGACGCAAGCAGCGATTCGCCGTATTCGGTCGGCACCATGCCGGACTTGCCGCGTACGAGGATCGGGTCGTTCAGCGTCTCGCGCAGCTTGCGCAGCGCCGTGCTGATCGCGGGCTGAGTCTGATTGAGCCGCAGCGCGGCTTGCGTGACGCTGCGCTCGACAAGCAGCGTGCGCAGCACGCGCACGAGCCAGATGTCGAGGGAGGCGGCGGTGTCGTCCATGGTAGAAGCCAAGCGAAGGCGAGCGGGCGTTGTGCCCCGGTGCCCGAAAGTCAGCCGCGCGCAGGCCCGGCAACACGCGGGTCATGAATCGCGCAAAGGTTATAACCTTAGGCCCAATTGCATCGCGGCGGCCATAGCGGGCACGGTATGACCGGCATCAGCCGCGCAAGCGCGGCCACCGAGCGTCATGCCGCGCTTGCGGCCACCACGCGTCACGCCGCGTGCTCCGCGTTCAAAGGTCCGCGACACCCGAGGGCAACGCGCTGATCCGCTTCACTTCGCTCGATTCCAGCCAGTTCGGCGTGCGCGCGCAGTACAGCACCATCGGCAACGCGTCCTCGCCCCAGAACAACTGGTCGTTCAGACGAAAGGTCGGCACGCCGTAGACGCCGAGCCCGATTGCATCCGCCGTATTGCGCCGCAACTGGGCTTGCACTTCCTCGCTCTTGATGAGTTCGGGACCATCGGGCATGCCGACGCGCTCGCACAGTTCGGCGAACGCCTCGTCGGTCGAAGGATCGCGGCCTTCGCGCCAGATGAAGCGGAAGATTTCGCGCACGCACACCACGTCGGCCTGCGCGGCAGTGGCGAGCAACAGCGGCTTCATCGAGTCGAACGGATGGGCCGGCGGCATCTTGTAGGGAATGCCGAGCTGTTCCGCGCGAAAGAGCGCGTGCCGGTACATGAAGGTGCGCTTGGCCGGCACGCTGTACGCCGGCCGCTGCCCCCAATGGCGATACAGGTCGTTCAGCACCACGGGCGTGAAGGCGAAGTCGAAGCCCGGCCATTTGTCGTGTTGCTCGAGCAGCAGGTACGTGAACGGCGAGACGAAATCGTAGAACCACAGCGGCTGCGCGGCGTCGATGCCAACGGTCATATATGTCTCCCGGATTGCCTGTCCGACAGATCGGCGGATGCGTCTGCTAGATCGTCGGAATTGTAATGATCTTACGCGGTGCGGCTGCGGCTTGCACCGTCAATCTGGTTTGCGGCGGTCGTCGGCGCGGGTTTCGCCGATCTCGGCGGCTTCGTTCGGCGCGGCGTCGGTTTCGGCGGCTTTGCCAGCTTTGCCGGCTTGATCCGCGCTGTCGGCCTGGTCGGCGGCGCGTGCTTCGATGTCCGCGGCTTCCGCTTCCTCGGTTTCGTCGTCCGCGGTATCGAACGCCTCCGACATCTCGCGCCGGCCATCGCGGCTTTGCGTGAGCCTTGCCCGAACGAAGCCGATATGCTCGCGCAGCACATAGAACTGGTCCGCATAGGCGAGCGGCATCTTCAGGCCGTTCACCGAATCCTCGATGGCGTCGAGCCGTTGCAGCAGCGACGCCCGCTCGGCCGCCGAATGATCGCTGAGCGCGCTGCGCTCAATCGCGATCAGCGCGCCGTACCAGCGATAGATGCGCGACTTCACGCGCCACGCATACAGCGACGGCACGAGCCGCAGCGCCGGAATCAGCAGCACGATAAGCGGCACGACCACCACCAGCAGACGGTCGGCGAGGCTCGCGAGCCAGAACGGCAACACCCGGTACAGGAAGCCTTTGCCCGACTTGTAGTAGCGCGCGGCGTCGTCGCTGATCGGGAAGTCGTGGGCGAGCGGCGCGGGGAATTCGCCGGCGCGCTGCATGATGTTCGCCTTGCCGTGCACCTCGCGCGCGGCGTCGATCAGAAGGTCCGACAGCGCCGGATGCAGCGAGTCGCGCGCCACCAGTTCGGCGGTCGGCGCGACCATGTGAATCGGTGCGGACGGCAGATTCTTGCCGAGGTCGAACGCGCCCATCGGCAATTCCAGCTGCGTCAGATACGGAAAGCGCCGTGTGTACGCGTCGGCCTGGACGAAATCGTAGAACTGCACATTCGGCGTACGGTAAAGCTTGCCCATGACCGCGGGCTGCGCGGAATCGCCGGCCAGAAATGCCGCATCCACCTTGCCGGAGACGAGCGCTTGCGCGGCGTCGTCGCCCGAAAGCGGCAGCAGCTTCGTCGTGCCGCCGGGCTCGATGCCGTTCGCCTTGAGGAGCGCGAGCGCCAGTTGTCGCGTGCCGCTGCCTTCGGCGCCGACCGCGAGGCGCTGGCCCTTGAATTCGGCGAGCCGCGCAACCGTCGGGCCGTGATAGAAGATCGCGAGCGGCACATACGACACGCTGCCAAGCGATATCAGCCCGTTGCTCGCCGTGCCCGGCGCCATGCCGTCCTGCACGAATCCGACGTCGACGTCCGAGTTCGAGTCCGACAGCCGCTTGAGGTTTTGCAGCGAGCCTTCGGAGGGCAGCACCTTCAACGTGATGCGGTTGCGCGCCAGAATCTCCTTGTACTTTTGCGCGGCGTTCCAGAAGGTGCTGCCTTCGGGACCGGCGCTGATGGTCAGCGTGCTGGGAGGCGCGGGTTGGATCAGGCGCACGGCGACCCAGATCGCGGCCACGGCGATCAGGAAGATGGGTCCGAACGAGACCGCGAGGTCGCGCCATGAGATCGCGACAAAACGCGCGACGAGGCGGGGAGGGCGTAGGCGGCCGGGGACTGGCTTCATCGGATGACGGGGACGGCGACTGTCGAAGGTGAACTGGAATGCGGCGCTGCGCGTGGCGCCGATGGTACCTGAGATTGCCGCGGCGGCGGAATGCGCGGCGTCGGCGTGTGTCGAGAAAGCCGTAACAAAAGGTGACTGCGGGTGACTGCGGGTGACTGCGGGGTGACTGCGCCCGCCGGTGAATCGCCACTGACCCGTATCGCGTATGACTAAACCCTTTGCGCTTCTGGCCCGGCTAGATTAAATTGTGCATCGCTGCCGCGAACACACGTCTCGCGCGGCGCGACCCGGCACGACAGACAAGAACCGGGCGCGTCGGCGGATCTCGCGGCTTGCCGGTTTCCGTACCGCATCGCATGCAGGTCAGTATCGTCAGCGCGTGCGGTATAGGCAGCCGGTCTCTCTTTGTGCCTCTCGCATCTCGTGTCGCCGCCCACAGCCGGCCATTGCCTCGCCGCGCGCATTGTCGCGCGTCGGCCCTGGCCGCAGGTAGTCGTAACGAAGCCGCTTATTCAAGCGGTCCAATATGAAGCTAAGGAGAGAAGAAATATGAAATCGGTCGGTTTTCTGAAGACGCTGGGCTCGGTGGTGGCAATGGTGGTGGCATGCAACGTCTATGCTCAGGCAAGCGATGCAACGGCAACCGGCACGACAGCCGCCCCCGCCGCCAGCGCGAAGGCGAGCAAGAAGGCCAATAGCCAGCTCGGCCGCAAGGTGCGCGCCGCGATCTCGAAGACGCAAGGCGTCGACGTGTCGAACATCTCCGTGCGTGCCCGCGGCGGCGCGGTGACGCTGACGGGTTCGGTGCCCGACCAAGGCCAGATCGACGCGGCCGGCGAGGCAGCGAAGGGCGTCGCGGGCGTGACGTCGGTGTCGAACAAGCTGTCGGTGATGCAGCAGTAAGCGTGACGAGCGGGCGCATCGGTCAGCCCGCCGTGACGGCGCGCTGACCGGCTGCGTGAGTGGGCGAGATAGCGCCGGAAGCCGCTCTTTACACGGCTCTTTATACGGCTCTTCGCGCGGCTCCCGACGCAATGCGCCGTTCGATGCATGCGAAAAAGCTCCGGCAATCCTGCCGGAGCTTTTTTTCGTCACGCGATTACGCGCGATCATTCACAAGCAGCGACGATGGCGTCGCCATAGCTCGATGCGGTGCGGCGCTGCGCCGTCGTCCGACTGTGCGCAATGACACATTTGGGACGCTGCCCAAAGCGTACTGTGTGCATGGAGAACTGGAGTCATCGCCATGCAAACCACGCTCCTGCGCTATACCGATCTGCCCATCACCGACCGGGCCGCTTTTGAACTCGTCTGCGCGCGGCACGGCTTCGCGCCCGCGCATTTCGACGTCAGCGTTCACGCCGATCCGGCCGATCCCGCCCAGGGACGCCTCGTCACCGTGCGGCGCGGCGGCTGGGCGCAATCCTATTACGACCGTCAGGGTCAATGGGTCAGACAGTTCGAGGCCGATCTCACCTGCCGCTTCTTCAGATGATTCGCGTCACGGCGGCGGGCACCCTCAGCACCACCCCCAGCGCCGCTCTCAGGCCAGCACGAGACGCACGCCGACCAGCGTGAGCGTGGCGGCGAGCAGATTGCGCAGCAGCGCATCGGGTGCGCGCGCGGACAGCATGCTGCCGATCGCGATGCCCGGCAGCGAGCCGACCAGCAGCGACAGCAGCATCGACCAGTCGACGGAACCGAGCAGCCAATGGCCCGCTCCCGCGAGCAGCGTGAGCGGCACCGCATGCGCGATGTCCGAGCCGACGATGCGCATGGTCGGCAGCAGCGGATAAAGCAGCAGCAACACGGTCACGCCGATCGCCCCCGCGCCCACCGAAGTCAGCGACACCAGCACGCCGAGCACCGCGCCCGTCAGCATGGTGAGCACAAGCGTGCGCCCCTGGCTCGGCGTGCGGCGGCGGTGCGCGCCCAGCGCGGCGAGTTGCGGGCGGAACACGAGCGCGACCGCCGTCACGAGCAGCGCGGCGCCGAGGACAAGCTGGATCAGCCGGCTCGCGCCCGGCGTGTCCATCCCGTAGCGGTGCAACAGCAGCAGCGTGATGGTCGCGGCGGGCACGCTGCCGGCCGCGAGCCGCAGCGTCACCTGCCAGTCGACGGAACCCTTCAGGCCGTGGACCAGCGTGCCCGTCGCCTTGGTGGCGGCCGCGTACAGGAGGTCGGTGCCGACGGCCGTCGCCGGATGCACGTTGAAGAGCAGCACCAGAATCGGCGTCATCAGCGAGCCGCCGCCCACGCCCGTCAGTCCGACCAGAAAGCCGACGAACAGGCCGGACGCGGAGTACAGCAGATCGATATGCGGAAGAGCCATTGAAGAGACCGCGGGCGGTCGGTGGATTGACGGTTAGGGCACGGGCGGCGCGCGTGCCTCGACCGCCGACGCGGGTCGGCAAGCTGGAAAGAAGGCGGCGCCCGGCGCGGCGAAAGCCGCTATTGTCGCAAAACTGACGCCGCAGCGTACGGGAATGCGCGGAAGCGGGCGTGCCGCGAGGGTTGTGAGCGGCGCGCCGCTCACAGCGCGCGGCGAATTTCGACGACGCCGAACGCCGCCAGCATGATGCCGACGAACCGGTCGATCGCGAGCCTCAGCTTGCTGCCGATCGCATGCCGCGCCAGCGACACCACGGTCACGAGGAAACACCACCACGCGATCGAGCCGCAGAACACGCCGCCGACGGTCGTCAGCGCGATCGTCGATGAAAATGCGCCGCGCGGCGCGAGCGTCGTGAACAGCGCGGCAAACATGATGACCGTTTGCGGGTTCGTCAGCGTGAGCAACAGGGAGCTTGCGTAGGCACGCAACGCGCCGGCGCGGCCCACTTGCGCGAGCTTGCTGTTGCCGTTGCCATTGCCGTCTGGTTCGCCGTTGGCCGTGTCTGCCGGCGCTTTTTGCAGCAGCGTGCGCACGCCGAGATACAGCAGGAACAAGCCGGCGAGCAGATGCAGCGGCCGGTCATAAGCCAGCATGAACTGCGAGATGCTGACGAGGCCGAGCGCGGCGATCAGGCCATACAATGCGTCGCCCGTTGCAATGCCGAGGCCGATGGCAAGCCCCGCCCGCGGACCGCCGGTCAACGTGCGGCGAATGCAGAGCATGCCCATCGGGCCGACCGGCGCGGCAATCGCGAGGCCGACGCCGGCGGCGGTGAAGAAGAGGCTGGTCATCGACATGGCGGGTTCCGATGGTTGTTGTCTGGATAGCGCGGGGCGAGCGATGTGTGTCTAAAATCTGCAACCCGCCGCCTCCCACGACCATCGCCCAGCATAGCCACAGCGCATCCCGCGAGCAAGCTTCCACTCCCCACAATGTCACTAACCGTGAATACCCTGGCCTAGCGCGGCTGCCGCTTCTCCTCGGGCATAATTTTCCGCACTCAAATCCTCGGAGCCGTTTCCCATGTGGCAGATCGATCAGGTGACGTTGCGCTTGTTCATCGCCGTTTGCGAGGAAGGCACCATCGCGCGCGCCGCGGAGCGTGAGTTCATTGCGCCTTCGGCGGTCAGCAAGCGGCTCGCCGATCTCGAAGCGCTCGTCGACGTCGCGCTGCTTTCGCGCAGTCAGCGCGGCGTGCGCGCGACGGCCGCCGGCGAGGCGCTGTTGCGGCACGCGCGGCTCATCATGCGCGGCCATGAACGCATGCAGGCCGAACTCAGCCAGTACGCAGCCGGCGCGCGGGGGCACGTGCGCGTGCTGGCGAACGTATCGTCGATGGTCGAGTTTTTGCCCGAGGCCTTGTCCGAATTCCTGAAGGCCAATCCGCAGATTCGCGTGGATGTCGAAGAGCGCGTGAGCGCGGAGATCGTGCGCGGTCTCGAGGAAGGCGTTGCAGATCTCGGCATTTGCCGCGACGTCGTGCCGATGGGCAGTCTCGACGCGCTGCCGTACCGCGCCGACCATCTCGCGCTGATCGTGCCGCGCGGTCATCCTCTCGCTGCGGAGGCCAACGTCGGCTTCGAGCAGACGCTCGCCTTCGATCATCTCGGGCTCTCGTCGAATGCATCGGTCAATGCGCTGATGCAGCGGATCGCGGCCGAGAAAGGGCGCGAGTTGAACTACCGCACGTACGTGTCGACCTTCGACGCCGCGTATCGCTTCATCCAGGCCGGCCTCGCGGTGGCGATCCTGCCAGGCGAAGCGCTGCCGCGCCATGCCGCGGACGAATACGGCATCGTCGCCGTGCCGTTGTGCGACGCATGGGCCGAGCGGCGCTTCGTGATCTGCGTGCGCGACCGCGGCGCGCTGACACTTGCCGCGTCGCATCTGCTGGATCATTTGCTGCGCGCGGTTTAGGGCGTTGCGCCGCGGTTGCGCTAACTACTCACGCTCCACGCACGCCCCGCCCCTTCTGAAAAGCCCTTAAGGGTTTCCCCTCTGCGACGCCGCACGGCCGTCCCGCTTGCTTCGCCGGGCATCGTCAACGGCGATGGAGTGCTTCGTCAACGCAGACTTTGCTACGCGCACGCGCGCAGGCACGCTGTGATCCGTGCTTCATTTCCCCGCATTTCTCCGCAGGAATTCAACCCATGAGCGACATGAGCGACATGAGCGATACGAAGGAACGCGTCGTCATAACCGAAGTCGGCATGCGCGACGGTCTGCAAAGCATCGCGCGAACCATGCCCACCGAATTCAAGCGCCGCTGGATCGATGCCGCGTATGCCGCCGGCGTGCGGCACATGGAAGTGGCGTCGTTCGTGCCGGCGAAACTGTTGCCGCAGATGGCCGACGCCGACGAAGTCATCGCTCACGCACTCGGCTACGACGATCTCATCGTGACCGCGCTCGTGCCCAATCTGAAGGGCGCGCAACGCGCACTCGAAGCGGGCGTCCATCGGATCGTCGCGCCGATTTCGGTGAGCACCGCGCACAGCCTCGCGAACGTCCGCAAGACGCCCGCCGAAATGATCGATGCGTTTGCAACCATGCGCGACGCGATCGACAGCGCGCAAGGCGCAGGCACGCGGCGTGTGCAACTGATCGCCGGTTTGTCGACGGTATTCGGCTGCACGCTGCAAGGCGCGGTGCCTTACGCGGACATCGCGGCGATCGCACGCGACGCCGTCAACGCAGGCGCCGATGTCATCGCACTCGGCGACACGACCGGCGAAGCCACGCCGCGTCAGGTCGGCGAGATCATCGACCGCGTGCGCGGCGTCGCGGGCGACAAGCTCCGCTCGCTGCATTTCCACGACACGCGCGGCTTGGGCCTCGCGAATACGCTGATCGCGCTGCAACACGGCATCCGCGAATTCGACGCGTCGCTCGCCGGACTCGGCGGCTGCCCGCATGCGCCTGGCGCGACGGGCAACGTCAACACCGAAGACCTCGTGTTCATGCTTAACAGCATGGGCTATGAAACCGGCATCGACCTTGCCCGCCTGATCGCGTCGCGCGACGTGCTCGCCGATGCATTGCCGGGCGAGCCGCTCTACGGTTATCTCGCGCGCGCCGGTGTGCCGAAGCAGTTCGCGATCTCCCAACCCAGCCAACCTTCAACTCCTTCGTGCTCGCAGGTGCCGCAATGAACGCCTCTTCTTTTACCGACAATTCCGCCGCCGACGCGCCGCAACGCGCGTTGCCGCTCGCCGGCATTCGCGTGATCGAGCTTTCGCATATGGTGATGGGTCCGACGTGCGGGATGATCCTCGGCGATCTCGGCGCCGAAGTCATCAAGGTCGAGCCGCCGCGCGGCGACGGCACGCGGCGCCTGCTCGGCACCGGCGCGGGTTTTTTCCGCACCTTCAATCGCAACAAGAAGAGCGTCGCGCTCGACCTCGATAGCGAGGCGGGACTTGCCGCGCTGCATGAGCTCGTCGATACCGCCGATGTGTTCGTCGAAAACTTCAAGCCGGGCCGCATGGCGAGCCTCGGTCTCGACTACGCGTCGCTGCGCGAGCGCAACCCGAAGCTCATCTACGTTTCGCACAAGGGCTTTCTCAACGGGCCTTATGAGCACCGGCTCGCTCTCGACGAAGTCGTGCAGATGATGGCCGGCCTCGCCTATATGACGGGCCCCGTGGGCCGTCCGCTGCGCGCGGGCAGTTCGGTCAACGACATCATGGGCGGCATGTTCGGCGCGATCGGCGTGCTGGCCGCGTTGCACGAACGGCATGCGAGCGGACGCGGCAAGGAAGTGCAGAGCGCGCTCTTCGAGAACTGCGTGCTGCTGTCCGCGCAGCACATGCAGCAGTATGCGGCCACCGGCGTGGCGCCTGCGCCGATGCCCGAGCGCATCAGCGCATGGGCCGTGTATGACGTGTTCACGCTTGCCGGCGACGAGCAGATGTTCATCGCCGCAACGGGCGACGGTCAATGGCGCGCGTTGTGCGGGATTCTCGGCCGCGCCGATCTGCTCGCCGACCCGCGTCTCGCAACCAACAACGATCGCGTGCTCGCGCGCTCATGGCTGTTGCAGACGCTCGGCGAAACCCTGCGGGAATTCGACGGCGCGGCGCTCGTGCCGCTGTTCGAACGCGACCATATTCCGTTCGCGTCGATCGTGAAGCCCGAAGAACTGTTCGACGATCCGCATCTGAACGAAAGCGGCGGCCTTGCGCGTCTCACGCTCGACGACGGCAGCGAAACCGCGATGCCGCTGCTGCCCATTTCAATCGACGGTGAGCGTTTGCAGCCGCGTCAGCCGATCGCGAAGATCGGCGAGCACACGGCTGATGTGCTGCGCGAACTCGGCTATGACGACGCGCGAATCGCCTCGTTGACGAGCGGTTCAAATCAGACGCCGCGCGAAGCCGCATAGGCGTTTCTTGTCGCGCACGCGGTCAACCAAGGCTTAACCGGCAACAGACCGGCATTCAAGGAGACAGACGATGAAGTCGTCGAATCAAACAGTGTATGCAACAGCGCTCGGCGATGCCGGCGCGCTCGGCTTGCCTTCGGGCGCCGGCGCAGCGGCGGGCGGCCGTGCCGAAGAAATCGCCCTTGGCGGCGCGCGCATTTCGGCGCGGCTCGACCGCCTGCCGGCCACGCGTTCCATCTGGAAGCTCGTGATGTTGCTGAGCCTCGGGCTCTTCTTCGAACTGTACGACCTCATGTTCTCCGGCTACATCGCGCCGGGCCTCGTGAAGAGCGGCATTCTCACCGCGACGACGCATGGTCTCTTTGGCACGAGCGGTGTCGCGAGCTTTATCGCCGCATTGTTCGCGGGGCTTTTCATCGGCACGGCGGCTTGCGGTTTTCTCGCCGATCGCTTCGGGCGGCGCGCGATCTTCACATGGTCGCTGCTGTGGTACACGGCGGCGAACATCGTCATGGCGTTTCAGGACACGGCGCTCGGGCTGAACCTGTGGCGCTTTATCGCGGGCATCGGCATCGGCGTGGAGATCGTGACGATCGGCACGTACATCTCCGAACTGGTGCCGAAGCATGTGCGCGGCCGCGCGTCCGCGTGCTCGCAGGCCGTGGGTTTTTGCGCGGTGCCGATCGTCGCGTTTCTCTCGTATCTGCTGGTGCCGCATCGATATTTCGGCCTCGACGGCTGGCGTCTCGTCGTATTGACCGGCGTGGTCGGCGCGATCGTCGTCTGGTGGATTCGCCTCGGTTTGCCGGAGAGTCCGCGCTGGCTCGCGCAAAAAGGCCGCCTCGACGAAGCCGACGCGATCATGACGCGGCTCGAGGCGCGAGTCGAACGCGAGTATGGACGTGCACTGCCGGAGCCTGCATTGCCCGAGCCGGTGCGGGCGCGCGCTGCGTTCCGCGATCTGCTCGTGCCGCCGTATCGCAAGCGCACGCTGATGCTGATCATCTTTCACGTATTCCAGACGATGGGCTACTACGGCTTCGCGAACTGGATTCCGACCTTGCTGATCAAGCAGGGCATCACGGTGACGACGAGCCTGATGTATGCGAGCATCATCGCCGTGGCCGCGCCGCTCGGACCGCTGCTCGGCTTGCTGATCGCGGACCGCTTCGAGCGCAAGACGGTGATCATCTGCATGGCTGCGGTCAACGTGGTGTGCGGGCTGCTGTTCAGCCAGGCGCGCGAGACCGTGCTGCTCGTGAGTCTCGGCGTGTGTCTCGTGCTGGCCGGCAACATCATTTCCTACAGTTATCACGCGTATCAGGCCGAACTCTTTCCCACCAGCATTCGCGCACGCGCTGTCGGTTTCGTCTATTCGTGGAGCCGGCTTTCGGCGATGTTCTCCGCATTCGTGATCGCCGGATGCCTGAGAGAGTTTGGAGTGAATGGCGTGTTCGCATTCATTTCGAGTGCGATGGTGATCGTGATGCTCGCTATCGGCACGCTGGGGCCGAAGACGCGCGACGTCGCACTGGAGGACATCTCGAAGTAGCGCACTGGGCGCGAGAACAAACGTGCTCGCGCTTCAATAATCTTTCCGGCAATGTGCGGTAGCGCACGTTGATTGCCGCCACGAGTTCGCGGCGCCGCGCGGTCGTTCGGATCGCAACGGCAACGGCGGCGGATTTGCGTCCGGAATGGGCGATACCGCGCATTTCACAGCGGAAGAAGTCTTGGCCTTGGCGCAAATTTGCAGGATGTTGGGTGTAACGTTTTCTGGCGACTGCTGCCGGTGCATCGGCAAGTCGCGGGTTTCGGAGACGACGCGCGTCACGAATGCGCGCCACATACTAACTATCGGATGAGAGCGTCGAGTGGGCCGTTTTTGCTCACGTGCGCGGATCATCTCGCCGCTGTGAAGCGGGCGGTCATCAGAGAGATAAATCGTGAGGATTCTTCAACTGGTTCACGCACCACGATTGTCGGGGGCAGAAGTACTCGTCAAAGGGCTTGCAATTCATCATCAGCGTGCCGGGCATGAAGTCTGTATGACTTCGCTGCTGCCGCAGCAGGACGATTTCGCCGACATTCGCGCGGAACTCAACGCGGCCGGCGTCATGTGCCGCTTTCCGCAAGTGCGTCATGGACGCGCGGGCAAGCTGGTGCACCTGTATCGCGTGGTGCGCGAGTTTCGGCCGGATTTCATCATTGCGCATGCGACGCTTGCGGCGCTCTATGTGCGTTTGTTGCCGGTGCATACGCCTATCGCATGGGTAATGCACTCGGGTGTCAACGACTTCGAGAACGGCGCATTGAAGCGCGCCGAACGCCTGCTGTCGCGGCGAGCTAGTGCGATCATCGGCGTCTCGCAGCAGAATCTCGACGACTATATGCGCGAGATCGGCCGGCATCCGTCGATGGTTGTGATTCCTAATGGAGTGGACGCGTCGCAATTCGCCGCGCCGGACGCCACGCCTGCGCATGACAGCGCGGTGCCGCCGAAGCAGATCGTCCAGCTCGGCCGGTACATAGAAGCAAAGAGTCAACTCCACACCGTTCGCGCGTTCGAGCGCGTCTTGCAGGTGGAACCCGAAGCACGTCTGCTGCTTTGCGGTGTGGTCGAAGAAGTCGACTATCACCGCGCGGTGGTGTCGCTGGTCAGAGAGCTTGGGCTCGAGAGCAAAGTGACCGTATGCGGACCGCGCTCGGACGTCGCCGCGGTGTTGCGTTCGTCGCGCGTGTTCGCGATGCCCTCGCGTTTCGAAGCGCAGAGCATTGGCTTTCTCGAGGCGCTGGCGTCCGGCATTCCGGTCGTCGCGAACCGGATTCCTTCGTTCGGCTTTGCGAGCAGCCTGCCCGGCGTGAGCCTTGTCGATACGACGGACGTCGAAGCGTACGGCCATGCGCTCGCTAACGCGCTGAATACGCCGCGCGCGCACCGGCAGCTCGCCGGTTATACGTTGCACGATACGGCGGATCGCTATATGTCGATCGTGCGCAAGTTCGCCGAGCCTTTGCGCATGTCCGCCTGACAGGATCGACCGGCCGCTTCGTTACGCGTCGCACGACGTTATTGAGCGAGCCGGTCGATTCGCACCGTCTCCGAAAAAAGCCCCGGCAATTCGCCGAGATCCTGCGGCGTGCCCAGCGTCAGGCCGTTTTTCAGCGGATAGCGCGACAGCGCCGGAGCGCCGCCCGTGAAGTAGAAGTCGCCGAGCGTCGCGTCCACTCGACGATAAAGCGCGAGCGCCGCGCCTTGCTTGCCGTGAACGTAGGCCGGAAACACATCCGACCACGACATGCCGCGCAACGAAGCGACATGCGCGGGCATCGCAGCCGGGTCGGCGATATCAAGCGCGGCAATGTCGATCAACTCGTCGGCGTCAGTGCCGTCGAGGCGCGGCGTGACCAGCAGCAGCGTGTCGCGATCTTCGCCGTGCAGCGAGGCGATCGCGGGCTTCACGAAGCCTGGCATGAAGCCGGCCGGCAGCATTTTGCGTTCGCCGATCGTCATGCCCGCGTTGTCGTTGCGTATGACCCTGAGCGACACGCGTTCTTGCCCCGTCTCCAGCGCAACGAGCGATGAGGGCGAGCCCGCCTTGCCGAACGGCAAGAGCGTCGCATTCTGCGTGAGACCTTTGGCTTCTGCGACGAGCGTGGGCTGAGCAGCAGTGCTTGCCGCGCCGTTCGAGGACGCGAGCCACAAATCGAGTCCGCTGTCCGCGCGCTTCTGTGCAATCAGCACACTCGCGCGATGCGTGCCGGTGAAATCCGCGGCCACATATTGCTGCGTCAGCTCGGGCTTGAATGCGGTACTTGTTTGCAGCCAGAGGCGCGGCGCGTCGAAGTGGTCGCCCGCGCTGCGCAGCAGCCAGAAGGCGGTGCCGTTCTCGCGCGCGGTGACGATCATCAGATCCGCCTTGCCGTCGCCGTCGAAGTCGCCGAGCAGAAAGCGCGCGCTGTCGAAGCACAACTTGTCGCCCGCGCAGCTTGGCGCGGTGGCGCGTGCATCGAATGGAACCGCGGCCTTGTACCACAGCGCCGGCGGCGCGGCGCGTTCCAGCGACGCGACGTAGGCATCGAATCCAGGACCGTCGTGCTGCCGTTGCACGTAGACGGCGGATGCGTCGCCCGTTCCCATCACGTCGGCATACATGGCGGTCGCGAGCCGCAGATCGTTGGCCTGAATGTGCTGCGTTGTGGCCCAGCGGTAACGGGTGGTGAGCGCCGCGCAGCCGCGCATCGTCAGCTTGCCGCCCGTTTCGCCGAGGCAGTGACGCATCGGCGTGTAGACGAGGCCAAAATCCCAAGGCGTCCAGCGTTGCGCGAGGTCCCATTGATCGCAGCTTTCCGCGCGCAGATAACCGTCGCGCTCGGCAATGCATTGCGACGTGGCCACACTCACGAGGGCGGCGTTGCGTGCATTGCCGGGATACACCGTGAGCGGTTCCCATCGCCATTGCTGCGCGGCCGATCCGTTGCACGCGGCGAGTGTGGGCGCCTGGTTCATGCCGGGCGCGGTCACACAGCGGTTCGTCGCCACGTTGAATAGCGTGATCGGGCGCGCGACGAAGTCCGGCACACGGCGATCGCTGCGGTCCGCGAACGCATAGCGTCGCGCGATCCAGTTGCCGTCCCACTGGAATTCGCCGAACACATGCGACGACTCGCTTCCGTCGACGGAAAAATAGCTCGCGACGATGTCGCGCTTGCGTTGCACCTCGGCAGCAGGAAGATTGCCGGGCCAGCCGCCGGTGGGATAAGTCACGTGGTAGACGATCGGCACGCTGTTGCCGAGCGTCTGCGCGACATGACGCGTTATGCGCGCCGCGAGAATGTGATCCGGGTGCTCGACAAATGGTACGGTATCCGGATTAAGTGTGTAGATCAGCGTGGCTTGCGCGAGAATCGTCTTCAGTGTCGCGGAGAGCGACTCGCGATCGTACTTCATGCGCCCCGAGCCGTCCGCGTTGATCGGATACGTGGATAGCGTTGCGCGCTGTTCCCATAACAAGCCGAGCGGCTCGCGGCCGCCGCGCACGCCACCGCCCGGTAGCCGCAGTTCGAGCAGCCGAACCTGCGGCTTGGCTTTCAGCACCATTTCATGCACGAGCTTGCCGGCGATCTCGACGCTCGACTCGTTCCATACGTCGGGCACACCGGCCATGCGCGCATACGCGAGCCGCGAGGCCTGCTCGCGCGTCAGCACATAGGGCAGCCTCGCGCCGTTTGCGCCTCCGATCAGATGAACTGTGGTGATGCACCATCCGGCATCGAGACGCGCGCTAATCGCGGGATCGACGAACAGCAGATCGTCGTCCAGATGCGCAACGACGGTGACGAGCGTTCCCGCCTTGCAGTCCGCCGCGCGCGCTGCCGTTGGTAACACGGCCAACGCGAGCAGCGCGAAGAGCGCGCCGAGCGCAATGCATATTCTCCGAACAACACGGGCCGCCGATGATCGCATGTGCATTCGAGCCTTTTATAGTGCGCTCGATCATACTGCAATCATCTGACGTTCCGCGTTGGCGGGCTAACACTGTGCATACGGTGGCTGCTTAGCGGGAATACTAGCGGAAACACTAACGGAAATACGCCTTGGTGTTTTCATGGACGTCGTCGCGCGCGAGCAGTTCGTGAGGCGTGAGCCACAGATATTCGCTGTGCTGATCGGGCCGGCCGACCGGCTGCGCACTCGCTACCGACAACGCATAAGCAAGCACAATGTAATGCGTCGACACGCCAGGCTCGCCCGCGAAATTATCGCTGTAGTGATGTTCGAATACGCCTTCGAAGCGCGCCGAGGAACGTGCGAGTTTCGCGATGCCGAGCTCGGCGTCGGCGATGCGCGAGAAAGCGGCGTCGAGCGTTTCGTCCTTGAGGATGCGGCCGCCGGGAACGAACCACGTGCCGCGCGCGGGCCGATTGCGGCGATGACCGAGCAGAACGCGTCCGTCTGCATCGCGAACCAGCAGATCGATCGCGACGAGCGGCGTCAAACGAACAACATCGAGGAAGTCGATTTCCGTCAGCATGCGGGTTCCCGAGCAAGCTCGCTATTGCCACGGTGATTTCCGTGGCGCAAGCAGTGTTAATAGTCGCCACGGTTGTCGTCGTCGCGAGTCAGTCTTTGCGCGACGTCCGCGATCAGCAGCAAAAGCATGAGAGTGCCTGCCGCCGCAAACGCGAATGCACCGGCTATCGCGGCCAGCACGAGCATGATCCACGCAACCCCGTTCATTATTAGCGCCCCCCGCGCGTCGATACAGATGCTAATTGCGGCGGCCGCGGTGTTCTGTGCGCTAGCTATCGCGGTTCGCGTAGTTCTCGTAGTTCTCGTAGTTCGCGTAGTTCTCGCCGCATGACTTCGAGCCGGAACGCTAGCGGGCGACGTAACCTTCCGGCGTAGTGACAGCGTCCTTGAATACGTCGGCGTTACTCGACACCACGTATAAAGGCGTGGGCGACAGTTTCAACGTTGCGACGCCGTCGCGATACGGCACCGCCGCCGCGTTGCCCATCATGTCGAGCGTGGTGACTTCGCCGCTCGTGCCGGGCGCGTCGACACGCAAGCGATATTCGACGCTTTGCCCCGCGTTGAAGCCGGTTTTCGCGCTCCATTTGTCGTTGTCGTGAGTCCAGAGCGCGGTCACGATCTTGCCACCACCGAGCCTTCGAAATGCGTACGCATGGACGCCGTTCGGCAACGCTTTGAGCGGCCCGAGCGTGCTCGTTCCGTCGACGATGCGCGTCATCGCCGCCACCGCGAGCGCCGCCGGCTTCGGACTGGTGCGAGACGGACCATAGGCGCCTTTCGCATGCTCGAGTTCGAAGAAGATGCCGTAGCCGGGCGCCGCGTCCGGCATGTCCGCGAGATAGAACACGTAGGTCATGTCGGCGCCTTCGCCGAGCAGAATCAGATGCGTGCGCGCGACGACCGCGGCTTGCGCATACAGCACGTCAGCGCCCGGATAGCGCTTGCCATACGATTCGCCGATGTCGTAACTGATGCCCGTCTCGGTCACGAATAGCGGCGCGCCGGGCTTCAGGTATTGCCGCATTTCGTGGCGCAACGCGCGCATCGACGCAGCGAGCGCGCCCGATACCGTGCCCTGATTGCGCGTGTCGGCCACGCGCTCCGGCGGATGCGACGGTGTGGCGCCAATGTCGTAATAGCCGTGCACGGTCATGCCGTCCATATAGCGGCCGATGCCGAGCGGACCCAAACGGCGCATCCACGTCACGTTGCCTTGCACCGATGAATACGTGAGGCCCATCACCACCGCATGCGGATCTGTCTGATGGATGCCTTCCCACACGGCCTTGTACATCGCGACGAAATTCGCGTCGCTGTCGCGCCACGGCAAACCGCCGTCGGCGTCGGGCTCCCAGGTGACCTGATAGTAGTTGTCGCGCTGCTTCGGAAAATAAGTCGTGCGAACGCGATTCGATTCCGCGCCGACCTTCGCCATGTACTCCTTCATCTGCGCGAGTGAAGTGGGTGCATAGCTATGAGTTTGCTTGCCCGTCGTGCTCGCCCATTTGGGGATGCCGTCGAGCTGGATCAGACGCAAGAGATCGCCGCGTTGCAGGTAGGGCGTGAGCTGCTTCGTCGCGGGATCGAAGGTGCCGGGTTTGTCCGGCTCTTCCATGTACCAGTTGCGGTTGTCGTTTATCCACGTGAGGCCGAGCGCGGTATAGACCGGACGATAACCGTCGCCGTCGCAGCAATGCTGACCGGGCGCGAGATACGCGGTGCCCTGGCCGCCGAACCGATGCAGGTCTTCATACGGAAAGCGTACGGCCGGTAGCGTGGCCGCGGTATCGGGCAGCACGCCGAAAGTGGCGATGCCGGCCGGCCGCGTGCCGCGCGATGACAGTTCACCCTGCGCGCGTTCGAGCGACGCGGACACGGCGAAATAGCCCGCTATCGGCGATGCGCAATTGAGCGTCCATGACATTGCGCCAGCGGCGACGCTGAAGCGACCGCTTGCACGCACAACATTCCACGTGTCGCGTATCTGCCAGATGAGCGTATCGTTTTGCGGCGCGCGCGTGGTGAACACAAGCGCAAACGGTTTCGATGCGGCGAAGAGACGCGTGCCGTCGCTCGGTGTATCCGCTTCGATCAAATCGCCTGCGGACGCTGCGCTTGCTTGCGACGAAGGCGCCGAGCAACGCAGGCCCTTGCCGTCGGGCGCCTTCGTATCGACCTGCGCCGCCGCTGCCTGGCATTCAACTGCCGATACGCAGAGCGCCGCGAAAAGAACCGCACATGCAGTCGTGCGCCCCGGCACGGACCTTATAATGCTTCGCACTGCGCGATGCCTGTTTGAATTCGACATACCATCCCCCGTGTATCCCGTGTATCCCGTGCTGCTCGCGCTGTGTCTCGTCGCGCGAACGTCGTCAAACTGCTAATTCACCAGGCCAGAGCCGCCGCGACGTAGTGTCCGTTGCTGCATGTTGCGGAAACCGCATAGTGCATTTCCGCAAGCTTCTGGCCGTTTCCGACTGGCGCGCGTCTCGCGCGATCCGCCGCGGGTCCGTCAATTGCGCTGTCATCTTAACGGCCGTTATTCCCCATGTTTCAGGTCTGAAACATTAATCGCCGTATTTATATTGAATGCACCCAATAAGAACAAATTAAATAACCGAAAGGCTGCGCAAGGTGCCTATATTAGACACTGCTTCGCGTTATTGAAGTGCGCGGTTCCTATCGTCAGCCGAAACCTGCGCGGCGGTTGCGCGGGGAAATCTGCACAAGCGGGAGAGTTTGTGCGCAACCGCTCCATTCATTGGCGAAAACGCCTTTATTTTGGCCCTGGTTCCGTGCGGATCGAATTGTAACCGCCCTTTTTTGAGTAGCGAACCAGTGTGCGGTGGCGAACGAAATCGACTTCTGCTTTGAACTAAGATTCGCACAACGCCAATTCAATGATATGTCGAATCGGCAATTAATTCGGTGCAATTCGGTGTTGGCGGAATATTGCCGAAAATCACCGCGAGCTACTCCTGTCAATGCGCCAACATGTCAGCACTATCGGTCATGGCGGCTAAATACTTGACTAGTGGTGGCTATGATGCACTGCTCAGAGTCGGCCCCGGCGTGGCCGTTGATGGTGAAAGTAAATCCGTTTTCTGGTGAGGATAGCTATGACCTGCGCGAGTCTCGAGTCTGCCATGCTGCGTTGGGTGCACGCACCGAACAAAGGCATGCGCCGCATCGCGATACTGATGTTCAACGACTGCTCGCTGCAAGGCGCCGGCGTTGTAGCCGAAGTGTTCCAGGCAGCGAATGAACTGGCTTCCTCGGGCCCGAGCGGCTGTTCATACGACGTGTGCTTCCTCTCCGCCGATGGCGGCATGGTGACGTCGTCGTCGGCTCTGCGCGTGTGGACCGATGGACTCGACGCGCGACATTACAGCGGCTTCGACGCGCTGTACGTAGCAGGCGGCAAGGGCGCCATCGCGGCGGCGCGGGACGAGCGCCTGATCGCGTGGCTGCGCCGCGTGCGGCACAACACCGGCATGATCCGGCCGATCGCGGAAGGACGCGCGCTGCTCGACGCGGCTTACTTACCCGACGCAAGCGGCACCTATGCATTGCGCGACGAGTCGGCGAAAACATCGCGTCAGAGCGAGCAGGGCGCCGACGCCGGCGATCGCCTCGAGTCGATGCGCAGCGCGCTCGGCATGATCAAGCGCGACCTGGGCGCGGCGGCTGCGCGCACCGTTGCTGAGCGCCTGCTTGCCGATTCGTGCTCGAACCTCGCGCCGCTTCTTAGCGAAGACGGCGCGCTGACGCCAGGCGACAAGGTACGCGCGGCGGCTCGCTGGCTGCAGGAAAACTGCCAGCAATCGATTTCGATTGCGGACGCCGCGCAGTTCGCGGCGATGAGCGAACGCAACTTCCTGCGCCGCTTCAAGATGGAAATGGGCATCACGCCATCGAGTTTTCTGTTGCACGAACGCCTTGCCGTGACGTGCAGCCTCTTGACCGAATCCGAATTGCCGGTCGACAAAATCGCGCGCCGCACGGGCATGGGCAACGGCGACCGTCTCGCCAAGGTGTTTCGCAAGCGAATGAGGATTTCGCCGACCGAGTTCCGGATACAGAGCCGCCGCATGGTCGGCCAGTAGCATCGGTGGGTTGCTTTGCAAGAATCATAAGGATTGCAGATATGTTGAATCAGGGAGCTGGAAATAATACGTCGTCCCACGCTGGTGAGGACGCACGCGGCGCGCGTTGCACGCGCATCGTCCCGGTCATTCTCGCGGGTGGTTCCGGCACGCGTCTTTGGCCCGTGTCGCGCGAAAATTTTCCGAAGCAACTCATCGACGTGGTGGGCTCCGATTCGCTGCTGCAAGCCACCGCACGACGCATGAACGATTTTCCCGCGGGCTGGCAGGTCGATGCTTCGCCGATCATCGTATGCGGCGAAGAACACCGCTTCGTGATTGCGGAGCAGCTTCACGAGAACGGCGTCGAAGCGCGTCTGATTGTCGAGCCTGCGCGCCGCGATACGGCGCCCGCGCTGACGCTCGCGGCCTCGCTCGCTTGCGCCGAAGGCCAGGACGGAATTCTCGTCGTGATGCCGGCGGATCATTCGATCGCCGACGTCAACGCGTTGCAGGCCGCGCTCGAAAACGCGGCACGTTACGCCGAACGCGGCGCGATCGCGGCGCTTGGCGTGCCGCCGACGCGTCCGGATACGGGCTTCGGTTATATCCGCATCGGCGCCACGGTCGGCGACGGCGCGCATGCCATCGACGGCTTCGTGGAAAAGCCCGCGGAAGAGATCGCGGCGCAGTACGTCGCAGCGGGAACCTATTGGTGGAATAGCGGCATCTTCGTTGTACGCGCAAGCGTCTGGCTGGACACGCTCGCGCGTTTGCAGCCGGACATGCACTCGGCTTGCGAGCGCGCGTTCAGCGGCGGTCGTAGCGAAGGCGGGTATTTCCGCCCGCTCGTCGATGCGTTTTTGAGTTCGCCTGCCGATTCGATTGATTACGCGGTGATGGAGCGTTTGAGTGAAGCAGCGGACGCGGCTGACACGGCAAACGCCAACGCCAACGCAAAAGATGCGTCGCCCGCAGGCGTGGTGGTCCGACTCGAAGCCGGCTGGTCCGATCTCGGTTCATGGGACGCCGTGTGGGCCGCGATGGAAAAAGACGCCAACGGCAATGCGGGCCGTGGTCGCGTGGCGTTCGAGGGCGCGGTGTCGAGCTACGCGCATTCGGAAGGACGCCTCGTCGCCTGCGTCGGCACGACGAATGTGGTGGTGGTCGAAACCGCCGACGCAGTGCTCGTGGTGGACCGCTCGCATGTGCAGGACGTCAAGGGCCTCGTGTCGCGCATCAAGGCGCAGAACGCACCGGAGGCCGACGCGCATCGCAAGGTGCATCGTCCGTGGGGCTTTTACGATTCGATCGACCACGGCGAGCGTTTTCAGGTGAAGCGCATCGTCGTGACGCCGGGCGCGCAGCTTTCGCTGCAACTGCATCACCACCGCGCCGAGCACTGGGTCGTGGTGCGCGGCACCGCGCTCGTCACGCGCGGCGAAGAGCAATTCCTGCTGAGCGAAAACGAATCGACTTACATTCCGCTCGGCATCAGGCATCGGCTGGAAAACCCGGGAAAGGTGCCGCTCGAGATCATTGAGATCCAGTCGGGCACGTATCTGGGCGAAGACGACATCGTGAGATTCAACGACAACTACGGCCGCTGCTCATAAGCAGCGGTCGCGGCGGATTGCGGACAGGAACGGTCAGTACGAGGTAAGCAAAATGCGCAGGTTTCAGGATTTGCTCGCGCGAATGTTCGATGTCGCGCTGGTGCTCGTAGGAGCGGCGGTGGCGTCGCAGATCCGCTTCGACTACCTCGCTCAATCGGGTTTCTATTGGGCGCTGGTGATGTTCGCCGCTGCCTTCGCGCTCGCGATCTTTCCGGCGTTCGGCGTCTATGAATCATGGCGCGGCCGCTCGAAGCTCGCGCTCGCGGGACAGGTGTCGCTCGCGTGGCTGATCGTGCAGGGCAGCGCGCTCGTATTGATGTATTCGTTGCATCGCAGCGACTTCGTATCGCGTTTGTGGTTCTCGTATTGGACTGCCGTGACGGGCGGCCTGCTGATCTCGTATCGCCTCATCACGCATGCGGTGCTTGCGCGTGCACGCGGCGCGGGGATGAATCTGCATCGGGTCGCGATAGTGGGAAGCGGCTCGCAATGCGACGCGCTGATTCGCCGCATCGATTCCGCGCCGACCACGGGTTTTCGCGCGACGGCGGTCTACAACACGAAGCCGGATCAATCGCCGGTGAACAGTAAAGGTGTGCCGGTTTTCGATAGCGTGGATGCGCTCGCCGAATACATCCGCACGAATGACGTTCATGAATTGTGGCTGATGCTGTCGCTCGCGGAGGAGCCGCTGATCTGTTCGCTCGTCAGCGAGTTTCGCGACGATCTGGTGAACATCCGCTTCATGCCCGACGTGCGCAGTCTCGCGCTTTTCGAGGGCAGCGGTGTGATCGAGTTGCTCGGTGTGCCTGCAATCAACCTCGTGGCGTCGCCTCTTTCGGCGAGCTCGATGCTGAAGAAAGAGATCTTCGATCGCCTGTTCGCAGCTACCGCGCTCTTCTGTCTTGCGCCGCTGCTGGTTGCTATTGCGCTCGCGGTAAAGCTCTCGTCGCGTGGGCCCGTGTTTTTCAGGCAGAAGCGCAAGGGCGCTGATGGACGCGTATTCACGATCTACAAATTCCGTTCGATGCGCATGCATACGGAAGAGAAGGGCACCGTCAGCCAGGCGACGCGCAATGATCCGCGCGTGACGAAAGTCGGCGCGTTCCTGCGCCGTACGAGCCTCGACGAATTACCGCAGTTTTTTAACGTATTGCGTGGCGACATGTCGGTCGTGGGACCGCGTCCTCATGCGCTCGAGCACGACGACCTCTATCAGAAAGTGGTCGCGGGCTACATCAATCGCTATCGGATCAAGCCGGGTATTACAGGTTGGGCGCAAATCAACGGCTTTCGTGGCGAGACCGACCGCATCGAAAAGATGGAACGTCGCGTCGAACATGACCTGTACTACCTGGGGCATTGGTCGTTTGCACTCGACATGCGGATCATCGGCGCGACGATTGTCGCCGGACTGGTGCATCGAAACGCTTACTAGTTGTTAACAAAGCACGCAAGGCGGTGCCTCTTTCCTGAGACATTCGCTCTTGCGCAAGGAGGAAAAAGTTATGAGCTCGCTTGGTACACGCACGGGAAGTCTCTCGGTTTTCGCAATCGCTGCACTGCTCGCGGGCTGCGCTGCCGCGCCCGGTCAGCGGATGGACACGCCGGCCACTCTTCAGGAGACGGGCGGCGATTTCAGCACCGAACCGTCACAGCAGCAGACGATACCCATCACGGACATCAATCTGTCGCTCGTGCGCAAGATGCACGCGGACCAGACCAGTGCCCCGTTGCCGCCGGCAACGCTCGCGCTCTTCGGCAAGCCGGGCCCATACCGCGTCGGTCCTGGCGACGTGCTGCAGATCGTCGTGTGGGATCACCCCGAACTCGCGGCGGCGCTCGGCCAACCGGCGCAGAACGCCAAGTCTTCGGATGCGGCCTCGGGCTTTCTCATCGACGAGAAGGGCGATATTCAGTTTCCGTATGCGGGCACGGTTCACGTGGCGGGCAGAGACGTCAGCGCGATCCAGAAGGAACTGTATAACCGCCTGAGCAAGGTGTACCAGAAGCCGGAAGTGACGGTGCGCGTGGCCTCTTTCCGTAACGCGCAGATTTTCATCGACGGTGAAGTACGCACGCCGGGCGCGCAGTCGCTGAACGACATCACGATGTCGCTGACGAGTGCGATCAGCCAGAGCGGCGGCTTCAGCCCGAACGCGGACCGCAGCCGTGTCGAGTTGATCCGCAATGGCGTCACGTATCAGTTGAACATGGACGACCTGCTCAAGCGCGGACAGAACCCGTCGAACATCTATCTGCAGGCGGGCGACGCAGTGCGTGTGGCCTCGCGTGAAGACAGCGGTGTCTACGTGATGGGTGAAGTGAACAAGCCGGCGACGGTCACGCCGATGCGCAACGGTTCGCTGACGCTCTCGCAGGCCATTTCGGACAGCGGCAGCTTCGACCAGGCTACGGCTTCCACGCGGCAATTGTTCGTGATCCGAAATTCCGCAAGCGAATCGCCGCAGATCTATCACCTCGATGCGAGCTCGCCGGTATCGATGATTCTTGCGAACCAGTTCGAGTTGCAGCCGAAGGACGTCGTGTACGTGGGCCAGGGCGGGCTGGTTCGTTTCAACCGTATCCTGAACCTGTTGCTGCCGGCGATCAATGCGGCTGTGACCGGCGTGGTAGTGGCGAAGTAAGCAGCAAAACAAGCAGCAAAGTAAAAAACGTATAAAGCAGTTCAGAAAAACCGCGGGTTATGCTGGGTGAGACCAAACATGGCAATCAACTTCGAGAACCGCTATACGGACGTGTCCGCAGCGGATGAGTTGCATCTTTCGGACTATCTCCGCACTATCGTGCGGGGCTGGCGCACTATTGCAACCGTGACGCTGATCGCGCTCGCGCTGGGGTGCGCGTACGCTTTCCTTGCGCCACCGACGTACCGGGCGGACGTGCTGTTTCACGTCGAGGACAAGACGGCGAATGCCAACGCGAACGGTAAGGATTCCTTGCCGCCGCTCACCGGCATGTTCGACACGAAACCGTCGACGGCAGCGGAAATCGAGCTGCTGAAGTCGCGTCTCGTGACGGAGGAGACCGTCAAGAAGCTGCATCTCGACATCACGGCCACGCCGCGCTACATGCCGGTGATCGGAGGTCTGATTGCCGGGCTGGTGAACGGGCAATGGGGCTTCAAACTGCCCCAGTTCATCAACCTGTCCGGCTATGCGTGGGGCAACGAGAGCATCTCGGTGTCGCGCTTCGACACGTCGAAGGAGATGTACGACACCACCTTCACGCTGGTCGCGGGCAACGACCGCTCGTACGTGCTGCGCGACAGGAACGGCATTGCGATCCTGTCGGGCCACGTCGGCGAAACGGTCCAGACGGATACCGCCGACGGTCCTATCGCGTTGCGTGTCGATGCGCTGACCGGCGCCGCGGGCTCGCAATTCGAGCTGTCGCGTGCGTCGACGCTCAGCACCGTCGACCGCTTGCAGAAGGCGCTCGTCGTGCAGGAAACCACGCTGCAATCCGGCGTGATCCGCGCGAGCCTCGAAGGCGGTGACAGCGCGCTGACCGCGGCGATCGTCAACAGCATGGCGCGTGAGTTCGTGCGCCAGGACGTTGCAAGCCGTTCGACGGAAGCCGAGCACATGCTCGCATTCCTCGACCAGCAATTGCCGGGCTTGCGCAAGGAACTGGACGAAGCGGAGCAGCGCTACAACAAGTTCCGCAATACGCACGGCACGGTCGATCTCGGCGAAGAGAGCCGCCTGCTGCTTCAGCAGATCGTCGACAACAAGACGAAGCTGCTCGATCTGCAAACGCAGCGCGCCGAGATGTCGCAACGCTTCACGGCGAATCACCCGGCAGTCGCTTCGCTCGATGCGCAGATCGCAGCGCTGCAAGGCGCGCAGGTCAACATGAACCGCAGCGTGTCGGTGATGCCGGATACGGAGCAAACCGCGTTGCGTCTGTTGCGCGACGTGCATGTCGACACGGAGTTGTACACGAATCTGCTCAATAGCGCGCAGCAGTTGCGCGTCGCGAAGGCGGGCCAGGTCGGCAACGTGCGCGTGGTCGATTTCGCCGAAGCACCCGATGAGCCGGTGCGTCCGAAGCGCGTGATCGCGATTCTCATTGCGCTGGGCGGCGGTCTGGTGCTCGGCATCATGCTGACCTTCTTCAAGCGCGCGATGTATGGCGGCGTGGAGCGTCCCGACGAACTGGAAGCCGTGCTCGGCGTGCCGGTGTTCGCGGTGGTGCCGCGCAGCCAGACGCAGTTGCGCTTGCAGGAGGACGTCATGCTGCGCCGGCGCGGTCTGCATGTTCTCGCGCAGCAGGCGCCGGAAGACATTGCTGTCGAAGGCGTGCGCAATCTCCGTACATCACTGCAACTTTCGCTCGATCATGCGGCGAATAACGTCGTGATGATTACGGGCTCGCGGCCGGACGCAGGCAAGTCGTTTCTGTCGGTGAATCTCGCGGCGCTCGTCGCATCGGCGAATAAACGCGTGCTGATTATCGACGGCGACATGCGGCGCGGCGATGTGCACTCGCACTTCGGCATCGGACATCAACCGGGCTTGTCGGATGTGCTGAGCGGCGGCGACCTGACTTCGATGATCCAGCGCGACGTGCTGCCCGGACTCGATGTGCTGGCCAAGGGCACGCTGCCCTCGCATCCGTCGGAACTGCTGATGAGTTCGCGCTTCCAGACGATGCTCGACGAACTGAAATCACGCTACGACCTCGTGATCATCGATACGCCGCCGGTACTCGCCGTCACCGATTCGACGCTGATCGGCAAGCACGCGGGCACGACGCTGCTGGTGGTTCGCCACGGCCGTCATCCGTTGAATGAAATTGCCGAGACCGCCAAGCGTCTTCGTAATGGCGGCGTGGGACTCAGAGGCGTATTGCTCACCGACGTGCCGCAGGAAGGGGCGTTCCTCGGCTCGGGTTACCAAGGCGGATATTACGGATATGACAGCATAGCGGGCTGAAATCGCGGCCGAGTTTCTCGCTACAAGTGTTGAAAAGTTAACAAGGAGAAGCCTTCATGAAACGCAAGGTCGCGCTGATCACGGGGATCACGGGGCAGGACGGGTCGTACCTCGCCGAGCTGCTGCTCGCCAAAAACTACGACGTGCACGGCATCAAACGCAGGTCGTCGCTGTTTAACACAGACCGGATCGATCACCTCTATAGAGACCCACACGATCCGGAACAGCACCTCTTTCTGCATCACGCCGATCTCACGGACTCCACCAGCATTCTGCGCGTGATTCAGCGCGTGGAGCCGGACGAGATTTATAACCTCGCGGCACAAAGCCACGTTGCGGTGTCGTTCGAGGAACCGGAGTACACGGCCAACGCCGATGGTCTTGGCGCACTGCGGATTTTGGAGGCTGTGCGTATCTTAGGTATGCAGAATAAGACGCGATTTTACCAGGCGTCGACGTCCGAACTTTACGGCCTCGTGCAACAAGTGCCGCAATCGGAGACGACGCCGTTCTATCCGCGCAGCCCCTATGCGGTGGCGAAGATGTTCGCGTACTGGACAACGGTCAATTATCGCGAAGCGTACGGTCTTTATGCCTGCAACGGGATTCTGTTCAATCACGAATCGCCGGTGCGTGGCGAGACTTTCGTGACGCGCAAGATCACGCGTGCGATTGCGCGTATTGCGGTCGGCATGCAGAAGACGCTCTATCTCGGCAATCTGTCGGCGTTGCGCGACTGGGGCCATGCGCGCGATTACGTCGAGATGCAGTGGCGCATGCTCCAACAGGAGCAGCCGGAGGACTTCGTGATTGCGACCGGCGTGCAGTACAGCGTGCGTCAGTTCGTCCAGCATGCCGCGGGTGAACTGGGTGTCACGGTGCGCTTTGAAGGCAGCGGTGTCGACGAAATCGGCATTGTCGACAAAGTGGAAGGGCGCGAGACCAGAATGTCGCCGGGCGACGTGATCGTGCGTGTCGATCCGCGCTACTTCCGGCCGGCCGAAGTCGAGACGTTGCTCGGCGATCCGTCGAAGGCGCATGCGAAGCTGGGCTGGCAACCCACCACGCCGTTTGCCGCGCTCGTCAAGGAGATGGTGCGCTCCGACTTCCAGATTGCACGTCGTGACGCGCTCGTCACGCTCGCCGGCTTCACGGCGCTCGAACATCACGAGTGATGCGATGAACAAACAGTCACGCATTTTCGTCGCGGGGCACCGCGGCATGGTCGGCTCGGCTCTCGTCAGGCGGCTCGTCGCAGCGGGCTACACGAACGTCGTCACGCGCACGCGGCTCGAGCTCGATCTCATGGATCAGGCCGCTGTGAACCGTTTTTTCGAGGCCGAGAAGATCGACGTCGTGCTGCTGGCGGCGGCGCGCGTGGGCGGCATTTTTGCCAACGCGTCGCGGCCGGGTGAGTTCATCTATGAAAACCTGGTGATCGAGACCAACGTGATTCACGCCGCGTATCGGGCGCAGGTCGAGCGGCTGGTGTTTTTCGGTTCGTCGTGCATTTATCCGAAGCAATGCCCGCAGCCGATTCGCGAGGAGTATCTGCTGACTTCGTCGCTCGAGCCGACGAACGACGCATACGCCATCGCGAAGATCGCCGGTTTGAAACTCTGCGAGGCGTACAACTGCGAATACAACACGCAGTACGTATCGCTGATGCCGACCAACCTGTACGGCCCGAACGACAACTACGATCTCAAGAGCAGCCATGTGTTGCCGGCGCTCCTGCGCAAGGCGCACGAAGCCAAGCTGAACGGCGCCGATACGCTGACGGTATGGGGCTCGGGCACACCGCGCCGCGAGTTCCTGCATGTCGACGATCTCGCCGCGGCCACGCTGTTCGTGCTCGAAAACAACGTGATGGAAGGGCTTTTCAACGTGGGCGTCGGCGAAGATCTGTCGATACGCGAACTGGCGGAGTGCATTTGCAAGGTGGTCGGCTTCGACGGCGAGCTCGTGTTCGACGCGTCGAAACCCGACGGCACGCCGCGCAAGTTGCTCGACGTCTCGCGCCTCGCGCAGATGGGCTGGCGGGCAACGATCGGACTGGAGCAGGGAATCGCGTCGACGTATCGGGAATTCGTCGAATCCTATGCCGGGTCGCCGACCGCGGCCGCCGTGCAATGACGTCTTTTCGAGGAGCTGCATAAAAATGAGTGCATCCGTCACCATCTTCCATAACGTCGTATGGTCGCGTCACAAAGGTGTCGTCTTTTCTGCGCTGCATAATATTTCGGCATCCGGAGCAATTCGCTACCGGATGGTGCAGATCGCCGATACCGAGCACGACCGCATCGGCTTTTCCGAGGTCGACTATTCGTACCATCGTTATCCGATGCAGAAGCTCTTCGACGGCTGTTACGAAGACGTGCCGACGATCAAGATGATCGCGCGGCTGACGTGGGAAGTGCTGAAGGCGAAGTCCGATCTGATCGTGCTGCCGGGTTATCACCGTCCGGAATACTGGGCGATGCTTGCGGCTTGCATTGTGACCGGCAAGCGGCGCGCGGTGTTCTGCGATTCGACCGGACGCGATCGTCCGAAGAAGCTTCTCACGTCTATTCCGAAGCGCGTGTTTTTCTCGCTGTGCGACGGCTATTTCGGTTTCGGCGAGCGCAGCCGCGAGTATCTGCTGTCGCTCGGCGCGAAGCGCGAGAAGATTTTTATACCGTGTCAGGCCGCCGCACTGCCCGGTTCTTTTTCGCCGGAGCGGGCATTGGTCGAACGCGTCGCCGCGCGTGCCGGCAATCCGCCGGTGTTTCTATACGTCGGGCGTCTGTCGGAAGAGAAGGGCGTCGGCACGTTGATCGAAGCGTTTGCCGGTTTGCAAAAACGCGTACCCGCTGCGCAATTGCGCATTGTCGGCACGGGGCCGATGGCCGACGCATTGCGTGCAAAAGCCGTCGAATTGCACCTTGAGAACGCCGTAACGTTCGCGGGCAGCTTGCAGGATGAGCCGCTCACGCGCGAGTACTACGGCGCGACCTGCATGGTGCTGCCGAGCTTCAGCGAGCCGTGGGGTCTCGTCGTCAACGAAGCGCTCGCGCACGGCTGTCCGGCTGTCGTCAGCGAGAGTTGCGGCTGCGTGCCGGAACTCGTGATCGACGGCGTGAGCGGCTATTCGTTTACCGCAGGCGACGTCGCCGGATTGCAGCGCACGCTGCTAAAAGCAATGGAAGCCTTCGCCGATGCGAGCGGCACCGCTCACCGTTGCATGGAAGTGATTCGCCGGTTTGATCCGCCTTCCGCAGCCGCCAATATTGCCCGGGGCTGTGCGCTGATGCTGAGCGATTGACGGGTGTCGCGGCGCCGCCGCGAGGTCGGGCATGGAAGCTTTAACACGTTAGATACGCACAATGAAGATCCTGATCTACGGCCTCAATTACGCGCCCGAGCTCACGGGGACCGGCAAGTACACGGCTGAAATGGCCGCGCTGCTCGCAAGTCGAGGGCACGAGGTGCGGGTGGTATGCGCTCCGCCTTACTACCCTGAATGGCAGGTTTCGCCGGGCTATGCGTCGTGGCGTTATCGGCGGGAAGAGCGCGACGGCGTCGCGATCTGGCGCGCGCCGCTGTGGGTGCCGTCGCGACCGAGCGGCCTGAAGCGGATGATTCATCTGGCAAGCTTTGCTGCGACCTCGCTGCCTGTGCTCGCCTTGCAGGCGTTATGGCGCCCCGATGCAGTCGTGTTGATCGCGCCGACCTTGATATGCGCGCCGGCATGCCTTGCACTGGCTCGCGTGGCGCGCGCCAGCGCGTGGCTGCACATTCAGGATTACGAAGTCGACGCGGCGTTCGAACTCGGCCTTCTCAAAGGCTCGCGCGCGGCGCGAATCGCGCGCTGGGTCGAAAGCCAGTTGTTGCGGCGTTTCGACGCGGTGTCGTCGATCACGCGGCAGATGAGCGCGCGTGCGTCGGCGAAAGGCGTAGCGCCTTCGAAAGTGGTGTGTCTGCCCAATTGGGTCGACGTGTCGGCCATTTATCCGCTGTCGCGCGCGAGCGAATACCGTAGCGAGTTGAATCTGTCCGACGCGCAGAAAGTCGTGCTGTACTCCGGCAACATGGGCGCGAAGCAGGGCATTGAAACGCTTGCGGAAGCCGCTGCTTCGCTCGCGTCCCGTCCTGATGTCACGTTCGTATTTTGTGGCGGCGGCGCGGCGAGAGAGAACCTGGAGAAGCGCTGCGCAACGTTGCCGAACTGCGTCTTCTTGCCGCTTCAACCGGCCGAGCGCCTGAACGAACTGCTCAATCTCGCGGACATTCACGTGCTGCCTCAACGCGCCGATGCAGCGGATCTCGTCATGCCGTCGAAGCTGACCGGCATGTTCGCGAGCGGCCGCGCGACGATCGCGATGGCGCGGCGCGGCACCGCGCTGCACGAGGCGGTGCATGCGCGCGGCGTCGTCGTGCCGCCCGATAACGTGAAGGCGCTGGTCGGCGCGATCACCGCTCTCGCCAACGACCCCGAGCGGCGCGCGGCGCTCGGACGAGCCGCGCGCGATTACGCGGAGAGCGCGCTTTCGCCGGACTCGACAATTAGTACTTTTGAAGAACGCATCGGCATGCTGTGCCGCGCGGCAGGAAGAAGGCGCTTGAAGGCGAGCGCTACGTACTTCGACGCCAGGCCTTCAGCGGTGGTCGTGCCGCATGCGAAGCCGGCGACCACGGAGGACGCCGCGCCGGAATGATCCGGCCGCGGCCATCATGAGTGCAGGATCACCACGGCGAACGGTAGACGGAACGCTTACCCATCGTGTACGGATCGGCGTAGGTGGCCTTGGCGGCGCCTTGCGGCACGAGCTTGTCGTCGGCGCGCGGACGCGCTGCCGCATCGGCGACACGCAACTGCCCGTTCGCGACGGGCGGCGCCTTGCGCTTGCCCGCTGCACCCGGCTTGCCGGCTTGCTCGCCATCGGTGACGGTCATGCGTTGTTCGTCGAGCAGGGCTGCACGGCGCCCGTTGTCGATATTGGCGTCCTGCGGATTGCCGGCGACGTAGCCGTCAGGCGCGCCCAGCAGCTTCTGTTCGCGCTTGCGCTGAACGGCGCGGCGATCGACTGGAGCGGGCGCCGGCGCGCCATAGCCGGTCGGCGCCGTGGCGGTCATGGCCGGCGCGGCCTTCTGCGCAAATGCGGGTGCGGCGCAAACGGCGGTGAGAAGAAGCATGCAGTGGGCGGTGTGTCGAATCAGTGTTGTCATTGTGGTCCCCGGGTTGATGCAGTCCAATGAAAACATCGTGCGCCAAAATCCATGCACGCAGCCGCCAAAACGCTTGCCTGCGCGGCCACGTAGTGAAGAAGAGCGAGTCTGCCAAAGACAGGCATCGAGATTAATTAGCATCCCTGTGCATAAACGCACGGCGCACGGTATGGAGAAGAATCATGGGCAATATCGCAGACGATCCGCGGCTCGCTTGTGCGCCGCCAACTGAAAGCGCCGGCGCGGAGCATCGCGTGATCGACCTGAGCCTCGCGGGCAAGGGCAATTATCGTGCGGGGCGCGGCGCGCTCGTCGAGCTCATATGGTTTGTGGTCGAGGCGTGCGTCATCAATAACAAGCTGCTGCCGCTCTCATCCGTGCGCGTCGCGTTGCTGCGTCTGTTCGGCGCGCGGATCGGTACTGGCTGCCGCTTCGTGCATCCATTGCGGGTGAAGGCGCCGTGGAATCTCGAAGTGGGCGACAAGTGCTGGTTCGGCGTCGACGTATGGATTTATAACCAGGCACCGATTCGCATCGGCTCCAATGTTTGCATTTCTCAGGGAACGTTCCTGACAGCCGGCTCGCACGATATGAGCACCACGATGGACTTGCGCGTCGCGCCGATCGTGATCGAGGACGGCGTGTGGATCACGTCTAAATGCGTCGTGCAAATGGGCGTGACGATAGGCCGCTCGGCGGTCGTCACACCGCTCTCTGTCGTGCATCGCTCGCTCGAAGCCGGGGGCGTATACGGCGGGAACCCGTGTCGTTTTTTGCGGAAGCGTTTTCTTCCGTGACCTGAAGCACAGAAATAGATCCGCAGCTTTTATACGCTGAGGAGACCGATGTCGTGGCAACCGGACAATTGATGCATCCGGTCACGGCATAGGGGCGCGTTGCTTGCCGGCCATAGGCCCGCAAGCCGGCGACGCCTTAAAAAATCATGATGAAGAACACGGGAGCTGCGGATGTTCATCGATACTCGCAATGTCGAACAAAATACGGTCATCGAAACGACGGTCTGCATTATCGGGGGAGGCGTCGCGGGCATCACGCTCGCACGCGAAATGTCGGCCGCCGGGGTGGATACCTGCCTGCTGGAAAGCGGCGGGTTTGCGCCTGACGAAGAAACGCGCGACCTGTACCGCGGCGAAAACGCCGGACTGCCGTATCGATTCGCGGACGGCTCGCGCAGCCGCTATTTCGGCGGCAGCAGCAACTGCTGGGGCGGCTGGTGCCGTCCGCTCGATCCGTGGGACTTCGAGAAGCGCGACTGGATTCCGCATAGCGGCTGGCCATTCGGACTCGAAGAACTCGCGCCGTACTACGCGCGCACGCATGAATTGCTGAAGCTCGGTCCGCAGAACTTCGACCCCGCATACTGGGAGCGTGAGATTGGCCGCTCCGACGTGCGCCGTCTACCGCTTGGCACCGGCGACATGCGCGACACCGTTGCGCAGTTCAGCCCGCCGGTGCGCTTCGGCAAGGTGTATCGCGAGGAATTGGGGCGCTCCACGCGGGTGCGCGTCTTTCTGCACGCGAACGTCCTCAATATCGACGCCGATGCGCAAGGCACCACGATTACGCGCGTGCAGGTCGGCACGCTCAGCGGCCGTCGGATGACCGTGAAGGCGCGCATCTTCGTACTCGCTGCGGGCGGGATCGAGAACGCGCGACTGCTGCTCGCTTCGAACAATGTACATGCAGCAGGACTTGGGAACACTAACGATCTCGTGGGACGCTATTTCATGGACCATCCGCGAATGATGTGTGGAAAGGTTCGCTTCCGCCAGGGCGTCCCGCGTAACAAGCTCTACGACATCAAGTATCACTACCAGAATGCCGCGGTCTCGGCGCATGGCACGAAGATCTCCTCGCAGTTCGCGCCGAAGCGCGAAATGATGGAGCGCGAACAACTGCTCAATTCCCGCGTGTGGCTCTATTCGCGCTGGTACGGCGAGGCGAGTGCGGGCTCGGAGGCGCTGATTCGCTGCAAGGAAGCGCTGATGCTCAAGGACCAGCCCGGACGCAGGCTCACAGCCGACATCGCGACGATGGTCGCGCATCCGCTGCATACGGTCGGATACGGCCTCGCGCGCTTGCTGCAATGGCCCGCACTCATCACCGACGTCACGCTGCAGGCCATCGTCGAGGCAGTGCCGAATCCGGATAGCCGCGTGACGTTGTGCGCGGATAAGCGCGATCGTTTTGGCATGCCGCGCGTGAAGGTGGAGTGGCGTCTCGGCGACCAGGTGAAGCGCACGTTCGATAAAACATTCGCCGGATTCGCAAGAGAGTTGCAGATGGCCCGCTTCGCCGATGTCGAGCTCGACGCGCCGCTCGAAGGCCGGGCGTGGCCCGATAAGCTGGAAGGCACATGGCATCACATGGGCACGACACGCATGCACGATTCGCCGCGCGAAGGCGTGGTCGATCGCGATTGCAAGGTGCATGGCATCAGCAATCTGTATATCGGCGGCAGTTCGGTGTTTCCGACTGTCGGCGCAAACTTCCCGACCATTACGATTGCCGCGTTGTCGCTCAGGCTCGCCGGACATCTGGCGCGTCAGCTCGATGTGCCGCACGTCGTCGGCGCAACGCATGCGGAAGCGGAGAATAACGTAATCGCGCCGGCGCAGTCTCCGGTCGAGACGTTGCCTATCGCAGCGTCGACGTTGACGTCGTTGATGAAGGAACAATGAAGTAGAAGAGAAGGCGGCGCGGCCAACGCGCTGCCGCCGCTAACGCAAACGGCGCTCGAACGAGCGCCGTTTTTTTCGTGCAATTCAGCGGCTCGGCTGGCTCGCCTCGCGCAACCCGGCGAGCTTGTTGCGGTTCGCTTCGCTGTCGCGGCCGCCTCTCGTTTCCAGCAAACTCGTCAACGCACTCACCATGGTGTCGATGCGGAAACGCGCATGGAAAGTGCGCGCGGCTTGCACACGCATGGCTGCGCGTGCGGCGTCGTCGAGCTCGAGCCAGCGAATCAGGCTCTTCTCGGTTCCGTCGACTGTGTCGGTTGCTATCAGTCCCGCGCCGTCTTCTTCGATTTCGCGCCATACGTTGACCTTGTCGGAGATCAGCGCGGGCAGTCCGCAACCGAGTGCCTCGGCCACCGCGACGCCGAAGTTCTCCTGATGCGACGGCAAGGCGAACACGTCGCTCGCGTAAAAAGCGCCCCACTTGAGATCGCCTTGCAGCATGCCGGGCAGACTCAGGCGATGCGCGATTCCGGCGGCTTGCGCCTGAGCCCGCAGGCTCGCGGCCCAGCCGGTTTCGTCGGGCCCGGCAATCACGAGATGCAGCGCGTCGTCGCGTTGCGCGACGCGCGCGAATGCATCGATCAGAAGATCACAGCCTTTCTTCGCGTGCACTCTGCCGAGAAAGAGCACGATGCGTTTGCCGCGTGCGCCCGGCACGGCCTGTAAAAACGCTTCGCGCGCCGACGCTACGTCCACCTCGGGCACCGTGGTGCCGAACGGCACGATGCGCTCGCGCGCACGATAGAGCCAGAAGGATTGCCGTGCGCGCGTGCGCTCTTCTTCGGTCGTGAAGATCACCGCGCGCGCGTCGCGCAGCACGCGGTACTCCGCCCACGGCCAGTAAAGCCATTTCTTTAGATGCTTGAGCGGATACGCTTCCTTGAACCACGGATCGAGCATCCCGTGCGCGTACACGTAATACGGCACGTCGCTGTCGTGCAGCGCCTTCCATGTCGCGAAACCGTGGTATTGCCACAAGCCGTGCACGATGACGGCGTCAAAGCGCTTCGCGTGATTCGCGAGCCACGGCGCGAGATACGCGCTATAGCTATAGCGATTCGAAGTCGGGCCGAACGCATGAACGGGAAATGGGAAAGCCGCGAGATACGGATCGTCCGGCGCATCGCAAGTGGCCACTTCTATTTCATGGCCGGCTTCCTGCATCGCGATGCCGCTGCGGCGAACGCCTTCAACGGGACCGCCCGCGCGCGGATCGACGCTTGCAAGCACGTGGAGGATTTTCATCGCGCAATGTCCGGTCGGTTGGAACCCGGCAGTTGTGCCGTGTGCGACATGCCGAGGGTGCCGGCGAGATCCGGGCGGCCCATGCCAGGCTGAATGCGGCCCGGCAAGTCCGGCATCGCGGCGGGCCGCATACGCCGGGCGCTACGCACGCGATTCGCGCGTGCGGGCAGCGCGAGCTGCAAACGCGTATAAGTGGCGATCATCAGACCGAGTCCAATGCCGAATACCAGACCCGAAAAGCGCGGGCCGAGAGGATTGCCGCCAATCGACGTCGCCGGCAATGCGGCAAACAGCATGATCGCGCGTCCGAATACCGGCAGCATCGGCGCATTGGGTACGACCTTGCGCCAGTAGCGATAGGCGAAGAAACACACCGCGAGCGCGCCGAGCGTGGCAAGCGGCATCGCGATGCCGAATACGAGTCCGCCCGCAAACAACTGATAGACCCAGAAGTTGTGACCCGCGGCCCATTCGTTGATCGCGTAAAAGTCCTGCTTGCTGAACTGGCCCGCAAGGTCCGGCAAATAGACCGGCGAATAGCGGTAGTAGTGCCCGTAGCCCGCGCCGAATAGAAGCGTTTCCGGCGACGCACTCACCTGGTCGTACTGATCGCGCATTTCGGCGAGACGCGTGATGGTGGTCGGGTCCTTGCCGGAGACAGTTGCTTCCGAGAAGAATATGCGCTGCGTCCAGTGTTCCGCGACATTCGGAACGGCCAGTGCCGCAATGCCCGCCACGCCCGCCAGCACCGAGGCGACCACGACACCGCGACCGACGGCGCGCCAGATTTGCCGCACCGACGGTGCGCTGAGCGCCATCGCGATCAGGAACAACAGCACGGTGCCGACCAGAAGGCTGCGCGTGACGCTCAGCAATTCGACGATCACCGTGCCCGCGAATACGGCCACCGTGTATAGCGAATAGCGTTTGGCGACGACGAACTCATGCAGCAGCACGCCTTGCAGTCCGAGCAGCGTCACGGAGATGATGCGAAAGCGCACCTCCTCGAGACCGCCGCCCGTTGCAATGCCGTAGACAAACGTGAATACAAGGCTAATCACATTGCCGAGGAACAGTGCTTTTTCGAATTGAGCGATTCGATGCTCGCTCCACGGCCGGCACGCGACCAGGTAGCCGAGCAGAAACAGGATGAACGGCAATAGCACGCGCAAATAATTGCCGCTGTCGTTGTCCTGAATCAGTTGCGCGACGACGCTGCCGAACACGCACAACAGCATGCTTGCGGTGACGACCGAGCGTAGCGGAGAGCGCTCGTGAAAGCGCGGTGCGATCAGCAGAAGGGCGAGCCCTGCCGCCATTGCTGGAATGACAAAGATGAACTGGGCGAAGTGCCCGGTGCTTGCGTTGGTGGCCTTATAGTCCAGTGCAAGCGGTAAAAGAAAAATCCATATCCATGGCGTTGCATACTGATGGCGCATTCTTGTTTCCTCCCCGTCGCCGTCATTTGCCGTCGTCTAAGCGGACGGTCTCGCGTCGGGTCATTGTGCGCGCAACCTTATGCTTGTGCGCGTCGCCAATGCGGTTCGTCTCCGGCTGCCTGGATTCTGGCGACAGTGGAAAGGGCTATGCCTGCAAGACGCACGCAAGCTGGCCGATGTTGTCGCTGAATGCCTTGATCTTGGCGCTCATACCTGCTTCCCGCCACCCATGATGCAAACAGGACAATGCGGCCGATAAAACGGAAAAAGGGGAAAACAGCATGAAGCTATTTGGCGGGACGGGACCCGCGAAAGCCAGACGGGCGATCGAACTCGACTTCGTTCGCGGCATCGCCATTATTGCGGTAATGGGCTTTCACTTTCGTACTGTTCACACCAGTAATGTTCTGCTCCAGATTATCGAGTACCCGCTAAAGAGCTTTGGGCGAGAGGGCGTCAATCTCTTCTTTACCTTGAGCGGCTTTCTGGTGGGCGGACTGCTGCTGCGGCAATACGCCGAAACAGGCCACGTCGACGCACGGCGCTTCATTGTGCGACGCATGTTCCGCATCTGGCCCGCGTATTACGTGCTGATCATATTTCACATGCTCGCCGGGCGGCATCCGTGGAATACATTTCTTTTCCAGAACCTCACGCATCTTCAGAACTATTTCGGCACGTCGATCACGCAGACCTGGAGTCTCGCGGTGGAAGAACATTTCTATCTCGTGCTGCCGGCGCTTTTATTGCTTTTTTCCCGCTTGCGGCTCGGCGCGTGGACGATTATCGGCGTACTGTCGGGCATCTGTGCGGTAACGCTCATAGCGCGTTGTTTTGCAGTTGCGGATGGGGATTTGCAAGGCGCATTCGCATACACGCAGTACCGTATCGACAGTTTACTGATCGGCGTGATTCTCTCGGCCATCTACTGGATGAAGCCCGGCATCTATCATCAGATCGCGAAGCGCAAGTGGCTGTTGGTCGGCTGCGTCGGGCTGCTGTGCGCATGGCTCGCGTTGGCCACGAAACATATCGCGCTCGACGAAAGCATCGGCTACACGATTCAGGCACTCGGCTTTGCCGCGCTCATCGTCTTCGTTCTGGAGTACTCGGGGTCGCTGCGGACGACGTGGATTTATCGCGGCGTCGCGTGGGTCGGTCTTTATTCGTACGGTATTTACTTGTGGCACTCGCTCGCGCTTGCGCCGGGCGAGATGCTGATTCGCAAGGCGACTGCGCTTGGCTTCGCGCCGAGCATCATCTGGATCGTGGCGCTTTCCGCGCAGTTCGTCATTGCGATCGGGATCGGCTATGTGACCACGCGCGCAATCGAGTATCCGTTCATGCTGATGCGCAATGCGCTGTTCCCGGAAAAGCGCAGCAGCTCGGTGCGCGAGGAAGTGCCGGTGGCAGGCGGGCAGTTGTCCTGAAAGCGCGGGCTTATTCATGACGTGCGCCGGCTTTTAAGCCGGCGCATCACGTCACGTCAGGTCACGCTGAGAGCTTTTGAATCACGCCATCTGCTGCAGCAAAGTGTGTTTGAATTCGCCGAGCGTGTTTTGCGACAGAAGATTGTCGCGCGGGGCCGCAGCCGAATGTTCGTGCGGCCACGAGGTCAACGTTTCGGTAATGGCTTTCCCGATCGACGCCGAACTCAAGTCGCTCAGAATCGGTCCCAATTCGCAGCGTCTGCTGAACCAGCCGATCAAACCGTCTTCCGTTGCGATCACCGGCTTGCCAAAGCGGTATGCCTGCACGAGCACGCCGCTCATGCCGTAGTGACCTTTGTAGCCGAGCCATACCGCATCGCATGCGGAAAACAGATCGCGCTCCATGTCGTTGGAAATAAACGAGTCGAGCACGACCGGCGCGGGCGTGAGACTGCGCACATGGTTGCGCATGAAGTGGCGTGTGCCTGCATCCTGCTCGCCCGCGACAATCAACGTCGGCGCGTGTTCGAGGCGCGTCATTGCGTGGACGAGTTCGTAAATGCCCTTGCGTTCGGTAATCGCGCCATAGACGAGCAGATAGCGCTGCCCGGGGTCGAGGCCGAGTCGCTCGCGCGCAAGCGCGGGATCTTCCGCGCGCTCGTCGGGGAACGGGTCGGCCACATAAGCGACCTTCGCACTGCCTTTCGATACGTGGTGCGCCGCCCATTCGGGCAAGGTCGGATCGATGCTCAACAACGTGCGCAGACCCGGCGTGCGAACCGCACGCCTGAACAGTTGCGCCTTGATCGCGTTGACGAGCGGACGATCGGGCGCCTTGATGCCGACCTTGTGATGATGAAACGTCGAGCGCATCGTGATGCCGATCCACGGTGTCTTGCCGAACGGTGAGCCGAGAAAGGGCAGGCCATTGAAGAAGTAATCGGCATACGGCACGACGACAAGCCGGATCGATTGCGCGCGGCTGAGAATGCGATACGCGCGTTCGAAGTAGTGATGAAAGCGCCAGTACTGATTGCGTTCCCGCAAACGGTGCGTGCGGCTTTCTTCCGGATCGACGAATGCAATCTGCTGGTCGGCGCGATTTGCAGCGGTAATCTGCCGCGCGAGCCGATGATCTTCATTCGCGCATTCGGTGACGAGGATGCATGGATAGCCGGCCTCCGCGCACGCCTGCATGATCCACTCCGCGTAGCGCCAGCGATGACCGGTGAGATTCGGCTCAACGATCAGGACAAAGTCAGGTTCGATCACGTCGGTAGGCATAGGCGGGAGTCAACATGCATGGGTTGGGGAATTGCATCAGTGCAAGCGGCATGGACGAAACGACGCGCGCCGCGGGCTCTGCGATGCAATCAGATGAATAACGTTAGCACTGCCAGCAACCGCAAAACTGCCTGATTCGCGCGTTGTGTGGGTAAACGTACTACCACGCAAGGGCCGCGGCTGAAGCGGCCTGGTTGATGGCGGTTGACGGCGAATCTCTCGCGGTAAGGTCATGCTTACGGTTCCAGATGAACCATTGCCAGCTTGCTGGCGCGACCAATTCAATCCAATCCGGCGCGGCGGTGTTCACAGCGAGTCATGACGCGCTGCTAACCGCTCTACAGCGCTGCAATTCGACGGAGAACCAGCTTGCGGGCGATCAGGCTTCCCGCGCTCTCGATAGCGAGCAGCTTCGGCGCGAGCGCGGCGACATGGGTGTTGTTACAACAGTTCGCGGTGCGGGGACTGGTGGCGATCAAGTTTCTGGCGATTGGCCGCATGCTCGGACCGGCGGCAATCGGCAGCGTCAGCGTGGCCTTGCTTGCGGTTGCGATTGCCGAGGCGTTGTCCGACACGGGACTCGCGCAAGCGGTGATTCAGGGCGAGCATGCGCCGACGCGCCCGCAGCTCAGCGCTGTATGGACGACGCTGACGGCGCGCGGCGTGTTGATTTCGTTGCTGCTGGTTGCGTCGGCGCCGTTGTTATCGAGTCAGTTTCATCTCGACGGATCGCTCGTGCTGATTCAACTCGCTGCGTTGCTGCCGCTGTTGCGCGGGCTTGCATCGCCGGCTTATTACGTGGTGCAGCGCGAGCGGCGCTTTCAGCATATAGCGGGAGTCGAGGTGGCGGCCGCGTTTGTCGATTGTTCCGTCGGGCTCACGCTCGCTTATCTCGGCGCGGGCGCGGCGTCGGTGCTGATCGGCCTCGTTGCCGGAGAAACGTTGAAGAGCGTGCTGACGTGGGCCACCATGACGCCGCGCCCGCCGGTGCGCGCGGTGTGGTCGGGCATCGGCCAGTATGTCGGTTTCAGCCGATGGATCTGGGCAAGCAGCGTCATCAACCTGCTGCTGAATCAGTTCGACAAGGTGGTGGTCGGCAAACTGCTCGGGCCGACGCAACTCGGCGGCTATCAAATGTCGTCGCGCCTCGCGCAGATGCTGCTCGCCGATGCGGCGATCGCGATGTCGCAGTACCTGTTTCCGACTTTTGCCGCGCATCATCGGCGCAATGCGCAGGCGGCTTCCAGGCTCATCAGGATCTATCTGCTTGTGGCCGCCGTTGGGCTTGCTGCATTTGTCGAACTGCTGCGGCTCATTGCCGAGCCGATGTTCTCGTTGATTCTCGGCGCAGCCTGGCTGCCGGCAGTGCCGCTCTTCAGGATACTGGTCATCAATATGGCAATCGGTGCGTTGATCGCGGTACTCGTGTCGTATCTGCGCGCAGTCGGCGATGCGAAGGCCACCGTGCATGCGTCCGCGATTCAGGTGGTGGTGCTGCTCGTCAGCGCGCCGCTCGCGGTGCGCTGGTGGGGCGTGACCGGCATTGCATGGTCGATGACGCTGGGCCTCGGCTGCGCCGCGGCGTGGATGCTCTACAGAACCTTGAAGGCAAGGACGGCATGATGCGTGTCTTCCACCTCGTACTGGCGCCGCGTTTGTCGGGCGCCGAAGTGCTCGCGAAAGATCTCGCGATCGATCAGTGCTCCGAAGGAATGGCGGTGTGCATGGCGTCGTTGTTGCCCGCGCATGCCGATTTCGCGTCGCTCGCCGATGAATTGCATGCGCACGGCGTGGAGTGCTGGTTTCCGCCGAAGCGGCACCACGCGCTCGGCAAGCTGTGGAATCTGTTCGTCGCGGTGCGGCGGTTTCGGCCCGACGTCATCTTCGCGCATGCGACGATTCCGTCGTTCTACGCGCGCGCGTTGCCGCTCGGCGCGCCGGTCGTCTACGTGATGCATTCCGCGACCAATGACTTCGAGCGGCCGCTCTTCAGGCGCGTCGAGCATGTGCTGTCCGGCCGCGCGCGCGTCGTGATCGGCGTCTCGCAGCAAGGCGTGATGGACTATGTCCAGGCAATCGGCGTGCATCCGTCGATGACGGTCGTGCCGAACGGCGTCGACCTTGCGCGCTTCGCATTCACCGACGGTGGCGAGCGCGTGAGCAGCGTGCCGCAAATCGTGCAGATCGGCCGATATGCGTCGGTAAAAAATCAACTGCTTACCGTGCGGGCTTTTAGCGAAGTACTGACGCGGATCGAAGACGCACGACTCGTGCTCTATGGCGTGGTCGAGGACCCTGACTATCAGCGCGCGGTGGTTGCGCTTGCAACGGAGCTGGGCATCGGGGAGCGCGTCGTCGTGGCCGGTCCGCGCAGCGACGTCGCGACGGTGCTGTCGGAATCGAGCGTGTTCGTGATGCCGTCGCGCTCGGAAGGACATAGCGTGGCGTTTCTCGAGGCGTTGGCTTCGGGCGTGCCGATCGTCGCGAGCAGGATACCGGCGTTCGCATTCGCGAATAGTTTTCCTGGCGTGCAACTCGTCGACACCGACGACATTCGTTGTTACGCCGACGCGATCGTCATGGCGTTAAGCCAGGAGCGCGTGCAAAGATCGCTCGTGGGACTCACGCTGAGAGACACGGCCGAGCGATACCGCGCGATTGCACGGCAGGTGTGCCCGGCGGTATCGGCGCGTTAGGCGCTCAGCGTCGCGCGTTCAGTGATGAGCGTTGATGTCGCGTGTATCGGGCGCAGGGCTCGGCTCGGATTCCACCGCTTGCACGCTTGCGAGCGCCGACTCCTGCATCGCCAGTGTCACGAGATGCCGCGCTTCCCTGCTGCTCGAATCGATCTCCAACGCGCTGCCCGCATTGCGCGACACGCAGTCCCAACGCGCGATATAGCCGCAGCCGCGCGCGAGACTCAGCAGTGCGTCGCGCTGCTGTTCGCGCGTGTTGATGGCGGCGCGCAGGTTCTGCGCTTCACGGCTTTGAGGCTGCACCACCATGGCTGCGGCGACGCGCACCTTCGTCGCCGAGAGATTGTTGTTCTGCAGGCTCGCGCGCGCGGCGCGCAGATGCCGTGACAGATCGGCGCGTGCTTTTTCTTCCGCGGTGAGCGGAGGCGGGGCGCTGGGGACGGGTTTCGGTTGTGCGGAGGCGATTGCTATGGTCGTAGCTGCGGGCGTTGCGGCAGTTGACACGACTGGAGCCGCAGACGCGGCGCGACGCGCGGCGAGTGAGGGCGAGGCGGACGGCGACGCTGGTGCTCGCGATGCCGTGGACGACGACACGGGCAACGACCTTGGCGATGCAGCCGCCACTGCCACCGACGGCGTGGGCGCCGGCTCTCCACGCGGCGCAGCGACTTCGGCAGCCGAACGCACTGAAGATACCGGAGTAGGGCGCTCGACGGCTCCGATAGCCGGCACGACACTCGGTCTCTTAACAGCACCCGACACAGCGACAGGTTCCCCTTCGACACCCTCATCGCTACTGTGTATGAAGCCCGCATACACCGCCGACGCGACGACCAGCGCCGACGCGGCAAGCACGAGCGGCTCGCGCAGTCGCCGATAAGCGCTCTGGACCACGACCGCTTCTTCGATCGTCGCATACGGATTCGCCAGCGCACGCGACGGACTCCACACTCTGCGAGCCGGAAGCCGCCTTGGCGGCAGCGGGCGAGTTTCGTTGAGCCGCACGGTCAGAGTCGGCACCATCGCACCGTACGAAGGAGTGCTGCGCGCACGGCATGACGCGCAAGGCATCATGCGGTTGGCGAGCGGTGCTCCACATTGTTCGCATCCCGAAGTATTGATCTGGTCTGTATTCATGTCGTTATCGATGGCGAGGTTGCGGGCGTCGGATTCGCTTGCGGCAGCCGGTGCGCGGCCACCGCCAGTCATGCTTGCAGCGGACGCTTACTGGGCGACGACGTAACCGCGCGCCTGCATGCACGCGCCGTAGGCGGCCCAGTAGCGCGTCATGGGCGGCTCGGGCGCGGGCAGAGGCGGCAAGGCGGCCATGCCGGGTTGCGAGGCGCCCGGCGCGCTTGCCGTGGTAGCGGGCTCGGAGGCGCCTTTGTCCGCGATTGCCGCCGATGCCGACGCCGGCGCAGTCGCTGATGCTGCGTGCCCGGCATTCGCGGTCGCCGTCGCGGTCGCGCTGGGCGCTTCGCTCGCCGGAGCCGCGGGTGTCGCGGAAGCCGCATTGCTTGCGGCGGCGGCCGTTGCCGTACCGGGCTTCGCAGCGGAAGCCGCAGTGGGTGCTGCTGGCTCCATGCCGTCGGGAATCGCGGTGCCGGGTGGCGTCGCGGAAAAAGTACTGGGAGGCAACGGCGGACGCGATGGCGCGCCCGTCGACGATGTTTTGGTCCCAGCCGGCTTCGGCGGCGGCGTCTGGGCTTCGTGCGCCATGTTGACTTTGGTTTGCTTGTTTGCAGTCGCGTAACACATCGCGCTGTCGACGCTGCGTTGATACGCGCTTTGACTTCGAATCGGATAGATGACCGGCTGCCACGCGAAGGCCGCGTTGCTAACCGCCATCAAGGTCATCAAGGTATAGGTTTTGTATCCCATCGCAGTCGCTCCCGCAGCGATGTTGAGCCGTTCGCCGGCAATTGCGCTTCGCGGTGCGTTCTGGTTGCGTGGATCTCGCCGCACAAACGGCGGTTCACTGCCGCGAAGGCTGCTTTCCTCAGCGTACCACTGTGGTGCGCGAGGTCAGTGCGTTGCATAACGCGCGAAAACGCCATGGTGCAGTCCAATCAGGACATGCGCCGTGGGGTTCGCATGTGTTTGACGCCCTTCATAAAAGCATAGTGCAAGTAGAACGATGCGTGGCACGCGGCGTTCGCGCGGGCACTCAGTGGCGAAGTATTGCCGATGTACCGGCGAAGTAGTGGCGGAAAGCGGCGTGCGCGGCGCGCTATCGCCGTCCCCAATTCGCCTATCCGCCGACGATTACAGGTTTTACCTTTTCGCCGCGATCGCGAGGCAGGCTTTTCGCAGAGCCGCGCATTTGCGAAAGTCCGGCCTCAGCATCGGGAGCAGGGGCAGGATCGCTACTTATCGGCCCGTGAGCGCACTTCGTTGCAGTTTTGAAACGTTTATAATTCTTCCGCCAGCGCACCCGTAAGTACTACCTGTGGCGCGCGGATCGCGGTGAGTCTCAGCAAGATTTCCATCCCGGTGCCCTTGCGGTGCCGCGCAGTACTGGTAACAACGACGCCGGCCAGCATGCCTGCGTTCTTCTTACCGCTCGCTTGACGTCTGTCGCCGGGTGTGTCGCGCGTGACAGACGGTGTGTCCAACCAACAGCATTGATCGATGACGGGAAAACAACTGGCTTTCATTGTCAGTTAGCCATCCTAATGGTTGGAAGCACAACGAAAGACAAACGGTTCTGGTGGTCCTGTTTTCTAAATGAGCGCGTAAGACATAGCCGCGCTGGTCTTCGCTCGTCCCGCGTTTGACACGTTCAGACGGACCGCATTGCGTCCGGGGGGACGCTTTTTCTTTTTATCCGACAAGACAAAGACGGCACGGCCAGTCCGATGCCGTTCCATTTTCGGGGATAACTCTTCTTCGCAAGACAGGGACAATGGTTAGATATTCGAGGTTGATTGGGATCGCGGCGACAACGGCGCTGGCATCCTTTGGTGTGCAAAACGCACAAGCGCAAGCCAGCACGGTTACCGTCGCGGGTCAGCAATACAAGCTGTGCGCGCAGGAGAACGGCAAGTGCTCGTTCCTCGGCACGGCTTCGGTCGTATTCGGTGCGGTGCCGCCCAATGCGCCGTCGACGATGCTGACGAGTCCCCGCACGTTCAGCAATGGCGTGGGTTGCTATATGGGCGCCGTTTCGCCAACTGATCCGGCGTATGGCTATGACAAGGCTTGCTGGATGCGGGCGGCCGCTGCGCCTGCACCGGCACCCGCACCCGCGCCAGCACCGGCGCCTGCACCTACACCCGCGCCTGCACCTACGCCCGCACCCGCACCTACGCCTGCGCCCGCTCCGGCACCTGCACCTGCGCCAACACCAACCCCCACCCCAACCCCCACCCCCACACCGACGCAATCCGTCGCAACGAGCGCAGCGATCTCCTGCGGCACGCCGGCCCAAACCGCGGGCGGCACCGCCAACGGCATCATCAGCGCCGATACGCCGACCAGCGATGGTCTGCGCGTCTTCCCGAACAACGCCGCGTTCAAGATCGCCATCACGACGAACGCGCCGGGCGCCGACACGGTCGTCTGGTCCGTCGCGGATTCGAATGGCGCGATCAAGACGCAGGGCAGCTTCCCGGTTAGCTCAGGCGTGCAGACCAACACCCTGTCGTGCAAGTCGACGTGGGCCGGCTACGGCGCGCTGACTGCAACGTTGCGCTCCGCGGGCGGCACCCTGCCGAAAAGCGGCACCCGGCCAACTGGCATTGCAACCTTCGGCGTGCTGCCTGACCTGAGTTCGGCGATCGGCACGGTGGCCTACGCGCATCAGGACCAGCATCGCTTCGGCATGCAGGGCTTCAACGGCAACATCGCGGCGCTGCGTGCGCTCGGCATTTCGTGGACGATCGACGACCGCCAGGTATCGACGATGGAACCCAACGGGCCGTACACGTACACGCCGAGCGTGAACGATCTCGATCCTTTCTATAAGGCCAATCCCGATCAGATGCGTATCGTGCGTCTCGACGGCCTGCCCGCATGGGATTCGAAGACCGGCCAGTTCAACGACAGCTATTACGCGCCGTCGAACATGACCGAGTTCAAGGACTTCATGGCGCGCGTCGGGACCAACACGAGTTCGATCCGGTCTGCAAACTATCCGAATCAGCAGAAGAACTACTACCAGGTGACGTGGGAGCCGAGCCTCGGCTGGGCCGACAGCGACGCGAACTTCGTCGCTATGTACAAGGCCGCTTACGAAGGCATCCACTCGACCGATCCGAACGCGGTCGTGATGGGCACGGGCAACCCGTTCGCCGCCAATTGCGATACCTGCACGACCGGCTATCTGAAGAAGTTCGGCGCGCTCGGCTTGTGGAATTACATCGACGCGGTGTCGACGCACGGCTACTGGAATGCGGGCACGTATCCGGCACATCCGCCCGAGTTGCAGGACGCCGATCCGGATGCCGCGAACCAGGCCAATGCGCTCGACAATCAGATGGCGCAACTGCGTTCGGTGATGCAGGCGGGCAAGCCCAACATGAAGCTCTTCTTCACGGAAGCGGGCACGAGCTACGATCCGGGCCTCAGTTATGGCCCGAACGTGCCGTCGCAAAACCAGTTGTTTGCTCATGCGGCAGTCGGCGTGCGCTCGCACATCATCGTGCTCGGCGGCGGCGCGCAAGTGACCACGCTCTTTTACGGTCCCGACTATCCGGGCGAAGTCGGATACGGCTCTTTCTTCGATCTGAACAACGCGCAGGGTGCATTCGGCGCGACGAACCTCTCGCCGAAACCCGAGGCAATGGCGTTTGCGACGATGACGCGCGTTCTCGACGGCACCAATACGCTGGGCCGTGTGAAGGGCGCGCCGTCAGGTACGTTCGCGTACGCGTTCCAGCAGCTGGGCAACGGCAAGGTGGTGACGGCCGCGTGGGCGCACAGCAATGCGCAATGGCCGACGAGCGGCGGCGTGTACAGCCAGACGTATTCGACGAGCTATACGCTGCAGGTCGACAATGCCGGCACGTCGGGCAACGTGACGAAGATCGATGGATACGGGAACGTCAGCACGGTTCCGTATAGCAACGGTTCAGTGACGCTGACCCTTACCGAAGTGCCGCAGTACATTGTGTCCAGCAACGCGACCGTGGCGAAGAACAACTCGACGGTTCCGCTCGGCTACACGGGGCAATAAGCGCTCGTGTAATAACCTGCCGACGCCCCTCCGGAATCAAGCAAGTGTCCGGAGGGTGCCGCCACGCAGGCAGCGTTATGGCTTCTCTGCAAGGCACGCGAGCATCTGATCGCCGATCCGGTTCTCGCGTGCCTTCAATGTTTCTCCGGCGCCCTGAATATCGCGCGCGTCCTTGTTCTGGCTGAGCTTGCTCTTGCCGATGAGCCGCGTGATCTTGATCTCCACGCCGACAATCGCTTTGAGCATTGCGTCGATGTATTCGGCCGGCGCGTCACCCATCTTCCACGGCTGCGTTTCGCCTGCTTCATGCGTACGCGTGAGGCGCGCCACGACGCCGCGCACGTACTTTTCATCGTCGCGAATCGTGATGCGCCCATGCGCGTGCACGACGACGTAGTTCCATGTCGGCACCTGTCTGTGCGCTTCGTGCTTGCTCGGATACCAGGTCGGCGAAACATACGCGTCGCCGGCGCGGAACACGACCAGCGTTTCGTCGCCATTGGCCACGTCCTGCCAAAGCGGGTTATTGCGCGCCACGTGAGCGTGCAGCACGCCGAACTCACCTTCGTTGGATGCCAACTCGAACGGAATGTGATTCGCGTCGAGGCCGTTCGCGCCGTGAGTAATCAGCGTGCCGAACGGATTCTGCGCGATGAGCGTGTGCAGCACGTCTTTGCGTGCTTCGTTGAAATGGGCTGGGACGTACATGATTGCTCCGTTGAGTTCGTGCACGCAGTGTGCGCCGAAACGGGTCAATCCTGAAGAGCCAGCTTCCGTCGACTTTATTGGGCCAGAAGCTTGGGCCAGAAACTTGGGCCAAGAGCGGCGGCGCGCGCCGTTACCGACGCGCGCGATGCCGCCCGTGCGTTCGATACAACTTCCGTCAACCGCCATCGGCAGACACACGCGCCGATTCGCTGATCAATGAGCCGCCGCTATAAACGCTTTCCGTCGCAGGGCTCGCGTGCCGCGCGGCATGCGCGCGGCGCATCGGCTTGAGCACGAATAGCGCGAGCAGCGCGGCTGCGGCCGCCATGCCCGATGCAAGCATGAAGACCGCATGCCAGTTGCCGGTTGCCGCGGTGATCACGCTCGTGAACGGCACCAGCAATGCGGCCGTGCCCTTCGCGGTGTACAACAGCCCTGCGTTGGTGGCGGCGAATTTCGGGCCGTACGTATCGCCGCAGGTCGCGGGGAACAGGCTGTAAATTTCGCCCCATGCAAAGAACACGATGCCGGTCAGCACGACGAACGCGACCGGACTCTGCCCGTATTTCGACAGCGCGAGAATGCCGACCGCTTCGATCGCGAACGCAAGAAACATCGTGTTTTCGCGGCCGATGCGATCCGAGATCCAGCCGAAGAACGGCCGCGTCAGACCGTTCAATACGCGGTCGATCGTCAATGCAAACGTCAGCGCCGGCAGGGTCAGGCCGAGCAACGAAACGGGCGAATCGTGCAGGCCGAAGTCTTTTGCAATCGGCCCGAGTTGCGCGGTCGCCATCAGACCGCCTGCGGCCATCATCACGAACATCAGGTACATCACCCAGAATATTGGCGAGCTCACCACTTCGCGCGGCGTCGCGTTATAGACGACGCGCTTGAGGGCGCTCTTCGCCGACGCGAGCAGACTGGCCGGCGGCGCGAGCAGCGCAAGCCCGAGCGCGACTACAATGATTCCCTGGCCGAGACCGAACCACAGGAAAGTCGCTTCATAGCCGCTGCTTTTGATCATGTTCGAAATCGGAATGACGGTCGCCGCCGATCCCGCGCCGAAGCCCGCGGCGGTGATCCCCGCAGCGAGGCCGCGGCGGTTTGGAAACCACTTCAGCGCGTTGCCGACGCAAGTGCCGTAGACCGCGCCCGCGCCCACGCCGCCGATCGCCGCGGCAATGTAAAGCACGGGCAGTGACCCGGCGACCGAGTTGAGCGCCCACGCGATCGCGCACAGCAGGCCGCCTCCGACGACCACCGGACGCGGCCCGTATTTGTCGACGAGATAGCCTTCAACCGGCACGAGCCATGTTTCGGTCACGACGAAGATCGTGAACGCGACCTGAATCGCGGCACGGCCCCATTGGTATTTTTCGTTGATCGGATTGACGAACAAAGTCCAGCCGTACTGCATGTTCGCAATCATCGCCATACAGATGACGCCGAACACGAGTTGCACCCACGGTGACGCTACCCACGACGCTCCCTTCTGGTGATCCGTTTCCATCGCTGTCTCCTTTGACATGCTTGTCTTGTGATTGCGGGCGCCACGCTCCGCGGACAACCGTTGGACGTCTTTAACGCGTCTTGAAGTCGGTGGTCGAATCAATACAGTATGTGATATATCAAGTAAGTCAAGCGAAAGAAACCCGACGTTCTGACGACGTCTTTTGTGATAAGAAAGGAAAACGAAGGAATGCTGCCGACTCATTCGAAAGAGTCAAAAAAAGCCCGCCGGCAAGGCCGGCGGGCTGAGGGCAGGCAGTGAGACAAGGCTGTTCACCGCGTGCCTTGCCTTTATAGTCGAAAGTGAAATGTAATGTTAGTTTTTTGTTTGTAGGGATAGCACCGACGGGTATTTCCTGGTTAGCCGGTGCTCAAACTCATAGCGATTGCGCCGAGAAGGTATCGCATTGGCGAATGTCGCCGCTCGTCATGCCGCGCCTGAGCCACCGTTGCCGCTGCTCGCTCGTGCCGTGCGTGAATGCTTCGGGCACCACGCGTCCTTGCGATTGCCGCTGCAACCGGTCGTCGCCGATCGCGCCGGCAGCATTCAGCCCTTGCTCGAAGTCGCCCGGCTCCATCAGCTTCGCGTTCATCTGCTGTGCGACCGCGGCCCATACGCCCGCAAAACAATCGGCCTGCAATTCGAGGCGCACGGACAGCGCATTGCCCCGCGCTTGCGACATGCGTGCACGCGCGGCCTCGTACTTGTCGGAGATGCCGAGCACCTTCTGGATGTGATGCCCGACTTCATGCGCGATCACATAGGCTTGTGCGAAGTCGCCGCTTGCGCCGAAGCGGTCGCGCAACTCGCGATAGAACGACAGGTCGATGTAGACGGTGCTGTCGGGCGGACAGTAGAACGGACCCATCGCCGACTGGCCCGTGCCGCACGCCGTCGGTGTGGCGTCGCTGAACAGCACGAGCTTGGGCGCCGGATAATCCTGATTGAACTGCGTGCGGAAAATGTGCTGCCATGTACGTTCTGTGTTGCCGAGCACGCGGCGCACGAAGTGGCTGCCGGCATCGTCGGCGGGGCGCGCGTTGGTCGGTGCATTGGCCTGCGGCGCATTGCCTTGCAGCACCTGCGCGCCGTTGATGATCGTCAGCGGATTAATGCCGAAGAAATACGACGCGGCCAGCGCGATGACGATCGTCCCGATGCCGATGCCGCCGCCTACCCGCATACCGCCGCCTCGCCGGTCTTCGACGTTCTGGCTTTCCACTTCATCATCAAGGCGCATGGCGTTTCTCCGTGTTCTCTAGCGACAGGCTGTGACGCATTGCGGTCTACTGCCGCAATGGAGCAGTAAGCATACCTGCGTCGCGTGCCGGTATGCATGGGCCGCGTGTGCCGACGCTGATCTGCGCTCAGTTTCAAGCAAAAAAATAGCCTCCCGCCGGAGTGCAGCGGGAAGGCCAGCTTTGCAGTATGGATGCGACGATTTCGCCGTATCAGCTATCCACGTGGCTCGACGTGAAAGCGGTGAACGCACCATACGGCGGATTCAACGCGGTCCCATTCGTCATAATGCCGAACGTGTTGTTGCCGCTATCGAGCACGTAGTACATGACGGCCTGAATGTTGTGCGTCTTGCGCGCCGCGTAGAACGAACCCAGTTGCGAAGTGATGTAACTCGCGCGATACGACTGCGCCTGTTCGGGGCCCGTATTCCACTCGGTGATGAAGAACGGCACACCGTATCTGGCTTTGCAGTAGGCAGGCAAATTGAAGCCGGGACCGGCGCCATCGGTTCCGATGTTGAAGATGTCGCCGTAGACTTCGTAGTTGTGCCACGTCGTGATGTCCCAACGCACCTTCGGATAGCCGCCGCTGCCGTCCGGTTGCATGCCGTCCCACAGCGCATCCGACGCACCGACATCCGCGACGCAGAAGTTCACGCCGCATTTAGCGCCGGGCTGTGCGGCCTTCACGCCGTCGATCATGCCGCGCATCGCGCCACGCATCACCGGCCAGTTCGCATTGTTGAAGTCGAGCGCCTTGGTCCCTGCATTCGTCGAATCGATGATGATGGCCCTGTCGCGGGTCAATTCGTTGCCGCATTCATAGAACGTCACGCCGTATTGCTTCAGCGTATTGGCGATCGTGAAGGCGGGTCCATAAGTGGCGTTATATGCGGCGGATTCTCCGGCCAGAAGCCTGCCGCTGCTGTCGCGAAGACCAAGATCGAGCAAAACGAGCAGCGTCATGCCGGCCGACTGGAAGGCCTGCGCGAGCTTGACCACGGCATTCAGTTGAGCAGGGTCCGCCGTGCAGCCGACGCGGTAGCTGGTACAACCCAGGCCCTTCAGGATCGACACGACCTGTGCGGGCGTGTACGTGTAATCGAAGTGACCGTTCATGCCGAAGAAGCTGCCCGCGCTCGCCGCGATGGGAGTGCGCGGATCGTTGCACGGCAGCCATTGAGAGGCGACTTCCGCATTGGCGTAGAACTGTCCGCTCGTATTGCGGCAATAGATCTTGCCGCCGTACCACAGCACGAGCGACACGGCGTAGTTGTTGCCCACCACGGCGCCGTTTCTCGAGATGACGCCATTGGTGAGCGTCCACACCGCGCCGGTCTTGTCGATGATGCTGGATGCGGACGGCATCGTGGTGCCGTCCGGCGAAGTCGTGCCGAGGCGCGGGTCGCTCGAAGCCTGCCACGTCGAGCCGGTCCACTGATAGTACTGCGCGCTCGTGTTTTCAACGTAGATGTTGCCGTTGAAGCACATGGCGAGAACCACGTTGTAGTTGTTCCCGGCCTTTGCGCCATTGCGATAGGCGACGCCGCCGGAAAGCGTCCAGGTCGCGCCCGTGCCGTCGATCAGCGACGTGGCCGGCGGCATAGCCGCGCCGTTCGGAGAAGCGCTCTTTGCGGTCGCGCTCGTCTTTTGCGCGCTGGCGCCAGAAGTCGAAGTAGTTGCACCCGCATCTTCAGCGCCGCCACCACCGCAGGCGCTCAAAATCACGCTTCCGCCGAATGCGCCCAGCGCACCAATAAACTGCCGTCGTTTCAACATTATGAGTTATTCCACTATCGAGAAAGTCCCCGAATAAAGATAAAAATGTGTTCTTATGTTGGTTAATTGCTTATTGCGAAACTCGAAACGTTATTTTTATTGGCACTACTGATCGTCCAGGAAATCTGAGTGCTTTTAATGCGCTATGCTGGTTGTTTTATCCAACCAGTTAAAGCCGCCGGAATGAACGTGCGCACGAGCAGGGAACGCTCGGGCACGACGCGTGCGCCAACGGTTCAATCAACGGAGGAAATCAACCGACGTCGCCGCGCGCGGCCGAATGTGAGTACGGCGCACTCGCGCAAACGTTTGTCCGGGGATCAAGCCGACCGCGTAATTTTTTCGGACGGTTACTGCGAACGGGGTAGATCTTACCCGGAAGCGCTGCGGCTCAAAATGAAAAATAGCTGTATTCCGCCAGAAAGCAGGATCGTTTCCGATCAACGCTTCTCACCCGAAAAAATTACGCTTTCGCCTGATGTATGGGGACTGGTCGCCCTGCATTATTTGCGCTTTGACCCCAAGAGGAGCAAGTCGTTTTTTCCGCTTTCGCCGCGCGCGGATTTTCGGAGCGGCTGCGGGCTATCCGAGGTGACCTGGCGTGCGGGTCTTCGGTCCGCACTTTCGGACATCGAATCGGCGGCGCGGGCGCAAATTGGCGCGTTTTCAGGTGATTGCGGCCACACAATGCCGTTTTTTGCATGCTAAGCTGGACTGAACATACTGATTAAATCACTCGATATTCACTGGAAGCGTTCATAACGACGGGAATTCAAGACGTCGGAATTACGTTCGCGCTTATTGTTCCGCGAGTGCACTCTGACCGGAGATTGTCGAATGTCGCAGATTTCTCACGACGCCAGCAGCGCGCACGGAAACGATGAAACGAAACGGCTGCGGCAACGCGTGCTGATGTGTCCTTTTACGAATCCGACCAACCGCTATATAGAGATTCAAAAAGATCTGTACAGGTCGGTCGGCTACGATGTTGCTCCGTTGTCCATCAAGGGCTTGTTAAAGGGCGGCTTTACCGATCTGTTCAAGCCGGAAAATGTTCTCGTATTCCATTGGCTCGAGTACAGGCCGTTCAGGCGACAGAAAGGCACTGCGCAACTGAGCTTCGGCGGCTCACTGCTTTTTGCTTTCTATTGTTCTCTGATGCTGCTTGGGCGAGCCAAGGTTGTGTACTTCGTGCACGACCAGGCAGTGCACGATACGGAGGGATTCAACAGGCGCCTGTCGATGCGGATCATTGCATTCGTGCGCCGTCTTGCGGATTTCCGTGTGGTGCACGCGCCGGACTTTCAGGAGCAGTACCGCGCCCAGTATTTGCCTCATCCGCTGTATTGGGACTCGCCCGGTCATCAGCCGCACAATGCAAGGCCGGAAAGATCGGCGCCGCTCTATACGATGCTCGGCGTGATCCGTCCGTATAAGCAGATCGATGCGGTGCTCGACGTCTGGCCGCCCGATTGCAAGTTGCATATAGCGGGGCACGCCACCGACGCTTACCTTGCCACGCTGAACGAGATCATCGATAGAAGATCGTTGCGAGACGCGGTGCGCCTTGAATCGCGCTTTCTCTCCGACGCCGAGTTTGCGCAAAGCATCGCCGACAGCGATGTGCTGATTCTCCCGCACTCGGCCGACTCGATGCTGGTCAGCGGCGCGTTCTTCGAGGCTATCGGACTCGTGCCGGTTTTGATCGCGCGCTCGACGCCGTTCATGAAATGGGCAGCAAGGAAGTTCGACAACGTCATTCTCTTTAACGACGCCAGCGAACTGCCTGCAATCCTGCGCTCGGTCAACGAGTCGTGGCAGACGTATGCCAACAATGCGAGTCATCGCAAGGCACTCGACGAGTTCGGCTGGAAAACCTGCTGCCGGCGTTACGGACACTATCTGGAGACCGTCGGCGGACAGGCGGCTGCGGTGGAAAAGCCGGTAACGGAGTGAGGTTTTTGCGCGGGCGCCTGCTAGCTAGCCACCGATCGACGGCGACTTCGTGGCGTAGATGTCCACGTAATTCAGCGGATCGTCGCGCCACTGCGTGATCGTGCCGCGCAAGCGAGTTGTGATCGTTTTCATCGATTCAGTCGGGCCGTGCTTGCCCGCTTTCGCGTCGGTTTCTTCAATCCGGCCGTGACTGAAGTGGTCTTCGAGAAACGTGAGCACGATGTCCGGATTGCCGCCTAGCCGCGCCATATGATACGGCGACCATTCGACGAGAATCGCATCGGCCTCTGCAAGCGTTTTGCTGCCGCCCGCGAAGACGTAAGGCTCAGCGCCCTGCGTATCGATTTTGGCAAAGACGGGGCCGGTCAGATGAATTGGCAGATCGTCCAGCCTGACACAGCGCACCTCGATGATCTGCCGACTCTTTTCATTCTGTTTTGCCGGGAGACCGGTTTCAATGTGAAGGCGATGATCGCCCAGATTGCCGTCGGCAATTTCAAAGGGCAGTACTTCTTCGCGTTCGTGCAGCGCGAGTTGAAACGTCTCTATATTGGATGACGGGCAGTTCTCAGCAATGTTGCGCAGCAGATTGCGATAGTTGGCCGGTTCGGGCTCGAACGCGTAGCACTTCACGCGCTCGTTGCATTGCGCAATCGGAATGGTCGTCATGCCGATGTTCGCGCCGATGTCGAGGTAAGTCCCGCCGGATTCGCCAAAGAATGTCTTTAACTTCTCCGCGAGTTCGGGTGCCCAGCGGCCGGTCTCCGCGTATTTTCTCAGAATGCTCAAATCGTTGGAGCTGCTAACCATCGTGCCGTACTGTCCCGCGGCGGAGAAGCGGACAACGTTGAGCTTGCGCGAAAGGCTCGACAGGTAGAGATAGCCATACTCCCGCGTGAGCGAGCTATCCTCTAACAGGGACTTCGCCATAACATGCCGCAGCCTCAACGGAAGCATTGAAGCTACGGCGCCTGTCGCGGAGAGTATAAGTTTCTTCATGAGAAACAGCATACCGCAGCGTTATTTCACGGCGAGGTCCAAGTCTCCTCGCTTTCGGCAAAGGCATCAACGAAATCGGCCACTCGTTGCGCGAGCGTTCAGCGGCGAGTCGTTGGGGTTGTCAGGCAAGACGGGTTTTCCCTGGATGTGCGTGCCTTTATCGGATTTTCGATGTTGCGACGCAATGCCCGAACCGCGCGCAGCGTGGGCACACATGCGCGCCGACAATCCCCGTTATTGCACATAGCCCATGAGTCCTTCGACGAGCGCATCGAACGTCGCGCGGCAACGCGGACTGTTGCGCAGATCCTCGTGCATGGTCACCCACGTATCGAGGCGTAGCGCGACGAGCTTCGGCAGCACGCGAACCAGCGACTTGTCACGACGGGCAAGCGCGACCTGACAGACACCGATGCCGGCACCCGCGCGAATCAGTGCGAGCTGCGCGAGGTCGTTGTCCGTGCGGATCGACAGACCCGCACGCGAATACCCTGGAAAGGCCTTGCTGGCATCGCGAACGAACGCGCTCGGCCTGTCGTACCCGATGATCGCGTGCTGCCACAGTGCGGCGGCGTTGCGCGGCGTTCCGTGTTTCGCGAGGTAATCGCGCCGCGCATGCAGGCCGAGTTCGATGTTGCCGATGCGCCGCGCGACGAGCTGCGTCTGCTTCGGCCGCATCATGCGCACGGCGACATCGGCCTCGCGCTTGAGCAGATCTTCCACGCGGTTGGACAGCACCAGCTCGACGACAAGCTGCGGATAGCGCTCGCGAAGCGCCGCAATGATAGGCGGCAGCACTTCCGCGCCGACGACCTCGCTCGCCGCCACGCGCACCGCGCCTTGCACCTGGGCAGCGTCGCTTCTCGCCGCGCGCTCCAGTGATGCCGCCGTGCTCTGCATCGTCTCCGCGTGCGGGCGCAGGGCGAGGGCGATGTCGGTGGGCTGCAAACCCGTTTGTGAGCGCGTGAATAGAGATACTTTCAGCGCGCGTTCGAGCGCTTCGATATGACGGCCCGCCGTGGGCTGCGTGATGCCGAGCGCGCGCGCAGCGCCTGACAGTGAGCCCTCTTGCAGCACCGCAAGCAGCGTGCGATACAGTTCCCAACCAATGTTGTCTGCCATACAAATTCGTATATCCGGTCAACGGGGTTCGCTACTTTTATTGTGCCAGTAAAAGTCGCAGAATGGCTGCATCGAAATACGAAATGGAGCAACTGACGTGGCAGATGAAACGGTACTCGTACTTGGCGCGACCGGCGGCATCGGTGGGGAACTTGCGCGGCAACTGGTTGCGGCAGGCTGGCATGTACGGGCGATGCAGCGCTCGTCGAGTGCGTCAAGTGCATTGAGTCCGCGCGCGGACGGCATCGAATGGGTGCAGGGCGACGCGATGAACCATGCCGACGTTGTACGCGCGGCGCAAGGCGCGTCGGTCATCGTGCATGCGGTCAATCCACCGGGCTACAGGCGCTGGGAACAGATTGTCCTGCCGATGCTGGATAACACCATCGCAGCAGCGAAAGCGGTAGGCGCAACGATCGTGCTGCCGGGCACGGTGTACAACTTCGGTCCGGACGCGTTTGCGCTGCTCGATGAAGATGCGCCTCAACATCCGGTGACAAAGAAAGGCGCAATCCGCGTGCAAATGGAGGCTCTGCTGCAACGCGCGACCACAGAAGGGTTGCGCGCGTTGATTGTGCGAGCGGGTGATTTCTTCGGCCCGCGAGCGCGCAATAACTGGTTTTCGCAGGGTCTCGTCAAACCGGGAAAGCCCGTCGCAAAGATCAGTTATCCGGGCGCGCGCGGGGTTGGCCATCAGTGGTCTTATTTGCCTGACGTAGCTCATACGATGCTCGAGCTGCTTGCGCGGCGCGACACGCTGGAGCCTTTCGCGCGCTTTCATATGGGTGGCCACTGGGACGAGGACGGTACTCAACTCGTGGCGGCCATTCGCAGAGTCGTGGCGCGGCGCACGGGGCGAGAACCGGGGGTCGGCGCATTTCCGTGGGCGCTCGTCAAGCTCGCGTCACCGTTTAATGCGACGTTTCGCGAATTGGGCGAGATGCGCTATTTGTGGCAAACGCCTGTCCGGATGCAAAACACCCGATTGATCGCTACGTTAGGGCACGAGCCGAATACGCCAATCGACGAGGCAGTGGAAGCGACGCTTTCAGGTTTAGGCTGCATTAGCTAATAGCATGATCAAGCGGTACTACTTGTCGCGCATTCCAATGTGAATAAGCAGGCTGTCAGAACCAGCCATTACTTTTCCAGCGACTGGAGAAGCCTCGCCAGGTTCTGCGGTTGCACGCGGATGATCCCGCCGCGCGGACTGTCTATGTCGGCAATCAGGGCGAGTGACAATGAGATCGTCACGGGCAGAATAGTCATGAGCAGTGCAGTACGGCGCTTCCCTTTGGCGCCATAACCCTGAACCGCACATCCGAAAACCGCGATCACGATCATCAAAACCCATGCGCCGAGCGGAATATGATTGATTCTTGCGGCCTCTGAATAGTCCTGCGAATTGAGCACATCATTCATTCCCGCAACGACGAGCGCCCCGATGGGCGTGGGCTGATTTTTTCCAACGTGGGTTGCCTGCAGCCACAATCTCGACTGTAGCGCTGCGAGTTCACCGTCGAGTTGTTTGCGCTCGGCGTGATCGCGGGTCCGAAACTCTGTCAGCCTCAAGCGGGTGTATTGGAGCAATGCCGCCTTCATCTCGTCACGGACGCCAGGCTCCGTCAAATCGGCCCTCGCGAATTCCGTACCGATCGCGTTAGCCTCCGCTTCTTCAAGGACTTTTCGCTGGTCATAGCGGTTCACCGCCATGGAAATACTGAAACCGATCAATAAAGCCAACAACGTGAGCGTGGCGCCCTGGACAGCGCTGAAATCGTCGCGTTCGTCTTCATGCAATGGAGATAGACGGCGCAAGACAAACACCCCGAATGCAACTGCCGCAATGAATAAAACAAAGAGAACCAGAAACAAAATCGCCGGATGATCGACGAATGCTGCCATTGGATATCTCCTATTGAGAAGGCTGTTTAGCACGCACGTTCTTTCGATCTTAGATCACATCGCGGGGTATCGCTAATAAAAGAGCGTGTCGGCGCGCAATACTTTGCGCGAATATGCCGAGCGATTCGGGCGGCGTGTGGCGAGAACCGAAAGAGCTATGAACGGAATTCACATCCGCCACTATTGTCGGCTTCAGGAGCCCGGATCTCATTCCCCTCGTGCATAACATCGGTGCCGGCTATCCGGTAGCGCAAGGTGCGGGAATGCTCCTGGCAAGCAACCTTCAGCACACGGGCGCACAACTAGTCGCAGAACGCGATGTCCTTTAACGTGAACCGCCATATGCTCCGCCGCACATAACTCATAGTCGGTGCATGACACACTGTAGGCAAAATTGGACGATTCGGAAAAAACACGACGTATCTATCCTGCGACAACCTTGTGTGAGGAATCATGGAAAGTCCGCCCGATCAAATTCTGGACTCCAGATTGAAGCAGGTGACCGATGAAAGCCTCGACGCATTGAGCCGTGAGATGGACGCGGTCGGCATAAGCGCACTTCACGATGTCCTTTCACCCGTTGAACTTGCAATGGCGAGCGATTATGTCCAGCGCGAACTGGACAAGCATCAGCGCCAGCATTTCATCTATGCCGGCCATCCCTGGCTCGACGCCTCGCCGCTCGCGGCATTCGGTGATTCGCCTGATCTGCGCCGGATACTCGCCGGACTGTACCGGCGCGGCACCGGGCGAGCCGTGCCCGACATCGATATCGTCTCCGCGCTTCGGGTGCTGTCGGGTGATCTCGGACTCAAGGCATCAAACCTGTTCCACTACGACACCTACGTCGTCACCGCGCTCTTGCCGCTGATCATTCCAAACGGCCCGAACGAGCCGCGCGGCGACCTCGTGATGTATCCGAACCTGCGCAAGATCCGCTCTTCATCGGTGATCAACCTTGTCGAGAAAGCGGTAGTGCAAAACTCGCTGGTGCGCCGGGTACTTGCAGCCGAAAGCGTGCAGCGCGCGCTCGGCGCACGCGTCGTACCGCTCGAGCCAGGCAACATGTATTTTTTCTGGGGAATGCGATCGCTCCACGCGAATCAGGCTTGTCTGCCGCATAGCGTCAGGTCGACCGTCCTGTTTCACTTTGCTAACCCGCATTCAGGCGGCGCACTGGATAAGCTGCGCGAGTGGGCTCATCACAGGAATTCCGCGCCGTCCGACCGTGTCGGACGTCCGGTTCGCGAAGTTCGAAATGGCTCCGGCGATTAAAAGCCTAAAGGCAGGATCAGTTGTGACTCACGACCGAGGGCTTCTCTTTTTCTAAGCACCCACCCAATACCCATACCGCGGTCGACACGACAGTTGGCCGGGGTTCTCCTCGGGCGCTAATAGCCGCCGCACGCCATCGACTCTCCCTGCGATCCCCGATCTGTAGGCCCGCTGCGTCGTCCGTCGCACTTGCTGGCGCTACCGGGCACCACCGTGTTTTATGTCCATCAAAACAATGACGCTTTTTCCGCGGCGAAAAAGCTTGCATTTTTCGTGGGAAAAACTACCTTCAGTAAAACAAAATAATTCTTTCGCTCGGCACCGGAGGAGACCCATGCCGGCTACTCGTACGATGATTGCGCGTCGGGCTGGCGTCAGCGTGGCCACGGTCGATCGTGTCCTGCGCGACGATCAGGCTGTGCGTCCGGAAACGGCCGAACGCGTGCATCTTGCACTCGCGAATCTGCGTGACGAGCGGGCGAGCCGTGGCCGGCCGGCAAAGGTCAGTTCGTTCCGGGTCGCGTTCGTGCTGCCGCAAGTGAACTCCCGCTTCCTCGATCACGTCGAGCGCGATATTGCGCTGTCGGCCAGCTTCTTTCGCGAGCACCGCATCATCCCCTCGTTTTACCGCTGCGATTTTTCCAGCCAACGCGAGACCGCGGCGTTCGCCGCCGAAGTGATCGACTACGACGCGCTCGTGCTCGCGCCTCTGGACTATCCGTGGGTCGAGCGTTTCATCGAAGAGATGAGCGACGCTCAGGTGCCGGTCGTCACCGTGTTCTCCGATTTGCCTGCGAGCCGGCGCGCCGCGTATGTGGGTGTCGACAACCGGATTGCCGGACGCACGGCAGGACTACTGATGGGGCGCTTCCTTTGCGCGAAGCTCGGCACGGTTGCCGTGCTATCGGGATCGTCGCGTCTGCATGATCAGGTGGAACGCCGCACTGGCTTTTCGCAAGTGCTGGAGGAGGACTTCCGCAACCTGCGCTGGATCGCCGAACCGGACTTCGCCGAAGACGACGATGGTGCGGGCCTCGCCGTACAGGGCCTACGTGCGCGCCATGCGGATCTGGTCGGCGTGTATGTGACGGGCGGCGGCATCTCCGGCATTGCAGCGGCATTGCAGGAGTCCGGCGACAAGGCTCACCTCGTCCTGATTGGCCACGAATGCACTGCGGAGACCCGCAGCCAACTCTCGGAACGCGCGATCGACGTGATACTCGGTCAGGACGTGCGCGGCATTGTTCATTGGGCTGGGCTCGCCGCGATTAATTTTCTTAACGACGTTCGGGGGGCGCTTGCCATCCCCACGCCGGAAACCCGGATTTATCTTCGTGAGAATGCGCATGCCTGACGCTCGCGACACGCGGATCGACTTCTGATCTGCCAGAGCCGAAATGCGGTGCCCGGCGCATGGGCGCTGAATGTCATGAGGTTGGAGACGCGAGAAAGACAAGGAGAAGAGACATGGTACGTCTAACGTCAGCGAGGGTAGTGGCGGCAACCCTCATATCGCTGGGGCTCGGCACTGCAACGGGCGCGCAGGCACAGGATAAGCAGTTGACACTTTGCTGGGCGGCATGGGATCCCGCCAATGCACTGGTCGAACTGTCGAAGGATTTCACGACGAAGACCGGCATCAAGATGAAGTTCGAGTTCGTACCGTGGACCAGTTACGCTGACCGCTTCATCAATGAACTCAATTCGCACGGCAAGCTGTGCGATCTCATCATTGGCGACAGTCAGTGGATTGGCGGCGCGGCGGTCAATGGACACTACGTGAAGCTCAACGACTTCTTCACGAAGAACAAGATTTCCATGAACGACTTCGTGCCTGCAACGGTGGTGGGATATTCGGAGTGGCCAAAGAATACGCCGAACTATTGGGCTTTACCTGCGATGGCTGACGCAGTCGGATGGACGTACCGCAAGGACTGGTTTGCGCGCCCGGAACTTCGCGCGGAATTCAAGCAGAAGTACAACCGTGAGCTTGCGCCGCCCACTACGCTCGACGAACTCAAGCAGACTGCGCAATTCTTCCAGGGTCGAAAGATCGACGGCAAGACGGTCTATGGCGTGTATATCTTCACGGAGCGTGGCTCCGAGGGAATCACGATGGGCGCGACGAATGCCTTATACAACTTCGGCTTTGAGTATCAGGATCCCAAGAACCCCTATCACCTCGACGGCTTCGTGAACTCGCCAGGCGCGGTGAAGGGGCTCGAGTACTACAAGGCGCTCTATAAATGTTGCACGGCGCCAGGCATGACCAACGCCTACATGCAGGAGGGGCTCGACGCGTTCAAGTCGGGTCAGGTGGCAATGCAGATGAACTGGTTTGCGTTCTTCCCAGGGCTTTATAAAGACCCGAATGTCGGTGGCGAGAAGATCGGCTTCTTCGTCAATCCGCGTGAGACGAAGCAATACACTCAGCTGGGCGGGCAGGGGATCTCGGTCGTCTCGTACTCGGACCATAAAGAAGACGCGCTCGAATATATCAAGTGGTTCGCGCAACCCGACGTGCAGAAGAAATGGTGGCAACTGGGTGGCTATTCGGCAGCCAAATCGGTGGTGGACGCACCGGACTTCCCTAATAGCGCGCCGTTCGCACCCGCGTTCCTGAAGTCGATGGCAATCGTCAAAGACTTCTGGGCAGAGCCGGCTTATGCCGAGCTGTTGCTCGACATGCAAAAGCGTGTGCACGACTACGTCGTGGCCGATAAAGGCACGGCCAAAGATGCGCTGGATCTGCTGGTGAAAGACTGGACCAAGGTCTTCAAGCAAGAAGGAAAGTAGTTTTTAGCTGGGCTTGACTGGACCGGCGGCGGCCGAACGGCCTGTCTCCGGTCCGCTTAAAGGAGCCAGGCATGTTGGCAGATAAGCCTTTTTCTCCCACGAGTCTCGAAGCGGGAGCGTCGACGCGCATAGCGAAGCGGTTAAGCGGACTGTCGGATCGGACCATCGCGTGGCTCTTCATCCTCCCGACCATTCTGCTGCTTCTCGCGATCAACATCTTTCCGTTGATCTGGGCGCTTCGCCTGTCGTTCACCAACTTCAAGTCGAACATGCCGAGCGTGCCGGCGCGTTTTGTCGGCATCGACAATTATGTCGACATCCTGACTGACGAAGATATCTGGTACGCGATGCAGGTGACCGCGCGTTTCGTGTTCTGGTCGGTCGGGCTGGAGGTGCTGCTGGGATTCGGGCTTGCCTTGCTGATCAACCGGCAGTTCCGCGGACATAGCTTCTGGACCACGCTCATCCTGCTGCCGATGATGCTTTCGCCTGCTGTAGTGGGCAACTTCTGGACGTTCCTGCTGCAACCGCAGACGGGGCTTTTCAACGATATCGTCAGCTTCTTCACCGGCATCGCGCCGGCGTCGTTCCAGATGATCGGCGACGTGGCGCTCGCGCCGTGGACCATTGTGATGGTCGATACGTGGATGTGGACGCCGTACGTCATGCTCATCTGCCTCGCGGGTCTGCGCTCAATTCCCGACTATATCTACGAAGCAGCGGAAGTGGACCGAGCGACGCCGTGGCGTCAGTTCTGGTCGATCACGTTGCCTATGACCATGCCGTTCCTGATGCTGGCGGTACTGTTTCGCGGCATCGAAAACTTCAAGATGTTCGATATGGTGAACCTGCTCACATCGGGCGGCCCGGGCTCGGTTACCGAAACGGTATCGATCACGCTCAAGCGCGCCGCCTTCGAAAAGTGGCAGACAGGTTATTCGTCCGCGCTCGCAATTATTCTGTTCGTGACGGTATTCGGTGCGGCGAATATTTATGTGAAGGCACTTAACCGGATCAAACAGCGATGAGACCGACTGCGACACAACATTCCGTGGTGGCGTCGTCTCCGCGCGCCAGGCGCTTCGCGGCTGCGGTTGTCATCACGTATGCGCTGATTGCTACGTTACCGATGGTCTGGATCTTCCTGACGAGCTTCAAGACGCAGGAAGATGCGATAGCGTATCCGCCCGTCGTGCTGTTTCAGCCTTCCATGGAAGGCTATGTGAACCTGCTTACGATCCGGTCGCGGCAGACGCCCGAGTTCATTGCGAGCCTGCCGCCTGCGCGGACCTGGTATGAGCGCGAGGTGCGCAAGCGCAACATGGTGATCGCCGGACCTTCGAAGGTTGTGCCGCGCTTTATGAATTCGCTTGTCATTGGGTTCGGTTCGACGTTTCTTGCGGTATTTCTCGGCACGCTCGCGGCATACGCGTTTTCGCGCTTCAAGGTGCCGCTGTCCGACGATCTGCTGTTCTTCATTCTTTCCACACGGATGATGCCGCCCATTGCCGTCGCCATTCCGATCTACCTGATGTATCGCGCGCTGGGTTTGAGCGACAGCTATGTCGGCATGATCGTGCTGTACACGGCGGTGAACGTCTCACTGGCGGTATGGCTGCTTAAAGGTTTCATGGACGAGATCCCGCGCGAGTATGAAGAAGCCGCGCTAGTGGATGGCTACACGCGTTTGCAGGCCTTCGTGAAAGTGGTGTTGCCGCAAGCGACGACGGGCATTGCCGCTACAGCGATCTTCTGCCTGATCTTCGCATGGAACGAATACGCATTTGCTTCGCTGCTGACAAGCGGCGATGCGCAGACCATGCCGCCATTCATTCCATTCATCATCGGAGAAGGCGGTCAGGACTGGCCGGCCGTTGCGGCTGCAACAACATTATTCGTGCTGCCGATTCTCTTTTTCACCGTTCTGCTGCGCAAACATCTGTTACGCGGCATCACCTTCGGAGCCGTGCGCAAATGAAACGCGAAGACATTGCTCCGCATCGCTGGCTGTTACGTCGCAGGTACAGCGAGGGTGCATCGACGGTACTGATCGGCTTGGGTGCGGCGATGCTCGTGCAGCCGTTTTCGCTCGCGCTCTTCACCTGGTCGTTTCCGGTGCTTCTGGTGGGCGCGCTCGCGTTCGTCGTCACCAGCCATTTTCCAGACTGAATCATGTCCACGATCGTTCTCGCTCATCTTCAGAAGCGCTTCGACGATTTTGTCGCGGTGCGCGACACCAGCCTGACCATCGGCGCCGGACGCTTCGTCGTGCTGCTCGGACCGTCAGGCTGCGGCAAGACCACAACGCTGCGGATGATCGCGGGGCTCGAGTTGCCGACTTCCGGGCAGATCCTGATCGACGGTGAGGATGTCACTGCGTTGCGCGCCCGGCAACGCGATATTGCTTTCGTGTTCCAGATGTTTGCGCTGTATCCACACATGACGGTGCGCAATAACATCGCGTTTCCGCTGAAGAACGAACATGTGTCACGCAGCGAGATTGCCGCGCGGGTCGATGCAGCGGCGCATATGCTGCGCATCGAGAACATTCTCGATCGTAAGACCGGCGGCCTGTCTGGTGGCGACCGGCAACGCGTGGCGCTCGGTCGCGCGATCGTGCGGCAACCGAAAGCATTCCTGATGGACGAACCGCTCGGCACACTCGATGCCGACTTTCGTGAACTGATGTGCCTGGAATTACGCAAACTGCACAACGCGCTCGCTGCCACCACGGTCTACGTCACACACGATCAGAGTGAGGCGATGGCCATGGCGGACGATATCGTCGTGATGAATCAGGGCGAAGTGTTGCAGGCGGCCTCGCCCCATGAGATTTATCACTTCCCCGCGACAGTGTTCGTCGGCAACTTCATCGGCAGTCCGCCCATGAATTTCTTGCCCGTCGACGACGCGGTGACGGCAGGTCAGGAGCAGGTGAGTCTGCATGGCGCACCGGTTTGCGTGCCGCGTTGCGATGCCGCTGCCGCACGCGTATTGCTGGGGATCAGACCCGAGCACGTCGTGATCGACGAGCACGGGCCGCTGCGCGGTCGCGTGATCGCCGACGAATACCTCGGCTCGCACCAGGTGTTGGCGGTTGAAACGGCGCTCGGCGTCGTGCGCGTGCGCGTCAGCAAAGACGATGGTGTTGCCGCGGGCACGAGCGTCGGTCTGTCGTTTCGGAAAGAACGCACGCTGCTTTATGACGCCACCACTGAGCGCCTGCTGCTGGGCGCTGCTTCCACGCTTTCTGTCAACGGAGTCGGTCATGGCTGAAGTCCAGCTACGCAATGTATCGAAGCGCTTCGGCAACATCGTTGCGGTGGACGACCTGTCGATCGACGTGAAAGACGGCGAATTCGTCGTGCTGCTCGGACCGAGCGGCGCGGGCAAAACCACGACGCTGCGCCTCATTGCAGGACTGGAAGGTCCCGATGCCGGCGACGTGCTGATCGACGGCGCGCTCGCCACCGGCGTGCATCCTTCCGATCGTGATGTCGCGTTTATCTTTCAGCAATACTCGTTGTATCCGCATCTGAGTGTGTTTGGCAATCTCGCGTTTCCGCTGCGTTCGCCCCGTCGTCGCAGCAGCGAGGAACAGGTGCGCGCGCGGGTGCATGCGGTCGCGCAGATGCTGCACATGGAGGCGAAGCTCGACAACATGGCAACGCATTTGTCGGGCGGCGAAATGCAGCGCGTCGCGATCGGGCGTGCGCTCGTGCGCGAGCCGAAAGTCTTTCTGATGGACGAACCGCTGTCATCGCTCGATGCAAAACTGCGTGAGGAATTGCGTATCGAGTTGAAGCGCCTGCATCGTAAGATTGGCGCGACGATTCTCTATGTCACGCATGATCAGGTGGAAGCCACCACACTGGCCGACCGCATCGGCATTCTTGAACACGGCCGTCTGGTGCAGCTCGGCACACCGCGCGAGGTCTACGGTAATCCGGTTTCATTGAGCGCGGCGCAGCGGCTCGGCTCGCCGCCGATCAACCTGTTGCCGCCAACGCTGTTCAATTCGGCAGCGGTGCCGACCGGTACGGCCACCGTGGCGATTCGTCCTGAAGACGTGCTGCTGCACGAGGGCAACGCGCGTGATGCACCCGGCGCCCCTCATCCACGTGACGCACTCGACCTGAAGGTGCTCGAGTACTCGCCGCTGCGTCATCTGTTGATTCTGGAGCATGCAGGAACCGCGGTTGTGGCGACCACGATGGTCGAACGCAATTTCAGCCCGGGGCAGTCCGTGGGCGTGTCGCTGCCCGCACGCAGCCTCTTATATTTCCGTGCAGACGGCAGGAGGATCCCGACATGAACGGCAAAACGGTCATGGAGTGTATCGACGCCGCATATGCAGCGCTCAAGGAACACACGGACGAAATAGCCGTGCTCGACCAGCAGATCGGCGATGGCGATCACATCTTCAATCTGCTGCGCGGCATGGAGGCCTTGCTTGCCTTGCGTGCGGACATCGAAGGGAAAACATTTGGGGCCGCGTTGGAACTCGCGGCGAACAAGGTGCTGTCGACGGTCGGCGGCTCGTCCGGGCCGCTGTTCTTTTCGCTGCTGCACGGGATGGCGAAAGCATCGGCGAACACTCCACTGGATGTTGCGGGCACCGCGCTCATGTTTGCGGCGGGCGTCGAAGCGGTCGCGCAGCGGGGTAAGACGGGCGTAGGCAGCAAGACGATGATGGACGTGCTGATTCCCGTTGCCGCGCGCTTTAAGGAGCTTGCGGCCGTCGAATCACCTGCGTTGCGAAAAGCGGTGCTGGATGAATTGCCGCAGGTGGCCGAGCAGAACATGCTTGCCACCCGCGATATGCTCGCGACCAAAGGGCGGGCGTCGTTTCTGGGCGAACGCTCGCGCGGTCATATCGACCCTGGTGCGCGTTCCAGTCAGACCATGATTACAGCCGTATGCGCGCATCTGGCGCGCAACCCGGTGTGAAAGGAGGCCAGACCGTGAAAAAATTCATCAACCACGTCGACGATTTCCTCGCCGAAAGTCTGGCGGGATTTGCATCCGCGCATAACGATCTCGTCGTACTCAACAACGAGCCTGTGTACGTGCGTCGCAAGACGCTCAAACCGGGCAAAGTGGCGTTGATATCGGGTGGCGGTTCGGGGCATGAGCCGTTGCACTCCGGTTTCGTGGGCTATGGAATGCTCGACGCAGCCTGCCCCGGCCAGGTCTTCACATCTCCTACGCCGGATCAGATGATGGCCGCTGCCGACGCTGTCGATACCGGTGCGGGCGTGCTATTCATCGTGAAGAATTATTCCGGTGACCTGATGAATTTCGAAATGGCGTCGGAGATGTCGGAGGTCCCGAACGCGATGGTGCTGATCAACGATGATGTGGCAGTCGAAAACTCCAGTTACACCACCGGGCGGCGTGGTGTCGCTGGCGCAGTGATCGTTGAGAAGCTGGTGGGCAGCATGGCCGAAAGCGGCGCCGGCCTTGAACAGTGCAAGGCGTTCGGTGACCGGATCAACAAGCGCGCCGCTTCGATGGGTGTTGCGTTCAGCAGTTGCACCGTGCCGGCCGCAGGAACGCTGACGTTCAAGATCGGCGATGACGAAATCGAAGTGGGCGTGGGTATTCACGGCGAGCCGGGGCGGCGCCGCGCAAAGTTCGCAGGCGCCGACGCGATTGCGGGAGAACTGCTCAAAGCGATCGTCGATGACCTCGCGCCTCAACCCGGAGCTGAATTGCTGGTGCTCATCAACGGCCTCGGCGGAACACCGCTTGGCGAGCTTTACCTGCTCTTTAACTCGACGCGTGCATGGCTTGAGCAACGCGACCTGAAGGTTGGCCGGGCCCAGGTGGGGGCGCTGACGACTTCGCTCGAGATGGCGGGCGCGTCGATTACGCTATGTATGCTGGACGACGAAATGACACGCCACTGGGACAGCCCGGTTCATACGCCGTCGTTGCGTTGGGGGATGTAGGGCACGCTGAGTGCGAGAATGGTTTCGGTGCGGCTTTCCTTCTCGACGTAGCTACATCAAGCCGCCCGGCCTGCGCAGAAACTCGCCGAGAAAGTCGACAAAGGCCCTGAGCCTGACCGAGAGCTGATTGCGCTCCAGATAGATCGCGTGAATATTGGCGTCCGGTAACGCCCAGTCGTCCAGCAGCGTCACGAGTTCGCCGCGCGCCAGATGCCGTTCCACTTCCCACTGCGAACGCACGACAATCCCGCGGCCTTCGAGCGCCCAATGCAGGACGACGCCGCCGTCGTTGCTGGATAGGGCGCCGTCGACCTTGACCGTTTCCGAGCGTTTGCCGCGCGAAAAATGCCACGTGCCGTAGGCCGATTCGTTCTCGCGCAAGACGATGCAGGCGTGCCGCGTCAGATCGTGCGGCACGGACGGTCGGCCATGCCGCGCCACATAGCCGGGCGATGCGCACACCATGCGCCGGTTTTCGAGCAGGAGCCGCGCGTTGATGCGCGCATCCGGCACTTCGCCGAAGCGAATGCCGAGATCGAAACCTTCGTCCTGAAGACTCATCGGACGGTCCGTCAGATGCAGCAGGATTTTTATCGCGGGATAACGCGTGACGAATTCCGATACCGCCGGCGCGATGCGGGCCCGCCCAAATCCAAACGAAGCGTTCACGCGCAGCAGGCCGGTAGGCTCGCCCCGGCTCTGCATGACGAGATGCTCCAGTTCCGACAACTCGTCCAGAATGCGCGAGCCGTTCGACAGATAAAGCTCGCCTTCGGGCGTGAGGCTCAGCCTCCGCGTCGTGCGATTCATCAGCCGCACGCCGAGGCGCCGTTCCAGTTGCGCCAGCCGTTTGCTGACCGCGGGTGGCGTCACGCCCAACTCGCGCGCGGCCGCCGCCAGATTGCGATGCCGCGCCACGAGCGCGAACAGATTCAGATCCGAAAAGCTATCCATCCCGAGCTCCGTTTTGTTCGGTCGATTCGTTCCTGTGAGTTACTGCCGGAATGCTTTTCAGGAAACCCAATCGCATGAGTCATCAATTAGACTCGGATTGCGATCAGGAGACAACCATGTTCGAAGGCTTCAGCGACGCATCGGCAACCGTCGATCGCGTGCGCATTCATGCAATTCAGGGCGGGCGCGGTCCCGCGCTTTTGCTCTTGCACGGGCATCCGCAAACGCACGCGATCTGGCATAAAGTCGCGCCCGCGCTGGCGGAGCGTTTCACGGTGGTCGCGGCGGATCTGCGCGGTTACGGCGACAGCGGCAAGCCGCCCGGCGACCCGGCTCACGCCAACTATGCGAAGCGGCGCATGGCGCTCGATCAGGTCGAGCTGATGCGCGGTCTCGGCCACGAGAGCTTCGCGGTGATCGGTCACGATCGCGGCGGCCGGGTCGCGGCGCGCATGGCGCTCGATCATCCGCAAGTCGTGACGCGCCTGGTGACGCTCGATGTCGCGCCCACACTCGCCATGTACGAACAGACCTCGTTCGAGTTCGCGCGCGCCTACTGGCACTGGTTCATGCTGGTGCGCCCCGCGCCGTTTCCTGAGACGCTGATCCGCGCCAACCCCGATCTCTATCTGAAGCAGACCATCGGCGCGCGCAGCGCCGGCCTCGCGCCGTTCACGCCGGCGGCTTACGCGGAATATCTGCGCTGCCTATCCGATCCGGCGACGGCGCACGGCATCTGCGAAGACTATCGCGCGAGCGTGACGATCGACCTTGAACACGATCGCGCGACGCTGGCCTCGCAGCAGCGGATTGACTGCCCATTCATGGCGTTGTGGGGCGCGCAGGGTGTGATCGAGCAGTGCTTCGATCCGCTTGCCGAGTGGCGGGCGTACGCGCCGGACGTGCAGGGCGAGGCCCTGCCTTGCGGCCACTACATTCCCGAAGAAGCGCCACAGCGGCTGCTCGAGCGCGTGCTGCCTTTTCTCAGCGAGTAAGTCATGTCAGACCAGACCCTCTACCGGAAGCTCGTCGATTCGCACAGCGTAGCGCGTATCGACGAACACAACGTGCTGCTGTACGCCAATCTGCATCTGATGAACGAGTACACCAGCCCGCAAGCGTTCAGCGGGCTCGATGCCCGCGGCCGCGCGGTGCGCCGTCCGCGCCAGCAACTCGCGGTCGTGAGCCACATCATTCCGACGCATGCGGAGTCGCCGCGCGTGATTCGCGATGCGGCGTCGCTGTTGCAGGCGCAGAACCTGGCGCGTAACTGCAAACGCGCCGGCATACGCCTTCTCGCCGCCGACGATCCGCTGCAAGGCATCGAACATATCGTCGCGCCGGAGCTCGGATTGATTCGTCCCGGCATGGTCGTGCTGTGCGGCGACAGCCATACCACGACATACGGCGCACTCGGTGCGCTCGGCTTCGGCATCGGCACGTCGGAAGTCGAGCACGTTCTGGCGACGCAGACGCTCGTGTACCGGCTCGCAGAGACCATGCGCATCACGATCGACGGCGCGCTTGCCTATGGCACGTCGTCGAAGGATCTCGTTATCTGGATCATCAGCAGGATCGGCGCACAGGGCGCGCGCGGCTACGCGGTGGAATTCGCCGGTTCGACGATCGCATCGCTGTCGGCCGAGGCGCGCATGACCTTGTGCAACATGACCGTCGAAGCCGGTGCGCGCGCCGCGCTGATCGCGCCGGACGCGACCACGTTCGACTACGTGCGCGCCCACGCGCCGTCGCTCGACGATGCGGCATGGCAAGCGGCGCTCGCGGACTGGCGCGGCCTGCATTCCGACGCCGACGCGCGTTTCGATGCCGAGCATTGCTTCGACGCGGGCGACATTGCGCCGTTCGTCACCTGGGGCACGAGCCCCGATCAGGCCGTCGCCATCGATCAGCCGATTCCCGCCGAGGCCGCGCAAGCGACGCCCGAGGCCGCCGCATCGCTGCGCCGCGCGCTGGACTACATGGGACTTGCCGCCGGGCGGCCGATTGCCGGCACGCGCGTCGACCGCGTGTTCATCGGCTCGTGTACCAACGGACGCATCGAAGATTTGCGCATCGTGGCCGGCATCGTGCGCGGCAAGCAGGTTGCGCCCGGCGTGCGCGCGATGGTCGTGCCGGGGTCGGGCAGCGTGCGGCGGGCCGCCGAACAGGAAGGCATCGCGCGGACACTGATCGATGCGGGCTTCGAGTGGCGCGAGCCGGGCTGCTCGATGTGCCTCGCGATGAACGACGACGTGCTCGACGCCGGAGAGCGCTGCGCATCCACCACCAACCGCAATTTCGAAGGCCGTCAGGGACGCGGCGGTCGCACGCATCTGATGAGCCCGGCGATGGCAGCGGCCGCCGCGCTGACCGGCTGCATCACCGATGTCCGCACGCTGGAGGCGCACACATCATGACCCGACTCACGACCATTCGCGGCAGCGCCGCGCCGCTGCCCATCGACAACCTCGACACCGACCAGATCATGCCGAAGCAGTTCCTGCGCATCATCGACAAGGCGGGTCTCGCCGACGGTCTGCTGTACGACCTGCGCTTCGACGAGCGCGGCGCGCCGCGCGACGACTGCGTGCTGAACCAGCGCGCGTATGCGAACGCGACCGTGCTGATCGGCGGTGCGAACTTCGGCTGCGGATCGAGCCGCGAGCATGCGGTGTGGGGCTTGCAGCAATACGGTTTTCAGGCGGTGATTGCGCCGAGCTTCGCGGAAATCTTCTATTCGAACGCGATGAACAACCGCCTCTTGCTCGTGCAACTGGAGCGCGACGCGATCGATGCCCTGACGCGCGAGGCAAGCGAAACGCCAGGCACTTTGTTGTCGATCGATCTCGAACGGCAAACGGTGACATCCGGCTCGGACAACCGGTTCGATTATGCGATCGGCGCGCGCCACAAGCGCATGGTGATCGAAGGCATGGATACCGTCGATCTGACGCTCGACTCGCTCGCCGCGATCGAAGCCTTCGAACAGCGGCATTTCGCCAGGCATCCCTGGGCGCAGGTGATGTAAGCACCCATCCGCCGCGCGACGCGGCGGCTTTCCTTGTTTCAAACCCGCCAATTCCCCTCCGATCGAAGAAGGGAAGGGCGTCCCTTTGCCTCGAAAACGGAGGAGACACATGAAACGCAAGCCGATCTACCAGATTCTCTATGTTCAGGTGCTCGCGGCCATCGCCGCCGGCGTGCTGCTCGGACATTTCGCACCGCAAACGGCGGTCGCGCTCAAGCCGCTCGGCGATCTGTTCATCAAGCTCGTGCGCATGATCATCGGCCCGGTGATCTTTTGCACAGTCGTAACCGGCATCGCGGGCATGCAGGACATGAAGAAGGTCGGACGCGTCGGCGGCAAGGCGTTGCTCTATTTCGAAGCCGCATCCACGTTCGCGCTGGCGATCGGCTTGCTTGCCGCGCACGTGCTCGCGCCCGGCGCGGGCTTCAATGTCGATCCGTCCACGCTCGACGCGCGCGCCGTGTCGGGTTATGCGGCGCAGGCGGCGCATGGCGAGGGCATCACCGGATTTATCGCGCATGTGATCCCAGAGACGTTTCTCGGCGCGCTGGTTCAGGGCGATATCCTTCCCGTGCTGCTGATCGCGATGCTGTTCGGCACCGCGCTCGCGCTGATGGGTGCGCCCGCCGCGCCGGTCACGCAACTGGTCGAGACACTTTCGAAAGCGTTCTTTCGCATTGTGCGGATGGTCACCAGTCTTGCGCCGATCGGCGCCTTCGGCGCGATGGCCTTCACGATCGGCCGATACGGCATCGTCTCGCTGGTGCCGATGCTCAAGCTCATCGGCGCTTTTTATCTCACCGCATTTCTGTTCGTGGCGGTCGGGCTCGGCATCGTCGCGCGCTTGTGCGGCTTTAGTCTGTGGCGCTTTCTCGCCTACATCCGCGACGAATTGCTGATCGTGCTCGGCACCTCGACGTCCGAAGCGGCCTTGCCGCAGTTGATGGACAAGCTCGAACGGCTGGGCTGCCCGCGCGGCGTCGTCGGGCTCGTCGTGCCGACCGGTTACTCGTTCAACCTCGACGGCACCAACATCTACATGACGCTCGCCGTGCTGTTCCTCGCGCAGGCGACCAACACGCACTTGTCGTTCGCGCAGGAAATCACCTTGCTCCTCGTCACCATGTTGACCTCGAAGGGATCGACCGGCGTAACCGGCGCGGGCTTCATCACGCTCGCCGCGAGCCTGTCGGTCGTGCCGACGGTTCCCGTGAGCGCGATGGTGCTGATCCTCGGCATCGACCGCTTCATGTCCGAATGCCGGGCTTTGACCAATATCGTCGGCAATGGGGTGGCGGCGATCGTGGTGTCGGCGTGGGAAGGCGGACTCGATCGAAAGAAGCTCGAGACGGCGTTAGGCGGTGGAGAGCGGGTGGAAGGCGGTTCGCGGTCAGCGGTGGTCAGAACGACGGCCGCTTTGGATCGCAAACCTGTTATCGACAAATGAGTTGATGTGGTGAGCGCTTCGGGGCGATCACGACGGCATGATTAAGCTTCGATTTTCCATGGAGGCGCCGGCTTCGCAGCAACAATAGATTTTTGCTCTTACCGAGACGCAAGAGTTCGGCCGTGCCTTGTACGAGTTCCCTCGTTCATCCACAGATGAAGTGGTGTCTGAGAACGGCTCCAGTGCCGCGAATTCATACAGTCGGCTGGTTCTCCGCGCGTTTGCTTTTGACAGCGTTGAGCATTCGGCGCTTGAGGTCGAGTGTCAAAGAATCGGTACACGTCTTGTTAGCGCACGATCTCGCTTCGCAGTTGAGCTCGAGCCAGCAACGCTCAATTGGCTAGGCCTTGGACTCGCGAGTGGGGCGTCGCGGGTCAGCGAACTCTCGTTTGTGTTTGACTCCGACGAGAGATAGGCGGTCGTGGCCGCGAACGGTAACAGACGGCCAGAACCGGATGCTCGACATGTCAGGCGAGATTGCTGACAATTCGGCCAAGACTGAGGGAGAATCAATGCACTGCGTGTGAGCGTCACTCGGCGCGTTGCACCGGGCTCCTTCAAGATGGAGATCAAGAGTGTCTTTGCATAACGTCGCGTCGCTTCCATTCACCTTACTGAATCGCGGTCAGCTTGGTGCCGCAGGCGTGCTTTTCTTCTTCTACGCGGTCATCCTCGCCGGCATGGCGAAAGCAATATTCGAAATTGCCAACTTTGCGGGAGTGAAGGCGCGAACCGGAAGCGCCACGGTCATAGCAAAGCGGATTGTGCCCGCTCATTGGGAGTGGGAAACTGGTGGACGCTATTTGACACGTGCCTATGTGAAGGAATTCGAGATACTGGATTTAATTATCGAGGGCCGAAAGATGACATATCGACCCATTCCGTGGATTATGGAGCGAACTACAGCAAACTCGACGGAGCCAGTTCAGTTCAAGGCTGCCCGGTTCAATAGCAAAATATACATCACAAAATTCAAGTACCTTTAAATAGAGTAGAACAGCCCATCATGATGGCTGTGCCCACCTACGGGTCTATGTCAAGGATCGACGCGTCTCCGAACGGCCGCTCAGGGGTCGACAAGGGAAATTCGCGGCGAGGCGGAGCTGGTCACTGGCCGGTTCATGCCGAACTTCCTGGTTCGGCCACAATCAGTCATTCGAGATCGGGCTTAGGATCGTCGACGATTTGCCGACTGAGTGCCGCAGCACTCCTGATCGGCGAACCCAAGGTTGAATGGCCGGCGTGGTATGCGTCATGAAAGCATGACTACTGCTCTCTCCAGTCGCCGGAGTAAAGGTCATAGACCACCATGTGCTGTAGCGCCTCTCGAATCTTGTCTTCTCCAACGGCGTCAAACAAGCGAGTCGGGAGTAGGTCCGTGACCACTGTCACACGGACAGATGCTTTCGTACTTTGCCTTTGTTTTTCGGGCGGCGTGACGTTTCACGTAGAGGCGGACCACGAACCCTCGTGGCCAGAAGCATTTGACTTCATTGGTCGAAGTCACTACTGGCGCCATGAGCTAAACGGCTGACTTGCCGTGTCGAACGTCCGCTCCGAAAAAATACCAGCGGCGCTTGTGGGTCGGTTTGGTTCGTCCGCCGTTGACCCGAATCTGGTGCAGGCGACGAACGCGTATAGTCGGCCAAGAACGGTCCTCCGCACTCTGTTGCTGAACGTCTGTTGACGAGCGACGAACCGCCATTTTGCAAAGCGACGACGACCGATGATTCGGCAGACGGGCCATACGCCCGACGGGGATTTTTATTTGAGCGATCAGGGCCTGGTGTCACCAGAGCAAACAGTGAGATTGTTTTTTTATGATCGACCCGTATGCGATAGAGGACTTTATCGTATATAGGACGACGAGTTCGCGTCCGTCGCTCATCGACCAGCAACCGGCTCCATGGCGTTCGACTTCCAGCCAGAACAGAATTCATAGCTGCGACTCGATCGGCAGAATGCCGAGAAACCAGATGCCTGCGCGGCGCAGCGCCGATACTTCCGGCTCGGAATCTAATACCGTGACGGTGCCGTCCTCGGCCGTATCGTTCCAGACGATATGGCTCGCGCCGGTCACGTCGGTGCGTAGTTCGAGCCGCCACGCTCCGCGGGTGAGGCTCGACTCCACGTGGTCGGTCACCTGCCGGGCGGCACGCTCGCTTTCGCAGTAGATACCTATCTCGGTGTTTAACTCGACCGAACGTGGGTCGAAATTCATCGAGCCGATGAAGACACTTTTGCGGTCGAACACATACGTTTTCGCGTGCAATGACGCTTTTGACGAGCCCAACACTGACTTGTTCTTGTCGACAGTGCCGCTGGTTGTCGCAACGGGTTTCAGTTCGTACAGTTGCACGCCTGCTTCCAGCAATGGCTTCCGGTAACGCTGATAGCCCGCATGCACCGCGGCGACATCCGTTGCCGCCAGCGAGTTCGTCAGCACCGTCACGTGCACGCCGTGTTGCGTCAGGCCGCTCAACCATGCCACGCCGCGCTTTCCGGGCACGAAATACGGCGAGACGATCAGCAAGTGCTGGGTCGGCTCCAGCTTCAACGCCCTGAACTGCGAGATCAGATGTCCTTCAGCGTCGCTGGGCGTGCGCGTGATTTTAGACGGGTCGTCATAGAGCAGCGTCGCCTTGCCCCATGAAAACTCGGCATCGCGTGACTGGATCACCTGCGTCAGCCGCGCTTTCGCCTGCCGCACATACGCACCGTTTTCGTTGGAGGCAAGCCAGGCATCCAGCTTCGCGCGGCCAGCCTCTAGCGCCGATGGATCGGCCTGACGGCCGAGGAGGTTCTCGATCGGATACGACGCGTCCGAATTCCAGTACTCGTCGAACGCCGTCGAAACATTCCGTACGATGGGCCCGTGCACCAGCACGTCGAGATCGCCAAACGCGACGGTGCTCGACGCGCCGAAGTATTCGTCGCCGATGTTGCGCCCGCCGAGAATTGCGCCCTGGTTGTCGGCGATCAACGCCTTGTTATGCATACGCCGGTTGACGCGAGCAAACTCGGTGGCCGTGCCGAGCGTCTTGAACCGGCGGTTTGCGACAGGATTGAAGAGCCGGATCTCAATGTTCGGATGCGAACTGAGCACCAGCAGCATCTGGTCGTCCGCATTCGTGCCCAGATCGTCGAGCAGGACGCGCACGCGCACACCGCGGTCTGCCGCTCTCAGCAAGGCCGCGGCGAGTTCACGGCCGGTCAGGTCGGCGTGCCAGATGTAATACTGAAGGTCGAGCGAGCGGTCAGCATATTCCATCAACACAACGCGCGCGACGAGCGCGTCGACAGAGTCGGGCAGCAGGTGAAACGCGCTTTCTCCCGGATGCTGCTGGTCTCGCGGTGTGAACGCTGCGCCGAGGCGCGTGGCCTGCGTATCGGTGAGCGCGTGGGTGGACACGCGGCCGGCTTGCGGTGGAAGGCTTGCGCACGAAGTCAGCAGGACGACGACGATCGCCGCAACAAGACTTCGGAGGTTCATCATGTCGCTCTCCGCAGATTCGAAGATGGACCAGACAAGCGAGCGACGCCAGCGGTTTCAAGTCGCGCGCTGTGACGCGCCACTGACTGGGGCGATACATTGCACCGTGCTCGCGGCCCCGGACGACCTTGGCAACGCTGCCAGCCGCCTGACGACCATCGACAGAACGGCTGACCTCAAACGCACGGCATCCAAGCCGCCGCGGCGCAGATCGTCGTAGTCACCGCAGGATCAAAAGGGCGTATAGGCGTGAATGGGGGCGACGCCGTGGTCCCCGATTCACGCGAGCCCTTCGCGACCGCGAGACACGGTATCGAGTGCTGCTTCGAGCGGAACCGCTTGCATTTGTCGTGCATCGTGGGCGGACGAAGGGTGACATGCAGGTACACCCGGATCGTGATCGTCTGACGACGATCTTACGCGAAGGCGACAAGGCGCGCGCTCCCGGATTTTCCCGGGAGTAATCTACCCGGCGTAGCCGGGGCAGACCCGAGCAGCAGTTTGTTACTGGCCCGCCAACATCATGAATGTTTTGGTCAGCTTCATTGTTCTTTCCAAGTCGGCTACGACAGATCGTTGAAGGACCGCGGTCCACGATGCGGGCTGTTCGCGCAGCATTCCAGTTGCGCTAGTCCTAACTGCTCACAGATGAACGGACATGCACCGAGTTGAATGCGCACCATCCCAATATAATCTGTTCCAGCTTTACCTAGACGCAATAGGACCATGGTCTGATTGGTGAAAAGCTCCCGCTGCCGATAGAGCGCTTTCGGCTACTGCAGCTGCTCGAGAAATGCCAAGAGCAATTTGTTGCCCCGCCGCTGAGCACCCGGTTGTGCGACCTAACACGGTTGCCATGCAGGACAACTTCAGGTTCAGCAGTACTCAGTCGCTGACTGCGGCAATGCGCCAGGAAAGACGCTTCTTCGCGCCACCCTCCGGGCGCCCTCTGGCCTGGAAGCGAACGGTTTCCTCCAGCGTTCCCAGGCACCAGCCCTTCAGGGACAGGCGGGCGTGGCCAGAAGCATTTGACTTCATTGGTCGAAATCACTACTGGCACCATGAGCTAAACGGCTGGCTCGCCGTGTCGAACGTCCGCTCCGAAAAAAATACCAGCGGCGCTTGTGGGTCGGTTTGGTTCGTCCGCCGTTGACGCGAATCTGGTGCAGGCGACGAACGCGTACAGTCGGCCACTTTGAGACATTCAAAGGTGCGGCGAAGATCGTCAACAATCCAACAATCGGCACCACCGTCGGATGTCAGAAGCCGAGCGAAGGGTCACCGCCTCGCTGCATCACGGCGCGCAACGCAGCCTGGGGACTATCAAGCGGCTGCCTTCCTCTGCGCGCGAGGTTCACCGCCGGGGCCATCCAGGGATGAGCGTATGCAACAAGAGTTGCGCCTTCTTCATATGCTTGATCCGCCGATGCCGCGATAGCAGCGAAGCATTCGTCGACGTCGCCATTCTGGAACAGCGTCCACACACCTTCAACGTGGATGACGTCCAATGACGTAACAGAGTGGCTAGCATACCGCGCGAAAAGGCGTCTCGTAGGCTCGACGGAAGCCTCAACCGCACACAGCACGGCGGTCTTTCCACCAATCTTGCCTGCCGCCGCGGCTAACGCGACATCTGCTCTCACAATCGGAACGGACGTGCTTTCAATTCCTTCCACAGCCGGTCCAAGCGTCGCACAAGTCAGGATGACGGCATCTGCGTCCGCCGCAAGAGCCAGAAGACAACGTTTCGTCTCCTCCTTCACGCTGGCTGGGAATGCACCCGCTTGTTGAACAGCCTCACGAAGATCCGACCGGACTTCATGGCGGAGGTTATCGGTCCGCAAACCAAGATTTATTGCCGCGTCCTCGAATATGCGTTGGTTGTCATTGATCGTATGCAAAAAACGAGATGCGCATCGCCAGTTCCCTCGTGAATTGAACGCGTCTGTTTCGTCGCTTCCCTGACCGGGATCGAGCCCGTTGACTCACAAGCATTGTTTCAACGTCACGGCCAACCAACAAGGCAACACATCCTACTGGTATGTCTGATACCTCCTTCGACATTTGTCACTAGCATATTCAGAGACCGTGAGTATCAATGGCCACCGCTTGCGGTGACGTCGTCAGTCCGTTCCGGCTTGTTCATGCCGGCGCACGAAACGCGGGCCTCGCAGACGCGGCCCTCTCGGACCTGGGACGCAGTGCGGCCACGAGCCGCCATTGGTCGGTGGGCACTAGCCGGCCAGAACTGGACATTCGACGCCAACGCCTGGATCGTGGACAATTTCCGGCCAGTTGCAGCCGTTTGCCTTCGTGTTCAGCGGGCCATTCAAACGGCAGATGCGCACCAAACAACGGACGTTCGTACTGGGATGGGGGCTAAATAGTTATCGGCCCGCAGCAGACGTTCGCGCATTGGCTTGCATGCGTCGGCAAGCGCATCGAGCTCAAACTGAAACGCCGGAGTCCCGTGCGATACAGAACTCAGCCCCATCGGGCCCACTCGGGAACTGTTGAACTCGGTCGGTCCAGTTCGGGAATCCGGCGAGCCGTTTTTTCTGCTCACGCGATACGGTGAGCGCGATGACCTGATTTAAAGCAACCGGTACGCTAGTCGGGCGGCCGCTCTCGCGGTGCGCCTGTCCTGATCGAGCGCCGGGTTGTACTCCGCGATATCCGCCGCGCGCAGCTTGCCCGAAGCCCGCACGCGCAGCACCATCGCTTCGACCACCGATAGCGGTACGCCCAGCGCAGCGGGCGCCGACACACCCGGCGCCGTGGCGGCCGGCAACACGTCGAGATCGATCGTCAGATAGACGTCGTCCGCCGCGTCCAGCAACTTCTGAAGCTCATTCAGGCGCTGCGGCAGTTGCGTTTCCTGCATATCGACGTCCAACACATAGCGCACGCCGAGTCGCTCCGCATGCGCGAAAAGCGAAGCGGTATTGCCGAGATCGCTGATACCGAAGCACGCATAGTTGAATGGCACCCCTCGTTCCGCACAGTCAAGCGCGATCTGATCGAACGGCGTGCCGGAATTCGCGGGACGCTTCTGGCGCAGATCGAAATGAGCGTCGAAGTTAATGATCAGCAAACTGCGCAATGCCAATGGCGTTGCTGCATTGTCGGTTTCACGCTGCTGATGCAGCCGCAAACCGCTATACGTACCCCACGCGACCTCATGACCGCCGCCGAACACCAACGGCCGCCCACCGCTCGCCAGTACTTCGCTAACCACTTGGGCCAGTTCCACTTGCGCGGCTTCGAGGTCGCCGTCGTCGCACACCACGTCGCCTGCGTCGGCAAGTGCCGCCATCGCCGATTTGGCCGGCAAACCCGCGAGCGCACGGCGCAATTCCTTCGGAGCATGCGCTGCGCCAATCCGACCTTGATTGCGGCGCACGCCTTCATCGGAGCCGAAGCCGACGATCACGGGCGCATCGCGCTGCACGTCCACAGCGTTACCGAATGGCATCACCTGATTGAAAACACGTCGTGTGTCGCCGGGTTCGCCGTCGTCGGAACGGCCTGCCCACACCTTGTCATCGAATGGGACTCTCATGCGCGCGACAACACCGCCTGCAGGAATGCGCGTGTGCGCGGCTGTGATGGCGCAGTGAAAATCTCCGCGGGCGGCCCCGCTTCGACGATCATACCGCCGTCCATGACTACCACCACATTGGCCACTTCCTTCGCGAAGCCCATTTCGTGTGTGACGACCACCATCGTCATGCCTTCGCTCGCGAGCAGCTTCATCACTTGCAGCACTTCGCCTACCAGTTCGGGATCGAGAGCGGACGTCGGCTCGTCGAACAGCATCACCCGTGGCTGCATCGCTAGCGCGCGAGCAATCGCAACCCGTTGCTTCTGACCACCCGAGAGACTCGCCGGCATCACATGCGCCTTGTGCGCGAGCCCGACCTTCTCCAGCAACGCCATCGCAGCCGCTTCGGCCTGCGCCTTGCTGGCGCCACGCAACATGCGCGGTCCCACGGTGATGTTATGCAGCACCGACAGGTGCGGAAACAGATTGAACGACTGAAACACCATGCCGACTTCGGTGCGCAGAGCATTCAGCGAACGCTCTTTGAGCATCTCGCCGTGGTCGACTAACCGATGCCCGCAAATGTCGATCGTGCCGCCTTCTGCCTGTTCGAGTCCATTACAGCAGCGGAGAAAGGTACTCTTGCCCGACCCGCTCGGCCCGATCACCACCACGACCTGCTGCGGTTGAATGTCGAAATCGATGCCGTTGAGCACGGTATGCGAGCCGAACGATTTCGTCAGACCGCGAATGCTAACGATAGGCTCGTTGATTTTGGCCACGGTATTCATTGCACCATTCCTCCCACACGCAAACGACGTTCAACGCGATGCAGCGCGAAATTGGTCACCTGCGTCAATACCAGATACACCAGCGCGATAGCGAGATACACTTCAAGCGAACGATAGGACACGCTGATGATCTTCTGGCCTTCATGCATCAGATCGTCGATCGTGAGCAGCGACACCAGCGCCGAGTTCTTGATCAACGCGATGAATTCGTTGCCGAGCGGGGGGATCATCCGCACGATGGCCTGCGGCAGAATGATTGCGCGCATCGCCTGCCCTGACGACATGCCGATCGAACGCGCCGCTTCCATCTGCCCGCGATCGACCGACTGAATCGCGCCGCGGACGATCTCCGATACGTAAGCCGCCGAATACAGACCGAGCCCCAGCATGCCGCACAAGAACGCCGGCAGCAGGATGCCGAATTGCGGCAGGCCGAAGAACAGCAGGAAGAGTTGTACAAGCAACGGCGTGCCGCGGAAGAACGTCAGGTAAGCGGTGCAGAAACCGTACACGATGCGCCGCTGCGGCGTCAGCCGGCCGATGCCGATCAACAGGCCAAGCGCGCAACTGAGCGCGAGTGACGCGGCGGTCACTTCGACCGTCACTAACGCGCCTTGCATGATGTCTGGCCAACCGGCAATCACCGGCGAGAAATCAAGTTCCATTTCGTGTCCAGCCGTTTATTGCGCACTCGCGCCGAACCACTTCTTGACGATCGCCGCATACGTGCCGTCAGCTTTGATCCTGGCGAGCGCGGTGTTGAAGGCTGCCTTCAGCTGCGGCTCGTCTTTGCGCACGGCGATGCCGTACGCTTCGGTCGTCAGCGTTTTGTCGAGTACACGGAAGCCGGTGCGCGTTTTCGCAACTTGATAGGCGGCCGGCTTACCCGTCACAGCAGCGTCTGCACGGCCGATGCCAACCAGGTCGAACATTTCCTGGTTCTTCTCGACCTCGACGCGATTGATCTGCGGGAAGTTATCGCGTAGGAAGTTCACGGACTTCGTGCCCACCTGGACTGAGACTTTTTTGCCGTTCAGATCGGTCACCGTCTTGATCGGTGAATCGCTTTTGACCAGCACGGCCAGCCCACCCGCGTAGTAGGAATCGGTGAAGTCGATCACTTTCGCGCGCTCGTCAGTGATGTAGATGCCGGAGATCGCAGCGTCGAAACGATGCGCGATCAGACCTGGAATCAGTCCTTTAAAGTCAATGTCGGTCCATTGCACGCGTTTGCCCATCACTTTCGCGAGCGCATTCATGAGATCGACGTCGAAGCCGGTGCGCGCGCCGTTCTCGGTGTACTCCATCGGCGGGAAAGTGGCGTCGGTGGCGACGTTCAGCACTTCCGGCGTTTGTGCTGACGCCGCGCCGGAAAATCCGCCAAACGTCACGGCGAACGTCACGCATGCGAGGGACAACAGTCGTTGCAGCTTCATGGGGTAGGCTCCTTGCGGTTCTATCAAGTGATGCGGTTAATTTGAGCGCCCAATTTACGGATGAAATTGAAAAAGATTCGTCCCGCTAATCGGTTTGCATATGCTCGGAAATGGCGCGGGCCGTACGTAGCGTCCCGTCGATTAATTGGCTTTCTCGTCCGATGGCGCGCGTTGATGGCGCCATCAACGTGATCGACGCGCTGCTGCCGGCGCTGCGTCCACTGTGATGAAAGATCGGAGCGCTGACTCCCCACACGCCCAGGTCGACTTCGCTGTCGCTAACGGCGTAGCCCTGGGCTCGAATCTGTTCAAGTTCTGCTTCGATCGCGGCACGGCCGACGGGGTCGTTGCCAAACACGCTGTCGAGCACTTCGGCGCGCGCCCTGTCGCCCATGAATGCCAATAGGGATTTCGCCGACGCGCCCGCCTTGAGCGGCACGGCGCGGCCTTTCTCGAACGAGCAGCGCAACGATTGCTGGCTGTCGACCATCTCAAGGCACATCACCTGATGCCTGACCGCGACCACCAGCCCAATGCTTTCCTGCGACGCGCGCGCGAGCTGCTGCATCTCCGTGCGGCTCGCTTCGACGAGCAGAGAATTCACATCGAAGCCAAGCGCGAGTTGCAAGCTGATCGGACCGGGCGCGTAGTAACCGGCGTTTTCGGCGACGAAACCCCAGCGCTTGAGCAGCGCGATCTGACGGTACAGTGTGCTTTGCGCAAGCCCGGTCACGGCTAGCAGATCTTTGACCGACATCGCCTTGCCATGACTGGCGAGCGCGGCCAGCACCAGCAACACCCGTTCGGCCCCTGTCACACCCTGTTCCACATTCACGATCACGCTATCCACGATCCATCAAGAGCGCAGAATGCCAGACCATTCTCGAATTTCAAAAATCATATTCCCGCTCAATGGGAATAAAAGGGCAGGGATTTCCCTTGAACGGGACATCGGGAGCACGGAGAGTCCTGGCACTGGACTGCCCGGGGCGTTGAAAAGGAAACGATATCCAGAATGGACGGGGTTATTGCCCTGAACCTTTTTCCACTCAATTAATTATCGGACGCGCTCAAGTGCCCGGTCGTCGCGAACGGCCGAAGTGGCCGAGGTTTTACGGTGAGGCGTTGCCTGGAGCTGCACTTGTACCGCGGTGTCCTTAAAACCGCTGCCGACATTGAAATGATGTCGCCATAAAGGAAAACCCCCCAGTTGCCGTTAAGCGAGTGTCGGCAGCCAAATTCTAAAAAAGCTCCGACGCCATAGAGATCGTTACTGGATGTGGAGGCATGCAAGACCAATATTGCATGGAGCGTCGATGAATATCGTTTCCGGGGACCATCGCGGCTTGACAGGAGTGAAGGACGACAATCCGACGACAGTTGCCGGAAGTCCAGCGATGCACCTGTCTGCGTCAACAGAGGCGACAGCATCGATCGATAACCTCCTTCGAGCGTCGGGCGACCTTCTGCGCGGGAGAGAATGGGCATGGTATCGCGCGGGACAAAAACTACATCTGGCGGCGCATGCCCGCACACACCGGGTATGGCCGGAAGTTCTGGCCAACAATAAACTCAGCGAGTTTTGCGAGGCGGAAGCTCTGCATTGCTGGCCGACGGGACCCAGCGACCGCGCTTTCGGATGGCTCCTTGCACCGCCTGCCCAGCCGCATGAGGCGGCCCTTGCCGCATTCGCGAATGCGCTGGGAGTGCAACTGCTTGCCGACGCGCTCGCGCGCGCGCAGAAGACGCAGCAGGTACTGTACGAGATCGCCTACATAGCCAGCACTGTGCGCGAGCGCTCGGCTTTCCTGCTCGCGGTGCACCGGCAGCTCGCGACGATAATCGACGCGGAAAACTTCTATCTCGCGCTGTATGAACAGGCAAGCGGACGCATCACCTATCCGTATTACGTCGATGTTATCGACGTTGAGGCGCTCGAGCCGGAAAGCTACGACGTCGTCGACCCGGACCGCCTGTCATTGACAGGCCACGTGCTGACCAGTGGACAGCCGTTGCTGATCGACGCTGCGGGGATTATCGAGGCTGAAAAGCAGGGACGTTTCTATTGCGTTGGCGACCGCCCGGAGTTCTGGATGGGCGCCCCGCTAAAAAATGCATCGGATGAAGTATTCGGCATGCTTGCCATGCAGGTGTACGACGTGTCGCGCAGTTATAGCGCCGAAGACCGCGCGTTGTTTCTCGTAGTCGCGGGTCACGTTGCAATGGCCTTGGACCGGATTCTTCATCGCGCCAATCTGGAAGAAACCGTCACCCGGCGAACATCCGAACTGTCAGAACTCAACACTGCGTTGCGTCAGGAGGTGGTGGAGCGCAAACGCGCGGAACATTTGCAAGGTGCGCTTTTCAAAATCGCCGAGCTGTCTAGCGCGCCGGGAGATATGGTCGGGTTCTTCCGCAATCTGCATGGCATCCTCGGAGAACTGCTCGACGCGCATAACTTCTACATCGCGCTTTACGATGAGAATACCGAAACGGTTTCGTTTCCTTACTACGCCGATGAACTCGTTCACCATCAGCCGGCTCCGCGACGTCGCAAACGAGGTTTCACGGAATACGTGATCTCGCTGCGTCGGCCGTGTCTACTGAATCGCGCCGATGCAGAATGCCTGATTCGCGAAGGAAAGGTGGAACTTGAGCACGATCAGCTCAAGCTGCGTTCCTGGCTCGGTATCCCGCTTTTCGAAGGCGGCAACGTGCGGGGCATGCTTGCAGTGCAAAGCTACTCCCCGGACGTCCACTACACCCCGCGCGATCAGGAGCTGCTGACCTTCGTTTCACGTCACATCGACACTGCGTTGTCACGACGCAGCGCCGCCGATGCACTACATGCTGCCAACGTCGAGCTGGAAGCACGCGTTCAGGAACGCACGCGGGAGCTCGACGAGGCAAACGCGCAACTGTGGCACGAGAACTTTCATGACGCACTGACCGGTCTGCCTAATCGCCGTTATTTGCTCGAGCGGCTTGGTGCGGAATGGACGAGGCACCGCGACGCCGGGCAGCAACTGGTAGTAATGTTTCTCGACCTCGATCGCTTCAAAGTCGTGAACGACAGTCTGGGTCACCATTTCGGCGATCAGTTGCTGGTGTCGGCGGCCACGCGGCTGCGTGATTGTCTCGCGGATAAATGCATGCTTGCGCGCCTCGGCGGAGATGAATTCGCGATCCTCTCCGCCGAGGCTTCCGTCGAAGACGCTATCGAGCTCGCCGAGCGGATACTGTCAGCATTCGACGTGCCGTTTTCTATCGGCGATCACGTGGTTTTTTCGTCATGCAGTATCGGCATTGTCTCCGCTGACGATGACTTTCACGGCGAACCGGCGGACCTGCTGCGCGATGCCGATACGGCGATGTACCGGGCAAAAAACGGCGGGCGTGACAGTTACGTGGTGTTCAATCAGGAATTGCGACGCCAGGTTTCGGATCAGATGCAACAGGAAGGCAGCTTGCGCGCTGCGCTAAAAAAAGACGATGAACTCGCGCCTTTCTTTCAGCCGATCGTCTGTACCGCCACTGGTCGTCTGACTGCGCTCGAAGCTCTGATTCGCTGGCGCCAGCCAGACGGCCGCGTGCTCACCCCTGGAGAATTTCTGCCTGCGATGGAAGGACTCCGGGTCATGGGCCGGCTCGATCTATACATGCTCAATCGTATCGCAGTGATACTCGCCCAGCCGGGGCTCGCCGGCTGGCCGCCCGTACATGTGAACTGTTCCAGTTACAGCATGACTCGCGAGGATTTTGCGGACGACGTCTTCGCGCTCCTCCAGCAGCACGGAGTCGCGCCGTCGCGCATCTGTCTGGAATTAACAGAGGGCGCGCTGATTGCGGAGCCAGAGATAGCACGGCGTACGATGCAGCGCTTGGCCGACAACGGCGTGTCCGTGGTACTGGACGATTTCGGGACGGGCTTTTCGTCACTCAGCTACGTCCACGAGTATCGCTTTAGCGGCCTCAAGGTCGACAAGTCGTTCACCTTCGGCCTATCGTCGAATCCGCGCACGCGGGCTATTGTTCGGGCGATCGTGCGCATGGCGGAATCGCTTGACCTGCGTGTAGTCGCGGAAGGTGTCGAAGATGCGATGACGCTCGCTGCGTTGCGCGAAATCGGCGCGGGGCAAGCCCAAGGTTATTACATCGCCAAGCCAATGCCGCTCGCCGCGCTGGTGGAAGCCCTGGATTCGGGCAAGGCGACGCAATGGGTCGCGCCGTCAGAGAAAATGTGATGGCCTCCGCGGTATAACCGCGTCGGCGCCAACGTGCTTCGCGCGCCTGCTACGAGTTCTCAATGCGGTTTTCGCCTCGGCGTCCCAAGTCGAGTACTAAACGAGTGATGCGTCCTACCGCGCCATCTGCGAAGCCCAACATAAGCTGACCGCTTCAGGCTTTCGCCATCACCCTCACATCAGGCCAGGCATCTAGCGCGGGACATCACCGGGTGCGTCGTCAAAGCGGACGCGCGCGGCATGGATCTCCGGATAACGACGATCGGCCCAATCGATGAGCGCCGCCATCGGTTCCAACAGGGATTGGCCTAGTGCGGCTAAACGATATTCGACGGTCGGCGGCCTCGTTGAAAAAACATGGCGGGTGACGAGTCCGTCGCGCTCGAGATCGCGCAGTGTCTGGGTCAGCATGCGCTTGGAAATGTCCGGTATGGCCCGGTGAAGCTCACTGAAGCGCTGCGATCGCGTCGCGAGTTCCATGACCATGAGCATGCTCCATTTGTCGCCGATGCGGTCGAGCACGTCGCGAACCGCGCAGTGTGCCGGCTGGGCGTCGGCCAATTGACGCTGATATCGGCTGAATCTGTCGATCGCATTCTGGGACGTGCTCATTCGGGTTCCCTTTAACTCTTCTGGTAACAAAAAACTGCCTCCTTACGATGGAAGGCAGAGGTCTCTATGATAGACCTGCCCTCAAACAAAGACCGTTCATCACTCCTACGGACCTCTGGGCCGGGCGTGTGGTGGAGTCGCAGGATACTAATTTCAGGAGAAGTACATGTTTCTGGTTATGGGAATCACGGGACACGTAGGCGGCGCAACGGCGCAACATCTTTTGGCGCAAGGCAGGAAAGTCCGGGCGCTGGTCCGCAATCGCGAGAAGGCGGCCAATTGGGCGGATCAAGGTGTGGAACTGGTCGACGGCGACTGGAATGACGCGGCCGCCGTAGAGAGGGCGCTCGAAGGAGTCGACGGTGCATTTGTCATGCTGCCGGCGGTCTGGGCACCGTCGCCGGATTTCAGGGAAGCAAAGAACGTGATCGCGAACTATGTCGCGGCGCTGGCCAGGGCAGTGCCGCCGCGGGTGGTTGTGCTGTCGTCGATGGGTGCGAACAGAACGAGCGGGCTGGGAATGATCACGGCCCTGTCGCTTCTTGAGGAGGGACTGCGCCACCTGACGTTGCCGATCGCCTATGTGCGAGCCGGCGGGTTTTTCGAAAACTTCCTTTACGGCTTGCATGTTGCCAAGGACGGCACGCTACCCGTCTACTACAACCCGACGAGCCGGAAGTCGACCATGATCGCGACCGACGATATCGGCGCCCAGGTGGTGACGCTGCTGACCGGGCCGACGTGGTCCGGGCATCGCGTTGTCGAGCTTGGCTCGATGGTCAGCGCCGACGAAGTCGCCGCCCAACTGGGCAAAGTCTTGCAGCGCGACGTCAAGGCCTTTGCCATCCCGCGGGCCGGGTGGGCGGCAGCGTTCGAACAGCTCGGCGTTCCGAAGGGCCACACCGGACCCGCCGAAGCGATGTTCGATGCCGTCAACGCGGGCTGGATGGATCTCGGCGTTGCGGGCACCGAGCACGTCGCGGGCACGACATCGCCTCGCGATGTCTTTGCGGCGGCCTACAAGGCCACCACGGCATGAACAGCGCAGTTCGTATCGGCTCGTCGACAGGCGGCCACACTGATGCTCGGCAGCGCCCTCATCGGAGAAGGTAGAACGAATGTCCAAGTTTTCCTGGCGCCAGATATTACCTTTGGTTCTCGCGGCTTTTTTCGTCGTGGGATCACTCAGCAACATCGTCGCCCCGCGATCCATCTTCGAGGAATACCTGAAGTGGGGATACCCGCACTGGTTCCATTTCGTGACCGGTTCGCTGGAACTTATGACCGCCGTTCTGCTGGCGCGAGCACGGACACGGCTGTGGGGCGCGGCGCTCGGCTGCACCGTGATGTTGGCCGCGCTGGCAACCGTGACAGTGCACGGCGAATACGGACATGGGGTGGCGCCGCTTGTCGTGGCGATACTATCGATTGTTGTCGGCTGGATTGCCTGGCGCAAGCGGCTCGCTGCGGGTTCCGTGGTTGCCGCCTAAACCTTATGCGGCCCTCAAGAGCTTCAAGCAGCGTAGCTTGAAGCTCCGGGTAGTAAGGGTTTTTACCGACCTTGCGTGGATTGCCTCGCACATCGAATCTGGCGCGCCAAACGTAAAGGTTGCCGCGTCGGATTACGGCGATTCGTGACCGTAAGCCCTTGTATGTACAAGGGTAATTTGTCCTGCTGCGCACGCTCGCGGCTCAAGCTGAAGTAAACAGCTTCAAAGTTGGACGAAACTCGCCAACGATCCCTCCCTTCTTGAATTTGTCACCACCTGTCCATATAATTAGCACTCGTCGCACGAGAGTGCTAACAACTTCGCCGGTTGGCTCGGCCAGCCGGGTTTTCCAAGCGTTCTTCAGTCTCAATCAAGAGAGGAGTATGTATGAACCTTCGTCCTTTGCATGATCGCGTGATCGTCAAGCGTCTGGATCAAGAAACCAAGACCGCGTCGGGCATCGTGATCCCCGAAGCCGCAGCAGAAAAGCCGGATCAGGGCGAAATCCTGGCCGTCGGCCCGGGCAAGCGTGACGATAAGGGCGCACAAATCGCCCTCGACGTGAAGGTTGGCGACCGCGTTCTGTTCGGCAAGTACGCAGGCCAGACCGTCAAGGTCGACGGCAACGAACTGCTGGTCATGCGCGAAGAAGACATCATGGCCGTGGTCAACAAGTAAGCGCAAAGCGCTACTTACACGGTTATATCCAGAGAATTCAAGGAGTTAGAAGATGGCAGCTAAAGACGTCGTATTCGGTGATTCCGCCCGTGCCAAGATGGTCGAAGGCGTGAACATCCTCGCGAATGCTGTGAAGGTCACGCTGGGTCCGAAGGGCCGCAACGTTGTCCTGGAACGCAGCTTCGGCGGCCCGACGGTCACCAAGGACGGTGTGTCGGTCGCAAAAGAGATCGAACTGAAAGACAAGCTCCAGAACATGGGCGCGCAAATGGTCAAGGAAGTGGCTTCCAAGACCAGCGACAACGCAGGTGACGGCACCACGACCGCAACGGTCCTAGCTCAGTCGATCGTCCGCGAAGGCATGAAGTACGTCGCATCGGGCATGAACCCGATGGACCTGAAGCGCGGTATCGACAAGGCTGTTACGGCCGCAATCGAAGAACTGCGCAAGATCAGCAAGCCGTGCACGACCAACAAGGAAATCGCACAAGTTGGCGCGATTTCGGCAAACAGCGACTCGTCGATCGGCGACCGCATTGCTGAAGCAATGGACAAGGTCGGCAAGGAAGGCGTGATTACCGTCGAAGACGGCAAGTCGCTGCAAGACGAGCTTGACGTCGTCGAAGGTATGCAATTCGACCGCGGCTACCTGTCGCCGTACTTCATCAACAACCCGGACAAGCAAGTTGCCGTGCTCGAGAACCCGTTCGTGCTGCTGCACGACAAGAAGGTCTCGAACATCCGTGATCTGCTGCCGGTTCTGGAACAGGTCGCCAAGGCTGGCCGTCCGCTGCTGATCATCGCAGAAGACGTCGAAGGCGAAGCACTGGCAACGCTGGTGGTGAACAACATCCGCGGCATTCTGAAGACGGTTGCTGTGAAGGCTCCGGGCTTCGGCGATCGCCGTAAGGCCATGCTGGAAGACATCGCGATCCTGACCGGCGGCCAGGTCATCGCTGAAGAAACCGGCCTGACGCTCGAAAAGGCAACGCTGGCAGAACTGGGCCAGGCGAAGCGTATCGAAGTGGGCAAGGAAAACACGACGATCATCGACGGCGCTGGCGAAGGTGCGAACATCGAAGCGCGCGTCAAGCAAGTGCGCAAGCAGATCGAAGAAGCAACGTCGGACTACGACCGTGAAAAGCTGCAAGAGCGCGTTGCCAAGCTGGCAGGCGGCGTTGCAGTGATCAAGGTCGGCGCTGCGACCGAAGTCGAAATGAAGGAAAAGAAGGCACGTGTCGAAGACGCACTGCACGCAACGCGCGCAGCTGTGGAAGAAGGCATCGTTGCTGGCGGCGGCGTCGCGCTGATCCGCGCACGTACGGCGATCGCCGGCCTGAAGGGCGCTAACGCCGATCAGGACGCAGGTATCAAGATCGTTCTGCGCGCAATGGAAGAGCCGCTGCGCCAGATCGTCACGAACGGCGGCGAAGAAGCCAGCGTCGTGGTGGCGGCAGTTGCTGCTGGCCAGGGCAACTACGGCTACAACGCAGCGACCGGCGAGTACGTCGACCTGGTCGACGCCGGTGTCGTGGACCCGACGAAGGTCACGCGCACGGCACTGCAAAACGCAGCATCGGTGGCAGGTCTCCTGCTGACGACCGACGCAGCGGTTTGCGAACTGCCGAAGGAAGATGCACCGATGCCTGGCGGCATGCCCGGCGGCATGGGCGGCATGGGCATGGACATGTAATTTCGTGTCCGCTCCCCGGTTGGGCCTGGCCTACAGGCTCGGTCGGGAGCTCATGCGAAAGCGCACCGCGAGGTGCGCCTTGCCAAAGAAAAACCCGCAGAAATGCGGGTTTTTCTTTGGCTTTGCGCTTTGCAGCGCTTCGGAAAACTATGCGTGTGCCTATGCCGCAACCGCGAGCGAATGCTGGCGCAAGTAGCTGAAGATGCGGGCCACGCTGTCGCTCAGCGTCAACGAAGCGGTATCGATGACGAGTTCCGGATTGACTGGCGTTTCATACGGCGCCGAAATGCCGGTGAACGCGGGAATCTCGCCCGCGAGCGCCTTCGCGTACAGTCCTTTCGGATCGCGGCCGGCGCAGGTGGCGAGCGATGCGGACACGTACGTCTCGATGAAACTGCCGGCGCCGATGATGCCGCGCGCCATCGCGCGGTCCGCGTGCATCGGCGAAATAAGCGCCGCAATGACGATGAGGCCCGCGTCGTTCATCAACTGTGCGACGTGCGCGACGCGGCGAATATTTTCATGGCGGTCGCGCGGATCGAAGCCCAGATCGCTGCCGAGACCGTGGCGAACGTTGTCGCCGTCGAGTACATAGCACGCGTGGCCTTGCGCGACGAGTTGCCGTTCGAGTTCGAATGCGATGGTCGACTTGCCTGCTCCCGACAGGCCCGTGAGCCAGATCGTGACCGGCTTCTGGCGGTGCATGCGCATTCTGTCCTCGAGCGTGATCGTGCCGCCGCGAAAGCGTTGCACTGGACTGCAGGGCTCTTCCATTCTCATGTTCCTGAAGGACTAAACACAGAGACCAACACAGGGACTAAGCGCAGTGCCAACCCCGCCGCCAAACGCCCGCGTTGTGCAAGCGCTCGGCGGAATCGGCGACAGCGACGTGGAAGCCGTCGGGCGCGTCCGGCGGCAAAGCAATCGAAAAGCCGGCGTGCGCGCTCGGGTATCCCGCGCTGGCTACATCCGGCCGTTGCTCGCCGGTCCAGCCGCTCGCAATCACGTCGCTGCCGACGCGCACTTCGAGCAGCACCTTCTGTTCCGGGCGACTGAGGTTCACGGCCCAGCCCGACACGACGCCGTCGTGCACGGAGTCGACGAAGCCGTCGTACATATCCGCAAGCGGTTGCGTTTCGCTTTGCGCAAACCGCACGTATTCCTCGATTGGCGCGAGGTCGAAACGGCCGATTACGCCGTGTACTTTCGCGAGAAACGCTTCGTCGAAGCCGAACACCACCGAGCTATGAAGATGCGGATTCTCGAGCCGATCGATCTCCGCCTGGATCGTCTCGACCAGTTCCAGCGCTTTGCTGAACACGCTGCCGGACTTGCGCGTCTTGCTCTCAATCTCGTTCTTTGCGTGCTCGAAAATCCTGTAATCGAGCTGATTGTCTTCGATAAATTTCTGCCTGGACTTTTCGCTTAACTGGCCTATGGCTTTCGGAGAACCGCTCGTGATGTTCGTCTGAAAATAAAACGGTAATTTCAATCCGGTCTTGGCGCAGAGACGCAGTAAAAATTCACTCATGTTCTCGCAAAGGCCGACGGCGCTGAAATGATGCCGAAGGTTGGCTTTCGCAATTTCCAGGCTGAGTTCTTCCGGCGCCGAATGGCCGGTCAGCATTTGCACAAAGATGTTTTTGCCGCCGAGGGACTCGCTGACCCACTCGTCGAGCGAAAGTGTACCGCGCAGTACGAGCGCCTCGGTGGCCGACACGCTCGCGCCGTGGGCGATTTCGCCATTTTTGCCATTCAATGCATAGCGGTAATGCGATATTTGCCGCGCTAAAGGATCGCGCAGAATGGTGCAATAGGAGAGAGGGGTTTTGAGGCTTCTATGAATGCCATACGGCTGATGACCGCCGCCGATAAGTGTCTCAAGCAGTCTCGCCCGGCACTTGTCCCAGCCTTCTCTATCCCATTCGAACACGACGAATTGGTCTTTACCTTTATTCAGGTCGAAAAATGAAATAACCGTCGATCCCCCGCTCTTGGGCGGGTGAATAAAAAATGTGGGCGCGGACATATAACGTTATGACGATTCACGATTTGCCAGTGTAACGTCTGGACCTGGCGCCCGTTGTAACGTTTGATTACAACAACGACATCTGCATAGGCAGCGCACGGGACGTCGTTGGATCAAAGTGCGCGGCAGAAAAAAGTGGAGACAGCGCGAAAGGCGCCTGTCCGCGCGGAGTTGCATCACGAACGGGTACAGATTGCGACGGCGGGCACCCCATCAAGCGGGCGGCTGACGCGCAACGGCGTCAGCGACATGCTCCGTGCGCCGAGTTCGCAAGTTGCGATACCGACCGCGCGCGAGTCAGTGTCTTGCTTCGCCTGGCGCCGCGTCCTTGCCGGCGGCCGGCGGCGTTTCGTCGTCGCTGCCGCGGGCCCAGAAGAAGCGGTCCGGCATATACGCGCCCATGCCCGGCCGGAACGCGCTGCGTATAGCCTGATACAGATACTCCTGCGCCTCGCGAACTGCCTCGGCAGGCTCCTGACCATTGGCGAGCAGCGCGGCGATCGCCGAGCCGAGCGTGTCGGTGATGCCCATGATCCGGTTGCTGCCGCGGTCCCACATGTCCTGACGCAACTGGCCGTCTTCGCTGAAAAGCGTGTTGACGAGCCGGTGCGTGCCCGTTTCCGTCGACAGAATGTATTCGCAGCCGTGCGACAGCAGATGCGAGATCGCCGCGTCTAGGCTCGGCGCTTCGGCGTCGCCGTCCGGTTGAGCAAGGGCGAGCAGCGTGGCGGAATCGGCGACCAGCAAGGTGGTTTGCGGCGCGAGCAGATCGGCGATGGCCTCGCGCAGTTCGTCGGCGGCGAGCACGTGTTCGTCGTCGAGCGTGAAGTCCGGGGCGAGAATCAGCGGAATGTCGTCGTAATCCGCCACAACCTCGGCGATCGCGCTCACGACTTCGGCGCGCGTGCAGGCGCCGACCTTGAACGCCGCAATCGGCATGTCTTCGAGAAGCATGCGCGCCTGGGTGGCGACCACTTCAGGATCGAGTCCGTTGACCTCGTCGCAGGTTGCGGAATCGCGCACGGTGTAGCCGGTGAGCACGGAGACGCCATGACAACCCATGCTGGCAAGGGTCATCAGGTCGGCTTGCAGGCCTGAGCCGCCGGTGGGATCGGAAAGACCGAAGGTGAGGACGATCGGAGGCGTGTCGCTGGGCATGAAGATTTACGAGGAGCAGTATTTTCGGCGCATCAGGTGCGCAATTGGCTCAATTATGCGTCCTAAACCGGCGCGGGGGCGTTTTTTCGCACAGGGCCGTTCCCTGTCGCTTGCTGCCGCTCCCTGTTGCTTCCCGCCTGCCGCTTCCTGCCGCAACGCGCGCCCGCCGTGTGGCGCGGCGCCACATGTTGCGCCGCGTGATCCGCCCAGCGCTGCCCGCCGTCGTGAGCCGCCTGCATTGGGCGTTTGCCATTGCTAGGCATTGGGGCGGCAACACGGTACCATCATGGCTCCCGTTTCCCCGGACTTCACGACGCGACACAAGAATGGAATATCAAAGCTGGATGTGCCTGATTTGCGGCTGGATTTACGACGAAGAAGCCGGTTTGCCGGACGAAGGCATTGCGCCGGGCACGCGCTGGGAAGACGTCCCAATTAACTGGACGTGCCCGGAATGCGGCGCGCGCAAGGAAGACTTCGAGATGGTCCAGATCTGACATCGAAGTCGGCCGGCGGCGCTCGGCCAGAGTGTGGCGTCGCGCCGGAACGTCGCCGTGCCGGCGGTGTCGCAATCACAAGCTGATATCGCCGGTATTGCACGGGGCATTGGCTCTTCAGCATTTGTCACTGGGCACGCATCGCCGCGCATTGTGGTTGCGCATTGTCGTTGCGCGTTTGTCATTGCGCATTTGTCACTGTTCAGTCGCCGGTTCGCGCGTTAGGCGCTCAGTCTGCGCGCAGCGCCAAGCGGCGGCCCGCCGACTTTCCGTCGCCAACTCATGACTCTTCGATCCGCAGCTCCCGTTTCCTTCGACGCATTGCCCAACCCGCGCGGCGGCGCCGTACGCCCCGCGGAGCTGGCGCTCGCTGAAGCGCTGCTGGCGTTCGAGCAGCACACCGGTTGCACGACCGCCCTAGTGCGCGTCTCGCACGCGTTGCGCAGCGCCGGCTGGCTGAGCGCCACGCGTTTCGCCGATGTGCTGGTGCGCCTTTCGCCGCTCGCGGCCGGCGATCCGGCCGAGGCCGAGAGCGTGCGGCCGGGCTTCGGCGCGGCGCTGCGCGATTTCCGGGCGGCGCTCGAGCGTCACAATCTGCGCGAACTCGCCTGTTCGCCGACGCTCTTCGATCACTACCGCGCGCTGTGCGCCCATCTCGGCGAGCACAGCGCCGCGTCGCCCGTTGCGTACGAAGATCTCGCGTTGACCGCGCGCCCCGTGCCGCCTGTGTCGTTTCACGCGCAGCCGGCCGAGCAGTTGGCGCATCTGCGGGCGCGCTATGAGCGCGCGCTGCTGCCGGTGCTGCGCTCGCAGCCGGACACAGGCAGCGCGGCGGCGCGCGCAGCGACGCAAGCCGCACTGGACGAACTCGACGCCGTATTCACCGAGCTGGCCGGTCCCGATCCGTACGATTTCTGGCGCCTCGCCAAGGCCTGCGCGCGCGCGTTGCGCGTCAGCGGGCGCGCGGCCGGCGAGCCCGACGCGCGGCGCTTCTACGCACGCTGCAACCTCGCGCTTGCGGACCACGCGCGCGGCATCGAACGCGCGCAGCGCTCGCTCGTGCGGGCCACGCTCGCGCTGCTGTGGCGCGACTACGCGCTGTTCGGCGCCGCCGCCGAAGACGCCGACCAGGTCGAGGTGCTGCACGATTACGGCTTGACGGTCGACTGGCACGTCGCGGGCACTCAGGCATCGGAAATGCTTTGGGAAGCCGGCGCGGTCGAGGCGCAATCGTTCAGCGCGCAAACGTCGATGACGCGCGACCTCGGCGTGCTGAGCGTCAATGCCCATGCCTACGAAGACTTTTTGCAGACGGCGGACGCCGCCATCTCCGCGCTCGCGGAACACGCGCGTGCCGCGGACCAGCCGGAAAAGGCCGACCCGAGCGAAGCACTGCAAGCCGGCGACGCCGCGTACCGGCTCGGGTCCGCGGCTTGCGCATTGGGCCTTGGCCACGTCGCGCTGCTCGCGGATGCGCTCGGGCTCGCATGGCGTCGTCGTGCGCACGCCGGGGTTTCGACGCCTGCGGTGCGCGCGCATGTGATCGTCGACGCGCCCGCGGCCAGTGCGCTCGAAAACGCCGCCGAGGCGTTGCGCGCGACGCTGCACAAGGTAGCCGCAGGCGTGGCGCCGCCGGCCAGCAGCGCGGCGCTCGCTGCGTTGACGCGGGCGATCGAGCAGGGCGGCGCGTGATCGAGGCGTGAGCGCCACGCAAGTGGGCAAGGGCGGCGTGCAATTCCCGCAAGCGGCACGTAACCTGAACAGGGCGGCGCGTGATTCAGGCGCGAGCGGCAAGCAACTCCGGCAAGGCGCCGCGCTCGTCCCGCAGGCCGCATGAGAACCACGCGGCCAGGCCACGCCAACACCGCGCCGCGCAAGCCGCCGCGCACCGCGAATCGGCACCGTGGCAACGCGCGCGTGCGTGATAGAGTGCAACATGAATCGCCGTCGATGGCTCGCGGCACGCCGCATCACTCCGGCCGCCGCTCCACGCTGCTCAAAGCCCGCCATCCTGCACCGTCTTTGCTAAAATCCGAACTATGTCCAAGAGTACCGATCGCATCAATCTGACTAACCAGTTCCTGATCGCCATGCCGAACATGGCCGATCCGACGTTTTCCGGAACGGTGGTCTACCTTTGCGATCACAGTGAGCGCGGCGCGCTCGGCCTCGTGATCAACCGGCCGACCGACATCGACCTGGAAGCGCTCTTCAGTCGCATCGACCTCAAGCTCGAAATCGAGCCTCTTCTTCACGTGCCCGTGTATTTCGGCGGCCCGGTGCAAACCGAGCGCGGCTTCGTGCTGCACGATCCGAAAGACGGCAATACCTACACGTCGTCCATGTCGGTGCCGGGCGGTCTCGAGATGACCACGTCGAAAGACGTGCTCGAGGCGGTCGCGAGCGGCACTGGTCCCGAGCGTTTTCTGCTCACGCTCGGCCACGCCGGCTGGGGTGCGGGCCAACTCGAAGAAGAGATTTCGAAGAACGGCTGGCTCACCGTCGAGGCCGATCCGAAAATCGTGTTCGACGTGCCCGCCGAGGAGCGCTTCGAAGCCGCGCTCGCGCTGCTCGGCGTCTCGCTGTCCATGCTGTCGGGCGAGGCCGGGCACGCATGAGAGGCGCCGCATGAGCCTGCCGGGCGGACGCGAGGCGACGCTGCTCGCGTTCGATTACGGTGAAAAGCGCATCGGCGTCGCGGTCGGCAATTCGCTTACCCGAAGCGCGCGGCCGCTCGTCATCGTGCAGAATCGCAGCCGCGAATATCGTTTTGCCGAAGTCGGCAAGCTGATTGCCGAATGGAAGCCGGACGCGCTCGTGGTCGGCTTGCCGATGCATCCGGACGGCACGCCGCACGAAATGACGCAGCTCGCAAAGCGCTTCGGCAATCAGTTGAACGGCCGCTTCAATTTGCCGGTGACGTGGGTCGACGAGCGCTATTCGTCGGTCGAGGCGGAAGCGACCACGCGCGCCAACAAGGGCCGCGCCGATATGCTCGACGCCGAAGCCGCCAGCATCATCCTTCAGCAATATCTTGACGGACTTTCCGACACCCATGAGTTCCATTGACGCTGAAGCGCTATACCGCGCGCTGCTCGACCAGATTCGCGCCGCGTACGGCGACAAGCTCGGTGCGCACGACGGCGCCGAGGGCGCCGTGTTGGCCGGCATTTACAGCGGCGGCGCGTGGCTCGCCGAACGGCTCGCGCGCGATCTGAACCTGGCGAGCTTCGGCGTCGTCAATGTCGCGCTGCATCGCGACGACTACGCGAAGAAAGGTTTGCACTCGCAGGCGAGCCCGACGTCGCTGCCTTTTTCCGTCGACGGCCGCCGCATCGTGCTGGTCGACGACGTGCTGTACACCGGCCGCACGATTCGCGCGGCGCTCAATGAGCTGTACGACTACGGCCGTCCGGCAGCGGTCGAACTGGCCATGCTCGCCGATCGCGGCGGGCGCGAGTTGCCGGTGGCGGCACGCTTTGTCGGCGGCGTGGTGGATGTGCCCGCCGACGCCACGCTCGTGCTCGCGCGCGACGAAACCAGCAGCGCCGATCAGCCGCGTTTCACGTTTCATACCGAAGCACGCGTCGATTGAGTGCAGATGCAAGTGCGGCTGCAAGTGCAGCTTCCAACGCCGCATCGCACCAACACGTTGAAGCCCGTATTTCAAGCAGGTAAATCATGAATACCGCCACCCAGGCTCCGCAGGATTCCGCCGATAGCGCCACCGAGCGCTTCCGTTATGGCTTCCTGAAGGGCAACCCGCAGCTCACGAAAAACGGCGAGCTTAAGCATCTGTTGTCGATCGAAGGTTTGCCGAAGGCGATCGTCAATCACATTCTCGACACCGCGAGCCAGTTCGTCAGCGTGACGGATCGCGAGGTGAAGAAAGTGCCGCTGTTGCGCGGCAAGTCGGTGTTCAACCTGTTCTTCGAGAACTCCACGCGCACGCGCACCACGTTCGAAATCGCGGCCACGCGTTTGTCCGCGGACGTGCTGAATCTGAACATCAATGCATCGTCGACGAGCAAGGGCGAATCGCTGCTCGACACGATCAACAATCTGTCGGCGATGCACGCCGACATGTTCGTCGTGCGTCACGCTTCGAGCGGCGCGCCGTATCTGATCGCCCAGCACTGCGCGCCGCACGTGCATGTGATCAATGCCGGCGACGGCCGTCATGCGCACCCCACGCAGGGGCTGCTAGACATGTACACGATCCGCCACTACAAGAAGGACTTCACGAATCTGCGGGTGGCGATTGTCGGCGACATTCTGCATTCGCGGGTCGCGCGCTCCGACATTCATGCACTGACCACGCTCGGCGTGCCGGAAGTGCGCGCGATCGGTCCTCGCACGCTGCTGCCGGGCGGCCTCGAACAGATGGGTGTGCGGGTGTTCCACAACCTCGACGAAGGACTGAAGGACGTCGACGTGATCATCATGCTGCGTCTGCAAAACGAGCGGATGAGCGGCGCGCTGTTGCCCTCGGCGCAGGAGTACTTCAAGAGCTGGGGCTTGACGCCCGAGCGGCTCGCGCTCGCGAAACCGGATGCAATCGTGATGCACCCGGGCCCGATGAACCGCGGCGTCGAGATCGACTCGCAGGTCGCGGACGGTCCGCAATCGGTGATCCTGAATCAGGTGACGTTCGGCATCGCGGTGCGCATGGCGGTGATGGGGATTGTCGCGGGCAATAACGACTGATTCGCGGCTCGAACACTCGGCAAACGAACGCGGCAAACGAACGCGGCAAACGAACGCGGCAAGCGAACGCAAAACCTTCGCCGAACCAGGCTGAAACAACTAAGGCAGCGCATGAAGATTCACATTCAAGGCGGCACGCTGATCGACCCCGCAGCGGGCACCGAACAGCAGCAGGACGTTTTTATCGCGGACGGCAAGATCGTCGCGCTCGGCAACGCGCCCGCCGATTTCGAGGCGACGCAAACCATCGACGCCCGCGGCTTGCATATCGCGCCGGGTCTGGTCGATTTGTCGGCGCGTCTGCGCGAGCCTGGCTTCGAGCACAAGGCAACGCTCGAATCGGAAATGGCCGCGGCGCTCGCGGGCGGCGTGACGAGCCTCGTGTGTCCGCCGGACACCGATCCCACGCTCGACGAACCCGGCCTCGTCGAAATGCTGAAGTTCCGCGCGCGCAATCTCGATCAGGCGCACGTGTATCCGCTCGGCGCGTTGACCGTCGGCCTCAAAGGCCAGGTCATCACCGAAATGGTGGAGTTGACCGAGGCGGGTTGCATCGGCTTTTCGCAGGCCGACGCGCCGGTGGTCGATACGCAGGTGCTGATGCGCGCGCTGCAATACGCGAAGACGTACGGCTTCACCGTGTGGCTGCGTCCTGTGGACGCGTATCTCGGCAAGGGCGGCGTGGCCGCGAGCGGCGCGCTCGCGTCGCGGCTCGGCCTCTCCGGCGTGCCCGTCGCGGCTGAAACCATCGCGCTGCATACGATCTTCGAACTCGTGCGCGTGACGGGCGCGCGGGTGCATCTGTCGCATGTGTCGTCGGCGGCGGGCATTGCGCTGATGCGCGAGGCCAAGGCCGAGGGCTTGCCGGTTTCGTGCGACGTCACGGTGAATCACGTGCATCTGATCGATCTCGACATCGGTTACTTCGACGCGCAATTCCGCCTCGATCCGCCGCTGCGTCAGCAGCGCGATCGCGAAGCGATTCGCGCGGGTCTCGTCGACGGTACGATCGACGCAATCTGCTCGGACCACACGCCCGTCGATGACGACGAAAAGCTGCTGCCGTTCGGCGAAGCCACACCGGGCGCAACGGGCCTCGAGCTGTTCCTCTCGCTGACGGTGAAATGGGCCGACGAAGCCGGCGTGCCGCTCGCGAAGGCGCTCAACCGCATCACGGCTGCGCCGGCTCAAGTGCTCGATCTGGACGCGGCTGGCCGCGTCGCCGTGGGCAGCGTGGCGGACCTGTGCGTGTTCGACCGTCACGCACATTGGCGCGTCGAGCCGCGCGCGCTGAAGAGCCAGGGGCATAACACGCCGTTCCTCGGCTACGAACTGCCGGCGCGCGTGCGTGCGACCATCGTGTCGGGCCGCGTCGCGTTCGAACAGCGCTGATGTTGCGTTGATGTTTGCGCTGATGTTCGCGGCATGACTCAGGCATCGACACGTACTGACTTCGCATTGACCGCAGCCACCGCATCGACTCGCCAGGAAAAGCTCCGACCATGAAGCTCGCGTTACGCAAGGCCCGTCTCATCGCGCATCTGCTGCACGGCATGTGGATCGTCGCCACGCGTTTTCCGAAAGCCGATGCCGACCGGCGTCACGCGCTTAATCGCGCGTGGTCGCTGAAGATGCTGCGGCTGTGCGGCATGCGCCTCGTCGTCCATAACGATGGCGCGCGGCTCGATCGCGGCGCGCTGGTGGTCGCCAATCACATTTCGTGGATCGACATCTACGTGATCAATGCGTGGCGGCCGACGCCGTTCGTGTCCAAAGCGGAAATCCGGCATTGGCCGCTGGTCGGCTGGCTCGCGCAGCAACTCGATACGGTGTTCATCCAGCGCGAGAAACGCAGCGACGCAAAGCGGATCATGCACGAGTTGTCCGACCGTTTGAGCGCCGGCGAATTGATGTGCGTGTTTCCGGAGGGCACGACGTCGAATGGTCTCGAGTTGCTGCCGTTTCACGCGAACATGTTTCAGGCGGCGGTGTCGGCGTCCGTGCCGGTGCAGCCGCTGTGCATCATGTATGAAGACGCACACGGCCGGCAGTCGACGGCGCCTGCCTATATCGACGATCTTTCGCTCGCCGACTCGCTCAATCTGCTGCTGCGCGGCGGCCCGTTGACCGCGCATGTCTACGTGTGCGAGCCGCTTCTACCTGGCGCCGACCGCCGTGCGTTGGCGGCGCAAGCGCAGGGCGCCGTTGCGGCCGCGCTGACGGAAATGCAGGGTGGCGCGGCAACGAGCGGCGCACTGGTTGTCGAGCGAGTGGAGTCGTCAGCGAGCAACGAGACGCTGATCGAACCGGTCGATCAGTCCGGCCGCTCGCCAAGCGTCTGAGCGTCTTTCGGACGAGCGCTGTCTAGTTGCCGCCGCGCGCGCGGCAGTTCTCGCATTCCACCTGAGTGAGCGTGCGCTCGGCGGGGTTCGCCGCGAGCCGCACCGCCGACAGTTTTTCGCCCCACACGCAGCCCGAATCGAGCCCGATCAGGTTGTCGCGCAACGTCAGCCCAAGGGCGGCCCAATGACCGAATACGACGGTGACGTCCGCGGTCTTGCGCCACGGCACGTCGAACCACGGCATGCAGCCAGGCGGCGCGGCGTTCAGGCCACCGCTGCTGCTGAAGTCCATTGCGCCTTCGGTGTTGCAGAAGCGCACCCGCGTCAACGCGCTGCAGGTCACGCGCAGCCGCTCGATGCCCTTCAATTGCGGCGTCCATAAACTCGGCTCGTTGCCGTAGAGACCGGCGAGCGTTTCCTTCCAGTTCGGCGCGCGCAGCGCGCGCTGCAATTCGTCGGCGAGATCGAGCGTGAGGTTCACGTCCCATTGCGGCACGACGCCCGCATGCACCATCAGCATGCCGTTCTCGTAGTGGGCGATCGGGCGATGACGAACCCATTCGAGCAGATCGGCGGCATCGGGCGCCGAGAGAATGTCGTCGATGGTGTCGCCTTTTTTCGACTGGCGAATGCCCGCCGATACCGACAGCAAATGCAGATCGTGATTGCCCAGCACCGGCACCGCGCGATCGCCGAGCGCGATGATGTCGCGCAGCGTCGCAAGCGACTCGGCGCCGCGGTTGATCAGGTCGCCCGCGAACCACAGCGGCGTGCCGGCGGGAGGCGCGGCCTTCGCGAGCAGTCGCTGGAACGGCGTGCGGCAGCCTTGCAGATCGCCGAAAGCCAGAGGCACGGGCTGCTGCTGCGAGATTGGCAAAGCGGGTGAAGGCGCGGTTGACGGTGTCATCGACGAAATGTTGGCGGTTCGATACGCGCGGCGATGCAGGAGGCGTGCCGCGTTGGGGCGGTGCAGCAAAAGAGCGTGACATAATAGCCCGTTTGCAGCGCCGGCATCGCGCGGTGCGGCGGCCATCACGTGTGTGCCGAGCAGTTGAAGGCCACCGCGCGGCCGCTGTGGCCACTATGCGACCACTCCGCAGGCAACCTGGCGGCAGTTCGCATCCGCCGCAGTGAACGACCGGCGCAATATTGCATCACAACAGGATGACCCTCGTGAACGGAGAAAGCATGTCGTCTTCCCATGCGAAGCAACCCGTCCGCACGCTCGTCACTGGAGCGAGCGGCTTTACTGGCCGCTATCTGGTCGAGAACCTCGCCGGTCGCGGCCATACCGTGATCGAAACCTTTGCCGGGCATGACGAGCCCGAAACGGCCACGCGCCTGAGGCTCGACATCACGTCGCCGGAAAACTGCCGGCATGTGATGGAAACCGTGCGGCCGGACTATATCGTGCATCTTGCGGCGATCAGCTTCGTCGGCCATGACGATCCGCTCGATTTTTACCGCGTCAACGTGATCGGCACGCTGAACCTGCTGGAAGCGTGCGCCGCGACCGGCCACACGCCGCGCAAGGTGTTGATCGCGAGTAGTGCCAACGTGTACGGCAACGTGACGAGCGATGCGATCGACGAAAGCTTCCCGCTCACGCCCGTCAACCACTACGCCGCGAGCAAGGCGGCGATGGAAACGATGGTGCATACGTGGTTCGAGCGGCTGCCTATCCTGATCGCGCGGCCGTTCAACTACACCGGGCGCGGCCAGGCGTCCAACTTTCTCGTGCCGAAGATCGTCGAGCATTTCGCGCGGCGCGAGCCATCCATTGAACTCGGCAATCTCGACGTCGCGCGCGATTTCTCCGACGTGCGCTATGTGGCGCGTGCTTACGAAGCGTTGCTGACATCCGATGCGGCAGGCGAAACGGTGAACGTCTGCACCGGCACGCCTTATACGCTGCGCGAGATTCTGTCCGCGGCCAGCGACATGACCGGACATAAGCTGCAAGTGCATGTCAATCCCGCGTTCGTCCGCCAAACGGATGTGAAGGTCCTCGCCGGTTCGCCCGCGAAGCTCCGCTCGCTGGTTCCCGAGGTGCAAGCCATTCCGTTCATGGATACGCTGCGCTGGATGCTCGCGGCCTGAAGCGCCTGCAGCTCATGGACGGGCGCTCGCCCGTCCTGCAAATGCCGCCAGCGGCACAATGGCGCGGTCCGCAGCATGTCCCTTCTATGCTTTCGATTCCTTTCGCGCAACGCCGCGATTTGCCTTTCGGCCTGAGCATCTGACCGCGCGTTAATCTTTTGCATACGCCCCGTCGACCCGGCAAGCATCAACGCCCCTATGCGACTTCGCAAACTGCACCGGAAACCAGACTTGTCAAGCTGTTTCAAGTTGTTAGGGTTCTAGTTTTTGCTCGGCGCGGCTTTATAATCTGGGCTTCATAAGATTGGCGTCCAAGCGCCTGCGTGCCGTGCAAGGCCGCGGGCGCCGCAATAATCGAACACCATAACGCGTGGCGAGCGGCCGGCTCATTAATGCCGGGCCGTCGCTGATATCTGGAAGGGAATTTCATGATCCTGGTTACGGGCGGTGCCGGCTTTATCGGCGCCAATTTCGTGCTCGACTGGCTGAATACGTCGGACGAAGCGGTGCTGAACGTCGATAAGCTGACCTATGCCGGCAATCTCGGCACGCTCAAGTCGCAACAAGGCAATCCGCAGCACGTCTTCGTGCGCGCGGACATTTGCGACCGCGCCGCCATGGACGCGCTCTTCGCCGAACACAAGCCGCGCGCGGTGCTGCACTTTGCCGCGGAAAGCCATGTTGACCGCTCGATCCACGGCCCGGCCGATTTCGTGCAAACCAACGTTGTCGGTACGTTCACGCTGCTCGAAGCCGCGCGAAGCTACTGGAACACGCTGGACGAAGCCGCGAAGGCAGCGTTCCGCTTCCTGCACGTCTCGACCGACGAAGTCTTCGGCTCGCTGTCCGCGACCGATCCGCAGTTCTCCGAAACCACGCCGTACGCGCCCAATAGCCCGTATTCGGCGACCAAGGCGGGCTCGGACCATCTGGTGCGCGCGTACCATCACACGTACGGCCTGCCGGTGCTCACCACGAACTGCTCGAACAACTACGGCCCGTACCAGTTCCCCGAAAAGCTGATTCCGTTGATGATCGCCAACGCGCTCGGCGGCAAGCCGCTGCCGGTATACGGCGACGGTCAGAACGTGCGCGACTGGCTGTATGTCGGCGACCATTGCAGCGCGATTCGCGAAGTGCTCGCGCGCGGCGTGCCGGGCGAAACGTACAACGTCGGCGGCTGGAACGAGAAGAAGAACCTCGAGGTCGTGCACACGCTGTGCGATCTGCTCGACACGCTCCGTCCGAAAACGGCCGGTTCGTACCGCGACCAGATCACTTACGTGAAGGACCGTCCGGGCCACGATCGCCGTTACGCAATCGACGCCCGCAAGCTCGAGCGCGAACTCGGCTGGAAGCCTGCGGAGACATTCGAAACGGGTCTGGCAAAAACTGTTCAGTGGTATCTCGACAATCAGGCATGGTCTGACGAAGTCGCTTCGGGCGAGTACCGCAAGTGGGTTGAGACCAACTACGCGCAACGCGCGTAAAGGCACGGTCATGGCGCGCAAAGGCATTATTCTCGCGGGCGGATCCGGCACCCGGCTCTATCCGATCACCCATGTCGTTTCGAAGCAGCTGCTGCCGGTCTACGACAAGCCGATGATCTACTACCCGCTGTCCACGCTGATGGTGGCGGGCATTCGCGACGTGCTGATCATCTCCACGCCGCAGGACACGCCGCGCTTCGAAGCCATGCTCGGCGACGGCAGCCAGTGGGGCATGAACATTCAGTATGCGGTTCAGCCTTCGCCGGACGGCCTCGCGCAAGCGTTCATCATCGGGCGTGAGTTCGTCGGCAACGACCCGTCGGCGCTGATTCTCGGCGACAACATTTTCTACGGTCACGATCTCGCGAAGCAGCTCGAGCGCGCGAACGATCAGGCCGACGGCGCGACCGTGTTCGCCTACCACGTGCACGATCCGGAGCGCTATGGTGTAGTCGAGTTCGACAAGCAGTTCCGCGCATTGTCCATCGAGGAAAAGCCCGCGAAGCCGCGTTCGAATTACGCCGTCACGGGTCTGTATTTCTACGACAAGCAGGTCTGCGACATCGCGGCGGACATCAAGCCGTCGCCGCGCGGCGAACTCGAGATCACCGACGTCAATTCGCGTTACCTCGCCAACGCCGCGCTTAATGTCGAGATCATGGGCCGCGGCTATGCGTGGCTCGACACGGGCACGCATGATTCGCTGATCGAAGCGGCCACGTTCATTGCGACGTTGCAGAAGCGCCAGGGCCTCGTGGTCGCATGTCCCGAGGAAATCGCGTATCGCCAGCAGTGGATCGGCGCCGAGCAGTTGCTCGCGCTCGCCGCGCCGCTCGCGAAGAACGCCTACGGGCAGTATCTGCAAAACATTCTTACGGACCAAGTTGCATGGCCATCCAAGTAACCGCTACGGCGCTGCCCGAAGTCAAGATCATCGAGCCGAAGGTATTCGGCGATGCGCGCGGCTATTTCTACGAGAGCTTTAATGCCGTGGAATTCGCGGAGCATGTCGAGGCCGGCGTGACGTTCGTGCAGGACAATCATTCGCGTTCCGCGAAAGGCGTGCTGCGCGGCTTGCACTATCAGATTCAACATGCGCAGGGCAAGCTCGTGCGGGTGGTGGAAGGCGAAGTGTTCGACGTCGCGGTGGATATTCGCAAGAGTTCGCCGAACTTCGGCAAGTGGGTTGGCGTGACGTTGTCGATGGAGAACCATCGGCAACTGTGGGTGCCGCCTGGCTTCGCGCATGGTTTCGTCGTGCTGTCGGAGTCCGCGCAGTTCCTCTACAAGACGACCGACTACTGGTTCCCTGAGCATGAGCGCAGCATTCTCTGGAACGATCCCGCTATCGGTATCAAATGGCCTGTTGATTTCGAGCCGCTGCTCGCAGCGAAAGATGCGGCGGCCAAGCGTCTCGCCGACGCCGAAGTCTACGCATAAGGGGCGGCCGCATGAGCGCACACAATGGCAAGCCGACGATTCTCGTCACCGGCGTCAACGGCCAGGTCGGCTATGAACTCGCGCGCACGCTGCAAGGGCTCGGGCACGTAGTCGCGGTAGACCGCTCGACGCTCGATCTGTCGAACCTCGATCAGATCCGCGCCGTGGTCCGCGATGTGAAGCCCGCGTTGATCGTCAATCCCGCGGCCTACACGGCGGTCGACAAGGCCGAGCAGGAGCCGGAACTTGCTATGCGCATTAACGGCGAAGCACCGGGTGTGCTGGCCGAGGAAGCCAGGAAGCTCGGCGCGGCGCTGATCCACTATTCGACGGATTACGTGTTCGACGGCGAGAAGCAAGGCGCTTACGTCGAAAGCGATCCCGCCAATCCGCAGAACGTCTATGGGCGCAGCAAGCTCGCCGGCGAACAGGCCATTGCGGCGACGGGTGAGAATCACCTGGTGCTGCGCACGAGCTGGGTCTACGGCACGCGTGGCAAAAACTTTCTGCTCACCATGCTGCGTCTCGGCGCCGATCGGCCCGAGCTGAAGGTCGTCGCCGATCAGTTCGGCGCGCCCACGTGGTGCAACACGATCGCCACGCTGACTGCGCATATCGCGGCGCAGTCGTTTGCCACGCCTGACAGTGCGTCGTGGTGGCGCGAGCGCTCGGGCATCTATCACCTGTGCGCCGGCGACGCGACATCGTGGCACGGCTTCGCGTCCGCGATCTTCGACCTCGCCGATTTGCCGCAGCGGCCCAACACGCTGCCGATTCCCGCGGCCGACTATCCGACGCCGGCCCGGCGTCCGTCCAATTCGCGCATGTCGAACGACAAACTCGCCCGCGTCTTTGGGCTCGCCGCTCCGCATTGGCGCGACGCGTTGAAGCTATGCCTGACCGACGGTTTCCCAAAGTCGCCTGCCGTGCGCCCCTGAAGCCGTTGCGTCAGCTCGCGGCGCGGCTCATGAAGACGTCGAGTCGTGATCTGTGGCTGGTAAGCATATATGCACCGAGCCCGCGCTGGCTGACGATTTTGAAAGAGGGCGAGGGTAGAATATTGACCGTCCTGTGACATTTGCCGCGGCCCGATTGAAGCGTTTGCCAACTTCCGCTGACGAGCGCGACGGGCGCGGCATGCAGGCCGTGCGCGCGGCAAGCACGCGGCAAGCGGTGACCCAGTAAGTGCGAGCAATAAGCGCCAAGCAATAAGCGGTGACCAATGAGCGCTGAGCATTATCGGTCGAGTAATAAATACGGTATTGAAGGGGAGCCAGTGGATTTGTTGCCGATCATTCTGTGTGGCGGGGCGGGTTCGAGACTGTGGCCGGTCTCGCGCGAGTCGCACCCGAAGCCGTTCATCCGTCTCGCGGATGGCGAGAGCCTTTTGCAGAAAGCTTTCCTGCGCGCGGTCGCGTTGCCCGGCGTGAAGGAAGTGCTGACGGTAACCAATCGCGAGCTGTTCTTCAAAACGGAAGACGACTTCCGCGAGGTGAACACGAAGGGTTGTGCGACCTCGTTCATTCTCGAGCCGTTCGGCCGCAACACGGCTGCTGCCGTTGCGACCGCGGCGCTGCATACGGCGAAGGCACACGGCGATCAAACCGTGATGCTGGTGTTGGCCGCCGATCATCTGATCGCCGACCAGGCCGCCTTCGCGCAAGCCGTCGCGGCAGCGCAAAAGCTTGCGCAAGCGGGCAAGGTCGTCACCTTCGGCATGCAGCCGCTCACGCCTGAGACCGGCTACGGCTATATCGAGGCGGACGGCGAGAAGGTCGTGCGTTTCTTCGAGAAGCCGTCGCTCGAAAAGGCGCGCGAGTATCTGGCGTCGGGCAAGTTCGTGTGGAACTCGGGCATGTTCTGCTTCACCGCGCGCACTATCCTTAAGGAGATGCAGCAGCATTGCCCCGAGGTACTGAATGCCGCGGCGGAGTGCATGAAGGTATCGCCTTCGGCACAAGGCGCCGACGGCGCCGCGCAGATCCGCCTCGAGCCCGGCTGTTTTGGCACGGTGCCCGACGTTTCGTTCGACTATGCAGTGATGGAGAAGTGCAAGCACGCGGCGGTGGTGCGTTGCGACATCGGCTGGACCGACGTGGGCTCGTGGACTGCGCTGAGCGATCTCTCGCCAGCGGACGCGAGCGGCAATCGCGTGGAAGGCGAGGCGCTGCTGTTCGACGTGAAGAACTGCTATGTGCGCGGCGGCAACCGGCTGATCGGCGCGGTGGGCGTCGAGGATCTGATCGTGATCGACACGCCCGACGCGCTGCTGCTCGCGCACAGAGACCGCGCCCAGGACGTCAAGCAGATCTTCGCGGAACTGAAAGCGCGCGGACATGAAGCGTACAAGGTGCATCGCACGGTGCATCGGCCGTGGGGCACTTACTCGGTGCTGGAGGAAGGCCCGCGCTTCAAGATCAAGCGCATCGAAGTGAAACCCGGCGCGAGCCTGAGTTTGCAGATGCATCATCACCGCAACGAACATTGGGTGGTGGTGAGCGGCATGGCGAAGGTCGTCAACGGAGAGAAGGCGTTCTTCGTGTCGACCAACGAGTCCACCTATATTCCGGCGGGTCATAAACACCGCCTCGAAAATCCGGGCGTCGTCGAGCTCGTGATGATCGAAGTGCAAAGCGGCGAATATCTGGGCGAAGACGATATCGTCCGCTTTGAAGACATTTACGGACGTACTTGAGATGGACATCACCTTTATTAACGACAGTAGTGAAGACCTCACGCGGCACACGCAGAACGACGACCTGATCGTCGGCATGAAGTCGGTGCGCGTGTGGGGCACGCTCGGCTGGCACGACATCCGTCAACGCTATCGGCGTTCGGTGCTCGGGCCGTTCTGGTTCACGTTGAGCACGATCATCATGGTCGTCGTGCTCGGCGCGCTATATTCGACGCTGCTGCATCAGGAGATTTCGGACTATCTGCCGTATCTCGCGGTCGGTCTGGTCGTGTGGGCGTATCTGGCTTCGGTCGCGAACGAAGGCTGTCTTGCCTTTATCGGCGCCGCGTATCTGATCAAGCAGATCAGGTTGCCGCTGACCGTGCACGTGTGCCGTATCGCGTGGCGCAACTTCGTGATCCTGCTGCACAGCTTGCCGGTGGTCGTCGTGCTGCTGGTCGCTTTCGGACGCTGGCCCGGCTGGGAGTTTCTGCTGGTGCCGTTCGCGCTGGCCATTCTGCTGCTGCACGGCGTATGGCTCGGCGTCACGCTCGGCGTGTTGTGCGCGCGCTTTCGCGACATTCCGCCGATCGTCACCAATCTGATTCAGGTCGTGTTCTTTTTCACGCCCGTCATGTGGTCGCCGGAAATTCTGAAAGACCGTGGCTGGATCGCCGACTACAACCCGCTCTATCACCTGATCGAAACGGTTCGCGCGCCGCTCACCGGCCGCCCGACCCATTGGGAGTCGTGGGCCTGGTCAATCGGCTTGTTGATCGTCGGCTTTGCGTTCGCGCAATTCCTAATGAAGCGTTTCCGTAATCGCGTTCCTTACTGGCTTTGATATTGTGAGTTCTTCATCGATTGTCGCTCGTAACATCTCCGTCGAATTTCCGATTTACGAGAACTCGCATCGCTCGCTGAAAAAAGCGGTGCTCAACCTGACGACGGGTGGCCGCATCGGCCAGGACGCCGGCCGTCATGCGATCGTTAAGGCGATCGACGACCTCTCGTTCACCTTCGCAGAAGGCGATCGCGTGGGCCTCGTCGGTCACAACGGCTCGGGCAAGACCACGCTATTGCGCACGCTGTCGGGCGTCTATGCGCCCGTGCGCGGGGAACTGAAGGTGCACGGCAAGATTGCGTCGCTGCTCGACGTGTCGATGGGCCTCGACCCCGACGCAACGGGCTTCGAAAACATCTATTTGCGCGGCATTCTCGACGGCCTGAAGCCGGCGCGCATCCGCGGCAAGATCGACGAAATCGCGGATTTCAGCGAACTCGGCGACTACCTGAATCTGCCGGTGCGCACGTATTCGAGCGGCATGATGCTGCGCCTCGCGTTCGCTATTTCGACGAGCGTCGAAGCCGACATCCTGATCATGGACGAGTGGTTGAGCGTGGGGGACGCCGAGTTCAGCATCAAGGCCGCGGAGCGTCTCGAGAGTCTCGTCGGCAAGGCGTCGGTGCTGGTCGTTGCGTCGCACGATCCGTCGCTCGTGGCACGCGTATGCAATCGCAAGATTTCGATGGAGCACGGCCGGATGATCGCGGATGAACCCGTGGCGCCGCCGGTCGCGAGCGAGGGCCCGCTCGTCAGTCATACCGCGCAGTTGCCGCATTGACGCTGGAGTAAGAGTCGAGGTCGCGGGGCGCGTGGACCATTGGTTGAGGTCTCGCCGTCGCGGCATCGCATGCTGTGTGTCAAGGAAGGCTGGACGCGCGCGCGTGGCACTGTTTGCGCGCGCTTCCATTCGAGGCAAAGTTTCGCGCTTTATACCAATCATGCCGCCGAAGCGCCCGCGAGACTGTCGTGGCGCATCCGGCGGCAGCAGTCAGGCGCAAGAGAGGCGCAACAAGGTTCGAAGTCATGCGAGCTAATCATCCATTCCTGCGTTATTCCGAATCCCTGTTCGTGCGCCAGCCGTTTCGCACGCTGAAGGGTTTTGCCGGCGGCTACATCGCCTATCCGATCGCCGAGAGCCGCGAAAAGCGCAGCGTGCGCCCGAAGATCCAGGAACTGCGTGAGCACTACACGCTGCCGGTGCCGCATCGCCGGCGTATTGCGCTCGAACGGCTCGCGGGCATGCTCGAATTCGCCGGCGCCAAAGTGCCGTACTACCAGGACCTGTTCAAGGCGAAGCAGTTCGATCCGGCGAAGGTCAAGCAAGAGCCGCGTTATCTGGAAGAGCTTCCGTACCTGACCAAGGACATCATCCGCGAGCAGGGGCCGCGCCTTTTGTCCGGGCCGCTCGAAGCCGGACAGCACCATGCGTGCAAGACGGGCGGCTCGACGGGTTTGTCGACCACGATCTACTACGATCAGGAGGGCGCCGACTATTCGTCAGCGGTGACGAACTATTGCCGCGAGCGCATCGGCAAACTGCGCCATCGCTCGGAGCTTCACTTTGCGTGCCGCTTCCCGGATCAGGCGATTCCCGAATGGCCGTCGCGTGAAGACTTCAAATGCTTCGCGATGAACCGCAGCAATATTTTCTTCGACCGTATCGACGATCAGGGCCTCGAGGAAATATGGCGCACGTTGAAGCGCCGCAAGCCTTATCTCGCGCATTCGCATCCGTCCACGATGTACGCGCTCGCCTGCTACGTGCAGCGCAAATATGGCGGCGGCAAGGCGTTCCAGGTGTTCGAGTCGAGCGGCGAACTGCTCGAGCCGCATGCGCGCGAGATGATCGCGTCGGCGCTGCGCTGCCGCGTGATCGACCGTTACGGCCTCGCCGAGCTCGGTGTGATGGCTTATGAACTCGACGGCCACGAAGGCGGCTTCCAGATTCTCGAATCCGAAAGTTGGCCGGAAAGCCGTCTGTCCGAGGGCAATCCGGACGGCGCGCACGAACTCGTGTTCACCGGCTTTCGCAACAAGCTGATGCCGCTGATTCGCTACGCAACAGGCGATCTCGCGCGCGTGCAGGAAACGGAGAACGGCTTTTTCTTGACCGATGTGGTCGGCCGTATTCATGACGTCGTGCCGATCAAGGGCGTCGCGCATCCGACGCATCACATTCAGGACATGCTCGATCATCGCGTCGGCGGAATTCAGGAGTTTCAGATCGATCTGCGCACCTCGCCACCCACGTTGCGCATCGTGCTCGAGCCGCATGCGAGCGCCGAGGAAACCACTGCCAAGCTGCGGCATTTCTGGCAGGACGCGTTCACGATCGCCTATGTCGGACACGACGACTTCGTGCGCGTCGGCAGCCGCGCCAAATTCCGTCACGTGGTGACTGCATGATCGGCGTTCTTTCGTCCGACGCGTCGGCGGAAGCGTGCCGCCATGCGCTCGCCGCCGTGCAGCGCTCGGTTAGCGCAAGCCAGGCGCAGCCGATTTCGCGCAGCCTGCTGCGCGAGGAACTGGCGCCTGACATCGTGGTGGCTGTCGATACGCCCGACGGCTGGAGCGCGGACCTAATCGCCTGGCTGCGCGCCCGGCCTCGCAAGCTCATGGTGTTCGGCAACATGCCGATCGCGCTCGCCGACTATCTGCGCTATCAACGCGCGGAGCCGTCGGCCGATTTCACCGCCACGCTTGCTACTGCGAGCCGCAGCGAGCCTGCGCCGTCAGGCGAGGCGCGGGAAAGCGCAGCCGTGGTCCGCTACCGCATGTTCGCGCGCACGCTGGGCGGCGACGCGTGGCATCGTCCGTTCGAGCGTTTCGATTTCGCCGACGAGTGGAACAACCTGGGCTTCGGCGCGATCCGCGGCGACGGCTCGATGTGGGCAGTCGGCAAGCCGATGCACGTGCCAGCCGAGGTTGAACTTGCTGCTGCGCTGATCGACGGCGAGCGGCAGTTCTCGTACGCCGCGCTGTCGGATGCGGGCGAGTCGAGCGTGTTGTGGTTCAACCGGCCGGTCGGTCCTTGCGACTCGTTCGAATGGCGCCTCGTCGAAAATTTTCTGTCGGGCTATCGGGCGCAGGACAGCCTGCCGTGTCAGCCCGTGTTGAGCGAACTGCCGTGGGGCTACGACGCGGCCATCACGTCGCGCCTCGATTGCGATGAAGGCGTTGAGTCCGCGCGTCCGCTGTGGCAGGCGTATCGACAACTCGGCGTGCCGTTCACGCTCGCCGTCCACACGCAAAACCTGAACTGCGCGGAGCAGCACCGCATTCTGCGCGAACTTCTCGCCGAGCGAACAGAAGGCGCGGTGCTGTCGCACACCGCGACGCATGCGCCCAACTGGGGCGGCACGTACGACAACGCGGTCGCCGAAGGCATGCAATCGGCGGCCTTGCTCGAAGCCGCGACGGGCGCGCCCGTGCGCTATGCGGTGTCGCCGTTTCATCAGTCGCCGCCGTACGCCATGCGCGGTCTCGCGGATGCCGGCTATGAAGGCTGCGTCGGCGGAATCATCGGCAACGATCCCGAGTTTCTGACCGCTCGCGGCGGCGCGCTGGCCGGCATGCCGGCGGGCTTCGTCGCGCACAGCCAGCAGTGCATGCTGCACGGCGATTGCCTGTTGCAAGGAGGCGATCCGCTCGCGATCTTCAAGCAGGCTTTCGACTACGCATACGCAACGAATACGCTGTTCGGCTATCTCGATCATCCGTTCTCCGAGCGTTATACGTACGGCTGGACTGACGAAGCGCAGCGTATCGACGCTCACAAGAAGTTCATCGCGTACATCCGCAGCAAGGCGCACAAGCCGCTCTTTCTGCACGAAGACGCCGCGCTCGATTTTCTCAAGTTCAGGTCGCTTGCCCAGGTCGCCGGAGACGGCGGCGAGTTTCGCGTGCTGACGCCGGGCAATCGCGAAGCCGCGCCGGCGACAGCCTCGACGGCCCTGACGCTCGGCGTCGAATATCGCGGCGCGCATGTGCCGGTCCAACCGGGGAAACCGCTGCAATGAAAGTCATGGTGGTGATGGGTACGCGCCCCGAGGTGATCAAGCTCGCACCCGTCGTGCGCGCGTTGCGTGCGCAGGTCGACACGGTGGTCTGCGCGAGCGGGCAACACAAGGACATGGCCGCGCAAGCGCTTTCGTTCTTCGGCATCGAACCCGATCTCACGCTCGACACGATGAGCGCCGGGCAGACGCTCAACGCGCTGTCGTCGCGCCTCCTTGCTGCGCTCGACCGCGCGCTCGACGAAGTGCGTCCCGACTGGGTGATCGTCCAGGGCGACACGACCACGGCGTTTTGCGCGGGCCTCGCGGCGTTTCATCGCGGCATCAAGGTCGGTCACGTCGAAGCGGGCCTGCGCACCGGCGATCTGACGAGCCCGTTTCCCGAGGAAGCGAATCGCAGTCTGATGAGCCGCATTACCACGCTCCATTTCGCGCCGACTGAACTCGCGCGCCGGCATCTGCTGAGCGAAGGCATTGCCGCGGAAAAAATCGTGGTGACCGGCAATACGGTCGTCGATGCGATTGCCGAGGTCCGCCAAAGCTGGAGCACGACGCCGCCGCAAAGTCCGCTGCCCGCATGGCATGGCGCCGAACAGCAGCACGTTCTGGTCACGTGCCATCGGCGGGAAAATTTCGGCGATGTCTTGCAGGACATCTGCCGCGTGCTGCGCGATCTGTGTCAGCGCTACAGCGCTTACCGATGGGTGTTTCCTGTGCACCTGAATCCTGCTGTGCGCGGCCCCGTGCATCGCGAATTGGACGGCATTGCGAACCTCGCGCTGATCGAACCCGTCGACTATCCGACGAGCCTGTATCTGATCAGCCGCAGCGCGGTCGTGGTCAGCGATTCGGGCGGCATCCAGGAAGAAGCGCCGACGTTCGGCGTGCCGGTCGTCGTGATGCGCAATCACACGGAACGCCGCGAAGGCGTCGATGCCGGCTTCGCGACGCTCGCGGGCCAGGCGCCGGAGAACATCGAAAGCGCGGTGGCGGGCTGGCTCGACGATCCGGCGCGCCGCGAGGCGCTGCGCAACCGCGCGAATCCTTATGGCGACGGGCTGGCTTCGCACCGTATCGTCGAGAGCCTGTTGGGCCGGCCGGTCGAGGTGTTCATTGGTTGACGGCAAGGATGTCGTGTCGGCCGCGCGCGACTGCGTGCTCTTTTCGACCGCCGACTGGGATGAACCGTATTGGACCAACAAGCAGCATACGGCGAGCATTCTCGCGGCGCGCGGCTGGCGGGTTCTGTATGTGGAGAGCGTCGGCTTCCGTTCGCCGAAAGTCGGCAGCGGCCGCGACTGGGCGCGCCTGTGGCGGCGCTTGTGGCGCGGCGTGCAGTCGCTCGTGCTCGGGCCACCGCGGCGCGCGGCGAACATCTGGGTGCTTTCTCCGTTGATGGTGCCGGCCGGACATCATCTGCCGTTCGTGCGCTCGCTGAACCAGGCGCTGCTGCGCATTTCCGTCGCACGTTTTGCGAAGGGGCATCGCTACCAGGATCCTGTCGTGTGGACATATCACCCGTACATGCTCGACTCGATTGCGACGCTGCGGCGCGGACCGCTCGTTTATCACTGCGTCGACGATATTGCGGCGATTCCCGGTGTGGACGTGGACGCGTTTCGCAGCGCGCAGCAGGCGCTGCTCGGTCAATGCGAGGCCGTGTTCACGACGGCGATGTCGTTGAAAGAAGTGTGCTTGCCGTTCAACCGCAACACGCATTTTTTCGGCAACGTGGTCGACGACGCGCATTTCGGCGAGGCTCGCGCCGATGGTCCGCTGCCCGCCGAACTCGCTGCGATCCCCGAGCCGCGGCTCGTGTATCACGGCGTGCTGTCCGACTTCAAAGTGGACTTTCCGCTGTTGATGCAGACCGCCGAGGCGCGTCCGCAGTGGCAATGGGTAATCATTGGCGAAGAGCGGGAAGGGCAGCGCAGCGAACTGCTCGCGCAACTGGCGCGCTTGCCGAATGTGCACCTGCTCGGCTATCGCACCTATGAGTCGCTGCCGCAATATTTGCGCGGCATGCGCGTCGGCGTGCTGCCGACTTTGCTCAACGAATACACCCGCTCGATGTTCCCCATGAAGTTCTATGAATACCTCGCGGCGGGGTTGCCCGTCGTGTCGACGCCGCTCGACTTCGCGAGGGAGCCGCGCGGGGGGCTGGAAGTGGGCGGCAATGCCGACGCATTCATCGCGGCAATCGAAAAACAGTTGGCGCGCGGCAAGCTTTCCACCCAGGAAGCCGTCGCGGCGGTCGGCGAGAACACGTGGGAGCGCAGGCTCGACAAGATGCTCGCGATCACCTTCGAGGGCCGCGTGTCCGGCAACGGCCTGCCGGCTTCGCTGAACGCTGCCGCTTGAGTGATGAGCGCATGAAAGTTCTGCATATTTACCGTACGTATTTTCCCGACCCGCCTGGCGGGCTTCAGGAAGCTATCCGGCAGATCGCGTTGTCCACGCGGACATGCGGCGTCGAGCCTCGCATCTTCACTTTGTCGCCGACGCCCCGGCCACCCGCGATCGACTTTCCCGAGGGCCGCGTGGTGCGGGCGAAATCGTGGGCAGCCCCGGCGTCGTGCGATCTCGGCGGTATCGGTTCGCTGACGACGTATCGCGAGATGGCAGACTGGGCTGATGTCGTGCATTTTCATTTTCCGTGGCCCTTCGCTGATGTGCTGCATCTTCTGGGCGCCACCAAAAAGCCCACCGTGATGACGTATCATTCGGACGTCGTGCGACAGAAGGTCCTCGGTGCCGTCTACGGGCCGCTGATGCGACGCACGTTGCGCAGCATGTCAGCGGTGGTCGCGACCTCGCCGGCTTATGCACAGACGAGCGAGACGCTGGCCGCATGCGTGCAGGGCGAGCGGCTCAAAACGATTCCGCTGGGCATCATCGATTATCGGGACGCCCCTCATTCGCAGGACACAGAGCGGGATATTGTGAGCCGGCTCGGGCTGGCGAACGGCGAACCGTATTTTCTGGCGCTCGGTGTGTTGCGCTATTACAAGGGCTTGCATACGCTCGTCGAGGCCGCGCGTGTCGTGAATGCGAAAATCGTGATCGCGGGTTCCGGGCCGGAACGCGAGCGGCTGAGTGCGTTGGCACGGCAGACCGGCGCGACGAATGTTGTGTTTGCGGGCCAGGTGACGCATGAGGAAAAAGTCGTGCTGCTCAGGAATTGCCGCGCGATGGTATTGCCTTCCCATTTGCGCTCAGAAGCGTTTGGCATGGTGCTCGTCGAAGCAGAGATGTTCGGCAAGCCGATGGTGTGCTGCGAAGTGGGATCGGGTACTTCATATGTGAACGAGAACGGTGTAACCGGCTTTGTCGTTGCTCCCGAAGCACCGCAAGAACTGGCGCGCGCCATGAACGCGCTGCTCGACGACGACGCGCTGGCGGTTCAGATGGGCCGCGCGGCGCGCGAGCGTTACGAGGCGCTCTTCTCAGGGCTGGCGCTGGGCAGGGCGTATGGGGCGTTGTATCGGGAAATTGCGCCGCCGGGGCGTAAGGGGTAGTACATGCAATGGAAAACGTTGGCCGTCGATCTGGACGGTACATTGATCCGATCTGACATTCTGGTCGAGACGGGGTTCGCCTACGTCAAGGCAAATCCGTTGTCGTTCTATCGCCCCTTGATCTGGTTCGCGCGCGGCGGCAAGGCGCATCTGAAGTCGAATCTGGCGAGAGCCACTCACGTCGACATCACGACATTGCCGTACGACACCAAGGTTATCGAATGGCTCAAGCGCGAACGCGCCGCTGGTCGCCCGATGGTGCTGGCAACCGCAAGCGACGCGCGCTATGCGGAAGCTATCTCCGGGCATCTCGGCCTGTTCGACAAGACGCTCGCCACCGACGGCAAGGTGAACCTGTCGTCGGGCCGCAAGCGTGACGCGCTCGTGCGTGAATTCGGCAACAAGGGTTTCGACTATGCGGGCAATTCGCACGACGACATTGCTGTCTGGGAAGCCGCAGAGCGCGCCTACGTCGTCAATCCGTCTCCGGGCGTCGAGCGTCGCGCTCGTAAGCTGGGCAACGTCGAAAGCGTGATCGAGACGCGCAAGAGTTCGCTACATGTGTGGCTCAAGGCGCTGCGCGTGCATCAGTGGCTGAAGAACCTGCTGATTTTTATTCCGCTGCTGGCATCGCATCAAGTCGCGTCGCTGGACCTAGACCTGCGCGCCGTGCTCGCCTTCGTGCTGTTCGGCTTGTGTGCATCGAGCGTCTATCTGCTCAATGATCTGCTGGACCTAGAAGACGATCGGCATCATCACAGTAAGCGTCGGCGTCCGTTCGCGTCCGGTTCGCTGTCTATCATCTCAGGCATGGTCGCCTTTCCGGTGCTTGCCGTCTGCTCGTTCGTGGGTGCGTTGCTCTGGCTACCGTTGCGCTTTGCAGGGGTGCTCGCCGGCTATTACCTACTGACCATGGCGTATTCTTTCCTGCTCAAGCGTCGCGTGATCCTCGACGTGGTCGTGCTGGCCATGCTCTACACGGCGCGCATCATCGCCGGCACGGCGGCGCTGCGAATGACGCTGACGTTCTGGTTACTCGGCTTCTCGATGTTCCTGTTTTTGAGCCTCGCGCTCGTCAAGCGTTACGCCGAGTTGCATGCAACGCGCGCGGCAGGTGGTGCGAAAGCGCGCGGACGCGGCTATGTTGCCGACGATCTGCCGATGATCTCGTCGCTTGGTGCTGCATCGGGCTACCTGTCGGTGCTGGTTCTCGCGCTTTACATCCAGGACTCGAAGACCGCGCATCTTTACGGCCACCCCCAGGTCATCTGGCTTGCCTGCCCGCTGTTGCTGTACTGGATCAGCCGCACCTGGCTTATCACACACCGCGGGCTGATGCACGACGACCCCGTGGTTTTTGCTGCGAAAGACCGGACCAGTGTGCTGATCGTCGCGTTGATGGCTCTGGTTTTCTGGCTCGCGGTATGACGGGGCCGCTGAGATCTTGGGGACGTTATCCCGACTTTCCGCAAGCCGGGCATGCGGTTCAATGGCGCGACCGGGTGCGCCCGGTATTCGCGCAGACAGCGCAGGCGCATGGAACGACGCTCGCCTATGGGAACGGGCGCAGCTACGGTGACAGTTGCCTCGCCGCGACCGGTCATGTGGTACATACACGCGGCCTTGACCGCTTCATTGCTGCAGACTGGACGACCGGTGTCGTGCGGGCGGAAGCCGGCGCCATGTTCGCCGATGTTCTCGAGATCGCGGTCACGCGCGGCTGGATGTTGCCGGTCACGCCGGGCACTAAGTATGTGACGCTGGGCGGGGCGGTGGCGAACGACGTGCATGGCAAGAACCACCATGTGCGTGGCACATTTGGCCGTCATGTGCGCCGCTTTTCGTTGCTGCGCTCCGATGGCGAATCACTCGAATGTTCGCCGCACGATAACGCGGAGTATTTCGCCGCGACGATTGGCGGCCTCGGGCTGACCGGCGTGATCACATGGGTCGAAATTCAACTAATGCCGATCCGTTCGAGCCAGATCTCGGTCAAAAGCATTCGCTTCGAGAATCTCGACGAATTCTTTACGTTATCCCAAGAACTCGACAATCAGTACGAGTACAGCGTCGCGTGGATCGACTGCGTGAGCCGCGGCTCGGCGCTCGGGCGCGGGCGCTTCATTGTCGGCGATCATGCGGAGCAGGGCGGTCTGCAACTGCCGGCCAGGAAGAAGCACACGGTGCCGCTCACGCCGCCCATTTCGCTCATCAATCCGCTCACGTTACGCGCGTTCAATACGCTGTACTACTACCGTCAGCAGCAAAAGACGGTGGCGAGCGAAGTCGACTACGACAGCTACTTTTATCCGCTCGACAGTCTACTCGAATGGCACCGGATTTACGGCAAGCGCGGCTTTCAGCAATATCAGTGCGTGCTTCCGCAAGCCGAATCGCGTGCAGGCATGCGTGCGATTCTCGATACCATCGGCAAGAGCGGCGCCGGCTCGTTTCTCGCAGTGCTTAAGCGCTGTGGCGATATAGCTTCGCCTGGCCTGCTGTCCTTTCCCATGGCCGGCGCATCGCTAGCGCTGGACTTTCCGCAGCGCGATGAAGGCAATCGACGGCTCTTCGAACGACTCGACGCCATCGTGCGCGGGGCCGGAGGGCGGCTCTATCCAGCCAAGGACGCGCACATGTCGGCGAGCGATTTTCAGCGCGCCTATCCCGCCTGGCATCGCCTGGAGGCATTACGCGATCCGGCATTGATGTCACGTTTCTGGCAACGAACCACACAAACATGAAAAAAGTCCTGATAGTCGGTGCGACATCCGCAATCGCCATTGCTTGCGCGCGCCGTTGGGCGTCCGAGGGAGCTGCTTTGTTTCTCGTCGGGCGCCAGGCGGAGCGCCTCCAGCAGATAGCCGCCGATCTCGTCACGCGCGGCGCCACCGCGGCGCGTGCCCACGTGCTCGACATGAATGATTTCGACGCGCATCAGGCCATGCTCGATGCGTGCGTGGGCGAGCTCGGCGGCATCGACATTGCTCTGATCGCACACGGCACGCTCTCGGATCAGAAGGCCTGCGAGCAGGATGTGAAGATTGCGATGCATGAGTTGTCGACCAATGGCCTGTCGGTGATCGCATTGTTGACGCCGCTCGCGAACCTAATGGAAGCCTCGAAACGCGGTGTGATCGCGGTAATTTCATCGGTGGCAGGCGATCGCGGGCGTCCATCCAATTACGTCTACGGCACGGCGAAGGCAGCAGTCAGCACCTTCTGCGAAGGCTTGCGCGCGCGGCTATTCAAATCCGGCGTGCATGTGCTGACCATTAAGCCGGGCTTTGTCGATACACCAATGACGGCCGGCATGCCCCTGCCGGGGCCACTCGTTGCGACTCCCGAGCGTGTGGCCGGTGACATCATTCGAGCGGTCGAACGTAAGAAGGATTCGATTTACACACCGTGGTTCTGGTCGGGGATCATGTTGATCATCCGGTCGGTGCCCGGGCGAATATTCAAACGGCTCGCGCTTTAACTGCCACCGTCACCACGGCCAGTCTTTGCAGTCGTGTTGGCGAACTGATTGCTTTTCCAGCCGTCCGATACTGCCACTGCGTTCCGGTGCCGGGCGTCTCCCATTTGACTGATGATGGTGCGCCACTTGTGAATTCACCCGCAACGCCTTTGAGTCCGACACGTCTCGTCACTCTTTATACTCTATTTGCAGGAATTGCAATTCTCGCGAACATTGGATCGCAAAAGCTTTCTCTGCTCGCTTATTCGGGTCCATTCGGCGTGCCGCTGTCGGTCTTCGTGGGAACCGGTGGCGGCCTCGTCCTGAAATTCCTGCTCGACAAAACCTGGATCTTCCGATACCAGCATCGCGACATGTCGCACGGAATTCAGAGTTTCGCACTTTATACCGTGATGGGTCTGGCGACGACCGCAATCTTCTGGGCTTTTGAGTTCGGCGGAGATGCTATGTTCCACTCGGAAGCCGCGCGTTTTATCGGCGGAGCGATAGGGCTGGCGATTGGCTATGTGGTCAAATACCGGCTGGACAAAAAATTCGTGTTTTCTTGACTGCGGTAGACGCGCAGATATCTCCGGCGCCGTGATTGCTAACCGGCGTGTCGCCAACGACAAACTAACTCCATGAGTATGCAACGACTTAGACGGTACGTTTTAGAGAACGCCCTGCTGCTGGCGGCGACCATCGCCGTGGGCGGTTTTTTGGCGTGGCAGAATCGCAATTTCCAGCTGGACGATGCACTGATCTACCTCCGGTATTTGCGTAATCTGTTCGATGGAAACGGGCTGACGTACAACACCGGTGATCGGTTCAATGGCCTCACATCGCCGCTGTATTCCTATCTGCTGATAGTCGCTAACCTGATCGCTGGGAACCTGCAATACGCGACGATTTTCCTGTCGTTCTTGTTCCTATGCGCGGCGGCTATTACTGGCGCACATCTACTCTGTGATAACAAGTACGAGCAGATCCTGTGCGCCTTGCTCGTCGTGTCGTTCAATTACTTTTACGATACGTTCGGGATGGAAACCTCGCTGTTTTTGTTCCTTACAGCGCTTGCGTTGATACTCTATGGTAGGGACCAGTTCTTCCCTCTAGGCGTTGTGTTGGGTTTACTCTTTATAACTCGTAGCGAAGGCGTGTTTCTCGGTGCCGTGCTGGTCGGTGATTACGTCCTTAGAACGAAGAAGCCGCCGCATGCCAAGTATTTCATCGCGCCGGCCATTTTGCTCGCGGGCAATTTCCTGTTCAATTACTACTATTACGGTGCTTTTCTACCCGCGACCGGCAATGCCAAAATCGGCCAAGGTAAGTCGGGATTTTGGGGAGAAGGGCTGATTTTCCTGCATGTGCAGTACATGAAGGACGCATTCCTCGGCGGCAGCTTCAAGCTACTCTCTTTCATGGTGCCCGTGGGCCTCTTGGGAATGTTGACTAGTCTCAGGAAGATGTCGGTGCGACTGGTACTCGGCTATTTGATCCTACTGGGTGCGTTCTACGTCTTTCTGCATATTCCGAACTATCACTGGTACTACGCTCCGTTCTATTTCTTCTGGTTGCTGTTCGTCAGTGTCGGTGCATGGAAGGTATTGAAGTTTACCTATGTGCGGTCCCAGGAAAGCGCAGTGTTCATGACGCTTTTCCTCGCGTTTTTCCTCATCACGGCCGCGTTTGGCTATCGAAGCTTCCAAATTTCCAACGTCCAGCGAGGTTCGATGGACGCCTACAGAAATATCGGCGGATGGTTGAAGGACAATACGGTAAACAACTCGGTAATTGCCATGGTAGAAATCGGGACGGTCGGATGGTACTCGCACCGGTACATCATTGATATTCTTGGTTTAACGAACCGCTACAACGCTGATTACATCGCTCGCGGGGACGTCTACTCTTGGCTCTCGAAGTACAGTCCCGACTATATTTTGGTGCATCAACCGCTGTGGCGCTTTGAGGTAAGCGTAAATTGCCTGCTCGAGAGTGGAGCGTACGCACCTGTGGAAGCGTTCAACTTTGCTGGCTACCGGCTGTTGAAGAAAGGCGACTCTCCTGAGACGCAACGGCGGATCAAAGTATGCTCAAAAGGACCACGCACCTAACTAGCAGTTGTTGATGTCCGAGGTACTTCAGGTTTGGCGACGGGTCGTTTTGTGCGACAAGCCAGCTTGGAGATTGGCAAACCAGTTCGATTTGAGACGGCTACTAGATATCAACATGCACCGCACGAAATTCTATTCATTGCCGCTGCTGGTGTTTGTTTGCGCATTTTTGCTTATGTGGTTTCGGGCGCCGCTACGCATTGAGCATGGATTCCTATAGGCCGAGGATTCAACCATCTTCATCACTCAAGCTCATGAACTCGGGGCGCGCCCATTCGTTCAGGCCTATTCAGGATATCGGCATTTTGTCCCGCGGCTGATGGCATGGCTCTAAATGAGAACGAGTTCTGTGGACGCAGCGCCGTATTTTTCATGTGGGCGTGCGCGCTCATCACGGCGCTGTCCACTAGTTATATGGCGTATGTTGTGCGCCAGCTCTCGTCTGCCATTGCGGCCCTTTTTGCGCTGGCCCATTGCTGGTTCCGCAAACCGGCGAGATGCTTCTCAACGTCGCGAATATCCAATGGATACTTTTTCTACACTCCTCATTCTGTTGTGGGAGAACCTGTTTAGCCCGCCTCGATCGGGATACTTCGTTCGCGGGCTGGTGGCGGCGGCGATCTCGCTGACGGGACCGTTCGGAATCATCGCGCTCGTACGGACCCTCGTGGCTTGCGTTTGCGTATGGCGTCGCGGTGGCGTTTTTCGCGTTGCCAATTGGATTTGTGCTCGTCTATCTTGCTGGCGTCGCCGGACAAATCTATGCGATGGAACGAACGCGTCGCCGACGCTAGAATTTGGCACTCCACCGTATATGTTTCGGTGCGGCATCCGGCTGATCCGGGAGATATTTGTGGGCCTTCTTCCGGCACCCAATAATGTCTCGACTGTCCTCGGTCTAATCCCGGCGGTTGCATTTGTGTCGGTGGCGCTCGCATCGAGTGCGCATGGGGTCTGCCTACTTCTTGCGCCGACGGCGGTGGCAATCTGGCTATTAGGCGCGGCCCGAACGAACCCCATTGCCGATCATATGTTTTGGTACGGTACTGGCGCTCGCTACATTTATGCGGCGCTCTTGTTCGCTTTCTCGGCGACCCTGCTTCCAATCGAGACAACGACGTTGGCCGTATGCGTGTGTCATTCTGCTAGCCAGCGCGACCCGCTTCCAGGCCTCGGAATGGCCCATTTGGAAGATCACTCACGAGAACACTGAATATGTTCTTAAAGTCGCGCAGAACCGGACTGCGCGCGCGTATCCCGGACTCCCGGTGAGTGGTTGTAGCAAAAATCTGGCACTGCGGCGCATGGAAAGTACGTGCGCTGCCACGCACGTGTTCCTGTCATTTTGGGCCAGTTACATCCGCACGTTCTGTAGTGAGTATTGCGGGCGGCGGATGAATCGGCCGGCCCTCGTGCCACCCGAAATGCATGTAATGAAGCACCGGGTCCACGCCTGCGTCGAGCACATCAGGATTGGCCGCAAGATAATCGACTGGATCGAAATCGGGCGGCAAAGCAATCGGCTCGATTGGATCGAGATCGTACTTCCGCCCAGTAACGCGAGCGACAGGCGCTGCTTCGTCCGACCCAACGGTCATTTCCTTTAGTTTGCGGCGCGCCCGCGAGAACGGCGCGCCCACTGTGACGTCGTTCGCCGCGCGTTCCATGCGTCGCCAGCTTTCGGCGATGTATTGCCGGTCACACGAACGCCGAAGCACGACCGAGAACTCGATGCCGTTTCGCACAGTGTCGGCGAAGTCCTCGCACGCGAAGTCGATGAGGTCCATGTCGCATAGATTCGCGATCAGGTTCGCGAACGACCGCGGCGTAAAGACCCAGCAATGGACGTCGTGATAGGTGCCGTTTTCGACGACGTCGCGCGCGAGGTGCAGCGCGCCTTGCCACGTGTGATGCCGTTTAGCCGAAGCGCGGTCGATGCGTCCGCGCCACGCCTGCGCTGTACTGATATCGGCGGCATTCAGACAATGATCGAAGAGACAAAACGGACGAGGCACCCGCGCGCGTTCCACGTAGCTCGTGAGGACCTCGGGCAGGCCGCTCTCGCGCCGGAAATAGTCGAACGTGAAGCGCCGGTCGGGCACGGCGAGACGCACTTCGCCGGTCGGCTTCAGCACGGCGGCCAGTTCGCGCAGCCACGTGACCAGATCGGGAACGTGCTCGACGACGTGCGAGGCCACCACATAATCGACATACTGCCCACCGATGGCTTCGTGCAGCGTATTCATGCCCCACACCGCATCCACTTCGACGATCTCGTTTGCGTCGACATGCGGATCTTCGCGATACTTCTCGCGCAGATGCGGCGTGTCGGTGTGATCCACGTAGATGATCTTGCCGGCATCGGCACGGCGAACCAGCGGCCAGCACAGCGCGCCGATTTCGACGCCCACGCTTTGCTTCAGATGGAGTCCCCGCAGAAGGCGGGCGCGGCGCTTCTCTCTTGCAACGGTGTCGCGGTCGTTGCTCTCCTTCGTCATGTCTCCTCCTCATCGAACTGCATCCTGAGCCGCTCGATTCATGCGTCACGCGTAGTGGCGCAAAAACGCACAACGCGAAAAGATGGTTAGCGTACATGCGTCGGATGGCGCCCGGCATGAGACAACGCAACCCGTTGCATGTACCAAACGTGAAGGGCAGCGCGTGTCTATCGCACGCGTGCTGGCTGAGCCGACAATGGCTCGCGACTAAAGAATAGCTTACTCGCGCGAGATGAAGAAAACGTCCTGATGATTGTCCCATCCGCCGCGGCGGTACTCGAGAATCTCGACGCCGTTTTCGCGGCAGACGTCGCTCACCCATTGATGGGGAATGAGTGCAATGCCGTAACTGTCGCCGATGTAGTCGACGGTTTTGGACTCGAGCGAATGGTCGGGCATGTAGTTCACGAAACCGTATTGACCGGCGTCGTAACTGGCGAGCAAATGAGTGCGCGCGGCGTCGCCCACCTGATAGCAATCCACAGTGCCCAAAATTTCGCGCGAACGCTCGCCGTGCGTGGTGACGACCGCAACGCCGCCCGGTTTCAGTTTCTGCAAGAAGTGCTTCATCACCGTGCGGGCGTTGTGGCCCGACAGATGTGTGATGAGCGAGCCGAGCGCGGCAACGTCGAAGAACTCATCCGGAACGTTCTTGAACTCATACACCGGATCGACGATGGAATACGCATTGACGCTGAATTCCTCGACGCAAAAGTCGACGGCCGGCACCATGATGTCGGCCACGTGTATCTGTTGCGGATAGAAGCGGGAAACGAGGTGACGCGTGACGCGGCCATAACCGCACGGCAATTCGAGAACGTTTGGCGAGCGCGCATTCGCGAGCGCCGCTGCGTGAGAGACGAAGTCGGCCATTTGCGTGCCGACCGAGGCGTAATGTTCGGCCGAACCATGAAACATGTCGTCGTTCGGATGAATGCGTGCTGACTGCATAAGCGTTTTCTCGAGAGAAATGGACTGGCCGCGCGTGGCGGTTCTTGTGTTTCGTCAAACGGGCTGCAGTTACAACGCAAAGCCGCCGTCTATTAGATCCTCACCGGCTGCCCCGTATGCGGATGTGGCCGCGTTGCATAGAAATCGAAAAAATGTTTTTGCCACAACGCGCAGACCGTCTGCATCTGTTCGATCAGCGCCGGTTCGAACACATCGGACGCATCGGCTTTGTCGATCTTTGCGCGCATGCGGTCGAACAACAGCTTCTCGAAGTCATTGATGCAGTACTCTCGCACCGTATTAGCATCGAACGTATAGGCGGCGCGTGGCAGTTCGGGATGCAAAGAAATATAGGTGCTGAAAAGGCGCTCGACAATGAACGGCAAAAACGGCGCCGGGTCCGTGTGCATCGTATCGGTCATCACGCCGATGGCCGCTTCGTGCGACGGATTTGCTTCGAGAAAATCGGCAATCGGCAACAGCGTGTTGCCGACATACTCGTTCCAGAAGCGGCGCGAGCCGACCCAGAAGTTGCAGTAAGCGAGCGTGGCCGGTCCATGCCGCGGCGTATCCGCAATCGATATGTCGACACCGCTCGCATCCAGCAGCGCCTGCGCCGCGCGGGCGAGGCCAGGATGCGCCTCTTCACCCTGCATCCACACATTGAACGACCAGTAGGCGAGTTGCGGAAACGGATTGATGAAAGCGACGTCCGCGCCGTCGTGGCGCTGCACGAAATCGAGAAACCCGCTGCCGGCGATCTTCGACTTGAGCGAGAACTTCGGCGAAAAGAGGCCCGTATAGTCGTGCCGCAGATGCTCGCCGTTGCGATACATGTCGGTCAGGATCTTGAACTCGCGCCACTCGGGACGCGCATTGTCGGCGCGCACCAGCGGCAGGAAGTCCGCGCAGGTCAGCGTCTGATCCTGCGAGTAGATCGGCTCGAATATCGCAACGGTCTTGCTCATACGTGGCCTGCGCGTTCGAGGCAGTAGCGGTTCAGATCCGAACGCCATTTCAGATAACTGAACGACGCATTCGGCACGGTGAAGCTTGGGTAATGCGTTTCGATAGGCACGCCGAGCAGATGCTGCAACACGACGCTGATCGGCCCGCCATGCGCGACCGCCACGGTCAAACCGCTTTCGTTCACATGCGGGCGCACTTCCGACTCGACCCACGCTTGCACGCGCTCCGCCATCTCGAGATGCGATTCGCCTTCTTCGTAGCGGTTTCTGATGTTGGCGTTGAAGTCGGGAAACGCGCGATTGAACTCGAGCTCCAGCCACGTCGCGTATTTGCCCGGATGCGTTTCCGCGAGCCGCGCATCGTAGGTAATCGGCGTGGCGGCGTCGAACAGCAACTCGGCGGTTTCGCGTGCACGCGCCCACGGGCTGCAATAAAAGCGCGACGGTTTGAAGGCGAAACGCTCGAGCGTCGCCGCGAGATTGATCGACTGTTTTCGGCCGAGCTCGGTGAGTCCGTCCTTGTCCGTTGAGATCAGCAGTCCCTTTTCATTCGCGACCGATTGGCCGTGTCTGATCAATAGAAGATCCATAGTGTCGTATCCGTTCAGACCGGATTGTCGCCGGTGATGAGTTCAAGGAACGTCCTGGCCGGACCGGCGAGGCCGAATCGCTCATGCGTGTCGGCGTGCGCGTTAATGCGCAACGAGTCGCGCAACCGCTTGTCCTGGTACACTTTCTCCATCCCGGCGGCCCACTCTTCAGGCGTGTTGTTCACGAGCAATCCGGTTTCTTCATTCGATACCGCTTCCTCGTAAACCGGCGAGCGCGAGTAGATGCCGGGAATGCCGAGGCTGCCGTAGTCGATGTACTTGATGCACGACTTGCAGCTATTGAAGAACAGCGCGTCCGGGTCTTCGCGGCCGCCGAGCGGCACGATCGAAAACATATAGCCCGCATCGCGAATCGCCGCTTTATAGGCGTGGTTCTCGAGAAAGCCCTTGGAAACAAGCCGCGGAATGCGGGACATTTCCGGGAAGCCGTCGCCCCAGAATTCCAGTACGACTTCCGGATGCCGCTCCAGAAAGTCGACCACGACTTTGAAGAACTCCTTTCTGAACTGAACGAGCTTGATGCCGTCCGTATTCGAGAACAGGATTTTGGGCGGCGTGGCTTCATGCCAGTTCGACGGACCGGAAGGCAGCGCGTCGTGATCGAAACCATTCGGAATCACCACGACCGAAGGCCGCAGGCGTCTCAGCTTGTTGCGCAGCGTGTCGTTCGACACGGTCGCAATCGACGCCTGGCGGATCAGCCACGTGATATTCGCGAGCAGGTCGTCGTTCAGATCGGTCACGCTGTACATCGGCAAGTCGATGATCCAGTCGTCCATATCGTAGATGGTGCGCAGGCCGAGGTCGTTGGCCATGCGCATCACGTCGGTCGCACGGTTCGACGTGTGCTTGTTGAACAGCACCGCATCGAAACGCCGCAATTGCCCGACGGTCACGTCGCTTTCAACAATCTCTTCCCATTCGAGCATCCGGTTGTTCGCCATGTAGCCGAGCAAGGGACCGAAGCGGGCAGCAATGGAGCGGGACATCAGCCTGTCGTGCGACAGCGAGATTCGCTGAACAACCAGTAGGCGAGGAATTTTCGGCATGTCAGACACTTTCCCGTGCAAGCAGCGCCGCGATTTGCGCTCCGATGGTCGACGCCGAATGACGCGCCATGACGCGCTCGTAGGTGGCCGAGATGCGGGCTTCGCGGTCAGCGTCGTTGAGCGCGCCCGCGATCGCCGAAGCAATCGCGCTCACCGAATCGGTGGGCGTGTACCAGACGCCGTCTTCGAAATGCTCGCGCTGCCAGGGTCCGTCGGACATGACGAGCGGCTTCTGCATGATCGCGCCTTCGAGACTCGAGCGGCCGGGCGGATCGATGCTCGGTTCCACCATCACGCTGCAATTCGCGATGATCGAGCGAAGCATCGCGCTGCAAGGCTGGATGAACGGCAGGAATGTGATACCCGGATGTGCCTCGGTGACGCATTGCCGGTAGTATGCGTCGTCGCGCGCACCGCCGACGAACAGACCGTCGAGCTTCAGTTCGTTGAGCGCGCGGATGGTCTGCAACTGGTTCTTGATCGGCTCGATGAGTCCGAGGCACAGTGCGAAATCCGTGCTGTTCGACACCGTCGACATCAGGTCCTTGTCGGGCGGCGCGAGAAAGCGGTTCGACACGCAGGTCGGCAGCACTTCGATCTTGTCCGCAGGCACCTGAATGTACTGCGTGAAATTGTCGAGTTCCGCTTGCGACTTGAACAGCAGCTTATGCGCAAGACCGATGATCTGCTCGATACGCTGCACTTCGCTCGCCGGAACGGGGTCGAGCCACCACACATTCGGCCACAGAAAAATGCGCTTGTTGCGGCTCGCGGCCTCGCGCAGGATGGCGTGGCCGTCCGCATGCACGGAGAAGTGGATCACGCCGTCGTAGAAACTGAGGGGGCGGCTGCCGATTCCGTAGATGTCCGTATGCACGCCGGAACCCTTCAGGATTTCGGCGACCTGCACGAGCTCCGATTCGCCACCGCCGCTGACGGTGAACGCGGTGCTGTACGTGGTGAGAATGAATTTAAGCCCGGTCATACGTTGTTCCTCTGAGCGCCTGCTCGAATCAATACATCGCGCCACACAACATCGCTCGCACGCTGAAGCACGCTGTTCGCATGCGCCACATACGCGGCGTCAATCGGCTTTGCAGCGGCGTTCGCGCCAGCAGATGCGCCCAGGCGCTCCGTAATCGCGGCAGCCCACGCTGACAGTTCTGCACTGGCATCGAGCACGCAATCCGCCGGGCAGATCTCCTGCGCCGCCGTGCCGCCGCGGACGAAAACCGGCTTGCCGAAGTGCATCGCCTCGAGCACCGGAACGCAGAAGCCTTCGTGCCGGCTCATCGCGAGCAGCGCGCTTGTCGTGTCGTAACACTCGAAGAGGTCGGCGTCGTCGAGCATGCCTTTGAAATCGACGCGCTCGAGCACACCGAGCTTGCGCGCACGATTGATGAGCAGCTTCAGATAATCGTAATTCGGCGCATTGCCGACGATCGTCAAACTCGCCGCGAACTCCCGCTGTTGCAGCAGCGCGAGAATGTCGATCGCATCTTCCACGCGCTTATGCGGCACCACGCGGCCCACCATCAGCAAATTCGGTTCACGCAACCTGCGCGTGGCCGAAGCCGGCTTGCGCAGGAACGCGGGCATATCGGCGAACACGGGCGGTATCACTTTCACCGCCGCCGCTTGCACCACGCCGGCGAGGCTTTCGGCCGTATTCAGCGAGTTCGCGATCACAACGTCGAAGCCTCGCAGCAACGGCAGTTGCGCGAGCGCCTTCTCGCACAGTTGCGCGGTGCGTGGTTCGAGTTGGCGCAGCAGTTGCGGATCGGTCACGCCGTGGAAATAGCACAGCTTGCGGCACGGCAATGCGAGCAGTTGCTCCAAATACGGATCGAAGATCGAATAGCTGAGCAGCACGACGTCGTCGGACGCGACGCTCGCGAACAGTTCGTCGAACGGACGCACTTCCATCGTGCCGACGTCGTAGCGCTGCGCGTACAACTGCGCGTCAAGGCCGAGACGCCGCGCCGCGCGAGCAAGCCCAAGACAATGATTGCCGACGGCATCGCCGGCAAAAATGTCAGGGGCGCACACATGCAGTTTCATTCGCTCCGCGCTCCCGCGATATCCGCAATATCCGCAATATCCGCGATATCCGCGATACGCCGCGCGTAAGCACGTGCGACCGCTTCAACCGAGTAGTCCCGCTCGATGCGCGCCTTGCCGGCTCGCGCAATGCGCTCGCGCAACGCGACGTCTTCGATCATGCGCTTGAGCTGCTCGGCGGCGATCGACACATCCGGATCGCACCAGTACTGGCCTTCGGAGAACAGATAGTCGCCTGGCCGCAGCGGCACCAGTTCGCCGTCGACCAAAAATGCCGTATCCGGCTCGCAGAAGTCGACGTTGCCCGAGAAGTTGGTGGCGACGACCGGCTGGCCGAGCGCCATTGCCTCCGCGATCACGCGGCCGAAGCCTTCGCTACGATGCAGCGAAATATAGGCGTCGCAGCATGCCATGAAGTCGATCGAATCTTGGCGGCTCAGGCGTTCCGACACGATGTGAATCCGGCTGTCGCCGGCCGTCAGATCGCGCACGGCGCGCCACACCGGATCGTCGTCGCGCACGTTCATCGCCTTGATGACGAGCCCGACGCCTGACGAGCCGTTACCGAACGCCTGGCGAAACGCCTGCACGCCCGCGAGCGGATTCTTGCGGCTGAGCCACGAATTGCCGTCGAACATCAGATAGAACAGGAATTCGTTCGACGGCAGGCCGAAGCGCTCGCGGCGCGCATCGACGGGCGCGGGGACTTCGACGGCCATCGGCATGTGATACACCGGCGTGTCGCCGAGCCGGCTATATACGCTTTGCACGAAGCGGCTCTGCGCCCAGATTTCATCGACCATCTGATGCACCTTGCCGAACGCGCTCGGCCAGTGAGGCAATTCCCACGGCCACGCGCCGATCTTGTGCGTGGGCGCTTCGATCAGCTTGCGGCCGCCTTCGAGCGCGAGACGCACCATTTCCGGCGCAGGCAGGCAAATGAGGCTGATGCCGTACTTCAGCTCGTCGCTCAGCAGATGATCCACTGAATGATCGAGCTTCGCCGGGCCGGACATCGGCGCATTGACGAGCGCGACCGGCGTGGCGTTGATCTGGAATACGCGCACGGCCATGCGTGCGTCTTCGCCGAGACCGAGCACGCCTTGCGGAAAGCCGATCACGTTCACGCCAAACTCGCAGACGCCTTCGACACGGGCGTGATAGCGCGGCGGCTCCGGTGCATCGCGCGCAGCGTTGCCTTGCGCCCAGTGCACCTTCAGACAGTCCAGCAACGGATACTCGCGGCCGCCGAAGCTGTTCCACCACTCTACAAGCTGAGCGCGGCCGGCTTCGGTCGCGACATCGAATGAAGCTTGCAGATCGGGGCGTTCGCTGGCGATCAGTTCGAGAAAGCGCGGCAGTTGCGAGGTGCCCGGTTCCTCTTCGTCGTCCATGCGAGCGAGCGCGACGGCGAGACCGGCCGCCGACCATTTGATCGCCGGATATTCGTCTTGGCCATGCTCGTCCCACCACGACTCGTAGCTCACTCGCGCGCCGAAGTTGTCGAGATTGAACGCGGCGTGCAGATCCGCGCGGTCTTTCCAGATGAGATTCAGGAATCGCGGCAAGAGCGGCAGCGCGCAACGTTCGCCGGCTTGCATCGCGAACAGGTCGGCGGGCACGGGCGGCGCGACCCAGCGAATCGCCCGATACTCGAATTGTCCGTGTTCGAGCCACCACGAACGTGCCTTCAGACGGCCGATAAAAGTGTCCAACGGACACACTGCCAGGAGGTCCGGCCGCTCATCGAGAATGAGCCGCAAAAAGAGCGGCAACGGCAAGCCGTGCGGATCTTCGGACTCTTCCATCTCGGTGAGCGTTCGCGGAGCGGTAGGCGGCACCCACTTGATCGCGCGATATTGAAGCTGCCCGTGCTCGAGCCACCACGACAGACAACTCAGCCGGCCGGTGAAGCTGCGCAGATTGAACGAGCTTTGCAGATCGGGGCGTTCATCGATGATGAGCGAGATGAACCGCGGCACATGCAGGCCGTCGTCGCTGACCGGTTCCACGGGTTCGAGCATCGCGCCGCCGATCGGCGCCGGCGACCACTTGATGCGCGCATATTCGCGATGCCCATGCTCTTCCCACCAGCTCAGGCAAGCCAGTTGACCGATAAACGTCGTGAGGTCGAACGCGCTCTTCAGATCGGGCCGCTCCGCTGCGATCAGCGCGAGAAAGCGCGGGAAGGGCAGCGCGCGGCCCTGGGTATCGCGCATCGGCTCGGTGAGCTTCGGCCACGCAGCTGGCGCTCGCCACGTCACGCGCGGACAGGCGTCCTGGCCGTGAGCTTCCCACCAGTTCAGGCAGTTCAGAAAGCCGCTCAAGGTGCCGAGATCGAACGCCTGCGAAAGATCGCCGCGACTTGCGACGATCATCGTGATCAGGCGGGGCAGTTGCAGTCCGGCTTCCTCGAGTACGGTCTGCGGTTCGAGCAGCGTCTCGGGCAAATGCTTAGTGTCGAGCACGCTGGGCGCGGTGGAACCGAGCCAATAACTCACGGCCTCGGGATGCCGCGCGATCAGCGTTTCGTTGTCGAGCTGACGCAGATAGTCGACGTCCTCGCGACGCAGCACCCAGTCGAAGTCGGGGTACGTCTCGCGCGCCGTCATTTCCCACCAGAAATACAGCGCGATGCGGTCGTTCAGCGACTTTGAGTTAAAGCGCGCGAGATCGGCGCGGAACTTCATCAGGAAGTAAATCGCGCTCGGCAGGCAAAACAGCTCGCCTGGCGACGGATGACGATACTCGGCCAGCCAGGCGGTTTTGTTCTTCGTTCCCAGATTAGACAAGGTCTGCAATCCTCGAAGGCCAGGCGAACGAGAAGTCGTCGGCCGTCAGCGTCAGGTTCGGCGAATAGTACGGGTCGTTCATCAGCAGATCGTGCCAGCGTTGCCGCACCAGTTCCGATTCCTTGTTGAAGCGGCTGATTTTTTCCGGCGTGTCTTCCGCGCCGCGCGTGGCCGACTCGTGGTGATAGAGCTCCGCGTACGGCGTCCACACGTTGCGATAGCCGGCTTTGCGCACGCGCAGGCAAAAGTCGATGTCGTTGTACGCGACGTGCAGTTCTTCGTCCAGGCCGCCGACTTCCTTGTAGATCGACTGACGGATCAGCAGGCACGCGGCGGTGACCGCGCTCATCGCATTGCGCAGGCGCGCGCGTGCGAAGTAGCCGGCCATCGTGTTCGGGAAGTGCTTGTGCGCGTGACTCGCGATGCCGCCCACGCCGAGCACGACGCCGCCATGCTGGATGGTGTCGTCGGGATAAAGCAGCTTGGCGCCGACCGCGCCGACGTTCTTCTGAATCGCGACCGACACCATTTCCTCGAGCCAGTCCGCGTTGATGACTTCGATGTCGTTGTTCATCAGACAGACGAAGTCCGCCGTGCTCGCCAGCGCGACGCGGTTATTGATCGCCGAGTAGTTGAACGGCGAGTCGTCGCGGATCACCTTGATACGCTCGTCGGCTTGCAGGCGTGCGAACAGGTCGTGCGTTTCGGGCTTGACCGAGCCGTTGTCGATGATCGTGATGCGGTAATTCGAGTAGGTCGATTTCTGCCGCACCGATTCGACGCATTGCTCGACGAGTTCCGCAGAATCGCGCGTCGGAATGATGATTTCGACGGAAGGCAGCACCTCCGGCAGTTCGTACACCACCTTGTTGAACGCGTGCGTGCCGGGCGCATGAATGGTGTGCGCGGCGATGTTGTTGCGCTTCAGGTGGTCGTCGATCGCGCGCATCGCCGCGATATGTGCGTACGGCTTCGCTTCATGGCCGCTCGCGGTGCTCTCGGGAATGATGCGCCAGTGATAGAGCGCGCGCGGAACGTGATACACCACGTCGTGTCCGACGCGATCGATCACGCGCAATGCGAGGTCGTAATCCTGCGAGCCTTCGAGGCCGGTGCGGAAGCCGCCGATGTCGCGCAGCACCGACGTCTTATACACGCCGAAGTGCGAGATCATGTTCTGGCTCAGGAACAGATCGTAGTTGAAGTCGCACTTGAAGTACGGGTCCGAGCGCTCGCCTTCTTCCGAGATCTTGTCTTCGTCGCTATAGATGAGCGCCGCGTCCGGATGTTCGTTCAGCTTCTCGATCACGCAATAGAGCGCGAGCGGATGCAGTTCGTCGTCGTGGTCGAGCAAGCCGACGAATTCGCCCGTCGCGAGCTCGAGCGCCGTGTTGCTCGATGCGCTGATGTGGCCGTTCGTCGTGCGGTACGCGACCTTCACCTGGCCCGGGTACTTTGCGACATAGCTGTCCAGCACCATCCTGACTTCGGGCTTCGTCGAGCAGTCGTCGGCGATGCAGATTTCCCAGTTCTCATACACCTGGTCGACCACCGAATCGAGCGCCTTGCGCAGCCACTTTTCCGGCGTGTTATAGGTCGGCATCACGATGCTGACCTTCGGCTGCAAGGCAAACGTTTTCGAACGTTCGCGCAGTTGCGGGTAAATGGACTTCGGCGGTTCGTTGGCGTCGAGCCATTCCGGATACGACTCGCCGACGATTGGCGCAGTGGCCGGCAACGGTCCGCCGCGCCATGCCGCCATGCGGCGCGCGCGGGCGAGCAGTTCGCCCGAACATTCGGTTTCATCGAGCACGGTGATGCTCAGGCCCGTCACCGAAAAGAGCGCCGGCAGCGCGATCGGATCGAAGCGGATCGGACCGGCCAGCTTCGGAAACGCGACGTCCTGCTGGACCTTGCCGTTTGCGTCGACGTGCAGACCTATCGCGGTATGTTCGGACATGCCCGAGCCCGCATCGAGATACAGCATGCAGGGCGAGGCCGCCGTGGCGTTCGTCTTCAGTTCGAATGAAATGCGCGCGGCCCGTTGCGACAACGCCTCCCAACCCACGAGTTGGAACTGCGGGTCGTTGTTGGTCGCCTGCCAGGAAAAGTCAGGATTCGAGGATTTCTCGACGTTATTCAGAGGACGAAGATCGAAGTTCATTTTCTTAGCAGGGAATCGTAGAGGTCTTTCAGGGGTGACAGGACTGCTTGCCACGTCAGGTCGCGCGCCGTGCCCAATCTATTGGAGGTGCCGGTGCGTTCGTGTGCGAGGGCGTCGCGAATCGACTGCGCAATGCTGTCGACGTCCGACGGGTCCAGATAGGCGACGTGCTCCGCGAAGTATTCTTCGGTAGAGCCAACTTTTGTGACGGCGATGCGGGCGCCGGCGGCGTGCGCTTCGAGCGCGGCGAGTCCTGGCGTCTCCAGCGTGCTCGGTAGCACGAACGCTTCGCATGCCGCGTAGGCCGAGCGCAGCACGGGCGAATCGTGCGCGAGCGTGCCTGCATAGATGACCTGGTCGCTGCCTTCCGCGAAGCAGCTTTTTGCGTACTCGGGATCGCGTTGATGGCCGATCAGCACGAGCTTCAGTTCAGGGAACGACTTCATCGCGCGAATCAGCGCCAACTGGTTCTTGCGCGGCTCGATGTTGCCCACGTTCAGAATGAAGCGGTCGCGAATCGCGAATTCGCTACGAAAGAGCTCAGCGGCGACCGGCTCATAAAAACTTTGCTCGACGCCGTTGAGCACGCTCACGAACTTCTCGCGCGGCAGATCGAAAATGCGCGCCAGCGTTTCGCATTCGATCTCGGAGTTGGCGACCACCCGGTCCGCCAGCGAGAACTGATGATGAATCTCGCCGATCGGATACAGATGCTTGGTCTCCTCGGTCACCCAAAGACTGGACGACACCACGAGCGGCAAGCCCAACTGTTTGACGAAATTGCAGAAGTGGACGGAGCCGCCGACACACGAGAAGAAGTGGACCACGTCGTGTTCGAGAAACCGCGGGTTCCATTGATCGAACAACGTGACGTCCACGCCGTGCGCGGGCAGATGCTTGTGGTACGCAAGCATCTGGATTTCTCCGCCTCCGGGAGTGTGGAATGCCATCGGATAGGTGGCGAACAGCACTTTCATAGATGGGCTCTTTTACTCAAACGTTCTTCAGACCAGATCGTGCGTTGCGCGGGCATTGCACGAGGCGCCCGTCGGCTCGCCGGCGCCTTGGGGAACGGGCCGCTGCTTGCCCGCCGTGACGTGAGCGGGGCGAGCCTGAGTGTGCTGTTGTCGAGCACGTCGGATCGAAACCACGAATTCCACATGCGCGAATATGTTTGAGGTGTTACGAAGTGTTCAGACGGCTCTCGCTGCGCGGCCGGCCGTTTATTATCTCGGCCCGAGGCCGCCAACGCGGTCCCGGCCCGGCCAGTTTCATTCGACTTGTCCTGTGCCGCTTGGCTGGTGCGATGCCGGCACATTTTAGCGCCTAAAGATCGGCGCAAGCGGGCCGAAGCAGAAGCTGCCCGCATACAATACGTTCCCAGTCAGACTTCCTCTCAGCGCCGCCGATGCCAGATTGTATCGTGTCTCAAAACCCTTTCCCGACGTGCCGGGGTAGGGCAGGCTTTGCCTGCACGCGCTCGCGGCTGCGGCCGCTGCCGCTGCCGCTAGCAGCGGAGGTGCGCTCATGACCCAGCGTGTGCTCGTGACGGGCGCGAATGGCTTCGTCGGCAAAGCGGTCTGCAAGGCCTTGCTGCAACGCGGAGATTCGGTGACGGGGCTGGTGCGCCGCGCCGAGACCGGCGAGCCGGGCGTGCGCGAATGGTGCTTCGACGCGGCCGACTTCGAGAACCTCGAAGCGCGTTGGCCCGCGGACTTGTCCTGCGATGCGGTCATCCATCTTGCAGCGCGCGTGCACATGATGCGCGACACCACGGCCGATCCGCTCGCGGCCTATCGCGCGACGAACGTCACTGGCGCGCTGCGCGTGGCCGGGGCGGCACGTCGCGCGGGCGCACGGCGCTTCGTGTTCGTGAGCAGTATCAAGGCGGTGGCCGAGAGCAGCGCCGGCTGGCCGATCGCGGAAACCGACCAACCGGCGCCGACCGATCCGTACGGCATCTCCAAGCTCGAAGCCGAGCGCGCGCTGATCGACTATGGCGCGAGGTCGGGCATGGAGATCGTGATCGTGCGGCCGCCGCTGGTTTATGGCCCGGGCGTGCGGGCAAACTTCCTGCAACTGATGAGCGCCATCGCGCGAGGCATTCCGTTGCCGCTGGGTGCGATCGACGCGCGCCGCAGCCTCGTCTTTGTCGACAATCTCGCGGATGCGCTGGTCCACTGCACGACCGATCCGCGCGCGGCGGGCCAGACCTTCAACGTCACCGACGGCCGAGATCTGAGCGTCGCCGAACTCGCGCGAGCGCTTGCGACGCAACTGCATGCGCCAGCGCGGCTCGTGCGGGTGCCGGTTGCCGTGTTGCGGCTCGCCGGCCGCATCACGGGGCGCTCGGCGCCCATCGATCGTCTGATCGGCGAATTGCGTCTCGACAGTTCGCACATTTGCGAACGCCTCGGCTGGTATCCGCCGCATACGGTCGAACATGGCCTGCTCGAAACGGCGGCCTGGTATCGCGCCACGCACTGAACGTACTTCGATGCCATTTGCCTCGCTCTCCGCTCATCACGCTGTGCAGTTGCTGCTATGGGGCGCACTCGCGTTCTGCGCCTGCGCCGCCATTCTGTGGGCGCTGCTCAAGACCGGCCTCGCCTGGCGTCTTGCCATCGACATTCCCAACGACCGCTCGCTGCACACGCGCCCCACGCCGCGCGTCGGCGGCTGGGGCATCGTGCCGGTGGCCGTCGTACTGATCGGGCTCGTGGCGCCCGCGCTGTGGCTGCCTGCGCTGGCGGCGGCGCTGCTCGCCGCGCTCTCGCAGATCGACGACCGGCGCGGCTTGCCGGCGCGCGTGCGCTTCGGCGGACATGCGGCGGCGGTGGCGGCGCTCATCATCGTTTATCCCGCCGATGTGCCCGGGTGGGCGCTCGCGGTCATGGCGGTTTTACTGGTCTGGCTGGTCAATTTATACAATTTCATGGACGGCTCCGACGGCCTCGCGGGCGGCATGGCGCTATTCGGCTTTGGCGGTTATGCAATCGCCGCGTCAATTTCCGGCCGTCCTGACGCCGCGCTCGCGGTCGCTTCGGTCGTCGTGGCCGGCGCGGCGGGAGGTTTCCTGCTGTTCAATTTCCACCCGGCGCGCATTTTTCTCGGCGACGCCGGCTCGATCCCGCTCGGCTTTCTCGCAGGCGCGCTCGGTTACTGGGGCTGGCGCGAGGGCGTGTGGCCGGTCTGGTTTCCCGCAGTTAGCTTTGCGCCGTTCATCGGCGATGCGTCGGTCACGCTTGCCAAACGCCTGCTGCGCGGTGAAAAATTTTGGGAAGCGCACCGCGAACACTACTATCAAAGACTGGTGCAGTCGGGTTTCGGTCATGCATCGACGGCGCGCATTTGGTATTTGTTCATGACTGCGGGCATAATGCTTGCTTTGTGGGCGCTGGACCTGTCGGTGCCCAACCAGTGGCTGGTGGTCGTCGCATGGGCTGTCGTGCTCGTCGTCGCCGGGCTTTTTATTGATCGTCGCTGGCGACGCCATGTGCCCCGTTCAGGGCAATCCTGAGGTTCTGCGCAATGAAGAGATTCAAAGCCCGATGGCTTTCGTTCAGTGCGTTTGCGTTTGACCTGTGCGCGGTGGCGGTCGCCTGGATGCTCGCCTACGTGATCCGCTTCAACGGCCCGGTGCCGGCGCCGTTCTGGTCGAGCGGCATGCATGCGCTGATCTGGGTGCTGCTCATTTACGCAGTCATGTTCCGGAGTTACGGGCTGTATCGCGGCATGTGGGTCTTTGCGAGCCTGCCGGATCTCGTGCGGATCGCGAAAGCAATCGGCGTCGGCGCGCTCGTCGTGATGATCGCTTCCGCGCTGTTGCAGCCGGCGCCTATCGTGCCGCGCTCCGTGCTGATCGTTTCGCCGATGCTGCTGTTTCTCGCGATGGGCGGCTCGCGCGCCATCTATCGCGCGGCCAAGGAGTTTTATCGCTACGGCGGGCTCGTCGGCCAAGGCAAACCGGTGCTGGTGCTGGGGGCGGGTAATGCGGGAGCGAATCTGGTCCGTGAACTGAAGCGCTCGGGCGAGTGGCGTCTGGCGGGTCTGCTCGACGACGATCCGGTGAAGCAAGGCCGCGAGATCTACGGCTACCGCGTGCTTGGCGCGATCAGCGATCTGCAGAAAATCACCTCCGAGCTGAAGATCGAGCATGTGATCATCGCAGTTCCGTCGGCTTCCGTCGAAGTACATCGGCGCATCGCGACGCTCTGCGTTCGCGCCGGCGTTCGCGCAATGACGCTGCCGGCGCTCACGCCGCTGACGCAAGGCCAGGCCTTCCTCTCGCGCGTCCGTCAGATCGATCTGGAAGACCTGCTTGGCCGCGATCCGGTCATGATCGACACGGACGACGTGGAAGCATTGCTGAAGAACCGCGTGGTCATGGTCACAGGCGCCGGCGGCTCGATCGGCTCCGAGCTATGCCGGCAGATTCTGCGCTTCGGACCGGCGCAACTGGTGGCGTTCGACATCTCCGAGTTCTCCATCTACCGACTCAACGAAGAGCTGTGCGATAAGTATCCGGAAGTGTCGGTGGTGCCGATCATCGGCGACGTCAAGGACTCGCTGCTGCTCGATCAGGTGATGGCGCGCTACAGCCCGCATATCGTCTTCCACGCCGCGGCGTACAAGCATGTGCCGCTCATGGAAGAGGTGAATGCGTGGCAGGCCGTGCGCAACAACGTGCTTGGCACCTATCGCGTGGCGCGCGCGGCAATCCGTCACGACGTCGCGCGTTTCGTGCTGATTTCCACCGACAAGGCTGTTAATCCGACCAACGTGATGGGCGCGAGCAAGCGCCTCGCGGAGATGGTGTGTTCGTCGCTGCAACAGCAGGGCGCGCGGCGCACGCAGTTCGAGACCGTGCGCTTCGGCAATGTGCTCGGCAGCGCGGGCAGCGTGATCCCGAAGTTTCAGGAGCAGATTGCGCGCGGCGGTCCGGTCACGGTCACGCATCCGGAAATCACGCGTTTCTTCATGACGATTCCCGAAGCTTCGCAGCTCGTGCTGCAAGCGTCGAGCATGGGACACGGCGGAGAAATTTTCATTCTGGACATGGGTAAACCTGTACGCATCGCCGATCTTGCGCACGATCTGATTCGCCTCTACGGTTTTACGGACGAGCAAATTCGCGTGGTATTCACGGGTCTTCGTCCGGGCGAGAAGCTTTACGAAGAACTGCTGGCTGACGACGAAACCACCACGCGCACGCCGCATCCCAAGCTGCGTATCGCGCGGGCGCGCGAAGTGTCGGACAGTCTGATCGACAACCTGCTGCCGTGGTTAATGCAGCACCGGATTCCCACCGACGACGAGGTTCGCCGCGACCTACGCCGTTGGGTTGCCGAGTACCAGCCAGCGACGTTGACCGCACTGCGCAGCGTGCCTGCGCCGGTAACGCGCATCTCATAGCTGTCTCGCGAAGGGAATTGACGTGACAAATTCCCAAGGCTAAGAAGCCAAGCGCGATGCGCAGAACTGAACGGCCAACCTTACACTGGCCTCCGCGGAACAAGACAACGGTTGTGAGGATTCTCCGTCCTATCCAGTAAGCGCCGATGGCAACATGTTGAATGGTGAGCGGTATTCCGGCAGGTTCTCGCCTGCATTGCGGTCAATCACTATAGGTGACGCGAATTCGCCTAATATTGGAAAGCACTTCACGAAATCAACTTGAGGAAGCGCGCCTGTAACTGGTGCATTGTCGAAAGTCGTCGATTAGCTTGCTACAAGCCTACCAAAAGATTCGGTAAGTGAAGTCAGGAGTGCCCACTACGCGACTCAGCGGCGATCCCTTGCTGAGTAAGTACTGCGGCGGCGCGCAGTGCTCTGCGTGGCACTGCCCCGAGCCGAAGTCACCTCCTAGTCCGGCCGAGTTGGAGGTGCAAGTGCTGCAACGCGAGCTCGATCTCATCTCGCGGGCGTGGCAAGAGCGCGCGCGGCTTTATCACTGAACTTGTACGTCGCGTTTGCCTCAATCCAATGCACTCCATTTGGAGACGTCACTGAAAGTGTCGGGCTATTTGCGATTGTCGCATTGGTCACTCCATAGGATGACTGAAGGATCGCCCCATTTCTCGGTTGAGCGTCTGCACACCGCTGCGGTGCTCAGAACAGCGTCAAGCTTCGTGGGCTACGCTGCCTTGACTTCTCGCTGATCTCGGCAAGATGAAATCGTCAATCCGATTTCATTGGGCCATGCACTTCAAAACACTGTACTTTCCCGATTCCGCCGCGAGCGGAGGCAATGCCGAACGCAGACGAGGTCATAGGAACCTCCGCAACGACCCTCTCTATAACCTTCGCAACAACATTCGCAAACCGGGACGCGTCGCGCCTTTATCGCCTGGCCGCGTCTTTCCGCGCGATGGTTCTGCGTCTCGCTCTGCGCTGCTTCGTCGGATCTTGAACCGGTGTGAGGGCAGCCTCGAATGAAGTCGCGAGCAACGGCTGCGGATGAGCAACCCCGACCGAAGCGCTCAGCGGCATTCGCCGATGCTGAAATAGCGCATCTGGAAACGGTGGTCCGGTACTTCGTTAGTAGCCGCGCGTCCGATGATTATGATTACTTTGACGCGTCCTACTGGCTTTCGCGCGTCGTAGGCATCGGCCAGCAGTTCCATCTCGTTCCCGCTCAGCAGGGACGACTCACCGCGTTGCGAACCATGCTTGTGGGCGCAGCACCGCCAAAACCGGCGGCGTGTCCACACAAGTGCTGCGCATGTGGCCGGTGACATCGGGGAGGCGGCTGCGTCGGCGGCGTTTGATCCGCAACTTTGCAACCACACGGCGCAAGATCATCGCGGCCCCTTTCGATGTCGTCATTGAAGCTATCGTAGATAGACGGGCCCGGTTCTTCAGCAGCACCGAATCAGCGCAACACGAGCTTGGACGAAACCGCGGACGGCATGTCCGCACGTCGTTCCGGGACCTGCACTGTAGCAGTGAGCGGCTGCATTCATGCATATCTTGCGAACATGACCGGCCGCTTTCGGCTCGTGACTGAACCGACCCAGTGGCACGATTCGCGTTGAGCAGACATCACCACACGCCACGGCGCCAAAACCCCTGCACGGAGGCAACGGGGCGGCCGCGCAAGTTTCCCGCAATTGGCAGTCGCGTTGGTCGACATGCGCAGATCGGGCTTGCGTACTGGCAGAGCACGCAGAGTTTCTCGCCGATTTCTGGATCCAGTCCACGCTAAGCTGCGGAGTTGTTAAGACTAAGGCTACATACCCCGGCTCTTGGCCGGTGCGCTAAACGGAAAATAGATTGGCTGTCGCCCTCGCGCTGCGTGTTCGCCCATCGCCTCCACGACGTCGCGATGCGTGGAAGAAGACGGGGTAGTTTCCGTTAGTGTGTCTCTTCCTTTGAAGGTGCTGGAAGCGGCGGTGCGCTGCTAGAGAGTCCGCTGTCGCATGATCATCGGTATGTCCAATCGACTCGATCGGTCCCGCCAAACAATCTGGCGGACTCAATCCTCTGATAGCGAAACCGGTCGAAGCAGGACGCTGCCTAACGCACTAGTCGCCGATTTTGCAATCTGCTTAGCCCGCGACTTGGCTCCCTTGCTGGGGACGCATGGTCCGTGCCTCACGGAGTCTCCGCACGTCCGGCTGGTCGCGCCGGCGTGATAGTCAATAGCCGATGCTGCCACCGGTTTCGTCGCGGTCAGCAGGCTGGCGCGAGTATTGTGGCAATTGCCTTGCAGCGTGTCTGAACGCCAGCATATCGGCTGAAGGTGTGTCTCACCAGATGAGCGTTCGATTCGTGGTGCAACGCGATGGCTATGAGCGACACCGTGGACCTTGGGATGCTGCCGCCGCCTAAACTTTGAACTCGACGCTACAGCGTCGGCGTCGGCGTCGGCGTCGACGCCAGCCAAGCGCGATTCCCTCTGCGGTCGTGCTTCACCTATCCACCAATTTTGGTGGATAAGCTGCTCCCAGGACTCTGGCGCCACTCAAGATGGGATGGCCGTGCGCTCGCGAAACGCCCACCACTATCGTCATCATTTGAGGAGCTGCGTCGGATGAGCCGGTTTAGGATAGGCATTGCCGATACAGCGACGGCATCGCACCGAACCCTTTGCTGAAGCCCGACAAAACGATCTATCCATGACCGGAACATTCCACACGAGCGGGGGTAGGTTGGCGAACACCTTAACGGCCCACGCAACGCTAGGTTATCCGAATCGAGCCAAGAAACTGCACGCGATGACCGAACGCCAAAAAAAATTCGCGACTTCTCGCCAAAGGCGCATGAAATACTGCTCCCTTTGCTTGGGGAACTGTTTTCCATTCGCGAAGAGCTAGCAGTGCTACCGTCTGCCGGGTCTTCAGGTCCCATTGTTAGGGCGGGACTGCGTTGTCTTGACAGGTGAATTTGTCGTTACGCATATCTCTGCGTCTGGCCGGATTTCGATGGACTATGAAGTCGGCAAATTGGGCATTGCGACCAAATCGCGGGAAGTGAGCACCTACGCATCTCCTATTGCATAGACTGCCCCGGCCGTGAGCTTTTTGGGAGCACTGTTGGCCAGATTCAGTTCCCCAGCTGAAGCGATCGCGAATTGACGGTGAAGACCGGAGCTGGGGTACGGCGTCCCGACGTCACTGCTGAAGCTAAGTGAGCCAGTGCGTTTTACCACACGCCGTATTTCCCTCTTCAAGTAATGGACGACCGCCTACCATGTGGTTGTCGACTCCTTTCTGGTACGCGCCCAGAGTTGTTGCGAGCGGATGACTGCGAAGAGCTATGAGCGCCGATGAAAAAACGACAAGTCATTGGATGCAGCCAGCGCTGATTTCGATGATGTCTTTACGCGCTGGCAGTCGAGCCTGTCACCATACACCCGCACCTTCTGGCGATAACCGATTACTGATGCCGGCCTTGGCGCCGGCGATCTACTGCGAGTGATGTTTGCGTTTCGACATGCAGACGCGAACCGGTTTGTGGGGAATGCCGGTGGCAGATATCTAGCGGATCGCTTTCTTATTCAATCAGCCATCATAGGGCTCAACCGATTGGCGCCGCCGGTGGGGAGAACTCTCCAGCGGCTGCGTTGCGGCCGACTTCTCCGCACCGGCCGGCCGAAACCTCCGCCGCTATACCCACCGAAATGATCGTCGCTCTCCGCGTGGCTTTCGGCGCGAGCAGTGGACCTTCAGGCACGCGAGATCGCCCATGTGCTCGCTTGAAGAAGAGAAGGTCAACGGGCTGAACCTCGAAGGCATTTGTTGGTTCGGGTCTGTAGGCTCGCTATCTCGGTCATTTCACGTTGACTTGACTTTGCGCCACACATGGCACGCTGCAGTTATCCAAGGCCGTCCTGACTAGCGACGTCTTGGACCTGCTGCGCAGTTCGGTGTCACCGAGTGCCACGCTGCGCTCTTAGACGAGCCGAGCGGGGCGAATGCTGCCTGTCGTTTAACCGCTCGTTCAATCAACGGAGAACATATGGAACGAATCAAGTTACAGCACCCTTTGGCCGGGAATAATGCAGTTTCCACCGCCGCGTTGCGGACGGATTTCAGTGCGGCCGCTAAAGGACAGGACCTCGGTCAAACTTCGTGGAAGGTTCAGCGCCGTCATGAGTGCTCGCCATTATCAGGGCGTATTCAATCGCTGCTCGAGGCAATGACCGGAGATCCATGCTTCGTTCGCCGTGGAGTGCTGCTGGAGCACGCCCCAGGCACGCTCAACCCGGTGACCTGGCTGGACTGTTTGGCTGTAACTCCATTTGGGGTCTTTGTCGTCGATCAGTACGACTGGACGGGCACAGTGACGCGTTCATCCAGCGAAGAGGAAGTAGTTCTGCATGAGAAACCAGGTGTCGTCTCGATTCAAACGTCGCCATTGCGCAGGGCAAAGCCGGCACTCCGGTATCTACGCTCGGTCGTCGGCCATTGTGGTTGTCCGGTCGAGTCCATTGCGGTGTTTGCCGATTCCTCGTGTACGCTCGATCCCGCCTTACCGGTCAACCTCCTTCAAGCTATTGAGTTGCGCCACTTTATGCGCTCGCGTTTGAACCAGTTCCGCGATAGCCACGCGCGGTTTGCAGCAGCGGCGAACATCGCGGCGAACCTGCAGTCGCGAACTGCAGACTGGGGCGAAGGTGGTTGACGAAGCACGCGTTGCTGGCATCTGCAAGTAGGGTGTCGTTGCTGAGGTCGATTTTCGAGTGTGAACCGCTGTCGATGACGAGACGCGCGGCGAGAGCCCAATGTTGTGTTTTAGCTGTTGGGCCGCGCCAACGCCTCATTGCGGACCACGGTCGTCGTGGCCCTTGCCCCATACCAATTCCAATAAACGCGGGTCGCAGGAAATGTGCTTCCTGTGAAGGACATTTCGCTCAACATCTAGGCGACGCGGACGGCTCCGGAAAACTTCCAGAGATACAACGCAAGCTTATAGCTGCAGATTTAGATGCTGAAATCACTGCACAGATCGGTGGAGAGCAGGCCATGGACCCGGGAAGTCGCTGGAGACAAGCCCACTTTCCAGACTGTTCTGTTCGAGGCTCGCCGCTACCTTGATGCGATGACTCGCGGTGTCACGCTGCATCCATCAAGATAGTGCTCCCACGCCTTTGAGTCTAAACGCGGTCGGGCTTCGCGGCCAGACGCAGAACTTGATAGGTAGGCCGGGTTCATTGCAGGGTTGACGGCTTGCAGAGGCGCAGCCGGCGCGAACTCGATATCTTGCTGGGGTCGGCATGTTTGTCAGAAGGTCTTCCCGACTGCGGTAGACCGGTCCTTCACTTAGGAGTAGCTGCTTTATGTCCCGCTTCGACTACATTCGCGCCGCGTACCGTCTTCGTCACAAGCTCGCGCCCCAGTTGGCTTTCGCCTTGGCAGTCGTGGCTATTCTTGTCTATGACGCTTTAACTATCCCTCTGTTTTACTGGTTCAACTGAGTTCGCGGGTCAACCCTCGCGGATCACTAGCGGGTAAGGAGCATTGAAGGCCAACTCGCCGCCTCGACGGGAGCTGGTCGAGGCTGTCACATCGGCGCTTTTGTGCCCTTCCCCGCTCCTCGGTCGCAACTAACCTGTTCTCAATGTCGTTACTCGGTGACATGTGCGCGTCGGCATTGTATTGACGCGCAAGCGACTGCACGCTAACGCCGCGGCACAGCGTTGGCATTAGCAGTTGCCAGGCGGTGAAGTTGGAGAGGGCCGGTTGTACAGGAGCTGGGTGAGGATGAGTTGATACTTGCTGCTCACCCTGGCCACACCGATCTGAACCTGGACCGGGTACGGCAAGTCAGGCACTGAACCAACATTTCACATAGGCGTGCGGTGACCCGCCGACCGCCGTTGACTAGTTGCGCCAACGCTTTCCTTGACTTTCGATGATGGCAGATATGATTAAGATACCTAACTAATGAAAGGAGAAAAAGCATGCTTATAAAACTGCTCTTGCTTGGCGCCGCGTTTCTTTGGGCGTACATGAGCCTAACCGACGAGCCTTCCCCGGAGGAGCCGGGTTCAGGTGGGTTAAGGCCCGCAGTCGGAGCTGGAGCAGAAGGGGAGAGGCAAGTGTCCTCTGATCTCCAACGACACCTCGTTCGCCTGTGCGAGGACGACTGGCTGCTATTCAATGGCCTTATTCTTGTTCACGCGCCCGGCAGTGTCTTTCCGACAGCCGAGATAGATCATCTGGTCATTGCTCCGTTTGGCATTTTCGTCATCGAAACGAAGCACTGGGCCGGCGCTGTCACAAGCGGCGCAACCAATGATGAGCTGATGCTCGCGACGCTCGACGGGCAGCGGGTCGCGCGCACGTCGCCCCTGAAACAGAATGCGTCGAAAGTTCGATTTATCAAGGGGTTGATTCCTCCGAGGCTGTGGCTCGTGGAAGGTCTTGGCGTATTTTCCCACGGCGCTTGCACGGTAGATCCTGTGCTTCCGGCAACTCTGCTTGAGCGCGGCGAACTTTACCGGCACCTGCGGATGCGGCAGCAGCAATTCGCCCGTACGAAGATAGCTCGTTTGCCGGTCCAAAAGATTGCGGAGGCGGTTATGCGGCATGCCGACACTCGACCGGAAGCCCTCGCCGAACATCGGCAGAGGATTGAGGAAGGTCGCGCGCGCAAGCAGATTTGAATTGAAGCGTTACAGTTGCTTTCCCATCGGACAGCTGGGAGGGGGTTGCTAATTTGAAGAACGGTAAGCCGGCGGAGGTCTCGACAATTTCTCCTCCCCGCCGGCGACGTTGTTCTATGGCTAGAATTGCGGCAATGCCGACATCTCCGATATCTGTAGATTGCTCATGCTGTTTCGTCGCCTTCTCGGAGCATTTGGACGGACGCCAGACCGTCGATGTGACTGAAGCAGCGTATGCTGCGGCGTTCGCGGGAACAGGCGAATGAGACTGTCATGACGGTCTCGTTCAAGCAGTCCGTAGAGCGCCTGCGGCGAGATTCCCAGCTTCGCCGCGGCGTGGATCTTCACTCCGCGCGCTTGCTCATTGCCTGCTCAGCGTCCTTCGGCGTGAGCGAGCGCGCCACGCCTCGCGTGCCAGCGCGGCGGACTGCGATGTACACGTTCACTTTTGTTGCAGCGCTGAGCCCTGCGATCATGCCTACGCGCTGCCAGGCTTCACGGTGCAATTCGCTTGGCCCACACTCTTCCGCTCGTTTAATCGGCGCGGGCTCGCCAGCCAGTGCGGCGTACATTTTCTGAAGAAACTGATACCGTAGCCCGTGACTCGTCACCCCGTTGCCAGATTGAGTCAGGCCATGCTTTCCGAGCACGTAGTAATAGTGTTCACGCCACTGCTGATTGGTATAACCCGGCGGAATCGTGCCGGTAGATGGATTTGGACAATGCTGCCGCTTCCTCAAGGACGTCGACGCTCAGCCGACCGGTACAAGCGGAGACCGGCCGCCCCGCCTGCCATGCGTGACTTCCCGTAAGCCACCATCTCGTAGGGTCTCCGCTGGTCGAAGCAGAAAGATTTCCTTCACACGCAAACCGGCCGCGGCCTGAAGCTTCAACTGCACTGCGACGTTGCGGTCGGTGGCAGCGACCTCGCTGATCTCCAGTTCGGCATCAATGCCATTGGCCTCCCACGACTTGTCGGGCCGGGCGACGTGCGAACCCACGAGATCGTGTTCTTCTCCGTCGACGTGATCCGCGAGAGTGCCGACCAGATCGGGATACCGTATCCGGTCGGAAAATGCCCAGAGGTAGATCAATTTGTTTTCAATGGCGCCACCAGTCAGCTTAGCACCTACCCAAAGGTTCACTAGAAACCTTACGTGTTTGTGTTTCAATGAGTATGAGGCCTGCAACGCAAAGCCATGTTGACGCAATTCCTCAAACGACTTGCAGATTGCCATTGCCCCGTACTTCTGCGTCGCTATTGAGAGTGTTTTCGCACTTGCGCTTGTCGCGCCATGCGGGCGGCTCCCGTTCCGTCGCAGAAGCTCTTCTAGGATCGGCTAGAAATCGGCGGGCAATTGGTAACGCCGTAAGACAGCGTGTACATCAAGAATTGAAAACATTTGCCAACTCGCTTCTCTGTTGCGAAGCACATGCGTTCGTACTCCGTTCGAAGTGCGGTGATGCCAGTCGTTGTGCTCAACACGGTGGACGTAGCGCCGTATTAGGAATGCAGGCTGGCGAAGTGACACGGCCTATTTGCAACTGTATCGACTCACCGAGGCTGTTAAGAGGGCGAGGATTCGGGCGTTGACGCGGCAAGCAGCGGTCTAGCCAGCTGTCGAGGAGGCGTCGGCCATAAAATTTCGAACTGCCGCGGCTCTCGGCATCTCGCGCCCTTTGCTTTACCAGCTGCTCTCGTCAGAAAGCGGATGGTCCGACAAAGCGGGGAATGCTCGACTGTCGTCGTACAGCAGCAGTGTTCCCAAAAATTATACACAACTTACACTTTTGGAACAGGGAGGTCCGAAAAAAACAAACGCCGAAACAATGACTTAGCGTCGGCTCTTTTCGAAAAAAAATAACCATGGTTATTTTTTTGAGGTGCTCGGCCTACCTAAGCCACTCTAGAACCGGGCTGGTTAGCGCGTGATAGGTGAGAATTACTCCGGGCGCCAGCACGGTAAGTAGCTGCGGAACAAGCTTTTCGCGATGACGGTACGCGGCGCGGATGTACTCGATGGGTGACATGTTTTTCTCCGACAGGTGGTTGTTCGCTCACCGATATGGCGAGAGCTGAGTCCAGTATGGCGCCGCTCCGGCGAAGCCAAGTCACCAGCGGTTGCGATCCGGGAGATCGTCAACTGCGGCGGAGACTCGGGTCTCAAAGGAGCAATCCTCGTCACCACTGGTCGCCGGAATGCGTGGGAACTGAACGGACGCCACACCATCGATGTAGATGAAGCGCGCCATCTGCTGCAGCGTGCGATAACGGGCGGCATCCTCGAGCACCGGGTCTATCGGCCAGAAATCGCGCGTGGTGATTTTCCCGTCGACAATCTTCTGCGCGAGCATTGAGAAAATCGGGCCGCGCTTCTCCCAGTCCTCCGTTGTGCGACTAAGTAAATCAAGGATGTACGGCGCGTCGATCGGCGAGATCTCTTTACGTACGACATCGAGCAATTCGCCCTCGGCCGCGGCCGGGCGGTTCAATCGCTGATTCCATACCTTTCCGGCCTCATCGGGAAGGCGAGCCTCTGTGCGGCAGCGGGAGCAGCCGGATTGCCACGCTCGTCGAGCGCCAGACACGCTATGTAATGCTGGTGAAGATAGCCAGCTGGCCGCCCAGCGACAAATGGAATGAACGCCCTCACTACCGGATGCGAGCAGCCAAAAGAAGTGGACCCTCACGGGCCGACGGCATTGATGTGCCCAAATGGGAAGATCATTGAGATCTTCACAGGCTAACCGAAGGGTCCGAAATGAAGTTACGACGGTCGGTGTAGACCTCGCGAAGAACGTCTTCCAACTCCACTGGGTTGATGGCGAGTCGGGGGAGATCGTAAGCAAACAACTCAGGCTCGCTGTCTTCTTTGAACATGTTGCCAATCGCGAAACTTACCGCGAAGAAGACTTGGGCGTTGACGCAAGAAGCTGTCAAGCAAGTGGTCGAGCAGACTTCGGGCATGAAAAGCCAAGCTGCGGCAAACCTAGGCATCCCGCGCCAGAGCCTGTACCGGTTGCTCAATCCAGAGACGCGGTGACCTGTTCCAAGATTTTTTCCAAATTTCCATTTTTGGAACAAGGTTCGTCGAAAAAAACCCAATAAAACAAAGGCTTGGAGAGGGGCATCATCGAGAAATTTTAACCATGGTTAAAATTTTCGGATGTTTAGCCCACGCAGTGACTCCAGCACAGGGTTAGCCAGTGCGTGATAGGTGAAAATCGCGCCTCCATATCGTTCATCACGGCGGTCATGCTCGCGTCGATCATGAGGGTGGACCAGGGACGTCACTGACTCGCACGGTCTGCGATGTCTTGGAGCACGTAGCAGGCTGTCGCAGGCCTTGCATCTCGCGTCAAGCGTTGCATCGGTTGATGCACGCTTAGTCACTAGGCGGTGTAGCCCATCGGCGCTCACCCTCTACGTTGTCCGGCCAACGTGAAGTTACACGGGCGCTGTACGGAAAAAGCCCGGGTGCTGCTGAATTGGCTACAACGGACGGAGAAAAATGCGCTCTGGATTCAGTGCCTTAACTTATTCACATGACTTCGTAAGATCTGGCAGGCAAGTCCACGGGCAAGAAACGACCGACGAACCCATACCGGCAGGGGACGGGTCAGCACGTAGTCGTTGAGAACGATGGCGAGCACGAACTGCGCGAGCAACTGATGCATCAGCTCCGGCAGTGCAGTAACTATCAGAACAATCTGACGAAGGGCGCATGTCTTCCGTAGGTTCACGCAGCACAATTGTGGGAGCGCGAAGCGGGGCGCCCGGCACGCGCGTGGAGCAAGGTGCCAGAAAGCAGTTCAGCGAAAGACCCCCCGTTTTCGTGATCTTTCGCCGCCGCAGAGCCCTTTGCGGACCGCTATAGTCACTCCATCCCCGCGTTTTCAACGCATCGACAAGACGAATCGAAAGATTCCCTCCGTTTTCTTTTCTCTATCCAACGACTCCATTCGCGGCAGCCCGGCTGCCAATTCTGGTGTTCCGTCTGGACCATCAACCCGGCATGTGTGGTCACCGGGCAGTGAACCTCACCTCCTTTCCTTGACAAGGCTGCCTACGGACTTGTGTCCGTGGGGCGGTCGATGTCTTGCCGGAGATTCGCCTTTATTACTTTTTTCCTAGTGGAGCAGTCGTGAACAATGGAGCAATCGTGAAATTTGTAAACGTTGAAGTTTCTTACGAGGGCGGCACCGTATTGGGAGACCGCGTGCTGCTTGACCTCAAGTCAGCACATGTCACTCTGCCGCCGCGCCTTGCTTCCCTGATGGAAGTGCTGAATCGGTGTGATCAGCTGAAATCGTTTGTCGCAGATTGCGGCGGCACCCGATACCTGGTGAAGCATGAAACAGGGCGAGGGTACTTTGTTGACTTCAGTGCGCCTTGCCGTCGTGGGTTCGCTGCAGGCGCTATGCACCTCTTTTCATCTTCTCCTGCGCAGCGACGGCTCAACGGGCGCTTCGCTCATATGCTTAGCGCGATGGCGCTCATTGGAGCGTGCTTTGAAGTAGCCACGATGCATGGTTTCAGCTGGCATTCCCTGCTTGAACCTCTTTGTCTTGGTGTATCGTCGATCGCGCTCTTTGTCGTCGGGCATCGCTGTTTCGCAGCCCGTTGTCTTTGAGGATGTGTTGCACCGCCGCCGAGGCGGTGCAACACCTTATGTCCGATGCCAGCAAGCGGTAACTGGTGGAGGAGAGTCAGTGGTGCCGGCTCCTTCGAGAGCGATACCACCAGACAATGTTCGGCGCAAAGGTGTGATTCCGGCCGATCTCGCCAGTCTCACGCGCTATGTACGTCACATGCAACGCCAGACGAAGCTCAGCTACGCGAGCAAGCGATCTGGCAGTCGGTGGCTGCGATGTTCTGCATGATGGCGGATCATCTGCAGCGTACGGCATCGCCTTAACCGGCTTCCTCTCGAAAATGCCTTGTCGCCCGCAACAGTTATTGCGGCGTAAGCGCTCCTGATGCGATTGCGGTCAGTTTCGTCACTGGACACGTGACTCAGGCAGCACCGGACCACGGGCCACCTGGTACCTCCGGCAAATCGCGCCACTTGGCGGCATTCGCCGTCCTCTCCCATTACTTCACCCAGAAGGCCTATCCGTCACGGATCCCACAGCTCAACGCAGTACCGGCCCTCCTTGCGAAGCACGAACCAACCTATGCGCCTGGCTCGCCCCGGTCCAGCGCTTTCAATACAGGCACTGCAGGCAGCGCCGTCGAACATGACATGCCTTGCAAAAGCCGTTATTCCGGGGACCTGTTCGCGTCACGCGCGCGCGAATCACGGGTTAGTACGCGCGCACACCGGAGGTTCCGACGATGAGCATGATGTCAAAAGCGGTACACGATGCAGCGGTAAGCAGCAAAAGAGCGGGCGGCAGCTTCGCAACACAGCAGAACAGACGGCTGGATACAACAGGGCTCCTGCGCTTCGCCCGGCAGGTAGGTGAGATGCGCGCATCCATCACGGAGATCCCTGCATGGGTAATTCGCGCCTATGCGCAATACAACGTCGCGCAAGGCAAAGCAGCAGGCACGCTCGCGAATATGTTCTCGGCTATCCGTGTGACGTCTCGCCACGCCGGTCACGACATAAACGAGGTCTGCAGCAATGAAAGCCTCGAACTCGGCCGACGCGTCAGGATGGGAGCGAAGCGGGCAATGACGGCTGCAGAAGTTGACGCACTGCTCGCGCGGGCGAGCAGGGTGGACACGGGACTCGTCCACATGATCTCGCTGGCACTTCATCTCGGGCTCCGAAGAAAGGAGGCGCTGATGTGCGCACCCGATCTGCAGATGTGGCTTGATGGCCTTGCGCGCGGTGACGCGACGCTTGCACTGATGCGCGGCTCGAAAAACGCAAGGCCACGGCAGGTGCGCATCATCGCGAGCGAGCGTGAACGGACGACCGAGGCCGTCCGCGCTGCTCTTGCCTACAGCCGCGAGCATGACCTTCAACTGGTCACGGGGCAACAGAAAACGCTCAAGTCGTCGATGAACCGACTGAAAGCCTTGCTTCGTCGTGCGGGCATGACGGGAACGCTCAGCTTCCATTCGCTTCGCTACACCTATGCGCTCCAGAGCGCGTTGGAGATGCTGGAAGCGGGGATGGCCCCGTATGAGGTGCTCATTGAACTGAGCGAATCACTCGGGCATGGGCCAACACGGGTGCAGATGATTCTGGCGCACTACTGTCAGCCCATCAAAGGCAGGTTCCAAAACCACGTCTCCGAGCAACACATCGCGGCGGTACGTCGGCGCAAGCCATCGCCCTTGCCGCGTGCACGGGCACGTCTACTGGCGAAATATCGGCACCAAGAATTGAGCGGCCATCCGATCGGGCGGCGGGACATGTCACGCGGTCCGGTAGCTGCACCCGGTTGGCCGTCGACCGACAAGCGGAAATCACAACCCTGAGGTGTTTGCATGTCTGGAATCCTGCTGGTTCGGGAGGCGACACGTTGCGCCGAAGAGATCGGACTTAACGAATACATGCGATCGATCACGAGTGCCGTGTGGACCGCATTTGAACATTCTCTGCCGGGCTCGACGTGCCCGGCGCAGCTGGAAGACATCGATGTTCAGCTTGTTGAGCGCTTCATCGCGTCACGCGCTGAGGAATGCACCGATGTCGAAATTCTCCTGCTGGAGATCACCTGCATCAGGTTGACGTTATTAGCGTCCGGTTTTGGTCACAGGAAGCTGGATGCGCTGAGGGTGCGGGTCAAGCGCGAGCGACTGCGCAACGACGCAAATGGCAAGTACCGGTTCGCAAAGACGTTGTGCAGGCCGGCTTCGTCTGTTTCCTGACTTGCTAGCCAGCAGGCGACGCCGGACTGTTCCCCGCGGCGAAGCTACGATCGCTGCCTCCCGTTGCGCTCTTGAAGTTGATTTACCCACTGGAACTAAACGAGTCGTTTTTTGCCGCCCGCATGCGCGCGCCGTTCGGCGGAGAAGATGGACGGTAGCGTGCTCGTCGCGGCGTCGTACGGCGGCGATCGCATTCGGCGCTGTCCAGATGACTAACTAGATACAAGGAAAACCATGTACGTTCACTATGACTACCGTTATGTCATTGCCTGCAGCACTATGGGCAGGGAGATGCGCCGGGAATTTCGCAACCTTGTCAGGGGGAAGGTGCGCGTAACATGCGACCGCCGCACCCAGACAGTGACGCCCGTGTCGGCGGAAGGGCAATGCCGACGGATTGCTGAACTGCTCGAGGGTTTCGAGGCGCTGCGCTCAAGCGGCTTTGCCCTGCAAAGTCCATGGAACTTCAAGACCAAGCATCTGCGCTTTCTGATCGATCGCTGGTCAACACAGCAGATGACCCGCGAAGAACGCGCCGAGCAGTATGAACATTGGTGCCAGTTCCTGCTGTGGATCCGCAAGCAGCAGCTGATTAGTCTGCTAAACGATTTAATGAGGACATTGAACTCGACGGGCACGAACGGCAGTCGTCCGGGTATGCATGCGGTTGCCTATGCGCGGCCCGTCATCCCTATCCTCACGCGCGAGAAGATCATGGAGGTTCTGGACGACCAGCGCGGGAGTCTGACAAGGGCGGCGTGCGCTTTACGGACATCCACACGTTTCATCTATGAGGTGCTGGGTGAGGGGCAGCCGCCGGAAAAGCAGCTCCCCCCCGGGCTTACCATCTTAACTGCAGGCTCAGTGCTGACAGCGGACTAGGTACAGCAGCTGCGCCCGGGAGCTCGCTATTTCCCGGAGGGCCATTCGCGACGCAGTTTGCATCGGAGCACTTCTGCTTGAAACGCCTTACGCGTTCCCGGATGAGCTCCGCTTCATGAGCGGCCGAAAGTTTTTGGCGCTCGAACAGCGCTGGTGCGGGAAACGCTCGGGCGACGCCTGGCGCTCCTCATCTCACATCTGCGAGGAGCCTCGAGCGACCATCTGCTTCGCGCGCTCGTCGGTGCGAAAGTGCGACCGGCTGACCTTAGTGGCATTCGTCTCGCGCGGGGACATGTCAGAAAGCGACTTGTCATCGAGTGCGACGACGCGGGCTTCCTGTACAAGTATCGCCGTGAACCGGAGCAGGCAATGCAGCAGACACGAACGAGGCTGACCGAGACTCCCGAATTTAGCGGGATGTCTCGGATGATATTCGCATCGCAGCGGTCCAGGCATCATCTGCTCTCGGTCGTCTAAGTAAAGTGTGAGTTCGGTCAGTGGCACAAGGATTTGGCTCGCGATTGACGCACGCGTGTCACTTTCGCGATGACCGTGAGCGGCGCAACTTCATCAAGAGCAGTGGTGGCGTGCTCGTCGCTCTAAGCACAGCCGCGAGACAGGCGCTCGGCATTCGGGTTGCAAATCGTTTCACGTCGGCCGCGGAGTGGATGCGTGCACTTCACGCGCCTGACTCTATCGCTGACGCTATCAACGCGTGGAATCATTTGTGGCAAGTCCGCTGTTGAGAGCTCTGGATGGTAAACCCGTCCAGAGCCTGCGGGAGTTGGCCGCAGCGCAGGGGCGCAGCGCTGAAGCCGAGCACCGCAATATCGTGGCAAAGAGATCGGGCGTCTTAGCGTGAGAGCTTCGCCGAAGCGCTGACGAACATCCCTGACGTCGGCTTCGATGCTGATTTCCTGCGTGCCGGCGAAACGGGCGGCGCGGGGGTATCGGCTCGACGTCAAGATCAGCAGCGCAGTCCGGAAGCGTGCCCGCGCGGAGAAGGGCGTCGCGACGCAAAGAAAAGCGCGGCGAACTGGAAGATGGGGCCGATCGAGCCGGTTTGGAGCGCACTGCAATCTGTCGTCGGCCTGCACCGCCGATGCAGTGCGGCGCAACTCGACTTACCGCTTGCCCTTCCTCACCACCATCCACCGCGGCGACTTGAACCGCACGATGCTCACATAGAGCCACACATAAGTCGCCGCGAACACCACCACGAAGCAGAACAGATGCAGCGTATGCCGCCAGAACAGCGTAGCCGGCACCACTGCAATCAGACACAGCAGCCACAAATAAGGCGACGTCAGCGAATTGCGCCGCGTGAGTTCGCGTGCGGTGCGCGTACCGACTGCCCAGCGCATCAGCCGCTTATACACGAGCATATGCAGATGCACGCCATCGGGAATGCCGGGCGACATGCCGCGAATAAACTTCTTCCGGTAAATCGAGAAGCACGTCTCGAAGATCGGATACATGAAGAGCAGCACCGGATACCACGCTGACACATCGCGATTGCGCATCACCAGCATGATCGACAGTTCGGCGAGCATGAAGCCGATGAAATACGCGCCGCCGTCGCCGAGAAAAATCAGACCCGCCGGGAAGTTCCAGATGAAGAAGCCGAGCACCGCGCCCATCATCATGAACGATGCCGACAGCACGATCGGATCGTGCACCTGGAACGCCACGTAGGCGAGCGACGCGAACATCATGAACGCGACCATCGAAGCCAGGCCGTTGAAGCCGTCGATGATATTGATCGCGTTCGCCAGTGCCGCGACCGCGAGCACCGTCACCGCGCACGAAATCACCGCGTACGAGAGCAGAAAGTCGAGCGGCGGCACGCTGATGCGCGTCACCGCGATGTCGAGCAGAAAGTACGCGAGCGCGGCGGCGGCCATCGTGCAGACGAGACGCGCGAGCGGCGACACGCGCTTGGTCAGGTCTTCGACGAGACCCGAGCCGAAGGCCGGCATGCCGCACGCAATGAGTCCGAGGATGCCGCCCGACACCGCAGGGTACGCGCCGTGCAATTGCACCGCCGACGCGATCAGCCCGAGCAGAATGCCCGTTCCGCCGATGCGCGGCACCGGACGCACATGGAATTTCTGCACGCCGGCGAGATCGGTGTCCGTCGAAAATTTTTCATGCAGATGCGCGTAGCGCACGATCAACAGCGTGATCAGCAGTGAAACGAGAAAGCCGAGCGCAAAACTAAGCATGAAAGTGGGCCTGAGCGAAGACGCCGAATTATACAAACGAAACCTTGCGCGCCCGGAAAAGCGCCGGGCTCGCCGATGCCGCCGACTATCCCAGATAGTGAGGCGAGAATGGCCCGGAAAGCCGCGCCAGTCATGGATTTCACCTATTCAGCGAGGCTTGCCGCGAGCCGTTAAGACTGGATGCGGCGAAGTGCGGACAACGCGGGGCAACACGCACTCGCCGCGGATCGACAAGACCGTTCCGGAGAATCCATGCTAAACAACATCACAATTCGTGGCGGCCTGACGCTGGTCATCAGCGTATTCGTTGCCTTTCTGCTGACGGTGATCGGCGTCGGCTATGGCGCGCTGAAGCTCGCCAACAGCAGCCTCGCCGACACGCAGCGCAGCGCGTCGGCGCTCTCGCATCTGAAGGCAAGCTCGGAGAAGCTCCTGCAAGTGCAACTGGCGCTGGGCTCGTATCAAACGCTCTTTAGCATCGGCAAGCAGACCGACGATCTGCTGCCCGCCGCGCACAAGGTGCTGGTCGAGTCCAACAACGACTTCCGCAATTACATGGCCGGCCCGTTTGCGAGCGACGCCGAGCAGAAGCTCGCGCAGAACGTCGAACAGGCGCGCGGCGCGCTCGTCGATAAGGCGATCGAACTCGAGTTCAAGGCGCTCACCGACTTCGACTTCAACACGTTCCGCAACATTCAGGGCGAGACGGCGAACGCGTTTTACGCCACGTATTCGAAGGCCATCGACGCACTCGAACACGCGCAGATCGAGAATCAGCATCGCCAGGCCGCGACCGCGGAACAACGCTTCCAGATGGCGACGCTGCTCTTCGCCGCGATCGGCGCGCTTGCCATCGCGGTGGGCGTGGCGGCGCGCATCGCGTTGTCGGCGGCGCTGATCAAGCCGGTCAACGCGACCGTCAAGCACTTCGAGCGCATGGCCGCAGGCGATCTGACGGTGGCGATCAAGAGCCAGTCGCGCAATGAAATGGGCCAGTTGCTGAGCGCGTTGACGAAGATGCGCGACGGTCTCGTCGAAACGGTCTCGCAAGTGCGCGGCAGCACCACGGCCATCACGCAGGGCGCAAACGAAATCGCGTCGGGCAACACCGATCTGTCGGCGCGCACCGAGCAGCAGGCCGCGGCGCTTCAGCAGACGGCGGCCAGCATGGAGCAGCTTTCCGCGACGGTGAAGCAGAACGCGGACAACGCGAAGCAGGCCAACCGGCTGGCGCATGGCGCGCTCGATACCGTCACGCGCGGCGGCAAGGTCGTGTCGCGCGTGACCGAAACGATGGACGGCATTACGGAGTCGTCGCGCAAGGTGACGGAGATCATCGGCATGATCGAGGGCATTGCGTTTCAGACCAATATTCTCGCGCTGAACGCGGCCGTCGAAGCGGCGCGCGCCGGCGAGCAGGGGCGCGGATTTGCAGTCGTGGCCTCGGAAGTGCGCAGCCTCGCGCAGCGCTCGGGCGCGGCGGCCAAGGAGATCAAGGAGCTGATCGGCGATTCGGCCGCTCAGGTCGAGCAGGGCGCATCGCTCGTCGCCGAGGCAAGCCGCACGATGCACGAGGCGATGCAGTCGGTGGAGCGCGTGACCGGCATCATGGGAGAGATCGAAGCGGCTGCGCTCGAGCAGAGCGACGGCATCGAGCAGGTCAACAAGGCCGTCTCGCAGATCGACGAAGTCACGCAGCACAACGCGGCGCTCGTCGAGGAGGCCGCGGCGGCGGCGAAATCGCTGGAAGAACAGGCGGCGGTTTTGCGCGACGCGGTCGCGGTGTTTCGCGTGGATGGCGCTCAGTCGGCCGGAGCCGCGGATGGCCGCTCGCTGTCGCGTGCCGACACGCGCCGTCCCGTATTGCCGGCGCGCGACGCTTCGCCGCTGCAAGTGGCTTGACGTCGAATGTCGAATGGTGGGCGGGCTTCCGAAGGCCCGCCTTGCGCGCGGCTTCTGAAGCCAGCTCAAAGAAAACTAAAGATAAGCCTCAGCCAGCCTGACGACCACCGGCCCGGCGAGCAGCAGCCAGACCGTCGCGCAGATCAACAGCGACAACGTGACCGCCGCGCTGCCGCAATCCTTGGCCCGTTTTGAAAGCTCGTGCCGCTCCAGCGAAATGCGGTCGATTGCCGCTTCGATACTCGAATTCAGCAACTCGACCAGCAGCACCAGCAGCAGCGACGAAATCAGCAGCACGCGTTCGACCGGCGTGACGGGCAGCAGCAACGCAAACGGCATCAACACCGCGGCGAGCGCGGTTTCCTGACGGAATGCGCTTTCCTCACGCAGGGTCGTAAGGAATCCGTCATAAGAGTGCCGCAGCGCGAACAGTCCGCGCAAGATTCCGCTGCGTTTGGGAGCGACGGGAGACGGCGGCGGATCGTTCGGGCGGCGCATCGATCGGTTCATTCTGGACATCCGCAGAAGCATGCCACACGGGCCTCTGTCTGTGTGGCCGCCGGGTGTTCGCGCTGCTACTGTCTCGCGCACGCGACATCGTGCGGCATCATTTTGAGATTTGCGCTCCAGTTTTCGGCTGCCGTGACGTAAAGCAGTGTGACCTTACCTTCTGTTGTCTTATTATTGCCCCTTCCTTCTATCCCATCAGCATCCCGGCCAGGGAATTGGCTTTGCCACAGCATTGCCAGCAATTGTGCTGCGGGGGCGCGAGAGTCTGATCAGTTCATGAAGCCTGCTGTCTCGTTCTGTGTGTCACTGGTGGCCGGCGCATGCGCGCTCGCAGCGGCTATCTATCCGTCGATGTCGGTGGCCGCGCGTGGCGGCGAAGCGCCGGCGCGCACAACGGTTGTGCCCGCAACCGACGCGTCCTCGGTTTCCGCTGCTGCGTCGGCTGCTTCCGCTGGAATCGCCGGCAAGCTCGCTGCCGCGCCGCTGGCATCTGCGTCTTCTGCCGCCGTGGGCGGATCGTCCGCCGCAACGAGCGCTGGCGCCCTGCGTTTGCCGTTCTCCATGCTCGGCGCCTATCAGACGTTGGCGCTGCGCGGTCTCGACGACACGCGCACGGTCAACGTCGGCGTGCGGCTCGACCGTGTGGTGACGGCCGCGACGCTGCGCCTGCGCTACACGTATTCGCCGTCGCTCGTGTTTCCGATGTCGCACATCAAGGTGTCGGTGAACGGCGAGTCGGTCGCCACGGTGCCGCTGGAGCGCGAACAGGCGGGGCAGGCCGTCACGCGCGACATCGTGCTCGACCCGCGCTTTTTCACCGACTACAACCAGCTCAACCTGAATCTGATCGCGCACTACACGCTCGATCATTGCGAAGACCCGCAAAACTCCGCGCTGTGGGCCGACGTCAGCCCGACGAGCGAACTGATCCTGCAAACGTCGGCGGTCCGTCTGCCGAACGATCTGGCGCTGCTGCCCGCGCCGTTCTTCGACCGCCGCGACGTGTCGCGCCTGCGTTTGCCGTTCCTGTTGCCCGCCAATCCCGACAACGAGACGGTGCGCAGCGCCGGCGTCCTGGCGTCCTGGTTCGGCATGCTGGCCGATTACCGTCAGGCGCGCTTTCCGGTGGTGTCGGGGCTTCCCGCCGACAGCCACGGCGTCGTGATCGGCGTCGCGTCTTCGTTGCCCGCGCAACTGAAGCTGCCCGCGCCGGCCGGCCCGACCTTGATGGTCGTCGACAACCCCGCCGCGCAGGACAAGAAGCTGCTCGTCGTCACGGGCCGCGACGCGGCCGAAGTCGAGCGCGCCGTCGATGCGCTCGTGCTCGGCCGTGCCGCGCTGTCCGGCCCGGCGACGACGGTCGCGCATATCGACATCGGCGAGCCGCGCAAGCCTTACGATGCGCCGCGCTGGGTGCCGGTCGACCGTCCCGTCACGTTCAAGGAACTCGTCGACGACCCGGCGCAGCTGCAGGTCAGCGGCAGCAATCCCGATGCGATCCGCGTGAATCTGCGCGTGCCCGCGGACCTCTTTTCGTGGAGCGGCACGGGCGTTCCGCTCGACCTGCATTACCGCTACACCGCGCCGACGGTGGTCAATAATTCCGCGCTGGCCGTCAACATCAACGATCAGCTCGTCAAGTCGCTGCGTCTGCCGAAAGCGAGCGCCGAGGACGGGCAAGGGCGCATGCAGTTGCCGGTACTCTCGGACCAGCCGAGCCACTCGACCAACTCGATCGACATTCCGGCGTTTCGCGTCGGCAGTTCGAACCAGTTGCAATTGCGCTTTAACCTCGATTCGCAAAAGACCGGCTTGTGCCAGGGCGTCGCGGCGAATCCGGTGCAGGCTGCGGTCGACCCGGATTCGACGATCGACTTCTCGCATTTCGTCCACTACGCGCAGATGCCGAACCTTGCGTTCTTCGCCAACAGCGGCTTTCCGTTCACGCGCTACGCCGATCTTTCGCAGACGGCGGTGGTGATTCCGCCGCATGCGGGCGCCGAGGAACTCGAAGCATTCCTGACGATGATGGGCCACATGGGTCAATGGACCGGCTACCCGTCGTTGCGCGTGCAAGTGATTCGACCCGCGGCGGTTGCGTCGCTCGCGCAAACGAAGGACATGCTGTTCGTCGGCGGCTCGCCCGGCGTGCTTGCGCAAACGCCGTGGCAAGCGGCGCTGCCGCTCACGCTCGGCGCGCTGCAAGGCGCGGCCGGCGGCGCGGGCGGCTCAGGCGCACCGAGTGGCACCGTGCGCGCGTCGTTCTCGGTCAAGGAGCACTGGCGTAACGGCGCGCCCGTCGCCGGCGGCAGCGCACAGCTCGAGCAGGACGGCGCGCTCGCCGCGCTGTTCGGCTTCCAGCAGCCGGGCACCAAGGGGCGCAGCGTGGTCGTCATGCAGGCGACGAGCCCGGCGCATCTGAGCGACATGCTCGATGTGTTCGAACGCGGCGACAGCGTGTCGCGGCTGCAAGGCGATCTCGCGCTGGTCCGCGACGGACAGATCGACAGCCTGCGCGTCGGCGAAACTTATCTGGTCGGCTACGTGCCGTGGTATGCGCGCATCTGGAGCAGCGCGATCAGGCATCCGGTCGTGCTCGGCTTGCTGGGCGCGCTCGGCGGTCTGCTGCTGGCGATCGGCGCCTTTGTCGCACTCCAGGAGCTTGCGGCGCGCCGCCGGGGTCTCTGATGGTGAAGCGCACAGTTCAGGTTCGCGCGAACGGCGTGCAGTCGCCGTCTGTCGGCGTTGCGCGCGTGGCATGGGCACGTCCCGCGCGTCGCGTCGCGTCGGGTGTGTGCGGCGCGGTGCTGGCGTGGCTTGCCGCGGGTGTGGCGCTGGCGCCGGCGAGTGTTGCGGCCGCGGCTTCGGCTGCTTCTTCGGCTGCTAATTCGGCCGCTTCTTCCGCTGCTGCTTCGGCTGGTACTTCGGCTACTTCTTCCGCTGCTACGTCGGCGGCCGGCGCGACCGGCACCGCCGCCTGTCCCGCCCAGGCTTTCCGCGCCTTCGACAATGCCGGCGGCGCGCAATCCACGGTACTCGCCGTTTCCGCCGATTGGCCCGCGTGGGAACAGTTCAGGCGCAAGTTCGTCTCGCCGGACGGCCGCGTGATCGACGTCGGTTCCGACGACGACCGCACGGTCTCCGAAGGCCAATCGTACGGACTGTTCTTTGCGCTCGTCGCCAACGACCGCGCGTCGTTTGATCGTCTGTTGCACTGGACCGAGAACAATCTGGCCGCGGGCGATCTCACGGCCCATCTGCCCGCCTGGCTGTGGGGGCGAGGGCAGGACGGCAAATGGGGCGTGCTCGACAGCAACGCGGCGTCCGACGCCGACTTGTGGATCGCCTATGCGCTGCTCGAAGCGGGGCGTGTCTGGAACGAGCGCAGCTACACGGCGCGCGGCGCGGCGCTTGCCAGGCGCGTGCTTGACGAGGAGACCGCGCGCGTGCCGACGCTCGGCCTCACGCTGTTGCCGGGGCCGACGGGTTTTCATCCCGAGGCCGATTTGTGGCGCGTCAATCCGAGCTACGCGCCGGTTCAGGTGCTGCGTGGCCTCGGTAGCGCGCTGGCTTCTGATCGGCGCTGGCAGGCGCTCGTCGATTCGTCGGCGCGCATGCTCGTCGACTCGGCGCCGCAGGGTTTTTCGCCCGACTGGTCGCTCTATCGCGCGGGCAAGGGCTTTTTGCCCGATCCCGCGACGCATGCCGAGAGCGCGTACAACGCGATTCGCGTGTACTTGTGGATCGGCATGCTCAACGGCAGCGATCCGTTGAAAAGCCGCCTGCTCAATCATTTCACGCCGTTCGCGCGCTATATCGCGGAACACGGAGCGCCGCCCGAGCGCATCGATACGACCGACGCGAAACCCGGAGCGAACGACGGCAACGCGGGCTTTTCGGCTGCGGCGATTCCGTTCCTGATCGCGCGCGGCGAGACGTCGATTGCCGACCGGCAGTCCGCGCGGGTCGACCAGCTCGATGCGCAGACCGCGCCCGGCTATTACACGAGCGTGCTGACGCTGTTCGGCCTCGGCTGGCGCGATGGCCGCTATCGCTTTGCGGCCGATGGGTCGCTCGACTTGCCCTGGAGTTCTGTTTGCCGTCCCGCGAAACGCTAACCGTCGCTGTTCGCGCGCGCTCGCGAATTGCGCGCGCGCTGTGGCTGGCCGGTCTCACGTGCGGCATGCCGCCGCTCGCGCATGCTGTTGCCGCGCAGGAGGCGGCAGCGCAGGCTTCCGGTTCCGCGTCGACGGCGCCGGCGGCGCCGGCCGAGCCGGCACAAGCACGCGCCGCGCGGTCAGCGGGCAAGGGCACGCGCAATGGCGGCGCGGCAGCGGCCAGCGCAACCGTCGCAGCCAGCACGAGTGCCGCAGCCAGCATGAGTGCCGAGGTCAGCAAGAGCGGCGCAGCCCACGCTCGCGCCAGCGCCGATTCCAGCGCCCGCGCCGCAGCGCACGCCAGCGCCAGAGCCGTAGCCGTAGCCAGCGCCGCGGCCAGCGGTAACGCCGCGGCCAGCATCACCACCACCGCCACCCCAAGCACCGCAAACCCCACCCCCGCCGCATCACCCGCCGCATCACCCGCCGATTCCGCCAACATCTCCCGGCTGTACGCAACCGCGCGGCTGTGGAGCGCCAAGCGTCGCGACGACCTCGCCAAGCAGGCAATCGACAAAGCGTTGCTCATCGCGCCGCAATCGCCTGTCCTGCTCGCCGAACTCGTCAGCATTAACTTGCGCCTCGGCCAGGCGCAGGCCGCCCAGGCCGCGTTGACGAAGCTGCACCAGGCCGCGCCCGGCAGCAAACTCGCGCAACAGTCGGACGACGAGTTCCGCGTGGCCACAAGCGGCCGTGGCGAGCTCGCCACGATCCGCCTGCTCGCGCGCAGCGGTCAGTCCGAAGAAGCCGCGCGGCGCCTTGAGGCGCTGTTCCCGCACGGCGCGCCGTCCGGGCCGCTCGGCGCGGAGTACTACAGCATCGTCGCCGGCACGCCGGAGGGCCGGGTGCGTGCGGTCGCCGCGCTGCGCGCGCGGCTCGCCGCCGATCCCGCCGACGCGCAAGCCGCGATGGCGCTCGCCGGCCTGCTCAATCGCAGCAGCGACACGCGGCCCGAGGCCGAGCGCATCGCCCGTTCGCTGGCCACCCGCAAGGATGTGGACCACGGCGCGGCGATGGACCTGTGGCATCGCGTGTTGCAGTCCGCAGGGCCCGATCCGGCCTATGTGCAGGGCTTGAGCGCCTACGTCGCGCTCGCGCCGGACGACACCGAGTTCCACGACCGCCTCGCCGTGGTCAAAGACAAAGTCGACGCCCAACGCCGGCTCGAAAGCAATCCCGATTACATCGCGCAGAAGCGCGGCCTCGCGCTGCTCTCGCGCAACGATCTGGCCGCCGCCGATCCGCTGCTGACACGCGCCGCGCAGGCGCGATCCGATGACGCCGAGGCGGTCGGCGGCCTCGGTCTGCTGCGCATGCGCGAGGGCCGCCAGGACGAGGCGCAAAAGCTCTTTCAGCGCGCCGCGCAACTCGCGCCCGACAATCGCGCGAAGTGGACAGGCCTCGCCCGCACCGCGCAGTTCTGGGCCACGCTCACGCGCGCGCGGCAAGCCGCGGCGGCCGGCCGGCCGGACGAAGCCGCGCGGTTGGCGCGCGAGGCGCTCGCCATGAACGTATCGAATACCGACGCCAAGCTGGTGCTCGCCGACTCGCTGCTTGCGCAAAAAGATTGGGCGAACGCCGAGCCCTTGCTGAAGGAATTGCTGAGCGCCCGCGATCCGAGCCTCGCGACGGTGCGCAGCACCGCGACGCTGTTCGACAACACCGGCCGCGACGAACGCATCGGGCCGCTGCTGGATGCCGTGCAAAACCGCTTCCGCGCGCCGGCGGATCGCGCGGAACTCGCGCAGATTCGCGCGGACAATCTGGTGGCGCAAGCCGAGCGGCTGTCGCAGCAGGGCCTGCGCGCGCAGGCAATCGACCGTTACGAAGCGGCGCTGCGCGCAGCACCGGATTCGCCGTGGACGCGTTTCGCGCTCGCTCGCATCTACCGCGATCTCGGCCTGCCGCAACTCGGCCGCACGGTGATGGACGAAGGGCTCAAGGCTTCCGATTCGCCGGAAATGCATTACGCCGCCGCGCTCTACCGCAATTCCACGGACGACCTGGCCGGCGCGCGCGCGTTGCTCGCGAGCGTACCGGCCGCGAACCAGACCGATGCGATGCGCGCGTTCGGCCGCAATCTGGATGCGCAGCAGGCGCTCGTCACGGCGCGCGCCGCGTATGCCGCGGGCGAGGCGCAGGCGGGCAAAGCCGCGCTCGATCAAGCCGCGGCGCTCGGCGCCGACGACGCGAACCTGACCGCGTCGGTGGGCTCGCTCGAAATCGACATGGGCCAACCGGATCGCGGTCTCGCGCGCCTCGCCGACTGGATGAAGGCGCACCCGCAACAGACCGACGACGACGTCAGGCTGCGCTATGGCGATCTGCTCGGCTCCGCGCATCGCGACGACGAACTCGACGCGTGGCTGCGCGACCTGCGCAACGACGCCGCGTTGACCGCGGCACAGCGCGCGCGGCTGCAGGACCAGTCGGTGCGGCTTGCGCTGCGCCGGACGGACGCCGCGATCGACGCCGGCGACTACCGGCGCGCGGCGGCGGTTCTCGCGGCCGTCGACGAAGAAGGCCAGCGCGATCCGCGCTACACGCTCGAGGTCGCCGATCTGCAGCGCGCGCAGGGCCAATTCGCCGGCGCCCGCGCGACGCTCGAAAAACTGCTCGCCGAGCATCCCGACGATCCCGATGCGCAGCTTGCGTTGGCCCGCGTGCTTCAGGAAAGCGGCAAGCGTCGCGAGGCGCTCGATCTCGTGCACGGCGTTGTCGAGCAAAGCGCGCCCGACGACATCGATACGCGGCTCTCGGCGGCGCGCCGGCTGGCCGCGTTGCGCCGGCCGTATGAAGCACAGACGCTGACCGACGAACTGGCGAGCGCGTTTCCCGACCGCTACGACGTGACTGCGCAGCGGGGGCGCATCAGCGAGGACCTCGGCCGCTACGACGACGCGGCGGCGCTGTATCGCAAGTCCGAGATGCAGGAGCGCAGCGCCGGCGTGAGTCCCGGTCCGAACGGCACGCCGGCGCAAGTGGCGTTGAGCGATCTCGAGCAGCGCCGCGATCCGTCGATTGAAGCGGCGTGGTATCCGGCCTACAAGTCCGGCGACGAGGGCATCTCGAACTATCACGCGCAGCAGGTGCCGGTCTATGCGCAGTTGCCGGTCGGTTACGACGGACATGTGTTCGCGCATGTCGACGTCGTCAATCTCGATGCGGGCACGCTGAGCAGCTCCGACTCGAGTCTGCTCGACACGCTCGGCACGCACGCGGCGCTGACGGATAGCAGCACCGCCGCGGTGGCGAGCTTCCATCAGCATGCGACCGGTGCGGGCGGCGGCATCGGCTACCGGTCGGACAATCTGCGGTTCGATCTCGGCACGACGCCGATCGGCTTCCCCGTGCATTACCTCGTGGGCGGCGTGCGCTACCGCATGGCCGGCGACGACAGCAGCTTCACCGTCAATCTGTCGCGGCGGCCGCAAACCAGCAGTGAACTGTCGTACGCGGGGCTTCGCGATCCGTGGACGGGCGCGGTCTGGGGCGGCGTGCGCCGCGACGGGCTGGATGTGCATTCTTCCGTCGACGTCGGCCGCGTGAACCTGTTCGCCGACGTCGGCGCCGGGATGTTCACCGGCCGCAACGTCGCTTCCAATACCGGCGTCACGCTGCGCACGGGAGCGACCGTGCCGGTCTTCGAGCGCGCCGACATGAGAGTCAGCACCGGCGTGGTCGGCAATGCATGGCACTATGCGAACAATCTGCGGTTCTACACTTTCGGCCAGGGCGGCTATTACAGCCCGCAGCGCTATCTGTCGCTCGGTTTCCCGGTCGAATGGCAGGGCCGCCGCGGCGCGTGGCGCTGGGATCTGACCGCGACGGTCGGCGTGTCGAACTCGTATGAGCGCAGTTCGCCGTTTTATCCGAACGGTCTGCCGGCGTCGGCGGCGCTGAACCCGGCGGCGCTGAGCAACAGCAACAACGTGTATGGGGCCAGCTCGACGCGCGGCGTGTCGTTCCTTTACGGCCTGACCGGCGTCGTCGAACACCGTTTCAGTCCGCATCTGGTGGCCGGGCTGCTGTTCGACATCGACCGCTCGCACGATTACGCACCGAGCTCCGCGATGGTCTATGTGCGCTACAACCTGGATGCTCGCAAGCCGGATACGAGCCTGTCGCCGACGCCGACGCGTCTGTATTCGAGCTATTGAGGAGGCACGGCATGCGACCCGCAACGTCAGATCCACGACATTCCGGCCAACGGCCGGGCAACGCGGCTTCGTCGGTGTCGACGCTGCGCGCGCTCGGCGCCGGCTTCAGGCGCCTGGTTGCGCCGAACAAGGCGCCCGACCGGCTCGCGCTCGACGGCCTGCCCGAAAGCTGGGCGACACTGGCGCCCGGCAGCGTGTACCTCGTGTACGGCATCGCGGGCACGCCGGCAGCCGACGCGCTGCTGTTCGAAAGCGCCCGCGACTGCGCCGCGCGCTCCGTCACGCTCGTGCTGTCCGCCACACGCGCCGCGCCGCTCGCGCGCTTGCACGCGAAAGGCGGCGGCGATCTGCCGGCGCGCCTGAACGTCGTGACGCTAAGACCGCGCGAGTCCGCGAGCGATGCTGCTGTGGGCAGCGCGCAGACGGATGCCGCGGCACGGCCGCTGGCGCGTCTCTACGGCGCGCTGCGCGCGCTCAAGCCGTTTGGCTTCAGGCGAGGCAGCGTTTTCTTCGTCGAAGGCGCGGAGCATTGGTTTAGTTGGGACCGTCCCGACGATCTCGCCTACGAAGGCCGCGTGCTCGCCGACTGGTGCGAGACCCGCAACATCACGCTCGTGCTGCTGGCCGGGCGAGCGGCGGCGTCCACGAACGACCTCGCGCTCGATTCCGAGGCGATCGAAGAGCAGCTCGAACAGGAGGCGCGCGATCCCGAGCGCGACGCGTTCCACACCAGTTGCCAGGGCGTCGCGCGATTGCAGCCGACTCACGGCGAACTGTTGTGGCATGTCGATTTCTGGCGCAGCCGCGCGGCGCTCGCCGCGGGCGAAGTGCGTGCGCTGCGCTTCACGAACGCCGGCCGCCTGATGGTCGCGCCCGAGGAAACAGAAGCCTGCCGCCGTGCCGACGCACGCATCGCACGCGACGAAATGCGCGTGATCGCGACGCGCAAAGCCGTCGGCGATGAACCGTGGGTGCCTGCCGAGTGGGAGATCGTCGACGGTTTGCAGGCGGCGCTCAAGGCCAGTCTCGGTGCGCGCGCGGCGAGCGTCGTGCTCGACTACAGCGGCGGCGATCAGCTCGAGACGCTGTGCGAGACCATCCACACGCTGCGCCGTACGTGCGGGCGCGCGCTGAAAATCGTGCTGGTCGAGCGCGGCCAGGTGCTGCGTCATCAGTTCGAGTTGCTCGTGCTGAATCTCGGCGCGAACCTCGTGATCGGACGCGACGTGCCGTTTTCGCGGATGCAGTCGCTGATGCAGTCGTTAAGAGGGCAGCTCAACGCGCGCCCGGTCGCCGCCGATTACCGCGCCGCGCTCGCCGCTGCATTGAGCGATGCCGTCTGCGGCTATTTGCCGGTGGCGCGTTTCGCGGATCACGTGAGCAATGTGCTCGGGCGTGGCTTGTCGTTGAACCTGCCGCATGTGCTGGTCAAGCTGCTGCTGAAGCCGGAAGTCGCGCATGCGGACGCGCTGCGGCAGTGTCGGCCGGTGCGCAATGGCGATGTATTCACCGCCGACGGCGCGTATCTCTATGTGTTCCTGTTCGCTTGCCGGCTGGCTGATGCGCAGGGATCGCTGGGGCGCATTTTTCAGGTGCCGGTCGAGTCGCTCGCGCACAGCAGGCAACTGATCGCCGGCGAGCAGTTGTTGCCGGAGATCGAGCGGCTGCGCATCGAGGAGCGCCGCGTGCCGAATGTCGACTTTAGCGATCTGTTTGGTGCTGTGGCTGTTGCTGTTGCGCAGGATGCATCGCAACGCCCGGTGGAAACCCCGACAGAAAGCCGGCAAGAAACCGCGGCAGAAGCCACGACACCGGGCGTGACTGAACACATCGCGCAAGCCCCGTCTGCCAGCGCCGTCCACTCACAAAGCGCGCCTTCCGACGAAGCCAACCACGCGCCGCAACCCGACGCCGCCACCGACCACGCCGCCGCGCAACTCCGACGTCGCCGCCGCGCCGAGCCGGCCGCCATGCCACTGCGCAAGCAGGAGGCCCTATGACTTTGTTTTTCCTCATCTGCTTCGGCATCGGCATGATCGGCGGGATTCCGCTGTGGATCGTCTGGCAGCACTTTCGCCGACGTTCCGGCATGCGCGCCACGCGCCGCTTCGATCCGCGGCATGAAGTCCCGTTCGACGCCGCCGCGCTCGTGCTGAAGGGCCGTCTCGTGCCGCAAGCCGTTGCCGCGCCGGCCGCTGAAGAAGAACGCGCGACTGGAGCGTCGTCCGCCTCATGAAAACCATCGCGATTCTCTCCACGGCGGGCGGCGCCGGACGAACCACGCTAACTGCGGCGCTCGCGGTGCTGCTCGCGCGCCGCGGCCGTCCCGTCGTCGCCGTCGATTTCGATCCGCAAAACCTGCTTGGTCCGCACCTCGGGCTCGACGAGTTGCCCGCCGACGGAATCGGCGCGGCCATCGCGAGCGGCGCGCCCTGGCACGCGCATACATGGCGCAATGACGACGGCGTGCTGTTCGTCCCGCACGGCGACGTGCCGCTTTCGAGCCTCGTGTCGATCAGCCAACTGCTCGCCGACGAACCCGCGTGGCTCGCGACCTCGCTCGCGGGCATCGACCTGCCCGCGCAAGGCGTCGTGCTGATCGACACGCCGCGTTATCCGTCGGTGCATGCGGCGCAGGCGCTCTACTGCGCCGATCTGATCGTCTGCGTGACACCGCCCGAGCCCGGTCCGCTCGCGACGCTCGCACGCCATCTGCCGCAATTGCGGGCGGCGCGCAACGAGTCACTCTTCGTGCTGAACCGCCTGAACCCGGCGCGCGAGATGCAGCGCGACGCGCTCTCCATGCTGTCGGCCGCGCTCGGTCCCGGCGCGGCGCCGGTCATCCGTCTGCATGCCGACGCCGCGCTGCCCGAAGCATTCGCGCGCGGTTCATGGCTTTTCGACGATGCGCCGTATTCGCAGACCTCGCACGACCTGCAAGGACTGGCAAGCGCGGTCGACGAATGGCTCGCGCCGCTCGCCGAGCCATCGCGGGATTCGGAGCCTCGTTGACATGACGACGCCACAGCCAAACCAGCCCTTCGCCGACGCCCGTCCTGCGGCGCGGCCGTTGCGCTTGCGTGCGGGCGACTGGCTCGCGCGCCGTCTCGGCGTGAGCGGCGGCGGCCGGCTCGAATGGTGGGTGCGGCTCTTTTTCCGGCCGCCCGCCGACGGCCGGCGCGATCTGCCGTTGTGGCTCGCGCGCGTGTCGGTGGCGTTCCTCGCGGCTCGCTTCGACGTCGTGCGTCCCGCGCCGTTGCGCGCCTGGCTGTGGCGCGTGTTCGTGCGGCCGCGGCCGCTGCGGCTCTCCATTGCCCCGAAGATCGGGCGCGGCCTGCTGTGGCTTGGACGCTATGGCGTGTTGCCCATCTACCGCTTATGGCGCGGCGCAGTCGGGGCGCTCGACCGCCAACTGGCGAGACTGCCGTGGCAGCGCTGGGGCACTTCGCTGGAAGCGGGCGCGACGCGCGCGGGCCGCATCCGCTGGCTGATGTTGATGCTGGCGGCGCTCGGCGCCGTGCTGTGGGCGCTGGTCGGCACATCGCCGCTGGCCGGCGTGAACCAGTACGTGTTTTTCGGCCTGACCATCGCGCTCGCTTTGCTGATCCGCCGTCTGCCGGGCCGCCTTCCGGTGCTGCTGCTCGCGTCGTTGTCGTTGCTCGCGATGCTGCGCTACGTCTGGTGGCGCGCGACGCAGACGCTCGACTTTCACGGCCCGAGCGAAGCGATCGTCGGTTACGCGTTGTTCGGTGCCGAGGCGTACACGTGGCTCGTGCTGCTGCTCGGTTTCGTGCAGACGGCCTGGCCGCTCGAACGGAAGGTGTCGCCGCTGCCCGACGACCGTTCGCGCTGGCCCAGCGTCGACGTCTACATTCCGACTTATAACGAGCCGCTCGCGGTCGTGAAGCCGACCATTCTCGCGGCGCAGGGTATCGACTGGCCCGAAGACCGCCTGCACATCTATCTGCTCGACGACGGCAAGCGTCCCGAGTTCGAAGCATTCGCGCGCGAGGCGGGCATTCGCTATCTGACGCGCACCGACAATCTGCATGCGAAGGCGGGCAATATCAACCGTGCGCTTGCGAAGACGAGCGGCGACTACATCGCCATTTTCGATTGCGACCACGTGCCGAGCCGGTCGTTTCTGCAAACGACGATGGGCACCTTCCTGCGCGATCCGCTGTGCGCGATGGTGCAAACGCCGCATCACTTCTTTTCGCCCGATCCGTTCGAACGCAACCTCAATACGTTCCGCCGCGTGCCGAACGAAGGCGAGCTGTTTTACGGGCTCGTGCAGTCGGGCAACGATCTGTGGAACGCGACGTTCTTCTGCGGCTCGTGCGCCGTCATCAAGCGTGCGCCGCTGGAAGAAGTGGGTGGCGTCGCCGTCGAGACCGTCACCGAAGATGCGCATACGGCGCTCAAGCTGCATCGGCGCGGCTATACGACCGCGTATCTGCCGTACGTGCAGGCCGCGGGACTCGCCACCGAAAGCCTCGCCGGCCATATCAAGCAGCGCACCCGTTGGGCTCGCGGCATGGCGCAGATTTTCCGCATCGACAATCCGTTTTTCGGGCGCGGGCTGAACCTGTTCCAGCGCATCTGCTACGGCAACGCGATGCTGCATTTCTTCTATGGCGTGCCGCGTCTCATCTTCCTGACGATGCCGATGGCGTTCCTGTTCTTCGGCATGTACGTGATCAACGCATCGGCGACGACGATCGCCGGATTCGTGCTGCCGTACATCATGTTGTCGAGCATCGCGAACTCGCGGCTGCAAGGCCGCTATCGACGCTCGTTCTGGGCGGAGGTCTACGAATCGGTGCTCGCGTGGTACATCGCGGTGCCGACCACGCTCGCGTTCTTCAGCCCGAAGCACGGCAAGTTCAACGTGACGGACAAGGGCGGCCGCATGGACGAGGGCTATCTCGACTGGTCCGTGTCGAAGCCCTACATCGTGCTGCTGGTGCTGAACGTGGTGGCGATGCTCGCGGGCGTGTACCGCATCGTGTTCGGTGTCGGCGAGGAGTTCGCCACTGTACTCATGAACGTGTTCTGGACCGCCTACAACCTCGTGATGCTCGGCGCGGCCGTGAGCGTCGCGCGTGAGGCGAAGCAGATTCGCGGCAGCCACCGTGTGCCGATGAGCATGCCGGCCACGCTCTTGCTCAGCGACGGCACCACGGTCGCGTGCATGACGAGCGACTACTCGACGGGCGGCCTCGGTCTTCACGTCGCGCCCGGCCTGCCGCTCGTTGAAGGCGACTGGCTGCAGGTGTGCGTGAGCCGCGGCGACCGGCAGTTTGCCTTTCCGGTCCACGTGGTGCGGGCGGCCGGCCAGCATCTCGGCGTGCAGTTCGACGAGTTGACGCTCGAGCAGGAACGCCAGCTCGTGCAATGCACGTTCGGCCGCGCGGACGCATGGATCGCCGCCGCCGACGAAGCGCGCACCGAGGAAGACGCGCCGTTGCGCGGGCTCGCCGAAGTGGTGCTGATGGGCGCCGAAGGTTATTCGCGCCTGCTGCAAGGCCTGTCGCAGAAACTGCGCGCGGTGTTTGCGCTGGACGAAAGCCGCTATTGAGCTATTGAACCGCCGGCGCGAGGCGCCGGAATCTGAGGTTGGATCGAATGAGTGTCTGGAACCTGTATTTCCTGCTGAAGCTGTATCTGTTCAGCACAGGCCATCTGCATCCGCTGTGGCTCGCGAACATCGCTTTCGCGCTGGCGCTCGCCGCGACGGGCGGGTTGCGCAACCGTCTGCTGCGCGTATTGCGCGCGATGATCGCGCTGGCCGTCGGCATCGTACTGATGTATCACGAAGCCGCGATTCCGCCGTTCGCGCGGCTCGTGGAGGAGTTCGGCAATCTCGAGTCGTTCAGCTTCGGTTACTGGATGGAGCTCGCGCAACGCTTCGTTCCGCCCGCGGCTTTGTTCGCCGCCTGCTGCGCGATAGTCGCGTATGTGGTGGTGAACCGCTGGTTGCGCGTGACGAGCTTCGTCATCATCGCGCTCGTGGCATTGCCGGTCTGGCAGGCGAGCACCAATGCGCTCGCCACGATTCAGGCGGCGGCCACGCTGCGCACGGGTGCGAAGGATGGCGGCGTCGCGCAGCCCGGCGCGCCGCTCGACCATACCGCGGCGCTGGCCGCGTTCCGTGCCGGCGAATCGCAACGTCAGGTGAGCATGGCCCATCTCACGAGCGATCCGAACCAGCAGTTCGACGTGATCGTGCTGCACGTGTGCTCGCTTTCATGGGATGACCTCGATGTATCGAAGGCGCGCAACAACCCGATGTTGAGCCACTTCGACTATCTGTTCACGAACTTCAGCACCGCGGCAAGTTATAGCGGCCCGGCGGCGATCCGCGTGTTGCGCGCAAGCTGCGGGCAGGAGGCGCATGCCGACCTGTACAAGCCCGCGGCGCAGCAGTGCTATCTGTTCTCGCAACTGGCGCAGGCCGGCTTCGCGCCGCAGACCATCCTGAATCACGACGGACACTTCGACAACTTCCTGCAGATCATCAAGGACAACGTCGGCGTGCCGAATGTGCCGATGATCTCGAGCGCCGACGTGCCCGTTGCGATGCATGCGTTCGACGGCTCCGCGATTCACGACGACTACGGCGTGCTCGCGAAGTGGTTCGCGCAACGGCAGCAGACGGCAGGGCCGGTCGCGCTGTACTACAACACGATCAGCCTGCACGACGGCAACCAGTTGCCGGGCGTGAGACAGACCAGCATCGAATCGTATCCGGCGCGAGTCAACAAGCTGATGAACGACTTCGACCGGCTCGCCGATCTGATCGCGGCGTCGGGACGGCGCGCGGTGATCGTGTTCGTGCCTGAGCATGGCGCTGCGCTGCGCGGCGATGCCAACCAGGTGGCGGGTCTGCGCGAGATTCCGACGCCGCGGATCGTGCACGGACCGGTCGGCGTGCGGCTCGTCAATCTTCCTGGCAGCCACGGGCCGACCACGGTCATCGACCAGCCCACGAGCTTTCTGGCGGTGTCGCAACTGCTGTCGAATCTGGTATCGAACAGTCCGTTCAAGCCGGGCGTGACGCTGTCGCAGTACGCAGCCGATCTGCCAAAAACGGAGATGGTCGGCGAAAACGAAGGCACCGTCACGATGAAGACGGCAACCGGTTACGTGGTGAAAACGCCGGACGGCGTGTGGGTGGACGAGAAGTGAACAAGCCTGAATTGCAATCGGCGCAAGAGCCGAAGCAGGAGCCGAAGCAGCGCAGGTGGTCGGTCAACGACATTGCCGGCCTTGCGCGCTCGCTGCCCGAGATCGATCCGTCGAAATACGTCGACGAGCAGGCCGAGCATGCGTATGCGCATGCGCTGGTGAAGTGGCCGGTGATGGCGCGATTGATGGGACTCGTGAAAGAGCCGCGGTAAGAGCCGCGCTAAAACAAGCGCTAAAACAAGCGCTAAAAGAAGCGCGCCGGTCGAGCCGGCGCGCGCAATTACTTCGGTAAGCGAAGCAATTGAAGCATCAATTAAAGCCGTTCGGATTCGCGGACTGCCACCGCCAATGGTCCGCACACATCCTTTCGATACCGAACTCCGCACGCCAGCCGAGCACCTCCAGCGCCGCGCGCGGATCGGCAAAGCACGACGCCACGTCGCCCGGACGGCGCGCGACGATTTCATACGGCACGGGCCGGCCCGACGCCTTCTCAAATGCCTTCACGACGTCGATCACGCTATAGCCCTGGCCGGTCCCGAGATTGACCACGAAGCTCGCGTCGCGCTTCACAAGCGCATCGAGCGCGGCCAGGTGCCCGCGCGCCAGATCGACCACGTGGATGTAATCGCGCACGCCGGTGCCGTCCGGCGTTTCATAATCGCCGCCGAACACGCGCAACTTGTCGAGCTTGCCGACCGCGACCTGCGCGACATAGGGCATGAGGTTATTCGGAATGCCTGCGGGATCTTCGCCGATCAGCCCGCTCTCGTGTGCGCCGACCGGATTGAAATAGCGCAGCGTGGCGACGCGCCACGACGGGTCCGCGACCTGCAGATCGCGCAGCACCTGTTCGGCGATCAGCTTCGACTGGCCATACGGATTGGTGGCCGACAGCGGAAACGATTCGTCGATGGGCGAGCTTTTCGGCACGCCGTACACCGTGGCCGACGAACTGAACACGAACTGCTTCACGTTGCGATCGCGCATCACGCCGAGCAGCGCGAGCAGGCTGCCGACGTTGTTGCTGTAGTACTCGACAGGCTTCGCGACCGATTCGCCCACCGCCTTCAGCGCCGCGAAGTGAATCGCGCCGGTGATCGGATGCGCGTCGAAAATCCGGTTGAGTGCGGCTTCGTCGCGTGCGTCGGCTTCATGAAACGCGACCGTGCGGCCGGTGATCTGTTCGACACGCCGCAGCGATTCGCGCTTGCTGTTCACGAGATTGTCGATTACCACGACGTCGTAGCCACCGTTCAGCAGTTCGACGCAGGTATGCGAGCCGATGAAGCCCGCGCCGCCTGTTACCAGAATCGTGCCCTTCGTGGTCATGCTGTTGCTCCGTTAAAGTAAAACGCCCGTCATTTTTTGCACCAGGTCTTTATACGTTTCGACGACGACGCGTTCGTCGAATTCCTGCGCGACTTTCTGCCGGCCGCGTTCCGCCATCGCGCGGCGCTCTGCGCCGCTCATGTCGAGCATCTGCGCGAGCGCGTCCGCGAGGCTGTCCGCGTTGCGCGCTTCGCAAAGCAATCCGTTGACGCCGTGCGCGACCACTTCGCGGCAGCCGGGCACGTCGGTCGCGACAATCGGCCGTCCCATCGCCGACGCTTCCATCAGCGTGCGCGGCACGCCTTCGCGATACGAAGGCAAAACCACGCAATCCGCATCGGCGATAAAGGGCCGCACGTCGTGCGCCTCGCCGAGATACTCGACGATGCCTTCGCGTTCCCACGCCGCGACTTCGTCGCGCGTGATCGCACTCGGATTGTCGACGCCGACCGGCCCGAGCAACTGGAAGCGCGCATGCGGATAACGTTCGCGCACACGCCGCGCCGCTTCGACGTATTCGCCCACGCCCTTGTCCCACAACAAACGGCCGATCAGCACGAACCTGAATTCCGCGCGCTCGGGCAAGGGCGTGAAGCCGAATTGTTCGAGGTCGACGCCTTCGCCATGCAGAAGCCGCGCGCGTTCAGGATGCACCAACAAATTCTGTTCGACAAACGCTGTCTGATCGTCGCGATTCAAAAACCATATTTCGCGCGGAAAACGGAACGCGAAACGATACAGTTTTTTGGCGACCTGCGCGGCGCGGCTCCGCTGGATGAACACATAGCCGAGACCCGTTGTGACCGCAACCGATTGCACGCCCGCGAGCTTCGCCGCAATCGAGCCGTAAATATTCGGCTTGATCGTGTAGTGAAACACGACGTGCGGGCGAATCGCGCAGTAACGGCGGTAGAGCGACCACAGCGTGCGCAGATCGTCGCGCGGATTGGTGCCTTTCGACGCGACCGGCAATTCGATGCAGCGGCAACCCATTGCCGTCAGCAGTTCGAAGGTGCGGTCGCGCGGCGCGAGCACCGTCACGTCGACGCCGCGTCCCACCAGCATGCGGATCAGGCCTTGCCGATACGTATAGATTGCCCAGGCGGTGTTACACACGAGTGTAATGCGCAACGCGGGCGTCGACTTCAGGGCTGGCTTCATGCGGGAACGAACTCGGCGGTGAATGAAAAGACAAGCTGTGAGAACAGGCGGACGACGACGACCAAACTGCGCAAAACCGCGCGAGGCCGCGGCTCAATGACTCGCGCGCGCAGCCAGAAGGCCGCGTTTGACCCGCTGCAACGCGCGGTAAGGCGTCACGAGATGCAGCAGATTTTTGCCGAGGCCCAACCAGTCGTACGGATTCGCGACGTTGAAGTAGCGCAGTTGCAGCCGCAGCGTCGACAGCACCTGGCGGCGGCGCCTGGTCGCGCTGATGCCGCCTTCGTTCAGCTCGTAGTACAGGCCCAGCTCCGGCAGATTCGCGCAGTCGTAGCGCTCCATCAGGCGTACGAACAGATCGAGGTCCTCGGCCGAGCGATACATCGCGCGATAGTTGCCGACGGCGCGCACCGCGTCGATTCGCAGCATCATCGAAGGATGCGCTAGGCATGAGCGGAAAAAGCGCACGCGGCGGATGTCCGCCGGGTCGCTCGGCGGCGTCAGCATGAAGAGCGGCTCGCCCGCGCGCGTGACGACCTGCGTCCACATGCCGAGGCCGGCGACGTGCGGATGCGCTTCCATGAACGCGCGCTGCTTCGCAAGACGCTGCGGCACGCTGCGGTCGCCCGCGTCGATGCGCGCCGCGTAACGATAGCCGCGCTGCGCGAGCGCGTCGATGCCGGCTTCCAGTGCGCGCTCGATGCCGCCGTTCACCGGCATGCGCAGCACTTCAATGTGCATGTTGGCAAGCTCGGGCGCGACGATGGGCGGCGTGCTGCCGTCATCGACGATCAGAACGTGCACCAGCGGACGTTCATCGAACGACGCGAGCGTCAGATCGACGTCGGCCTGGCCGTTATAGGCGGGCATCAGCACCGCGACGTCGTCGAGGCAGTGCGGCGGCGTGTCGGTGGCGGGAAGCGTCATGGGCGCAATTTGAAACGAATGTAATAAAGATTAACTGCCGCCGCCGCCAGATAACCGCACGCGAGTCCGGCCAACGCGCCATAGGCGCCGAGCCGCGGAATCGCGAGCAGATTGACGACGAACGCTACGGCAAGCGCGAGCAGCCATTTGAACAGCAACACGAACTTCGCCTGATACTTCAGCACGACGAGATTGCCGATCGCCTCGATGCCCGCGGGCACGGAAAGCCACACCGCCCAGCGGAAAATCTCGATGGCGCCTTCGAAGCCCGGCCCGAACACGCGGCGAATGATAAAGCCCGCGAGCAGGTCGAGCACGAGCGCGCCGCCGATCATCAACGCGGCGGTCATCGCGGTGAGGCGCCAGATGTTCCGGCGCAATTGCGCGGCCTGCTGCACACGGTAGACGAAGGCGGGCGCGATAGTCTGTGCGAGCATTAACGCAAGCGTGATCCAGTTTTCGTTCAGTTGCTGCGCGGCCGAATAACGCCCAAGATCGGCGAATGAAATGGCGCGTTCGAGCATGAGCCGGTCAAGTTTCAGGAACAGGTACATACAGATCAGGCCGAGCCAGAACACCGTGCCCGCGCTCGCAAAATGCCTGAACAGCGAGCGGTCGAAGTGCCAGCCCAGCTTGCCGCCATGACGTCGAATGTAATAGACGACCAGCACGCCGCCGATGGCCGCCGATTCGAGCGCCCACAGCCAGCCGAAGCGCGAGGGCTCGGCAGCCGCGCGCACGAGCAGATAGACGAAGCCCGCCTTGATGACCGCGGTGCTCATGCTCGTGAGCAACTGCGGCTTGCTGTACGTCATGCTTTGCAGCCACGCATTGATCACGCCGACGAACGGTTCGCGAAACAGCATCGTGACGGCAAGGCCCGCGAGCATGGCGCCGACGAGCGGATCGAAGAGGCCGAGTGCAATGGCGAGCCACGTGAGCAGCAACGCCGCGACCGAAACGGCAAAGCGCAGCGTGAAGGCGCTGCCGAGCACCGTGCCGAGTTGCGCGGGCGGCCGCGCGACGATGGTGGGCACCAGAATCTCCGCGCCGCATACCCATGTGATTGGCGAGAGCACCAGCAGCAGCGTGTTCGCGTATTGCCATTTGCCGAACGTATCGGGTCCGAAGTAACGCGCGAGGATGCCGCTGATCGCAATCGCCACGCCGATTTGCGTGAGCCGTTCGAGCCCGAGCCAGACGATATTCGTGAACGCGCGCGTGACGTCCGGATTGGCGAAGCGTTTGAGCGTCAGCATCCGGCAGGCGCCCGCCAATGCATCGTGCGCGAGTGCGCGCACCTGACAGGCCATCCCGGCAACTTTACAAATGGAGGGCGTCTAAGCATTAGAATGGCGTTACCAGGCTGGTCCGAAAAGCGCAATTATAAGTTGGAACCGGATCGCTTCCGGCAAGGGCGCGGCACCATGTCCGATCACCATGATTTACCGATCCGCATGACCGCGCCGGTCAAAATTTTCCATTGCACGCAAGTGAGCCAACATGATCTCCAAATCTATTTTCAAGGCGTATGACATTCGCGGTGTGATCGGCAAGACGCTCGACGCCGACACGGCGCGTTCGATCGGCCGCGCATTCGGCAGCGAAGTGCGTGCGCAAGGCGGCGACGCTGTAGTCGTCGCGCGCGACGGTCGCCTGTCGGGTCCGGAATTGATCCAGGCATTGTCGGACGGCCTGCGTGCGGCCGGCGTCGACGTGGTCAATGTCGGCATGGTGCCCACGCCGGTCGGCTACTTCGCGGCAAGCGTGCCGTTGCAGCTCGAAGGCGGCGAACGCCGTGTCGATTCGTGCATCGTCGTGACGGGTAGTCATAATCCGCCGGATTACAACGGCTTCAAGATGGTGCTGCGCGGCTCGGCGATTTATGGCGAGCAGATTCTCGCGCTGCATCAGCGCATCGTCGACGAAAACTTTTCCGAAGGCAGCGGCACGTACACCGACTACGACATTGCCGACGCGTATCTCGAACGCATTGCGAGCGACGTCAAGCTCGCGCGTCCGATCAAGATCGTGGTCGATACCGGCAACGGCGTCGCGGGCGGTCTCGCGCCGAAGCTCTTCAAGAAGCTCGGTTGCGAACTCGTTGAACTGTTCACCGAGATCGACGGCAACTTCCCGAACCATCACCCGGACCCGGCTCATCCGGAAAATCTTCAGGACGTGATTCGCGCGCTGAAGGAAACCGACGCGGAAATCGGCTTCGCGTTCGACGGCGACGGCGACCGCCTGGGCGTCGTCACCAAAGACGGCCAGATCATTTATCCGGACCGCCAACTGATGCTGTTCGCCGAAGAAGTCCTGTCGCGCAACAAGGGCGCGCAGATCATCTACGACGTGAAGTGCACGCGCAATCTCGCGAAGTGGGTCAAAGACAAGGGCGGCGAGCCGCTCATGTGGAAGACGGGCCACTCGCTCGTGAAAGCCAAGCTGCGCGAAACGGGCGCACCGCTCGCGGGCGAAATGAGCGGCCACGTGTTCTTCAAAGACCGCTGGTACGGTTTCGACGATGGCCTGTACACGGGCGCACGTCTGCTCGAAATCCTCACGCGTGTGCAGGACCCGAGCAAGCTGCTGAACTCGCTGCCCAACTCGCATTCCACGCCGGAACTGCAACTCAAGCTCGAGGAAGGCGAGAACTTCGAACTGATCGCGCGCCTGCAGAAGAACGCGCAATTCACCGGCGCGGACGACGTGGTGACCATCGACGGCCTGCGCGTCGAATACCCGGACGGCTTCGGCCTTGCGCGTTCGTCGAACACCACGCCGGTCGTGGTCATGCGTTTCGAAGCCGATAACGACGCGGCGCTCAAGCGCATCCAGGAAGATTTCCGCCGCGTGATAATGGCGGAGAAGGCGGACGCAAAGCTGCCGTTCTAAAAGCTTGAACGGCGGCAGCGAAGGCGCTGCGGTTTGCAATGAGCCGCAGTGGTCTTTCGCAGTTTGCGTTATAACGCGGCGCGGGTCTCACTTACCGCGCCGCGTTTTTTCATGCCGATCAGCTATGTCGCGCTAGAATTGCCGTCCTGGCGACGCGACATCAGCGCATAAGCGCATCAAGGTCGTGTCGCCGCTCGCTGGAGGTATATCGCGTGAAGCGAAGCGGCAGGTTTTTCGCCGCGCCTCTTTCAATGCATCTTAGGACCGCCTGGCCGGTTTTCCTCTCTTGAGCGTGCAAAAGATATTGATCGTGAGGGTGTCGTCGCTGGGCGACGTCGTCCATAACATGCCGGTGATTGCCGACATCCGGCGCCGCCATCCCGACGCGCAGATCGACTGGCTCGTCGAGGAAAGCTTCGTGGGGCTGGTCGAACTCGTTAGCGGCGTGCGGCGTGCGATTCCTGTGTCGCTGCGGCGCTGGCGCAAGCGCATTCTTTCGCTCGACAACTGGCGCGAGATCGGCGCGTTTCGCCGCGCGCTCGCCGCCGAGCACTACGATCTCGTGATCGACTGCCAGGGGCTCATCAAGACCGCATGGGTCGCGAGCATGGCGCGCGGACCGCTCGTCGGGCTCGGCAATCGCACGGATGGCGCCGGCTACGAATGGCCGGTGCGATTCTTCTACGACAAGCGCGTGCCGATCGCGCCGCGCACGCATGTTGTCGAACGCACGCGGCAACTGGTGGCCGCGGCGCTGAACGAGCCCGAGCCGCAACCCACCGACGAGATCGACTTCGGCATCGACACCGGGCGTGCTGCGCTGGCGTTGTCGGCGGCCAATCTGAATCTTCCGGTGCCTTACGTGGTGTTCGTGCACGCGACCTCGCGCGCCGACAAGCAATGGCCCGATACCGCGTGGATCGAATTGGGCCAGGCGCTCGTGCGGCGCGGCGCGTCGATCGTCCTGCCGTGGGGCAGCGACGCCGAGCGCGCGACGAGCGAGCGTCTCGCGAAGGAATTCGGCGCGGCGGCCATCGTGCCGCCGAAGTTGTCGTTGCCCGCGGTCGTCGGGTTGATCGAAGGCGCGGCTGCGACAGTCGGCGTTGACACAGGTCTGGTTCACATTGCGGCTGCGCTGAAGCGGCCCACGGTCGAGTTGTACAATTTCGCCACCGCGTGGCGTACCGGCGGCTACTGGTCGCCGAACGTCGTCAATCTCGGCACGGCCGGGCAACCGCCCACGCTGCAACAAGTGAAGTCCGCGCTTGCCGGCTTCGGCCTGCTGTAATTCGTCCGGCGCGCTTCGCCTTACGCATCATCCGTTTTCAAGGGCGATCATGAACGAAACACAGATCATCGAAGTCGCGAACGCCGACTGGCACGCACGCAATCTGTCCGTGCCGCGCGAGACGCTGCTGGCCGGCGTCGAACGCGGCAAAGTGCTGTATTTTCCGAATCTGCGCTTTGCTATCGAAGGCGGCGAGCAGGCGCTGCTCGATCCCGCGCTCGCCGATCCAAACCGCAAGAACATCAGCCTCGAACCGAATGGCGGCGCGCTGCATGGCGTGGCTGGGGACGCCGTCACGCAGTCCGCGGTGCGCGCGTTGATCGCGCGTTATCAGGCGAATGCACGCACGCTGGTCGACGGGCTCTTTCCCGAATACAACGGCCGGCTGCGGGTCGCGCCCACGAGCCTGCGGCTGCATCAGGTGGAAACGCGCCAGACGTCGTGGCGCAAGGACGATAGCCGTCTGCACGTCGACGCATTCCCGTCGCGGCCGAATTACGGCGAGCGCATTCTGCGCGTGTTCACGAACGTCAATCCGCATGGCGTGCCGCGCGTGTGGCGAGTCGGCGAACCGTTCGAGGACATGGCCAAACGCTTCCTGCCGCGCATCAAGCCGCAAATGCCGGGCGCCGCGTGGCTGCTGAATCTGCTGCATGTGACGAAGTCGCCGCGCAGCGAATACGACCATCTGATGCTCAATCTGCACGACGGCATGAAGGCCGATCTCGAGTATCAGAAGACGAGCCCGCAGGAGACCGTGCCGTTTCCGCCGGGCAGCGTGTGGGTGTGTTTCTCCGATCAGACTTCGCACGCGGTGATGTCCGGTCAGTTCATGCTCGAACAGACCTTCTTTCTGCCGGTCAAGGCGATGGCGCAACCCGAGTGCGCGCCGCTCGGCATACTCGAACGCCTGAAGGGCAGGGCGCTGGTTTGAGCGCCGCTTATTGCGAGTCGCCGGCTTCGTCAGCCCGTCGCGTGCTTCGTGATGCGGAGCGCGCATGCTGAGGGTGATCTATAACGCGCTCTGGTGGATCATCGCGCCCGTCGCCGTGCTGCGTTTGCTGATCCGCTCGCGCAAGGAGCGCGGTTATCGTGAGCATATCGGCGAGCGCTTTGGTTATGCGCGCGGACGTTTGCCGGAGGACAACGCGCCGCTGATCTGGGTGCATGCGGTGTCGGTGGGCGAGACGCGCGCCGCGCAGCCGCTGATCGACGCGCTCATGAAGGCGCGTCCCGATGCGCGCATTCTGTTGACGCACATGACGCCGAGCGGCCGCGCAACCGGCGAGCAGATTTTCGGCGACCGCGTGTTGCGCAGCTATCTGCCGTACGACATGCCTCACGCGGTGCGGCGTTTTCTTCGCGCGTGGCGGCCGTCGGTCGGTCTCGTGATGGAGACCGAAGTGTGGCCCACGCTGATCGACGAATGCCGTCGCGCGGATGTACAACTCGTGCTGACCAATGCACGCATGTCGGCGCGCTCATTCAAGCGCGCGGCGAAGTTCGGCGGCGCGACGAAGGACGTGTTCGGCGGCTTTGCGCGCGTGCTGGCGCAAAGTCCGTCGGATGCCGAGCGGCTGACCGCCCTCGGTGCGCGCAACGTCGCGGTGCTCGGCAATCTGAAGTTCGACATGAGCACGCCGCCTGAACTGGCGGCGCGCGGTCATGCGTGGCGCGCGGCGATCGGCGCGCGTCCCGTGTGGGTCGCGGCAAGCACGCGCGAGGGCGAAGAGGAACTCGTGCTGCAGGCGTTCTCCGAGCTTGGCGTGGAAGGCGCGCTGCTGATTCTCGTGCCGCGTCATCCGCAACGCTTTAACGAAGTGGCGGCGCTCGTCGAGAAAGCGGGCTTGCGGCTCGCGCGGCGTTCGCAATGGGCGCCGGATGCGAAGGTGGCATCGGCCGCGGTGGCTGCGAGCGGCGGCGTGCCTACGTTGCCGGCGGACGTGAATGTGCTGCTCGGCGATTCGATGGGCGAACTGGGCGCTTATTATGCGGCCTCCGACTTGGCGTTTATCGGCGGCAGTCTGTTGCCGCTCGGCGGACAGAATCTGATCGAGGCATGCGCGGTCGGCGTGCCGGTGCTGATCGGCCCGCACGTGTTCAACTTCACGCAGGCCACGGCCGATGCGGTCGCCGCGGGCGCGGCGGTGCAGGTGCAAGACCCGGCCGATCTCGCCCGCGCACTGCGCGATCTGTTCAACGACAAGGCGCGGCGCCTCGCGATGGGCGGCGCGGCATCGGCCTTCGCCGCGCGCCATCGCGGCGCGACCGCGCGCACGGTGGATGTGTTGATGGCGGTGTTGCCGGAGTGAGGGGGGGCTCGGCGCTTCTTGCTGATTAATTCGTATATCCTGAAGACAACTGCGTTTCGCACCGATCACCCTCATCCGGGCGAGTGAGACGCCGAGCATCACGCTCCGCCCTCAAACCCTCAACAACCCCTTCCGCTCGATAAACCGCACCACCTGATCCAACCCGTCGAGCGCCTTCAGATTGGTCATCACGAAAGGCCGCTCGCCGCGCATTTTCTTCGCGTCCGAAGCCATCACGTCGAGGTTCGCGCCGACCATCGGCGCGAGGTCCGTCTTGTTGATCACGAGCAGGTCCGACTTCGTTATGCCGGGGCCGCCCTTGCGCGGAATCTTCTCGCCGCCGGCCACGTCGATCACGTAGATCGTCAGGTCCGACAGTTCCGGGCTGAAGGTTGCCGCGAGATTATCGCCGCCCGATTCGATGAAAACGATGTCCGCGTCCGGGAAGCGCGTGAGCATGCGATCGACGGCTTCGAGGTTGATCGACGCGTCCTCGCGAATCGCCGTATGCGGGCAGCCGCCCGTCTCGACGCCCATGATGCGCTCGGCCGGCAACGCGCCCGCCACCGTCAGCAGGCGCTGATCTTCTTTCGTATAGATGTCGTTGGTGATCGCGACAAGATCGTATTGTTCGCGCATCGCCTTGCAGAGCATTTCGAGCAGCGTGGTCTTGCCCGAGCCGACCGGACCGCCGACGCCCACGCGCAGCGGCGGCAGTTTCTTCGTGCGAACGGACGAGTGAGCGGAATGTTGAGGTGCGTTCATGATGGATCGATTTATGAGCGAAAGAGCCGCGAATACTGCGACTCGTGACGCGCCGACAGAATGCCGAGTTGCGGCGCGAAAGTGTTGATATGTTCCGGCGATGTCGCGAGAGCGCGCGTGACCGCTGCGTCGATCGGTCCGCGCAACGCGACGATAATGCGCTGCCCCGCGAGTTGCCCGAGCGGCACCGCCTTCAATGCGGCAGCGGCCTGGTTCTCCACCCAACTGAATGCATACGCGGCGAGGGCGGCATCTACCGCTGCATCGTGCGCATAGGCGGCGAAAGCGAATGCCGTGGGCTGCGCGAGCGGCGTGATCGCGCCAAGCGTCGCGCGCCGCGCTGCATCGCTCCATTCGAGCGACACGCACAATTGCCGCAGCGACCACCCCATTTGCTCGGTCTCGCGACGCAACTCGGCAGACTCGCGGCTCGCGAGGAATTCGCGGTTCGCTTGTGCGAGGCCGTCAGCGTCGTGCGTGCGCCAGCGTTCCATTTGATGCGCGAGGAACGGCAGTTCGCCATGCGCGAGCACGTCGGTCAGGCCGCTTGCGATCCAGTCGCGGGCCGAGTCGGCGTCGGTGATCAGTTGCGCTTCGATCGCCGCTTCGAGACCCTGCGAATAACTGAATGCGCCGATCGGCAATGCCGGCGACGCGAGATGCAATAGCGCAGTGAGTTCAGCGATGCGCATGGTGAGAGTGATGCGCGTGGCCGCAAGATTCGTCGTGTACGTGGGCTTCGTGATCGTGCGAATGGCCATGCTCGTGCGAGTGGCCGTGACCTTCGTGGCCGTGATCATGATCGTGCGAATGCCCATGCCCATGATGCTCGCCGAACACCTGCTGCGCCAACGCATAGTCTTCGGCGAAGGTCTCGTCGTGGCCATGCTTGTGGCCGCCGCCATATGCGCCCGACTCGGGCTGAAACGGCATCGACACCTGATCGACGGTTGCGCCGATGCGCTTCAACATATCGGCGAGAACGGGATCGTATTCGAGCTTCAGATAATCCGCGCCGACTTCAACCGGCGTGTGGCGATTGCCGAGGTGGTATGCGGCGCGCGTGAGCGTCAGCGTATCTTTCGCGCGGACCACGAGCACGGTTTCCGCCGCGGCGACCACACGAACGAGGCCGCCGTCGTCGGCGACCAGCACATCGCCGTCGCGCAGAACGGTGCCGCGCGGCAGCAGCAACGCCACTTCCTCGCCGTTATCGAGCGTGGCGGCAAGGCGGCTCTTGCGACGTTCGTCGAACGCGAGTGTCAAGGTCGGCGCGCGCTTGATAAGCACGGGCGCGAGCTTCAGATGAGGTGCAAGCAGTTTGTCGAGTGTGCGCATGATCAGAACAGAAAGTAGCGTTGCGCCATCGGCAAGACGGTGGCCGGTTCGCACGTGAGCAGTTGACCATCGGCGATCACCTGATAGGTTTCGGGATCGACGCTGATCGACGGACGCCACGCGTTGTGAATCATGTCGGCCTTCGTGATGTTGCGGCAGTTCTTCACGGCCACGATACGCTTGTTCAAACCATAACGCTCGGCAACGCCAGCCTCGGCGGCGAGTTGCGAAACGAAAGTCAGCGACGTGCGCCCCAACGCACCGCCGCGCGTCGCGAACATCTCGCGATAATGCACCGGCTGCGGCGTGGGAATCGACGCGTTGGGGTCGCCCATCTGCGCCATCGCGATCATGCCGCCCTTCAGAATCAGCGAAGGCTTGATGCCGAAGAACGCCGGCTCCCAGAACACGAGGTCGGCCCACTTGCCCGGCTCGATCGAACCGACTTCATGCGCGATGCCGTGCGTGATCGCGGGGTTGATCGTGTACTTGGCGACGTAACGCTTCGCGCGAAAGTTGTCGTGACGCGCGCCGTCTTCGGGCAGCGCGCCGCGCTGCACCTTCATCTTGTGCGCGGTCTGCCATGTGCGGATGATCACTTCGCCCACGCGCCCCATCGCCTGCGAATCGGACGACAGCATCGAGAGCGCGCCGAGATCGTGCAGGATGTCTTCGGCGGCAATCGTCTCGCGGCGTATGCGCGACTCGGCAAACGCAATATCTTCCGCAATCGACGGGTCCAGGTGATGGCACACCATCAGCATGTCGAGATGCTCTTCGAGCGTGTTGACGGTGTAAGGGCGCGTCGGATTCGTCGACGAAGGCAGCACGTTCGCCTCGCCGCATACCTTGATGATGTCGGGCGCGTGGCCGCCGCCCGCGCCTTCGGTGTGGTACGTGTGGATCGTGCGGCCCTTGAACGCGGCCACGGTCGCTTCGACGAAACCCGCTTCGTTCAGCGTGTCCGTGTGAATTGCGACCTGCGTGTCGGTGTCGTCGGCAACGGAGAGACAGTTGTCGATCGCGGCCGGCGTCGTGCCCCAGTCCTCATGCAGCTTCAGACCAATCGCGCCCGCCGCGATCTGTTCGAGCGCGGGCTGCGGCTGGCTCACGTTGCCCTTGCCGAGAAAGCCGAGGTTCATCGGATAACCGTCGGCGGCTTGCAGCATGCGTTCGAGATGCCACGGACCCGGCGTGCAAGTGGTCGCATTCGTGCCAGTGGCCGGGCCGGTGCCGCCGCCGAGCATCGTCGTCACGCCGCTCGCGAGCGCTTCTTCAATCTGCTGCGGGCTGATGAAGTGAATATGCGTGTCGATGCCGCCCGCCGTCACGATCAGTCCTTCGCCGGCGATCACTTCGGTGGACGCGCCAATCGCAATCGTCACGTTCGGCTGAATGTCGGGATTGCCCGCTTTGCCGATCGCGGCAATGCGGCCGTCCTTGATGCCGATGTCGGCCTTCACGATGCCCCAGTGATCGAGAATCACCGCATTCGTCACGACAGTATCGACAACCTCGGCATGCACGCGCTGCGACTGGCCCATGCCGTCGCGAATCACTTTGCCGCCGCCGAATTTCACTTCCTCGCCATAAGTCGTGAAGTCGCGCTCGACTTCTATCAGCAACTCGGTGTCGGCGAGACGCACGCGGTCGCCGGTGGTGGGGCCGAACATTTCCGCGTATGCGCGGCGGCCAATGCGTAAGGTCATGGTGTGGGTCCGGAAATGAGCAGGTCGTTCGGGGCGAGTGCCCGCAAGGGCATCACAGCTTGCCCATCACCTTGCCGTTAAAGCCGTAGACGATGCGCTCGCCCGCCAGTTCGACGAGTTCGACGGTGCGCTCCTGGCCTGGCTCGAAGCGCACGGCCGTGCCCGCCGCGATGTTCAGGCGAAAGCCGCGCGCGGCTTCGCGGTCGAACGCGAGTGCGTCGTTCACTTCGTAGAAATGGTAGTGCGAGCCGATCTGCACCGGCCGGTCGCCGGTATTCGACACGACGACCGTGACGGTGGCGCGGCCCGCGTTGAGTTCGTGCTCGCCGTCGTCGGTGAGGAGTTCGCCGGGAATCATGGGCGTGCCTTTGTGGTTCAGCGAATCAGGGAATCGGATGATGAACAGTCACGAGCTTGGTGCCGTCGGGGAAGGTCGCCTCGACCTGAATGTCGGGGATCATCTCGGGCACGCCTTCCATCACGTCGTCGCGTGTGAGCAGCGTCGTGCCGTAGTGCATGACCTCGGCGACGGTCTTGCCGTCGCGCGCCGCTTCCATCAGCGCGGCGGTGATGAAGGCGACCGCTTCCGGATAGTTCAGTTTGAGGCCGCGCGCGCGGCGCCGTTCGGCAAGCAGCGCAGCGGTGAAAATCAGCAGCTTGTCCTTCTCGCGAGGTGTCAGCTTCATCGAATGAGTGCGGTGAGTGGCGCCCGGTCCAAGTGGATCGGGTCGCGACAATGATATGCGTTGCGGGTCGCGGATGCGACCCGTGCAATGCCGGACCAAACAGCGACGCTATCAAGTCCGGCTAACGGCGCGCTTACAGATCGGCAGGCAGCGCCGCGCCGAACCACTTCTTCGACATCGTGTTGAACGTGCCGTCCTGCTTCGCCTGCGCGATCGCGGCGTTGACCTTCTGCTGCAGGCGCGGCTCGTTCTTGTTCATGCCGACGAAGCACGGCGAGTTCTTGATGACGAACTTCGGCTCGGGACGGCGCGGCGGATTCTTCGCGAGGATCGCTGCCGCGACGATGTTGCCCGCCGCGATCAGTTGAACCTGGCCCGACAGAAATGCGGCGATGGTCGCGTTGTTGTCCTCGAAGCGCTTGATCGTCGCGTTCGGCGCCATTTGCGTGAGGCCGAGTTCCTCGAGCGCGCCGCGCGTCGCGCCGACCGTCTTGCCGGTGAGGTCGGCGGGGCCGCTCACCTCGACGTCGGCGGGACCGAACACGCCCTGGTAGTACGGCGCGTACGCGGTCGAGAAGTCGATCACTTTCTCGCGATCCGGCGTCTTGCCGAGCGACGAGATCACGAGGTCGACCTTGTTCGTTTGCAGATACGGAATGCGGTTCGCGCTGTTGACGGGCACGAGTTCGAGCTTCACGTTCATCGACTTCGCGAGCAGCGCGGCCGTCTCGATGTCATAGCCTTGCGGCTTCATGTCCGGGCCGACCGAGCCGAATGGCGGATAGTCCTCGGGCACGGCGACTTTCAGCACGCCCGCCTTGGCGATGTTGTCGAGCGTGTCCGCGTGGGCGGGCACGGTGACGGCGAGGACAGGCGAGGCGAGCAGTGCGGCGAGCAGCGTGCGGCGCATGGAACGAAGCGTGGGTCGGTTCATGTGATGTAGGCGTGGTGTGGTCGGTGTGTGCGTTCGGGCGCGATGTCGACGCGCGAGGCGCGGCAGCATCGCGCGCTAACAACGCAAGGTGTGTGCCATCGTGGTGCGGCGGGCGCGAGCGGGGAGTTTTCAGCGCGGCGCACCATGTGGGGGCTCGCCGTTGCGCCAGTGTGGTGCGGGGCTGTCTTACGCGGTGAAAGCGCGGCGGCGCGCTAGGTGGTCCAGATTAGGTGGCCCAGATCAGGTGGTCCAGATTCTTAGCGGCACGGCATCGACGCCGTGCACGATGGGGCGCAACTGCATCCAGCATTGCGTCAACGCGCGTTGCAAGGTCTCCATTGAACGCGAGACGACTCGAACCAGCAACACGCCGCTCGTCACGCAAGTGGCCGCGGCGCGTATCGTGCTGTCGAATGGAAGCTGCGCTGTCAGCGCCTCGGCGAGCGCGTCGTCGCAAGCAGCGCCGATCGCCCACAGCGTGCCGTACGCGGGAAAGCCGCCGAGTCCTTGAGCGGCATCGCGCAACGGATCGTCGGCGACGAGGCTCGCGCGCTCGAACCACAGCAAGTCGCCGTTCATGTCGTTCTTTGCCCGCACGATCCGCGACACCGCCCGCAAGCTTCCCTCCGACCACCGCTCGCCAGCCGCTTGCCGGCCCAACTGCGTCGCGTCCCAGCCGATCGCGGTCGCGCCTTCGTCGAGTGTCAGCGAAAAATCCAGCGCCGCATTCGCATGATCGAACACGATGTTGTTCTGCGGCAGCCAGTCGAGCTTCGCGTTCTCGCCGACGTGCACGGCGATGTTTTGCCGCGCGGCGCGTCCATTGGATTTGTACCACTTGGTCGCGCCAGGCGTCGTGATAACGGCATGCGCGGCCGCGCCGACATTCACGCTGATGTCGAGCTGATCGCCGCCCGCAATCCCGCCGGGCGGATGCACGATCACCGCATGACAGATGGACTCGCCCTCGGGATAAAGCGGCCGCTGCACGCGCAACGGTCCATCGTGGAGCCGGTGTTCAAGCGCGGTGCGCTGAGCTCGCCTGACGAAGCCGAGTTCGAGACGCGCGCGCCATAGCGCATGCGCTTCGCTTTGCGCATTGGCCAACGTGATGTGGTTTTCGTGAAGCGACATGCAAGTGGACGTGCTAATGAGCGTGCTAATGAACGTGCGATCGATGTGTGAATACAGGAACTACAGCAGCGAGCCGGAGCCAACGCTAGGCCCGCGCAACACGCACAAGACGCGCCGAGCATAGCACGCGAACCAACGCGCACGAGTCACACAGCGATCAGCGCACGCACGCCGTCCGCATCCATATTCGCGCCTTCTCCGCCCGCGACGATCTCGCCACGGCTCATCACCCAATAGCGGTCGGCGATCTCCTTCGCGAAGTCGTAGTACTGCTCCACAAGCAGCACCGTCATGCCCATTTCCTCGACCAGTTGACGCAGCGTGCGGCCAATATCCTGAATGATCGACGGCTGAATGCCTTCCGTCGGTTCATCGAGAATCAGCAGTTGCGGCTCGCTCATCAGCGCGCGGCCAATCGCGAGCTGTTGCTGCTGACCGCCCGACAGATCGCCGCCGCGGCGCCCGCGCATGTCCTTCAGCACCGGAAACAATTCGTAGATGCGCTCGGGGACTTTCTTCGGCGCTTTCTTGCTGGCCGCGCCCACCAGCAGATTTTCTTCGACGGTGAGCCGCGGAAAAATATCGCGCCCTTGCGGCACATAAGCGAGGCCATGCTCGACGCGCGAATACGTGGGCAGCTTCGTGATCGGCGCGCCGCGCCACGCGATGGAGCCGCTCTTCGTCTGCACGACGCCCATCAGGCAGCGCAGCAGCGTGGTCTTGCCGACGCCGTTGCGGCCCAGCAGCACAGTGAGCTTGCCGTCGGGCACGGTCAGCTTCACATCGCGAAGAATGTGGCTGCCGCCGTAGTACTGGTTGAGGTTTTGTACTTCTAGCATGGTGGTCCGGTCCTGTGATTCTCTGCGCGCTGATCGGGCTAACTAATAGAGCTAACTCAGCGGCCGAGATACGATTCGATCACGGTCTCGTCGCGTTTGACGTCGTCGAGCGTGCCGTGCGCGAGCACGCGTCCTTCGGCCATCACCGTGACCTTGCCGGTCTTGCCCGACAGTGCCGCGACGAACTCCATATCGTGCTCGACCACCATCATCGAGCAGGTGCCGCGCAGATGGTTGAGCAGTTCGGCGAGCTGCATGGTTTCGTCGTCGGTCATGCCGGCGGCGGGTTCGTCGAGCAGCAGCAGCGCCGGTTGTTGCATCAGCAACATGCCGATCTCGAGCCGCTGCTTTTGTCCATGCGACAACTCGCCGGCCAAACGCCGCGCCTCGCTTTCGAGACCGATCAACGCCAGCGTTTCTTCGATGCGCGCTTGCGCCTCGCGATCGAGCCGCGCACGCAATGAAGCGAGCCAGCCCTTGTCGGTTTTCATCGCCAGTTCGAGGTTTTCCCACACGGGATGCTGCTCGAAAACCGTCGGCTTCTGAAACTTGCGTCCGATGCCGGCGCGCGCGATGGATGGCTCGTTCATCCGCGTCAGGTCGATCGACTGGCCGAGAAACACCTTGCCGGAATCGGGCGCGGTCTTGCCGGTGATCACATCCATCATCGTCGTCTTGCCCGCGCCGTTCGGGCCGATGATGCAGCGCAATTCGCCGGCGTCGATGGAAAGCGTCAGCGCGTTCAACGCGCGAAAGCCGTCGAAGCTCACGGTCACGTCGTCGAGATACAGGATCGTGCCGTGCGACACGTCGATCTCGCCCGGCACGACCGCGTGCCCCATGCTGGCGACGCCGCTTAGCGCATGCTCGGAAGGTTGTTCGGGCAACGCGAGATCGGGAACCATCGGATTTTCGTTCATGAGCGGTTCCTCTTGCGGGTCACGAGTTCGATGAGTCCCATGATGCCGTTCGGCAAGAACAGCGGGACCAGCACGAAAATCAGACCGAGAAAGAACAGCCAGTATTCAGGGAAATTCGCCGTGAAAAAGCTCTTCGCGCCGTTGACCGCGAACGCGCCGACAATCGGCCCAATCAGCGTGCCGCGTCCGCCCACGGCGACCCAGATCGCCATTTCAATCGAATTGCCCGGCGACATTTCGCCCGGATTGATGATGCCGACTTGCGGCACATACAACGCGCCGGCAATGCCGCACAGCACCGCGGACACGGTCCACACGAACAGCTTGTAGGCGAGCGGGCTATAGCCGAGGAACATGAGGCGCGTCTCGCCGTCGCGCACGGCGGTGACGACGCGCCCGAGCTTCGACGTGACGATCGCGCGCGCGCCGATGAACGCGAGAATCAGCACGGCAAACGTAATCAGCAGCAACGCGGTGCGCGTACCCGGGTGCGTGATCGCGAAGCCGCCGATGCGCTTGAAATCCGTAAAGCCGTTATTGCCGCCGAAGCCCGTTTCGTTGCGATAGAACAGCAGCATCGCGGCGAAGGTCATGGCCTGCGTGATGATCGACAGATACACGCCTTTCACGCGCGAGCGGAACGTGAAGAAGCCGAACACCCACGCGACCACGGCCGGCACCAGCACGACCAGCAGCAGCGCATAGCCGAGATGTTGCGTGCCTTCCCAGTACCAAGGCAGTTGATGCCAGTCGAGGAACACCATGAAGTCCGGCAGGTCGCTGCCGTACTTGCCGTCGTGACCGATGGCGCGCATCAGGTACATGCCGATTGCGTAGCCGCCGAGCGCGAAGAACAGCGCATGACCGAGGCTCAGAATGCCGCAGTAACCCCACACGAGATCGAGCGCCAGCGCGGCGATCGCGTAGCACATGAACTTGCCGGTGATCGTCATCGCGTAGGCGGACAGATGCAGCGGGCTCGTCTCCGGCACGACGAGCGTGGCGAACGGCACGCCGAGCCCGAACACGATGATCAACGCGATCAGCGCGAGCCAGGCGCGCCGCGACAGCAGCGCGGGACGCGGCGGCAAGCCGAGCGCGAAGCCGGATTGCGCGGCGCGCGTTTCGGCGCCGCTTGTGCCGTGCGTGCCGACGTGAGCGGGCGCGTTCGAAGAAGAAGTCGCAGATGTCATGTCATGCCTCCGCGCTGCGGCCCTTGAGGGCGAACATGCCCTGCGGACGCTTCTGGATGAACAGCACGATCAGCACGAGCACCGCGATCTTCGCGAGCACCGCGCCCCAGAACGGTTCGATTGCCTTGCTGACGAGTCCGAGCCCGAAGCCGCCGATCACCGTGCCCGCCAGTTGACCGACGCCGCCCAGCACGACCGCCATGAACGAATCGATGATGTAGCTCTGACCGAGATCAGGGCCGACATTGCCGATCTGCGAGAGCGCACAGCCGCCGAGTCCCGCAATGCCCGCGCCGAACGCGAACGCATACGAATCGACGCGCGCGGTTTTCACGCCGACGCATGCGGCCATGCGACGGTTTTGCGTGACGGCGCGCACGAAGAGACCCAGGCGCGTCTTCGTCAGCACGGCCCATGCAATGCCGACGACAAAAAGCGCAAACGCGAGGATCACGAGGCGGTTATACGGCAGGATCAGATTCGGCAACACGGTTACGCCGCCGCTCATCCACGAAGGGTTCACGACTTGCACGTTCTGCGCGCCGAACAGCATGCGCGTTGCCTGGATCAGAATCAGGCTGATGCCGAACGTGGTCAGCAGCGTTTCGAGCGGACGGCCATACAGATGCTTCAGCACAAGCCGCTCGATGACGATGCCGACAAGCGCCGCCGCGACGAACGACGCAGGCACCGCAAGCAGCGGATACCAGTCGAACGCGCCGGGCGCGAAGCGTTGAAAGAGGTTCTGCACGACATAGGTGGCGTAGGCGCCGATCATCAGGAATTCACCGTGCGCCATGTTGATGACGCCGATCAGGCCATACGTGATCGCGAGGCCGAGCGCGGCGAGCAGCAGCACGCTGCCAAGCGACAGGCCCGCGAACAGCGTGCCGGCAATCGCGCTGCGGCGCTGGATCGCATCGAGTTCGTCGATGCCCGTTTGTGCCGCGGCCCGCACGCGAGCGTCCGTTTCGGCGAACGTGCCGTCGGGCTTCTTCGCGACGAGCGGACGCAGCAGTTCGTTCATGTCGAGGTCGTGGCGAGCGGCGACGAGTTGCACCGCTTCGAGGCGTTTCGTCGCGTCCGCGTCATGCAGCGCGGTCATGGCCCAAAGCGTATCGAGGCGCTTCTTGAGCGCCGGGTCGGTTTCCTTTGCGCGGGCCGCGTCGACGAGTGGTTTGATCGACGGGTCCGGGTTTTTCAGCAGCGCATTGATGGCTTCTTCGCGCGTCGTTTTGTCGGCGGAGTCGAGTTGCAGGCCGGAGAGCGCGCCTGATACTTTTGAGCGCAGCAGGTTGTTTAGCGTGACGGGCTGGGCGTCGCTGGCTTCCACTGGTTTGCCGGTGACTGCATCGTGCAGCGTGTCGCCGTCTTGTAGCAGGACGGCGCCGGAGTCGGTGGCGAGGACCGCGTCTTCGGACAGCGCCTTTAACACCGTCAGCGATTCCTTGTCGTGGTTCGCGATGAGTTTGTCGATGGCTGCGGACTTGGCGTCGAAGTCGTCGGCGGCGAGCGGCGCGACATCGGCGGTGGTCAGCGCGAACGCGGTGTGTGGCGTTAGCGTGGCTAATGTTGCTAACGCGAACAGTGCAGATGCGGTGCCGCGTCGAGCGAACCGCTGCGCAGAAGCGAGAAATGGAAACGCCATGATGGCCTTTGAAGAATGACTAGCGACGCGGCGCGATGCAAGGCAGCGTTTCGCGCGATGGGTTGCGGGAGCGCTGCGGATGCTTGTGGCCGGCCGCTTGTTGTGGCGAGGTGCTGGCGGCGCGATGCGGCGTAGTGCGGCGGTGCAGTACGACGGCGCAGGACGACCAGCAGTGCGACAGCGCAGTACGACACACGACGCGACCACGCAGTACGACCACGCAGCGCGACAGCGCAGTACGACACACGACGCGACCACGCAGTACGACCACGCAACACGGCGACGCAGTACAACCCACGCACTACGCGATCCACACGATTCGAGCAACGCACGACCACGCAATTCAACCCGAAGCCATGCGCCGCAAAGCGACTCCCCGCACGCGCGCCGCAACCACAAAACCAACGCATCGCAACGGCAACACAAGCCGCCGCGACACGCCACACCACGCAATCAGGCGACCCGCGACCGCGAGCGCTTCAGAAACGCCGGAATCGAACTCACCACATCCGGCTTGCCTGCATTGCCCGCGATAAACGGACTCCACGGCTGCGCGCGAACCGCGGTCTTGGTGCGCCATACGACATTGAACTGACCGTCCGCGCGCACTTCGCCGATCATCACCGGCTTATGCAGATGGTGGTTGCCGTCCATCTCGAGCGTGAAGCCCGACGGCGCCGCGAACTGCTGGCCGACCATCGCCACGCGAACCTTGTCGACGTCCGTGCTCTTGGCCTTCTCGACCGCCTGCTTCCACATGTGAATGCCGACGAAAGTCGCTTCCATCGGATCGTTCGTCACGCGCTTCGTGCCGCCCGGCAGGTTGTTTTCCTTGACCCACGCGGCCCATTGCTTCTTGAACTTCTCGTTGGCCGGATTGCGCACCGACATGAAGTAGTTCCATGCCGCGAGATTGCCGACGAGCGGCTTGGTGTCGATGCCGCGCAGTTCTTCCTCGCCGACCGAGAACGCGACGACCGGCACGTCCGACGCCTTCAGCCCCTGGTTGCCGAGTTCCTTGTAGAAGGGCACGTTCGAATCGCCGTTCACCGTCGAGATCACGGCCGTCTTGCCGCCTTGCGAGAAGGTCTTGATGTTCGCGACGATGGTCTGGTAGTCGCTATGGCCGAACGGCGTGTAGACCTCCTGGATGTCGGCGTCCTGCACGCCCTTCGACTTCAGAAACGCGCGCAGGATCTTGTTGGTCGTGCGCGGATACACATAGTCGGTGCCGAGCAGGAAGAAGCGCTTCGCGCCGCCGCCTTCCGCGCTCATCAGATATTCGGTTGCGGGAATCGCCTGCTGGTTCGGCGCGGCGCCCGTGTAGAACACGTTGCGCGACATCTCTTCGCCTTCGTACTGCACGGGGTAGAACAGCAGGCCGTTGAGTTCCTCGAAGACCGGCAGCACCGACTTGCGCGACACGGAAGTCCAGCAGCCGAACACCACCGCGCATTTTTCCTGCGTGATCAGTTGACGCGCTTTTTCTGCGAAGAGCGGCCAGTTCGATGCCGGGTCGACGACCACCGGCTGAAGCTGACGGCCCATCACGCCACCGTTCTTGTTGATGTCCGCGATCGTCATCAGCGCGGTGTCTTTCAGCGATGTCTCGGAGATCGCCATCGTGCCCGACAGCGAATGCAGGATGCCTACCTTGATCGGGCCGCTTGAGGACTGTGCGTGCGCGAACGGCACGCGGCCTGCAAGCGCGAGCGCGCCGGACATGGAGCCGAACTTCAACAGACTGCGACGTTTCATGTGTATCCCCTTGCCATTGATGATGAATGTTTATGGGCGTCGATCTCAGCCACAGGGCGTGCCCTGCATGATTTGCCGCTCCTGTACTGCAAGGCATATGCCATGTTGATGAAACGCGCGGGATGGCAGCGTCGCGCGCTGTGGCGCGGCCCGGAGCAAGCGGGCTTATGCGTGCTGGCGTACGAATGTGGTGCATGCAGATGGGATGCGCCTCGTTCGGGTGCGGGACGCGCCGCGACGAGGCGTGAGAATCGGCAAGCGGGCTTTGACGGTGCACATGCGCAGCGGCGTTGTGCATAGGGATGCGGCGCCTGGGGTAGCGCTCGCGTATGGCGGTGGTTGTGGTGAACGCAACGCGCCGCTGAGATTGCGCTCGCCTCTCACGGCCGGCGTGAGGAGGGGCAGCGTACTGTTCGATAGCGCTCGCGTTTCACCGCCGGCTTGGCGAAGACAGCGCACGCGCTCGATCGGGTGCGAGCGCGACTATCGCCGCGTGGTTCATCGGGCTCGGCGGCTTTTCGGACGTGATCGAAACCGCAAGATCGCGGCGATATTCGCGACCGCCGCCGACGCGTCCAATGTGAGCTAATGAACGCGTGTGAATGGTCTTGCACGAGGCCGGCTGTTGCCTTTGCCAGCCTCGCGTATTACCCGCGTTATGCGTCGGCTTTCTTAGAACGCAACGAAGGGCCCGCTCTGCGGTCGGGCTTGCGAGCCGCTAAGCGCCGTATAAACACTGCGGCCGAAGAAGAACGGCAAGCCCCAGATGAAATAGCCCGAGACCGACGTGTACGCGGCGATGTTGTCGAACGCGGCATACGTGCCGGCGAGGAGGCTCGCGGTGTTGGCGACCTGGAAGGGCACGGTCGCGGACTTGAGCGCGCCGCTCGTCGGCTTGAGCACGGCGGACAGGCTCAACGTGGTCGATGGCGTATAGCGGCCCCAGGCATCGAACGGAATGGCCGTGTCGCCGAAGATCGTTATGTTCGAGCCGCTGTCGATCACGCCGTTGCCGAATGCGCTTCCCTTGTACGTCGTCGTGAAAAAGCCGTTGCTGTCGAGCGGGATGATGTTCGCGGTCGACGGCAGCGCGTTGTTCTGCTGCGTGCCGATACCGAACACGAGCTCGCCCGTCGCGCTCGCCTGGCCGCCCGGCTGCAACGAAGGCAGACGGATGATCGTGCCGTTGTTGTCGGTCGTGAAGTCCGCAACCGGATTCATGACCTGCGTATCGAGCGGCACGCGCGTGTTCGCGCATGGACCCGACGACGGACAGTAATAGTACGTTGCCGGCAACACATATTGCGCGGCGAGCGGGAAGTCGCGGACCGCCGAGCCGATGCCGACCACGCCGTTCGCGCCGAGCTGCGCGACGCTACCAATATCGACGACGCCGCGCGACGCGCAATCGGTCGGCGTCGGATTCGCGCCGTCGCTGATGATCTGCACCGGCAGACTGCCCGCCAGCTTTCCGCCGATGCTCACGTCCGCGCGCTTGACCGAGCCCCACGTGTAACCCGACGCAAAGATCGCGCACTGGGAGATGGACGCGTTGTGCGTGGGATCGTCGGTCGCGCCTGTCTGCGCCGGCAAGCTGCCCGCCAGCGCCGACCCGAGCGCGCTCGCCATCACACGCACGCCTGCCGAGCCGGTATCGAGCAACATGTGATCGATGGTCGCGCATTGATTCGCGCCTTGCACGCCGGGAATGCAGATCGTGACCGTGACGTACGGCGTGTTCGCGTAGCCGCCTGTCCATCGTTCTATTGTAATGGGGGCTGTGTTTTGCGTTGGCGTGGGCGTTGGTGTGGGCGTTGGTGTCGGTGTTGGGGTTGGGGTTGGTGTCGGTGTCGGTGTCGGAGTTGGAGTTGGAGTCGGAGTCGGAGTTGGAGTTGGTGTCGGAGTCGGAGTCGGAGTCGGAGTCGGAGTCGGAGTTGGTGTCGGAGTCGGAGTCGGTGTTGGTTTCGGCGTCGGCGTCGGAGTCGGTGTTGGTTTCGGGGTTGGCGTCGGCGTCGGCGTCGGCGTTGGTGTCGGTGCCGGAGTCGGAGTTGGCGTCGGTGTCGGAGCCGGGGATGGCGTCGGAGTCGGCCTTGGCGTGGGCGTGGGCGTAGGCGTCGGAACAGGCGCCGGAATCGGAGTCGGCACAGGCGTCGGAGCCGGAGCAGGTGCCGGAGTCGGAGTCGGAGCAGGTGCCGGAGTCGGAGTCGGAGCCGGCGAAGGACGCGGACTCGAAGCCGGACTCACAGAATCCGCTTTATCGTTATTCTGCACCGCCGCGCCCGATGCGTCGTCGTCGCCGCCACCGCCGCCGCAACCGGAAAGCCCGACGCTAGCCGTGAGCAAAGCGAAGCAAACTGTCTTGCTGAAAGTCTTCATTATTTTCTTCTTCGTAAATCGACGCGGGCCGTTACCGGACATCTTCTGCACGGACATTCGCCGGCAGCAGCCGCGGCAAAATCGCTTTGCCGAAGAAATTGCCAGGCCGGCCGACCGACTCGATCTGGAAGTCGTCGCTACGGTCGATTAACGGACCGGTGCCGCGAGGCTTACCCGCACCCGCCGACGCCGCGCGATGAAAATAATTGCCTAGCAGCGCATTCATGTCGGGGCGCACCGGCCCCTGCCACGCGACGGCAAACACGACGTTATTGGGCTGCACATATTCGCGAATCGTGACGCCGTCCGCGTCGCGCGCTTCACGCACGGTGTACGAGGCGGAAGCCAAAGCGGTGGGCGCGGCAACGGCGGCGGACCGCAGCCGTGACTGCGACGCTGCGCTGATCGTCGGCGCGCCGCCCAACGCCGCATAGGAAGCCAGCGGTAACATCACCGCAGCGGCGAGCGCGGCCTTCACAAGATTCATCGCAATGCTCCAGAAAACAGGTCGGAGCATGTTGCCAGCGCAGCCGTACCGGAATATGCCGACAAAGCTGAATGTGTCCTGGGAAATGGCGCAAGAAGGCGCAGCGGTAACAGCGGTAACGCCGCGCCTTCAGTGCCGCGCGAAATGGTTAGAACGCGATGAACGGTCCGGTCTGAGTGCCTACCTTCGCGTTACCCATGGCCGTATAAACGTCGCGCCCATAGAAAAACGGCAGTCCCCACAAGAACATGCTGTTCTTGTGCTGCGAGAAGTTGCTGCCGGCGTCGCTCAGCGCGTAGTAACCCGCTGAGCTTCGGCCGCCCGGATTGGCGATCGAGAACGGCACATCGAGCGGCTTGCCGGAGCCGTTGGTCGACTCCATTGTTGCGCTCAGGCTGAGCGGCGCAGCGGGCGTGTACCAGTCGCCGAGCGCGGTCGGAATGGTGTCATCCGGAAAGGCATAGGCGTTCGTGCCGCTGTCTATCAGGCTGTGGGTGAAGGCCCGGCCTTTGTACTGCGTGGTGAAACTGCCGTATTTGTCGACGGCAAGAATCGTCGCGGTGGACGGCACCTGATTGTTCTGCTGTGTACCGATGCCGAACACCAGTTGCCCCGTCACGCTAGTCTTGCCGCCGGCCGGCACGGCGGGCAGACGGATGATCGCGCCGTTGTTGTCGGTGGCGAATGATGCGATCGGATTCCTGACCTGCTTGCCGGCCAGCATGCGCGTGCTGACGCACGAGTTCTGCGACGGGCAATAGTAGTAAAGGCCGGGAACCGCGGTGGTCAGTGCGTCCGCCGAATCGCTTGTGAAACTGTCCACACCGACAATGCCGTTCATGTTCGAGAAGTCGGCGCCGCCAATGTCGGCACCGGAGTTCGAGCAGTCGTCCGGCACCGGATAGGCGTTGTCCGAATACACCTGAATGGGAAGATTGCTCGCCGTCTTGCTGCCGATCGTGATGTCGGCGCGCTTGACCGAGCCCCACGTGTAGCCCGACGCGAACGGCATGCATTCGACAATAGGCGCCGAGCCGCTCGTGTCGTCCGCAGCGCCGACCTGCGTGAGCAGCAACGGGGCCAGCGTGGGAATCGCGCGCGCGGCGATGCGCACGCCCGTGGAGCCGGTGTCGACCAGCATGTTGTCCACGGTCACGCATTGCGGCGTGCTCTGCGTGCCCGGCACGCAGATCTTGATGGACACCTTCGGCATGTTGATGCTGCCCATCGACTTGTCGACGGTGATCGTCGCCGTGTTGTCGCCGGTTGCGGGCGGCGATGAATTCCCCGAGTCCGTGCCTGAGCCGTGCGGCGTCCAGTCCGGCGTCGCATTCCAGCCAACCGAATTGCTGCCCTGATTGTTGCTGCCGCCACTGCTGCCGCCGCCTCCACATGCCGAAAGCGCGAACACGCCAATGGCGGCCGCGAGCGAAAGCGTCTTCTTTAATGTATTCATGTCTTGTTCTCTTCGTGCCGAGCGGCGGTTATTCGAGGTCGCCGGGACGCACGCCCGCGGGCAACAGACGCGGCAGCCAGGCCATGCCGGAGAAGTTCCCCAGGCGGCCTGCGGACTCGATGCGGAAATCGTCGTTGCCTTCTATCAGCGGGCCGGAGCCGCGCACGCCGGTCTGGCCGGCGGCAACGTAGTTCGTGAAGTAGCTGCCGAGCAGCGCGCGCATGTTCGGGCGGATCGGCCCTTGCCAGGTGACGGCGAACACGACGTTGGCCGGCAGCAGGTATTCGCGGATCGTGACGCCGTTCGCGTCGACGGACTGGCGCATCGTGTAGGGCGCCGTGGCGGTGACGGCGCTGGCCGGCTGGCTGCCCGCGGCAGGGGACGCGGCAGGGGACGCGGAAGCGGACGCCGAAGCGGAATCCGAAACCGACTGCGACGCCGCGGCGCGCAGCACGAGCGGCGCGGAGGCGTTCGCGACGGGGGCGCCGCCAAGCGCCGCAAACGACGACAGCGGCAACAACGTTGCGGCCAGCATCGCGATCTTTATTAGTCTCATCACACGGCTCCCAGAATGAACAGAGCATGGTGCCTGTGTGGCATTCCGAAAAACCTGTGAAATTTCGCAATCAATGCGGCGAAGCGGTGCAAATCTCTTCCATAACGCGGAGCGCGTCCGTATTCTCCATTCGATGCGTTTGCAGTTGCTTGTGCAGTCGCCGCCACCGTGGTGGCTTTCGTAACACGGCAGCCGGATCATGTAGCCGGCTATCGCCAAAAATCTCAACCGGAGAAACGACCATGCCGTATGTGACAACGAAGGACAACGTCGAAATTTTCTACAAGGACTGGGGCCCGAAAGACGCGCAGCCGATCGTCTTCCATCATGGCTGGCCATTGTCTTCCGACGACTGGGATACGCAGATGCTGTTCTTCGTCCAGAAGGGCTATCGCGTGATCGCGCATGACCGGCGCGGCCACGGCCGCTCGTCGCAAGTGTCGGAAGGACACGACATGGACCACTACGCCGCGGATGCTTTCGCCGTGGTCGAAGCGCTCGACTTGCGCAATGCCGTTCACATCGGCCATTCGACGGGCGGCGGCGAGGTGGCGCGTTACGTGGCGAAGCATGGCGAGCCTTCCGGCCGCGTGGCGAAGGCGGTGCTGGTGAGCGCCGTGCCGCCGCTGATGCTCAAGACCGAGGCGAATCCCGAAGGCTTGCCGCTCGAGGTTTTCGACGGCTTTCGCGCGGCGCTGGCCGCCAATCGCGCGCAATTCTTTGTCGATGTTCCGGCGGGTCCGTTCTACGGCTTCAACCGTGCGGGCGCGACAGTCCATCAAGGCGTGATTCAGAACTGGTGGCGTCAGGGGATGATGGGCAGCGCGAAGGCCCACTATGAAGGCATCAAGGCTTTCTCGGAAACGGACCAGAGCGGGGACCTGCGCGCGATCTCGGTGCCCACGCTCGTGCTGCACGGTGAGGACGATCAGATCGTGCCGTATGCGGACGCGGCGCTGAAGTCGATCAAGCTGCTGAAGAACGGCACGCTGAAAACGTATCCGGGCTTCCCGCACGGCATGTTGACGGTGAATGCGGATGTGTTGAACGCGGATCTTCTGGCGTTCGTGCAGGCGTAGTAGCGATTGACGTGAGTCCGCGTTTCGCGGGCTCACGCTCGAGCTGGCGGAAACGAACCGCCTCTACACGATCAGTACGCGATCAGTACGTCGGAACCGACGGATCGACCTGACGCGACCACGCGTCGATCCCGCCTTGCAGATTGATGACGTTGGCGTGGCCGCGCGATTCGAGGAACATGGCGACCTGGGCGCTGCGCGCGCCGTGATGGCAGATGCAGACGATTTGCGCGTCGTCGTCGAGTTCCTCGCTGCGCGCGGGAATCTCGCGCATCGGAATCGACACGATGCCCGGCATCGCCGCCGTCTGGATTTCCCACGGTTCACGCACGTCGAGCAGCACGGGGGCGGGGCGCGACGTGTCGGCGAGCCATTCGGCGAGTGCGGGAGCGGTCAGGTTTTGCATCAGCGGGACTTCCGTTCAAAGGACGGCGGCGCGCGCCGGCCGTCCGTGAAAAACAGGCGAATCAGAACTTGAAGCGCGGCGGCTGCACGGCGTTGACGAGCGGCTCGACATACGTCTCGAACACGTCGGCAATGCGGTACTGCTTTTCGTCGATGCGCGTGATGATCTGCGCCTTCATGACCGGCGCCGTGCCGACGAATGCCGCCAGACGGCCGCCCACCTTCAGTTGTTCGAGGATTTCCTGCGGCAGCACGGGCAGTCCGCCCGACACGCAGATCACGTCGTACGGCGCGGCGGCGGACCAGCCGCGCGCGGCGTCGCCGGTCGCGACTTCCGCGTTGAGCACGCCGTTGGCGATCAGGTTGGTTCTCGCGAGTTCGGCGAGTTCAGGTTCGATGTCCACCGTCAGCACGTGTTGCGCGCGATGCGCGAGCAGTGCCGCCATATAACCCGAGCCGGCGCCGATTTCCAGCACGCTTTCGTGCTTCTTCACCGCCAGTTCCTGCAGCGTGCGCGCTTCGACGCGCGGCGCCAGCATGTGCTGGCCGGCCGGCAGCGGCACTTCGAAGTCGACGAAGGCCAGTTCGTGGTACGCGGCGGGGACGAAGTTTTCACGCTTGACGATCGACAGCAGATTCAGCACGTCCTGGTCGAGCACTTCCCAGGGGCGGATCTGCTGTTCGATCATGTTGAAACGCGCTTGCTCGATGTTCATGGTGGATTGGCGGTTCTGGTTTGCGAGTTTTGCGATTTTATCCGCTGCGCGGGCGCCTGGGCATGAGCCTCGGCATTGAAGCCGGCAGGCAGGCACGGCAGGGTAACTGCGGGATTGTACCAAATGGCGCCGGGGTTCCGGGCCAGGGCGCGCAGCGCGGCGCGGCTGCTTTTGTTCGCGTTGCCCCCCGTTGCCCCCGTGTTAATCCCTAGCAATCTGGCCTTGCACTTCGGGCTGTCATCGCTCAAAAATGTAATCGATTACATTCTGGAGCCGCGTCCGTGCCGAGACCGACGTCGAAAGCGAAGCCTGTGGAAAGCGCTGCCACACGCGCAGCCGCAGTCACGCCCGCGCCCGAAGGTTTGTCGATCGCCGGCGTCGCGCGGCAGGCGGGCGTTTCCGTCGCCACCGTATCGCGCGTGCTGAACGCGCACGAGAACGTGCGGCCCGCGACCCGCGACAAGGTGCTGGCCGCCATCGACGCAAGCGGCTACCGCGTCAACGAACTCGCGCGCAATCTGCGAACCGCGGAAAGCCGCCTGCTGCTGACGATGGTCCCCGACTTCGGCAATCCGTTTTACGCGGAGATCGTGCGCGGCATCGACAGCATCGCGCGCCAGCACGGCTACTTCATGCTTCTGTGCGATACCGGCGCCGACCCCGGCCGCGAGCGCAGCTACTTCGATCTGCTGCGCCGCCGCCGCGCGGACGGCGCGATCTGCCTCGATCCCGCGACGATCCAGCAGGCGCTCGGCGAAGCGTCGAGCGCGCTGCCGTGGGTCGCGTGCTGCGAGTTCGATCCGGCGATGGGCGTGCCGTATGTGGGCATCGACAACTATCGGGCCGCGGGCGACGCCGTGCGGCATCTGCTCGCGCGCGGCCACCGGCGCATCGGCCTCATCAATTCGGACGTCGACTACCTGTACGCGCGGCAGCGTCAGCAAGGTTATCTCGATGCGCTGACCGAGGCGGGGATCGAGCCGCTCGACGGCTGGCGCATGAATCTGAACAGTCTCGACTACGAGGCGGGCGCGTCGGCGGCGGTTTCGCTGATGCTGCCGAGGCAAGGGCGGGGACAAGGACAAACGGAGCCGCCGAGCGCGATCTTTGCCGTCTCCGACACGCTCGCGACCGGCGTCCTGCACGGCTTGCGCAGCATCGGCAAACGCGTGCCGCAGGATGTCGCCGTGGTCGGCTTCGACGACATCTCCATCGCCGCGCAAGTCGATCCGCCGCTCACCACCATCGCCCAGCCGATGCGCGAACTCGGCGAGACCGCCGCGCGCCTCCTGTTGCAGCGGCTCGCGAATCCGTTGGCGAATGTGCCGGGCGTGCTGCTGCCGCATCGGCTCGTGATTCGCGGGAGCACCTGAGCCATGAGTCTCGCGATCCGCTTCGACGACATCCGCAAAGACTTCGGCCCCGTGCGCGTGCTGCACGGCGTGAGCTTCGATCTCGCGCCTGGGCGCATCTACGGTTTGCTCGGCGAGAACGGCGCGGGCAAGTCGACGCTGATGAAGATTCTCGCCGGGTACGAAACCGCGACGTCGGGCACGTTGCTGGTCGACGGCCATGCGCAACACTTCGCCGGTTCGCGCGACGCCGAAGCGCAAGGCATCGTGCTGATTCACCAGGAGTTCAACCTCGCCGAGCATCTGACGATTGCGCAGAACATGTATCTCGGCCACGAGAAGCGGCGCGGCTGGTTCGTCGACGACGCCGCGATGCGCGCCGAAGCCGCGCGCTATCTCGCGCAGGTCGGGCTCGACAAGGCGCCGGATACGAAGGTGCGCGAACTGATCGTCGCGGAAAAGCAGATGGTGGAGATCGCGAAGGCGCTGTCGCGCCGCGCGCGTCTGCTCATCATGGACGAGCCGACCGCTACGCTCACGCCGTCTGAAACCGAGCGGCTTTTCACGCTGATGGCGAAGCTGAAGGCCGACGGCGCGACCATCGTCTACATCTCGCACAAGCTCGATGAAGTCGAGCGCATCACCGACGAAGTGATCGTGATGCGCGACGGCCGCTTCGTCGCGCGCAACGAAACGGCGGCGCTTGCGCGGCAGCAGATGGCGAACCTGATGGTCGGCCGCGACGTGTCCGACATGTTCCCCGACAAGATCACCGTGTCCGCGAGCGCGCCGGTCGCGCTCAAAGTGGAAGGGCTCGCGGTGCCGGAGTGGGTCGACGATCTGAGCTTCGACGTGCGCGCCGGCGAAGTGCTCGGCTTCGCCGGACTCGTCGGCGCGGGCCGCACCGAAGCCTTCGAAGCGATCATCGGTTTGCGCAAGCGCACCGCGGGGCGCATCGAAATCGCGGGCCATGCCGTCGATCTGAAAAGCCCGCGCGACGCAATGCGTCACGGCCTCACGTATCTCAGCGAGGACCGCAAGGGCAAGGGCCTGCATGTGAACCTGAGCCTGCAGGACAACGTCACGCTGATGACGCTCGAACGCTACGCGCATCCGCTGCTCGATATGAAGGCGGGCCGCGACGCGTTGAAGCATGCGGTGAGCGAATTCGGCATACGCACGGGCGATCTGTCGAGCCGCGCGCGCATGCTCTCGGGCGGCAATCAGCAGAAGCTCGCGCTCGCCAAGTTTCTGCAGCCGGAGCCCGACGTGATCGTGCTCGACGAACCGACGCGCGGCGTCGACGTCGGCGCAAAACGCGACATCTATTTCCTGATTCATCGTCTCGCCGCGCAAGGCCGCGCGGTGATCGTCATTTCATCCGAACTGATCGAGCTGATCGGCTTGTGCCATCGCGTCGCCGTGATGCGCGCGGGACGTCTGCAAGCCACGCTCACGCTCGACCATCTGACCGAAGAGGAGTTGATCGCTCATGCGACCGGCACCCACTGAAGCCGTGCAATCCGGCCGCGCGTTGCGCTTCGCGCATCGTCTGTATGCGCTTGGGCCGTTCGCCGGCCTGATCGCGCTGTGCATCGCCGGCACGCTGCTCAATCGCGATTTCGCCACGCTCGACAACATGATGAACGTGCTCACGCGCACGTCGTTCATCGGCATCATCGCGGTCGGCATGACGTTCGTGATCATCTCGGGCGGCATCGATCTGTCGGTCGGCTCAATGGCCGCGCTGATCGCGGGCAGCATGATCTGGCTGATGAACGGGCTCGCGGCGGGCGTCGGCGGCCATACGTTCCCGCCGCTCGTCATCGTCACGTTGGGCATCGCATTCGCGCTCGTGCTCGGCGGACTGTTCGGCTGCGCGCACGGCTTGCTGATCACCAAGGGACGCATCGAGCCGTTCATCGTCACGCTGGGCACGCTCGGCATCTTTCGCGCGGTGCTGACGTGGCTCGCCGACGGCGGCGCGCTGACGCTCGATAATTCGTTATCCGATCTTTATGGGCCGGTGTATTACGCGAGCCTCTTCGGCGTGCCGGTGCCGATCTGGGTGTTTCTCGTGACGGCCGCAGGCGGTGCGCTGATTCTCAACCGCACCGCATTTGGCCGGCACGTGCAGGCGATCGGCTCCAACGAACAGGTCGCGCGTTATGCGGCGATACGCGTCGACACGGTGAAGATCGTCACGTATGTGCTGCTCGGCATCTGCGTCGGCGTGGCCACGGTGCTGTACGTGCCGCGCCTCGGCTCGGCGACGCCGACCACCGGCTTGCTGTGGGAACTGGAGGCGATTGCGTCGGTGGTCGTCGGCGGAACGGCGCTCAAGGGCGGCGAAGGACGCGTGGTCGGCACCGTGGTCGGCGCGATCCTGCTCTCGGTGATCGCCAACATTCTGAATCTCACCAGCATCATCAGCGTGTATCTGAACGCGGCGGTGCAGGGCGTGGTGATTATCTTCGTCGCGTTCGTTCAACGCGGAAGGCGGTAGCGATTCACGGTGATTGACGGTGAAACAACGGAAGGGGCGCACGATCGCCTCACAACATCAGATAGGAGACACACCATGAAGCAGGTCATTCGAGCGATCGGCGCCGGCATGCTGGCGTTGGGCATAGTGAGCACGGCGGGCATCGCGCGCGCCGACGACAAGGTCACGCTGGGCGTCGCGATCCCAACCGCCGATCACGGCTTCACGGGCGGCATCGTCTGGTGGGCCAACAAGGCGAAGGCCGATCTGGAGAAAGAACATCCGAATCTGAAAGTGATCGTCAAGACCGCGGCCGGCTCGCCCGAGCAGGCCAACCAGTTGCAGGATCTCGTGACCGTCAACAAGATCAATGCGCTCGTGATTTTCCCGTTCGAATCGGCGTCGCTCACGCAACCGGTCGCGCAGGTGAAGAAGAAGGGCGTGTATGTGACGGTGGTCGATCGCGGCCTGACCGACACCAGCGCGCAGGATGCATACGTGGCCGGCGACAACACCGCGTTCGGCAGAATTCCTGCTGAATTTCTGGCGAAAGCGCTGGACGGCAAGGGCGACATCGTCGCGCTGCGCGGCATTCCGACCACGCTCGACAACGAACGCTGGACCGCTTTCACCGGCGTATTGAAGGGCTATCCGAACATCAAGATTCTCGACGCGAAATACGCGAACTGGAATCGCGACGACGCGTTCAAGGTGATGCAGGATTACCTCACGCGCTTCAAGCACATCGACGCCGTCTGGGCCGCCGACGACGACATGGCGGTCGGCGTGCTGAAGGCCATCGACCAGGCGAAGCGCAGCGACGTCAAGATCGTATTCGGCGGCGCGGGCTCGAAGGGCATGGTGAAGAACGTGATGGACGGCGCGCCGCTCATCAAGGCCGACGTGTCGTACTCGCCGAAATTCATCTACGACGCGATCAAGCTCACCGCCGAGGCGCGTCTCAAAGGCGAGAAGCTGCCGGCCACGACGATCATTCCTTCGGTGCTCATCACGAAGGAAAACGCGCAGCAGTTCTACTTCCCCGATTCGCCGTTCTGATCGTGAAGCGCGGCCCTCGTTAATGGGTAGATCAACCCAAGATCAAAGGAACCCAAGGTTAAAGGAACCCAACGATGAAAACCATCAAAGGTCCGGCGATTTTTCTCGCTCAATTCATGGGCGACGAGGCGCCGTTCGACAATCTCGCGCACCTGGCCAGTTGGGCCGCGAGTCTCGGCTTCAAGGGCATTCAGGTGCCGTGCGATGCGCGCCTGATCGATCTCGAACAGGCCGCGTCGAGTCAGTCGTATTGCGACGATTTGCGCGAGACCGTGGACAACGCGGGCGTGACGATCACCGAGTTGTCGACGCATCTGCAAGGGCAACTCGTGGCCGTGCATCCCGCGTACGACACGTTATTCGACGGCTTTGCGGCGGCTCACGTGCGCGGCAATCCGTCAGCGCGCACCGAATGGGCCATTGAGCAATTGAAGCTCGCGGCGAAGGCGTCGCAGCGTCTCGGGCTCGATGCGCATGTGTCGTTTTCCGGCGCGCTCGCGTGGCCGTATCTGTACCCGTGGCCGCAGCGTCCAGCCGGTCTGGTCGAAGCCGCATTCGACGAACTTGCGCGCCGCTGGACGCCGATTCTCGACGCATTCGACGCCGCCGGCGTGAACGTCTGCTACGAACTGCATCCGGGCGAAGACCTGCACGACGGCGTGACCTTCGAGCGTTTTCTCGATGCAGTGAGGCAGCATCCGCGCGCGAACATTCTCTACGATCCGAGCCATTTCGTTTTGCAGCAGCTCGACTACCTCGCGTTCATCGACATCTATCACGAGCGCATCAAGGCGTTTCATGTGAAGGACGCGGAATTCCGGCCGAACGGCAAGCAGGGCGTGTATGGCGGCTATAGCGGCTGGGTCGAGCGCGCGGGGCGTTTTCGTTCGCTCGGCGACGGGCAGATCGACTTTCGCGCGATCTTCTCGAAGATGGCGCAATACGATTTCCCCGGCTGGGCAGTGCTCGAATGGGAATGCGCGCTCAAGCATCCTCACGACGGCGCGCGCGAAGGCGCGCAGTTCATTCGCGAGCACATTATCCGCGTGGCCGAACATGCATTCGACGACTTCGCGGGCAGCGGCGTCGACGCGGCGCAATTAAAACGCGTGCTCGGCATTTGAGCGTAGGTAAGCGCAGTGCAACGACAGCAACGACAGGCGAAAGGAAGAAGCGCGATGCCATACAAGAGACTCAGAAGACTCAGGCTCGGGATGGTCGGCGGCGGGCAGGGCGCGTTCATCGGCGCAGTGCATCGGATCGCTGCGCGGCTCGACGATCGCTTCGAACTGGTGGCGGGCGCGTTGTCGTCCGATCCCGAGCGCGCGCGTCAGAGCGCGGCGGAAGCGGGCATCGGGCGCAGCTACGACGACTGGCGCGAGATGGCGCGCGTGGAAGCGGCACGCGATGACGGCATCGACGCCGTCGCTATCGTCACGCCGAATCATCTGCATGCGCCGGTCGCGACCGCGTTTCTCGAAGCCGGCATCCATGTGGTGTGTGACAAGCCGCTCGCCATTTCGCTCGCCGAAGGCGAAGCGCTGGCGAAACTCGCGCGCGAGAAGAACCGGCTCTTTGCGCTGACGCACACCTACTCCGGCTATCCATTGGTGCGCCACGCACGCGAGATGATCGAAGCGGGCGAACTCGGCCAGATTCGCGTCGTGCAGGTCGAATACGCGCAAGACTGGCTGGCTGAACCGATTGAAAACGGCGGCCTGAACAAGCAGGCCGGCTGGCGCACGGACCCGGCGTTGGCGGGGCCGGCAGGTTGTCTCGGCGATATCGGCACGCATGCTTATCAGCTTGCCGCGTTCGTCACGGGCATGACGCCCGTCGCGCTTTCCGCGGAGTTGCATACGTTCGTGCCTGGACGGCGCATCGACGATCATGTGCAGGCCATGCTGCGCTACGCGAACGGCGCGCGCGGCATGCTGTGGGCGAGCCAGGTCGCGAGCGGCGCGGAGAACGCATTGCGTCTGCGTGTCTACGGAACGAAAGCGAGCCTCGCATTCGATCAGGAGCAGCCCAACGAATTGTGGTTCACGCCGCTTGGCGCAGCAGCGCAGCGTTTGACGCGCGCCCGCGTGAGCGGCGCGAGCGCGGCCCATGCGACGCGTGTGCCGGCGGGTCATCCCGAAGGTTATCTGGAAGCGTTCGCGCAGTTGTACAAGGACGCGGCGTTGCAGATCGAGGCGCTGAACGAGGGCCGCGCGCTGCCGCCGGAAAGTCTCTTGCTGACAACGGTGGATGACGGCGTGGCGGGTCTGCGTTTTATCGACGCCGTGCTGGCGAGCAGCGCGGCCGATGGTCAGTGGCGCGAGATTGCGCCGTAACCGTTCTAGCCGCCTTTGCTCTTCTTGATCTGGGCTTCGAATGCGATATCGAGCTTGCTTGCCTTGCGAGGCTTGGGCGGGCCGTATGCGTCGACGAACTTGACGAAGTCGTCCAGCGTGAGCGGGTCGGAGACTTTCTTGTCGGAGCCGCCTGATTTGTCGACGAGATAAAAGAGGCCGCCCGAGAGGCTGATCGCGGCGAACTGCGGATTGCCGCTGCGCGTTTTCAGGCGCTCGACGGCGTGGATGGCTCGCGTGGTGCGCATGGTGTGGTAATGCCGGTCGGTTGAAGACTACTACTTTAACAATTTCGTGGCGGCGGTTAAGTTACGCGTGAAGCGCCGCTCCCCGCGTAACCGTCGCTTGTTAGACGCTTACTGGCTCAAGTACACGAACTTGCCGTTCTTAATGATGCCCATCACGCTCGCGCGCTGATCCAGTCCCACGTGATCCTTCGCGCTCGTACTCACGACGCCGTTCGGCACCACCAGTTCATGCGCGTGCTCGAGTTCGTTGCGCAGCGCCACGCGAAAAGCCTGCGTGCCCGGTTGCGCGGTCTTCAGCGCGCGTGTGACCGCATCCTGTAGGCGCGGATAGACGCCCGCTGCATCGCCGGCGAATTGCGTGACGCTGCCCGCGCCGTACTTCGCTTCGTAATCGTTCGCGAACGCGAGCGCCGCTTTTTTCGCGGGATGATCCGCCGGCAACGTGCGCGCGACGACGACCGGCTGCGTCGGAAACAGCGTGCCTTCGACGTCCTTGCCGCCCAGCTTGATGAACTCCGGCGTCGCGATGCCGTGGGTCTGATAGATCGGCCCTTTGTACCCGCGCTCGATCAGCGTGCGCTGCGGCAGCACCGTCGGCGTGCCCGCGCCGGCGATCAGAATCGCGTCGGGCTTCGCGGCCATCAGCTTGAGAATCTGGCCGGTGACGCTCGCGTCGGTGCGGTTATAGCGCTCGGTCGCGACCAGTTGAATGTGGCGCAGCGCCGCGAACTTGCTGAACTCGTTGAGCCAGCTTTCGCCGTAGCCGTCCGCGAAACCGATGAAGCCCACCGTCTTCACATTATGGTTCGACATGTAGCGCGTCATCACGTCGGCCATCGCGCTGTCGGTCTGCGCCATCTTGTAGGCCCACACCTTCTTGCCTTCCTGCGGCTCGACCACGCTTGCCGAGCCGATCAGCGTGATCATCGGCGTCTGGCTTTCGGCGACCGGATCGAGCGCGGCCATCGCGGCCGGCGTGATGTTCGGGCCGACGATCACGTCGACGTGGTCTTCGTTGATCAGCTTGCGGATATTGCGCACGGCGGCGCCTGGGTCCGACGCGTCGTCGAGAAAAATATAGTCGGCTTTCTGGCCGGCGATGGTGGCCGGCCACATCAGCATCGCGTTCTTGCTGGTGATGCCGATCACGGCGGCCGGGCCGGTGCTCGACAGGTCGATGCCGACCTTGATGTCGGCATGCGCGGCGGTGGCGAGCAAGAGCGCGCCGAGAGCGGCGAGGCCGCGAAGTCTGTTTTTATGCGACGTCATCGATAGGTCTCCGTAGCGGACAAAGCAAAGCGCGTTGGTCAAATCAAAGTTCGTAGGTTTCGTGTTCGCCCTTGAGCGCCTGTTCGATCAGCCTGCGGTTCAGGCCCGGCGACAGAAGCTCGACCAGCGTATACACATAGCTGCGCAGATACGCGCCGTGCTTGAGCGCGACCCGCGTCACGTTGCTGCCGAACAGGTGGCCCACCGGCATCGCGCGCAGATGACGGTCGCGCTCGGCGTTAAACGCGATGTCCGCCATGATGCCGACGCCGAGGCCGAGTTCGACATAGGTTTTGATCACGTCGGCGTCGATCGCCTCGAGCACGATGTCCGGATGCAGCGCGCGCAGCCGGAACGCCTCGTTGATCTTGGTGCGGCCGGCGAACGCGTTGTCGTAGGTAATCAGCGGATACTGGGTCAGATCGTCCAGCGACAACAGCTTGCGGTCGAGCAGCGGGTGATCCGGCTGCATCACGGCGACGTGATGCCACTGGAAGCACGGCAGCGAGACGAGTTCTTTATAGTTGGAGATCGCCTCGGTGGCGATGCAGAGGTCCGCCTGGTCGTGCAGCACCATCTCGGCCACTTGCGTCGGGCTGCCTTGCAGAATCGAAAGGTGAACTTTCGGGAAGCGTTTCTTGAACTCGGCGATGGCGGCGGGCAGCGAATAGCGCGCCTGCGTGTGCGTGGCCGCGATCACCAGGTTGCCCTGATCCTGCGCCGCGTAGTCCTTGCCGACGCGCTTCAGGCTCTCGACTTCCTGCAAAATACGCTCGACCGACTGGAGGATGATCCGCCCCGGCTCGGTCAGCGAACGCACGCGCTTGCCGTGGCGCGTGAAGATTTCCACGCCCAGCTCGTCCTCGAGCTCGATGATCGCCTTGGAAACCCCCGGCTGGCTTGTAAACAGCGCCTTGGCCGCTTCGGTCAGATTGAAGTTCTGCCGCACAGCCTCGCGGACGAAGCGGAACTGATGCAGGTTCATATATAACCTCTCCGCATATCAAAAGAATTTTTTAGTCGTTTGAAATATAAGGCGAGTTTATTACGATCTGTCCATCTTTTTCAATATGGATATCTGTATTTGTTATAAGCAAATGAGAGATAGGTCTAAACCCTGACTCGATCGAGCTGACAAACACGGATGTTCAGAAGCGCGGCGGAGCCGGAGCGCCGGTCGCCGGACCGTCGTGTGTGCAAGCCAAAAAATTGGGGTCCCCGAATGTACCAATACGATCAGTACGACCAGACCATCGTCGATGAACGGGTCGCGCAGTACGCCGATCAGGTTCGCCGCCGCTTGTCGGGCGAATTGAGCGAAGAGGAGTTCCGTCCGCTGCGTCTGCAGAACGGCCTGTACTACCAGCGCCACGCGTACATGCACCGCATCGCGATTCCCTACGGCAATCTGCGCAGCGACCAGCTTCGCATGCTGGCCGTGATCGCGCGCGAGCACGACCGCGGCTACGGCCATTTCTCGACGCGCTCGAACATCCAGTACAACTGGATCAAGCTCGAGGAAACGCCGGAGATTCTGCGCAAGCTCGCGTCGGTGCAGATGCACGCGATCCAGACGTCGGGCAATTGCATCCGCAACATTACCGCCGATCAGTTCGCGGGCGTGGCGCCCGACGAATTCGTCGACCCGCGGCCGTGGGCGGAAATTCTGCGTCAATGGTCGACGTTCCACCCCGAGTTTCTGTGGCTGCCGCGCAAGTTCAAGATCGCCGTTTCCGGTTCGCAGGAAGATCGCGCCGCCGTGCAGATTCACGACATGGGCGTGTACGTGAAGCGCAATGAGCAAGGCGAACTCGTGGTCGACATTCTGGCGGGCGGCGGTCTGGGCCGCACGCCGATCGTCGGCGCGGTCATTCGTCGCGATCTGCCCTGGCAACATCTGCTGACGTACAGCGAAGCCGTGCTGCGCGTGTACAACCGCTACGGCCGCCGCGACAACATGTACAAGGCGCGTATCAAGATTCTGGTGAAGGCGCTGTCGCCGGAGAAGTTCGCCGCGCAGGTCGAAGAGGAATGGCAGCATCTGAAGGACGGTCCTTCGACGCTGACGCAAGCCGAACTCGATCGCGTGTCGCAATACTTCCAGCCGCCGGTGTACGAGAAGCTCGCCGACACGGACGCTTCGTTCGAAAAGCATCTGCTCGAAAACCGTGGCTTCGCGCGTTGGGTCGAGCGCAATGTGCGTCCGCATAAGGTCGCGGGTTACGCGGCCGTGACGCTGTCGCTGAAAAACGGCATCGTCGCGCCGGGCGACGCAACCGACGCGCAAATGGAAGCCGTCGCCGATTGGGCCGACGAGTATTCGCTGGGCGAAGTTCGCGTGTCGCACGAACAGAATCTGATTCTCGCGAACGTCAAGAAGCGCGACCTGTTCGCGCTGTGGGAAAAGGCCAAGGCGCAAGGTTTTGCGACGCCGAACATCGGCTTGCTGACCGACATCATCGCGTGCCCGGGCGGCGATTTCTGCTCGCTCGCGAATGCCAAGTCGATCCCGATTGCACTCGCGATTCAGGAGCGTTTCAACGATCTGGACTTCGTGTACGACCTGGGCGACGTGTCGCTGAATATCTCGGGTTGCATCAACGCTTGCGGTCATCACCATGTGGGCAACATCGGGATTCTGGGCGTCGATAAGGACGGCTCGGAGTGGTATCAGGTGACGCTCGGCGGCGAGCAGGGCACCGGCGCAACGGGCGCGCATCTCGGCCGCGTGATCGGCCCGTCGTTCTCGGCGGAAGAAATGCCGGACGTGATCTCGAAGGTGATCGACACGTTCGTCGAGCATCGCGAGGAAGGCGAGCGTTTCATCGACACGTACAGCCGCATCGGCATCGCTCCGTTTAAGGAACGCGTGTACGCATCGCGTCAACCGGCTCACGCGTAAGCGCGAAAAGGATACAGAACAGATGGCTTCTATCATCAAGAATCGCGCGATCGTCAACGATGACTGGACGCTCCTGCGTCCCGCCGAAGACGGCTCGCTGCCCGCGGTGAACGAACTGCCGGCCGGCAAGATCATCGTGCCGCTCGCATTCTGGCAAGCCGAGCGCGACGCATTGAGCGCCTCGCGCGGCGCCGCTGAACTCGGCGTGTGGCTCGCGCCGGACAGCGAACCGGCGGACATCGCCGGCGATTTCGACAAGCTCGCGGTAATCGCCGTGGACTTCCCGGTGTTTCGTGACGGCCGCGGCTACAGCATCGGCCGCCTGCTGCGCGAGCGCTATGGCTACAAGGGCGAATTGCGCGCCATCGGCGACGTGCTGCGCGACCAGGTGCGTTTGATGTTGCGTTGCGGCTTCGACGCATTCGCCGTGCGCGCGGATAAAGACATTAGCGACGCCATCAAGGCATTCGACGATTTCACCGTGCAGTATCAGGGCGCGTTCGACGAACCGGCGCCGCTGTTCCGCCGCCGCGCTGCTTCGGCTTCGTCGTCGGCTGCTTCGCAAAAGGTTTCGGCATGAGCGCCGCTTTATCGCAGTCGCTCGCGCCCGAACTCGCTGCGAAAGTCGAGCGCCTCAATGCGCTGCTCGATTCGATCGCCGCGCGTCACGCGAACGTGAAGTTCGCGAGCAGCCTCGCCGCCGAAGACATGCTGCTCACGCACGCGATCCTCTCGCGCGGCGTGAAGATCGGCATCTTCTCGCTGAATACGGGCCGCTTGCACGCCGAGACGCTCGGCATGATCGATCGCGTGAAAGAGCGTTATGGCTACGACATCGAGCAGTTTCATCCGCAAGCTGCCGCCGTCGAAGAATACGTCACGTCACATGGTCTGAACGCGTTCTATGAAAGCGTCGATCTGCGCAAGCGCTGCTGCGAAATCCGCAAGGTCGAGCCGCTCAATCGCGCGCTGTCGGATGTCAGCGCATGGGTGACGGGCCAGCGCCGCGAGCAGTCGGTCACGCGTGCCGAACTGCACGAGGAAGAGCACGACGCCGCGCGCAACATCGCGAAGTTCAATCCGCTCACGGACTGGACCGAAGCCGAAGTATGGGATTACCTCAAGGCGTTCGACGTGCCGGTGAATCCGCTGCATGCGCGCGGTTATCCGAGCATTGGCTGCGAGCCGTGCACGCGCGCCGTGCGTCCCGGCGAGGACAGCCGCGCGGGCCGCTGGTGGTGGGAGTCGCGCGACACGAAGGAATGCGGACTGCACATCACGACGATCACGCCGATTGCGGTGGATCGCAGCGAGAACGCCCCGGCCTGAAGCATCGCTTATTGATGCGGCGTGGAGTTGAAGACTTGTCTTTGCTTCTTCACGCCGCACATACCGAATTGAATCTGTGCGCTTCGCGAGCAACCGCTCGTCAAGCGAATCAACGAAGGACCCAAACATGAGCACCACGCTCGATTCCACTGTCAACGCTCCGCTTGCCAACACGGCGAACCGGATGGATCACCTCGATTGGCTCGAAGCCGAGTCGATTCATATCCTGCGCGAACTGGTCGCCGAATGCAGCAAGCCGGCGCTGCTGTTTTCGGGCGGCAAGGATTCGGTCGTCGTGCTCGCGCTCGCACTGAAGGCGTTCGGCATCGGCGCGAATCGCAAGACCGTGCTGCCGTTTCCGCTCGTGCATATCGACACGGGCCACAACTACGACGAAGTGATCGACTTCCGCGACCGTCGCGCGAAAGAGATCGGCGCGGAACTGGTGGTTGGCCACGTTGAAGATTCGATCAAGCGCGGCACGGTGCGTCTGCGTCGCGAAACGGATTCGCGCAATGCGGCGCAAGCGGTGACGTTGCTTGAAACCATCGAACAGCATGGCTATACCGCGCTGATCGGCGGCGCGCGTCGCGACGAAGAAAAGGCCCGCGCGAAAGAGCGCATCTTCTCGTTCCGCGACGAGTTCGGCCAATGGGACCCGAAGGCGCAGCGCCCCGAACTGTGGAGCCTGTACAACGCGCGTCTGCATAACGGCGAACATCTGCGCGTGTTCCCGATTTCGAACTGGACCGAACTCGACGTGTGGCAATACATTGCGCGCGAGAAGCTCGAATTGCCGTCGATCTACTACGCGCATCAACGCGAGATCGTGCGCCGCAACGGCCTGCTCGTGCCCGTCACGCCGCTCACGCCGATGCGCGAAGGCGAAGTCAGCGAAACGGCGGTGGTGCGTTTCCGCACGGTCGGCGATATTAGCTGCACCTGCCCCGTTGAAAGCGATGCGGACGATCTGGAGAAGATCATCGCCGAAACGGCCGTGACCGAAATCACGGAGCGCGGCGCGACCCGGATGGACGATCAGGTCTCCGAGGCCGCGATGGAACAGCGCAAGAAGCAAGGTTATTTCTAAGCACGCCGACATACGTAAAGGAACATCATGAGCAGCATTCACCAACCAGAAGACCTCGGCGTGCTTCGCTTCATCACCGCAGGCAGCGTCGACGACGGCAAGAGCACGTTGATCGGCCGCCTGCTGTACGACAGCAAGGCTGTCTTGAGCGACCAGCTTTCCGCGTTGTCGCGCGCGAAGAACAAGCGCACCGTCGGCGACGAAATCGACCTCGCGCTCCTCACCGACGGTCTCGAAGCCGAACGCGAGCAGGGCATCACGATCGACGTCGCGTATCGCTACTTCGCGACCGCGAAGCGCAAGTTCATCATCGCCGATACGCCGGGCCACGAGCAGTACACGCGCAACATGGTGACGGGCGCATCGACCGCGCACGCGGCGATCATTCTCGTCGACGCAACGCGCGTGACCTTCGTCGACGGCGTTGCGCAACTGTTGCCGCAGACCAAGCGTCACAGCGCGATCGTGAAGCTGCTCGGCTTGCAGCATGCGATCGTCGCGATCAACAAGATGGATCTGGTCGATTACAGCGAGACGCGCTTCAACGAGATTCGCGACGCGTATGTCGAACTCGCGCGTCAGCTCGGTTTGAGCGATGTGCGCTTCGTGCCGGTGTCGGCGCTCAAGGGCGACAACATCGTGACGGCCAGCGAACGCATGCCGTGGTACGCGGGCGAGCCGCTGCTCGATCTGCTCGAAGCGCTGCCGGTGCAAGTGCCGACGGGCCAGGCGCTGCGTTTCCCGGTGCAATGGGTCGCGCGCCAGGACGGCAGCCAGGCCGACGACTTCCGCGGCTATATGGGCCGCGTCGAAGCGGGCGAGGTGAAGGTCGGCGACACGATCGTCGTGCTGCCGGCTAATCGCGAAGCGACGGTTGCTGAGATCATCGCGCCGGTGGTGGGCGGCACGGCTGCGGTAGACCGCGCGTTTGCCGGTCAGACGGTGACGATCCGTCTCGCGGAAGACGTCGACGTGTCGCGCGGCGATACCTTCGTGCTGCGCGAGGCCGCGCCTGAACCCGCGAAGAAGCTCGAGGCCGACCTGTGCTGGTTTGACGACACGCCGCTGTCGACACAGCGCAAGTATCTGCTGAAGCAGACCACCAACACTGTGTTCGCGCGCATCGGCTCCATCAAGGAAGTGCTCGACGTGCATACGCTGTCGCAGTCGACGGATCGCCGCGAGCTCGCGATGAACGACATCGGCCGCGTGGCGCTCACGTTGCAAAAGCCGCTGGTGTGCGACGTGTACGACTCGCATCAGGGCACGGGCGCGTTCGTGCTGATCGACGAAGCGACGCATCACACAGTCGCGGCCGGCATGATCCGCGCGTTCTCGGCGTAACGGCGATTGATTGGCAGCGAGCGCACTGACGAACAGGCTGACACACATGGGTAAGGTTTATCTGATCGGCGCGGGACCAGGCGCCGCCGACCTGATCACGGTGCGCGGTGCGCGGCTTCTCGCGAGCGCCGACGTCGTGCTGCACGACGCGCTGGTGGAGCCGGCGATGCTCGACTACGCGCCGTCCCACGCAAAGCGGATTGCTGTCGGCAAGCGCTGCGGACAGCTATCGACGGCGCAGCAGTTCATCAACAAGCAGATCGTCGATGCGGCGCTCGAACACGAAGTCGTCGTGCGCCTGAAGGGCGGCGATCCGATGCTGTTCGGTCGCGCGGACGAGGAAATGCGTGCGCTCGAGGCCGCGGGCATCGAGTATGAAGTGGTGCCTGGCATCACGGCTGCGCTCGCCAGCGCGGCGTCCCTGAAGCGTTCGTTGACGTTGCGCGGCGTGTCGCGCAGCGTCGCGCTCGCGACGTTCAGCCGCGCGCCGGGCTCCGATGAAATTCGCGAGCAGGTGAACGCCGATTCGCTCGTGTTTTATATGGGGCGTGACAGCGGCGTCGAGATTGCGCAGCAGTTGATCGACGCGGGCAAGCCGGTTTCGACGCCCGTCGCGATTGTCGAGGCCTGCAGCACCGAGCGTGAGCGCACGCTGACGTTGACGCTCGAAGAGCTGGCTGCGGGGGAAGCGCAAAGATGGCTGGACGCTTCGCAGCCGAGTCTGTTGATGATCGGCGAGGCGTTTGCGGCGCGCGAAGGTGTGAAGGCGAAGGACGTGGCGCGCTCTGTGGCGGGCGGGATTCTGGTGGCGGCTTAAACGCCGGCTGCAACTAGCGATCCTGGAACAAAAGAATCACTCCTGCCGCAAGCAATACCCCACGACAGCATCGAGCACAGCCTCATCCTCACCCACGGCAACCGCGCACGTAATCTCCACCGAAGGCTGCGCGTCGCGGCAACGCTGAATCAACTCGGGCAGATCTTTCCTGATATGCCCGCCTTGCCCGAAGAACACGGGCACGACGGTAATCGCATCGCAGCCATCGGCAACGAGTTCGCCGACCGCGGTGGGCAAATCCGGTTCCATCAACTCCAGAAAAGCGAGACGCACACGGCCATCGTCGCCGTTCGCGCCCGAAGCGCGCGCTGCGCGCAGCTTGTGCGCGAGCCGCTCAAAGGGCTCACGCCAGCGCACATCGCGTGCGCCATGCCCAAACAGGATCAACCCATGCGTAGCCATCGCGAAGGCTCCTAATGGCGATCAACCCACTTTAGCCCGACGAGGCCGAGCACCAGATAAACCAGTCCAGGCGTGGCCGCCGTCAACGGCGCGGGCCACGTGTTTAGCGTGCCGATATGCGAGAACAGCGTGTTGAACAACTGGAAGCTCATGCCGAGCATGATCCCGCCGAACACCTTCATACCGACCACGCCGGCGCGCGTATGCAGATACGCAAAGGGCAGCGACAGCACCAGCATCACGAACACCGCGAACGGATACAGCACCTTGCGCCACAGCGCGATTTCATAGCGCTGCGTGTCCTGATGATTCTCGGTCAAATGCTGAATGTAGCGGAAGAGGTTGAACATCGACATGCGATCCGGCGACACCAGCAGCACCGACAGAATCTGCGGCGTCAATTCCGAGCGCAACGAATATTCGGGCAGCGCAACCTGCCTCGCGCGATACACCGGATTCAGCGCATCGGCCGGCGTGCCGGAAGGCGGGGGCACGTCGATCAACTGCGTATCCGTCACGCCGGTCAATTGCCAATGACCGGGCGGCTGATAGACGCCGCTCTTCGCAATGCGCACATTCGAGAGCCGGAACTTCGAATCGAACTCGTAAATGCGGACGTTGCTGATGGTCGCGTCCGGCTTCAGTTCGCCGACGTTGACAAAGCGCGTGACCTGCTCGCCGTCGGCGCGCGCGGTCAGCGTGTCCTTCACCCATACGCCCGACTGGAAGTTGCTCGACACCGACGACCCGAGCGCCTCGAGCCGCACGCGCTCGGACAACTGATCCGTGTACGGGCCGACCACTTCGCCGATCAGGTACGTCAAAAACACCAGCGGAATGCCGATTTTCAGCAGCGAGCGCAGCGCCTGATTAGTGGCGAGCCCGGACACGCGAAAGATCGTGTACTCGGAATTCGCCGCCATTTGCGCGAACACGTAGATCGCGCTGATCAGCGCGGCGACCGGAATGATTTCGTAGAAACGCGACGGCGTTTGCAGCGCGACGCGCAGCACCGCGTACTGGAATTTATAGTTGCCGTGACCGACCGAGTTCAGTTCGTTGATCAGATCGAAGAAAAAGAACAGGCCCGAAAACGCGAACAGAATGAAAATGAACGTGAGGTAGACCTGACGCGCGAAGTACCTTTCATAGATGCGCATTGATCAGGCTCCCTGCGAACGGCTGAACATGGCCCTCGTGAAGAGCGGCCGGTTGCGCACGCGCAGCCAGAAGATAAACGCGACAATCGCTGCCACGATGACATGCAGAATCACGAGCCCGAGCGCGAACGACATCTTGCCTTGCTCGATCCACGACTGCACGACGTTCAGCAGATTCGAATACGTCAGATAGATCAGCACGGCCATCACGAGGTTGATCGTGCGGCTGCGCCGCGGGTTCTGATGCGCGAGCGGAATGGCGAGCAGCATCAGATTGATTGCGATGAGCGGCAGCCCCGCGCGCCACGCGAATTCGGCGAGATTCACCTGGGTCGGATTGCGCAGCAGCGTGAGCGTGGGCGTGCCCGTCGTGGTGGGCGTGTTGACCACCGGCTGACTCTCGATTTTGACGCCGTAACGCTCGAACTCCATGATGCGGAAATCCGGATGCCCCGGCTCGCCTTCATAGCGCCGGCCGTTTTCGAGCACGACGAAGCGGTCGCCGTTCTTGTGCGTTTCGGTATGGCCGTTCTTCGACACCACCACGTTGACCTTGCCGTTCTCGGTGCTCGTCACGAATACGTTCTCGACGTGGCCCTGATCCGGCGACATCTTCTCGATGAAGAACACACGATGACTGCTAGCCGATTCGCGGAACTGGCCTGGCGCGAGCAGTGAAACTTCGTCGCGCTGCTGAAAGCGCGCGCGGATCATTTTGCTTTGCTGATTCGACCACGGCCAACCGACGAACACGAAGAAACAGATAAGAATAATGATCGGCGTGGCGAACATGCCGATGGGCTTGATAAACCGGGTGAGACTCACGCCCGACGAAAGCCAGACGACCATCTCGGAGTCTTTGTACCAGCGCGTCAGCACGAACAGGATCGACACGAACAAAGTGGCGACGAGCATGATGGCGAGATAGCCGATCACGGTCAGGCCGATCAGGACCAGCACGTCGCGCGGGTCGATCTCGCCTTGCGCCGCGAAGCCGACGATGCGGATCATCATCGTGGTCAGCACGAGCGTAAGCAGAACCATGAACACGGCACCAGCCGTATACGCGAGTTCGCGCTGGAGGGAGCGTTCGAAGATCATTATTGATGACGAGAGGGGGCGCTCTCAGCGACGCGCGGATTGCTTTCCGCCACGCCTCCGGTGCAGCCGCCGCAGGAAAAATAGCGGATAATTGCGGCTTTCATCCTAAGCCCAGATTTTATCCGAGGACAAGCGCGATGGACTTTAGCATAAAAGCCTGTGATTGGACCAAAGGCTCGTCAAACGGTTTCCTCACCGGGAAATCGGATTGCATCGTAATCGGCGTGTTCGAGTCGCAGACGCTCTCGGGCGCGGCACTCGAAATCGACGTAGCCACCAAGGGCCTCCTGACCCGCATCATCAAGGCGGGCGACATGGAAGGCAAAGCGGGCAGCACGCTGTTCCTGCATGAAGTCTCGGGTATCGGCGCATCGCGCGTGCTGCTCGTCGGGCTCGGCAAACAGGACGCTTTCAGTCAGAAAGCCTATGGCGAAGCGGTGCGCGCGGCATGGCGCGCGTTGCTCGCCACCAAGGTCGTGCAGGTCACGTTCACGCTGGCGCAACTGCCCATCCTCGAGCGTTCGGCCGACTGGGCTGTGCGCGCCGCGATTCTCGCGCTGCGCGAACTGACCTACAAGTTCACGCAGATGAAGAGCAAGCCGGACAACTCGGCGCGCGCGCTGAAACGCATCGTCTTCAGCGTGAATACCGGCGACGAGAAGGCCGCCAAGCTCGCCGCGAAGCAGGGCGCCGCGCTCGCCAACGGCATGGACCTGACGCGCGACCTCGGCAATCTGCCGAGCAACGTCTGCACGCCGACTTATCTCGCGAACACCGCGAAGAAGCTCGCGAAAGACTGGAAGCTGAAGGTCGAAGTGCTCGGCGAAAAACAGTGCGAAGCGCTGAAGATGGGCTCGTTCCTGTCGGTGACGGCGGGCTCCACCGAACCCGCGCAGTTCATCGTGCTGCAGTACCAGGGCGGCGCCGCGAAGGCCGCGCCGGTCGTGCTGGTCGGCAAGGGCGTGACGTTCGACACGGGCGGCATTTCGCTCAAGCCCGGCGAAGGCATGGACGAAATGAAGTACGACATGTGCGGCGCCGGTTCGGTGCTGGGCACATTGCGCGCGGTCGCCGAAATGGGCCTGAAGATCAATGTGGTCGGCATCATTCCGGCTGTCGAGAACATGCCTTCGGGCACGGCCACGAAGCCGGGCGACATCGTCACGAGCATGAAGGGCCTGACAATCGAAGTGCTCAACACGGACGCCGAAGGCCGTCTGATCTTGTGCGACGCGCTCACTTATGCGGAGCGCTTCAAGCCCGCCGCGGTGATCGACATTGCCACGCTGACGGGCGCTTGCATCATCGCGCTCGGTCATCACAACAGCGGCCTCTTCTCCAAGAACGATGCGCTGGCGGGCGAGCTGCTCGACGCATCGCGCGAGGCATCGGACCCGGCCTGGCGCCTGCCGCTCGACGACGAGTATCAGGAACAGCTCAAGTCGAATTTCGCGGACCTCGCGAATATCGGCGGCCGGCCGGCGGGCAGCGTGACGGCGGCGTGCTTCCTGTCGCGCTTCACCGACGCGTATCCGTGGGCGCATCTGGACATTGCCGGCACGGCGTGGAAGAGCGGCGCGGCGAAGGGCGCCACCGGACGTCCGGTGCCGTTGCTCGCGCAGTTCTTGATCGATCGCGCCGCGGACGGTCGGGCCGTGGACGGCCGCGCGGCGCAATGACGCATCGCAGTAACGTTGCGCGCGTCGCAGGTGTCCCACGTGTCGCAGAGCGCGCCGAAAGCGTAAAGCGGGGCCGCCGATGACTCGAATCGACTTCCATTCGAACGTCGGCGACTCGCTGCTTTATGCGTGCCGCCTGGTGCGCAAGGCGTATCAGGCGGGGCAGCCCACCATCGTCGTGGCCGAGCCCGAGCGGCTGCGCGCGTTCGACGAGCAACTGTGGACTTTCTCGGCGCTCGACTTCGTGCCGCACTGCATGGCGGGCACGCCGCTCGCCGCGCAAACGCCGATCGTGCTGGCCGCGAACCTCGACGACGTGCCGCATCATCAGGTGCTTCTCAACCTCGGTGCGACCGTGCCCGCGCAGTTCGCGCGCTTCGAAAGGTTGCTCGAAGTGGTCGGTAACGCACATGACGAACTCATTGCCGGGCGCGAGCGCTATCGCTTCTATCGCGATCGCGGCTATGCTTTGAACAACTATAAGCAGGGCGGCTAGAGCTTCGTCCCGCCTCGCGTCATGTGTTGCGTTGTGTCCTGTCAAGGCGCGCCGGCGCATACGCGGCCTGCTTCCGCTACGACTCAAACACGGAGGGCGCACGTGTCCGATTCCAACGATAATTCGATTCCTATTCTGCAAGAGGTGCTCGTGCCGGGCCATGCGGCGCAACGGCGCGAGCCGCAGAGCGGCGGTGGGGGTGCGGGTGCGGGTGGTGTGCCGGGGGCTGTGCCGGGCGGTGGTGAATCGGCTGGTGCTGCACCGGCTGGTACCGCATCGGCAGGTGCTGCGCCGGCTGGTACTGCGGCCGCGCCTGTGCCTACACCGGTCGCTACCCAGACCGATACTAAAAGCGCGGCTCAGGCCGGTACTAAGCCCGCTACTCAGCCCGCTGAGGCCGCCATTCAGCCTACGGCTCCGAGTGCCCCTCAGAGTGCCGCTCAGCCCGCGGCTCGCTCCGATACACCTCTGCGCGAACCCGAAGACCTGCGTGAGCCCGGCCTAACAGCCGAGCCCGAACTCGCACCGCAGCCGGTTCTCTCGCCCGAACAAACGTTGACCCCCGAGCCCGTGCTTGCACCGGAGCCTGGCGCAGCGACGCCGGCGCATTCCGCACAGCACGCACAGCCAACCACCTATCCCGACGATGCCCATCGCGCAGCCGAAGCCGAGCACGCGCATGACGAGGTGCTGGCTGCATCGGCGGGCGTGTTCGATCGCACCGAGCCGCCGACGCCGCTCGAGGCGGGCGCCACCGTGCCGCCGGATTTCGCGCACGAAGCGGGCGAGCAGGCATCGTCCGCCGTCGATGCAGAGGTTATCGCCGGGCGTCTACAGGAACGATTCGCGGATTTTCTGGCGGGCGATGGACGCGGCATCGTCGAAGCGCGCTGCCGCAGCGCCGTGCAGGAGCACACGACCCGGCTCGTCGATCAGATCACACGCGAAGTGGTGTCCACGCTCGCGAACGAAATGACGGGCTGGGTGCGCGAAGCGGTGGAAGCGGAGATCGCGCGGCGAACACCGAAAGCGTGATCGAAGAGAGGGTCGCGTATCGAGCGCGGCTCGCGCCGTGGCGCTGATAGTTCAGGCGCGGCCCGCTCGTACCTGGTCAAGGCCGATCAAGTCGATCAAAACAAGCCGCGCTACTTCAACGTCAACACCCAGCTCGCGAGCGTGGCCGCCTGGTCGGGCGTGAGCTGCGTGTTCGCGGGCATCGGCACCTGGCCCCACACGCCGGTGCTGCCATCCAGAATCTTGTGCTTGAGATAAGTGGTCGCGTCTTCGCGGCCCGAATATTTCGCGGCCACGTCGTGCAGCGCCGGTCCCATGAACGGCCGCGCCACCGAGTGGCAGCTCATGCAGTTTTGCTGTTGTGCAAGCGCGAGTCCCGCCGCCGCTTCCGCATGCGCGGTCGCGCTGACGCCCATCGACAACGCGGCGAACACGGCAGCCGCTGCAAGCACCGCATACGACATTGATTTCATTCTGGTCTCCGCCGGTGCGGATGCCCGGCTTGTGGTGCCGGCATTATAAAAGGAAAGGGGCACACGGTTTTTCGTGCGCCCCTTTCGCTTTTACGTAGGGCTAATGCAGCGACGTTTTGCCCGCCTGCATCGTTACAGACCTTCCCGCGTCGCTTCTAAACCGCATCGCCATCAACCCGTGACCGCGCCCTTGTTGGCCGGCAACGCCAGCGCCGAGTACTTCGCCAGCACGCCGCGCGTGTAGCGCGGCTTCGGCTGCTGCCAGGCGGCGCGGCGGCGCTGCAATTCGGCGTCGTCGACGTTCAGTTGCAGCAGCAACCTGTGTGCGTCGATGGTGATCGAATCGCCTTCCTGCACGAGCCCGATCGTGCCGCCGACGAACGCTTCCGGCGCGACGTGGCCGACCACCATGCCCCATGTGCCGCCCGAAAAGCGTCCGTCGGTGATGAGGCCGACGCTTTCGCCGAGCCCTTTGCCGATAATCGCCGACGTCGGCGCGAGCATTTCCGGCATGCCCGGACCGCCCTTCGGGCCGAGATAGCGCAGCACGACGACATCGCCGGCAACGATCCTGTTCGCCAGAATCGCTTCGAGCGCGCTTTGCTCGTCGTCGAACACGCGAGCCGGCCCGGTGATCACCGGGTTCTTGAGGCCCGTGATCTTCGCCACCGCGCCGTCTTCGGCGAGATTGCCCTTCAGAATCGCGAGATGGCCTTCCTTGTACAGCGCCTTCTCGATCGGGAAGATCACCTGCTGATCGGCGCGCGGCTTGCCCGGCACGTCCTTCAGTTCTTCGGCGAGCGTCTTGCCCGTGATGGTGATGCAGTCGCCATGCAACAGACCCGCGTCGAGCAGAATCTTCATGACCTGTGGAATGCCGCCGGCCTTGTGCAGGTCGGTCGCGACGTACTGGCCCGATGGTTTCAGATTGCAGATCACCGGCACTTTCTTGCGGATGCGCTCGAAGTCCTCGATCGTCCACTCCACTTCGGCCGCGTGCGCGATCGCCAGATAGTGCAGCACCGCGTTGGTCGAGCCGCCCGTCGCCATGATCAGCGCGACGGCGTTTTCAATCGACTTCTTCGTGATGATGTCGCGCGGCTTCAGGTCTTTCTTGACGGCTTCGACGAGCACGCGCGCCGACTCAGCGGCCGAATCGACCTTTTCCTCGTCGGGGTTCGCCATCGTCGACGAATACAGCAGCGACATGCCGAGCGCTTCGAATGACGAGCTCATCGTGTTGGCGGTGTACATGCCGCCGCACGAACCCGTCGACGGGCACGCGTTCTTCTCGATGCCTTCGAAATCCTCTTCCGACATGCGGCCCGCCGTGAATTCGCCGACCGCCTCGAACGACGACACGATGGTCAGGTCGGTGCCCTTCCAGTTGCCCGGACGGATCGTGCCGCCATACACGTAGATGCCCGGCACGTTCATGCGCGCGAGGCCGATCATGCCGCCCGGCATGTTCTTGTCGCAGCCGCCGATCACGACCACGCCGTCCATCCATTGGCCTTGCACGCAGGTCTCGATGCAGTCGGCGATCACTTCGCGTGAGACGAGCGAGTACTTCATGCCTTCGGTGCCCATCGACATGCCGTCCGAAATAGTGGGCGTGCCGAAGATCTGCGGATTCGCGTCCGCGCCCTTGACCGCGGCGACCGCGGCGTCGGCAAGACGCTGCAGGCCGGCGTTGCAGGGCGTGATCGTCGAATGGCCGTTCGCGATGCCGATCATCGGCTTGTCGAAGTCTTCCTTCTGATAGCCGAGTGCGTAGTACATCGAGCGGTTCGGCGAACGGGCCACGCCTTGCGTGATGTTCTTCGAACGACGGTTGTATGGCATGGGGAACTCCAGTCTGTTTGTTTTGCTGGTCGGTCCAGTGTAGTTCGGACGCGTCGGGCAAGAATGCAATTTTGCGAGATGCGTGTCCAATATATTATTAGCGGCTTATTAGGTCGTAAAATGTCTTAATCATGCTGCCCGCCGTTCCCGACCTGCGTCAATTGCGCTATTTCGTGACCGTGGCCGAAGAAAAGCACTTCGGCCGCGCCGCCGCGCGCCTGTCGATGACGCAGCCGCCGTTGTCGCAGGCAATTCGCGCGCTCGAGGAGACGCTCGGCGTCGAGCTGTTCGCGCGCACCAAGCGCTCGGTGGAGCTGACGCGCGTCGGCGCCGATCTGTTGCCCGAAGTTCAGCGTCTGCTGGCGGGCGCCGAAGGATTGCGGCCGCTTGCGCAAAGTCTTGCGCGTGGCGAGGCGGGCGAGCTCTCGCTGGCGTTCGTATCGACGGCGGATTACGGTTTGCTGCCGCGGCTCTTGCGCGAGTTCGGCGCGCGTTATCCGCGCGTGCGGCTCGAACTGACCGAAGCCACGAGCGACGTGCAGGTGGATGAACTCGTGGCCGGCCGCATCGACGCCGGCCTCGTGATCGCGCCGCTGCCGTCGCGTCATGCGATGCAGCTTTCGTGGCTGCCGATCGAGCGCGAGCCGCTCGTCATCGCGATGTCGACGGAGATGGCGGCGCGGGTCGCGCATGGTGGGGCGCATGCCGCGGCGGCCACGGATAGCGCCGGCGAGCCGCACGCCGAATGGCTCGACGCGCCGGTCAGTCTGCGCGAGGTCGCCGACGCGCCGCTCGTCATCTTCCCAAGACGTTTGGCGCCGGGCTTTTATGACATCATTATGGATTGCTACGGCGTCGCGGGGCTCGTGCCGCGCATCGGCCAGGAGGCGATACAGATGCAGACCATCGTCAGCCTCGTGTCGGCCGGCATGGGTGTCGCACTGGTGCCGCAATCGCTGCGTAACCTGCGCCGCACCGGCGTCGTGTACCGGCCGTTGCGCGAGTCCGTGCCCGCCATCGAGACAGGCCTCGTCTGGCGCAGCGCCGAGGTGAGTCCGGTGCTCGCGGGCTTTATCGACATCGCGCGGGCGCATGCGGCCGCTGCCGATATGCAGCCAGCCACGTCACGCGTCTAGCGCCACGGCGGCGAACGCATTGCGCGCAAAGCCGTCCAATGCAGACGGCGCGCGAGCCGTCCGTCATCCCTACCAACCCGCTTCTGAACCCGAACTGCCCATAACAACACGATGCTCATTCACCCGAACTTCGACCCCGTCGCCATTCACCTGGGGCCGCTTGCCGTGCGCTGGTATGGACTGATGTACCTTGTCGCGTTCATCGCGGCGATCGTCGTCGGCCGGCTGCGGCTGCGCTTGCCGTACGTCGCCGCGCAAGGCTGGACGCCGAAAGACATCGACGACATGCTGTTTTACGGCGTGCTCGGCACGATTCTCGGCGGCCGGCTCGGCTACGTGCTGTTCTACAAGGCGAGCTTTTACCTCGCGCATCCGCTCGACATCTTCAAGGTGTGGGAAGGCGGCATGTCGTTTCACGGCGGCTTTCTCGGCGTGACGTTCGCGATGGTGCTGTTCGCGTATCAGCGCAAACGCTCGTGGCTGCAGGTCACCGACTTCGTTGCGCCGATGGTGCCGACCGGGCTCGCCGCGGGGCGGCTCGGCAACTTCATCAACGGCGAGTTGTGGGGGCGCGTGACCGACCCGTCCGCGCCGTGGGCGATGCTCTTTCCCGGCGCCGCGCCCGACGACGCCGCGTGGCTCGCCGCGCATCCGCAACTCGCCGCGCAATGGCATCTGAACGAAGTGTTCGCGCAATATCACATGCTGCCGCGTCATCCGTCGGAGCTGTACGAGATCGCGCTCGAAGGCATCGCGCTCTTCTTCGTCATGTTCTTCTTTTCGCGCAAGCCGAAGCCGATGGGCGCGATTTCCGCCGTGTTCCTGATCGGCTATGGCCTCGCGCGCTTCACGGTGGAATTCGCACGCGAGCCCGACGACTTCCTCGGTCTTCTCGCGATGGGTCTCTCGATGGGCCAATGGCTTTCGCTGCCGATGATTCTCGCGGGCATCGCGATGCTGGTATGGTCGTATCGGCGCGGCCGCAGCGAAGCGGCTCACGCGTTGCCGTAACGCGTGGCGCGCGTTTTCTTTTGCGCGCGATGGACAGCAAAACGCCACGGGATGCAGTGCATGCCCGTGGCGTTTTTGTTTGGCCGAACGTCTGGCGAACTGCCAGTGCCTTACTTCATCTGCACCGAGCCCGACACATTCACCGTCACCGTCGACGTGCCGCCTTCTATCGGCACCGGCGCAGCCATTTTCGCGTCCGCGCCCATCGCGCGCGCGCTCATCATCATGACCGGCCGCGGCATCGAGCCGTTGTGCCCGACGTTGACCTCGCGGATCGAATAGCCGCTGTAGCCGAACGCCTGCGCGGACGATGCCGCCTGCTCGCGGAACGACTTGATCGCCTCGCCGGTGAGCTTCTGTTCGGCCACGCGCTGCGCCGCGGGCGAGAGCGAGAACTGCACGTTGCCGACCTGCATGATGGAAGCCATTTGCCCCGCGAGCTTCGACGCCGCGGTGAAGTCGTGCGACTCGAGCACGATCTCCGTGCGGCCGCGCCATGCGGAGATGCGCCCGTCACGATCGGTCGACGGATAAATCGAGAACGAACCGGTGCGCGCGGTCACGCCGCTCACACCCTTTGCTTTTTGCAACGCGGAATCGGCACGCTGATTCAGCGTTGACGTGAGCGCCGACGGATCGCTCGCTTCCTGCTCGTAAAAGAGCGTGATGTCGACCACGTCTTGCGGTACGTCCGCGCTCGCTTGCGCATTCAGCGACAGCACGCCGGCCGGTTGATAGGGCACGACGCTCTGCGCGCGCGCAACGGCGGGCGTGAGCGCGAGTGCAGCGGGCGCCGCGCAGACCAGCGCGAAAGCGAGTGCACGTGCGGTGTGTTTCGTCATTATTGGACTCCATGCTTGAACAGGGTTGCGCGCGACGAGGCGAGCGCGACGCAACGGCACGACACTTGCCGAAGCCGTTTGCGAGTCCGTTAGGCGCTCGTAACCTGAGCTTGGTTCCCTAATTTAACCTTGCTTCAACGTTGCTCAGCGTTGCGGCAACGTGGGCCGCGCGACGTCAAACGAGCCGCGTCGTGATGAAGCGCCACTCCGCTTCGGTCACCGGCGTGATCGACAGACGGTTGCCTCTCGCGAGCACGCGCATGTCCTTGAGTTCTTCGTGCTCGCGCAAAGCGGCGAGCGGAATCAACGGAATCTTCTTCTTGAACACGACGTCGACGAGCAGCCAGCGCGGCGTTTCCTGCGACGACTTCGGGTCGTAATACGGGCTCTTGCTGTCGAACTGCGTGGGGTCCGGATAGGCCGTGGACGCAACTTCAGCAAGCCCCGCGATGCCCGGCTCGGGGCAGCTCGAGTGATAGAACAGCACGCCGTCGCCGATCTGCATGCCATCGCGCATGAAGTTGCGAGCCTGATAGTTGCGCACGCCCGTCCACGGCAGCGTGCGGTGCGCGGCGTTGGCGAGATGGTCGATGCTTGCTTCGTCCGGTTCGGACTTCATTAGCCAGTAGCGCATGAATCGAATTGAACGTTAGGGGTTTGAAGAAGCACGGTGCCCAAACAAAAACGGCACCGGACGCAAGTCCGATGCCGTTCCAAATAAGGTCCCCGCCTTAGCCGCTAGGCCGGCATCCTGAACCGGGGGTTCAGAATTGGTCGCAGTTAGCAGCACTTCGGGTACATCAGACAGAGTGACGCGCACGCCCGTGCTACAAATTTCCGCAACCGTGCACATGGCATTGGTTCAAGGAATATATGACCTTGGCGAACCAGGCAGGGAAGCTAAACCGATGAAGCTAAACCGATGACACTCAAACGATTGACTCAAACGTTGGGGACCTGTTCGCCTCGCGCAGTTCGTGCATGCTTCACGAACCTTGCCTGCTTACTTTCCGTTTGAATCCGCAGCCGGTATCAGCACCGACCGCACTGCTTGCAACATGCTACTTGCAACTTACTGCACGCTGTACTGCTCGATGACAGTACCCAGTTGCTCGTTCATTTGATGCATTGTACGCCGGATTTCTTCAGCGGGAAATGCTTCTCCGTGACGCACGCTTGTTTGCAGCTTAAGCAGTTCGGATGCCAGCGACAGCGCAGCCATGACTGCAATGCGATCCGTGCCGCGCACGTTGCTGTTATTGCGGATCTTCGACATTTCGGCGTCGACTCGCGCGACTGCTTCAAGCAGCGCGCCTTCCGTTTCCGGCGAGCAGGCGAGGCGATAGGGCACGCCGAGAATCGATACTTCGATCTGCTTGGTCGTCATGCATTTTCTCCGTGGCGAGTGGCGTCGCTCTCTGTTTCGACCTCGTGCGGAGCGGGCTCGAGCAGATCGAGCTGGTTGTCCGGCTCGTTGTGCGCACGCGCACGCGGCAATTTTTCGAGGATCGCGTTCAGACGCACCTGCGCGTCGTCGATCTTGGCCGACAGCGCGTCGCGCTCCGCTTGCAGTGCGTCGCGTTCCTCGCGCAGCAGCGCAAGTTCCGTGCGCGTAGCTTCGGCTTCGGCGCGCGACTGCGCGAGTTGCTCTTCGAGCGCGAGGCGCGCTTCATTGTGGCGCTGGCTGATCGCGATCAGCTTGCCGATATTCTGTGAAAGTGTTTCGAGTTCGGTGAGCATGTGCTGCGTCCTCTAAAGACATCGCATTTTAGCGCGGAATGTCGCACGTTCCGACATTTGTCTCGTTTCGAGACGTAACAACCCCGCTTTTTGCAGCCTTTTTTCGACTGAAGAAGAGAAACTACGCGCGTGCCGGAGATCGCGTCGGACAATAGCTCGACCCTGTCCGAATGAATCGCTCTCGCGGCCCGCGTTCTTGACTGACTCAGAGGGCGCTCATACACTGGCCGCACTCTGGTGCCCGCGCGCATTTCATTGTGCGCGCAGTTAAACGGGAAGCAGGCCGCGCCGTTCTACCCGAACGCGCCAACCTGCGCTGCCCCCGCAACGGTAAGCGACCGCATTTCGCGTGCATTGCAGTTCGTCGCATTCGCTGCAGTTCATTGCTGCTCATCGCAGTTCAGTGCTGCGGTACGAATCGTATTTCGAACAGCAGTTCGCGCTTTTGCAGTTCGATCCCCATCGCGTGTTCCGGTTCAACTCGCGAGTGTGCCACTGCGCGTCACGCGTGGGAAGGCGGGATCGAAAGTCGTTAGCCCGGATACCGGCCAGAGGGAGGGGCGCGCGGCGCGAATTGTCAAAAGCGCACGCGCCTCGTTACGCGACGGCCTGCGGGGAAGCGGGCCGCGCACGCCATCCACGGGAAATCTCACTTCATGCTGTCCCCCATCGCCCGCGCGGTGCTGCTCGCTTTTGCCGGGCTGCCCCATCTCGCGCATGCGCAGGCCGCCGCGCCTGCAAACGCCGACGCTTCGTCCACTGCTGCGTCCACTGCATCGTCCACTGTTTTATCGCCCGTCGTGGTGACCGCCGAGCGCGGACCGCAAGCGCTTGCCGATACGATCCCGCAGACGTCGCTATTCGATCAGCAGGACCTGGCCGACACCACCGCAACGGATCTGCCCGGCCTGCTGCAACTCGCGCCCGGCGCGCAAATCTCGCGTACAGGCGGGCCCGGTTCGACGGCGAGCCTTTATTTGCGCGGCGCGTCGTCGACGCAATCGCTGATTCTCATCGACGGCGTGCGCGTCGATTCCGTGAGTCTCGGCACCGCGCAAATCGCGCAGATTCCGCTCGATCAGATCGATCACGTCGAAGTCGTGAACGGCAACGTGTCCGCGTTATATGGCTCGGGCGCGATCGGCGGCGTGGTACAGGTGTTCACGAAAGACGGCGGCGCGCATCCGCCGCGTTTCAATTTCTCCCTGGGCTACGGCAGCTATCACACGCAGACGCAGCAGGTCGGCGCGAACGGCGCATTGGATAAAGACGGCCGCACGACCTTCAGCATTTCGCTCGCGCGCTCGAAAGACGACGGCTTTTCAGCGCTCAATCCAAGCGAGGCGCCCAACGCGAATCCGAACGCGAACGGCTATCTGAACGAGAGCATTTCGGCGTCGCTGCGCCACAAGTTCAACGACCAATGGGACGCGGGCGTCCGCTATCTGCAGTCGAACGGCAACAACAGCTACGACAACGCGTACGGCGCGCCGACCGATCTGAACAACCTCTACACGAAAGTGCGGCAGGTGTCCGCGTTCGCCAACGGCAAGCTGACCGACTGGTGGACCACGCACTTCATCGTGTCCGAAGGCGACGACCGCAGCGTATCGAAGACCAACGGCCTCTACAACGGACGCTTCGATACCGACAACCGGCAATACACGTGGCAGAACGATTTCGCGCTGGCCGCGCAGCAAAAACTGCGCGTGGGCTACGAGCATCTCGATCAGAGCCTCGACTCCGATACGTTCGCCGCGCCCACGCGGCATGTCGATTCCGTCTTCGCGGGCTACACGGCGCGCTTCGGACGCAATCAGATCCAGGCCAACGTGCGGCGCGACCAGTACTCCGATTTCGGCGGAGCGAACAGTTACTATCTCGGCTATGGGTTCGATATCACACCGCATTGGAAGCTGAGCGCAAGCTATTCGGATTCGTTTCGCGCGCCGAGCTTCGACGATCTGTACTATCCGCTAAGCGGCAATCCGTCGATTCAGCCCGAGCGCAGCCATTCGCTCGAAGCGGCGCTGCAGTACGCGTCGAATGCGTTGGGCGTGATGCGTTTGAGTGCTTTCCAGACGCGTTATTCGAATCTGATCGACTATCAGCAGGTCACGCCGGGCATCTATCTGGCGGAGAACGTGGGGCATGCAAAAGTGCAGGGGCTCGAGGGATCGTGGAGCGGACATGTGGGCAAGACCGATGTGCGCGCATCGGTCACGCTGCAAAATCCCGTCGATCTCGACAACGACGTGGACCTCGTGCGGCGCGCGCGGCGCTTCGCGTCCTTGACGGTGAACCGCAGCATCGCGGGATGGCGCGTGGGCGGCGAGTGGATCGTGAGCGGCCCGCGCGAGGACAGCAGCGGCAAGCTCGGCGGCGACGGCATCGTGAATCTGTCCGCGCGCTACAACATCACGAAAGCCTGGTACGTGGCCGCGCAAATCCAGAATCTGTTGAACAAGGACTATGAAACGGCCTACTCGTATAACTCGCCGGGGCGCGGTGCGTATGTCACGCTCGGCTGGCAGCAGCAGTGATGCGCGCGCCATGTTGAGAGCGCGCCGATGAGCCGTCATCCAGGTTCGTTGCCCGCCGCATTGCACGCGATGACCGCGAAGCGCGCCGCCGCGATCTGGCTCGTGCTCGCGCTCGCCGCGCTGGTCGTGCTGATGGCGTCGCTCGCGTTGGGCAGCGTTTCGCTCGCGCCCGCGCGCGTGATCGAGGCGCTGTCGCCGTTGCATGCGTCGGCGTCCGCGTCCGGCTCTGCAAGCGCCTCCGACGATCTCGCCGGCGAAATCGTGCGCACGCTGCGCTTGCCGCGCGCATTGGCGGGTTTCGCGTGCGGCGCATTGCTCGCGATGGCCGGTGCGCTTTTGCAAGTGCTGTTGCGCAATCCGCTCGCGGAGCCCTACGTGTTGGGCGTATCGGGCGGGGCCGCGAGCTTCGCGCTGATCGCGATGATCGCCGGCAGCGCGTGGTGGCTCGTCGATGCGTGCGCGTTCGCAGGCGCATTCGTGTCGATTCTGCTCGTGCTCGGTCTCGCGCGCCGCGAGTTGTGGCGCGGCGAGCCGCAGGACACGTCGCCGCGTTTGCTGTTGACCGGCGCGGTCATCGCGGCGGGTTGGGGCGCGTTGATCACGTTGCTGCTGAACCTCGCGCCCGACAATCGTCTGCGCGGCATGTTGTTTTGGCTCACCGGCGACCTCGACGGCAATGCGATGCCGTGGACGGCGCTTGCGGCGCTCGTGGTCGTTGTAGTTGTCATCGTGCCGGTTGCGCCGCGTCTGAACGTGCTTTTGCGAGGCGACGCCGTCGCAGAAGCGCTCGGCGTGGCGGTCATGCCGCTGCGCTTGCGCGTCTATCTCGCGGCCTCGCTTGCGGCGGCTGCGGCCGTGACGACGGCGGGCACCATCGGCTTCGTCGGGCTCGTCGTGCCGCATGTGCTGCGGCTCGCGTTCGGCAACGACCAGCGCATGCTGCTGCCCGCCGCGGCGCTCGGCGGCGGCGTCGCGGTGATGGGCGCGGACCTGATCGCACGCCTCGTGATCGCGCCGGCGCAATTGCCGGTCGGCGTGATTACGTCGATCATCGGCGTGCCCGTGTTTCTGTGGATGCTGCTGCGCGCCCGCCGATGATGCACGCCTCCCATCACACCTCCAACCAGGCTCAGCCCGCGCTCAGCGCGCAACGCGTGACGTTGCGTGCCGGCGCACGCACCTTGCTCGACGCCTTCACGCATACGTTCTATCCCGGCGAGATCTGGTGCGTGGCCGGTCCGAACGGCGCGGGCAAGACGACGCTTCTATCGACGTTGGCCGGCTTGAAGCAACCGTCGGCGGGACAGGTCGAACTCGACGGCGTGCCGCTTGCTCGCTGGCATGGTCAGCAGCTTGCGCAGCGTCGCGCGCTGATGCCGCAAAGCGCGCCCGACGCTTTCAGCGCAAGCGTGCTCGACATCGTCATGCTCAACCGCTTTCCGCATCTGACCGGCTGGGGCTGGGAGCGCGAGGCCGATCGCGACGCCGCCCACGCCGCGCTCGATGTGCTCGGCCTCACCGAATTCGCCGCGCGCGACGTGCTGTCGCTCTCAGGCGGCGAACGTCAGCGTGTCTCGCTCGCCGGGGTGCTGTGCCAGCAAGCGCCCCTGTTGCTGCTCGATGAACCGCTGTCGCATCTCGACTTGCATCATCAGATAGAGTGCCTGGAAGCGCTAAGCGAATGGACACGCGAGCGGGGACGCACGGTTCTGTTCTCCTGTCACGACCTGAATCTCGCGCGCCGGTTCGCGACGCACGCGCTGCTTCTGGACGGCGCGGGCGCTGCCTATGCGGGTCCCGCGCACGATGTACTGACGCCCGCGTTGACGAGCCGCGTATTCGGCTATCCGCTGATTCTGATTCGCGATGGCGAGCACGAGGCGCTGATTCCCGCGCCGCGTTTGCGTCATGAGTCGCCTTCGGTTAATGACACATCGGCGAGCCGGTAGCGGGAACACAACATCATCTATCTTCACGAACTCATGACTTCCACGCCAGGCTTGTCCGCATTGTCCGAAGTTGAACCGCTCCATGAGACGTTGCGCGCCGAGCTTCAGCACATCATCGATACCAAGACGAAGCCGCCCGGCAGTCTCGGCCAGCTTGAAACGCTCGCGCGTCAGATAGGCCTGATCCAGCGCAGCACGTGTCCCACGGTACAACGACCCGCGCTGATTGTCTTCGCCGGCGATCATGGCGTTGCCGCTGAAGGCGTGAGCCCCTATCCACAAGCGGTGACCGCGCAGATGGTCGCGAATTTTCTCGCGGGCGGCGCGGCGGTCAATGCGTTGAGCCGCGTCGCGGACGTCGAACTCGAAGTCGTGAACGCCGGTATCGCCACGCCGCTGCCGCACACAGACGGCCTCATCGACATTCCGATTGCAGCGGGCACGCGCAACTTCGCGCACGAACCGGCGATGACGCGTGACCAGGCGCTCGCCGCAATGCACGCCGGCGCCGCGCGCGTGCGGCATCACGCGGCGCTCGGCAGCAACGTGATCGGCTTCGGCGAAATGGGCATTGCGAACACGTCGGCGGCGGCGTGTCTGATGAGCCGCTTGTGCGGCGTGCCGATCGACGAGTGCGTGGGCCGCGGCACCGGTCTCGACGACGCGGGGCTCGCGAAAAAGCGCAACGTGCTGGCCGCGGCGCTCGCGCATCACAGTGCATCGCATGATCCGCACGATCGGCACAATCGGCACAATCGGCACAATCCGCTCGATGTGCTCGCCACCTTCGGCGGCTTCGAAATCGCGATGATGGCGGGCGCCTATCTCGCGGCGGCGCAGGCGCGCATGACGATTCTGGTCGACGGCTTCATTGCGAGTTCGGCGCTGCTGGTTGCAAACGCCATTGCGCCGAACGTGCGCGAGTACTGCGTGTTCGCCCATGCGTCGAACGAAGCGGGGCATCGGCGCATGCTCGATCATTTCGGCGCCACGCCATTGCTCGCGCTCGACATGCGGCTCGGCGAAGGCACGGGTGCCGCGCTCGCCGTGCCGCTGCTGCGCGCGGCCTGCGCATTCATCAACGAGATGGCGAGTTTCGAATCGGCAGGCGTCGCGAATCGCGACGCCTGAGCGATCCTCGGCATGCTTTTCAAACCCATGCACGCGACGACGCACCCATGAACCCGCTGGCGGAATTGCGCTACTTCTTCACCGCGCTCGGCTATTTCACGCGCGTGCCCGTGCCGCGATGGGTCGGCTATGAACCGCATTATCTGAATGCGGCGGCGCGTTACTTTCCGCTCGTCGGCGCGCTGATCGGCGGCGTCGGCGCGCTCGTCTATCTCGCTGCGCTGCGTGTGTTTCCAGCGGGCGTCGCGGTGTTGCTGTCGATGGCGTCGACGTTGCTGGTTACCGGCGCATTTCACGAGGACGGTCTCGCCGATTGCGTCGATGCGTTCGGTGGCGCCTATGCGCGCGACGATGTTTTGCGCATCATGCATGACTCGCGCATCGGCGCATTTGGCGCAATCGCGCTGGTGATCGCGCTCGCGCTCAAGTGGCAGACGCTCGCCGCGTTGCCGCCGATGCGCGCCGCCAGTCTGATGATTGCGGCTCATGCGGCGAGCCGTGCATGCGCGATCAGCTATCTGGCGACGCTCGACTACGTGCGCGCGGAGGGCAAGGCAAAACCGGTCGCGCAACGCTTGAGCGGCATCGCGCTGCCGTGCGCGGCGGTGTTCGGATTGCCGTGGCTGCTGTGGCCCGATGGTCCGCACGGACTGCTCATGCCCGATTGGCGCTTCGCCTGCGCGACGCTTGCCGTGCTGCTGGTGCTGCGCTTTGCGATGGGCCGCTACTTCGTGCGGCGCATCGGCGGCTATACCGGCGATTGCCTCGGCTTCGCGCAGCAGATCTTTGAACTGAGCATCTATCTGGTGGGGCTCGCATGGACCTCGTTCTGATCCGTCACCCCGCAGTCGCGCTCGACGCGGGCGTGTGCTACGGCCACAGCGATGTGGCGCTCGCCGAGGCGGCTGATGTGTCGTCGGCCGCGCTTGCGCTCAGGCTTGCCGGTTTGCAGGTGCCCGCGCCGCGCGTCGTGATGTCGAGTCCGTTGACGCGCTGCTCGGCGCTCGCCGTCGAAATGGCCAACGATTTCGGCTGCGTGCTGAGCCACGACGACCGGCTGAAGGAAATGAATTTCGGCGCGTGGGAAGAGCGCCGCTGGGACTCGATCGATCGCGAATTGCTCGACGACTGGGCTTCGAACTTCGAGCACGCGCGAGCGCATGGTGGCGAAAGCGTCGCGCAATTCGTCGTTCGAGTGCGTGCATGGTTCGACGCGTACGCGCAAACGCGCGAGCTCTCGCCTGCGTATGTGGTCACGCATGCCGGCGTCATGCGCGCGATTGCGTCGCTGGCGCTCGACGTGCCGCTCGAACGCTGCTTGCGATGGTCGCTTGAAACCGGCGCCATCGTCTGGCTGCGCCGCGGCGGTGACGGCGAGCCGTGGTCGCTCGTGAAGTGGAATGCGTGAGCGCTTGGCGATGTTTGCTTGCTGATGCTTTGTTCACGCTTTGCCGCGCTTCCCGCATCGAGCGCTACTGCGCGTTCTGCTTTCTGCGCGAGCGCGCGAGTTCAAGGTCCTCGCACATCCGCGTCGCGCCCTGCACGATGCGCGGCGTGGGCCGATTGATCACATCACCGTCGATGGCGAACAGGTTGTCGTGCGCCACCGCCGATAGACGCGGCCACGCGCGCCATGCGCTCAATTGCGGCAACGCGGTGTCCGGTTTCGTCGCGCCGGGCGCGGCCGTGACGATCGCTTCGGGATTGGCGGCGAGCACGGCTTCCGTCGACACCGTGGGCACGAGCGGTTGAAGCGCCGCGAACACGTTGCGCCCGCCGCATAGCGCAATGACGTCGCTGACCATGTGTTCGCCGTTGAGCGTCATCAACGGTTGATCCCACACCTGATAGAACACACTCACAGCCGGCCGTTTCGCGTACTGCGCGCGCAGGTTCGCGATGTCGCGCCGATACTCGGCCGCGGCTGCATCCGCAGTGGACGAGGTGCCGAGCAACTGGCCGAGCTTCGTCAGCGAGACGGCAATATCGTCCAGGCGATGCGGCTCGCTGAAGAACAACGGTATGTGCAATTCGCGCAAACGGTCGAGCTGACGTTGCGCATTGCCGTGCCGCCACACCACGATCAGATCGGGCTTCAACGCGACAATGCGTTCGAGATCGAGCGACTTGTTATCGCCGACGCGCGGCAGTTGCTTTGCCTCGGGCGGATAGTCGCTGTACGACACGGCGCCGACGATTTTCGAGCCGCCGCCGGCCGCATATAAAAGCTCGGTGACGTGCGGCGCGACGCTGATTACGCGTTGCGCTGCGGCGGGCAGGGTGACGACCGCGCCGGTATCGTCGGTCACTGTGATGCCGGCTCGCGCCGGCAGTGCCGCGGTGATCAACATGGCGGCGAAGGTGAGGCGGGCACGGCGCACTGATTGAGTCATCGGTTGAGAGATCGGGTTCGGTGGCGCGTCGGCATGGCAAAGCACGAGGAATCAGGCAGCGCCCGCAGCGTCAATCGTATCGATCGCCGCGCGCAGGCTCTCTTGCAGCCGCGCCCATTCCGCTTCGGTTGCAGGCAAGCCGAACCGCACGCTACCTGACGATGCAAAGAGCCGCGTCCACACGCCGCGCGTGGCCAATGCCTGATGCAAGGCCGCGGCGCGTGCGTCGTCGGTCCATGCAAAGAGCGGCGTGGCGCGCGTGCGAATGCCGTGGGCTTGCAACATGTCGACGAGACGTGCGCTGTCCGCGGCGAGCCGTGAGCGCATCTGCTGTTGCCACGCGCGGTCCGCGAACGCCGCTTTCACGGCATGACGCGCGGGGCCGCTGACCGTCCACGCGCCGAGCGCGCGGCGCAAGCTGTCGAGCACGGCGGGCGCGGCGAGCACGAAACCGGCGCGCACGCCCGCGAGGCCGAAGAACTTGCCCGGCGAGCGCAACACGATCAACCCTTCGCGATTCGCGTGCGCTGCGAGCGAAGCGGCGGGCATCGTATCGGCGAACGCTTCGTCGACGAGCAGTGTGCCGCCGCGCGCGCTCAGTTGAGCATGCCAGGCGAGCAGCCTCGCGGCGCTCAAATGCTCGGCCGTCGGATTGTTCGGATTCACAACGATTGCATGCGTGAGCGTGTCGGGCAGCACGTCGCAGGAAATATCGAGCGACATGACGCGATGCCCGGCCCGCTCGAACGCGGGTGCGTATTCGCTGTACGTGAGCGCCGCGACGCCGGCCTGCGCGCGCGGCAGCAACGCCGGCAGCGCGCGAATCGCCGCCTGGCTTCCCGCGACCGGCAACACGTGCGCCGCGTCCGGCGCGTCGTAGTAGCGCGCGGCGCAGGCGGCGAGATCGTCGCCATCGTCGGGCAGGCGGCGCCATGCGTCGGCGGGAACGGGCGGCACCGGATAGCCGTGCGGATTGATGCCCGTCGACAAATCCAGCCACTGATCGTACGGAATGCGATAGCGCTCGGCCGCTTCGTGCAGATTGCCGCCATGCACGATGAGCGCGCCAGCCGACGCATGAGAAGCCGTGTCGGGCGACGCGTCATGACGCATGCAGGATTCGGCGCTTCGCTCAGACATGCAGGGGCACGCTCAGCAAGGCCAGCACGATCAGCACCGCGAGCCACAGGATCACCGTGCGCTCGACCAGCATCAGCGCGGCCGTGATGTGAGCGGCCTTCGCGGGATGACCGAAGCCGAGCGTCGGCCGATGTTCGAGCATGCCGTTATAAACCGCGGGCCCGCCGATCAGCACGTTCAGACTGCCCGCGCCCGAGGCCATCACCGGGCCGGCGTTCGGACTGTCCCAGCGCGGCGCCTGCTCGCGCCAGCAGCGCCACGCGGTGCGCGTGTCGCCGAGCAGCGCGTAGCTCGCGGCGGTGAGGCGCGCGGGAATCCAGTTGAGCACGTCGTCGAGGCGCGCGGCGGCCCAGCCGAAGCGCAAATAGCGCGGCGTGCGATAACCCCACATGGCGTCGAGCGTGTTGGCGAGGCGAAAGCCGAGCGCGCCGGGGCCACCTGCGATGGCGAACCAGAAGAGCGCGCCGAAAATCGCGTCGTTGCCGTTTTCCAGCGCCGATTCGACGGCGGCACGCGACAGCGCGGCTTCGTCGGCATTGGCGGTTTCGCGCGAGACGATCCGCGCCGTCAGCAAGCGCGCCTCGCCGAGGTCGCGCTGCGCGAGCGCCCGCGCGATCGGTTCGATGTGATCGTGCAGGCTGCGCGCGCCGAGCGCGAACCACAGCAGCGCGACGTGCACGGCGCACGCCGCAAAAAACGGCAGCACGGCGACGAGCCACCAGGCGACCAGCACCGGCGGCAACACAGCCAGCGACCACGCGAGCAGACCCTTGAGCCGCAAGCGCCGGCCACGGTTGTAATGCGCCTCGAGGCGCGCCGCCCATTTGCCGAAGCCGACCAGCGGATGCGCGCCGCTCGGCTCGCCGATCCAACGGTCGACGGCCACGCCCGCGGTGGCGAGCGTCACGATGAGAGGAAGCGACAGCATCACGCGCCGCCCGCGGTTTTGAGCGACAGCGGCAGGCCGGCGACCATCATCGTGGCCTGCGTGGAGAGCGCCGCGATACGCTGATTGAGCCGCCCGAGTTCATCGACGTATAGACGCGTGGCCGCGCCGAGCGGCACGACGCCGAGACCAATTTCGTTGCTGACCGCGATGATCTTGCCGCGAGCGTTGGCGAGCGCGGCCTCGAGCGCTTCGATGCGGGCCTGAGTTTGAGCGGGCGGGAGCGCGTCGCCGTCGGCGGGACATAGCAGGTTGGCGAGCCACAGCGTCAGGCAGTCGATCAGCGTGCAATGCCCGGGCGCGTCCGCCTTCGAGACGGCGCCCGCGAGGTCGACGTCCGCTTCGAGCAGGCGCCAGTGCGCGGGACGCCGCGCGCGATGATGCGCGATGCGCGCGCTGAATTCGGCGTCGCCGGTGACTCGTGCCGTCGCGATGTAGGTGACGGGCAGCGCGCTTTGACTGGCGAGCTGTTCCGCGTGCACGCTCTTGCCGGAGCGCGCGCCGCCGATGACGAAGGTGAGGTCGCGGGAAATCATCGCGTGATTGTACCGGCGTGCAGCGCGGGTCGGCGCGATGGGATAATGCGTTTCCCCACCGAATCCAACCTTCCCGTGAGCATTCATTCGATCCCGCATGACGCCGTCTTCGTGCCGCGCGGCACGCTGATGATTCAGGGCACCACGTCCGATGCGGGCAAGAGCACGCTCGTCGCCGGCCTATGCCGGCTCGCGCGGCGCGCGGGCGTGCGCGTCGCGCCGTTCAAGCCGCAGAACATGGCGCTGAACAGCGCGGTGACCGTCGACGGCGGCGAAATCGGGCGCGCGCAGGCGCTGCAGGCGGTGGCCGCCGGCATCGCCGCGCACACCGATCTGAACCCCGTTCTGCTCAAGCCGACGAGCGATCGCGGCGCGCAGGTGATCATCCACGGCAAGGCGCGCATGAATCTCGACGCCCGCGCGTATCACGACTACAAGCCGGTCGCCTTCGAGGCGGTGCTGGAGTCGTATGCGCGGCTGCAAGCGGCGTACGACACGATCTTCGTCGAAGGCGCGGGCAGTCCGGCCGAGATCAATCTGCGCGATCGCGACATCGCCAACATGGGTTTTGCGGAAGCGGTCGACTGTCCGGTCGTGCTGGTGGCGGACATCGACCGGGGCGGGGTGTTCGCGCATATCACGGGGACGCTCGCGTGCCTGTCGGCGAGCGAGCAGGCGCGCGTGCGCGGTTTCATCATCAACCGTTTTCGCGGCGATATCGGACTGCTGCAGCCGGGGCTCGACTGGCTCGAAGCAAAGACCAGCAAGCCGGTGCTCGGCGTGCTCCCGTATCTGCACGGCCTCACGCTCGACGCCGAGGACATGCTGCCGCCCGAGTTGCGCGCGGCGCAGCGCGGCGACGCCACGCGCACGTTGCGGGTCGTCGTGCCGGTGCTGCCGCATATCAGCAATCACACGGATTTCGACGCGCTGCGCACGCATCCGCAGGTCGATTTTCATTACGTGCGAAGCGGCATGGCGCCGCCGCCCGCCGATCTGATCATTCTGCCGGGTTCGAAGAACGTGCCCGGCGATCTCGCGTTCCTGCGCGCGCAAGGCTGGGACGCGGTGCTCGAGCGGCATTTGCGCTACGGCGGCCGGGTGATCGGGATCTGCGGCGGCATGCAGATGCTCGGGCGCGAGGTGGCGGACCCGCATGGCGTGGAGGGCGCGCCGGGGACGTCGGCGGGGCTGGGCTGGCTCGATTACTCGACGGTGCTGACGCGCGAGAAGACGCTCAAGAATGTTAGCGGCCGCTTGGCGCTGCCTGGTTCGCCCGAAGTCGCGGGCTATGAAATTCATATGGGCGAGACGCGCGGTCCGGCGCTCGACTCGCCGGCGCTGCGTCTCGGGCAAGCGGGCGAGTCGCGTCCCGACGGCGCGCTGTCCGTGGATGGCCAGATTCTCGCGACCTACGTGCACGGCCTGTTCGACACGCCGGCCGCGTGCGCGGCGCTCCTGGCGTGGGCCGGACTGAGCGATGCCGAGGCGATCGATTATCCGGCGCTGCGCGAAGCGTCGCTGGATCGGCTGGCCGACACGCTCGCGGAGCACCTGGATCTCGGGAAATTGATGGCGGCGATGGCTTGACGGCGGTTGCGCTTGAAAGGACGCGGCCGCCGATTGCATCGCGGCAGGAAATAATCAAAGCGAGATCGACGGTTTTTCGTGCGTGGTGGTTCGAATAGAGTGGCGGACATCGACCGGCTTCGTCCAAGCCGTCTCCCACCTCTCACGAAGGATCCCGTCATGAACCCGAACCGCTCCGCCGATCTGGCGGCTTTGATCTTGCGCGTCGCCCTCGGCGTGCTGTACCTCGCGCACAGCCTGCAAAAGATTTTTGTGTTCACGCTGCCCGGCACCGCGCAGTTCTTCGTCTCGCTCGGCTTGCCGGGATGGCTGGCTTACGTGACGACGTTCGTCGAACTGATCGGCGGGATCGCCCTGTTGCTCGGCGTGCAGGTGCGCTGGGTCGCGCTCGTGCTGTTGCCGTTCATGCTCGGCGCAGTCTCCGCGCATTGGCACAACGGCTGGGGATTCGGCTCGCCGCATGGCGGCTGGGAATATCCGGCGTTCTGGGCGGTGACGCTCGTCGTGCAGTCGTTGCTCGGCAGTGGCGCGTTCGCGCTGGGCGGCGTGAAGGCGCCGCGGGCGGTGGTTGCCTGAGGTGCGGCGGGGCGTGGGCGCCGCCGCCTTTAGCCGGCGCCCCTTGAGCCCATCCAGGCAGCATTTCAAAAAGCACGCACCGTCAGGTCGCGTGCTTTTTTGCATCGCAAGCGCGACAGTCGCGTGCCTGCTCCTTCTCCAACCCCTCAATACAACACGATCTGCGTGCAGCGAAACAACGCAATCGTCTTGCCGTTCGCATCGCTCACCGTCGCGTCCCAAACCTGCGTACTGCGGCCGAGGTGCGCGCCTTTCGCCACCGCGCGGATGATGCCCTCTGTGGCCGTGCCGAGGAAGTTGCTTTTCAGCTCGACCGTCGTGAAATTGCGCGCCGTCTCCGGCAGATGCGCGAGGCACGCGTAGCCGCAGGCGGTGTCCGCGAGCCCGATCACCGTGGCCGCATGCAGAAAGCCGTTCGGCGCGAGCAGTTCCTCGCGCACGGTCAATTCCGCGCTCAACATGCCCTGATCCAGCGACAGCACACGCACGCCCAGCAAGCCGGGCAGCTTGCCCTGCTGGCGTTCGTGCAGGCGTTCGACGGTGTATTCCGGACGGAGCTTGCTCATGGCTGTGGCTTCCTCGAAGGATGGATTCGCTGACGGACGACGCCGATTAGCCATTCGGGGGCTTCGGCCTCGCTGCATTTGTCGATATTATCAACGGCTGGATCGGCGCGCGGACTGAAGCCTGGGCAAATCGGCGCATCGGCGCGGCAGCAGGACAGCAGGACAGCAGGACAGCAGGACAGCAGGACAGCAGGGCAAAATCCGACGCATACAGTTGAAGACACACAGCGGCAAACCGGCTGGCAGCGCCCAGCCTTCTTTCCGGGAGTATTCATGACGGTAATCGTGGTGGCGAATCCGAAGGGCGGCGTGGGCAAAAGCACGCTGTCGACGAATCTGGCCGGCTATTTCGCCGCAAACGGCGAGTGGGTGGCGCTCGCGGATCTGGACAAGCAGCAGTCGGCGCACGCGTGGCTGTCGTTGCGGCCCGACACGTTGCCCGCCATCGAAACGTGGGAAGTCAACCCGGAGACGCCCGCCAGGCCGCCGAAGGGGCTCGAGCACGCGATCGTCGACACGCCCGCCGGCCTGCACGGCAATCGCATGAACGTCGCGCTGGAACTGGCGGACAAGGTAATCGTGCCGCTGCAGCCATCCATGTTCGACATCCTCGCCACGCAGAATTTTCTGGAGCGCTTGGCCAAGGAGAAGGCCGTCAGGAAAGGCGCGATCGAGATCGGCGTGGTCGGCATGCGGGTCGACGCGCGCACGCGCTCGGCGGAGCAATTGCACCGTTTCGTCGAGGGATTGAAGCTGCCGGTGCTCGGCTATTTGCGCGACACGCAGAATTACGTGCAGCTCGCGGCGCACGGCCTGACGCTGTGGGACGTCGCAAAAAGCCGCGTGGAGAAGGATCTGGAGCAGTGGCAACCGATCATCGAGTGGACGAACGGCGCCGCGAGGAAGGGTTGAGCGATCGCGGGGCTGGGCGGCGTGGCAATCTTAGGCCGGCCGACGCCGCCCGCAGCTTTCTCAGGTCCAGTTCTGCGTAGGCACGTGGTCGCGGCTGCCCTTGATCTTGTTGTTTTCGTCGACGAACACCAGGTCCGGCTTCCAGCCCGCCTTCAGCTCGGCTTCGTCGACCACGGCGAAGGCCGCGATGATCACCAGATCGCCCAGTTGCGCGCGCCGCGCCGCCGAGCCGTTCAGCGAAATCATGCCGCTGCCGCGCTCGCCCTTGATCGCGTACGTCGAGAAGCGCTCGCCGTTATTGATGTTCCAGATGTCGATCCGCTCGTTTTCCACGATATTCGCCGCTTCGAGCAGATCTTCGTCGATCGCACACGAACCTTCGTAGTGCAGCTCGCAATGCGTGACCGCGACGCGGTGAATCTTCGACTTCAGCATGTTGCGTTGCATGGCTAGTCAATCCCTTGTGACTCGTAGGCGCAGTCCAATCGCCTAAGGCAATTTCAGATTTCGAGGTTGTCGATAAGACGAGTCGACCCAAGCTTGGCGGCCGCCAGCACGACAAGTTCGGCGTTCGCGTCTTGCGGACCCGGCGGCAGCAGATTCGAGCGCTTGCGCACCGCGACGTAATCCGGTTGCCAGCCGCGCGCGCTCAGCGCGGCCATCGCCGCGCGCTCGAGCGCCGCGAAGTCGTGTTCGCCGGCGAGCACCGCGTCGCGCACGCGATTGAGCTCGGCTGCCAGCATCGGCGCCTCGGCGCGCTCGGCTGCCTGCAGAAAGCGGTTGCGCGAGCTGAGCGCGAGGCCGTCGGCATCGCGCACGGTTTCGGCGGCGATGATGTCGGTCGGCAGCGCGAACTGGTGGCACATGCGGCGCACGATCATCAACTGCTGGTAATCCTTCTTGCCGAACACCGCGACGCGCGGCTGCACGCACGACATCAGCTTCATCACGACGGTGCACACGCCCTGGAAAAAGCCCGGCCGGAATTCGCCCTCGAGGATGTCGCCCAGATCGTGCGGCGGATGCACGCGATACTCCTGCGGCTCGGGATACAGATCGCGCTCGGTCGGCGCGAACAGCACGTAGACGTTTTCCTTCTGCAGCTTCTCAATGTCGGCTTCGAGCGTGCGCGGATATTTGTCGAAATCCTCGTTCGGTCCGAACTGCAGACGATTGACGAAGATGCTCGCCACCACCGGATCGCCGTGCTGGCGCGCGAGGCGCATCAGCGACAGATGGCCCTCGTGCAGATTGCCCATGGTGGGCACGAAGGCCGTGCGATTCTGGCCGCGCAACTGGTCGCGCAATTCATGGATCGAGCTGATGACTTTCATGATCGGACAGGGATTCCTCGCGCGGCGCGAGACTGGGTTGACGCAACGGCCTGGCCGGTTGCGCGGCCCGCGGCCTCACTGGTAATGACAGGTTCGAAGCGCGGGATTGTAGTGGATTTGCCGGCGCGACGCACCGAAATGAGGCCCGATCGGCCACTCGAAATGGGGAGGTGCGGCGCCGCGGTTTCCATGCTGGCCCCGCTGGCGAATGGCTTGGCTGGCAGCCTGGCGAATGACTTCGCTAACGGCCTGGCGAATGGCCGGCCTAACGGCCGCGCTTCCGCCCGAAAGCGACGCTCAGGCCGGCAAATAGGCGAGGCGCACATAGATCGGTGCGAACGGCTCCGCCTGGGTAATTTCGACGAGCGATTCCCGGCACAGTTCGAGCACCGCGATGAAGTTCACCACCACGACGGGCACGCCCTTGCCGGTATCGAAGAGCTCGGCGAACTCCATGAAGCGTGCGCTTTGCAATTGCCGCAGGATCGAGCTCATGTGCTCGCGCACGGACAGTTCCTCGCGCGAAATCTTGTGATGCTGGACGAGCTTCGCGCGCTTGATGACGTCGGCCCACGCGGCGCGCAGGTCTTCGCTGTTCACGTCGGGAAAGCGCGGCGTGATGCTTTGCTCGATATAGACCTCGGCGCGCAGGAAGTCGCGCCCGAGTTGCGGCAACTGGTCGATGCGCTGCGCGGCGAGCTTCATCTGCTCGTATTCGAGCAGGCGCCGCACGAGTTCGGCGCGGGGGTCTTCGGCTTCCTCGCCGCTGTCCACCTTCTTGACGGGCAGCAGCATGCGCGACTTGATCTCGATCAGCATGGCCGCCATCAGCAGATATTCGGATGCGAGTTCGAGATTGGTCTGGCGCAACTGGTCGACGTAGCCGAGGTATTGCACCGTGACATCCGCCATCGGAATGTCGAGCACGTTGAAGTTCTGCTTGCGGATCAGGTAGAGCAACAGATCCAGCGGTCCCTCGAACGTTTCGAGAAACACCTCGAGCGCGTCCGGCGGGATGTACAGGTCAGTGGGCAGCTTGAAGAGCGGCTCGCCGTACAGGCGCGCGAAAGCAATGCCGTCGACGGTGTCCGGCGTCGAATCGGTGGCGGGCGCGGCAAGCGCGGCGTCGGACGAATCCGGCGGCGCGCCGTGTGCCTCGTCGGCGTGGCTCATCGGTTGCGCCGGGCGCTTAGAAGTTCTGATAGTACTGGTAAGGCGTCTGTTCGACGCGCGAAGCCTTCTGCTCGGCGCGCTCTTCCAGGTCGATCGGCTGCTTGTCCCACAAGAGCGCCCGGCCGCGGCGCTGCTCGGCTTCCAGCGTGGGCTTCTGCTCCTTGAGCTGATTGAGGAACTGGGTGATGTCCGACTGATACATGGCTCGACGTCCGTGGTTGGGGAAACGGCGGCTTCGCTGGTCTTCGTGCGGATGCCGCATCTATTTCGCAATTTTAGCGCATGCGCCGCGCGCGGTCGAAAAACCCCGTCGACGGCGCACGCATCGTGGCCGATGTTGCGCGCTGCATGCGCGGCTGGAACCGCGCGCCGTATGGCGCGTCAAAGGCGGGCGCGTCCGCCTCGCTGGATGCGTCTGCGGCGGGATCGGCAGCGCGTTCGAGCTTGTGTTCGGGCGTGCGTTTAGAGATAGCGCGCTTCCGCCGATGTGGTCAAATAGCGAGCTTCGGCGGCACTGCGCGCCCGAACGAAAAATTCATCAACCATGGCCGGAGGTCCTGCTTGGCGGGGTGTGCGATCGAAAAGCCGCTAGAGCGGCGCGGTGAACGCGGCGCGCGGGGCGCAGCGCAGCGGCGCGCGTTAGCCGGCAACGCGGCGCTGCGGCGCTGGCTGCGCGCGTGGCTTGCCGCCGCCGTGCTGCTGCTGACGCTCGCCGGCGGGCCCGCTTACGCGGCGCGCGCGGCGGCGAGCTACAAGGTCGACGTGGAAGCCTCGCCGCGCTCGCTGCGCAAACTCCTCGAAGAGCATCTGGATATTGCGCGCTTCGCGAAGCGTCCCGACATCAGCGAGGATCAGTTCGAGTTTCTGATCACCGCGACGCCGCAGCAAGTACGCGATCTGGCCGCGACGCAGGGCTATTTCACGCCGATTGTGCGCACCGACGTGCGCACGGTCGACAACGCGAAGCGCGTCACCGTGAGCGTCGATCCAGGCCCGCAAACCACCATCAGTTCGATCTCGCTGTCGTTTCGCGGCCCGGTGCTGACCGAGGACCCGGAGCAGGAAAACACCGCGCGCTTCGCGTTTTCGCTGCACGAAGGCGATCCGTTTTCCCAAGGCGACTGGGACGACGCGAAGAACGCATCGCTAAAGGCGTTGCAGGCGCGCCGCTATCTCGGCGCGAAGATTTACCACTCGGAGGCGCGCGTCGATCCGCGCACGCACGAGGCCAAGCTCTCCGTCGCCTATGAAAGCGGGCCGACCTTCACGATGGGCAAGCTCGACGTGTCGGGCACGCGGCGCTATCCGGAGCAGATCGTCGACAACGTCAATCCGATTTCGGTCGGCGATATTTACGACGTCCAGCGCATCACCGAATTGCAGCGGCAGTTGCAGAACACGCCGTACTACGCGAGCGTCGCGATCGACGTGGACAGCGACCCGGCCAAGCCCGCCGAAACGCCGCTGCATGTGAAGGTGTCGGAATATCCGTACAACAGTATTCGCGGCGGCGTCGGCTATTCGACCGATAACGGCGCGCTCGTGCAGGGCGCGTACTCGTATCTGAATACGTTCGGCAAGGCGTGGCCGTTCACCATCGACGGCCGGGTCGATCAAGTGCAGCAATACGGCCAGATCCAGCTTGCGATGCCGCCGGGCCCGCGCGCATGGACCAATAGCGTGCTCGCTTCCTACACGACGACAGATGTTTCCGACACGCGCATCTACAGTATCCGCGGCGGTGTGCAGCGCACGCGCACGTCGCAATTCATCGACTACAACTACGCGATCCTGTTCTACCAGGATCGGCTCGATCAGAACGTCGGGCCGCCGACCACGAGCCGCGCGCTGGTGCCGACCTGGTCGTGGACCCGGCGCAATACCGACGACCCGCTGTTTCCGCGCAAAGGCAATCTGATCCACGTCGAGGCCGGTTTCGCGGTGAAGGGCGTGCTGACCGACCAGACGTTTATCCGCGGCTACGCGCGCGGCCAGCAGTATCTGCCGATCGGCAAGCAGGACCTCGTGGTATTTCGCGCGGAACTGGGCGGCGTGTTCACGAGCGGCAGTTCGAGCGGCATTCCGGCCTCGCTGCTGTTTCGCGCGGGCGGCTCGAATTCGGTGCGTGGCTATAGTTACCAGAGCATCGGTAACAACGTTCAGGGTTCCGTGCTGCCGACCAAATATCTGCTGACGGGGTCGGCGGAATATCAGCACTGGTTCACGCACGACTGGGGCGCGGCCGCGTTCTTCGACGTCGGCACCGCCACCGACACCTGGGGCGAAAGAGTGTTTTATCCGGGCGTGGGCGTCGGCGCGCGCTGGCGCAGCCCGGTCGGCCCCGTCAACGTCGACGTGGCCTACGGCATCCGCAACCGAAGCGTGCGGCCTTATCTGACGCTTGGGATCGCCTTCTGATGGAAACCTCCTTTTACCCGAACCGCGCATGACCACGGACGTTTCCGCCCAACCTCCCGCGCCGCCGCCCGGCAACGAGCCGGCCGGCGCCGCCGGACAACCCGGCGCGCCGCAGCCGCCTCGGAAGCGCCGCGGCGCTGGCCGTCTACTGCTGAAGACGCTCGGCTGGACCGTCGCGGTGCTGGTGTTGCTGCTCGTTCTGGCGCTGGGTCTCGTGTACGGCGCGCTCACCACCGAGCGCGGCACCGCGTACGCGTGGCAGGCGGCGGTCCGGCTGCTGGGCGGCAAGCTGAGCGGCACGCTCGAAGGCGGCGCGCTGGCCAACGGCGTGCGGCTGCGCGCAGTGCGCTGGCGAGCGCTGGACGGCAGCGGCACCGACATTCAGATCGACCGCGTGTCGGGCCGCTGGGGGCTGACGCGCGAACCGTGGCGCTTCACGATCGACTATCTGCATGTCGGCACCATCGACGCGCGCATCGGCGCATCGTCGTCGAGCAGCAATGAACCGCTGAAGCTGCCGCAGGACCTGCGCTTGCCGATGCAGCTCGAGATCCGCGATGTGCAAGTCGACAGCCTGCTGCTGCGCCAGGGCACGTCGACGAGCGAGTTCTCGCACTTCGCTTTTCATGGCCGCAGCGACGGACGTCATCACGAGGCCGCGGTCGAGCGCCTGGATACGCCGTTCGGCGGGGTGACGGCGTCGGCGAGACTGGACGGCGTCAAACCGTTTCCGCTGACGGGCGATGTCGGTTACTCGGGCAAGGTCAACGACGAGGCCGTGCAGGTGGGCGGGCATCTGAGCGGGTCGCTGGAGAATGTGCTCGCCGAACTCGACGCAAGCGGGATGAAGCTCGCCGGGCACGCGCAAATTGAAGCGACGCCGTTCGCCGAGGTGCCGCTCAAGCGCGCGACGCTGACGTTCGATCACGTCAATCCGCAGGCGTTCGCGCCGGGCGCGCCGCTCGCGGATCTCGCCGTGAGGGCGGAGTTGCAGCCGGTGGGGGCGGGGGCGGGTGCGAGCAGTGTGAACGGCGCGAGCAGTGTGAACGGCGCGACCAGCGGAAACGGCGCGACCAGCGGAAAGGCGGCGACCAGCGCGAACGGCGCAACCAGCGCAACCAGCGCAACCAGCGCAACCAGCGCAACCAGCGCAACCAGCGCAAACAGCGCAAACAGCGCAAACAGCGCAAACAGCGGAGCGGGCCGTGACGGCGCTGTGCATGCCCCAGGCTCCACCCACCGCCCCAACGCCAGCAAAACACCCAGCCCGTTCGCCGTCGCAGGCCATATCTCCATAGTCAACGCGCGTCCCGGCGCGATCGATCAGAACCTGCTGCCGCTCATCGACGCCAACGCCGACGTGCGCCTCGACGCCGACGCGCAGCGCATCTCGAACCTCGCCGTCCGGCTCGTGAAGAACGCGACGCTCACAGGCGGCGGCGCGCTCACCGGCAAGCGCGGGCAGTTCGACCTGCAGGTCGCCGGCCTCGACCTCAACGCACTCCAGGCGACCGTGCGGCCGACGCAGCTTTCCGGGCCCATCGCCATCCGTCTGAATGACGACATTCAGAGCGTGACGCTCGATCTCGCCGACCCGAAAGCGGCGTTGCGGGCGCAAGGCAAGCTCACCATGGATCCGGCGCGGCTCAGCTTCAACGACGTGCGCATCACCTCGGGCAAGGGCCGCATCGAACTGTCCGGCGCGCTCAAGCACGACGCCAATTCCAGCTACAACCTGAAAGCGCAACTGACCGACTTCGACCCGTTGACGCTGACCTCGCAGATGCCGTCGCGCACGCCGGTCGCCACGTCCGCGGGACCGCAGCGCGCAGCCAAAGGCAAGCAGGCCGCCGAAGCTTCCAGCGAAGCCGGCAGCACCGCGGGCGCAAAAAGCGCGGCTCCGGCCGACAAGGCGGCTGCCGCCGTGAAGAACACCGGCAAGGCCGTCGTCAAAAGTGAGGTCATGCAGCGCAAGACGCCCGCGCCGAAACGCGCCGTGCCGCCCGCGCGCAAGATCGAGGCGAAGGTCAACGGCACCTTGTCCGCGACCGGCGTGCTGGCTCCGGGCTTCACCACCAAGGCCGAATTCAAACTGGGCCCGAGCGTCTACGACGGCCTGCCGCTGACGGGCGGCGGCACGATCCAACTGGCCGGCTCGCGAATCCTGCCGAGCCGCGCGAACCTGTCGGTGGCGGGCAATCAGGTGGACTTGCAAGGCAGCTTCGGCGCGCGCGGCGACCGCTTGCGTTTTCATATCGACGCGCCCGCGCTCGAGCGCCTCGGCTTCGGCCTCGCCGGAATGATTGCCGCCGACGGCGATCTCACCGGCTCGTTCGACCATCCAAACGTCGTGCTGAACTACAAGGCCGACAGCGTCGTGTTGAGCAGCAACCGCATCGGCCACGCGGAAGGCCACGCCGAAGTGCGCGACGGCGCGAACGGCGCGCTCGTCTTCACGACGGATGCGCGCAACGTGAGCGCCGGCGGCGTCGATCTCGCCACGCTCACCGCGCGCCTGACCGGCACGCGCGCCAATCATTCGCTCGAAGCAGCCGCGACCGGCAAGCTGCAGGATCGGCCGCTCGATCTGACGCTCGCGGCCAACGGCAAGCTCACCGAAGCACGCGACGGCACGCGCTGGGACGGCACCGTGACGCGTCTGCAAAACCGCGGCACGCCCGCGTTGAATCTCGAGTCGCCGCTTGCCGTGAGCGCCGGGCCGCGCCACCTCACGCTCGGCGCGACGCGGCTCACGCTCGAAGGCGCGGTGCTGAGCCTGAAGTCGTTCGCGTTCGATCACGGCCGCGCGCAATCGGCGGGCACGCTGACCGGCATTTCGCTCGCGCGTCTGCAGGACTTGCGGCGCGAGATCACCGGCGCGCCGCCGGCGGTGAGGACCGATCTGATCTTCGACGGCGACTGGGACTTCGCGCTCGGCAGCACCGCAGGCGGCCATATCCAACTGAAGCGCCGCAGCGGCGACGTCACGGTTGAAATCGGCCGCGGGCTGGCATCGCTCGGCATTACCGATATGGCCGCGCGCGCCGAGTTCAGCGGCGGCAATCGTCTGAATGCGACGCTGCACGCGCAGGCGAGCCGCATCGGCGTGATCGACGCGGATGCGCACACCACGCTCGTCGCGCGCGACGGCTTCTTGACCGTCGACGAAGAGAGCGCGCTCAGCGGCAATGTGAGCGCCAATGTGCCGTCGCTGAAAACCACCGGCGGGCTGTTCGGCCCGAGTTATCTGCTCGACGGCCATCTCGCGCTGAAGCTCGCGCTCGGCGGCACGGTGGCCAAGCCCAATCTGACCGGCTCGCTGCTCGGCGACGAGTTGTCGGCCACGCTCGTCGATCAGGGCGTGCAGTTGAAGGACGGCATCGTGCGGATCGCGCTGTCGCACAATCTCGTGGACTTCCAGCAGGTCGAGTTCCACGGCGCGAGCGGCACCTTGCGGGCCACGGGCCGCGTGCGCCTCGACGGCGCGGAGCCGGATCTGACGGCGAGCATCGTCGCCGACAAACTCGAGTTGTTTGCCGCGCCGGACCGCAATCTGTCGCTGACGGGCAGCGCGACCGTCGCGAACGCGGGTGCGCAGGGCGGCATGGCGATCAACGGCAAGTTTGTCGTCGATCACGCGCTGTTCGACATGCCGGAGCAGTCGGCGCCCAAACTCGGCGACGACGTGGTCGTGGTGCGCCCGGACGGCACCGTGGCCGGCGAGCGGCCGCGGCCGGTACCCGGCAGCAACAAGCCGATCGGGCCGTTCGCGCCGCGCGCGAACATCGACATCAGTCTCGGCAACAGCTTCCGCTTTCGCGGGCAAGGCGCGGATCTTGGCCTGACCGGCACCATCACCGCGATGAGCGCGCCGAATCTGCCGCTGCGCGCGGTCGGCAACGTCCGCGTGACGCCGGGCTCGACGTATACCGCGTTCGGCCGCAAGCTCAACATCGAAAACGGCTTCTTCACATTCAACGGACCGGTGGCGAATCCGGGCCTCAACATTCTGGCCATGCGCCGCAATCAGCAGGTCGAGGCGGGCGTGCAGGTGACGGGCACAGTTCAGTTCCCGGTCGCGAAGCTCGTGTCCGAGCCGAACGTGCCGGACAACGAAAAGCTCTCATGGCTGCTGTTCGGCCACGGTACGGACCAGGGCAATAACCTCGGCCAGCAGAGCACGATGACGACGGCGCTCGCGTTGCTCGGCAGCGCGAGCGGCAAGCGGATTGCGCAGACCTTCGGCCTCGACGAGTTTTCGATTGGACACAGCGAAGTGGGGCTCACCGATCCGCAGGTGGTGATGGTGTCGAAGGCGATCAACGAATGGCTCGTGATCGGCTATGAGCAGGGCTTGCAGTCGGCGAGCAACGCGATCAAGGCGACGGTCAATCTGACGCGCTACTGGTCGGTCGCGGCTTATGGCGGCACGTTCGACGGCCTCACGTTGCTCTACACGCGGCGCTACGACCGGATCAAGTGGTGACTTTTTCGCAGGCGTAAAAAAACGGCACGTCTTTTGAGGACGTGCCGTTTTTGTTTGCCGGGCGAAAGCGTGGTGCGGAAAGCCCGCTGCCGGTTTTACTTCACCCGCATGCCCGGCTTCGCGCCGCTGTGCGGCTCGAGCACGTAAAGGCCCGGTTCGGCTTTTTCGTCCGCCGCCGATGCCGCCAGCACCATGCCTTCGGACAAACCGAACTTCATCTTGCGCGGCGCGAGGTTCGCGACCATCACCGTCAGCTTGCCGATCAACTGCTCCGGCTGATACGCGGACTTGATGCCGGAGAACACGTTGCGCGTTTTCTCTTCGCCGACATCCAGCGTAAGTTGCAGCAGTTTGTCCGAGCCTTCCACCGCCTTGCAGTCGACGATCTTCGCGACGCGCAGGTCGATCTTCGCGAAGTCGTCGATCGAGATGATGCCTGGCGTTTCGTCACTCGCCGCAGACGCAGCAGCGGCTGCTTTGGCGGCTTTCGATTTCGCCTTCGCGTCCGCGGCGGACCCAGCCGTTTCCGGCGTGGCCTGCAGCGAATCGCGATTGGCCGCGATCAGCGCTTCGATCTGCTTCGGATCGACGCGCGTCATCAGATGCTTGTACGCGTTGATCGGACGCGCGGAACTGAGCGGCACGTTGGCGTCGGCCCACACCAGCGGCTCGATACCGAGAAAGCCTTCGACGGCTTCGGCGAGCTTCGGCAGCACCGGCTTGAGCGCAAGCGACAACAGGCGGAACGCCTCGATGCTCACGCTGCATGTTTCGTGCAGCGCGACGGCGTTGGCCGGGTCTTTCGCCTGGTCCCACGGCTTGGCGGTATCGACGTAGGCGTTCACCGCGTCGGCCAGTTCCATGGTCTGACGCAGCGCGCGGCTGTACTCGCGCGCCTCGTAGTGCGCGGCAATTTGCGGGACCGCGGCGCGCAGCGAAGCGAGCAGCGGATGCTGCATCGCGCTGTCCTGCACACGGCCGTCGAAGCGCTTGATCAGGAAGCCCGCGGCGCGGCTCGCGATATTCACGTACTTGCCGACCAGATCGCTGTTCACGCGCGCCTGGAAGTCGTCGAGGTTCAGGTCGAGGTCTTCCATCGTGCTGTTCAGCTTGGCGGCGAAGTAGTAGCGCAGCCATTCCGGATTCAGCCCCGTGTCGATCACGCTTTGCGCGGTGATGAAGGTGCCGCGCGACTTTGACATCTTCGCGCCGTCGACGGTCAGAAAGCCGTGCGCGAACACGTTGGTCGGCGTGCGATGGCCCGAAAATTCGAGCATGGCCGGCCAGAACAGCGTGTGGAAATACAGAATGTCTTTGCCGATGAAGTGATACTGCTCGGCCGTCGAACCCTTGCGGACCCACGCGTCGAAGTCGAGCCCGCGCTTTTGCGCGAGATTCTTGAAGCTCGCGTAGTAGCCGACCGGCGCATCGAGCCACACGTAGAAATACTTGCCCGGCGCGCCGGGAATTTCGAAGCCGAAGTAGGGCGCGTCGCGCGAGATGTCCCAGTCGGCGAGCTTGGCTTCGCCGGCGTCGCCGAGCCATTCGCGCATCTTGTTGGTCGCTTCGGGTTGCGCAAGGCCGCCCACCCACGCGCGCAGAAAATTCTCGCAGCGCGGGTCGGACAGGCGGAAGAAGTAGTGCGTCGACGTCTTGCGGATCGGCGTGGCGCCCGACACGACCGAATACGGATTGACGAGCTCGGTCGGCTGATAAGTCGAGCCGCAGACTTCGCAACTGTCGCCGTACTGGTCTTTCGCGCCGCATTTCGGGCACTCGCCCTTGATGAAGCGGTCGGGCAGGAACATTTCCTTGACCGGGTCGTACGCCTGTTCGATGTCGCGCGCGTCGATCAGGCCCGCCTCCTTCAGCGCGAGGTAGATGTTCTCGCTCAGGACGCGGGTCTCTTCGGAATCGGTCGAATAGTAGTTGTCGAACGAAATGCCGAAGCTGTCGAAGTCGCGCTTGTGCTCCTGCCACACGCGGTCGATCAGTTGCTTCGGCGTTATGCCTTCTTTTTCCGCGCGCAGCATGACCGGCGTGCCGTGCGTGTCGTCGGCGCCCACGTAGTAGACCTCGTGACCGTGCATTCGCAGCGCGCGGACCCAGATGTCCGTCTGGATATATTCGACCAGATGGCCAATATGGATTTGCCCGTTCGCGTAAGGAAGGGCCGACGTGACGAGAATCTGGCGGCGGCCCGACGGCGCGCCTGCGATGAGATCGGTAGCGGGTGCTGACATAAGGATGGTGGGAGCCTGCGGTGGGACGAAAGGTCGATTCTAGCAGGCGGACGCCCACCGGGCGCGGGCTCGCGCGGAGCCGGATGCGAAGCCGGAGTCATGCCGCGCTGCACCGGGCGATGCGAAAAGCGAGCGCCCAAAAAAAACCGGGGCGATTAACCCCGGAGCAACAACGACAAGAGGAGAATGGTGACGCGGCGGCTTCGCCAGCCACGTACCGTAAAGACAGACAGCGGATTTTCGCGAGAGTTCGAAATTTTTTTCGTCCTCGTGCGAGATTTCCCGCGATGCATCTTTTACGGCTGGATCATGGCGCGGCGCACGTCGACGCCAGGCGCGCGGGGCCCACCCTGCGGCCGGCCCTCGCCCGCCCATTTCTCCTGCGCTTTCGCGCGCTGTCCTTATTGCGTCGTGTGCTGAGCCGTGGCGCGCAGATAGATTTCCACGCGACGGTTAGCGGCACGGCCGGCTTCGGTGTTGTTGTCGGCGATCGGCTGGTTCTGGCCCATGCCTTCTGCCGACAGGCGTTGCGGCGCGACGCCGCGTTGCGCCAGATAGCCCGTCACGCTTTGCGCGCGGTTGACCGACAGCGTCTGGTTGTACGCCGGCTGGCCGGTGCTGTCCGTGTGGCCGACCACTTGCGCGATCACTTCAGGATTCTGCTGCAGCGTTTGCGTGAGCTGGTCCAGAACCGGCGCGAACGACGGCTTGATCGCGTAGCTGTTCGTGTCGAACGTGACCGAGCTCGGAATGTTCAGCTTGAGCGAGCCGTCCGGCTGCTCGGTGATCTGCGTGCCGGTGCCCTTGGTGGCGCCCGACAGCTTGTTGTGAATGGATTGCCAGTTGTAGCCGGTAATGCCGCCCACCGCAGCGCCGACGCCGGCGCCGATTGCCGCGCCCTTGCCGCCGCCGAAAATCGCGCCCAGCGCCGCGCCGGTGCCGGCGCCCACGCCCGTGCCGACGGCCGTGTTGGTGCCTTGCTGGCTAGCGCAGCCTGCCAGCAAGGAGCCGGCAACCGCGAAAACAGCCAGGCGAGTCATGATTCTTGCATTCATTTTTAAGTCCTCTTGAGTGAAGCGAATGACGCGCATGAAGCGCGCAGGTAAAGCACTCCGCAGCGTTGCGTCTGGATCAAGCCTGGACGGCGAACGCGGCGGGAGCCAAGCAGACTGCTCATCGAGACGGAACCCGGGCGTCAACCCAGGGCCGCTCTTCAGTCCCGGTCCGACAGTGAAGAAGGGTCTTCCGGCAGCGCACGACGCGAGCCACTACAATAAAGCCTGGCGCGCAGCGATGCGGCCCCACGGCCGTCCGCCTGCCCGAAGGGTGCCCGGCAGGCCCGGTTTTCGCAATGCTGCCTAACAATTTCTTGCAAATTCCGGCGCGTGGACGGGACTTCGATTCCGCCGCGCCGCGAGTGTTCCCTCGGAGTGTCAATGAGTATCGATCGGGCTTTGGTCGACGCTGCGCTCGCAGCCGTCGCTGACCCTAACACCGGCCGGCCGTATGCCGCTGCCAGGAACATCAAAAACGTAACCGTGGAGGGTGACACGGTTAGCGTCGCGGTGGTACTCGGCTATCCGGCCATGCGCCAATTCGACGCGATCCGCAAGCAGTTCGACGACGCGCTCAAGGCCGTGCCGGGCGTGGCCGGGACGCGCGTCGAGGTATCGCAGGAAATTGCCGCGCATACGGTGCAGCGCGGCGTGAAACTCTTGCCGAACGTTAAAAACATCGTGGCGGTGGCGTCGGGCAAGGGCGGTGTCGGCAAGAGCACGACCGCGGTCAACCTGGCGCTCGCGCTGGCAAGCGAAGGCGCGTCGGTGGGCATACTCGACGCGGACATCTACGGGCCGTCGCTGCCGTTGATGCTCGGCATCGAGGGGCGCCCGGAATCGCCGGACGAAAAGACCATGAATCCGATGACGGGTCACGGTCTGCAGGCCAACTCCATCGGCTTCCTGATCGAACAGGACAATCCGATGGTCTGGCGCGGCCCGATGGCCACCTCCGCGCTCGAACAGTTGCTGCGGCAGACCAATTGGCGCGATCTCGACTATCTGATCGTCGACATGCCGCCGGGCACCGGCGACATCCAGTTGACGCTCTCGCAACGCGTGCCCGTGACCGGCGCCGTGATCGTCACGACGCCGCAGGACATCGCGCTGCTCGACGCGCGCAAGGGCCTGAAAATGTTCGAGAAAGTGGGCATTCCGATTCTCGGCATCGTCGAGAACATGGCCATGCATATCTGCTCGAATTGCGGCCACGAAGAACATATCTTCGGCGCCGGAGGCGGCGAGCGCATGGGCAAGGAATACGGCGTCGACGTGCTCGGCAGTCTGCCGCTCGACATTGCGATCCGCGAGCAGACCGACTCCGGCCGGCCGACGGTCGTGGCCGATCCGCAGGGACGCATCGCGGAGATCTATCGCACGATTGCGCGGAAGATGGCAGTGCACATCGCGGAACGGGCGCGCGACATGACCTCGAAGTTTCCGAACATCGTGGTCCAGAACACCTGAGGCGCCCGAGCGGCGGCGGGCGCAACGCTCTATTTGCGCCTTCTCTCGCGGTATCATGTCGACTTCACAAGTTCGGCTCGGCGGCCGCAGGGGCGGCCACCAGGCCGGCAAGAGGATCGCATGGGAAAACGAATCGACGGGCAGGCGGTGCATGCGTTCATCGTCCTGACTGCCTGCAGTGTGCTGTTATGCGGCTGCAGCGCGTTCCTGAGACCACAGGAAAAGCGCGCCGACGCGCAGTTGCTGCCCACCGTGGGCAATCAGGCGCGCGGCCTCGTGACGTTCATCGAGCGCTCGGACGGCGTGCAGGTGACCTACAACCTCTCGGGCTTGCCGCCCAATAGCGATCACGCGCTGCAAGTCCACGAGCGCGGCGACTGCAATGCGACCGACGGCTCGAGCGCCGGCCAGATATTCTCGCCGGCCGCCGAGCGTCTCAAAGCGGGCGCGCGCGTGGAAGGCGATCTCGGCAACATTCATGCGGATGCGAACGGCGTGGCAACCGGCTTCATCGTCGCGCCGGACGTTTCGCTCGACGGTATCCGTTCGGTCCTGCAACGCGCGGTTCTGCTGCATCGCGATCCCACCGATCCTTACGCGTATCCGCAGCATGGCGCAGGTCCGGCGCTCGCGTGCGGCGCAATCCGGCAATGAACGATCGCATGACGGGCCGCGCGCTTGTCGGCGGTTGCCGCGCGCTTGTCCATTCGCGGCGCCTTGGTGGTCCGCATTCGTGGCCCGCATCCGCGGCAGCATCTTCGTGATCGCGTAAAATAAGCGCCTTTCGTCGCGGCGTCCGGCTGGCGTTATCGTCAACAGGACTCGCGGGCGGCTTCGTCCGGGCGCGCTAGCAGCCTTCCCGCCGTCACGGCAATGCGCGAAACCGGCCGCAAGGCGGCCGGCGCACACCGGGCGGTTATCCGTCACACCTCTGTTATTCACGTCGAGCAGCGTTCACCTATGACCATCAAATCCGACAAGTGGATCCGGCGCATGGCCGAGTCGCACAAAATGATCGAGCCGTTCGTGCCCGATCAGGTTCGCGTCTCCGAAGACGGCCGGAAGATTGTCAGCTACGGCACCTCGAGCTACGGCTACGACATTCGCTGCGCCGACGAATTCAAGATCTTCACGAACATCAACTCGACCATTGTCGATCCGAAGAATTTCGACGAGAAATCGTTCGTGGACTTCAAGGGCGACGTCTGCATCATTCCGCCGAATTCGTTTGCGCTCGCGCGCACGGTCGAGTATTTCCGCATTCCGCGCTCGGTGCTGACCGTGTGCCTCGGCAAGTCCACTTACGCGCGCTGCGGGATCATCGTGAACGTGACGCCGTTCGAGCCGGAATGGGAAGGCCACGTCACGCTCGAATTCTCGAATACGACACCTTTGCCTGCGAAAATCTACGCGAACGAAGGCGTCGCCCAGGTGCTGTTTTTCGAAAGCGACGAGATTTGTGAAACGTCGTACGCGGATCGCGGCGGCAAATATCAAGGTCAGCACGGCGTCACGTTGCCGAAGACCTGACGCCGGCAGCGCATCGACCCACCAGGTACACAGGGTGACCGCTGCAATTTATCGAATGCAGCGGTCGTTCTTTTTGGAGAATCGCCCATGAAGTTCCGTTTTCCCGTCGTCATCATCGACGAAGATTTCCGCTCCGAGAACATCTCGGGTTCCGGCATCCGGGCTTTGGCCGAAGCAATCGAGAAAGAAGGCGCGGAAGTGCTCGGGTTGACGAGCTACGGCGATCTGACTTCGTTCGCGCAGCAGTCGAGCCGCGCGTCGTGCTTCATCCTTTCCATCGACGACGACGAGCTGCTGCCGTACGTCGAAAACGTCGTGGTCGAAGGCGAGACGCCGGAACTCGCGGCGGCCATCGTCGCGCTGCGCGCGTTCGTGACCGAAGTGCGCCGCCGCAACGCGGACATTCCGATTTTCCTGTACGGCGAGACGCGCACGTCGCGCCATTTGCCGAACGACATCCTGCGCGAGCTGCACGGCTTCATCCACATGTTCGAGGACACGCCGGAGTTCGTCGCGCGCCACATCATCCGCGAAGCCAAGGTGTACCTCGATTCGCTCGCGCCGCCGTTTTTCAAGGAACTGGTGCACTACGCGGAAGAAGGCTCGTACTCGTGGCACTGTCCGGGCCACTCGGGCGGCGTCGCGTTTCTGAAGAGCCCGCTTGGGCAGATGTTCCATCAGTTCTTCGGCGAGAACATGCTGCGCGCCGACGTCTGCAATGCGGTCGACGAACTCGGGCAACTGCTCGATCACACGGGCCCGGTCGCAGCATCGGAGCGCAACGCCGCGCGCATTTTCAGCGCGGATCACGTGTTCTTCGTGACCAACGGCACGTCGACGTCGAACAAGATCGTCTGGCACGGCACGGTCGCGCCGGGCGACATCGTGCTGGTGGATCGCAACTGCCACAAGTCGATCCTGCACGCGATCACGATGACCGGCGCGATTCCGGTGTTCCTCACGCCGACGCGCAACAACTTCGGCATCATCGGTCCGATTCCGCGCAGCGAATTCGAGCCGGAAAACATCCGCAAGAAGATCGCGGCGAATCCGTTCGCGCGCGAAGCGCTCGCGAATAATCCGAACCTGAAGCCGCGCATTCTGACCATCACGCAAAGCACGTACGACGGCGTGATCTACAACGTCGAGATGATCAAGGAGATGTTGGGCGAATGGCTCGACACGCTGCATTTCGACGAAGCCTGGCTGCCGCACGCTGAGTTCCACGAGTTCTATCAGGACATGCATGCGATCGGCGCGGGCCGTCCGCGCATCGGCGCGATGATCTACGCGACGCACTCCACGCACAAGCTGCTCGCCGGCATTTCGCAGGCTTCGCAAATCGTCGTGCAGGATTCGAAGAACAGCCGCTTCGACAAGCATCGCTTCAATGAAGCGTATCTGATGCATACGTCGACGAGCCCGCAGTACGCAATCATCGCGTCGTGCGACGTGGCCGCGGCGATGATGGAAGCGCCAGGCGGCACGGCGCTCGTGGAAGAGTCGATTGCCGAGGCGCTCGACTTCCGCCGCGCGATGAGCAAGGTCGACGCCGAATACGGTGACGACTGGTTCTTCAAGGTGTGGGGCCCCGACCAGTTCGCGGAAGAAGGCATCGGCTCGCGCGAGGACTGGATGCTGCGCCCCGACGATTCGTGGCACGGCTTCGGCCCGCTCGCCGAAGGCTTCAACATGCTCGACCCGATCAAGGCGACCATCGTCACGCCGGGTCTCGACATGAACGGCGATTTCGGCGAGACCGGCATTCCGGCCGCGATCGTCACGAAGTATCTGGCCGAGCACGGCATCATCGTCGAGAAGACCGGCTTGTACTCGTTCTTCATCATGTTCACGATCGGCATCACGAAGGGCCGCTGGAACTCGATGGTGACCGAGCTTCAGCAGTTCAAGGACGACTACGACAACAACCAGCCGTTGTGGCGCGTGCTGCCGGACTTCGTCGCGTTGCATCCGACGTATGAGCGCGTCGGGTTGCGCGACTTGTGCCAGCAGATTCACAGCGTCTACCGTGCGAACGACATTGCGCGCCTGACCACCGAGATGTACCTGTCGAGCATGGAACCGGCGATGAAGCCGTCCGACGCATTCGCGAAGCTCGCGCATCGCGAGATCGACCGCGTGCCTATCGACGAACTCGAAGGCCGCGTCACGTCCATTCTGTTGACGCCGTACCCGCCGGGCATTCCGCTGCTGATTCCGGGCGAGCGCTTCAATAAGACCATCGTCAACTATCTGCGCTTCGCGCGCGAATTCAACGAGCGTTTCCCGGGTTTCCACACGGACATCCACGGACTCGTCGGCGAAATGATCAACGGGCGCATCGAATATTTCGTCGATTGCGTGCGCGTCTGACGATGCGATCGACGTTGCTCGCGCGGGCTGTCATCTGTGCGCTGCTGCTTGGCGCCGCGCCGCTCGCGGCGCGCGCCGAAGTCGCGGCCGCCGATCCGATTGACGCGGCCATGCGCACCTGTCTTGCGCGCAGCGATATGTCGTCGACGGCCGGGCAGGTGCAGTGCATGGAGACGGCGCGCATCGGCTGGAAGACCGCGCTGGATAACGCATGGCAGCAGTTGCAGGGCGAGTCGCCGCAGACGCGCCGCAAGCAGTGGCAGAAGAGTCAGGCGAGCTGGCAGGCCTGGCGCGATGCCGACACGCAACTGCTCGCGGCGGTGTTCGCCACCACGCGCGGCACGATGTATGTGCTTGCCGCCGCCGATATGCAATTGCAGCCGGTGCGCGACCGCGCGCTCGTGCTGCGCAGCGCGGCGGCAGATGCGAGCGCAGGTGGGCAACCTAAGGCCGGTCGTTCGCGGAGCGGCCGTGTGCGCGCCTGTGCCGCCGACGCGCGCTGCGAACACGCGATGTTCGACATGAACCGCTACTACCGTCGTCTGCAAGCGAAAATGCCGGCGCGTTCGCGTTCCACGCTGACGCGCGCACAAAAGGCGTGGACCGCTTATCTGAACGCAAGCACGCCGCTCGTCGATGAACGCGGCCGCATCGATATCATCGGTGCGCGTGTGGCGACGCTCAAGCGCTTGTCGGAAACGGTCGGCAACGACTAGGCTTCTGCGCGCGCAGAAGCCGCCTCATCGAGACGAGAGCTTCAGGTCAACGCGTAGCTGTCGGCTTGCAGATTGGGCAGCGCGACCGCGGGTTCGCCGCGCAGATCGCGCAGTGCGTCTTCAATGGTGAGCGACATGGTGTGCAGCGCGAGGTCGTTGTCGTCGGTGCCGAACGGCTCCTCGATTTGCGACGCGATCGCTTCGTGTGCCATGAACGTGTACGCGACGAACACCGCGAACACCGGCGTGAAAATGCCGATGCTGTCGACGAGTCCGAACGGCAGCGACGCGCAGAAGAAGTAGACCGTGCGGTGAATCATCACCGAGTACGCAAACGGCAGCGGCGTGGAGGCAATGCGCTCGCATCCGCCGATCACATCCGACAAGCCATTCAGATTCCGGTCGAACGCGAGTACGGCCATCGGATCGATTGAGCCTTTTTGCGCCTGGCGCTGCACCCATTCGCCGAGAACCAGCATCAATGTCGCCGGTTGGTAGCGCGACGCCATCACGCGTTCGAACAGCGCAGGCGGCAGGCGCGCGGCGAGGTCTTCGCGCGGATCGCTTTTGCGAAGCTGATGCCGCAGCGCGTGCGGCAACGCGCCCAATGCCGCGCAAAATTCGGCCGCGTCTTCTTTGGGCAACGGCGTCGTTCGCAAGGTCAGCGCCTGACGAATGAGCGAACGCGCGTCGTTCAGCAGTTGACCCCAGAGCTTGCGCGCTTCCCACCAGCGGTCATAACTGGCGTTGTTGCGAAAGCCGAGAAACACCGCGAGAGCGATGCCGACGAGCGAGAACGGCGCAGTCGTGTTGAGGTTCAGCGAGATGGGCAGCAGATGATCGTGCGCCGCGACCGCAACGACCGAGATCGCGAAAATGAGGAACAGCCGGGGAAGCAACTGCGGAAGCACCGAGCCGCGCCACGCAAGCAGCATGCGGAACCAATGGAGATGCGGACGGATGATCATCGGTGTGCTGTGCCATGAGCGATGGAGTTTCTATTATCGCTTGTTGTTCGAGTCGCGCGATTGAAGCGCAGGCTCGAACGGGCAATGCTTTAGCAGAAAGCATGAAGGCCACGCCGTAGCGTGGCCTTCATGCAAGCCTCAATCTGCAAACGTCAATCGCGCGCCGATGAAGCCGCGCCGTGACTGAGCCAGTCGAGTACGGCGGTGGCGTCGTCGTCCGCGCCTTGACGCGCTTTCGCCACCGTTTCCGCGACGTCCGCGCTTGGCACGGCCCGGCGAATCGCCACGCCGACCGCGAGAATGTCGATCATCACCAGATGCAGGATGCGCGAGATCATCGAAAGCTGCGACTCGCGAATCTCGATGTGATCGGTTTCGAGCGCGACCGTCGCGCGCTTGGCCAACGGCGTGTTGCTCGACGTGATCGCGATCACTTTCGCGCCGGCCTGCATCGCGACATCGAGCACGCGCAGCAACTCGGGCGCGCGGCCCGACTTCGACACCGCGACGATCACGTCGCCCTTGCCGAGCAACGCAGCGGAAGCCGCCTGCATGTACAGATCGCCGTAAGCAATGGTCGGAATGCCGAAGCGGAAGAACTTGTAGTGCGCGTCCTGCGCGACGATGTTCGAATTGCCGAGGCCATAGAACTCGATACGACGCGCGCCGTTCAACAGATCGATTGCGCGTTCCACCTGCTCGAAGTTCAGATGCTCGCGCAATTGCAGAATCGCCGACACGGTGTTGTCGAGCACCTTCGCGCCGAAGTCGGTCGCGGTATCGCCGAGATGCACCTGGCTATGGCTCACCGGAATTGTGCCGGTCAAGCCGGTGGCGAGCTTCAGCTTGAAATCCGACAGTCCCTGGCAGCCGAGCGAACGGCAGAAGCGGATCACGGTCGGCTGACTCACGTCGGCCTTGCGCGCGATGTCGACGATCGGATCGTTGATGATCGAGCGCGGGTGGTTCAACGCGAGATCGGCGACGCGGCGCTCGGCCGGCGTCAACGCGTCGCGCATCTGGCGAATCCGCTCGAATACCGCCGACGAACTGCCGCCCGCGCGATTCGACAACTGCTCGGCGAGAATCGCGGACACGCCGAGAAAGGCCGGATATTCCGCGGTGATCACATACGTCGGCACGTTCTGCAAGTACGCCTCGAAGCGGCCCTTCGCCTCAAAGCGCTTGCGAAACGACGAGCGCGCGAAGAAGTCGCCGAGCCGCGGCACCACGCCGCCGCCGATGTAAATGCCGCCGAGCGCGCCCAGCGTCACCGCGATATTGCCTGCGAACGTGCCGAGAATCCCGCAGAACACATCGGCGGATTCGGCGGCGAGCGGCTCGCCTTCGAGCGCGCGCTTGACGATCTCGCGCGTGTCGACGTTGGCCGCCACGCGCTTCTTGTCGCGGCCCGCGAGCGCACGATAAATCACTTCCATGCCGGGGCCCGCGGCCACGCGCTCGAACGACACATGCGACCACTTCTTGCGCGCGTAGTGCAGCACGATGTCCTCGCGCTCGTCGGCGGGCGCGAAGGTGGCGTGGCCGCCTTCGCTGCCGAGCGCGATCCAGCGGTCGTCGGCGGGAATCAGGCCGGACACGCCCATGCCGGTGCCCGGACCGAGCAGGCCGATCACGCTATTCGGGCGGCGCGTGCCGCCGCCGACCTGCACGCGCTGCGCGTCGGTGAGGCCCGGCAAGGCCATCGCCAGCGCGGTGAAGTCGTTCACGACCAGCAGCGTGTCGAAGCCGAGCGCGCGGCGCGTGGCTTCGATCGAGAAGGTCCAGTCGTGATTCGTCATGCTGACCTGATCGCCGTCGACCGGGTTCGCAATTGCAATGGCCGCATGATTCACGCGGCCGATCTTCATGTCCTTCAGATACTTCTTGATGACCTCGGCAACACCGGGATACTCCGCGCACGGGTAGACCTGCACCGAGCCGATCTCGCCCGGTCCGGTTTCGAGCGCGAAGCGCGCGTTCGTGCCGCCGATGTCGGCGAGAAGCCTCGGTCCATCGGCGTGCTGGCCCGCGCCCGGAGCAGCCTTAGTTTGCACACCAGTAGACATCGAGTCTCACTCCCTTGTCGTTCGCCAACTGCGAGATGGCATTTTTTTGTAGCGAAGAGGCGGCGGCGTTCAGCACGTCCATCTTGCGCGGTCCTGCGATCAGCAAAAACAGGTGCTTCACTTCCTTCAACGCGGAAAGCGACCAACTCACGCGCGCATGCGGCGCGCTGCCGGGATGCACGGCGACGAAGCGCTCGCGCGTGGTGATCGCGTGATCCCACTCGGGTGCGTCGGCGAAGATCGACGCGGTGTGGCCGTCTTCGCCCATGCCGAGAATCGCGACGTCGGGCGCATTGGCAAAACGCGCGTCGGCGTTCAGCGCGGCGACGTGCGAATGCAGGTCCTGCGATGTGTCGGCGAGCGGCCAGAAGGTCGCGTTCTGCGCGGCGTTCTGCAGCAGCGTCGCGTGCGCGAGCTGCGCGTTGCTCGCGCTGTCCGTCTCGGGCACCCAGCGGTCGTCGACGAGGGTCACGGCGATGCGCGCCCAGTCGAAACTTTGCGTGGATAACGTCTGCAGGAACGGGCGCGGACTGCTGCCGCCCGAAACGGCGAGCAGCGCCGGGCGGGCCGCAGATGTCGTGGTGGACGTACCGGCCGTGGACGCGCCGGCAATACCGGCGTCCGACGTTGCCGCCTGGGCGGCCAGCGATGCATGTAGCGCGTCGCCGACTGCCTTCGCCAACGCGTCGGATTGCGCGCGTTGATCGTCGAAAGCGTGAAGCTCGATCACTTCTCCTCCGTGCTGCTTTTTTGTTAGCGCGGCGACCAGCCGCCGCGAATCAATTCTCTTCTTCGAGCCAGCAGGTGCCGTGCTGCGCGAGCATCGCGCTCGCCGCGGCAGGACCCCATGTGCCCGACGCATACGGCTTCGGCGGTTTGTTCGAAGCCTTCCATTCGTTCAGGATCGGTTCGACCCAGCGCCACGCGGCTTCCTGTTCGTCGCGCCGCACGAAGAGGGCGAGACGCCCGTTGATCACGTCGAGCAGAAGACGTTGATACGCTTCCATCTGCCCTTCGCGGAAGAACTGGTCGAACGCGAGATCGAGGTGAACGCTGGCGAGGTTCATGCCTTCGCCCGGCTGCTTCGCGAGACAGTAAAGACGGATGGTCTCGTTCGGCTGCAAGCGGATCACCAGACGATTCGCGCCCGCGCGCAACGCCGATGCGCCCAATGCCGAATGCGGCACCGAGCGGAAATTCACGACGATTTCCGCGACGCGATCGGCAAGCCGTTTGCCGGTGCGCAGGAAAAACGGCACGCCCGCCCAGCGCCAGTTTTCTATCTCGACCTTCAGCGCGACGAAGGTTTCGGTCGTGCTGTTCTGCTTCACGCCGGGTTCGGTCGCGTAGGCGGGCACGGCGTTGCCGCGGATCACGCCCGAATGATACTGGCCGCGCACCGCAACCTTGCCGATGTCGAGCTGATTGATGGGCTTGAGCGCGCGCAGCACGCGCAGCTTTTCGTCGCGCACCGAGTCGGAGTCCATCGAATGCGGCGGCTCCATCGCGACGATCGAAAGCAGTTGCAGCAAATGGTTCTGCACCATGTCGCGCAGCGCGCCGGTATTGTCGTAGAAATCGCCGCGCGCTTCGACACCGAGTTCTTCCGCGATCGTGATCTGGATGCTCTCGACCCATTCGCGGCGCCACAGCGGCTCGAACAAAGCATTGCCGAAGCGCAGCGCGAGCAGGTTCTGCACGGGCTCTTTGCCGAGGTAGTGGTCGATACGGTAGATCTGTTCTTCCGCGAAGATTTCGCCGACCGCGTCGTTGATTGCATTCGACGACTTGAGGTCGTAGCCGAGCGGCTTTTCTAGCACGATGCGCGCGTTTTCATTGAGCCCCACCGACGCGAGCGCGCGGCAGATCGGCACGAAGAGCGACGGACCCGTAGCGAGATAAAACACGCGGATGCCGGGCAAGTCCTTCACCGCATCGCGCAGCAACGTGAAGTCTTCGGGATTGCCCAGGTCGATCTTCACGAACTCGATGCGTTCGAGAAAACTGGCCCATGCCGCTTCGTCGACACCGTTCTTCGATACATGCGGCTTGACGTGCTCGTTGACCCACTGAAGATATTCGCCGCGATCCGCTGCGTGGCGGGCCACTGCGACGATCTTGCCGCTGTCGGCCAGCATGCCGCCCGCACGGTGTGCTTCAAACAGTGCGGGGAGAATCTTGCGCATCGACAGATCGCCGGTTCCGCCGAAGAGAACGAAGGTGAAACTTGAATCGGTTTGCATGAGTCTCCGTCGATGTCCTGGGGCCGCCGCGCCAACCGCTCGCTCCTCGCGAACAGGCGACCGTAGTCCGATAAAATATTTTTTGACACTGAATTGTAGTTTAACTACAATCCAAATCAAGAGGTAGCGCTAATTCGATGAAAAAAGCGTGCGCTGCATGTCAGTTGCACGTTTCGCGAATCGGCCAACGTCCCCTGCATGTTAACGGACATTGCAAACGGACATTGCATTGCCGGCATGGGCCAGCCTCGAGTCTGCCGCGCGACGCGGGCGGGCAAAAATCAAAAGAGGAGACAGTCAGTTGCATCCCGAATCACTCATCTCTTGAGCTTCCAGCGGCCGGACATCGGTCCGCCGGCACATGCCTTAACGCATGCGCCCGACCGTGCTCGATCGCCCAGTGTTTTGCCTGTTTGAACCAACCACAGCACCCTGGCGACATCAGGGGCCATTTGTTTTTTGTTCAGGTGTCTGGAGGAGATAAGCAATGAAATTTCGCGCGATCATGGGCGCTCTGTGCGCCGCGGGTCTGATGTGTGGCGTCTCGGCCGTGCAGGCTGCCGAGTCGGTCGAAGTGTTGCACTGGTGGACTTCGGGCGGCGAATCGAAAGCCGTCGGCGTCCTCAAGGACGACATGACGAAGCAGGGTTACACGTGGAAGGACTTTGCGGTTGCGGGTGGCGCGGGCGCGGCTGCCATGACGGCACTGAAGACGCAGGTGATCTCGGGCAATGCACCGAGCGCCGCGCAGATCAAGGGCCCGCTGATTCAGGACTGGGCTTCGCAAGGCGTGCTGGTGCCGATCGACTCCGTCGCGGGCGACTGGAAGAAGAACCTGCCGCCGGAAATCGACAAGATCATGCACGCGGACGGCCACTATGTCGCGGCGCCGTTCTCGGTGCATCGCGTGAACTGGCTGTACATCAATAAGGCGGCGCTCGACAAGGCAGGCGGCAAGGTGCCGACCACGTGGCCTGAATTCTTCGCGGTGGCCGACAAGATGAAGGCCGCGGGCATCCAGCCGATCGCGATGGGCGGCCAGCCGTGGCAAGACCTGACGCTGTGGGAAGACGTCGTGCTGTCGCAAGGCGCGGACTTCTACAAGAAGGCGCTGGTCGACCTCGACGAAAAGACGCTGACTTCGGACAAGATGGTCGGCGTGTTCGACACGGTCCGCAAGATCCAGGGTTACTTCGACGCGGGCCGCACGGGCCGTGACTGGAACCTGGCAACGGCGATGGTCATCAACGGCAAGGCCGGCATGCAGTTCATGGGCGACTGGGCGAAGGGCGAATTTGCCAACGCCGGCAAGAAGTCGGGCGCGGACTACGTTTGCGCCGCCGTGCCGGGCACCGAAAAGTCGTACACGTTCAACGTCGACTCGTTCGTGTTCTTCCAGCAGAAAGGCCAGAAGGCGGCAACGCCGGGTCAGCTCGCGCTCGCGAAGACGATCATGACGCCGGAGTTCCAGGAGCAGTTCAGCCTGAACAAGGGCTCGATTCCGGTTCGTCTGGGCGTCTCGATGGCGAAGTTCGACGACTGCGCGAAGAAGTCGTACGCGGATGAACAAACGGCGATCAAGTCGGGCGGCTATGTGCCGTCGCTCGCTCACGGCATGGCTCAGCCGGATGCGGCAGCCGGCGCGATCTCCGACGTCGTCACGAAGTTCATGAACTCGCAGCAGGATTCGAAGAGCGCAGTGACCGCGCTCGCGAAGGCAGCGAAGACCAAGTAAGTGAAGTAGCGAAGGGCGCGTCCGTCGAATGGATTAAGCGGGCGCGCCCTTCGCGCCGTTGATCGCGTGAATTCGCGCAATGCGGTGTGCGCTGTTTGCACTGCGCCTCGCATGCACGCGGCTTCACCTGACAGTTTCAGCAGGAGTCGAGTAGTGACTGCTTCTATCAGCGGAAACGGGAAAACGGCTAGCGTCGCCCGCCGCACGTCGCCCATGGCGGCCCTTGCCGATCGCTGGATTCCGAAGCTGGTGCTCGCACCCAGCGTCGTGATCAGCCTGATCTTCGTCTATGGCTTCATCGCCATCACCGGCTATCTGTCGCTGTCCAATTCGCGACTGATGCCTCGTTATGATTTCGTCGGTCTGGACCGTTATCGCGAACTGTTCGATAACGACGTGTTCTGGACCTCGGCTGTGAACCTCGGCTGGTTCGGCATTCCGTTCATCGGCATTTGCATCGGCCTCGGTCTCTTTCTCGCGATCCTGCTCGATCAGCAGATCCGCAACGAAGGCGCATTGCGCGCGGTGTTTCTGTATCCGATGGCGCTGTCGTTTATCGTGACCGGCACGGCGTGGCAATGGATCATGACGCCGAGCATCGGCCTCGAAAAAGTTTTCCACGACTGGGGCTGGACGAGCTTTTCGTTTAGCTGGCTGGGCGACCCGGACAAGGCGATTTTCTGCGTAGTGATCGCGGCGGTATGGCAATCCACCGGCTTCGTGATGGCGCTCTTTCTTGCGGGCCTGCGCGGCGTGGACGGCGAAATCTTCAAGGCCGCGCAGATGGACGGCGCGAATCTGCCCACCATCTATCGCAAGATCGTGATTCCGAGCATGCGTCCGGTGTTCTTCTCGGTGCTGCTGATTCTTTGCCACATCACGATCAAGACCTTCGACCTCGTCGTCGCGTTGACGGCGGGTGGTCCGGGCACGTCGTCGTCGCTGCCGGCTATCTTCATGTACACGTTTTCGTTCAATCGCGGGCAACTCGGCGTCGGCGCGGCATCGTCGATGATGATGCTCGCAACCGTCGTGGCCGTGCTCGTGCCGCTCATGTATCTGGAATCGAGGAGCACCCGCAATGCAGCCTAAGATGACGATCAGCCGTGCCGTCATTTACGCGGCCTTGGTCCTGTTTGCCCTGTACTTCCTGTTTCCGCTGTACGTGATGCTGTCCACGTCGTTCAAGGACATCGACCAGTTGCGCACCGGCAATCTGCTGACGCCGCCTACGCACTGGACCGTCGATCCGTGGATCAAGGCATGGAGCGGCGCGTGTACGGGTGTGCGTTGCGACGGCATGCAGCCGTTCTTCATGAACTCGGTGCGGATGGTAATTCCGGCGGTGCTGATCTCGTCGATCATCGGCGCGTTCAACGGTTATGTGCTCACGCACTGGCGTTTTCGCGGCGCCGATCCGATCTTCACGATGCTGCTGGTCGGCTGCTTCATTCCGTTCCAGGCGATCCTGCTGCCGATGGCGCGCTTCGAAGGCTTTCTCGGCCTGTCGAACACCACGACCGGCCTGGTGGTGGTGCACGTGATCTACGGTATCGCGTTCACGACGATGTTCTTCCGCAACTTCTACGTGAGCATTCCGGCTGAACTCGTGAAGGCGGCGCGTATCGACGGCGCGGGTTTCTTCACGATCTTCACGAAGATTCTGCTGCCCGTGTCGCTGCCGATTTTCATGGTCTGCCTCATCTGGCAATTCACGCAGATCTGGAATGACTTCCTGTTCGGTATCGTGTTCTCCGGCGTCGATTCGATGCCGATCACGGTGGCGCTGAACAACCTCGTGAATACGTCGACGGGCGTGAAGGAATACAACGTCGACATGGCCGGCGCGATCATCGCCGCATTGCCGACCTTGCTCGTCTACATCATCGCCGGACGCTATTTCGTGCGCGGGCTGACGGCCGGCGCGGTGAAGGGCTAACGCCTCGCAAACCATCCGAGCGCGGCGGCGTGTCCCGGCGCATAAACAAGACGTTTTCAAGCAGTACCAGAGACTAGAGGATTCACAGCATGGCAAGCCTTTCCATCCGTGACGTGTACAAGACCTACCCGAACGGGGTGCCGGTTCTGAAGGGTGTCAACATCGACATCGAAGACGGTCAGTTCCTGATTCTGGTCGGCGGCTCGGGCTGCGGTAAGTCGACGCTGCTCAATATGATCGCCGGCCTCGAAACGGTGACCAAGGGCGAGATCCAGATCGACGGCAAGACGGTGAACAACCTGTCGCCGAAAGATCGCGATATCGCGATGGTGTTCCAGTCGTACGCGCTGTATCCGTCGATGACGGTGCGCGAGAACATCTCGTTCGGTCTGAATATCCGCAAGGTGCCGAAGCAGGAACAGACGCAGATTGTCGACCGCGTGTCGAACACGCTGCAGATCACGCATCTGCTGGATCGCAAGCCGGGTCAGTTGTCCGGCGGCCAGCGTCAGCGCGTGGCAATGGGCCGCGCATTGGCGCGCGACCCGGTGATGTTCCTGTTCGACGAACCGCTGTCGAACCTCGACGCCAAGCTGCGTATCGAGATGCGTTCGGAAATCAAGCTGCTGCATCAACGCCTCGGCACGACGATCGTCTACGTGACGCACGATCAGATCGAAGCGATGACGCTCGGCGACCGCATCGCCGTGATGAAAGACGGCATCGTCCAGCAGTTCGGCGCGCCGCAGGAGATTTACGACTCGCCGTCGAACCTGTTCGTGGCCGGCTTTATCGGCGCACCGCCGATGAACTTCATCCAGGGCAAGCTCGTCGAGCAGGGCGCGGGCGTGGGTCTCGAACTCGATACGGGCATTGCGCGCACGGCGCTGAATCTGCCGTTCGACTCGGCGAAGGTCAAGTCGCACGTGGGCCGTGAAGTGATTCTCGGCTTGCGTCCCGAGCGCATTACCGATGCTCGCGGCGCGCATGGCGATCACGCGAAGCTGCAACAGATCGAAGTGAAGGTCGACGTGATCGAGCCGACCGGACCGGACACTTTGGTATTCGCGCAGGTCAACGGCAAGCGCGTGGTGAGCCGCGTGCACCCGGCGTCGAATCCGCAGCCGCTGACGAATACGACGCTGCTGTTCGATACGTCGAAAGCGGTGTTGTTCGATCCGTCGAATGAAGAGCGCATCGCCTGATTTTTTGGTCTGATCGCTTGGCCTTGCCTCATTGAGAAAGCCCCTTGCGTCTCGCGACGCAAGGGGCTTTTCTTTGTGCGCCCAGCATGGGCGCAATCTTGTGGGTGCAAGTCCCATCGTGAGTTGACCACAGCGAACGAAGTGAAGCGCAACTGCGTGAGGGCGACCGAGCGTGGGGAGGAAGCGTGGAGCGAAACCGCGAGCCGATGAACAAGAACCGGATATGAGGCGGTGCCGATCAGGGCGAGCGTGCAAAGAAGCGCGAAGCTCTCGTGGTCAAGGATCAGGCAACGTAAATGCGGCGGTTGTGCGGTGAAGGATTGCGTTCTTACCTGGGGAGATCTCGCCTCGTGCCTGAAAGGGCAACGGCGTCGAGCCGGAGCGAGAAGTCAGCAGAGGCCGTAGTAGTCACAGGACAGGTTGATGAGGCCGAAGCTGGTGACGAAGGGCTAAACGGGAAGGAGTGTCCAGCGTCATGTCGATGCGACAGGCAATGCGTCAGATGCCCGCGCAAGCGGGGCGGGTGGGGGTCACGTGCGGTGAAGCTGCACGGCGTACACCGACTAGCGATGAAGCCTGCTGCCCGCGACATGAATCCGGGGACACAGGGTCGGCGCTGCTGGAAGCGGCGCTGACAGGAGAGAACCTGAAGCAGGCGTTCAAACGGGTCCGGTCCAACAAGGGAGCCGCTGGCGTGGACGGTCTGGACGTTGACCAGACGTCGCGTCATCTGGTGACGGCGTGGCCCGCGATCCGTGAACAGTTGCTCAAGGGGACGTACCGGCCCAGCCCGGTACGTCGGGTGACGATACCGAAGCCGGATGGAGGCGAGCGCGAGCTTGGCATCCCGACGGTAACGGACCGGTTGATCCAGCAGGCGCTGCTACAGGTGCTACAGCCGGTTCTGGACCCTACCTTCAGCGAGCACAGCCACGGCTTCCGGCCTGGACGGCGTGCGCACGACGCGGTGTTAGCCGCGCAGTCGTACGTGCAGTCGGGTCGGCGAATCGTGGTGGACGTTGATCTGGAGAAATTCTTTGACCGGGTCAACCACGACATCCTGATTGACCGTCTACAGAAGCGAATCGATGATGCCGGCGTAATCCGGCTGATCCGGGCGTATCTGAGCAGCGGCATCATGGATGGCGGAGTGGTCCAGCAACGGGATCAGGGCACGCCGCAAGGCGGACCACTGTCCCCGTTGCTGGCCAACGTGCTGCTCGACGAAGTGGATAAGGAACTGGAGCGGCGGGGTCATTGCTTCGCGCGCTACGCCGACGACGCGAATGTCTATGTTCGTAGCCGCCGGGCGGGTGAGCGGGTGATGGCACTGCTGCGGCGTCTGTATGGGCGACTGCGGCTGAAGGTCAACGAGACCAAAAGCGCGGTGGCCAGTGTGTTTGGTCGCAAGTTTCTGGGCTACAGCCTGTGGGTGGCTGCGGGTGGGGTGGTCAAACGCAAGGTGGCGGCCAAACCGCTGCTGGCGTTCAAACACCGCATCCGTGAACTGACCCATCGCTCTGGCGGGCGCAGCATGAAGAAAGTGGTGGAACAGTTACGGCCTTACGTGCAAGGCTGGAAGGCGTACTTCAGGTTGGCGCAAACACCCGGTGTGTGGTTGGCACTGGATGAGTGGCTGCGTCACCGGTTGCGCGCGATCCATCTCAAACACTGGCGCCGTGGCACCACCATCTACCGGGAACTGCGTGCGCTGGGGGCATCGGCCGCTGTGGCGCGACAAGTGGCGGCGAACAGTCGTTGCTGGTGGCGCAATAGCGACGGTGCGCTCAAGCGCGTGCTGACCATCGCCTACTTCGACCAACTGGGCGTACCCCGACTCTCATAACCTCAACTTCCCGAACCGCCCGGTGCGGACCCGCATGCCGGGTGGTGTGGCAGGGGTACGGCCTCATGGCCGTCCCCTATGCCGATTCTTCGCCTGGGCCGGCGGCGCCAGTCAGGCTTCCGGAATACGCAGGTCCGGATTGTTGCGTACGAGTTCCGTCACCCACTCGGTGAACGCGCGCAGCCGCGAGCTCAGATTGCGGCGATGCGCGTACAGGATCGACAGCGGCGTGCCGGGGCTCGTGTAGTCAGTCAGAATTTCCTTCAGCACGCCGCGCTCGATCAGATGCGCGACCATGAAGCGCGACGGCTGAATGATGCCGTGGCCGAGCTCGCCCGCGCGAATGTAGACCGAGCCGTCGTTGACCGCGAGCACGCTTTTCATCGCGACTTTCACGGTCTCGCCGTTGACTTCGTATTCGAACGGAAAGGTCTTGCCCGTACGCGCCGACACGTAGTTGACCGCGCGGTGCTCGCTCAATTGATCGAGCGTGCTCGGCGTGCCGTACTTCTCCAAATATGCGGGCGAAGCGCAGGTGACGATACGCGCATGGCCGATGCGCCTTGCGACGAGGCTCGATTCTTCCGGCGTGCCCATGCGGATCACGCAATCCACGGCGTCCTGAATCAGGTCGATGTTGCGGTCGGCGAGACCCAGACGCACGTCGATTTCAGGGTAGCGCCGGTAGAAGTCGTCGAGCGCGGGCAGCAGCAGCGCGCGAGCGAGCGTGCCCGACGTGTCGACGCGGATCGTGCCCACCGGATTCTCACGCTTGTTCGACAGCGACGATTCCGCGTCGGCGACTTCCGCGAGGATGCGCACGCAGCGATCGTAAAAGAGCGCGCCGTCTTCGGTGACGCTGACCTGGCGCGTCGAGCGGTTCAGGAGGCGCACGCCGACATGCTCTTCCAGCGCCTGAATCGTGCGGCTCACTTTCGCGCGCGGCAAGTCGAGCGATTCGGATACTTTCGTGAAGCTGTTCGCCTCGACCACACGCGTAAAGATCTCCATCGCTTCAAAACGGTCCATGTTTGGCCTTCTTATGTGTAATGAGCGGAAATTGGTTTCGACGTGAAGTGTATAGGCTCGGAATAATGTTGTCGCAAGGGGTTGGCGCGCGACTCCGCTGATCCGGCTCAGTCTCCGCTCGTTCCACGCTCGTCGCCGCTCAGTCCCGATCCGGCGCGCCGAGCGGGAACAGCGGGCGGTAGGGCCGGGCTTCGTGGACTGCGCGAGCGAAAGACGGACGCGCCAGCAAGCGCTCGCGGTAAGCTCGCACATGGGCGAACGCCGGGTCGATCGCGTGGCTCCAGTCGGCGTAGAAAAGCGCTGGCGCCGCCGCGCAATCGGCGAGGCTGAAGGTGTCGCCCGCGGCCCATTCGCGCGCCGCCATTGTTTTGTCGAGCCACGCGTAAGCCGTATCGAGCATCGCGCGCGCTTCTGTCACGCCGCGCGCGTCGCGCTCGGCGTCAGGACGCAGGCTGTCGAACACGATCTTCTGCTGCGGCGTCGAAATGTAGTTGTCGAAGAAGCGGTCCATGCTGCGCACGTCGAGCGCCGCGCGGGCGTCGGCGGGCACGAGCGCCACCGGCCCCGGATAGTACAGGCCGAGATATTCGATGATGATGCTCGCCTCCGTCACCGTGCGCTCGCCGTCGACCAATACGGGAAAGCGCTTGATCGGCCACAGATCGGCGAATTCGGCCATGATTTGCGGGTCGTCGTGCGCGAGCAGGCGGAATTCGAACGGCGTGCTGTTCTCGTACAGCGCGATGAGCGCCTTCTGGCAGTACGAGGAGAAAGGGTGTGCGTAGAGCTTGAGCTTCATCGTGATCACCTTCGACGGTTGGACGGCTGCCGCGGCCGGGCAAGGCCGTTCACATCACGACGAGCGAGCGCGGCGCAAATCGACAAACGGCCCCCGTTCCAGTCGTGCCGACGCCGCGCCAGAAACCGCTAATGCGGCAGGCGCACGTTGAAGCGGAACGTCGCGAGCCGCGCCAGCAGAATGAACCCCGTGGCGAACAGCACGCTATACACGGTGTCGAAATTCACGTAGTCCAGCAGCACATACAGCCAGCAGCCGACGAAAGCGCACGTCGCGTAAGGCCGAGAATCGCGCAGGATCAGCGGCACCTCGTTGCACAGCACGTCGCGGATCACGCCGCCGAACACGCCCGTCGCCACGCCCATCATCACGGACGTGAACCAGGGCATTTGCGCGTCGTGCGCAATCGAGGTCCCCGCGATGCTGAAGAGGCCAAGGCCGATCGCATCGGCGACCAGCAGCACGCGCTCGGACAGCAGGCGCGAGGTCATTTTCAGCAAGGTCGGCGCGAACAGCGACATCACGAAGATCGCGATCAGATAGCCCTGATGCTCGACCCAGTAGAACGGCCGGCGCTCGAGCAGCACGTCGCGCAACGTGCCGCCGCCGAAGGCCGTGGCAATGGCGACGAGGAACGTGCCGACCGCGTCGAGCCGGCGCGTCCTCGCCTCGATAAAACCGGAAATCGCGTACGCAAAGATGGCCAGCGCCTCCATGAGGGAGAGCGCGAGTGTGAGTCTCGGATGGATCACTGCGGCTCCGTCAGCGGCCTGGCGTGAGCCGGCGCGGCGCCCGGCTGAAGCAGCACGACGACCGCGCCCGCGCCGCCGTCGTGCGGCCGCGCCTGGCAGAACGCGATCACTTCGTTCTTCTGCACGAGCCATGCGCGCACTTTGCCCTTGAGCACCGGTTCCTTGCCGATCGATCCCAGGCCTTTGCCGTGAATCACGCGCAGGCAGCGCAAGCCGCGCTTGACCGACTCGCGGATGAATTCCGCCAGGGCCTCGCGGGCTTTCTCGCGCCGCATGCCGTGCAGATCGATTTGCGCCTGCACGATCCAGTCGCCGCGCCGCAGTTTTCGCACGACTTCCTGGCTCACGCCGGGGCGGCAATAGGAGAGCGTCTCGTCGGTTTCGAGCAGCACCTCGGGATCGAATTCATCGGAGATCGCTTCGTGCAGAACGGCTTCTTCGTCGAGCAGGGTTTGCACGGGCAGCGGCGGCGGAGGATTGCGCGGCAACGATGCGCGCGGCGGCACGGCAAGCGGCGCGACTTCGCCGATCTCGCGGCGAAACAGATCGGCGTCCGCCGCGGCTTCGCGCCGTGCAGCCGTCGCGGCGGCGCGTTCGCGCTCGCGCTTTTGCGCGTCGACCTTCAACGCGTCGCGCAATGCGCCGAGGCCGGCGAGGCCCGCGGCCGGTTCGATCTTCGGCGTCGCGGCGGGCGCAGCCGGTTCGCGCGCGGGCGTTGCAGCCGGGGCGCGGACGCGCTTCGGCTCGTTCGGATGAGGGTGGTTCTTCGGCATGGCGGTAGTAGACGCGGATAACGATTCGGTCGCGCGGCGCCTCGCGCGATCCTGGTGCGGCTTCGAATAAAAAAGGCCGCCGGCTCATGAGCCGCGGCCTTAGATCCAACGAGCGGCCGGGCAACGCCCAGCCGCTATTTTACCGTTGCGTTCGCACGAAAGCGCTGCCGATCAACGCTCGGCTTCCTGGCTCATCGCATGCTCGCCGGCCATCTCGTTGATGGTTTCCAGATAGCGCTGCGCGTCGAGCGCGGCCATACAGCCGGTGCCTGCGCTCGTGATCGCCTGACGGTACACGTGGTCCTGCACGTCGCCGGCCGCGAACACGCCCGGCACGCTGGTGGCGGTGGCAAAGCCGTTCAGGCCGCCCTTCGTGATGATGTAGCCGTTCTTCATCTCCAGTTGGCCTTCGAAGATGTCCGTGTTCGGCTTGTGACCGATCGCGACGAACAGGCCCTGCAGCGCGATGTCGGTCGTCTCGCCGGTTTGCGTGTGCTTGATGCGCACGCCGGTCACGCCGGACTGGTCGCCCGTCACTTCGTCGAGCGTATGGTTCCACTTGATCTCGACCACGCCTTCCTTCTCTTTCGCGAGCAGGCGGTCGATCAGGATCGGCTCGGCGCGGAACTTGTCGCGGCGATGGATCACCGTGACCTTCTTCGCGATGCCCGACAGATAGAGCGCTTCTTCGACCGCGGTATTGCCGCCGCCGACCACGGCCACATGCTGCTGCTTGTAGAAGAAGCCGTCGCAGGTTGCGCAGGCCGACACGCCCTTGCCCATGAACGCTTCTTCCGACGGCAGGCCGAGATATTGCGCCGACGCGCCCGTCGAGATGATCAGCGAATCGCACGTGTATTCGCCCGAATCGCCGATCAGGCGGATCGGCTTTTCGTCGAGCTTCGCCGTGTGAATGTGGTCGAAGATGATTTCGGTGTTGAAGCGCTCAGCGTGCTCCAGGAAGCGCGCCATCAGTTCCGGGCCTTGCACGCCGTTGGCGTCGGCGGGCCAGTTTTCGACGTCGGTCGTGGTCATCAACTGGCCGCCTTGCGCGAGGCCCGTGACGAGCACCGGCGCGAGGTTGGCGCGCGCCGCGTAGACCGCTGCCGTGTAGCCGGCAGGGCCGGAACCGAGAATCAGAACCTTGGCGTGTTTCGTGGAAGTTGCGGGCATGATCGAATCCTTTTACGGCGCGCTGCCCGCCCATGCGGGCAACGCGACTTGGCTGAAACTGTAGATGGGTATCAGTCGGGCATTATAAAGGGCGGGGCCGCGGCCTGCTCCATGAAGCTTTCCGATCGCGGCGATAGCCCGGCGCGGGGCCTAAGCGATCAGCGCGCGTGGCCGATCGGCCAGGTTACCGTCATTTACAGCCTCATGCGGGGCACTGCGTTTACAATAGGCCGGATCGAAGTTTCGGGTCTTTCGGGTCGACGGCGCCGGGCTCTCTGCCGCGCCGAACGGCTTCGACCCGAGGCCCGGCAATAGAATTGGCAACACGCATCGGCCACGCATCGGCCACACAAGCAACAGGATCAATGGCAAAAGCTCCTTATTCCGCGAGCGCGCAGGCATTACCGCACCGCATGTCGCGCCTCTTCACCGAAATCCGCTGGATTCTGCAGGTCGCGCTCGGCGTGTTCCTGCTGATGGCGCTCGTCAGCTACAGCCGCCGCGATCCGAGCTGGACGCACGCCGCGCAGGTCGATCACATCGCCAACTGGGCGGGCCGCGTGGGCGCGTGGACCTCGGACATTCTGCTGCTGCTGTTCGGCCTCTCCGCGTACTGGTGGATCGTGCTGCTCGGCCGGCACATTTCCGCGAACTACAAGCGCATTACCCGTCAGGACGAACCGGACGAAGACGCGCCGCGCGACACGACCTGGCTCGCGGACGCCTTCGCGTTCATGCTCGTGCTGCTCGCCTGCGACGGCATCGAGGCGCTGCGCATGTGGTCGCTCAAGGTTCAACTGCCGCGCGCGCCGGGCGGCGTGATCGGCGAGGCGGTCGCGCGCGGCGTGTCGCACGCGCTCGGCTTCACGGGCGGCACGCTCGCGCTGCTGATCGTGCTGGGCATCGGCTTGTCGCTGTATTTCCGTTTCTCGTGGCTGTCGGTGTCGGAGAAAGTCGGCGAATCGATTATCTCCGCCGTGACCTTCGCGAAGCTGCGCCGCGAGGCCGGGCGCGACCGCAAGCTCGGCGAAGCCGCCGCGGTCAAGCGCGAGGGCAAGGTCGAGAAGGGGCGAGTGCGCATCGAGGAACATGAGCCGGTCGTGATCGTGCCGCCGGTCGTCACGCCGGCCAAGTCGGAGCGCGTCGAGAAGGAACGGCAGGTGCCGCTTTTCACCGATCTGCCGGGCGATTCCACGTTGCCGCCCATTTCGCTGCTCGATCCCGCGCCCGCCGCGCAGGAAACCATTTCGGCCGATACGCTCGAATTCACCTCGCGTCTGATCGAGAAAAAGCTCAAGGACTTCGGCGTCGAAGTGAGCGTGGTCGCCGCCTATCCGGGCCCGGTCGTCACGCGTTACGAGATCGAGCCGGCCACCGGCGTGAAGGGCAGCCAGATCGTGAATCTGGCGAAAGACCTCGCGCGTTCGCTGTCGCTCGTGTCGATCCGCGTGGTCGAAACGATTCCGGGCAAGAATTTCATGGCGCTCGAGTTGCCGAATCAGCGCCGGCAGACCGTGAGCCTGTCCGAGATTCTCGGCTCGGCGGTTTATGCGGATGCCGCGTCGCCGCTCACTATGGGCCTCGGCAAGGACATCGGCGGCAAGCCCGTTTGCGCGGACCTCGCGAAAATGCCGCACTTGCTGGTGGCCGGCACGACCGGTTCGGGCAAGTCGGTCGGTATCAACGCGATGATTTTGTCGCTGCTCTACAAGGCGAGCGCCGACCAGGTCCGCATGATCCTGATCGATCCGAAGATGCTCGAAATGAGCGTCTACGAAGGCATTCCGCATCTGCTGTGTCCGGTCGTGACGGACATGCGCCAGGCCGGCCACGCGCTGAATTGGGCGGTCGCCGAAATGGAGCGGCGCTACAAGCTGATGAGCAAGCTCGGCGTGCGTAACCTCGCCGGCTACAACAACAAGATCGACGAAGCGGCGAAGCGTGACGAGAAGCTGCCGAACCCGTTCAGCCTCACGCCGGACGAGCCGGAACCGCTCACGCGTCTGCCCAACATCGTCGTCGTGATCGACGAACTCGCGGACCTGATGATGGTGGTCGGCAAGAAGGTCGAGGAGCTGATCGCGCGAATCGCGCAGAAGGCGCGCGCGGCCGGCATCCATCTGATTCTCGCCACGCAGCGTCCGTCGGTCGACGTGATCACCGGCCTCATCAAGGCTAACGTGCCGACGCGCATGGCGTTCCAGGTGTCGTCGAAAATCGACTCGCGCACGATTCTCGACCAGCAGGGCGCGGAATCGCTGCTCGGCATGGGCGACATGCTTTATCTGCCGCCCGGCAGCGGCTTGCCGGTGCGGGTGCACGGCGCGTTTGTGTCGGACGAGGAAGTGCACCGCGTCGTCGACAAGCTCAAGGAGCAGGGCGAGCCGAACTATATCGAGGGCATTCTCGAAGGCGGCGTGACGGGCGAGGGCGACGAAGGCTCGGCGGGCGCCGGAGGAAGCGGATCGGGCGACGGCGAGTCGGACCCGCTTTACGATCAGGCGGTGGACGTCGTGCTGAAGAACAAGCGCGCGTCGATCTCGCTGGTGCAGCGGCATTTGCGCATCGGCTATAACCGCGCGGCGCGCCTGCTCGAGCAGATGGAAAACTCCGGCGTGGTGTCGGCGATGTCGTCGAACGGCAATCGCGAGATTCTCGCGCCGGCGCGCGAGGCGGAGTGAGGTTGATTAAGGCATGCTGCGGTGAGGCGTTGGGTTTTTGTCGGCTGCCTTTACCGCTCTGTCTTTTTCGCTTTCTTCACCGCTTGTTCACCGCTTGTAACGTTCGTTTCCAAAGGTTCGCTCCTAAGACTCGCTTAAGGCTGCCTGCCTAAGCTTCGCGCAAAACCGCAGTCTTGCGCGGCAACACCGCTCATGACGATGCGCCGCCAACATCGCGGCCGCTCAACGAATTCAGATCAAGGGAGAAAAACATATGCAGCTATTCGCACAGCAGCATGCACAATCCGGCCGCGTCGGCCGCTTTGCGCATTTGGCTCGCGCGCTTGCGCGCACTGCGGGCACGGTGGCGATCGGCGCATCCGTGCTAGTCGCTTCGCAGGCGTTCGCGAGCGGCACCGAGCAGTTGAAGGCGTTCGTCTCGCAGGTTCACTCGGCGCGCGGCACCTTCGTCCAGCAGGAAGTGCGCGCGCCGGGCAAGGCGCAAGGGGCGAGCGGCGGGAGTGGCGGGAGCGGCGCAAGCGGCGTGCTCTCCACCACGGGCGGCAGCAAGAACAGCACGTCGAGTGGAACATTCACGTTCGCGCGTCCCGGCAAGTTCATCTGGCAATACGAAAAGCCCTACGCGCAACTGCTGCAAGCGGACGGCGACAAGCTTTACGTCTACGACAAAGACCTGAACCAGGTGACAGTGCGGAGCCTGGGCGGCGCGCTCGGCGCGAGCCCGGCGGCGATCCTGTTCGGCAGCAACGATCTCGACAAGAACTTCACGCTGCGCGATGCGGGCGTGAAGGCCGGCATCGACTGGCTCGAACTCACGCCGAAAGCAAAGGACACGCAATTCCAGCGCGTGGGCATCGGCTTCAAGGACGGCAATCTGCAAGCGATGGAATTGCACGATGTGTTCGGGAACGTGACCTTGCTGACGTTCTCGAACATCCAGAAGAATCCGCCGCTGCCTGCTGACGCGTTCAAGTTCACCGTGCCGAAGGGCGCGGACGTGATCAACGGCTAAATTGCCGCTGCACGTTCAAGCTGCACGTTCAATGTTGACGAAGAAAGCCGCGCTGAATGCGTGGCTTTTTTATCGCCGATGCAAAACGGGCCGCGCTATTTCTCGGCTTCAATTGCATGCGCGGCCTTCATGTCCTCGAGAAACGCTTCGACAATATCCGTTCGATGCTGCCGTGCGCGCGTGACCATATGAAACGCGACGCGATAGCGCATGACGGCCGGATTCAGCGCGGCGAGCAGCCCTTGTTCGACGAACGGCGCCGCGAAATGTCCCGGTAAATAGCCGAGGTGGTGCCCCGAGAGCACGAGCATCGCGACCGCTTCCATGTTGTCGGCGACGGCGGTGACGTTGCGCCCGGCCGTCGAACTTTCAGCCTCCGGCAACGGATAGCTGCGCCACGCCCATTCATGCGCGGCGGCCTGCGCGGGCGTGACTTCACCCGCGCGAGCAAAGAGCGGATGCTCTTTTGCGCAGTAGGCGAACTGGTCTTCAGCGAACACTTCGGTGTATTCGAGCGACGGCACGCGATGCCAGAAATAGCCGATGCCGATCTGAATTCGCCCGTTGAGCAGCAACTCTTCGAGCTCGCCAGGCGAGCGCACGAGAATCGAAAACCGCACCGACTGATCGCGCGAACGAAAGCGGCCAATCGCCTCGCTGATGCGCGCGCTGGCCGATACCGGCGTGTGCCCGATCATGCCGATGTCGAGCGTGCCGACCAGCTTGCGGCCGACGTTGCGCGCCTGCATGCCGAAGCTGTCGACGGCATCGAGCAGCGCGCGAGCGGCATCGACAAATTGCGCCCCGCGCGCGCTCAGGCGAAAGCCGCTGCGGCCGCGTTCGCATAGCCGGTAGCCGAGGCGCGTTTCGAGCGTGGCCAGTTGCGTGCTGATGGTCGACTGACCGACGTTGAGCGTGGCTTGCGCCGGCGAGACGCCGCCCGCATCGACGATCGCGAGAAAGACGCGGATGAGCCGCAGGTCGAGGTCGGTGAGTTGGGAGAACATGCGTCAGGATACATCGCTCGGGATCAATACGAAGGTTTTTGAGCAGCTATTGGACGTTCACGCGAACTGCTCAAGAATGGGAGTTCGCCCGGCATGAATAGCGTCTGGCCGCTTGTCAGACGTCTGTTCCGCGCCGGTTTCGCCGATTCCCGCCCGCCGGGACTTTTCATTGCCGAGCCACGATGAATACTTCCTCCTTCATTTCTCCCGAAGCCGGCGAGCGGCCGCAGCCGCTGTCCGGCAATGCGATGCCGCGCTGCGGCGGAATCGCGACGATGATGCGCCTGCCGAACGTCGGCTCGGCGGCGGGATTCGACGCCTGCTTCGTCGGCGTGCCGTTCGATCTCGGCACGTCCAACCGCACGGGCGCGCGCTTCGGGCCGCGCCAGATCCGCAGCGAATCCGTGCTGCTGCGCCCGTACAACATGGCGACGCGCGCCGCGCCGTTCGATTCGCTGCGGGTCGCCGATCTCGGCGACGTCGCGATCAATCCGTACAACCTGCACGACTCGATCGCGCGGATCGAAACCGCTTACGACGAGATCCTTCAGCACGATTGCAAGCCGATCACGCTCGGCGGCGATCACACGATCGCGTTGCCGATCCTGCGCGCGATCCATCGCAAGCACGGCAAGGTCGGGCTGATTCACGTCGATGCTCACGCCGACGTCAACGACACGATGATGGGCGAGAAAATCGCGCACGGCACGCCGTTTCGCCGCGCGGTGGAAGAGGGCCTGCTCGATTGCGAGCGCGTCGTGCAGATCGGTCTGCGCGGCACAGGCTACGCGGCGGAAGACTTCGACTGGTGCCGCGACCAGGGCTTCGAGGTCGTGCAGGCGGAAGCGTGCTGGAACCAGTCGCTCGCGCCGCTGATGGCGCGTGTGCGCGAGCGCATGGGCGACGGTCCGGTGTACATCACGTTCGACATCGACGGGATCGATCCGGCCTTTGCACCCGGCACCGGCACGCCTGAAATCGCGGGGCTGACGGTGCCGCAGGCGCTCGAAATCATTCGCGGCGCGCACGGCCTGAATATCGTCGGTTGCGATCTTGTGGAGGTGGCGCCGCCGTATGATCCGTTCGGCACCACGGCGCTGCTCGGGGCGAACCTCGCGTTTGAGTTGCTGTGCGTGCTGCCGGGCGTCGAATACCGGACTGCCGCGGCTCGGTGAATCCATTCGCCACGTAGCTCTTGCGGCGCGCCGTCAGCAACGAAAAGGCCTGCATTTGTGGGCCTTTTCTGCATTTAGAAGTGCAGCGAGCGCTTACGCGTAAGCAGTCTTGCGCGTCGACACGAACGCGAGATAACACACCGCGCCGATCACCAGCGAGGGCAACGTCGCGCCGAGGTTCGGCAGCCACTGGTTGATCGCCTGATAGGCGGCAATGCCGATCGCCCACGCGATGAACGCGCTCAGATGCCATCCGCCCGAAAAGCCGTAGCGGCCGCGCACGTCGGCGAGCACGGCGGCTTCAATGCGGCGCTTGCGCACGATGAAGTGATCGACCAGCACCACGCCGAAGAGCGGCGCGAACACCGAGCCGATCAGCAACAGGAAGTTCTGGTATTTCGCCATCGGCACGAGCAGCGCGATCAACGTGCAGAGCGCGCCGAACGCAGCCGACAGCAGCGGCACGCTGCCGCGCGCCCAGAACGTGCCGGTCGACACGGCTGCCGAATGAATGTCGGCGAATGCGTTGTCCACTTCGTCGATCAGGATCAGCAAGAGCGCGAGGCCGCCGCCGGCTTGCGCGAGTGCGCTCGTGAGGAGCGCGTCGCCGCCGCCCGCGGCGAGACCGTAGATCGCGCCCAGCGCATAGAACCATATGTTCGCGATGCCGTAGCCGAGCAGCGTGCCGCGGAACGTGTCGCCGGCGCGGCGGCCAAAGCGCGTGTAATCGGCGATCAGCGGCAGCCATGAGAGCGGCATCGCGACCACCAGATCGATGGCGCCGCCGAACGGCATTTCGCCCGTGCCGGGGCGGCGCATCATCGCGCTCAAGTCGTGCTGAGCGAGCAGATTCCATGTGAGCCACGCCGCGCCCGCGAGCAGCAGCCAGATGCCCCACGTGCGCAAAAAGCGCCGCACGAACGACAGCGGTCCGCTGATCGCAAGCAGCGTCGCGAGCAAGCCGAACACGACGGTCCAGACGAGCGGCATCGAGAAACCGAACGCCTGCTTCGCGAGGGCGTCGGCGGAATCGCGCATCACGATCACTTCGAACGCGCCCCAGCCGACCAGTTGCACCGCGTTCAGCACTGCGGGCACCGACGCGCCGCGAACGCCGAGCGTCGGACGCAGCGACGACATCGCGGCGAGCCCCGTGTCCGTGCCGATCACGCCTGCGAGCGCGAGGAGCACCACGCCGATCGCGCTGCCGATCACAATCGCCAGGAGCGCGTGCGGCAGCGACAAGCCCGGCACGAGCAGCGCGCCGGCCTGCGCGACCAGCAGGCCGATGCCGAGCGAGAACCAGAGCGCGAAGGCGTCGCCGGTGCGGAATGCGCGGCGCGCGTCGGGCACCGGCGTGAGCGGTGCGTAGGTGGAACCGGCGTTGCCGGTGAGCGGGTCTTGTGCCATCGGGTGTTGTCCGTGAGTGTGTGTCTGTTGCTTTGGTTTGCCTGCGCGTTCGCGCTCGTGTTCGCATTCGGTAGACGACACGCCGCGCTCGCCGACGCTCCGTCACTGTCATAATGCAGGACGTTGCCCGCGCGTTTCTCGTGCAGGCTTTGCGCTTGTCCGGCAGCACGCCGCCTTCCGACCATCGCAGATACCGTCGCGCGAACCGCGTCCGGAAAAGCCGAGATTATCCCCAAAACGTCATGTTCGAAGAAACCCGTGCCAATGTCCCGCTCGCCGAACGCCTGCGGCCTCGCAATATCGACGAAGTGATCGGTCAGAAGCATCTGCTCGGTCCGAACAAGCCGCTGCGGGTCGCGTTCGAATCCGGCGAGGCGCATTCGATGATCCTCTGGGGCCCGCCGGGCGTCGGCAAGACCACGCTTGCGCGGCTCATGGCGGACGCGTTTCACGCGCAGTTCATCGCGCTGTCGGCGGTGCTCTCGGGCGTGAAGGACATTCGCGAGGCGGTCGAGACGGCGCAGATTCATCGCGCGAACGGGCATCAGACGCTGGTGTTCGTCGACGAGGTGCATCGCTTTAACAAGAGTCAGCAAGACGCGTTCTTGCCGCATGTCGAGTCGGGGCTGTTCGTGTTTGTCGGCGCGACGACGGAGAATCCCTCGTTCGAGGTGAACAGCGCGTTGCTGTCGCGCGCCGCGGTCTATGTGCTCAAGAGTCTCGACGAGGACGAGTTGCGCGAACTGCTCGAGCGGGCGCAGCGCGAACTCGGCGGCCTCACGTTCACCGACGAAGCGCGCAACGCGCTGATCGGTTCCGCCGACGGCGACGGCCGCAAGCTGTTGAACAACCTGGAAATCGTCGCGCGCGCCGCTGCGCAGCAGAAGACGACGGAGATTGACGGCGCGTTGCTCGGCAGCGCGCTCGCCGAAAATTTGCGCCGCTTCGACAAGGGCGGCGACGCGTTTTACGACCAGATCAGCGCGCTGCATAAGTCGGTGCGCGGCAGCAGTCCGGACGGCGCGCTCTACTGGTTCTGCCGGATGCTCGACGGCGGCGCGGACCCGCGTTATCTGGCGCGGCGCATCGTGCGCATGGCGTGGGAGGACATCGGTCTCGCCGACCCGCGCGCCGCGCGCATCGCGCTCGACGCCGCCGAAACCTACGAGCGCCTGGGCACGCCCGAGGGCGAGCTTGCGCTTGCGCAGGCCATCATCTATCTGGCGGTCGCGCCGAAGTCGAATGCGGGCTACAACGCGTATAACGAGGCGCGGCGCTTCGTCAGCAAGGACAAGTCGCGCGGCGTGCCCGTGCATCTGCGCAATGCGCCGACCAAGCTGATGAAGGAACTCGGCTACGGCCACGAGTATCGCTACGCGCACGACGAGCCGGATGCCTATGCGGCCGGAGAGGCCTATCTGCCCGAGAACATGCGCGATCCGCACTGGTACACGCCGACGCCGCGCGGTCTGGAAGGCAAGATCGGCGACAAGATGGCGCGTCTTGCCGAACTCGACGCGCAATGGCGCAGCGAGAACAAGCCGAAGAAGGGCTGAGAGTCTCCGGCGCGGCGCGCCGGTGCGCTAAAATCCCACCTTCATACAACGAATACCCGCCCCATCCCATGCTCGACATCCAGTTGCTGCGCAAAGACCTCGACGGCGTCGCGAAACGCCTCGCCGACCGCGGCTATAGCCTCGACGTCGCGGCGTTCACCGCGCTCGAAGCGGAACGCCGCGATACCCAGACCCGCACCGAAGAAATGCAGGCGCGCCGCAACAGCCTGTCCAAGCAGATCGGCGCGATGAAAGGGCGGGGCGAGGACACGTCGGCAGTGATGGCGGAAGTCGGCGGCATCGGCGACGAGATGAAGGCGTCGGCGGCAAAGCTGGACGATATTCAGAAGCGGCTGTCGGATCTTCTGCTCGGCGTGCCGAATCTTCCGCATGAGAGCGTGCCCGTTGGCCGCGACGAAGCGGATAACGTCGAAGTGCGCCGCTGGGGCACGCCGCGCCAGTTCGATTTCGAAGTGAAGGATCACGTGGATGTGGGCGCGCCGCTCGGCCTCGATTTCGAGACCGGCGCGAAGCTTTCGGGCGCGCGCTTCACGATGCTGCGTGGGCAGATAGCGCGGCTGCATCGCGCGCTTGCGCAGTTCATGATCGACACGCATACGCAGCAGCACGGTTATACGGAGATTTACACGCCGTACATCGTGAATCCGGAGATTCTGTACGGCACCGGGCAGTTGCCCAAATTCGCGGACGACATGTTCCGCGTCGAGAAGGGCGGCGGCGAAAACACGGTCACGCAATATCTGATTTCGACGTCGGAAATTTCGCTGACGAACACGGTGCGCGACAGCATCGTCGAAGGTAATGCGCTGCCGATCAAGCTGACTGCGCATTCGCCGTGCTTCCGTTCGGAAGCGGGCTCGTATGGGCGCGATACGCGCGGCATGATCCGTCAGCATCAGTTCGACAAGGTGGAGATGGTGCAGATCGTGGCGCCGGAAACGTCTTATGACGCGCTGGAACAGATGGTCGGCCACGCGGAGACGATTCTGCAGAAGCTCGAGCTGCCGTATCGCGTGATCACGTTGTGCACCGGCGACATGGGCTTCTCGGCCACCAAGACTTATGACCTCGAGGTGTGGTTGCCGGCGCAAAACACCTATCGCGAGATCTCGAGCTGCTCGAACACCGAGTCGTTCCAGGCTCGCCGGATGCAGGCGCGTTATCGGAACGCGCAAGGCAAGCCGGAACTCGTGCATACGTTGAACGGCTCGGGGCTCGCGGTCGGCCGCACGCTCGTGGCGGTGCTGGAGAATTTCCAGAACGCCGACGGCTCGGTGACGGTGCCGGCTGCACTGCGGCCGTACCTGGGCGGCGTGGAGCGGCTGGAAGTGCCGGCCGCTTGAGTCGTGTTGTACGTTTCGCGTACGTCCCTCTGAAATTTTTTCGGCGAGGGACTTGGAAATCCAGATTCACTGTTCTATAATCTTTCTCTCCCAAGCAGCGACCCGCTTGGATCTGACAAAACCGCGCCAGCTTCATACGGCAGCGGCTAGTTAGAAAACCCGGAAAGGTGGCAGAGTGGTCGAATGCGCCGGACTCGAAATCCGGTGTACCTTTAGGGGTACCGTGAGTTCGAATCTCACCCTTTCCGCCAAATTTAGAAAACAGGCCCTTCGGGGCCTGTTTTCGTTTGTATTGCCCAAGTGCTAAGTCTCTTGATTGAGTTGCATCTCATGGCCGAGAAAAAACGTATTACAGAGCTGTATGGCGTTCAGTTGGCGCCGCGAGTGATGGTGCGTCCGAAGGCTTCGGTGAGCGTGGCCACAGAAAGAGAGAAGTCGGACGTACTGCGTTCCGCACGCCTGGTAATCTCCGAGCACCGTGAGGTCTTGATAGCGCTAAAGGATCGGTGAGTGCTCCATGTCGACTACGAAATCTTCGCTTCGTATCTAAGCACAGTGTGGAGCCTGTCCCATCCTTCTTCTGAGTACATCGAACGATAGCGCGGCGATCACGTCCGCGCGCTACGCAACAAGCGAGCGAAGAGTTTCTCGGCAATCTTCGAGTGCTCACCAAGCGTTGCCCGTTTAATCCCCCACGCTCGCGATACAAACGCCCGCACCCCCATTCCCCCGACCCCTCCGCGATCCTCTGTACAATTGGCCGTTCGATTGAATATCGACCTACCTTCGAACCCATCGACCGAATTCATGGCCATTACCTACAAGACTCCCGAAGACATCGCCAGGCTGCGTATTTCAGGCCGCCTCGCGGCCGACGTGCTGGCCATGATCGGCGAGCACGTGAAGGCCGGTGTCTCCACCGACGAGCTGGACGCACTGTGCAACGACTACATCGTCAATACGCAAAAGTCGATTCCGGCGAACGTCGGCTATCTGGGTTTTCCGAAGACGGTGTGCACGTCCGTGAATCAGGTGGTCTGCCACGGCATTCCGAGCCGCAACGAAGTGCTCAAGGACGGCGACATCATCAACATCGACGTCGCGATCATCAAGGACGGCTATTTCGGCGACACGAGCCGCATGTATTGCGTCGGCGAGCCGAGCGCGGTCGCGCGTCAACTGATCGACACGACGTATGAAGCGATGCTCGCGGGCATCCGCGAAGTGAAGCCAGGCGCGACGCTCGGCGACATCGGCCATGCGATTCAGAAGGTCGCGCAGCGCGACGGCTTTTCGATCGTGCGCGACTATTGCGGCCACGGCATCGGCAAGGTCTATCACGAGGACCCGCAGGTTCTGCATTACGGTCAGCCGGGGCAGGGCGTGCGTCTGAAACCCGGCATGGTCTTCACGATCGAGCCGATGATCAACGCGGGCCGCGCCGGCACCACCGTCTTGCGCGACGGCTGGACGGTGGTCACGAAAGACCGCTCGCTGTCGGCGCAATGGGAACACATGATCGCCGTCACCGACGACGGCTACGAACTCCTCACGCCCTGGCCGGACGGCACCGGCAGCTACGAGGCGCCTTAGCCCGAAACGCTTCCATCGCGAGTGGGCCGAGCTCAGAGACACCGGGCGCGGCAAATGCTGAGAACTCGATGCGCGCTTTGCCAGAACCGGCTCACGCGATAAGATCCCCCGGCAAAGAATGATTTGACTCGCGCGCCGGTTCGGTTAAAGCTACGCCTTAAGGCTTCAAGGGGTTTTCGTCTGCATGAGTCCGTCATTGACCGTTCGCCGTATCGCCGCTGATCAGGGCGCTGTTTTTCGCGAACTCCGTACTGCGTCGCTGCGAGAGGCGCCTTATGCCTTCGGCGCGACGCTAGAGGACGCCTTGTCCGCGGACGCCGCCAGCTTTGACGTCATCGCCGCGAAGCACGCGGTTTCTCTTACCGTCAGCACTTTTATTCTCTATACCGAGGGTCATCCGGCGGGACTCATCGAGGCGCATTTCGAAGAGACCCCCGAGCGCCGCGCATTCGTTTGCGAGTTGTGGGTGGCGCCGGCGGTTCGTCATCTGCGTGGCGGAGAGTTGCTGGTCGACACCGCTAGCGGCTGGCTCGCCAACGAAGGCGCCGCCGAAATTTACGCATGGGTCGCCGACTCGAATCGCACCGCCATGCGCTTTTACGAAGCGCTCGGTTTCGGACCGACCGGCGAACATCGGCGCGTCACGCGCGCGCCGGAACAGGTCGAAAGCCTGCTGGTTCGCCACGTGCCGTCCACGTCACCCGCAGTTGACTCGTGATCCGCCGAGCGGCGCAGCAGTTTGCCGCCCGTTCCGGATCTCTTGCGCGGTTCTGTTGCTTCCCTGCTCGCATCCGCAGCCGTATCTCCACAGATGTCCTGCCTCGCCCGTTCTTGCGCGGCGCGGCGTGATCGTTTCTGCTCGCGCAACATGCACAACACGCGCATATCGCCGCGCGCGCGGGCAAAAAATCTCGCCGCACGCGTGGACGCCTGTAAAATACGCAAAATTTTTTGCCGAACGCTATGTCGCCCAAGAAATCGCCCTTTTTCGAACTTCGCAGCGGTTCCGTCGACACGCTCCTCTTTGTGGTCAAGACAACCGACCTCGATGCCATGCGTGCCGAGCTGACCCGGCGCTTCGAGGCGACCCCCGAATTTTTCGCTAACGACGTCGTCGCGATCGACGTGCGCCGTCTCGCGGAGAACGAGCGCGTGCCGCTCGCCGAGATTGCGCAACTGCTCGACAGCGTGCGCATGCGTCCGGTCGGCGTGGTCGCTGACACGCAGCAGTCGTGGGCGACGGAATCGGCGTTGCCGCTCCTCGAAGCGCGCGACCGCCGCGGCGCGGCCGCGAAACCGGCTGACGACGAATCGGCGAGCACGTCAACGGCGGATTCGGGCGAAGCCGCGAACGACGCAGCAAGCACGGTAAACGCAGCAAGCGCAGCAAGCACGGCAGCCACGAACGCAGCATCGGGCGCGACGGCAAGCGCATCGCTCGAACCTGCGCCCGCCGCCGAACCCGTGCGTCTTGCCACGTCTTCGCAAACGATGGTGGTCGAAAAGCCGCTGCGTTCCGGCCAGCGCATCTACGCAAAGGGCGATCTCGTGGTGCTCGGGCTGGTCAGCTACGGCGCGGAAGTCATCGCGGAAGGCAATATCCATATCTATGCGCCGTTGCGCGGCCGCGCGCTTGCCGGCGTGCAGGGCAACCACGACGCGCGCATTTTCTGTACGTGTCTCGAACCGGAACTGATCTCGATCGCGGGCATCTATCGAACGACCGAGAACCCGCTGCCGGCCGATGTACTCGGCAAACCGGTGCAGATCTGGCTCGAAGAAGAAAAGTTGATGATCGAACCATTGCGGCTCACTTGAGCGCGGAAAGCACGCTGTGAATCGCGCCGTCCTGGAGCTTTGCGGCGCGCGGCGTTCTGCTCGAAATATGGCCGCACATAATTGACGAATTTGACGAACACAAGGTAAGGGTAATGGCAAAAATCATTGTGGTGACATCGGGCAAGGGTGGCGTGGGCAAGACGACCACGAGCGCGAGTTTTGCATCGGCCCTCGCGTTGCGGGGCAGCAAGACCGCCGTGATCGACTTCGACGTCGGCCTGCGCAATCTCGATCTCATCATGGGCTGCGAGCGCCGCGTGGTGTACGACCTGATCAACGTGATTCAGGGCGAAGCGAATCTGAACCAGGCGCTGATCAAGGACAAGAAGTGCGAGAACCTCTTTATCCTGCCGGCCTCGCAAACGCGTGACAAAGACGCGCTGACCATGGAAGGCGTCGAGAAGGTCATCAACGATCTGATCGCGATGGACTTCGAGTTCATCGTGTGCGACTCGCCGGCCGGTATCGAATCGGGCGCGCTGCTCGCGATGCATTTCGCCGACGAAGCGCTGATCGTGACGAACCCGGAAGTGTCGTCGGTGCGCGACTCGGACCGCATCCTCGGCATTCTGTCGTCGAAGACCAAGCGGGCAATTGAAGGCAAGGAGCCGATCAAGGAGCATCTCCTCATCACGCGCTACAACCCGAAGCGTGTGAGCGAAGGCGAGATGCTGTCGTTGACGGACATCCAGGAAATCTTGCGTATTGACCTGATCGGCGTGATTCCGGAATCGGAAGCGGTGCTGCACGCGTCGAACCAGGGCCTGCCGGCCGTGCACCTCGACGGCACCGACGTGGCGGAAGCCTACAAAGACGTCGTATCGCGTTTTCTCGGCGAGCAGAAATCGCTTCGCTTTACCGATTACCAGAAGCCCGGGCTGCTGCAGCGCCTCTTCGGCACCAAGTAAGGGGAGCGCACGTTATGTCGATTCTTTCGTTTTTGCTGGGCGAGAAGAAGAAATCCGCGTCGGTAGCGAAGGAACGCCTGCAGTTGATCATCGCGCACGAGCGCGCCGGCGGTCATGCTCCCGCCGATTATCTGCCTGCGTTGCAACGCGAACTGGTGGCCGTGATTTCGAAGTACGTGAGGATCTCGGATGACGACATCCGCGTGAGCCTCGAGCGTCAGGACGACCTCGAGGTGCTCGAGGTCAAGATCGAGATCCCGCAGACCTGACGGGTTTGCAGGAACTGGCGCGCGGCTCGCGCGCCATCCGGCCGATATTCACAAGGCAGAGCGGCGCCGGTCGATGCGGCGCCTGCTGATCCATCTGATCGACCTGATCGACTGACGCAGCCGATCAGTTGTACGTGAAGTTGACCGTTGCGGTTGTCGTCACGGAGCCGGCCGTCAAAGTACCGAGCCGGTAGAACTGCGCGACGAACGGAACCGTCATCGTATTGGTGTTGTCGACCGTGCCGAGCGAACTCGTACTGTTGAGCGTGACGGGCGTACCCGTCGTCGCGCCCACGCTGGCCGCCTTCAGAATCTGCACGCCCACCTGCGTGGCAGTACCGGTGTTCTGCAACACGCTCGCAACCGTATCTATCGTTCCCGCCACCGACATCGTCACCGCCGTGCCCGGCGAGCAATTCAGCAGGTTCAGACTGAATGCGGTCGGGTTGCCGGTGCTTCCGATCGCCGGAAAATTCATGATCGGCGCGCTGCCCAGACTGATGGTCTGATTGGCCGTCGAGCTATCCACGGTGCAGGACGGCTGCGTGATCAGACCGGTGAACTTCAGGTTCGCGTCCGCCGCGAGGGCGGACCCGGCGGACCCCGCGCCCATCGCGGCGATCACGGCGGAAGCGGCCAGGGGCATCAAAATCTTTCGCATGGTCGGGTTGTTCAATTTGAGGATGGAAGGGGCCGCTGCGTCGTTTGGCAAATGCGGCCCTGCGGGGCGTCGAGTCGCTGCAAAAGGCGCAATGAGCCGGACCGTTGCATAGGTCCGGTTCGTTGCGTCGGCGTTGCCGCGCCTGTCTGCCTGCGGAATCACTGATATTGCATGGTCACGGTCATTGACGTATTGGCCGGACCAGGCGTAACCGTGGCGCTCGTCTGGTAGTAACGTGCGGCCAGCGGAATCGTATAGCTGCCGCCCGTGCTCGAGCTATAGCCGCTGAACGTCTGCAGACTGCTGAACGGGAACGCGGCCGAGCCGGCGCTGTTGAGCAGTTGCACGCCGACGCCTGTGGCCGACGAAGTGCTGTCGAGCGCCACCACCGACTGCGAACTGTTCAGCACGGTCGTCGTCGGATCGATCCGGTATTTGATCGAATTCATGCCGGCGGGGCAGTTGTTCAGACTGATGCTGAAGTTGGCGGTAGTGGTCGTTCGGCCGATCGCAGTGAAGCCTGTCGTAGGAAACGTGCCGAGCGGTATGGAGACGTCCGGGGTGGTGCACGAGGCGTTCACCACGTTAAGCGTCGGGAATACGGCCGTGTCAGACTGAGAGTACATAACCGACACATTAGTCGGAGGCGTCGTCACGTAGGACCACGTACCCGGTGTCAGTTGCCCGACCGATTGCCCGGCGAGCGTTCCCCCGCTGATCGGGCCGGTCTTGACGAAGGCGGCGTATATCAGGCCTCGCACCGATGTACTGCCGTTGTAGCCATAGCCGTTATTTACGCTTGGGTTGATGGGCCCGTCGTTGGTTACAACGGATCCTCCCTGCATGTCCTGCCAACCGACCGCAATGCCAATGCCCGGATAGTTGGTGGCGTACACCGGAAATGTGTAACCAGAGTACGACACCGAATAACCGGTGCTGGACGACATCAGCAACGACGCCGTAATAAAGGTAGCGGCCTGGATCTTCGTCGAACTGCACGAGAAGGTTTGCCACGGCGTGGACACCCACGGCGAGATGACGGCGCCGACCACGGCATCCCTGGGTGCGGTCAGAGTGGACGGGAATGGCAGGGTGATAGTCTGCCCGCCTCCTGAACAACTATCGGCGTGGGCCAGCGGCGTTACTGCGCCGCATAGAAGTCCCATCAGACACGACATCGTCAGATGCAAGCGTCTGGATCGGGAAAGGAATCTCTTAAAAGCGTTCATACAATACCTTGTCTATGGTCGCTCAATGGCAAGCCGCGTCGGTCGCGATGACACTGTCATCGCTCCGAGCGGGCTTTCGCCAGGCCGTCGATTGTTCGCGTTCGTTCAATTGCAGCTCGCGTCCGAGAACACCGTTGCCGCCGGCTTGTCTCTTTGCGCGACGGGCAATCCGTAGCTGATCTTGCATGACTGCCCAACGCCTTGGCCCCACTTGACGAGCAACTCGCCTGTCACTGCCTTGGTGTAGAACATCGCGCGGCTACCCTGCGTAACGGTGCCGACGTTGCTGCCCTTGTCGTCAAGCACGTCGGCGCCGAACGGCACCGGATCGCCATTCGGGCGGCTCAGGCGCAGCAACGTCGCCTGGCCGCGATTCTCGGTGTCGAACTTCACGCGCACGACGGCACCCGCTGTCGGCGCGAAGTGCTGTTCGGTGCTCTTCAGATCGACGCCCATCGGCAGGCCCTTGGTGTCGATCTCGACCGTGTTCAGCGAGTACGGCTGCATGCCGGCCACGACAGCGAGTCCGTTGTCATCGACGCGCACACCTGGCGCGGTGGCGACCCGCGCGCCCACGGCGTCCTTCGCTTCGATGACCGCGAGTGTGTCGCCCGTCTGCGGCGAGAGCACCACGCCGCCCGGATAGGCGACGATCGTGCCGGAGAGTCCTGCGCCGGCCTGGGTGTAGCCGCCTGAATAGCCGGCGTTGCCGCGCACCTGCGTGTACCGGCTCAGATAGCCCGCATTCGCGTTGATGCTGCCGCCGTTGCCGCTCGCCGAGTCGTAGCCCGTCGAGACGCCATAATTGAACTCGTTGTCGACGCCGGCTGCGCCCGTGAACGCTTCCTGAATCTGATTGCTGTTGTCGCGCGAGTCGTGGGCGAAGCTCGTCGTCGTGTTGGCGACTTTCGAACCGATGTCGAGCGGAATGTTGAGGTTCAGCATCACGCGGTTGTTCCAGCGCGTGGTGTTGATGTCGAGTTCCCGCGACGCCGACACGCCCACGCCCACCCGCCCGACGTTCGTGTTGTAGCCAACCTGGAACGACGTATCGCGATTCGGCTTGTTCCAGTAGTTCTGCGTGAAGCCGGAAGCGTAGATGGAGCCCCAGGACTTCAGGTTCTGGTTCAGCGTGAGCTGAAGCCGTCCTTTCTGGATGCCGCCGTTCGTATTGGGGATGCCGCGCAGCGCCAGGTCGCGCAGATTCATCGCGTCCTGCACGCTCAGGAAGCCGTTGGTCGAGTAGCGATAAGCGGCGAGCGTGACGCTCGTGTCCGTAGGCGCGATGACGCGCGAATACGAAATCCGCAAACTTTGTCCGTTGCGGCCCGGAATGTTCCTGAAGTTCGAGTTGGCCTGCGTCAGGTCGGCCGCGAACGCGCCGATCGGCGTATCCAGTGCCGCACCAATCGCGCCGGAGACGTAATTCTCCGCGACGATCGTCCCGCCATACAACGTGACGAAATTGTTCAGGCCATGCTGCACACCGGCCTCGAACACAACCGGATGGTTCCGCAGACTCGTGTTGCGGTACTGTCCGAGCGCCGTGCTATAGCGCCAGCGACCCTCGCGCAGCGCGTTCACTGGCGCCGCATACGGAACTGCCGACGCATGCTGGCTGCCATCGGCTTCCGTCACGACGACCTGGAGGTCGCCGCCATAGCCAGTGGGATAAAGATCGTTGATCTCGAACGGCCCCGGCGCGACCGTGGTCGTGTAGATGATGTTGCCGTTCTGCTTGACCTCGACCTTCGCATTGCTGTTCGCGATGCCGCGCACAGTCGGCGCATAGCCGCGCTGCGACTCGGGATACATGCGGTCGTCGGTGGTGAGCTGGACGCCGCGCACACCGAAGCTGTCGAAGATCGTACCGTCGGTGTACGAATCGCCGATCGTCAACTGGCTCTTGATGGGTTCGAACGAGCGTTGCAGGTACGTCTGCATGCTTTGCAGATGCGTGCCCGACATGTTGCCGCTCGTGACGTTGCCGTTATAGCGGAAGCGCCACGCGCCGACGTTCACGCCCGCGTTGATGCCGAGATAGCCCTGCGTGGTCGACAGGCCGCTGCCGTTCGTGTGATACAGGTTGGCGTTGTACTGAAGCGTCGCGGCCGGCACGCCGTCGTCCCAGAACTTGGGGTCGACCCAGCCGCGTGCGTTGCGGCTCATCATGGCCTGCGGAATGGTCACGTCGAGGCGCTGCTCGCCCGCGTCGAAACTCGCCGTCGCTTGCGGGATGAGGTCCGGCAGCAGCGCCGCGGTGCCTTGATTCGCTGCGCTGTCGAGCTTGGCGCGTGCAGCGTCGGTGAGACGCGTCAGGTCCACGCCCGCGCGCGTAAGCAGGTCGCGGTCGAACGTCGGCTGGACGTTGCGCTTCTGGCCGTTCAGTTCACGCAGGTTAACATCCGCTACGCCAATCCAGACGCCGTTCACATAGAGCGCCGCCCGGTAGTGTCCCGGCAAGGCGACGTTGCCTTGGTCGAACCGCGAAATATCGACGTTCGCCGCGCCGCTGCCGGTCAGGAACTGCGAGTTGAACTCGACGGTCTGGGGCGCGGCGGCGGAAGTGGAAGCGGTGATCTCGCTGGGCGGGAGCCGCGAGGCCATCGCCGGATGCGCGGTGTTGACGGCTCCGCTATCGGGCGAAGCAGGGCGACGGCCCGCCTGCATGTCCGACGATGCCCCGGCTTGCGCCACGTCGACGGCGCGTGGGGCGGCATCCGCGGAGTCCGGCGCGGGAGTCATCGTGGGGTCGGGCAGCGATTGCGGCGTGCGCCCGGCTTCCGCGGGAAGCAGGGACGCCATCGACGGAGGGGTCTTTCCGATTGACAGGCCATCGGCATGCGCGCGTGCGGCGGTGAATGCCAGCAGAACGGCCATGCTAGCCCGGCTCAAGGATAACGGCTCGGCCTGAGCGCGCCGGGAACTGGATTTCGAATTGCTATTGTTCATGGTGGTGCCGGAATCGCGGGCAACAGGGCGCCCGGCCGACTGTCAACACATCGGCACGCACCCGCTGACCGCGACAATTGATCCTGTTTGCGCGCCAGGGTCATTTCGACCCGACGCACCCCGTCCGGCTGACGAAAGTTCGGATTCCTTCGCAGCGTCGATCCGTTTCACCCGCGCTCTGGCAGGCCACGGCTTTATTGCAGCGTCGCCTCGTGTTTCATGGGACCGCCGTAGTCGTTGAGCGTCGTGAATGAGACCTTGCCGGCAGCAGGGGTAGCCGACAGCGGCAGTGCAAGCTCGCCGCCAGGATCGACCATGCCGCCTTCGTCGAACTTCGCCGGATTCGGGCCTTCGCCGACGAGGGCCTCGATGATCGTGACGTGAAACGGCGTGGGATTCGAGACCAGCAGGGCCGGCTTGCCGTCATGCGTGCCGAGGCGCCATACGAGCTTGGCCGGTGCGTCGTCGGCCTTGCCTTGCAGGCCGGCCGGCCGGAAGAAGAATTTCAGGCGCGAACGGAACGCGAGCTGCACATAGTTCGCTCCAACCTCTGCCGCTGCGGGCTTGGGTGGGACTTCCAGCAAGTTGAACCACAGAAGGGTTTCGCGGTCGCTAGGCATCGCTTCACCGGTATAGGCAATGCGGAGGGTCTGCGACTTGTCCGGATCGATGCGAGCCAGCGGCGGCGTCAGCACGAACGGGAGGTCGAGTTTGCTCGGGTCGACTTTCGGGTCGCCCTTGTCGAGCCACACCTGCGCAAGGGCGGGGGACTTACCGACATTCGAGAGCTTCAGCGTGACTTCGCTGTCCGTCGCGTTATAGACGACACGCGTACCGGCAATGACGACAGAAGCATGCGCCGAGAAGGGCAGCAGTGCGCCCAGTGCGAGCACGCTAGCGGTCATTGCGCTGCCAAGGAGTTTGCGGATATTCATAACGCTCAACCTGAAAAACGGACTTCGGTGAAATGGCGCCGCGAAGATTGCGCGGCGCCGCGCGCCAGGACATCGGCGCTCCCACAGCGAGTCAATGCCTGAAAGGACAGATAAGCAATCGCATACAGGCCTCATCGGCTGTAGCGACACGCGGCGCGGATAACGCCGCATGTGCTTAGTCATACTAAAAAATGACGTAACGCGAAGTTGTCGTTCAGAGCATGTTGATTACTGATAGATCATCGAGTACGTGACGTTGGTCGTCACGCTGCCAGCGGTGGCGCCGCCGGCCGGTGACACGTATTGCGCCGCATATTGCAGGTTTGCGCTGCCGCCCGTGATCGTGGCGGTTTGTGCGTTCTGCGCGCCGTCGGCCTTGCTGACGTCGAGGACCTTTTGCGTGCCGTTGTAGTCGACCAGTTGCACTTCCACGTTCGCGGCGGTGCCGTTGTTGCGCAGGTTGCCGTCGGCCAGCGTGTTCGCGCCGTATTCCCAGAACGTGTGGACGGTGCCCGTCGACGGCGTGCAGGCGCTCAGAGCGATGTTAAAACCCGTCGAGCCTGCCGTCGAACCCGCGGCGGACAGCGTCGCGGCAGACAGCGTCGGCAGCGTGACCGCGAAGTTGTTGCCCTGACCATTGCCGCTCACCGTGCAGGTGTTCGCCGTCAACTGGCCGGTGATGGTCAGGACGCCGCCGTTGCTGGCAGGTGCAGCGTGCGCTGCTGAAGCAACGAGACCCATTGCCGCGACGATCAGGGGGAATGCGATTTTTTTCATTGAGATGTACTCCAGGGTGTTGACCGAGGTAGGTTGATGAACGACACATAGCGCACCGAACCGGAACACGCGCCGGCGCCGGCGATTTTTCGGTCTTGGCTGCCGAATCCCGAGGTTGAGTCGCTAAGCTTCCCGTAAGGGCGGACAGATTATTAAGTAATTAGGTAGACTGATTTATCGGACCAGTCCTAAAAGTCAGTGCATAGTTTGCAAACTTGCAAGCGGGCGTCTAAGGGGGCGTGTTTCTGACGAGCGGACGTGACGACGCGACGTCAGCTTGTTAGCTGGCGACAGACTTTGGTTGCTCTAGATCAAGATGGAGATTGCGCGAAGGTGGTAGGGCGCGGCGGTGGCGTCAATCTCGGGATCGCTGAATTCCTGGCGGCAGACGCGTGGTGCGGGGGGGCCGATCGGGTCGTCGGTCTTTGCGTGGCGTGACAGGATTTTCTGGCAGCGCGCATGTCGACGCGCGTCGCGAATGAAGCGACGCGCGAACGCCGCTTACCGGGAACCCGAGGCCGGGCCGTCTTTAGTCGGTGTGTTTGCCGGGCGCCTCACCGGCCGCATTAATCGACGCATCAGCCGGCGCATCAGCCGAAGCATCCCCCGACGCCTCACCGGAACCCTCAGCAGCGCTCGCCGCCGCCGCCTCCGGCGCATCCACTTCCGGCACCTCCGGCACCGGAGCGGGCGCCGGACGGGGCAGCGGCGCCCGATAGCGCTCCGAAAGCGCCTCATAAAGCGCCGGGGCGAACATGCGCGACACGCGGCTCGCGATCAGCGCGGTCGCCATCAGCGAAATCACGAGCGCGTGACCGTTGATCATCTCCATCACGATGACAAACGACGTGATCGGCGATTGCGTGACGGCCGCGAGATAGCCGACCATCGCGAGCGCGATCAGCATCGGCAGTTGCATCGAGCCGAACACCATGTGCAGCAGATTGCCGAAGCCCGCGCCGATCGACAGCGACGGCGCGAAGATGCCGCCCGGAATGCCGGGCAGGTACGAGCCGACCATCGAGATCATCTTGAGAAACGGATAGAACACGGAGAGCTGTTCCTGTCCGTCGAGCAGGCCGCGCGCTTCCGCGTAGCCGCTGCCGAACGTGGTGCCGCCCGACACGATGCCGACCACCGCTATCACCAGGCCGCACAACGCCGCGAACACGACGGGCCGCTCGCCGTGCAAGCGGCGCAGCGGCGCGGGAATCCAGCGCGCGGTGTTCAGCAGCAGCCAGCCGAACACGCCGCCCGCAATGCCGGTGACGATGGCCGTCAGCAGCACCGCGAGCGCAAGCAAGTTCGGAAAGTGCGCGCCGATCTGAATCGTGCCGAAGTACGTGTAGTTGCCGTTCAGGCCGAGCGCAATCACGCCGGCGATGATGATCGCCGTAATCAGCACGCCGCTCGCGCGCGCTTCGAAACTGCGCGTCAGTTCCTCGATGGCGAACACGATGCCCGCAAGCGGCGTGTTGAAAGCCGCCGACAAACCCGCTGCCGCGCCGGCCAGCACGAGTTGCCGCTCGATCAGCGCATTCGAGCGCGGATAAAGCCTGCGCAGATTGAACATGAGCGCCGCGCCCACTTGCACCGTCGGACCTTCGCGGCCGATCGTGAAGCCGCCGAGAATCGCCAGAAACGACACGGCGATCTTGCCGAGCAGGATGCGAAACGACAGCAGCCGCGCGCCATATTCGCCGGGCTTCGCATGAAGCGTGGCGATCACTTGCGGGATGCCGCTACCCTCGGCGCCGCGGAAAAACTTGCGCGTCAGCCACACGGCGAGCGCGGCCACGGCGGGCGTGATGATGAGCGGCGCCCACACATGCTCGCGCTGCACCGCGCGGAATTCGTCGTAGCCCCAGTCGATCAGCCGCGCGTAAAGCACCGCGACGAGTCCGACCGCGATCGCGCCGAGCCAGAAAATGCCGTATTGACGCCAAAGGCGCTTGCCTCGACGCAGAATCCCGGAAGAAAGAAAAGGTTGCGCTCGTGGCATGAGTATCTGGAAAGCAAAGGGGAAAGTATAAAGCCCGCGGATGGCTCTAAAACGTATGAAAGCCTGCTGAAATAGAGTGAAAAGGCATGTTGTAAGGCGAGCGCTGCAGGACGCCGTTGTTAATCCGCTGGACGGCCTTTGCCCGGTTCAGCAAAGACTATTCCATTCTTCGGCCAACGCAGACTCTCGCCGCACAGCAGGGCTCGGCCGCGGCTTGAGCGCGGTTGGCTTTGGCCGCGCAATCGTTTGCTCAAAAGAAAAGGGCGTCACGCGCAGAGTGCCTATGCGAACCGGCCCTGTCACGTGACGCCCTGAAACGCCCGCGTCGGGGAACGTCGGGCGAAGAGGATGGGGATTACACGCCGTGTTGCCGCATTACACGGTTGTTAAATCTGTCGCTTTTCGTTGGCCGTCACGCCGGTTGCGCGTGGGGCTCGCGCCGGTTCGTGCCGGTTCGTGCCACCAATGCGCCCACATGGGCCGGTTGCGAGCCGTGTGGCGGCGGGCTCGCTCTCACCTTTGCCAAGCCGCCGCGCAATGCCTGCAAGGCGGCGTCGGCGCTTGGCACATGCAAGTCAGTATAGGCGGTGTTTTCGTCGGTTGTTTCGAGAATGTCGGCGCTTCGTGGAAAGCGTTGCGCAATGCCCGCCGGCGTCGGCGAACCTGTAACACCGGCGTGATCTTCCCTTACAACTGGCAACGTTCAAGCAGGCGCGCGTCGTGTTCAATCGAGTCATTCGGGGCTTGAGCTCGAATAATCTGATTCGACGGAGAACGACATGAAACGCTTGATCCTCACCCTGATCGCCGGCACCGTGCTCGCAAGCATGCTGGGCGGCTGCATCGTCGCTCCGGCGCCGGGCTATTACTACGGCGGTGGCGGTGGCGGCTATTACCACCATCACGGCTATTACTACCGTTGAGACCGCTGAGCCGACTCAACGGGCGGCCCGTCGCGAAGCACCCTCAGGCAAGAGCGCGGCGGACCGTCAGGCAATCAGCATTTCGACCGCGAGCACGGCCGTAATGGCAGCCGCGTTCGCCGCCAGCGCCTCGACGACAATGCCTTTCCAACTGGCCGGCTTGAAGCGCAGCGCGAGCAGCAACGAACACAGAAGCGCGAGCGCGATGATCATCACGACATCCGCATTGTGAAGATGGAAATTCATGCGGGCCTCCCTGCTTGCGATGGGGTTATTTGAATTCGAGTATAGGCAAGTCAAAAAGACGCGCAAGACAGAGGATTCACCCAGCGAAGCAAAGCAAAGCGCCGCGAGGCAGCCGCCTGAGCGATCAGCCGCTCAAGCGCGCCGCCTCGCGGACCGCTCGCGTCACATCATCCGCGAGTCGCGCGTTTCGCGCATGCACAGCACGCCGATCATGCTGACGGCCGCGGCAATCGACACATACGCGCCGACCCACGGCAAGCCGCCGCGCGCGGCCAGCATTTGCGCGATATACGGCGCCACCGACGCGCCCAGAATCCCGCCGAGGTTATACGACACGCCCGCGCCGGTATAACGCACGTTGGTCGGGAAAAGCTCGGGCAGGAGCGCGCCCATCGGCGCGAAGGTCACGCCCATCAGGAACAGTTCGATCACGAGGAACAGCAGCACGAGCGACGTTTGCCCGCTGCCGAGAAGCGGCGCCATCGTAAAGCCCGACAACACAGCCGCGACGATGCCGACGATCAGCACCGGCTTGCGGCCATAGCGGTCGCTTGCCCATGCCGACAGCGGCGTGGCGAGCGCCATGAACACGACGGCGACGCACAGCAGCCCGAGGAACGTCTGCCGCGGAATGTGCAGCACCGACACGCCATACGACAGCGAGAACGTCGTCGCGTTGTAGAACAGCGTGTAGCAGACCACCATCGCGAGCGCGCCGAGCAAGGTGGGCAGCCAATGCCGCGAGAGCAGCGTGGCGATCGGCACCTTCACGCGCTCCTGCCGCTCGATGGCGGCCTGGAAGGCCGGCGTCTCGGCGATCTTCAGTCGCACGTAAAGGCCGAGCGCCACCAGCACTGCGCTGACGAGGAACGGCACGCGCCAGCCCCAGCTACGGAACTGCTCGTCGGTGAGCGACATCGCGAGCGCGAAGAAGAGCCCATTGGACGCGAGAAAGCCGATCGACGGCCCGAGTTGCGGGAACATGCCGAACCAGCCGCGCTTGCCGGCCGGCGCGTTTTCGGTGGCGAGCAGCGCCGCGCCGCCCCATTCTCCGCCGAGGCCGATGCCCTGGCCGAAGCGCAAGATGCACAGCAGGATCGGCGCAAGGCTGCCGATCGAGTCGTAGCCCGGCACGAAGCCGATCAGCGTCGTGGACACGCCCATCACGAGCAGCGAGGCGACGAGCGTCGACTTGCGGCCGATGCGGTCACCGAAGTGCCCGAACAGGAACGAGCCGATTGGCCGCGCGACGAAGGCAATGCCGAACGTGACGAAGGCGGACAACGCCTGCGCCGTCGCCGAGCCATGCGGGAAAAACACCGGGCCGATGACGAGCGCCGCGGCGGTCGCATAGACATAGAAATCGTAGAACTCGATCGCGGTGCCGATGAAGCTCGCGAAGATGATCCGCGCGCTGTTGGTCTGCCCGGCCGCATTGGGCTTGGCCGCGGAAATCGGCGATGTGGACATGCAGGGTCTCCATGTTTCGTGATGCCGGCTTGCCTGCGCCTGGTAGCGGCGCGGTCGACCGCCGTCAGTCGCGGACAGCGGCAAGATCAGTCGGCATCTTTGTTGAGGTGGTGGCGCGCTCGTGTCGATGATAGAGGTTCGCGCCGCGCCGCGTGCAACACACGCCACAGCACGCCACGGCATCAAGCACAAAGCGCTTGCACGGCGCGCGCGGATGGCGCGGCGCCGCCAGGATCGGCTGCTAGCACGCCCGCGGATGAGCAGGCGGCCTGAGCCGTGCCGGAGTGCTCCGGCGAGGGAATCGGAAAATTATAGCGAGCGCGGCGCTTGCGCAGCAAGGCGGCTGGCCGATCGGCCAAGCCGCGTTCAGTCGATGGTCAGCGCCTGCGGCGAGGCGAGCTCGCGCAACTGGAACTTGCCGTCGTCGTTGAAAAGCCAGTCTTCGAACAGTTCGAGCTGGCCGCGGCCGTTCAGCAGCTTGCCCGGCGGCAAGGGCAGCGGCGACGCGCGCCGCAAGCTGGCGAGCGCGGTGCCTTCGGCTTCGTCGTCGCCATTCGTGCGATACACCGACGAGTCCACCACATGCCCGTTGCGATCGACGGTGAACGACACCACGACGAGCGAGCGCAGCATCGCCTGAGGCTTGCCGCGCAGCACATACGAAGGATTGCGCTCGACGATGCGCCGCGCGACGGCCTCGCGATATTGATCGAGCGTCGCGCTGTTGACCGCGGCGGGCGGCGTCGGGACGACCGCGCGGGGCGGCGGCGTGATGGTGCAGCCAGCGGCGGCGAGCGCGAGCAACGCCGCGAGCGCCGTGCCGCGCCGCGTTGGCCATGATGACGAACCGCGGCAAGCGCCGCATTCAGTCAGAAGATGAAGGAAGCGCGTGCGGGTAAGCATGATGAACCACGAAAGAGAGCGGAACCTGCTTCGATGGTAGTCAAAAACCGCGCGGTTTCAATCCGCGTTCGCCCTTGCTGAGCACGCACGCGCGCATAAAAAAGGCGAACTCGCTAACGAGTTCGCCTTCGCAATCTGCCATGCATTTGCGCGCCGGAGAACGGCGCGCTCCGCGTTTTACTTCAACGCTTGCCGTGCCGCCTGAACCGCCGCCAGCACCTGCTCGGGCGCCGTGCCGCCGTGATGATTGCGGCTCGCGACCGAGCCTTCGAGCGTGAGATACGAGAACACGTCGTCGCCGATCAGATGCGCGACGTTCGGCAGCTCCGCGCGCATTTCATCGAGCGTCAGGTCTGCGAGGTCGATGCCGCGATCCGCGCAGATCCGCACGGCGAGCGCAACGGCTTCGTGCGCGTCGCGAAACGCCAGGCCGCGCTTGACCAGATAGTCGGCCAGATCGGTTGCCGTCGAGAAGCCTTGCAACGCGGCGTCGCGCATCGCTTGCGGCTTCACCGAAATGCCCGCGACCATTTCAGCGAAGATACGCAGCGTGTCGGCCACTGTGTCGACGGTATCGAACAGCGGTTCCTTGTCTTCCTGATTGTCCTTGTTGTACGCGAGCGGCTGGCCTTTCATCAGCGTGAGCAGCGCCATCAGATGGCCGTTCACGCGGCCGGTCTTGCCGCGCGCGAGTTCGGGGACGTCCGGGTTCTTCTTCTGCGGCATGATCGACGAACCGGTGCAGAAGCGGTCGGCCAGATCGATGAAGCCGACGCGCGGGCTCATCCACAAGACGAGTTCTTCGGAGAAGCGCGAGATGTGCGTCATCACGAGCGCCGACGCCGCCGTGAATTCGATCGCGAAGTCGCGGTCCGAGACGGCATCCAGCGAGTTCGCGCAGATGCCGTCGAAGCCGAGCGTTTTCGCGACCGCGTGACGGTCGATCGGATAGCTCGTGCCCGCGAGCGCCGCCGCGCCGAGCGGCAGGCGGTTCACGCGCTTGCGGCAGTCGAGCATGCGCTCGGCGTCGCGCGAAAACATTTCGACGTAGGCGAGCAGATGATGGCCGAACGTGACCGGCTGCGCGACCTGCAAGTGCGTGAAGCCGGGCATGATGGTCGACGCGTTCTTCTCCGCCATGTCGAGCAGCGCGGTGCGCAGTTCCGTCAGCAATCCGCCGATGCGGTCGATCTCGCCGCGCAGCCACAGGCGGATGTCGGTCGCGACCTGGTCGTTACGCGAGCGGCCCGTGTGCAGGCGCTTGCCGGCGTCGCCGATGAGAGCGGTCAGACGCGCCTCGATGTTCAGGTGGACGTCTTCCAGGTCGAGTTGCCACTCGAACTCGCCGCGCTCGATTTCACCCTTGATCTGCGCCATGCCGCGTTGGATCGCGGCGAGGTCGTCGGCGGCGATGATCTTTTGCGCGGCTAGCATCGAGGCGTGCGCAAGCGACCCTTCGATGTCGACGAGCGCCAGACGCTTGTCGAAGAAAACCGACGACGTGTAGCGTTTGACGAGCTCCGACATCGGCTCCGAGAAGCGAGCCGACCAGGCTTCGCCTTTTTTGTGCAGTTGGGACGTCATGGTGTTGGGCAGTTATGCGGCGGTTAAAGTGGCGCTTAGTCGGTGCTTACCTGGCGGTTGAGCGAGCGGCGATAAGGCTGACGGCGCAGTGCACGCGGCATGACCGCGCGCAGCGTCGCCGAAGCGAAGAAAGACGGCGATTTTAACACTGGCGCGAGGCGTGGCCGACGATTGAACGGCCTGATGCTCGCCATTCATAGGAGCTGAAGCCGCCGGGCGACGCAACGTCATGCAACGCGCTGCAACCACAACCGCTCACTCCCGCACCAGCACCACCAGCTTCAAATCCTCACGATGCGCAGGCTTGAACGTGATCTGATCGTAGACGAGCCGCCCGTCGCGCGGATGGTTGAATTCGCGCCGTCCACCTTCGCGGCCGCCGACGTCCTGCGACGCCCAGAAGCGCGCGAACGCGTCGCTCGCGGCGGTCAGCGAATCGATCAGCGCGCGCGTGGGCGCATCGTTCAGATGACGGATCGAATCCGCGCGAAACTCCGCGGCGAGCCGGCGCGCGCGCGTTTCCCAATCGACGATCAGTTCGCGCGCCGCCGCTTCCGTGAACGTGTAGCGCAGCAGATTGCGGTCGTGCGCGCCGTCGAGCCAGCCGACAAAAAGCCCCGCCGCATGCTCGTTCCACGCCAGCGCATTCCATTGACGGTCCAGCACGTAGGCCGGCGCGTTCACCAGTTGCACGGTTTCGAGCAGCGTGGCGGGCGCGTCGGCGGCGGCCGGGTCGGGTTCGGCCGGATCGCGCTGCGCCGCCAGCTCGAACAGATACGCGCGCTCGGCGCGCGACAGTTGCAACGCGACGGCAATGCGCGCGAGCGCATCGGCCGAAGCGGAAACCGGACGGCCTTGCTCGATCCACGTGTACCAGGTCGGACTCACGCCGCACAGTTGCGCGACTTCCTCGCGGCGCAAGCCCGGCGTGCGGCGGCGCGGGCCGGGCGGCAGGCCGACCGCTTGCGGCGACAGCCGTTCACGATGCGCGCGGATAAAGTCGCCGAGCGCGCGGGCGGGCGTGGCGTCGAGCGGCGGCGGCTGGTCGGCGGAAGAGGGCGGGGTCATTCGGTTCTTGCTGAGCGTGAGGAGGGTGGCGGGGTGGTGTTATAGATACCAGAATAATTGCTTAACTTGTACCGGTACACGGCGGGCTCTATTGTAGCGGCGTAGCGACTCGAACGGCAGGCCGCGCTGCCCGCGCGCTACACGCGGATTCACACGACACGACATCCCACGCTGACAACCGGAGCTATCCATGAAGCATCACGATCAGGTCGCCGACGCCTTTGGCTCGACCGCCGCCGCTTATTTGACGAGTCCGACGCATGCCACCGGCGCCGATCTGCGCACGCTGGCCGAAGCGGTCGCCGCGACGCCGGGCGCGACGGTGCTGGACATGGGTTGCGGCGCGGGCCACGCGAGCTTCGCCGTCGCGCCGCATGCGCAAGAGGTGGTCGCCTACGACATCGCCGCGCCGATGCTCGCGATCGTCGAAAGCGCGGCGAAGGAGCGCGGTCTCGCGAATATCCGCACGCAGCAAGGCGCCGCCGAAAAACTGCCGTTCGGCGATCACACCTTCGACTGGGTCGTGAGCCGCATGAGCGCGCATCACTGGCACGACGTGGCGCCCGCGCTTGCGGAAGTGCGGCGCGTGCTGAAGCCGGGCGGCAGGGTGCTGTTCATCGACATTGCGGGCATCGATCATCCGCTGCTCGATACGCACATTCAGGCAATCGAACTGTTGCGCGACGGTTCGCACATTCGCGATTACCGCGCCGACGAATGGATCGCGATGTTCGAAGCCGCGGGCTTCAAGGCGTCGATTCGCGAGCGCTGGCGTATCGACCTCGAATTCAGTTCGTGGATCGCGCGCATGCGCACGCCGGAGCCGCGTGTCGTGGCGATTCAGTCGCTGTGGCGCGGTTCGCCGGATGAGGTGCGGCAGTACTTCGACGTAAAGGAAGATGGGTCGTTCAAGCTCGATGCGTTGATGATCGACGCGAGTTAAGCGCGGCACGATCGCTTGCAGAAAAAACTAAAGCCGGACGCGACCACAATCGGTCGACGCCCGGCTTTATTTCAACCGCACGGCAGCAACGTTCTCAATTCTCAAACGTCGCCGCGCACCTTCAGCCCGTATTCCGCAAGCCCGCCGCAATCCCGTTGATCGTCAAATGAATCCCGCGCCGCACGCGCGCGTTGGTATCGCCCGAGCGATGGCGTTTGAGCAATTCCACCTGCAAGTGATTGAGCGGATCGAGATACGGAAAACGGTTCTTGATCGAGCGCGCGAGCAGCGGATTTTCCGCGAGCCGCTCGCTCTTGCCGGTGATCTCCGACAACACCTTCGAGGTGCGCTCCCATTCCGCGACGATCCGCTCGAACACATGCTTGCGCAGCTTCTTGTCGGACACGAGCGCCGCGTAGCGCGAGGCCACCGCGAGGTCGGTCTTGGCGAGCACCATGTCCATGTTCGACAGCAGCGTCGAGAAGAACGGCCAGCTCTTGTGCATCTTCTTGAGCAGCGCAAGACGGCGCCCACGTTCGGCGTCGCTCGGCGCGCCGTCGAGAAACGCGGCGACCGCGCTGCCGAAACCGTACCAGCCCGTCAGCAGCAGCCGGCATTGGCCCCACGAAAAACCCCACGGAATCGCGCGCAAATCTTCGATCTTGCGTTGCTTCGGATCTTGTAATTTGCGCGACGCCGGACGGCTGCCGATGTTCAGCTCCGCGATCTCCGAGATCGGCGTCGACTCGAAGAAATACTCCTTGAAGCCGGGCGTTTCGTACACGAGCGCGCGATACGACGCCATCGCCGCGTCGGACAACTGCTGCATCGTTTGCTCGAATGCAGGCAGTTCGGCGGGCGCATTGCCGTGCGGCAGCAGCGACGCTTCGAGCGTCGCCGCGACCACCGTTTCCAGATTGCGCCGGCCGATGTCCGGGTTGCCGAACTTGCTCGCGATCACTTCGCCTTGCTCCGTCAAACGGATCTGGCCGTCGACGGTGCCAGGCGGCTGCGACAGAATCGCCTGATAGGTCGGGCCGCCGCCACGGCCGACGGTGCCGCCGCGTCCGTGGAAAAGGCGCAGCGTGATGCCGCGTTCGTTAAAGAGCGACACGAGCGCGAGTTCGGCGCGGTACAACTCCCAGTTCGACGTGAGGAAGCCGCCGTCCTTGTTGCTGTCCGAATAGCCGAGCATCACTTCCTGCTCGTTGCCCTGATGTTCGATGATCGAATCGACGCCCGGCAGCGCGAGCAGATCGCGCATGATGTGCGGCGCGTTGCGCAAGTCGGGAATCGTCTCGAAGAGCGGAATCACCATCAGCGCCGCTTTGGCCGGATCGTTCGCGTCACCGAGCCGCCCTTGCAGCAGGCCGGTTTCTTTTTGCAGCAGCATCACTTCGACGAGATCGCTGACCGTCTCCGTGTGCGAAATGATGTAGTTGCGCACCGCGCGCGCGCCGAATTTCTCGCGCGTGACACGGGCTTGCTCCAGCACGCCGAGTTCGCTTTTCACGAGATCCGAGTAGTCGGCATACGGCAGGCGCAACGGACGCGGCTGCGCGAGTTCGGCGAGCAGCACGTCGAGCTTCTCGCTTTCTTCGAGCGCCGCGTAGTCGTCGTGGACGCCCGCGCGCTTGAACAGCTCCGCGATCACTGCTTCGTGGATGTCCGAACTCTGACGCAAGTCGATGCTCGCAAGGTGGAAGCCGAACACTTCGGCCGCGCGCGCCAGCGGCGCGAGACGCGGCGCGGCGAGCGGCGCACCGTGATGTTCGGCGAGCGAATCGATCAGCACATGCAGGTCGCGCGCGAATTCGGCGGCGTCGTCATAAGGCGTGGCGCGAATCGGCGCTGCGCCACGTCCCGCGCTGCGCAGCGGCACGCTGCCTTCGCCGAGACGCACGCGCGCGCTTGCCGCGAGCCGCGTGTACATGCCGATCAGCGCGCGCCGATACGGCTCGTCCGTGCGATGCGGCGAACGATCCGGCGAGCTTTCCGCAAGCGCTTTGAGTTCGTCGCTCGCGCCGGCGAGCAGATTCGACACCGACAATTCCGCGCCGAGCTTGTGCACCTGCTCCAGATAGTGTTCGAAGATGACCTCGGCCTGGCGCGAGATCGCGTGCTCGAGCGTTTCGGCGGTGACGTTCGGATTGCCGTCGCGGTCGCCGCCGATCCAGCTACCCATCTGGAAGAACGGCGGCAGGCGCGCTTCGAGACCGTGCTCCTTCAGCGCTTCTTCGACATCGGCGTAGAGCGCGGGAATTTCCTCAAGGAAGGTCGCGCGGTAGTACGACAGCGCGTTCTCGATTTCGTCCGCGACGGTCAGCCGCGAGTCGCGCAGCATGCGCGTTTGCCATAGCGACGTGACGCGTGCGCGCAGCATCGTTTCGTTGTGCGCGCGTTCGCGGTCGGTCAACTGCTGGTCGCGTTCGGCGAGCAGGCGCGCGACGTCGTGCTCCGCATCGAGAATGCTCTTGCGCTGCACTTCAGTCGGGTGCGCGGTGAGGACGGGCACGATCAGCGCGTTGTTGAAAAACTGCTGCAACACCGGCGTTGCTGCGGCGCCCGCTTCGACGAGCCGCTCCAGCGCATAGGCGATGCTGCCCGGCTGCGGAGCCGAGCCCGCCAGCGCGTGAATACGATGGCGGCGGTTGCGGTGACGGTCCTCGGCGATATTCGCGAGGTGCGAGAAGTAGCTGAACGCGCGCACCACGCTGACCGTTTGCTCAGGGCTCAGCGAGCGCAGTTTCTTGTCGAGCGTTTGCGCGGCGGCGTTATCGTCCTCGCGACGAAAACGCACGGCCGTCTGCCGGATCGTTTCGACGACGTCGAACACCGCGTCGCCTTCCTGTTCGCGCAGCACGTCGCCGAGCAGGCGGCCGAGATAGCGGATGTCCTGGAAGAGCGGATGATCCTTGTCGTCGCGCGTGCGGCCGTTCGTTTTCGGCGCGGCGATGACGATGCTTTCCGAGGACACGGCTTGCAGGTTCGCCGCGTTGTCTTCGGCTTTGCTCTTCGTCTTCGCCTTCGCGTTCGCTTTGCCGTTCTTCATCGCGGAGGCGGCCTCGTTCGCTTTGCCAGCCTTCGATGTCTTGACGGTCTTTTCCGCTTTGACGGGCACCGAGGTTTTCCCGGCCTTGATGGCTTTGGCGGCGTTCGCGGCGGTGGCGGCCTTCGCGGCTTTCGCAGGCTTAGCGCCAGTCGTCGCGCGTTTAGCTTTGGCCGGTTGCGTGGCGTGTGCGTCCGCGGCGGACGAGGCGGAAGCCGTCGACGCGTCGTCGTCGGCAGTGGAAGCGTTGGGCGATGCAGTGTTGCGGCGGGCGGAGCGCGCCGATCCGGAAGACGTCACGATGGGTTTCCTCAGGGAAGCCAGGGTCTGTTAAGTGATGAACTGCTACTGCGGAACTCGAACTGCACTGAAACGGCAACGTGAACTGCATGAAGCGGTATGCACCGATGGCGATACGCCGGAGAGGATGGCCGCGCGTGACGAGGTCCGCATACGGCGCATGTTGCGCCGCATTGAATCATCGCGCATGCGGCGCCGCGATGCGCGAACGACCGTGCGTGAAGAGCTTGCTGCAAAGTCAAACGCACCACAGCCGCAAGTCGCCCGTATTTCGCACGCACAACGTCCTGGGCAGCCGCGCATGGCGCGACGCCCGTCTCCTCCATCGATACCGCGTCGGCACGGCGCCCCTTCCACCTCTACTCGAGCCTTGATCCGTAAGGGCGGCAGGCGGGCGAACCGAGGGGGAGAACGCAAGAGCGCGTGCTAACATTCCTTGTTATTCCATCCCGTCATTCAATCGACAAGCTAATGAACACCGAGACGTTTGCCGCGCCACCCCACACGCTTGTGATTGCTTCGCGAGAGAGCCGCCTTGCGATGTGGCAGGCGGAGCATGTGCGATGTGCGCTGCACAAATTATATCCATCTTGCGACGTAAAAATCCTCGGAATGACGACACGTGGCGATCAGATTCTCGATCGTACGCTGTCGAAGGTGGGTGGTAAGGGTCTCTTCGTCAAGGAACTGGAAGCCGCGCTCGCCGATGGCCGCGCCGACCTCGCCGTGCATTCGCTGAAAGACGTGCCGATGGAATTGCCCGCGGGCTTTGCACTATCCACGATCATGGAGCGTGAAGACCCGCGCGATGCGCTCGTCTCGAACGATTACGACTCGCTCGCCGCGCTGCCGGCCGGCGCCGTGGTCGGCACATCGAGCCTGCGCCGCGAAGCGATGTTGCGCATGCGCTATCCGCATCTCGAAGTGCGGCCGCTGCGCGGCAATCTGGACACGCGTCTCGCCAAGCTCGACCGCGGCGATTACGCGGCGATCATTCTCGCGGCGGCGGGGCTGAAGCGTCTCGGTCTCGAAGGCCGCATCCGCGCGCTGCTCGATCCGGAAGACAGCTTGCCCGCCGCCGGGCAGGGCGCACTCGGCATCGAGATTCGCGCCGACCGCGCGGAACTCGCGGCGTGGCTCGCGCCGCTGCATCACGAACACACGGCTGCGGCCGTCGAGGCGGAGCGCATGGTGTCGCGCGTGCTCGGCGGCAGTTGCGAAGTGCCGCTCGCCGCGTACGCGACATGGCATGACGGCGCGCTGCATCTGCGCGGCATCGTCGCCACGCCCGACGGTCAACGCGTGCTGAGCGCGCAGGCGTCGGCACCCGCGCCGACCACGGAACGCGCCATCGCATTGGGCCGCGAAGTGGCGAGCGCGCTCGAACAGCAAGGCGCGATGGACATCGTCCGCGCGTTGAGCACGGCGAGCGCGGTGGATGGCGCCGCGGCATCGTCCGGCAACGGCGCCGCGGACAGCGCGGTATCCGGCGACTGATGGCCGCCCATACCGACACTTCGGGCAACGCGTCGGCATCATCGCCGGCTGCCGGCAAGGCGGCGTTCACGGTCGTCATTACGCGACCGGCCGGTCAGTCGAGCGAACTGATTGAGCGGCTTGCCGCGGCCGGTGCCGTCACGCTCGACTTTCCACTGATCGACATCGCCCCGGTCGAAGACGACGCGCCGTTGCGCGCCGCGCTCGGCTCGCTCGAACGTTATGCGCTCGTCGTATTCGTGTCGCCGAACGCAATCGATCACGCGTTCGCCCGAAGCGGCGCGATCTGGCCGCATGCATTGCCGGTCGGCGTGGTCGGGCCGGGCAGCGTGCGCGCGCTCGCGCGTCACGGCGTGAATGCGCCGGCGCACCAGGTCATCAGCCCGGCGTCGGACGCCGACGAAGACAACGGCCGCTTTGATTCCGAAGGCCTCTTCGCCGCGATCGACGCAGCGCTCGGCGAGGCGAATCTCGAAGGCAAGCGCGTGCTGATCGTGCGCGGCGACGGCGGCCGCGAGTGGCTCGCCGACCGCCTGCGCGAAGCCGGCGCCGAAGTCGAAACGGTCGCCGCGTATCGGCGCCTCGTGCCCGAGCCGTCTATCGCGGCTTGGGCGCGCGTGCATCGACTGCTGGCGGGCGAACCGCACGCATGGCTTCTGACCAGTTCCGAAGGCGTGCGCAACCTGCACGAACTCGCGCAAGAACATCTCACCGCCGACGAAATCGCGCAGCTCAAGCGCGCGACGATCGTCGCGCCGCATCCCCGTATCGCGCAGACCGCGCGGGCATTGGGTTTTGATAGGATTACGGTGTCCGGCGCGGGCGACGAGCGCATCGCCCAAGCCTTGCTCGCCGCCCTGCCGACCGTAGTTCAACCGGTATCGTCCAATCCGGCTCATTCACCGGCTCAATCACGCATGACTGAAACGAACGCATCCACGAACGCTTCACCCCAGCCGGCCGCGACCGCAAGCTTGCCGCCGAACCAACCCTTCACGCCCTACGAAGCGCAAAAGCGCCGCAGCGCGAGCGGACCGCTGTTGTGGTTTGTCGTCGTGATTCTCGCTTGCGCCGCGGGCGTGGGCGGCTATGCGCTCAACCGCAAGCTGGAGCGCACCGAGCAGCAGCTTACGCAACGTCAGCAGGCGAACGACACGCAAGCCAACGAGTTGCGCATCAAGACCGAGCAGGCGCTCGCGACGGTGCGTCAGTCGGACTCGCAGGTCGCGCAACTGGAAGGCAAGCTCGCCGACGCGCAGGCCGGGCAGCAGGCGCTGCAACAGCAATACGCGGATCTCGCGCGCAATCGCGACGACTGGACGCTCGCCGAAGTGGGTCAGATGCTCTCGGCCGCGAGCCAGCAGTTGCAGCTGACCGGCAACACGCAGCTTGCGCTCTTCGCGCTGCAAAGCGCCGACACGCGGCTCGCCGCGTCGGACAGCACGCAGGCGGTTGCGGTGCGCAAGGCGATTGCGCAGGACATCGACAAGCTGAAGGCCGCGCCTTCCACCGACCTCACCGGTCTCGCGATCAAACTCGACAACGCGGTCGATCAGATCGACAGTCTGCCGCTTTCGGGCGAGGCGCCGATCGCGCATGCGACGCCGCAAGCGGCGACGTGGGCGGACACGGCCAAGGTCGCGGCGGCCACTGGCGAGCCGCGCTGGAAAGTGTGGTGGCGCGAGGTGACGACCGGCATCGGCCAGCAGTTGACGAGCCTCGTGCAGGTGCGCCGCATCGACAATGCGGACGCGATGATGGTCGCGCCCGATCAGGGCTACTTCGTGCGTGAGAACGTGAAGCTGCGTCTGTTGTCCGCGCGGCTCGCGCTCCTGTCGCGCAACCAGACGACGCTCAAGTCCGACCTGCAGGCTGCGCAAACGGCGCTGACGCGCTACTTCGATGCGTCGTCGAAGAAAACGCAAAACGTGGCCGATCTCGTCAAGCAGGTGGAAGCCGGTTCGGCCGCCGTCGAATTGCCGAATCTGAATACGAGCCTGCAGGCGGTCAATCAATACCGGAGCCGAGGTTAATCATGGCGATCCGGGGACTTCTATGGCTCGCGTTGCTGTTCACCATCGCGGTCGTGCTGGCGGTGGTCGGGCGCTTCGACATGGGACAGGTGCTGCTGGTGTATCCGCCGTACCGCATCGACATGTCGCTGAATCTGTTCGTGGTCGGGCTCGTGGTGCTGTTCATTCTGCTGTATGCGTTGTTGCGCATCGTGCGCAATATCTGGCGCATGCCGCAGCGCGTGGCCGCGTATCGTGCGCGCTCGCGTGTCGCGAAGGCGCACGCCGCGCTGCGTGACGCGATCGGCAATCTGTACGCGGGGCGTTTTTCGCGCGCGGAAAAGGCCGCGAAAGACGCGCTCGCGAATGGCGACAACAAGGGCGCGGCTGGCCTGATCGCGGCGGCGGCGGCGCATCGCATGCATGAATATGCGCGGCGCGACGAATGGCTCGCGCAGATCGACGAGGCCGACTGGCAGGACGCGCGTCTGATGGCCACCGCCGACATGCGCGCCGACGGCCGCGACGCCGACGGCGCGTTGGCCGCGCTCAAGGAAATGCAATCGCAGGGCGGGCGGCGCATTCACGCGCAGCAGATCATGTTGCGCGCGCAACAGCAATTGAAGAACTGGGGCGAAGTGCTCAAGCTCGTCAAGACGCTGGAAAAGCGCGAGGCGATTCATCCGGCGGTGGCCGTCCGTTTGCGGCAACTCGCAGCGGAGAATTTGCTGCGCGATCGTCGGCATAACGCCGATGCGCTGCTCGAACTATGGAATTCGCTGACGCCGACCGAGCGCCATTCGCCGCGTCTCGCCGATCTCGCCGCCGAACTGCTGGTGGCGCTGAATCGTCCGCAGGAAGCGCGCAAGATTGTCGAGGAAGCGCTCGCGCAGAATTGGGACGCGCGCTTGTTGCGTCGTTATCCGGATACGGCGGGCGGCGACGCGTTGCCGCTAATTCAGAAGGCCGAGGGCTGGCAGAAGGATCGTCCGGACGATGCGGACTTGTTGTTCGCGTTGGGGCGCTTGTGTCTGCATCAGCAGTTGTGGGGCAAGGCGCAGTCGTTCCTGGAGCGCGCGCTGAAGCTGGCCGATAACGAGACGCTGAAGATCCGGTCGCATCGCGCGTTGGCTCGCTTGCATGAGCAGCTTGGCGATGCGGAGAAGGCGAGCCTGCATTATCGCGAAAGTGCGTTGGCTATGAATATTGTTTGAGTTGGGTTTTGGGTTTTTGGATGATGGCCGCAGCGGGTGCTGCGGCCATTTTTTTTTGCGTTTTGTTTTTTGTTGCTTGTGCGGTTGGTTTGTGGTTTGCGCGGGTTGCGGCCGTTACTTAGTGTGGTGCGGCTGCGGGTGGTTGCGTGATGTTTGCGGTCACGGAGGCGGCGCGTTTCGTGGACGCGTTTTTGCCGCGCGATGTGCTTTCGTCCGCGGCAGTCGAAGAGGCGTTTGCTCTCTGCGATGCTTCGGCGAGCAGCTTCGTTGCATGATGCGCGGTGATGCGGCTGCGCGGGACGCCCTTCGCATCGAGTGCGATCACCTGGAACAACTCGCGGTCGCATTCGAGTTCCTGCTGATACTGCTCTGCTGTGTCGAGCAACAGTTCGATGAGCTTTTGACGGCGCTGTCTTTCGTCGCGCGAAACGGCAGGATTTCTAACTATCGACGACGCAAGTGTGATCAAGGTGTCCAGTTGAGCTACCTGCCGGTCGCAGAGGTCGAACGCGGATAGGGCGAGTTTTTCGTACTGGAGTGCGTCGACGGGTGGGCGCGAAGGTGTGTGGTTCTTGATGGGCTTGGTCATGGTGCGATCTCCCTGGTGCTGCTTTGGATCGCCCGGACACGCGCTTTTTTGAGGAAGGGTGAGCGGGCACGTGGCGGGGTTAGCAGACCGGCGTTGAAACCAAAACCGGCGAGCCTTGCGGCTCCCCCACCACGGCCCGCCCATTGAATTATAGACGTGCAGCAGTAGACGCACGGCCTGCCTGGGCAGGCGTGCGGGTTTCAACGTTCAGGCTGCTAAACCTGGTCGCAGGGTGTTTTCCGGCGACTTGGTGATTATAGGGGAGTGGGACTGTCTTGAATTTGGGGGAGTTGGGGGAATGCTTCGGAATGTTAAATGGGGGGCGGGGGGAGGAGACTGGTAAGGGGCCGACGTCGAGCCGGAGCAGACGCACAGTTTCGGATTCCCTGGCGACTGTTCACGAGGGACGAGCAGACATTCCCCATGCTCAGTGAGTAGAGCGCTGAAGTGTGATCACTTTGTGGCTTCGAGCAGGGCGACGAGATGTGCCTGCATCGCTTCGCGGCATTCCAGGAAACTGTCCATGATCTCCATGACGCTGGAGAATCGCACGTAGGTGCGCGGGTCATCGAACTGTCTTAGATTCCCTTTGACCAGTAACAGGTCCCAAGAGGACTCGGTGGTGTCGAGGGCAATGTAGAACGCGCCGACGTGCGCGATGAAGTTGCGGGCGCTGGCCAGCCTCTTAAACCAATTAGGGTCGACGCCACGCTCTTTCATCCACGAGTTGATTATCTCGATGCGCTGCTTGTCCGTGATGTGTTGCCCAACATGGTCGTATAGCGTTTCCATGAAAGCCTTCATCCTGTCGATACAAGCGTCGACCTCCGAGATAACGGAGTGGAGGTCCGCAATCATCAGGTATTTCATGTGATCGTCGACTCGCAGCGAGATGCCTTCGTGGTCCGGTGTCCACTGGTTTTCCTCCGTAACGTGTTGGTTGACCTCTTTCACCAGCGCAGACAAGTCTCGCTGCAGACGGCGCACGATGTGCCGAACCAGATTCATCCGCGTGGTAATGTGCAATCCGGCCTCGTTGACTGCGTCCGGCCGCACCGCCACACGGTTCTCGGTAACGGCTTTGTTCCATGCCGTATAGATCGGTAGCACCCATGGATCGCTGCCGAGCTCGCTGAGATGAAGCCACTGTGTGATCGCCATGGTTCCCCTTTCTCTATTTGTCGGCCACCGACTGAGCCAAGTAGTCGAAGATGGTGAAATGCACTTCGTGGGTCTGCGGCTATGGGTTCAGAGCCCGCAGGAAGATGTCGGCAACGCAGCACCTTGATTTTCTTCCCGCACGGCGTCCGTGAATTCGTGCAGCATCTTCGACAAAAATGCGTCGAGAACCCGCAGTCGTTCTTCTAGGGCCTCAGATAATGTACCTGCCTTTCCAATGAGATGAAGTACTTCACCACCGCCAATCAGACGAAAACCATCCCGTGTAAGGTTGTATGATCCTGCCGATGTGAATTCGTAATGCGAAATACGATCTCGAACAGAGACGCCCTCATTCCCATCGGAGACAACAAACGCGAATTGTTCGTCGAACTCATCGCAAACAACTTGCAGCCGCGTCGCAACATTGCTCGACCGTTTGGCCGTTAATACTTTCGAAAACCGATTAAATGAACTGCAATCGCACTTTAGATACCCTGCCATCGCGCGCGAGAGATACTCCAAGGTACGGCGATAAGCAAACACGTAAGCATGGTATTCGAATTCGAGCTTTTGCGTATTTCCAACGGCCACCGTTTGATTTGGAGGAATGGTAGAAAGATCGCGGTCTTGCAAGACGGAATGAACCGCAGACTCAATAGCTTTTATGTTGCCAAAATGGTATTCCACAGCCAGCCGAGCACTTTGCACGTTGTCGAAAATGCCTCCGACCAATCGCAGGTACCATCGTTCTCCTGCGGGCGTTGCTCTGAGCTCTTGCAACCAAGGAGGCTGCGGGGAAAAAAGGTAATTGTGGAGGTATTCAAATCCTTCATGTTGCTCTGGGGTTAAGGGTGGCACTCCTGCGATTTCTATTACGTCTACCACGGAGTCACCTGCGAGCGTCATTGCTCGGATGAGCGAGGCAATCTTGGGTTTCAGAACGCGGCTTTCTGTCATGGGATAGTTAAAAAAATAGCGGAGCTTCATTTCGAGGCGTTCGTGCGGGAATACTAGCTGTCACTCTTAATTTGAACGGCGGCACATCCGCGAAGACCGACCTTGTGCGTCTAAGGAGCAGGCCTGATAGATGACTGCTGATGTGCATGCGGATCGATCCCCACGTATGCCCACGCGCGCCTCTTGCGACGCCGAACTCCCACTTCCAGCGCTCAAGTGGTGCTCCTTTGCTTCCGGTTCCAATGTGCGCGTGGCTATGAAATGTACTTCTCCCATTCCACAGATCGCATCACCAGGCGCCCGGTTACTTTAGACAATAAAGCCAACAATCGAGCAAGACCAATGGCCGCATCGTCATAGCAAAGATACTCGTCAGAACCGAACTGTGGAAAGAGTAGGCCTTCGTTCTTGATTAGAATGCCTTTCGTTAAATCCAAATAAACATCTGGTTTACTCGCGTCGGATAGGGCGTTAAGTTTTTCGCCGATGACATGCAAATTTGATCCACCGTAAGTGAGGACAACGCTAAGAATCCGGTTGTATGGCCAGTCAATGTCACCCAGCTGTGCGCCTAAAAGTGTCGTCGGCTTCAAACGCTTCACACTTTCAATATTATCAGCGATGCTTTCTAGCACAGACGGCGAAATTTGGGTCTTAATCTCGAAAGTTGCGATGGTGCCTTCTTGAAATATTAGATCGTGACCGCTTGCGAACCTCAACCTAGGCATCGATTTCAACATCAACACAATATCTTGCTGCTTCGAGCGTTGTCCGGTTGAGTCGACAATCATGCCGCTCACCACGCTGGTCATCTCGGGAAGATGGCCAGTCAGAAAATCCTGAATCAGGCGCTCCCGCGCTGAGCCAGCTGTTGCCGCGTGACCCAGGACTTCGGTCATGTTGTACTGAGCGTTCAGTGCTGCGACAGCTCCCCGGCAATATTCTATTAACGGTTTCATTGTTCGATTTTTTGAGTCGTGTGATATGGCAAGCTATGAGCGATTAGCCTTTTGCATCGGCATTGTGGCCTTCCCGCAAAGGCGCATTTGTCGATGATCACGTCGACATCGTCTTCCACCAGACACTCAGCGAGGTCGATGACCCACTGTTCGTGTATCCGCATCGTCCAGTTGTACGGGATAAAGACTTCGGCTGTTGCGTATCTGCTGTCATTGGATGCGTCTTCATTCTCGCCCGGGGCGACCATTGTCCGGCGTTGGAGTAAGCCAGCGCCCTAGTAACGGAAAGCAAGCATACCCCGAATGGGTGACCAGCTAACGCCCGGGTACAGCTTCGGCTTCGATAGACCGGGGCTTCGCCTGCATCCGCACGCCGACTCGCCTGCATACGGTTATCAGATATGGCTTTCGCTTGCCGTCGCACTCCGCGGCCGAGCGCGCGATTGCTGCGTCGCCGACGCGCCCCATCTGCCTGCGCGCCAAATGACCGCTTGCTGAGCGGAGCCGACATCTGAGCATCTTAGCGAAGGATGAGCCGAGAGACTCTTCATGGCTGACTACATCCAACGCGCTCTACTCCGTGCTCCCCTCAACCTGCGTTCGACCCCGCACCACCTCAACGGCGGCTTCCGAACTTCAACCGCCATCCATCCGTCAACGCACGGCGGCCGGCACCATCTGTTCCTTCGCCCACATCCGCGCATTGTCGTTAGCCAGCCACCTACACATTGCTTGCCCGCCATTCGCACATCGCGATAACCGCGAATATCAGGTCCCGTCTCACCGCACGCGCCAGCGCAACTCTCAACCGCACACACCAACCATCGCACCTTCACATCACGCTCCACCAGTAAAAACCGGCCCCTGTCCCCCCGGCGCAAACGCCGGAAACATCTCGCCATGCGGCGCACTCCCCCCAGCATGCGGATGAGGCGCCGCCGCCGGTTCCCTCGACATAACAGCACTATCCGCGGTGATCGGCACACTCGGCTTCGCGAGCAGTTCCGTCTTTCTCATCGAACCCGCCGACGTACCGAAGTAATAGCCGATGATGCTGATCCACGCCGTGCCGAGCGCGCCGATCACCACGTTCACCAGATCGCGGTTCTCGTGAGGCAATTCCTTCAGGGCCATCAGCAGCAGGATGCCGAAGAAGCCGCCGGTCACCACCATCGCGAGCGCCTTGGGCACCCAATCCTTGTTGGCAATCCCCATCGCGCGCGCGTCGGCCCGATCGCCGGCCTGGATGCGTGCCATGTCGGTCTCATGCGCGAGATGGGCCTGCGCCGCAGTCACCATCAACTGCTGCAACTGCACCGCGTTGGCGCGCTCGGCCTGTCTGAGCTTGTCGAGTGCCGTCGGGTCGTTTAGCGCGGTTTCGATCGCGTGCGGATCGTTGGGTATGCCAAGCGTATGCGAGATGATGGCGGCGGCGGCAGTCACGCCCAACCCTCTCGGGCCGCCTATCAGGCCCGCAAGCAAAGGGGCCGTGCTGCCGATGCTCGACGCTACTTTTGACCAGTCCATCATGCAGCTCCAAGGAGAAGGTTGGTTGCCATACGGTCCGTCCATCCGCGGCTGAAAGTGGGCCACGTATGCAGGTTTCGCAGATACCGCAGCCGATACGCCACGAATCGCAGGACAAACCTCATCGGGTCCGCGCTCTTGACGGCGTCCAGCGTGTCCGGGCCGAACTTGCCGTCTTCCTGAGCGCCGGACGCCTTCTGCATCCACAACACAACGAGACCGCCGTTATAGTTCGCATCGAATATCTGGAAGGCGACCCGCGGATCGAGTTCATCCAGATGCAGCGGGTCCCAGTATTTTTCCTTGGCGATCTGCCTGGCGGTTTCAAGCGGCAGGTCCTTCATCGCGCCGGCATAACCGGAGCTACGCGCCACGCGTGCCGTCACGCCCCACATCGTTTCGCCGCCCGGGTCCGCGGGATGGAAGGAATATCCTCCTTCGCTTCCGATCAGAGCCCTGAACGCATCGTCGAAGCTGTTCATCTACTGTCTCCGTGCCTGCTACGTGATACTGCTGAAGAGGATGCCTTTGCACTAAGCCGTCAGCATCGCGATCGGGTTTTGTGTTGCATCAAGCTGACGTCTTGCGGGCTGATTTAAACGTGGGCGGCTCGTCGCATCCGAAGCCGGTTTGTCGGAACGCGTGACCGCCTGATACTCCTTGCTAAGCCGCGCGATACGGTCTTCGTGCGGCGAGAGCACATCCTTGTCGAGTTTCGATGCCTGCGCATACCGGCGCGCCGCTTCGCTCATCTCGCCACTTAGCTCGAGCGCACGGCCCCATCCCGCATACGACGGCGCGAGATCCGGCCGAAGCGATACGGCCTGAGAGAACTTCGCAATCGCATCGTTGTGACGCCCGACCGCGATAAGCGCCTCACCCCAGTCGTGCAACGTGTTGACCGAGTCCGGCTGCATACGATCGGCTTCCCTGAAAGCCTTCAGTGCTTCCGGATAACGATGCGCGTGCAACATGACGTCGCCCAAGAGACGCAGGTTCTCGGCGGTGCGCGATGATTTTTTTGCGCCGGCCTGGAGTTGTTCCAGCGCGTCGTCGATTCGGTGCTGCTGCTCGAGCGCAATCCCAAGACTGGCCCGCAGAATCGCCGAGCCTTCATAGCGGCGCAGCGCCTCGCGGCTCTGCGCTTCGGCGTCTTTCGCGAGGCCCTGGCTAACGAGCAGCCACGCCTTGCCGGCCTCCGCCCATTCGCTCTGCTTCGAAGCGGGCAGCGCAAGCACTTCATCGTAGATGCCGACGATCTCGCTGTAATTGCATTGCGCAAGCGAGCATTTCGTTTTCTGCACTTCGGTGAACAGATGGCTGGCCAGTATATTCGGCTCGGCAAGCCGCATCGCCTGCGAGGCAATGTCGCGCACGAATCTGTCGATGTCGCGTCCCGCGAACGTCACCTCGGCCTGGCGCGACTGGAACACACCGCCTTCGATCTGCACGTGCGCCATGTAGGAGTCCGCGGCATCGCCGAGCTTTGTGATGCCGATATGAACGACCACATCCTTCCGGTCGACGACCTCTTTTAGAAAGCGCACGGTCGTCGCATAGGACAGGTCCTGACCGGGAATCTGGATGTCGGGCTGTGCTTCGCTCGCGGTCAGCGCGTCGTGGGGAATGGAACCGGCATCGCGCCCGATCACCCGCATCTCAGACATGATCTTTTCGGCGAGGAAACTGGATGTGTAGCCGCGTTCGGCGAGAGACGGTGGCGTGGCCACGGGCGGCACCAGCAGTTGTTGCCTGAGCACGCCTTGCACGACGAGATAGCAGAACGCGACAGTGAGACTTCCCAGCAGCCACGGAAGCACGTAAGGCAAATACGCTTTGGGCGCGCCGAAAATCAGCCTTAAGGCGCGCAGCCAGGAGAAGGCGTGCAAGCCGTGGTGGGTTCCGCGACTGGCTTGTTGCTGAGCACTGGACATGACGCACCTCGTACGGCCCGATGTTGGTCAATAGACGACTCTTGACGGCGTCGTTTATGCATCGACCGTGCCATGGAACGGTGTGCCTTTACTGGCGGCTGGGTGGGGTTGTATGCCAGTGCGGAGAGCGGGGAAGTGTCGTTCGGTAGCCGACGGTTAGCGATGGAAGTTTGGTTGGGGGAGACATTGCACGGGGTGACTGGTCACTGTCGATGCGTGCTGGATTGAGCAGCGGCTTTGCGTGACTGCGTCAAGCTTGACCCAAATCAGCGCGTTGCACCCCTCGCTGCGGGGGCTAAGCAATTCTACGGCCGAGTGGAGTGGAGGGCACGACGATCGGCAGCGCCCGACCCTAGCCTGGAACACAAAAACAGAAGCGCATCGGTATTCCGATTAACGCCCCTGTTCCGCCAGCCTTACCTCCCCGCCTGAAACGCCGCCAACGCCTTCCCGAGTTCGTCGTCGGTGACAGCGGGCGAAATGGTGAACGTAAAGATATCGCCAAACTGCAGCACCCACGCCGCCAGGGGGGCCGTGCTGTCGGCCTCGACGATCGCGCACCCGCTCAACTCGCCGATTGCGTGCCAACGGCCGAGCATCGTGATGCCATCGGGCGGCAGCGCGCCTCCCGTCTTCATGAAACGTTCGATCGCCGATTGCTGTGCCGTCGGTAGCCCCTTCCACTGCACAATGAATTTCATTGCGGACCTCCACTTGACTCGCGACGATGCCGGCCAGTGGCAAGCCGTCATCGCAGCAGGCGCCGCAGGATGCGGCGCGTGAGAGCCTGCATCGGGCGCAGATTCTTCCTACGTTATCCGCGAGTCAATGCCGCCACTTCGGCCTTCTAAAGAATGATAGGCAGCGGCCATCCGAAGGGGAAATGCGGCGCGTAGTCTTTCTCCGCCGCGCAGCGCATCGTCGTTTTGAGCCGCCGTCCCCCACCCGCAGGCTGCCACACCAGACGCAGCGCTATACTGACTCCCCGTCCATAGCGCGAGTAGCCGGGGCAGCACGAGCGCTGCCCGGCGAACCGATAAAAAAATTGGCTGAACACGATCTCAAACGACTCAAAATCGACCGCGCGCCGGTGACTGCGCGCCGTCGGCGCAACTGGACCGGCTACGGGGTGGCCGCGCTGATCGTCGTGGGCGCGCTCGTCGTGGGCTTGCGCTTCGCCAGCCCGCGCACCGTGCAAACCACGTCGGTCGTCTCCGCTTATCCGTCGCAGAGCTACACTTTGCTGAACGCGACGGGCTACGTCGTGCCGCAACGCAAGGCGGCCCTGGCGTCGAAGGCACAAGGGCGGCTCGAATGGCTCGGGGTGCTCGAAGGCACGCATGTGAAAAAGGATGAAGTCATCGCCAGGCTGGAAAGTGCGGACGTCGAGGCGTCGCTGGCGCAGGCGAGGGCGCAGGTGAAGGTCGCACAAGCGAACCTCGCGCTGCAGGTCGCCGAACTGAAAAACGCTGAACTCAACCTGCGCCGCTCTAAGATTCTGGTGCCGAGCGGCGCGATGCCCGCGACGCAGTACGACGCCGATCTCGCGCGCTACGACAAGGCGCAGGCGTCGATCGACAACAGCCGCGCGGCCATCGTGTCGGCGCAGGCGAACGCGCAGGCCGCACAGGTCGCTGTCGATCAGACCGTGATTCGCGCGCCGTTCAACGGCGTGGTGATCGAGAAGCATGCGAACGTCGGCGACAACATCACGCCGTTTTCTCAGGCGTCCGACAGCAAAGGGGCCGTCGTCACCATCGCCGACATGGACACGCTCGAAGTCGAGGCGGATGTCGCGGAATCGAACATCGCGAAGATCGCCGTCGACGCGCCTTGCGAGATCCAGCTCGACGCGCTCCCCGAACTGCGTCTCGCAGGCCGCGTATCGCGCATCGTGCCGACCGTCGACCGCTCGAAGGCGACGGTGCTCGTCAAGGTGCGCTTCGTCGATCGCGACCCACGCGTGCTGCCGGACATGAGCGCAAAGATCGCTTTCCTGTCAAAGCCGGTGCCGCCGCAGGACCGGCGGCCCGTCGTCGCGGCGCAGCCGGCTGCCGTCGTTCAGCGCGACGGACGCAGCGTCGTCTTCGTCGTCAAGGACGAGACCGTGCATCAGGTGCCGGTCACGACGGGCGCGAAACTCGGCGACCTGATCGCACTCGACGGCGTGCGCGCCGGCGACGTGCTGGTGCGTGCGCCCGACGCGCAGTTGACGGACGGCGCGAAAGTCAACGTGGCGAAGCCATAACATGAGCGGGCAGCAAGCTATGAACCGCGCGAATGGCGCTGCGCCGCTCGTCGAGATATCGCAGCTCGTGAAGTCGTACCGGCGCGGCGTGCAGACGGTGCCGGTGCTGTCGAACATCACGCTTTCGATAGAAGAAGGCGACTTCATCGCATTGATGGGGCCGTCGGGATCAGGCAAGAGCACGCTGCTCAACCTGATTGCGGGCATCGACCGGCCCGATGGCGGCGTGCTGCGCGTGGGCGGGCTCGACATCACGCAACTGTCGGAAGCGGCGCTGGCCGACTGGCGCGCGGCCAACGTCGGCTTTATCTTCCAGTTCTACAACCTGATGCCGGTGCTGACGGCGTTCGAGAACATCGAGTTGCCGCTGATGCTCACGAGACTCACGCGCAAGGAGCGGCGCGAGCGCGTCGAGCTGGTGCTCGAGATGGTCAACCTCGCGAACCGTGCGCATCACTATCCGTCGGAGCTGTCGGGCGGACAGCAGCAGCGCGTCGCGATTGCCCGCGCAGTCATCACCGATCCGACGCTGATCGTCGCCGACGAACCGACCGGCGACCTCGATCGCACATCGGCGGAAGAAGTCCTCGCGATGCTGCAACGTCTGAACCGCGAACTGGGCAAGACCATCATCATGGTCACGCACGACGCGCATGCCGCAGGCGCCGCGAATGCGCTCGTGCATCTGGACAAAGGGGAGCTGACCGATGGCGACACACGCTGATCGGCGCGACGGCAGCCTGTCATGCACGCGCTGAAGCTGATTACGCGCAACGCGCTGCGCCACAAGCTGCGCACTGCGTTGACGGTGCTCGGGCTCACGATCGCGGTGCTGGCATACGGGCTTCTTAATACGGTAGTCGATGCATGGTATGCGGGCGCCGCGGCCGCATCGAATGCGCGCCTCGTCACGCGCAACGCCATTTCGCTGACGTTCTCGCTGCCGCTCAGCTACGAGAACCGCATTCGCGGCGTGGAAGGCGTGACGCTGGTTGCGCGCTCGAGCTGGTTCGGCGGCGTGTATCGCGAGCCGAAGAACTTCTTCGCGCAGTTCGCCGTGTCGGACAACTATCTGGACCTCTATCCCGAGTTGATCGTGCCCGCTCAACAGCGCAGCGATTACGTACGCGACCGCAAGGGCTGTCTCGTCGGCCGGCAACTCGCGACGCAGTTCGGCTTCAAGGTCGGCGACGTCATCCCGATCAAAGGCACGATCTATCCGGGCACCTGGGAGTTTGTCGTGCGCGGCATCATGGACGGCCGCGACGAATCCACCATCACGCGGCAACTCATTTTTCATTGGGACTATCTGAACGAATCGGTGCGCAAAATGCCGGGGCGGCGTGCGGATCAGGTCGGTGTCTACGTGCTGGGCATTGCTGTTCCCGAGGAGGCTGCAGCGATCTCGCGCAACGTCGACGACGTGTTCAGGAACTCCCTCGCCGAAACGCTGACCGAAACCGAGCAGGCGTTCCAGCTCGGCTTCGTCGCGATGTCGAATCAGATCATCGCGGCGATCCGCGTCGTGTCGTATGTGGTGATCGTCATCATCATGGCCGTGATGGCGAATGCGATGGCGATGAGCGCCCGCGAGCGCACCGTCGAATACGCGACGCTGAAGGCGCTCGGTTTCGGACCGGGCTTTCTCGCGCTGCTGATGTTCGGCGAATCGTTGACGCTGTGCATCGCGGGCGGCGGGCTCGGCATGCTGTTGACGCCGCCCGCCGCCAGTATCTTCCGGCAGGCAACGGGCGGTGTATTCCCCGTCTTCCACGTGTCGCGCGACACCGTGCTGTTGCAGGCGGCGTGTGCGGGTGTCGTCGGCGTGGCGGCGGCGATCATTCCGGCGATCCAGGCGGCGCGCGTGCGGATCGTCGAAGGCCTGCGGGCGATCGGGTAGCGCATCGTGGCCATTCCGCTTTCATATATCGCTCGCAACCTGTGGACCCGTCGCCTGACGACGGCGCTCACGGCGGGCGGACTCGCGCTCGTCGTATTCGTGTTCTCGACGGTGCTGATGCTCGACGCGGGCCTGAAGAAAACGCTCGTCTCGACGGGCGAAGAGGACAACGTCGTCGTGATCCGCAAGGGCGCCGAGACGGAAGTGCAGAGCGCGATCGACCGCAATCAGGCCAACGTGATCGAGATGCATCCGGCCGTCGCGATCGGCGGCGACGGACGAAGGCTCGCGTCGAAAGAGTCGGTCGTGCTGATCTCGCTCGCGAAAATCGGCTCGGGCAAGCCGTCGAACGTGGTGATACGCGGTGTGTCGCAAGCGGGCATCGGCTTGCGGCCGCAAGTGCGGCTCGCATCGGGGCGCTTCTTCACGCCGGGTTCGTCGGAGATCGTGGTCGGCAGCAGCATTGCGAAGGGCTTTGCGGGCACGCAGCCCGGCGAGCATTTGCGTTTCGCGCAGCGCGAATGGACTGTGGTCGGCACCTTCGACGCAGGCGGCAGCGGCTTCGATTCGGAGATCTGGGGCGATGCCGATCAACTGATGCAGGCGTTTCGCCGGACGAGTTATTCGTCGATGGTCGTGCGGCTTTCAGAGAGCGATCAGTTTGAGCGCTTCAGGAGCGATATCGACGTCGACCCCCGCCTCGCCGACGACGCGAAACGCGAGCGGACTTTTTACAGCGACCAGTCGAAGGCGCTGTCGACGTTCCTCAACATACTCGGCTTCACGCTGTCGGCCATCTTTTCCATTGCCGCGATGATCGGCGCGATGATCACGATGTATGCGTCCGTGGCGAATCGCGTGGCGGAGATCGGCACGTTGCGCGCGCTCGGCTTCAAGCGCGCGAACGTGCTCGCGGCGTTCCTCATCGAAGCGATGCTACTGGGGCTCGTCGGCGGACTGGCGGGGCTTGGCTGCGCAGCGTTCATGCAGTTCGCGTCGTTCTCGACAACCAACTTCCAGACCTTCGCGGACCTGTCGTTCCGCTTCATCCTGACGCCCGCTATTGTCGGGAAGACATTGGCGTTCTCGGTGACGATGGGGCTGGTCGGCGGCTTTTTGCCCGCGTTGCGCGCGTCGCGGATGAATGTTGTGGATGCGTTGCGGGCGAGGTGAGTGGATGGCGTGTGGGGGAATCGGAATTACTTTCACGAAAAGTCAGGCATTTCCAGAGGCGGCCGGTGACGAGGGGGCCTGGTCCATTGCAGCAACGCTGTAGCAGTGAGTCCGACCACTGCGGTGTACGCAATCATCACGGACCACGGAAACGGTGTGAACCTGAAAGGAGGCGGCAAGTATTTGATGAGTGGCGTGCTCGTCGTTACGTGGGCGAGCAATTGGCAGGTCATCGAAACAGAGAAGATCATCAGGGTCATGCCGCAGTTCCACGCGCGCTGTCCCTTTGGCGAAAGCGCGACTCCAAAGAGGAGCGCGATCGTTGCCGCAATAAGAAGGCTCAAAGGGCGGCCCTGCGGCATTAGGAGCGGTAACCAGCCCGCGCGGCTTGCCGCGAAAGACATTGCAAAAAAATGAAGCAGACACGAGAGACCGAGAGCGCCAATTCGAACCAGATCCCGGACCGTATGTCGCGACGGCATATGATGGCTCTCGACAAAGAAGTCGTAACTCCTTTTGCTATACACCAAGGCAATAAACAGGCCGGCGAAAGGCAGCGAAATCAATGCATTGAGCCGGAACGGAAGCGATATTGTCACAGCGGTACTGGCGACCGTCGTCCATATGTAGAGCGCTCGGCCCCGAGCGCGTCGATAGCATAAAGCGAGGCTCGCGGCCAGACGCTGTAGTCAGCGGCCGTTCGACCGGAACCCCACCTACTCAACCTTTCCCCGGCTAAAGAAAGCGCACAGCCAACACAAGCCCATTAGCCAAAGCGTGCGTAACGTACGTGCTAAAAATCGGCCGCCCTTGCTTCCTGGCCTCCACAACGAAGACCGCCGCAAGCACCGCTGCGCCCAAGACAATACTCACGACAGTACGATCCGTATAACCATGCAGGCAAGTGAATGCAATGGCTGAACAAAGTCCAGCAACCCACCACGGTTGACGGAAAACGCCCCTAACCAATCGAATCGGCAGCCATTGCCCGACTATTGTCTCCACGAATGGCATCGCGACAACGATAACGAACAGTCGCAACTCAATAGAGCGGTTCGCGAACGGTATTTCGTGCGCAGGCGGCGCGCCAAAAAACCACGATCCGACGACAATGAGCGCGATCTGCCCGAACGACATGATCGCTGCCCCTCCCACGATCAATCCCCATCGCGGCGTGTTCGTCAAGTAGTTCTTCAACTTGAAGCTAACGCCAAGTGCCGGGGCCAAAGTACATTCTCCAAACGTGCGTCCACATAATGCCGCGAGTTGGCCCAACAGTAGATGGACGAGATAGTAGTCGTCGCGGCGAATTGTTGCCGAGTAGTGCGACCTTATCGAGCGGCAGCTAATGCCTACGCCAACGCAAACAAACTCAGCGCGCGAGCGCTGGATCGATTTCATTACCCGTCAATCCAAACCTTGCCATGCTGGCGCGATGATCTTCCGAGCCCAGATATAAACGAAGTTGCCGGTTCACCGCATTAATCAGCTCGCTGTTCTTTCGATTAAACGAGAACGCTCCGAGCGGGGGCGTGTGCTGCGCACCGTCCGTTGCCCGCTTGTGCGCCACCGCCTCGAGCATTGAGCCACCGACCCGACTCGCAACTATGCGATTGCCCAACGCGGTGCTCGCATACGCATCGATCTCGCGCGAAAGGACCGCGTCAATAGCGTCGGCCTGTTGTTGAAAGATGACGATCTGCTCTTCCGATACGCCTGATGCTCTGGCCGAATCGTGTTGAACCTGTCCCGCGATGATGCCAAGGCGGGCATCGGCGCGTTCGGCGAGTGATACATAGCTGTCGAGCGCTTTCGGATTTCCAGCCTGAACGAGAAAGCCGTCGCCGATTCCCCATACAGGTACGCTGAACGCGACCATCTCCGCGCGTTCAGCCGTGACGAAGAGCGGCACATTCATGTCCCACCGGCCTGCTTGAACGCCGGGCAGCAGTTCACTGAACGTGGTCAGGTGATATTCGATCCGCGCTACACCAATCGCCCGAAGGACTGCATCGGCCAAGGCGATGTCAGCGCCTGTAGCGCTACCATCCGCGTCGGTCCAACCGAATGGCGGTTCTTCGATGTACGCAATCGTGACCTTCATCACTGTGTCTCAGGAAATGGCAATGGCAGGAAACTATGCGGATTGTTCGAGCTTTTTCTCGCTTGTGCACGCATTCCTTGTGAGCGCGACTATCGCCTAACGTTACATGTCAATGGCAATAGCCGCGCCTCACTCAAACTCGATGGTTAGCAAACCCACTCACCGATTAACCATCCTCGCCGGCACACTAATCGCCAGCAGTCCCCCAAGAACCAGAAACGCCGCGAGCATATACATCCCCGAATCATTAGCCGCAGTCGCCTGCTTCAACCACCCCACCGCATACGGACTCAAAAACCCCGCAAGATTGCCAATCGAATTAATCATCGCAATCCCGGCCGCGGCACCCGTTCCCGCAAGAATCGCCGTCGGCAAACTCCAGAACAGCGGCAACGTAGTGAGAATGCCCATCGTCGCAAGCGTGAGAGAAGCCATCGCGAGCACCGTGTTGTGCGTGTACACCACCGAAAGCACCAGTCCAACCGCCCCCGCAAATGCCGGCAACGCAATATGCCAGCGACGCTCGCGCATGCGGTCCGCGCTGCGCGCAACCAGCACCATCGCCACCACCGCCGCCGCGAACGGAATCGCGGAGAGCAGGCCGATCGCGAACGCATCCGTCACGCCGGTCGCCTTAATGATCGTCGGCAGCCAGAAGCTCACGCCATACAAACCCATCACGAACGAAAAGTAAGTGAGGCTAAGCATCAGCACGCGGCCGCTCGTCAGCACCTGGCGAATCGGCATGTCGTGCTTGGTCGCTTCTTCCGCGGAAACGTGGCGCTGCAGCAGTTCCTTTTCTTCGTCGGTCAGCCACTTGGCCTTCGAAATACGATCATCGAGTGCGACGAAAACCAGAATGCCCACCAGCACCGACGGCAGCCCTTCGAGCAGAAACAGCCACTGCCAGCCGTGCCAACCGTTCACGCCATTGAACGTCTTCAGGATATAGCCCGACACCGGCCCGCCGATCACTCCCGAGAGCGCAATCGCCGTCATGAACCACGTCGTCATGCGTCCGCGCCGATGCGACGGATACCAGTAGGTGAGATACAGAATGATGCCGGGAAAGAAGCCGGCTTCGGCAATACCGAGCAGAAAGCGCATCACGTAGAACATGGTCGGCGTGGTGACGAACATGGTCAGCATGGAGATCACGCCCCACGACACCATGATCCGCGCAATCCACACGCGCGCGCCCACCTTGTGCAAAATCACATTGCTTGGGATCTCGAAGAAAAAGTAGCCGACGAAGAAAATGCCTGCGCCAAAGCCATAAACCGCATCGCTCAGGCCGAGATCGCTCGTCATTTGCAGCTTCGCGAAGCCGACGTTCACGCGGTCGAGATACGCGACCACGTAGCAGAGCATCAGGAGCGGCGCGAGCCGCCAGTTGACCTTGCGATAGGTCGCCTCTTCGAAAGTGGAAGGCGGCGCTCCCGCGCCGGGATGGTGGAGCGGATCTGCGGGACTAGCCATGGTGTCTCCTCTTTTCTTGTGGAATTGAAGTGCCGCGTCGATCGATTCTAGCCGTGCGGCGCGGCTCGCACGTCAATTAGATACCGGGGGAAAACACTGAGCCCCGCAAGCGCCGTACGTGAACGGCGCTTGCTCAGGGCAACGCCACCAACGCCAAACCCAACGCCAGAGCTGCGACTACACGCAGCGCCCGCCATCCACTTCCAGACACACGCCGGTGATGAACTCCGCTTCGTCCGAAGCCAGATAGAGCGCGGCGTTCGCGATGTCCTGCGGCGTCGAAAAGCGTCCCAGCGGAATGCCCGCGAGAAAGCGCTTGCGGTTCTCAGGCGTATCTTCGACGCCCATGAATTCGGACAGCAAAGCCGTTTCGCCGATCACCGGATTCACGCAGTTCACGCGGATGCGGTCCGGCCCGAGTTCCACCGCCAGCGACTTGCTCGCGATGATCACCGCGCCCTTGCTGCCGTTGTACCAGACGAGTCCGGGGCGCGGCCGCACGCCCGCCGTCGACGCGATATTGATGAAGCTGCCGCCGCCTTGCTCGCGGAAATACGGCACGAACTCCTGCACGCTCCAGTAGATGCTTTTGACGTTCACCGCGTACACGCGGTCGAACTCGGCTTCGGTCACTTCGAGCACCGGCTTGTTGCGATGCGTGGTGCCCGCATTGTTGACGACGATCTGCACGCTGCCGAAGTCTTCGAGCGCCGCCTCGCGCAGCTTTTGCCAGTCCTCGCGTTGCGCGACGTTGCCCGTCACTGCAATCGCCTTGCCGCCCGCCAGCGCGATTTCGCTCGCGACGCGCTCGGCGGCGGGGCCGTTGAGATCGTTGACGACGACGTTCGCGCCTTCGCGCGCGTAGGTCTTCGCGATGCCTTCGCCGAAACCCGAGCCGCCACCCGTGACGATGGCCGTTTTACCTGTCAACCGCATGATGTCTCCATTGTTTGTCGTAGATGTTGATGCGTAAGTCGGGGCATGCAGAGACACGAACTAGCCGTGCCGGATCGCAATCGTCTTCAGCACCGTAAAGCCATACAGCGCCTCGAATCCTTTCTCGCGTCCGTGGCCCGAATGTTTGACGCCGCCAAACGGCAATTCGACGCCGCCGCCCGCGCCATAGTTGTTGATGAACACCTGGCCCGAGCGCAGACGTCGCGCGAGACGCATCTGGCGCGCGCCGTCGCGTGTCCAGATGCCGGCCACCAGGCCGAATTGCGTGCCGTTGGCGAGCGCGAGCGCTTCCTCTTCGTCGCTGAAGGACATGGCGGCGAGCACGGGGCCGAATACTTCGTCGCGGGCAAGGCGGTGGCTCGCGGGCACGTCGCGCAACAACGTGGGCGCCTGATAGAAGCCGCTTTCCGGCGCCTCGGGAATCACTTCGCCGTGCGCGGCCATCGCGATGCCGTCATGCTGCGCGTCGGACAGAAAGTCCCACACGCGCTGCTGCTGTTTCGCGTTGATGAGCGGCCCGCAATCCAGATCCGCATGCGACGGACCGACGCGCAGCGCGTTAAACGCGCCGCTCAGCCGGTCGAGCAGCGGCTCGTAAATCGCGCGGTCGATCAGCACGCGGCTGCCCGCCGAACAGGTTTGCCCGGCGTTCTGCACGATCGCGGAAACGAGCACGGGCAGCGCGGCGTCGAGGTCCGCATCGGCGAAAACGATTTGCGGGGATTTGCCGCCCAACTCGAGGGTGACGGGCACGTGGTTCTCGGCGGCCATTTGCGTGACGAGCTTGCCGGTTTCGGGCGAGCCGGTGAACGAAATATGATCGATGCCCGGATGACGCGCGAGCGCCGCTCCCGCGTCGTGTCCATAACCGGTGACGACATTGAGCGCGCCTGCGGGCAGGCCCGCTTCGGCCGCCAGTTCGGCGACGCGCAGCACCGAAAGGCACGCGTCTTCGGCGGGTTTGACGACGCACGCATTGCCCGCCGCGAGCGCCGCGCCCACGCTGCGCCCGAAAATCTGCATCGGATAATTCCACGGCACGATGTGGCCGGTCACGCCGTGCGGCTCGCGGATCGTCATCACCGTGTAGCCGGCCTGGTAGGGCAGCGTCTCGCCATGCAGCTTGTCGGCTGCGCCCGCGTAGAACTCGAAGTAGCGCACGAGCGCCGCCGAATCGGCGCGCGCCTGCTTAAGCGGCTTGCCGGTATCGCGTGCTTCGAGCTGCGCCAGTTCTTCCTGATGCGCGGCGACGAGCATCGACAGCCGGTACAGCACGCGTCCGCGTTCGGCCGCGCTCGCCGCGCCCCATGCACCTTCGAACGCGCGGCGCGCGGCGTGCACGGCGGCGTCGATGTCCGCCGCTGTGCCGCGCGCGAGTTGCGTGAACGGCTGGCCGTCCGAGGGATCGAGCACGGCGATGGTCTCGCCGCCTGAAGCAGCGGCCCACTCGCCGCCGATGAAGTGTCGGGCTTCTTCCATTCAGACTCCTTGACATGTCCGCAACCGGCGCACGTTCCACAGAAGTTCGACGGAACGCTGAACGAACGCCGTTACGCGGTGTTCATAAACGAGAGGCACAATCGAGCGACGCCTGATGATTATCGCGCCGATCCGCCGACGGATGCCATCGGCCGATTGGCTATAATGGCGCATTCCGCACTGTCCGGCCGCAGCGCTCGCGTTCGGGGCGAGTTTTCATCATGCATCGCCTCGGGCCACGCGCCGCATGCCGTGCTCCGAATTCCATCTGACCAGAGAGCGCTCATGAGCTTCAATAACGTCCCCGCAGGGAAAGACCTTCCGCAAGATTTCAACGTCATCATCGAAATCCCGGCGCAAAGCGACCCGGTGAAGTACGAAGCCGACAAGGACCTGGGCCTGCTCGTCGTCGACCGTTTCATCAGCACCGGCATGCGCTATCCGGCCAACTACGGCTTCATTCCGCAAACGCTGTCGGGCGACGGCGACCCGGTCGACGTGCTGGTGATCACGCCGTTCCCGCTGCTGGCAGGCTCGGTGGTTCGCGCCCGCGCGCTCGGCATGCTGCAAATGACCGACGAATCGGGCGTGGACGCGAAGCTGATTGCCGTGCCGCACGACAAGATCTGCCCGATGACCGCAAGCCTGAAGTCGATCGACGACGTGCCGGCCTACCTCAAGGACCAGATCAAGCACTTCTTCGAGCAATACAAGGCGCTGGAGAAGGGCAAGTGGGTGAAGGTCGAAGGCTGGGCCGACATGGAAGCCGCGCACAAGGAAATCAGCGAAGGCGTGGCGAACTACAAGAAGTAAATGGCTCTGGCGCGCCGATGAGATCGAATCATCGGCCCGCCAAGTAAGACGCCAGACGCCAGCCAGGTGCACAAAACCGCGCGAGCCGGAACGGGCCGCGCGGTTTTTTATTGCAATTGCAGCCGAGGCACGCTCGTATAGCCCAACTGCATCGCGCGGATGAACCGAAGCCATTTTTATATCCAGGTATAAACCCTTATGATTTGTGACCGCGTCGGATTGTCCCGACCGCGGCCCAATCTGCCATTGCCCAGCCACACGCCGCCTCAGGAGCCCACTGTCCGGATGACGAACCGCAAGTCCAACACGCCGCGTCCCTTGCCTCGCTGGTCGAATCGGCTGTATGCGATCGCCACGGCGATCTATCGCAAGCGGCCGGTGTGGATGGTGTCGTTCTCCGCCAGCGAGGCCAGTCTCTCCGAAGGCTTGCGCGCCGCGTGCGCATCGACGGCGATGCTCGCGCTCGGCAACTTGCTGCACGATCCGGTCTTCGCGTGGGCCGCGATCGGCGCGTTCTGGACCTGTCTCGCCGATGCCGCCGGTTCAAACCGCGCCCGCTTTGCATCGATGATGGGCTTCGCGCTGCTCTCCACCGCATGCGGCGGGCTCACCGCTTTCGCGTCGGCGAGCGGCACGGTGGTTGCCGCGCTCGCAGTCCTCGTCTTCACGAGCCTTGGCGCGTTCGGCCGCATCTGGGGCGCGGCGACCTCGCAAGTGACGATTCTCGCCGCGACCGCCTGCGTCGTGATGGTCGACCGGCCGATGCACGACGTCCGCGAAGGGCTCGCGTTTCTCGGCGTCTATCTGATCGGCTGCCTGTTCGCGGTCGCGTTGAGCCTGACCGTGTGGCGCATTCAGCCGTTTGGCGCAAGCCGCGCTTCGTTACGCACGGTGTATCTGCGGCTCGCGGACATTGCGTTCGACAGCGCGCGTCTGCTGCAGCAGCGCAGCACGCCGCGCGAATGGGCGACGCATGCCGCGCAGTTTCGCGCCGATGCGCGCGCGGCGCTCGAGCGCTCGCGCAAGGCGCTGGCGCGCGTGCCGCCGACGCGAACCGCCGCGCGCGAGACCTACGACGCGCTGCTCGGCTTGCTGACGGAAGGCGAGGCGTTGTTCGCGTATCTGATCGCCGTCTCCGGCGCGTGCGAAAAAATGCCCGGCGACGAACACCACGCTCGCCACATCAGACGCGCGGCGCGTCTTCTCACGGCGCTGGGCGAGACGCTGCGCAACATCGGCGCCGATGCAAACGAAGCGCGCTGGACGCATCTCGTGAAATTGCAGTTGCGCTTGCGCCGGCTCGCGCGGCGTCTTGAAACCGCGCTGATGGAGCCGGTCAAGCTGAAGTCCGACTTCGAACTCGTCGACTTCACGCCGGTACAGGCGCCGCCGCATTTCTTAGGGAGTGTCGCGATCACGTTGGCGCGGGTCTGGTCGACGCTGAAGGCAAACCTGTCGCTGGAGTCGGTCGGCTTGCGCCATGCGGCGCGCGTCGGCGTGACGACGACCGCGGGCTTTGTCGTGATCCGCGTGCTCGGCTTGCCGTTCGGCTATTGGGCGACCATGGCGACGCTGCTGATCTTGCAACCTTCGATTGCCGCGACCTGGCCGCGCAGCATCGAGCGCGCGGCGGGCAGCATTGTCGGCGGCGTGCTGGCGGCGGGCATCGGCTATGCGATTCATTCGCCGCTCGGCATTTCGCTCGCGGTCTTTCCGCTGGTGATGGCGACGATGGCCTTGCGCCCCGTCAGCTACAGCTTGTTCGTGTTGTTCCTCACGCCGACGTTCGTGCTCGTGGCCGACTTCGCGACGCCCGGCGCGAGCGAGATCGCGTATGCGCTCACGCGGCTCGGCAACAATGTGCTCGGCTGCGTGCTCGCGCTGTTCGCCACGTTCTATCTATGGCCGACGCGCGAGAAAACCGATTACCGCGCGTATCTCGGCGACGCCGTGCGCGCCAATCTGGCGTATCTGCTTGCCGCGCTCGAATCGCCGCGTCGCACGGAAAAGGATATGGAGCGCCTGCGCAGGGCGGCGGGCCTCGGCAGCAATAACGCCGAAGAGGCGATCGCGCGGATTCGCCTCGAAAAGCTGGAGCACTCGATGGTCGACACGGTCACGCTGACGGTGCTGAGCGTGCTGCGCAAGATGGCGGGCACGGCGACGCAGTTGCGCTTGAGCGCGAACCGGCGTGAAGCTCACGATGTGCACGCCGAGCTTCGCGCGTGGGTGGAGGCGGTGAGCGCGGACATCGAGGCGTCGCTGAATCGCGCGATCGTGCCGCTACGGCATGAACTGCCGGCGCGCGAGCGTTTGACATCGCTCGAAGCGGATGCAGTGGGCGAGCTTGCGTTGATGCAGCGCTTGCTGACGGAGCGGATGCGCGAAGCGCGGGGGTGATTGGGCGTTAATGAAGCGTGGCTGACGGTGGCACAGTCACCGCCAACTGCTCAGCGAACGCACGCCGTTCACGCCGCGTCGCCTTCGACTTCATCATCATCCAGAGCCGGCTCAGGCTCCGGCATCACCGACTCGAGCGTCCGCCCACCCGCCGCCAGCGTCCGCTTCTGCGCGGGCGTCAAGCGCTTCACCCAATACTCGGCGCGCGACGCGCTCGAACGATCCGCCAGTTCGAACGATGCCAGCACGCGCACCGGCTTGCGCGAACGTGTATAGCGCGCGCCCGCGCCGCTGACGTGCTTTTCGAAACGCGCGTCGACGTCGGTGGCGATGCCGGTGTAGACGCTGCCGTCCGAACATTCGAGCAGATAGAGAAACCACGCCACGGACGCGTCAGCCTTTGAACGGATTGTGTTCGCGCAGCTCGTCCACATAAGCGTGGATGCTGTTCTTTTCGTTGTCGAGGAAGTGGCCGACCGCATCGGCGAAAGCGGGATGCGCGAGCCAGTGCGCCGAGCGCGTCACTGTGGGCAGGAAGCCGCGCGCCATTTTGTGTTCGCCTTGCGCGCCGCCTTCAAAGGCCCCGAGCTTTTCTTCGATGCAGAACTCGAGCGGCTGATAGTACGCGGTCTCGAAGTGCAGACAGGGCACATGTTCGAGCGCGCCCCAGTAACGGCCGTACAGCGTGCCGCCGGTTTTCGCATCGCGCTGATACACGACGAGCGAACTCGCGATCGGCTTGCCTTCGTACTCGGCGATCACGAGCAGCAGATTCTCCGGCATCGACGCGCCGATCATGCGGAAAAAATCGAGGTTCAGATACGGCGTCGAAAAGTGCTCGCGATAAGTCTGCCGATAGCACTTGCTGAAGAAGCGCCAGTCCGCGTCCTGAATGTCCTCGCCGCGAATACGGCGCATCGTGATGCCGGCGTCGTGGACTTTGCGGCGTTCCGCGCGGATGTTCTTGCGCTTCTTCTGTTCGAGCGTCGAAAGGAAATCGTCGAAGTCGCGATAGCCGTCGTTCAACCAGTGAAACTGCACGCCTTCGCGCTGCATCATGCCCATCTCGGTGAGCGCGTTGGCTTCGGTTTCGGTCGGAAAGAGCACATGCAGCGACGACACGTCGGCCTGCTCGGCGAACGCCATCAACGTCGCGGCAAGGTGGCGCAACGCGTGCGAATCGGCGGCGAGCAGGCGGTTGCCTTGCACCGGCGTGAACGGCACGGCGCACAGCAGCTTCGGGTAGTAGGGCAAGCCGTTGCGCTTGTAGGCGTCGGCCCAGGCCCAGTCGAACACGTACTCGCCGTATGAGTGGCCCTTCAGATAAACCGGCGCGGCCGCGGCGAGCTTGCCCGTGAGCGGGTCGGTCAGCGTGACGAATTGCGGCGCCCAGCCGGTGTCCGCGACCGCGCAACGGGTCGCGTGCAGCGCGCTCAGGAACTCATGCCGTAGAAACGGCGTGGGTTGCGTCTGCTGCGCGAGGAGGGCGTTCCATTCGGCGGCGTCAACCTCGGAGGGCGACGCCAGAATGCCCGTGCGATAATCAAAGCGTTCCTGATTCAATCTGTGTGACTGTCCCAATGAGCGACGCGGTCCGTCAAGCACGTACTGCGTCGTTCGTTTATCCGAGTTGTCCGTTCCGTCGAGCCCACAACAAGCCGCTTTATTTGCAAGCCCTCCGCAAGCCTTTCGCTTGCCCGTCGATCCTGCCATGAAGACACGAATCGCTCTTGCTCAAATCAATGTCACCGTCGGCGACTTCGCCGGCAACGTCGCGAAGATCGTCGCCGCCGCGCGTGACGCGCACAGCGCCGGCGCGAAGCTGCTGGTCGCGCCCGAACTCGCGCTGTCCGGCTATCCGCCCGAAGATCTGCTGCTGCGCCCCGCGTTTTATACCGCAAGCGCTGCTGCGTTGGCGGACCTCGCGCAACAACTCAAGCAGTTCGCCGGCTTGCATGTGATCGTCGGTCATCCGTTGCGCGACGCTGCTGACAGTGTTGCCAACAGCGCGGCGAGTGGTCATGGTAATGCAAACGCGCCGATCCAGCGCGGCGTGCCGCCGGTCGACACGTTCAACGCGGCGTCGCTGGTGGTGGACGGCCGGATCGCCGGCACGTATCGCAAGCAGGATTTGCCCAATACGGAAGTGTTCGACGAGAAGCGCTACTTCGCGTCCGACGCGCAGCCGTTCGTCTTCGAACTCGACGGCGTGAAGTACGGCGTGGTGATCTGCGAAGACGCGTGGCATGCGTCGGCCGCGCAAATGGCGAAAGCCGCGGGCGCGCAAGTGCTGCTGATCCCGAACGGCTCGCCGTTTCACCTGAACAAGGAAGCGGTGCGCTTCGACATCCTGCGTGCGCGGATTCGCGAGACCGGGTTGCCGATGGTCTATGTGAACATGGTCGGCGCGCAGGACGAACTGGTGTTCGACGGCGGCTCGTTCGTGCTCGACGCGCAAGGCGAACTGGTCGCGAAGATGCCGCAGTTCGAGGAAGCGACGGCGTTCGTGGAGTTTGAAAACGCGGTGCCGTTGCGCGGTCATGGCGGTGAAGCGAAGGCCAACGACGCGCAGCTCTTCAGCGGCGCAACCGGCGCCAACCCAGCAATCGCCCCCGAGCTTTCGTTGGAGGCACAGGTCTACGCGGCGCTCGTCATCGGCGTGCGCGACTACGTCAACAAGAACGGTTTCCCTGGCGCGCTGATCGGCCTCTCGGGCGGCGTCGATTCAGCGCTCGTGCTGGCGGTCGCGTGCGACGCGCTCGGCGCGGATCGGGTGCGCGCGGTGATGATGCCCTCGCGCTACACGGCCGACATCTCCACCACCGACGCCGCCGAGATGGCCCGCCGCGTCGGCGTGCGCTACGACGAAATCGCGATCGCGCCGATGTTCGACGCGTTCCGCAGTTCGCTCGCGCAGGAATTCGAAGGACGCCCGGAAGACGCCACCGAGGAAAACATCCAGGCCCGCATCCGCGGCACGCTCTTGATGGCGCTGTCGAACAAGTTCGGCTCGATCGTCCTCACGACCGGCAACAAGAGCGAGATGGCGGTGGGCTACTGCACGCTTTACGGCGACATGGCCGGCGGCTTTGCGGTGATCAAGGACATCGCGAAGACGCTCGTTTATCGGCTGTGCCACTACCGCAATCAGGCCACGGCCTTCGACACGCAGAACGTGATTCCCGAGCGCATTCTGACGCGCGCGCCCTCCGCGGAATTGCGCGAGAACCAGACCGACCAGGACAGCTTGCCGCCCTATGACGTGCTCGACGCGATCATGCGCATGTACATGGAAGAGGACCGCTCGCTCGCCGAAATCATCGCCGCGGGTTATGCGGCCGACGACGTGAAGCGCGTCACGCGGCTCATCAAGATCAACGAGTACAAGCGCCGCCAGGCGCCGATCGGCATTCGCGTCACGCATCGCGCGTTCGGCCGCGACTGGCGCTATCCGATCACGTCGCGCTACACCGAACCGGTGGAATGAATCGGAGCCGCGGGCATTGCGACGCACGCCGGACTGCCGCAACGCATCCGGCGCGGCGTAGAATAAAAATCATCCATTTCCCTTTCACTCTTCCAGTCACGAGACGAGGTTCGCCATGAAGCGCATCACCGCAGTCATCAAACCGTTCAAACTCGACGAAGTGCGCGAGGCGCTCGCTGAAGTCGGCCTCACGGGCCTGACCGTCACCGAAGTCAAAGGATTTGGCCGGCAGAAAGGCCATACCGAGCTCTATCGTGGTGCAGAGTATGTGGTCGACTTTCTGCCGAAGGTGAAGATCGAGGTCGTCGTCGCGGATAACCAGTGCGACCAGGTGATCGACGCGATCATCGGCGCGGCACGCACCGGCAAGATCGGCGACGGCAAGATTTTCGTCGCGGACGTGGAGCGCGTGATTCGCATCCGTACCGGCGAAGAAAACGAAGCGGCCGTCTAAGCGGCTCGCGCACCGAAGCGGTGCGCCGGCGCGAGCAGGAGACTTTGCGCAACGTCGACAGAACTCGCGAAGCCTTCGCGCCAATAAAAAACGGTGCGATACCCTTTCGGACATCGCACCGATACGCGCCTCTCGCAGCAGCGTGAAAAAGATTCTCTTGAAGAACTTCTAAGCCCCGAAGGCGCCGCCTTCGGGGAACACCGTTCGATTAGAACGAGTGTTGAATGCCTGCGTACACGCCGGTCTGGCTGTGGCCCGGCAGCGGGTTCTCGTTGTACGAGACCGTGCCGTCCGAAGCGGTGATGTTGCCGCCACGGCCTGCGTTGTTCGCATCCAGACCGAAGTTAGCCGACTTGCTGTTACGCACGGTCGCGACCTGGATGTCCAGCAGCGTGCGCTTGGACAGGTTGTACGAACCGCCGATCGTGTAGATCGTTGCGTTGCCGCCGCCCTTGTTCGCGTTCACGTGATACACAGCCGCGATCAGTGCTGCAGCCGGCGTGGCTTGCCACGTCACACCGCCCCATTCGTGATCGAGCGAGGTCGGCGCAGCGTTTACCGCGCTGGCAGCCGCGGACGTGCGCACTGCCTGATACGCGCCCTGGATCTTGAACTGACCGAGGAACACGTTGAACGCAGCCGTGTACTCGCGCGATGCCGTGAACGGGTCCGTGAAGTTGCCGTTGGTGTTGTTGCGGATTTCGTCGTACATGCCGCGCAACTGGAACAGCGACGAGGTGTACGTCACTTGCAGACCGGCTTCGCGGCCTTGCGGCGTCGTGCCGTTACCGTTCCAGTTCGTCGCGTTCGACAGCGCGTACTGACCGTACACGTCAAAGCCGTAGAACTTCGGCGACTGGTAAGCGATGTTGTTGCTCGATTGCGGCCAGTTGCGGCCACGCACCAGCGACGCCGACGACCAGTTCGACTGACCGAACGGGTCGAAGTCCCACACGCCGTTCGAGATGAAGAGCATGCGGCCCATCGTCAACGTACCGTATGCGCTGTTCGACAGACCGACCGTTGCCCAGCGATTGAAGAGACCGCCGCCGCCAGGACCCTGACCGTTCATCGTGTTGAACGAGCCTTCCAACTGGAACAGGACCTTATTGCCGCCGCCGATATCCTCGACGCCCTTCATGCCCCACAGGCTCGTGCCCCAGTCACCACTTTCCGCGCGAAAGCGCGAGGTTGAACCGGTATAGTTGGCGTTCGGCAGGCCGCTGATGTATTCGAGACCTGCGTCCAGGCGGCCATACAGCGTTACGCTGCTTTGGGCATGTGCAACAACCCCGGCCGACATCAGCGCAGCGGCGAGCAAAGCTTTCTTCATCTTCTCCTCCATACCCTGTCAAAAAGTGAAACCCAGTACTGCGAATGGTGTTCGGACGCGAGTTGCGCCGAACAGAAATCGGTACCAGGGAGATTAGCGGGCGGATTGGTCTCCTATCCTGACGTGCAGCCTTGGGGCTGTCTGGTCGTCATGCCGATCCCTCGCCGACCGGTTCTCCTCTGTGCTTTGAAGTAAAACTACTTTTAATGAACTTAGTTTTGCTACTTTGGTTACTAATTTATCAAAAATACACTTGAGTGTGAGAAGAAATTAGTACCGGCGTTGACCTGTGTCTCCAAATTGCAATACCGATGTGGGCAAAGACCCATTGCCGCCTGTGTCAAAACGGCTAAAGCCCTTATGCGACAAGGGAATCACGGATCGACGGGGGCAAGATTAAGGATTGCCACTATTGACGCTTCGGATACGGCAGGGTAGGGGCGAAAAGACGCGTTGGGAGGCTTGTACGCGACGGTTTCGCGGCCGAAAAGCGCGGATTACACAGGTGACCGAAACAAAAAAGGCGCTCGTAAGCGCCTTGTAAAAAGTACTTCGACTACAGCCCGGTCATGAGGCGTTGCGATGAGTCATCGCCAAATCTCAAATACCAGGCTGTGCGATATGTTTTGCTACCGCATTGCTATTTCAGACTGCCGGACAGGAACTGCTTCAGGCGCTCACTGCGCGTGTTTTTGAACACGTCGTCGGGGCGGCCTTCTTCTTCGACGCGCCCTTGGTGCAGGAACATCACGTGGTTCGACACGTTTCGCGCAAACGCCATTTCGTGCGTGACGACGATCATGGTGCGGCCTTCCTCGGCGAGCGTCTGCATGACCTTGAGCACTTCGCCGACGAGTTCGGGGTCGAGCGCGGAAGTCGGTTCGTCGAACAACATCACGTCGGGATGCATCGCCAATGCGCGCGCGATCGCCACGCGCTGCTGCTGACCGCCCGACAGATGCGACGGATACTGCTTCTCGAGACGCGGCGCGAGGCCCACTTTCTCGAGATATTCGCGCGCGCGGTCTTCGGCTTCCTTGCGCTTTAGGCCGAGCACATGCACGGGCGCCTCGATGATGTTCTCGAGCACGTTCATATGCGACCACAAGTTGAAGTGCTGAAACACCATCGACAGTTTGGTGCGCACGCGCTGCAACTGTTTCGGGTCGGACACGCGCAGCGCGCCCTGGTTGTTCTTTTGCGTGCGCACTTCTTCGCCGTCCACGAAGATGCGGCCGGCGTTCGGCTGTTCGAGGAAGTTGATGCAGCGGAGCATCGTGCTCTTGCCCGAACCGGACGAGCCGATCACGCTGATGACGTCGCCGGCGTTCGCCTTCAGCGAAACACCTTTGAGGACTTCGTTATCGCCGTACTGTTTATGAAGTTCGTCGACGAAAAGCTTTTGCTTCGTGTTGTTCATCGGGGTCCTTGGGCGTGCTTAACCGCGGGGCGTGTGCCCGCTTATTTGCCTTGCGGCCGCAGGTAAGCGAGCCAGCGGCGCTCGGCGCGGCGGAACAGCCACACGAGCGCGAAAGAAATGCACAGATAGAGCAGGGCGGCAATGCCGAACGCGTTGAACGACTGATACGTCGCCGAGTTCACGTCGCGCGCGATCTTCAGAATGTCCGGCACGGTCGCGGTGAAGGCGACGGTCGTGGCGTGCAGCATCAGAATGACTTCGTTGCTGTAGTACGGCAGCGCGCGGCGCAGCGCCGACGGCAAAATCACGCGCCGGTACAGCGTGAACGACGACATGCCATACGCGCGCGCCGCTTCGATTTCGCCGTACGGCGTGGCCTTGATCGCGCCCGCGAAAATCTCCGTGGTGTACGCGCAGGTGTTCAGCGTGAAGGCGAGCAGCGTGCAATGCATGCCGTCGCGGAAGAACGCGTTGGTCAGCTCGTGATTGCGGATGACTTCGAGGCTGTACAAGCCCGTGTAGCACAGCAGCAACTGCACATAAAGCGGCGTGCCGCGAAAGATGTACGTGTAAAGCCACACGAGACCGGCGAGCCATTTCCTCTTCGAGACGCGCGCCACCGCAAGCGGGATCGACAGGCAGAAGCCGAGTCCGATCGACACCACCAGCAGCCACAGCGTGATCGTGAGACCCGTGAAGCGGTAGCCGTCCGTGTAGAGATAATTGCGCCAGTATTCCTGAATGATCTCGATCATAGATCCGCCTTTCGCACGCCGGTCGAGTAACGCTTTTCGAGGTACATCAGCACGAAGTTCGACACTGTGGTGATGACGAGATAGATCGCCCCCGCAAGCAGGGTAAAGAAGAAGAACCGCAACGTGCCCTTGCCCGCATCTTGCGAAGCCTTGACGACGTCCGCGAGTCCGATGATCGACACGAGCGCCGTGGCCTTCACCATCACCTGCCAGTTATTGCCGATGCCGGGCAGCGCGAAGCGCATCATCTGCGGGAACATGATGCGCGCGAACACCTGCCAGCTCGTCATACCGTAGGCCGCGCCGGCTTCGAGCTGACCGCGCGGCACCGCGAGAAAGGCGCCGCGGAAGGTTTCGGTGAAGTACGCGCCGTAAATGAAGCCGAGCACCGCGACGCCGGCCACGAACGGGTCGATGTCGATCTGGTCCCAGCCGAGCAGGTCGGTCAGATTGTTGAGCCAGATCTGGATGCTGTAGAACAGCAGCAGCATCAGCACGAGGTCGGGCACGCCGCGCACGAGCGTCGTGTAGACGGTGCCGGCGCCGTGCGAGAAGCGGTTCTTCGACAGTTTCGCCGCCGCGCCGAGAAGGCCCAGCAAGAAAGCGAGCGCCAGTGACAACACCGCCAGCTTGACGGTTTGCCAGGTGCCGTTGAGAAGCAGCGGGCCGTAGCCTTGAAGGAACATAGGGGGTCCTTGACGATGCGCTTGCGGCACACCGCGAAAGACGCGGGCGGCCTGGCGCCGCATGTACCGCGAGCGTGGCTCGCCGTGATCCGCGGCGCACAGCGCACCGCTGTGCAAATCATGACTGCATGGCCGTTGCCGGTCCTGCAGCGCGCTTTTCGACTCTCTTTGAAACTAGACCGACTGTATTACGAAGCCTCGCGAGCGCCCATGCGGGCGAGCCCGAGTCTTCTCATTGCTGCGATTGCTGCATCTGATGGGAGCGGCGCTGGTGCCCAAAGGCGGCGCTCCGACGGTGCCCAGGTGCGTGCTCAGTGTGCCGGATAGATCTCGACGTCGAAGTACTGCTTTTCGAGCTTCGTGAACGTGCCGTCCTGATGAATCTGCGCGAGCGCCTTGTTGAACATCGCCTTCAGTTCGGCATCGTCCTTGCGCAGACCGATGGCCGTGCCTTCGCCGATGGTCTTCGGGTCCTTCACTTCCGGGCCCGCCCACGCGAAGCCCTTGCCGCGCGGCGTCTTCAGGAAACCGGCGTCGGCCTGGATTTCGTCCTGCAACGCGGCGTCGAGCCGGCCGGACGTGAGATCGGCGTAGACCTGATCCTGGTTCTGATAGGGCACCACGGTCACGCCCTTCGGCTCCCAATACGCCTTGGCGTACGCTTCCTGGGTCGTGCCCTGCTCGACGCCGACGCGCTTGCCCTTCAGCGATTCAGCCGTGGGCAGCAGCGGCGAGCCGGCTTTGGCGATCATGCGCGCGGGGGCGTCGAAGAGCTTGTCGGAGAAGTCGATCTGCTCGCGGCGCTTGTCCGTGATGGTCAGCGACGACACGATCGCGTCGAACTTCTTGCCCTTCAATGCCGGGATGATGCCGTCGAAATCCTGCTCTACCCACACGCATTTGACGTTCATTCGCGCGCACAGCGCCTTGGTCACGTCGACGTCGAACCCGACGACCTGGCCGCTGGCCGCCTTCGATTCGAACGGCGGATAACTGGCGTCAACCCCGATGCGTACGGTTTTCCATTCTTTGGCCATGGCGCCGGTGGCCATGACGGCGAGCGCTACGCACAGTGCGAGCTTCTTCATGTTTCTCCTGGGTCAAACTGATCGTCGTGGTGTCCGATCCCGACGAAGCCGGCTCGTGGCCGGCCGTCGCCTCGGCTCGTGGCCGGCCGTCGCTATTCTAGGCGGTCAAAATTGTCGCGCCGCCGCGGTTTTCCGCGTGGTGTCCGGCCTTGCCAGGCCATTGCGAGCCTTTGCCAAGGCTTTGCCAAGGCTTTGGCAGGCGAGCCTTCGGCCACCCTATGCGTTGAAAAGCGCGGTATTTTACCCGAACAGGGGCGCGGCGCCAGTGCGCGTTGCCCGCGGCGCCGGCGCTGCATCAAGGCCGTTGCGTATGCGCGACGCATTCGCGCGGCGCGTTGCGAAAGCGGTAGACGACGGTTCGATGGGCGCGGCCCGCTTCGCCAACTTCGATTAAGCGGATTTGCGAAACGATCCGGTGCGCCCGCGCCCGATTGTGGATCGGGCGGCGAGCCCATACATTCTCGCCATCGCCAATTTCACCGGGAGTACGTCATGATCGAGATTCGCCGCTCCGACGAGCGTGGCCACGCCAACCACGGCTGGCTCGACTCGTATCACAGCTTTTCGTTTGCCGATTATCGCGATCCCGAGCACGTCCATTTCGGGCCGCTGCGCGTGATCAACGAAGACCGCATCGCGGGCGGCCAGGGCTTCGGCACGCACGGGCACCGCGACATGGAGATCGTCACGTATGTGCTCGAAGGCGCGCTTGCGCACCGCGACAGCATGGGCAACGGCTCGACCATCCGCCCCGGCGACGTGCAGCGCATGAGCGCCGGCACGGGCGTGATGCATAGCGAGTTCAACGCGTCGCCGGACGAAGAGGCGCATCTGCTGCAGATCTGGGTGATTCCGCAACGCGCGGGCGATCAGCCGGGCTACGAGGAAAAGCGCTTCGACGCCGCCGACAAGCGCGGCCGCCTGCGCGTCGTCGCATCGCCCGACGGCCGCGACGGCTCGGTGACGATCCACGCGGACGCGTCGATTTACGCGGGCTTGATCGACGGCGCGGAGACGGCCAGCTTCGCGGTGCCCGCGGGACGGCTCGTATACGTGCACGTCGCGCGCGGCTCGCTGACGGTGAACGGCGAGGCGCTGCAAGCGGGCGATGCCGCGAAGCTCAGCGATACGGACGCGGTGACGCTGGAAAAGGGCGATCAGGCCGAAGTGCTGCTGTTCGACCTTGGACGGCTGGATAGCTGAAGCGGGGGCAGATGTTGCGCCGCTCAACGCGGAGTTGGTTGAGGGCGCAACCAAGACGGCGCAAACGGCGCGTGCTGCAAGGTCAGCTTTTTGCGGTGAGCTATGCACGCGCCGCTATATGTATATATGGAAAACGCCACGGAGTTTTTGAACTGCGCTCCGTGGCGTTTCTGTTTCTGCGAAGCCGCCGCGCTTTACCGCGCGGCGGCCGCGCCGCTTACTGGCTCGCAGCCGGCGCCGACGCCGCGCCATGATGCTGCTGCCAACGCTCGCGCATCTTCTCGTGACGCGACTCCATCTTCGCAAAGCGCTGCTTCAGCGCCGTGCTGACGGTCGTCTTCTGCTGGTCGTTCAGGCCGTTATAGAACTTGAGCCAGGCGTCCGTGGTTTGCTGGCGCAACTGCGCGTCCTTCTGCTCGATCTGCTGATGAGCGGAAGCCATCGCATTCAGATCCAGAATCGGCTGCTGCTGCGCGGCCTTGAACTGGTTCTTCATCTGCTCGTGGTTCGCGCGCATCGCTTCATGGCCTTGCTTCATCGTGTCGAGTGCGGCTTGCCACTGCTTTTCCTGATCCGCGTTCAGCTTCAACTGATCGTGCAGTTGCGTGAGTTCCTTCATGAAGTGCCCGTGCCATCCGCCGGGACCGCCGTGGGCCTCATGAGCGGGTTGTGCGGCATAGGCAGCGCCCGCGCCGATGGCGAGAGCGGTGGCGGCAACGGCGAGGGCGCGCGAGATTTTTTTGGTGGACATGTAAGGCTCCTTGTAATGGAATAGCCGACGATGCATCCGATCCAGTTGACGGCCTGCATTCGGTAAGACACAGCGTAGAGAACTGCATCCGGCGCTGTGTTACGCGCCTTCGCGCCGCTGTTACGGGCCATTACGTGCAGCTTTCACCGTAACACCCGGTAACCCTTGAGGCCACTGTGAAATCGAAAACCGCTGCTGCCGCGCGTTAAACTTCATTCCATGGCTACTCAAATACTTGTTGTCGACGACGACGTCGAACTGCGCGATCTGCTGCGCGACTATCTGGCCCGTCAGGGCATCGAAGTCTCGGTGCTGCACGACGCGGGCTCGCTCGAGCGCAGGCTCGAACGCGAGCGTCCCGACCTGATCGTGCTCGACCTGATGATGCCCGGTGTCGACGGGCTCACTGCATTGCGCAAGCTGCGCGCGTCGGGCGACGATATTCCCGTCATCATGCTGACCGCGCGTGCGGACGACGTCGACCGGATCGTCGGTCTCGAACTCGGCGCGGACGACTATCTCGGCAAGCCGTTCAATCCGCGCGAGCTGCTCGCACGCGTGCAGGCGGTGTTGCGCCGGCGGCGCACGCTGCCTTCGGCGGCCGCGCCCGAACAGCGCGAGCCGTTCAGCTTCGGCCGCTTCACGCTCGACTTCCAGTCGCGCACGCTGCATCAGGAAGACAAGCCGCTCACGCTGTCGGGCAGCGAGTTCGCGTTGCTGAAAATCTTCGTGAACCATCCCATGCGCACGCTGACGCGCGAGCGTCTGCTCGAGTTGCTGCACGGTCCCGAATACGACGGCACCGACCGCGGTATCGACGTGCAGGTGTGGCGTCTGCGGCGCATTCTCGAAACGGACCCGTCCACGCCACGCTTCATTCAGACAGTGCGCGGGCGCGGCTACGTGTTCGTGCCCGACGGCGATCAGAATGCGCCGGCCCATTGATTCGTTGTTCGGACGGCTGGCCTTGCTGGTCGTCGCGGTGCTGCTGCTGTCGCACTTCGCGTGGTATGCGCTCATGCGCCTCGAGCGCAGCCAGTTGCAAACCCGCTATGCCGTTGAAGAAGCCACGTTCCTCGTCGACGCGGTGCGTCAGCACGTGGCCCGCAATCCCGATCAGCCGCTGCCGTCGCGCGTAAAGCTCGTCGATCCGGCGAGCCCCGAAGTACCGCCCGAGACATCGAATCTGCCGCCGCCGCTCGAACGGTTTATCGAAGACGCGCGCGACCGCATGCCGTCCGGCACGCAGGTGCGCGTCGGTTTGCCGGGAGCGCCGCCCACGCTGTGGGTACGCGCGCCCAGGGACCGTAGCTGGATCGTCGTGCCGGTGCAGCCGCTGCGGCCGCCGCGCTCGCTCGACCGAACCGTGCTGTGGCTCGTCATCATCTTCTCGTTCGCGGTGATGGCGGCGCTGTTCGCCGCATGGGCGTTGCAGCAGCCGTTGCGCTCGCTCGCCCAGGCGGTGGCGCGCTTCGGCCGTGGCCTGCCGGTGCCGCCCGTGCCCGAGCGCGGACCGCGCGAGTTGCGGCAATTGACGCATGGCTTTAACCAGATGGTGCAGGAAGTCGCGCGCACCGAGAACGACCGCGCGGTGATGCTCGCGGGCGTCGCGCACGATCTGAAGACGCCGCTTGCGCGCTTGCGTCTGCGCGCCGAAATGATGGACGAAGCGAAGATGCGCGACGGCGTCGTGCGCGACGTCGATTCGATGACGCACATCGTCGAACAATTCCTGGTGTTCGCGCACGACGGCGCGGATCGCAGCGAAGCCGTCGAGGTCGATGCGCAATGCGAGCGTGTCGTGCGCAGCTATCGCGCGGTGGCCTCGGGCGCACCCGCGGTGCAGACCGATCTGCGAGCCGGCCCCGGCTTCATGCTGCCCGCTGCCACGCTCGACCGGATTCTGTCGAACCTGCTCGACAACGCGCACGCGTACGGAGCGCCGCCGATCGTCGTGGCCACTGCGCGCACGGCGGAAGGCTTCACGTTGTCGGTGAGCGATAACGGCAAGGGCATCGCCGCGCAGGACCTCGTCAACGCAAGCCGGCCTTTCGTGCGGCTCGACCCCGCGCGCGGCGGCAATGGCCACAGCGGTCTTGGGCTTGCGATTGTCGAGCGGCTGGTGCGGCGCGCGGGCGGCGAGTGGCAGATCGGCAACCACGACGGCCGCGGCTTGCGCGTTTTGATGAGCTTCCCGTTTTCGGCGGTGCCTCAGGCGAGGGCGGCGTCGGAGAGCAGTGTCTGGTGATTTGAGTTGCAGGCGCGGCGTTGCGTCGCGCCTGGTTTGGTCGTGGGCTGGTGTGGTCCGCCGCCGAGGTCATGAATGCGGCCGCACACGCAACCGCCTCCCTCTCGCGCCCTAATCCGAGAACAACGTATTCAGCGCGTTGGCGGCTTCGCTATCCACCGTATTCCACGTCACGGTTTCGGCTTCGAAAATATAGTGGGTCGTGTACTTGCCGAGGCGGCCGAGTATCTCTTCCTGAATGACTTCCGGCGCGACATCGAGCTTCAGATACCACGCGGTCGACGACAGCCGCGTCTGGAACGCGCCGTACTCAGCCAGCAGATGGTCGAACGCGTCAGCATCCTGATCGCGGCAAACAATGACCAGATTTCCCTTCATGCGAATCTCCCGTTAAAGCGGTAGCGACAACTCGAGGTCAGTGTCGATCATACCTGCTTGCTTGCGGAAGGCTCGAAGCTCCGGCTTGCGTCGCGTCAAGGAGCGGACTCGCCGTTACCAGACGCTTGCGACCGTGCGCGCGGGCGGGGCGGTGTCGTCGGGCGGCAGCGCTTCGGTGCGGTCGCGCCCGCCGGTCTTGGCGGCATAGAGCGCCATGTCGGCGCGGCTCATGATCCGCTCCGGGAGGTCGTCGACGGACAACTCCGTGATGCCGATGCTCACGCTGAGCGTAACGGACGCAGGCAGTTTCGCCGACGGCACCGCTTTCAGACGCAAGCGCAGGCGCTCGACCACTTCGCGGCCGCCCGCGAGATCGGTGCCGGGCAGCAGCACACCGAACTCCTCGCCGCCTAGCCGGCCGATTGCATCGGCGCCGCGCAGTTCGGCGCGGCAGGTCTCGACGAAATGCTCGAGCGCGCGGTCGCCGGCGGCATGGCCGAAGCGGTCGTTGATCTGCTTGAAGTGATCGAGGTCGGCAATCGCCATGCACAGCGGCTGGTTGCCGAGGTGCGCGCGATCGATCTCGTGACGCAGCAGATCGAGGAAGTAGCGGCGCGACAGCGCGCCCGTCAACGCGTCGTGACGCGCCTCCGCCGAAAGCAGCGTATTGGCCGACTGCAACTGCTCGGCGAGATCGCGCGTGGCCCGATGATGGCGCCGCTCGCGCACGTACGACACGGTGATCACCCACGCGAGCGCCACGGTACCCGCCAGCGTCAGAAACACCAGCAGATGATCGCGCTTATGGTTGCGCAACAGCTCCGGCCAGGCCGAGAGCGGCTCGACCAGATGCGCGGAGAGCCCCGAGTTCAGGCCGCCACGAGTCTGATACAGCGACGGCCCCAGGCGGCCGGCCGAGCCGAACAGTTGCCCGGCGACGGTCGCCGAAACCCACGGCGCCTGCTCACGCACTTCGTTGTCGACGCGAATCTGGATGTCCGGGAACGCGTCGCGGCGATAGGTCACGGTGCGCTCGGCGACGCTCATCTTCGTCACGCGCGAATCGGGCAACGCGTGGCCTTCGAGCTTGCTGTCGTGCGCCATGATGATGACGCCGTTATCGTCGGCGACGAAGGTGCCGGCATGCGCGACCCAGTGGCGCAACCGCGCGATGCCGACCTTGGCGACGACCGCGCCCGCGAGTTCGCCGTCCGCATAGACGGGGACCGCGATGAAGATGCCGGGTTCGCCGCTCGTGCGGCCCACGCCATAGGTTTCGGAGAACGCGCCGAGCAGCGCGTTGGTCAGATACGCGCGCACCCGCATGTCGACGCCGACGAACGAGGCGCGCCGCCTCTGCGGATCGCCGGAGACATCGCTCGAGGCCACGCAGATGCCGTTGGCATTCACGAGCCACACCTGATCGAGCCCGGAGAAGCCCTGTGCCCGGTGCAGGAAGGTGCTGACCGCGCCAAGATGCGGGTCTTTTAGCAACGCGGCGCGCAGCGCGGGTTCCGTCGTCTCGCCGTTCGCGGCATAATTCCGGGATTGCACCAGCGCGTTCTGGACCACGTCCATTTCGGCCATGGTTGCGGGAATGGCTCGCGACATCGCGAGGTCGCTTGCGATCACCTCCGCCATGTTGTCGACGATCGAGGCGGCCATCTGACGCTGCGCGTGCAACGCCGCGTTGAGCTCTTGCTGTACCATCCGGTCCGCGACCATGCCGGCCACGAACCAGCAAGCCAGTACGATCAGCACGAAGCCGATCGGGCCGGTTGCCTGGCGCAAGGTTGTCCTGTTCATCGACCCTCTGATCCGTCTGGCTGAGACATGCAACTAGCTTATTCGTGGCAGCGCCGCGGCGCCGTTTCGCCTCGCGTTTCGCTCGGGGTTGCGCCGCGCGGGCCGGGATAAAACCATCCATACGGGCGCATCTTTAGTGGATTCTAACCGTCATGGGGCCAGACGGCACCCTTATCGCGGCAATGAATCCAGATGGGCTGCACCCATCAGGCTCTTAACGGCAACCGCGCCGTTTTCTTGATGCCGGGAGCGGCAATAGGCCACGCGCGACGAGACGCGCAACGAGGCTCGCGGTCTTCACGGAAGCTTCGCGGAAGGCCACTGTCAGGCCATTGCCGGGCCGTTGTCAGGCGGGGCGCAGCAAGTTGCCGGATTTGCCGTCAAAGGTTGTGCCTGAAACATAGGATGGTGTAGTGTCGTGCCGTCCAAAACAAAGGAAAGCTCGCCAGCCTACGGGCGGCGCCTGCGGCGACAGGACTCAGGCTTGACGATTGCGGTTCGGGGGCGGCTTGCCCATCGGCGCTTCCGTTGCCGGTCCACCTGTCTCGTACGCTAACGATTTACCGCGCACACGCGTTTTGCCATGCCTGATTTCCGCTTTCCGGACCGAACTTCAGACCGCCGCGCGGCAGCCGCGGCCTCCTTCGCGCATTCGAACGCCTGTATTAACGAGGAGCCGGTCTGATGGATTTCAGCTTCAACCTGAAGCGCACCGCCAACGCGTCGGCATGGCGCGTGCTGCCCAACCGCTGGGACTTCGTCGCGTTTCCGCTCATCATCTGCATCATCGCGATGGCGGCGATCGGCTTTCACGAGACGCTCGCGCCGATGTCGACGCTGAAGACCCAGGCGATCTCGCTCGATCCGGCGAATCTGCCCGAGTACGCAATGCGCACCACATTGCGCATGCTCGCGGCGATGGTCGCGTCGCTGATCTTCACGCTCGCCTACGGCACGCTGGCCGCGAAGAGCCGCCGCGCCGGACTCGTGCTGGTGCCGATTCTCGACATCCTGCAGTCGGTGCCGGTGCTCGGCTATATCTCGTTCACGGTCACGTTCTTTCTCGCGCTCTTTCCGGGCCGCGTGCTCGGCGCCGAACTCGCGGCGATCTTCGCGATCTTCACGAGCCAGGCGTGGAACATGACGTTCAGCTTCTATCAGTCGCTGCGCACGGTGCCGCGCGATCTCGACGAAGTCTCGCGCGGTTTTCATCTGACGTCGTGGCAGCGCTTCTGGAAACTCGAAGTGCCGTTCTCGATGCCCGGCCTCATCTGGAACATGATGATGTCGATGTCGGGCGGCTGGTTCTTCGTGGTCGCATCCGAGGCGATCACGGTCGGCAATAACACGATCACGCTGCCCGGCATCGGCGCGTATCTCGCGCAGGCGATCGTCGTCAAGAACCTGCATGCGATCGGCTGGGTGATCCTCGCGATGACGGTCGTGATTCTCGCCTACGACCAGCTCCTCTTCCGTCCGCTGGTGGCGTGGGCCGACAAGTTCCGCATGGAGACCACCAGTTCGGGCGACGCGCCCGAGTCGTGGCTGCTCGATCTGATTCGCCGCACGCGGCTGATTCACCGCTTGCTGGTGCCGCTCGGCTGGATGTTCGCGAAGGCCGCGCGCGTGCCGTTCCGCTTGCCCGCGCTGCAAGCGCCGCGCTTTCCGATTCCGCAGATCCAGAAGAGCTCGCGCATCGGCGACATCGTGTGGGGCGCGCTCGTGCTGGTCGCCACTGTCTATGTGGTGTATCGCGTGTTCATCTACGTGCGCACCGGCGTGTCGCTCGATGAAGTCGGCCACGTGTTCGTGCTCGGTCTGATCACGCTGCTGCGGGTTGTGGTGCTGATCGCGCTAGCGTCGGTGGTCTGGGTGCCGGTCGGCGTGCTGATCGGCCTGCGGCCGGCGCTCGCCGAGAAGATTCAGCCGCTCGCGCAGTTTCTGGCCGCGTTCCCGGCGAATCTGCTGTTTCCGGTCTTCGTGATCGTGATCGTGCGCTTCAACCTGAACCCGGATGTCTGGCTCTCGCCGCTGATCGTGCTCGGCACGCAGTGGTATATCCTGTTCAACGTGATTGCCGGCGCGACTTCGTATCCGAACGACTATCGCGAGGCGGCCAAGAATTTCCATATCCGCGGCTGGCAGTGGTGGCGTCAGGCCATCTTGCCGGGCATCTTCCCGTACTACGTGACGGGCGCGATCACCGCGTCGGGCGGCGCATGGAACGCGAGCATCGTCGCGGAATTCGTGCAGTGGGGCGACACGAAGGTGGCCGCGCACGGGCTCGGCGCCTATATCGCGCAGTCGACGGCGGCGGGCGATTATCCGAAGATCATCGTCGGCATCGCCGTGATGTCGCTATTCGTGACGCTGTTCAACCGCCTGCTGTGGCGTCCGATGTACGCCTACGCCGAAGCGAAGCTGCGGCTGGACTGAGGCCCTGAGGCCGTGAAGCTCTGAGGCCCTGACGCTACGCGCCTGGCCTGCCGCGGTGCACGACAAACCTGCGCGGCCCGGTGTTTTCCTGAGAATTGAAGGCATAACGCGATGCAAAATCCTAAAGCTGCCACGACCGCCGCGCCGATCCAGACGCCGCCGAAGCCACCGCGTCTCGGCGAAGAAATCCTGCGCGTCAAGGACGTGTGCCGCGGTTTCAACAAGTCGCAAGGCGAACTGCTGGTTCTCGACGACGCCAACCTGTCGCTGCGCGAAGGCGAGATCGTCGGTCTGCTCGGGCGTTCGGGCTCGGGCAAGTCGACGCTGCTGCGCATCATCGCCGGTCTGATCGAGCCGACCGACGGCGAAGTCACATACATGGGCAAGCCGCTCGACGGTCCCGCGAAGGGCGTCGCGATGGTGTTCCAGACCTTCGCGCTGTTCCCGTGGCTGACCGTGCTGCAAAACGTGGAAGCCGGGCTCGAGGCGCAAGGCGTGGCCGCGCGCGAGCGGCGCGAACGCGCGCTCGCCGCAATCGACCTGATCGGCCTCGACGGCTTCGAGAACGCGTATCCGCGCGAGTTGTCGGGCGGCATGCGCCAGCGCGTCGGCTTTGCGCGCGCGCTGGTGGTCGACCCCACACTGCTTCTGATGGACGAGCCGTTTTCCGCGCTCGACGTGCTGACCGCCGAGACGCTGCGTACCGACCTGCTCGACTTGTGGACGCAAGGCCGCATGCCGATCAAGGCGGTGCTGATCGTCACGCACAACATCGAGGAAGCGGTGTTCATGTGCGACCGGATTCTCGTGTTGTCGTCCAATCCTGGCCGCGTGATCGCCGAGATCAAGGTGCCGTTCAAGCATCCGCGCAATCGTCTCGATCCGGCGTTCCGGCGTCTGGTGGATGAGATCTACGCGAAGATGACCGCGCGTCAGACCGACGAGAAAACGCGGAAGGGCCTCGAGCTGCATAGCTGGTTGCCGCATGTGTCGACCAACCTGATGGCCGGTCTGATCGAGACGCTCGCCGCCGCGCCGTATCACGGCCGCGCGGACATGCCGGAAATCGCGCGTTCGCTGCATCTCGAAGTGGACGACCTGTTCCCGGTCGCGGAAGTGCTTCAGCACCTCGGTTTCGCCGACGTCCGCGAAGGCGATATTTTCCTGACGCCGCCCGCGCGCGTGTTCGCCGAATTCGGCACGCAGGAGCGCAAGATGATGTTCGCCGAGCATCTACTGCGGCATGTGCCGCTCGCCGCGCGAATCAAGAAGGTGCTGAACGAGCGGCCGGGGCATCGCGCACCGCGCGTGCGCTTCGAGCAGGAACTGGAGGATTTTCTGTCCGACAGCGCCGCCGAAGAAACGCTCGACGCGGTCATCAACTGGGGGCGCTATGGCGAGATTTTTTCCTACAACGACCAGACCGAAATCTTCAGTCTGGAAGACGTGGAGTCGTGAGCACCGCGGCGCTCACGTAGTACGGTTCAATGAAAACGGCAGGGGAGACCCTGCCGTTTTTCGTTATGCGGTGCGATTCGTTTTATTGCAGATTGCCCCAGCGCTCCACGGCCGGTTCCGCCGACGCCCATTTCCAGCCTTTCTCCTGCTGACACGCGCTTGCCGTGTACCAGTCTTCGCGTGCGTTCGGTCCGTCGCCGTCCTGCACCGAGAACACGAACTCCTTGCATAGCGCGAGCGCGGAGCCGAACGCGCGCGTGACGCGCACCTGGCCGTGGCCGTTCTCGATGGGCAGCGTATGTTTGACGGACCACGGACGCGTTTCGCCGACGGGCATCGCGCCGGCCAAAGCCGCGATCAGATTCTGCTGGTCGCTGTGCATGCTGCGCATGTAGCGGCCGATGGCTTCGTCGGTGGCGGCTTGCACCGCGATACCGACGCCGATTCCCACCGCCGGATTCGACGTGACGAGGCCGGACGCGACGCCGGCCGCTGCGCCGCTCGCCGCGCCGATCGACGAGCAACCGCTCGTGAGAAGCGTCGCACTGAGACATAGCGCGCCGGCGAGCGCCGTCAGACTCGCGCGATGCAGCCGCTGAGCGGCCGGAAACGCACGCGCGGTCATTGCAATGCGCCCCAGCGTTCGGTGGCGGGTTCGGCCGACGCCCATTTCCAGTTTTCGCCGTCGCGGCAGATGGAGGCCACGTAGAACGTGCTGCTGGCCGGCACGTTTTTCGTCGCGATGTGGTCGACCGAGAAGACGATTTCCTTGCAGTCGAGCGCGCCCGCGCTGATCGTGCGGCTGACCGTGACGCGGCCGTGTTCGTCGTCTTCGATCGGCATGGAATGCGTGACGCTCCACGGCGCGATCGCGCCCACTTCGAGCGGCCCGGCGATCTTCGCGATGCCGTCCTGCGTATTCCGGTGGACCACGCGCTCGGAGTACTGCACGCCCGCTCGCGCCGCGGCCACCGCGCCGAGACCGATGCCGGTCGCGACGGCGGCGTTGCTCGTGACCTTCGCCGCGAGCGCGGCGCCGGCGATACCCGCGCCGGCGGTGGCGCCTTCTGTGTAGAACGAACTGCAGCCCGAGAGCGCCGACGCGAGCGCCAGGCTCAACGCAACGAGGACCGTTGCGTTACCCCATCCGCGCCTCGCTTCTGGTTGGCGGCGCACTTTCAAGCGCGGTTTCAAGCCTGGTTCCAGGCACCCGGCGCACAGCATTTTCTTTTGCATCCCTGTCTCTACTCTTGCAAGTGCTCCGGCTCGCGTGCGAAGGCAACGGCGAGCCGGCGGCATGTCGTCCCATCGTCGAAAATGGGCTGCTGCATTTTGCAGGATGCGTTTTGTAAATGGCAGAGGGAAAGTGCAAGCAATTGCAAAACATGGTGCGCACCAAACCGGTTTCTGCTCAAGCTGCAGACCGGTTTGATTGGTGGTGCGAACTGTTTGATGAGGAAACTTCTGCTGGAGCGCGTCTACTGTTCGGTGTCTTCGTCGGTACTTTCGTCGCCATACGCGCTCAAGCGGTTGTAGAGCGTTTTGAGGCTCACGCCGAGCGCTTTTGCCGCACGCCGCTTGTCGCCGCCGCAGTACTTCAGCGTGCCGAGAATGATCTGCTTTTGCGCGTCGGCGAGCGGCGTGCCGATCCATACGCTCATCGCGTCGCCCTGCGTCACGGGCCGCTTCACTTTCGACGCGAGGTGCGGGTGCGGCAACTCGACCGTTTTCTCCGCGAGAATGAACGCGCGGTACACCGCGTTCTTCAGCTCGCGCACGTTGCCTGGCCACGACCACGTGCGCAGCGTTTCGATCGAGCGTTTGCTGAAGCTCTTGCTGGTGCCTTCCTGCTGATTGAGCTGCGCAAGAAAGTGTTGCGCGAGCAGTTCGCGGTCGTTCTCGCGTTCGCGCAGCGGCGGCGCGCGCAACGGAAACACCGCGAGCCGGTACATCAGATCCTCGCGCAGACCGTTTTCCTTGACCGCGACGGCCGGGTCGCGATTGGTCGCGGCGATCACGCGCACGTTGCCGCTGATCAGCTCGTTGCCGCCGACGCGATAGAACGTGCCGGTCTCGAGCGCGCGCAGAAGTTTCACCTGACGCACGGGCGCCATTTCGGTGACTTCGTCGAGAAACAGCGTGCCGCCGTTCGCATGCTCGAAGTAGCCGACGCGCCCTTGGACCGCGCCGGTGAAGCTGCCTTTTTCATGGCCGAACAGTTCGGCCTCGATCAGCTCGTCGGGAATCGCGCCGCAATTCACGGCGACAAACGGCGCCTCCCTGCGGCTGCTTTGATCGTGAATCGTGCGGGCGATCAGCTCCTTGCCGGTGCCCGATTCGCCGATGATCAGCGCGGTCGCGTCGGTGCTCGCGACGCGCTCGATCTGCTCGTACAGGTCGAGCATCACCGGGGACGAACCGTACAGCAGGCCGTACGATTTCAGTCCCGCGACGCCGTCCGCGACGCGCTGCTTTGCCTGTGCGGAAGCGCTGCCGCCGGCGGACACAGTGGGCGAGGCCAGATCGATTGACGCCATAAACGGGGAAGTCCTGTGCAAATGAGTTCGTTGGTGCGGCGCGCAGGCCTGGGAACGAGACGACCGAAGTTCTATCTCACAAAGGTCGATTTAACCACTTTGACAGCGCTTCCTGCAATCTATGTGAAGGCGATCGGCCGCGCATCGCGGCGAGTCGGTCGAAACTGCGCGTGGCGCGCGCCGGCCGCGCCCGCGAACCCGCAAAGTTACCGGGCACATGCATTGCAGCTTGCCCCCGGCACGCGTGCGCTCAGGCCGCGGACACCGCGGACGCCGCAGTCCGCGCGGGCGCTGAACCAGACGAGGAGTGAAAGATGACTGACACGACGCAACAGCTCGCACTCGGCGGCCAGAAGATCGTCCAGGATCTGCGGGTGCTGCTGAAGGATTCGGAAGAAATGCTGCGGCTTGCCGCCAATGTGCCGGGCGAGGGCGTCGGCGCGCTGCGCCAGAAGCTCGGCACCCATGTCGAGACGCTGCAATCCGCGCTCGGCGACGCGCAGGAAAACGCGCAGCGGCGCTATCGCTTCGCAACCGTCAACACGGAACGCTACGTGCGGCAGAACCCGTGGAGTTCCGTCGCCATTGCGGCTGGCGTCGGCTTCGTCTTGGGCGTGCTGAGCGCGCGCTAGGCGCGGGTTCGGCGTCCGCGGCGTCCGCTGCGGCCGGCTGCGCGGCGCGGCGGTTTGCACTCTCTGCCTCTCTGCATCTAACGATCACAAAACGACCACAAGGAGTTCATGATGGCTCGACCCAAAATTGGCATTTTCGGTGCGCTGATGGCGCTCGGCGGCTACCTCGCGGTGCGTTATGTGCAGCGCAGCCGCGCCGCGCAATCCACCACCGGGCGCGAGTTGAACCGCTGGGAAGACGAGGGCGGCGCGGTTGTCACGCCGTCGGCGGCGTCCTCGTCGTCCGCTTCTTCCGCGCAGTCCGGCGCGGGCTCGCCGGCCCCCGCCGGTCCGGGCGCGCATGGGCCGAACGGCTCCGCTCACCCGGACGCCTGGCCGTTCCCGCACAGCAGCTAGGCTGCTTTCCCGCCGCGCGCCGCCGCCGATCCGCTGGGCATGCGGCGCGTCTCCGGGACTGTTAAATTGTCTCTATAAAGCCGTATAATAGGTAAATACAGAACAATAGTGCCGATCACGTCGCGATTTATGCGTGTATTGTTGCAATATTGAATGGAATCGGCGACCAAGCGCTGTCGGAAGTTGGCGTACGCTCACTTTGAGACAGGTATGCCCGCCACCCGCGCGAGGTCGTCGGCGCTTTTTCAGCATGCTCGCCGCATGCTGTTCCTCCCACGCTTGCAGGCTTTCGAGACGCGATGCCACATGTACTGATTGTCGATGACGACGCAAGTACCCGCGAGGCGCTTTCCGCCATCATCGGGGAAGACGGTCTGACCACCGCCACCGCGGGCGATCTGCGCGAAGCGCGCATTCAACTGGTCCGGCAGATGCCGGACGTTGTCTTTACCGATCTCAAGCTGCCGGACGGCAGCGGGGTCGAACTGTTCGAAGATCTCGATCCGCGCTCCGGCGTGGAAGTGATCGTGATTACCGGCCACGCCACGGTCGAGTCGGCGGTGAACGCGCTGAAAATGGGCGCCACCGACTACCTGGTGAAGCCCATCAACATGCAGCGCGTGAAGGCGATTCTGTCGCGCCTGCCGCGTGCCGGCGACCTGAAGGCCGAAATCGGCACCTTGCGCGGCGAACTGCGCCGCATGGGCCGCTTCGGTTTGATGCTCGGCAATTCGCCGGCCATGCAGGAGGTCTACGACCAGATCGGCCGTGTCGCGCCGACGGCGGCTTCGGTCATGCTGGTCGGCGAATCAGGCACCGGCAAGGAAGTGGCCGCGCAGACGCTGCACGAGCTCAGCCTGCGTCGCAAGCATGCGTTTCTCGCAGTAAATTGCGGCGCGATTTCGCCGAATCTGATCGAGTCGGAAATGTTCGGCCACGAGCGCGGCTCGTTCACGGGCGCGGATCGCCAGCACAAGGGTTATTTCGAGCGCGCGAACGGCGGCACGCTGTTCCTCGACGAAATCACCGAAATGCCGATCGAATTGCAGGTCAAGCTGCTGCGCGTGCTGGAAACCGGCATGTTCATGCGGGTCGGCACGACGAAGGAAATCGAAACCGACGTGCGGCTGATCGCCGCGACCAACCGCGATCCGGAGCAGGCGGTGCTGGAAGGAAAGCTGCGGCTCGACCTCTACCATCGGTTGAACGTGTTTCCGATCAGCCTGCCGCCGCTGCGCGATCGCGGCAAGGACGTCGAACTGCTCGCGCAAGCGTTCCTCGAGGAACTGAACGAGCGGCACGGCACGAAGAAGCATTTCCCGCCCGCGGTGAAGGAGATGCTGCTGTCGTATCCGTGGCCGGGGAATGTGCGCGAGCTGAAGAACTACGTGCAGCGCGCGCACATCATGTCGGGCACGGACTCGGACAGCACCGCGACCGTGCCGTTGCAGATCACGTTGTCGAAGCCGGCTGCGGGCACGGCGATCACGATTCCGTTCGGCACGTCGCTCGCCGAAGCCGACCGTCAGTTGATTCTGGCCACGCTCGAGCAATGCGGCGGCGTGAAGACGCGCGCTGCGGAAATTCTCGGCATCAGCCTGAAGACGCTGTACAACCGCCTCGTGGAATACGGCAACGACGCGCGCGAAGACGGTGATGCCGCCGACGAATCGCGTGCGCTCGGCGGCGCGGACGCTTAAAGTCCGGCGCGTAAAATCCGGCGCGCAAAGTCCGCGCGCCGCTTCGGTCGGGAGCGCGGCGTCGAACGGCACAGCCCTTGCTGCATTCAACCCAAACGCATAGCGAGGACCACTGACATGCCGCACTACGCTGCCGCTCCCGCGCTGCCGCTTCGCCAGCACGCGCATCGACCGGAGCCGATCGAGCCGCCGAGTCCGGGCGAGCCGGATACGGTGCCCAATCCGGATCCTGAACCGATCGAACCTGTGGAGCCGCCGATTGGCGACCCGCCTCCGCAGCCCACGCAAACTCCGCAGGCCAGTCGGCGTCCGCCAATCTCTCTGCAACTCTGAATTCCTTGCCGTTCGCGCCTTGGCGGGCGCAGCAAATTTGTGTACATGTTACAAATGCGACGCATGATTTACCGGCAATTCAATGTCGTCGCTCCTAGACTGTGTTGATGCCGCCGCTGCCAGGCGGCGCGGCTTTGCCCGGAGGCATCGATCATGAGACATCCAGCGCTGCGGCGTTCCGCGCGCCATTCCAAGCGCGACAGCCGTTCTACGGACAAGAGCGCTCCACCGCCGGCTTCGTCCGGACCGGTTCCGGATGCTTCGCCCGCTGCGGCCGCTGCGGCCTCGTCCGCGCCGCATCACGATCCGTCCGCGCAGAATCGCGTCGCCCCCGACGCCCCACCTGACGGGGAATACAACCAGGGCGGCGTGCGTCAGGAAGGCCTCGACTACCAGCGCGACCTGGGCTCTGAGCAGGACGCATAAGACTGCTCGGCAGCCCGAGCTCCCAGCCCGAGCAAGACGTTTCCACTTTCATGTGACGAAACGGAAGAAACTCCTTCGCGGCATCATGGCGGCGCGGGTTTGTGCTCGTTTGTCACATTTGCACACATTTTTATTTCCCATTTGCACCGAAACGGCACGCGACTTGCGTGCAATCTTGCCGCACATGTCCGCATGCAACGAAACAACTGAACTAGGTGGAGCACCAATGAGCAGACTGATCGTGGTATCGAATCGTGTCGCGCCGACCCAGGAGGGCCGGCCCGCAGCGGGTGGCCTGGCGATCGGCGTGCTGGACGCGTTGAAGGAAACCGGCGGAGTCTGGTTCGGCTGGAGCGGCGAGACGGTGAGCGAACCGTCGGCGCCGGTAATCGAGAAGCAGGGCAACGTCACGTATGCGACGGTCGGCCTGACCAAGCGCGACTACGACCAGTACTACCGCGGTTTTTCGAATGCGACGCTGTGGCCCACGTTCCACTATCGCAACGACCTCTCGCGCTACGATCGGCAGGAATACGCGGGTTATCAGCGCGTCAATGCGACGCTCGCGAAGCAGTTGAAGGAACTGCTGCGGCCCGACGACATCATCTGGGTTCACGACTATCATCTGCTGCCGTTCGCGCGCTGCCTGCGCGATCTCGGCGTGAAGAATCCGATCGGCTTCTTCCTGCATATTCCGTTTCCGGTTCCCGAGGTGCTGCGCACTATTCCGCCGCACGAGGAACTCGTCAAGGCAATGTGCAGCTACGACGTGATCGGCTTTCAGACGGAGGCGGATCGCCAGTCGTTTGTCGATTTCATCGAGCGCGGTCATCACGGCACCTCGAGCGAAGACGGCATGGTCCACGCGTATAACCGCTTCCTGAAGGTCGCCGCGTATCCAATCGGCATCTATCCCGATGCGATCGCGAAGGCCGCCGAGCAGTTCACCGACCGCAAGCCGGTGCGCAGCCTGCGCGACGGCATGCGCGGACGCAAGCTGATCATGAGCGTCGATCGCCTCGATTATTCGAAGGGGCTCGTCGAGCGCTTCCAGGCGTTCGAACGTCTGCTGCTGAATGCGCCGGGATGGCACGGGCGCGTGTCGCTGGTGCAGATCGCGCCGCCGACGCGCTCCGACGTGCAAACCTATCAGCGGATTCGTCAGACGCTGGAAGGCGAGGCCGGCCGCATCAACGGACGCTTCGCGCAGCTCGACTGGACGCCGATCCAGTACCTGAACCGCAAATACGAGCGCAATCTTCTGATGGCGCTGTTCCGTCAATCGCAGGTCGGCTATGTGACGCCGCTGCGCGACGGCATGAATCTCGTCGCGAAGGAATACGTCGCGTCGCAGGACCCGGCCGATCCTGGCGTGCTCGTGCTGTCGCAGTTCGCGGGCGCGGCCGAACAATTGCCGGGCGCGCTCGTCGTCAATCCGTTCGATCTCTCGCAAATGGCCGAGGCGCTCGAACGCGCGCTGTCGATGCCGCTTGCCGAGCGGCAGGCGCGTCACGCCGACATGATGGCGCCGATGCGCGAGAACAACCTGTCCGTGTGGCGCGATACGTTCCTGGCGGATCTGCGTAACGTGGCGACCGCGTCTTCGGTGACGGCCAAAGCGGTAAAGCTCGCTGACGTGACGGCGTCGTCGTCGTCCTAGGAGTTGTGGGCGGCTGCGCGGTTTCTTTGCGTTTGTTAGAAGCCGCGCGAAGCTGATCACGTCGAAGTGAGAGCCTGGAAGGAAGGGTTGAGGCAGAGCAGAGAAAGGGCGCACATCATGCGATGCGCGCCCTTTTTGCATCTACGTCGTTTGTCGGATGCGTGGCGTCGTTACGCGGCGCGCGTATTGACCCGCTGCATCACGCGCATCGTGCTGACCACGGCGGCCACCGCCGAAAAACCCGCGGCAACATAAAGCGCGATGACCGGCCCGCTGTGCGGCGCGACGCCGAAGATCAGCGCGACGAGCGCCGCGCCGAGCGTCTGACCGGTCAGGCGCGCAGTACCGAGCATGCCGCTTGCGCCGCCGCTGCGTTCGCGTGGCGCGGACGACAGCATCGTGCGGTTATTCGGCGACTGGAAGATGCCGAAGCCCGCGCCGCACAACGCCATGCGCCACGCGATCTGCCAGGCGTCCGGATGCGGGCCGAGCGTCGCGAGCAGGAGCAGGCCGACCGTCATCGCGGCGAGCCCCACGCCGCCGAGCCAGCCCGACGAGACCTTGTCCGACAGCACGCCGGCAATCGGCGCGGCGACGATGATGATCGCGGGCCACGGCGTCATCAGCAGACCGGTGTCGACCTGCGAGAAACCGAGCATGTCCTGCAACATGAACGGCAGCGACACGAACGCGAGCATCTGCGCGCAGAACGAACACACCGACGTGCCGATCGACAGCGCGAAGATCGGAATCCTCAGCAAATCGATCGGCAGCAGCGGCGCGGGGCGGCTCAACTGACGGCGCACGAAGAAGTAGCCGATCACCACCGCGCCGATCAGTTCCACGACGACATAGCCGAGCCGTTCGCCGTGGCCGAGTCCGTCGACGGCGAAAATCAGCAGGCCGAATACGAACGCGTTCATCACCGCGCTCAACAGGTCGTACGGGGAATCGTGGCCGCGGTTCATCGGCAGCGCCTTGAAGCCGCCGATAATCGCCGCAATGCCGATCGGCACATTGATCGCAAACAGCCACGGCCACGGAGCGACCGCGAGCACGCCGGAAGCGACCGTGGGTCCGACTGCCGACGACACCGCAACCACCATCGCATTGATCGAGACGCCGCGTCCGAGTTGCGTCGGCGGATAGATCATGCGCACGAGCGCCGTGTTCACGCTCATGACGCCCGCCGCGCCGAAGCCCTGCACAACGCGAGCGATCGCGAGCGTCGGCAGCGAGGTCGAGAGCGCGCAACCGAACGACGCCACCGTAAACAGAATCAGCCCGGCCAGATAGATGCGCCGATAGCCGATGCGGTCGCCAAGCGACGCGAGCGGCAGCAGCGAAATGGTGATGGCGAGTTGATACGCGTTGACGATCCAGATGGAGCCGGCCGCGCTCGCCTGCAAGTTGCGCGCGATGGTGGGCAGCGCGACATTGGCAATCGCGCTGTCGAGCACCGCAAGCGTCAGCGCAAGAGCGATGACGAGCATCGCCCAATAGCGTTGCGGCGTGGGCAGACCGGGTTCGTTATTGGACGGCCGCGCGCTGTCAGGAGCGAGCGTGTCCGCGGCATCCGGCGGTAGGGTCCCGCCGTTGCGGGATGGTTGTGCGTGCATCGGTTGTTCGAGTTGCCTTCAGCGTTCCGCACGAAAGCGCGGCGGGTCGCGACTTATGGCTGCTTTCGCGAAAGGTTCGCGCGCGCTGGGTCGATGCCGCGCCGCTCAATATGATGGCGTGCGTTGCGGCATCGTCCGCAGCTCGCCGCTATTTGAGCTCGTAGAGCCCGGTGTGCGTCGTCGAGTCGATCTCATTCAGATGAGTCATGAAGCGCGCGACCGCGTTGGTGGTCTCGGCGGTGATGGGCAGGTGCGGCACCTTCAGCGCATGCAGCCGGAAAATGTAGCGATGCGTTCTGTCGCCGCGCGGCGGCGCGGCACCGCCGAAGCCGACCGTGCCGTAATCGTTGCGCACCTGCAGCGCGCCTTGCGGCAGCAGCGAGCCGTCGGCCTTGCCGGCGTTGCGCGGCAACGAGCGTGCGTCCGCGGGAATGTTGACCACGACCCAGTGCCAGAAGCCGCTGCCCGTTGGCGCGTCGGGATCGTGCACGGTGAGCGCGAAGCTTTGTGTGTCGGCCGGCGCGCCTTCCCATTGCAGCGCGGGCGAGATGTTTTCGCCGTCGACGCCGAATGCCTTGTCGTCGTATTCGTGCGCCTTCGGCATGAAGCCGCTATTGGGAAAATCGTCGGACCACAGACGGAAATCAGCCATTGTGTGCCTCCCTTGCTGGCGGGTTTGATGGCCGAAGCGAGCACCGTGAGTGCCGTGCCGGCGTGATGGCCGGCGGGCTTAAGTCGCTTCGGGTTAGCCAGTCGAGTGTATCACCGAGGGCTTCCGGTTCGCTCGCCAAACCGCGCGTAGCAGGCGGTGGGCAAGGGCGCTTTCAGGCGCGTTCTTCGAAGCTCGGCGCGTCGCTCTTCAGCCATTCGACGAGACGCGTCAGCACGCCCTCGATGTCGCGATTCGCGCCGCGCAACGCGCATTCCCACACGACGCCGACGCGCCAGCCGGCCGCGAGCAGCGCGGCGCGCACCTTGTCGTCGTTCGCGCGGTTACGGCCGATCTTCTCGCGCCAGAACTCGGGGCGCGTCTGCGGCCATTTGAAAAGAGGGCAGTCGTGACCATGCCAGAAGCAGCCATGCACGAGCACGACGGCGCGGTAGCGAGGCAGCACGATGTCGGGGCGCCCCGGCAGGTCGCGCGCATTCAGGCGAAAGCGAAAGCCCTGCCGATGCAGCAGGCTGCGGATCAGCACCTCGGGCTTCGTATTGCGGCCGCGAATGCCGGACATCATGCGGCTGCGCGTGGCGCTGTCGACGATATCGACCATGCTAGCGCGGCGAGTTTGCGCAGCCCGAACAAGTCGGCGTGCAGGGAAGGCGCTTGTGTCGATTCATGCGATGGCTCCTGGATAAGCGGTGCGATAAGCAGCGTTGCCTACGCAAGAGCACGATGCGCGCCACTTCGGGCGACGCCGGGATTCGATTGAAACCGCGCGCAGGCAAGCCGGCGTATGCCGGCACCCGGCAGTTTACGCAAAATCGCTTGCACCGCGCGCGTATTGGAGAAGAGCGGTGGCGTCGTCAGGATCGACGTACCAGCATGCACAGGCTTTGCAAGCTGTGCAGACCCGCGTCATAACCTTCGAGCGTATGGCCGAGGAGCACTCTGCGCGCCATGCGTCTTTGCTCGAAGCTCTTCCTCTCGTCGCTTGTCGGCACCCAGTAAATGCCGGTGCGGGCCTCCTGTATATGGCGGACCGTGCCGGCGTCGACGAGCTGACTCAGCGAGGCCTTGATTTGCCGTGTGCTGCTATTCAACTGATTCGCGAGCGCAACGCAGGTATAGCGCACGCCTGGTGTCATGATGGCGTCGAGACTCGACGCAGTCAGTCTTCTGCGTTTTGCTGCCTCCTCTTTTGCATGTGTGTCCTTTGCGTGTCTATCTGTTGCCTCGTTATCCCGGTTCATAGTCGACGCCTCTCTTCTTGCTGCGTTAGCAGTGCTGGATCGTCTTTACATCGCGTGCCGGAACGCGCGTTCTCCGGCCGCGCCAATAAGTCGCCTATTGAGCGGCGTCCGCGGGAACACCGTCGCGAGCAGCGGCGACGGCGGCGTCGCGCTCTTTCGCTGCGGCCGCTTTCTGCCGCATATACACGCGCTTGGCGGCGGCCACTTTGCCGTCATATACGTGATTAGCCGCGGAAATGCGCTCGTGCATCTGCACGATCTGATCGCTTGTACCGGGCGATGTTTTATTCGCCGGGGTTTGTGCCCAGGATGTCGACGCCGCGCTAATCATGCAGAACAACAGAGTGGAAACGATTTTCTTCATGGGCGCTCCTGCTGAAAAAAAGGCGGCCGCCTTAGCGGCCGCGAAAGTCCACCACTCAGACCTTGGTAAGTGGCGGCTCGGGGTTCGTTACTCGCTGCAACGTGTTGGAAAGTTAATGCAAGCGAACCGTCGGCGGAAGAAGCGGAATGGCGTACGCGTAAAGCAAAAGCGAACGCGGTTCATTGAAAGCGATATGGATCTGTTGCGGCGACGCGCGTGCGTATGCGGAATGGAGCGCCCGGCTCCTTGCTGTGTTGTTCGGAAGCGATTAACGCGTTCAGCATTATGTTGCTTCACAGCGTGCATGGGCTCGCGATACGTTCGCTGCTGGCAGTCAACAGGCGACCGGTTAATTAAAGCGCTGATGTTGTCGAGGACTGCCCACCACACCTACTCACTATGAAATTGAAATCGGAGCAAGTTATGCGTGCACTTACAGCGCAATCGTCGAGTATGTTAAACCTCGCCTTTGCCGCGGCATTATTGCTGGGCTATCCGGCAGCAAGTCGCGCGCAAGACGATCGGACACCTGCACCGGCAAGCGCACCGGGTGCGCAAATGGTAGCCTGGCTCACCAGCCGTATCGTCAATATCGACGCGCAGATGAACCGTATCACCGTGCAGGGATCGCACGGCGAGATAGTAGTGATGGAGGTCGATCCCGAGGTGGCCGATATCAGGCTGCTCAAGGTCGGCGACGAGATACAGGTCCAATACAAAAGCGCGCTGTTGTTGTCGGCGGAAAAGGTGGCGGCCAAGGGCGTGCGCTCGCGAGTCGAAGAAGAATCCGCGAGGCCCATATCGCACAGCATGGCCGTGAAGCTGCGCAAGGTCGACGTGGTCGCGACCGTGCAAAGCATCGACCGCAAGAATCGCCAGGTCGTATTGCGCGGACCCTCGCGCAGTATGCTGCTGCAAATTGCCCCGAACGTACCCCTCGACAAGATCGCGGTAGGCGACAGCGTGCACGCGACATATAGCGCTGAGACGGCGGTTCTCATCACACGCGACGGCAAGCCGATTCGCTAATCGTTATGATGAGCCGGCGGTGAAGCGTAAAGCCGAGTACAGCCGCCGGCGTTGCACGACAATGGCGCGAATTAGAACAGCCGCTCAGTCGATTGCAGAACCCGCTTTGCTTCTACGCTTCCTGTGTTGTCGCTATCGCGGATGGTTTCCAGAAGTATGTCGATAAGGCAATTTGCCGCCGCGCTTTGAGGATGGCCAAGGCGCGAAACGATTCCAATGGATGTATCTTCGAGTTCTTCTCTCAGCGGGAACGCGCAGAACTTGAAGCGCGTCACACAGAGTTCCGCGAGTGGCCACGGGAAGATACTCACTGCGTCGGTTCTTTGCAGTACCGATGCGGCCACCATCAATGAATGCATGTAGTGAACGTTACGCGGTTCCGGCAAGCCATTGCGATAGAACATTTTCTTCGAGAGCCGGCACTCCATATCCGAGTCGAGGCACACCAGCCAATCGGCATCCATCAGATCCGCAAGAGAGCGGGACTGCGCGAGTGGATGTCCACGCCGCGCGACCACGGTCAGGCCGCACGACAAGAGCGGGCGGAAATTGAATTCCGTGTTGACCGTATCGGGAGCCTGCTGGCCCACGAATACTTCGACGCTGCCATCGCGCAAACGCGGATAGGCGATCGACATGAGGCCTTCGAACATCTCGAGTTGCACATTCGGCATCAGCTTGCGGAACTGAATGAATATCTCGGGAAGAAAACATAAAGCTATCCACGGCGTGATCGCGAGCGACAGTTTTCCGCACGGCTCGCCGCGCATCTCATTCAAAGCGCCATGCGCGCGCTCTACTTGCGACACGATAAGTCTTGCATGAGGGAGCAGCGTATTGCCGCATTCCGTCAACGTCGCCCCTGACGATGCGCGCACGATCAAAGGCGCGTTGACGCGGTCTTCGAGATCTTTCAGCGCCTGCGTGATGGCGGAGGGCGACAATCCCAATGCCCTGGCTGCGCCGCGAACGCTGCCGGCGTCTGCAATGGCGACGAGCGCGCGAAGTTGATGGTTCTTCATCGTGTCCTCACCGTTTGAAGGTATGCATGACTAATTGTCAAAACTGTTTGACGATTCAGGCGATTTGTTGGCAGTGCCCTTTCGCAGTGCCCTTTGTTGTGTAACGGGTCAGGAGGTATTTGAAGTTTGCGTTGATGCTGCGCAACGCCTTTGCGATTATGACCGTGGCGAATGCACGGCGCCATCGTCCCAGAAATAATTCTGGATTAACGTGCAGTTATCGTTCGCTGGCTCGGGTTCGCCTGGCGATTTCAATGGCCGTCTCGAGTACCACACATCTTCTGGTTTGAGCGCGCCAGAAAGCGACCAGCCGTCGAGCGGGAATGTCCGCGAGAATTATGCGATTTAACTCACAGGATGCCATTAAGTCCTCTGGGACATGTTCTGGCAATAGCGCAATCGCTCCGCTAACCGACGCCATTCGCAATGACAACTCGAGCGAGTCGCATTCGATCGACGGCTGTATCGCACAACCGAGCACGCGCTCCACATAACGCCGCACGCCGAAGTGACGAGGCGGCAGCACCAGCTTCAACTCCGACAAACGCGACATGGCTTCACGGCTGACATCAGTCCGCGCGCTGTGGTAAAGCGCGAGACGTTCTTCGTGAAGCTCGACGCTTTGAAGGTCGGTCGTGCTCAACTCGGTGGAATAAGCCAGGCCGAGATCGGCCGTGCCGCGCAACACCATTTCAACGACGCTACTGGAAGTGCTGCATTGCAAAGAGAGACGCGTCTGCGGATAGACTCGCAACAGTTCGCGGCCGAGGCTCGGTACGAAGTGTCCAACCAGTGTGTCCACGGTGGCAATGCGCAGCGACAGGCCCCAGCCGGGCCCATGCGCGGTGGCGTGCGAAACCGACTGGTCCAGCGCGTCGAGAAGCGGCTCTACCGCCCGAAACAACGCTTCACCATCCGACGTCAGTTGCATTCCGCGACCATGCCGCCTGAATAGCGCGTGGCCGAGTTTCGATTCGAGCGACTGAATATGCCGGCTCAAGGCCGGCTGCGTGATGCCGACCGCTTCAGCCGCCGCGCGCAGCGAATGGAACTTCGCGACGGCGACGAACATGCGCAATTGCGTGTCGTGGCTGGTACTCATCGTGATGGCGCGTGTCCATGCCGTTTAGAAACGTCTTTCAATGCAATCATTTTGCGAGCCTCGTCCGAACGCAATGAGTGATCGCGATCATCAACGTGGTGATCGCCCAGTAAGCCACGCCCGCCACGATCAGCACGGGGACGATGGTGCCGTCGCGTTCGCCGATTGCCGTCAGGCGCCTGAAGAAATCGCCCAGCGCGATCACATAGACGAGCGACGTGTCCTGGAAGATGACGATGCACTGTGTAAGAGCAAGCGGCACCATCGCGCGAAACGCCTGCGGCAGAATCACATAACGCAGCGTCTGCATGGATGTCATGCCGAGTGCGTATCCCGCCTGAAGCTGTCCGCTCGGCAAGCCGGCGATGCCCGCGCGAATGATTTCGCAGAAGAACGCCGCCTCGAGTAACGAATAAGCAGTCAGTGCAGAAACGAGCCGCAAGTCGACCGTGGACGGAAGATTGAACAGCGCCTTCAGCAGTTGCGGCACGATCAGGTAGAACCACAACAACAGCATGACGAGCGGAATCGATCGGAATAGCGCTACATAGGTTTGCGTAAAGAGCCGCAGTGCGCGATTCGCCGACAAACTGAATATCGCGAGTACTGTGCCCCAGGCGAGACCGACGAGAATCGCGACAACGGTAATCTGCAACGTGACCTGCATGCCTGAGAGCAACACGTCTCTCGAGTCGATGAGCGCTTGCCAGTCCATCTCGAACATATCAACTCCCGATCATTCCGTGCAGCGCAGTGCGCCGGCGAATCCAGCGCATGCCGCGCAGAATCGCGAAGTTGAGTGCCATATAGGCAAGCGTCACGCAGATAAACGATTCATACGGCTGCGCGGTGTAGTCCACGAGTTGCCGCGCCTGGCCCGACAGTTCGAGCAAACCGATCGTGGAAGCCACGGCAGAGTTCTTGGATATGATCAGGAACTCGGATGTCAGCGGGCCGAGTATCGTGCGAAACGCGACAGGCAGCAGAACATGGCGATAGGCCTGGGCTCGCGTGAGCCCGAGTGCGAACGCCGCATGGAACTGTCCCACGGGTCGCGCCTGTATGCCCGCGCGCACTTGCTCGCAGATTCGCGAACCCGTGTACACGCCGAGCGATACAACCGACGCAATCAGAAACTGCGGATGAGAGGGCAGGCTCTTGAACCAGTCTCCGGCAGCGGTGGGCAGTACTTCTGGCACGACGAAGAACCAGATGAAGAACTGCACGATCAGCGGTACGCCGCGAAAGATTGAAACATAGGCCGCACTCGCCGCATTTGCCGCGCGGTTCGGCAAGGTGCGCATGACGCCGAATACGGTGCCTATCGCAAGTGCAAGCGAGAAGGCAAGCAAGGTCAATTCGACGGTATTCACGAGTCCGGAGAAGAGCCAGTCCAGATAAGTGGCGGGCTCGCCGGTCGCGACCGGCTGCAGCAGCACACCCCAGTGCCATCTGTAATCCATTGAATACCTCTAGCCTGCGACGCGGCTCACGATGTCGGCTTGTCGCCGGGGTTGGCGAACAGAGTCTTCATTCGCGGCGACAGCGGTACACCGAGATTGAGCTGCTTTGGCGGAATGGGCTGCTCGAACCAGCGCGTGTACATCTTCGCGGCCAGGCCGGACTTCTGGGCGTCGGCGATCGCGGCGTCCATGATGGCTTTCATCGGCGCATCGTTTTTGCGCAGCATGCAGCCGTACGCCTCGTAGCTCTGCGGCGTGCCGACAATTTCATAGTCATTGGGATTGCGCGTTTTCGCGCGTTCGCCGGCGAGCAACGCGTCGTCCATCATCATGGCTTTCGCGCGGCCCGTGGTCAGCATGAGAAACGATTCGGCGTGATCTTTCGCGCTGATGATGTCCATGTTCATCGACTTCTCGACATTCATCTTGCGCAGGATCTTTTCCGAAGTAGTACCCGCGCCGACCACGACGGTTTTGCCTTTCAGATCGTCGAAGTCCTTGATGCCCGACTTCGTGTTGACGAGCAGACGCGTGCCGATAATGAAGAAGCTGTTTGAAATGGACACTTGCCGCGCGCGCTCGGCGTTGTTCGTCGTGCTCGTGCATTCGAAGTCGATCGTGCCGTTCTGAAGCAGCGACATGCGGTTCTGCGAAGTGATCGGAATAGTGCGGACCTTCAGGTCCGGAAGTTTCAGATCTTTTCTGATGCGCTCGATAATCAGATTCGCGACGTCGATCGAGTAGCCGATCGGCTTTTGATTCGCGTCGTAGTAGGAGAACGGAACCGACGCATCGCGGTAGCCAATGGTAATCACTTTGTCTTCGCTTACTTTCAGAAGCGTGCCCGTGAGCGCGGGTTCCGCCGCCTTCACGCCATGAAGCTGAAGCGCGCTCGATGTTGCAAACGCAACGGTGACGATGGCGCGGGCGAAGTACTCTCGTTTCATCGTTGTCTCCACGGTCTTCATTATCTTTGCTTCAGCGTGCGCCGGTAATCTGCGAAACGTCGATCACATACATCTGGCGTTCACCCTCGTGAACGGAATCGATGCACACGGCGAGACCGTCGCGATTCCAGCGCGGGTGCAAGTCGCAGCGGTTTTCTTTTTTCAGCTCCGGCGGTGCATGGAATTCGCCGATCTCATAGCGCACGCCTTCACGCATGTCGTAGATAAACAGAATGCGTGTGTTGGTCCGCGAGTCGGGATAGGTGTCGGATAACAGCCAGCGCGTGTCGACCGGCGAAAAGCTCATATGCCCGTTCTCGGTCAGCAGGTCGCGGCCGATCACTTCCACCTGGCCGTCGTCGGCGTCTTCATACAGATGATAGTGAATGCTGCCGGCGTGCGGGCTCCATGCGACGATGTGCGCATCGTCTTGCCACAACGGATGCGAGATCTGGTATTCGGACTTCTCGTAGTCGAACGTACCGACTGCGGACGGATCGAAATCATCCGCCAGTTGCGGCAGCGGATGGTCCGAGCATTCGAGCAGACGCATGTCGGAGCCGTCGGCGTTCATCGTAATCAGCCGGTGCAGGAAGCAGGTTTCGTCGGCGGTGCGCTCCGTCCAGCGGTGCAAAAACAGCATGCGCGACGACGCAGGATTGATCTCGATGTGGCTTACCCAGTGGATCGCGCGCTCCATCGACGCAAGCGGGTGGAACTCGCGCAAGTCGTCATAGCTGACAATCAATGCAGTCTCGCCGGTTGCGAGATCGAGGCGATGGATGCCGTCGTCTGCGGGCGCCAGCTCTAACGTGAATGGACCGCCATGCTCCGCGTAGCCTATCGTTTCGTGCGTCACATAGAGGCGCCGGTAATCGACGCAAAGCGCATAGCGGCTATCGGGTGCGCATACATAAACGGGCATTGAAAGCGCCGTCTTTTTCCCGCTGTCGATGTCGAAAACATTCGCGCCGAAACCTGGGTAACGCGCCGACATATCGTCGGTACGTGTGTTGTAAATTAATTTGCGGCCGGGCTCGCCGTCGAGCCACTGCAACTGGCAGCCCATTTGCCAGTTCCAGGCGGTGGTTGTGTCGATCGCATGAAAAATTTCGCCATCCTTAAGGTCGAAGTACCCGACGTTGGCCCGCAAGTCCGGCGTAAGCGGCGCATCCATCATTGCGACCTCATTGCCGAGCAGATAGCGGCCCGTGCGATCCCACGCGCTCTTGTTGTAATAGCCGAAGAAATGATGCTGCTCGCCGCCGCGTAGCCGCTGGATAGGACAGGTGCGCCGAAGGGTTCGTGCGCGGTGGCCAGGGCGGTCGGCAATGCAAAGCGGCGAGGCGATCATGAGCGGCCAGGGCTAAAGAGTGCAGGCAAAGCGCCGACGGTTCATGCCGGCGCGAAGAGTGGCAGAAGAATATCGCCGCTCGGCGACGCCGGACAATTCATTTTTGCGGTACGGCTATTCGCGTTTGGTATAGTCAGCCGTCCTAGTCGATTGGATTTCCTCTACATGACGCGGCCATTGAACTTCCAGCAGATTCAGGCGTTCCGCGCCGTCATGCAGATGGGTACGACGACCGGCGCCGCTGCGGCGCTCAATACGACTCAGCCGTCCGTCAGTCGCCGCCTCGCTGAACTGCAAAGCTCTTCGGGCCTGAAACTGTTCGAGATGCACCACGGCAGGTTGAGACCGACAAGCGAAGGACAACTGCTGTACAAGACGGTGCAGAAGCATTTCAACGGTCTGGAGAACATCGAGTCCGTGGTCTCGATTCTGCGCAATTCGGGTACGGGCGCACTGCATATCGGCTGCACGCCGACGCTCGGCAGCGGCCTTTTGCCGCAGGTCATCCGCGAGTTCCGCTCGCGTTTTCCGCAAACGTATCTGAACTTGCAGACGGCCGCTACGCCGCAATTGACCGACCTGCTGCGTCAGGATCTGTTCGATCTGATACTGACAACCGGCAAGCTCGACGAACTCGACTTCGAGACCGAGATCATCAAAACGGTGCCGGCCGTATGCGTGCTGCCGCCTGGCCATCGGTTGAAAGATCAGTCCACGGTTCATGTGGAGGCGCTGCGCGGCGAGCCCTTGCTCTCGCTTGGAGAGATGGACGATCTGACCATCGCGATCAAGGCCGTGCTGGCTGCGCACGATATGCCGGTGGACTTTGCGATCCAGACCACGTCGTCCATCACCATTTGCGCGCTCGTGAGCGCGGGCATTGGCGTGGCAATCGTCAATCCGTATGTGGCGAGCACCTATGCTGGTCAGTTGCTGGTGAAACCGTTCGAGCCGACGATCGATGTGCCGGTGCGCATGGCGATGCCCGCGCACACTGCGCCATCGTTGCTGAGCCGGCATTTCATCGATGTTCTGCGGGCGCATCTGGACACGATCGCCGGGTCCGCGCTCGACGTCTCCGCACGCCGATAAACTTTCTCGTTGTTCCGTTTCATTGGACCTATGATGTTTTCACCGCTGTCTTTGCGACAGCGGTTGACACGTCGCGTGCAAACTTCGGAGACGATCAATGCCGTGGTGAGCGCAGAGCCATTACGAATCGAACAACAGGAGTGCTGTCATGAGCAATCAGCCTGCGATCTTGCTGGTCCACGGTTTTTGGGGAGGAGCCGCCCATTGGAGCAAAGTCATCGTCGAGCTTGCGCGTCAAGGTCACGAATCGATTCGCGCCGTTGAATTGCCGCTGACCTCGCTTGCTGACGACGTCGAACGAACCAGCAAGATGATCGCGCAGATCGGCGGACCGGTTTTGCTGGTCGGTCATTCGTATGGAGGCGCGGTCATCACGCAGGCGGGCAATCATCCGAATGTGACGGGGCTCGTGTATATCGCGGCGTTCGCGCCGGATACGGGGGAGAGTCCCGGCGGCATCACGCAGCAGCGTCCGCCAGAGGCGGCCGCCAATCTCGAGCCGGACAGCGACGGTTACCTGTGGATCAAGCCGGAGAAATTCCATCAAAGCTTCTGTCAGGACCTGAGCGCCGATGAGGCGCTTGTCATGGCCGTCACGCAGAAGGCGCCGTTAGCGGGAACGTTCGGAGACCCAATCACTTCGGCGGCATGGGCGCAGAAACCGTCGTGGTATCAGATCTCGAGCGACGACCGAATGATTCATCCGGAGAACCAGAAGATGATGTCCGCGCGGCTCAACGCAAGAAAGATCGTGACGCTCGCGGCTAGTCACGCGTCGCTCGCGTCGCGGCCCACGGAGGTCGCGGCGCTGATTCACGAGGCCGCGACGCAGCCGGCAAACTGAGTTTACGGACGAGTCTTGCGGGCACGCGGTTCTGTCCACGCCGACTACGCGACAGGACCGCGTGTGTGCAAGCGACTATGCGCGCAGTGCTACTTTTGCGCGCTGCGATTGAAAGTCTTGCCCGAGCAGCGCACCGATATGCGGCGCCATGATGCGCGCCACTTCGTGCATGACCGGCACCACCACGCTGTTGCCGAACTGCCGATACGCCTGCGTGTCGCTCACGGGAATCACGAAGTCGTCGGGAAAACCCATCAGACGGGCGCACTCGCGCGGCGTCAAGCGGCGCGGCCGCTCGCCCTGGCCTTGCGCGAGAAGAATCTCGGAGCCGTCCTTGTGATAGCGGGCCGACAACGTGCGTGTGACGCTCGCTGGTGTCACGAGCCCGAAGCCGAAGCCGTTGCCGGCGGCGCGATGTTTGTCGGCGTAGGCCTGCAAGTACGCCCACAGATTCGGCGTCAACGTGTACTTCGGCTGAACTTTGCGCTGAACGTGATCGAAGAAACGCTCGCCGTCATGCGGCAGCAGCGGCTCGCTGCCGTCGGTCTTGTGCAGGATTGACGCGAGGCGCGGCCCGGTTGCGGGCAAGCGCAGATCGTCGAAAGAAAATTCGGTATCCGAACGAAACCCGATAATCACGATTCGCTCGCGATGCTGCGGCGTGAAATGCTGCCCGTCGATGACCTTATAGTGCACGTCGTATTTCAACTCGTCGCGCAATACTTGGAGAATCGTTCGAAACGTATTGCCCTTATCGTGCGACATGAGGTTCTTGACGTTCTCGAGCACGAACGCGGCCGGACGTTTTGCATCGATGATGCGCGCGACGTCATAGAAGAGCGTGCCTTGCGTCGTGCATTCGAAACCATGCGGGCGGCCGAGCGAATTCTTCTTGCTCACGCCCGCGATGCTGAACGGCTGGCATGGAAAGCCGGCGAGCAGCACGTCGTGCGGCGGAATCTCATCTTCCGCGAACGAAACGATGTCGCCGACGAACTGATGCGAGTCGTCGGCGTCGCGATGATTCTGCTGATACGTCTTCTTCGAGAACTCGTTCCACTCGCTCGTGAAGACGCATTGACCGCCATGTGCTTCAAAGCCGCGCCGAATCCCGCCGATGCCGGCAAAGAGATCGATGAAGCGAAAAGCCGGCGCGCCTTGCGCGAGCCCGCTGCGTGATTTCGTTCGCAGCATTTCACGCAACGCCGCTTGCGCAATCCGCGGGCAACTCTGATCGGTCTTCCAGCGGCGAATGGTTCGAACGTTTTTTCCGCAGCGTGCCGCGATTTCGGCCTGGCTATAGACCTGCAACGCTTGGGTAAGCAGGTCGTGGCTCGTCGCCAGGGTCATGTCGCGTGTCATGTGTTCTTCGCTGGGAATTTTGGCGGACATTTTGACCGTTCGATAACCGCCTGTCCAGGAATTTTGGGGCGCGATGTGGCGCGCCGGAACGTCGGCGGCGAAATGCGCTTGTCACGGTTGGATGTGTACGCTAGCAGCGTGACGCGAAGTCCCTGCGTTGCGACGTGTTCAGGCCGCGGCATGGTTCGCGGCCGTTTTTTTAGGGCGACAAGGTCGTCGACGACGGCGCATCGCCGTCGTTCGCGCGGCGGGCCGCGTCAGGCCGGCTGCGCTAGGCCGGGCCGCGTGAGGCAAGCGCGATGAAGCGGCGGCTAGACGGGGTGCCCCGCGCCGGATTCGTGCGTCGGCGGAAAGAGCGCCGCGGTCGCGGGCGCGAGTTCGTCCCACGGGACGGGCGGCTCGGCCTCGAACTGGTCGAGTTGGAGCAGGAGGCTGTCGACTGCGCAGAGCTGCGGGTGCGTGAGGCTGCCCGTGTCGAGCAGCTTGTAGAGGCGCTCGCGCCAGTAGGCCGGCGCCAGGATCGGTCCGGCAAGGTCGCCTTGCAGCGACAGTCGCATGACACGCGCGATGTGCGTGATGTCGCCGTCGATCAGCGCGGCTTTCGACGATGCCGACAGGTTGATGGGTGTGCGGTCCATGGCTCCTCCATGGCCGCTATTACGGCCGGCTGAAGGGAAACTTTAGGGCTTCCGCGAAAAATATTCCTGCGGTTCGCGGCGCGCGGCATTCCGCCCGCTTATGCGTGGCCGTTTCGGTCCGAAGAATGGCGGGCATGGCCGTTGCTCGATCCGGTTACTGGCGCAATATCGCGTCGGCATTGCTTTCAACCGGAGTCGAAGATGAACAAGGACCAGGTAAAAGGGGTAGGCGAACAGGTGAAGGGCAAGATCAACGAAGCCGTGGGCAAGGCAACCGATAACCCCGGCAAGGAACTCAAGGGCGATCTCCAGCAGGGCGCGGGCAAGGTTCAGCAGAGCTACGGCGACGCAAAGGAAGACGCCAAGGACGCCAGGGACGAAGCCAAGCGCAACAACCCGTAATCGCGTGTGATGCGGTTTGACGAAAGGGCGCCTCGGCGCCTTTTCTCGTTGCAGCGCAGGTCCGGCCTGGGAGTAACCCGGCTTTGGCGCGCCGAGCGCGCCGCGCAGGCTGCGTCGCCTTTAGACTGAATGCATCCAACATGGAGGCCGCGCCAATGACACCGGAAAAAGTCCTTTCGATGTTCGAACGCCAGTATCTGGAGGGCAAAGCGCCCGTCGACCTCGAGGAAACCTGCGCGAATTTCGCGGCCTGGCTCGCGTCGACGTGGGAGCAGCTCGACGCCGGGCACAGGTCGCTGCTGGTGACGGTGGGCGCCGCGCTGTGGCGCGAGGGCTATAACGTGCGCGCGGGCAGCGCGACGAAAGATTTGTGGTGAGCGTCGGCTGACGTCGGGGGCCTGCCGGCTTCCGCACACGTTGCGGCGACTCGGTTTATATTTGGCCGTCGCCGGATCGGGACGATGCATTGAGGCCGCACATTACGCATTGCGCATTGCGTGCTGAGCGCCGTATCAGCGCCGGCCGTGCCGCCATGCCGCTGAACTGGCTCTGTCGATCGTCCCGATACCGTTTTCATCCGCCATTCCCGCACAGGGCTACACCATCACATGACAGATCTGTCCGCATTCCCGATCACGAAGAAATGGCCCGCCGCGCATCCCGAGCGCCTGCAGCTCTATTCGCTGCCGACGCCCAACGGCGTGAAAGTGTCGATCATGCTCGAGGAAACCGGCTTGCCGTATGAGCCGCATCCGGTGCGCTTCGACACCAACGATCAGTTGACGCCCGAGTTCATGTCGCTCAACCCGAACAACAAGATTCCGGCGATCATCGATCCGAACGGGCCGGACGGCAAGCCGCTGCCGCTCTTCGAATCCGGCGCGATCCTGATCTATCTCGCGGACAAAACCGGGCAGTTGATTCCGCAGGACGCCGCCGGCCGTTACGAGGCCATTCAGTGGGTCATGTTCCAGATGGGCGGCATCGGTCCGATGTTCGGCCAGCTCGGCTTCTTCCACAAATTCGCGGGCAAGGAGTACGAGGACAAGCGTCCGCGCGATCGCTACGTCGCCGAATCGAAGCGCCTGCTCGGCGTGCTGGAGCAGCGTCTGGAAGGACGCGAGTGGATTCTCGGCGATCAGTACTCGATTGCGGATATTGCGACGTTTCCGTGGGTGCGCAATCTGATCGGTTTCTATGAAGCCGGCGAGCTCGTCGCGATTCAGGATTTTCCCAACGTTCAGCGCGCGCTGGCGGCGTTCGTCGCCCGGCCGGCGGTGGTTCGCGGGCTGGATAGTCCGAAGCGGGGTTAGCGGGGAGCGGGGCGACGTGGCGCTGCGGGCTGCGGTTTTTGGTCGATGCCAGGATTCTCCGCGACGAGGCGCTTGGACTGGCCAAGACCCGTGCGATAGCAGAGTTGGCAAAAAAAGCGGCGGACTGTCTGGGATCAAACGGCAGCAATGCTTTGCGGAGCGGACCTGCGATTGATGAAGTCAATTGGGAGGAGTTGGAAGCGCTTTACCGGGCAGGTGTTCTACCCCGTAAGGCGCCCCAGGACGTTGCGGACAAGACCAGGTCTCACTTCGTAATGAATGCCTTGAGCGACATACTGCGAATGTCGACGGTTACATTCGAAGACGCTCAGATTCGATAACGAGTGAGTTGCGCGTCGGTCAGAGGTTGATCCGCCGAAGTTCATCCGGATCGTCAGCCAGGTGAGCGGTGAGTGGCGCAGCGATGCCCATGTTTGGTCACGGTCCATCCGATCACAAACGACGTTAGCTAGACGTGCAGGAAAACGTTAGTTCCGCTTCCTGCGGTGTCCATCCGCGGACGCCATGCGTCTGCATATCGACCTGATGCATCTGCTGACCCTGCTGGCGGCAATATTCGTCGGCGCGCTTGAGGCTCGATGCCTTTACTTCGCCCCACGGCGTCATGCCGCCGCGAACCTGCGTAGTGACGATGTAGCGACCGTTGCCGGCCGGCGTAACGTCGGATATGGTGGTGCACGCGGCAAGCATGGTCAACGCTGCCAAGGCGGTCTTCATTTTCATTGTCGTCATCCCCGTGGGCTGCAATCGTGCAACCAATAGCGTGCTGGGGCAACATCCCCGGATCGTGCCGGAGGTTCGCCGGCACAGTCCGACCGAAGGCGAACGCGGCGACGGAAATATTGGAAGGGTAGTTGGTCCCCTGGCAGAATTCATACGTCAAGCTCGGAGGGGCGTTTGCTGGGTTTTTCATGATTTTATGCCCCCAACCATACCCCAAAAAGCTGTCTCCTGAGGATGTACGGGTGCGATTCTGGTGTTGCGGGAACGCGTCACCGTGAGTCGTCCTAGTTGACGACCATCACCTAAACAAAAGGCTCCCAACCGGTCCGGGGAACTAAGCCCGGGGGAAAGGAGCCCTCGGCGACCGGCATTGCCGACCACGGCACCAATATATCCGAGCCGGAGCAAGCGCTCAACCTCGCGGTGTAGTACCGGCGGTACCGTTTCAACGAGCTACAGGCGGCATACAACCATGCTGAGTACCTGAAAGATCGCCACAATATGATGCACTGGTGGGGTCACTATTTGGCGGGGGCGGCGGGACGTAGCAGTCAAAGAGCAGATGTTTGTTTTCCGAGACACCTAGTAAAAACCCTGCACTTGACATCGTTTTGAACTCGTATACTGCAGAAAACTAACGACGGGCCGATAATAATGACAACGTTTGCGGGTTATCCGCCGAGCTGCCCGCCCTTAGGGGCGGACATTCCGAATGGTCTGGTGGTATACCGAACCACTTCCGGGCCACCTCCTGCGGCTCAAGACTTCCTGTCCTACATTGAAATGGGGCGGAAGGTGGGCGCGGCCCGGGAATGTCTGGCGCACGGATTGAGCTTATATACTGACCGATTGGACGCTGAAAACCGCGCAAAATTATATCCGGGTGGTGGAACGCACATTGCAACAGCCACACTTAATGATACAGATGGGGTCGTACAGCCGACGCCGAACGGGCGAGCTCCCGACTCTCATCACACTTGGTGGCCTTTCGATGGTGTGGATCGCGCGGCGTTGTTCAAGTGAAACTGGAGATGATCATGTTATGGCCGGCTGATGGTGTGCTCGCGGAGCCCGGGATGTTCGGGACTTTGGAGGCTGACGATATCCTTCAGGAGGACGATGCGCCCAAGCTGTTCACCGTCCGCGGACCTCATGACCAATTTCTCGTTTATGAGTCGACCGTTGATATGAGAGATCGCATCGTCCGGTACGTTGCAGTGTCCTTGCGTCCAGATACCGTCCAGCGAGTCGTGGCTGGCCAGATGGCGTTATACGATGCGCTTAACCAGCAGGACGTATGGGCAATCGACCATTCGTTCGATGGGAAGTACACTTCTGGCGTCAAATTGCGCGGGGGATTGGGGTCGGTGCCCACTGGATATAAGCCAGAGCCTGGCGTTCGACTCTTGGCCGATCATCATTATTCTCCTTGACCTGGATATTCCCAGGATCGGTGCTGGACGCCGGACATTCAAACTATCTCGCCTTCGCAGGGTGTGAAGTACGACACCAACGGCGGCCTCACCGATTCACACAGCGTCATCATGCCCGCCCCGAGCGGGCTTTTTCATGCGCTTGGTATCGGACGCGGGATCACCAGAGCGTGTCGCAGGTCGAATCGACGCGATCGAACAATAGCTTCAGTTTCGTCTGTATATTGTGGTCTCCAACCAAGGAGACCACATGAATAACAACGAATTTGCGAAGCTGTTTCGTCTCACATCGCCGTATTTCCCGACGTTGGGCGAAGTCTTCGTGGCAGTATCCGCAGGGGAATATCGGGATGGAACATTTCCGCAGTATTTCGGGGAGTTCTTCATTTTTTCGACCAACGGCATATCGGACTCCATCGGTCGACGGACCTACGTACAGCAGCATATGTCGGCCGGCGGTGCGAGCTTTGTGTTCCAACTGGCGAAAACGCGTGCAATTGCAGAGTTGGCGGAAAAAGCAGTGGGACTTGTCAGATCGAGTGGCAGCGCCGCTCTGCCTAGCCGACCTTCGCTCGATGAAGTCGAATGGGACGAGCTCGTGACGCTCTACCGGACAGGGGTCCTGGCGGGACAAACTCTTCAGGAAATTGCGGACAAGACCAGATCGTCATTCGTTCTGACGGTCTTGGACGACGTTCTGCGATTGTCGACGGTTACATTCCAAGACGCCCACATTCGCTAGTGTTTGGGGCAAAGAGGAATTTGTCGTCCTCAGGCAGTGGCCGTGTTGTCGATCACCCTCTGGCCGGCGCTATACCCGGCCATCAGTGCTTCAGCTTCCGTTGGAAACGGATTCGAACGTTCTGCCGTAAGGCGCAGCGGTGCGAACAGTGGGACGCCCGCGGTCTGCGTGCTGATGCGCACGACGGCCAGATAACCGTCTGGCCCGGTCAACGAAGCCCCGTCGTTCGGCTTCCAGACGGGCTCCGTTTCGACGTCGATTTGAAAACCCTTGTACTGGTAGAGCCGCTTCATGATCGCCCCTGTCTAGGGTCGATTATCGCACCCCAGTGCGAGGTGGTAGCTTCGTCGTCGGCGCCTGTCGCACGAACCCAATAGACGCAACCTTGCGCCGGCTGCGCATTAACCTGCTCGCGACCGCCGCGCACACAAAGAACGATCGAGCCGCCTGAGCGAAACTCCGCGAAGTGTTCGCACCCGACGCAAGGGCGCGGCTTCCCGTATGGGTCGAGATGAGGCATGGTCAAGATACTGTATGGATGTACAGTATATAGCGCATGCGCTGGGCCTGACCCGGCTCCCATCAGCGCTTCCACTCAGGCGACGGTCGCTACCCGGATTCCGACTTACGCATTCGTGTCTTTCGCTAAAAACGTAGCGTGATGCAACCGAGCGGTTCCGTGCGCGCTTCATCTTCGAGGCCGCTTGCGGAGGTCGGGGCTCTGTTCATTTACGTCCCGAATTTCTTCCCTGGCTACCGTCAAGTTTGGCACGGTGAGGCCGTTAACCCAGTCGATGTCTCTAACTCGGAGAGTGACATGTGGAAGGCGATTGGCGGTGCGGTTGCTGCAACTTATGTGGTGTATCAGATGGCCACGCTCTTTTACGCCGGGACCTTGTTCGGCGTGATTCTGCCAGCAGAACAACGGTGCGAAAGCGAGGCCATGAAGGCCGCGCTAGATATGCAGCGAAACCCATATTCTGACGGCTCCAGCTTTGACCGAGTAATGAAGACCTGTCAGGGAGCTGCGGCGATGGCTAGCGCTTTCGTGCCCGGGGGAACCAAGCCTTGACATTAAAAGCCCCTGCTGCAAGGCGGTTTTCCGGCAGCCTGACCTCAGGAAGCAACGCAGGAAAATACTAATTCCGCTTCCTGCGGCGTCCACCCGCGGACGCCATGCGTCTGCATATCGACTTGGTGCATCTGCTTGCCTTGATGGCTGCAGTACTCGTCAGCGCGCTTCAGGCTCGTCGCTTTGATTTCGCCCCATGGCGTCATGCCGCCTCGGACCTGGGTAGTGACGGTAAAACGGCCGTCCCCGGCCGGCGTGACGTCGGATATGGTGGTGCATGCGGCGAGCATGGTCAGTGCTGCCAAGGCTATTTTGATTTTCATTAGTGTTCCCTTTGACTGCCGGATTGTGCAGCGATGGGTTGCCGACCGCAAGCGTTCGATGCGCCGCAAACTTGCACGTCTATGCGTAGATAGAGAAGACATCGCCGGCGCCGTGCCGCCGGCATCCGCATCAGACCATGCTGGCAAGCATGCTGGCCGCCGCTCGCTTCAACAAATAGCTTTGTAGGATCGCGGCCTCGTCATCGGTCAGCGAACACTGGATCTCTGCAGAGCGCGGAACGCGCTACCTGTAACGCAGGGCGTCGGCGCATAGCTTATGAATACCCTCGACGACTTGCGACGTGTAATCTAGGCGCCAGCCGTCTGTGAACAGTCGGGCGAGTTGGCTTTCGTCCGCGAGATGCGGTGAGTTGGCATGGTCTAAAGCCAGCGTTTCCGACAGGAATTTCACGTACATCCGCTCCAGCCAGTCGGCCTGTGCGCTGTTCGCATTCAACCAGATGTTCAGGGACTCGACGAAGTGGTCACTGCGCAACCAGCCTCCCGTGCGGGCGCGAGCGACAAGTTGCGCTACCACGAGATCGCAGAGCAGTTCGGCGCGGGATTCGTCGTCAAGGTTTGGTCGCATCGGTTAAAACCTCAATGAATACTGGCCTGGCGAACGCCGCCCATATGGGCGCTGGAAGATCCTCTAGGTGCACAATCTAGATCCGAAATATGCGACAGGCAAGGATCGTTGATGACATACCTCACTAAGCGGCTTGAAGCGCAGTTTAACGCCCCACTTTTGCCAATTGAGACGGTGCGAGTGCACTTCTTTCCCCACCTCTCCGAGGACACTTTCAATCGTCGCGCACGGGCAAGCGATTTCGATTTTCCGATCATTCGAGCTGATCGATCGCAGAAGTCAGCTATGTTCGTGTATGTCGAAGATCTCGCCGCCTATCTCGAAGCGCGTCGTTCGGCAGCTGTCCTCGAACTGGCCCATCTTTCGAAATTGGCGGAGCATGAATGATTAATGTCGAGCCAAGTCCGACTTGGCAGCGAAAGGCGGAGTGAATGCTTCATCGGCCGTTCATTCGTACTTCTTTCGCGATAAAGCGATTGCGAGGTCTATCTGTTCGATGGGAATCCTGCCGCAGCGATTAAACCGCAACTGACCTGACTTCAGCATCTTGCTCACCGTTGGCGAACTGACGTTGAGCATTGTGGCCGCTTGCTTGATTGTCAAATGTACGGGACGTGGGCTCTGGGCTTCGTACAGGTCCACCGCGCGCCCGGCCATTGTCAGGATTTCCTCTTCGGTACGCGTGGCAACCATATCGACGTTCTGCGATCGAGACAGTGCTTCAATCTCTCGCACTAACTCTTCGCTTTCACGCTTGATCCGATTCGCGATGTCCAGAAGTTGCTGCATTGAGGCGGCCATAGCGTTCTCCCAGGGGAATTGCTCGCATCTTGCAACAGTGCACGATTTCCGGAAATGTCGCTTGACGAAGGTGCCCCGTACAACTAATCTTTAGGCGTCGCTGAGACAATAGCGATCGGGCCTGGAAACCCGGAATAGCGTAGGCGGACGACCGCCACATGGCGGTATTTTTTCGTCCGTAGTATCATCGCTCGCGCCCTTCTATGGGCGGGCCATGGTGGGGGAGCGCTCGCGCTCGCCGGTTCCTACGTTCCGGTTTTCCAGCCCCGCCATGTGCCTGCCCACCCCGCCTGGAAACGGAGTGGCAGGCTCTTACTAAACGTAGGAGTCCAAGTCATGTCCTCTACAGCATCAGTTCGTTCTGAGCAAAGCAAACAACCACTTGTAAATCTGGCATCCCTTCCGCGAGACGAAGCGCTTGACCGCGCGCATGCTGCCGGCCGTGGGATCCTTCTCGACTCCGACGCCGTTTCTGAAGTGCTCCTAAGCCTCTGGACCGGATGGATGAACGAAAATATCCCGAACGCGTGCAGTCAGTCGGAGGAGGAATTCGGACAGCTCCTTGATTCAATGATGAGGCAGTTCGAGGCGGGCGTGCGCGAGTTTGTCGCTTCTGCGAGCGACCGCGCTTCTCTGGAACGATTCGGGAAGGTACTGGAGCAGAAATCGCGCGCTACGTGGAAGGTTCACAACGTGGTCGCCTTCATGGTCGAAGCGTTGCCGGACGATGCAGCCGGCGCGCTTCCCACGCGTTGTACGCTTGTGGATGTGCGCGACGAGATGGAGCAACTGGCAATGAGTCTGAGGGATCTCGCGGATGCTGCCGAGAGGTCGCGTCATGAATAAGCCTGTCAATATTCCGGCCTCGCCTTTGCGGCAGGTCGCTTCCACGCCAAATCCTTTCGAAGGGACGATGGCCTCTGAAGAGGCTTTGCTGCTGGTAAATGCGTTGCAATGGGCAAAGGATGCCGCGCAGAACAAAGAAGATATCGAGCCTTTTCAGACGCTCCTAGACAATCTTCTGCCGATGCTCCGCGGCCAGATTGAAACCGCACGGGACGCCTTGTATGCTTGCCGCTCACTTTTGGAGAACGGTCATGGATGACAATGTCCACGTCCTTCCCGTTGCGAAAAGGGCAAAGAGGCGCGGTCCTGCATTCGTGCAGCCGCGCGCCGAGGTCCATCAACTGGACGATTATCGGCCGCCGCAACCTCCGGGGCACATCGACTTGCCAAGTTCGCGCGAAGAAGTTCAGGCTATGTTCGACGAAATGGCGCATCACCTACTAATGACGGTCAGGGTGATAACGTCTCGCCTCCGGTGATTTCCGCTTACCACCGAGTGGCATAATAATTTCACCGCGCCTAGCCCCACGGGGCGAAGGCAGGGTTCCCTTACCCTGCTGGAGCGGTTCACAATCAAGGGTGTGTGGGGCCGCAACCATGGATAACGGAGAGGTAGTCAGTGTGCCGGAGCATCCGCCAAGCGGGAGCTCAGGACGCCGATTTGCGATTGATGCATCGAAGTTGATTGAGAACAAAAAGCAAGTCATCAACAATCGATATGCATCCCATTTAGAGACCTTTAAGTTCAAGGTTCGAGAAGCACGCAGGCGACGAGATATGGAGCTTGGTTTCGTCGAGCGGTCCGTGATGCGTAAAGCGCTCCGATTGGAGCGGTGGATCAACGGAGAGGCGGAGCCGTATCTTATCCTCGACTGGCTTGGCATGGACAATTGGACGCCCAGCCAAGCCCTGTACCTTCTTGTCGGGTTTCAACCACCGGTTGGAGTGCCCGAGGTGCTCAACGAAGGGGATAACTTTGAGTTAGGAACTCGTTTGGACGGGCTGGACATGTCCTCGACATTCGAAGATCTGACGGAGCACTGGACTTACTACCGATTGATGATGCTCCAGGATGCGCGGCGCGCGTTGAAACGGCTGATACGTATGTGGAACAGTGCAGATCGTCCAACAAGGGAGAACTGGCGTTTTTTTGTCAAATGGCTCGCTTCAAAAGGTTTTCAGCCAGATTGGCTCCAGTGGGTTGAGAGTCGAGGATTTCACGTAGATCCGGCCGAGTCGTCAACGAAAGCGGCCGACGATGAGCCGTCCTCAGGGGTAATCGATCCGGTGCAACCGCTAGGCCACCTCATGGCGCTCGCAGTGGAGGTGCAGAAGCGTTTCTGGTCAAACAACTTCGATCCGACCGACAGGGCCACTTGGACGTCTCAAGACATCATTCTTGAGTGGATACGTGAGCGCCAACCTGGGATATCCGGCGCGAACGCGAGCGCCGTCGAAAAGGTCGCCTGTCCTGTTGACCGGAGCGTCAAATAGGCATCCACCCTCAGGGTACCCTGAGCCCTTAGGGTGTTGCTCTAACCCTCCTCACAACCCATAGCATCGACTCACCAAACAACACCAAGGTGTGAGTCGAATGAAAAACTTCCCCCATTCCAAGCCGGGTGATGTTCCGGCTGTCCCGGTCCTGCCATCAATTGGCTTCTCCCGGTGGACTCAGATTGCTCCTTTCGTTCCGATGGGCCGCGAGACCTGGCGCAAACTTGTTCGTGCCGGCAAGGCGCCGCAGCCGACGTACTTCTCTAAGACCTGCGCGGCGTACCGTAACGAGGACGTCCATCGATTCCTCGCCGACCCGCTGAACTACAAGCAAGACGCCGCCTGAGGTCCGATATGACGACCCTTCAGGAACGCGTGCGCGCGCCCCTCGCAGTCGCTCGGCCGCGTCTCGACGTGTGGTCTGTCCGACAGGCTGAGTCTGTCGAGATCACCGGGCAAGCTCGCGCCGACTACGAACGTGAGTTACGCATTTCCGCGCTTGGCAATCTCATGTGTGCCGACGGCGCCACGCCCCTCTGGCGGCGCGTCTGTTGCCACGCGATGCGGCAGGAAATCCATGCACGTAGCCCCAACCAGCGGCTCGCGATGGAACTCGCGTTGCAGGAGTCCATGCGATGAGCTTCCAGGCAATGACATGGGCCGTCGAGCAGGAACTACCCGCCTTGCAGAAGCTCGTTCTGCTGATGCTGGCCAACTGCACCAACCAGCACACACGACGTTGCGACCCGTCTCACGATCGGCTCGCCAAGGAATGCGGCATGAGCAAAGATTCCGTGAAACGGGCAATCGCCGAACTCGCCGAGAAAGGCTTAATTGAGGTGCGTCGTCAGTCGAGCAACGGCGTCAACCTGCCCAATCAGTACACGCTCAAGGTGGGGTCATCGGTAGGGGTAGTAGGTGCTGATAGCACCCAGGGGGTGGATGCTGACAGCACCCACGGTAGGTGCTCACAGCACCCAGGGGTAGGTGCTGACACCACTGAGGGTGGGTGCTCACAGCAGGGAGGGGTGGGTGCTGACAGCACTACAAACCAGGAAGTTAAACCAGGAAGTAAACCTAAATCTATAAAGGTCCCCCTTCCTGAAAATTTCGCCATCAGCGAACGGGTACGCGAATGGGCGGCGGAAAAGGGACATGGCCGCCTCGAAGAGCGCTTCGAGCACTTCGTCGGAACGGCGAAAGCGAAAGGGTACAAGTACGTGGATTGGGACTCGGCGTTCGAAAACGCGGTCCGCGATGACTGGGCGAAGCTCGGTCGCGATCAGCGCGCGAAGACAACAGAACTCGCGTGGTGATCATGAAAACATTCGGCGACTTTGGCATCGACCTTGGAACGAAATCTGGCATCGAGGTGAAGGTGACATGCCCGCAGTGTTCACCACATCGGAAGAAAAAGGCTTATCCGTGCCTCAACGTGAATACCGACAAGGGCGTATGGAACTGCTGGCATTGCGGCTGGAGTGGCACGTTGAAGGGCGGCGAGTGGCAGAAACCCGAGATCCGGAAGGCCTACTCCAAGCCGGCGTTTGTTGCACCTGAGCAAGTTCCTGATGGCACGCTCGGTTGGTTTGCAACGCGCGGCATTAGCGCCGAAGTCGTTGCGCGCAATCACATCGCGAAGGGCACGGCCTATTTCCCACAGGTTGAGGAAGAGCGGGATTGCATCCTGTTTCCGTACTACCGCGGCGACGAGGTCGTCAACGTCAAGTACCGGACCAAGGACAAGTTGTTCCGCCTCGCGGGAGGCGCCGAACGGATACTGTACGGACTGAACGACATTAACCCCGGATGTCTGGTCTGGGTGGAGGGCGAAGTCGACAAGCTCTCGCTTGAGATGGCAGGCGTGACGAGCTGTGTGTCTGTGCCTGACGGCGCGCCGGCGCCCGACTCACGCGAGTACGCCCGCAAGTTCGACTTTCTGCTCGATCCTGTGATCGATGCTGTGCAGGCACACGTGATCGCCGTTGATTCAGACGCGCCCGGCGTGCGTCTGCAGGAAGAGTTGGTGCGTAGGCTGGGCCGCGAGAAATGCCTGGTCGTGCAATGGCCTGCCGGTTGCAAGGACGCGAACGAAGTTCTTCTAAAGCACGGCCCCGAGGTCGTCGGAGATTGCATCAGCAACGCTCGCCCACTGCCTGTCGAAGGCACGTACACGGTCGACGATTTCCGGCAATCGATGCGGGACCGGTTTGAGCACGGAGCGCCTCGCGGCATTTCCACCGGTTGGACTAGCGTTGATTCGCATTACCGCGTGATGACTGGTGAATGGACGCTGGTGACGGGCATTCCCGGCGCGGGGAAAAGCGAATGGCTCGATGCGCTGGCAGTGAACCTCGCGCGCGAGCACGGTTGGACTTTCGGCGTGTTCTCTCCCGAAAACCAGCCACTCGAATACCACGCGGACAAGCTGGCGGAAAAGTACATCGGCAAGCCGGCAGAGCAGGGGCCGACCGAGCGGATGACAGCGGCGGAGCACGAACAGGCGATGGACTGGATCGCAGAGCATTTCACGTTCGTGCTGCCGGAAAGCCCGACGATCGAAAGTCTGTTGTCGATCGGGCAGTCGCTCGTCAAAAGCAAAGGTATCCGCGGGCTGATCATCGATCCGTGGAACGAGGTCGATCACATGCGTCCGGCTGCACTTACTGAAACCGAATACATCTCGCAGTCTCTGTCTCGCATTCGGAAGTTTGCGCGCGAGAACGGCGTGCACGTCTGGATCGTGGCGCACCCACGAATCCTACGGAAAGAAGAAGGCGTGTATCCGATTCCGACGCCATACGACGTGGCCGGCTCGGCGCACTGGCGCAACAAGGCCGACAACTGCATCACCGTCCACCGCGATCAGCCAGACAACGGCGCGCTTGTGCAGATCCACGTCCAGAAGGTCCGGAAGAAACAGAACGGCCGAATCGGCATGGTCGAGTTGCGCTATAGCCCGGTCGTTGGGCGGTACGTATGCGAACACAACAACATTCCGCGGATGCCACGAACGGCTCCCGCAAAACCTCACCATGAGACAGGAGATGAATGATGGAGAAGCGAATCGAACCGGTGAACGGCGTTGTATCGATCAACTGGCTGGATGTTATGAAGCTCTTTGAATACGAGTTCTTTCGTGTATCGGGCGATATGGCACTCGACGTCCAGAATGAACTGATCGCGCGCAACTATGCGACGGTTCAGGACCAGGTAGACGACGGCGTCGGCGACTGGTCACGCAACGATCCGTACGAGATTGCGGACTGGGCATCCGTTCTGACACCGGTGGAGTTCGGCGCATGGCAGGACATTCGCTCTGCGGGATTGCCGCTGTGGCCCCGGCTTCCGGTTGGAAATTTCGTCGTTAGCTTCGGCAATCCGCAAGCCAAGGTCGCACTTCAATGCGGCGACGATGAGGACTCGCTACGCGTTGATCACTGGCTAAAGCAAATGGGTTGGCGCGTGTTCCGGGCAACGGCCGCGCAGTGCACCCGCGTCATGGAATCTCCCGCGGACGTACGTGAGCGGACGGGTGAGGTCGATGACCACTACCGAGCGCGCTATCACGCCGAGACGCTTGCGGGAACGATCCAGGAAGTGCGGCACGCGCTGATTGCCGCCGGTGCGAGGGCATGACCATGAACGAGCAGCAACTGATCCGAGATCTGCGAGCAACGTTTCCCAAACTCAATGTCGAATTCGACTATCCGTTCTCTACCGAGTTAGTTGGTGTCGCTATGAGAGCCGATCCATCGACCACGATGCCGGACGGACTTCCAATTTTCGATGACTACGCAGGAGTTGAAACGCACGACGACGGCGTGCATTCCGGATTCGCCGCGTGGCTTCATCGACGAGGCTGGTATGTCGAACCTTACGGATACGGAAGTTGGTGTGCCATTCCGCTGCCTACTCAGGAAGAGATCGAGCGCTACGCCGCCTGTCAGTCAGCGGTGTCGGATGACTGCCCATTCTGAAGCACATGAAACAGGTCAAACGATAAGACTCTGCCGGGGACATGACATGCCAATCCAGAGAGAACTGCATCGCGAGGGGTCAAGCAGCCGTTTGATTTGCGAGATGCTGACGCTGGCGGGACCGATGACACAGGACCAGCTATCGATGCGGGCGTCGGTAACGGTCAGTTGCGCCTGCAAATGTCTGAAGCTGCTTATCGACGAAGGCTATGTAAAGCGCGGACCACGGGCAATGAGCCGTCAGCGGAACTCACTCGGTCCGCGACCCTGGACATACGTCACAACAGGGAAGCCGCTTCCATCGGCGAGAACGGCCCTTCCCGAGGCGCCCAGCGCGAAGGAACTCTGCGACATCATGAACCAGATCATCCGCAGAGCGTGGTGACAATGTCCAGGATCTCGGTCAAGCTCATTTCGCCGAAGTACTCGGCCAGCAACGGGAACAGCGCGGTATCGTAGGCGGCGCAGTGCTTGTCTTTAAAGACATCGAAATGCCCGTATCGCGCGATAACGCTGGTCTCAGCTGCGATGCTCGCCGAGTCGAAGAATGCCTTGGCCTGGGCGACGGTATTTGAGGCCATGAAAAGCCCTACGGCCGCAACGACGGCAGCCTGAGTGTCTGAGATGAGCGCGCGATCTTGTTACCAGAGCAACGCCATGAAATCCGCCAGGATCATGTCAGGAATCTCTTCCGCGAGGATGCCGTACACGATGCGGTCGTACTCAGCCCCCAACGCGGGATCGAGGATGTCGAAATACCCGTGACGGGCTGTGATGATCGCGTCAGCCGTAGCATCGGCCGACGCCATGAGTTTCTGAGCGGCGATCTTGTCCATGATCAGGCTAACGGCCGTCGAAGAAAAAAGTTGAGGCAGAGAATACAGGCCGTGCGCCAACAGTTAATCAGGAAAAACTCTTAGATTGATTCTGTTTTGTCCTGCGGCGTGTGGTTTTAGCCCGACCAGTTCGGGCTCTTTTTCGATGAGACCTGATTCCGTCATCTGCCCGTACTGCCAGAACGAATGGCAAATAACCACGATCGCCATGGTGCGGCGGCGCGAGCCGTTGTGGTGTGACGCGTGCGTGAAGAAGGCGGACGAAAGGCTTGTCGAGGCGATCAGACGCTATCCGGACAAGGCCAGCGCGAATAGGCAAAGCGCTCAAGTAAAAAACGCCGAGCGGGGGCCATTAGCCCAGCCCTGAGACTCACCGGTGTCGCGCCGGCTCAATAAACGTGGATGAATGGCGGAGAAGCCCCGTCACGACCGACCGGAATGGCTGAACGCACAAAGGCGCAGCAGGTCGACGAATCCGGATATACCGCCCGCGACTTAAGCACCGCTTTTTTTAGCGGGTGGGAAGTCACACCCTCAGCAGAAGGTCACACCTCAATCGAAGCCCCCTCGGAGACATAATGATCACCTACGCTATCGTCTCACCCGAACGTGAAGAGCCGTGGGGATACATGCGATCCCCGACCAATCCAACAATCGAGCAGCTGGCCGATCACATGGCCAGCGTCACCGGCTACGAAACCCGAGACGACTGGATCATTGAGAACCGCGTCAATCTGCTCGGATTCGCGCCGGTGCATTGATGCAGAGTCAGTAGTTCAGACGTCGGCTTCGAACAAACGCGCGAAACGTCGAAACACTTCAACTCGAATTTTCTCGGCCAATCTGTTGCGGGGCGGCCGTGGCTGCGATTGAATTCTCGTCAGGTCGACTACGTGCGGTACTGATTCCTGGCGGACTGCCTCGTTGTACTCCCGATGAAAGACCATTCCGAGGTTTGGCAGCAGATCGCGATGCGTTTCGCTAATTGCCAGAACGGCCAGTTCGAGCGCATCAACGCGGGCTTTCAATCTCTCATAGTTCTCGTCCATTGCAGGATCTCCGGAGTAGTGGATAAAACGATCAGCCGATCGCGAACCGCAATGTACGCCACAGCAGTGAACAATCCAACTGCTGCAAGCTCACGCGCACGCACGCGCGAGGAAAGGCTCAGACGAGGATAAAGAAAGGAGGGAAAGGTGGCGGTTTCGGGTGTCGCCCGCGCCTCCGAAACATCCATTTCGACGCCAAAATCGCTGTTTTCACAGCTCTGACGTCACATTACAGACTCACAACATTGCATCGATGTTGCAGTGCGATCAGGGCGAAACGGAGATTATCAGACGCGTCGAATCGTATAAGTCATTGATTATTAACGCTTGGTGCGGTGCACACCAATTTGACATAATGGATATGATCACTTTTTCGCTGCGATACGAGGCCGATTTCACCGGATAATAAGAACAATTCTCAACTCTGGGACCACCCGGGGACCCACGGACGGGGGTAACCAATTTTCGGAGACCCACTCTCTAATCCGTGCACCCAAAAAACGTCGGGTGATTGCTATCATGGCGCCTGGACATTACCGGCGCACTAGGGCAACAGGCCGCTTCCGCAGTAGACCTCGCGATGTGGCCCCGTCGGATAATTAACAAAAAACTGCAACTTAGACCCCGCGCAAATGAACGACAAGAGTAGAAAGGGCTCGATTAAGCCCACCCCCACACGTGACGGCGACTCCATGAAGCGCTGGGTTCCGGCGCACGAGTCAATTTCGGAAAGGTATCGCCGAGAAATCGAGCGTCCGATTATCCGTGATACTCTTTCCCCACCCGATCGCGGCAAGAAGCCCACCAAATGAGCGATATGTCCGATGTTTCGAGCTTAGATGATCGTTGGTACCATCTGCTTTTCGGCATCCGACGATCTATCCGCTATCACCAGCGGCGGCGTGGCTTTTTTGACCGATGCGACCAACTTGGCAACGTGGTTTCGTTGATCTTTGGCTCGGCGGCAATTTACGGCGTACTTGACAAGGACTATCACGCGTTGGCGCTCGTGTCCTCCGGGCTCGTGACAGTGCTGTCCGCGGTTAATCTTGTATTTGGATCGGCGCAGCGCGCTCGCGCGCATCACGACTTGGCGCGAAAGTTTACTGAGCTGGAAAGTCAAATGCTCGGTCAGCCAACAGAGGAAGCTCTCAAGAGCAGCGCGGAAAAACGGCTTGTGATCGAGGCCGATGAACCGCCGGTCCTGCGAGTACTTGACTGTCTGTGCCACAACGAGCAAATGCGGTCTGAAGGATATTCAGCGAAAGACATGGCGAAAATCCGATGGTGGCAGCGCTGCTTTGCGCAGGTTATGGATCTGCGCGAGGACTTGATCCAGTCACCGGCCTAGAGCCTCCTTCTAAGAACCCCGCTCCGGCGGGTTTTTTTTCGTCCGTATTCAGGAAAAATACCGATGATCCTCCGCAATGGAGGATGGCATGGCCCTGACGAACGCAGCACTGCTCAAAACGATCTCGGACGACCGCGCGCTAGGCTCGGCGATGCTGTTTCCGCATCGGCATCCGCAGGCATCGCCCAGGTTCCACGTCGAGGTGATGGACCTGTGGAGATGCGCCGACGAGTGGGTGCTGATCGAGGCATTCCGGGAAGGGGCTAAGTCCACGCTCTCGGAGGAGCATCTTCTGATCGAAGCGTGCTTTGGAAACTTCGGGTACTGCCTGATCATCGGCGAGACCTACACGAAGGCTTGCCAGCGTCTGGAGGCTATCAAGTTCGAAGCCACGCGCAACATGAAGTTGCAGGGGCTGTTCGGACGTCTGAAGCAGGCGGGCAGGGTGTGGAATGAGCACCAGATGGAACTCTCCAACGGGGTTCTGCTGGAGGCTCACGGCTGGGAAGAAGAGTTCCGCGGCTTCAAGTGGCGCGATGCCCGGCCGGATCGGGCCTATCTCGACGACATCGAAAACAAGGAGCGGGTGAAGGATAAAGCCGCAGTCGATGCGTCGATGCGGAAGATCTACCTCGAACTGATCCCGGCGATGGACAAGGTCAAGGGCAAGGTTCGGATCACCGGAACCCCTCTGGCCGAAGACTGCATGATCACTCGTCTTCGTGACAACCCGGACTGGACGTCTCGCCGCTACCCGATCTGCAACGGTGACATTGACGACCCGGCGACTGATGCGACGTGGCCCGACCGCTATCCGATGGAATGGATTCGCCAGAAGCGCGACGAGATGGAGCGCGCCGGCCAGCTGCGCGGCTTCATGCAGGAATACATGCTGATGGCGATAGGCTCGCAGGATAAGCCGTTCGAGTCGGACCAGATTCGGGAAACGCCGCTTGATCCTGCTCCATGGATGCCCAAGGTGGTGATCACCGATCCGGCGCGAACGGTCGATGTGAAGAAAAGCGACCGCACCGGCCGCGTGGTGCTCAGCCGGATTGGTACCACGATCTATGTGCATGCGTCATCGGGCGAGTTCTGGAAGCCGAACGAGATCATCGAAGACGTGTTCACGACCTCCCGGCGATTCAATAACGCCGCAGTGGCGATCGAGAAAAACTCACTCGACGAGTGGCTGCTTCAGCCGATGCGCGCGGAAATGCTTCGCCGCGGTGTGACGTTGGCGCTGAAACCTCTTTCCGCTCCGCAGGACCGCGACAAAGAGCAATTCATCATGGGTCTTCAGCCGTTTTTCGACGCGGGTGACATCGTGCTCGTCGGCGGGAAGGGCGCACACCCGAAGCTTGTCGCCGAAATCCTGAACTTCCCATCTGGCAAGCGCGACATCCTGAACGCGCTCGCTTACTTCCAGCGTGTTTTCTCGGGGGCGGCTGTGTACGAAGAATTCGGTGTGTGGAACCTGATCGACGGTTACGAGCCTTCCGCGCATCACGCGATGGCGCTCGCGTTCAATGCGGCCGGCGCCGAAACGACCGCGGCTCTGATCTGCATCGAAGGTGAGCGCATGGTCGTCGTCGCGGACTGGATCTCGCCTGTTCCGCCTGCCCAGGCTGTGCCCGATATTGCTCAGCTTGTGCGCGCTGCGTTTCCGCGTGCGCGTGTGACCGCATGGCTGCCGGGCGACATTCTGGACCAGTCCGACCGCATGCAGATCGTCCCCGCATTGCGCGCGTCGAAACTTCATCCGATGCGCGGCGGCTACGTCAACGTCTCACGTGGCGCGCTGTCGCCGATGATCCGCACCGAGTCGCGCGGAAAGAGACTGTTTCTTGTGGACTCCGGAGCAACGCACACGCTGAACGCACTGGCGGGTGGCTACAACTACCCGGTGAATCGCACAGGAAATAAAGATAGCCTCCCTGAGACTGGTCCACACCGCACCTTGATGGAAGGTCTGGAATCGGCCACCTACGTGATCAGTTCGCAGCGCAACGACGTCATTCCCGACGGCGTTCACACCGCGGTCAACCCGCAGGGCGCTTCCTATCTAACGTCTCTGCCGAGGAAATGAACATGGCTATCTCGAAATCGAACACGCCCAAAGCACCGTCCCAAAGTCCGACCAGCTTCTACCAGGGCAAGCAGCAAGGCGGCGCGCATGGCAAGCCGGAGAAAGTCGGTGAACGCCTGAAGGGCGGCCCGATGCGTGAAAAGATGGGCAAGAGTGGGCTTTGATCATGAAAAAGCGATTCGGGAAAGGCGACGCAGGCAAGGGCGAGACCCGCTCAGAGTCCCGCGATATGCGCAGCTTCTACGGCAAGACGCCGAAGAAGCCCGAGCCGGACGATAAGCCGGCGCGCACGCCGCGCGATCGCAACACCGGCTCATCTCTCCGGAAGAAGCTCGCAGGCAAGGTTATCGGCTGATGGCCCGCGCGAAAAGAGAGAAAAAGCAGGAAGAAAAGCCCGCAGTCGAAACACTGGACTCGCGGGCTCTCGACGCTGAAAAGACCGGCGAAGAGTTGGAGAACTGGGCCGACCAGCCCGACTCCGATGTATATGCAGAAGCCGCGAAGCTCTACACGAAGATCGCGAAGTGCTTCGAGAACAAGCAGGAACAGATGGACCGGATCGAGGAGTACTGGTCGATCTTCAATGCGCAGCCCGACGAGAACGCGCAGTACTCGGGCAACAGTCAGTGCTACATCCCCGCAGTGCGCAACGCCATCAAGGCGCGCATGAAGCGCACGCTCGCGCAACTGTTCCCGGTCAATCACAAGCACGTCGGCGCCACTGGCCCCGATGGCAATATCCCTTTTGCCCAGGTCAGTCTGCTCGAACATTACATCCGCAGCGCGAATCTTCGCGACGTGGTGCGCGCCGACCTGATTGCCGGTGACGTGACAGGGCAATGGAATTTGTACATTGACTGGACGAAGACGTACCGCAAGGTCACGGAACTCGTGCAGAAGCCGCCCATCCTTGAGGACGACCAGCTGGGCGTCACGGTCGAGGACGTTACGATCGACAAGGACGAATGGGAGTGGGAGAAAGACCCGAAAGAGGTGATAGAGGAAGGTCCGGACGTTGTGCCGTTTGCGACCGAGGATCTGGCCGTGTATCCGCCGACATGCAACGACATCCAGAAAGCGACCGCCACGGCGATCAAACTGCGCATGTCGAGCGACGCCATCCAGCAATTCGTCGATGAAGGCGTGTTCGTCGGTCACACCGCAAAAGACATCATCGAACGGATGGCGCAGCCCAGCAAGAGACGCGAAAAGTACGTCTCGCCGAAGAAGCGGACAGGCGACGCGGGCATCCGCACCGAAGGCACCTACAAATACGCGCTGATCTATGAAGTTCACACGAATCTCGACCTGGGCAACGGAAAAGAACCGTGCTTCGTCTATTACGCGGGCGCGGAAGAAATTCTTGGCATTATCCGCAATCCATTTTGGTCTGGAAAACGGCCGATTCTCTCGGCGCCGATCGAGCGTATTCAGGGTTCGGCGTTTGGCGTTTCGATGGTTGAAGCGGTCAAGTTCCTGCAATGGAACCTGAACGACTACTGGAACATGGGTCAGGACAGCGCGCAATATGCGCTTCTGCCTATCGTGATGACCGACCCTCTGTCCAACCCCAACTATCAGAGCATGGTGATGGGTCTCGCAGCAGTCTGGCTTACCGACCCAGCGAAGACGCGGTTCTCCCAGTTCCCGGCGATCTATAAGGATGCCGTAGCGCTCTGCCAGGCGATCAAGCAGGAAATCAACGAGTCTATGGACGTCAATGACGCCATGCTCGGCAAGGCACCGCAGGGAAGAAAGAATCAGGCAATGATGGCCGCCATGGCGCAGGCGCAGGAGTCGAACATCATCGATCATGCGAAGCGGTATGAGGACGTCATTCTCAATCCGTTGCTTGAATGGATGTTCGAGCTTGACCGGCAGTTCCGCACGAAGGAAATCACGGTCGAAGTACTGGGCGAAGTCGGCGCGCGCGCGAACCTGCAGGAGATCCCTGTTCAGGCGTTCGGCGAACGCTTCTTCTTCCGCTGGTGCGGCACGTCGTACCAGAACAACATGCAGCGCATGCAGCAGATGATTGCCTGGATGAACGTGTTGCGGGGAATTCCGCCGCAGCAGCTCGACGGCCGGCGCCTCAATATCGGGCCAATTCTCGAATTCGGCACGGAACAGATTTTTGGTCCCGAGGTAGCGCCTCGGATCCTGATCGACGAACGCAATCTCTTCCACGTCGAGCCCGACGATGAAAACCTGATGATGCACAACGGCCTCATGGCTGAGATCCATCAGGCGGACGATGACCGCCGGCACATTCAGTCGCACCTGATGGCGGCGCAGATGACCGGTGATCAGGCAGGACTTTTCCGCGCGCACATCCAGCAGCATCAGCAGGCCATGCAGGCGAAGTTGCAGGCATCCATGCCGAAGCCGCAGGGGCAACCGGGCGTGCCGGGTGGTGCGGCTCCAGGAGTCGCAGGTACACCACGGCCCGGCGCGCAGCCTGGATTGCCTCGCCCGCAAGGTCCGGCCGGCATGATCCACCCGGACCAACTCCAGTCACCGACAGCGGAGCCGCGATGAAACGCTTCGTTGCGCGGTGCACGCCGTGGGGAACGATCCAGACCGGAGATTTCTTCGCACGCCTGAGCGACGCGGAGAAGTCCGCCGTGCTCATGCACGAGCGTGGACACCTTGCTAACCGGGACGCGCTGCGCCGCCTCTGGTGGGTTCTGTCGTTGCAGATCGTGTTCCGTTCGCAATGGGTGTTCGAGCGTTGCCGTGAACAGGAATTCGCCGCCGATGATTACGCCCGCGCACGCGGTCACGGCGCAGGCCTCCGTTCGTTCCTGAGACGCTTCCCGCAGACCTCTGGTCCTCTCTATCCCAGCACACGGCAACGCCTGGAGGCACTAGATGTCTGACCAGTTCCTGATCATCCCGCCGCAGGTTCGCGCCGCGGGAACAGACGTTCCTCCTGAGCAGATCCAGGCTGCGCTGAATTCAATCGCTCAGCAGGTAACCATCGCCCTGAACACTCTTGTCGGAGAGCCGGAGCCGCCTACCGGTCCGGCGGGCGGCGATCTGAGTGGTACATATCCGAACCCGACGGTCTCGAAGGTCAACGGCGTCGCGGCCGGCACGATGGCGAATCAGAATGCTAACGCCGTCGCGATCACTGGCGGATCGATCTCGAACACGCCGATCAGCGGATCAACTGGATCGTTCACCAGCGCTTTCGCAAGCGGTGGCGCGGTGCCAGGTGTCGCCGCGACCGGCACCCAACTTTACAACAGTCCTAACCCGACTGTGCAGTTCATCGACTCTATCCGCAGTGCAAACAACAAAAACGCGTTCATGACGTGGGGATCGACGGTTCTCGCGATCGGCTTTGCGAACGATGCTTTCACCTCATTCACTAACGCGCTGGCGATTACCGGCGGTCAGGCGACCGGCATCAGCGGTATCACCTCCAATAGTGGATCGGGTGCGTGGGCGCATACCGGCGCATTCAGTGCGACGAGCTTCACAGTGTCGACAGCAATCGGCGTCGCGTCAGGCGGTACCGGCCGCGCGACTCTGACCGCACATGGCGTGCTGATCGGCGAGGGAACTGCGGCAGTCAACCAGACAACCGCAGGCACAGCAGGGCAGGCACTGGTGAGCGGCGGTGCGAGCGCTGATCCCGCTTTCGGTATCACCGGCGTCAACGGCGGTGGTACCGGACTTGCAACTCTCACTGCGCATGCTGTGATGCTGGGAGAGGGTACGTCTAACGTTGCGTTCGCCGCACCAGCTACGGCTGGACAGGCTTTGATCAGCGCCGGTGCTGCAGCTGATCCGGTATTCGGTTTTCCGACCGGCGCACTGATCAACGTTCAGGTTTTCACGTCGAGCGGCACCTATACGCCGACGACTGGAACCAACAGCGTAGTTGTCCGAGCGCAAGGCGGTGGGGGCGGTGGCGGCGGCGCAGGAGCATCCTCAGCCAGTCAGGTAGCAGTTGGGCAAGGCGGCGGTGCTGGTGCATATGCCGAGGGTCGTCTTACCAGCGGTTTCTCTGGCGCAACCATCACGATCGGCGCTGGTGGGAATGGTGGCGCAGCGGGAATAAACAATGGCTCAAACGGCGGCACGACATCATTCGGCGCAACGATCAGTTGCCCTGGAGGGATAGGTGGGCAGGCGGCCGGCTCGGCGACGTCACCGGCAGTAATCGGCAACCAGGGGCCGAGCAGCATAGCGACCGGCGGTTCCATTTTGAATGCGACAGGAGCCGCTGGCGGCTTGGCCTTTAACTTTGGTATTGGCGATTCGGTCTCCGGATATGGCGCGTCGAGTTCGTTCGGTGCGGGCGGACAGGGTCAGGTGTCGACCACTGCAGCGGGACAAGCCGCCACGACAAAAGGAGCAGGTGGTAGCGGTGCGATTTCTGTAAATGGCGGCGCTGCTCAAGCTGGCGGTAACGGCGCAGCCGGTCTGATTATTGTTTTGGAGTACGCATAGTCGTTGCTGCGCGCAGGAAATATTTGTAAAACACTCGCAACCCTGTTCAGGAGAACATTGTGCGCAAAAACCGTATTGCCGTATTGATGGGACTCGTCTTTCCGGCGATCGGTCCCGGCCAGAATCCCAACCTGACAATGAACGGCGCTCTGCCGGATCAGGTCGGCCTGAACAACGCGATCCTCGGCATCAATCCGTTTCAGGAAGTGATCTATAACGCAGATGCCGCGACCGCCTCGAAAACTCTTGCCGCCACCGAAATCTGCGGTGCTGCGCAAGTCTATCTGGCGTTCACGGGCACGGCCGGCGCAGGCGTTGCCGCAACTCTGCCGACAGTCGCGAACCTGATCGCCGCTCTTCCGGCCACCGTTCAGTCTTCGCCGGTCGGACTTTCCTGGCAGCTTCGAATCATCAACGTTGCCACGACCCAAACCATCACTGTCACGACGAACACGGGCTGGACCGTCAGCGGTACGGCAACGATCGCCACTACGGTGTGGCGCGACTTCGTCGTCACTATCACCAGCGCGACAACGGCGACGATTCAAGCCGTCGGCGCAGGTAACGCGTAAGGAAGCGGAATGAACAAACTCCTCAAGCGCCTTCTCGGTCTTCTGTTTCCGGGTGTCGGCGACGATGACGGTGCGGCGAGCGACGATGCTGGCGACACTGGCGCACTGATTGACGAAAGCGCAGACGACAGCGGTCTCGCGGATCTGGAATTCGACCTCGTCGAAGACACGCCAGCGGCCAGTGCTCGCGGCAACGAAGCCGATCGACTCGCACGTCTCGAAGCAGAGGTTGAGCGACGTGGCCGCCTGCGTGACGAGGAAATGCGCCGCGTATCGCAGACGGCGCCGCCTGTCGATCCCGAGTTTCAGCGCGAAGAGGAACGGCTCCGCGCAGCGGATACGTCAGAAATGGAGCGCTGGCAGATCCAGGCGAACCGGGCGCTCCGTCAGACGCAGCTGGAAGCCCAGCGTGCACGCATGGAAGCGTCCGACCTGATGGACCGCACGCGCTTCGAATCGAAGTTCAACAGCGACCCGCGGCGCGCCAAGTACGCGGACCGGGTAGAGGAAGCGATTGCACAGGAGCGCGCGCAAGGTAGAAGCGCTTCGCGCGAGTCGGTCTATTACTACATGCTCGGCAAGGACATCGCCGACGGCAAGCTCAAGCCGAAGGCGAAAGCGAAGGTTCCGGCCGCAGAAGTTCCACGGGGGCGCGCGCCGAACGCGCGGTCCGACGTGTCGAGCCGCCGCGGCAATACCGAACAGGACAAGCGTCGTGCTCGTCTTGAAAACATGAACATCTGACCAACCAGCAAGAGGAAACCATGATGACAACCCAACTGGCCCTTCTGCTGGGCCTCCTGTTCCCGGGTGTGACGAATCAGTCGTCTAGCTTCACCGCCGACGTCGAAGCGTACATTCAGGAAGAAGTTGAGCCGCTCGCGCGCAAGCAACTTGTCGCGTACCAGTTCGGTAAGCCGCTCAAGCTCGACACGAACCGCGGCACTACGTACACGGCTTCACGCTATCTGCGCTTGCCGTTGCCGTATGCACCACTTCAGGAAGGCGTAGCGCCTCCGGGCGAAGCGATGACGCTGCAACAGGTCACCGCGACCGCGCAGCAGTGGGGCGACCGCGTCATCATCACCGACGTGGCGAACCTCACCATCAAGCATCCGCTTTTCCAGCAAGCGTGCGAACTCGTCGGGTTGCAGCTTCCTGAAACGCTCGAACGCAACACGATGAACACGCTGTTGTCGACGACTCAGGTGAACTACGCGAACGGCAAGACTAGCCGCGCGAACCTCCTGAACACCGACGTCATGACGCCGCACGAGAACAACCGCGTCGTCGGTTCGTTCCTGACCTACGGCGTGCCGCGCTTCCAGGGCGACGAGCGCGAAGACATGATGATCGAAGCGGGCGCATACCGCGATCCTTCGAGGACGCCGGCCGTCATGCAGCACTATGTCGGTCTGATTCATCCGCTGTCGGCGCAAGACATGCGCGAGAACAGCACCGTCGCGACGGCATGGTCTTACAGCGACATCAATCGCCTGTACAACAACGAACTCGGCGCATTCGGCGGTACGCGCTTCGTCGAATCGAACATGATTCCCTTCTGGACTGGCGTCGCAGCCATCCAAGGCACGGCGTCTGCATCGGGCGGCCAGCTTGCGACCGGCAACTATTTCGTCCAGGTCACCGCAGCACCGGCTCAGACGTCGGTGGAGCAGCAGATCTACCAGGTGTCCAACTCGATCGCAGTTACGGGCCCGACGGGTTCCATCTCGGTCGTGTTGCCGCAGCTTGCTGGCTACGTGTTCAACATCTACATCGGCACTACGGCCAACCCGTCGAACCTCGCCACTGCTGTCGGTAATGGCGTGCCGGTGACCGGTGTCTACGCTGGCCAGGCGACCCAACTTCAGCCGAACCAGACGGTAACGGTGACGGGTGTTGGCGCCACGCAAACGCCTCCGGCCGCTCCGGCAACGGGCGTGTCGGTGTACCCGGTGATCTACATCGGCAATCACAGCTACGGTCAGGTTCTGCTCGAAAACCCCGAGTTCCACTACCTGACGGGCGCCGACAAATCGGATCCGCTGAACCAGACCCGCGTCGTGTCGTGGAAGGTCTTCTACGGCTCGATCATTCTCAACCAGGCGTTCCTCGCGCGGGTCGAATGCGGATCGGCATTCAGCGCAGGTTACAGCGCCGGCACGCAGGCTTAAGGAGTAGTTGATGCCACCGCGTAATCCGACAGAAGAAAACAAGCCCCTCCCCGAGGGGGGCTCTTCGAACGGCGACGATCTGCTCAAGGCGGATTCGGAAGGTTCGCTAAAAGCCCGTATCGCGGAGCTTGAGGCGGAGCTGGCGAAATCGACCGCCGCGAAGGATCTCGCCGAAGAAGAATCGGCACGTCTTTCCGCGCAGGCTCAATCGGCGATCTTCACGACCGGCGTCGTCGAACGTCCGGCCGGTAAGAATGAAGACGGCGATGACCTCTGGTGGTACCGGATCGACTTGTCGCCGTCCGGTGGAACGGAAATCAAGATCAACGGATTCCCGTACTACCACGGTCAGACGTACAAGCTGGGCACTGATCTGCTGCGCTCCGTGAAGGAGATCGTTGCTCGCACCTGGGACCATGAGAACAACATCATGGGGGCCAATGAAAACATGTTCCGCCGCGCGCAGGATAAGGTCCTGCGCGGTGGCGATCGCCGCGCATAAGAGGAACCATGACAGAAAAACTGGAAACGCCGGTAATCGGTAATTTTTCGATCACGCTGCCGGCGCCCAATGGCGCGCAACTGTCGGTGAGCGGCTATCTGTACGGCAACGAGTCGAAAGAATCGCTCGATGATCGTATGGACATCTGCCGTGAATCGCTGGCACGTCAACAGCGCATCCTCGAAATTCCGGTTCTCGAAGAGAAAATGAAGATGCTCGCGCAGACGAAAGCCGACATCGAAGCCGCGTATGTTGATCTGCTTGAGCGCAGGAAGAAGAAAAGTTCCCTGACGAGTCAGGAGACTGCGAGCATGAGCAACTATCCGACTCAGATCAAGACGATTGAGAAGGAACTGGAAAAGGCTCGTACGAAGATCGACGAAGCACGCAAGGCGGCCTGATGGCATACCTCCAGGCCCAGCAGATAGTCGCGCGTGCTTGCGCGATTGCCAAGTGTCCCGGCTTCATCCAGCAGGGCGGCATCTATCTGAACATGGTCCTGGAGGATCTCTGGTTGCATCGCGACCTGAAGATCAACCGCGTAACCGAATTCCTCACGGTGCAGGCGAACAATTACGGGCCGATCACGCTCCCGTTGAACTACCTGCGCACGTATGACCTGTTCTTTCAACAGAACAACCTGCCGTATTTCCTGCATCCGATTTCCATCGAAGAGTGGGACCAGGAATTCAAGGATCCGTCGATCGCGAACTATCCGTATGAGTTCATGACGACGCTGCTCGACGAAACGAGCGCGCAGGCGGCCAACTCAGCCGGCGACCTGTACATCTATCCGCAGTCTTCCGGCCTGATCACGCTGACCCATCGATACATGGTGAAGCAGCCGGACATCGCCACTCCAGAGACGTCAACTGTCATCCCGTGGTTTCCTGATCAGCAGTACCTGATCAAGGCGACCGCAGTGGAGTTGATGACGGAGTCGGATGACACACGGCAGGAATCGCTCCGTGCTCAGTGCATGGACATGCTGCGCACGCATCTGATCATGGAAGGTGATGAGCAGGCGGTCGTTAAATCTGTGCGGCTCGACCCGCGGCGCTTCCATTCAAACCGGACGCTCAAGCCTACGAAGATCACAGACTAGGAGCGGACATGGCTATTCGGAACGGCAAGCCGGTTCGCTTTACGCCGAAAGGTATCTGTGATGCATTCGACGCGACGGATGCCTTTCCGGGTGCTTGCGAACTGCTCTCGAATCTGGTGTTTGACCAAGGCAATCCTGAACTTGTCGTGTCGCGGCCAGGTGTAGGAGCGGCCGACACCACCTTTTCCGGATTCACTACGCCGACCTATGTGTCCGTGTTTATCGTCGTCGGCAATGTTGCCTACGGCATGGTGTCGAGTGGGCGTAATGCCGGGCATGACGAGCCGTTCGCCTACAACATCGTCACGAACACATTCATCACGATTTCCGGCGTGACGTCAGCTAATACGCCGACCTCGCCTGCAACCAGTGGACCATGGACGCCGCCCACAATGGCGGTGATCAGCACGAAGATTATCGTCACGCATCCGGGATTCAGCGGGACCGGGACTAACTTCTTCGGTGTGATCGACATCAGCAACCCGGCCGCGCCGGCGTGGTCGTCGGCGAATACGGCGACGAATGGGCTCCCTGGCGTCCCGACGGCTGTCGCCAATTACAACAACCGCGCTCACTTCGCGGTGGGCAACGTTGACTATTTCAGCGATGTTCTGGTGCCGACGACGCGGACCAACGCAACGCAGTCGGTGACAGTTGGCGACACCACGCCAATTACCGCATTCTCTGGATTACCGGTGCAGACGACGTCGGCCGGCGTGATCGGTGCGCTTGTGATCTTCAAGGCGTCGCAGATCTGGCAGTTGACTGGCGACACGACTACGAACAATCTCGCGCTGAATTACATCACGCTCACGACGGGATGCTCTTCGCCGCGCAGTGTCGTTCAGGGACCGTTCGGCATCTTCTTCGCAGGGCTGGACGCGCCGTACATCCTGAACTTCCTCGGCACGCTCGTTCCACTCTCAAGCAGACCGGGAACCGACTTCCCCGCGGATCTTCAGGTGCCGTTTCAGAACTGCACGGAGCCGACTCGAGTATCCGCCGCGTTCGCTGGCAACATCTATCGGGTCTGCGTGCCTACCCTGATCCTGGGACAGACGCAGACCAACGATTACTGGTACGACATCCGCAGGAAGCGCTGGACAGGCCCGCATTCATTTCCGTATGACTGTGCCGCGCAGTTCGGAAACTCCTTCGTTCTGTCGTCTCCCGCGCAGGGTGCCGCGCTCTTCGTGAGCACGACGATTCCAACGTCGAATAGCACCTATCTTGACGCTGGCACGGCGATGGTGAGTCATCTGCGCTCATCGAATTTCCCGAAGACGGGACACATGGCCGAAGTTCAGGTTGTGGAGTCGACGATTGAACTCGCGTCGACGGGCAATCCGGTGAACTTCAACATCACGGCGACGGACGATCAGGGAACGACGCTTCAAACGACGTTCATCCAGACGCCGTCGTCGGGATCCAAGTGGGGAGCGTTCAACTGGGGGGCGGCTAACTGGTCGTCCAACGTCAGCATCCCTCACGTCTACACGATCCCGTGGCCCGCCGCGCTTGTGTTCCAGAAGATGTCCATAGACGTGACCGTGACGCCGGTTAATTCCGTTTCGATCGGCACCTTCTTTGCCCGGTATCAGGACACCGGTTATATGAATCAAGGGTAAATCATGTCAATCATCGGTTCTCTACCTAATACCCTGGCAAACGGTACGACTGCCGATGCCTCTCAGGTCATGGCGGACCTGAATTTCATCGTCAACCAGGTGAACTCCAACGCCCAGCCGGCGGGATCATATGTGACGACTGGGACGCTCGCAGCGCCCGCAGGAACCCGTATGGCGTTTCACCAGGCGGCGGCGCCAACTGGCTGGACGATCGATACGACCATCACGAACCACACGTGTCTGTATGGCGCGACTGGCGGCGGCATCGTCAGCACCGGCGCCGGCTATTCGTCGTTCGTGTCGAGCGGCTGGTTCACCGACCTTCACGTCCTGACCGTCTCAGAAATACCGGGCCACACGCACAACGTCGCTGCGATAACCGGCAGCGGAGTTCAGTCGGGCGCTGCCTCGGCCGGTAACTTTAGCGGCGGCTCAGTGGGCACCGATGCAGGGACCGGAGGCGGGGGTGGACACAACCACAACATCACGACGAAATTCCAGTACATCACGATGATGATCGCGGTGAAATCATGAATCAAAAATGCCCACTCATTAAAAAGCCGTGCATCGAATCCGGGTGCACGTTCTGGACGCACATGCTCGGCATGCATCCGCAGACCGGCAATCCGGTCGATCAGTGGGGCTGTGCGGTTACGTGGCTTCCTTTGCTGCTTGTCGAGAATTCGCGCCACGCGCGCGGCGTTCAGGCAGCCGTCGAATCAGCGCGCAACGAGATCACGCAACGTCAGGACGTTCTGAATTCAGCAGTGCGGCCGGCACAGCGGCCACCCATCGAGGACGTGAAACATGAGCAGCTACGCGATCATTGAAAACGGGGTAGTCGCGAACGTGATCCTGTGGGACGGGTCAGCGCAGTGGACGCCGCCAGCCGGCGCAACTGTCGTCGAGATCGCGGACGGGGTCTCGTGCGGCCCCGGATACACGTTCGACGGCACGGATTTCATTGCGCCGCCAGCGCCTCCGCCAATGCCAATCTGAAGACTTCAAACACGGGGAAAAAAATGGACGATAAGCGCACTTTGACCGAGGCCGATGTAAGGGCCATCGCGGAGCAGATCGAGAAGGGAATCACGCAGAAGTTCCAGCTTAACGTGGGCCGCGGTGTTCTCGGTCTCGTCTGGAGGGTGATTCTCTACACGCTTATCGGACTCGCGGCATACGGCGCGGGCGGTGGCTTCAAAAAATTCCTGTAAGGAGATGGGTGATGAGCATCTGGTCAGCAATCGAAAGTGAATTCAATGCGATCGTCGCGGACGCGCGCTCGGTACCTGAGAAGCTCGCCGCGCTCGTCGATCTGCACGGTAAGGCTCAGGGCTTGGCAGGCATCGAGACGACCATCATGACAATCATCGAAGACACAACCAAGGTCACCGACGAAAAGGTCACTGCGATCCTGCAGGCGGTGGGCAAGTTGTGAGTTCGTTCGATGACGCCTTCGTCGCCTTGATGGGTAACGAAGGCGGCTATTCGAATAATCCCGCTGATCCCGGCGGCGAAACCATGTGGGGCATCACGTCCCGCGTGGCGCGCGCGAACGGCTATATGGGCGACATGCGCTTATTGCCGCAGTCGGTCGCGAAGCAGATCGCGAAGATGGTCTATTGGGATCCGTACTACTGCGACCAGTTCGACCCGCGCGTCGCGTTCCAGGTGTTCGATGCAGCGTACAACGGCGGCAAGCCGGCGACGTGGTTGCAGATTGCGGCTGGTGTCGACGCAGACGGGCATATCGGTCCAGTGACCATCGCGGCAGTGAACAAGGCGGACGCGCGACAGATTGTGATGCGTTTCCTTGCGTATCGACTCAAATACCTCGGCAATCTTCCCACGTGGCCATCGTTCGGTCATGGCTGGGTGAACCGCATTGCCGGGAACCTCATTAAAGGAGCCGCATGATGGCAGCCCTTGATCCAATCACCGCAGTGTCAAACGTCGTCGGCGGCATCATCGATCGTCTGTGGCCGGACCCGGCTCAGGCGAACGCTGCGAAGCTCCAGCTTCTCCAGCTTCAGCAGACCGGCGAACTCGCGCAGATCACCGGCCAGATGCAAATCAACCAGGTGGAAGCGCAAAGCAGCGATCCGCTCCAGCACTGGCGTGGCGGCCTCGGATGGGTCTGCGTCGCCGGCTACTTCTGGAACTACGTGCTTGAGCCGATCCTGAGCGCGGCGGCCGTGTTCATGAGCCATCCTGTCGTACTGTCGAAAATGGACATGAGCGAACTGTCCACGCTCACGCTCGGCATGCTCGGCCTTGGCGGTCTGCATGTGGCTGAACGCATCAAGGGCGCCGCGAAATGAAGCACCTCGTCAAGATTGCTGCTGGCATCGATACGGCTCCGGTCCTGCTCGAAATAGCCCGCCAGCCGAAACTCTGGAATCGCCATCGCGCGCGCAAGGAAGCGCCCGGAACCCCTCACGCGGAAATGTCCGACATCTGGCTTCGGTACAACGACGAGAAGCCGTTCAAGGAGAAGGGCGACTACACCGGGTTTAACGATGAGCACGACGCGATCTTTTACCCGGAGTGGCACCTTCTACCCAGCGTGCGGCCCATCGTCTACGCGATGATGGCGCGGGTCTGCGCCGTGCGTCTCGGCGGCGTGATGATTACGAAGATTCCGCCGGGCGGGAAAATCGAGCCACACGTTGATGACGGCTGGCATGCGAACTACTACAACACGAAACTCTATGTCGTGTTGCAGTCGAACCCGCAATGCGTGAACCGGGTTGAGGATGAGCGCGTAGCTATGGCGCCGGGCGAGGTCTGGTACTTCGATAACACGAAGGAGCATGAGGTCGTGAACGACGGACCAGACGACCGGATGACGTTGATTATCTGTTTGCGTTGCGAGCGGTGAGCGTCTTTATGATCCAGGCCCTTGCTCCATACGTGTCCGCCACGGCGATCAAACACCACTTCTCGGCGGGCGTCTATGTGCGCGAAGCCCCCCTTTGCAGGGGGCAGGAAGTCGAGACGCATGAACACATCTACGATCATTTTGGCATCCTCGGAGCGGGATCGGTAGTCGTCGACCTTGACGGTGAAATGTCGGTCCATCACGGGCCGTGCGTCATCGAGATCAAGGCGGGAAAAAAACATAGCATCAGGGCACTTACGGACATTGTCTGGTTTTGTGTCCATGCGACTGAAGTCGCTAATCCCGAGAAAATCGATGAAGTACTGATCAAGAGGTGACCTATGCCGTGGAGTGTCGCTGCTGCTGTTGGAGCATCGGTTGCGGGCGCCGCGGTGTCGAGTGCAATGTCACCGTCGACTTCCGGCGGATCCGGCGGTGGCCCGAGCAGCTATTACGTCCCGACGGGGCTGCAAGACGCGGATAAAACGTGGCAGGGCTTGCTGCAGAGCCTGCAAGGCACGTATTACGACAACGCCAATCCGCAGAATCAGATCGCTCTCGGCTCCGAAACGGCCGGCATCAATGCTGCGAACCAGTATGGTCCTCAGTACCAGAACGCCGCCAACGCTGCGGCGAATGGCTATGGAAATCTCGTAGGGCTGTTCAACGGTCAGGCAAATCAGGACTTCGGTATTCAAAATTCCCTGCTGGCGGCCGGTCAGAACGTCTATAACCTCGGGCTTGATCCTCAGAATGCGCTGTACAACCGGACCGCGCAACAGCTTCAAGATCAGACCGGCGCGACGAATTCCATGTACGGTCTCGGCTCTTCGGCCGCGGGCGCTGGTGTCGCTAATCAGGCGATGTCGAACTTCAATATTGACTGGCAGAACAACCAGCTTTCCCGTGCTTTACAGGGACTGCAGGGCTACGGCCAGGCGGCCGGCGTTGCTGGTCAGTACGGACAATCAGGACAAGCGGCAGCAGCTGCGGCACCGGGCTATCAGCTGATGGCGGGGCAACTTCCGTATCAGACCGCGCAGACCATCGCGGCAACCCCGGGGCAACTCGCCAACACTTACGGTTCGTACCTGAATTCGAATGTGTACGGGCCCGCAGAGTCGATTCAGGCGCAGACGATCCCTTATATGAATTACGGTCAGGGAGCGCAGTCCGTCCCGTACCAGACGCAGGCGCAAGGTGCTGGCGCTGCTGGAAGCCTGGTGTCGCAAGGCATTCAGGGCATCGGGAACGCCGTTCAGAACAACGGTGGATGGAGCAGCATGTTTGGCAGCGGAACCACGGGTTCCTTCGGTGGAGGCGACTTTAGCGGCGCGTTCACGTCCAGCCCGTATTACTCGGGCGGCGGCAATAGCTACGGCTTCACCATGTAAGGAGCCGACATGGCAGGAATCTCAGGACTACCTTACTTCCTTCAATACGAACAGCAGGCCCAGCAGCAGACCATCCAGCGGCAGCAGGCGGCGATGCAGATGGCCGCGTTCCAGCAGCAGCAACAGGACCGTCAGCGCCAGCAGGCGGCACTAGCTGCGGCAGGTAACGCGCTTCCTGGTCTGCTTGCAGGCCAACAGCAATCGCAGCAGATTCCGCCGCCGCCTGGGCAGGCATCGCAGCCGGCGCAACCGACTCAGCCTATGCAGAGCCCGCAGGGCATGCAGCCGCAAGGCTCGCCCATGCCGTCGAGCCCGATGTCTGGACCAACCGGTATTCCGCCGTTGCCTTCTGGCGCTCCCTCCGGATCAATTCCTCAGCAAGGGATCCCGCCGTTCCGCCCGATGCCGACCGGCGCATCTCCTGCGCAGGCGGCGTCCCCAGCATCGATTCCGGCTCCGCCGTCTCCTGCTCCTCAGCAACAGGGCGGCGGTGGTCCTCTCACGCTTGAGGGCGCGGTTAAGGTGTTGCAGGATCAGGGATTGAGCGGCGCTGATCTGATGGCGGGATTGCAGCAGCTACAGCCGGTGCTCGACAGTCAGGCAAAGCAGCAGGCTGCGCATCTGCAGGCCCAATTCAACAATGAAATGAAGTTGCAGCAACTCGGCGTGCAGAGAGAATCGCTCCAGGCGCGCATCGATGCGGCGAAACAGGCATCCGAAGATCGCCGGCTCGGCATCCAGGAGCGCATGCAGGCGCATCAGGATTCCGTCGCTCTCCAGCGCGAGATGTTCGCCTTCCGGGTTCAGGAAGCGAAGATGAAGCACGCTGGCGACCCTGATGCGAAACTTGACCCCGACACCGTTCGCGTTCTGGCCGAACAGGCGCTGGCAGGGGACACCTCTGTTTATCAGAACCTGGGCCGCGGCGTTCAGGGTGCACAGAACATCGTTGCGATCCGCAAGGAAGTCGCGCGTATGGCTAAGGAACGCGGCGAGGGCGGTGCGGACATCGCTGCCGGCAACGCCCAGTTCCAGGGCGACAAGGCGGCTGCACGCACGGCCGGCACCCGCGCGGCTAACGTCGAACTCGCTGCAAACGAAGCGAAGAAGACGAGCCAGATTGCGCTCGATCTGTCCGAGAAGATTCCGCGCACGCAGTTCGTCCCCGTCAACAAGGCATTGCAGGCGGCTCAGACGAACACGGGCGACCCGAACATCGTGGCATTCGGTGCTGCGAACAATACGTTCATCAACACCTATGCGCGCGCGATCAGCCCGACAGGAACTCCGACCGTCCACGACAAGGAACATGCTCGGGAGGTTCTCTCGACCGCGCAGACTCAGGAGCAGTACCGTTCGGTTATGTCGGTGCTTCAGAAGGAAATGGACGCGGCTCTCCAGGCGCCGAAAGACGTTCGAAAATCGCAGCGCGATCGCATGGCAGGAAAGGGCGGCGAGTCTGCCGGCGGCATCCCTTCCGGCTGGTCCGTGACGGAGCATTAAATGCCCAAGTTCACGTTCACCTCGCCCGAAGGCAAGACATACGATGTAGAGGGTCCCGATGGCGCCACGAAAGAACAGGCATTTTTGATCCTGCAACAGCGCCTCGGACCGAATGGTGCTGGCGCTCCATCTCCAGCGCCGGGCGGCACTGCTGCGCCTGCATCAAAGCCTGCTGAGCCGCCGCAAAGCATTGCAGGATTCATCGGCGGCAACCTGAGTAAAGGCGTGGCTGACGTGGCGGGACTTCCGGTCGATCTGGCTCACTCCGCGATTGAAGGCACCAAGGGCATCGCCAATCTGTTCGGCGCGCACCTGAAGCAGACCGATTCCCCTGTTGGCGGGTCGGACTGGATCAAGCAGAAACTCGCTCAGATTGGATCGATTGGGCCTAGTGCTGAGCCCCGCACAACCGCTCAGCGTTATGCAGCGGCCGGCCTGGAAGCAGGCCCGTCGGCTGTGCTTCCGGGCGGCACGTCCAGCGTGCTGCCGCGTATTGGTTCCGCCATCGGATCAGGTCTCGGCGGTCAGGCGGCGCGTGAAATGGGTGGCGGCTATCTGGGGCAGATTGCGGGCTCAATGCTGGGCGGCGCCGCGGGTGGCATGATCGGCGGCGCGGAGCGAAGCATTCCGCCTCCGCCCAGCGAGGCAGGCCGCGCTTCACAAGCGTCTGGAATCCCTCTCACGCTCGGACAGGAAACCGGCAGCAAGTCGCTGACGTCGATCGAGAATCGCCTGCGCGAACTTTTCCCGTCCCGCGGCACGGCTAACGCCGACGAACTTGCGCAGGCACAGGCCGCTGTGAACCGTGTGAACGAATTGGCAGGCCAGGTGCAGGGCGCATCGGGGAACGCGGAGCAGGCCGGCATGCGTCTACGCTCCGCCTACAACGATGCCGTGCAACGGATCGACACGGCCCGTGATGCGCAGGCAGCACGTGATTATGGTGAAGTCAGGCGCATCGCCGGAAACCAGCCGGTCATCCGTTACAGCAACACGCTGAACACGCTCGACCGGATCATCGCGGAAAACCAGAACGTTCCCGCAGGCGATGCGACGCGGATAGCTGCGCAGGCTCGGCAGATGCGCGAAGCTCTGGCCGGACAGGGAACGGCAACCGTCGATGACGCGATGAGAACCCGCCGCGCATGGGGCAATGCCGCGCGCCGAACGGGTAACGTCTTTTCCGACATCGATCCGAACGCGAATCAGTTGCTGGCCCGCCGTCTGTTCGGTGCAATCAATCAGGATTTCGACGCGGCAAGCAACGCCAACACGCCGATCTCACAGGCGCTGCGCCGCGCTAACCAGAACTACGCCAACGCGTCGCAATCGATCAGCTATATCGAGCGTTCCGCGCTTGGAAAACTGCTTGGCGAGGACGTGACAGACGCTGCATTCAGCGGTCAAACAGCATCGACGAAGGCGCCTGAGGCGATCGCTAAACGTTATCTGAACATGACGCCCAGCGAAGCGCGGAGCGTCACGACAATCCTGCGACGGCACGCGCCGGATGTCCTGCAGCAGTCCAAGGCGTTTGTACTCCTGAATGGTCTGGAGTCGGCACGAAACGATGTGCCAGGTGCCGCGCCCATATCGTTCGCGAAGTTCCGGCGCGAACTCGACAAGGTGCAGCCGAAGCTGCGGGAGATGGGATTCACTCCGCGCGAGATAAGACAGATCGCTGACGCCACCGACACGATGGCGAGAGCAGGAGATCGAACCGGCGCCAATCCGTCGGGCACCACGGCAGCCGGGCATATGCTCGGCACCGCGGCGATCGCGCTCGCTCATCCGGTGGCTGCTGCGGCTTCCGTCATTACGCCCTACATCGCGTCGCGGGCGCTTCTAACGGAGCCCGGCAGGGAACTGTTGAGAAACGCTTACGCTGCCAGTACGCCGGCTGCACGTAACGCCGCCATCGGCGCGCTGCGCTCCCGGTTTGCACAGAGCCAGGGGCCACAACAATGAGAATTCTCGCGATCGACGTCGGCTCTAACTGCCTCGACTGGTTGATGCGCTGCCAAGAGTGGGGCCATGAAGTCATGTGGTACGACCAGCCTCGTGCGGACGGTTCGGACCGTCACGCGGGCGAGGGCATCGTGCGGAAAATCCGCAATTACGATGAACTGCGGCGCAAATGGATCGGCTGGGCCGACCTGATCTACACGCCCGACAACACGCACTATCTCGACATGCTCGAGCCGTATCGCCGCATCGGCTATCCGATCTTCGGGTGCAACCTCGCGGCCGTCGAGTGGGAACTGGATCGGGAAGTAGGGCAGAAGGTGATGGAAGAGTGCGGTATGCGCATCATCCCGGGCAAGACGTTCCACGACTACGATTCCGCGATCGCCTATGTGAAGAAGGAATGCAAGCCGTTCGTGTCCAAGCCGTCCGGCGACGGTGAGCGCGCGATGTCCTACGTGTCGAGCAGCGCGGCCGATATGGTGTACATGCTGCAGCGCTGGAAGAAGATCGACAAGTACCGTGCGGCGGCGCGCGCGGATGGCTTCATCATGCAGGAGAAGATCGACGGCATTGAGATGGCCGTGGGTGGCTATTTTGGCCCTGGCGGCTGGTCGAAAGGCTGGATCGAGAATTGGGAAAACAAGAAGCTGATGAACGGCGATCTCGGCGTGAACACCGGCGAGATGGGAACGACAGTACGGGTCGTAAAGCAGTCCAAGCTGGCCGAGGAGGTGCTGAAGCCCGCGACCGAGCATCTGCACCGCATCGGCTATGTCGGCTACGTGGACGTGAACTGCATGATTCCGACCGACGGCAAGGGCCCCTTTCCGCTTGAGTGGACCATGCGCGACGGATGGCCGATCCGCCACAACCTGACCGCCCTGATTGAGGGTGACCCTGCTCAATGGATGGTGGACAAGCTGAACGGCCGCGACACGCTGAAAATGCGCATGGATGAGGTCTGCGTTTCGGTGCTGATGGCGTTGCCTGACTTCCCATATTCGAAGATCACGAACAAGGAACTGTGCGGTATCCCGATCTATGGCGCTGAGGACATGAATCATATTCACTACTCGGAAGTGATGATGGGAGTAGCGCCGCGCGAGGTGAACGGAAAGGTCGTGGAACTGCCGGGCCCGGTGACGGCCGGCGACTATGTGCTGATCTGCACGGGTACAGGCGAGACGATCACGGGCGCTCGCCGCAGCGCCTACAGCGCCATCAAGAAGATCAAAATTCCCAATAGCCCGTTTTACCGGACGGACATCGGCATTGGCCGGCTACAGAAGCAATTGCCCGAGCTCCAGCGCATGGGCTACGCGAAAGGCTTGGGGTACTGACATGGCGTGCGGCTTGTGTGGTCGTGAAGTTTGTTTTGACTGCTGGAGTGACATAAGGAAAGACGATGCGACGCTCTTTACGTGCCGGGATGATCTCCGAAGCCAGTATCAAGGAAGCGCTCATCGAAGCGAAGGGCGACATTTTCTTGGCATCCTCCACGCTCGATTGCACGGCTCAGGAACTGGACCGATATATCCGTGCATCCGCTGAGCTTCAGGGATTCGCCGCGGCGGTCGAGAAGGTCAAGGTCGATCCTGCGTACTCACGCATGAGCAACGAGCAGTTCGAGAGCGAACTGGCGGACCTCACGCGAGCGTATCGGGTAGTTGGTCTGGAGGAGTTGCACAGCCTGGCAACGATGGACCCGAAGGAAAGCGCCGCGATGGCGAAGGTCAAGCTTCAGGCTGCGATCTCGCTGCGCGGCGGCGCGCCGGCTGCTGCTGGCGATCGTGAGATAGAAAACGCGTTGAGCGAACTGAACCAGCTGTATCACCTGAACGCGCCGCGCATTAAACAGGTCCGTCAGACGACGATCACGTTTGAAGATGGTCGGGAAGTGTCTCAACCAGTGATCGAACTGCGGCCAGATCCGCAATAGCGGCGGCCCGCTTCTTTTCCAGCTTCTGCCAGTCCGGTTCATCCGTCGGGTATTGCTGAATCTTCTCAAGCGCTATGTGGCCGAGGCGCGCCATTTCCCGTATAGCCGCCTTGTGGGCGCGCGCGTCTTTCCTGCTCACAACGCGACCGGCGCCGATCCATTCCCACGCGTCCAGGAAGCCGGCGAATTCCGGCGCGAGGCGAGGCTTGATGGCCCACTCTTCCGCCGGCTTCAGACTCTTGCGCATGTACATGACGTGCTGCTTCGGTATGCCCGAGGATTGGGCCAGTTCGGCGTCTGTCAGGCGCGCGCCGCGGCAGATCTTCCACAGGTCAAGCAGGCGATCCGCGGGCGGTGTGCGCAGTTCGATGCATTCCTCGTGCACGCGCCACGTGTGCGGCCGGGGGATCACCGCATATTCTGCGGTGTTGATGATGGACCGCTCGATGCGCTTCATTGTCAGCGGGCACTCTACGAAAACGACGACATCGGCCGCGCCTGCCTTGTCGGAGAACGTGTAACGGTCAATCAGGATGCCGCCTAGCTCTCGCCAGCGGTGCAGTTGACCGTCAGTCGCCTTATCCCACCACGCCCATTGGTAGACCGGCAGATCAGCTATTTTGCTGCTGCGGAAATACACGGGCTTGATGGTGGTGTAGCCGCGGTTCACCAGGACATGCGTGAAATCCTGGTGCGCGCGGCGTATTGAAGAGGCTATGTCGCTAGTGGCGTAGAGCTTCAACAGATTAGGGACCCACGATGGCGACGAAAAAACAGGCGAGCGCGAAAATGGTCAGGTCGAAGTGGCAAATCACAGCGCACCTCCCGTAGTCTGGGAGCTTGGGCACGGCGGTGCGCCTGGTCCCGTCGTTTCGCACGGGCGCAATTGAGGTCCGGTAGACGTGGTGAACTTGGGAGGTGTAGACGCATCTCCTGAACCTCCTCCACATGCAGATAGGGAAAGGCAGATCGAGATAACCGCAATCATTTTCATAGTAGTCCTTCATAACGGTTGGGTATTTATTGGAAGCGCGGTCTGATCGATATGCCTTAGGTGGCCTTACGCACTAGCTGCGGTCAGATAATCGGCCCAATGCTGCATCATTTTCCTGCGCTCCGGCAGATACTCTGCATGCACATAAGCCGCGGTCACCTGATTGCGCTCGGCATGCGCCAGTTGTCGATCGACGACGTCGCGGCTGTAGCCGAGTTCGCGCAGGACCGTTGCGGCCAGTCCGCGGAAGCCGTGGCCGGTCATGCGTGACTTGTATCCCATGCGGTATAGGGCAAACAGCATGGTGTTGTTCGAGATTGGGCCGCGAGTTCGACCCTGAATGCTGAAAAACACGTGCTTCTCTGCGCCATTCAGCTTTTTCAGTTCGCCGAGGACTTCGAGCGCCTGTCTGGAAAGAGGCACGATGTGCGGGTCTCGCATCTTCATCCGCTCCGCCGGAATCCGCCATTCGGCCGCTTTTTCATCGATCTCGGTCCATTCCGCGTTGATCATTTCGGTGGTGCGCACGAATGTCAGAGCCATGAAGCGAAGAGCCAGCCGGGTCACCAGATCGCCCTGATAGCCTGCGATGTCCCGCATGAGTTGCGGTATCTCGACCGGTTTGACACGCGCCATGTGCCGCACGCCAGGACCTTTCTTGAGAACTGTTTCAACGTCGATGTCGGCGGCCGGATTGCGCGAGCAGCGTCCAGTCATGATTCCGTACTGGAAAACTGCTCGGGATCGTTGCAGGACCCGCTTGGCCGTCTCCCGTACACCGCGCGCCTCGATCGCACGGATGATTTCCAACATGTGGGGCGCCTCGATGTCCGCGATCGGTTTGGCCCCAATTCGTGGGAAGGCGTCCACCTCCAGTGATTTGATCACCTTGTCGGCATAGACGTCAGTCCAGCCTCCCTTCTGCGACTGGTACCACTCGCGCGCAACAATTTCGAACGTTGATGCCGCCACCAGAGCACGCACGCGCTTGGCTTCGTGTTTGTATGCCGACGGATCGATGCCGGTGCTTAACTGCTTGCGCGCGGCGAGACAGGCGTCACGAGCCTCGGCCAGAGTCACCTCGGGATAGACGCCGAATGAGGCGACTTTCTCTTTGCCGTCAAATCGGTACTTCATCCGCCAGTAGCGTGCCCCGTTCGGCATGACCTGGAGATAGAGGCCCTTGCCGTCGGCAAGCTTGTACGGACGGTCAGAACCTTTGGCTCGTCGGACTTGCAGCTCGGTCAGCGGTACGATCTGTTTAGGCATGGTCCGGAGTGGGGGTATCGAGTTTTGGGGGATATTTCAGATACCCCGTCGATACCCCCAAGAAATGTGGTTTGTATTGGGTGCTTGTGGGCAATGATGGCAGCAAAAAGCCCCGCAGCGCAAGGCGTGACGGGGCTTTTTGGGCAAACTTGGGAAATGCTGGGAAGGTGCTTGGTCCCCCTGGCAGGAATCGAACCTGCATCTAGCGCTTAGGAGGCACTTGTTCTATCCATTGAACTACAGGGAGCGGATAGCTACAACGGGGCGGACCGGACCCCTGATCTGTGATTGCCGCGCCGAAATGACGCCGCAAGCGCTTGCGTTTTCAGCCATGCAAGCGAGGGCAAGAGTATAGCAAAACCGTCGGAAACGACGTCACGCCCAACCTCAAAACTCCACCACCGCGAACTCCGCCTTGCCGACGTCGCACAGCGGGCAGCGCCAGTCCTCGGGAATCGCGGCAAAGCGGGTGCCGGGGGCGATGCCTTCGTCGGGCAAACCTTCTTCTTCGTTATAGATCCAGCCGCAAATCAGGCAAACCCAGCTCTTGTACTCAGTCACTTCCGTTACTTCGCTCACGACGTACTCTTCTCTCTTCAATGCAATGATCCCGCGCAGTCTGCCCCTTTTTCGGGCATCCGCGGAGAGCCGCAATATTACCGGAATTCGTCAACGGCATCGGCAATCGGATTTGACGCAGGCACGCACAAGCTCCATCACGCACCGCGTGTATGCTGCTGACTCGCAGCGGCGCTGCGCATCGTGCGTGGCTCACGTTTCTAACAAGGAGAAAACGATGTTCAAAACCAGATGGTTGACCGGCGCGGCACTGGCTGGATTGCTGGCGGCGTCCGGCGCGGCGCAGGCGGCAAGCGTGTCCTTCGTGCAGCCGACGGACGGCGCGACCGTCAGCAATCCCGTCCACGTGGTATTCGCCGTCGACGGCATGAAGATCGCCCCGGCCGGCACGATGACGGACGGCACGGGCCATCATCATCTGCTGGTGGATGGCAAGCCGCTGCCGAAAGGCGAGGTGATTCCCGCCAACGACAAATCGCTGCACTTCGGCAAGGGTCAGACGGAAACGGACCTGACACTGCCGCCGGGCGACCATGCACTGACGCTGCAATTCGGCGACGGCGCACATCGCTCTTATGGTCCCGGACTCAGCAAGACCATCACTGTGCATGTGAAGTAGCGCGCCGCCGGATCGCAAATGGCCGGGCGCGCATCGGCATCGCCCGGCAGCCGCTTCATGCTCGCGTTCGCACGGCTCGCACGCGGATAAAAGCGGACAAGAGCGAGCCGATGCAAGCCGACGCAAGCCACCCGACCCGACCGTCGACGCCGGGCATCGCGACGCGGCGCGTTCGTCCTATATCTTCCGGCATACAGGCACCCGCTCGCGCGCCCGGTACAATGAGCAGTTCCGAATCCTCGCTGTCTTCTCCAATTTCCCATGTCGCTTTACACCATTACCGGAGCGCAACTGGCGTTCGGTCACGTCGCGTTGCTCGATCACGCGGACTTCTCTCTCGAACCGGGCGAGCGGGTCGGTCTGATCGGCCGCAACGGCGCGGGCAAGTCGTCGCTGCTGAAGATCGTCGCCGATCTGGCCAAGCCCGACGACGGCCTCGTCACGCGTCAGCAGAGTCTGACCACGGTGTACGTGCCGCAGGAGCCGCAGTTCGATACCGACGACACCGTCTTCGAAGCCGTCGCGGCCGGCCTCACGCACGCCCGCGCGCTGCTCGACGAATACGACGCGGTCGCCAACCAGCTCGCGGATGAACCGGAAGGCGCGCAGCACGACGCGCTGATGGCGCGCATGAACACGCTGCAATCGTCGCTGGACACCTCGAACGCCTGGAACTGGAGCACGCGCGTCGCCACCACGCTGCAGCAGATCGGCCTGAACGGCGAGGCGCGCGTGGGTTCGCTGTCGGGCGGCATGCAAAAGCGCGTCGCGCTGGCTCGCGCGCTGGTCGTGCAGCCGGACGTGCTGCTGCTCGACGAGCCGACCAACCACCTGGATTTCGACGGCATCCGCTGGTTGGAAGATCTGCTGGTGTCGCAGCGCGCGGCGCTTTTGTTCATCACCCACGACCGCGCGTTTCTCGACCGCGTCGCCACGCGCATCGTCGAACTGGATCGCGGGCGTCTGCTGTCGTATCCGGGCAACTTTTCGGCTTATCAGACGCGCAAGGCGCAGCAACTGGAAATCGAGCGCGTCGAAAACGAAAAGGCCGACAAGCTGCTCGCACAGGAAGAAGTGTGGATTCGCAAGGGCGTCGAGGCGCGCCGCACGCGCAGCGTCGGCCGCATCGCGCGGCTCGTCGAAATGCGCAACCAGCGCGCGGAACGCCGCAACGTCCAAGGCAACGTCAAGCTCGACGTCGGGCAGGGCGAGAAGTCGGGCAAGATCGTCGCGGAACTGACGGATGTCACGAAGCGCTACGGCTCGCGCACGGTGATCGACCGCTTCACCGGGACCGTCATGCGCGGCGACAAGATCGGCTTTGTCGGTCCGAACGGCGCGGGCAAGACCACGCTGCTGAAGATCATCCTCGGCGAATTGAAGCCGGACGAGGGCACGGTGCGCGTCGGCACCAATCTGCAAGTCGCGTATTTCGACCAGATGCGCGCGCAACTGGACCTGGACAAAAGTCTCGCCGACACCATCAGCCCCGGCAGCGAATGGGTCGAGGTCAACGGCCAGAAAAAGCACGTCATGAGCTATCTTGGCGACTTTCTGTTCGCGCCGGAGCGAGCGCGTTCGCCGGTCAAGTCGCTGTCGGGCGGCGAGCGCAACCGGCTGCTGCTCGCGCGTCTCTTCGCGCGGCCGGCCAACGTGCTGGTGCTCGACGAGCCGACCAACGACCTGGACATTCCCACGCTCGAACTGCTCGAAGAACTGCTCACGGACTACGACGGCACGGTGCTGCTCGTGAGCCACGACCGCGCGTTTCTGGATAACGTCGCGACGTCGGTGATCGCGTCGGAGGGCGGCGGCAAGTGGCGCGAGTATGTGGGCGGCTTCACCGACTGGCAGTTGCAAAGCGAGCGCTCGCAGCAGTTGGCGCAGGAAGCGCAGAAAGAGGCGAGCAGGGACGCGGCTAAGGACACAACTAAGGACACAACGAAAGACGCGGCGAAAGACGCCAATAAAGACACAGCCAAAGACGCCTCCGCCAACGACAACACAGCCGGCCGCAATCCGCAGCGCGCGGCCAAGCTGTCGTTCAAGGAGCAGCGCGAACTCGAGGCATTGCCGCAGAAAATCGCCGCGCTGGAGGCCGAGCAGAAAACCATCGGCGCCCAGCTTGAAGAAGGCTCGATCTTCGCGAAGGACCCACAGGAAGGCACGCGTCTTTCCGAACGCTATGCCGCCATCGACGAAGAACTGCTGGCCGCGCTCGAGCGCTGGGACGAACTCGAAAACCGTCGCAAATGAGGCGGCAAGCGCCGGCGTCTTTCGTCGTCGGCGCTTTCGCTTGCGTGTGGACCGCGCCTTGTCCGAATGGCCAATCGTGTGCGCCGTGAATTGCCGCCAGGTTCGAAATCAGTAAAATACCCCGCGAACAAGGCATCCCCGGCGTTTTCACCAGCGGTGGCGCTGGGCCGCGATGCAGCGCCCAATCAGGGGAATGCTGTAAATGCGCACGAACGCCGCGCGCTCATCACGCGGCGAACGAGCGCAACCCATGCGACAAACAGCTTGCCCGCATCGCGGGCATCCCACCTAACCACGTTGTTTCGTTTCGCTTTTTTTGAAAACTCAACGCATTGTCCACGGACTTATCAACCGGACCTGTGGACAACGATGAACCGACGCACCCGAGTCAACCATGTCCACGAAAAAGCCAAACGCCGCGTATAGCGAAGCGTCGATCAAGGTGTTGAAGGGTCTCGAGCCGGTCAAGCAACGGCCCGGCATGTACACCCGCACCGAGAATCCGCTGCACATCATTCAGGAAGTCATCGACAACGCGTCGGACGAAGCCCTCGGCGGCTACGGCCGGCAAATCACGGTCACGCTGCACGCGGATCATTCGGTGTCGGTCGAAGACGACGGCCGCGGCATCCCCTTCGGCCTGCATCCGGAAGAAGGCGTGCCGGTCGTCGAAATCGTGTTCACGCGCCTGCACGCGGGCGGCAAATTCGATAAAGCCGCTGGCGGCGCGTACACGTTTTCGGGCGGCCTGCACGGCGTCGGCGTGTCGGTCACGAACGCGCTGTCCACGCGCCTCGACGTCACCGTATGGCGTGACGGTAAGGTCGCCGCGCTCAGCTTCGCCAACGGCGACGTCGCCAAGCCGCTCGAAGTGCGCGCCGCAGCCAGGGGCGAAAAGAAGTCGGGCACGCGCGTGACCGCATGGGCGAATCCGAAGTACTTCGACTCGCCGAATCTGCCGCTCGGCGAACTGCAGCGTCTGCTGCGCTCGAAAGCGGTCTTGTTGCCGGGCGTCGAAGTCACGCTCGTCAACGAGCGAACCGGCGAACAGCAAAGCTGGAAATACGAAGACGGCTTGCGCGGCTATCTGCTCGAAGGCATGAGCGGCAGCGACCTGCTGATTCCGCTTTTCGAAGGCGAGCGTTACGCCGAAAACTCGCGCGCGAACGAAGAGACGTTTGCCGAAGGCGAGGGCGCGGCGTGGGTCGTCGCGTGGAGCGAGGAAGGGCCGCTCACGCGTGAGTCGTACGTCAATCTGATTCCGACGCCCGCGGGCGGCACGCACGAATCCGGCTTGCGCGAAGGCTTGTTCCAGGCGGTCAAGAGTTTCGTCGAGTTGCACAACCTGCAGCCGAAGGGCGTGAAGCTGCTCGCCGAAGACGTGTTCGCGCGCGTGTCGTTCGTGCTGTCGGCGAAAGTGTTGGACCCGCAGTTCCAGGGGCAAATCAAGGAACGCCTGAATAGCCGCGACGCGGTGAAGCTCGTGTCGTCGTTCGCGCGTCCGGCGCTCGAATTGTGGCTCAACCAGCACGTCGAGCACGGCAAGAAGCTCGCGGACCTCGTCATCAAGCAGGCGCAGGCGCGCACGCGTGCCGGGCAAAAGGTCGAGAAGCGCAAGAGCTCGGGCGTGGCCGTGCTGCCCGGCAAGCTGACCGATTGCGAATCGACGGAAATCGGCCGCAACGAGTTGTTCCTCGTCGAGGGCGATTCGGCGGGCGGCTCCGCGAAAATGGGCCGCGACAAGGAATTCCAGGCGATCCTGCCGCTGCGCGGCAAGGTGCTGAACACGTGGGAAACCGAGCGCGACCGTCTCTTTGCGAACAACGAAGTGCACGACATTTCGGTGGCGATCGGCGTCGATCCGCACAGCCCCGACGACAAGATCGATCTGTCGAATCTGCGCTACGGCAAGATCTGCATTCTGTCGGACGCGGACGTGGACGGCTCGCACATCCAGGTGTTGCTGCTCACGCTGTTCTTCAAGCACTTCCCGCAACTGATCGAACGCGGTCATGTGTGCATCGCGCGTCCGCCGCTCTTTCGCGTTGACGCACCCGCGCGCGGCAAGAAGCCCGCGCAGAAGCTGTACGCACTCGACCAAGGCGAGCTCGAGGCGATTCTCGACAAGCTGCGCAAGGACGGCGTGCGCGACACGCAATGGTCGATCAGCCGCTTCAAGGGGCTGGGTGAAATGAGCGCCGAACAACTATGGGATACGACGATGAACCCGGACACGCGGCGTCTCACGCCGGTGGCGCTCGGCGAGCTCGACTACGACGCCACGGTCGCGCGCATGACCATGCTGATGGGCAAGGGCGAAGCGGCGTCGCGCCGCAACTGGCTCGAAGAAAAGGGCAATGAAGTCGAAGCGGATATCTGAGCGGTGCAAGCCAGCGCTCCCGCACGAAACCTCACGCCAAACACGATACGGATTCTAGATGGACGACGATAACACTCTCGACCTTTTCACCGAGCCGCCGCCGCCCGAAGGCGACTTCCTGACGCTCGGCAACTACGCGGAGCGCGCGTATCTCGACTATGCGGTGAGCGTGGTCAAGGGCCGCGCGCTGCCGGATGTCTGCGACGGCCAGAAGCCGGTGCAGCGCCGCATCCTGTTCGCGATGAACGACATGGGTCTGTCCGACAACGCCAAGCCGGTGAAGTCGGCGCGCGTGGTCGGCGACGTGCTCGGTAAGTATCACCCGCACGGCGACCAGTCGGCGTACGACGCGCTCGTGCGTCTCGCGCAGGATTTTTCGATGCGCTATCCGCTGATCGACGGCCAAGGCAACTTCGGCTCTCGCGACGGCGACGGCGCGGCGGCGATGCGGTACACGGAAGCGCGCCTGACGCCGATCGCGAAGCTGCTGCTCGCCGAAATCGACCAGGGCACCGTCGACTTCATGAAGAACTACGACGGCGAGTTCGACGAGCCGCGGCTCTTGCCCGCGCGTCTGCCGTTCGTTTTGCTGAACGGCGCGTCGGGCATCGCGGTCGGTCTCGCGACCGAAATTCCGTCGCACAATCTGCGCGAAGTCGCGGCTGCCACGGTCGCGATGATCCGCAATCCGAAGATCACGCACGCGGAGTTGATGGAGCATGTGCCGGGGCCGGACTTCCCAGGCGGCGGCCAGATCATTTCGAGCGAAGCAGAAATCTCGGCGGCCTATGAAACCGGCCGCGGCAGTCTGAAGGTGCGCGCCCGCTGGAAGATCGAGGACCTCGCGCGCGGCCAGTGGCAACTGGTCATCACCGAATTGCCGCCGAACACGGCCGCGCAGAAGGTGCTCGAGGAAATCGAGGAGCAGACCAATCCCAAGATCAAGCTCGGCAAGAAGGCGCTCACGCCGGAACAGTTGCAGGGCAAACAGACCATGCTCGGCCTGCTCGACGCCGTGCGCGACGAGTCGGGCAAGGACGCGCCCGTGCGCCTCGTATTCGAGCCGAAGTCGAGCCGCATCGATCAGACGGAGTTCGTCAACACGCTGCTCGCGCATACGAGTCTTGAGTCGAACGCGTCGCTGAATATGGTGATGGTGGGCGGCGACGGCCGGCCGCGTCAGAAGGGCTTGAGCGAAATCCTGCACGAGTGGATCGCGTTCCGTTTCGCCACCGTCACGCGCCGCACGCGTCATCGTTTGACGAAGGTGGACGACCGGATTCACATCCTCGAAGGCCGGATGATCGTCTTCCTGAACATCGACGAAGTGATCCGCATCATTCGCGAGTCGGACGAACCGAAGGTCGCGTTGATGGCCGCGTTCGGCTTGTCCGACCGGCAGGCCGAAGACATCCTCGAAATCCGGCTGCGTCAGTTGGCGCGGCTCGAGAAGATCAAGATCGAGAAGGAACTCGCGGAACTGCGCGACGAGAAGGCGAAGCTCGAAGAACTGCTCGGCAGCGAATCGGCGATGAAGCGTCTGCTCATCAAGGAAGTCGAAGCCGACGCGAAGCAATACGGCGACGAGCGTCGCACGCTGATCCAGCAGGAAAAGCGCGCGACGTACGAAGCCCGCGTGGTCGACGAACCGGTCACGGTCGTGGTCTCGCAAAAGGGCTGGGTGCGCGCGCTGAAGGGGCACGGCCTCGACACGGCGGGCTTCACGTTCAAGGCCGGCGACAGTCTCTACGCGGCGTTCCAGTGCCGCACGCCGGACACGCTCATCGCGTGGGGCAGCAACGGGCGCGTCTATTCGGTCGCGGTGGCGTCGCTGCCGGGCGGCCGCGGCGACGGCGTGCCGGTCACGTCGCTGATCGAAATGGAGTCGGGCAGCCATCTGATGCATTACTACGCGGCTTCGGCGGATCAGGCGTTGCTGCTCGCGTCGAGCAACGGCTTTGGCTTCATCGCGAAGGTCGGTGACATGGTGAGCCGCGTGAAGGCAGGCAAGTCGTTCATGACGATCGACGCAGGCGCCGCGCCGCTCGCGCCCATGCCGATGCTGCCGGACGCGACGCAGGTTGCGTGTCTGTCATCGGCGGGTCGCCTGCTGGTGTTCGGCATCGACGAAATGAAGACGCTGTCGGGCGGCGGCCGCGGTGTCACGCTAATGGCGCTCGACGACAAGGAAACGCTGGTGCAGGCGCTCGCCATCAACGCGGCCGGCGTGATGCTGATCGGCGCGCGCCGCGGCGGTCGTCTGGACGAAGAAAAGCTGAGCGGCGCCGCGCTCGCCGCGCATGTCGGCAAGCGGGCACGCAAGGGCCGCGCGCCGGAGAGCAAGCTCAAGCTCGAAGGCATGCGTCCGGTGCCGGTTGCCTGACGAAGGCTCATGTTGAAAGCGGCCGGTGTCTGCTAGCATGCGAGGCGCTGGCCGTGCAAGTCATTGCAGTACAGCGCATTGCAGTACAGCGCGCGGCAAATTCGGGGGCGGCGTCGCGGTATCGAGTCGAAGTACCAGCGAAGTAGCAGGTCGCGGTACTTCGTCGAGACATCAGCCGCGCTGCAATAACAACAAGAAAAACGACGCAAGCCACGGGCGTTTTGGAACTGCACGCAGGGCGTGCGGTCGAACGCGCTCAATAGCCGCTGCTCATATCATTCGGCATAAGCGGTGTGGCGTCGTCGGAGAGGAATACAACATGAACAAGGCTATCGAACTCGCGCTCTTTCTACATCTGCTCGCAGTCGCGGTGTGGGTGGGCGGGATGATCTTCGCGCACTTCTGCTTGCGCCCCGCCATAGCCGATCTCTCGCCGCAATTGCGCTTGCCGTTGTGGGAATCGGTGTTTGGCCGCTTCTTCAATTGGGTGGCGGCTTCGGTGCTCGTCATTCTGCTGACGGGCGGTTTCCTGCTGATGCAATTCGGCGGCGGTCACGCCACCTGGCCGTTGCATGCAATGGCCGGCCTCGGCATCGTCATGATGCTGATCTTCGGGCATATCCGGTTCGCCGTATTTCCGCGCATTCGCCGCGCAGTGCAGGCGCAGAAGTGGCCTGACGGCGCGCAGGCGGTCGGCACGATCCGGCGTCTCGTGCTGATCAACATCGTGCTCGGTGTCGTGACGGTCGGCTTCGCGGCGCTGTCACGCGGATTCTGATCGCGCTAAGCCCACGCGCCATACGCAAGCCACAGCCCGCACGCAATCGCCACGGTGCCGTACACCGCATACACGGGCAGCTTGAGCTTCGCGAAGCACATCGCCGAGAACACGGCGGTCAGCAGATAGACCGGTTGCAGCGGCACATGTCCGGCGATACGCAGCACGGCCACCGCGAGGAACGCCGTGGTGACGGCGCGCAGAATCCGCATGCCATGCTCGAATCGCGGATTCATTTTCAACTGATGCAGATGCCGCTGCGCCAGCACGACGAGGCATCCCGACGGCACGAACAGCGCGAGCGTGGCGAGCAGCGCGCCCGCCCAGCCGTCGACGAGATAGCCGAAGAACGGCACCACGTTCAGCAGCGGTCCGGGCGAGATCGGCGACAACGAAAAAGCCAGCGTGAAGTCGTTGTCGGAGACGCCGATGGTCGGCGTGACGAACAGCGTCTTGAGCACCGGCAACGCGGAAAAGCCGCCGCCGAAGAGCGTCATGCCGGCGCCGGCGAGCCGCGGCCATAGCAGCGCGAGATCGTAGCGATGCGGCAGCGGCAGTACGAAAAGCAGCACGAATACGCACAGCATGGCGAGTATCTGCCAGTCGCCTCGCGAGAACGACACGACAAAGCGCGTGCTGCGCACGGGGCTTACCACCCAGCCGGCGCCGAAGGCCGCGCTCAGCATCAGCACATAAGCCGCCGGGCTGTGTGCATAGAAGAGCGCGAAGCAGCCGACCACCGCCGCAGTCCATTCGAGTTTGCCGCGCACGAGCGCGCGCGTCTGCTTGTACCAGGTGATGCCGATCAGCGTGGCGAGCACCACGCTAAAGTGATTCAGCAAGGTCTGCGACGCGAAGGTGCGCACGAGCGGCGTGCGGTAAAAGATCGCGAACAGCGTCATCAGCATGAAGAAGGGCAGCACACTCGCGATGCCCGCGACCCATGCGCCGGCGCGTCCGCGCAGCGCGTGTCCGAGCTGCACGGCGACGTTGCAGCCCACCGGCCCGGGCACCATCCACGCAAGCGCGATCAGATCGGAGAACGCGACTCGCGAGAGCCGTGCCTCGCGCTCGACGTAGTGATTCTCGAGCTGCGCCATTAGCGCGAGGCCGCCCCATGACAACGCCGACAGGCCGAGCACGACCTTGAACAGCGTCCATAGCGGTTCCCGCTCCCCTCGTCTTGCAGCTTCGTGGCTTGTTATCGTGTGCATGGCGCCACGGGCGTCCGCGAGGCGGGCGCCCGTCCTGTGATCCTTTGATGTTGCGCGCGGCCGGCCGGTCCGACGGCATCGCGCGAGAACGCAATACAGCGAGAATGTAGCCGGTTTTGCGCGGCCGCGGTATGGATGGGCTTGCAAAGCCGCAGCGTTAGATGAAGCCCTCGGCGCGCGCCTTCAGCACCCTGTCTAACCGTTCGTGCTGGTGCTCGTGCTGTTTGCTTCCTGAACCGGGCGCCGGCCGGCCATGCCGCACACGCCGAAACGTTCGAGCAGTGCGGGAATCGCGTCGACCGGAACGGGGCGCGAAAACAGAAAACCTTGTGCTTCGATATGGCCGAGCGCGGCGAGCCACGCAATCTGCTCTTCGGTTTCCGTTCCTTCGACCACCACCGTGAGCCCGAGCGAGCGCGCCAGATTGACGATCGCGGTGACCATCACGCAGACGCTGCGGTCGCCCGGAATAGCCTGGACGAACGAGCGGTCCACCTTCAGCGTGTCCACCGAAAAACGGTTCAGATACGAGAGCGACGAATAGCCGGTGCCGAAGTCGTCGAGTGCAATGCGCACGCCGAGACGCTTCAGCGCAAAGATTTTTTCGGAGACGAGTTCGGGATACTCCATCATCGCCGTCTCGGTGATTTCGAGTTCCAGACGGCGCGCGGAAATGCCGCTTTCCTCGATGGCGTGCGAGATCGTCTCGTACAGATCGCCGCGCCAGAACTGCACCGCCGAAATGTTCACCGCGAGCGACAGCGTGTCGTAGCCTTGCTGCTGCCAGACCGCGAGTTGCCGGCACGCGGTCTCGATCACGAAGTCGCCGATCGGCACGATCAGTCCCGTGGACTCCGCGACGGGAATGAACTCGTTGGCCGGAATCAGACCGTGCTGCGGATGATTCCAGCGCACCAGCGCCTCGAAGCCGGTGATGCAACGGCGCGTCAGATCGATCTTCGGCTGATAGGCGAGAAAGAGTTGCCCTTCGGCGAGCGCCACGCGCAACTGCTGCTCCCACTTCATCAGATGGTCCGCGCGATGCGAGAGTTGCGGCGAATAGAACTGGTAGCAGTTCTTGCCCGCGTCTTTCGCGCTGTACATCGCGAGGTCGGCTTTTTTCAGCAGATCGATCTCGCTTTCGTTCGCCACCGAATAAAGCGCGATGCCGATGCTCGCATGCAGCACGAAGGAACTGCCGCGCACTTCGAACGGTTTCGCGAACGCTTCAGCCGCTGCTTCGGCAAGCGCCACCGCGCGCTTTTCCACGTCCTCGCCCTTGATCACGACCACGAACTCGTCGCCGCCGATGCGGCTCAACGTGCCGCCGTCCGCGACCGCCGTGGCGAGACGCGAGGCCGTCATTTGCAGCACGATGTCGCCGGCGTTGTGGCCGAGCGTGTCGTTGACCGTCTTGAAGTTATCGAGGTCGATAAAGAGAATCGCGAGGTGGCCGAGGTTGTGCGGCTGCGCCACTTCCTGGCGCAGCGTGCGCAAGGTCGAATAGCGATTGCGCAGGCCGGTCAGCAGATCGTATTCGACCAGATGCGTCATCTCGCGCTCGCGGCCAAGCAGCTTGCCGATCAGACCGGTTGCGACCGCGAAGAAGCTCAGCATGGCGAGTGAGATGAAACCCGCCATCAGCAGATAGACGTTGCGCGTGTGGTTGTAGTCGGCGAATTCCTCGGCTTGCGACAGGCCCACGAGCACGCCGAGCGGATAGCCGTCGATATGCCGGTACGACACGATGCGCGTGACGTTGTCGAGCGAATCGACGTAGGTGCCCGACACGTGTTCCGAAGTCGGATACGAGCCGCTTGCCGAAAACGTGCCGCTCGCGTTCACGACGCTGCCGGTGCGCCGCGCGAGCACGGTGCCGTTGTCGGAGATCACCGCGATCACGCCTTCACGGCCGATTGCCGCGTTGTTGTAGAAGTCGCTCGTGAAATAGCTCGGGTCTTCCGACACGACCACGACGCCCGCGAACGAGCCGTCCGGATGATTCAGACGCCGCGTCATCTGCAAGGTCCAGTGGCCCGATACGCGGCCGAGCACGGGCTTGCTGATATACAACTGGTCGTCGTTTTCGTGCTCGTGAACCTTGAAGTGCTCGCGATCCGACAGATCGATACGCTTGGGATTGAGTTCGGCCGTGTTGGCGATGAGTTGGCCGTGCTCGTCGATCAACGACACCTGCACGAGCGTCTCGCTTTGCACGACGCCTTTTTCCACCGTGCTGGCAAGGTCGAAACGCCCCGGCGTTTTCTCGAACTCGTATTTGACGAAGCGCGTGATCTGATCGACCTGGTGAATCGCCTTGATCGTATGCTGCTCGAGCGCCGCTGAGAGAATTGCGGCAGACGCCATCGCTTCGCGATTGGTGGCTTCTTTTTCGACCGAAAGACGCGCGAAGATCACAGTCCACAGCAGGATCAAGACGAGCACGCCGAGCGCGGGAATGGCAAGCAGCGCGCGACGGCGCGATACAGCGGGATCGCGGCGGCTTCGGGCTTCGCGCTGATCGGAGAAGCGGGGTTTGCTCATCAGGCGGCCCGTGCCCAGCTGCCGGCCGGTTGCGAACGCGCGAGCGTGGACTGCGCTGTTTTCATGGGTGGCTGCATGGAGTTGCCGGAACTGCTGCGCAAGAAGAAACGGCGTGGTTTCGCGCCTGATCGTCTGCACCGGGCCGGGTACGTTTCGATATTACTTAATGCCACTGGATTAAGGAAGGGTCCCGGCATCGGGTATACGCGGGCGCGGTCCGCGGCCGTATAAGGGCTATTTTGCGGGCTGTTTTGCGCTTCGCTTATAGGTTTGCTTATAGGCTCGCTTTCAGGTTCGCTTTCGAATCCGCTGCACGCCCGGGCGGCCCGCGAATCCGGGCACGCGCGGGATCGGATGCTGGCGGTCGTTGTATTCGGATGATCCATCGGGATTCGGCGCTCCGGCATGGCGGCTTGTACCTGCGTGATCTTTTGGGCGGTTTGGTTATCCGTGCCGCATCGCGCGAGCGCGGCAAACGGCTTTTTGTGGCTAAACGTGCTTAAGCGTGGCTAAAAGAGGTGAGTCGCGTACGGCTTATCGTCATCGACTTGCAGCGGCATCGCCATTGCTTTAGCAGGGCTCGCGAATGCCAGCAAACGACGGGCCGCTCACGGCATGCGGAACGTGCCGTCGACGACCGTCACCGACGACCCGCCGATCCACGTCTTGCCGTTTGCGTCGTCGTAGCGCACGAACACCTGGCCGGCGCGCCCGAGCGCGGTGCCCTGGCGCGCGGTATAACTCGCGCCCGGCCGCAAATTCTGCGCGCTCAACAGACCCGCGAGCGCCGCATTGGCACTGCCGGTAACAGGGTCTTCGCCGACGCCGAACGCGCCGCCCACCATCAGGCAACGCACTTCGAAGGTGGCGGGGCCATCGGCATCGTGCGGACCGTACGCAGCGACGCCGTGTGAGCCGACCGCGCGGACGATGTGCGCGAGCGCGGCCGCGTCGGGCTCGAGCGCCAGACAATCGCGCGCCGAATTCATTCGCACGATGAGCCACGGCGCGCCGTTATCGACGGCAGACGGCGCGGCGCTGAAATCAATCGCGTTGCTGCGCATCGCCGCGGAAAGCGCGGCGTACTGCTGTTCGGGCAACGGCACGACGCGCGCGGGCGGCGCGGCGAACGCCCACGCGCCGTGCGCCTCGCCCGGACCTTCGCTGTCGGATTGCAACTCGACGAGCCCAACGCCGCATTGCTGGATGAGCTTGCCTGGCTGCTTCGGCTGATAGCCGCTTTCGAGCAGCGCGTGCGCGGTGCCGAGCGTCGGATGACCGGCAAAGGGCAATTCGCCGTGCGTCGTGAAGATGCGCACGCGATAGTCGGCGGCCGGATCGGTCGGCTTCGACAGAAAAGTTGTTTCGGACAGATTGGTCCAGTGCGCGATCGCCTGCATCTGAGCGGCGCTGAGCGCGTCGGCGTCGAACACGACGGCGAGCGGATTGCCTTTGAACGGCACTGACGTGAATACGTCGACCTGCTTGAAACGAACTGTGTTGGCGGGCATCGGGCGTGGTCCGTCGATCCTGCGGTTGGTATGGTTCGCGGATTCTATCTGCTGCCGCCGGAACGATCCACCTCGCCACAAATGCAAAACGCGCCGCGGGTGCCTGGCACCTCGCGACGCGTTCCGTGGAGCGCCCGGCCGAACCGCGCCTCGCGCTCGTAAGGCTGCGTGAACTTATGCGACGCCGCGTTACTCGACTTCCGCGATCATCTCGATCTCGACGCATGCGCCGAGCGGAATCTGCGCGACGCCGAACGCCGAGCGCGCATGCTTGCCGCGCTCGCCGAACACGTCGGCGATCAGTTCGGACGCGCCGTTCGTGACGAGATGCTGCTCGGTGAAGTCGAGCGTGGAGTTGACGAGACTCATCAGCTTGACGATGCGTTTGACGCGGTTCAGGTCGCCCACGTGCGCGTGCAGGGTCGCGAGCAGATCGATGGCGATGGAGCGCGCGGCCACTTTGCCTTCTTCAGTGCCGATGTCGGCGCCGAGCTTGCCCGCCCACACCTTGCCGTCTTTCTTCGCGATGTGGCCGGACAGGTACACCGTATTGCCGCTTTGCGCGCTCATCACATAAGCGGCGGCCGGCGCGCCGGCGTTGGGCAGTTCGATGCCCAGTTCCTTGAGCTTGTCGTACACATTCGTTTGAGCCATGTTGTCCTCGGTCGGTAGTGAAAAACGGAAGAAGCGGAAGCGGGCGAAAACGCAAAAGCGGGCGATGGCCCGCTTGCCTTTACAGCTTCGCGCGGATCAGCGCCGCGAGACGCGCCACGCCTTCGTCGATCTTTGCCGGCGGCACCGTGACGAACGACAGACGCAGCGTGTTGTGCTGCGCCTCGTTCGCGAAGAAGGGACCGCCCGGCACGAACGCGACATTCTGCGCGACGGCTTCCGCGAGCAGCTTCATGCTGTCGATCTGCGCGGGCAGATTCACCCACACGAACATGCCGCCTTCCGGCCGATTCCACGTCACGCCTTCGGGCATATAGCGTTCGAGCGAGTTCAGCATGGCCGCGCACTGGTCGCGATACAGCTCGCGAATGGTCGGCACATGCGTGTCCAGAAAGCCGTCCTTGATCACTTCATGGACGATGCGCTGCGTGAAGCTCGGCGTATGCAGATCGGTGGCCTGTTTGGCCTGCACGAGTTTGAAGATCAGCTCTTCGGGCGCGATGATGTAGCCGACCCGCAGACCCGGCGCCAGCACCTTCGAGAACGAACCGAGGTGGACGATGTGATCGGGCGCCATCGACAGCATGGTCGGCAGCGGTTCGCCCGCGTAATCGAGCGCGCCGTAGGGGTCGTCTTCGATCACCGGGAACGGCGCGGTTTTGGCGAACGCGGCGAGCGCGCGGCGGCGCTCGACCGGCAGGCGGCGGCCCGTCGGATTCTGAAAATTCGGTTGTGCGTACAACAGGCGCGCGCCGGCGGTGAGCTTCGGCGTAAGTGCTTCGGGGATCAGCCCGTGTTCGTCGGTCGGCACCTGGACGTAGCGCGGCTCGTACATCGAGAACGATTGCAGCGCGCCGAGATACGTAGGCGTCTCGACCAGCACGGGGCTTTCCGGACACACGAGCACCTTGCCGAGCAGATCGAGCGCCTGTTGTGAGCCGGTCGTGATCAGCACCTGACTGGCGCGGATCTGTGCGCCGTTCACCGAATAGCGCGCCGCGACCCATTCGCGCAGCGGCGCATAGCCTTCGGTCGCGCTGTACTGGAGCGCCGCGGCGGGCGCGTCGCGCAGAATGCGGTCGGACGCTTCGCGCATGCGTTCAGCCGGGAACGTGGCCGGCGAGGGCAGGCCGCCCGCGAACGAAATGACTTCAGGCCGTTCCGTGACCTTCAGAATCTCGCGGATCGCCGAGCTCGTGAGCTTGCGTGCGCGTTCGGACAATTGCCACGTGGGGGCTTTCAGGTCGCTTTGGTCCATGGTCTCCTCTGCTGGTGTCTCTGGAACCGGTCAAAACTTCGATTATCGCGCGAGTCGGCGACCCGCGCGCGCTGCTTATTTAAGGGTCCGTAGACCGCTCGGTGTTTCGAGTTCGGCGACGAGCGCGGCGGGGCCGTCGGTGGCCTGCACGTCGATCAGATGCGCGGCGCCCAGCCACTGCAATTGCGCCGCCACCGTATCGGCTTGCGGATGCACGCCTTTGAGCGCTTTGAGCGCGATGCCGGTCTCGGGCAATACCGTCGACGGATGCCGCGCCGTGTCCCACTGGATCAGCGACGGCAGCACGCCGTCGCCGGCGCCTTGCCAGGCGGGGAAAGCGCCGTCTTCCGGCACCGACAGGCCCCACGCGAAGTCGCCGCGCGTGAGCGGCACGATCGGCGGAATGCGCTGCGGATATTGCGCTTGCCACGTCGGCAGATGCTTCGGCCGGTCGACGCGGGCAACCCAATGCGACAGATACGGGCCGTTTTCCAGGCGAGCGTGGGTCGCCGGGTCGTCGAGCGCGAAGAGGCGCGGGCGGGGCGCGGCGGTTTCCGTGGCTTCGCGGGCGACGTCGGCGTGCGGGTCGGCGGCGATTACTTCCAGATACGCGCCGCCCCACAGGTTCAGCAGCCGGTTGTGCGTGCGCATTAACGGATGCGCGCCGCCGCCGGCCGGTTCGACCCCGAGGATATCGGCGACGTACTGCACGCCTTCGTCGAGCGTGCGGGCGGAAACGACGAGATGATCGAGACGTAGCGGATGTGCGGTCATTGCGGATCGGGAAACGGGTTTCTACGGTAGGTCTGGCCTGCGCCGCGTGCCGGTTGCGGCGTGCCGGTTGCGCGGGCGCCGGGGTCGTAAGCATAACCGTTCGCGGGCGCGGCGCATCGGCGGGTTGGGCGATGGGCGGGCTGCGTGGGCTGCGCGGGTGAATTTCGCGCTGGCTTTAGTGGTTTGAGGTGCGTGCTGGCTCGGTTGCTTGCTTGCCCGCTCGTCGGTGCTGTCTGCTGGTTGCTGACTCGCGCCATGGCGTTGCGGTGAGCGGATCGCCGACCTGATGCACGGTCCGCCAGGCGCTTTCGGTATGCTGATCGCCACCCAGCCTCACGCACCGCCCGCCAGCCGCTTACCGCCAGCCCGACCACTTCTGTCTCAAATGTACCGGCGACGACCTGCACAGTAACGGTACAATCGATTCGATACCGTTCGGTACAGTTGGAGCCCGTCATGTCCGTCCCGCTTACGCAGATTCCCGCCCCGCACGACACGGCGTCGTTGACGCTTGTCGAGCAACTCGTGCAGTGGGCGCGCCGCCGCATCGAGGAGCGCGTGTTCCGTCCCGGCATGCGCATGCCGTCGATCCGCAAGCTGGCGCTCGACAAAGGCGTGTCGCGCTTTACCGTGGTCGAGGCGTATGAACGGCTCGTCGCGCAGGGTTACCTGGAGTCGCGGCGCGGCTCCGGTTTTTTCGTGCGCGAGCGATTGGCGGGCACGGCGGTCGCGGACATTCGCCCGGCCGCGCACGCGAGCGCGCCGGCCACCATCGACGTCGTCTGGCTGCTGCGCAACATGCTGCACACCGGCGCGCGCCCGGAGCGCAGTCCGGGGCTCGGCTATCTGCCGGCGCGCTGGCTCGACGGCGAGCTGATCACCAACGCGCTGCGCACGCTCGGCCGGCAAAGCGGCGCGCAGATGCTCGGCATCGGCACGCCGCTCGGTTTTCTGCCGCTGCGCCAGCAATTGCAGACGCGTCTCGAGGAACTGGAGATCGGCGCATCGCCCGATCAGATCGTGATGGTGTCCGGCGTCACGCAGGCAATCGACCTCATTTCGCGCATTTATGTGAAGGCGGGCGACGCGGTGATCGTCGGCGATCCGGCGTGGTTCCAGATGTTCGGGCGCTTTGCGTCGCAGGGCGCGCGGCTCGTCGGCATGCCGTACACGCCGGACGGCCCCGATCTCGACGCGCTCGAATCGCTCGTGCAAACGTGGCGGCCCAAGATGCTGGTGATCAACTCCGTGCTGCAGAATCCGACTGGCACGTCGCTGACGGCCGCGCAGGCGTTTCGCATTTTGCGACTGGCGGAGGCCTACGACTTCATCGTCGTCGAGGACGATATTTACGGCGATCTATGCCCGCCGGGCTATGCGGGCACGCGGCTCGCGAGCCTCGATCAGCTAAAGCGCGTGATCTACCTGGGCAGTTTCTCTAAGACGCTCGCGCCGAATCTGCGCGTCGGCTTTATTGCGTGCGCGCCCGAGGTGGCCAAGGCCGTCAGCGACCAGAAGATGCTGGTCGGCATGACGAGTCCCGAGTTGAACGAGCGCGTGCTGTACAAGATTCTGACCGAAGGACACTACCGGCGCCATGTCGAGCGGCTGCGGGCGCGGCTCGACGGCGTGCGCGAAAAATCTGCGCGGATGCTGGAAAAGACCGGCCTCAAGCTCTTTTTGACGCCGACGGCGGGCATGTTCGTGTGGGCCGACACGGGAGTCGACGCCGACGGGCTCGCCGCGGCCGGCCACGAAGCCGGCTTTCTGCTCACGCCCGGCAGCCTTTTTTCGCCGCAACAATCGCCAACCACGTGGATGCGCTTCAACATTGCCAATTGCGGCGATCCCGAACTGGCGACATTTTTGTGCCGCTATCTCGACGGCGTTGCGCGCCGCGCCTCTTGAAACCGCGCGGATTGTCCTTATTTAGGCGGACAATCCGGCGGCATTCGCAAGAACCGATTGGCAAAAACCCGATTCGCAACAGAGAGGAAGTCCGACCATGGCACAAGAAACCATGAGCTTTCAGGCGGAAGTGAAACAGCTTCTGCACCTGATGATCCATTCGCTGTACAGCAACAAGGAAATCTTTTTGCGCGAGCTGATTTCCAATGCGTCCGACGCGGCCGACAAGCTGCGCTTCGAAGCCATTGAAAACAGCGGGTTGTACGAGAGCGATCCGAATCTGCGCATTCGCGTGTCGTACGACAAAGAGGCGCGCACCATCACGATCGACGACAACGGCATCGGCATGAGCCGCGACGAGGCGATCGCGAACCTCGGCACGATCGCGCGCTCGGGCACCAAGGAATTCTTCGGCAAGCTGTCGGGCGACCAGCAGAAAGACGCGGCGCTGATCGGCCAGTTCGGCGTGGGCTTTTATTCGGGCTTTATCGTTGCCGACAAGATCACCGTCGAGACGCGCCGCGCCGGCTTGCCGGCGTCCGAAGGCGTGCGCTGGGAAAGCGCGGGCGAGGGCGACTTCGCCGTCGAGCAGATCAAGCGCGCCGCGCGCGGCACGACCATCACGCTGCATCTGCGCGCGGAAGAGGATGAGCTGCTGTCGTCGCATCGGCTGAAGTCGATCATTCAGCGCTATTCGGATCACGTCGCGCTGCCCATTCTGATGAAGAAGGAAGAGTGGGACGCCGAAAAGAGCGCGATGGTCACGAAGGACGAAGACGAGACCGTCAATCAGGCAAGCGCGCTGTGGACTCGCGCGAAGAACGACATCACGGACGAGCAGTACAAGCAGTTCTATCAGCATCTGTCGCACGATCACCAGGACCCGCTGACGTGGACGCACAACCGCGTGGAGGGCCGCAGCGAGTACACGCAGTTGCTCTACGTGCCGACCCATGCGCCGTTCGACCTGTGGAACCGCGATCATCGCGGCGGCCTCAAGCTGTATGTGAAGCGCGTGTTCATCATGGACGACGCCGAGCAACTGCTGCCCTCGTATCTGCGCTTCGTGAAGGGCGTGGTCGATTCGAGCGATCTGCCGCTGAATGTATCGCGCGAAATTCTGCAGGAAAGCCGCGACGTCAAGGCGATCCGCGAGGGCGTGACCAAGCGCGCGCTGTCGATGCTCGAAGAGTTGGCCAACTCGGAGAACGAAGCCGATCGCGAGAAGTACGCCGGTTTCTGGAAGGAATTCGGCCAGGTGCTGAAGGAAGGCATCGGCGAAGACTTCGCGAATCGCGAGCGCATTGCCAAGCTCGTGCGCTTTGCCTCCACGCATACGGAGACGCCCGAGCAGACCGTGTCGCTCGCCGACTACGTGGCGCGCATGAAGCCCGAGCAGTCGAAGATCTACTACGTGACTGCCGACACCTGGCAGGCGGCAACGCACAGCCCGCACCTCGAAGTGTTCCGCAAGAAGGGCGTGGAAGTGCTGCTGCTGACCGACCGCGTGGACGAGTGGATGCTGTCGTTCCTGAACGAATTCGACGGCAAGCCGTTGCAAAGCGTGGCGCGCGGCGACCTTGATCTCGGCGCGCTGAACGACGAGGAAAAACAGGCGCAGGAAAAGGTCAGCGAAGAACTCAAGCCGCTCGTCGAGAAGATCAAGGACGCGTTGAAGGACAAGGCAAAGGACGTGCGCCTCACGTTCCGCCTGACCGATTCGCCGTCGTGCCTCGTTGCCGACGACGGCGAAATGAGCGGCTACCTGCAGCGCATGCTCAAGGCTGCGGGTCAGCAGGCGCCGTCGTTCCACCCGATTCTCGAAGTGAATCCGGAACACGCGCTCGTGAAGGGCTTGCACGCGGACAGCGCCAACTTCGACGACTGGTGTCACCTGCTGTTCGACCAGGCGTTGCTCGCCGAAGGCGGCGCGCTCGAAGATCCGGCCAGCTTTGTGAAGCGCACCAACACGTTGTTGCTCGCGCGCGCGAATGCCGCCTGATTGGGCGATGATTGCATAGCGTCGCGCAGACGCTTTATGTCCTCGCGACTCGGAATGCGCTGCTTCGGCAGCGCATTTTTTTCGCCTTCTCATTCGTGCACGTGTTTTAACGCTCCAGTGTCAGCGCGTGTAAATGCCGCACTTGCGCAAGCACACTGCCGGCCAATTCCTTAGCCTCGAAACTCGAGTGGTGATCGGCGAGCACTTTTGCCGCGAGGCTGCCAATGGCTGCGCTGCTTTGCTTTGACGTGTGATGCTGCGCGAGCGCCGAGCCGGCTAGCTCTTTCTCGATATGCGTGGCGCCCGGACGATGCAATACGACCGACGCAAGATGCGCGATCCGGTCAGATGTTTCCTTCGCGTTTGTAGTATTCAATCTGCCTCCCTGCTGCTAGTTGTTGATTTGCTGGACGCCCCTCGCCGTCTTCGACACAGGGCGGAATTCATTATGGTTAACTAACTAAAATTTATCAACGACCATAAATTGAGATTGGTTTATGAGATGCCGCGCGCGGCATTATCTTGGGAATCGCGCTTCGAACCGGAGGCTTGAAGAACCACCTTGGTTCCTTCGGGCCGCTTTGTGTACCTGGCCGCGCGCGTCGAATGTGGAATGTGTTTTGTGACTCAAGCGCATACACCTGCGCAGCGCGGCATCTTGTAAATTTTTATGTCCGATTCCGCTGTGGCCGCCCCGGCCGTTATGGTCAATGTGACAACGCGTCTGGAGACCGTGCATCTTCTGTGGTCGATACTGCGCGAAGAGGGTTTCGAGCCCGCCATATCGCGTGCCGCCGAGCTGGCCGCCGCGGGCGTGACGCCTCAATTGCACGCCGACCTGCACGCGAGCGCGGGGAATTTCGAGCTGGCGTATCACAGCGCATCGCAGGCACAAGCAGGCGAGAACGGCGCGCGCCATGCCCGCGTTGCGTTGTTCGCCGACGCACTCGGGCGCGGCGAAGTCGCGCGGCATCACAGTGAGCTGGCAGTCGCCGCGCAGCCGCCCACCGCGACGCTTGAATGGGCCGCCTGGCTCATCAACGATTGCGGAGCGCATTCCGCGGCGGCGCATATGTTGCGCGCGTATCGGCAGCGCAAACCGGAGGACGCGCACGGGCCCTGGTGGCTTGCTATTTCGCTTGGTGCGCTAAGCGGCCCCGGTGTGCGTGACGAGCGGCGCGTGGCGCTCGCGCAAGCTTATACGCTCGACCCCGCTGTCGATCCTGCGTTGCCCTTGCAACTTGCATTGGCGTTGCGCGAGGCGCGCGACTGGGCTGCGCTCGAACATCTTTCCCGCGACATGCTGACGCGCAATCCCGCTGATGCGGAAATGGCCTGGCAGCTCAGTCACGCGCAATGGCAATGCAACGACGCGGCGGCCGCCGAGGCGACCATGCGCGCCGCTAATGCCGCTTCGCCCGGTAACGCAGACGTACTCGCCGCGATCGGCTTCTATCTGTGCGAGCAGGCGCGCTACGAGGAAAGCGAGGCCATGCTGCATCAAGCCCTCGCGGCGAACCCCCACGCGGTGACGCCCGCGGTCGATCTCGCCGATCTCGAACTGCGGCGCGGCTTCTGGACAAGCGGCTGGAAGCGTTTCGAGGCACGCCTCGCGCGCGACGACCGCGAGCCGAATAACATCGTTTCGGTCATGGCGCGCCTCTGTCCGCGTCGGCGCGGCGAGACGCTCGCGGGCAAGACGCTCGTGGTGCACAGCGAACTGGGCAATGGCGATGACATCCACATGGTCCGCTATGTGCCGCAACTCGCTGCACGCGTGCGCGCGGAGGGCGGGCGGCTCGTGCTGTGCGTGCGCAAATCGTTGCAACCGCTGCTTGGCCGTTTCTACGAGGACTGTGTATCGATCGAGGACGGCCCGCTCGGCGCGCCCGACTACAGCCTGCCGATGATGAGCTTGCCGCTCGTGCTGAATTTGCAGCCACAGCAGGTGCGAGGCGATGCCTATCTTCGCGCCGATCCGGGCAAGGCGGCGCTCTGGCGCGAGCGGCTTCGCGCGCACGCGCCGCACGCGCGGCTGCATGTGGGCCTCGTGTGGGCGGGCAGCCCGACGCATCGCCGCGATGACAAGCGCTCGATTGCGCGCGCTGCGCTCGAGCCGCTGCTGTCGCTCGCCGATGTCGCGTTCTATTCGCTTACGCCAGGACGCGCAGCCGACGTCGCTGTGATGACCGCGCAGGGGCATCGCGTATTCGATATGACGGCGGATTATCAGACGGGTTTCGACGATGTCGCAGCTCACCTTATGGCGCTCGATGCGCTCGTCACGATCGACAGCGCGCCGCTGCATCTCGGCGGCGCGCTCGGGCGGCCGGTGTTGGGCATGCTCGATCACGTGTCGCATTGGGCGTGGGGCAACGCGGAGACGCAAGCCTGGTACGACTCGCTGGAACTTTTCAGGCAGCCGCAGCCTGGGCAATGGGCGCCGGTGGTCGAACGCGTGACGGCGCGTCTGCAAGCGCTGATGGCTGACGACGCAAGCAACGTCGTTTCTGGCACTGCCGCGCATCCCGTTGCGAACGGTTGACGGCGGGCCAGCCATGAGCAGTTCAGCATCAGCGGGTTCGTCCCCGAGCCAGAAGCTGTCAGACGATGCCGACGCATTGCATCAACTCGGTCTTGCGTCTTTCCGCGACGGCGCGCTCGAGCTAGCCTGCGAGCAACTCGATCGCGCATTGAATGCCGCACCGGAGCGAGCCGACATCTGGGAGCACCGCGGGCTGCTTGCGGCGCTGCGCGGCGACCGGATTGCGGCCGAGGCGTTCTATTATCGGGCGCTCGGCATGAGCGGCGGTAGTGCCAGTCTGCATCGGAATCTCGCGGATTGCCTGAAGGTTTCTGCACGCCTCGGCGAGGCGCGCCGGCACTATCTGAGCGCGCTCAGTTTCGAGCCGACGCTGCATCATGCGGTTCGCGCACTCGCGGAAATCTGCACGCAGCGAGAGCAGCATGCCGAGGCAGCGGACTTTTGGCTGCGTGCATGGGCGTTGGACGCGTCGAACGTTGCAGACGCATCGGCGCTGATCGCGGCATTATCCAAAGCTCAGCGCGATCCGGAACTCCACGCGCTATTGCCCGCGCTGCGCGCACGTTGTTCTGCCGATTCCGCCGCGCTTCGTCAACTCGCGTTCGCTTTGAACAGCGCGCAGCGTTTTGCCGATGCGCTCAGCGTCGCGAGGCAGGGCATCGGCGTCGATCCGCACGACGGCTGGTTGCATCACAACGCATCGTTTGCACTCAACATGCTGGGCGAGTTCGAGCAGATGCACATGCATAGCGCGGAAGCCGCGCGCCTGATGCCCGGCAACGCGCTGATGCAGTTCAACCTCGCCGCGGCACAGCTTCGTGCAGGCGATTTCGAGCAAGGTTGGAAGCAGTATCGTTGGCATGACGAACTGCCCGAAAACCACAGCCTGGTTCGGCCGGCTTATCCGCAGTGGCAAGGCGAGAGGTTGCTCGGCTGCCGGTTTCTGCTGGTCGGCGAGCAGGGACTGGGCGATCAGATCCAGTTTCTGCGCATGGCCGACTGGCTGCATCGGCGGGGCGCGCAAGTGGACGTCTGGGTCGACGAGCCGCTCGGCGAAGTAGCGCGCCACGCGTCCGGCGTGCATGCCGCGTGGACCACTGCGCCGCCTGGTCCGTACGACTACTGGTGCCGCATGCTGCAGATGCCCGCGCGTATGGACCTGGCGCTGTGCATGTTGCCGCTCGCCACCGCGTATCTGCAAGCGGAGCCCGCGAAGCTGCAGTTCTGGCATAACCGAGTGCAGGCGCTAAGTACCGGGCAGGCGCATCGGCCGTTGAGAAAGCGTGTCGGCATCGTATGGGCAGGCAATCCTGGATACGAGCTCGATCGCTATCGGTCGATTCCGCTTCGACAATGGCGGGCGCTTCTCGATCAGCCTGGCGTGCGTTGGTTTTCGTTACAGAAGGGCGACGTGCAACACGACCCGGCGGTTGGGTCAGAGGGTATAGAGATACATATGTTCGGCCCTGAGATTCATGGCTTCGCGGACACCCTCGCAATCATTCAATCGCTGGATCTTGTAATCACGGTGGACACGGCGGTTGCGCATCTGGCGGGCGCGTGCGGCACGCCGGTCTGGGTGCTGGTGCCCACATTCACGGATTGGCGCTGGATGGTCGCGCGCGACGATAGTCCGTGGTATCCGTCAATGCGCCTTTTCAGACAGCGCGAGTTGAACCAGTGGGACGCAGTGCTGGCTGATGTCGCGCAAGCGCTGCGGGAGTATGTCGGGGAATGAGCCGGATGCGTGGGGCGCTTCCGGCTTGAGGTTTGCGACCCGGCGCGATGCCCCGGGTTTCGGGCGGCCGGGCCGAAGACGATGCCTTTACTTCTTGCCCATCAACGTTTCCATCGTCTCGCCGCGCACGACAATTTCCGTGCGACGGTTGAGCGCGCGTCCTTCCGGCGTGTCGTTGCTCGCGATCGGATTGTTGTACGCATTGCCCTTCGTGCGGACACGCTCCATCGGCACACCGCGTCCGACAAGCGCGTAACCCACGGCGACCGCTCGCGCTTCCGAGAGTTGCTGGTTGTATTCGAGCGTGCCGACATTGTCCGTATAACCTTCGACGATGATCGGCTTCTTGCTGCGCTTGAGCAGCACCGCGGAACGGTCGACGACCGCGCTCGCATCGGCGCGCACTGCCGACTTGTCGAAGTCGAACAGCGCTTTCTCGGGCAGCTTGACGGCGACGCCGTCCGCGACGGGCGCGACCTCGATGCCCGCGGCCCGGTTCAACGACGTCTCGGTGTCGCGGTTCAGCGGCGCGCTGCAACCTGCCATCATCAGTACCGACATTGCGCAGGCGCTGGCAGCCAGAAGTTTTTTCATGTTTGTCCTCTCGTTCGTTTGCGGATCAGGGGCGAGCCCGTCGACAGTGGGCGAATCGCCGGTTCGTAAAGCACGGAGGTTGTATCGTGCGTCGCGGTCGGCAGAGAATCGGACCTTTCCGAAATCGAGGGCATGATTCAGCGGTTTGATGCTTATGCGGCCGTTACCGCTGATTGGCGGAAAATGCGCGTGCGCGCTAGGGAATGGTCCGACAGGCGCGCCGTTATAATCCGAACCCATGTCTATCCGTTTCGATGCCGCCGACGTGCACTGGCGCGTCGCTCCCTTGCCTGGCTTTAGCGCTGCGCAGAAAGACTGGTTGACCCGCGGTGGTTCGTTGACCGCGCATCTGCGCGCGCTCGGCGCGGTCGCGGTGCGCGTCACGCGTGAAGGCGTGGCCTTGCCGTGGGCCGACGAGCACGCCGCGCTGGGTCTTCGCATGCGCTCGCCGGTGTGGTTGCGCGAGGTCGTGTTGTCGGTCGATGCCGTGCCGTTTGTCGCCGCGCACAGCGTTGCGCCTCTCGCCGCGAGCGTCGGCGTGTGGCAGGCCACGCGGCGCTTGCGCACGCGGCCGCTCGCCGAACTGCTGTACAGCGATAGCGGCGTCGCGCGTTCGGCGCTGGTCAGCCGGCGCGTGACAGCGCGGCATCCGCTGTACCGGCTCGCCGCGCGTGAAGTCGACGGGATGCCGCCGCATGCGTTGGTCGCGCGCCGCTCCGTGTTCGAGCGGCATGGCGCGCCGCTGATGGTCACCGAATGTTTTTTGCCGGCGCTGTGGGCGCATGTCGCCGCGCTGTCGAAGCGCGAGCGCGAGGTCCGTCCCGATTTGAACGCCACCGATGCGGCCCACGTGATTAACGCAGGCCATCCGCGCTGGCGCGAACACGGCCGCCCGCTCGAGCACACGGCTTCGCGCGCGCATCCCGCGATGCGTGCGGCCGGCGAACGGAGCCGCTGAATGTTGCGCGGCTTTCCTCCCGTCGTCGCGGCCGACACGCACACGCTGATTCTCGGCAGCTTTCCCGGCGAGGCGTCGCTTGCGGCGACGCAGTACTACGCGCATCCGCGCAACCAGTTCTGGCGCCTGCTTGGCGCGATACTCGACGAGCCGCTCGCCGAACTCGCCTACGAAGAGCGGCTGCGGCGGCTCTTGTCGCACGGCATCGGCGTCTGGGACGTGCTCGCCGCGTGTCATCGCGAGGGCAGTCTCGATGCGGCGATCCGCAATGCGCAGCCGAACGACTTTGCTTCGCTGCGCGAGCACTCGCCGACGCTGCGCAAAGTCTGCTTCAACGGCAAGACCGCGGGCCGCTTCGCGCCCGTGATCGGCGCGGCGGGTTACACGACGCTCGTGCTGCCTTCGTCGAGTCCCGCGAATGCTATGCTCTCGTTCGATCAAAAATTGCGCCTGTGGCGCGACATCCTTACATGACGAAACTCATCAAGCGCGCGTCGGCTGAAGCGCGTGCATTCCGCAATCGCAACGCCGATGGCGCGGGCAAACACGCAACGGCGCGCAACAAGAAACGCGCGTCGCATAACGCCGACCTGCGCGACGACCTCCACGACGCGCCGCAAATCGAAGCGCCGCGCAAGCCGCGCTTTGCGCCGGTCACGTTCTCGGAAGAGGGCGGCGTGCGCTATCTGCACTTCGGCACGGAATGGGTGCAAGGCGCGATGCGTCTGCGCAAGCCCGACCACATCGAGCTCGAATACGCGCAGCAAATGATGGCTTGGCTGCTCTTCATCCAAACGCCGAAGCGCATCGTGCAACTCGGGCTCGGCGCCGCTGCGCTGACCAAGTTCGCGCACCGCTTCCTGAAGCGCGCGAAGGTCGAGGCGGTCGAAGTGAACCCGGCCGTCGTAATCGCCGCGCGCACGATGTTCGAGCTGCCGCAAGACGACGCGCGCCTCACCGTGCACGAGACGGACGCGTGGGACTTCGTCAACGACCGCGCGAACCACGGCACGATCGGCGCGTTGCAGATCGACATTTACGATGCGACGGCGCGCGGTCCCGTGCTCGACAGCGTCGGCTTTTACCGTGCGGCGCGCGCGTGTCTGACCGATGCGGGCGTGGTCACGGTCAATCTGTTCGGCGATCACCCGAGCTTCGTGCGCAATATGAAACGCCTGAACGAAGCGTTCGACGGCCGCGTGGTCGCGCTGCCCGAAGTGCACGACGGCAACCGCATCGCGATCGCGTTCTCCGGTCCCGCGCTCGACGTGCCGTTCACGGCGCTGCAAGCGCGCGCGAAGCTGATCGAAGCCGAGCTCGGCTTGCCGGCGCGCAAGTGGATCAAGGGGCTGCAGGAGTCGACGGGACAGACGGGCGCGTCGTTCGCCATCTGATCCCGGCCAGTCGCAGGGAAGTGCCGGACCGCGAAGGTCCGGCATCGTAACCAGCCAACCGTCGCATTCCAGCGACACTTTGCGGGCCCGCCATCCGTCGCGCATCGAAGCGGCGCGGGACTCGCTCGACGATTCGGGAAGGTCGCCAGAACCACCGGCGCGGCCGCGCAAACGAAGGGCGTTCGACCACGGCGCCGTGCATCGGCGTCGGCTGCTTCAGTTGTTTCCCCCTCCGCACTGGAATCCGCAGCGCCATCCGCATCCGCTAAAACACCGCCCCACGCACTCCAGCACCCGCGCCTTCGCCTCGGGGTCGTCCCTGCTTGACCGCACGTTCGCGGCTCCTATACTCTTTCGAAGCTTTCGGGGCACTCGTGTCCCATGCGGGGCGATCCTCCGCGGGCGTGCTACCGCGAGGCGGCTCTCCGCTTTGGGGGTTCACCACCCGTCGAACACGGGCCAACATTTCAATAATAGGGAAGAGGAGACGTCATGGCTCACGACGCCGACGCGAACAAGGCCAGCAAGCACTGGCTCTGGTTGTTGCTGTTGCCCTGGATCGCCATGGTCTGGGTGCCGTCGTATAACAAGGTCGAACCGGTGCTGTTCGATTTTCCGTTCTTCTACTGGTATCAGCTCCTCTGGGTGCTGATCAGCGCGGTCATCACGGCGATCGTGTACTTCAAGACCAAGACGCGCTCGGCGGGCCGTCCGCAAGGGGACGCACGATAATGAACGCCATCGCAACTTTCGTCTTCGTTCTGTTTTTCATCGGGGTCACGATTCTCGGCTTCGTCGCGGCGCACTGGCGGCGCGGCGATCTCGCTCATCTCGAAGAGTGGGGCCTGGGTGGCCGGCGCTTCGGCACCATCGTCACCTGGTTCCTGCTGGGCGGCGACCTGTACACCGCGTACACGTTTATCGCCGTGCCGGCGCTGGTATTCGGTGCGGGCGCAACGGGTTTCTTCGCGCTGCCGTACACGATCCTGATCTATCCGTTCGCGTTCGTCGTGTTTCCGAAGTTGTGGAGCATCGCGAAACGTCAGGGCTACGTGACGTCGGCGGACTTCGTGTCGGCTCGCTACGGCAGCCGCATGCTCGCGCTCGCAATCGCCGTGACCGGCATCGTCGCCACGATGCCGTACATCGCGCTCCAGCTGGTCGGCATCGAAGTGGTGATCGGCGCGCTCGGCTTCGATACGAAGGGCTTTGTCGGCGACCTGCCGCTGATCATCGCCTTCGCGATTCTTGCCGCCTACACGTACACGTCGGGCCTGCGTGCGCCGGCAATGATCGCGGTCGTCAAGGACGTCCTGATCTACATCACGATCTTCGCCGCGATCATCGTGATTCCGCCGCAACTCGGCGGCTTCAGCCACATCTTCGGCTCGGTGCCGCCGGCCAAGCTGCTGCTGAAAGCGCCGGACGTGTCGAGTCTGAACGGCTATAGCGCGTACGCGACGCTCGCGGTCGGTTCGGCGCTCGCGCTGTTCCTGTATCCGCACTCGATCACGGCGGTGCTGTCGTCGAAATCGGGCAACACGATCCGCCGCAACATGGCGATGCTGCCGGCTTACTCGCTGGTGCTCGGCCTGCTCGCGCTGCTCGGCTTCATGGCGCTTGCTTCGGGCGTGAAAGACATGCCGGAATTCGCGCCGTACTTCAAGGCGTTCGGCCCGAACTTCGCGGTGCCGGCGCTGTTCCTGCACTTCTTCCCGTCGTGGTTCGTCGGCGTGGCGTTCGCGGCGATCGGCATCGGCGCGCTCGTGCCGGCGGCGATCATGTCGATTGCGGCAGCGAACCTGTACACGCGCAACATCCACAAGGAGTTCGTGAACCGCAACATGACGCACGAGCAGGAGACCAACGTCGCGAAGCTGGTCTCGCTGATCGTCAAGGTCGGCGCGGTCGCGTTCATTCTGGCGTTGCCGCTCACGTATGCGATCCAGTTGCAGCTGCTCGGCGGTATCTGGATCATCCAGACGCTGCCGGCCATCGTGCTCGGACTGTACACGCGCGTGCTCGACTATCGCGGCTTGCTGATCGGCTGGGCAGTCGGTATCGCAACGGGTACGTGGATGGCGATTTCGCTGAAGCTCGCCGGCTCGATCTTCACGATTCACCTGTTCGGCATGGCGATTCCGGGCTATGCGGCGGTGTGGTCGCTGATCGTGAATCTGGTCGTGGCCGTGGTGGTGAGCCTGCTGGTGCGCGCGTTCGGCATGCAGCGCGCCGAAGACCGCACGCGTCCGGAAGACTATCTGGACGTCGTGGAAAGCTAAGACCCGACGCAACCTAACCCAGGCGCCCGCGGACGAAACTCCGCGGGCGTTTGTATTTGCGGCGCAGTCCAGGGCAGGATAGCGGAACTACCTTCGAAAGCGCTGCCGCTCCCGCCATGGCTTCTGCCGATTCCCGCACCGTCGTTCCGCGCCGCTCGGCGGTGAGCCGCATGGTTCGCGCGGTCACGTCGCCGTATTACCGCTACCGGCACGCAAAAGTGCTGCACAGTCTGCGCGTGGGACTGGCGATGCTGTTCTCGATTCTCGCGACCACGGGTATCGACATTCCGCACGGCATCTGGTCGTCGGTGACGTTGCTGGTCGTGATCGGCGGATTGCAGCATCACGGCAATATCCGCAAGAAGGCCGCGGAGCGCGCGGCGGGTACGCTGCTGGGCGCGTCGATCGGCTTGCTGCTGATCGTGCAGCAGAATCTCATCGGCTCGTTGCCGCTGACGTACGTGCTGATGTCGATCGTCGCCGCGATCTGCGCATGGTTCGCTATCGGCGCGTCGGGATATATCGGTCTGTTGACGGCCATCACGATGTGCATCGTCGCGGGTCATGGCGACAATGTGATCGACGTCGGCCTGTGGCGCACGCTGAACGTGCTGATCGGCATCGTGATCGCACTCGCGTTTTCGTTCGCGTTGCCGCTGCACGCCACGTATTCCTGGCGCTACGGGATCGCGGCCAATCTGCGCGAATGCGCGCGGATCTATACGCGTTTGCTGGAAGGCGAAACGATCGGCGACGAAGAGCAGGTCAAGCGCTTTCTCGAGATCAACCGGCGTCTGGTGCAACTGCGCTCGCTGATGCCTTCGGTGGCGAAGGAAATCGATGTGCCGCAGGCAAAGCTCGAGGAGATTCAGCGCTTGCATCGCTCGGTGCTCAGTTCGCTGGAGCTGCTCGCGACCGGTCCGCTGATGCAGGCCGACGCCGCCGCGCGCGCCGCGTATGCGCAGCGATGCGGCGCGGAAGTGCGGGCCGTGCGTACGATTTTGCTGGCGATTGCGCGCGGCCTGCGCTTTGGCCGCGCGACGCATTTCGGGATTCCGGTGAGTGGTGCGTCGGCAAGCGGCGCTGCGTTGACCGATAGTGCGCACGCGTCGCCGCCCGGCTCACCGCCCGCGCCGACGACGGGCAACGCGGCGCTCGCCTTGCCGCCCGATCTGCAAGGACCGTATTGGCTCGGGCAGCGGCTCGCGGAACAGATCGAGCGCTTACGCGCGGCGCTCCTCGAGACCGAGCCGAACTGGAACATCGAGCGGCACTCGCGGATTCTGCAGAAGACCTAGGCGATGGCGGCCGACGCTAGCGCACACCGCCGCTCACCGCGGTCTACCACCGCTCACTCATGCGGCGGCAGCGTCACCATCCACATCAGACCGAAGCGGTCCACCGCCATGCCGAAGCCCTTGCTCCAGAACGTTTCGCCCCAGGGCATGACGATCTGGCCGCCGTCGGCGAGCGCGTTGAAGTACTTTTGCGCCGACGCCGTATCGTCCGCGGTCAGCGACAGACTGAAGCCGCTCATCGGCTTCGCGTCCTGATCGCAGTTGCCGTCGGACGCCATCCATTGAGTCGAGCCCATCTGCACGTTCGCATGCATGATCTTGTCTTCGACGCCGGGGCGCGGCGTGTTTTGCGGATCGGGCGGCGCGTCCTTGAAACGCATCATGAACGTGACTTCGGCGCCCAGATGCTGGCGGTAGTAATCGAGCGCTTCTTCGCAACGCCCGTTGAAGAATACGTACGGTTGGACTTCCATCGTCGCCTCCAGAAATAAGGATGTGAATGCCCGCGCTGCCAGACGGCAAAGGAAACTGCGGAAACCGCGGGCGTGCAGACCATTTTAGGCAACGGCGTTCGGGCGTTTGTGACTTTGTGTCGTGCGGAAAAGACGACTCGCGCGATCACCGCGCTGCACAAAAAAACGAGTGAATCAGCCGATAAAACGACCGGCCGTAAACAGCAAACGGCCCCGAACCGCAAGGTTCGGGGCCGCATGATTGAATCGCACGATGGATGGCGGCGAGTCTGCCGCCCAGCGCCTTAACGCAGCGCTTCGATCAGCTTTTCCAGCTTGACTGCGTCCGCCGCAAACGCGCGGATGCCTTCGGCCAGCTTTTCGGTTGCCATCGCCTCGTCGTTGACGAGGAAGCGGAACGACGATTCGTCGACCGGCACGCGCTCGATATTGGCGTCCTGCGAGCTTTCCGGCGAGAGCTTGCGCTCCACCTTGTCCGTGCTTTCATGCAGCTTTTGCAGCAGATCCGGACTGATGGTCAGCAGATCGCAGCCGGCCAGTTCCAGAATCTGCCCCGTGGTGCGGAAGCTCGCGCCCATCACCTCGGTCTTGTAGCCGAACTTCTTGTAGTAGCCGTAAATGCGGCGCACCGACTGAACGCCCGGATCGTTCGCACCGCCGTCTTTCGCTTCGTCCCACGCGCTGCCGGCATTTTTCTTATACCAGTCGTAAATGCGTCCGACGAACGGCGAGATCAGCTTCGCGCCCGCTTCGGCACAGGCCGCGGCCTGGGCGAGCGAGAACAGCAGCGTCATGTTGCAGTTGATGCCTTCCTTTTGCAGCACTTCGGCGGCGCGCACGCCTTCCCACGTGGAAGCCAGCTTGATCAGCACGCGCTCGCGATCGATACCGTGCTCCTTGTACAGCGCGATCAGTTCGCGGCCCTTGGCGATCGAGGCCTGTACGTCGAACGAAAGACGCGCGTCCACTTCGGTCGACACGCGGCCCGGGATGATCTTCAGGATCTCGGTGCCGAAGGCGATCAGCAACTGGTCGATGATCGCGCCCATTGGCTTCGACGCGTGATCTTTCACCGTCTTTTCGAGCAGCGGACGATAGTCGTCTTTCTGCACGGCTTTCAGAATCAGCGACGGATTGGTGGTCGCGTCCTGCGGCTTGTATTGCGCGAGCTGCTGGAAGTCGCCGGTATCGGCCACGACGGTCGTGTACTGCTTGAGTTGATCGAGTGCGGTTGTCATATTCGTGCCTTCAGGGCGCATGCGCCATGGTTCAGGGGGAATGAGTCGCCGCCGGATTGAAAGACCGCTTCAGGTCCGGCGGCCGCGAGTCACGCTGCAACGCTCACCCGATGTTGCCGGGAAACGCTGCCGGATGCTTCTATTTTATGGCGGATCGCCTGATGCAGTATTGACAGTGTGCGCCGCCGATCCGTTCACGGCTATTTCAGCGACCGTGCGCCGCGGCGCCGCACGGCTTGCGCCGCCGCTTGCTGCCGCCTGCCGCCATCTTGCGTCAGGCACGCCGCGCATTCAACACGACCTGCGTCACCACGCCCGCGACCAGGCCCCAGAACGCGGAGCCGATGGACAGCAGCGTCAGTCCCGACGCCGTCACCATGAAGGTCACGAGCGCCGCTTCGCGCTGCCTCGCGTCCTGCATCGCGTTGGTCAGGCCGCTCATAATCGAGCCGAAGAGTGCCAGCGCCGCCACGGAAACGACCAGCTCGCGCGGGAACGCCGCGAACAGCGCCGCGATCGTCGCCCCGAAAATGCCGGCGATCAGATAGAAAATGCCGCACCAGACCGCGGCCGTGTAGCGTTTGTCGCGGTTCTCGTGCGCTTCGCGGCCGGTGCAGATGGCCGCCGTGATCGCGGCAAGATTGATGCCGTGCGAGCCGAACGGCGCGAGCAGCAGCGACGCGATGCCGGTCGTCGAAATCAGCGGCGCCGAGGGCGTCGTGTAGCCGTCCGCGCGCAGCACGGCGATGCCGGGCACGTTCTGCGAAGCCATCGCGACCACGAAAAGCGGAATGCCGATGCTGATGCTCGCGGCCACCGAAAACGCCGGCATCGTGAACACGGGATGCGCGAGCGCGATCTGAAAGTGGCTGAAATCGAGCAGGCCGAGCGCGCCCGCGGCAACGGTGCCGGCGATCAGCGTCGCCGGAATCGCATAGCGCGGCGTGACGCGTTTGACGATCAGGTAGGTCAGAAACATCGTCAGCACGAGCGCGGTCTGGAACTGCGCGGCGCGAAATATCTCAATGCCGATCTCGAACAGGATGCCCGCCAGCAAGGCCGACGCGATGCCCGCCGGAATTTTCTTCATCAGCGTATCGAACCATCCTGTCAGACCAACGACGGTCAGCAGCAACGCGCAGACGATAAACGCGCCGATCGCCTCCGCGTAAGGCACATGCGGCAGCGACGAGACGAGCAGCGCCGCGCCGGGCGTCGACCATGCAATGACGATCGGCGCGCGAAAGCGCAGCGACAGCCCGATGGTGCAAACCGCCATGCCGATCGACAACGCCCAGATCCACGAGGAAATCTGCGCGTTGCTCAGGTGCGCGGCCTGGCCCGCCTGAAACATGAGCACGAGCGAACTCGTGTAGCCCGTCATCATCGCGACGAAGCCGGCGACGATGGCCGATAGGGAGGTGTCGGCGAACGGATTGAAGCGACGCGGCGCGATGCCGGAGTTGGCCAGTTCAGGCGATGACGAGCGGTTCATGCCAATGCTTTCTTGTCGTTGAGAGTGGGGCGGGTGGGGCGGGTGCGTTTGGGTGGGTCTATTTGCTCAGCATGCGCATCGCGGACTCGAGGCCCGCGAGCGTGAGCGGATACATGCGGTGGCCAAGCACGTCGCGAATCGCGCTGACCGACTGGCGATACGCCCACAAGCCTTCCGGCTCGGGATTGAGCCACGCGTGATGCGGGAAGTGATCGGCGAGACGGCGCAGCCACACGGCGCCCGCCTCGGTGTTGTTGTATTCGACGGAGCCGCCCGGTTGCAGTACTTCGTAAGGGCTCATGGTCGCGTCGCCGACGAAGATCAGCTTGTAGTCGGACGTGAACTTGTGCAGCACGTCCCACGTCGGCGTGCGCTCGGCGTGACGGCGGCGGTTGTTCTTCCACAGGAAGTCGTAGACGCAGTTGTGGAAGTAATAAAACTCGAGGTGCTTGAACTCGGCCTTCGCGGCGGAAAAGAGCTCCTCGGTGCGCTTGATGTGATCGTCCATCGAGCCGCCGACGTCGAGCAGCATCAGCACCTTCACCTTGTTGTGCCGCTCGGGCACCATCTTCAGGTCGAGCCAGCCGGCGTTCGCGGCGGTGCTGCGGATCGTGTCGGGCAGGTCGAGCTCTTCGGCCGCGCCTTCGCGCGCGAAGCGGCGCAAGCGGCGCAGCGCCACCTTGATGTTGCGCGTGCCGATTTCGACCTGATCGTCGTAATCGCGATAGGCGCGCGCTTCCCAGACCTTGACCGCCGTGCGATTGCCCGCCGAGTCGCCGCCGATGCGCACGCCTTCCGGGTTATAGCCGCCATTGCCGAACGGCGACGTGCCGCCGGTGCCGATCCACTTATTGCCGCCCTCGTGCCGTTCTTTCTGTTCGTCGAAGAGTTGCTTCAGGCGTTCCATCAGCTTGTCGATGCCGCCCATCGCTTCGATCTGCGCTTTTTCTTCCGGCGACAGATCGCGTTGCAGTTTCTTTTTCAGCCAGTCGAGCGGGACGTCGAAGGCAAGCTCGGAAGCCTTCGCGACGCCGTTGAAATATGCGCCGAACGCCTGGTCGAACTTGTCGAAATACTGCTCGTCCTTCACGAGCGTCATGCGCGCGAGGTAGTAGAAATCGTCGAGCGACGGCGCGATCACGTTGGCTTTGAGCGCCTCGAGCAGCGTCAGGTATTCCTTCACCGACACGGGCAGCTTCGCGGCGCGCAGCGAGTAGAAGAAGTCGATCAGCATGCTGGGTCCTCTGCGGCGCGAGCACTCAGGAGCGCCCGATATCGCTCAATAGGGATTCAACGGTTATTGCGATTCATGAAAATGAGCCGCTCGAAGAGGCTCACGTCCTGCTCGTTCTTCAGCAGCGCGCCGGCGAGCGGCGGGATGATCTGCTTCTGATCCGACGAGCGCAGCGCTTCGGGCGGAATGTCTTCCGCGAGCAGCAGCTTGAGCCAGTCGAGCAATTCCGACGTGGACGGCTTCTTCTTCAGCCCCGCCACGTTGCGCAGTTCGAAGAAGCTCTGCATGGCCGCGGCCAGCAGGTCCTTCTTGATGCCGGGGTAATGCACCTCGACGATCTGCTGCATCGTGGCCGGATCGGGAAACTTGATGTAGTGGAAAAGGCAGCGGCGCAAAAACGCGTCGGGCAACTCTTTCTCGTTGTTCGACGTGATGATGACGAGCGGCCGCTGCTTCGCGCGGATCAGCTCGTGCGTCTCGTACACGTAGAACTCCATGCGGTCGAGCTCGCGCAGCAGGTCGTTCGGAAATTCGATGTCGGCCTTGTCGATCTCGTCGATCAGCAGCACGGTTTGCTCGTCCGACTCGAACGCCTGCCACAGCACGCCCTTGACGATGTAGTTGCGGATGTCCTTGACGCGCTCGTCGCCGAGTTGCGAATCGCGCAGGCGCGAGACCGCGTCGTATTCGTACAGGCCCTGCTGCGCCTTGGTGGTCGACTTGATGTGCCACTGCAGAAGCGGCATGCCGAGCGCCGCGGCGACTTCTTCGGCCAGCATGGTTTTCCCGGTGCCCGGCTCGCCTTTGATCAGCAGCGGGCGCTTGAGCGTCATCGCGGCGTTGACCGCGAGCTTGAGGTCGTCGGTGGCGACGTACTGCGATGAGCCTTCGAAACGCATGGCGAGGTGCTCTCTGGCGTGGGAAAAAACCCAGTATAAGTCAGAAGCCCTGTTGCCCTGAAACCGCCTCGCGTAAGGTTGCAGCCGCGCTGTGGGCGGTGCTTCGCGTGGCCGCGCAAGCGTGATGCAACGCGGCGCAGGCAGCCGCGCCGGGCCGTGCGCCCCGCGCGGTGGACGTTCGGCGCGGCGTCGCGGTACAATTAGCCCGATTTTTTTGGCCTGCGTGGCTCCCTATAAGAAAAACGGCGCGGGCCGTTGCCTTTTTGGGCGCCCGTTTCCCCTCAAGCCAGGTTACATGCTATGAACAAATTCGTCGGCAAACACGTCGTGATCGCAGCGCTGTCGGTGCTCGCGGGCTATGCGGCCAGTGCGCAGGCAGCGGATGTCGTCGGCAACGCGAAAGCGGGCCAGGGCAAGGTCGCGATGTGTATTGGCTGCCACGGTATCCCTGAATATCGCACGGCTTATCCTGAGGTGTATCGCGTGCCCATGCTAGGCGGCCAGAACCAGGCGTACCTCGAAAACGCGCTGCGCGGCTACAAGAAGGGCGACCGCCACTTCGAAACGATGCACGCGATCACCGCGTCGCTATCGGATCAGGACATCGCCGACATCGCTGCTTACTACGCGGCGCAAAATTCCTCATCGAAAAACAATCCCGACAAGTGACCGGCTGCGGTTATCCAACCAGTCACACGGCTATTAAATTCGCGGGATAGGAGAATTCATGAATAAGCCCCAACAGGCACTCCACACGGTGTTCAAGGCTGCATGCGCGTCGGCGGCAGTATTCGGTCTGGTTGCAGCGAGCGTCGCCCACGCGGCCGACGCCGGCAACGGCAAGGTGCTGTCCGAGAGCCACAACTGCGCGGCATGCCACGGTCCGAACCTGAACAAGCCGGTGAGCCCGGAGTATCCGAAGCTCGCCGGTCAGCACGCCGATTACGTTTACTGGGCGCTGCGTCAGTATCAAATGGGCAACGGCAACCCGCACATGGGCCGCAACAACGCGATCATGCAGGCTCAGGTGCAAAGCCTGTCGCAATCGGACATGAAAGACATCGCCGCTTATGTCGAATCGCTGAAGGGCGATCTGGTGCAGAAGAAGTAAGCGCGCCGCCGTTTGAGCGATCGATTGCAAAACACCCCGCTTTTCGCGGGGTGTTTTGCTTTGGCGCACAGGTTTCAGGTTCGCGCTGTGCGGCGTTAGTCGCGTGTCGCGCGCCGTTCGATCCGTTGCAGATACGCGTCGGTGTCCGGCGGCAGGCCGGTGCGCTGCGCTTCCCAGATGGTCTCGCCGAGGCACTCCATGATCGCATGCTGCGCGTCGTGTGCGGAGCCGAGGCGCGCGGCAAGGCGCTCATGCGCCGCGCGGATGCCAGGCGGCTGATCGATCGACAACTGCTCGCTGATGGCCAGATGCATCGACAGATGCAGGAACGGATTGGTCTGTCCGCGCTCGGGCGAGTAGTCCTGCGCCTGGGCGGCCTCGGCATCGGTCAGCTCCGCGTGATACTCGGGATGCTCGGCGATCCAGTCGGCGGCCATCGCTTCGAGCGGCGTCAGGATCGCGCCTTCGCGCTGCTTGCGCCAGGTCTCGGTGAAGAATTGACGGACTTCGTCGCGGCTCGGATTGAACATCGTGGGACGGGTGTCTTGAGTGGGGAGTGAGAGTGGGAGAAGCATGCGGCGCACAGCAAGCGATCATTTTACGCGCCGCTGCCGTGGTCCGCTGAGCGTGCGTCCGCTGAGCGTGGGTTCGCTGAGCGTGGGTTCGCTGAACGTGCGCCGGCTCAAAGATCGGGCGGTGGCGTCTTCGGCCGGAACTCGCACAGCGGTTCGATCGCGCAATGCCAGCACTCGGGCCGGCGCGCCTTGCAAACATAGCGGCCGTGCAGGATCAGCCAGTGATGCGCGTCCTTCTTGAACTCGTCGGGCGTGAATTTTTCGAGCGCCGCTTCGACCGCGCGGACGTCCTTGCCGGGAGCAAGCCCGGTTCGATTCGCAACCCGAAAGATGTGCGTGTCGACGGCGATGGTCGGATGACCGAACGCCGTATTCAGAATCACATTCGCCGTCTTGCGTCCGACGCCCGGCAGGCTTTCCAGCGCCTCGCGGTCCTCGGGCACCTCGCCGCCGTACTGCTCGATGAGGATGCGGCAAGTCGCGATCACGTTCTTCGCCTTGTTGCGGTACAGGCCGATCGTCTTGATGTAGTTCGCGACGCCTTCCTCGCCGAGTTCGAGCACCTTCTGCGGCGTATTCGCGACTGGAAACATCTTGCGCATCGCCTTGTTCACTGAGACGTCCGTGGCCTGCGCCGACAGCAGCACGGCAATCAGCAGTTCGAACGGTGTCGTGTACTCCAGTTCGGTGGTGGGATGCGGATTGAGGCTCTGAAGCGTTTCGTAGATGGCGCGGCGTTTGTTCGCGTTCATGCTGGGCGGGCTGAGTGGGCAGAGGCGGTTGCAGTTGGCGTTAGCGTGGATTGCGCGTGCCGGCCGGGTTTGGCGGCGTGTTCGCGGCGGCTGTGTCGGTGTCGGCGTTGTTGTTGTCGTTGTCGTTGTTGTCGGCGAGTCCAAGGCGGCGTCGGCGCGCTTCCGCTGCGTCGATTTGCGCCTGCACGTCCGCGCTGACGTGCTCGGTGTTCAACGGCGCCTGGCCTTTGGCCGCCAGTTCTTCCTTCTTCTTGCGCGCGCGTTCGAGCGCGGCCTGGATGATCGCGCGCTTCTTCGCTTCGGCGTCGTCAGTTGCAGGTGCGGACGATGCCGCCGCCGCTGACGCAGACGCACCAGCCGGCGGCGCACTGGCCGGCGGTTCACCAACAGCCGTGCCAACAGCGCCCGCGCTGCTTCGCCGCGCCGCAACACGCGCTTCCGCGGCTTCGCGTTCCTGCGCGAGACGCGCGTCGCGCCGCTCGTGACGTTCGCGCGCGGCGTCGGCCTGCGGCTGGCTCCATGCGTCCCAGCCGGTCGCCTCGCCGGTGACGGGCTGCATCGAAATGCAATCGACGGGACACGGCGGCACGCACAGGTCGCAACCCGTGCACAGCTCGGCGACGACCGTATGCATGTGTTTCGGTGCCCCAACTATTGCGTCGACGGGACACGCCTGCATGCACAACGTGCAGCCAATGCAGATCTGTTCGTCGATGACCGCGAGCGGCCGCGGCCGTTCGACGCCATTGGCAGGATTAAGCGGAATCACCGGCTTGCCGAGCAGGGCGGCCAGCCGCGCGACGCCTTCGGCACCGCCCGGCGGGCACTGGTTGTAGCTCGCTTCGCCGCACGCGACGGCCTCGGCATACGGACGGCAGGCCGGATAACCGCACTTGGTGCATTGCGTCTGGGGAAGCAGATCTTCGATGCGATCTGCGAGTGTTTTAATCAGTGTCACGGTCACAAGGTGGGGCGAAGCAAGGCCGGGCGGGGGACTCGCGGGGGACTAGCAAAGGACTAGCAGGCGACTAGCAGGCGACTCAAGCGCGTCTCGGCGGGCGGCCGCACAGCTTGAACTAAGCACCACATTATCGCCGATTTCCCCAATTGCCATCCGCAATCCATGTGCCATAATCGAAGCGCCTTTTTCGAAAGACCGCAGAAGGGTTTTCCCTCCAACCAGCCGTCCAGTGCTGTCGGTGCAAGGCCCGAGGAGAGGCCGGCGGTGCGATCCGGATAACGCGGCTCACGAAGACCATGCCACCATGAATCAGCCGAAAATCAAAAGAGATCCTGAAGGCACCCGGCGCCGCATTCTGCTTGCGGCAGCCGAAGAGTTCGCAAATGGTGGGCTATTCGGCGCGCGCGTCGATCAGATCGCCCGCCGCGCGGAGACGAATGAGCGCATGCTCTATTACTACTTCGGTAGCAAGGAGCAGCTTTTCACGGCGGTACTCGAGCACGCGTTCAGCGCGCTCAACGAAGCCGAGCGCACGCTCGAGCTGAACGGCATTGCGCCGGTGGAAGCCGTTACGCGCCTCGCGCATTTTGTCTGGGATTACTACCGCGATCATCCCGAACTGCTGCGCCTCGTCAACAACGAAAATCTGCACGAGGCGCGTTATATGCAGAAGTCCACGCGCATCCGCGAAATGATTTCGCCGATCGTCGCCACGCTCGGCAGCATTCTCGAGCGAGGCCAGCGCGCGGGTCTGTTTCGCACGAACGTCGATCCGCTGCGCTTCTACGTGACGCTCTCGGGCATGGGTTACTACATCGTGTCGAACCGCTTCACGCTCGAAGCCACGCTTGGCCGCGATTTCAGCAGTCCGGGCGAACGCAGCGAAGTGATTCAGATGAACACCGAACTGCTGCTTGCGTATCTGTTGCGGAAGTAGGGCGGCGTCTTGCTTTGGACTTGATAGACCCGCATTGCCTCGAGATGCACGCATAAGCAAACGGCCTCCGTCAGGAGGCCGTTTCATATGCTGCATAGCGTGAGCCGCGTTCAGACTTCGGCTTTTTCCTTCACGACCTTCGGCGCCTTGTTGTGCTCGAGGATGAAGTCGCGCAACTGCGGATAGATGATCGTGCGCCAGCGGCGGCCCGAAAAAATACCGTAGTGGCCGCACTTCTCAGCCGTGAAGTGACGCCTGTGCTTCTCCGGAATGCCGGTGCACAGCTCGTGTGCGGCATAGGTCTGGCCGTCGCCGGAAATATCGTCCAGCTCGCCCTCGATCGTGAAGAGCGCCGTCTTCGTGATGTCCTGCGGCCGCACGCGTTCGCCGGCCACGTCCCACGTGCCCTCGGCGAGACTGAATTCCTGGAACACGACGCGGATCGTGTCGAGGTAATAGTCGGCGTCCATGTCGAGCACCGCGTTGTACTCGTCGTAGAAGCGGCGATGCGCTTCGGCGTCGTCTTCGTCGCCGCGCAACAGGCTCTGATAGAAGTCCCAATGCGAAGCCGCGTGACGTTCCGGGTTCATCGCGACGAAGCCGGTGTGCTGCAGGAAGCCCGGGTAGACCTTGCGGCCCACGCCCGGATAGTTCGGCGGCACCGTGAAGATCACGTTGTTTTCGAACCACTCGTACGAATGCTGCGTGGCGAGCGAGTTCACCGAAGTCGGGCTCTTGCGCGCGTCGATGGGGCCGCCCATCATCGTCATGGTGCGCGGCGTCTCTTCGCCGCGGCTCGCCATCAGCGAAATGGCGGCAAGCACCGGCACAGTCGGCTGGCACACCGAGATCACATGCAGATTCTTCGCGCCGATGTGGCGGATGAAATCCTGAATGTAGGCGACGTAATCGTCCAGATGAAACTCGCCGTCTTCCAGCGGGACCATGCGCGCGTCGATCCAGTCTGTCAGGTAAACCTTATGGTCCTGGAGCAGCGTGCGCACTGTGTCACGCAGCAGCGTGGCATGGTGGCCCGACAACGGCGCGCATACCAGCACGACCGGCTCGTCTTTCAGTTGCGTGACGGCGTCGCTGTCGTCGGCGAAACGCTTGAAGCGCAGCAGGCGGCAGAACGGCTTCTCGACGATCGTCTGTTCGATGATCGGGATGTTGTGGCCGTCCTTGACGATCTGATGGAGGTTGAACTCCGGCTTCTCATAGTCTTTGCCGAGCCGGTAGAGCAGTTCGTAACCGGCCGAGAGGCGGGTAGCGCCGGGCACGTAAGCCAGCGGGCTAGCAGGGTTCGCGAACGATTTCGACGCGGCCTGGGCCCAGGCGGTGAGCGGGCTCAGCATAGCCCGCTGGAATTCGTGCAGTTGATAGAGCATGGGTGCTCCGTTTTAAGCGGTTCGCATGGGGCTTCGCAAACACGCATGTGGCGTTGCGGCTGGCCATTCTTGGTTGTTGGTAGATCGGTTATAGGCCGACAGACAGTTCGATCATATAGAAAGCAGGGTACTTGTGCAATGCAGCATTCCGGCGGCGCCGATCCGTAAAAATGTCATCGAATCATGCTACTGGCGATGCTGCTGCGCCGCCATCAGGGCTTGCAGCAGCCTTAAGTTCAGCATCTTCCGTGCCGTTATGCGACGGCTGCCCGGTTGCGCGCGCCATCGCCTGTTCGTGCTTCATCAGGTTCAGGCCCGTGTTGACGAGCGCCACATGCGAGAACGCCTGCGGGAAGTTGCCGACGAGCCGCTTTGCCGCCGGATCGTATTCCTCGGCGAGGAGCCCGACGTCGTTACAGAGGCCGAGCAGCCGTTCGTACATGGCAATGGCTTCGTCGAGGCGGCCTTGCAGCGCCAGGTTGTCCACCATCCAGAACGAACAAGCCAGAAACGTGCCTTCCCCCGGCGGTAGGCCGTCGTCGAATTCGGTGGTGCGGTAGCGCATCACGAAGCCGTCGTGCATCAGGTCGCGCTCGATCGCCTCGACCGTGCCTTTCACGCGCGGATCGTGCGGCGGCAAGAAGCCGACGAGCGGCAGCAGCAGCAGGCTCGCGTCGAGCTGATCGCTGTCGTAGGTCTGCGAAAACGCATTGCGCGAAGCGTTCCACGCCTTGTCGCAGACTTCCGCGTGAATCTGCGCGCGGGTGGCGCGCCATTCGTCGAGCGGCCCCTCGAGATTGAACATTTCCGCCGATGCCAGTGCGCGGTCGAACGCGACCCACGCCATCACCTTCGAGAAGGTGAAATGCTGGCGGCCGCCGCGCGTTTCCCAGATGCCTTCGTCGGGTTGCTGCCAGATCGTGCCGAGGTGACGCAGCAGCGCGCACTGCACGTTCCACGCGGTGTCGTCTGCCTGCAGGCCGCCGACCCGCGCGAGATGCAGCGCGTTCATGACTTCGCCATACACGTCGAGCTGGAGCTGTCCGACCGCGTTGTTGCCGATCCGCACCGGCTTCGCGCCGCAATAGCCGGGCAGCCAGTCGACCTCGTACTCGGTCAGGCGCCGCTCGCCGGCCAGCCCGTACATGATCTGCAACTGGTCGGGCGCGCCGGCCATTACACGGCCGAGCCAGGTACGCCAGGCGCGCGCCTCGTCGTAGTAGCCGCCGCGCATCAGCGCGAGCAGCGTGATCGTCGCGTCGCGCAGCCAGCAGTAGCGGTAGTCCCAGTTGCGCGTGCCGCCGAGTTGTTCCGGCAGCGACGTCGTGGGCGCGGCGACGATTCCGCCGGTCGGTTCATACGCGAGCGCCCGCAGCGTGATCAGCGAGCGGCGAATCGGCTCGGCCCATTTGCCTTCGATGGTGCCGCGCGCCGACCATTCGAGCCAGTGATTCTCGGTGCGCGCCAGCGCCGTATGCGGATCGCGCGCGGGCGGCAGCCGCAGATGCGAGGCCGAGTACGCGAGCGAGAACGGCACGCGCTCGCCTTCGCTGACGGTGAACTCGGCAACCGTCTTCATGTTCTCGCCGCGCAGATCGACGGGCGTGCGCAGCACCGCGTTGTCCGGACCGACGATCGCGCGAATGCCGCTCTCGTGCTTCAGGCGGTCGACCCACGGAATCGAAAAGCCGTAGTCGAAGCGCAGCACCAGTTCCATCTTCATGCGCACGGTGCCGCGCTTGCCGACGACGATGCGCACCATCTCCGACCAGCCGTTGCCCGGCGGCATGAAGTCGACGAGCGTGACCGCGCCTTCGGGCGTTTCGAAGTCGGTCTCGAGGATCAGCGTTTCGCCGCGATAACGGCGGGTGATTTTCGGCGGCGTGTCGGTGTCGGTGCCGCTGCCGCTGCCGCTGCCGCTGCCGCTATCGGGGCAGATCAGCCAGCGGCCGTGGTCCGGCGTGCCGAGCAGCGCGGCGAAGCAGGCGCCGGAGTCGAAGCGCGGCCAGCAGAGCCAGTCGACGGAACCTTCGCGTGAGACGAGCGCGGCCGTGTGGCCGTCGCCGATGAGCGCATAGTCTTCGATGAGTGCGGGCATGGCCGTGCGTTTCGATACCTAATGTACGTTGATCGTTTTGAGTAGCGGGCGCGGCAAGTTCGGCTGCGCCCCACTGGTTTCTTCCGGACTTGCGGGTTGCAGTTTGGTTCACCGCACACAATGCGGCAAAACGCGGGTTGTAATTGTCAAATGGCTGCCTACAATCAGTGATCCAGCCGATGCCTAAAACTTTCGGGTTTGCGAAGCCGGCTTGCCCATCGCGCATGCACACGCCGTTTGGAGGACGAAAGCCATGCTGAATCCGTCAAAATCCGACTGCATCACGATTCTCTCCGCCGCGAGCCAACTCGCGGACGATTCCATGCTGCCACTCGATCATAGCCGCCTCGGTCTGAGCCGCAATGGCATGCAGACTGCCGCGAGCTTTCTGATCGAACGCGCCTGCTTCCGGCGCTATCAGGAAGGTGACGGCCATTATGCCGTCGGCGCGTTGTCGCTGCAGGGGCGCTGGCGCCTCGAACAGCTTTCGAACGGCTGAGTCGCGTCTGCGACGCAGGCGTTGGCGTCCGGCTGCGGCCGGATGCGCTGTGCCGTTTGAACGCATGATATCTATCGCTTAACCCGCGGCAATGAACGGTGCGGTAGCGCCGGCGCGCGTGCGTCTTCGCGCGCCGTTGCTCCCCCTACGGCATTCTTTCCCGCTGCATCCACGTCTTTTACCAACGACAGAAGCCGGGCCGTCCTGCGCCCGGCTTCTCCGGTCAGAAGTGCGACGAGCCCACGCCAAAAATACCAATGATCCCGATGATGATCAGATACAACGCGACGATGTAGTTCAACAGCCGCGGCATCACGAGAATCAGAATGCCGGCGATCAGCGAAACCAGCGGGCCCAGGCTCAATGTGATGTTCATGAAAACTCCGTAGTGTGGTGACACGCGATTAAAAACGTCCCCGAGAGGCAGGGCAATTGCTACCGAGGCAGTCGTCATGCCGCCGACGATTCGCCGCGGCGACACGGCAGGCCGCTTCGCTGCATGATCCGTTGCAACGCTTTTATACTTGCCCGACAAGAATAACGCTCGACTTCGGCGCGGCAGACCAGAGGCACGATGACAACCGCTTTGCTCTCATAACCCACGTAGAGGAGGTCGTATGCTTCTTCGTCACCGGGACGCTGTGCCTGCCGCGCCAGCTCCTGACCGGTCTTCTTCACGACGCGTGCGCGCGTGGTCTCCCATGCACTCCGCCCGCTCGATCATAAAAGGTTTCGCGCTCATGGTCTCGATTGCCGCTTCGCCCGCATTCGCGCAAGACGCCGGTTCCAGTGCCGGTTCGGCTCCCGCCGACGGCGTCTATAACCTGCTGGTCGGCACCTACACCGGCGGCAAGAGCGAAGGCTTGTACGTCTATCGCTTCGACACGAAGACGGGCGACGCCACACGCGTGTCCGTCGCGCAGACGGTGAACCCGTCGTACCTGGTGGTGAGCCGCGACCGCCGCTTCGTCTACGCGGTCAACGAGCTGCCGGGCGACAACGGACCGGCGGGTCAGCGCGGCGGCGTCAGCGCGTTTCGCTTCGACGCCGCGAGCGGCCAGTTGACCTTTCTCAACAAGGTTTCCGCCGATGGCAACGACCCGTGCTATCTGAGTCTCTCGCCGGACGGCAAATATCTGCTCGCCGCGAACTATTCGGTCGCGGCCGATCCGGGCGGCAGCTTCTCCGTTTTGCCGGTGCAGGCTGACGGGCAACTCGGCGCGTCGGTGCTGACCGTGCATCATGAAGGCAGCGGTCCGGTCAAGGGGCGCCAGGACAACGCGCACGTGCACTCGACGGTGTTTTCTCCGGACGGGCACTATCTTTTCGCGCAGGATCTCGGCGCCGACAAGCTGTACTCGTACCGCTACACGGCCGACGGCAGCCGCGGTCTGTTCAGTCCGACCGACTGGCGCTACACGCAGGAGAAGCCGGGCACCGGCCCGCGGCACCTGGTTTTCGGCGCCGGCGGCAAGCACGCGTACCTGACGAGCGAACTCGCCGCGACCGTCAGCACGTTCAATTACGCCGACGGCAAGCTCACGCAGGTCCAGACCATCTCGCTGACCGAGCCGGGCTTCAAGGGCGCGGTAGGCGCGGCCGCGATTCATCTGTCGCCGGACGGGCGCTTTCTCTACGCGACCAATCGCGGCGATGCGAACGAGATCGTGATCTTCTCCGTCGATCCGACGAATGGACATCTGAAGAAGATCGGGCGTCAATCGAGTCTCGGCAAGTCGCCGCGCGAGTTTGCGATCGATCCGACCGGCAAATGGCTGATCGTCGGCAATCAGAACAGCGATACCGTCTATGTGTTCCGGCGCGATCAGCAGAGCGGTTTGCTGGAAGCGAATCCGAAGCGGATCGAGATCGGCTCGCCGGTGGACTTCAAGCTGGTGTCGCCGTCGTGAGGGAGGCGAGGCGGCAGGTTGAACGAACAGGGGCCGCTTCGAGCGGCCCCTGTTCGTGGCTGGTGGTTCATGCGGCGCCGCTAACCGGCGTGATGCACGCGCATGGTTGCTGCCGGCAATTTGCCGGCGGTCTGCGCGCTATTCCGCCGGCCCGGGCGCGAGCACTTCGCGGCTGCCGTTGATGCCCATCGCCGACACGAGCCCGGCCGTCTCCATCTGTTCGACAAGACGCGCCGCACGGTTATAGCCGATGCGCAACTGCCGCTGTACCGACGAAATCGACGCGCGCCGCGTGCGCACCACGAACGCGACCGCTTCGTCGTAAAGCGGATCGGCTTCCGCATCCGGCGAGTCGCCGAACAGGTCCTGCGCCGCGCCGCCGTCGGTCGCAGGGCCGTCGAGAATGCCTTCCTCGTATTGCGGCTCGCCGAACTGCTTCAGATATTCGACGATCGCATGCACTTCCTCGTCCGCGACGAACGCGCCGTGCACGCGCTGCGGATAGCCCGTGCCCGGCGGCAGGAACAGCATGTCGCCCTGGCCGAGCAGCGACTCCGCGCCCATCTGGTCGAGAATCGTGCGCGAGTCGATCTTCGACGACACCTGGAACGCGACGCGCGTCGGAATGTTCGCCTTGATGAGCCCGGTGATGACGTCGACGGACGGCCGCTGCGTCGCCAGAATCAGATGGATGCCGGCCGCGCGCGCCTTCTGCGCGAGCCGCGCGATCAGTTCCTCGATCTTCTTGCCCGCCACCATCATGAGGTCCGCAAGCTCGTCGATCACGACGACGATCAGCGGCAGCGGCGCGAGCGGCTCGGGCGCTTCGGGCGTCAGCGAAAACGGATTGCCGAGCTTCTTGCCTTTCGCTTCGGTGTCGCGAATTTTCTGATTGAAGCCAGGGAGATTTCTCACGCCGACTGCGGACATTAGCCGATAACGCTTCTCCATTTCGCCGACGCACCAGTTCAGCGCATTGGCGGCGAGCTTCATGTCGGTGACGACGGGCGCGAGCAGATGCGGAATGCCTTCGTAGACCGACAGCTCGAGCATCTTCGGGTCGATCATGATGAGGCGCACTTCCTCGGGCGTCGCCTTGAAGAGCAGCGAGCAGATCATCGCGTTGATCGCGACCGACTTGCCCGAACCCGTCGTGCCCGCGACCAGCATGTGCGGCGCTTTCGCGAGATCGGCGACGACCGGATGGCCGGTGATGTCCTTGCCCATCGCGAGCGTCAGTTGCGAGTGCGAATTCTGATAGACGCTCGCTTCGAGAATCTCGGACAGGCGGATCGTCTGGCGCTTCGCGTTCGGCAACTCGAGCCCCATGCAGGTCTTGCCGGGAATCGTTTCGACGACGCGGATCGACGTGAGCCCCAGACCGCGCGACAGGTCCTTCATCAGACCGACGATCTGGCTGCCGCGCACGCCGAGCGCAGGTTCCACTTCGAAGCGCGTAATCACGGGACCGGCCGATGCGCCGACCACCGTGACCGGCACCTTGAATTCCTGCAGTCGTTGCTCGATCAGTAGGCCCGTCTCGATGAGCTTTTCCTCGGAGACGGGTTCGATGTGGGTGTCCGCGGGCGCGAGCAGGTCGAGCGTGGGCAGTTCGACCATCGACGCAGCCGGCGCGTGGAATTCGAAGCCGTTGGTTGGACCGTGGCCGCGCAGGGGCGTGCGTTGGGGTTCGGTGGTTGGCTGGGCCGGCGCCTCAGCGGGTGGTGCGGAGAGGCTTGGGTTTTGGGGCGGCGTCGGCTGGAATTCGGTGTTCGCTTGAGCTTGAGCTTGAGCGTGAGCCTGAGCGGACGATGCCAAGAGGCCCGGATTTTGGGCGGGCGTCGGCTCGCGCTCAGCGTTCGCTTGAGCGAGCGGTGCCAAGAGGCCATGACTTTGGCCAGGCGTCGGCTGAACGAGTGCAGCGGGCGGCGGCGCAGTGACGCTATTGTGCTGGACCGGCGCGGCGTGCGTCGGTGCATGTGCCTCCGTCTGCGCTTGCATCGGCGTCGCGAGACCCGGGAAGCGCACGACGTTCGATGATGCCGGCGGTGCGATGGTTTGCTCGGGTGCGGCGGCGAGCTCGGCTACTTGCGGGCTGTCGACATCAGCGAGCCTCGGTTCGACGTGCGAGAGAGCAGGGGACGCGAGCGCGTCCCTATCGGCCGACGACGACGGCGTGGCTGCGCCTGCCGCTGCGTCTTTGCTTGCACTTGCACTTGCACTTGCGGCATGCGGCAGCGACGAACCGTTGTCTGATGCGATGAACCGTGCGTCGTCCGCAGGCGGCGCAGCGGGTAGTTCGCGTTGCGGATCGCGGTCCGGGTTCGTGTCGGGGTTGGTGTCCGTGCTCGCGTTTGCGCTTGCTATACCGTGCGTGTCTTCTTGCGCGTCCTCTTCCCGTTCTTCCGTCGAAGAGTGCACCTCCTGTTCCCACGGCGGCGTCTGCGACGGCGCATCCGTTTGCTGCAACCGGCTCGCGAAGATTCCGAACGGCGTGCGAGCAAGCGGCGGGGCGACGTGCGTCGTTGGCGCAACCGGCGGGGCGACCGTCGATGCAAAAGCAGATGACGGTTCAGCCACTGCTGTCCGCGCGGGCGCTTCTGCTGCGGGCTGTGTCGCTGGCGTGATAGACGCTGCCTGCTGGAACGCGGGCGCGGAAGGTACAGCTTGGTCGGTCAGTGCGCCAGCCGGTGTTTGAATGCCAGGCGGTTCGATCGGCCATTGCACGACTGGCTCGGGACTGGCCGCAGCAGAGGGCTGCGTTTCAGTCCACGGCGCGCGAGTCGGCGTTTCGACAGCCGTTTCCGGCGACGTTTCTGCGGGCGTAGGCGATGCCGATTGAACGGTCGGCGCGATAGAAGCGTCTTCGACACTGCGATCGGACTGCTGATGCGACGCATCGCTCGTTGAAGATGCGGATTCCGCAGCGTGGCGCGAAAGGGCGTGCGCGTCAGAGAACGGCGCGTCGACTCCCGCACGTCCCAAAGCGGCGTCGACTTCGGCGCGTGGTGAACCAGCGTCGACTCCGCTGCGTGCCAAAGTGGCATCGACTCCGTTGCTTTGTGAATCGGCCGCGACTCCGCCGCCTACCAAACCGGCATCGACGCTGGTGCCTCGTGAAGCAGCCTGGACTCCGGCGCGTGCCAAAGTGGCTTCGACTCCGCTGCCTTGTGAATCTGCAGCAGCTCCGCCACCTCCCAAAGCGACCCCGCCGCCTCCCGAAGCCGCCTCGCTCGCCGCGCCCACCAAACCCGCGCCCGTCAGCCCCTTCGACGCTACATTCACACCCGCGATTTTCGCGCCTTCCGCGCCGCTACTGCGCGCGAGGCTGACGCCGGCCATATCCGTCCAACGTGCGGCGTTTTCCGCGATGCTGCGCAGCGTCTCCTGGACGCTGGCGGGCGGCGTGACTTTTTCGGCGGCGGCCATCGGCCTCGTAAAGGCCGGCGCCGTCGACGACGGACGGCGCACGCCCGAGGCCGTCGCGGCATCCTCCACGCGCGCAGCCGACGACAACCCCTGCGCCGGCAATACCGCGCGATTGAGCGGTGCGGCGGTTCGGTTCGCTATAGGACGTCCAGTGACGTCCACGCCAGTCGGCGTCGCGTCGGCTGCTGTTCCCGCGCGGGCGGCAAGACTCGACGCACCGTAGGCGGCAGTCGCGCCTGCACCTGAAACACCAGCGGCGGCTCCGTTAAGCAACGATCCACCGCTTGCAGGCTCGCGAGCCGCGCGGCCAACGGCCGACGACGCAGCCCCACCGACGCCACCAACACCACCAACGCCGACCTTCCCAACCGAACCCGCACCACCCGCCCCCGACCGCGGACTCCCCTCCCGCAACCACCCAGCGGGCGCAACCGGCTCAGCCGGCGACCACGCCGATTTCCCAGCGCCAGACCCAGACACCGGCGTCTGCCCCGACGCCTGCCGCACCGGCGCCGCACTACCAGTCCGCAACACCGGCTCAACCGGCGCAGCCTGACCGCGCGTCACACCTTGCCCGCCACGCCACCCTTGCGCAGCCGCACGCATCCCCGCGTCCCGGCCAGCAGCCGGTCCAGCCGCCACAGAACCCGCACCGCCGACAGCCGCACCGCCCGCAACCCGTCCCTTGACAGGCGGCCGCCACACGGTCGGCCGCGCGTAGCGCCCCTTGCTTTTTGGCGCCATCGTGTTCATCGAACTGGAGATGTGCGGCGGCGCACCGTCGTCGAGCGCGCGATGGCGGCGCGCTTCGTCGTCGCGTTTCGCAAGACCGCGCGACGCGAGGCCGAGGCCGAACGCGCCGTCCGCCCACGCGAGGAACTCGCTCCAGTGAAAGCCGATCAGCCACGGCAGGCTGACGACCAAGAGCGCGAGCGCCGCGAGCGGCGTGCCGATATGCCCGAGCAGATGGCCGAAGCCCGCCGCGAGCGCGTGACCGATCGCGTTCATACCGGCCGCGCCGATCAGCGACGCCTCGAGCGTGCAGCTCGCCACCATCGCACAGATGAAGCCGAGCCATAGCCGGATCGTGCCGGGGCCGCGCAAGCCCGCGCCGCCCGGCAACATCGACTTGATGAGCCGCCAGATGAGAGGAATGAACCAGACGGCCGACCCGCCGAACCAGCCGAAAACTACCGTGTGCATACTAGACATCGACGAATGACGGATTGGCAAAAACGCAATCCGTCGAGTTTAAACCGGCGAAGCGCAACGCTTCGAAGGCGGACGCAAGTATGCCTGCGTCCTCGTGCAAAGCGGGCGGCGCGCCGGACAACTCGAACTCACGCGCCGTTCGCTTCGCCACTATTTCCCGCTTATTTGTCACTACTGCCGCTGCGCTCGAACACCAGCGTATCGCCGTTGTCGAGCACGAGCTGCATCTGCTGCGGCGCGCGCATCTGCACGCCGGTTCGCGCGATATGCGTGAGCGCGTTCAGATAAGTGCTTTCGATCTGTCCGCCCGGCGTCGCGCAGGCCATGCGCGTGCCGCCGAGTGTGCCGAACGAGAGCTTGCCGTCCTTCAGCGCGTACGAGCCCATATAGCGGTTACAGCCGGAAAAGCCGCTCGCGTGCCGCTGGCCTCCGGCGGTCGAAAGCGTGAGCGTGATCGGCGTGCCGAGGTTCGCGAACGGAACCGTGCGCGCCGTGCCGTCCGACTGCTTCCATGCAGTGAGCGTCCAGCTCGTGTCATCGAGCAATTGCGTCGCGGCGGGGTTGAACGGGTCAGGCGCGGCTGCTTCCGAATCCGGATGTTTCGGAATCGCGCATGCGCCGAGCAGCGCCGCGACGCTCAACGCGGCGAGGGCCGTGCGCGCGTAAGGGGCGATGCGCGCAAGACGTCGCGTGGACAAGCGTGGTTGCATGGCGTCGTTCCTCTTCAAACTGGCAAAGGCGTAAGGGTAACGCACTCGGCACGCGGCGCGCTCGTGGACATTGGCGCGAACTGACTAGGCGCTGCCTGCGTGCGCCGCGCCGTGCCGTGCGGCGTCATGTAGCGACCCGTTGCGCTTCGCGTGCGGATTAAAACCGGCCGCCGCGAGCAAGCCGCGGCGAGGGGTCCGCATGTTAACATCGTGTTCCACCCAATCCCACCCTCATCTGACTTTTATCTGGAGACCTCATGCAGATCGGCCAACGGATCGGCACGCCCCTTTCTGAATCCGCCACGCGCGTCATGCTGCTCGGCGCGGGCGAACTCGGCAAGGAGGTGATCATCGCGCTGCAACGGCTGGGCGTCGAAGTGATTGCCGTCGACCGTTATCCGAATGCGCCGGGGCATCAGGTCGCGCATCGCTCGCACGTGATCGACATGACCGACCGCGCCGCGCTGCGCGCACTTGTCGAACAGGAGCGTCCGCATTTGATCGTGCCGGAAATCGAGGCGATCGCGACAGACGCGCTGGCCGCAATCGAAACCGACGGCATCGCCGAAGTGATCCCGACCGCGCGCGCCACGCAACTCACGATGAACCGCGAAGGCATCCGGCGCCTCGCCGCCGAGGAACTGGGCTTGCCGACCTCGCCGTATGCATTCGCCGATTCGCTCGATGAACTGCGCGCGGGCATCGCGAAAGTCGGTTATCCGTGCGTCGTGAAGCCGGTCATGTCGTCGTCGGGTAAAGGGCAATCGGTACTGCGCAGCGACGCGGACGTCGAACCGGCCTGGCAATACGCGATGGCCGGCGGCCGCGTGAATCACGGGCGCGTGATCGTCGAAGGCTTTATCGACTTCGAGTACGAGATCACGCAGTTGACCGTGCGCGCGGTCGATCCGTCGAACGGTGAGGTCGCCACGTATTTCTGCGATCCGATCGGCCATGTGCAGGTCGCGGGCGATTACGTCGAATCGTGGCAGCCGCAGCCGATGAGCCCGCTCGCGCTCGAGCGTTCGCGCGAAGTCGCGCACAAGGTCACGGCCGCGCTCGGCGGGCGGGGACTCTTCGGCGTGGAACTTTTCGTGCGCGGCGATGACGTATGGTTCTCGGAAGTCAGTCCGCGTCCGCACGACACAGGCCTCGTCACGTTGTGCTCGCAACGCTTTTCGGAATTCGAACTGCACGCGCGCGCGATTCTCGGTTTGCCGGTGGACACGTCGTTGCGTGCGCCGGGTGCGTCGGCCGTGATTTACGGCGGACTCGACGAGGCCGGCATTGCATTCGAAGGCGTCGCCGCCGCGCTTGCCGTGCCGAATGCGGACTTGCGTCTCTTCGGCAAGCCGGAGAGTTTCGTCAAGCGCCGCATGGGCGTTGCGCTCGCGACCGGCGAGAACATCGGCGAAGCACGCTCGCGTGCGAAAGAGGCGGCGGCGGCGGTGCGTCCGGTGTCGGCGAAATCCGCGCGATGATGTGCGCCGGGCTTATGTCCGCAAAGCTGGTGTGAATGATCCGAGCCCATCGAACGAATCGCGGGTTCATTGAAGTCGAGGTAGGTATGTCGCAGGAATCCCCGCAGGAATCCAGTTACGAAGCGGCGCGCGTGGCAACGCGGCGCACCGCGGCCGGCTCTGTCCGCACGCTTGGTTCTCTCGGCGTGCTGCTCGCGCTGTGCGCCGGATTGACGGGCTGCGGACTCGCGGCCGCGCCGTGCCGCATTGCGTCGGCGGGGCTGAAGATCGTGCCGGTGGTCGGACACGTAGCCGCCGCACCGACCGACGCCTGCGCCGATGTCATCGACCCTTGATCCGCAACGACCGGGGCATCCAATGAAAAAAACGCTGCTTGCAGTGAGCCTCGCGGCGATCTGCGGCTATACGTTCGCCGCGCCCTCGCAACTCGACGAGGTTCAGGCCAAAAGCCGCCAGACGCGCAAATACACGTGCGCGACCGGCAAGATTCTGCACGTCACTTACTGGAACACGGCCAATGGCCAGAGCTTCGCGCTCGTGCCGGTGAAGGGCAAGCAACTGCTGTTCGTCAACACGATAGCGGCGTCGGGCGTGAAATATCAGGCCGGCAGCTATACGTGGTGGACCAAGGGCCCGCGCGCCGATCTCTACGACGTCATGGCCGGCGAGGACGCAACGCCGGTTTTGTCCGACTGTATTACGCTCAATCGCTGAGCTTAGGGTGAGCTTCGGCTGAACGCGCCCGCTCGACATCATCGAGCGGCGCGTCGAAGCCGCCTGTTTCTTTCTTCAGCCACGCAGCATTGCCAGCGTGCGCGCATCATTTCCCCCTGAGTAGTAAGCTGTCCGGCGTGACCTTCGGCGCGTCGCCGCGACGGTCGCCGTCGTCGCGATCATCACCGTCTTTTGCAGTCGCCCCGAGTCTCCGAAAGTCCGTTTCCGCTCACCCACGGCCCGGCTTTACGTCCGCGTCCGTACCATCAAGCGAGACCCTCCATGAAAGCATCGGACCTGTTCGTCAAATCGCTGCAAGCCGAAGGTGTCGAGTACGTGTTCGGCATCCCCGGTGAAGAGAATCTCGATCTCCTAGAATCGCTGCGCCGCTCGAAAATCCGTTTGATCCTGACGCGTCACGAACAGGCGGCGGGCTTCATGGCCGCGACCTATGGACGCCTGACGGGCCGCACGGGCGTCTGTCTCGCGACGCTCGGCCCTGGCGCCACCAACTTCGTGACCGCGGCCGCGTACGCGCAACTGGGCGGCATGCCGATGCTGATGGTGACCGGCCAGAAGCCGATCAAGTCGAGCAAGCAGGGCCATTTTCAGATCGTCGACGTCGTGCGGATGATGGAGCCGCTCACCAAATACACGCGTCAGATCGTGTCGATCGCGAATATTCCGGCGGCCGTGCGCGAAGCCGTCCGGCAGGCGGAAGAAGAACGCCCCGGCGCCACGCATCTCGAACTGCCCGAGGACGTCGCGCATGAGGAAGGCGACGGCAAGCCGATTCCGAAGAGCTACAGCCGGCGTCCGGTCGCGGAGGAAAAAGCGGTCGCGCGCGCGGTCGAGGCGATCACGAAAGCGAAGCATCCGTTGCTGATGATCGGCGCGGGCGGCAATCGCAAGACCACGACGAAGATGCTGCGCGAATTCGTCGACCAGACCGGCATTCCGTTTTTCACCACCCAGATGGGCAAGGGCGTGATCGACGAATCGCATCCGATGTGGCTCGGCAACGCGACCTTGTCCGATGGCGACTTCGTGCATCGCGCGATCGATCACGCCGACTGCATCATCAACGTCGGGCATGACGTGATCGAGAAGCCGCCGTTCTTCATGCGCAGCGGCGAGGCCGGCGAGAAAACGGTGATTCATGTGAACTTCCTCGGCGCGGAAGTGGACACGGTGTACTTCCCGCAGATCGAGGTGGTCGGCGACATCGCCAACGCGGTGTGGCAACTGAAGGAAAGCCTCAAGGAGCGTCAGGAGCATTGGGACTTCACGCGCTTCAAGGAGATCAAGGAGCATTTCGAGGCGCATCTGGTGAAAGGCCAGCACGACGACCGCTTTCCGATGTATCCGGTGCGCGTGGTCAACGACGTGTACGAGACCACGCCGGTGGACGGCATCGTGTGTCTGGACAACGGCATGTACAAGATCTGGTTCGCGCGCTATTACCGCGCGCACGAACCGAATTCGCTGTTGCTCGATAACGCGCTGGCCTCGATGGGCGCGGGCTTGCCGTCGGCCATCGCCACCAAGATCGTGCATCCCGAGCGCAAGGTCATGGCCGTGTGCGGCGACGGCGGCTTCATGATGAACTCGCAGGAACTGGAAACGGCCGTGCGTCTGAAGCTCGATCTTGTGATCCTGATTTTGCGCGACGACGCGTTCGGCATGATCCGCTGGAAGCAGGAGAACATGAACTTCCCCGACTACGGCATGACGCTGACGAATCCGGACTTCGTCGCGTATGCGCAGAGCTATGGCGCGAAGGGGCATCGGATCGAATCGGCGGAGCAGTTCGCGCCCTTGCTGCGCGAGTGTTTCGCGACGCCGGGCGTGCATGTGATCGACCTGCCCATTGACTATTCGGATAACGAGCGCGTGCTGAACCGCGAGATCAAGCGGCTGTCCGCGCAATTGTGAGCGGCGCCGGTTCGGGCTCCTGCTCGTGCAAGAAGGCCCGAGTTGCCGCTGTCATCTATCGGAAGGAGAACGCGTGATGTTGAACAAGACCTACCCGTACTACCTCGCGAACGAAGCGGTGGCTGCGAATACGGATCTCGAAGTCACCGACAAATTCAGCGGCGAAGTCGCGACGCGCGTCGCGATGGCCGACGCGGCCGCGATCGACAAGGCGATCGGCTTCGCGGTCGATGCGATGCCCGCGCTGCGCGCGTTCCCGCCGTTCAAGCGCCAGGCGGTGCTGGAACATTGCGTGAAGCGCTTTCGCGAACGTTACGACGAACTGGCGCTCGCGCTGTGCATCGAGGCGGGCAAGCCGATCAACGATTCGAAGGGCGAGGTTACTCGGCTGATCGACACGTTCAAGGTCGCGGCCGAGGAAGCCGTGCGCATCGGCGGCGAGATCGTGAATCTGCAGATTTCGCCGCGCGCCAACGGCTATCACGGCTATGTGAAGCGCGTGCCGATCGGCCCGTGCTCGTTTATCTCGCCGTTCAATTTTCCGCTGAATCTGACCGCGCACAAAGTCGCGCCGGCCATCGCCGCGGGCGTGCCGTTCGTGCTGAAGCCGGCGAGCCGCACGCCGGTCGGCGCGCTGATCATGGGCGAGATTCTCGCGGAAACGGACTTGCCGAAGGGCGCGTTCTCGATTCTTCCCGCGCATCGCGACGGCGCCGATCTCTTCACCACCGACGAACGCTTCAAGCTGCTGTCGTTCACCGGCTCGCCGGCGGTGGGCTGGGATCTGAAGAAAAAGGCCGGCAAGAAGAAGGTGATTCTCGAACTGGGCGGCAACGCAGCCGCGATCGTCGACGGCGATCAGGGCGGCAAGCTCGACTACGTGGTCGACCGGCTCGCGTTCGGCGCGTTCTATCAGTCGGGGCAAAGCTGTATCGGCGTGCAGCGCATTCTCGTGCACGCGAGCCTCTACGATGCGCTGCGCGAAAAGCTGATCGCTAAAACCAAGTCGCTCGTGATGGGCGATCCGAAGGACGAAAAGACCTTCGTCGGGCCGATGATCTCCGAATCGGAATCGAAGCGCCTCGCCGGCTGGATGGAAAGCGCGGTGCAGGCGGGAGCGAAAATCGTCGCGGGCGGAAAGGTGGAAGGCGCGATGTTCGAGGCGACGCTGCTCGAAGGCGTGAAGCGCGACACCGACCTGTATCGCAAGGAAGCGTTCGGGCCGGTCGCCATTCTGGAGCGTTTCGACGATTTCGGCGCGGCGCTCGCGACCGTCAACGACAGCGACTTCGGCCTGCAGGCGGGCGTCTTCACCGATTCGCTCGCGCACGCGCACCGCGCGTGGGACGAACTGGAAGTGGGCGGCGTCGTGATCAACGACGTGCCGTCGTTCCGCGTCGACAACATGCCTTATGGCGGCGTGAAGGACTCGGGGCTCGGGCGCGAGGGCGTGCGCTACGCGATCGAGGACATGACCGAGCTGCGTCTGATGGTGATGCGCGAGACGTGGTGAGGCGCGAGAGTTGGCGAAGCATGAGAGTTGGCGAGGCGGCGAGATTCACGGGCGGCGCGCGCAGCGGCAATGCACGCGATTGCCTGTAGCGGCCGCAAAATGGGCCGAATAGCGGCGGCCAAGGTGTCGCTCGACGCTGCGTCTGCGTGGACCTGCTGCGACGACAGCAGCACGGTCCCGCAAAACCGCTTTTTCGCTCTGTCATGCGACTGTCGTTTCAACGCACTACGCTGGGCGAGGCGCACGGCGGCGCGCGCCGGGATGCGGCGCCGTGCCGTCGCCGCACAAGCAGAAAGCCGCCGCATGCGCCATGAGTGTTTTTGCTGAAGTGCTACAATACCGGCCTTTCCGGCGGGTATTCCGCCGGCCGGAGCCGGCCGCATCCTTTCCCGCAATAGCGACGGGTCCGTGCGGAACGCCGTGGCTCCGCCTTCATCCTGATGCCTTCTGCGGTTCCGACCGCTGCCGCGCGCACGCGCCAAGCGCATTTTTAGCGAAAGCCACCATGTCCGACACAGCCGTCACGCCCAGCACTGCGACTTTTGACCAATTCGGTCTCGCGCCCGACATCCTGAAAGCAGTCAAGGAATCGGGCTACACCACGCCCACGCCGATTCAGGCGCAGGCCATTCCTGTTGTGCTGGCAGGCCGCGACGTCATGGGCGCCGCGCAAACCGGCACCGGCAAGACCGCGAGTTTTTCGCTGCCGATCATCCAGCGCCTGTTGCCGCAGGCAAGCACGAGCGCGTCGCCCGCGCGCCATCCGGTGCGCGCGCTGATCCTCACGCCGACCCGCGAACTGGCCGACCAGGTTGCCGCGAACGTCCAGTCGTATGCGAAGCACACGGCGCTGCGCAGCGCCGTGGTGTTCGGCGGCGTGGACATGAACCCGCAGTCCGAGCAGTTGCGCCGCGGCGTCGAAATTCTGATCGCCACGCCGGGCCGTCTGCTCGATCACGTGCAGCAGAAAACCGCCAATCTGGGCCAGGTGCAGATCCTCGTGCTCGACGAAGCCGACCGGATGCTCGACATGGGCTTCCTGCCGGACTTGCAGCGCATTCTGAATCTGCTGCCGAAAGAGCGTCAGACGCTGCTGTTTTCGGCCACATTCTCCGGCGAAATCAAGAAGCTGGCGGCCACGTATCTGCGCGATCCGCAAACCATCGAAGTCGCGCGCAGCAACTCGACGGCAACCAATGTCACGCAGATCGTCTATGAAGTGGCCGAGGGCGACAAGACCGGCGCCGTCGTCCAGTTGATCCGCGAGCGCAGCCTCAAGCAGGTGATCGTGTTCTGCAACAGCAAGATCGGCGCGAGCCGTCTTGCGCGCAGCCTGGAGCGCGACGGCGTCGTCGCGACCGCGATTCACGGCGACCGAACGCAGAACGAGCGTATGCAGGCGCTCGACGCGTTCAAGCGCGGCGAGATCGAGGCGCTGGTCGCAACGGACGTCGCCGCGCGCGGTCTGGACATCGCCGAATTGCCGGCCGTGATCAACTTCGACTTGCCGTTCAACGCGGAAGACTATGTGCACCGCATCGGCCGCACGGGCCGCGCGGGCGCTTCCGGCGACGCGTTGTCGCTGTGCAGCCCGAACGAGCGCAAGCAACTGGCGGACATCGAGAAGCTCATTAAGCGTCCGCTCGAGGTGCTGCGTCTGACCGTGGACACGCCTGTGCGTCATCATCACGAAGAGCGCGCGCCGCGCCGTGAGCGCAGCGAAGGTCGCGAGGGCCGTGAGGGTCGTGAAGAGCGGGGCGCTCGCCGCCGTTCGGGTGCGCCGTCGGGTTCGTACGACCGGCCGCATCATCACCGCGCGCAGCCCGTGGACGATTTTTTCCTGAAGCCTTACGAGCCGTCGCCCGCTTCGGTTCGCAAGGTGGAAGAGGCCGAGGCCGCAGGGTCCGCGCCGCAGAAGCCGTCTTCGAAGCAGCCGCTCGCGGCGTTGCTGGGCGGGTTTGGCATGCCGCGGAAGTCGTCGTCGTAAGGTTGGTTGTTGCGGGCTCGTCGTGCGGGCTCGCCCTGAGCCGCACCGTCCCAAGATTTCGCGCCAAGCCGCTTAACCACGGCGCAAGCATTGCCAGGCGCGTTAGTTGGCCGTAAAACAGCCACGCGCCATATCACACCGTCAAGCGCATTTTCTTCGACCATGCCGCAGTAGCTGCGGCGTAGAAATCATCCAGCGTGGCGTGCACTGAGCCGCTCGCGCCGCCATCCTCCAGATTCAATCCCAGGTGCGTTGCCGCCGCATTCAGCGCTTCGAGCGGCTTGTCGCAGTCGAGCGCGGTCGCTCCGTTCTGCTTGCTCAGCTTTTCACCGTGCTCGTTCGTCACTACCGGTACATGCAGGTAGCGGGGCGTCGGCACGCCGAGGCATTGCTGAAGGTAAATCTGCCGCGCCGTGGAATCCATCAGATCCGCGCCTCGCACAATGTGCGTGATGCCCGCGTCGGCGTCGTCGACAACGACGGCCAGTTGATACGCCCACTGGTCGTCCGCGCGTCGCAGCACGAAATCGCCCACTTCCGTGGCGAGATTCTGCGTCTGCCTGCCCTGCCAGCGATCTTCGAATGTGATGACAGCCGCGTCGCCGTCCGGCACGCGCAGCCGCCACGCGCGCGCCGGCTTGCCGTGCAGGCCGTTGCGGCACGTGCCGGGATAGGCGAGCGTCGTGTTGCGCGCATGCGCATGCAGCAGCGAGTCGGCGATTTCCTTGCGCGTACAGCCGCACGGATAGACGAAGCCGTCCGCCTTCAACTGTTCCAGCGCTTGGCTGTAACGCGCCATGCGGGTGCTTTGCCAGACGGGCGGCTCGTCGGTGCGCATGCCGAAGCGCTCGAGTGTGGCGAGAATGTCCTGCGCGGCGCCCGGCGCCGTGCGCGGGCCGTCAATATCTTCGACGCGAACGAGCCATGCGCCGCGATGCGCGCGCGCGTCGAGCCAGCTTGCGAGCGCGCTCACCAGCGAGCCGAAGTGCAGTGGTCCGGTAGGCGAGGGCGCGAAGCGTCCGCGATAGGTCATGAATCGATGCGTTGGAGATTGATTCCGTGCGCCGTGAGAAGCGGCCGGCGAAAAACGCCGCCGCGCCCAAGCCGCTTAAGCCGCGCGAGCCGCCTTGCTATCCGGATGGCAGTGCGGACACGTCTTGCCCGCCACATACATCGGCGATTTCTGCTCTTCGGGCGTCACCACCGCGCGGCAGCCGAAGCACTGCGCGGTCGCGGTCGGCTCGAGCTGCGGATTGAGGGCCGTGCGGTAATCGAACACGAAGCAGTCGCCGTGATAATGCGCGCCGCCCACTTCCTCGAAATATTTGAGGATGCCGCCTTCGAGCTGATACACGTGCTCGATGCCGACCTCTTTCATATGGATCGCGGCCTTCTCGCAGCGAATGCCGCCCGTGCAGAACGATACGACCGTCTTGCCTTCCAGGTCCGCGCGATTCTGCTCGATCACTTCCGGGAATTCGCTGAACTTGGTGATGCGATAGTCGAGCGCATTGTCGAAGGTGCCGACATCCACTTCGAACGCGTTACGCGTGTCGAGCATGACGACGGGACGGCCCTGGTCGTCGTGACCGCGGTCGAGCCATGTCCTCAGCGTGGAGGCGTCGACGAACGGCGCGCGGCCGAGTTCCGGGCGAATGGCCGGCTTCTTCATCGTGATGATTTCGCGCTTGAGCTTGACGAGCATGCGCGTGAACGGCTGCTTGTCCGACAGACTTTCCTTGAACTGCAGGTTCGCGAACTTGCCTTCGAACAGCGGATCGTGACGGATGTAGTCGATAAAGGCGTCCGTGTTCTCGCGCGTGCCCGCGACGAACAGGTTGATGCCTTCGGGCGCGAGCAGAATAGTGCCGCGCAAGCCGAGCGCATTGCAGCGCTCGGTGACGTGCGGGCGCCAGGCGGCGGTGTCTTCGATGGTCGCGAAATGATACGCGGCGAGATTGACGATACTCATGGGTGTCCAGCGGTAATAAGTGGCGGCGTGGGGCCAGGCGGGCGCGCGGTGCGACCGCGGGCGGCGCGCATGCCTCGCGAGCCCGAAAGCCTGTTGGATGCACTCGAACGCGTCAGAGCGTTTGAATGCCTTGCGCCGCAGCCACGTCGGATAGGCGAAACCCATATTATCCCTCAAGCCGGCGCTTTCCCCGATTCGGCCAAACGGCCAGCCGCTTGCGTTGGCGCAAACGCCGGCCAAACTTACGCGCCTGTATGTCGCTGCACGATGCCGCCGCGCGAACAAAGCGACGCGCAGAAAAGCCTGGAAACTGTCGACGCCCGCGGCTCTCGCGGCAGCGTCTTAGGCCGGATGGCTAACGCGCGGTTTTGCGGCTGAAATCTCCGGGAGGCTGGGGTTACAATGTCGCCCATGTCAGATCCCCGCTTCGTCCATCTCCGCGTCCACTCCGAATTCTCGATCGCCGACGGCATCGTGCGTCTTGACGACGTCGTCAAGGCGGCCGCCAAAGACGGCCAGGGCGCGCTCGCTCTCACCGACCTCGGCAACGCGTTCGGTCTCGTTCGTTTCTACAAGGAAGCGCGCGGCAAAGGGGTCAAACCCATTGCCGGCTGCGACGTCTGGATCACGAATCCCGACGACCGCGACAAGCCTTCGCGCCTGTTGCTACTGGTGAAAGACCGGCGCGGCTATCTGAATCTGTGCGAGTTGCTAAGCAAGGCTTCGCTCACGAACCAGTATCGCGGACGCGCGGAAATCGAGGCCGGCTGGTTGGAATCCGGCCTCGGCGAAGGCTTGCTTGCGTTGTCGGGCGCGCAGCAGGGCGACATCGGCTTGGCACTTGCCGCCGGCAATCAGGAGGCGGCCAAGCGCAACGCGCTGCACTGGGCGAAGGTGTTTCCGGGCGGTTTCTATATCGAGTTGCAGCGCTGCGGTCAGCCGGGCGGCGAGCAGTACGTGCAGCAGGCGGTCGCGCTCGCGGCGTCGCTGAAACTGCCGGTGGTCGCCACGCACCCGATGCAGTTCATGACGCCCGATGATTTCACCGCGCACGAAGCGCGCGTGTGTATTTCCGAAGGCGACATCCTCGCGAATCCGCGGCGTCAGAAGCGCTTTACGCCCGAGCAGTATTTCCGCACGCAAGACGAAATGACCGCGCTGTTCGCGGACATTCCGTCGGCGCTCGCCAATACGGTGGAGATCGCGAAGCGCTGCAATCTCACACTCGAACTCGGCAAGCCGAAACTGCCGCTCTTTCCGACGCCCGACGGCATGTCGCTCGACGACTACCTCGTGCATCTGTCGAAAGAGGGCCTGGAAAAGCGTCTCGAGCAGTTGTACCCCGATGAAGCCGAGCGCGCCGCGCAGCGCGACACGTATTACCAGCGGCTCGAATTCGAGTGCGGCACGATCATCAAGATGGGCTTTCCGGGCTACTTCCTGATCGTCGCGGACTTCATCAACTGGGCAAAGAACAACGGCGTACCGGTGGGGCCGGGCCGGGGTTCGGGCGCGGGCTCGCTCGTCGCGTACGCGCTCGGCGTGACCGACCTCGATCCGCTGCGCTACAACCTGCTGTTCGAACGTTTCCTGAACCCGGAACGTGTGTCGATGCCCGACTTCGACATCGACTTCTGCCAGCACGGCCGCGACCGCGTGATCCAGTACGTGAAGGAGAAGTACGGCGCGGACGCCGTCTCGCAGATCGCGACCTTCGGCACGATGGCGGCGAAGGCGGCGGTGCGCGACATCGGCCGCGTGCTCGATCTCGGCTATATGTTCACGGACGGCATCGCCAAGCTGATCCCGTTCAAGCCGGGCAAGCACGTCACGATTGCCGACGCGATGAAGGAAGAGCCGCTCTTGCAGGAGCGCTTCGACAACGAAGACGAAGTGCATCAGTTGCTCGAGCTCGCGCAACGCGTCGAAGGTCTCACGCGTAACGTCGGCATGCATGCGGGCGGCGTGCTGATCGCGCCCGGCAAGCTCACCGATTTTTGTCCGCTGTACACGCAGGGCGACGAAAGCGGCGTCGTGAGCCAGTACGACAAGGACGACGTCGAAGCCGTCGGCCTCGTCAAGTTCGACTTCTTGGGCCTGACCACGCTCACGATTCTCGACTGGGCCGAGCGCTATATCCGCCGTCTCGATCCGTCGAAGAAAGACTGGTCGCTCGCGCAAGTGCCGCTCGACGATCCCGCGTCGTTCTCGATTCTCAAGAAAGCGAATACGGTCGCCGTGTTCCAGCTGGAAAGCCGCGGCATGCAGGGCATGCTGAAGGACGCGCAGCCCGACCGTTTCGAAGACATCATCGCGCTCGTCGCGCTGTATCGTCCGGGGCCGATGGACCTGATCCCGAGCTTCTGCGCGCGTAAGCACGGGCGCGAAGTGGTCGAGTATCCGGACCCGCGCGTCGAACCTGTTCTGAAAGAGACCTACGGCATCATGGTCTACCAGGAGCAGGTGATGCAGATGGCGCAGATCATCGGCGGCTACTCGCTCGGCGGCGCGGACTTGCTGCGTCGCGCGATGGGCAAGAAGAAGGCCGAGGAAATGGCCCAGCATCGCGAGTTGTTCCGCCAGGGCGCCGCGAAGAATGGCCTGACCGGCGAGAAGGCCGACGAAATTTTCGACTTGATGGAGAAGTTCGCGGGCTACGGCTTCAACAAGTCGCACGCGGCCGCGTATGCGTTGCTCGCGTATTACACCGCGTGGCTCAAGGCGCATCATCCGGCGGAATTCATGGCGGCGAATATGTCGCTCGCGATGGACGACACGGACAAGGTCAAGATCCTGTTCGAAGACTGCATCACGAACAAGATGACGGTGCTGCCGCCGGACATCAACCTGTCGGCGTATCGCTTCGAGCCGGTTGCGGAGCCTGACGGCAAGCGCTCGAAAACCATCCGCTACGGCCTGGGTGCGATCAAGGGCAGCGGGCAGAATGCGATCGAAGAAATTTTGCGCGCGCGCGAAGACGGTCCGTTTATCGACATCTTCGATTTCTGCAACCGGATCGACCGTCGCGTGGTTAATCGCCGCACGGTCGAAGCGCTGATTCGCGCGGGCGCGTTCGATACTCTGCATCAGAATCGCGCGCAACTCATCGCGTCCGTTTCGCTCGCGATGGAAGCCGCAGAGCAGGCGAGCGCGAATGCGTTGCAGGCCGGTTTGTTCGATATGGGCGATGCGCCGTCGCAAGGCCACGAACTCGTCGACGAACCCGAGTGGCCGGAAAAGAAGAAGCTCCAGGAAGAGAAGGCCGCACTCGGCTTTTATCTGTCGGGCCATCTGTTCGACGCCTACAAGGACGAAGTGCGGCGCTTCGTGCGGCAGAAGATCGGCGAATTGAAAGAAGGACGCGACAAGCTGGTCGCGGGCATCATCGCGTCGCTGCGCACGCAGATGACCCAGCGCGGCAAGATGCTGATCGCGCTGCTCGACGACGGCACCGGTCAATGCGAAGTGACGGTGTTCAACGAGACTTTCGAGGCGAACAAGCAACTCTTCAAGGAAGACGAACTGCTGGTCGTCCAGGGCCAGGCGCGCAACGACGCGTTCACGGGCGGCATCCGCTTCACGGTGGATACGGTCATGGACCTCGGCCGCGCACGCTGCCGTTACGCGGAAGCCGTGAAAGTGAAGATGAACGGCAACGCCGACGCGCTGGCGCTGCGGCGCGTGCTCGAAGCGCATAGCGCGGGCAAGGATGAGCCGCAGGCGGCGCCGGCACCCGCGGCTTCGGCGCGCGGCAACGGCGGCGGGCGCAATGGCGGTAGCGGCGGCTTCGGTGGCGGCTACGGCGGCGACAACGGACGCCAGCGTCAGCCGGTGCAAATCCCGAACGGGCTCGCGGTTCAGATCGTGTATCGAAGCGAGAATGCCGAGGGCGAAATGCGTCTTGGCGACGCCTGGCGCGTGAAGCCGACCGACGAATTGCTGGCCGATCTGCGCGGCCAGTTCGCCGGCAGCGCGATCGAGATTGTGTATTAAGGGTGTGTCGCTGCTACGGGCGTTGCTGTGAGCCCGGCTTCGAGCGCGACGCTTCCCCGAGTCGCGCAAGCTTCAGAAACCGGTAGTACACCGTCTCCGCGTTGAACATCGCGATCATGAAGCCGGCGCGGCCGTCCAGAAAGCCTCGGCGCAACAGGTAAGTCCGCACAAAGGCCCACGCGCCGCGGCCAAGCGCCTTGCCGAAGCTGCCGCGCTGGCCCGCCGCATGACGCTGCAGCGCGCCGGCGCTCGAATAGGCATCGAGTTTGCGCAGCACGGACTCGAAGTCCTCGTACGAGTAGTGCATCAGCTTGCCGGTGAGGCGTTGCGCGGGCGTGTCGAAGACAAGCCGTTCGTGAACGAGGTCGTCCGAGAAACGCGCGGCGCCGCGCTTGAAGAGGCGCGGAATCCAGTCCGGATACCAGCCGCTGTGATGAATCCAGTGCCCGCAAAAACTCGACAAACGGTCTACCGCATAGACGTCGGCGGCGGGTGCCGCGAGCGCCGCGCGGATCGACGCGGCAAGCTCCGGCGAAACGATCTCGTCGGCGTCGAGCGAGAGAATCCAGGCGGTGTTGAGCGCGTTCACCGCGCGGTTCTTTTGCGGGCCGAAGCCTGGCCAGTCGGTCTGTTCGATCACCTGGGCGCCGTGCGCGCGGGCAATGTCGGCAGTGCCGTCGACGCTGCCGCCGTCGATCACGACAATCTGGTCCGCAAAGGCCACGGACCGCAGGCATTCGGCGAGCCGCGCCGCCGCGTTTTTAGTGATGATGGCGACGCCGAGGGTAGTTTCTTGCATACCTGAAGTGGTGATGGCGAGTGGCGTGAAGGCGGAGCGACGCAAGGGATCGCGCGGTGAGGCGCAACGGGCCGCGCAAGTATACCCGGGCAATACGATGCTTCGGCAAGCGGCGCAACCCCCCAAAAACGTCGGCCGAGCGTCCACACCAACCGTTTACAATGCTGCTTTTCGATCTTCGCGCCGCGGGCAGCCGGTCGCCGGCGCGAATCTCGTTCCGCATTCCCAGAGGATTCCTTGAGCGCGAAGCCAACGTTAAGCAAACCCATCGGTGAAGGCGAAGCGTCGTCGCCCGCCGTCGTTTTCCGGCGCCTGTGGCCGTTCGTCAAGCCGCTCTTGTGGGTGATCATCGGGGCCATTATCGCGATGGCCGCAAGCGCCGCCACCGACGCCGCCATTCCCGCGTTGCTCAAGCCGCTGCTCGACAAAGGTTTCGGCGCGCATGCAAGCGATAACGCGAAATGGTTCGTGCCCGTCGCCGTGATCGGCCTCGCGCTGATTCGAGGCGTGTCGCAATATGCGTCCGGTTATCTGCTCGCATACGTCTCCAACAAGATCCTGCTCGAACTGCGGCTGCGCATGTTCGACCGCATGATTCACACGAGCGTCGCGTTTTTTCAGCGCGAAACCGCGAGCACGGTGATCAACGCGATCGTCTTCGAGGTCAACCAGATTCTCAACGTGCTGTTGAGCGTGTTGGTCACGCTGGTGCGCGACTCGCTCACGGTCGTCTTCCTGCTCGGCTATCTGTTCTATCTGAACTGGCGGCTCACGCTGATCGTCGCGGTGCTGCTGCCGGGCATCGGCTGGCTAGTCGGCAAGATCAATCGCCGGCTGCGGCGGCTGAACCGCGAGCATCAACTGCTGACCAACGAGCTGTCCTACATCGTCGAGGAAACCGTGGGCGGCTACAAGGTCGTCAAGGTTCATAACGGCGAGAAGTACGAGATGGACCGCTTCTCGTCGATGAGCAAGCGTCTGCGCGGCTACGCGATGCGCATGACGGTCTCGGGCGGACTCGCTCAACCGCTGACGCAGTTCCTCGCGTCCATCGCGCTTGCCGTCGTGATCACGATCGCGGTGGTGCAGTCGTCGTCGGATCAGACCACGGTCGGCGGCTTCGTCGCCTTCGTCACGTCAATGCTGCTGATCATCTCGCCGCTCAAGCATCTGATGGATGTGAACCAGCCGCTGCAGCGGGGCATGACGGCGGCCGAGCTGATCTTCGGCCTGATCGACGAACCGGCGGAGCCAGCGGGCGGCGGCAAGCCGCTCGAGCGCGCGCGCGGCGAAGTGGAGTTCCGCGACGTCTCGTTCATGTACAGCGCCAACGCCACGCACAATCGCCACACGCTGGACAAGGTTTCGTTCAAGGTGGCGCCGGGTGAAATGGTCGCGCTCGCGGGTCCGTCGGGCAGCGGCAAGACCACGCTGGTGAACCTGCTGCCGCGCTTTTTCGATCCGACCGGCGGCGAGATTCTCGTCGACGGCGTCGCGCTTCCCGAATACGACCTGCACGCGCTGCGCAGCCAGATCGCGATGGTGAGCCAGGACGTCGTGCTCTTCAACGACACGGTGGCCAACAACGTCGCTTACGGCCAGACGGCCGATCGCGACAGGGTGACCGCGGCGCTGCGCGCGGCCAACCTGTGGGACACCGTCGACGCGATGCCCAACGGCATCGACACGCTCGTCGGCGACAACGGCATGATGCTGTCCGGCGGCCAGCGCCAGCGTCTCGCGATCGCGCGCGCCATCTACAAGGACGCGCCGATCCTGATTCTCGACGAAGCCACGTCGGCGCTGGATTCCGAGTCAGAGCGCCACGTGCAGGCCGCGCTCGAAACGCTGATGAAGGGCCGCACCACGCTCGTCATCGCGCACCGGCTGTCCACCATCGAGCGCGCGAACCGCATCCTCGTGATGGAGGCGGGGCATATCGTCGAGTGCGGCAGTCATCGGGAGCTGCTGGCGCAGAACGGGTTGTACGCGCATCTGCATCGAATTCAGTTTCAGCAGAGTGCGGCATAAACGTCCGGCAGTTGCGCCGTCTGCCAGCCGCGTCTCCGTTCCACGGTTCTCGTTGCCCGACCGGGTCGCGGGACTTGCTGGAAGATGGCAACGCTGGCTTGCTAGTGCCGGTCGGCGTGCCGTTGCCGGGTGATTGACGAGAGACGCTCAAACACCGCCCGTGACCAGCGGCAGCACGGTCAAATCCGGGTGCGTGCCATCGACAATGCTCCGCCCCACGTGCACGCCTTCGTACAGCGCGTCGTCCTTGCTGGCGAAGCTTTCCTCGCCGTCCGCATGAAACGGAACCGCGTGACCGGGAATCGACGGGTCCGCGCCCGGATGACAGACGTAGCCGACATACGTGTAGCGGTTATTCGCCTCGTTCGGCGGCGCGTACGACGCGTTGCCTTCGTCCGGCTCATTCTTTGGCATGAGCGCCACGTGAATCTCGAAGCCCTCGTATTCGACCATTTGCCAAGGTGCGGTTTCGTCGGCCATGGCCGCCTCCGTCTTCGTCGCGCATATCGGAAAGTCTAGGCGATTTAGCGGCGACGCGCGGGCCTCGACGACTACGGCAAAACCATTAAACGATTACGGCTTGACCGCGCCTCAGACGAATGGCCACCGACGCAGCACATTGCGGACTTTTCATGAAGCCCGAGCGGACATCGGCCAATTGGCCACCGCAGTTGCTTGACCAGCGCCGTCATATAGAATGACGCGCTTTGCCCGTCGGACATCTCGCCTATGTGGTTCAAAAACCTACAGCTTCACCGTCTTCCCGCTCCGTGGTCCGTCACGGCGGAACAAATGGAAAAGTGGCTCGTGCCGCACGCGTTCGCGCCCGGCAATAGCGTCGAAATGCAAAGCCACGGCTGGGCGTCGCCGCGCGATAACGACTCGCTCGTTTATGCGCTGAACGGCCAGTTGCTGCTCACGTTCCGCACGGAGAAGAAGCTGCTGCCGGCGTCGGTCGTCACGCAAGTGACGAAAGCGCGTGCCGCCGAACTGGAAGAGCAGCAGGGCTTCAAACCTGGCCGCAAGCAGATGCGCGAACTCAAGGAGCAGGTCACCGACGAACTGCTGCCGCGCGCGTTTAGCATTCGCCGCGATACGCGCGTGTGGATCGATTGCCGCAACGGCTGGCTGGTGATCGACGCGGCGTCGCAGACGGTCGCCGACGAAGTGCGCGGCCTGCTGGTGAAGTCGATCGATCAGTTGCCGCTCGGCACGGTGCGCGTCACCCAATCGCCGGTCGCGGCCATGACCGAGTGGCTGCTTTCCGGTGAGGGGCCGAGCGGCTTCACCGTCGATCAGGATACCGAATTGCGCTCGCCGACCGAAGGCAACGCGACGGTCCGTTACGTCGGCCATACGTTGGACGCGGAAGATATGCGCCGTCACATCGAAGCGGGCAAGCAATGCATGCGGCTCGCGATGACGTGGAAGGACCGCGTGTCGTTCGTGCTGACGCCTTCGCTGACGATCAAGCGCATTGCACCGCTCGACGTGCTGAAGGAAGCAAGCGACCCAACCGCTCAAGGCGACGACGAGCTGTTCGATTCCGACTTCACGCTGATGACCGCGGAGCTCGAGCGCATGCTGGGCGATCTCGTCGATGCATTGGGTGGTGAAGAGGGCGATGCGATGGCGCGGGCGGCTTGAGCGAGGGGTGCTTTGCAGCGGGGAAAGTTACCCACAGATTCTGTTTGCAAGGCTGTGCATAACTACCCCGCAATCTCCGCAACTCATTGACGCGCTGGCCGTTTTTGCAGAGACATCGAAGTTGGGCACGCTTGCGCGCGCCCGGCTTTATAACGGCCCACACCGACCATCGTCGCCAAACGGCAAAAGACGTTACTTCATTGCCGCCATCGCCTGCTCGATCTCTTCCTTGCTCAGATCGCGCTTGTGCGTGGCCAGCGACCAGCTATGCCCGAACGGGTCTTTCAACTGGCCGTAGCGGTCGCCCCAGAACATGTCGGTGACCGGCATCTTCACGGTCGCGCCGGCATTGACAGCTTGCTGAAAACTTGCGTCGACATCTTCGACATAGTGGTGAATCGTCACCGGCGTGCCTTGCAGATGATTCGGGCCGAACGCCTGGTGCTCCGGCCATTCGTCGGTGAGCATCAGCATCGAATCGCCGATTTTCAGGCACGCGTGCATCACCTTGCCGCCCGGCCCTGGCAAGCGGAACTGCTCGACGGCGTTGAATGCTTTCGTATAAAACGCGATGGCTTCCGCGGCGTTCGCGCAGATCAGATACGGCGTGAGCGAGTGCATCCCGTCCGGGATCGGTTTGACAGCGGGGCTGCTCATGACGGCGACTCCTTGAAGTAACTGGTTCGTGGATTGAAAGTCCGACTGTTTCAGCGAGCCTTTCAACGTTACGACGAACGGGTCGCCACCGAATCGACACTCCGAGAAAAATATTTCGCGCACGTGCGCACGTGCGCGCCCCGGCTATTAGTCCTACGGATCGTCGACGAGTCGTTAGCCCGCCGGATTGTCCTCATCAGCCGGTGCGGCGGGCGTCGGCGCGGAACCCGGCGAAGGCGCCGACGCGCCGGTCGGCGCACCGAGTATGCTGATCTGGAACGTCGGCGTGCCCGCGAGCGATTGCAGCGTCGCATCCTCGGGAATGTGTTCGAGGAGCGGCAGAATCACGGAGCCGCCGATCACAGCGCGCCGGCTGTTGTCGGACGGACGCAATCCCCAGATGTCCTGATAAACCACCGGCACGGTGACGCCGTTGCGAGTCGTATTGCCGATGTAAAGCATCACATGCCCGCCGATGTAGATCAGCGTGCGCAGCGGCACGCCATGCGCGGCCAGATAATCGAGGCGTTGCGCGGGCGTCGACGCGGACAGGTCGATCATGCGCCCGGCGCTCATCTGCGTGGACGAATGGCGCGGCAGCCACACGCCAAAGGTCGCGAAGATGCTTTGCAGTTCCGACGAACAATCGTTGTAGAGGCCGCTGTTGCCCCAGCCGTAAGGCCGGCCGATCAGCGCTTTCATCAGCGTCGCGAGATGGCGCGGCGTGGCGGCGAGCGGCATCGGCGCAATCTGCGTGTCGTCGAGTTCGGCCGTGCGGATCAACGCCTCGCCTTCCGCGCCGCGCGCGGGCACGAGGACCGTGCGAGGCGTCGGCGGTGGAGGCGCGGCATTGGCGTCCATGCCCGTCTCGTTGTCGTTCGAACTCACATCGGACGCTGGCGCGGAAGCCCGCATCCTCCCCCGCACCGCACGATCCGCCGACGCCGCCACCAACGGCAGCAGCGTGCCTGCGGGCGCCTCGAAGCGGAACACGCCGCGGCTATCGCGCACCGGCGTAAAAGCGCCGATCACCGCACCGAGCGATTTCGCACTCGCGGCGCGCCAGCTATCGACGAAACGCTCGCTCGCCATGCCGACGCCGTCGCTGCGCACCCAGCCTTGCACATCGGGCGTCTGCACGTAATGCCATGCGCCGTCGACGCTCGTACCGAGCACATACAGCGGCGTGCCCGGCCGCACGGCGGAGATTTGCAGGTTGTCGAACGGATAGCCTTCGCCGGCCAGACGGTGATCGTAGAACGACGGATCGGTCGTCGGCAGTTCGCGCACCATCTGATTGGTGGTCGCGATCGCGCGCCGTGCCGGCTGGTAGACCGGCGCCTCGGTGAACTGCGCGACGTTCATGTTGCGCGCGATAGCGTCGATCCACGCCTTGTCGTGCGGACGAAAGTTCTCGCCATAACCGATGCCCGCGCCGCTCTTGCCGGTATTGTCGAAGCGGGCGATGCGGCGCTGCTGCAGCGCGGCGATATCCGCGCCTTGCTGGCGATAGACGCGCATCGTCACATACGCGGAATTCCACGGCGACGGCGCGCTCGTCCCGGTGCCGAAGTAGCGGGCGTAAAGCGCCTGGAAATGCGCCTGCTGATCGGCGGGGCTCAGGAACGGCTTGTCGTAGCCGGCGCTGTCGGGCTCGAGCCAGTGATCGACGTTCTGGTCGTAGGCGGCGAGCGGAAAGAGCGTGAGGTTATCGGCTGCGATTCGCGCGTCATGGGTCTGGGACGGATTGCTGCAAGCGGCAAGAGCCGCGAGCGACGCGAGCGCCATGAACGACGCCACACGGCGCCAGGCCTGCGGCAACGCGTGCGCAATGCGGACAACGCGGACCATGCGAACAGCGCTCACAACATAAACAACGCGCCCAAAATAAACAACGCGCACAACGCGAAAAGGAACGGCTAAAGACATGAGTTCGGCAAAGAGAGTGCAAGGGAGACTGCAAGGGCACGATGATACGGCGTTGCGCCTTCCATTACACTTGACCGCCAGCCAAAGCAACACATCAGCGCTTCCCAAACTCCAAAGGAGCCCAACATGAAAACAAGCGCACGCAATCAGTTCGCAGGCGAAGTGGTTCAGCTCACGCACGGCGCCGTCAACGACGAGGTCACGCTGCGAACCGTCGACGGCCTCGACGTCGTCGCCATCATCACGCACGGCAGCGCTAAAACGCTTGGGCTCGCCGCAGGCAAGCAGGCGTTTGCGCTGGTGAAGGCATCGTCGGTGATCGTGATGGTCGACGTATCGAAGGATCAGGTGTCGGCGCGCAATTGCATCGCGGGCACGGTGACCGCCGTGACGACCGGCGCGGTCAATTCCGAAGTGACGATCGGCGCGGGCAGCGCGCAGATCGCCGCGATCGTGACCAACGAGAGCGTCGAGCGCCTCGGCCTCGCGGTCGGCCAGGCGGCGACGGCAATCTTCAAGGCGTCGAGCGTGATCGTCGGCGTCGAGTCGTAGTGGCCGCATTCCAGTGATCGAGCAAGCTGCTTGCTTTACACTGGAGCGCCACGTTGCATCGTTTCCCGCCTTCATCACGGACCCGTCATGTTCGAAGTCTCCTCCGCGTCGCACTTGCCCAAGGCCGCGCAATACGAAGAACTCGTCGCGCAGGCGCGCGCGCTTCTCGCCGGCGAAACCGACTGGATCGCCAACGCGGCGAACTTCTCGTCGTTCGTGTTCCATTCGTTGAGCGATCTGAACTGGGCCGGCTTTTACTTTCATGACGGCCGCGAACTGGTGGTCGGGCCTTTCCAGGGCAAGCCGGCGTGCGTGCGCATTGCGCTCGGCAAAGGCGTCTGCGGCACGGCCGCGCAAACGCGCGAGACGCAGATCGTGCGCGACGTCCACGAATTCCCCGGCCACATCGCGTGCGATTCGGCGTCGCAATCGGAAGTTGTCGTGCCGCTCGTCGCGCCCGACGGCACGCTGATCGGCGTATGGGACGTCGATAGCCCGGTCCTCGCGCGCTTCGACGAAGAAGACGCGAAGGGCATGGAGGCGCTGTGCGCGGTCTTCATCGAAGCGGCATTGCCGCGCGCGTCGTAGTCACCGCACAGACACCGCGTTTTGAACACGACCCACGCCGGCGGGACGCAAGCCGAGTCGCGTCTTGCAGATGAAGCGCCGGCCTCGGCACTAGCCGCCGCACTGACCGCCGCACTAACCGCCGCTCCCTTCGGCATGTTCATTTGCGACGAGCGCGGCACCTTTCAGTTCGTCAACGCGGCGCTCGAAAAGCTGACCGGATGGAGCGCCGACGAACTGATCGGCCGGCGCAGCTTCGAATCGCTGCACGATCCCGCCGAACTCGCGAGACGCCGCGCCGAACTGCCGTCGCTCGCGGACATCGGCGCTCGCTACGAGGGTGAATGGACGTACCTGCGACGCAGCGGCACATCGGTGCGCGTCGTACTCGCGCTGTCGCCGCTGCCTGCATGTTCCGACGCCACAGCCTGCCACGCGTTCGACGCGCGTTACGTCGGCGTGGTCGTCGACATGACGCGCTATGCGCAGTCCGAGGCGCGCCTCTGGTACGTCTCGCATCACGACGGCGTCACGCGTCTTCCGAATCAGACGCTCTTCACCGAACGTCTCGAGCTGACGATCTCACGCTGCGCACGCAGCCACGCTTCCTTTACCGTGCTGATCGCCGAACTCGATCACCTGCGCAAGCTCCGCGACGCGCTCGGCCTGCATGCGGCCGAACTGGTGCTGCAGATCGTCGGCGAACGCTTGCGCGGACTTTTTCCCAACGACGGCACGATCGCGTCGATCGGCGGCACGCAGTTCGCGCTGTTGATCAACGAAACCGGCGCCGCCGCCGACGCATTCGCCGCGGAGGCGCTCGCGCGCATCGCCGAGCCGATCGACTATGGCGGCACGGCGCTCAACATCGCGGCGAGCATCGGCATCGCCGCGTATCCGGACGACGGCGGCGACGCGGCCACGCTCATGCGGCGCGCGGGCGTCGCGCTGTCGGCGGCGTCGGCGGTGAACGGCAATGCGGTCCGGCGTTTTTCGACCGCGCTCGAAGGACAGGCCGCGCGCCGCTTCCAGATCGAGACGATGTTGCGCGAAGCATTGGAGCGCCGGCAATTGCACCTTGTGTATCAGCCGCAGGTGACGCTCGCCAACGGACGCATCGCGCAAGTCGAAACGCTGCTGCGCTGGAATCATCCGCAGCGCGGCATGATCAGCCCCGCGGAATTCGTGCCGGTCGCCGAAGAGTCCGGCTTGATCGAGCAGATCGGCGAGTGGGTGATCCGCACCGCGTGCCGCGAAGCGGGCAGGCTGCTGCGGTTGACCGGCAACTTGCCGCGCGTGGCGGTCAACGTGTCGCCGCAGCAGTTCCGGCGGCCGGACCTGTTCGACACGATTCGCGACGCGCTCGACCAGGCCGCGCTCGATCCGTCTTATCTGGAAGTGGAGATCACCGAAGGCGCGTTGCTCGGCGACGTGGACCAGGCGCTGGAAACCTTGCACGCATTACGCGAACTTGGGGTGGAAATTGCCGTCGACGACTTCGGCACCGGCTATTCCAGCCTCGCCTATTTGACGCGTTTTCCGTTGAACCGCCTGAAGATAGACCGCTCGTTCGTCGCGCGCATGGGCAACGATCCGCAAAGTCTTGCACTGGTCGGCGCGATCATCGCGATGGCGCATGCGCTCGAACTGCGCGTCACGGCCGAAGGCGTCGAAACACCGGAGCAGGCCGCACAATTGCAGACGCTCGGTTGCGACGAGGCGCAAGGCTTCTGGTTTTCGCGGCCGGTGACGGCATCGGGACTGCGGAATTTGCTCGGGCCGTAGAACCGCCTTCAAGCGCCGCCAAGTCGGAAACGGCTGCAAAAATTCATGCCAGGTGGGAATCGCAAGGGTAGTATAAACAACCACCCTCGCGATTCGAAACGCCATGCCGGCCAAGTACGCAATAAGCATTAGCCTGACGGAGCATCTCGCTTCGTTTATCAAAACAGAAATCGCCTCTGGCCGTTATGGCACGGCCAGCGAAGTCGTGCGCGCGGGCCTGCGCCTGCTTCAGGAACGAACCCCCGGCCGCGCGGTTGCGGACAATAGCGGCGACGCCGCGAGCCTCAAGCGCAAGCAGCGCGCCCGTGCGCGGGAACGCGCTCTGCTGGCGGAGAAGTCATGATGCCAGCAAATAACTTTCCAGTAGTGGGCGTGGGCGCTTCAGCGGGGGCTGTCGAAGCACTCGAAGGATTTTTCCGCGGCATGCCGCAAGCCCCCGGCCTTGCATTCGTGATCGTCACGCATTTGAGTCCGGACCGCGAAAGCCTGCTTCCGGAAATCATCGCGCGATTTACGTCGTTGCCGGTGCATGTCATTACCGATGGCATGCAGATCGAAGTCGATAACGTGTACCTGTTACCGACCGACGCCGTGCTGAGCGTCGAGAAACGCGCGCTTCATGTTCAGCCGCAGGACAGTCATCGGCGGGAACGCAAGCTGATCGACGTTCTGTTCAGCAGCCTCGCCGCGGAGTTCGGCGAATTGTCTGCCGGCGTCGTGCTGTCCGGCGGGGATTCGGACGGAACGCTGGGCATCAAGGCCATCAAGGAACGCGGCGGACTGACGCTCGCGCAGGCGGCGGACGGCTTCGGCCCGCAGCATCCCGACATGCCGGGCAGTGCAATCGCCACTGGACTCGTCGATTTCGCCGTGCCGGTCGGGCAGATGGGCGAAAAGCTCGCCACCTTCGCAACGGGCGCCTTCATGCTCGACGGGCTGGCCGGAAACGCGACCGCGCAAGCTCAAACGTCGGAGTTCGACGTGGCGCGCGAAGCGATCTATGCGATTTTGCGCAACCAGGTCGGACACGATTTCAGCGGCTACAAGGTCAAGACTTTCGTGCGCCGCGTGCAGCGGCGCATGCAGGTCCTCGAGATCGGCACGCCCGACGCCTACGTGGCGCGGCTCTCCACGGACTCGCAGGAAGTCACCGCTTTGTTCCGCGACCTGCTCATCAACGTGACCAGTTTCTTTCGCGATGCGCAGGCGTTCGAGACGCTCGCGAGCGTCGTGATTCCCAAGCTGTTCGAGGGGCGCAGTTCGGCCGACACGGTTCGCGTGTGGGTGCCCGGCTGTGCGACCGGCGAAGAAGTCTATTCGATCGCGATTCTGATGCGCGAGCATTTCGACGGCCAGGCCGATACGCCGCGCGTGCAGATTTTCGCAACCGACATCGACGACGGCGCGCTCGCGGTGGCGCGCGCGGCGCGTTATCCGTTAGCGCTGCTCGACGGCGTTTCCGAAGAACGCCGGCAGCGCTTTTTCCGGCTCGAGGGCAGCAGTTATGTACTGGCCAAGGACGTACGCGATCTCTGCATTTTCTCGCCGCATAGCGTGATTCGCGACCCGCCTTTTTCGCGTATCGACCTCGTGTCGTGCCGCAACCTGCTGATCTATCTCGGCGCCGACGTGCAGAACCAGGTGATCCCGACGTTTCACTATGCGTTGCGTCCGGGCGGCTACCTTTTTCTCGGTACGTCGGAGAACGTCAGTCAGTTCGACGAACTGTTCGTGGCTGTCGAGAAGAAGCACCGGATCTTCCGCCGTCGCGCCGACGTGTCGCCGCAGATCCGTTTGCCCATGACCGTCTCTGCGCTGCGCGTCGGGCATCCGGCCGCGCTCGCGCCCGGCCGGCCCGTGCTCGGCAGCGGCGCAATGCGTCATACGGTCGATACACACATGCTCGAGCGGTTCACGCCGCCGCACGTGCTTGCCACGCGCGACGGCGACGTCGTCTACTTTTCGAGCCGCACCGGCAAGTATCTGGAAGCCGCGCCCGGCGTCCCGTCGCGCCAGCTCTTTGCGATGGCGCGCAAGGGTCTCGGCCTCGACCTGCGCTCGGTGTTCCGCGAAGCGGTCGAATCGGGCAGAGCGGTGACGCGCGACGGCGTCGCGGTCGAGGGAGAAGACGGCCGCGTGCAGATTCTCAGTCTGACGGTCGAGCCGCTGAACGGAAACCCGCAGAACGAGCGAATGTACCTCGTCGTGTTCGCGGATCAAGGCCCGGGTCTGAGCCGCGAAGAAGCCATCGCACGCGCGCAGTTGCCGCGCGACGGCACGGTGGCCGAAGCCGAAAAAGAATTGCGCGACACGCGCGAACGCTTGCAGTCGATGATCGAGGAATACGAAACCGCGCTCGAGGAACTGAAGTCGTCGAACGAAGAACTCGTCTCGGTCAACGAGGAACTGCAGTCGTCCAATGAAGAACTGGAGGCGTCGAAAGAAGAACTCGTTTCGCTGAACGAGGAACTGCATACCGTCAATCTCGAACTGAACGGCAAGATCGAAGCGCTCGACCGGGCGAACACCGATCTGCAGAATCTCTTTGAAAGCACGTCGGTTGCGACCGTGTTTCTCGATCGCGACCTGGTGATCCGTTCGTTCACGCCGGCGATGAACGGCATCTTCCACATTCGCCCGACGGATCGCGGCCGGCCGATCACCGAACTCGCGAGCCGCCTCGATTTGCCGGGGCTCGAGAAGGACATTGCGACCGTCTTTCGCACCAATGCGCCGCGCGAACGGCACGTGAGCAGCAACGACGGGCTGACGCACTTTCTGATCCGCCTCGCGCCGTATCGCAACGGCGACCGTGCAACGGACGGCGTCGTGGTGGCGTTCGTGGACGTCACGGGAATGATCCATGCTGAAGAAAGGCAGAGTGTCCTCATTGCCGAGTTGCAGCATCGCACCCGCAATCTGCTGGCTGTCATCCAGTCGATCGCACAGCAGACGCTTCCGGCCGCTCCCTCGCTCGAAACGTTCATCAGCCGTCTCGCGGCGCTCGGACGTTTGCAGGGACTTATCGGCGAAGCGAACGGCGATCTCATCAATCTGACCGACATTGTGCGGCTGGAACTGGAGGCATTGGGGGTCGCGGACAGCGAGCGGATCGCCGTGGCCGGTCCGCCTGTGCCGCTCGGATTCCGCAACGTGCAGACGGTCGCGCTGGTGTTGCACGAACTGGCGACGAATGCCGTCAAGTACGGCGCGCTCAAGGATTGCGAGGCGCGGCTCGAAGTCACATGGGACGTGCGCAATACGGCGTCCGGTGCCGCCTCGCTCGTGATCGACTGGACCGAGAGCGGTCTGCGCTCAGTGCCCGACTCGTCGAGAACGGGGTTCGGGCGGCGGCTGATCGAGAAAGCGCTGAAGTTCACGCTGCATGCAACAACTGAACTCGCGTTCAAGACCGACGGCGTCTCATGTCACATTGAGATACCGCTGCCATCGCCACGCGTGCGCAGCGGTTCGCAGGAGGGATAGAAATGGGCAGTGTCGCCAAATTGCTGCAGGGCCGGCGAGTCATGGTGGTCGAAGACGACTACCTGGTTGCGCTGGCGCTGTCGAGTGCGCTCGAGGACGCGGGAGCCAGTGTCGTCGGTCCCATCTCGGGCGCGCAGGAAGCGGTGGCCATGATCGAAGAAGGCAAGGAGCAGGTCGACGTCGCTGTTCTCGACGTCGATCTGAACGGCGAGAAGTCATATCGGGTCGCAGATGCGCTTGTGTCGCGCAATATCCGCTTTGTATTCGTGACCGGTTATGGCGCGGACGCCGTCGATGGAGAGTATCGTCAGTACGAGCGTTGTCAGAAGCCGTTCGACCATCAGATGCTTTTCAGGGCGCTGACAGTCGGCACGCGATAACGGGCGATCCCGTAGCCGTAGTGCCGCAGGCAATGGGTTGAATCATCGAGGCAAGGACAATCCGTCAGGCGGTCATGACACTGGTTTTAAGCTGAGCTGATGGCGATTGCGCGCGTGCGCAGCCACGAAGGCCGCGCGCGCCGGACGACAGGCTTGCCATTTGCTGCTCCTCTCCAGCGGAGGGCATTCATGGCAAAGATTTCGAATGGGCGGGACATCGTCGTCGTTGCAGCGTCGCTCGGCGGCCTACAGGTGCTGAAGAAGATCGTCGGCGTGCTGCCGGCCGATCTTCCGGCGAGCGTGTTCATCGTCATGCACGTCGGCACGTGGCCGAGCCAGTTGCCACATCTGCTTGCGTCGGACAGCCGGCTACCGGTAGTCCATGCATCGGACGGCGAAGCAATCGAGAAGGGCACGATCTACGTCGCGCCACCCGACCGCCACATGTTGCTGCGCGACGATACGGTGGTGCTGTCGACCGGACCCAAGGAAAACTTCGCGCGCCCGGCCGCCGATCCGCTGTTTCGTTCGGCGGCGGTCAACTATGGCGCTCGCGCGATCGGCGTCGTGCTGACCGGCAAACTGGACGACGGCGCGGCGGGACTGAAGGCGATTCACGCGTGCGGCGGCTTCACCATCGTTCAGGACCCGTCGACTTGCGCGGCGCCCGACATGCCCGACGCTGCGCTTAAAGCTGTTCCCCCCGACGTGGTCGCGCCGATTGACGACATCGGTCCGGCCATCGTCAGAGCCTTGACAGACCGCACACCGAGGCGCATCGACATGGACGAAAGCGAGCGCGCCGCGCTGGAACTGAAGATTGCAGTGACCGGCTATTCTTCGCCCGCGGAAATGGAGCGGATCGGCCACCGAACGAGCCTGACCTGCCCGGAGTGCGGTGGCGTGATCTAGCGTATCGGCGAAGGGTATCCGCTGAGGTATCGCTGTCATACCGGGCATGCGTTTTCCGCGATGTCGCTCGAGTCGCGCCAGCGCTCCGGCGCCGAAGACGCGTTGTGGTCCGCTGTGCGGCGCCTCGAAGAAGAACTGCTGCTGGTACGTGACCGGCTTTCGCTCGCGGAAGCGACGCACAGCGACGACGCCGAAGCGCTGCGCGACGAAATAGCTCCGCTCGAGGCAGCGGTCGAGGCCGTCAGGCGCCTGGCGCTCGAGTCGGCCAAGTCGACGAGCAGTCAAAAGGTCGGCTAAGCGGCGGCCGAGTCGGCCACAACATTTCGGCCTGGTATGCGTTGAAAAATAGTCCGGGACCAGTTGCTATTGCTGCCACTAAAGCAGCGTGATCGACGCCGCCAGTTCGACGCACACGCCGCTGCCGCTTCAATCTCACCCTCATGCACGAATTTTGCTGGATGCGCCTCGAGTGCCTTGCAACGGGAGCGCATCATGGCGTGGGCCAGACCGGTACGGAACCTGATGGCGGCGTTAGCGGCGGCGTCGCTCGCCTATGGTTCGACGGCCTGCGCTCAGACCAGCGACGGCGACTGGCCGATGGCGGCGAAGAATTACCAGAACACGCGCTACAGCGAACTCGCTGAAATCAACACATCGAATGTGAGCCGGTTAAAGCCCGCGTTCACCTTCTCGACCGGCGTGCTGCGCGGCCAGGAAGCGGCGCCGCTCGTCGTGTCGAATACGATGTTCATCGTCACGCCGTATCCCAATCGCGTGTATGCGCTCGATCTGACGAAACCCGGCGCTCCCGTCAAATGGCAGTTCGATCCGGCGCCCAACGCGAGCGCGCAGGGTGTCGCGTGTTGCGACGTTGTGAACCGCGGCGCTGCGTATGCGGACGGTCGAATCTTCATCAACACGCTCGACGCACAAACCATCGCGCTCGATGCCGCGAGCGGCAAGGAATTGTGGCGCACGCGGCTCGGCGACATCAGCCGCGGCGAGACGACGACGATGGCGCCGCTCGTCGTCAAAGGCAAGGTGCTGGTCGGCAATAGCGGCGGCGAACTCGGCGTGCGCGGATGGCTGACCGCGCTCGACGCCGCGACCGGCCGCATCGTCTGGCGCGCGTATAGCACGGGGCCCGACAGCGACGTGCTGATCGGCGATCAGTTCAAGCCCTGGTACGGACAGGACAAGGGCAAGGATCTCGGCGTCACGACCTGGCCATCCGGTGCGTGGAAGATCGGCGGCGGCAACGTGTGGGGCTGGATTTCCTACGACCCCGACGCCAACCTGATCTATTACGGCACCGCGAACCCCGGCCCGTGGAATCCCGAGCAGCGTCCCGGCGACAACAAATGGACGGCCGGCATTTTCGCGCGCGATCCCGACACGGGGCAGGCGCGCTGGTTCTATCAATGGAGCCCGCACGATCTGCACGACTACGACGGCGTCAACGAAAACGTGCTGCTGACGCTCACCGTCGGCGGCAAGCCGAGGCAAGTGCTCGTGCATCCGGATCGCAACGGCTACGTGTACATGCTCGACCGGTTGACCGGCGAAGTGTTGTCGGCGAAACCGTTTGTTCATATCACGACGAGCGAGGGCGTCGATCTCAGGACGGGGCTGTTGAAATACAACCCGGCAACCGAACCGAAGGTCGGCCATTCGGTGCGCAACATCTGTCCGGTGTCGCCTGGCGGCAAGGACTGGCAGCCGTCCGCGTGGTCGCCGCGCACGGGCCTGCTGTATATCCCCCACCAGAATCTGTGCGAGGACGCCGAGGCTTACGCGACGAGCTACATCGCGGGTACGCCGTACGTGGGCGTCGATACGAAAATGTACGCCGGGCCCGGCGGCAATCGCGGCGAGTTCTCCGCGTGGGACCCGATTGCGGGCAAGAAGGCGTGGTCGATCAAGGAAGACTTTCCCGTGTGGAGCGGGGCGCTTGCCACGGCCGGCGACGTCGTTTTCTACGGCACGATGGACGGCTGGTTCAAAGCCGTCGACGCGCGCAGCGGTGCGCTCTTGTGGCAGTTCAAGACAGGCTCCGGGATCATCGGCCAGCCGGTTGCGTATCGCGGCCCGGACGGCAAGGAATACATCGCGATCCTCGCGGGCGTCGGCGGATGGGCCGGCGCGATCGTCTCGAACAATCTGGATCCGCGCGACGGCACAGGAGCCAAGGGCTTCGTCAACGCGATGCGCGATCTGCCGCAGCGCACGACCAAGGGGGGCACGCTCTATGTGTTCGCGCTTCCTTGAAATGTGTGTTGCGCGGCGTCTGGGTGGGCTGCCGCGTGCGGTTATTTTCGGTGTGCTGGGTTTGCTCGCCGTTGCGCTTGGCGCATGCGCTCATCGACCTGTCGACGAAGCCGCGTCCGGCGCGACCGAACTGCGCGTCTGCGCCGATCCCGACAATCTGCCGTATTCGAAAGAAGACGGCAGCGGCTTCGAAAACCACATCGCGCAGGTGCTCGCAAGCGACCTGCATCTGCGCCTCACTTACGCGTGGCTTCCGCAACGCCGCGGGTTCGTGCGCAAGACGGTCGGCGCGGGCTTATGCGATGTGTTCATCGGCGTGCCCGACGGCTTTGAGCGTCTGCTGCTGACGCGGCCTTACTATCGGTCGAGTTATGTGTTCGTGCAACGCGCGGCGGACCCGCCACTCGACGGCTTCGAACCGCGTGCGCTGTCGCAGCGCCGCATCGGCGTGCAACTGATCGGCGACGACCTCGCGGCGACGCCGCCCGCTTACGCGCTCGCGCGTGCGGGCGCGACCGACAACGTGACCGGCTATACCGTCTACGGCGACGGCCCCGCAAGCGAGCGCATGGTGAACGACATCGCGGCGGGCCGCATCGACGTCGCGCTTGGCTGGGGTCCGCAGCTTGCGTACTTCGCGACTCGCGCCGCTGTGCCGCTGACGGTCGAACGGGCCCGCCCGCCGGCTGGCTCGGCGCTGCCGTTCGAATTCTCCGTGGCGGTCGGCGTGAACCGCGCGAAGCCGGCGTTGCGCGATGAACTGCAAGCGGCGCTCGATCGTCGGCACGCGGAGATCGATGCGATTCTCGCGGACTACAACGTGGTTCGCGTGGACGCGCCGCGCGCGGTGTCGTCGGCTGCGAGGGAGAGTGCGCGATGACAGCCGTCCGCTTTCGTCGACAGATGCCTCGGGCGCTCTGGCTCATCGCGCCGGCCGTGATCGCGAGCGTCGCGTGCCTCGCGGGCTGCGAACGCGAACAGCGGCAATTGCATACGCCGCCGCCGGCTGCATCGGCGGCTTCGGCGGTGACCATGAGTTCGATACAACCGGTCGCTTCCGCCGTGACGACGAGCTCGACTCAACCCTTGGCCGCCGCTGTGAGCGCTACCGTTAGCAATCCCTATGAAAATAACGCGTACGCGGTCTCGCAAGGCAAGCGCCTGTTTCGCGCGTACAACTGCAGTGGTTGCCACGCGCAAGGCAGCGGCGATTCGGGTCCGGCGCTGATGGACGATAAGTGGATTTACGGCGCGGACCCGGCCAGCGTGTTCACGACCATCAAGCAAGGCAGGCCGAACGGCATGCCGGCGTTCGGCGGCCACGTTTCCGACGATCAGATCTGGCAAATCGTGGCCTACGTCCGTTCGATGAGCGGCCAGTTGCGCTCCGATATCGAACCGCCGCGCAGCGACAGTCTGCAGGCCGGCAAGCCCGAACAACGGCGCCCGCCGGAAGAGCCGAAGCGCTCTTCGGCGCCGCCCGCCGCGGAGCACTGACATGACTGCGCGAGTCGTTCTTCCGCTATCCGGCGCTGCCGCCATCGCAACCGCAACGGCAACCGTTCAGTCGGCGTGGGCCGCGCCATTGCAGGATGCGCTGCGACCGGCCGGTGTCCAGGCGAGGACCATCCTCGATCTGTTGAATCTGACGGTGATTGTCTGCACGGCAGTCTTCGCCGCCGTGCTGATCGCCTTCTTCTGGGCGCTGTGGCGCGCGCCGCGAGGCACGCGCGAAACGCCCGCCGATATGTCGACCGAGGCGGACTCCGCCGTGGGTCCGAAAGCGGTCGCGGAACCTGGCCTGAGAAGGGCGGTCATCGTCGCGACAATCGTGTCGACGGTATTGCTGTTCGGCCTCATTTTCGCCGACGTGCTGACCGACCGCGCGCTCGCGCGGCTTTCGATGCGCGATGCCGTGCAGATCGAAGTGACCGCGCATCAATGGTGGTGGGAGATACGGTACAACGATCCGCAAGCGTCGAACGTGTTCATTACGGCCAACGAGATGCACATTCCGGTCGGACAGCCCGTGCTCGTCACGCTTAAATCGTCGGATGTGATTCACTCGTTCTGGGTGCCGAATCTGCACGGCAAAAAAGATCTGATTCCCGGCCGCACCGCGACGATCCGTTTTCGCGCGGACCACGCGGGCGAGTATCGCGGCCAGTGCGCCGAGTTCTGCGGTTACGAACATGCGTTGATGTCGTTCCTCGTGATCGCCGAGACACCCGACAAATACGCGACCTGGCTCGCGCATCAGCGCCAGGATGCGCCGCCGCCGTCGAACGAACTCGAAACGCGCGGCGAGCAGATTTTCCTCACGCACAGTTGCGCGATGTGCCACACGGTGCAAGGCATCGGTGCGAACGCGGTGCTCGGGCCGGACCTGACTCATGTTGCTAGCAGGCAGACGCTGGCTGCGGGCACGCTGCCGAATACACCAGGACATCTCGCCGGCTGGATCGTCGACGCACAGCGCATCAAGCCCGGCACAGTGATGCCTCCCAACCCGCTGGCGCCCGATGAACTGCACGCGCTGCTGGCCTACATGGCGACGCTCAGATGAATCATGCCTCGATGACGGACCGGTTCGACGTGATCGACGAACCGCAAACCGACCCGCAGGAAGCCGACAGGCTCGAAGCAACCTGGCGCGACCCGCCGGGCTTCCTGGGCGTGTTCGCCGCGATCAATCACAAGACGATCAGCCGCCGCTTCATGACCACGACGTTCGGCTTTTTCGTCGCGGGCGGCATCCTCGCGCTGGTGATGCGCCTGCAGCTCGCGCGTCCGGGCAACCGGCTCGTCGGCCCCGACATTTACAACCAGTTGTTCACGATGCACGGCACCACGATGATGTTCCTGTTCGCCGTGCCGGTCATGCAGGCGGTCGCCGTCTACCTCGTGCCGCTGATGATCGGCGCGCGCAGCGTCGCGTTTCCGCGCATGAACGCATACGCGTACTGGGTGTTCCTGTTCGGCGGACTGATGCTCTATGTGGCGTTCGCACTCGACATCGGTCCCGACGCCGGATGGTTCGCCTATGTGCCGCTCTCGGGTCCGGACTATTCGCCGGGCAAGCGCATCGACTTCTGGGCGCAGATGATCACCTTCACCGAGTTGTCGGCGCTGCTCGAGGCTATCGTGCTGATCACCACGATCTTCAAGATGCGCGCGCCGGGCATGACGCTCAACCGCATGCCGCTCTTCGTCTGGAGCGTGCTCGTGACGTCGTTCATGGTGCTGTTCGCGATGCCGTCGGTGATGCTTGGCAGTACTGCGCTGATTCTCGACCGGCTCGTCGGCACGCATTTCTACAACCCCGGCGAGGGCGGCGACGTGGTGCTCTGGCAGCATCTCTTCTGGTTCTTCGGGCACCCGGAGGTGTATCTGATCTTCGTGCCGCCGCTCGGCTTTATCTCCAGCATCATTCCGACTTTCTCGCGACGGCCCGTATTCGGCTATCCGGCGATGGTCCTCGCGCTGATCGCGACGGCGTTTCTCTCGTTCGGACTGTGGGTTCACCACATGTTCGCGACAAATCTGCCCGATCTCGGCAAGAGCTTTTTTACGGCGGCGAGCATTATGATCGCCGTGCCTTCGGCGATCCAGATTTTCTGCTGGATCGCGACACTGTGGACCGGACGCCTCAGCTTCAAGACGCCGATGCTCTTCGTCCTCGCGTTCTTTTTCATTCTGGTGCTGGGCGGGCTGACGGGCATCATGCTCGCGTCGGTGTCGCTCGATTATCAGGTGCACGACACGTATTTCGTCGTCGCGCATCTGCATTACGTGCTGATCGGCGGCGCGGTGTTTCCGCTATTCGGCGCGTTCTACTACTGGTTCCCGAAGTTCACCGGACGCCTGCTCGACGAGGCGCTCGGGCGCTGGAATTTCTGGCTGTTCTTCATCGGCTTTAACGTCGCATTCTTTCCGATGCATCTGCTTGGGCTGCATGGCATGCCGCGCAGGGTGTACACGTATCCGTCGGGAATGGGATGGGACACGATGAATCTGACCGCGACGATCGGCGCGTCGATTATCGCCGTGAGCGTGCTGCTGTTTATCGTCAACGTGCTGCATAGCCGTCGACAAGGACTCGTTGCCGGCGACGATCCGTGGGGCGCCGGAACGCTCGAATGGAGCACCGCGTCGCCGCCGCACGCGGGCAATTTCGTGAAGGTGCCGGTCGTGCACAGCGGCTATCCGCTGTGGGACGCGCCGCGCGAACCTTCCACCGTCAGCGGACTGGATTCGAATAGCCGGCAGGTGCTGGTGACGAGCGTACTCGACGCGATGCCGGATCATCGGCCGGTCTTTCCGACGCCCAACATCTGGCCGTTCGTCAGCGCCGTGGCGACGACCGTGTTGTTCATCGGCTCCATCTTCACGCCGTGGGCGGTGGTGTGGGGCACCGTGCCCGTCGCTATCGCGATGACCGCGTGGTTCTGGCCGCGGCGGCGCGAAACCGATCAGCATCTCGCGCTGGAGAAACGCCCGTGACTACCGTTGACGAGCGCTATGCCGAGGGTCGGCCGCGCGCGGCCCGCAAGGCGATCCACGTCGGAGAGCTGCCGACGTATGGCTTCAGCCATCGCAGCCTGATGTGGTGGGGAACGATGGGACTGATGGTGATAGAAGGGACGGTGTTCGCCATCGCCGTCATGATGTACTTCTATCTGCGCACGCTCGCATCCGTCTGGCCGATGAACGCGCCAGGCCCCGGCCTGCTATGGGGCAGCGTGAATACGGCGATCCTCGTCGTGAGCATGTTGCCGAACCATCTCGCGAAGCGCGCGGCGGAGCGGGAGGATCGCGCGGCGTCGCGGCTCTGGCTGCTGGTGTGCCTCGCGTTTTCGTTCGCCTTTCTCGGCGTGCGGGCGCTGGAGTTCAAGGCGCTCAACGTGACCTGGTACGACAACGCTTATGGGTCCGTGCTGTGGATGCTGATGGGCTTGCATACCGTTCACCTGATCACCGATACGTTCGACACAGCCGTGCTCGACGTCCTGCTGTTCACGGGGCCAGTGGAAGGCAAGCGCTATGTCGACGTCAGCGAGAACGCCGCCTACTGGTACTTCGTCGTGCTTAGCTGGCTGCCGATTTATGCAGTCGTCTACTGGGCGCCGCGTTTGTGAGGAGATCGACATGGCAGTATGGTCCGCGCTATTGCTCGCGCCTTTCCTGACGCTCTCGAATCTGTCGCTGACCTATGCGCTGGTGCCGCGATCGTGCGATGCCGGCACGACCTGGATGCTGCACGCCGTGACGCTTGCGAGCGCGGTGTTGAGCGCGGCGGCGACGGTCGGCGCGTGGCGGCATTGGATGGGCGGCCTGTTTCCACCGGATGCCACCGCGGAAAGCACCGCGCGCGCGCATTTTCTCGCGCAGGTCGCGACGCTGGTCGGTCTGCTGTCGACGTTCGTGCTGTTCGCGCAGTATGTGCCGCAATGGGTGCTTCAGCCATGCGCGCAATGACGATCCGGCGATTTCCGTTGGCACGCATCGGTGGATGCGCGAGCGGGCTGGCGGCGCGGCGAGCGACGGTCAGTAAAGCGGTCCTCGCTTACGCGATGACGGGTCTCGCCGTCCTCATGCTGAGCGCGTGCGGACAACAGACGCCGCAACGCGAGCCGTTGACCGGCGGCGATCCGGCTCGAGGCCAGGCCTTGATCGTGCACGCCGGTTGTGGCTCGTGCCACACGATCGAGGGCGTGGAAGGCGCCAACAGCCTGGTCGGGCCGCCGCTCATGGGCCTTCGTCAACGGACGTACATCGGCGGAGTTGCGGCCAATTCGGCGACCAACCTCGAGCGCTGGCTGATGCATCCGCAAGCGTTCAGCCCGCGCACCGCGATGCCCGATCTCGGCCTCACCGAGGATCAGGCGCGCGACATTGCCGCTTATCTCTATCTGCATTGACGGGCTACAGGTGCGCCGGTTTGCATCGTGGCGCGCCGGCGTGGATGCGCTCGCAAAGATTCGGGGCTCGATCGTGAAGTGAGTCGCCACTGAGCCGCCTGTTACACTGCCGGGATTCGCGAGTCGTCCCAGTCATTCGGTAATCACGCTTGGGCTGTGCGGTCCACGGTTGGTATTTCGAGCGAAGACATTCCTGTTCTTAGGCAATCGGCGGCCGTCGCAACGGTCGAACGGCGGCTGCTGCACTTCGCTTTCCAACACTTACCACCGGTAGGGGACAACCTTTGAAACGCCTCAGCCTTGCGCTCATCGTGGCGTTGCTACGCACGCTTTCCGTACTTCCTTATAAATTCGTCGCACGGCTTGGAATCGTTATCGGCACGCTGCTGTATGCGCTTCCCGGCCGCCGCAAGCACATCGTGCTGGTGAACTTGCGGCTTTGCTTCCCCGAGAAGACGGCGCACGAACATCAACAGCTTGCGAAAGCGCACTTTCGCCACGTTGTCCGAAGCTATCTCGAGCGAGGCATTCAGTGGTTCGGCAGTGCGCAATCGATCCGGGACATCGTGCAGATCGAAAGCAAAATCGATCTCGACGACGAGTCCGCGCCGCCTACTATCTTCATGGGCTTTCACTTCGTGGGTATCGAGGTCGGCTGCATGCTGTACTCGACGCGCCTGCCGATTGCGTCGCTGTACACGCGCATGTCGAACGCAGGTCTATGTGAGCTGGCGAAGCGGCAACGCGGCCGGTTCGGCGCCGAGATGATCGAGCGCGGGTCGAGCGCCAAAAGGATCGTCGCGTTATTGCGGTCGGGCAAAGACGTGATGCTCGCGGCGGATATGGACCACGGCGTCGACAACTCTGTTTTCGTGCCTTTCTTCGGCGTTCCCGCCTGCACGCTGACGGCTGTTTCGCGTCTCGCGCGACTGGGGCGCGCGCGCGTCGTGCCGTTCGTGACCGAGGTGCTGCCGGACTACGAAGGCTACAAGCTGACGATCTTCGAGCCGCTCGCCGACTTTCCCTCGGACAGCGATGAGGTCGATGCGCGTCGAATGAACGCGTTTCTCGAAGAGCAGGTCGTTAGGTTTCCGGAACAATATTACTGGGTGCACCGGCGCTTCAAGCATCGGCCGCCGGGCATGGCACCGGTGTATTGAAGCGTTTGACTCGCTTGCGGCCTATCCACCTGGCGCGCGAGGCGGCGTGCCGTGACGCGCGAGGAAGCGGTCGAGTTCGCCGGCAAACGCTTTGCTGTCGCGCGCGGTGAAGGGCGCAGGGCCGCCCGTATCGATACCCGTATTGCGCAGTTGATCCATCACGTCGCGCATCGTCAGGCGCTCCTGGATGTTTTCGCGTGTGAACCGGTTGCCGCGCGGATCAAGCACATGCGCGCCCTTGTCGAGTACCGCGGCGGCGAGCGGTATGTCAGCGGTAATCACGAGATCGCCTGACGCGGCGAGTTCGACGATGCGCGCATCGGCCACGTCGAAACCGGCCGGCACCTGGATCGACCTGATAAACGGCGACGGCGGCGTGCGCAGATATTGGTTTGCGACCAGCGTCACGAGTATTTCGGCACGCCGCGCGGCCCGAAACAACATGTCTTTGATGACGGCGGGACAAGCGTCGGCGTCGACCAGGACTTGCATGAAGGCCATTCCAGCAGGTTAAAACGCGATCATATATCAACGGTGGCAGCGGTCCTGTTGTTGTCTCGGTGTTGCTTCGGTGTTGCTTCGGTGTACTTCGGTCGGCTGTCGTGGTCTACGGCCTGGCGGCGGAATCGTCGTCGCGGCGTTGCTCATCTTGCTGCTGTGGCTGGACACCTTCGGCGCCGCCAGGCGCATCGTCCTCGTTCGTTAGTTCGACTATTCCTTCCTCTTCCTTGACGATCGACGTTTCGACCGCCGTCGGTTTCGCCGGCCCCGACGGGCTATTGGCGTGTCTTCCTGTGCTCATAGAAATCTCCAGGCTGGATCGTGGATGACTTGGCGTTGCCGGTTCGCTGGCGAGTTGCAGCGAGCACTTCCGGCTGATTTCTCGCCGCAACCGGTATGCCACGCGCACGCCGACGCTTGGTGGATGACGCAACCGATCCGGTGTACCAAGTACACGTCGACTCGTAAATCCTTCAATTGCGCGGTTCAACGGAGCTGGTTGCCGCCGCTATTACGCTGACTGCCCCTGCATGTGCCGCGAAAATCGCGCTCGGGTATCGCGCTTGCGGCGTAGCGGTATTTTGTAGTCCGGCGCAAAAAAGGAGGCGCAATGAATCGAACCAAGCAATCATCCATGCCGAGCCGTGGCGAAGCCGATAGGCAACAGGCAAGCGGCGTTCGCCGCGAGCCCTCCGAGCAGGCGCGCGAAGACGCACGACGGGAGCGGCAGCAAACGGAGGTGTCCGGAAAGTCCCCGACGAGCGGCAGCGGCAACTCGCTCGGACCGGGAACCAGTCAGGCGAAAGGACGCAGTTGAGTGCGTGCTTTTTAGCGAGGCGTCTATCGGTCCGCGGCTTCCGGCACTGGTGCGTTCGTGATGCGCGTTGCAGTTTGCGGATCGGGCCGAAGGTAATGCAGCGTCGCGAGCGCGGCGAGCACGGTCACGATGGCGAGTCCATCTGCGAGCAACGAGAACGCGTCGACGTATTGTTCGCGTAAGAACGCTGCGCGAACGCCTGGCAGTCGCGCCGCGGCGCCGGCGAGATCGCCGGTCGCGAGCTGCTGAGCGGCGGCCGCAAGCCGGTCCCGGTCGATGCCGGGCAACGACGGCAACGACGGCAATGACGACAACGACGACAACGACGACAACGACGACAGCGCCGCGCGCAACCGTGCACTGACCAACGCCGAGAGCGCCGCACTGACCATCGCGAGCGCGAGCCCTTCGCCGGCCACGCGCGTCGTGCTGAAGATGCCTGTGGCCATGCCCGCGCGCTCCTTCGGCACGACGCTCACCGACAGTCCATCCATCAAGCCCCACGGCAGTCCCGCGCCGATGCCGATCGCGGCCATCGGCGCGAGCATCGCGAACGGCGTGGCGTCGGCGGGCAGTCTGCCGAGCCACACAAGCGCCGCCGCCGACATCAGCAAGCCCGCCGCCGACACGACGCCCGGCGACGCGTGACGCGTGAGCCACACCGCGAGTGACGGAACGAACAGCATCGGACCGCAGAGCGAGAGCATCATCAGGCCGGAGATCAACGGCGTATGGCCGTCGATGCCGACGAAGCGGATCGGCAGCAGCACCAGCAGCACAACGAAGCAATAGCAGGTCGCGATCGGCAGCATCTGCACGCCGATAAAGCGGCGATAGCGGAACAGCGACAGGTCGAGCATCGGATGCGCGCTGCGCCGCTCGATCGCGACGAATGCCGCGAGCGCGAACGCTGCCGCCACGAACAACGCGCGGATCGCCGGGTCCGACCAGCCGCGCGCGGGCGCTTCGAGAATGGCGACCGTGAACAGGCACAGCATCGCGGTGAAGCTGACGATGCCCGGCCAGTCGATGCGGCCGGCCGATGGATTGCGCGTCTCGCGCATCCACGGCGCCGCGAGTAGCAGGGCGATCACGCCGATGACCGCCGTCGACGCGAACACGGCACGCCAACCCGCTGCTTCGATCAAGCCGCCCGCGAGTACCGGGCCGAATGCGAGTCCCACGCCGAAGGTCGTCCCGAGCAGGCTGAACGCGCGCGTTTGCGCGTGGCCGTCGAACTCCTGCGCGAGCGCGGCCGAGCCGCCCGCGAGCGCGCCGGCTGCCGCGATGCCTTGCGCGCCGCGCAGCACATCGATCCAGACGATGTCTGGTGCGATCGTCAGCAGCAGCGAAAAAAGCGCGAACGCGGCGATGCCCGCGAGGAACACGCGGCGCCGGCCGAACTGATCCGACAGCGCGCCGGCGGCCATCAGGCAACTGCCGAACGACAGCATGAACGCGTTGGTGATCCAATTCAGCGCGACAGGACTGCCGCCGAGCGCGCGGCCGATCGCGGGCGTTGCTATCGCTCCCGCCGAGAAACTGAGCGGCAGCACGACGGCTGCCGAGCACACTCCGAGCAGCACCATCCAGCGGGCTGACGCGGGTCGATCGATTGAAGAAGTCATGATGTGTCCATCCAGGCGTGACGTGATGCCGGGCAGTCTAGTTGCGGACATTCAATCGATAAATGCCCGACAGGTACAATCAATGCGGACTTTAATTCCGTAATCTGCTGAGCGCCTTCCATGGAAAATCTCACCGGTATCGTCGCGTTCGTTCATACGGTCGAAGCACAGAGCTTCGTCGGCGCTGCGCGGCGGCTCGGGCTGTCCGCGTCGGCGGTGGGCAAGAGCGTGGTTCGGCTGGAGACGCGGCTTGGCGTGCGGCTGCTGCAGCGGAGCACGCGGCGCGTCAGCGTGACGGAAGACGGCGAGCGCTTTTATGAACGCTGCCGTCGCATCCTCGACGCGCTCACCGATGCGGAGACGATGATGCTGCAGGCCAACGCCGCGCCGCGCGGCCGCCTGCGCGTGACGTTGCCGACCATCGGCTATCGCTTCCTGCTGCCGGTCGTCCCCGAGTTCATGCAGCGTTATCCCGACGTCGAGCTGGAACTGGATTTCAACGACCGCATCGTCGACGTGATCGCAGGCGGCTTTGACGCGGCCATCCGCAGCGGCGATCTCGCCGATTCACAGTTGACCGCGCGCCGTCTCGGACCTTTTCGCTTCGTGTTGTGCGCGACGCCCGCTTACTTTGCGCAACACGGCGTGCCGCGCGTGCCCGCCGATCTCGCGCGGCACGCTTGCATCCGCTTTCGCTTTCCGACCACCGGCAAGCTGCACGACTGGCAGTTCCGCGACCAGCCCGCGAACTTCGTGGCGTCGTTTCCGACGGTGCTCACCTGCAATAACATGGAGGCGTTGCGCGGCGCGACTGTGCTCGGACTCGGCATCGGCTATATGCCCGACTTCCTCGTGCGCGACGATCTCGCCGCCGGCACGCTGCGAACCGTACTCGACGCGCATCTGAAACACGAAGGCCAGTTCTCGGTGCTGTGGCCGTCGAGCAGGCAACTGTCGCCGAAGCTGCGCGTGTTCGTCGATTTCCTTGCTGAACGGCTGTTTGGCGGTCGCGAGGGTTAGCGGCAACCGGAGGAAGGCTCTTATATGCAACCTGTTTTCGAAACGCCTCGCTTGATATTGCGGCCGCGGACGCTAGCGGATACGGATGAATGTCTTGCGATGGATCGAGATCCGCTGGTCACGCGCTTCGTCGATGGGCCCTGGTCGGACGCACGGAAGCATCGCGCATTCGTCGAAGCGCGCACGCTCGGCCCGTACCCGGCGGGCATGGGCTATTGGACGATCAGAAGCCGGAATGATGCGGCGGATTTTCTTGGGTGGGTTCTCCTGATTCCCGCGGATGCTGTTGGACCGGAGATTGAAATTGGGTGGCGCTTGCCGCGAAAAGCGTGGGGCTCGGGCATAGCGACGGAGGCTGCAACAGCGGTGCTGCAGCATGCTTTCGCAACGCTGCGTTTGGCGGAAGTGGTGGCTGAAATCGATCCGTTGAACCTGGCGTCTATTCGCGTTGCGGAGAAGCTTGGGTTGGTGCGGCGAGGGGATGTCGTGGGGCACGGAAGGAAGATGGTTCGGTATGCGTCGATGGAAAAGTTGTGATCGACGTGTTCAGTTGGCCTTGTCAGAGTTTCAGTTGGCCAGGAAGACGCCGATGAACTCATCGCCGACCTTAGCAATGCCCTGCGGCCGGACTGCTCCTCGACTTGAAAACTGACATTTGCACGATTCGGCGTCAGCACACGCGATGCATAAAAAAATGAAGATCCCGCCTGGAGTCACGAACGAAGAGCTTTGGCGCAAGCATTGCCGGAAGATTCGCGCCCGAGCGCTGGACTTGCTCGAAGGTCGCCTCGGCGTCATTGAAGCCGCTCGCGCCATGCTTCAATTGGCGTATTGGACCAAGGTTGAGGGCGAGCCGGAGTTTCTACTGTTCCGCGCGATTGCATCGGCGACCGATGATCTTCCGGTTGGCAGCGTCCGTGCGTACTGGGCGGCAGATGCGCTGGAACGTGAGGACGTCCGTATTGATGCTGCCGAGAAATTGTGGAATGAGAAGGCGGTCGCCGCTGCGGAAAAGCTGGTGGAGCGATATCAATGGACGGTTCCCCCACAACCTGGAAGTCAACGACCGAAATTAACTTGCGACATGCAAGCGATGTTAGAATCCAGCCATGAAGACGACGTGTAAAGAAGACCTTCGGTCCCATTGCGCGGTCAATTACGGCGTGGAGATCTTCGGCGACCGGTGGTCGCTGCTGATCATTCGCGACATCGTGTTTGCTGGCAAGAAGACGTATGGCGAATTCCTGAAATCGGAAGAGGGAATCGCGACCAACGTGCTGGCTACGCGCCTTGCGTTTCTTGAAGAGCAAGGCATTCTCTCGAAGGCGCCCAGCCCCGAGGACAGGCGCAAGGACTTCTACACGCTGACCGAGAAGGGTCTCGACCTGATTCCGATCGTGCTTAGCATAGTCGTTTGGAGCGCCAGGCACGATTCGAAGTCGTACGTGAGGCGCCGCAAGGACTTCGTTGCACGTTTGAAGGCAAGCCCGGTGCAGGTGAGCGAAGAAGTGAAGGAACTGGTCCGCAATGGCGGATGTATTTTTCCTGAGAGTAGGGAGTGAGCGGGAGGCAGTCCGCGACGGGACAGTGACGGCATCGTTGCGTCCATCATTCACTATCGCATCGACGGTGCTCAGATAGCTTCCCATCACACGTCCCGTTCATTCATCAGTTCCACCACCCAATCAATAAACACACGCAGCTTCGCGCTGACGTGGCGGTTCGGCGGATACGCGATGTAAAGCGGCATCGGATCGAGCTGCCAGTCCTCGAATAGTGCGACCAGTTCGCGTCGTTTCAGATGCGCTTTCGACATATAACGCGGCAGCCACATGATGCCGAGCCCCGCGACTCCGGCCGCGAGATAGGCGTTGCCGTCGTCCACCGCGAGCGCGTAGCGGCCTTGCACCTTTGCCGTTTCCCCTGCACGACGCATGACGGCCGGATAGAGATTGCCCGCGCGTCCCCACGAAAACCCGACAATACGGTGATGCGAGTTTTCAAGCTCCGCGGGATGCGAAGGCACACCCGCCAACGCCAGATATCCAGGCGAAGCGAACACGCCGAGCGCAAGATCCGCCACGCGCCGGGCCACCATCGACTGATCGTTCGGCTCGCCGCCACGCACGACGCAATCCACGTTCTCGCCGATCATATCGACGGTGCGGTCGCTGACGCCCATGTCGAGTTGAATGTCCGGATAGCGGGCGAGAAATGCCGGAAGCGCCGGGATAAGGATCAGGCGGGCGAGCGGACTCGGCACGTCCACGCGAAGGCGGCCTCGCGGTGCCGCCGATGCGCTCGAGAGACTCGTCTCGGCGTCATCCATGTCGGCGAGCAATCGCGTCACGCGCTCGTAATACGCGATGCCGTCGGGCGTGACGTTGATCCTGCGCGTCGTCCGGTTCAGCAGCCGGACGCGCAAGCGCGCCTCCAGTTGCTGAACCAGATGCGTCACCGTGGTCTTGCTCATATGCAGCGTCTCGGCCGCTTTCGTGAAGCTGCCTGCCTCGACGACCCGGACGAAAGCGCGCATTGCGTCGAAGCGGTCCATGAACGTTTGCCTCGTGATTAGATTGTTTGCATTCTACAAATAGTCATGGACAGCGTTGACGGTTTATCGCGCACGCGTCGATCGGTAGAGTGAGCTGATCGAAACCAGCGATTGATCAATGGAGGCGAAAGTGGCAAAGCGCGATGTGATATTTCCGCCGGGACGTCGGGCGCTTTACGAGCGTAACCGGTATTCACCGGCCGTGAGGGCGAACGGGTTGCTGTTCGTATCAGGCCAAGTCGGCAGCCGCGACGACGGCACGCCTGAACCGGATTTGCAGGAGCAGGTGCGTCTCGCGTTTAGGAACCTGAATGCGATCCTGCACGAGGCCGGATGCACATTCGACGATGTGGTCGACGTGACCGTGTTCATGGTCGACCCGCAATCGACATTCGAGCGCGTGTGGCAGGTCGTTCCCGAATTCTGGGGCGACGCGCCGCATCCGGCGCTCACCGCAGTCGGAGTGACATGGCTCTACGGCTTCGACTTCGAGATCAAGGTAATTGCGAAGCTTCCTCTGAACGACTGATGTGCCGGTCAGGCGCGTTGGCCGGCGTCGAGCGGAAAGCGCTGACCAGCGTGCGCAACGCCGCGCGGACCTGCGCGTCAGACGTCGACGAATACAACACGACTTCGCGCGACGGCAGCGGCGGCAAGCCGAGTCGCGGGCCGACATCGACCGTGCCCGGCGGCGCGACGCGCAACGCGAGGGCGGCGACCGCGAGCCCCGCTTGCGTGGCCGCGCCGATCGTCCCAATGCCGCCGCCGACGAATACCTCGACCCACGGCACGCGTGCTTCATCGAGCGCGCTCACGGCCATTGCCCGCACACGGCAGGGGTAAGCCTGAGTCGCGAGCCGCAGCGGCTGCCCTGCGTGATGAACCCAGTCGGGTGTCGCTATCCAGCCGAACGGTTCGTTGAGCAGCGTTTCGCCGTCGCGGCGGCTGTCGTCATGCCGCAGGACGAGCGCGGCGTCCAGTGCGCCGCTGTCGAATTGCGCTTCGATATCGCGCGAACTCGATACGCGCATCTCAACCAGCAGACCCGGATCGGCGCGATGCATATGCCGCAGCAGCAGCGGCAATTCATTGCCGACGATGTGATGACTGATGCCGACTTTGAGCGTGATGCGCTCGCGCGCCAGCGCGCTGAGCGCGTCGTCGTGCGCGCCGAGCAGATTGCGCGCGGCCTGCAGAAAGATTTCGCCCTTCGGCGACAGACGCACCATGCGCGGCGTGCGTTCGATCAGGCGGTGGCCGAGCCGTTCTTCGAGCCGTTTGAGCTTGATGCTGATTGCCGATTGCGTGCTGTTCAGCGCATCGGCCGCGCGCGTGAAGCTGCGGAGATCGGCAACCAGCACGAAAGCCTGTACCGCTTCGAAATCGAGTGTTTTCATGACGATCCATTCGATTATGTCATCACAGAAATACGCGGCAGCCGGTTTGAAAGCAGCACGTTTCGTGACACGCTAACGTCATCCGTTGCATTGCGCAAGCAGACGTGCGGCTTCCCGGCGTCTGCCGTTCGATGCATGGTCCACGATGGATCGATCACGAAGAAACGCCATGTCCGACATTGAACAGGCTCACTATGACGACGCTATTTATCCGCGGATTCCGCCGGATGGCGACCCCGTTACGTTCGACGCGCAGCAGGCATTGTTCGCGTACCTAACCGGTTTATGTTGTGGGGCATTGATCATTCTCGCGACGACCGCAGCGGTGTGCGAGGTAATGCGTTTGCTGTGAGACCGCGCGCAAGCTCACGTCTTGCGCAAATGCGGACGGAGCGCAAGCGCGAGTGGCAAGACCGCCAGCGCCGTGGCCGCGGTCGCAAGCGTAGCGCCGTGTGCGCCGATCCCGTCGCCGAGAAAACCATAAGCCACCGGAGACAGCGCGCCCGAGGCGATAGTGCCGGTATAGAAGAGCGCAAACGCCCGCTCGGTCCGCTCGACCGAAGTCAGTTCGGGCACCGTTCCATAAAGCACCGACGATGTGCCGTTGAGCATCGCGCCGAGCAGCGGCAACAAGACGAGGGCGGGCGTCAATGGCAGGTAAAGCACGGCAAGAATCAGCGCGGCCGTGCCGCCTTCGGTTGCAAACACAGTGCCGATGACGCCCATGCGTGCGCCGAGCCAGCCGCACACGAACTTGCCCGCCGCGCCTCCGATGAAGACGAGCGCGAGCGCCGTGCCCATCATCGGCGGCGAGATGCCTTTCGCTTTCAGCAGGAATGGCAGAAAGGTCAATAAGCCCATGCGCACGGCGGTGTCGAGTACGCCGATCGTGAACAGCAGTGAGAAGCCCGAGCGCGAACCGTTGCTGTTGTGGCTCGGCGCTTCGGCTGTGGAAGCCTCGCTTGCTGGTATCGAAGGGAGAAAAAGTGCAATGACGACGGCGACTAAAACGCCGATGGCCGACATGGCCCAGAGCGCATGACGCCACGGCATGACGGTGATCAGAAGCGAAATAGCCGCAGGAAGCGCGGATTTTCCAAGGTCGCCTGCAAAGTTGTAGACGCTCAGCGGCCCGCGAGCGTTGCGTCCATATGCGCGCGCGACTGCTCCCGAAGCCAGCGGATGTTGCGTGCTCGAACCGCTTCCCGAGATGGCGAGCGCGATGCATAAACCCAGCAACGTTCCCGACATGCCGGCGACTGCGTAGCCCAGCGCGGCCAGCAACGTACCCAACGCGAGGGTCAGAGGCGTGCCCCAGGCGCGCGCGAGGCGCCCGGCGGGCAATTGCAGCGTCGCCATCGTGCCCGCATAGACGCCGCGCACGATAGCGAGGGCGCCATAACCGAGTCCGAAGTCCGTCTGCCAGACCGGCAGCAACGCGTAGATCATGTCGGTGTAGCCGTCGTGCAGCGCGTGCGCCGTGCATGAGAGCCAGAGCACGCGCGCGCGCGAAACGGAGGACGAGTTACCGGATGCGTTGGCCGCCGCCGTCGTTGGCAACGAGGAAGAGAAAGGTCTCATGGTTCAATCGAGTGGTGAAAGCGCGCGGCCTGGCGACTGCTCGAGCGTTTGTTGAAGCGCACCCATAGTCTATGGGTCGTCGGGAGCGGCGCACAACTGACGTAAAATAGCGTCAGACGGGAGAAAAAGTCACCACATGGACACAGACGAACGCACGGGTAAGCAGGCCGGAAACCTGCCTCCGTTGAATGCATTGCGGCACTTCGAGGCGGTCGCGCGGTTGGGCAGTTTCGCCGCGGCGGCGAGCGATCTGCACGTCACGCACTGGGCGGTCGGCAAGCAGATCCGAATGCTGGAAGACTGGTTCGGAGTGCCTCTCTTTGAGCGCCGCTCGCGCGGCGTCGTCCCGACCGACGAGGGCGCCGCTCTGCTCAATGATGTCAAAGGTGCGTTTTCGCGGCTGAGCAGTTCGGTCACGCGGCTGCGCCACGAATCGATTACGCGTCGTGTTACCGGCGTCGTGCGCGTGAATACGCTGGCGAGCTTCGCGTTGTGCTGGCTCATACCGCGTCTGACCGATTTCCGCGCTCTTTATCCGGACATCGATGTGCGGCTTTCGACAACCTCACGCAAGCTGCGTTATGTCGGCGGCGCATTCGACATCGGCGTGCGTTCGGGACCCGAGGACGCAGCGGGCCTCACGTCGACGCCGCTGATGCCCGACCTGCGCCTGCCCGCCTGTAGTCCAGCGGTGCTGCAAAGCCATCCGATCAGGACGGTTGCCGATTTGCGAAATCACACGCTGCTTCACTCGATGAGCACGCGCACGGCATGGTCCGACTGGTTACGCGAGGCCGGCGCGCCGGGCTTGCAGGGCGCGGGCCATCTCGACTTCGATCATGTCTTTCTGCAACTCGGCGCGGCGGCGGAAGGGCTCGGCGTGACGTTGGCATCGCTGCCGCTGATCGAGCGCGACATCGCGACGGGGCGTCTTGTGTGTCCGATATCCGAGCCCGCGGGGCGCGGACCCGATTACACCCTGGTCGTGAACACCGACCGGGCCCGCGACGACGCGGTCATCGCATTCGAGAAATGGATTCTCGCGGCCGCGGCGCGCAGTTCGGTGGTGCCGGCTCGACGCACATCGCGCAGGAAAGGGGCGCGGCGATAGGTGGCTCGACCACGCGACGCGCGGACTTATCGATCAGTCCAACGATGCCGGCGCGACCGATGCTCCCGCAATCCCATGTCGCGCCAGTGCTTCGGCGACGAACCCGGACGCTTTCATTTCCTCGACGAAGCTGCGCAGCGCGGATGCGGCCGCTTCGCCGCGGCTTTTCGGCGTGCCCATCGCCTGTTGAATCACCATGAAGCGCTCGTCGAGCAGGCGCAGGCCGGAAGCGGCTCGCGCATCGGCTTCAAGTTGCTGCTTCACGCCCGCGGCGACTTCCAGCCCCTGTTCGAGGAACGTTTGCACGACCGTCGGCGACGTCGGCGCGCGAACGATTTGCGCGGCCTTCAACTCTCGCGTGAGAAAGAGATCGTAAGCGCTGCCTTTGCCGACCGCGACGCGGTTATGCGGCTGATCGACGTCCGCGTTGGTCCGCACAGGCGAGTCGTCGCGCACCAGATAGAAGCCTTCGATCAGCACATACGGCGCCGTGAATGCGATGGTCTCGCCACGCAACGGATCGACGGCGAAAAAGCCGAAGTCGGCGCGCTCTTCGCTGACGGCCTGCACCGATTTGCCCGCGGCGTCGAACACCACCAGTTCGAGCTCGACGCCGAGCTGCCTCGCGAACGCTCGCGCGAGATCGACGGAAACGCCGAACGGCTCGCCGGTTTGCGGGTCCTTGTTGGCGAGGATCGGATTGCCTAGGTTGATCGACGCGCGTAGTTTGCCGGTCGGGGTGAATGCGGAAATGACAGGTTGGGTGAGGATCATGGTGTTGTCTCGCGGGAAGATGAGCGCCGGCGTGAAGTCGTTCGGTTTGAACTACATCAGCACAATATCGTACTGTTTGTTTTTGGGCACTGTAGTCGCTGTCGGACGAAGGTTGGCGGGTGATTGTTGGAAGAGGGTCAGGTGGGTTGACGTCTTAGGCTGAGATCGGCCAGAAGCGGTCTTACAGTTCGCTCCTTACTAGCCCGGCGAGTGTCTCTTCCACGCTCGTAAGCAGCTGTCCAATTTTCATGATGCTCCTGACGGTCTCATGGGCTCCAACCATTTGGGCACGGTGATGCCCGGATGCCGATGTAACGAGTCGATCAATCTACTCGCTTCACAATGAATAGCGATGGAGTCGCGATGTGCTGAGGGCAAGAATCTTTGCTCGATCATATGATCGATGAATGCGATGAAGGGCGTGAAGAACTCCGCTGTGTTCAACAAGCCCAACGGTTTGTCGATTTCCTGCAACTGGTTCATTGTCCACACTTCCATGACTTCCTCGATCGTTCCGATACCTCCGGGGAGTGCAATGAAGGCGTCGGCAAGCTCGACCATTCGCGCCTTTCGCGCTCTTAGCGTCGCAGCGACCTCGCAATGAGCCAGTCTCAAATGCGAATGGCCGCGCCGATGCAGGCTTTCGGTGATGACGCCGTGCACCTGGCCTCCCGCCGATAAAGCCGCGTCGGCTACGGCGCCCATCAGGCCTTTGGTCGTGCCGCCATACACTACCGTTATGCCCGCACATGCGAGAGCCAAGCCGAGCTTGCGCGCATCTTGAAGATATTGTTCTGAAGCACCAAAGTTTGAGCCACAAAACACGGCGATGGCGTTAATTGCGCGCGCCGGCATCTCAGTCAAGGTTTTCGCAGGCATGCTTAAGTCCGAGAGAGTTGAAATGACGCGTGAGCTCCTGATTGGCAATGCGTTGGCTGACTTCCACCGACTCCGCGCGTCCTCCCGTCCCCTCGATTGTGAAGAAACGGACGTCGCAAAGTCCAATCGACGCCAGAATGGTCTTCAAGTATGACGTCAGGAAGTCTGGCTGATGGGCATTCGCTCCGGAGAAACGTCCGCCAGACGCAACTGCGATATAAACCGGTCGATCGTGCAGCATTCCCTTCTTACCCGCGGACGTCATGGTGAACGTCCTTCGTGCGCGAACGACATGGTCGATCCACGCCTTAAGAGAGGAAGGCGCACTGAGGTTGTGCATGGGCGTTCCTATGACAATTACATCTGCTCGCTCAAGCTCCGCGATCAATTGGTCGGACCTCGCAGACGACCCCGTCCCGGGTTGGCCTGCATCGTTTGAATGCTGCATGGACGCATACTCAGCGTCGATGTGCGGTAGTGTTCCATCGCCGAGCCCCCGTGCGATCAACTCGGCATTGGGATTCAGTCGAACAAGTATGTCGACGATTTTTTTCGAAAGCTTTCGACTCTCGGACAACTCTCCCCGGGAACTGAATGTGAGGTGCAAAATGTTCATCTATTGGTACTCGGAAGATCGGTTTCAAGGCAGCGGTGACGCTTTCCTGATGCGCCTAGATCGCTTGGCAAGCGTATCGCATGGCACTACTGTAAAGACGCGATGGATCAACTAACAGGGCCAAGAATTGAGTTCTCGTGTAGACCATCGCGAGGACATCGAAATGAATAGCGGACAATACTGGAGCGGCAGACCAAAGCGCCATGGCTGCGTGCGGCGTGAGCCCTGTCGGCAGGCGTTCGTTCAACTCTTCAGCAGAGGCGACCGCTCGTGGTCAAATTGAAAGCATCCATTGTTTCGCCACTCGATCCCACCTCAACGATTCCGCTCTATCGCCAGGTCTATGAGCGTTTTGTGGCGGTCATCGCCGATGGCACGCTCAAGCCCGGCGATCGAATACCTTCCGCGCGTGCCCTGATGACCGATCTCGGTCTCGCGCGGGGCACAGTGAATAGCGCCTATGAGCTATTGGCTGCCGAAGGGTATGTCGTCGCGCAAGGGCAGGCGGGAACTATCGTCACGCCAGGCCTCCGAGCGCGAATTCCGAGACGCGAAGTGCAGCCGAAGTTAACGGCCTCGCTAGAAGCGCCCAGCTTCCGACCGGACTCCATCCTGCCTCTGCAGATGGGCTTGCCCGCACTTGACGCGTTTCCCCGAAAGATCTGGGCGCGGCTCGGCGCAAACCGTATTCGCGCAATGCAAACGTTCGATATGGTTCACCCGCCGGTATGTGGGTTAGGCGAGCTACGCGTGGCAATCGCGGCATACCTTCAGGTTTCCCGCGGAATCATGTGTGCCCCAACGCAGGTATTCGTGACATCGGGCTATCGTCACTCGATCGAACTGATCTCTCGCGCGCTTTTGAACGCAGGCGATCAGGTATGGTACGAAAACCCGGGATACCCGCCGACCCGGCAATTGATGGGCATGCTCAGTCTGAAGGGTGTCCCCATTCCTGTCGACAATGAAGGGATAGATGTTGCCTGCGGCATTGAACTCGCACCGCGCGCGCGGGCGGCGATCGTAACTCCGGCCCATCAAAGCCCTTTATGCGTGACACTGTCTTTGCCCCGCCGCATCGCTTTGCTGGAATGGGCTGCGCAAAACAAGGGATGGGTCATCGAAGATGATTACGATGGCGAATATCGCTATGTCAGCCGGCCTTTGCCCGCGCTGAAAAGTCTGGACGCAAAGGGAAGAGTCCTTTATGCAGGCACTTTCAGTAAGGTGCTCATGCCGAGCCTTCGACTCGCATATCTCGTGGTCCCCGACGCACTCACCGAACGCTTCGAGCAGGTCGTTCATACGCTTGGCACAGGCACGTCGCATCTCGTTCAGGCGACGGTGACGTCGTTCATGAGAGAGGGACACTTTGCACGGCATATCCAGCGAATGCGGAGGCTCTATGCCGAACGACGCGATGCGACGGTTGCAGGTCTGGAAAGCGAATTGGGCGATTATGTAGACATCGATGCCCAGCCTGGCGGCATGCATCTGATCCTGCGTTTGCGTGGTCGTCGGTCGGACCGACGGCTCGTTGCAAGTATGAGCGAAAACGGCCTCTACGCGGAAGCACTTTCAGATTGGGGCGAGGGACGGAAAGCGGGATCGGCACTGCTCATCGGCTTTACTAACGTCGACAGCGAGGCAACTGCGGCGCAACTCGGCAAGCGCATCCTGTCGCTGATGTAATCCATTGAACTCCTGCGCGGTCATGGCACAGCTCAAATGCAAGTTTATGGTCCTTTTGGACTGAACCAAGATGCGACAAGATGAGGCCTCCCTAACGATCAATCAGAGAGGTATTTCATGATTCAACGCATCAACTACACCAAGGCATCGCCGCAAGCGTATCGGGCGTTCGGCGAAGTGCATTCGATACTGCAGAAATGCGGCCTTGCAACGGACCTGATCAACCTCGTGTATCTGCGCGTCTCGCAGATCAATGGATGCGCCTTCTGCATCGATATGCACACACGAGATCTGAGGAAGCTCGGAGTATCGGACGAGAAGCTCACCCTTCTGCCAGTCTGGCACGACGCCGGTACGCTGTTCAACACGCGCGAGAAAGCAGCAATCGCCTGGGCGGAAACGGTCACGCGTGTGGCCGAAACGCACATTCCCGATGCCGCGTATCAAGCGGCGGCAGCGGAATTCGATGATAAGGAACTTGCCGATCTCACCTATGCGATCGGCCTGATGAACGCCTTCAATCGGCTGGGGATCGCCTTCCGCACCGTTCCGGCCGCGGCTAGCGCCAAAGCCTGACATCGCACATCTCGTACGGAGTTTTCACTGATGGCATGGCTACTACTTGGCCTGGCGGGCTTGCTTGAGATTGCGTTTGCCTTTGCGATGAAGGCTTCAGTCGGCTTCACGCGACTTACGCCCGGGCTGCTTACGGTTGCGACGGGGCTGTCGAGCGTCGTTCTGCTCTCCGTGGCGCTTCGTACGGTCCCGGTCGGGACCGGCTACGCCGTGTGGACCGGAATCGGGGCGGCGGGTACGGCAATTCTTGGTATCGCTTTGCTCGGAGATTCGGCCGCACCGTTGCGGGTGTTCTTCATTCTGCTGATTCTCAGTGGCGTGATCGGACTCAAGTTTGCATGAACCCGTTCGATGGAGCCGCGACCGCCGACCTGACTGAAACCGGATCAACTCTTAAGGCAGATGTCTCATGACGCTTGTAAAAGCAGCGGCAGTACAGATCAGTCCCGTCCTATACAGCGCGGACCGGCACGGTTGAGAAGGTCGTGCGCAAGATTCTGGAGCTTGGCAGCAAGGGCGTCCAGTACGCGACCTTCCCCGAAGCTATCGTTCCCTACTATCCCTATTTTTCGTTCGTCCAGGCTCCCTCCAGGCTCGGTGCCGAACACGTGCGTCTCATCGAAGAGTCCGTCACTGTCCCCTCGACGGTGACCGAGATGCTCGGCGACGCGTGTCGTCAGGCGGGCATGGTCGTTTCGATCGGAATCAACGAGCGCGATGGCGGCACGGTGTACAACACCCAACTCCTGTTCGATGCCGACGGCACGCTGCTCCAGCGTCGGCGCAAATTGACGCCGACCTACCACGAACGGATTGTCTGGGGACAAGGAGACGGATCAGGACTGGTAGCCGTGGACAGCGCAGTCGGTCGCATTGGGCAACTGGCATGCTGGGAGCACTATCTGCCTCTCGCGCGCTACGCGTTGATGGTCGAAGGAGAGCAGATTCATTCGGCGATGTACCCCGGATCGTTTGGGGGCGCAACGTTCGCCGAGCAGATGGAAATCAATATCCGTCAGCACGCGCTCGAATCGGGTTGTTTTGTGGTCAATGCGACCGCCTGGCTCGATGCGGAGCAACAGGCCCAGCTCATGAAGGATACAGATTGCCCTATCGGTCCGATTTCCGGCGGCTGTTTTAGCGCAATTGTCGGGCCGGACGGAGGTCTGCTTGCAGAGCCGCTGCGCTCGGGTGAAGGCGAAGTGATCGCAAACCTGGATTTCTCTTCGATAATCGAGCGGAAGCGGAAGATGGATTCTCGCGGTCACTACAGCCGGCCTGAGTTGCTTAGCTTATTGATCGATCGCACGCCGACCGCCCATATGCACGAACGTGGCAAGCATGCCGAGAGTGAGAGTATCCGCACCGAGCATACAGGCATTACTGAGATTGATCGCTAACGTGCCTGTTAGGATCGACTCGACACGTGCAGTTCAAGCCCGGCGCAACACATTGGACGTCCGCTGCTTCTTCAATAGCGGACGTATCGGAACGTCGGTGCGATTGTCCCGTATGGGTCGATATGCGTCCGCCGCCAACACAGACATCGTATAACGCCTCACCTCCTACCGCCTCACGACCACCCGTCTACGAACCCCCGGCATCCCTCCACCCCAACCACCACCACCGCCACCACCCCCACCACCCCCACCACCCCCCGAGCCCCGCCACAATTTCATGGCATCATCGTATCCGCCTCTATTCCACGCTCAGGAGCGTAGCCATGACGACTTATATTGTCTTCACGAGGGAAAGCACGCAGGCTCAGGACGAGCTCGACATCTACCAAAGCAAGGTGGGCGAGACCTTCAAAGGTCATCCTGTGAAGATTCTCGCCGCATACGGACCTCAGCAGGTCCTCGAGGGTGACGCGCCGGAGGGCGTCGTGATTGTCGAGTTTCCGTCGACTGAGACCGCGCGGGCGTGGTACGACAGCCCTGCGTATCAGGAAGTCGCACAGCATCGATTCAAGGGCGCCAAGTATCGCGCCGTTCTAGTGGAAGGCGTGTAAAAAAGGGCGGCGACGCGGGGTCGTGGACCTCAGCGGGCGATCACCACAATCGCAGCCTCACGTTGGCTGCGATAGTTCGACGTTCGTTCCTCGCTCATGTTTCTTTTCATTCGTCCGATGCGCGACGGCGCGCGTCGCGCGCACCTTCGGCTGCCGGTCGCGTAGCAACAGCGGCATCAAACGCCGATTCGCGGTCTGCGCCGCCCATTCGCAGTACGCGGCGCCGCCGAGCACCCAGCCTTCGAGGGTCGACTGCATCAGGTTATCGACGTCGTGATCGTCAAGACGCTGCGCGGCCAGATTGCGGTAAGCCTCGTGGCGCTCGATCGGCGTATCGCCGAGCGCCCGGTAGACCGGATGCTCCTTGATGAACCTGTCGATGCGCAGCCCGACGTGGTGCGCATAGCTCGACCACGGGTATTGTCCTGGCTCAGCCGCAAGGCGGTTGCGCACCGGCGCATGATCGATGACGTGGCTCGCGAGCAGAAAGTATCGCTCGGGCTCGATCACTGTCGCCGAGTACCCGCCACGCCAGATCATGCCGCGGCGTCCGTGGCGTCGGTTGAAGGTCTCGGCATAGCGGCGGCTGACCGCTTGCATCGCCATCGCCAGGCTCGACTCATAGGAAGGCGTGACGAGCAGCTGTACCGCGTCGGGCATCAGGACCCACGCGTGGACGGCCAGACCGGCGACGCGCGCTGCGTCTGCGAGGCAGGCGATGAAGTACAGATAGTCGCCTTCATCCAAAAACGCGTGCCCCGTGAACCCCTGCAAGATAACGTGCTGCGGTTGTTCTGGGACGTAGTGCCGTGCAAGCCGTGTCATGCTGAATTAACCGGAAATCCGATGTGAAAAAGCGATCCGACCGGAGTCGAACGTGTGGCGGTGTGTAACTGCCTATAGGACGAAATTCTATCGGCGGTGTGCGCGCGTTACGTGGCGAACAGGCCTTTTTTCCGGCCTCTTTTCATTGATTTGCCGATCGCAGCCGGTGTCCCTTTTGTGCCACCGCGGAAGAGCGGCGCCGCGTTTCACACCGCTTGACGCTCCGGTGTTTGGACCCGAAGGCGCGCAGCGCGATGAAGCGCAAAACATAATGTCGTTATGCTGCTAACCGACGTCGCATTCGCGATATGCCGGCGAGGCGGCGGACCGCTACATTCGGAACTCGAAAGCCCCAACGTCGCTAAACGGTGCCGCGCAGGACGAACGAGACTCAGCACGAATGAAACAGGCACCGGAACCGGCTGTGTGTCAACCAACGGGCACGTCCTCTTTAACGGACTTGCTACCGCTCGCCGATTGCGGAGAAAGGGCCGCGCCCCTCGCTGCCGCTGTCGAGTCACGCGAGCCGGCCTTTGGAAGCTTGCGCTCCACCGCGGTCCTGCTTCTCGGCTACGCGATTCTCATCACCGGCAACGGCCTGCTGGGCACGCTCATCTCGCTGCGCCTCTCGCAGCAGCAGGCGCCGTCGATCGTGATGGGCGTGGTGCAGTCGGCGTATTACGTCGGCTTCCTGTTCGGCGCGCTGTACGGTGGCGCGCTCATCGCGCGGGTCGGTCATCACCGCGCATTCGTGACATTGGCTGCGTCGTCGGCATGCTGCGCGCTCGGCTATGCGGTGTGGAGCGCGGCCTCGATGTGGGTGGCCTTGCGCTTCGTAACGGGCTTCTGTCTCGTCGGCATCTTTACGATCGTCGAAAGCTGGTTGCATCAGGTCGCGACGAACGCTCAACGCGGCCGCGTATTTTCGGCTTATCTGATCACCAATTATCTCGGCGTCGGCACCGGACAGTTCCTGATCGGACTCGCGGACCCCGGCGGCTTCGAACTCTTCAGCGCGGTCGCCGCGTTGTTCGCGGCGTCCCTGATTCCCGTCGCGCTGGCAGGCACCGCGCCCGCACCCGGCCACGCGCTCGAGGCGGCCGCTGCGTCCTGCGGCTCTCGCCTCGCGCGCGGACTGTCGGGGCTGCAGACCATCTACCGTTGGGCGCCGCTCGGCGTGCTCGCGTGCCTGTCGGCGGGTGTGCTCAATAGCGCGTTCTATACGATGCAGCCGGTGTTCATGCGGCGCCTCGGCTATCCGGTGCCGGAGGTGTCGCATTTCATGGGCTTCGCGCTGCTGGCCGCGCTGGTGCCGCAATGGCCCGTCGCACGGCTCGCCGACCGCTTCGATCGGCGCAAGGTGTTGTTGTGTCTCGCGGTCATCGCCGGATTGCTGAGCGTGCTGTTGTTTCTGCTGCGCGACGGCGCTCTGGTCCGGGCCTTCGGCTACCTCTATGTCGCGGTGGCTTTTTCCATGTACGGCGTCGTGACCTCGTATGTGAACGACTGCATTCCCGCCGATCAGCGCATCGCCGTGAGCGCCGGCCTTCTGCTGATCTTCTCCGTCGGCGCGAGCGCCGGCCCGACTCTCGCTTCCGCGACGATGGCGCTCGCGGGTCCGGCGGGGCTTTATCTGTTCACCGCGCTCGTCACAGGCGCGCTTGCCACGTTCACGCTGCGCAGCGTCTGGCGCCAGCAGGGAAGGTAACGCAAAGCCGCGCCTGGTCATGGGCGACCTCGCCAACCATGCGCTTAGTTGCCCGCCGATTTGCCCGCCGCCAGCGCCTCTTCTCGCTTCTTCCTGATTCAGTCACCGCACCGACCTGTCGCTTAAAGGACGGGGATAACCCTTAGCGATGCATAGCCCGTTCCCCGTGCCGCAAGGGAAACGCACCACGGCTCAATCGCGATGTCGCTTCCGTGACAAACGACGTCGAATGCAGATGAAGGGTTCCGGGTTTTGTCCGGATATCTTTGCCCGGTGGCGAAGCACACGGACACGCAACAGCGGAACGGAGACAACGTGGATACCCTTGCTTTCATGATCGACAACCTTGCGTCGATCATCAGGCTCACCGTTGAGCACATCGAGATCGTCGGGGTGGGCGTCGGTTTTGCCATCCTCACCGGCGTGCCGCTCGGCATCGCGATCACGGCCAATGAGCGCGCCGCGAGAGTGGTGTTGTACCTCGCGGCGATCCTGATGACTATTCCGTCAGTCGCGCTATTCGGTCTGATGATTCCGGTCCTGTCGTTGATCGGCCAGGGCATCGGCTTTCTGCCGACGGTCATCGCGCTCTTCCTTTATTCGCAACTGCCGATCGTGCGCAACACGTACACGGCGATCACTAACATCGATCCGGCGCTGCGCGAAGCGGCGCGCGGCATCGGCATGACCACGCGCCAGCGTCTGTGGAAAGTCGAGATCCCGATTGCGCTGCCCATCATCATGGCGGGCATGCGCATGGCCGTGGTGATCAATGTGGGCATTGCCGCCGTCGCCGCCTATATCGGCGCGGGCGGCCTCGGCAAGCTGATCAGTCGCGGCATCTCGCAGTCGGACCCGCGTCAGCTGATTGCCGGCGCGATTCTCGTGAGCGTTCTGGCGATCGCCGCCGACTATGGCCTCGGCTGGGTGCAGCGCCTGTTGACGCCGAAGGGCCTTCGCAGCCCGTCGCGTACCGGCAGGCTTGCAGTGCGTCTCGGCGCGTGGGCGTCGTTCCGTAAATCTCCTCATCACGCGCAATAACCATGATCAAGCTCTCCAGCATCTCGAAGCGCTATGAAGGCGCCAGCGCCCCGGTGGTCGACGGCATCGACATGGAAGTCGGCGCGGGTGAAATCTGCGTTTTGCTCGGCCCGTCGGGCTGCGGCAAGACGACCACGCTGAAAATGATCAACCGTCTGATCCAGCCGACGTCGGGAAAGATTTTCATCGACGGCCGCGATACGGACGAGTTCGAAGTCGTCGAATTGCGCCGTCAGATCGGCTATGTGATCCAGCAGATCGGGCTCTTTCCCAACATGACGGTCGAGGAAAACATCAGCGTGGTGCCGCGTCTGCTCGGCTGGGACAAGACGAAAGCGAAGCGCCGCGCGGCCGAATTGCTGGAGATCGTCGCACTCGATCCGTCGATCTATTTGTCGCGCTATCCGAAGGATCTGTCCGGCGGGCAGCAGCAGCGCGTCGGCGTCGCGCGCGCACTGGCAACCGATCCGCCCGTCATGCTGATGGACGAACCGTTCGGCGCGATCGACCCGATCAATCGGGAGCTGATCCAGGACGAGTTTCTGCGCATCCAGCAGCAGGTCAAGAAGACGATCATGTTCGTGAGCCACGACATCGACGAAGCCGTGAAGATGGCCGACCGCATCGCGATCTTTCGCGCAGGCCGGCTCGAACAGTTCGATACGCCGGACACGATTCTCGCGAGGCCCGCGAGCCCGTTCGTCGCCGGCTTCGTCGGCGCGGACCGGGCATTGAAGCGCCTGCGCCTCGTGCGCGCAAAAGACGCTTTGTCCGCCTGCGAGTGCGCCGCGCGGGTAGGCGACAGCAGCGTGCAAGCGCGGGCGCTGCTCGAGCGGCACGGCGTCGAGCAGATCGTGTTGCTCGATGCCGCAGGCAAGCCGCAAGGGTATTTCGGCGCGGCGGAACTCGCGGCAATAGACGGCACGCTGACGGCGGCGCATGCCAGACCCATGCGCGGCGTGGCGCGCGATTGCGACGATCTGCGCAGCGTGATTTCGTCGATGTTCGCGCTCGGACAAGCATGGCTGCCCACCGTCGACGACGAGGGCCGCTTCGTCGGTTACGTGAACCAGGCGCATATCGTCGACATGTTGCGTTTGCCCGCGGAGGTCTGCGCATGAAAAACATGAGAACACTGCTTTCACGCTGCGCAGTCCTCTTCGCGTGCGCTGCGCCGCTGCAGGCCCGCGCGGAGAACTGGCACAACTGGCTCGCGTCGATCGCGCAATATCGCAGCGATATCGTCTACCAGTCCATCGCGCAGATGACGATGGTCGCCATCGCGGGCAGCCTCGCGATCGTCGTCGCAGTGCCGCTCGGCATCTATCTGAGCCGCGAGTCGGGCAAACAGGCTCGCGTCGCTCAGGCGCTGATGCAGACGCTGAACATGGGGCAGGCCGTGCCCAAACTCGCGCTGCTCGCGCTCGCCATGAGCGTGCTCGGCATTGGACGATGGCCGTCCATCTTCGCGCTGTGGGTGGCGACGTTGCTGCCCATCGTGCTCAACACGCTCGAAGGTCTGCGCGCGGTTCCGCGTGCGCTGATCGAAGCGGCCACCGGCATGGGCATGACGCCTGCGCAGGTTCTATGGCAGGTGGAATTGCCCAATGCGCTGTACGTGATCTTCGCGGGCATTCGCACCGCGCTCGCCATTACCGTCGGCACCGCGCCGCTCGCGTTTCTCGTCGGCGGCGGCGGGCTCGGTGAACTGATCTTTACCGGCATCGACATGAACGACTTTTCGATGCTGCTGGCGGGCGCTATTCCAACCGCGGTCCTCGCGGTTCTCACAGACGTGCTCGTCGGACAGATGCAGGTGCATCTCGTGTCGCGAGGCGTCGCTTCCCAACGCTAGTTCCATCCCACGCATACGCGTTTTCCGAGGAAATCATGAAGACTACTTTTTTCAAGCGGGCCTGCGCGCTCGTCGCTCTCTCTTTTGCGTCCTCGTGGGCCATCAGTTGCGCGGCGGCCAGCGTGGTGGTCGGCGGCAAGAACTTCACCGAGCAGCAACTGCTCGCCGAAATGACCACGGAGCTACTGCAGGCAAAAGGCTTCACCGTCACGAAGAAGGATGGCCTGGGCAGCGCGGTGCTGCGCTCGGCGCAAGAGAATGGACAGGTCGACGTGTACTGGGAATACACGGGCACGTCGCTCATCACGTACAACAAGATCAATGACCGCCTGTCGCCGGAAGACACCTACAGGAAGGTCAAGGAACTCGATGCAGGCAAGGGCCTGGTATGGCTCGACCCTTCGCGTGCGAACAACACGTACTCGTTCGCGATGAATCAGGACGAAGCGAAGAAGCTGGGCATCGCGACCCTGAGCGATCTTGCAAGGGCGATTAAAGCAGGCAAGACGCTGACCTTCGCGTCCAATTCGGAGTTCTATGCGCGCCCCGACGGGTTGCGTCCGCTGCAAAAGCTGTACGGCTTCGAATTTTCGCAGGACGAGGTCAAGCGGATGGACTCCGGCCTCACGTATCAGGCGCTGAAGGATCGTCAGGTGGATATCGCGCTCGTCTTCGCGACCGATGGCCGCGTGCCCGCATTCAACTTCGTCATTCTGAAGGACGACAAGGGCTTCTTTCCGTCCTACGCGCTCACGCCGGTGATCCGCAAGGCGACGCTCGACGCCAATCCGAAGCTCGGGCCGATCCTCAACTCGCTGTCCGCAAAACTCGACGCACCGACGATGGCGCGCCTGAACGCATCCGTCGACGTGCAGAAGAAATCGTTCAGCGAAGTCTCGCATGATTTCCTGAAGCAAGCCGGTCTGCTGTAACGCACGCGACCCGATCAGATCAGAGAGACGAGAACATGCCTTCGCCTTCCCCCGAAGCGCCGCGAGACGGCGCGCTAAAAGTCGCGGCCGCGCAGATCGACAGTTCGTATGGCGATCTCGACACCAACCTCGGCAAGCATCTGAGCATGATCGACGAAGCGCGCCGGCGCGGCGTCGCGATGCTGCTCTTTCCGGAATTGTCCCTATGCGGCCATAGCGCGGGCAAGGACGCGCTGCAGCTTGCAATGCGTGTCGATCACCCGGCCATTGCGGCGCTTGCGCAAGCGAGCGTTGGTCTCCATACGTCGTTTGGTTTTATCGAAGAAGCGCCTGGTGGCCAGTTCTACAACAGCCAGGCGAGCGTGACGGAAGGCGCAATCGTGCACGTGCATCGCAAGATTCAACTGGCGACCTACGGCAAGCTGCGCGATGGCCTTTATTACGCGCCGGGAGCGGATCTCGGCGCGTTCGGCATCGACCGCGACTGGCGCGTCGCCACGCCGATCTGCAACGACCTGTGGAACCCCGCGCTCGTTCACGACCTGATGTGCGACGGCGTCACGCTGCTCGCCGCGCCGATCAGTTCCGCGCGCGAAGCGGTGGGCGGCGGCTTCGACAATCCGTCCGCGTGGGAACTGAACCTGCGCTTCTATGCGGTCACGTACGGGGTCGCGGTGGTCATGGCGAATCGCATCGGCACCGAAGGCATGCTGCGTTTCTGGGGCGGCTCGCGCATTCTCGATCCGTTCGGCAACACGGTCGCGATGGGCTCGACGACCGACGAAGAACTGGTGGTCGGCGAACTCGACTATGCGGCGCTGCGCGAAGCGCGCTTCCTGCTGCCGACCGTGCGCGATGCACGCGTCTATGCGGCGCGGGGCATCCGCGCGGCTCATTCACCTGTCAATACCTGAAGCGTCGTCTGCCATGCAAGATTTTCTCCTTACCGACGAAGACCGCGCGTTTCGCGCCGAAGCGCGCGCGTTCCTGCAACGCGAACTCGCGCCGCGCGCCGCGGACATAGAAGAGCGCCGCGACTGGGACGCCGTCAAACGCGTGGTGCGCGCGCTGGGCGAAGCCGGCTATTTGCGGCTGATGTTCGCGGACCTGTATCGCGGCTCGCTGACAAAGCCCGGTCTCACGCACGCGACGATCCTCTCCGAGGAAGCGTCCGCCATCAACTATGCGTTTGAGACCACCATCGCCACCGCGCTGAGCTGCGCCTATCCGCTGCATCGTCATGCCAGCAGGGAAGTGCGCGATGCGTATCTCGAACCGATTCTGGATGGCCGCGCGATCGGCGCGATCTGCGTGACCGAGCCCGGCACGGGCAGCGATTCCGCCGACATGCAAACGCGCGTCGAATACGACGCCCGCACCGACGAATGGGTCATCAACGGCTTCAAGCGCTATATCTCGAACGCGTCGGTTGCGGACGTCTATATCGCCTACGGCATCACGCCGCGCGATGGCCTGGAGAGGCCGGGCATCACCGCCGTGGCCGTGCCCAAAGACGCGCGCGGGATCAGCTTTCCGCGCAACTATACGTTCATGGGCCGGCACGGCTGCATCGTCGGCGAAGTGAAGTTCGACGATTGCCGGGTCGGCGCGGATCACCTGTTGGGCGTGGCCGGCGAGGGCTTCGCAATCATGCGCGGCATGTTCAATTTCGAGCGCGCGATTCTGGGCGGCTCGGGCCTCGGCGTCGCGCGCAGTGCGTTCGACATCGCCCGATCGCATGCGCAAAGCCGCAGGACGTTCGGGCAGTTCCTCGGCTGCAAGCAACTGATCTGGGACAAGATCGCGCAGATGAGTTGGCGCATCGACGCCGCCGAACTCCTCACGTATCGCGCGACCAAGATGTACGACGCGGGCGCCGACGGCAAGGCGCTGATGAAGGAAGCGGCCATGGCCAAGCTCGTCGCGACAGAGACGGCGAATTTCTGTGTCAACGAAACCGTGCAGATATTGGGTGGCGACGGCCTTACCAAAGAATACGGCCGGGCCGAACAGCTCTATCGCGACGCGCGCGCGCTGACGATTGTCGGCGGAACGTCGGAAATGGCGAAATACCTGATCGCCTCGCGCGATCTCCCCGATCTGAAGATCAACCTCTGAGCGCACTCCATTTCCATCATGCTGACCATTACCTCGCTGTTCGAAAACACGGTTGCGAAGTACCCCGACCGTCTCGCGCTGGTCTGCGCCGACGCGCGCTTGACCTACGCGCAATGGGACGTGCGCGTACGCGGACTCGCGCAGGCGCTGTTCGATCTTGGCGTGCGGCAAACGGATCGCGTGGCCATCTTCCAGAAGACATCCGACGCCACGGCCACCGCGTATCTCGCCTGTCAGTTGCTCGGCGCGATTGCAGTCCCGATGAACTACCGGATGTCCGCGAACGACGCGGCGTTCATCATCCGCGATGCCGGCGCGCGGGCGCTGATTTACGACGATTCGATGCAGGCCGTCGTCGCGAAGGTCGAACAGGGCTTGCCCGATCTGCGCATCTATGTGCGTGTGACAGGACACGGCGGCCACGGCGATGAACTTCCCGGCGACGGCGATGCGCCATCGCATCATCACGACTTCGATTCGCTGATAGACGGCACGCGTCATCGCGATGCGCCGCTGCCTCCCGTCACGCCCGAGGACATCTCGGCGCTGGTGTACACGTCCGGCACGACGGGGCGTCCGAAAGGCGCGATCCACACGCATGGCAACGACGTCGCGATCGCCACGAACTGCGTGATGGAATACAGCCTGACGAGCACCGATTCGGCGCTTCATATCGCGCCGCTGTACCACGTCGGCGGCATGCAGGCGTATTTCATGCCGCACCTGATGGTCGGTGCGGCCAACATCGTTCTGCCGCGCTACGATCCCGAGCGCACGCTCGCCGCGATCGGCGAACATCGCATTACGACGCTCTTTGCCGTGCCGACGCAGATCCAGGACATGCTGTTCCATCCATCGTTCGCGCGGACCGATCACAGCAGCCTGCGGATGATTACCACGGGCGGCGCGGCGATTCCCGCCGCAGCGATGCAACGCGTCATCGACGAGTTCTGTCCGAATGTCTACAACGGCTACGGCATGACCGAAGCGAGCCTGACGCTGCTGCTGCATCCACGCGATGCACTGTCGCGCCTCGGGTCGTGCGGCAAGCCGACGCTGATCAGCACCTGCCGCGTCGTGACGAACGATGCGGAGCGCGCCGTGCCATCCACGGAAAGCGTGGCTCCTGGCGAAGTCGGTCAACTGATCGTACGCGGCCCGCAACTGGCGCGCGCGTACTGGAACAATCCCGTCGAAACGGCAAAGAAGTTTCGCGACGGCTGGCTCTATACGGGCGATCTCTTTAGCGTCGACGCAGGCGGCTATTTCCACTTTCACGGCCGCGCCGACGACATGATTGTCTCGGGCGGCGAAAACATCTATCCGCGGGAAGTCGAAGAGGTGCTGTATCACTGCCCCGGCGTGCAGGAGGCCGCGGTGATCGGCGTGCCCGATCCGAAGTGGGGCCAGGCGGTCACGGCGTTTGTCGTGCGCAGCGACGCACAGTTGACGGAGGACACCGTCATTGCGTTTTGCAAGGCGAGCGACGACCTCGCGCCATACAAGCGGCCCAAGAAAATACTGTTCGTGGAGCGCTTGCCGCTGAACCCGAGCGGCAAGGTGCTGCGCCGCGAACTGGCCGCATCGGTCGCCGAAGAACTTCTGCGCACGGGAACCTGAACATGAACGAACCGGTACTTTATGAACTGGACGGTGGCGTCGCCACGATCACGCTGAACCGTCCGGCAACGCGCAACGCACTCACCGAAATGGAAGTGGTCGACGCGCTGGTAGCGAGCCTCGCGCGCGCGCAAGCCGATCTGAGCGTCCGCGCAATCGTGCTGACGGGCGCGGGCCCCGCCTTCTCGTCGGGCGGCAACATCAAACACATGCGCGACGAACTCGGCACGTTCGCCGGCAACGCGGCACGAATACGCGAGAACTATCGGCGCGGCATTCAACGCATTCCGCGCGCGTTTCATGAACTGGACGTGCCTTGCATCGCCGCGGTGAACGGACCCGCGCATGGCGCGGGCTGCGATCTCGCGCTGATGTGCGATATCCGTATCGCCGCAGAAAGCGCGCTGTTCGCGGAGAGCTTCGCCAAGGTCGGCATCATTCCTGGCGACGGCGGCGCGTGGCTGCTGCCGCGTGCAATCGGTCTTTCGCGCGCCGCGGAAATGATTTTCACGGGCACGCCTATCGATGCCCAATGCGCGCTCGCGTGGGGGCTCGTCTCGCGGGTGGTGCCGGACGCGGAACTGCTGTCCGCGGCGAAGGAACTGGCGGCGCGAATCGCCGTCAATCCGCCCAACGTGCTGCGCATGAGCAAGCGCCTGATCCGCGAAGGACAGCGGATGGACCTGCCGAGCCTGCTGGAACTCTCGGCGGCTTTTCAAGGCATCGCGCATCGCACGGAGGATCATCGCGAGGCGCTCGCCGCGACTTTCGAAAAGCGTCCGCCGAATTACACCGGCGATTGAGGCGGGCCCGATAGCGCTTGCGCGCTCATGCGGCGATGGACCGGCGCGGCCCGATATGCGACAGTTTCCTCACCTTGGCCAATCCAGCATGGACATGCGCAGGAAAATGAACGATGAGGGTCCGCAACCGGCTTCCGCCCGCAGTCAAAAGTGGCCACGGGCGGAGGAGGGCGCACTGGCCGCCGCACTCGCCGCCGCGCCCACGGAAAGCACGGCGGATTCGAGCCGGGAGCGACGGCCCGACACGGAACGCATCGGCTTTTTCCTCGTACCCAACTTCTCGATGATGGCGCTCAGCTCCGCGAGCGAGCCGCTGCGCGCGGCTAACCGGGTGAGCGGCAAGCCGCTGTATAGCTGGCATCTCATCAGCGCCGACGGCGAGCCCGTGTCGTCGAGTTCCGGATTTTCGCTGCAGCCTGAATCCGCAATGACGTCGTCGATTGCCGTGGACCAGTTGTTCGTGGTGGCGAGCATCGGTGTGGAGAACTACCGCAACGAGCGGGTGTTCGACTTTTTGCGCCGCTATGCCGCGACAGGCAAACCGCTCGGCGGCGTGAGCCTCGGCACGATGATCCTCGCGCGCGCCGGGCTGCTCGACAAGCGGCGTTGCACGATTCATTGGGAAGCGTTGAAGGCGCTCGCCGACGAGTTTCCTTCGCTCGCGGTCACGCGCGACCTCTATTGCATCGACGGCGACCGGCTGACATGCGGCGGCGGCACCGCGGCGATCGATCTGATGCTGGACGTGATCGCGCGCGCGCATAACCACCGGCTTGCCGCCGATGTCGCCGATCAGTTCCTGCATACGCGGATTCGCGCGTCGCAGGAAAGCCAGAAAATGGCGATCCAGTGGCGCTACGGTATCGAGGATCGGCGCATCGTCAATGCGATCACGCTGATGGAGCAGAACATAGAGCGCCCCGTTCCTGTGCAGACACTCGCCTCGCTGGTCGGTATCTCGCCTCGCCAGTTCGAGCGCATGTGGCTCAAGCATTTTGACATGGGACCGTCGCAGTTCTATCTGGGCGTGCGCCTGAAGGCGGCGCAAAAGCTCCTGCATGAATCGACCGCTTCCATCTTCGACATTGCGATGCAGTGCGGGTTTGCCAGCGCTTCGCATCTGGGGCGGTGTTATCGGAAGGTCTTTGACGTCACGCCGGGACAGGAACGTAACGTCAAGGGGAAGTGAAGCTGCCGTTGCGAGTGTAGTATTCCACCGTATATTGGCGTCGGCCGTGACAAGGGCATCGATCATGTCAAGCGAGTGGAAGCGCCGCATCAGGCTGTTTATCCAGCGTTTCTGGCAGCCCACAAGCGCATGCATGACCTGCATGCCGGGTAGCTGGGGCAACATCATGAGCCTTGTCCACTGGACGATTGCATTCCGCACCGGTCTGCTCACCGGGCTCCTGGCCATACTTCTGACTTTCACACCTGCAGCGAAACTCTACGGCCATCGCTACGGCAATGCGCTTGTCGTCGGCGTCCTGACAGCGATAGGCGACGCCTACTCCCACGCGAGTCACTACCCAATCCCCTACGTCGAGCACATCCTGACGGGGGCTATTTCAGGTCTTCTGGCGCTGGTTGCGTCATATCTTTTCGAAGACCGCGCGCGTCGTGTGCGGCGGGTGTGGGCGCGGCTTTTCGGGTAGCAACGCCGACTCCACGCACCCACCCTATACACACATATAATTTTCCCGGCAGGCTTTTCTCCCTAAGATGGGAACACCTGAACGGCGGGCGAAGCAACAGTGTGCCGCCGTAACCGCATGTATGGCAGAGGATCAGTCGCTTGCATTCCCATCCGATAGCTTCGATTATCGACGACGACGAATCCGTCCGCATCGCCACATCGAGTCTGGTTCGTTCGCTGGGTTGGGACGTGCGGCTCTATGCGTCGGCCGAAGATTTTCTCGCCTCCGGCCAGATCGCGGATGTCGCGTGCGTCATCTCCGATGTCCAGATGCCGGGCATGAGCGGGCTTCAGTTGCAACGCCGTCTGATCGACGACGGAATCGCGCTGCCGGTCATCTTTATCTCCGCGTTCGCATCGGACGCGGTGCGCCGCCAGGCGCTGGACGATGGCGCGCTGTGCGTGCTGAGCAAACCCGTCGATGGCGCGGCCATATTGCGTTGCCTCGAAACGCTGCAGGCGGAACGCGGCGAGCCTTGATTAAGGCTTCGTCGGGAAGGGACTTAACGGTTGGATACCGAAAAACTCAGATAAGATAACTGCCGGATTAAATGGGTCGGCGTCCCGCGTGTCTGACTTCGATGCGCCGTTATGGCGGCGCGAGACAGGGTCCCCGGTACTCGTCAACGAACGTTTACCTCGAATGCCTATGCCAGCATCGCCTCGTTTCGTCTCCCTCCTTCTCGCGCGGCGCGCTCAATCGCCGACATGATATTCCGCTCACGCGCCGACGAACCGATGCGGCATGACCCACGCGTTTTGTACGTTCTCGCGGCGGCAGTCGCGTTGGTCGTATTCCTGATCGACGCATTCACGCCACTCGATATCGCGATCGCCGTGCTGTACGTGGTCGTGGTATTGCTCGTCGCTTCGACGAGTTCGCGGCCCGCTGCGATTCTCACGTCATGGGGTTGCGTGGCGCTCACGGTGATCGCCTTTGCAATGTCCCACGACGAGCACTACTCGGGCGGCCCGGTCGCGCGCTGTCTCGTCAGCTTGCTCGCCATCGCGACGGCGTCGGTGCTCGCGCTGCGCAATCAGAAGAGCACGGCGACGCTGCAGGAGCAGTTGCAGTTACTCGATCTGACGCATGACGCGATTGTCGTGTACGACATGAACGATCTGATCACGTTCTGGAATCAGGGCGCGGAACAACTCTATGGATGGACTACGCAACAGGCGATCGGTCAGCCGGTGCATGAGCTGACGCAAACGCGCTCGTCGGTCTCGCTCGACGAAATTCGCCGCGAGTTGTTGCGTTCCGGGCGCTGGCAAGGCGAACTGCAGCATGTGCGCAATGACGGCACAACGGTCGTCATTTCGAGCCGCTGGGCGCTGTGGCGCGATGCGAAAGGCAAGCCGCGCGCCGTGCTCGCCACCAACAACGACATTACCGTCCGCAAGCAGATGGAAGGCGAGTTGCGGCGCCAGAAGGACGAATTGCGCGCGACCATCGACGCGATTCCAGGCATGGTCTGGAGTTCGTCGAGCGATGGGCGGCTCGTCTTCATCAACCGTCGCTGGAACGAACTGGGCGTGACGTGCGTGGAGAACGACGGCGACATCTGGCGCTCGATCGTTCATCCCGACGACTGCGGCGCGATGCAGCACGCCTGGCACGAAGCCATTGCAACGGGCGCGCCGTTCGAAAGCGTGTCCCGCATCCGGCACAGCGATGGCGTCTACCGGTGGATGCATATCGGCGCGGAACCGCTGCGCGATAGCGCCGGCAAGATTTTGCGCTGGTATGGCGTGAACACCGATATCGAAGAACGCAAACAGGCCGAGCAGGCGCTCGCGCGCAGCGAGGCGTTTCTGTCCGACGCGCAGCGTTTGAGCCGCACCGGCAGCATCGCGACGAAACTGCCCGGCGGCGAGATGTGGTGGTCCGACGAAACGTATCGGATCTTCGACTATTCGAAAGACGTCGCGCCCAGCTTCCAATTGATCCTCGCGCGCGCGCATCCGGAAGACATCGCGCTGATGAGGCAGGCTTATCAGCAGAGTCTCGCGGGCGTGCCGTTGATTGATCTCGAACATCGCCTCGCGATGCCCGATGGAAGCGTCAAACATGTGCACTACGTCGCGCGTCTCGCCGCACCGCAATCGGCGAATCCCGAATACGTCGGCGCGCTGATGGACGTGACCGAACGGCGGGCGGCGCAGGAAGCGCTCGACCGCTCGACGGCCGAACTCGCGCACGTCACGCGTGTGACGATGCTCGGCGAACTGGCCGCGTCGATCGCGCACGAGGTCACGCAGCCGCTTGCGGCGATCGCCACGTGCGGCGACGCCGCGCTGCGCTGGCTGAACCGTCCGCAGCCCGATCTGAAGGAAGTCGGCCAGTCGATTAACCAGATGATTCACGACGCGCGGCGCGCGAGCGATGTGATCCGCCAGATACGGTCGATGGCGCAAAAGCGCGATCCTAGCCACGCGGTGCTCGATCTGAACGCTATAGTGAGAGAATCCATCGAACTCGTGCGGCGTGAGCTGGATGCGCACCGCGTCGAAGTGGATGCCGATTACGCGAGTCCCCCGCCGTCGGTCTGCGCCGACCGCGTGCAGTTGCAGCAGGTCGTGATCAACCTCGTGATGAACGGCGTGCAGGCCATGTCGGGCATCACGGCCCGGCCGCGGGAATTGCGGATTCGCACGCGCTCTTTCGACGCGCGGCACGCATTGGTGGTCGTGGAAGACTCCGGCACGGGCATCAGCGAAGAGAACGCCGGGCGGCTTTTCAACGCATTTTTCACGACGAAGGCGGAAGGCATGGGAATGGGACTGTCGATCTGCCGCTCGATTGTCGAGGCGCACGGCGGCCGGATCTGGGCGGAATCTCAAGGGGGAAAGGGTGCCGTGATGCAGTTCGTTCTGCCGCTCGATGAGGCAAAGCGCAATGAGCACTGAACCGGTCAACGCGACTAGCGCGATGGTTTATGTCGTCGACGACGACGCGTCGATGCGCGAAGCCGTCAGCATGTTGCTGCGCTCCGTCGGCTTGCGCGTTGAACTGTTCGCGTCCGCGCAGGAATTCCTTGCGTTCCCGAGACCGGACGTGCCGAGCTGTCTGATTCTCGATGTACGGCTCAAAGGGCAAAGCGGCCTCGCCGTGCAGGAACAGATTGCCGCGGGCGAATTGCGCGTGCCGATTATCTTCATGACCGCGCACGGCGATATCGCGATGTCGGTCAAGGCAATGAAGGCCGGCGCAATGGACTTTCTCGCCAAGCCGTTTCGCGATCAGGACATGCTGGACGCCGTGGCGAGTGCGCTCGGCAAGGACGAGGAACGGCGCGAAGCGGACCGCTCGGTCGCGGACCTGCGCCGCCGCTACGCATCGCTCACGCCGCGCGAGCGCGAAGTGATGGCCTTCGTCGCGAGCGGCCTGATGAACAAGCAGATTGCCGCCGAAATGAACCTGAGTGAGATCACCGTCAAGATTCACCGCGGTCAGGCGATGAAGAAGATGGAGTCGCGCTCGCTTGCCGATTTCGTGCTGAAGGCCGAAGCGCTCGGCGTCAAACCGCCACAAGGCACGACTACGCCACCGCGCATTCAGCGCGGTTAAAGCGCGTCCAAGTGCGTTGAAGTGCGTTAAAGCGCCGGAGGCTGTCATGCGAATACTGATTATCGAAGACGAACCGAAAACGGGCGCCTACCTGAAAAAGGGCCTTGAAGAATCGGGCTATTCCGTCGACGTCGCCAACGACGGCGCCGATGGTCTGCTGCTCGCGCAGGAGCAGGACTACGACGTGATCGTGCTCGACGTGATGCTGCCGACCATGGACGGCTGGGCCGTGCTGAAAGTCCTGCGCGCCACGCGCACCACGCCGGTGCTGTTCCTCACCGCGCGCGACGACGTGAGCGACCGCGTGCGCGGTCTCGAACTCGGCGGCGACGACTATCTCGTCAAGCCGTTCGCGTTCGTCGAACTGCTCGCACGCGTGCGCACGCTGGCGCGGCGCGGCCCGCCGCGCGAAAGCGAACTGCTGAAAGTGGGCGATCTGGAAATCGACGTGAACCGTCGGCGCGTGCGCCGCGGCAACACGCGCATCGATCTGACGCCGCGTGAATTCTCGCTGCTGCAACTGCTCGCGCGCCGTCAGGGCGAAGTGCTGAGCCGCACGCAGATCGCGTCGTATGTGTGGGACATGAACTTCGACAGCGACACGAACGTGGTCGAAGTGGCGATTCGCCGGCTGCGTGCGAAGATCGACGACGACTTCCCGGTCAAGCTGATACAAACGGTGCGCGGCGTCGGCTACGTGATCGAATTGAAAGAGACCGATTGATGGCGGCGCGCTCGCTGACCACCACGCTTGCGCTTGCCTTCGCCGGAACGACGTTGATGGTGTTTGCGCTGGTCGGCAGCGTGTTGTATTTCGCGCTCGACCGCGAGGTCAAGCAGCAGGAGGATCTCGACATCGTGCTGATCGCGCGCCATACGCGGCGTCTCGCGCAGGAAATCGCGACGCTTGCCGATTTGCGCGCCCATGAAGACCGGCTGACGAGCCAGGTGCTGGGCAATCTCGCGATGTCGATGGAAGTGCGCGGCCCCGACCGCAAGCTCGTGTTCGAGCACAACACGGCGGGCATCGCCGATCCGGCCGTGCCGTCGCCGACCCTGGCGAATCCGCTTGGCGCGTCGCAGCGTATCGCTGAGACCAGCATCGTGGAATGGCACAACGCGCGCGGCGTGCCTGTGCGCGGGCTCGCAGCGGATGCGGTGCTGGGCGACGGCACGCCCGTCACGCTGGTCATCGCGCGCGATATGACGGACCGCTGGCGTCTGCTCGATTACTATCGCGAGCGTCTTTGTGGCGCGGGCCTGGCCGGCATGCTGCTCGCGTTCCTGATGAGCTGGATGCTGGTGCGCGAGTCGCTGAAGCCTTTGCGCGAGATGGCGGGCAAGGCCGCGACGATCACCGTCGACAAGCTCGACACGCGCATAAAAGTCGATAACGTACCGAGCGAACTCGCCACGCTGGTCGTCTCGCTGAACGCGATGCTCGACCGGCTGCATGGCGGCTTTCAACGCATGTCGCAATACACGGCCGATCTCGCTCACGATCTGCGCACGCCGCTCGGCAATCTGCGCGGCTCGACCGAAGTCGCGCTCGCACGTCCGCGCTCCGCCGACGAGTATCAGTCGCTGCTCGCATCGAATCTCGAGGAATGCGAGCGGATCTCGCGCATGATCGAAAGCGTGCTGTTTCTCGCGCGCGCCGAGCATCCGCAGTTCGTCACGACGTTGAGCGAACTGGATGCCGCGAAGGAACTCGCGCGCATCGCCGAGTACTTTGAAGGCGTCGCCGACGATGCCGGCGTGCATCTGCAAGTGACGGGCGGCGGCCGCGTCCATGCCGACGCCGAGCTGTTCCGCCGCGCGGTCAGCAATCTGCTCGCGAACGCGATCCGCTATACGCCGCGTAACGGCACGATCACACTCGACGCGCAGGATACGCCGCACGGCTTGCGCGTGACCGTCGCGAATCAGGGTGCGCCGATCGACCCTTCGTTGCTCGAACGCATCTTCGACCGTTTCTATCGCATCGATCCTTCGCGCAAGAGCGATCCCGAGTCGACGGGTTCGACGGGACTCGGGCTCGCCATCGTGCGCACGATCATGGAGTTGCACGGCGGCTCAGCGCACGCCGAAAGCGACGCACAGAGCACGCGCTTCATTCTGACCTTTGCGCATCGGTAAGCGTCGGGCGATCCCAGCCGCCGCCTAGCGCCTTCAGCAACTGCACGCTCGCATCGACGCGGCGCGCGTCGATCTGCTCGGCCGTGCGCTCGTTGGTGAGCGCGATGGTCTGCGCCGTGACGACATCGAGATAGCTGACGGCGCCCGCCTGATAACGGTTCGTCGTGAGCTTCAGCGCGAGTTCCGCCGCTGATGTCGCACGCTGCTCGCTATCCGCTTCACTGGCGAGCGTGGTCAGCGCCGAGAGGTTGTCCTCCACTTGCTGAAACGCAACCAGCACCGTTTGACGGTAATCGGCGACCGCGCCGTCGTACTGTGCGTTCGCGCCTTTGAGCGCGGCATTGCGGCGGCCGCCGTCGAATAGCGTGCCGGCGAGTTGCGAGCCGATTGACCAGAAGAGGCTCGGCGCGGTAAGCCACGGTGCGAAGAACGTGCTTTCGAGTCCCGCAGTGGCCGAGAGCGTCAGATCCGGATAGAAGGCCGCATGCGCCTCGCCGATCTGCGCATTGGCCGCTGCGACGCGCCGCTCGGCGGCGGCGATGTCGGGTCTGCGTTCGAGCAATTGCGACGGCAGTCCCGCGGGGATCTGCGGCAGCGCAATGTCGCGCACCTGTTGCGGCAGCGCGAACGACGAAGCGGGCACGCCGATCAGCGTCGCAATCGCGTGTTGCAACTGCGCGCGTTGCACGTCGATATCGCTGTCCATCGTGCGCGTGCTTTCGAGTTGGGTCTGAGCTTGCGCGACGGCGGAGGCATCGATGGCTCCGTCGTTCAACTGCTGCTGCACGATCTTCAATGCAGCGGTGTACGCCGTGACGGAATCGTCCAGCAGTTTCTTTTGCCGGTCGAGCGAGCGTAGATCGAAGTAGTCGAGCGCGAGATCGCTTGCGATGGAGAGGCGCACCGATTCCAGATCGGCCTCGCTTGCCTGCGCATTGTCGCGTGCGTTGACCGTTGCATCCTTCACGCGGCCGAACAGGTCCGGCTCCCAGCTCGCCGACACGCCCACCGAATAATCGGGCACCGTCTTGCCCGCGAGCGAATGGCCGAGGACGTTCTGCGACAAACGCGCGCGCGATTGCGCGGCGCCGGCGGTGATCGTCGGCGCATAGCCTGCGCGTTGATAGTCGACCATCGCGCGCGCTGCCTGCAACTGCGCCACTGCCTTGGCCACGGTCTGATTGGACACATCGACGCGGGCTTCGAGACGGTTCAATTCTTCGTCGTTGAAGAGCGTCCACCAGGGGCCGCGCGGCTGTGCATCGGCCGGAGCCGCGACAGCCCAGCCGGGCGCGGCCGTGCCTGCATAGTGATCGGGCACATCGACAGAGGGATTCGTGTAACGAGGCAGCGTCGAGCACGCAGTCAGCGCGCACGCAACGCCGATTGCGAGATTCCTGCGAATGGATGCGACGGGTACGTTGAGCATGATCATGCGCCTCGCTTAGCCGTGGAGCGCAGCGGATGCCACGACGCGTACCGCTTCACCGTTGCTGATGGCGTCGCCGGGATTGTTGATCACGCGATCCGTTGCTTCGACGCCCGTAGCGATTTCCACATAGGTGCCGAAATCGCGGCCGATCGTCACCGTCTTTAGCTGCACCGTACTGCTCTTGCCGATCACCGCGACGGTCACGCCGTCGGGCCTGAACAGCAATGCGCTGACGGGCAGTTCGAGCGCGGGATGCGCGGTCTGCAACGCGAGATGCACCTGCGCATACGCACCTGGCAATAACGCGCCGTCGTGATTGTCGACATCGACTTCGACACGCAGCGTGCGGCTCACGGGATCGATCGCATTGGCCGAGCGCGCGACGGTGGCTGCAAAGCGGCGTCCGGGATATTGCTGCGTCGTCAGATAAAGCTGCGTGCCCGTTGAGATGCTGCTCGCGTCGTCCTGCGGCACGTTGACGAAGATACGCAGGCGGTCGGTCTGTTCGATATGAAAGAGTTCGCCAGGCATCCCCGCGAGCCCCGGCGATCCACCCGACGTCACCAATGCGCCCACATCGACGTTGCGTACGGTGACCACGCCGTCGAACGGCGCGGTGACTTTTTCATACGACACCAGTTCGGTGAGCCGTGCGACGTTCGCCTGCGCGGATTGCAACGCCGCGAGTTTGGCTTCGCTGTCGCTCGTCTTCGCATCGGTGTCCTGCTGCGAAACGGACTGCGTTTTCAGCATCGTTTGCCAGCGCTGAGCGGTGCTGTTCGCGAACGCGTAATTTGCTTTTGCCGTGGCTTCGTCGGCGCGCGCCTGTTTTAGTTGCGCGTCGAGTTCCGGCGTCTGGATGTCTGCGAGCGTCTGCCCGGCTTTGACTTTCGTGCCAATGTCCGCGTACCAGTGCTGGACGTAGCCGCTCGTGCGTGCATAGATCGACGCGTCGGCGTACGGCGTCACGGAGCCCGGCAACAACAGTTCCTGCGATGCCGGTGCGCGCGTCGGCGCGACTGTTTCGACGGGCACTTCGCGCTGCGCGTCGACCTGCTCGGTGAGCGCGGTGCTTGCATGCAAACGCGGCACGATGCCGAGTGCCAGCAATGCAGCGGCGACTGCGGCGAGCGCAGCGGGCAACAGGAAGCGACGGCGCTTCACGGCTTCGTTATTCGCAGCGGCGCGCGAAACGGGCAGGGCGTTCGTGCGCGTGGCCGCATCGGGCCTCGGCGGCAGATCGGACGTACTCATGGCGGTTCCTTATTGAGCGTGTGGTGTCAGCGACGCATCGGCGGCACGGTGCGCGCGGCGCTTGGCGAGCCACGCATGCACCATCCCGAACACGACGGGGACGAACATGAGCGTGGACAGCGTGCCGATCGCGAGGCCGCCGATCACCGCACGTCCGAGCGGCGCGTTCTGTTCGCCGCCGTCGCCGAGACCGAGCGCCATCGGCAGCATGCCGATCAGCATCGCGAGCGCCGTCATCAACACAGGACGAAAGCGGTTGAAGCCCGCATCGAGCGCGGCCGCAAGCGGCTCCATGCCGTTTTGCAACGACTCGCGCGCGGTGTTGATCACCAGAATGCTGTTCGCCGTCGCGATGCCGATACAAAGAATGGTTCCTGTCAGCGCGGGGACGCTCAAGGTCGTGTGCGTCGCGAACAGCATCCATGCAATGCCGGCCAGGGACCCAGGCAGACCGCTGATGATGATCAACGGATCGAGCCACGACTGAAAGTTCACGACCATCAGCAGATAAACGAGCGCGATCGCGAACACGAGTCCTGCGCCAAGGCCCGCGAACGATTCGTTCATCGACTGCACCTGGCCGCGGATCACGATGGACGAGCCGGGCGGCAATTGCGCGCGCGCTTCATCGACGAGCTTCGTGACGTCCGCAGCGACGCCGCCGAGATCACGTCCTTGCGTCGACGCGAAAATGTCCAGCACCGGTTGCACGTTGTAGTGCGAGACGACGGCCTGTTGCGAACCGCGCGACATCGTGCCGAGCGTGCCGAGCTGGTTTTGCGGATCGACGCCGACCTGATTCGTCGTCAACGGAATGTTCGACAGCGTTTGCAGCGAATGAATGTCGTATTGCGGCACTTCGGCCAGCAGCGGATAGCTGACGCCGTTCTTCGGGTCGAGCCAGAAGTTCGGCGTGGTCTGCGAACTGCCGGACAGCGCGATCAACAGGTTCTGCGCGACATCGCGCTGCGTGAGGCCCGCCTGCATCGCTTTCGTGCGATCCACGTCGACGTTGATGGCCGGCGCGTCGCCGGGCTGCTGGATACGCGCGTCGACGAGGCCGCGCACGCCGCGCAGTTGCGCCAACAGATGGTCGGCGACCACGCGATTCGCCGCGAGCTTGTTGCCGACAATCTGCACGTCGATCGGCGCGGGCAAACCGAAGTTCAGAATCTGGCTGACGATGTCGGCGGGCAGGAACGCGAATGTCACGCCGGGAAAGGCCGTGTTCAGTACGTCGCGCAGTTGCGCGACATATTGCGCGGTGGGTTTGTGATCCGGCTTCAGCGTGACCATGATGTCCGCGTCTTCGGAGCCGATCGGGTCCGACGAGTCGTACGTCAGGTTGATGCCGCTCACCGGCACGCCGATGTTGTCGAGCACGGCAGCCTGCTGCGACTGCGGAATCACGGTTCGAATCTTTGCTTCGACCTCATCGGTCAGGCGTGCGGTTTCCTCGATGCGCGTGCCTGTCGGCGCACGCAGATGCAGACGGATTTCTCCGGTATCGACAGCGGGGAAAAAGTCACGTCCCGCGAACGGAATCAGCGCGAGCGAAGCGAGACAGAGCGCGAGATAAATCGGCAGAAAGCGGCGGCGGTTTGCGATCGCGCGTTGCAGCACCGAGCGATAGCGATTGCGCAGCGCTTCGAAGCGCTGCTCGAAGCGCGCCTGGAAGCCGGCAAACACGTTCTTGCGGCGCTGCGCGGAGTCACCCGCTTTCGAAGGCGCGCGCATCAGATACATGGCGAGCGTCGGGATCAGCGTGCGCGAAAAAAAGTACGACGCGCACATCGCGAAGACGACGGCCTCGGCCATCGGCACGAACAGGTAACGGGCGACACCGGATAACAGAAACATCGGCACGAATACGATGCAGATCGACAGCGTCGACACGAACGTGGGCACCGCGATTTCGCCGGAGCCGTTCAGAATCGCGTCATGCAGCGGCGCGCCCTTTTCAAGGTGATGCGTGATGTTTTCGATCGCGACGGTCGCGTCGTCGACGAGAATGCCGACCGCGAGCGCGAGTCCGCCGAGCGTCATGATGTTGATGGTTTGCCCGAGCGCGGCCAGTGCGATCAGCGACGTCAATACCGCGAGCGGAATCGACACGGCGATGATGAGCGTCGCGCGCCAACTGCCGAGAAACAGCAGGATCATCGCGGCTGTGAGACACGCGGCGATCAGACCTTCGCGCACAACGCCGGAAATCGCGGCCTTCACGAATACCGACTGATCGGACAGCGGCACGATGTTCAAGGCCTTCGGCAGACCCGCGGCGATCCTGGGCAGCATCGCCTTGACCTGCTGGATGATCGTCAGCGTCGACGCGCTTCCGGTTTTTTCGACTTGCAGCAAGGCGGCACGCTTGCCGTCGCTGCGCACCATGTTGGTTTGCGGCGCATAGCCGTCGATCACATGCGCGACGTCGCGCACATACACGACGCCGCCTTTCACCGTCTTGATCGGCAGATCGTTGAGCTTCGCGACCGTGTCGGTGCTGCCGTTCATCTCGACGTTATATTCGCGCGAGCCGATCTTCGCAGTGCCGCCCGGCAGTATCAGGTTTTGCGCGTTGACTGCGTTGACCACGTCGATCGGTGCGAGTCCTTTTGCCTGTAGCGCTCGCGGATCGAGTTCGACCATGATCTGGCGAATCTTGCCGCCGAATGGCAGCGGCACCGCGGCGCCCTGAACCCTGGCGAGTTGTGTGCGGATGAAACTGTTGCCGAGGTCATAAAGAGACTGCTCTGGCAGCGTATCGCTGGAAAGGCCAAGCTGCAGCACTGGCACCGTCGATGCGTTGTACGTGATGATGTTCGGCGGCAACGTGCCGGGCGGCAGCACGCGCAGAATCGACGCCGAGTTCGACGCTGCTTCCGCGATCGCGCGATTGATGTCGGCGCCAGGGTGAAAGAAGATCTTCACGACCGACACGCCGTTCAACGATTGCGATTCGATGTGCTCGATGTCGTCCACGTCGGAAGTCAGCGCGCGCTCGTAGTTCGACGTGATGCGACGCGCCATGTCTTCGGCGGAGAAGCCGTTATACGACCAGACAATGCTGACGACGGGAATGTCGATGTTCGGAAAGATGTCCGTGGGCGTGCGAATGATCGCAAGTGGCCCGAGTATAAATAGCAGCACGGCCAGAACAATGAAGGTGTACGGCCGCTGCAGCGCGAGTCTGACAATCCACATAACGTTTTCCTGGACGATGGCGGTCGGAATGCCCTGTGCGAAAGCGACGCAAACGGGGCTTCGTAATGGGAGGCAGTGTGCCGGGCAGGCACTTACTCGCGAGTGACGGACACATTACAAGTCCGTCATCTATGCAGATGAGAGCGCCGTAACGAATGGATCGGCGTTGGGATAACCGTATGAACCCGATAAAGGGCTAAAGATGACAAGCATGTAATGCGGGAGTCACCATTGAGTCAGCAGCGGTTGCGCAGAATGCAACCACTCCTTCACGACTAGCGGTGAAGGTTTCAAAGGCTCCGTTTATCGTGAACGCAGCCGCTACTCAACGATAGGTGAACCATCATGAAAGCACTTCTGAACGCTGTCCTCGTCTCCTGCGTATTGGCCGCACCCGCTCTTGCATTTGCGCAAACCACCAATGGTCCCGTCACACGCGCCGAAGTGCGCGCCGATCTCACGCGTGTCGAACAGGCAGGCTACCAGCCGGTCGCTTCCGATGCGTCCTATCCTGCCGACATTCAGGCTGCCGATGCGAAAGTGGCCGCAGCGGATTCGGCGCTCAGCATGACGTCGAAGGGCGGCGTTGCAATGGAGGGCTCGTCGCAGTCGGGCGCGACGACCGCGCGCGCTTCATCGGGCAATTCGTCGGACCATTCGTCGGGCCATTCATCGGGCAACGGCAAGTCGATCTTCTTCGGCCATTGATGGCGGCGGGGCGCGGCGGACCTGCGGTATCGCGTGTCACGCTGAAAAGGAACGCTGCATCACGAAAGCCCTTCGCCGGCCGCGGCATGGCGCCCGCGCAACCAGCCGATGCTCGCGAGCAGCAACACGGCGAACACGATCAGCATGGTCGCGACCGCGAGAATCGACGGGTCGATGGAATCGCGAATGCCGCTCCACATGCGCCGGGGCACCGTCGTTTGATCCGGGCCGCCGATGAACAGAATGACGATCACTTCATCGAACGAGGTCGCGAAAGCGAACACACTGCCGGTCGCAACCGCCGGCGTGATGAGCGGCAAGGTCACGCGTCTGAACGCGACCCAGGGGCGCGCGCCGAGCCCGGACGCCGCGCGCAACAGGCTGTGATCGAACGAAAGCAATGAGGCGGTCACCGTGATCACGACGAACGGCGTGCCGAGCGCCGCATGCGCGAGCACCACGCCTGGATATGAATTCACCAGGCCGAGCGGCGCGAAGATCAGATAGAAGCCGGCGGCGACAACCACGATAGGCACGATCATCGGCGAGATGATGAGCGGCATGATCAGCGAGCGCAGTGGAAACTGCGCGCGCGAAAGACCGAGCGCCGCGAGCGTGCCGAGACAGGTGGCAATCAGCGTGGAAGCCGCGCCGATGCCGATGCTGTTAAGCAGCGCCCGCTGCCAGTCCGGGCTTGTCAGCGCCTGCTCGTACCAGCGCAGCGAGAAGCCCTGCATCGGATACGAGAAGTACGAACCGGAATTGAACGAGAGCGGAATGATCGCGAGAATCGGCGCGACGAGAAAGAGCAGCACGAGCGCGGTATGCACCCGTACCCAGCGCGCGGCGATGCGTTCGGTCAGCATCTTGTTGCGTTGATCTTGCATGTCGTTCCTTCGTCGTGTGCCTGTTTTTTCGATCGAGTCGTCGATTGTTCGACTCATCGACTCAACCGAAGCGCAGGCGGTCGATACCGACAATGCGGTTGAACAGGAAATAAAAGATCGCCGTGAAGATCACGAGATAAGCCGACAGCGCACCGGCAAGGCCCCAGTTCAACTGCGTATTGGTCTGCATCGCGATGAGCTGACTGATCATTTCGTCGCCCGCGCCGCCGAGCAGCGCCGGCGTGATGTAGTAGCCGAGCGCAAGCACGAACACGAGGAAGCAGCCGGCGCCGACGCCAGGCAGCGTCTGCGGCACATAGATCCGCATGAACGCGGTGAACGGATGCGCGCCGAGCGATTGCGCCGCGCGCATATACACCGGCGACACGCCCTTCATCACGGAGTAAATCGCGAGGATCAGGTAAGGCAGCAGCACATGCGTCATGCCAATGAGGACACCCGTGCGATTGAAGATGAGCGGCAGCGGATGCGTCGCGAGCCCGAGACTCATCACCAGGCTATTGATCACGCCGCCCGGTTGGAGCAACACATACCACGCGGTCGTGCGCACAAGCAGCGAAGTCCAGAACGGCACGATCACGAACAGCATCAGCCGGTTGCTGCTTTTCTCGGGCAGATTCGCGAGCAGCCACGCGACCGGATAACCGAGCACGAGACATAGCAGCGTGACCGTCGCGCTGATCGAAACCGTTCGCACGAACGCCGCCCGATAGACGGACGCATTGTCCGGCACGAACGCGACGGCGCCTTGCGGCGTCACCTGCGCATCGACGGCGGCGAGCAGATAGTCGGGCGTCGGCGACGCGGCGGCTCGCTTCAGCAAACGCCACGTCTCCGGCGAATTCCAGCGTTCGTCAAGTTCGACGAGCGCGGGCTTCCACGCGGGCGGGGCGTCCGTTGGCAGTTGCCGGGCGGTGCGCATCAACAGGCTGCGAAACTCGGGCATCGAGAAGTTCAGCCGCCGCGCGACGGTGCCGATCTGTCCGCTTTGCCGCGCCTCGGCGAGCCCCGCGGCGAGCAGCGCGAACATGTGTTCGTCCGGCACGCCGTTACCGTCCCACGCATTCAGCGCACGCGTGAGCGCGGGCATGCTGTCGGGCACTTCGCGATTCTGAACGCTGCGTGCAAGCAGCAGCGTGATCGGCGCGATGAACGTCGACAGCAGAAAGACGAGCAGCGGCAACGCAAGCAGCAGCGCCTGCATGGATGCGCGGCGGCGCGCCTTGTTAAACGACGCGCGGCCGTCGCCTTTCGTCGGAGAGCCGGGGGCCGTGGCTCGGGCGGCAGTGGGCATGCTGGTGGTCACGTTGGGCTCTCGTCGGACGATGCGATGGTGTTACTGCGTCAGCCACACCTGGAAGCGCTTGTTGATCTGGTCGGCGTTGTCGGCCCAGAAGTTCGCGTTGATCTGCAATGCGCGCTTGAAGTTATCGGGCGCGGTCGGCAGATCGGCAAGGCGCTGCTTGTCGACGAGCGCGATCGCGTCCTTGCGCGGCGGCGCATACGCGATGTACTTCGACAGGTCCGCATAGGCCTTCGGCTGCGAAGCCGACGCGATGAACTTTGCCGCCAGATCGGCATGCTTCGCGCCGGTCGGAACGCCCCACCAGTCGAAGTCATAAACCTGCGCGTCCCACACGGTCTTGAAGGGCTTGTTGTCCTTCTGCGCGGCATCGGAAATGCGGCCGTTGTAGGCCTGCGTCATCACGACCGCGCCGTCCGCGAGCAACTGCGGCGCCTGCGCGCCGGACTCCCACCACACAATGTTCTTCTTGATCGTGTCGAGCTTCTTGAACGCACGGTCGACGCCCGCGGGCGTGCCCAGCACCTTGTACACATCTTTCGGAGCGACGCCGTCCGCGATCAACGCCCATTCCATCGATACCTTCGGCGACTTGCGCAGGCCGCGCTTGCCCGGGAATTTCTGCAGATCGAAGAAGTCGTTGACGGTGCTCGGCGCGGTCTTCATCTTGCTCGCGTCGTACGCATAGACCGTGGACCAGACCATGCTCGCGACCGCGCAATCGCTGATCGAGCCGGGGATGAAGTCGCTCGTCTTGCCGATCGTCTTCTTGTCGAACTTCTGCAGCAGGCCTTCGTCGCAGGCGGTGATCGCGTCGTTGGTTTCGAGGTCGATCAGGTCCCACGTGGTGTTCTTCGCCTGCTCCATCGCGGAGAGTTTCGCGAGACCGCCGTCATACGATTCGGTCGAGAAGCCGACGCCCGTCGCCTGCGTGAACGGCTCGAAATAGGCTTTCTTCGCCGCTGCTTCGTACGCGCCGCCGAAGGTCACGACAGAGAGCGTCTCCGCTGCCTGCGTGGTCACGGTGGCGAATGCGAGTACGGCGAGTGCGGCGCATTGTGCTTTGATGATAGTGCGCATGTCAGTTGGCTCCTGCTGGTGCGGTCGTGATGATGGAAGGGGAGGGCGGTGTGGATACGTGAATCGCCGGCGCGCTGCTGCGCGCGCTCATCGCGAGAATCTTGCAGTCGTCATGGCGCCAGGCGACGTCGATCTCGCTGCCGGGTGTCGGCAACGCGTGACGCTGCGTATTGGGCACTTTCACGACGATCGAATCGCGCGAGCCGAGCGTCAGATGTACGCGATGGTGATCGCCGCAATACACCAGTTCGTCGACGCGCGCGCGCACGACGTTGTCATGTTCAGTCGGCTGCGTGCCTTCGGCGCCCGGAATATGCGCGCGTTCGGGGCGCAGCGCGAGCATCGCTTCGTCGCCGGCGTGCAGGCCGTTTTCGCAACGGCCGCGAATCATGCTGCCGTTCGACAGCGCAAGCGTGGCCCAGCCTTCGTGCGCATTCACGACGCGCCCGGTCAAGCCATTGTTCTCGCCGACGAAGTTCGCGACGAATGCGTTCTGCGCGTTCTCGTACAGTTCGCTCGGTGTGGCGGCTTGCTGGATGCGTCCATCGGAGAACACGGCGACGCGGTCGGACATGGTGAGCGCCTCGGCCTGATCGTGCGTCACGTAGACGATCGTGAGCGACAGCTCGCGATGCAGCCGCATGATTTCGTATTGCATGGTTTCGCGCAGGCGCTTGTCGAGTGCGCCGAGCGGCTCGTCCATCAGCACCACGCTCGGCTCGAACACGAGTGCGCGTGCCAGCGCGACGCGCTGCTGCTGCCCGCCGGAAAGCTGCGCCGGACGACGGTTCGCCAGATGCGGCAATTCGATCATCTCGAGCGCACGCTTCACACGCGCCTTCTGCTCCGCGCGGCCTACGTGCCGCACGGAAAGCGGAAACGCGACGTTCTCGGCAATCGTCAGATGCGGAAACAGTGCGTAGTTCTGAAACACCATGCCGATGTCGCGTTGATGCGGCGGCTTGTCGTCGAGCCGGCGGCCGTCGAGACGAATCTCGCCGTGAGTGGGCGACTCGAAGCCCGCCAGCATCATCAGCGTGGTCGTCTTGCCCGACCCCGAAGGCCCGAGCAGCGACACGAATTCTCCCTTGCTCACGTCGAGATTCAGGTCGTCCACGACAAGCTGAACGCCGTCATACGTTTTGCTCACGCGCGAGAGCGAGATGAAGGAAGGGTTTGACATCGTGATCGCGTCCTGTCTTTGTTGCGTCGTCATCAAGGTGCGAGCTTCGCCGCGGCGATCCTGCCGGCGAGGTAGCGCGCGAAGTCATAGTTGGGGCGCTCGAGATGGCTCAGGTGGCCCGGCTTCGCGAGCGGCGCATGCACGCCGCGAAAGACCGCTTCGACGCCGCGTTTGTCTTCCGCATTGACTTCGTCGAGCAGTTTTTTCAGCGTGCTCATGTGCGCGTTCGCTTCGGGGTCCGCGATGAACTCCGGCGCGAGGCCGCCGCCGAAGCGGATATGCACGCGCCCCACGCCTTGCGGTTGCAGCACGAGATACCAGAAGTAACCGGGCGTCAGCGTGACGAGATGCGTCGGGTAGATCGCGAGCAGCGCCGTCGTCTTGCGCCAGTGTCCGGTGAGACGCGTGTTGTCCGGATGCGCGTTGCCGATGGGCAAGGACGCTTCCTTCGTGATCCAGTGATAGTTGAAAGCGGGACTGCCGGGCGGGCACTCCATTTCGTCCAGCCGCGAATGCGGACCCACCGTCGCGCGATGCAGCATCGGCAGGTGATAACTCTCCATGAAGTTTTCCGCGAGAATCTTCCAGTTCGTGTCCCACACGTGCTCTTCATGGAAGGTTTCGATGTAGTCCGACATGCCGTATGCGCCGATCAGCTCGTTCAGGCCGGCGAGTTGCGTGTGCACGGGCGGCGCGTTGGCATCGAGCGTCACGTAGAGCCAGCCTTGCCATTCCTCGCAACGCACGGACGGAAGCCGGTAGCTCTCCTTGCAGAAGCCCTGTTGCCGGTCCATTAGCGGTGAACCTTGCAGCGCGCCGTCGAGCGAATAATTCCACGCGTGATAAGGGCAGACGATTCGGCGCACGTTGCCGCGTCCTTCGAGCAGCACCGACATGCGGTGCAGGCACACATTCGACATCGCCTTGAGCTGCATCTGATCGTCGCGCAATACGACGACAGGTTGTGCGCCAAGACGCGCCGTCAGGTAATCGCCTGGCGCTTTGAGCGAACTCGCGCGGCCGACGCATTGCCATTCGCGCTGGAAGATCGCGCGCTCTTCAAGCGCGAGAAATTCGGGCGACGTGTAGACGCCGGGCGGCATTGAATGCGCATCGCCGAAGGGCCTTTCGCAACCCGCTTGCAGGTCGTCGACCAGCGCTTGCACTGCGATCGTCGTTGCCGGGTCGGTCATGGTGTTCCCATCGGTTTGTCACGATAAGAGCGCGCCGGTGCGGGTTCTCGCGGTGTTGCGCTCGACATGGACATCAATCTATCAAGCCAATTTGGAAGCCGAAATATTGTTTTCAGATACAAAGCAAAGGTTTTGACTATGCAACGCGCGCAGTACTGGAAGGCGGCGATTGTGTGCTTCAAATCATGCGTCGATGTGCAGCCGGCGAATGTAGTTTTCGCAGAACGACGCGAAGCGATGCACGACCTGGCGCGGCTTCATCGTGCGCGATTGCGCGATGCCGAGCATCGTTGCGTTGACGTTGTCCTTGAAGCGCTTGATGACAAACTCTTCGCCATCCACGGTGCGATTCGATTTGAGCGGAAAGTTGAGCAGGCTGTAGCCAAGACCGTTGGCCACCATGCCGCGCACCACTTCCGGCTGCGACGAGCGGAACGCGGGCACCGGGCGGCTGCCCACCGCGTCGAAGAGGGCGGCGAAATACTCGCGGCTGTGCGGCAAATCGAGCATCACATAAGGCTCGGGCAGCAGGTCGGCGAGCGACACCTTGCGTGCGCGTGCAAGACGATGCGTCCGCGGCAGGATCGCGTAAGGCGGCAGCGAGAGCAGCGGCGTGAAGGCGATGTCTTCGGTCAGATCGAGGCTGTAGGTGAGGGCGATATCGAGCGAACCGTCGTGCAGTCCCCGCAAGAGCCCGTCCTGATGCGCCTCGACCGTGCGAAACGAAATGCCCGCATGCTCGCCGGTAAAGCGGCTGATCAGTCCGGGCATCAGCGGCGGCGCGAGCGACACGAGACAGCCGAGCGCGATGGCGCCGGTCATGCCGCCGTCCATTTCCTTCGCGGTGGTTTGCAGTTCTTCCGCGATCTTCAGAAGATTGCGCGCTTGCCCGAGCAGGTCGCGCCCCGCTTGCGTGAGCGACAAACCGCTCGCGTGATGCCGTATGAAGAGTTGCACGCCGAACGACACTTCCAGGTCCGCGAGCGCCGTCGAGATCGACGGTTGCGAGATGTGCAGACGCTTCGCGGCCGCCGTGAAAGACAGCGCTTCCGCCGTGACGACGAAGTAGCGCAACTGGCGCAATGAGTAGCGCAACGGGTGACTCTCCATCGACAACACTCCCTCTCTTCAAGATTCTCAATCGTCCGATTGTGAGGTCGTCAAAAAGTACTGCATAGGGAAAACCGATGCGCTGCATTTTTTTAATATGTTTTTCAGATTCTGATCCGGCGAGTAGATTTTCACGAAAGTATTTCCGCCTCTTCAGAAGGACACAGTCATGACAGTGGAAACAACGTCAATCGATACGCTGGTGGTCGGCGCCGGACAGGCCGGCGTCGCGATGAGCGAACATCTGAGCAAGCTCGGCGTGCCGCACCTGGTGCTGGAACGTGCGCGTATCGCCGAGCGCTGGCGCACAGGACGCTGGGATTCGCTGGTTGCCAACGGTCCCGCGTGGCACGATCGTTTCCCTAATATGGAGTTCGCCGACGTCGACCCCGACGCGTTCGCGGGCAAGGAGCAGGTCGCGGACTATTTCGTTGCATATGCAAAGAAGTTCGACGCGCCGATCCGCACCGGCGTCGAAGTGAAGCAGGTCGTGCGCAATGCGGGGCGGCCTGGCTTCACCGTGGAAACGTCGGACGGAATCATTCAGGCCAACCGCGTGGTGGTCGCCACGGGCCCGTTTCAGCGCCCCGTCATTCCGCCGATCGCGCCGCAAGACGCTGCGCTCACGCAGATTCATTCCGCCGACTATCGCAATCCCGCGCAATTGCCCGAAGGCGGCGTGCTGGTAGTGGGCGCGGGATCGTCGGGCGTACAGATCGCGGACGAATTGCAGCGTGCGGGCCGGCGCGTCTATTTGTCGGTCGGCGCGCATGATCGTCCGCCGCGCGCCTATCGCGGCCGCGACTTCTGCTGGTGGCTGGGCGTGCTCGGCGAATGGGACGCCGAAGTGATGAAGCCCGGCAGGGAACACGTCACGATTGCGGTGAGCGGCTCGCGCGGCGGTCATACCGTCGACTTCCGGCGTCTCGCGCATCAGGGCGTCACGCTGGTTGGTCTGACGAAGTCGTTCAACGACGGCGTCGTGACCTTCGAAGACGATCTCGCAGCAAACATCAGACGTGGCGACGAAAACTATCTGTCGCTGCTCGACGCCGCCGACGCGTACGCCGAGCGCAACGGTCTCGATCTTCCGCAAGAACCGGAGGCGCGCATCATTCCGGCCGACCCGGAGTGCGTCACGCATCCGCTGCACGATCTGGCTCTGGCTGAAGCGGGCGTGACGTCGATCGTGTGGGCGACCGGCTATGCAGTGGACTTCAACTGGCTGAAGGTCAACGCGTTCGATGAAAAGGGTAAGCCGACGCATCAGCGCGGCGTATCGAAAGAGCCGGGCATCTATTTTCTCGGCTTGCCGTGGTTGTCGCGCCGCGGCTCGGCGTTTATCTGGGGCGTGTGGCACGACGCGAAGCACATCGCCGATCACATCGCCACGCAGCGCAAATATCTGGCGTATTACGATGGGCCGCAACCTCAGGCTTCGATCGGCAACGCGGATGATGCGGATAGTTCGAACGATGCATCCGCCGCTTCACGCGTCCATAAAGTCAGCGAGATCGGCGTGAGCTGATCGCTACGCCAACGCCGACCCGCGATCCATTTCTCCCTGCATTTCCAGCATTCAAAGGTGCATTGATGAGCCAACCGACGCATACCCGTATCCGCATGTTCAACACGAAGGACACGTATCCGAACCAGACGCTCGATAACGATCTTTGCCAGGCTGTGCGCGCCGGCAACACTGTCTATGTACGCGGCCAGGTCGGCACGGATTTCGAAGGGCGCCTCGTCGGACTCGGCGATCCGCGCGCGCAAGCCGAGCAGGCGATGAAGAACCTCAAGCAATTGCTGGAAGAAGCCGGCAGCGATCTGTCCCACGTCGTCAAGACGACGACGTATCTAACCGACGTCCGCTATCGCGAGCCGGTTTATCAGGAAGTCGGGAAGTGGCTCAAAGGCGTGTTTCCCATTTCGACAGGCCTCGTCGTGGTCGCGTTGGGGCAACCGCAATGGCTGATGGAAATCGACGTCATCGCCGTGATTCCGGATGGATGGACGCGGCCGCAAGCGTAAGGAGCGGGACATGACATTCTCTATTGTCGGACGTTGTCAGCAAACGGGGCAACTCGGTATCGCGATCAGTTCATCGAGCATCGCGGTAGGCGCGCGCTGCCCGTGGGTGCGTGCCGGCGTCGGCGCGGTGGCGACGCAGAACGTCACGCTGCCCGCTCTTGGCCCGCAGGTTCTCGATCTTCTCGCGAGCGGACAATTCGATCCCGCCGCCGCGCTCGACCGCGCGCTCGGCGCGAGCGAGTGGAGCGAATACCGGCAGGTGACGGTGGTCGATAGCCAGGGCCGCGTCGCGTTCTTCAGCGGCAAGGAAGCGTTGGGCACGTATCACGCCGTCGCGGGAATGCAATGCGTCGCCGCGGGCAACATGCTCGCCGGCGTCCACGTGATCGAGGCGATGGTCCCGGCGTTCGAGCAGACCTCCGGCGCGCTTGCCGACAGATTGCTCGCCGCGATGCATGCGGCGATGGCCGCCGGCGGCGAGGCGGGGCCCGTGCATTCGGCGGCGCTCAAGATAGTGGGCGACGTGAGCTGGCCGATGGTCGACTTGCGTGTCGATTGGGCCGACGACGATCCTATCGGTCAACTCGACGGTTTGTGGCGCGCATATCGGCCGCAAATGCAGGACTACCTGACGCGGGCGTTGAACCCGACCGCCGCGCCGAGCTACGGAGTGCCCGGCAATGAATGACAGATCCAGCCGCGCGCTGCTCGCCGAGTTGATCGGCTTTGACACGGTCAGCCGCGAATCGAATCTGGACATGATCGAGTTCGTTCGACAATACCTCGCTGAACTCGGCGTCGAAAGCGAGCTTTTCTACAACGCCGAGCGCACCAAGGCCAATCTGTTCGCGACCATCGGACCGCGCGAGCGAGGCGGCATCGTGCTGTCCGGCCACACTGACGTGGTACCCGTGGAAGGCCAGGCGTGGACCGTGGATGCCTTCCGTCTCACCGAGCGCGATGGACGGCTGTATGGTCGCGGCACGGCCGACATGAAGGGCTTTATCGCGTCGGTACTGGCGGCAGTGCCCACGTTTGTCGAACGCGAATTGACGCTGCCCGTACACCTCGCCTTTTCGTACGACGAGGAAGTCGGATGCCTCGGCGTGCGGCCGATGCTCGCGGAACTCGAACGGCGTACGCCCAAGCCGGCCTTGTGTTTGATCGGTGAGCCAACGGAACTCAAGCCCGTGCTCGGCCATAAAGGCAAGCTCGCAATGCGCTGCCATGTGAAGGGCGCACCGTGCCATTCGGCGTATGCGCCATACGGCGTCAATGCCATTCAGTACGCGGCGCGCATGATCGGCCGTCTCGAAGAAATTGGCGAACAACTGGCGCAGCCCGAGCATCACGACGAGCGCTTTGATCCGCCGTTTTCAACCGTGCAGACAGGCGTGATCAAAGGCGGCCGCGCGCTGAACATCGTGCCGGCGGAGTGCGAATTCGATTTCGAAGTGCGCGCGCTGCCGGGCTTCAATGCTCACCAGGTAGCCGACGAATTGCAGACCTACGCCGAAGGCGAACTGCTGCCGAAAATGCGTGCCGTGAAGTCAGACGCGGACATCCGCTTTCATTCGCTGTCCGCTTATCCGGGCCTCGCTACTTCGCCCGATAGCGAAGCGGCGCGTCTTCTCGCATTGATTAGCGGATCGAACGAATTCGGCACGGTCGCGTTCGGCACCGAAGGCGGACTTTTCGACGAGGCGGGCATTCCGACCGTGGTCTGCGGACCCGGCAGCATGGACCAGGGACACAAGCCCGATGAATTCATCACGAGCGAGCAACTGAGCGCCTGCGACGCAATGTTGACCCGCCTCGCGGACCATCTTTCCGCCGCTTAGGAGACAAACTTGAATACTTCGCAAGCGAACGCATCACCGTTGATTGAAAAGCACACCATTGGTTATGTGCCGCCTGAAGAACGTCATGGCAAGGTGCGCGATCTCTTCACGCTATGGTTCGGCGGCAACATTGCTCCGTTGCCGATCGTGACCGGCGCGCTCGGCGTGCAGATATTCCACTTGAACCTGGTGTGGGGCATCGTGGCGATTATCGTCGGCCAGGCGGTGGGCGGCGTGCTGATGGCGCTGCATTCCGCGCAAGGTCCGCAAATGGGCATTCCGCAGATGATCCAGAGCCGCGCGCAATTCGGTTCATGGGGCGCGCTGCTCGTCACTGTGATTGCAGGTGTGATGTACGTCGGCTTCTTCGCATCCAATATCGTGCTTGCCGGAAAGTCCCTGCATGGCATTGAAGCCGGCGTGCCGGTGCCCATCGGCATTGTGATTGGCGCGGTGGGTTCGGGGCTGATCGGAATCATCGGCTATCGGTTCATTCATATCCTGAACCGCATTGGAACGTGGGTGCTCGGCGTCGGCATTGTTATCGGTTTCGGCTATATCTTCACGCATATTTCCACTGGCGACTTTCTGACTCGCGGCGGATTCAATTTCGCCGGCTGGCTCGCGACTGTGTCGCTATCGGCTCTTTGGCAAATTGCTTTTGCTCCGTACGTGTCCGACTATTCGCGCTATTTGCCGGCGAACGTGCGAGTCGCGTCGACGTTCTGGGCGACCTACCTCGGCTGCACGATCGGCTCGACGCTCGCGTTTGCATTCGGCGCGGTGGCGGTGCTCGCGGTGCCGCCCGGCGTCGACGCAATGGACGCGGTCAAGCAGGCCACCGGCCCGCTCGGCTTGCCGATGCTCGTGCTGTTCCTGTTGAGCGTGATCAGCCACAACGCACTCAATCTGTACGGCGCGGTGCTGGCTACGATTACGTCGATGCAGTCGTTTGCCTATCGCTGGGTTCCCACGGCGAAGGCGCGCGCGGTGTTGTCCATTGTGATTCTGCTTGCATGCTGCTACGGCGCGATTGGCGCTTCGACGAACTTCGTCGGCAACCTGGTCGACCTCGTGCTCGCGCTTCTGGTGGTGCTGGTGCCGTGGACGGCAATCAACCTGATCGACTTCTATGTCATTCACAAGGGCAAATACGACATTCAGTCGATCTTCCAGGTGGACGGCGGCATCTACGGCCGCTTCAATCCACAGGCGCTGATTGCGTACGCGGTGGGCATCGTCGTGCAGATTCCGTTCATGAACACGCCGATGTATGCGGGCCCCGTGCCGAAGTACCTGGACGGCGCGGATCTGTCCTGGCTGATCGGTTTGTTGCTGACGTCGCCGCTGTATTATTGGCTCGCTTCGCGCGACAGCCACTATCGGCGGAGGCAGGCGGGCGCGAGTGTCGTGCGTCGAACGGCGCCGACGATGAGTGTATCCAAAGCCGATTCGTAAGATCTACTGGAGCATGACGATCACGCCGGCGGCCGATTTTATTTTCTATTGACGAATCTTTCCCCGCTGACCGATAGTCGGGGCCCAAAAGATCCGTTAATTCCAGGCTCCGTGCGTGAACGACACAACCCGCTCTTCCTCATCGCGCGCTGATCACGTCTACTACAGCGTGCGCGACGATATCTTCGAGATGCGTCTGTTGCCGGGCGACCGGCTCACGGAAGGCAGCATCGCCGAACGCTTCGGCGTGTCGCGCACACCCGCGCGCGAGGCGCTGCAGCGTCTGCAAAGCGACGGCCTCATGCGCGGCTATGTGCGTGGCGGCTGGGAAGTCGTGCCGATCGATCTCAAGCGCTTCGAAGATCTGTACGAGATGCGCAAGCTGATCGAAACCTTCGCGGTGGGCCGGCTGGTTGCCGCCGATTCGTCGTTGTCGGACAGCGTGCAGCAAGTGCTCGATCGGCTCGATGCAATCTGGAAAGTGCCTCATGCACAGCGTATCCGCGACGGACGCGAGATGGTCGCGCTCGACGAAGCCTTCCATCAGGCGCTTGTGACCGCCGCCGACAACGCGGAACTGAGCGCCGCGATGCAGCGCGTAACGGATCGCATCCGCGTGATGCGGCGGCTTGATCTCGTCTATGGCGACTGCATCGACGAAACCTACGACGAACACATTGCGATTCTCGACGCGATCCGCAATCGCGAGACGGAGCTGAGCGTCGCGTTGGTCGGCCGTCATATAGAAGGCAGCCGTTCGGAAGTGCGCGGCCTGACTGCCGAACGCCTGCAACATGCGCGCACCGCAATGGAGCCGCACGGCGCTCCGTATGCACCACCCAGGTCGCGCCGCACTACCTAGGGTCATCACCTAGTCATCACCTACTGAGCGCCGATTCGCTCGAAGCCTTATGTAGCGGACGTTTCACTCCGCGGCGCTTATTGGCATGGTTCTCGCATATCTGATCTGCATGTATACAAGCAAATCTGCCGGGAAAACATGTCGTCCGAACAACTGAATTCAACGCGCGCGACTCGCGGCATGGCGGTCGCGCCGCACGCGCTCGCCGCCCAAAGCGCGCTCGCGATCCTGCGCGACGGCGGTAACGCGGTCGAGGCGATGATCTCCGCCGCCGCGACGATCGCCGTGGTCTATCCGCACATGAACAGCATCGGCGGCGACGGTTTCTGGCTGATCTCGCGCCCAGGCGCGGCGCCGGTTGCGATCGAGGCGTGCGGTGCGGCGGCGCTTGCCGCGACCATCGACGAATACCGTTCGCGCGGGCTCACAGCGATTCCGACGCGCGGACCGCTCGCGGCCAATACCGTGGCAGGCACCGTGTCGGGTTGGCAACTCGCGCATCGCTGGTCGGCGGACACGCTCGGCGGCAAGATGCCGGTCAAGCGTCTGCTCGAAGACGCGATCCATTACGCGCGACACGGCGTGCCGGTCACGCGCAGCCAGTCGCAGTGCGTCGCGAGCCGGCTCGATGAATTGCGTCCGGTTGCCGGCTTCGCCGAAACGTTTTTGCATGGCGAGCACGTGCCGGCCACCGGCGAGCTGTTCATTGCGCCGCGCCTTGCCGCGACCCTGGAGCGTCTCGCCGATGCCGGCCTCGACGATTTTTATCGCGGCGATCTCGCCCGCAGCATGGCGGGCGATCTGCAATCGGCCGGCTCGCTGCTCACGCTCGCGGATCTCGAACGGCACGAGGCGCGGTTTCGTACGCCGCTTGCGCTCAAGCACTCGCTCGGGACGATCTACAACATGCCGCCGCCCACGCAAGGACTCGTGTCGCTGCTGATTCTCGGCATGCTCGACCGCGTGCTGACGAACGACATGGACCCGCTCGGTCCCGAGTTCGTGCATGCGTGCGTCGAGGCGACGAAGCTGGCCTTCGCCGTGCGCGACACCGCGATCACCGATCCGGACCACATGCGCGCTGATCCGCGCGCGTTTCTCGAACCCGCCGCGCTCGACGCAATGGCCGCGCGCATCTCGCCGACGCAGGCCGCGCCGTGGGGCGCCGGCCGCGGGCCGGGCGACACGGTGTGGCTTGGCGTCACCGATAGCGACGGCGTGTCGGTGAGCTTCATCCAGAGCATTTATCACGAGTTCGGCAGCGGCATCGTGCTGCCGGAATCGGGCGTCAACTGGCAGAACCGCGGCTGCAGTTTCTCGCTCGACGAAGGCGCGCTCAATCCGCTGACGCCGTTGCGCAGGCCATTTCATACGTTGAATCCGGCGCTCGCATGTTTCGACGACGGCCGCACGATGGTCTACGGAAACATGGGCGGCGACGGTCAGCCGCAATCGCAGAGCGCGGTGTTTTCGCGCATCGCCAACTTCGGCTGGAATCCGCAGGCCGCGATCGACGCGCCGCGCTGGCTGCTCGGCCGCACATGGGGCCAATCGACTGACACGCTCAAGCTGGAGGCGCGCTTCGCACCGGGCACCGTGGCGAAGCTCGAAGCGCTGGGCCACGAGGTCGAGACGATGCAGCCTTACGACGAAGCAATGGGACACGCGGGCGCAATCGTTCGGTATCCCAATGGATTGATCGAAGCGGGCCACGATCCGCGCAGTGACGGCGCCGCCGCGGGCTGGTAAGCCTACAGGCGTTTTTTCAATCGAACCGCAGGTCCGGCCTATCGGCCCGGAGGACGCTGCACGTCTGCCGCTCGCCGGCGGGCATTCGCTCAGTAACCGGAGTCACGATGAACACACGCTCTCAACCCATGACATCCGCGGAAATCGGGAACGTCTCGACGTCCGCCGCGCACAACCGCTGGCTACAGCTTGGACTCGGTCTCGTCTGCATGATGGCGATCTCGAGCCCGCAATACGTCTGGACGCTGATGACCAAACCGCTCGCCGCGAAGCTGGGCGTTGCGCTGCCCGAACTGCAGGTGACGTTCTCGCTGCTGATCATTCTGCAAACTTTCTTCTCGCCGTTCCAGGGCAAGCTGATCGACCGCTTCGGTCCGCGTGTGCTGATCTCCATCGGCACGGTCATGTCGGGTTTGAGCTGGGTGCTGGCTTCGCAGGTGCACAGCGCGCCGATGCTTTACCTGACGTATGGCGTGGTCGGCGGATTGGGAACCGGCATCGTCTATGTTGGCGTCGTGGGTCTGATGGTGCGCTGGTTCCCGAAGCAGCGCGGCTTCGCGGCGGGCGCCGTGGCGGCCGGCTACGGCATGGGCGCGATCGTCACGACGTTTCCGATTGCGACGTCGTTGCAGGCTCGCGGCATCGACGCCACGTTGTGGATATTCGGCATTGCGTTCGCGCTGGTCGGCTTGCTGGCCTCGCAAGGATTGCGCGTGCCGCCTTCGCACGAAAGCGTCGCTGCGAGCGCAGCCGGGTCCGGCGTTTCGGCGGTCGCGAATTTGCGTCCGTCGCAAACGCTGAAGACGCCCGTCTTCTGGCTGATGTTCGCGATGATGACGATGATGTCCACATCGGGCCTGATGGTCACCTCGCAAATGGCCACCTTCGCCGCCGACTTCGGCGTGACCCAGGTGCTTGTATTCGGCATGGCGGCGCTGCCGCTCGCGCTGACCATCGACCGCTTCACGAACGGCCTCACGCGGCCGCTGTTCGGCTGGGTGTCCGACAAGCTGGGCCGCGAAAACACGATGTTCATCGCATTCGCGCTCGAAGGCGTCGCGATGGCGCTGTGGCTTTTCACGCGCGATAACGCGGTGCTGTTCGTGCTGCTGTCGGGCGTGGTGTTCTTCGGCTGGGGCGAGATTTTTTCGCTGTTCCCGTCGACGCTCACCGACACCTTCGGCACCCGTCATGCCACCGAGAACTACGGCTGGCTGTACATCTCGCAGGGCATCGGCTCGATCTTCGGCGGGCCGCTCGCGGCACTGATGCATCAACACGCGGGAAGCTGGGTGCCGGTGTTCTCGACGGCGATCACGCTCGACATCGTGACCGCGCTGCTCGCGATTGCCGTGCTCAAGCCGATGCGTCGCCGTTTTCTTGCCGCGCCGCAGGGTGTGTGACGCGACGGCCGCGGCTTCTGCCGACGCACCATGAATCGTGATCGAGGAGCATGCATGTCAGTTCAACTCGCGTTACGCAATATCCGTAAATCGTTTTCGAACAAACTGGGTTCGGTCGACGTACTCGGCGGTCTCACGTTCGACATCCACGAACGCGATTTCGTCAGCATCATCGGACCGTCGGGCTGCGGCAAGACGACGGTGTTCAATGTGATCGCCGGGCTGCTCGAGGCGGACAGCGGCGAGATCGTCTATCGCGGGCAAGCCGTGGACGGATTGCGCGGCAAGGTCGGCTACATGATGCAGCGCGATTTGTTGCTGCCGTGGCGCACGGTGTTGCAGAACGTGCTGATCGGCCCCGAGCTTTCCGGCATGCCGGCGGCCGAGGCGCATGAAATGGCGATGGAGTATCTCAACACGTATGGCCTTGCCGGCTTCGAGAACGCTTATCCGCGCATGTTGTCGGGCGGCATGCGCCAACGCGTGGCGTTGATCCGCACGCTGATCAACGATCCCGACATCATTCTGCTCGATGAGCCGTTCTCCGCGCTCGACTATCAAACGCGTCTGTATCTGGAGGGCGTGCTGATGGAAGCGGTCGAGACGTTCCACAAGACCGTGGTGCTGGTCACGCACGATATCGACGAAGCCGTCGCGTTGTCGAAGCGCGTCGTCGTGCTCGGCGGTCGGCCTTCGCAGGTGAAGAAGGTCTACGACATCGACATTGCCGCGCGTTCGCCGATCGGCGCGCGCAGCGATCCGAACTTCGCGGGCTATTTCCACGCGTTGTGCGGCGAACTGGATATTCAGACCGAGGTGAGGGCGGCATGACGCAATCCGTTTCCATCGATAAAAGCGCTGCGGCGCGGCGCGCGCCTCGCGCACGCGCGCGGCGGCTCGTGCTCGACAGCGGCTGGGGCCGCTCGCTGCTGCAACTCGCGGCGGTGGTCGCTTTCTTCGCGATCTGGGAAGGGGCGGCGCGCGTTGGCTGGGTATCGAATTTTCTGGTCGGCTCGCCGGCGAAAATTTTCGACGCGCTGCTGCGCGACATCCGCTCGTATCAGTTGTTCATCGATACCGGCTATACGCTCTTCGAAGCCATTCTTGGCTTCGTGTTCGGCACCGCGGTCGGCTCCGTGTGCGGGCTCGCGCTCTGGTACTCGCCATTCGTCGCGCGGCTGATCGAGCCGTTCATCGTCGCGATCAATAGCGTGCCGAAGATCGCGTTCGCGCCCATCGTGATCTTGTGGTTCGGCACCGGCTTGATATCGAAAGTCGCGCTGGCGATTTCGCTGACTGCGATCGTCGCGTTGATTGCCGCCTACGAGGCCGCGAAAGACGCCGATCCCGATCTGCAGGCGCTGCTCGTCACGCTCGGCGCCGACAAGAACGACGTGTTCATGAAAGTCGTGGTGCCGTTCACGCTGCCGTATGTGATCTCCACGTTTCGCATCAACGTCGGCTTCGGTCTGGTCGGCGCCGTGGTGGGGGAATTCATTTCGTCGGAGAAAGGGCTCGGGCACATGATCTTCACCGCGTCGAGCCTGTACGACCTCAACACCGTATGGGAAGGGCTCTTCGTGCTGATGGCGATCGGCTTCGTGCTGTACTTCCTGATCGATCTCGTCGAGCGCAAGTTGCTGCCCTGGCGGCAGGCGTCGAATACGAGCACGCTGAAGGTTTAAACGCATTCCCGCAGTCCAATCACTTTTATCCCAGGACAGGACGATGGCATTCACAGCAAAAAAAGCGCTCGCCGCGCTGACCACGGTTTTCGCGCTGAGCGTTGCATCCGTTTCATCGCCGGCATTTGCCGCCGACAAGAAAGTGACGATTTCGCAGGCGTTCCAGTCGATGCTTTATCTGCCGCTCTATGTCGCGATCGACGGCGGCTTCTTCACGAAGGAAGGACTCGACGTCACGAAGCAAACGGCGGGCAGCCCGAGCGCGGCGCTTTCGGCCGTGCTGTCGGGCAGCGCCGATTTCTCGCTGCACGGACCGGAGTGGACGGCGGTCGCCGCGGAGAAGGGCGCCGATGTCGACATCATCGCCAACGTCGTGAACGGCGCGGCGGTATGGATTGCCACCGCGCCCGGCGTCAAATTCGACAGCATCAAGGACGTGAAGGACCAGGTCGTCGTGTCCGGACAGATGCCGACCACCAGCACCTCTTTGTTCTTCAAGCTGCTGAAGGAAAACGGCATGTCGCAGAGCGACGTCAAGCTGATTCAGGTGCCGCTCGGTTCGGAGATTGGACCGCTCGTGGCCGGGCAGTCGAAGATCGCGGTGATGTATGAGCCGGGCCTCGACCAGGCCGTGGCAAAAGGCATGAAAGTCGTGCTCGGCTTTCCGAAGCTTTATGGCGAGTACGCGTTCTCGTCGATTTCGGCGAAGCGCGGCGTCGATCCCGATGCGGCCGCACGCTTCGTGAAGGGCCTGCAAAACGCGCTGCGCTACATGCAAAGCAATCCGGCCGAAACCCAGGCGATCGCGCGCAAGGAATTCCCGACGCTCGATGCGGCCGTGGTGGATGCGGCCGTCAAGCGCATGCTGACCGAAGGCGTGTATCCGAAGAGCGTCGACATCACGCCGAAAGCGCTGGCCGTTGCAATGGATACGCAAATCGCGCTCGGCAACCTGAAGCAGCAGCCGAAGTACGATACGTTCGTCGTCCACAGTTATATCCAGCCCGCGCTTGCCGCGAAATAAACTGCTTTCCGACGCTCTCATGACCCTATTCAATCAAGCACCGACCATCGGCGAAATACGCGCGGCGCTCGCCGCCGGTGACGCCACGCCTGCGCAATATGTTTCGGACGCTTACGAGGCCGCGCGGCATTCGCAAGCGACGTTGCACGCGTTCTGTTATCTGCCGGACACGCCGCCGGATACGTTCGCCGATGCAACCGCGCCGCTCGCCGGCGTGCCGGTCGCGGTGAAGGATGTCATCGATACCGCCGACATGCCCACCGAATTCAACTCGGCGGCGTACAAGGGACGGCGCCCCGAGCGCGATGCGTGGGTGGTGGCGCGCTTGCGGGCCGCCGGCGCGACGGTTATCGGCAAGACGGTGACGACCGAGTTCGCGTGGCGCCATCCGGGACCGACGGTTAATCCGTGGAATGGCGCGTTCACGCCGGGCGGATCGTCCAGCGGTTCGGCGGCGGCGGTGGCGGCCGGTATCGTGCCGCTCGCGCTCGGTACGCAGACGCAGGGCTCGGTGATCCGTCCGGCGGCTTATTGCGGCATCGTCGGATTCAAGCCTACGTATGGCACGATTGCGCGAACCGGGGTGTTGCCGCTGGCGTGGTCGCTCGATCACGTTGGACTGTTCGCGCGACGCGTTGCCGACGTGGCGTATGTGCTGAAGCTCGTCGCGGGCGTCGACGTCGCGGACCCGCACGCGTCGCATGTGGCCGCCGTCGCGCATAGCGCAGGCAAGCGGCGCATCGGCGTGTTGTCGAAGCAGGCCGGCGGCGTGATAGAGCCGGCGCAGCAAGCCGCGCTCGACGTGCTGGCGGCGCAACTCGCGCGCGACGGCGCGGAGATCGTCGCGGTGGATTTGCCGGAGGAAGTCTTCGCGACGCCCGCGTATGCGCTGCAACTGATGGCGGTGGAAGCCGCGATCACACATGGCGAACTGGTCGAGCGCACGCCCGAACTCGTGAGTCCGGCGATGCGCGGTCTCGTCGATGAAGGGCGCAAGTTGCCGGCCACCACCTACGCGCGGATCAAGGCGGCGCAGGTGCCGATGGCGCAGCGCTTTCATGCATGGCTGACGCAAACCATGATGCTCGACGCGCTGCTGGTCGCGCCCGCTACCGGCGAGCCGCCACGCGGCCTCGACTATACGGGCGATGCCTCGTTCTGCGCGCCGTGGACTTTCCTCGGCGTGCCCGCTGTGACGGTGCCGATGCGATTTGGGCCGTCGGGCTTGCCGCTCGGCGCGCAACTGGTGGGCGCCGCGCAGAATGACGCCGGCTTGCTGGCGTTGGCGGAATGGGTCGAGGCGCGCACGGGTTGGGAAGACGCGGTGACGCAGCGGCGCAGTGTATGACGACGTGGAGTAATCGGGCCGGTCGCGCTGGTTTGATGACAAATCGGTAATACAGGCGACGGCGTTCGGCAAGGAACGCTGCCGATAATGAGAGGTCTTCGAACCTTTATCGGCAGACACGTCATGCGTTTTCTTCATTCCACGCTTGCAAAGATTGTTGCCACCGCCGTCGGTCTGCTCGTGCTGATCGGCGGCGGCGCGCTTGCATTCGTCCGTTCGGGAATTTACGACGTATCGGCGAGTTCGAAAGACAATCCGTACCTGGCCGCGACGCTGCATGCGACCTACGAAGCGTCTCTGCACCGGCATGGGGGACGCGACATCGCACCTGGCGATCTACTGTCGCTCGAAAACGTTCGGGCCGGTGCGCGCATGTACGACGCCAACTGTGCGACCTGTCACGGCGCGCCGGACCGTCCGCTGAGCGCGGTGGGTCGAGGCATTCAGCCGGCCGCGCCCTCGCTGCTGGCTGCGCAACGCCGCAATAAGCCGGAGCTGATGTTCTGGGTCATCAAGCATGGCGTCAACATGACGGCGATGCCGTCGTTCGGCAAGACGCAGTCTGACCAGACGCTCTGGCAGGTGGCGGCGTTTATCTACGCCGAGCGCGGGGTATCGAAGGAACAGTATGACGGGATGGTGCAGGGCGTGCCGGGCACCGCCGCGCCGTCAGCCCGCATTGCGTCGGGCGCTCACGCTCAATAAGAGCCGCGAGTTACCAAACACGAGATGAAGCGCTTCCTGATCACGCTGCAATGCGTAGTGATCCTGACTGGTTGCGCGGCACAGGATATGAAGCATCCGGCGACGCGCGATCCGGTGACTCGCGGACAGATCGTCGATTACGACGGCAATGTCTGTCACGAACAAAACATGCACGTGAAAATGCCCGCGTGTTTTTTGCCTCACATGTCGACCACATGCTATTCAGACGGTCCGCGGCATCGGCTATGTGATTAACAGCAAGCGATGAATTTCCGCGGTGCTGCTGTACCGGTTACATCAGCGAGTACTATGGAAAGCGGAACTGGCAAACGGTCGTCGGCGGGCAGGCGCGGTTCATGCGCGGCATTCCTGATGAATACGCTGGCGATTGCCGTTCGATGGGAGACGTCGATGACTACGATACTTAAATCACGAGTGACGATGGGACTGCTCGTCGCGAGCTGCATGGCCGCTACGGCCACTGCGCACGCGGATGACCGCCTCTTGAAGCTGCTGCAACTGCAAACCTTGAACCGCACGGCCCCGACTGCTGCGCCAAACAAAAAGAATAATGCCGCCGATAACAGCACGCGCAAGGACGAAGGAGCGGACGGCCGATCGTCCCAACCACAGCCCTACAATCGCGGCTCGCAGAGTGGCAGTACACCGCCCAGGCGACCGTAACGCATGCTGTTGTTTTTTTACCGTCGTGGCATGATCGCTGGCAGGAGCGCCCGCTCAACTCGCCGTGAGTGTGAGTTCAGCGGTGCTCCTGACATAGTCATACTTATTGACGCTTCGAAGCCTCCTTCTTCAGCTTCTTCGCGTCTTTCTTTTCCTTCGGCGTCTTTGTAGCGACTTTCTTTTCCGTCTTTTTCGCGTCGTGGGCTTTGCTCATGATGACTTCCTTTTTTATGTAAGACTTTCACAGTGTTCGACTCGACGCGTGCAAATATGCAGGCATCTGTCGATTCACCAATTTAATTGCCACGCGCATTACCGGCGTGAGCCAGGATCAGTGCCTCGGGCCTTTCATTCCCTCCGCTTCCATAGCGGCATTGCGCTCCTCGCTTGCTTCAATCGGGTCCATTGTCTCGTCGGAAAAGGTTGTCGCGCGTTCGGCGGCGGATCTCACTTCGTCCACCGTCGCACCGGCTTCTGTGTCTTCGTCTAACGGCGGCACAAGCATGTCTTTGAGTAGAAGCTCCAGCTCCGGCGTGTCCCACGGCTCGCCTCGCCGGCTTTTCGTCTTTATATAGTGCCTGACTTCCGCGTCCTGCTCGGGAGTCAATGGGAGACCGCGAAAGGTGCCTCGAGAGGTAGAGTCGTCCATTGCGCTGCTCCCGGAATTCAGTACCTCAAGTGTAGTCCTGTTGGCTTCGGAAATCGCGAACTATTGGTCGGGCGGAGCTATATCAGCACGATATCGTACTGTTCAGTTTTAGATGCGACCTGCGCATCTCCGCAATATCTCGGGCGATATGGCGAGCCCGATTCGGTCGCCGCGTTCACGGTTCATCGAACCATCAACTACATTCATGCGCGCTCGCATTCGGCCTTGACGAAGTCGACGAACGCGCGCAGCGGCGCGGGCAGGTAGCGGCGTCCCGGATAGTAAAGATAGGGTCCGGGAAAGCGCAACCACCACGGCTCCAACACCGGTTCGAGGGCGCCGCTTTCAAAGTGCGGACGGAGCCAGTCGTCGAATAACTGCACGATGCCGTTGCCCGCGAGCGCGACGTCGACCGACAGTTCTGCGGAGCTCCCCGTGCGCACGATCAACGGCCCCTGCGGCTCGATCCGCACGGTTTTGCCGTCGCGTTCGAAGAGCCATTCGGCTATTGCGCCGCTTGAGAAGCGGTGCCGCAGACAGGCATGCCGCACAAGATCGTCGGGATGTTCGGGCCGTCCGTGCCGTGCCAGATACGCCGGTGAGGCGCCGAGCGCCATGCGCTGCTCGCGCGGGCCGATAGGCACCGCGATCATGTCCTGCTGGAGGCTTTCACCGTACCGGATGCCCGCGTCGCAGCCTGCGGACAACAGATCGACGAAGCTGTCGTCAGCGACGACTTCCAGTTCGATCTCCGGATACATCGACAGGAACGCCGGCAGTATCCGCGGCAGGATGAGCCGCGCGGCGACCACCGGTACGTTCAGCTTGAGCTTGCCGAACGGCTTGTCGCGGAATTGATTGACCACGTCGAGCGCCGCTTCCAGTCCGTCGAGCGCTGGCTTGAGCTGAGACAGCAGGCGCGTGCCCGCTTCAGTCGCAGCGACGCTGCGCGTCGTGCGATGCAGCAGCCGCACGCCGGTGCGCGTTTCGAGGCGGCGCACCGCTTCGCTGACGGCGGACGGACTGCTGCCGATGGCGCGTGCAGCGTCGCGGAAACCGCCAGCTTCTATCACGGCGACGAACGCCGTCAAATCCTTGATGTTCGGTGCAATGGTCATTGTTCGCCTATTCCGCACAGCCCGTGCGGTGTGCGCAGGCTTATCGTCCGGCATGCCGGTCATTACGATCGACGCATGTTCAATGGAGGAATCGCCATGCCAGCAAGTAAGATCGCAATCGTCACCGGCGGCAGCCGAGGTCTAGGCCGCAACACAGTGCTGAGGCTCGCGGAGCGCGGCATCGACACTGTCTTCACGTATCACGTGAATCGCGCGGCCGCCGACGAAGTGCTCGCCAGAGCCCGCGCCACAGGGAGCAGATCGGCGGCCTTGCAGCTCGATACCGGCGACGCCAGTGCGTTCGACGCATTCGTCACGACGCTGCGCGACACGCTGAGGGAATGGGGCGCCGACCGCTTCGACTACCTCGTCAACAATGCAGGGAACTCGCATCATAACCGCATCGAAAACACGACTGAAGCCGAGCTGGACGCACTCTACAACATCCACTTCAAGGGCGTGTTCTTTCTGACGCAGAAGCTGCTGCCGCTGATTCGCGATGGAGGCAGAATCGTCAATGTTTCGAGCGGACTCACGCGCATCATCGTACCGGAGAGCGGGCCTTACGGTTCGATGAAGGCCGCCGTCGAAACGCTGACCAGGTATCTGGCGAAGGAACTCGGGCCGCGCCGCATCGCGGTCAATGTGGTCGCGCCGGGCGCTGTCGAGACGGATTTCAGCGGCGGCATCGTGCGTGACAACCCGGAGATGAACCGGCGCATCGGGGAGATGACCGCGCTCGGCCGCCCCGGCGTGCCCGACGACATCGGCCCGATGATTGCCTCGCTTCTGTCGGAGGACAATCGCTGGATCAACGCTCAACGCATCGAGGTGTCAGGCGGGCTCGCGATCTGACGCTGCCATTCATTCACTCATTCATTCAGGCGACGGCGCGCACGCTCGATATGCGCGCCGCGTGCCGATCAGTCACGAAATGGAACCAGTGCGGGAATCGACACGCCGCACAGGCTCCGCGTTTTACTGCAAAGGGTTTTTCAATCGCGCAATTTCACCGGCGCCATGCGTGGCATGAGCAGATGGATGATGCCGAGCGCGACCAGATAGGCCGATGCGCCAACCGCGAAGAGCGCCCAATACTGGCCGGTGCGCTGCAGCGTCTCGCCGATCACGCCCGAGTAGAAGAACGAGCCGACCATGCCCGCGACGCCGCCGATGCCGACCACCGTGCCCACCAGGCGGCGCGGGAACACATCGCCTACCAGCGTGACGAGGTTCGCCGACCATCCCTGGTGCGCCGCGGCGGCCAGACCGACTGCGAAGACCGCGTACCAAAGGCTTTGGAAATGTGAGAGGGTGGCAATCGGCACGACGCACACCGCGCAGATTCCCATCGAGATCTTGCGCGCAAAGTTGGGCTTGTTATATCGCGCCATCAGGTGCGACGAGAGCCACCCGCCGGCCACGCTGCCGACCGACGCCATCGTGTAGATCGCGATCAGCGGCAAGCCCAGATTGCGGATGTCGATGTGCCTCGATTCATTGAGCCACTTGGGCAGCCAGAACAGATAAAACCACCACACGGGATCGGTCAGCAGCTTGCCGACGATAAAAGCCCACGTCTCCCGATACTTCAGCACGGAAAGCCAACTGACCGATTGTTCGACGGCTTCGTCGCGGTCCGAATTGATGTAATCGAGTTCGCTCTTCGACACCGACGGATGCTGCGCAGGCTGCCGGTACACGAACAGCCACACCGCGAGCCAGATGAAACCCGTGGCGCCGCCCGCGATGAAGGTCGCGCGCCAGCCCCACATTACCGCGGCGATCGGCACGAAAGCCGGCGCGACGATTCCGCCGATGGTGGCGCCCATGTTCCAGAGGCCCGTCGCCAACGCGCGCTCTTTCTTCGGAAACCACGTGGCCGTGGTGCGGATCGCGACCGGAAAGTTGGCCGCTTCGCCAAAACCGAGCAGACCTCGCACAGCCGCAAAGCCCGGTACGCTCGACGCCACCGCGTGCAGCATTGCGGCGAGACTCCACATTGCCATTGCGCTGCCGTACACGGCCTTCGTGCTGAAGCGGTCCGCGATCCGGCCAAAAATCGCGAGGCCGACCGCATAGGCGACAGTGAACACCATGACGGTCTGCGCATACTGAACCTGATTCCAGCCGATGTCCTTCTGCAGCAGCGGCGCGAGCAGGCCGAGCATCTGACGATCCATGTAGTTGATCGTCGTCGCAAAGAAGATCAGCGCGCAGATCGTCCATCTATAGCGGCCGACCGCGCTTTGCGCGCCGGCGGCTTGGGCTTCCATTATTTTCATTGTGTCTCCGGAGGTCTTGAGGATGGTTGCGCCGGCGCGCGGTCGGGAAAGCCGCTTAATGCGCGGTGCGAACGGTCCTTTAAAAGCGCGGGTTCTTGCCGCTAAAGGCCGGGTCGTACTTTCGCATCTGCGCCAGGTCGTCGCGATTGCGCACGCCGCACGACAGGTACTGCGCGTGCAACTCCGCGAGCCGCTCGCGGTCGAGTTCGACGCCAAGGCCCGGCGTGTCCGGTATGCGGACCGTGCCGTTATCGAACTTCACGCGGCCGCCCTTGATGACTTCTTCTTCCTGCCACGGATAGTGCGTATCGCACGCGTAGGTCAGGTTCGGGATGCTGGCGGCGACATGCGTCATCGCCATCAGGCTGATGCCGAGATGCGAGTTCGAGTGCATCGACATGCCGAGATCCCACAGCTTGCACATGCGCGCGAGCGTCTGGGTTGCGCGCAGCCCGCCCCAGTAGTGATGGTCCGACAGCAGCACCTTGACCGAGCCCATTTCGGCGCCGAGCCGGAAATCTTCCATGGTCGTGATCACCATGTTGGTCGCGAGCGGCAGGCGCGTGTGCCTGGCGAGTTCCGCCATGCCGGCGAGGCCGGGGCACGGATCTTCGTAATACTCGAGCAGGTCGTCGAGTTCAGGCGCGGCCGCGATGCTCGTTTCGAGCGTCCAGTTCGCATTCGGGTCGAGCCGCAGCGGCATGCCGGGGAACGCGTCGTGCAGCGCGCGCATGCATGCTATTTCGTGCTTCGGCTCGAATACGCCGCCCTTCAGCTTGATGCTCTGAAAACCGTACAGGCCGATCATGCGGCGCGCCTGCGCGACGATCTGCTCCGGGCTCAGGCCTTCGCCCCAGGCGTCGGGCGCATAGGGTTTATCGACGTGCTCCGCGTACTTGAAGAAGAGGTAGGCGCTGTATGGGACGGCATCGCGAACCTTGCCTCCCAGCAGATCCACGACCGGCGCGCCGACAATCTGCCCTTGCAGGTCGAGCATGGCGACTTCGAGCGCGCTGATTACTTTTGGCGCGTTCTTCGCCGAATGGGAGCCGGGCGCCAGTTCGAACTCAACCGCGCCGGGACTCGCCTTGATCGCGCCTCGCACGCGTTCTTCCATGCGGTTCAGGTCGAACGGCGAGAGGCCGGTCACGAGCGCCCTGGCCTCTTCGAGCACGCGCAGCATGGGCTCGTCGCCGTAAGTTTCGGAGATGCCGACGCGGCCGTCGCTCGTTTCCAGTTCCAGAATGGCGCGCAACGCCCAAGGTTCGTGAATCCCGGCGGCGTTCAGCAGCGGGCCGTCGCGAAAGGCGATCGGAGTGATTCGAACCTGCGTGATGGTGATGTCGCGAGTCATGGCGTGAAGGTCTTCAATGAAGAAAGCGAACAAGGTGACGCGATGGTAAAGCACTAATGTATTAGTGCGTCAGTAGGGTAACTACTCAGGCGGCCGGCGCGGCAACGCGCCGAGGCCTTACTGGAAGGGGCGGGCGTCGGCTATAGTACTAATGTCTTAGCGAGTGTCCTTTGCCGGCTGCGCCCGCTTTCCCGCTTTTAGCGCTTCGGTTTGCCATGAAAAACAACGCCAGCTCTTCCGTGGTGACCCGGCTCGACCGGTCCCGCCATGCCGCGCCGCAAGTATTCGAACGACTGCGCGAAATGATTCTTTCACTCGAACTGACACCGGGCACGGTGCTCTCGCGCGCTGAGCTCGCGAATCGCTATGGTTTGAGCCAGACGCCGGTGCGCGACGCGCTGATGAAGCTCGGTGAAGAAGGCCTCGTCGACATCTTTCCCCAGCACGCGACCGTCGTCAGTCAGATCAACGTGAGCTCCGCGTTGCAGGCGCATTTCCTGCGCCGTTCGATAGAACTGGAAGTGGTGCGGACCCTCGCCGAGCAGCACGATGCCGCGCTTATCGCGGCGTTGCGCGCCACCATCGCGAGGCAAACCGAACTACTGGACCTGAACAACTACGAGCGGTTCGCGTTGTTCGACCAGACGTTTCATCGTCAGATGTACGAGGCCGCGGGCGTGCCGCAGTTGTGGGACCTGGTGCGCAGGCTGAGCGGCCATATCGACCGGCTGCGTCGTTTGCATTTGCCCGTCGAGGGCAAGACGATGGCGGTGGTGCAGGAACACACAGAAATTGTCGATGCTATCGAACGCGGCGACGCGACCGCCGCGCAGGCGGCGCTGCGCGGGCATCTGTCGGGAACCCTGCATCAGATCGAGCAGATTCGCACCAGTCATCCGGACTTTCTGACCGACGATTGAAACGCGGCACAGTGTGTCTGTGTGAAGGCTCGCGAGCGGGCAGCCTTGCTGGAACTGCTGCGCTGGCCGCAGTGCGCGCAGTTTTTCGATGTCTGCGCGGAACGCCTCGGCCTTAGGCGAAGCTACATCAGCACGATATCGTACTGCTCCTGACTCAGATTCGACTCCACCTGTAACGACACCGGCTTGCCGATAAAGTCGATCAGCATCGCCAGATGCTGCGACTCTTCCTCGAGGAAAAGATCGATCACCTGCTGCGACGCCACCACGCGAAACTCGCGCGGATTGAACTGCCGCGACTCGCGCAAAATCTCGCGCAGCACGTCGTAGCAGACCGTGCGCGGCGTCTTCACCTGGCCCTTGCCCTGGCAAACGGGGCAGGGTTCGCACAGCACATGCGCGAGCGACTCGCGTGTGCGCTTGCGCGTCATCTCGACAAGCCCGAGTTGCGAAAAACCGTTCACCGTCACGCGCGTACGGTCGCGCGACAACGCTCGCTTCAGCTCGCTCAGCACCTGGTCGCGATGCTCGACGTTTTCCATGTCGATGAAGTCGATGATGATCACGCCGCCCAGATTGCGCAGCCGCAATTGGCGCGCAATGGTATGCGCCGCTTCGAGGTTGGTCTTGAAGATCGTGTCGTCGAAATTGCGCGCGCCGACGTAGCCGCCCGTATTCACGTCGATGGTGGTCATCGCCTCGGTCTGGTCGATCACCAGGTAGCCGCCCGACTTCAGGTCGACACGGCGCGATAGCGCGCGCTGAATTTCCGCCTCGATGTTGTACAGATCGAAGAGCGGCCGCTCTCCCGTGTAGTGGTGCAGTTTCGAGGACACGGCAGGCGTGAATTCGGCAGCGAAATCGGCCAGCATCTGATACGTCTCGCGCGAATCCACCTGGATGCGCGACGTCTCGTCGTTGACGAAATCGCGCAGCACCCGCTGCGCGAGATTCAGATCCTGATAGAGCAAACTGGTCGGCGGCATGCGCTGACCTTGCGACAGAATCGTCGCCCATGTCTTGCGCAGATACGCGACGTCTGCGGCAAGCTCTTCGCTCGTCGCATCTTCGGCAATGGTGCGAACGATGTAGCCGCCTTTCTCATCGGCGGGCAGCACGGCGGTCAAACGCGCGCGCACCGCTTCGCGCTCGGCTTCGCTCTCGATCTTCTGCGAAATGCCGATATGCGGTTCCTGCGGCAGATACACGAGCGTGCGGCCGGCAATGCTCACTTGCGTGGAAAGCCGCGCGCCCTTCGTGCCGATCGGGTCCTTCACCACCTGGACCATCAGCGTCTGACCTTCGAACACGATCTTTTCGATGGGCTGATGCGGCGTTTGATGTTGCGGCTCACCGGCAATGCGCGGATGCCATATATCCGCGACATGCAAAAACGCGGCACGTTCGAGACCGATGTCGATAAACGCCGATTGCATGCCCGGCAACACGCGCACGACCTTGCCGAGATAGACGTTGCCGACGCGGCCCCGCGACAGCGTTCGTTCGACGTGAAGTTCCTGGACGGCGCCTTGCTGGACGAGCGCGACGCGCGTTTCCTGCGGCGTGACATTAATCAGGATTTCTTCATTCATGGTGTTGTTCTAGAAGTCGATGCGCGCTGCACGCAGAAGGCCAGCGGTTTCAAAAAGCGGCAAACCCATGATACCTGAATAGGACCCGTCGATATGCTCGATAAACTCCGCGGCGCGCCCTTGCACGCCATAGGCGCCCGCCTTGCCGAGCGGTTCGCCGCTCGCCACGTAGCGGCGAATCGCGTCCGCGTGCAGCGCAGCAAAGCGCACCTTCGACACAGACAGCGCGGCCGGCAACAACTCGCCCTGTGCATCGACGACGGCAACCGCGGTCAGCACTTCGTGATCGCGGCCCGCGAGGCGCGTGAGCATCGCGGCGGCGTCGTCGGCGTCGAGCGGTTTGCCGAGAATCGCGTCGTCGATGGTGACCGTTGTATCCGCAACCAGAATCGGTCGCGCGGCATGAGCGCCGGCTACGAGACGCGCATGCGCGGCGCGCGCTTTAGCCACGCACACGCGCTGCACATAGTCGCGCGCACGCTCACCTGGCAGTTCGGCTTCGAGCGCTTCGGCATCTTCGTCGGGGCGCGGCAGCAGCAACTCGAAGCGCACGCCGATCTGTTGCAACAACTCCTGACGGCGCGGACTCTGCGACGCGAGATAGACGAAAGGATGCAGCGAGGCAGCGGACGTTGGCATAACGAGTCTCGTTGGAACGGATTAGCGGTAGCGCGATGATGTCGGGCGCGAAGTGCGGACAGGCGTTATCGCGCTGCGCTCGCGTGCAAAGGCGCGGGGACGGACGCCATTGAAGCAATGCGTCGCGTGCGCCGAGTGGTGATGCAATACGATGCGGCGCGGGACGTGGCGCGTCACCGTCCGCGTCTGCTCACACGCGATGATAGGGGTGATTTTGCGTGATGGTCCACGCGCGGTAAAGCTGTTCGGCGAGCAGCACGCGCACCATCGCGTGAGGCAACGTGAGGCTCGACACGCGCAGCAGCAGGTCGGCGCGCGCCTTCAGTTCGGGGTCGAGTCCGTCAGCGCCGCCGATCAGAAACGCGACGTCGCGGCCGTCCTGCTGCCAGCCGGGCAGGGCGCCCGCAAGCTGCATGGTGGTCCAGTCCTTGCCGCGTTCGTCGAGCGCGACAATGCGCGCGTTCTTCGGCAGCGCGGCTTCGATCTTCACGCGCTCGGCGGCCATCACGCTTTCGGCCGAGCGCGCCGACGAACGCTGCTCCGGCTTGATCTCGCGCAGTTCGATGCGCAACTCGGGCGGCATGCGTTTCGCGTATTCGTCGAAGCCCGTCGCGATCCAGTCCGGCATCTTGTGGCCGACGGCGAGAATGTGCAGTTTCATCGAGCTTTAGAGCGCTGCTCGCGGACGTCTACAGTGAACGGATCGAAGAGAACAGGGCAAAGCCCGCTCACTTGCGTCGCGCGGCGGTCTTGCGCGCGGGCTTCTTGACGGCCGGCGCTTCGTCGTCCTCGTCTTCTTCGTCGGGCTCGCTCGAACGCGCGCCGCCGAACGGATCAGGCGTCGACAGCTTCAGCCGCACCGGCTTGTCGCCCCAGATTTCCTCGAGGTTGTAGTACTGGCGCAGCGCCGGTTGCAGGATGTGGACGATCGCGTCGCCGCAATCCACCAGCACCCATTCGCCGATGTCCTCGCCCTCGGTGCTGATGATGTCGCCGCCGGCTTCCTTCACGCCTTCGCGCACGCTCGAGGCGAGCGCCTTGGTTTGCCGGTTCGACGTGCCGCTCGCGACGATCACGCGATCGAACAGCGCGGTCAGGTGGCTGGTGTTGAACACCTTGATGTCTTGCGCCTTGACGTCTTCGAGAGCGTCGACGATCACGCGTTGCAGTTTGCGAATATCCATGAGGTTACCGGTGGTACAGATGATGTTGAAGAATGTAGTCCCACACCGCGGTGGGGACGTGGCTTGCGGCCTCGCCGTGCTGTTCGCCGCCTACATGGGCAAGCCGCTGGCTCACCTGTTCGCGCAGATGCGCGCGAATGTCGGTGGCCGAAACGTTGAACGCGAGCGTCGTGTCGATCAGCAAGTGGCCGCAAGGCGTGGCTTGCAGAACCTCGGCGCCGGCGCGGCGCGCGTCGATTTCCTGCGCGACGGCGGGCGGAATCGACGCGAGATCGAATCCGGGCCGCGTGGCCGCGCAAATGTGCGCGAAGTCGAACAGGCGCCGCCAGTCGCGCCATGTGTCGAGCTTCACCAGTTGATCCGCGCCGATCAGCAACGCAATGGACGTCTCGTTGCCTTCGCGTTCGCGCCAGTGTTGCAGCGTGTCGACGGTGTACGTCGGGCCTTCGTGCTCGATTTCGTCGGTGGCGACTCGCACCTCGACGCCCGGCAACTTCAGTTCGCTCGCCGCCGCGCGCGTCATTGCAAGCCGATGCTCGGCCGGCGACACGTCCGCTTTCTGCCACGGCTGGCCGGCCGGCAGCAGCACGAGCTCGGTCAGGCGCAGCACGTGGGCGAAACGCCGCGCGAGCGCGAGGTGGCCGTCGTGGATCGGGTCGAAGGTGCCGCCGAGCAGACCGATCCGGCGAGGCAGCGCAACGGGATGAGCGTTCGGCTTCAGGTAAAGATCCTTTGTCGTGGCCAGGTGGCGGGCAGTGCGGGCTTCCGGAATTGCGGGGCGCTCACAGCACTCAAACCCACTCGCGCGGCACGAGAAAATCGCTATAAAGGCGCGCTTCCGGCGTGCCCGGCTCGGGCTGCCAGTTGTAGCGCCAGTTCGCCACAGGCGGCATCGACATCAGAATCGATTCGGTGCGTCCGCCGCTCTGCAGCCCAAACAGTGTGCCACGGTCGAAGACCAGATTGAACTCGACGTAGCGTCCGCGCCGGTAAGCCTGGAAATCGCGCTCCGCCTGGCCGTACGGAATGCTGCGGCGCTTTTCGATGATCGGCAGGTAGGCTTTGAGGAATCCCTCACCCACGCTTCTCATCATCGCGAACGATTGATCGAAGCCCGGCGCCGAGTAATCGTCGAAAAAAATCCCGCCGATGCCGCGCGGCTCGTTCCTGTGCTTGAGGAAGAAATACTCGTCGCACCAGCGCTTGAAACTCGGATAGAGGTCGGCGCCATAAGGCTCGAGCGCGTCGCGGCAGACGCGATGAAAGTGCCGCGCGTCGTCTTCGTAACCGTAGTACGGCGTCAGGTCCATGCCGCCGCCGAACCAGAACACCGGCTCTTCGCCGGGCTTGGTCGCGATCAGCAGGCGCACGTTCATATGCACGGTCGGGCAGTGTGGATTGTGCGGGTGCAGCACGAGCGACACGCCCATTGCCTCGAAGCCGCGCCCGGCCAGTTGCGGACGCGCCGCGCTCGCGGAGCCCGGCAACGCGTCGCCCGCGACGTCCGAAAAACCGATGCCCGCGCGCTCGAAGAAGTCGCCGCCTTCGAGAATCCGCGTGCAGCCGCCGCCGCGCAGCTTTTCGCCGGGCGTGCGCTGCCATGCGTCGGTGGCGAAGGGCTTGCCGTCGAAGGCGCCCAGGGTGTCCGCAATCTGCGTTTGCAGGCCTTGCAGCCAGGTGCGCACGGCTTGTGCGTCGTAGCTCGAATCGGTCATCAATGCAGGTGCTGAAGGCGGCACGCCGGTGCCGCGGGTTCGTCGTGAAGCGCCGCGCTGGGTGGGGCGGAGGTTGCCGCAAAGGTGCGGCCGTTCAGTGCGCATTGCCGCCGCGCGGCAACGAGCCGCCGCCAACCCGCAGTGTAGCGCCGTTGGCGCGGCACACGGGCAGGGCGGCATGGCAGACTGGCGCTTCAGTGCTTGCCTTCGGTCCTGGCGTCGTGCTTGCGGTTCAATGCGCGATAGCCGATGTCGCGCCGGTACTGCATGCCGTCGAACGAAATCTGGTTGATCGTTTCGTACGCGACCGACTGCGCGCTGCGCACCGAATCGGCCAGACCCACCACACACAGCACGCGGCCGCCCGACGTGACCAGCTTGCCGTCCGCGTAAGTCGTGCCCGCATGGAAGGTGACCGAATCCGCCGTTTCGGCCGGAATGTCGTTGATGCGGTCGCCCTTGCGCGGCGTGTCCGGGTAGTTGTACGCGGCGAGCACCACGCCGAGCGCGGTGCGGCGGTCCCACTCCAGTTCGACCGTATCGAGCGTGCCGGCAATCGCCTGCTCGACCACCTTCGAATAGTCGCCCTTCAGACGTGCCATGATCGGCTGCGTTTCCGGGTCGCCCATGCGGCAGTTGAACTCGAGCGTCTTCGGATTGCCTTGCGCGTCGATCATCAGACCGGCGTACAGGAAGCCCGTGTAGCGGATGCCTTCCTTCTCCATGCCGCGCACCGTCGGCAGGATGATTTCGCGCATCACGCGCGCGTGCAGTTGCGGCGTGACGATAGGTGCGGGCGAGTACGCGCCCATGCCGCCGGTGTTCGGGCCCTGATCGCCGTCGAGCAGACGCTTGTGGTCCTGGCTCGACGCGAGCGGCAGCACATGCTTGCCGTCGACCATCACGATGAAGCTCGCTTCCTCGCCCGCCAGAAACTCTTCGATCACGACGCGTGCGCCGGCGTCGCCGAGCTTGTTGTCCGACAGCATCATGTCGACGGCGGCATGCGCTTCTTCCAGCGTCTGCGCGACGACCACGCCCTTGCCGGCAGCCAGGCCGTCGGCCTTGATGACGATCGGCGCGCCCTTCGCATCGAGATACGCGTGCGCGGCGGCGACATCGGCGAACGTTTCGTACTCGGCCGTCGGGATCGCGTGGCGTTTCATGAACGCCTTCGCGAAGTCTTTCGAGCTTTCGAGTTGCGCCGCTTCCTTCGTCGGTCCGAAAATCTTCAGACCGCGCGAGCGGAACAGATTGACGATGCCCGCGGCGAGCGGCGCTTCCGGCCCGACCAGCGTGAACGCGATCTGTTCCTTCTCGACGAAATCGGCGAGCGCAGCCGGCTCGGTGATGTCGACGTTGCGCAGGCGCTCGTCCTGGGCGGTGCCGCCGTTGCCAGGAGCCACGTAGACGAGCTGGACCCGCGGCGATTGCGCGAGCTTCCATGCGAGCGCATGTTCGCGACCGCCGGAACCGACGACGAGTAACTTCATGTGAATCCCCGAGACTTAAAAACCAAAAACGGCGGCCGCCCTGTGCGGCGGCGAGCCGTGCAATAACAGTGAGTTCCGCCATGTTCGCAGCCGGTTGTGGCGGCGCAACGCATGGCGAACCCGGACGAGGGCAGCGCGACAGGACGCCTCAGCGCCGTCCCGGCCAGGCCCGTTCAGCAGCAACGTTGAAACCGGCCGGCGGCATGCGCACAAAGGCGGCTTGCCCGGCCAGCGGCTTCATTCGTCGGCGATCGCGGCGTTTGTATAGACTTCCTGCACGTCGTCCAGATTTTCCAGCGCGTCGAGCAGCTTCTGCATTTTCACGGCGTCGTCGCCGGTGAACTCGACTTCCGTCTGAGGTTTCATCGTGACCTCGGCCACTTCGGCCTTGAAGCCCGCGGCTTCGAGCGCGGTCTTCACCTTCGGGAAATCGTTCGGCGGGCAGAGCACTTCGATGCTGCCGTCCTCGTTCGTCACCACGTCGTCGGCGCCGGCTTCGAGCGCCGCTTCCATCAGCTTGTCTTCGGGCGTGCCCGGCGCAAACAGGAACTGGCCGACGTGGTCGAACATGAACGACACCGAGCCGTCAGTGCCCATGTTGCCGCCGTTCTTCGAGAACGCGTGACGCACTTCCGCGACCGTGCGCGTGCGGTTGTCGGTCATGGTGTCGACGATCACCGCCGCACCGCCGATGCCGTAGCCTTCGTAGCGGATTTCTTCGTAGTTCGCACCGTCGACGCCGCCCACGCCGCGCTGGATCGCGCGGTTGACGTTGTCTTTCGGCATGTTGGCGTCGTACGCCTTTTCGACGGCGAGCCGCAGACGCGGATTCGAGTCGATGTCGCCGCCGCCCATGCGTGCCGCGACCTGAATTTCCTTGATGAGCCGCGTCCAGACCTTGCCGCGCTTGGCATCGGCCGCTGCTTTCTTATGCTTGATGTTGGCCCATTTCGAATGACCCGCCATACCTTTCTCCGTCGCGCGCGCCAGCGGGGCGCGCAGTGTGCAATTGTCGTTGCGATTTTTCAGGCGCTCGTCAAGGCGCCTCGATGTCAAATTCGTGCCGGCCGTTCTGCCCGGCTGCGCGCCGCCGGTTTTGGCTGATTGCCTGCGCTGCATGGCGCACCGGAACGCCCGCCGCGCCTCGCGCTGCGCGCGACGCCGCGCTTCGAGTGGATTCGAATTTTATCACGCCGCGGGGGTGCGGCAGCGGCGGGCGTGGCCTGAGATTGCCCGACATTGCACGGAAACTATGCGTGCGCGGCGCGAACCAGGCGCCGCACACCGGCTTTTCGACAACGCTCAGTTCTTCGTGCCGAACAGCCGGTCGCCCGCGTCGCCCAAGCCCGGCACGATGTACGCGTGCTCGTTCAGATGCGAATCGAGCGACGCGACGAAGAGCTTCACGTCGGGATGCGCGTCCTGGAACACCTGCACGCCCTCGGGCGCGGCGACAAGCGCGAGGAACAGGATGTTCTCGCCGGCCACGTTGCGGCGCTTGAGAACGTCGACCGCATGCACGGCCGAGTAGCCGGTCGCGACCATCGGATCGCACAGAATGAACACGCGGTCTTCGAGATCAGGCAGGCGCACCAGGTATTCGACCGGCCGATGGTCCTCGGCCCGATACACGCCGATGTGGCCCACACGCGCCGACGGCACCAGTTCGAGCAAACCGTCCGACATGCCGATGCCCGCGCGCAGCACCGGCACGATCGCGAGCTTCTTGCCGGCGATCACCGGCGCGTCGATCTCGACGAGCGGCGTGTTCAGGCGGCGCGTGGTCATCGGCAGATTGCGGGTGATTTCGTAGCCCATCAGGAGCGTGATCTCGCGCAGCAGCTCGCGGAACGTGCGCGTGGACGTGTCCCGGTCGCGCATGTGCGACAGCTTGTGCTGGATCAGCGGGTGATCGAGGATGAAAAGATTGGGGAAACGGCTGTCCTGAGTCATGGCGGGGGCACACGCGGCGGGTAAGAGATCGATTCGAGGCCGATTCGGAGATCGGTTCGGCGCTTCGCCCGGCCGGCGAACACAACGTGCGACGACCGGCGAACGCGCCACGGCGCAAGTTTACCGAAAGAGTGCCACCCGAAGATACCGAAGATTGCAGCGGGCCGGCGCAGCCTGGCACCGATTCTTCTAGAATCGGGGGAAACTTTGCAACCATCGGCAAGACGCCAGCGAGGAGAACGCACACATGGACATGGGAATCGCAGGACGCACGGCGCTGGTTTGCGCGGCGAGCAAGGGCCTGGGGCGCGGCTGCGCGGAAGCGCTCGCCGCCGAAGGCGTCAACCTGACGATCGTCGCGCGCACCGCCGAGACGCTCGAGGCGACGGCCGACGAGATTCGCCGGCAAAGCGGCGTGCAGGTGAACACGGTCGCGTGCGACATCACCACGCCCGAGGGCCGGGCCGCGGCGCTCGCCGCCTGTCCGCAGCCGGACATTCTGGTCAACAATGCGGGCGGCCCGCCGCCGGGCGACTTCCGCAACTTCACGCACGACGACTGGATTCGCGCGCTCGAAAGCAACATGCTGACGCCGATCGAACTGATCCGCGCGACCATCGACTCGATGAGCGCGCGCGGCTTCGGGCGCATCGTCAACATCACGAGTTCGGCGGTGAAGGCGCCTATCGACGTGCTGGGCCTCTCCAACGGCGCGCGTTCGGGCCTGACCGGTTTCGTCGCGGGCCTCGCGCGCAAGATGGCGCCGACCGGCGTCACGATCAACAACCTGCTGCCGGGCATGTTCGACACCGATCGCATCGCCGTCACGATGGCGGCGACGGCAAAATCGCAAAACATTTCCGTCGATCAGGCGCGCGAGCAGCGCATGAAAGCGATTCCCGCGGGCCGCTTCGGCACGCGCGACGAGTTCGGCCGCGCCTGCGCGTTTCTGTGCAGCGTGCATGCGGGCTACATCACGGGACAGAACTGGTTGATCGACGGCGGCGCGTATCCGGGCACTTTCTAGGCGCGTGCAGTCGTCTTCTTCGCAGCGCCTGCCCGACAAGCAGCCCAGCAGTCAGCAATTCAAGCAGCATCACAACAACGACAATCACAACGGTTTCAGGAGTCTTACGACATGACCACCCGCATTGCGCTGATCGCGCACGATCACAAGAAGGACGACATCGTCGCGCTGGCCGGCGAATACGTCGACACGCTGCGGCGCTGCGACATCATCGCGACCGGCACGACGGGCGGACGCATCAGCGACGCGCATGGGCTGCAGGTCGAGCGCATGCTGTCGGGCCCGCACGGCGGCGACCTGCAGATCGGCGCGCAACTCGCGGAAGGGCGCGTGGACATGGTGATCTTTCTGCGCGATCCGATGACGCCGCAACCGCACGAGCCGGACATCAACGCGCTCGTGCGTGCGTGCGACGTGCACAACATTCCGTGCGCGACGAACATTTCGACGGCGCGCATGGTGCTCGACGCGCTCACGCTGCGTATCACGCAGCAGGTTTGACGCCGCACGCGCGTGGCTGATCGGCAAACACTCATTGGCAACATTCAACGGCAACATTCAACGGCAACATAAATAGCCGGCATTCCATCAAGGAGACGTGAATGGTCAAGGCAATCCGATTCGATCAAACCGGCGGTCCCGAGGTCATGAAATGGGTCGACGTCGAAGTGGGCGACCCCGGCCCCGGCGAGATTCGCATTCGTCAAACGGCGGTCGGGCTCAACTATATCGACGTGTACTTCCGCACCGGCCTGTATCCGCTGCCGTTGCCGGGCGGCCTCGGCATGGAAGCCGCCGGCGAAGTGATCGCGCTCGGCTCGGGCGTGAGCGATCTGAAAACCGGCGACCGCGTCGCGTATGTGGCGAGGCCGCCCGGCGCGTATGCGCAGGAGCGCGTGCTGCCGGCGGCGCAGGTCATCAAACTGCCGGATGCGGTCAGCGACGAACAGGCCGCCTCGGTGATGCTGCAAGGTCTCACCGCGCAGTATCTGCTGCGCCGCACGTATCGGGTGAAGGCCGGCGACACGATCCTGATCCAGGCCGCGGCGGGCGGCGTCGGCCTGCTGGTGTGCCAGTGGGCGAAGGCGCTCGGCGCGACTGTGATCGGCACGGTCGGCTCGGACGAAAAAGCGGAGATCGCGAGAGCGCACGGCTGTGACCACGCGATTGTCTATACGCGCGAAAACTTCACGAAGCGCGTGCGCGAGATCACCAACGGCGCGGGCGTGCCGGTGGTGTACGACTCCATCGGTAAAGATACGTTTGCGGGTTCGCTCGATTGCCTCGCGCCGCTCGGCATGTTCGTGAGCTTCGGCAATGCGTCGGGGCCGTTGCCGCCGATCGACTCGTCGGAATTCGCCGGACGCGGCTCGCTGTTCTTCACGCGCCCGACGTTGTTCACGTATATGGGCAAACGCAGCGACTACGAAGCGATGGCCGCCGAACTCTTCGACGTGCTGGTTTCCGGCAAGGTGAAGACGAACATCAACCAGCGCTACGCGCTTGCCGACGTCGGTCAGGCGCATGCGGACCTCGAGGCGCGCAAGACCACGGGTTCGACGATACTGCTGCCGTAGTTTTAGTTTTCCCGAAGTTTCGCGTTTCACAGGAAGGGCCGCTCCATCTCGCGATGGAGCGGCCCTTTTGCATTGCGAGTCTCTCCGTTTACGCGATTTTTATACGGCCTGTACAAGCTTTGATCGGGCCTTTACGCGCGCGCGCCTATCGTTGCGGCTATCCAAAGTCCGTCAATGGAGAACAACAATGGATGTGCTGTACGTCGGAGCCATCGCGCTCTTTGCCGCGCTGACCTTTGCATTGATCGCCGGTTGCGAGAAGCTGCTGCTCTCCCGCAGACAGGGGGCGCGCTCATGAACTGGATGCTGTGGATGTCGGGTGCGGCGACCGCGCTGCTGTTCGCGTACCTGGTCTATGCGCTGTTGCGCGCGGAGGACATCGAATGAATTCGAACAATGTCCTGCAAGCCGGGCTCTTTATCGTCGTGCTGCTCGCTGCGGCCGTGCCGCTGTCGCGCTATCTCTGCGGCGTGATGGACGGGAGTTCGCGCGTGCTGCGCGTCGGCGGACCAATCGAGCGCCTGTTGTATCGCGCGGCCGGCGTCGATCCGTCGAGCGAAATGAGCTGGAAGCATTACGCGGTCGCGGTGATCGCGTTCAACGCGCTGGGCGTCGTGTTTCTCTATGCGCTGTTGCGCGTGCAGGGCTGGCTGCCCGGCAATCCGCAGCAGCTTGGCGCGATGACCGTCGACGGTGCGTTCAATACGGCGGTCAGTTTCGTGACCAACACGAACTGGCAGGACTACACGCCGGAGCAGACAGTCGGTTATCTCACGCAGATGCTTGGCCTGACCGTGCAGAACTTCTTGTCGGCGGCAACCGGCATCGTCGTCGTGATCGCGCTGATTCGCGGCTTCGCGCGCCATACCGCGCAAACCATCGGCAACTTCTGGGTCGACCTGACGCGCGTGACGCTTTACGTGCTGCTGCCGATGTCGGTCGTGTTTGCCGCGCTGCTGATGAGCCAGGGCGTGATCCAGAACTTCAAGAGTTACGAAGACATTCCCACGTTGCAGACGACGACCTACGCCGCGCCGAAACTCGACGCGCAAGGCAATCCGTTGAAGGATGCCAAGGGCAATGCGCTGACGGTCGACACGCCGGTTAAAACGCAGACCATCGCGATGGGCCCGGTTGCGTCGCAGGAAGCGATCAAGATGATCGGCACGAATGGCGGCGGTTTCTTCAACGGCAATTCGGCGCATCCGTATGAAAACCCGACGCCGTTCTCGAACTTCCTGCAAATCTTCGCCATCCTGATCATTCCGTCTGCGCTCGCTTTGGTGTTCGGCCGCATGATCGCGGATCGCAAGCAGGGCGTCGCGGTGCTGGCCGCGATGACGATTGCATTCGGCGTCTGCGTGTTCGGTGAAATCGGCGCCGAACAGAGCGGCAATCCGGCGTTCGCCGCGTTGCACGTCGATCAGTCGGCGAACGCGATGCAGTCGGGCGGCAACGCCGAGGGCAAGGAAACGCGCTTCGGTATCGCCCAATCCGGCATCTTCACGATTGCGACGACGGCGGCTTCGTGCGGCGCAGTCGCGAATACGCACGACTCGTTGACGCCGATCGGCGGCCTCTATCCGCTGCTGTTGATGCAGCTTGGCGAGGTCATCTTCGGCGGTGTGGGCTCGGGTCTTTACGGCATGCTCGTGTTCGCGCTGCTCGCGGTGTTCGTCGCGGGTTTGATGATCGGCCGCACGCCCGAGTATGTCGGCAAGAAGATCGAAGCGTATGAGATGAAGATGGTCTCCATCGTCGTGCTGCTGACGCCGCTGCTCGTGCTGGTGGGCACGTCGATCGCGGTGCTGAGCGAAGCGGGCAAGGCCGGCATCGCCAATCCGGGCCCGCACGGCTTCTCCGAAATCCTCTACGCGTTCAGCTCGGCGGCGAACAACAACGGCAGCGCGTTCGCGGGCCTCACGGTGGGCACGCCGTTCTACAACTGGCTGACCGCCATCGCGATGTGGTTCGGCCGCTTCGGCACGATCGTTCCCGTGCTCGCGATTGCCGGCTCGCTCGCCGCAAAGAAGCGCATCGGCGTGACGGGCGGCACATTGCCGACGCATGGGCCGCTTTTCGTCGTGCTGTTGCTCGGCACGGTGCTGCTGGTCGGCGCGCTGACGTACGTGCCCGCGCTTGCGCTCGGGCCCGGCGTCGAACATCTGATGATGATGGGCGCGCATTGACGCGGCCATGAGTCAACGCGACATTCGAGGATTCAATGACTGAACACAATGCAACGATGTCCATGTTCGACCCGGCGCTGCTGCGCCCGGCGATCGCGGATTCATTCAGGAAGCTCACGCCGCGCACGCAATTCCGCAACCCGGTGATGTTCTGCGTGTACGTGGGCAGTATTCTGACGACGGTTCTCTGGATCGCCGCGCTCGCCGGCCAGGCCGAGGCGCCCGCGGGTTTCATTCTCGCGGTCACGCTGTGGCTGTGGTTCACGGTGCTGTTCGCGAACTTCGCCGAAGCCCTCGCGGAAGGCCGCTCGAAAGCGCAGGCCGCGTCGCTTCGCAGCGCGAAGAAAGACGTGATGGCGAAAAAGCTCAACGAGCCGCATCCGAAGTCGCCGATCCGCATTGTCACGGCCTCGGACTTGCGCCGCGGCGACGTGGTGCTGATCGAAACCGGCGACGTGATTCCCGCCGACGGCGAAGTGGTCGACGGCGTCGCATCCGTCGACGAATCGGCGATTACGGGCGAATCCGCGCCCGTGATTCGCGAGTCGGGCGGCGACTTTTCGTCGGTGACGGGCGGCACGCGCGTGCTGTCCGACTGGATCGTCGTGCGCGTCACGGCGAATCCCGGCGAGGCGTTTCTCGACCGCATGATCGCAATGGTCGAAGGCGCGAAGCGTCAGAAGACGCCGAACGAAATCGCGCTGACCATCCTGCTGGTCGCGCTGACGATCGTGATGCTGCTCGCAACCGCGACGCTGTTGCCGTTCTCGATGTTCTCCGTGGAAGCCGCGCATCTGACCAATTCGGCGGGCCACGTGGTGACGATTACCGCATTGGTCGCGCTGCTCGTGTGCCTGATTCCGACCACCATCGGCGGATTGTTGTCGGCGATCGGCGTGGCCGGCATGAGCCGCATGATGCAGGCGAACGTGATCGCGACCTCGGGCCGCGCGGTCGAAGCGGCCGGCGACGTCGACGTGCTGCTGCTCGACAAGACCGGCACGATCACGCTCGGCAACCGTCAGGCGTCGCTCTTCATTCCCGCGCCTGGACTCACGGAAGAAGCGCTCGCGGACGCGGCGCAGCTTTCGTCGCTGGCCGACGAAACGCCTGAAGGCCGCAGCATCGTCGTGCTGGCGAAGCAGCGCTTCAATATCCGGCAGCGCGATATGGCCTCGCTGCACGCGGAGTTTCTCGCGTTCACCGCGCAAACACGGATGAGCGGCGTCGATCTTGCACCAAAAGGCACGTCTGCCGATGCGTCTCGCCGCGAGATTCGCAAGGGCGCCGCGGACGCGGTCAAGCATTACGTCGAAGCCAACGGCGGCCGTTTTCCGAACGAAGTCAGTCAGGCGGTGGCCGAGGTCGCGCGGCGCGGCAGCACGCCGCTCGTGGTCGCGGAGAAAGGCGAGCAGGGCGCGCGCGTGCTCGGCGTGATCGAGTTGAAGGACGTGGTCAAAGGCGGCATCAAGGAGCGCTTTGCCGAGCTGCGCAAAATGGGCATCAAGACCGTGATGGTGACGGGCGACAACCGGCTGACGGCTGCGGCGATTGCGGCGGAAGCCGGCGTCGATGATTTCCTCGCGGAAGCCACGCCCGAGGCGAAGCTCGCGACGATTCGCGCGCACCAGGCCGAAGGCCGGCTCGTGGCGATGACCGGCGACGGCACCAACGACGCACCTGCGCTCGCGCAGGCCGACGTCGCCGTCGCAATGAACACCGGCACGCAGGCCGCGAAAGAAGCGGGCAACATGGTCGACCTCGATTCGAATCCGACCAAGCTGATCGAGATTGTCGAGATCGGCAAGCAGATGCTGATGACGCGCGGCTCGCTCACCACGTTCTCGATTGCCAACGATCTCGCGAAGTACTTCGCGATCATTCCGGCCGCGTTCGCGACCACCTACCCGGCGCTCAATGCGCTGAACGTCATGCATCTCGCGACGCCCGCGTCCGCGATCATGTCGGCGGTGATTTTCAATGCGCTGATCATCGTGCTGCTGATTCCGCTCGCGCTAAAGGGCGTGCGCTATCGCGCGCTCGGCGCGGCCGTTCTGTTGCGACGCAATCTGCTCGTGTACGGACTCGGCGGAATCGTGGTGCCGTTCATCGGCATCAAGTTGATCGATATGGTGCTGGCCGCATTCGGCTGGGTTTGAAGCGGCTTGTCTTGAAGGAGTGATCGTCATGAAGAATTTGTTGCGTCCGTTGCTCGTTATTTTTGCGGTGCTGAGCGCCGTGACCGGTCTCGCTTATCCGGCGGTGATGACCGCAGTGGGTCAAACGCTCTTTCGCGACCAGGCGAACGGCAGTCTGATCGAGCGCGACGGCAAGGTCGTCGGCTCGAAGCTGATCGGTCAGCAGTTCGACGCGCCGCAGTACTTCTGGGGACGGCTGTCGGCGACGAGCCCGATGCCGTATAACGCGCAGGCTTCGGGCGGCTCGAACCTCGGGCCGACGAATCCGGCGTTGCTCGATGAAGTCAAAGGCCGCATCGACGCGTTGAAGGCAGCGGGCACCGACATGTCGGCACCTGTGCCGGTCGATCTCGTGACATCGTCGGGAAGCGGACTCGATCCTGAGATCAGCCCGGCGGCTGCCGCGTATCAGATCGGACGCGTCGCGAAAGCGCGCGGACTTGCGCCGAACGAAGTAGAGGCGCTGGTCGACCGTTATACGAGCGGGCGGCAATTGGGCATGCTCGGCGAGCGGCGCGTGAACGTGCTGCAACTGAATCTTGCGCTGGATGAGATGAAGCGCGGCTGAGCGCGTCGCTGACGCACAATGCCGGCGATTGCACGCGGCTTCGGCCACAAGCCCATTTGCATCTGATTTGCGGCCGGGCCGCCGCCGTGCCACCATTGCACGCACCGCCGCGCGCCCACCATCAAAACATCAAAGCATTCACGCATGAACCGCCCCGATCCTGACGAACTGCTCGACAAGCTGCAGCGCGACGAACAAAAGCGTCAGCGCGGCAAGCTGAAGATTTTCTTCGGCGCATCGGCGGGCGTCGGCAAGACGTATGCGATGTTGCAGGCGGCGCGTCGCCGTCGCGACGAAGGTGCGGACGTGGTCGTCGGCATCGCCGAAACGCATGGGCGTGGCGAAACGGCGGCGCTGCTCGAAGGTCTCGACGTGCTGCCGCTCGCGCACATCGAGTATCGCGGCCGCAAGCTCGGCGAGTTCGACCTCGACGCGGCGCTGGCCCGCAAGCCGCAACTGATACTCGTCGACGAACTCGCGCATTCGAATGTGCAAGGCGCGCGGCATCTGAAGCGCTGGCAGGACGTGTATGAACTGCTCGACGCCGGCATTGATGTGTACACGACCGTCAACGTTCAGCACCTCGAAAGTCTGAACGACGTGGTGGGGCAGATCACCGGCATTCGCGTGTGGGAGACGGTGCCCGACCGCGTGTTCGATCGCGCCGACGAAGTCACGCTGGTCGATCTGCCCGCCGAGGAATTGCTCGATCGCATGCGCGACGGCAAGGTGTATCTCGCGCAGCAGGCCGAGCGCGCGGTGCGCAACTTCTTTCGCAAAGGCAATCTGATCGCGCTGCGCGAGCTTGCCTTGCGACGTACGGCCGATCGCGTCGACGCGCAAATGCGTGAATATCGCGCGGACCGTTCAATCGAGCGAATCTGGCAGGCGCGTGAGCGCTTGCTGGTGTGCGTCGGCCCCGGTCCCGAAGCGCCGATGCTGGTGCGCGCGGCGGCGCGTCTTGCCGCGAGCCTCAAGGCCGACTGGATCGCCGTGTATGTCGAAACGCCCGCGCTGCAGCGTTTGCCCGACGCGCGCCGCGAACGCACGCTCAACGCATTGAAGCTCGCCGCGGAACTCGGCGCGGAAACGGCGACGCTCGCGGGCGCTGACGCGGTGGCCGCGCTGACCGGTTATGCGCAGGCGCGCAATGTGTCGAAGCTGGTGGCGGGCGCATCGGCACGCACCGGCATCCGGCGCTGGCTGCGCCGGCCGCTTGGTGAGCGTCTCGCCGAACACGGCGGTCATGCGGACGTCACGCTGATTCGCGCTTCGTCCGATAGCGGCGGCGACCACGAGCGCCGCCTGCTGAGCACGACGGCCAACGCATGGCGCGACGCGTTGAGCGCCGCGCGCGAGCGCCGCTCGCCGCCGCGTGCGTACGGTTGGGCGCTCGCGATATGCGCGGGCATCACCGCGGTGGCGAGCCAACTGAACGAGCGCATCGATCTGACGAACCTCGTCATGCTGTATCTGCTCGGCGTGATTTTCGCGGCGGTGAAACTCGGGCGCGGGCCCGGCGTGCTGCTGTCGTTCATGAGCGTCGCCGCGTTCGACTTTTTCTTCGTGCCGCCGCGCCTGTCGTTGTCGGTGTCGGACACGCAATATCTGCTGACGTTCTTCGGCATGTTGCTGACTTCGCTCGTGATCAGCCATCTCACGTCGAGCTTGCGGCGCGAAGCGCGGATCGCGCGGCGCCGCGAGCAGCGCACCGGCGCGATGTATGCGATGGCGCGCGAACTCGCGGCGGCGCTGACCACCGAGCAGATCGTCGGCATCGGCAGCCGTCACGTGAGCGAAGTGTTCGGCGCGCGCGTCGCGATCCTGTTGCCGGACAGCGCGGACCGCGTGAAGCAGAAGATCGAAGACCCCGACGCGGCCATCACGCTCGAAGGCGAACTGCTCGATACCGACGTCGGCCAGTGGGTCTACGATCACGAGAAGCCGGCCGGCCACGGCACCGACACCCTGCCGGCCGCAGCCGCGCTGTATCTGCCGCTGAAGGCGCCGATGCGCACGCGCGGTGTGCTCGCGGCCGTGCTGCGCGACGAGCGCGAGCTGAACGCGCCGGAGCAGCAGCGCATGCTCGACGCGTTCGCCGCGCAAATCGCGCTCGCGCTCGAGCGCGTGCATTACGTGGACATCGCACGCGACGCGCTCGTCAATATGGAATCCGAACGTTTGCGAAACTCGTTGCTGTCCGCGATTTCGCACGATTTGCGTACGCCGCTCACGACCATCGTCGGCTTTTCGTCGATGCTGGCGCAATCGCGCGAACACGCGGCCGACGCGCGGCGCGACGACGAGCTCGTGGACGCGATCCATGAAGAAGCACTGCGCATGACCGGCATCGTGACCAATCTGCTCGACATGGCGCGCCTGCAGGCGGGCAGTCTGCAATTGAACCGGCAATGGACGCTGCTCGAGGAAACCGTGGGCGCCGCGCTGCGTGCGTGCAAGCGCGTGCTGAGCGGGCATCCGGTGCGGGTCGAACTCGCCGCGGATTTGCCGCTGCTGCAGCTCGACGCCGTGCTGATGGAGCGGCTCTTCTCGAACCTCTTCGAGAACGCGGCGAAATACACGTCGACGGGCACGCCGTTGACGATCGGCGCGCAGCGTTTCGACGCGGACGGCAAGTCGTTCGTGCGCGTGACCATCGACGATAATGGGCCGGGTTTGCCCGCCGGCATGGAGACTCGCGTGTTTGAGAAGTTCACGCGCGGCGAGAAGGAATCGGCGAAGCCGGGCATCGGGCTCGGTCTCGCGATTTGCCGCGCGATTGTCGAAGCGCATGGCGGCAGCATTGGGGCGGTGAATCGCATGTCGGCGGGAACGGACGAGGCGGCGGGCAGCCGCGTCGAAGGCGCGCGTTTCTGGTTTACGCTGCCGGTTGAAACGCCGCCGGACGTGCCCGACCTGCCCGAAGCCGCCGACGCGCCAGATGCGCCCGACGCACTGCAAGACCAATCCGCCGAAGACCGATCCGCCGACAACATGAACCCGAACCCGCTTGCCAAACCGACCCATGAGTGACCCGAGCATCACCGTCGTTCTGATCGAAGACGAAAAGCAGATCCGCCGTTTCGTGCGGACCGCGCTCGAAGACGAGGGCATCGTCGTGCATGACGCCGAGACCGGCAAGCAGGGTCTCGTGGAGGCCGCGACGCGCAAGCCCGACCTCGTGATCGTCGATCTCGGCCTGCCCGATACCGACGGCCTCGACGTGATCCGCGAATTGCGCGGCTGGAGCGAACTGCCGGTGATCGTGCTGTCGGCGCGCACGCAGGAAAGCGAGAAAGTCGCGGCGCTCGATGCCGGCGCCGACGATTACCTGACCAAGCCGTTCGGCGTCTCGGAACTGCTCGCGCGGATTCGCGCGCACCTTCGGCGGCGCAATCAGGGCGGCGCGAACGAATCGCCGCAGGTGCGCTTCGGCGCGGTGAGCGTCGACCTCGCGTTGCGCCAGGTCACGCGCGACGGCGCGGCGGTCCATCTGACGCCGATCGAATACCGGCTGCTCGCGACGCTCGTGCGCCACGCCGGCCGCGTGCTGACGCACCGGCAACTGTTGCGCGACGTGTGGGGGCCGTCGCACGTGGAGAGCTATCACTATCTGCGCATTTATATGGCGCATCTGCGCGGCAAGCTCGAGCGCGATCCGGCGCAGCCCGAGCATATCGTCACGGAGACGGGCGTCGGCTATCGGCTGGTCGGCGTCCTGTGAGCAGGGCGGCGACTTGCGGGCGCGCAGCAAGATGGTGCAGGCGTCGTTATAATTACGGACCGTAAGGACGACCTTACGCCATTTACAAACGGGGACGGCCCCATCTGATCATGGAGCTGTTTCATGTCCTGGATTCTTCTGTTCATCGCCGGTCTGCTCGAAGTCGCGTGGGCGGCCGGTCTCAAGAGTTCCGACGGTTTCACCCGGCTGTGGCCTTCTGTCTTCACCATCGTCACGGCGCTCGGCAGCTTTATCCTGCTTGCGATGGCGATGCGGCAGTTGCCGCTCGGCACGGCCTACGCGGTCTGGACCGGCATCGGCGCCGTCGGCGCCTTCGTTTTCGGCATCGTGATGATGGGTGAAGCGCTCACGGCCGCGCGCGTGGCGAGCGCGGCGCTGATCGTCGTCGGGCTGATCGGGCTCAAGCTCTCGTCCGGGCATTAAGCGCGCTGCATCAGAACGCGCATCGGCATACTCACGCGCCGGTCGCTACCGGCGCGGCCTTTGCCTCTGCTGCATAGTCCGCCAATTTGCAAGCCACTCTGCGTTCTGCGAATTAACGTGGCTATAATGAGATGGAAACCAATCTGAAATTGCCCGCGGCCTGCCCGGCGCGGCCGGCTTGGCGCGGGTCTGACGACTTCGGTGCGGCGGCTCATCCCTGATTGCCCCCGAAGCGCCCGGCACGCACAGCGCGCCTGGAGGCGGCCATGCTTGAATCACTTTCGCTTGCTGCGGGGCTCTCATGGGGCAGCGGCCTGCGCCTCTATCTGACGGTCCTGCTGGCCGGCGTGTTCGAGCGCCTCGGTCTGATTCATCTTCCCGATACGTTGTCCGCGCTGTCCTCGCCGTGGGTGATCGGCGTGGCGGGCGTGCTCACCGTCACCGAATTTCTCGCCGACAAGATTCCCGCGTTCGATTCGCTATGGGACGCGATTCACACCTTCATCCGCATTCCGGCCGGCGCCGTGCTCGCAGCCGGCGCGTTGGGCCATGCCGATCCGGCGCTGCTGACGGTCGCCGCGCTCGCGGGCGGCACGCTCGCGGGCACCGCGCATCTGACGAAAGCGGGCACGCGCGCGCTCATCAATCTGTCGCCGGAACCGGTGTCGAACGTCGTCACGTCGACGGCTGAAGATGGTTTCGTGTTCGGCGGCATTCTGCTCGCGCTGTTCGTGCCGCTGCTGTTTCTGGTGCTGATCGTGGGCTTTCTGGTGCTCGCCGGCTGGGTCTTGCCGCGTCTGTGGCGCGGCGTGCAGGGCGGTTTTCGCGGCATGGCGACGCATATGGTGTCGCGCCTTGCGAGGAGCAGGCACGATTGAGCGATACGGCCGGACGTTCCACGGCGCGGGTCGCCGTCCCCGCGGCGCGCCGCTTTAGCGTCGGCGATCTGCTGCGCCAGGCGCTGCGCATGACGGCGCGCGACTGGCGCGCCGGCGAACTCACGATGCTGCTGCTCGCGCTCGTGCTCGCCGTGGCGGCGCTCGCGAGCGTCGGCTTTCTCGCCGACCGCTTGCATCAGGGCCTGGAGCGCGACGCGAGACGCATGATCGCCGCCGACTTCATCGTGCGCGCCGATCATCCGGTCGATCCGCAGTTCGCGCGCGAGGCCGCGGCGCTCGGCCTGAATACCGCCACCACGGCGATCTTCCCCAGCATGATCAACTCGAGCGGCGCGCAGCCGGTGTCGCGGCTTGCCGCGATCAAGGCGGTGTCGCCGGGTTATCCGTTGCGCGGCGCGCTGCGCATCGCGCCCGGGCCGGGCGCCGCGGATCGCGCCGCGCAATCCATTCCGCCGCCGGGTACCGTGTGGGTCGATCAGCAATTGCTCGACGCGCTGAAGGTGCGCGTTGGCGACACCGTGAAGGTCGGCAACCGCAGCTTCACGATCGGCGCGATGATCACGCGCGAACTCGACCGCGGCTTCTCGTTCGTCAACTTCTCGCCGCGCCTGATGATGCGCGCCGATGACGTGCAGTCCACCGGCCTCATCACGTTCGGCAGCCGCGTGACGTACCGGCTGCTGGTGGCGGGCGCGGATCCAGCGGTCGCGCGTTTCGCGCAGTTCGCACACGGCAGGGTGGACGGCGGCAAGATGCGCGGCGTCGCGCTCGAATCGTTGCAGGACGGCCAGCCGCAAGTGCGTCAGACGCTCGATCGCGCCGGTCATTTCCTCACGCTCGTGTCGCTGTTGACCGCGCTGCTCGCGGCCGTGGCGATTGCGATGGCCGCGCATCGGTACATGCGCCGCCATCTGGACGGCTGCGCGGCGATGCGCTGTCTCGGCGTCAGTCAGTCCACACTGCGGGCGCTGTTTACGCTGGAATTCGTGGGCGTCGGCGTGGCGGGCGGCGCGCTCGGCGTGGCGCTCGGCTTTCTCGGCCATCTCGCGTTGCTGACGTCGCTCGGCAGTCTGATCGACGTCGAATTGCCGTACCCGACGGCATGGCCCGCGCTCCAGGGCATTGCGGCCGGTCTCGTGCTGCTGCTCGGTTTCGCGCTGCCGCCGCTGCTGCCGCTGACGCGCGTGCCGCCGGTGCGCGTGCTGCGCCGCGAGTGGGGCGAGGCGGGGCGCACCGCGTGGGCCGCGTACGCGCTCGGCATCGTGTTGTTCGCGGCGCTCCTGATCGTCGCGGCGGGCGAGTTGAAGCTCGGCGGCATCGTCGCGGGCGGGTTCGCGGGCGGGCTCCTGGTGTTTGCGTGCATCGCGCGGCTCGCGCTGTGGGCGGCGGCGCGCGCGGTGCGCAGCGAGCGCGTGAATGCGGGAATCGGCTGGCGTTACGCGCTGGCGTCGCTGGAGCGGCGCAGCGGCGCGAGCGCGCTGCAGATCACGGCGCTCGGCATCGGCCTGATGTGCCTGCTGCTGATCGCGATGACGCGCAACGACCTCGTGGCCGGCTGGCGCAAATCGACGCCGCCCGATGCGCCGAACGAATTCATCATCGACATTCAGCCGGATCAGCGCGAACCGGTCACGCACTATCTCGACACGCACGGCGTGCCCGGCACGGTGCTCTCGCCGATGGTGCGCGGCCGGCTCACCGCGATCAACGGCAAGCCGGTCAATCCGGATTCGTTCAAGGGCGACGACGCGCGACGGCTCGTCGACCGCGAATTCAATCTGTCGTACACGACGCAGTTGCCGGACGACAATCGCATTTCCGCCGGCACCTGGTACGGCGACACGAAGGCTCCGCAGATTTCGATCGAAGAAGGCCTGGCGAAGCTCATCAACGTGAAGCCCGGCGATGTGCTGCGTTTCGACGTGACCGGCTTGCAGATCGACGCGCCCGTGACGAGTGTGCGCAAGCTCGACTGGGGTTCGTTCAAGGTCAACTTCTTCGTGCTGATGCCGCCCGCCGCGTTGCAGGATTTCCCGGCTACGTTCATCACCAGTTTCCATTTGCCCCCGGAAAAACGCGCGACCATCGACGGTCTGATCGCCGCCTATCCGAACCTCACGGCCATCGACACCGGTCCGATTCTCGCGCAGGTGCAGCGCGTGCTGCAGCAGGTGATCGGCGCGGTGCAGTTCCTGTTCGCGTTCACGCTCGCCGCGGGCGTGCTGGTGCTGTACGCCGCGCTCGCCGGCACGCGCGACGAGCGTATGCGAGAATCCGCGCTGCTGCGGGCACTCGGCGCGTCGCATCGCCAGGTGCGCGCGGTGCAGATCGCGGAGTTCGTCGCGGTCGGCGCGCTTGCCGGCCTGATGGCCGCGATCGGCGCGCAGGTGATCGGCTGGATTCTGGCCACGCGCGTGTTCCAGTTCTATCTGGACTTCAACCCGTGGCTGCTGCCGGCGGGAATCGCGGCCGGCATCGCGTGTGCGTCGGTCGGCGGCTGGCTGAGCTTGCGGCATGTGTTGTCGCGTCCCGCGTTGCAATCGCTGCGGGACGCCTGATTATTTTCCGTTGATGAGTGGTTATGAGTGAGATCGACAACGAAGTCTCCGCGGCGCAGCCGACGGCCTTCGAACTGGTCGGCGGCGAAGCGCGCGTGCGCGAACTCGTCGACCGTTTTTACGACCTGATGGACCTTGAAGCCGAGTTCGCCGGCATTCGCGCGCTGCATCCCGAATCGATGGACGGTTCGCGCGACAAGCTGTTCTGGTTTCTGTGCGGATGGCTGGGCGGCCCCGATCATTACATCAGCCGCTTCGGGCATCCGCGGTTGCGCGCGCGGCATTTGCCGTTCGCGATTGCATCGAGCGAACGCGATCAGTGGCTGCGCTGCATGGCCTGGGCGATGGAAGACGTCGGGCTTGCCGAGCCGCTCAGAGAGCGCCTGCTTGGTTCGTTCTTCGAGACGGCCGACTGGATGCGCAACCGCAATGGTTGACGCTGAACGCGCGGCGCCGCCTCGCACGCCGGCGGATCTCGCCGCTTACAGCGCGCTCGATCCGCGAGCGCGCGAGGTGCTCGACTGCTGGTTCGGCGCGCCCGATGCGCCGGGCTTCGGCGAGGCGCGCAAGCAGTGGTTTTCCGCCGACGAATCGTTCGACGCGATGCTGCGCGAACGTTTCGGAACCCTTATCGATGCGGCGCGCGACTCGCGCCTCGACAGTTGGACGGCCACGCCGCTCGGCGCGCTTGCGCTCGTGATCGTGCTCGATCAGTTTTCGCGCAACTGCCATCGCGACACGGCGCGTGCGTTTGCCGCCGATCACAAAGCGTTGGAGATCGCGCAGCAGATGGTGGCGAGCGGTGCGGATCGGCTGTTGCCGAGCGCGCATCATCGCGCGTTTGCCTATCTGCCGTTCGGACACGACGAGGCGCCGGCGAGCCAGCGGGAGTCGCTGCGTCTTTTTAAAGCGCTCGCCGGGGAGCCTGGTGGCGAGTCGTATTATTCGTTCGCCGTTAGGCATGCGGAGATCGTCGAGCGCTTTGGGCGCTTTCCGCATCGCAATGCGCTGCTTGGACGGGAATCGACGGCGGAGGAAATCGCGTTTTTGCGCGAGCCAGGGTCGTCGTTTCAGTCGCGGCGGGCGAGGAAGCGGGCGCGCGGTAGTTAGCGGCGTGCCGCACAGCGCCGCCCGGCGTCTGGTTACCGACCGTCAACCGCAGCCGGCACCGTCGGCGTGCGCACAAAGACGCGCAACAACTCGTCGGTATCGCCGGGACGCGCGCCCGACCAGAATAGCCGCCAGTCGCCCGTCGGTTGAAGTGCGTTGTTGCGGCGGCTTTCGACGATCAGCCATGTGCACTCGGTCGTGCGCGGGTTCGCGGTCGGCTGATGCTCGATGTCCGTGTAGTAGTCGAGCATCGGCGCCTCGGATTCGCCGAACCCGACGCTCGCCATGCAATCGCCGTCGTTCCATTGCGCGCTCAGCGCGGCGCCGAGGTTCTCGAACACCGAGCGGTAGCTTTTCGCGTAGTCGAGCCACGGCAGCAGCAGCGTGCTCACGAGTCCCCACGCGACGATCGCGCCCGCGCACCAGCTCAGCACACCGCGCCATTTGCCCGCGTACTTGAAGGCGGGCAGCAGCCAGAGCCAGCCGAGCGTCATTAACAACGCAGCCGCGATCAGCGCGGGTTTCATCGGCAATACCCAGTCGAGCGGCAGCCATCGGCCGAGGCGGTGCAGCGAAGCATGCGTGTTCGCGGGACTGCTCATGATCGACCACACGATCCACGCGAGCGCCGCCACGCTGCCGAACAGCACGCGGCTCGCCATGTCCCACACTACATGCAGACGCGGCGGCAGGCGCTCGACGCCTTGCATTGCCAGCAATGCGAGCGGCGCGATGAACGGCAGGATGTACAGCTCGCGGATCGTCGCCGAGCTTTGCAGCACGGCGAAGCCGACACCCGCGAAGATCGCCGGCAACGCGACGCGCGGATCGCGCCAGCGCCGCCATGCGCCGCCGGCGAGCGCGGCCAGCGCAAGCGGCGCGACTGGGAAGCCGACGCTTAGGACCGTGCGCAGCACGAAGAGCCGGCTTTCGCTTTCGGAGCCGAGTTCGGCAACCGAAAAACCAAAAAAGCGGCCGACGTTGTTATCCCACAGCCACACCTTGAAGAGCGCCTCGGAGCGCAGATAGAAGCAGATCGGCCAGATCAGCGCGAACGGCGTGCAGACGAGCGCCGCGACGCCGAGCGCGGCGGCGAAACTGCGGCTGCGGCACGCGCGGTAGAGCGCGAACACTGCGCAGACGGTCGCGCCGAAAACCAGCGGCACAAACAGGCCCTTGGCGAGAAACGATACGCCGACGCCCGCGCCGAACATCGCCGCGCCGCTCAGGATCGCGTGCCGGCGCTCGCGTGCGGCGTCGGCGGAAAGGCGGTCTTGATCGCCGTCGTAATGAAGATGCGCGAGCACGAGTTCGAACAATCCGCAGAAGCCGATCGCCGCGCCGGCCATCAACGCGACGTCGGTCATCATGTCGTGCACGTGCTTGACGACGACGAGCGTGCCGCCGAACAGCGCCAGCGTGCCGATCACGCGCACGTCGAACCAGCTCGGCGCATTCACCGCGCGGCGCGCGACGCGGGCGGTGTAGTAGACCGTCAGGCCCGCGAACAGCGCACTCGCGAGCCGCGCCGCGTCGTGCAAGGGCAGGTAGCGGCCGAACATCCATGCGAGGCCCGCGGCCACCCAGTCGTAGACAGGCGGTTTTTCGACGAACGGCTGGCCGGCGTTGGTCGGCACGACGAGATCGCCGGTGTCGAGCATGTGCTGGACGATGCCGAACGTGTAGGTTTCGTCCTGCTTCCACGGATCGTGTCCCAAGGTGCCGGGCAGCAGCCACGCGCAGAGGATGGCGAGGGCGATCAGGTACGTTAGCGGGCGTGAGGCGCTGAGCGCGTGCCAGCGCGGGGCGCGGCTGTTGCCGTTGCTGTTGCTGTCGTTTGAGTGGTCCGCCGGCGGTGAGCCGATGGTGGGTTCGTTGCCTGCGGCGGGTGCGTGAGGTTTGGAGGGCTTGGCTGGTCGGGCTGGGGCCGCGGCCTCGGCGGTCAGGGCTTGGGCCGTATTGGGACTGTTTGCGGCAAGGTCGGCCGAGCGCGCATGCTCGGCACTGTCGATGAGACCGGCCATGTGCGCTTGCGGCGCGTTGTCGATGAGGCTGGCCATGTGTGCCTGCTGTGCGCTGTCGATAACGCTGGCCACGCGCGCTTGCGGCGCGCTATCGACAACGCCGGCCGGCGCGGACACCGCTGCCGCGGCGTTCCCGTTGCGCCACGGTGCGGAAGGTTTTTCTTGCATGAAACGAATCTCTGGTCGCGGTGCGCGGCAGCATCGCGCGCACGATGTTCTGGCTTGCGTCGCACGAGGCCGCGCGATTCCCGCGATTGTAGTCTCCGATTATTACGACCGATTACACGTGCGACGCCGCACGGATGCGGCGATTGCGCCTGTCGTGGCGGTGGATATAGCGGGCAGTGGAAGCAACGCGAGGCTTATCTAGGAGCGCCGCGTGAGCCGACGGACGGAGAGCGGAAAGAGGGCGGAAGGGATGAGGAAGGAGCGCTTAACGGAGGCGGAAGGAGCGCTTAACGGAGGCGGAGAAAAGCCGAATGCATTGCAGAAAGAGCGCCGAAGTAAGGCGAAAAAAAACCGGAAAGATTGCAACGAAACGCGGAAGAAATGCGGAACGAAGGCGAAAGAACGAAGGCGAAAGAACGAAGGCGGAAGAACGAGGCGAAAGAACGAAGGCGAAAGAACGAAGGCGAAAGAACGAACGCCGAACAACAGCAGACCAACCCCCGCCGCCTAACGCCCCCCAGCGACATCCACAACCGCCCCAGTGACATACGACGCGGCGTCACTCAACAACCACACGATGGTCTCAGCCACTTCATCAGCCCGGCCCGGACGGCCCAATGGCGTCGCCGCGCCGAGTTGCGCCGCACGCTCGGGCTTGCCGCCGCTCGCGTGGATTTCGGTATCGATGAGCCCAGGCCGCACTGCATTGACACGCACGCCGCGCGGCCCGAGTTCCTTCGCGAGGCCGAGCGTCATCGTATCGACTGCGCCTTTGGAGCCTGCGTAGTCGACGTATTCGTTGGGCGAACCCAAACGCGCCGCCGCCGACGACACATTCACGATCACGCCGCCCACGCCGCCGCGATCCGTCGACATGCACCGCGCGGCTTCGCGCGCGCACAGATAGGCGCCGAGCACGTTGACGTCGAACATGCGCGTGAGGCGTGCGAGATCCATATCGGCAAGCGGCATGGACGGCGCGACGATGCCCGCGTTGTTGACGAGCGCGTCGAGCCGGCCGAATTTCTGCACGACCGCGTCGAACATGGCGATGACGTCGGCTTCGTTTGCGACGTCGCCGGCAATCGGCAGCGCGCGTCCGCCGGCTCGCTCGACTTCAGCGACGGTTTCCTCGGCGGCCGCGAGATTCCGCGCGTAGTTCACGCCCACCGACCAGCCGCGCGCGCCGAGCAAGCGCGCGGTCGCGCGGCCGATGCCGCGGCTGCCGCCGGTGATGAGAACGGTTTGAGTCATCGCAACCTCGACATGCCAAGTAGAGTGAGCGCTGGAAACGCAGCGGGACAAAACGCAGCGGGAAAAAACCCAACGAAAAGCGAGGCAGAAAGCGAAGCTAAAAAACGAGAGCAAAGCCGAGAACGCACGGAGAAACCCGCGGCGCTCTCAGCCGCAAGCGCAGCCGCCCCCGCTCAAACCGCTTCCCGCTTAACCGCCCACTTATCCGCAACCGGCGGCTGATACCGTTGCAGCTTGCCGATCAGCGTGGCCGCATCGGAGTCGATCTGCAGGATATCGACATACGTCTGCCGCATGAAGCCTTCGTCCACCGTGTGCTGCAAGAGCTTCATCAACGGATCGTAAAAGCCGTCGATATTGAGCAGCGCCACCGGCTTGTGGTGGTAGCCGAGCTGCGCCCACGTGTAGACCTCGAAGAACTCTTCGAGCGTGCCCGCGCCGCCCGGCATCGCGACAAACGCATCCGAGAGATCGGCCATCATCTTCTTGCGATGATGCATGTCGGGCACGACGTGCAACTCCGTCAGGCCGTTATGACCGACTTCCTTGTTGACCAGCAGCTCGGGAATCACGCCGATCGCGCGGCCGCCTTCGGCCATCACCGTGTCGGCGATCACGCCCATCAGCCCGACCTTGCCGCCGCCATACACAAGCGCCAGATCGGCTTCGACCAGCGCGCGGCCGAACGCACGCGCGGCCTCTGCATACAACGGTTTGGCTCCATTCGCGGAGCCGCAATACACACACACCGACTTCATGAAAAACGTCCTATTCGTTGCGAGGCGCGGCGCCTTCCTTCGGCGGCAGATAGTCGTAGAACTCGCGTTTCTCGAGCTTGCCCGATACGAGATCGTCGAAAATTTGCCGTGAGCGGCCGCGCAGATAAGGCGCCATCAACGACACGATCTGCACGCTCACCTGATGCAGTTCCGCGCGAATCGTCTCCTGCTCGTTGTATTTGCGCGGATTCATCACGAACTGATACGACAGCCAGTACGTTGCGATCACACCGATGTTCGTGGCGATCACCTGCAACTCGTCCGGCGTGGCGACCATTTCGCCGTCGGCCACGAGCTGATCGCAGAACTGGCTCGCAAAGCGCACCTTATGGCTGATGATCTGCTTGAAGTGCGTTTCGAGCGTGCGGTTGCGTGCGAGCAGATCGTTCAGATCGCGATACAGGAAGCGATAGCGCCACGTGAAATCGACCATGTACTGCAGATAGGACCACATTTCGTCGATGGTCGCGCGATGGTCGTCGGGAAAACGCAGACGCTTTTCGATCTCCTGCTCGAACTGGCTGAAGATGCTGTTGATGATGTCGTCTTTGTTGCGGAAGTGGTAGTACAGGTTGCCTGGACTGATTTCCATTTCCTCGGCGATTGTCGTCGTCGTGACGTTCGGCTCGCCGATTTCGTTGAACAGTTTCAACGACAGTTCGAGTATCCGTTCGCGCGTGCGGCGGGGAGGTTTGGCTTCCATGTCGTCCGGCCCTGGTTACGCCGGGTTGGGCGCGCGGCGGCGTGCCGCTGCTGTAGGTCCACCCGGACGCGGTTGCTGTTTTTTAAGACTGCCGGACGATTATAAACCGAGCGTTCGAATCTCTAGCGGGTACTCAGGGTTTCCATGAGCTTCACAGCCACGCTTTCACCCAATCAACGCCGAGCGGGCCGACGATCAGCCCCCACGTCATCACGCACATGCCGAGCGCGACCATCACCGCGGCGCTGCCCAGGTCTTTCGCGCGGCGCGACAGCTCGTGCCGCTCGAGCGAGATACGGTCGATGGCCGCTTCCACGCTCGAATTCAGCAGTTCGACAATCAGCACGAGCAGCACCGAGCCGAGCAGCAACACGCGCGAGACGGGCTCAACCGGAACCAGCACGCCGCACGGCAGCAGAATCGCGGCCAGCGTCAGCTCCTGACGAAACGCGCTTTCCTCGCGGATCGCCACGCGAAAACCCGCGAGCGAGTTTTTCATCGCGTGCCACGCGCGGGTGAGGCCGCGATTGCCCTTGTACGGATTGAACGGCAGCGGCGCGAGCGGATCGTCGGGGCTGAGCGGCTCGTGCTGGATTTCGGCTGCGGCGTGTGAGCCGTGCCGGTTGATGCCGGCGTTTTCGTCGCCGTCGCCGTCAAGGCGGCTGTGGCGAGCGTGGCCTTCGTGGCCGCTCATGCGATGGGCTTCTGCATGATTCATGACGGCGGACTCGCTAATGCTATCGAACGGCTCGACGCTCGCGGCTTCGTGGTCATCATGGTCGTCGCGGTCGTCGCGGTCGTCATGGTTGACGCGAGCGTCGTGAGCATCGCTGCCGGCGTGCGCGGCGCGCAGCGCGCCGTTCACGGACGCGCGGCTTGCAGGAGAAGATCGGCTTCGCATGGACAACCCGGCGCGCCGCGTCACGCGGCTGCGCTTTCCTCGCGATACGACGCGCGCGGCAACGGCTTCAGATGCGCGGCGAATTGCTCGGAGGCCGCGGCCCACGAGAAGCGCTCGGCCCACGCGCGTGCATGCGCGCGGTCGATCTTCAGCGCTTCGAGACACGCTTCGCGCAGGTCTTCGTCCATCGCGCCGGCGCCGCCGTCGCCGAGCACGTCAATCGGGCCGGTGACCGGATACGCCGCTACCGGCGTGCCGCAGGCGAGCGCCTCGAGCAGCACGAGCCCGAACGTATCGGTGCGGCTCGGGAACACGAACACATCGGCGGCCGCGTAGACTTTCGCGAGTTCAGCCTGCGACAGCACGCCGAGATAATTCGCTTGCGGATAGCGCGACTTCAGTTCCGCGAGCGCGGGGCCTTCGCCGGCAACCCACTTCGAGCCCGGCAAATCGAGCTTCAAGAATGCCTCGACGTTTTTCTCGACGGCCACACGCCCCACATACAGAAAGATCGGCCGTGCGGTGTTGAGCACCTTCGAGTCCATCGGATGAAAAATCTCGAGATCGACGCCGCGTGTCCACAGCACGACGTTCGTGAAGCCGAATTTCTCGAGGTCGTTCCTGACCACGGGCGTCGGCGCCATCACCGCGAGCGACGGCTTGTGGAACCAGTGCAGGAACTTGTACGTCGCGGCGAGCGGAATGCCGAAGCGCGCCTGCACATACTCGGGAAAGCGCGTGTGATAAGCGGTCGTGAACGGCAGCTTGTGCTGGATCGCGTAGGCGCGCGCGGCCATGCCGAGCGGACCTTCGGTCGCGATATGCAGCGCGTCCGGTTCGAACTCGCCGATACGCTGACGCAGCTTGCGGCGCGGCATCAGCGACAAGCGGATCTCGGGATACGTCGGGCACGGAATCGTCCTGAATTCGAGCGGCGTCAGCAGATCGACGCGATGGCCGAGTTCGGTCAGCTCGCGCGTGGTGTTCTTGAGCGTGCGCACGACGCCGTTGACCTGCGGTTCCCATGCGTCGGTGACGATCATGATCTTCATCGGTTTGCTCCTCGGATGGTTCGTCGATTCGGCCCAGCGGACTGGAGAGCGGCGTTGCGTCAGGCGGTCGCCCGGGCTTTTTGCACGCCGGCTTGCGGGCTGCGCATCGCGGTCCAGTAGATCACCTTGAGTTCGCCTTCATAGGTTTCGACGAGCGCCGACAGGCTTTCGACCCAGTCGCCGTCGTTGCAATACAGCACGCCGTCGATGTCGCGAATCTCGGCTTTGTGGATGTGTCCGCAGACCACGCCGTCGCAGCCGCGGCGGCGCGCTTCGTCGGTCATCACGCGTTCGAACGACGAGATGAAGTTCACCGCGTTCTTGACCTGGTGCTTCAGGTATTGCGACAGCGACCAGTATGGAAAGCCGAGCCGGCTGCGGATGCGGTTGAACCAGCGGTTCAGGATCAGGATCATCGTGTAGAGCGTGTCGCCCAGATACGCGAGCCATTTCGCGTGCTGGATCACGCCGTCGAACAGATCGCCGTGGACGATCCACAGGCGCTTGCCGGCGAGCGTCGTGTGAAACGCCTCGCCGCGCACGTGGATGTCGCCGAACGCGAGGTCGCAGAACTGGCGCGCGGCTTCGTCGTGATTGCCGGGCACGTAGATCACTTGCGTGCCTTTGCGCGCCTTGCGCAGCACCTTCTGCACGACGTCGTTGTGCGCCTGCGGCCAGTACCAGCCTTTCTTCAACTGCCAGCCGTCGATGATGTCGCCCACCAGATACAGGTATTCCGACTCGTTATGGCGCAGGAAGTCGAGCAGATACGGCGCCTGGCAGCCGCTCGAGCCGAGGTGGATGTCCGACAGCCAGATCGTGCGGTAGCGGTGCGGCTCGGCGTGCTCGTCGTCGTGTTGCGGCGTCTCGGTGTCGATCGGCTGGGGCACGGCGGGCAGCGCGAAGCCGTGGCTAGGGCTGGATTCCGGACGGAACGCGACGGGGTCGACGCTCGGGCCGGTCTGGCGGAACAGGGAAGTCGCGGACGTTTTGGAGTCCATGGCTCACGCGTCGAGTTGCAGTGCCCGTATTGGGCCTACCACGCGTGACGGTGCCGTGACAGTCACGAGAAGTTCTTATTACTGCGGGAGCGATGGGAGGTGATGCGATGTGATGCGAGATCAGGCGATAGCGAAGCGTTTGCTTCGCGTGGTGGATGCGCGGTTCAGTGCGCGGTCGACTGCGCGACGCGCGCGTGCAATGTCTAGCGCGCGACTTCGATCACGCGCGTGCCGGCGAGCCGGTCATGCAGAAACTGGCGGCTCCCGCCGAGGCGCCCCGTGGCCGCCCACAGCACGAACCAGATTCCGGCGATCGCAAGAGTTTGCGGTAAGCGCAACCCGAGCAGCGGATGAAGCGCGAGCGGCGGCAGAAACCATAGCCACGCCAGCAGATAGCGGCCGACGGCGCGCCACGCGGAGAGCGGCGCGCCATTCGCCGTGACGACGCGCAGGCGCCAGGTTTTCATCGGCAGCGTCTGGCCGCCGTGGGTCCAGAACCACACGAAATACAGGCCGACGACGAGCCCGATCCACGTCGCCATCACGTTGTGATGCGTGAGCCCGTTGCGCTGCTGCGTGAGCGTGCTGAACAGATACCCCGCGATAAACACGACGCCGAACAGCAGCAGCGCTTCGTAAAGCAGCGCGGCGAGGCGGCGGCGAACGCTCGGCGATTTGCCTGGTAAAGCGGACACGGCAACGGGCGAACTCGCGCTGGACGCGGTGCCCGAGTCGGGATTGACGGTGGCGGAAGTGGCGCGCGACTCGGACACGGGCAGCGCCGCTTACGAACCGTTGAAGATGGACGGCGCTTCCGCCGGCGAAACCGGCAGCGGCGTGGCCGGCACGAAGCTGCCGGCCGCCGGAATGCCCGGCAGCGACGCCGGGCTCGGCAACGACGCGGCCGCAGCGGCCGCGCTGGCCGACGGCGTGCCGCTCGCGGCGCGCTCACGTGCATTCACCAGCCGGTCGAGGCCTTTGATCTCGCTGCGGCCCGACGGCGGCGCGCTCACCACACTCGGACGCCGCTTATGCTCGCTTGCGGCGAGCCGCTGCTTCTGTTCCTCGGGCAGTTCCTGATACGCCTTCCACGCGTTCTGACGCGCTTCGCGCGGCAACTGCTTCGAGACCTGATAGTTCTCGCGCGCAACGCGCCGCTGATCGGGCGTCATGCGGACCCATTCGGTCATCCGGTCGTGCAGGCGTTTTTGTGCTTCGGGCGACAGCTTCGAGTAACGCGACGCGATTTTCAGCCACTTGCGCTTGCGCTCGTCGCTGAACGAATCCCACTGCGCCTCGAACGGCGCGAGCGCGATATGCTCGGCCGCGCTCAGGCGCGACCAGGCCATCGGGCTTTTACTGCCGGGCAGGCTCGGCAATTCGACGCCGAGCGTGGGTGCGGGCGCGGGCGCCGCGCCGTTGCTGTTCGCAACGGGCGCGCCGGCGGGCGAGGGGCTCGGGTAGAAGCGCGGATACGTGGCGGCAAACGACACGAGCGCCGCTATCGCACATCCGAAAACAACGGCCAGACCGCGCTTGTAGCTCACCCGAACGATCTCCCGCTCAGTGGGCGCGCGAAAGATACGCGTTGAAGCCGTGGTCGAGATAGGCATTGAGCGGCAGGTCGTCGCTTAACATGGCGGCATCGATATCGGCGAGTTCGGCCGTGCGTTGCTGGTCTTCCCAGTAGGCAATGCCGACGAGGCTCACGACCAGCGCGGCGAGCGGCCACGCCAGCGCGAAGCGGCGCAGCGGCGAACGGCGGCGCTCTGGGCGTTGTTCATCCGGCAGACCGGACGGCACGCCCGCGAACGACGGGACGAACACCGGCGCGGCGGCGGTTTCGGGCTTCTTGCGGGCAAGCGCGGCACGGCGGGCGGCGGCCAGCCGGTCGACGGCGGCGGACGGAATGCCGGCCGCGTTTTCGTCGAGCGCGCGGCGCACCTGGCGGGCGAACTCAAGTTCTTTTGTTTCGAGGGAGCTCATAGCGTGATTCCTTTGGCCTTGAGCGCTTGCGCCAGCGTGTGGGTGGCCCGCGAGCAGTGCGTCTTCACACTGCCTTCGGAGCAGCCCATGGCGGCGGCAGTCTCGGCGACATCCATATCTTCCCAATAACGCATGAGAAACGCCTCCCGTTGACGTGCCGGCAACTTTTGGATCTCGTCGTCGATCATTTGCAAGACCTGTTCGCGCTCGAGTTTCTGCTCGTTGCTCTCGGCGCCGGCCGAGCCTTGCTGCGCCTCGAAGGTTTCGAGCGGATCGAATTCGTCGTCGTCGGCATTACCGAACGACGAAAACAGGCTCACCCACGTATTGCGCACTTTCGCACGACGGAAATAGTCGTGCATCGCATTCTGCAGAATACGCTGAAACAGCAGCGGAAGCTCGGCCGCGGGACGGTCGCCGTATTTTTCGGCGAGCTTGATCATCGCGTCCTGCACGATATCCAGCGAGGCGTCGTCGTCCCGCACGGCGTAGACCGTCTGCTTGAATGCGCGCCTTTCGACGCCCGCCAGAAAGTCGGCGAGTTCCTTGTCTGATGCCATCCGTTTGGGGGTCGGCGCAGCGAGCGTGCGCGTAATCGGTCGAAAAATGTCGTAAAACCCGCGGATGCTAACAAATTTTTGCGCGAGCAGGGGCGAAACGTGGGACCGCCGCTGTCGTCGCGAGGCGGCGCGTCGGTCATTAAAGGGCGTCCCGGCGGGCGTTGGGGCAATATTTGCTTGACCGCGCGGACGTCTGCCGCTATCGTCGCTGGTTCGCAATATAAGTGACTTGTCTCATTGAGGTGTGGCCCAAGAAGCTCACCTGTCAACTGGACGCGCCGCTTGAACCCGAGCCACAAGCCCGGCAGAGAGCACCCGATCAATTTTTTGCCGAAAATTCGAAAGGTGAATCAAATGAATATGCCCAGCGCGGAATTCTCCACGTCGGATACCACTCCACAACACGAAGCTGACTCTATCGGCGCCACCGTGCTCATGAAGGCACTGGCCGACGAAGACGTCGAATTTGTTTGGGGCTATCCCGGCGGCTCGGTACTCTACATTTACGACGAGCTGTACAAGCAGGACAAGTTCGAGCACATCCTCGTGCGCCACGAACAGGCCGCGGTTCACGCCGCCGACGCGTATGCGCGTTCCACCGGCAAGGTCGGTGTGTGCCTCGTGACCTCCGGCCCCGGCGTCACCAATGCGGTGACCGGCATCGCCACCGCCTATATGGATTCGATCCCGATGGTCGTGATCAGCGGCCAGGTGCCGACTGCCGCGATCGGCCAGGATGCGTTCCAGGAGTGCGATACGGTCGGCATCACGCGTCCTTGCGTGAAGCACAACTTCCTCGTGAAGGACGTGCGCGACCTCGCCGCCACCGTCAAGAAAGCTTTCTATATTGCCCGTACCGGCCGTCCCGGCCCGGTGCTGATCGACATTCCGAAAGACGTGTCGAAAGCGCCTTGCCAGTACGAGCCGCTCAAGAGCGTGTCGCTGCGCTCGTACAACCCGGTCACGAAGGGCCACTCCGGTCAGATTCGCAAGGCCGTGTCGCTGCTGCTGTCGGCGAAGCGCCCGTACATCTACACTGGCGGCGGCATCATTCTCGCGGACGCATCGCGTGAGTTGAACCAGTTCGCCGATCTGCTCGGCTATCCGGTCACCAACACGCTGATGGGTCTGGGCGGCTACCGCGCGAGCGACAAGAAATTCCTCGGCATGCTCGGCATGCACGGCACGTACGAAGCCAACATGGCCATGCAGCACTGCGACGTGCTGATCGCCATCGGCGCGCGCTTCGACGACCGTGTGATCGGCGACCCGGCGCACTTCGCGTCGCGTCCGCGCAAGATCATCCATATCGACATCGATCCTTCTTCCATTTCCAAGCGCGTCAAGGTCGACATTCCTATCGTCGGCGACGTGAAGGAAGTGTTGAAGGAACTGATCGAGCAGTTGCAAACGGCCGAGCATGGCCCGGACACCGCGGCGCTCGCCGACTGGTGGAAGGACATCGAAGCCTGGCGCGCGAAAGACTGCCTGAAGTTCGACCGCAAGAGCGACATCATCAAGCCGCAGTACGTGGTGGAAAAGGCGTGGGAGTTGACCGACGGCAACGCGTTCGTCTGCTCCGACGTCGGCCAGCATCAGATGTGGGCGGCCCAGTTCTATCGCTTCAACAAGCCGCGCCGCTGGATCAACTCGGGCGGCCTGGGCACGATGGGCTTCGGCCTGCCGGCGGCGATGGGCGTGAAGATGGCGCACCCGGACGACGACGTGCTGTGCATCACGGGCGAAGGCTCCATTCAGATGTGCATTCAGGAGCTGTCCACCTGCAAGCAGTACGCGACGCCCGTGAAGATCATCTCGCTGAATAACCGCTATCTGGGCATGGTGCGCCAGTGGCAGCAGATCGAATACAGCAAGCGCTATTCGCATTCGTACATGGATGCGCTGCCCGATTTCGTGAAGCTCGCCGAAGCGTACGGTCACGTGGGCATGCGTATCGAACGCACGGCCGACGTCGAGCCGGCGCTCAAGGAAGCGCTGCGCCTGAAAGATCGCACCGTGTTTCTCGACTTCCAGACCGATCCCACCGAAAACGTCTGGCCGATGGTCCAGGCCGGCAAGGGCATCACCGAGATGCTCATGGGTTCGGAAGATCTATAACGACGGTTTGTAGCGCCGGCTTCGTCACGAACGTCTTCAAAAAAGACGCAGTCGGACGAAGCGGCGCCGGACTGTTCGCAGACATCGACAAAACATCTGGAAGAAGCGAATCATGAGACACATTATTTCCGTCCTGCTCGAAAACGAACCGGGCGCGTTGTCGCGCGTCGTCGGTCTCTTCTCGGCACGCGGCTACAACATCGAAACCTTGACGGTGGCTCCGACCGAAGACCGTTCGCTGTCGCGCATGACCATCGTCTCCATTGGCTCGGACGACGTGATCGAACAGATCACGAAGCATCTGAACCGCCTGATCGAGGTGGTGAAAGTGGTCGACCTTACCGAGGGCGCCCACATCGAGCGCGAGCTGATGCTGATCAAGGTGAGGGCGGTCGGCAAGGAACGTGAAGAGATGAAGCGGATGTCGGATATTTTCCGCGGCCGCATCATCGACGTCACCGAAAAGACCTACACGATCGAACTGACGGGCGCGAGCGACAAGCTCGACGCCTTCATCGAAGGACTCGACTCCACGGCAATTCTCGAAACGGTCCGCACGGGCAGTTCGGGCATCGGCCGCGGCGAGCGCATTCTGAAGGTGTAACGCGCAGCGTCCGATCCTGGCCGGTGGCGCTCATCACTATCCGGCCTTGCAGCACAACATTCGCAGTATCTGAATCTCTCGAATCATCGAATTTAGCCAAGGAACCGACATGAAAGTTTTCTACGACAAGGACGCCGATCTCTCCCTCATCAAGGGCAAGCAGGTCACCATCATCGGCTATGGCTCGCAAGGCCATGCGCACGCGCTGAATCTGAAGGAAAGCGGCGTGAACATCACGGTCGGTCTGCGCAAGGGCGGCGCATCGTGGAGCAAGGCTGAGAATGCCGGCCTGCAAGTGAAGGAAGTGGCGGAAGCCGTGAAGGGCGCGGACGTCGTCATGATGCTGCTGCCCGACGAGCAGATCGCAGAAGTCTACGCAAAGGAAGTGCACGCAAACGCCAAGCAAGGCGCAGCGCTGGCATTCGCGCACGGCTTTAACGTGCACTACGGCCAGGTGATTCCGCGCGCCGACCTCGACGTCATCATGATCGCGCCGAAGGCGCCGGGCCACACGGTTCGCGGCACCTACTCGCAAGGCGGCGGCGTGCCCCACCTGATCGCGGTTGCGCAGGACAAGTCGGGCGCAGCACGTGACATCGCGCTGTCGTATGCGGCGGCGAACGGCGGCGGCCGTGCCGGCATCATCGAAACGAACTTCCGCGAAGAAACGGAAACCGACCTGTTCGGCGAACAAGCCGTGCTGTGCGGCGGTACGGTCGACCTGATCAAGGCCGGCTTCGAAACGCTGGTGGAAGCGGGCTACGCGCCGGAAATGGCGTACTTCGAATGCCTGCACGAACTGAAGCTGATCGTCGACCTGATCTACGAAGGCGGCATCGCGAACATGAACTACTCGATCTCGAACAACGCCGAATACGGCGAGTACGTGACGGGTCCGCGCATCGTGACGGCTGAAACGAAGAAGGCGATGAAGGCCGTGCTGACCGACATTCAGACGGGCGAGTACGCAAAGAGCTTCATCATCGAGAACAAGGCCGGCGCACCGACGCTGCAATCGCGCCGCCGTCTGACGGCCGAGCACCAGATCGAGCAGGTCGGCTCGAAGCTGCGCGCCATGATGCCGTGGATCGCGAAGAACAAGCTGGTCGACCAGTCGAAGAACTAAGAAGTCCGTTTTATCGCCTGAAACCGGCGCGGCGCACCGCCGCATGCGCCGGTCATGCAAAAAGCCGCCCGAGGGTGCTGAACCCCGGGCGGCTTTTGCTATCCTACGGTTTTACAAAAATATCGAAGCCATCCATGAATTACCCACATCCGATCATCGCGCGAGAAGGCTGGCCGTTTATCGCCATCGCGGCCGTTGTTGCCTTACTGGTTCACGCTTTCGCGGGGTTCGGCTTTGCTTGGATCTTCTGGCTGATCCTGATCTTCGTCGTGCAGTTCTTCCGCGACCCGGCGCGCCCGATTCCGACTCAGGCGAATGCCGTGCTGTGTCCCGCGGACGGCCGCATCGTCGCAGTGGAAACCGCACACGATCCGTATGCCAATCGTGAAGCGCTGAAAATCAGCGTGTTCATGAACGTATTCAACGTGCATTCGCAGCGCTCGCCCGTGGACGGCGCGATCTCGAAGGTCGAATATTTCCCCGGCGCGTATCTGAACGCCGCGGTGGACAAGGCCTCGCTCGAAAACGAGCGCAATGCAATCGTGATCGAAATGGCCGGCGGGCAAACGGTGACGTCCGTGCAGATTGCCGGTTTGATCGCGCGGCGTATTCTTTGCTACGTCCGTGCAGGCGAGCCGCTTACGCGCGGTCAACGGTATGGCTTTATCCGCTTCGGCTCGCGTGTCGACGTTTATTTGCCGGTGGGCAGCCGTCCGCGTGTGTCGATCGGCGAGAAGGTGTCGGCGTCGTCCACGATTCTCGCTGACCTGTAAAGCGGCACAAAGGAGATTGTCCGAATGGCCGCATTCAAACCGCGCCGACCGCGCAACAGTGGACCGCTGCCGCGTCCGTTCCGTCGCAACAAGCCGATCGTCGCGGAGTCGCCGGCGGTGGACAGCCGGCGCGCGCAGCGTCAGCAATTCCTGAGAAAGCGCGGCATTTATCTGCTGCCGAACGCGTTCACCACGGCCGCGCTCTTCTGCGGTTTCTTCGCCGTCGTGCAGGCCATGAACGTGCGCTTCGAAATCGCGGCCATCGCGATCTTCGTGGCCATGGTGCTCGACGGCATGGACGGCCGCGTCGCCCGTATGACGCATACGCAAAGCGCATTCGGCGAGCAGTTCGACAGTCTGTCCGACATGGTGTCGTTCGGCGTCGCGCCGGCGCTCGTCATGTATGAGTGGATTCTGAAAGACCTCGGCCGATGGGGCTGGCTCGCGGCGTTCGTCTATTGCTCGGGCGCGGCGTTGCGCCTCGCGCGCTTCAACACGAACATCGGCGTGGTCGACAAGCGGTTCTTCCAGGGCATGCCGAGCCCGGCGGCGGCGGCGCTGATCGCGGGCTTCGTGTGGCTCGCCACCGACAACCGCGTGCCGCTCAAACTCGTCTGGCTGCCGTGGGTCGCGTTCGTGCTGACCATTTACGCGGGCGTGACCATGGTGTCGAACGCGCCGTTCTATAGCGGCAAGGCGCTCGACGTGCGGCATCGCGTGCCGTTCGGCGTGATTCTGCTCGTGGTGGTCGCGTTCGTGCTGGTTTCGTCCGATCCGCCGCTGATGCTGTTCGGCCTGTTCGTGCTGTACGGTTTGTCGGGGTATGTGTTCTGGGGTTACCAGGTGCTGCGTGGCCGGGGCAATCCCGCTCGTTCGGTCGCGCACGACAGGTAGCGCGCTGCCTCGCGCGCTTGTCGCTCGAAGCTTGTGCTGCATGAGAGAACGGCGTCCTTCGGGGCGCCGTTTGTTCTTTGGCAAGCCACCATTGCGATGCTGTCCGCGGACACCGGCGAGGCGCTTGCCAGCCGCGCCTGGCGTGAATTGCACGGCGGGTGGAATGCCGCTATAGTCGTTGGATGACTGTGCCGGCGATGCTTTCTTCCGCAGCAACGGCGCGAGGCCAGGCAGTAGTTCGGCGAATGGCAGTGCAGTGCGCGCCGAGCGTAATGCAAGCCGCAGTTTGAATCGCAGAATAAAGCCAGCTAACCGCGCGTGCGCCATGTATCGACGCGCCAACCGCTAGAGTCGCGGCTCGCGGTCTGCGGTTGAGTGCCTCGGAGCGCTAACGGCAACCGCATCCATTCCAATATCCGACTCCCACAATCGAACGACTCCGCAGGAGACTCCTCATGTCCGACAAACTGATCATATTCGACACTACGCTGCGTGACGGCGAACAATCGCCTGGCGCATCGATGACGAAAGAAGAAAAGATCCGCATCGCCAAGCAACTCGAGCGGATGAAAGTGGATGTGATCGAGGCAGGCTTCGCGGCGAGTTCGAACGGCGACTTCGACTCGATCCAGACCATCGCCGGGTTGATCAAGGAGAGCACCGTCTGCTCGCTCGCCCGCGCGAACGACAAGGACATCCAGCGCGCGGCCGACGCGCTCAAGCCCGCCGAGCGTTTCCGCATTCACACGTTTATCGCGACGTCGCCGTTGCACATGGAAAAGAAGCTGCGCATGACGCCCGACCAGGTGTTCGAGCAAGCGAAGCTTGCCGTGCGCTTCGCACGCAAATTCACGGACGACGTGGAGTTTTCGCCGGAAGACGGCAGCCGCTCGGACATGGACTTCCTGTGCCGCGTGCTCGAAGCGGTGATTGCGGAAGGCGCAACCACCATCAATATCGCCGATACGGTCGGTTACGGCGTGCCGGAGCTGTACGGCAATCTCGTCAAGACGCTGCGCGAGCGCATTCCGAACTCGCACAAGGCGGTGTTCTCGGTGCATTGTCATAACGACCTCGGCATGGCGGTTGCCAATTCGCTCGCGGGCGTGCAGATCGGCGGCGCGCGTCAGGTCGAGTGCACGATCAATGGTCTCGGCGAGCGGGCGGGCAATACGTCGCTCGAGGAAATCGTGATGGCCGTGAAAACGCGCAAGGATTATTTCGGGCTCGAACTCGGCCTCGATACGACGCAGATCGTGCCGGCTTCCAAGCTGGTGTCGCAAATCACCGGTTTCGTCGTGCAGCCGAACAAGGCCGTGGTCGGCGCAAACGCGTTCGCGCACGCGTCGGGCATCCACCAGGACGGCGTGCTGAAGGCGCGCGACACCTACGAAATCATGCGCGCGGAAGACGTGGGCTGGAGTGCGAACAAGATCGTGCTCGGCAAATTGTCGGGCCGCAATGCGTTCAAGCAGCGTCTGCAGGAACTGGGTATCGCGCTCGACAGCGAATCTGAACTCAACACGGCATTCGCACGTTTCAAGGAACTCGCCGACCGCAAGTCGGAGATTTTCGACGAGGACATCATTGCGATCGTCACCGAGGAATCGGCTGAGGCGCAGCAGAAAGAGCACTACAAGTTCGTGTCGCTGTCGCAGCATTCGGAGACCGGCGAGCAGCCGCACGCGAAAATCGTGTTCGCGGTGGACGGCAAGGAGATCACCGGCGAGGCGCGCGGCAACGGTCCCGTGGACGCCACGCTCAACGCAATCGAAACCGAAGTCGGCAGCGGTTCGGAGTTGCTGCTTTACTCGGTGAACGCGATCACCACCGGCACGCAGGCGCAGGGCGAAGTGACGGTGCGGCTTTCGAAGAGCGGGCGTATCGTCAATGGCGTCGGCACCGATCCGGACATCGTGGCTGCGTCGGCGAAGGCGTATATCTCGGCGCTCAACAAACTGCATTCGAACTCGGACAAGCTGAATCCGCAGCGGTCGGAGTGAGTTCGCACAGAGTGCTTGTCGATAGATAGAAAGATGAAGCCCCGCGCCTTCAATGGCGCGGGGCTTTTTTGATGCGGCGTGCGCATGCCGCTCGCACGCCGCGGTCTCCCCACGTTACTCCGTGGCCGGGCGCCGCATCGACCAGCCGCGCGCCGCGCGTGCCTGCGTGCGCACCTGATGCCGCACTTCCACCGAAATGCCGCGGCGCGGCGCATCCTCGACGAAGCTGTCGAGCAGTTCACGCACGTCGTGATCGACGAAATCCGCGCGCGTCGCATCGACGATCAGCGTCGCGCCGTCGGGAATCTGCTGCAGGTAGTGTTTGAGCGGCACTTTGCCGAGAAACGACACGTCCTTGCGAAACGACAGCAGAAAATGATCGCCGTGTTGCGCGAGCACGATAGGGCGGCGCAGATTCGCATACAGCGCGAGCAGCACGCTGCACAGAATGCCGAGCACGATGCCGATCAGCAGGTCGGTCGCGAGCACGCCGACCAGCGTGACGATAAACGGTGCGAAGGGCGCGAACCCTTGCTTCGCGACCGCGACGAACAGCGACGGCTTGGCGAGCTTCACGCCCGTGAAAATAAGAATGGCCGCGAGACAGGCGAGCGGAATCAGGTTGATGACGCTCGTCAACGCAAACACGCTGACCAGCAGCAGTACGCCGTGAATGATCGCCGACAGACGGCTTTGCGCGCCGGCATGCACGTTCGCGGAACTGCGCACGATCACTGCGGTGATCGGCAGCCCGCCGATCGCACCCGCAATCAGATTGCCCACGCCTTGTGCCTTGAGCTCGCGATCCGGCGGCGCGGGACGGCGTTCGGGGTCGATCTGCTCGACCGCCTCGAGGCTCAGCAAGGTTTCGAGACTGGCGACGATGGCGAGCGTGATCGCGACGCGCCACACGTCCGGATTGACGAGCTGCGCGAAATGCGGCCCGAAATCGGCCCACTCAAGCGCGACGCTCAACGCCGCGAACGATTCGAGCGACGGCAACGCCACGCGATGCTCGGCGGCCGGCGCGAGCGATGGCGCGAGCATCGTCAGCAGCAACGTCGCGCCGATCCCGAGCAGGACGACCGCAAGCGGCGCGGGCACGATGCGCACCAGCGCGAAGCGGCGCATCGGCCGTGTTTCCCAGGCCATCAGGATCGCGAGCGACAGCAGCGTGATCACGCACGCGACCAGCGACACCGCGCCGAACGGCGCCATGATCGTGCCGCCTGCTGGCGCGGCGCCCGGCGCTTGGCCGTTGACGAGCCCAAGCGCGAGCGGGAACTGCTTGACGATCAGCAGAATGCCGATCGCGGCAAGCATGCCCTTGATGACCGGCGACGGCACATACGCGGCAAAGCGCCCCGCCTTGAGCACGCCGAAGCCGAACTGGATCGCGCCGGACAACAGCACGGCCGCGAGGAACGCGGAAAAGCTGCCGAGCTGCGCGATTCCGTCGACGACGATCACGACAAGACCCGCCGCCGGTCCGCTCACGCTCAGGCGCGAGCCGCTCAGAACCGCGACGACCAGCCCGCCGACGATGCCAGAGACGAGCCCGGCAAACGGCTCGACGCCCGACGCGTTCGCAATGCCGAGGCATAGCGGTAGAGCCACCAGAAAAACGACGATGCCCGCAAGCATGTCGCGCTGAAATGTCGAAAAATAAGCTCGAAGATTCATGGTGTCGGTGCAGAAATAGGTGAGGCCTGGTAAGAGGCGAAGGCTGAACCGGATAGGCATGCGCGCGGCGGCGGCACGGACGCGTGCCACGCTTGCGCTGCGCGCTGCGCGCTGCGCGCTACGCCGCGCTGTGGGCGGCTGTCTCGCAGGTCATCGCGTCGTCGGCCTCGTAGCCCGACGTGAGCACCTTGAGGCGTCCGTCTTCGAGCGCGAAGATCCAGCCGTGTACAAGCGGCGCCTGCTCCGCGTCGCGCACGATCGGATTCGCGCGAAGCTGGCGCACCTGTTCGAGCACGTTCAGTTCGGCCAGGCGGTCGACGCGCTCACGTTCGCTTGCGCGCGCGTCCAGTTCGTCGTGATGGGTCCTCGCGAGCGAGCAGAGCGGCGCGATGCGGCGATTCACATGCGGCAGGCTCGGGTCCGGCGGCAAGAGCGACGCACGCACGCCGCCGCAGCCGTAATGTCCGCAGACGATCACGTGAGCGACCTTCAGCACGCGCACCGCGTATTCGAGAACGCTCGCGGAGTTGTCGTCGTCGGGATTGAAGAGGTTGGCGATATTGCGATGGACGAACAGGTCGCCCGGCTCGCAATGCGTGATGGTTTCGGCGGGCACGCGGCTGTCCGAGCAGCCGATCCACAGCACATGCGGATTCTGACCGCGCGCCAGTTCACGGAAGAACTCGGGGTTGCGCTCGGCGGTGTCGTGTGCCCACGCGACGTTGGCGACGAGAAGACGTTTAGGACGATTCATCGATAGCGGCTCCAAAAAGGGGCGCATCGTCCGGTGCAGGAATCACGGCCGTGCCGTGTGGTCGCGCTCGTCGTTGGGCAGATCGACCAGCACCGGTTCAATGCTTACAAAAGCCTTTCTATCAAAAAATAAATCGTCTGTGTGTGAAATAAAATTCGTCGTGATGCGAAATAAATAAAAAAAAGCCGCTTGGGTGAGCGGCTTTTGGAGATTCGTGCGTAGTGAATGACAGCGCGGGCTAGAACAGGTTCCGGCGATCTGGATCGTGCAGCGGATCGGGCGTTTTCTGCGTGAGACGCAGCACACCCTGGTCGTCGAAATAGAAGCTGAACATCATGTACCAGTAGTTGTCCTCGAGATAGCGATAGGTCCAGACCTCGCGCTTCATCAACGGGAAGTAGGACGTTTCGACCGGGCGGCCGAAATTCACCAGCACCTCGCCCCTCGTCCATTTGCCGACTTCGGCGCGGTAGAACTCGTTCGGCTGCAAAACCTGGCGCACATTGACGATCTTGCCGGACGCGTCGATGTCGGCCGCGGTGGTGGTTTCGCCCATCGGCTGCGTGGGCCACATCAGCCGCTTGCCGCCGTTCGGCAGGTCGTAGCTTTCGCGCGGCGGGCCGAGGCGCGCGACGATCGTCGATTCATCCGCGCCGGCCTGATATTGCTGCCAGGGCTGCGCGCAGCCGGCGAGCGCGAGCACGCTCAGGCACACGAGCGCCGTGCGGCGCACGCGCCCGCGCGCGTCAGCGGGCGCCCCGGTCGAGGCCGCCTTGCGGTGATGGCGGTTGAACATGACTTCCTCCAATGGCTTGAGTGGCGGTTTTTCTTGTCGATACAGAACATTTTGACACGCGGCGCCGGGAACATGTGCCCGCCCGCGCGCTGGTTGGCCGGCTTGCACGATAACGGCTCGCACGGCTTGCTTATTCCATCGCGCGCGCCCTATGATCCGCGCTTTGACGAATCAGACGGACGCGGACGATGGCGAACTGGCACAGCAAGACGGCGGCGGTATCGGTGGCAATGTCGGTGGCAATGGCGGCGATCTCGGCGATGTCGGCAACCTGCGCCGTCGCGGCCGAAACGGCGCCCAGGCCCGCCGGCGCGCCGATCCAGCTCGCGTTGATCGAGGGCATGTCCGGTCCGTTCGCGAACGCCGGCGCGGCCGTGGAGCGCAATCTGCGCTTTGGCGTCGAGCAGGTCAACGCGCGCGGCGGCGTGAAGCTCGCCGACGGCGCGCATCCGTTGGAACTCGTCGTGCTCGACAGCAAGGGCGGCACCGAAGAGGCACTCACGCAACTGCGCGCGGCGGCGGATCGTCACATCGGCTACATCCTGCAGGGCAACAGCTCGGCGGTGGCGGCGGCGCTCATCGGCGCGATCGACAAGCAGAACAGCCGCGAGCCGGGCAACCGCGAACTGTTCCTCAATTATTCCGCCGACGACCCCGCGCTGACCAACGCCAACTGCAGTTTCTGGCACTTCCGCTTCGACGCGCACGCGGGCATGCGCATGGACGCGCTCGCCGACGTGATCCAGCGCGACATGGCCGTGAAGAAGGTGTATCTGCTGAACCAGGACTACAGCTTCGGCCATGACGTCAGCAGCCTCGCGCGTTCCGCGCTGCGAGCGAAGCGCCCGGACATCGCCGTGGTCGGCGACGAATTCCATCCGATTGGCCGCGTCAAGGACTTCGCGCCGTACGTCGCGAAAATGCGCGCGAGCGGCGCGGACGCGGTGATCACCGGCAACTGGGGCAACGACCTGACGCTGCTCGTGAAGGCGGCGCGCGAACAAGGTTTCGATGCGAAGTTCTACACGTTCTACGGCAACAGTCTCGGCGCGCCGGCGGCGCTCGGCGAGGCGGGCGTGGGACGCGTGATCGCCGTGGCCGACTGGCATCCGAACGCGGGCGGCGCGGCCTCTGATGCGTGGTACGAAGCGTTCCGCGCGCGTTTCCCGGCCGCACAGGACGACTACCCGGTATTGCGCATGCCGCTGATGATCGAAACGCTCGCCGCCGCGATGAACCGCGCGCAGAGCGCCGATCCCACGGCGGTTGCGCGGGCGCTCGAAGGCATCCGCTTCGACAACGGCTTTCACGCGTCGTGGATGAGGGCGGACGATCATCAACTGATCCAGCCCCTTTACGTGATGGAGATGGATAAAGCCGGCACGCGCGGCGTGCATTTCGATAACGAAGGCTCGGGTTTCGGGTTTCGCACGGTGCTCGCGTTGCCGGCGGAACGCACGGTGCCGCCGACCGTCTGCAAGATGAAAAGGCCGTGAGTGGCCAGATCGGCCGCTGCGCTGCGTCGTCGCCAGGCCGTCTGGAACCGCCACTGAGCCCGGCGCCGCGGGATTCGCGGCGGGATCGCACTGTGCTACAATACGCGTCCCGTTGCGGTGCTGGATGTCGGCAAGCTCTCCAAAAGAGCGCTTTGCGGCGCTGGTTGCACGGGTAACCCACGGCACGGCCTTTCTTCCGTGACCGCCTGTCTAGTTCTCAAGGAAATCGACATGTCCGCAGTTGATACAAGCAAGAAGTCCGAAGTCGTCGCGCAATTCGCACGCGCAGCTAACGACACCGGCTCCCCCGAAGTTCAGGTCGCGCTGCTCACGACCCGCATCAACGAACTGACCGTTCACTTCAAGGCACACGCGAAAGATCACCACAGCCGCCGCGGTCTGCTGCGCATGGTGAGCCGCCGTCGCAAGCTGCTCGACTACCTGAAGGGTAAGGACGCGGATCGTTACCGCGCACTGATCGAGAAGCTGGGTCTGCGTAAGTAATCGGCCAGTCGTTCAGCAAGATGCCTGTGTCAGTTCCGCTGATGCAGGCATTTTGTTTTTGCACGGTGCGCTTCGTGTGACGCGCACTGCCTGAATTCCTCGGCGGCGTGCTGGTTCGCGCGGCGGGGCAGGAAGCGGTAAATGCAGCAATAAGCAGCATAAATGCAGTAGAAAAGCAGCAGTAGAGCAAGCAGAAGAAGCAGAAATAGAAACATGGCCGGGCTTCAGGGCGGAGCTTTGTGTCATTCCAGCGGTTCGCGCGCGTTCGCCATGCAGGCGGCGCGGCGCGTGGCTCTCTGGAATGGCATAACACACCTCTTCCCATGCGGCGCCGGTTCTGGCGTTGCCGCGCCGCTTCTGGTCCGCGCGGCATTACGATGAGGAAAAGCAATGACTATGTTCAGCAAGATCGTCAAAGAATTTAAGTGGGGACAACATAACGTTCGCCTGGAAACCGGCGAAATCGCTCGCCAGGCGAGCGGCGCGGTGATCGTCGACGTCGAAGACACCGTTATCCTGGCGACCGTGGTCGGCGCCAGGACCGCCAAGCCGGGCCAGGACTTCTTCCCGCTGACCGTCGACTATCTCGAGAAGACTTACGCCGCCGGCAAGATTCCGGGCGGTTTCTTCCGCCGCGAAGGCCGTCCGTCGGAAGGCGAAACGCTGATCTCGCGCCTGATCGACCGTCCGCTGCGTCCGCTGTTCCCGGAAGGCTTCTACAACGAAGTGCAGGTCGTGATTCACGTCCTGTCGCTGAATCCGGACGTTCCCGCTGACATTCCCGCGCTGATCGGCGCGTCGGCGGCACTCGCCGTGTCCGGTCTGCCGTTTAACGGCCCGGTCGGCGCAGCGCGCGTGGCTTACATCAACAACGAATACGTGCTGAACCCGACGCGTCCGCAAATGAAGGAATCGGCGCTCGACCTGATCGTCGCCGGTACGGAACGCGCGGTGCTGATGGTGGAATCCGAAGCGCAGCAACTGAGCGAAGAGGTGATGCTCGGCGGTGTGGTGTTCGGCCACGAGCAAATGCAGATCGCGATCGACGCGATCCACGATCTGGTCCGTGAAGGCGGCAAGCCGGAATGGGATTGGCAGCCGGCCGCGAAGAACGAGCCGCTGATCGCACGCGTGACGGAACTGGCGCAAGCCGAACTGCTCGCGGCTTACCAGATTCGCGACAAGCAGGCACGTTCGAGCAAGCTGAAGGAAGTCTACGCAGCGGTTTCGGCGAAGCTGGAAGAAGAAGCCGCGGCAAGCGGCACCGTGGCGGCCGACAAGGCAACGGTCGGCAATGTGCTGTTCGACATCGAAGCGAAGATCGTCCGTACGCAGATCCTGAACGGCGAACCGCGTATCGACGGCCGCGACACGCGCACCGTGCGCCCGATCGAAATCCGTACCGGCGTGCTGCCGCGTACCCACGGTTCGGCGCTGTTCACGCGCGGCGAAACGCAGGCGCTGGTGGTGGCCACGCTCGGCACGAAGGGCGACGAGCAGAACATCGATGCACTCGAAGGCGAGTACCGCGAGCGCTTCATGCTCCACTACAACATGCCGCCGTTCGCGACCGGCGAAACGGGCCGCGTCGGTTCGCCGAAGCGCCGTGAAATCGGTCACGGCCGTCTCGCCAAGCGCGCGCTGGCCGCCTGCCTGCCGAGCGCCGACGAATTCGGCTACTCGATTCGCGTCGTGTCGGAAATCACGGAATCGAACGGTTCGTCGTCAATGGCTTCAGTGTGCGGCGGCTGCCTCGCGCTGATGGACGCCGGCGTGCCGATGAAGGCGCACGTCGCCGGCATCGCGATGGGCCTGATTCTCGAAGGCAACAAGTTTGCCGTGCTGACCGACATTCTCGGCGACGAAGATCACCTCGGCGACATGGACTTCAAGGTGGCGGGCACGGAACAAGGCGTGACCGCGCTGCAGATGGACATCAAGATCCAGGGCATCACGAAGGAAATCATGCAGGTCGCTCTCGCGCAAGCGAAGGAAGGCCGCATGCATATTCTCGGCAAGATGACGTCGGCCGTGTCGGGTGCTAACACGCAACTGTCCGAGTTCGCGCCGCGCATGATCACCATCAAGATCAATCCGGAAAAGATCCGCGACGTGATCGGCAAGGGCGGTTCGGTGATCCGCGCGCTGACGGAAGAAACCGGCACGACGATCGATATTTCCGACGACGGCGTCGTGACCATCGCCAGCACCAGCAGCGAAGGCATGGCCGAAGCGAAGAAGCGTATCGAGAACATCACGCTCGAAGTCGAAGTGGGCCAGGTGTACGAAGGCACGGTGCTGAAGCTGCTGGATTTCGGCGCGATTGTGAACATTCTGCCGGGCAAGGACGGTCTGTTGCATATCTCCGAGATCGCGAACGAGCGCATCAAGGACATCAACGACTACCTGAAGGACGGCCAGCAAGTGAAGGTCAAGGTCATCCAGACGGACGAGAAGGGTCGTGTGCGTTTGTCGGCGAAGGCGTTGCTGAACGACGGCGCGTCGAGCGCGCCGCAAGGCGAACCGACGCCGCAGTAAAGCGGTAGCGGGACAACGGCCGGCAGCGCGAATGCGCGCCGGCCGTTTTTCATGGTGGACAGGGTGGATTGCGTTGCAAATGGATGCTGAAGCGTGCAAGGGGTACGCTGCTTGCATCGCGCGGCCTCGCGAAAAAAATCGCGCTTTTCGCGCGTGTCGCACGTGATTGCCGCGATCCGGCGACAATGCGAATGAGGTCCCGGCAAGCGCGGACGAACGCAGTAGGCAACGCAATCCAATCTTGGAGTTGACGCAGATGAAAGCGATCGAAATCACGGAATTCGGAGCGCCGGAAGTTCTCAAGCTCGCGGAGCGGCCCACGCCGCAGCCGAAAGCGGGCGAGGTGCTGATCAAGGTGGCGGCTTCCGGCATCAACCGTCCCGACGTGTTTCAGCGCAAGGGCGCGTATGCGCCGCCTCCGGGCGCGTCGGACTTGCCCGGGCTGGAAGTGGCGGGGGAAATCGTCGGCGGCGACATCGACGGGAAGAATAATCCGTTCGGTCTGAAAATCGGCGATCGCGTGTGCGCGCTGCTGGCGGGCGGCGGCTATGCCGAGTATGCCGTCGCGCCCCTATTGCAATGCTTGCCGGTGCCGGGCGGTTTGTCGGATGTCGAGGCGGCGTCGCTGCCGGAAACCTTCTTCACGGTCTGGAGCAACGTATTCGATCGCGCGCAGCTCGGCAAGGGCGAGGGCGGGCCGAACGAAACCTTGCTGGTGCAGGGCGGCTCGAGCGGCATCGGCGTGACCGCGATCCAGATCGCGCATGCGCTGGGCTTTCGTGTGTTCGCGACCGCCGGCTCGGACGACAAGTGCCGCGCGTGCGAAGCGCTGGGCGCCGAGCGGGCGATCAACTACAAGACGGAAGATTTCGTCGAAGTCATCAAGTCGTTGACCAACGACCGCGGCGTCGACGTGGTCCTCGACATGGTGGCGGGCAGCTATGTGTCGCGCGAGTTGACCGCGCTGGCGGACGGCGGACGCATCGTGCTGATTGCGCTTTTGGGCGGCGCCAAGGCGGAACTGAATCTGAACGAGGTGCTGCGCCGCCGTTTGACCGTGACCGGTTCGACGCTTCGTCCGCGGCCAATCGAATTCAAGGCGAAAATCGCCGCACAGCTCAAGGAGCAGGTGTGGCCCCATCTCGAGGGCGGGCGGATCAAGCCTGTCGTGCATCGCGTGTTTCCGGCCGCGCAGGCCGCCGACGCCCACGCGCTGATGGAGAGCAGCACGCACGTCGGCAAGATCGTGCTGACCTGGGGCGACGACGCCTGATGCGCGGCCGTCGGCGGGAGTCGGTGCGCGCCGGTTTGTTTGACCCGATCTCCCCCACGAAGTAAAATTGCGCGTTTTGCGCGCGCCGCATGAATCCGATAGGCGGACTGTAAGCGCGAACGACTAGCGCAATACGGCCCGCCGCCAAGACAAGACGAGACGATGTCGACACAACGAGCCAAACTGGTAGTCGGTAACTGGAAGATGCATGGGCGCCTCGCCGAAAACGCGGCGCTGCTGCAGGCCGTAGCGAAAGGCGCGGGTGAACTGCCGGCTGATGTGCGCGTAGGTGTGTGCGTGCCGACGCCGTATCTCGCGCAAGCGCAGTCGTTGCTCGATGGCAGCCGGGTGATGTGGGGCGTGCAGGACGTTTCCGCGTTCACGCAAGGCGCGTACACCGGCGAAGTCTCGGCGCAAATGGTGACGGATTTTGCCGCGACGTTTGCCATCGTCGGGCACTCGGAGCGCCGCGCGTATCACCGCGAAAGCGCTGACCTTGTCGCAGTGAAGACGCAGCGTGCGCTCGAAGCCGGTTTGACGCCGATCGTCTGCGTCGGCGAAACGCTCGACGAGCGCGAGGCCGGGGCGACAGAGCAGGTGGTCGGCGCGCAGCTGGACGAAGTGCTGGCCAAATTGTCGGTGCAGGAAGCGGCGCGTATCGTTGTCGCATACGAGCCGGTCTGGGCGATCGGCACCGGCAAGAGCGCGACGGCCGGCCAGGCGCAAGCGGTGCACGCGTTCCTGCGCGGGCGTCTCGCCGCGAAGGGCGCCGAAATTGCGGGCGTGCCGTTGCTGTACGGCGGCAGCGTGAAGCCGGACAACGCGGAAGAATTATTCCGTCAGCAGGACATCGACGGCGGCCTGATCGGCGGCGCGTCGCTGAAGGACCAGGATTTTCTGGCGATCTGCAAGGCGGCGGCTGCTACGACAGCCGCTGGTTGAGCAGGGCGCCTCTCGGAATGACCCATTCCGGGCCCGCAGTCCGCGGGTCTCGGCTAAATAAAAGACTCAGGTGAGTGCAATGCTGTATTTGAAAACTTTGATTATCGTCGTTCAGCTGTTGTCGGCACTCGGGGTCATCGGCCTCGTTTTGCTGCAGCACGGCAAAGGCGCCGATATGGGCGCGGCTTTTGGTAGCGGGGCATCGGGCAGCCTGTTCGGCGCGACCGGCTCGGCAAACTTCCTGTCGCGTACAACCGCAGTGCTCGCCGCGGTGTTTTTCGTCACCACGCTCACGCTCACGTACCTCGGCGCTTATCGGGCCAAGCCTTCAGCCGGCGTGCTGGGCGCCGCGGTTACCGCGCCCGTGGCGGCTTCGGCGGCACCGGCTGGGTCCGCTCCGGCAGGCGGTTCGGCTGCGCTCGCGGCGTCGGCTGCATCGGTTCCGGCCACCGACGTACCGAAATAAAATTTTTCGTAGAAAGTGCTTTTGTGCGTTGAACAAACTGTTTGAACCGGTTAGAATCTAAGTCTTGAAGCGATTCGCGGGTTTTATAAGTTGTTTTCCCGGATTGCATACAGTGCCGACGTGGTGAAATTGGTAGACACGCTATCTTGAGGGGGTAGTGGCGAAAGCTGTGCGAGTTCGAGTCTCGCCGTCGGCACCAAATGTTATCTAATGCCAGCCGCTTGCTTCGCTTCGGCTGGCATTTTCACTTCTGGCGCGCGGTTTGCGTTGGTCTGCGGCGTGTACGTCTCAGAAGTGATTTCGCGTCAGGGGTGCTATGCTCCTGACGGCATTCAGAACCAACCGATTGAGGATAGTCTTGAACCTCGCAGCCTATTTCCCCGTCTTGATGTTCCTCGTTGTGGGCACCGGTTTAGGCGTAGCACTGGTCAGTATCGGCAAGATCCTCGGTCCCAACAAGCCCGATACCGAGAAAAACGCACCGTACGAGTGCGGCTTCGAAGCATTCGAAGATGCGCGCATGAAGTTCGACGTGCGCTATTACCTCGTCGCCATTCTCTTCATCATTTTCGATCTTGAAACCGCGTTCCTGTTCCCGTGGGGCGTCGCCCTGCGCGACATCGGCTGGCCTGGCTTCATGGCGATGATGATTTTCCTGCTCGAATTCCTGCTGGGCTTCGCCTATATCTGGAAGAAGGGCGGCCTCGACTGGGAATGATGGTTTAATCGCCGGTTTGCGTGGGTGGCCAAGGCTTGCCGCCCCGTCTGGAGTGGAAAGCAAATGAGTATCGAAGGGGTCTTGAAGGAAGGGTTTGTCACCACGACGGCTGACAAACTGATCAACTGGACGCGCACCGGTTCGCTGTGGCCGATGACGTTCGGTCTGGCGTGCTGCGCGGTCGAGATGATGCATGCGGGCGCGGCCCGTTATGACCTCGACCGTTTCGGCGTGGTGTTTCGTCCGAGTCCGCGTCAGTCGGACGTGATGATCGTCGCCGGCACGCTGTGCAACAAAATGGCGCCGGCTCTGCGCAAGGTGTACGACCAGATGGCCGAGCCGCGCTGGGTGATTTCGATGGGTTCGTGCGCGAACGGCGGCGGCTATTACCACTACTCGTATTCGGTAGTGCGCGGTTGTGATCGCATCGTGCCGGTCGACGTCTACGTGCCGGGTTGCCCGCCGACAGCGGAAGCGCTGGTCTACGGCGTGATCCAGTTGCAGGCCAAGATTCGCCGCACCAACACAATCGCCCGTCAATAAGGCAACGCCTCTCCCCACAATATGGCAAGCAAACTCGAGACCCTGAAAGCGAACCTCGAGGCGGCCTTTGGCGGCCTCCTGTTGAGCACTACCGAGGCAATCGGTGAGTTGACGATCGTCGTGAAAGCGAGCGACTACCTCAACGTGGCAACGCGTCTGCGCGACGACCGCTCGCTCGGTTTCGAGCAGATGATGGACCTGTGCGGCGTCGACTATCAAACCTATGCCGACGGCGCTTACGACGGTCCGCGTTTCGCGGCCGTTCTGCATTTGTTGTCGGTGCAGAATAACTGGCGTCTGCGGCTTCGCGTGTTCGCGCCGAATGACGACATGCCCATTCTGCCGTCCGTCGTCGATATCTGGAATTCGGCGAACTGGTACGAGCGCGAGGCGTTCGACCTTTACGGCATCGTCTTCGAAGGCCATCCGGATCTGCGCCGCATTCTGACCGACTACGGTTTCATTGGTCACCCGTTCCGTAAAGATTTCCCCGTCTCCGGCTACGTCGAAATGCGTTACGACCCGGAAGAGAAGCGCGTCGTCTATCAGCCTGTGACGATCGAGCCGCGGGAAATCACGCCGCGCGTGATCCGCGAAGATCGCTATGGCGGTCTGAAACACTAAGAGAACGCCATGGCAGAGATTAAGAACTACACGCTCAACTTCGGCCCTCAGCACCCGGCAGCGCACGGCGTGCTGCGCCTCGTGCTGGAACTCGACGGCGAAGTCATCCAGCGCGCCGATCCGCACATTGGCCTGCTGCATCGCGCGACTGAAAAGCTCGCCGAAACGAAAACGTTCATTCAGTCGGTGCCGTACATGGACCGTCTCGACTACGTGTCGATGATGGTCAACGAGCACGGCTACGTGATGGCGATCGAAAAGCTGCTCGGCATCGACGTGCCGGTGCGCGCCCAATACATCCGCGTGATGTTCGACGAAGTCACGCGCGTGCTGAACCACCTGATGTGGATCGGCGCGCACGCGCTCGACGTCGGCGCAATGGCCGTGTTCCTGTACGCGTTCCGCGAGCGCGAAGATCTGATGGACGTGTACGAAGCGGTGTCCGGCGCGCGCATGCATGCGGCGTATTACCGCCCCGGCGGCGTTTATCGCGATCTGCCTGACGCAATGCCGCAATACAAGGCGTCGAAGATTCGCAATGCGAAGGCATTGTCGAGAATGAACGAGAACCGTCAGGGCTCGTTGCTCGACTTTATCGACGACTTTTTCACGCGTTTCCCGAAGTGCGTCGACGAATACGAAACGCTGCTCACCGACAACCGGATCTGGAAGCAGCGTCTGGTCGGCATCGGCGTGGTCAGCCCGGAGCGTGCGCTGCAAATGGGCATGTCCGGCGCAATGCTGCGCGGCTCGGGCATCGAGTGGGATCTGCGCAAGAAGCAGCCGTACGAAGTGTACGAAAAGCTGGACTTCGACATTCCGGTGGGCGTGAATGGCGACTGCTACGACCGCTATCTGGTTCGTGTCGAAGAAATGCGTCAATCCACGCGCATCGTGAAACAGTGCATTGAGTGGCTGCGCAAGAATCCGGGCCCGGTGATGATCGACAATCACAAGGTTGCGCCGCCGTCGCGCGTGGGCATGAAGTCGAACATGGAAGAACTGATTCACCACTTCAAGCTGTTCACCGAAGGCTTCCACGTGCCGGAAGGCGAGTCGTACGCCGCCGTCGAACATCCGAAGGGCGAATTCGGCATCTACCTGATTTCCGACGGCGCGAACAAGCCGTATCGCCTCAAGATTCGTGCGCCGGGCTATGCGCATCTGTCCGCGCTCGACGAAATGGCGCGCGGCCACATGATCGCCGACGCCGTGACGATCATCGGCACGCAGGACATCGTGTTCGGCGAAGTAGATCGCTAGGACGTATTCATCGGCGCGCGTCTTCATGCAGGTCCGAAGCGCGCGTCAAGCAAAGGAACGCCGGGTCTGTCGCAGCACGAAGTGAGCGACGGGTTTTCGTTCGGTAGGAATTGAAAGAGTCGTGTCTGAAAATGATCTCAGCTGAAGGCCTGAAAGAAATCGATCGTGCGATCGCGAAGTATCCCGCCGATCAGAAACAGTCCGCCGTGATGTCGGCGTTGGCCACTGCTCAGGAAGAGCATGGCTGGCTGTCGCCCGAACTCATGCAGTTCGTCGCGGACTATCTCGGCATGCCGGCAGTCGCCGTGCAGGAGGTCGCCACCTTCTACACGATGTATGAGACGTCGCCGGTCGGCAAGCACAAGATCACGCTCTGCACGAACCTGCCGTGTCAACTCGGCCCGGACGGCGGCTCGGACAGCGCCGCTGAATATCTGAAGCAGAAGCTCGGCATCGACTTCGGCGAAACCACGGCCGACGGCAAATTCACCTTGAAAGAAGGCGAATGCATGGGTTCGTGCGGCGACGCGCCGGTGATGCTGGTGAACAACCATCGCATGTGCAGCTTCATGAGCCGCGAGAAGATCGACCAGCTGCTCGAGGAACTTTCGAAATGACGTCTTTACACGATCGTCACATCAAACCGCTGATTCTCGCCGGCCTGAACGGCGACAACTGGCATCTCGAAGACTATGTGGCGCGCGGCGGTTACGCCCAGCTGCGCCGCATTCTGGAAGAAAAAATTCCGCCCGAGCAGGTGATCGCCGACGTCAAGGCGTCGGGTCTGCGCGGCCGTGGCGGCGCGGGCTTCCCGACCGGCCTGAAGTGGAGCTTCATGCCGCGTCAGTTCCCGGGCCAGAAGTACCTCGTCTGTAATTCGGACGAAGGCGAGCCGGGCACGTTCAAAGACCGCGACATCCTGCGCTTCAATCCGCATTCGCTGATCGAAGGCATGGCCATTGGCGCGTACGCAATGGGCATCACGGTCGGCTACAACTACATCCACGGCGAAATCTGGGAAGTCTATAAACGCTTTGAAGAAGCGTTGGACGAAGCTCGCCGCGCCGGGTTCCTCGGCGAGAACATCATGGGTTCGGGCTTCTCGTTCGAGCTGCATGCGCATCACGGTTACGGCGCCTACATCTGCGGCGAAGAAACCGCGTTGCTCGAGTCGCTGGAAGGCAAGAAAGGCCAGCCGCGCTTCAAGCCGCCGTTCCCGGCGAGCTTCGGCGTGTACGGCAAGCCGACCACGATCAACAACACCGAGACGTTTGCCGCGGTGCCGTTCCTGCTCGCCATCGGCCCGCAAAATTACCTGGAAATCGGCAAGCCGAACAACGGCGGCACGAAGATCTTCTCGATCTCGGGCGACGTCGAGCGTCCGGGCAATTACGAAGTTCCACTCGGCACGCCGTTCGCCACGCTGATGGACCTCGCCGGCGGCATGCGCGGCGGCCGCAAGATCAAGGCCGTGATTCCTGGCGGTTCGTCGGCACCGGTCATTCCGGGCGACATCATGATGCAGACCGACCTCGACTATGACTCGATCGCCAAGGCGGGCTCGATGCTCGGCTCGGGCGCGGTCATCGTCATGGACGAAACGCGTTGCATGGTGCGTTCGCTGCTGCGTCTGTCGTACTTCTATTACGAAGAGTCGTGCGGTCAATGCACGCCTTGCCGCGAAGGCACGGGCTGGCTGTATCGCGTCGTGCATCGTATCGAGCACGGTCTTGGCCGTCCGGAAGATCTGGATCTGCTGAACTCGGTCGCGGAAAACATCATGGGCCGCACGATCTGCGCGCTCGGCGATGCGGCGGCCATGCCGGTTCGCGGCATGCTCAAGCACTACTGGGACGAATTCGAATATCACGTCGCCCACAAGCATTGCCTCGTCGGCGGTCATGCGGGCGCTGCGGCGGCAGCGGAAACAGTGGCTGCCTGAGCGAGGTTGCTGAGCGACCTCGCAAGTCGCCCGAGGCGCGCACGGACAGGCGCTCGGGCAAGCTCCCGGACAAGCGGCACGCCGGACAGGTATGCACCAGAACACGTCAACCACGGGATTCATTGCCGAGCGGGCGATGAACGGGGCGAACGATTGAGCGGTAACAGGTTAAGGAAGATTGACCATCATGGTTGAACTTGAAATAGACGGCAAGAAAGTAGAAGTGCCCGAAGGCAGCATGGTGATCCAGGCTGCGCATAAGGTCGACACGTACATTCCTCACTTCTGCTATCACAAGAAGCTGTCGATTGCGGCCAACTGCCGGATGTGTCTCGTCGATGTCGAAAAGATGCCGAAGGCCGTGCCCGCATGCGCGACGCCCGTGTCGGCCGGCATGATCGTGCGCACGAAGTCCGAAAAGGCGGTGAAGGGCCAGCAATCCGTGATGGAATTCCTGCTGATCAACCACCCGCTGGATTGCCCGATTTGCGATCAGGGCGGCGAGTGTCAGTTGCAGGATCTGGCGGTGGGCTACGGCAAGTCGTCGTCGCGTTACAGCGAAGAAAAGCGCGTCGTGTTCCACAAGAACGTCGGCCCGCTGATCTCGATGGAAGAGATGTCCCGTTGCATCCACTGCACGCGCTGTGTGCGCTTCGGCCAGGAAGTGGCCGGCGTGATGGAACTGGGCATGCTGGGCCGCGGCGAGCATTCGGAAATCACGTCGTTCGTCGGCAAGACGGTCGACTCCGAACTGTCGGGCAACATGATCGACCTGTGCCCGGTCGGCGCGCTGACCAGCAAGCCGTTCCGCTACAGCGCGCGTACGTGGGAACTGTCGCGCCGCAAGTCGGTAAGCCCGCACGATTCCGTCGGCGCCAATCTCGTCGTGCAGGTGAAGAACAACCGCGTGATGCGGGTTCTGCCGTTCGAAAACGAAGCAATCAACGAATGCTGGATTTCGGACAAGGATCGCTTCTCGTACGAAGGCCTGAACAGCCCCGAACGTCTGACGCAGCCCATGCTGAAGCAGGGCGGCAAGTGGGTCGAGACCGACTGGCAGACCGCGCTCGACTATGTGGTCAAAGGTCTGAAGGGCATCAAGGGCGACCACGGCGCAAACGCGCTGGCCGCGCTTGGCAGCGCGCACAGCACGGTCGAAGAACTGTTCCTGCTGAAGCAACTGGCGCAAGCGGTCGGCACGCCTAACGTCGACTTCCGTCTGCGTCAGTCGGACTTCTCGGCGCCGGTCAACGGCACGCCGTGGCTCGGCACCGCTATTGCCGACCTGTCGAACATCGACTCGGCGCTGGTGATCGGTTCCGATCTGCGCCGCGATCATCCGCTGTTCGCCGCGCGTCTGCGTCAGGCGGCCAAGGGCGGCGCGAAGCTCACGCTGGTGCAAGCCACCGGCGACGACGCGCTGATCCCGCAAGCGCGGCGTATCGCTGCGGCGCCGTCGGCATGGCTCGAGGCACTCGCCGGCATCGCGTCGGCGGTCTCGCAAGCGAACGGCACGGCGCTGCCGGAAGCGTTCTCTGGCGCGCAAGCGTCGGACGCCGACAAGGAAGTCGCCAGGTCGCTGGCTACGGGCGAGCGTCGCCTCGTGCTGCTCGGCAACGGCGCGGTGCGTCATCCGGATTTCGCGGTCATTCATGCAGCGGCTCAGTGGATCGCAGACGCAACCGGTGCAACGCTCGGCTTCCTGACGGAAGGCGCGAACACGGTCGGCGCGCATCTGGTGAACGCATTGCCGGGCGAAGGCGGCCTGAACGCTCGCGAAGTCTTCGAACAACCGCGCAAGGGTTATGTGCTGATGAACTTCGAACCGGAGTTCGACACGGCCAATCCGGCGCAGGCTCTGGCTGCCTTGAACCAGGCTGAGATGGTCGTCGTGATGTCGCCGTTCCAGACGGGCGCCGAATACGCGGACGTGCTGCTGCCGATCGCGCCGTTCACCGAAACGGCCGGTACGTTCGTCAACGCGGAAGGCACGGTGCAGACGTTCAACGGCGTCGTGCGTCCGCTTGGCGAGACGCGCCCCGCATGGAAGGTGTTGCGCGTGCTGGGCAGCCTGCTGGGCGCGCCCGGCTTCGAATACGACACGGCGGAAGAAGTGCGCAGCGCGGCGCTCGGCGACGGCGAACTGCAATCGCGCCTGTCGAACCGCACGGGCGTAACGGTTGCTCGCGGCAAGACGGCGAAGGCAGCGGAAGGCAAGTTCGAGCGCATCGCCGACGTGCCGATCTACCATGCCGACGCGCTGGTTCGTCGCGCGGAATCGCTGCATCTGACCGCAGCCGCGCGTGCCGCGAACAACGTCGGCCTGCCGGCCGCGCTGTTCGACAAACTGGGTTTGAAGGAAGGCGACGCGGTGCGCGTGCGCCAGGGCGAGCAATCGGTGCAGTTGCCGGCCGTGCGCGACGCGAATCTTGCGGAGACGGTCGTCCGCGTATCGGCGGCTACGCCTGCCGGTGCAGCGCTGGGCAGCCTGTTCGGTGAACTGGTGGTGGAGAAGGCGTAAATGAGCTTGTTCGATACGATCAACTCGGGCGGCACCCAGCTTCTCGGTGTGGCATGGCCCACGGTGTGGGCACTGGTGCGCATCCTGGTGGTGGCCGTCGTGATCCTGCTGTGCGTGGCTTACCTGATTCTGTGGGAGCGTAAGCTGATCGGCTGGATGCACGTGCGTCTCGGCCCGAACCGCGTCGGCCCCGCAGGTCTTTTGCAGCCTATCGCCGACGTGCTGAAGCTGTTGCTGAAAGAAGTGATTCAGCCGACCCAGGCAAGCCGCTGGATTTACATGATCGCGCCGATCATGGTGGTGGTGCCGGCTTTCGCGGTCTGGGCGGTGATTCCGTTCCAGGCGGGCGCGGTGCTCGGCGACATCAACGCGGGTCTGCTGTATGCGATCGCGATTTCGTCGATCGGCGTGTACGGCGTGATTCTGGCCGGCTGGGCGTCGAACTCGAAGTACGCGTTCCTCGGCGCGATGCGCGCCGCGGCGCAAATGGTGTCGTACGAAATTTCGATGGGCTTCGCGCTGGTCGTCGTGCTGATGACGGCGGGCACGCTGAATCTGTCGGACATCGTCGGTTCGCAGGAACGCGGCTTCTTCGCCGCACACGGCCTGAACTTCCTGTCGTGGAACTGGCTGCCGCTGTTGCCGATGTTCGTCGTGTACTTCATCTCGGGCATCGCGGAAACGAACCGCCATCCGTTCGACGTGGTGGAAGGCGAATCGGAAATCGTCGCGGGTCACATGATCGATTACTCGGGTATGGCGTTCGCGCTGTTCTTCCTTGCCGAGTACATCAACATGATTGTGATCTCGGCATTGGCGTCGACGCTGTTTCTCGGCGGCTGGAGCGCTCCGTTCGGCTTCCTGTCGTTTATCCCCGGCATCTTCTGGCTCGTCCTCAAGGTTTTCCTGCTGCTGTCGGTGTTCATCTGGGCGCGTGCCACGTTCCCGCGCTACCGCTATGACCAGATCATGCGTCTCGGCTGGAAGATTTTCATTCCGGTGTGCGTGGTGTGGCTGGTGGTGGTCGGCTTCTGGATCATGTCGCCGTGGAATATCTGGAAATAAAGGGCGGATGAACTCATGACCGCAATCCAAAATTTTTTCAAGACCTTCTTTTTGACGGAACTCATCAAGGGCCTCGCGTTGACCGGACGTTATACGTTCCAGCGCAAGGTGACCGTGCAGTTCCCGGAAGAGAAGACGCCCATTTCGCCGCGTTTTCGCGGACTGCATGCGCTGCGACGTTATGAGAATGGCGAAGAGCGCTGTATCGCGTGCAAGCTGTGCGAAGCGGTGTGCCCGGCGCTCGCCATCACGATCGAGTCGGAAACGCGCGAAGACAACACGCGCCGCACCACGCGTTACGACATCGACCTGACCAAGTGCATCTTCTGCGGTTTCTGCGAAGAAAGCTGCCCGGTCGATTCGATTGTCGAGACGCACATTCTCGAATATCACGGCGAAAAGCGCGGTGATCTGTACTTCACGAAGGACATGCTGCTGGCCGTGGGCGATCGTTACGAAGCGGAGATCGCCGCGAACAAGGCTGCCGACGCACCGTATCGTTAAAGCGTCCAAGTACAAGCAGTAGGTGCGGCAGTAGCGCATCAAGTCAATGCAGCAGTAATACGGCCTGTTGTCGGGCCGAGCGCCGCGGTATGCAAGCCGCGGCACGGCGCACGCGTGCGTCTGTTCCGGCGGTTGTCACGCTGTGGCCGGACGCCCGTGCCAAAGAAAATGCCTGACGATGGCCTAACGATGAACCGGTAATCATGGAATTCACGACCGTACTGTTCTACATCTTCGCGCTGCTCCTGGTGGTTTCAGGGCTGAAGGTGATCACCTCGCGCAACCCGGTGTCGTCCGCACTGTTTCTCGTGCTGGCGTTTTTCAACGCAGCGGCTATCTGGATGCTGCTGCAGGCCGAGTTCCTCGCCATCCTGCTGGTGCTGGTCTATGTGGGCGCGGTGATGGTGCTGTTCCTGTTCGTCGTGATGATGCTGGACATCAACCTCGACGTGCTGCGCAAGGACTTCAGACGCTTCGTGCCGATGGCCACGGTGGTGGGCGCGATCATCGTGCTCGAAACCGCGCTGATCCTGTGGCACGGCTACGGCGCGACGAGCACGGTGGTGCCCGACACGACCGCCGCGGCGGGCGGCATGGGCGACTGGTCGAACACCCGCCTGATCGGCAAAGTGATTTACACCGACTACATCTTCGCGTTCGAAGTGGCCGGCCTCGTGCTGCTGGTGGCGATCATCGCGGCTATCGCGCTGACCACGAGCCACAAGAAGGACAGCAAGCGCCAGAAGATCAGCGACCAGGTCAAGGTGCGTGCGCAAGACCGCGTGCGCGTCGTGAAGATGCCGTCGGAAAAGAGCCCGGCGACCGTCGCGGCGGAAGAAGCCGCAGCGGCGGCCGCAGCAGCCGAATCGGCGTCTGCGAAGAACAGCTGAGCGGACAGGAGATAGAAATCATGTTGACCCTTGCCCATTACCTCGTGCTCGGCGCGATTCTGTTTGCGATCAGCATCGTCGGTATTTTCCTGAACCGTCGCAACGTCATCATCATCCTGATGGCGATCGAACTGATGCTGCTCGCGGTGAATACCAATTTCGTCGCCTTCTCGCATTATCTCGGCGACGTGCATGGCCAGATTTTCGTGTTCTTCGTGCTGACCGTAGCGGCAGCGGAAGCAGCGATCGGCCTCGCAATTCTGGTGACCCTGTTCCGTAGCCTCGACACGATCAATGTCGAAGATCTCGATCAGCTCAAAGGTTAATCTCAGGAAAAGCGGTTATGTCCACGATACTCAATGAAAACCTGCTGCTGGCGATTCCGCTGGCACCGCTGGCCGGTTGCCTGATCGCGGGGCTGTTCGGGAAGGCGGTAGGGCGCGCGGGTGCGCACTCGGTCACGATCCTCGGCGTTGCCATCTCGTTCGTTCTGTCGATGATGGTGTTCTTCCAGGTGCTGGACGGCGCGAGCTTCAACGCCACCGTCTACGAATGGATGTCCATCGGCAAGACCAAGTTCGAAGTCGGCTTCCTCGTCGATTCGCTCACGGCCATGATGATGTGCGTCGTGACCTTCGTGTCGCTGATGGTGCACATCTACACGATCGGCTACATGGCCGACGACGACGGCTACCAGCGCTTCTTCTCGTACATCTCGCTCTTCACGTTTTCGATGCTGATGCTCGTGATGAGCAACAACTTCCTGCAGCTGTTCTTCGGCTGGGAAGCAGTGGGTCTCGTGTCGTACCTGCTGATCGGTTTCTACTACACGCGCGAGTCGGCGATCTACGCGAACATGAAGGCGTTCATCGTGAACCGCGTCGGCGACTTTGGCTTTCTGCTGGGTATCGGCCTGCTGTTCGCGTTTGCCGGTTCGATGAACTACGGCGACGTGTTTGCCAAGCGCACTGAACTGGCCGCATTGAGCTTTCCGGGTACCGATTGGGGCCTGCTGACAGTGGCGTGTATCTGCCTCTTCATCGGCGCAATGGGTAAGTCGGCGCAGTTTCCGCTGCACGTGTGGCTGCCGGATTCGATGGAAGGCCCGACGCCGATTTCCGCGCTGATTCACGCGGCAACCATGGTGACGGCCGGTATCTTCATGGTCACGCGCATGTCGCCGCTGTTCGAACTGTCGGATAGTGCGCTCTCGTTCGTCACGGTGATCGGTGCCATTACCGCGCTGTTCATGGGCTTCCTCGGGATTGTCCAGAACGACATCAAGCGCGTGGTGGCTTACTCCACGCTCTCGCAGCTCGGCTACATGACGGTCGCGCTCGGCGTGTCGGCTTATCCGGTCGGCGTGTTCCACCTGATGACGCACGCGTTCTTCAAGGCGCTGCTGTTCCTCGGCGCGGGTTCCGTGATCATCGGCATGCACCACGATCAGGACATGCGCAACATGGGCGGCCTGCGCAAATACATGCCGATCACGTGGATCACGTCGCTGATCGGTTCGCTGGCGCTGATCGGCACGCCGTTCTTCTCGGGCTTCTACTCGAAAGATTCGATCATCGACGCAGTGAAGCTGTCGCATCTGCCGGGTTCGGGCTTCGCCTATTTCGCCGTGGTGGCAAGCGTGTTCGTCACCGCGCTGTATTCGTTCCGTATGTATTTCATGGTGTTCCACGGCAAGGAGCGCTTCCGCGATCCGAAGCATCCGGATTCGCCGATGGGCGCCGAAGCCGCGGCACACGGTCATGGCAACGGCCATGACGCGCACGGTCACGGTCACGACGACCACGGTCACGCGCACGAACCGCATGAAACGCCTTGGGTCGTGTGGTTGCCGCTGGTGCTGCTGGCGATTCCGTCTGTCGTGATCGGCGCGATCGCGGTCGGCCCGATGCTGTTCGGCGACTTCTTCCAGCACGGCGTGGCGTTCGAGAAGGTGATCTTCATCGGCGAAAATCATCCGGCGCTGCATGAAATGGCTGAAGAGTTCCACGGCTGGGCGGCAATGGGCCTGCATTCGGTCGCGGGCCTGCCGGTGTGGCTCGCGCTCGCCGGTGTGCTGGTCGCGTGGTTCCTGTATCTGGTTCGTCCTGAACTGCCGGCTACCATCAAGCGCGCGTTCGGGCCGATCTACACGCTGCTCGATAACAAGTACTACATGGACAAGATCAACGAAGTCGTGTTTGCGCGGGGCGCCGTGGCGATTGGCCGTGGTCTCTGGAAGGAAGGCGACGTCGTCGTGATCGACGGCATCGTCAACGGTAGCGCACGCTTTATCGGCTGGTTCGCCGGCGTGATCCGCTTCCTCCAATCCGGCTACATCTACCACTACGCGTTCGCCATGATTATCGGCATGTTGGGGCTCCTGACCCTGTTTGTAACGCTCGGCGGCAAATAAGGCGAGGGACACTAATGCACGCTTATCCGATTCTCAGTCTCGCCATCTGGTTGCCGATCCTTTGCGGCCTGCTGGTTCTGGCCATCGGCTCCGACCGTAACCCCGGCCCCGCGCGCTGGGTCGCATTGATCGGCTCGATTGTCAGCTTCATCGTCACGATTCCGCTGATCACCGGTTTTGATTCGAGCAGCGCCGATCTTCAGTTCGTCGAACAGGCCAACTGGATCGAACGATTCAACATTACATATCACCTCGGTGTCGACGGCATTTCGATGTGGTTCGTCGTATTGACCGCATTGATCACGGTGATCGTCGTGATCGCCGGATGGGAAGTCATCACGAAGAACGTCGGCCAGTATCTGGCCTCGTTCCTGATCCTGTCGGGCATCATGGTCGGCGTGTTCAGCGCGGCCGACGGCATGCTGTTCTACGTGTTCTTCGAAGCGACGCTGATTCCGATGTACATCATCATCGGCGTGTGGGGCGGGGCGAACCGCGTGTACGCGGCGTTCAAGTTCTTCCTGTACACGCTGATGGGCTCGCTCCTGATGCTGGTCGCGTTGCTCTATCTGTACGTCCAGACCGGCACGTTCGATCTCGCCACCTGGCAGCATGCGCAGATCGCAATGACGCCGCAGGTGTTGCTGTTCATAGCGTTCTTCATGGCGTTCGCCGTGAAGGTGCCGATGTGGCCGGTGCACACGTGGTTGCCTGACGCCCACGTGGAAGCGCCGACCGGCGGCTCCGTCGTGCTGGCCGCGATCATGCTGAAGCTCGGCGCATACGGTTTCCTGCGCTTCTCGCTGCCGATCGCGCCGGACGCAAGCCACTTCCTCGCGCCGGTCGTCATTACGCTGTCGCTGATCGCGGTGATCTACATCGGCCTCGTCGCGATGGTGCAGGCCGACATGAAGAAGCTGGTCGCGTATTCGTCGATCGCGCACATGGGCTTCGTCACGCTCGGCTTCTTTATCTTCAATCAGCTCGGCGTGGAAGGCGCGATCGTTCAGATGATCTCGCACGGCTTCGTGTCGGGCGCGATGTTCCTTAGCATCGGCGTGCTGTACGACCGCATGCACTCGCGTCAGATCGCGGACTACGGCGGCGTTGTCAACGTCATGCCGAAATTCGCGGCCTTCGTGATGCTGTTCTCGATGGCCAATTGCGGCTTGCCGGGCACCTCGGGTTTTGTCGGCGAATTCATGGTGATTCTGGCCGCTGTCCAGTACAACTTCTGGATCGCGGGCGGCGCCGCCGTGACGCTGATTCTCGGCGCGGCCTACACGCTGTGGATGTACAAGCGCGTCTACTTCGGCGCGGTCGCCAACGACCACGTGAAGGGCCTGCTCGACATCAACCGCCGCGAGTTTTTCATGCTGGCAGTGCTCGCCGCACTGACGCTCTTCATGGGCCTGTATCCGAAGCCCTTTACCGATGTGATGCACGTATCCGTGGAAAACCTCCTCTCCCACGTTGCGCAGTCGAAGCTGCCGTTGTCTCAGTAACGCAGAGGAGGAATTAAAGACCATGCAAAACGCCCCTATGACTGCTCTGTTGCCCGACGCACTGGTGATGCTCGCCGTTGTCGTCGCGTGGCTCAACGACACGTTCGTCGGCCAGGCCGGTCGCCGTACCACGTATTTCATCGCGTTCCTGTCGTCGCTCGTCGCCGGCATCTGGTTCGCGGTCAATGCGTTCGACCCGTCGGTGCACTACTTCTTCAGCCGCATGTACGTCGTCGACTCGTTCGCGAGTCTGATGAAAGCGGTGGTGACGCTCGGCTACGCGGTCACGATCGTGTATTCGCGCCGCTACCTCGAAGATCGCGGGCTGTATCGCGGCGAGTTCTTCCTGCTCGGCATGTTCTCGCTGCTCGGTCAGCTCGTGATGATCTCCGGCAACAACTTCCTGACGCTGTATCTCGGTCTGGAACTGATGTCGCTGTCGCTCTATGGCGTGATCGCACTGCGTCGGGAAGCCGCGCCGTCGAACGAAGCGGCCATGAAGTACTACGTGCTCGGCGCGCTGGCTTCCGGCTTCCTGCTGTACGGCATCTCGATGCTGTACGGCGCGACCGGCTCGCTCGATCTGAACGAAGTGTTCAAGGCGATCGGTCAGAGCCACTACGATCCGAGCGTGCTGCTGTTCGGCGTTATCTTCATCGTCGCCGGCGTCGCGTTCAAGATGGGCGCTGTGCCGTTCCACATGTGGGTGCCGGACGTCTATCAGGGCGCGCCCACGGCGATGACGCTGCTGGTCGGCGGCGGTCCGAAGGTGGCGGCATTCGCATGGGGCCTGCGCTTCCTGGTGATGGGTCTGCTGCCGCTCGCAGTCGAATGGCAGCAAATGCTGGTGATTCTCGCGGCGCTGTCGTTGATCGTCGGCAACATCACGGGTATCGTGCAGCGCAACGTCAAGCGTATGCTCGCGTACTCGGCGATCTCGAACATGGGCTTCGTGCTGCTCGGTCTGCTGGCCGGCGTGGTCGATCACAAGACGACTGGTGCCGCGAGCGCGTATGGCTCGGCGATGTACTACAGCATCGTCTATCTGATCACGACGATGGGCACCTTCGGCGTCATCATGCTGCTCGCACGCCGCGAATTCGAAGCGGATACGCTCGACGACTTCAAGGGGCTGAACCAACGGAGCCCGGTGTTCGCGTTCGTCATGATGGTGATGATGTTCTCGCTCGCCGGCATTCCGCCCGCCGTCGGTTTCTACGCGAAGCTCGCGGTGCTGCAGGCCACGATGAACGCCGGCCTGACCTGGCTCACGGTGCTCGCGGTGATCACGTCGCTGTTCGGCGCGTTCTACTACCTGCGTATCGTGAAGCTCATGTACTTCGACGAGCCGCAAGACAAGTCGGCGATCGTCGCGGACACGGGCACGCGCGCGTTGCTCGCGCTCAATGGCGTGGCCGTGCTGGTGCTGGGCATCGTGCCCGATCCGCTGTTGAAAGCTTGCCTGCAGGCTATCCAGCACACGCTGTCGTTCTGATGTCGGCAGCGGGCTGGTTTATCGTGCTGTTGGCGCTGGTGGGCGCCAATCTGCCGTTCCTGAATCAGCGGCTCTTCGCCGCCGTCCCGTTGAAGGCGGCGAAGAAAAGCGCATGGGTCCGGATTGCCGAACTGATCGTGCTGTACTTCGTGGTCGGCGCGCTGGGCTTTCTGCTCGAAGCGCGCGCCGGCAACCGCTTCGAACAGGGTTGGCAGTTCTACGCGATCACGTTCGCGCTGTTCGTCGTGTTCGCCTTCCCCGGCTTCACCTTCCAGTATCTCGTCAAACGCCGCTGACGGCGTCTCGCCGTCGCGCACCAAGCTGTCCCGAGGTCCGCATATGGCTGAACTTCCCGACCACGACGCCGTCCTTACCGAGACCTGTGTCGACAGTAAGACGGTCCACCAGGGGCCGTTCCTGACGCTCAAGTGCGACACCGTGCGCCTGCCCGACGGCAAGCATGCGACCCGTGAGTATGTGGAGCACCCCGGCGCCGTGATGGTGATTCCGCTGTTCGACGACGGCCGTGTGCTGCTGGAAAGCCAGTATCGCTATCCGATGGGCAAGGTCATGGTCGAATATCCGGCCGGCAAGCTCGATCCGAACGAAGGCGCGCTCGCTTGCGCCATTCGCGAATTGCGCGAGGAGACGGGCTACACGGCGCGCGAGTATGTGTACCTGACGCGTGTTCACCCGATCATTTCCTACTCGACCGAGTTCATCGACATCTACCTCGCGCGCGGGCTGACTGCGGGCGAGCGCAAGCTCGACGACGGCGAGTTCCTCGAGATGTTTACTGCTACGGTTCCCGAAGTCTCGGAGTGGGTGCGGACCGGCAAGATCACTGACGTGAAAACGATTATCGGCACGTTCTGGCTGGAGAAGGTGCTGTCCGGCATCTGGCCGATGGCGCAGCCGCAGTAGTTTTTTCAGAGTCTCCCAACGCGCAGGCGACGCTTGCGCCGCATCCAGGAAGCCCCTGCCGGTCGTCGACCGGCAGGGGCTTCGTCACTCTGAAGCTGGATAAGGCTTCTGTCTTTACCGCGGCGTGCGGTGTCTGAATATGAGCGCCTTTGTCCTATGCCATCCGGCAGTCTCGCGTGATCGCGGCGGCAACTTTAGTATGGAAGGCCGGCAAACGTCTTCACTGCCGCATTAATCGGGATAACGAAGCATGTGAGGCGGTTGAGCTCCGCGATTAAAATCGGGTTGTCACTTGACAACCCGATTCGCGAGTATTAAATTGGAGGACAGGATGGTTCGTGGAGTCCACGCTAAAAAAGAGATCGAGGCTGCGCTGGCTTATGCCGAGCGGCGCGGGTGGCGCATACAGAGCGGAGGCAAGGGCCACGCCTGGGGAAAAATGTATTGCCCTTACAAAGATGCGGAGTGCCGTTGCGGAGAATTCTGCATTTCAAGCGTATGGAGTACGCCGAAGAATGCTGATAACCACGCCAGACATTTGCGGCGTGTGGTCGACAATTGCACGGCGCATCGTTCGCAAAAGCATTGAGTAGGCAACGTTGTGGCCGAATAAAGCAGGAGTAGCAAATGGAATATACGTTCACGTTGAAGTATAAGCTTGCCGCGCAAGACAGTGATCTTGACGCGATTGTCGAACGCCTGGGCGAAGCAGGCTGTGACGACGCCACGGTCGGCGTGGGGCAACCGGGGCGACTGGCGCTGGTCTTTTCGCGCGAAGCACCGTCGGCGGTCGAGGCACTGGTCAGCGCGCTCGGAGACGTCAAAAAGGCGGTGCCGTCGGCACGGCTTGTCGAAGCCGGGCCCGACTTCGTGGGGTTGACCGACGTCGCGGAAATTGCCGGCGTATCGCGGCAGAACATGCGCAAGCTCATGTTGAGCCATGCGGTCGAATTTCCGCCGCCGGTGCACGAGGGAAGCGCGTCAGTCTGGCATCTGTCGGACGTGCTGGACTGGCTGAACGCGCGCGGTGGCTACGACATCAAAGCCGACGTTTTCGACGTCGCCAAAACGGCTAAACAGGTCAACCTTGCCAAAGAGGCGCGGGAGCTTGAACCGCGCTTCAATCGTCGGCTGGAATGCCTGGTGGCGTGAGCGTCAATCGTGAACGGAGGGGTTCGCACGCGTGAGGCTGATACGTCGTTGGGGGCGAAGCGCTGGGCGTTGGCTCACGCACGCACGCCGCATTGCGCGGAGTCATACAGCCTTCGGCAGGGGTCTGCGCAAAGCGTTAAAATCGCCCACCGCGCCTCATCTTTCGGCAGCGCCCAACTCGTCGCGCGTTGCGCGTGAAGTTTTTACGAACGACCGTTCACAAATTTTCGTTTTGCGCTAAACTGGCACGCAAGCCCTGATTCCATATGAAGGTCCTCGATTTACAGTGTCCGCACGGCCATCGGTTCGAAGGGTGGTTTGCTTCGGCTGATGACTTCGAATCGCAGCAGTCCCGCAAGCTGGTCGAATGTCCGATTTGCGGAGCGAAAGAAGTGAGCCGTTTGCCGTCGGCTCCGCGCCTGAATCTCTCTCATGGGGTAGAGGCGAAAGCGAAAGCGCCCGCGGCCGCAGGTGAATTGCAGGCGCGTGTCATGCGCGCATTGCGCGAGGTACTGGAGAAGACCGAGAACGTGGGCGACCGCTTCGCCGAGGAAGCGCGGCGCATTCACTACAACGAAGCGCCCGCCCGCAATATTCGCGGTGTCACAACGCCGGAAGACGCGCGAGCTTTGGTCGAAGAAGGCATCGAAGTGATGCCGCTGCCGGTCCCGGCTGCCTTAAAGGAACCTCTGCAATAGCGCAGTGGCTCTCTGGCGGCGGGTGGTGGCGGCCAGGAGACACTACGCATGAATCTGGACTATTCCCCCGCTGAGAAGGCGTTCCGCGCCGAGATCCGCGCCTGGCTCGAAGCCAATCTGCCTCGCGAACTCAGCGAGAAGGTACTCAACCACAAGCGTTTGAACCGCGACGACTTTGCCAACTGGCACAAGCTGCTGGGCACGCGCGGCTGGTCGGTTGTCGCGTGGCCGACAGAATACGGCGGCCCCGGCTGGGATGCCACGCAGCGCCATATCTGGGACGAAGAGTGCGCCCGTGTCGGCGCGCCGACAGTGTTGCCATTCGGTGTGTCGATGGTCGCGCCGGTTCTTATGAAGTACGGCAACGAGGCGCAGAAACGCTACTACTTGCCACGCATTCTCGACGGCACTGACTGGTGGTGTCAGGGCTATTCAGAGCCGGGCTCCGGTTCCGATCTCGCATCGCTGCGCACGCGTGCCGAACGGGTCGGCGATCATTACGTGGTCAATGGGCAGAAAACCTGGACCACGTTGGGGCAGCACGCGGACATGATGTTTTGTCTCGTACGCACCGACAGCGGCGCGAAGAAGCAGGAGGGCATTTCGTTCCTGCTCATCGACATGAAAACACCGGGCATTACCGTCCGGCCGATCATCACGCTCGACGAAGACCACGAAGTCAACGAAGTTTTCTTTGAAGACGTGAAGGTGCCGGTCGAGAATCTGATCGGCGAGGAAAACCGCGGTTGGACTTACGCAAAATATCTGCTCGGGCATGAGCGCACCGGCATTGCGCGCGTCGGCCAGTCGAAACGCGAGCTGGTTTTTCTGAAGCGCCTCGCGCTCGATCAGAAAAAGAACGGCAAGCCCCTTTTGAATGACCCGGTATTCGCTGCAAAAGTCGCGAATCTCGAGATCGAACTGATGGCTCTCGAAGTCACCGTGCAACGCGTGGTCGCTAACGAAGCAGGCGGACGCGGACCGGGACCGGAAGCGTCGATGCTGAAGATCAAGGGCACGGAGGTGCAGCAGGCGTTGACCGAACTCATGGTCGAGGCCGTCGGGCCACTCGCCGCTCCGTTCGACGTGCCGTTCCTCGAGGGCGAGCGCGAGCACAGCATTGCCGGAGACGACGATGCCGCGCCGCTGGCCGCGTATTACTTCAACTTCCGCAAGACGTCGATTTACGGCGGCTCGAATGAAATTCAAAAGAACATCATCGCGCAGATGATTCTCGGACTTTGAGGAGCGGCCCATGGACTTCACTTTCAACGACGAGCAGCAACAATTCGCCGACGCGCTGCGCCGCTATCTGGACAAGAGCTATGGCTTCGAAGCGCGCCAGGCGATCGTGCGTTCGGATGCCGGTGTGTCGGACGCTCACTGGGCAGCTTTCACCGAGTTGGGCCTGACCGCATTGCCGGTGCCCGAAGCGCAAGGCGGTTTCAACGGCGGACCCGTCGATATGCTCGTGGTCATGCAGGAGCTCGGCCGCGCTTTGGTGGTCGAGCCTTATTGGGCGACGGCGGTTGGCATCGAGGCATTGCGGCTTGCCGGCACGGGCCAGAGCGAAGACGTGTCGCTGCTCGAGCGTGTGGCCCACGGCGAGATCAAGCTCGCGGTCGCATTCCACGAACCGCGGGCGCGCTACGATCTGTTCGACGTCGCGACCACCGCGAGCGGACAAGGTGAACAGCACACGCTTACGGGTACGAAATCGGTCGTGATACACGGCGCGCAGGCGCATCACTGGATCGTGCCCGCGCGTGCCAATGGCGAGATCGCGCTATTCGTGGTTGCGCGCGATGCCGCAGGCGTGACCATCACCGACTACCGCACCATCGACGGACAACGCGCCGCCACACTGCAATTCAACGGTACGCCGGCACGGCGTTTGAGCGGCCCGCACTCGGGCGCGGCGGCCCTGGAGCACATCGCGGACTACGGCACGCTGCTGTTGTGCGCGGAAGCGCTCGGCGCGCTCGACGCATTGAACGCCGCAACCGTCGACTACACGAAGACGCGCCAGCAGTTCGGTCAACCCATCGCGCGCTTTCAGGCATTGCAGCATCGCATGGTCGAGATGCTGATTCACGCCGAGCAGGCGCGTTCCGTCACCTATCTTGCCGCCATGCGCTATTCGTGCGAAGACGTCGACGAACGCCGCCACGCCATTTCCGCGGCCAAGGTACGCGTGGGGCAGGCTGCGCGTTTCGTCGGCCAGCAGGCGGTGCAGTTGCACGGCGGAATGGGCGTGACGAACGAGGTCGCCGCCGCGCATCTGTTCAAACGTCTCGCTATCATTGAAACGACCTTGGGCGATGTCGATCATCACCTCGCACGGTTTGCCGCGCTGCCTGCGTTTATCAGCACGGACGTTTGATTAGCCGACCGAATCGGCCAGCCAGGAGATAAAGAGATGGGTCTGAGTTACGAGGACATGACGGTCGGCTCCACGACCGAAATCGGCAAGCACACTTTCACGCGTGAGGAAATCGTCGAGTTCGCGCAGAAGTTCGACCCGCAACCGTTCCATGTCGACGAAGCCGCCGCCGAAGCGTCCGCATTTCGCGGATTGGTGGCGAGCGGCTGGCACACCTGTTCGGTCATGATGGGCATGCTGGTGCGCAATGCGTTGGCGGGCTCCACGTCGATGGGCTCGCCTGGCATCGACGAAATACGCTGGCTGAAGCCGGTTCGCGTCGGCGACACGATCACCATGACGAACTCGGTGCTCGACAAGCGCGTGTCGGAGAGCAAGCCGGATCGCGGCATCGTGTCCACGCAATGGGCGGGCATCAATCAGCATGGCGAGACGGTGATCACGGTGCGCTCCAAAGGCCTGTTCGGCTTGCGCAATCCGGGCGCTTCATCATGACTGCGCCGAGCGCATCGCCCGCTGCCGTGTTCCGCGATCGTGCGGCGCTGCGTGCGCTCGTCGGCGGAGCGGCGCTTGTCAGCGACTGGGTGACGATCGACCAGCCGAGTGTCGATCGTTTCGCCGAGGCCACCGGCGACCAGCAGTGGATCCACGTCGACCCGGAGCGCGCGCGGCGTGAGTCGCCATTCGGCGGTGCGATTGCGCACGGTTTCATGACGCTTTCGCTGATTCCGGCGCTGCTGCAAAAAACGGTACGGCTCGAGCAACGCATGGCCGTGAACTATGGATTGAACCGCGTGCGGTTCACGTCGCCGGTATTGGTGGGCTCGCAATTGCGCGCGCAGTTCGCCGTTGCGTCCGTCGCCGATGTCGACAATGCGGGCGTGCAAGTGATATGGAATGTGGCCGTGGAGCGGCAGGGCGCTGACCGGCCAGTGTGTATCGCCGAGTTCATCACGCGCCACTATTTCTGAGCGCTTGACGGGCCGCTTCGAAAGCACACGGCGCGGGCGGCATGCGAGCCGCCTCGCGCCCTCTGCGCGAAAGAAAAGCGCGCAAGGCGGACGGCACGAGGCACACGCCGCAGCTACGTCCTAATGCTTCGCGTACTGCGTCGCGCCGAACAGCACCTCTTTAGCCTTGTCGTCCATCAGCGGTTTGCGTGCGGACGCGAGCACTTCGACACCACGCATAACCGCCGGACGTGCGGCGATCTCTTCATGCCATCGCTTCACGTTCGGAAACGCGTCGAGTTCGACGCCCTGGTTCTGCCACGAACGCGTCCACGGAAACGATGCGATGTCGGCAATCGTATAGTCGTTCCCGGCGAGATATTGCGTCTTGCCGAGCTGCTTATCCATCACGCCATACAGGCGCCGCGTTTCGTTCGTGTAGCGGTTGATCGCGTATTCGATCGGCTCAGGCGCGTAGATGCGAAAGTGGTGCGTCTGCCCGAGCATGGGGCCGAGTCCGCCCATCTGAAACATCAGCCATTGCAGCACTGAATAACGGGCAGCCGGATCGGTCGGCAGAAAGCGGCCGGTTTTTTCGGCGAGGTAAATCAGTATCGCGCCCGATTCGAACAACGCGAACGGTTTGCCGTCCGCGCTTTGTGGGCCTTCGGAATCCGTAATGGCCGGAATCTTGTTATTCGGACTGATCTGCAAAAATTCGGCGCTGAACTGATCGCCGGCGCCGATGTTGATTGCGTGCACGTTGTACTCGAGGCCCGTCTCCTCGAGCATGATATGGACCTTGTGGCCGTTCGGGGTCGCCCAGCTATAGACGTCGATCATCCTCGCTCCTTTTCGTTTATGACAGCGGCGCCACCGGGGCGCCGCGCTTCGCGAAAATTAGAGCATAGATCGCACGATGCTGCTGGCGACAGCCCAAGACTGTCGCGGTCAAAACGCCGCCGCCAGCGGAGCATAAAACGTTTCCCGCACGCAAGACATCAAACGCGCGTAACCGGCGTCTCGACGCGAGCCGCCGCGCCCGGCTCCATATAACGCGCGAGTTCGAGCTTGGCAATCGCGTTGCGATGCACTTCGTCGGGACCGTCGGCGAAACGCAGCGTTCGGGCCGACGCATAAGCGTACGCGAGCGGGAAGTCATCGCTGATGCCGCCGGCGCCGTGCGCCTGGATCGCCCAGTCGATCACCTGACACGCCATGTTAGGCGCGACCACCTTGATCATCGCAATTTCGCCGCGCGCGCTCTTGTTGCCCACCGTGTCCATCATGTACGCGGTTTTGAGCGTGAGCAGGCGCGCCTGTTCGATCATGCAGCGCGCTTCTGCGATGCGCTCCTGCGTCACGCCTTGCATCGCCACGGGCTTGCCGAAGGCGACGCGTTGCAGCGATCGTTTGCACATCAATTCGAGCGCGCGCTCCGCGAGGCCGATGAGACGCATGCAATGGTGGATGCGTCCGGGTCCGAGGCGGCCTTGCGCAATCTCGAAGCCGCGGCCTTCGCCGAGCAGCATGTTGGCCGCCGGCACGCGCACGTTCTCGAGCGTGATTTCCATGTGGCCGTGCGGCGCGTCGTCGTAGCCGAAAACGGAAAGCGGACGGCGCACCGTGATGCCGGTGGCGTCGGCGGGAACGAGGATCATTGACTGCTGTTGATGGCGCGGCGCATCGGGATCGGTCTTGCCCATCACGATGTAGATCTTGCAACGCGGATCGCCCGCGCCCGACGACCACCACTTGTGCCCGTTGATCACGTAATAGTCGCCATCGCGCACGATGCTGGTCTGGATATTCGTGGCATCCGACGAAGCGACTTCCGGCTCCGTCATCAGAAATGCCGAACGAATGTGCCCTTGCAAAAGCGGTTCGAGCCATTCGCGCTTGTTCTCTTCGCTGCCGTAGCGCTCGATGGTTTCCATGTTGCCCGTGTCGGGCGCATTGCAATTGAACACCTCGGGCGCCCAGGGCACGCGGCCCATGATTTCGCACAGCGGAGCGTATTCGAGGTTGCTGAGCCCGGCGCCGCGCACCGAGTCGGGCAGGAACAGGTTCCACAACCCGGCGTCGCGCGCTTTCTGCTTGAGTTCTTCGATCAGTTGCGTCGGCTGCCACGCGTTGCCGTCTTGCCGGTTTTGCGCGATCTCCGCGTAGAACGCGTGCTCGTTCGGATAAATGTGCTCGTCGAAAAAGGCGAGCAGCTTTTCGCGCAGCGCCTGAACCTTCGGGGTGTAATCGAAATTCATCTATGACCTCGCGGATAACGGACGACATTCAATGTGGGCGTTGCCTGAAGTGCAAGCATGCAAGCGCGCGAGCATGCCCGCGTGATGAAGCGCGGCAGCCGCGCCGGTCATCAGCGCACTTTCTGCGCGTAACGCCAGGCGAGCTCGGCCATCGGTCTCGCGCGACGGCCTGCGTCGAGAGCTTGTGCGCTCGCCGCCGTGCCATCGACGACACGCTTCATGATTCCCTGCAAAATCGCGGCGATACGGAACATGTTGTAGGCGAGGTAAAAATTCCAGTCGCCGCGAATCTCAAAGCCGGTACGTTTGCAATAGCGCTCGACGTACTGCTGCTCGTCGGGAATGCCCAGCGCTGCCCAGTCGAGACCCGCGATGCCGCGAAACTGCGCGGGATCGACGTGCCACGCCATGCAGTGATAGGCGAAGTCCGCGAGCGGATCGCCGAGCGTCGACAACTCCCAGTCGAGCACGGCAAGCACTTTCGGTTCCTTGCGGTCGAAGATCAGGTTATCGAGCCGGTAATCGCCATGCACGATCGACGCCCGTTGCCCCGTCTCGGCTGGCATATGCTGCGGCAGCCATTCGATCAGACGCTGCATCGCGTCGATGGGTTCGGTTTCGGACGCGACATACTGCTTGCTCCAGCGGCCGATCTGACGCGCGAAGTAGTTGCCCGGCTTGCCGTAGTCCGAAAGGCCGACGCTATCCGGCTCGACACTGTGAAGCGCCGCGATCACGCGATTCATTTCGTCGTAGATCGCGGCTCGTTCATCGGCGCTCATGCCGGGCAGCGACTGATCCCATAACACGCGGCCTTCGACGAACTCCATCACGTAAAAGGCCCGGCCGATCACGCTTTCGTCCTCGCATAACGCGAGCATGCGGGCGACGGGCACGTCCGTGTCGGCAAGCGCATGCATCACGCGATATTCGCGCTCGACGGCATGCGCGGACGGCAGCAATTTCGCCGCAGGTCCGGGCTTCGCGCGCATGACATAAGCACGCGAGCGCGTGACCAGTTTGAACGTTGGGTTCGACTGGCCGCCGGCGAACTGTTCGACCGTGAGCGGCCCCGAAAAACCGTCGACGTGTAGCGCGAGCCACGCGGTGAGCGCGTCGCCGTCAAAACGCTGACGCTCGTTGACGGGACGCGTGCCCTCGAAGGCCGAGTAATCCGCTTGCTGTTCCGGCTCGCCGCTGTGTGACGCTTGCGCCATGTGTCTCCTCCGGTTCGGTTTCAGCTACGCGTGGATTGGATGAATTGTGCGTAGAGAATTTCCATCGTCGTATTGCGGATGTCGCGATGCAGCGGCGACGGCGGCGAATAGTTGATTGCACGCAGCACCCAGTCGCGTGGTGCGGTGCCTACGTCGAGCGCATTGATGCAGCCGGTGGCCTGCGCGAGATGCCCGAAGAACGTGCGGCCGCCCGCGGTGAGCGCATGCGACAGAATCGCGCGATTGACGCCGCCGTGCAGCACCAGCAACACCGTGTCCCACGAACTGTCTTCGCGCAACGCGGCGACCGCGGGCACGACGCGATCGAACAACTCGCCGATGGTCTCGCCATCGAGAAAGCGCGTGCTTTCCGGCACGATACCGTCGAACACGCCGAGAAACGCCGCTTCGAGGTCTTGCAGCGGAATCTGCCGCAGCTTGCCGCCGCGAATCTCCTGCCAGGCCGGCTCGATCTCCAGTTCGATCTGCTGACCGGTCTCGGCGAGCACGCGCTGCGCGGTTTCGATCGTGCGCGGCAAGCCGCTGACGATCACGCGATCGAAGCGCACCTGCTGCTCAGCGAACACGCGGCCCGCCGCGCTCGCCTGTTCGCGGCCGTTGGCGTTCAACGGCACCGTTTCAGGATCGATCGTGCGGCCGGAGTCGTCGAAGTACGTCACGTCGCCGTGACGCATCAGGTAAATGCGGCGGCGCTTGGGTAGCTGATAGGCGGCCATGATTCCTTGTTCACTTGTACACGGGAGCGCGTTTTTCGAGGAACGCGGAAATGCCCTCGAGCCCCTCGCGATGATGCAGCGAAGCGACGAAGTTATCGCGCTCCGCAACCAGATGCGTGGAAAGCGGCTGCGTGCCGGCCGCGCACACCAGCGTCTTGATGCGCGCGACCGAATTGGGCGAGATCTTGCCGAGTTCGTCGGCCCACGCAACGGCGGCGTCGCGCGCGGTGCCCGGCTTCGTCAGCTTGTTGACGACGCCCACTTCGTGCAAACGCGCGGCGCCGATCGGCTTGCCTTCGATCAGGACTTCCGTTGCGAGTTGGCGAGGCAGGGCCTGCGCGAGGAACCACGAGCCGCCGCCGTCGGGCGTGAGGCCGACGCGTGCATACGACATCACGAATTTGGCGTCTTCCCCAGCGACGATCAGATCGCACGCGAGCGCGAGCGAAAAGCCGGCGCCGGCAGCGGCGCCGTCGACGGCGGCAATGATCGGTTTCGACGAAAACCGCAGCGCCGAAATCCACTCGGCAAGCAGGTCGATGCTTTGTGCCTGCACGGAAGGATCTTTCGCGCGATTTTCGAGCAGGCGATTCAGATTGCCGCCCGCGCAAAAAAAGTTGTCCGCGCCCGCGATCACGACGGCGCGAATCGACGGATCGCGTTCCACCGAATCGAGTGCTTCGATTCCGGCCGCGTACATGTCGGGATGCAGCGCGTTGCGAGCGCCGGGATTGGACAGCGTGAGGACCAGCGTCGATTCGCTTTCGGGCGGGCGCGAGGTCAGCAGTTCGGCGCTCATGATTGTGTCTCCGTGGGGTTGTCGGCGGCGTCGCATTGCGTGAGCGACATGCCGAGTTGCGCGCGGCGCGCGAGCCACGGCGATGACCGGTAGCGCGGATCGCCGAGCACGTCGTACATGTTGCGCAGAATGGTGAGGATGGTTGCCGCGCCGAGCGCGTCGCCGAGTGCGAGCGGGCCGCGCGGATAGCCGAGGCCGAGCGTCACGGCGAGGTCGATGTCTTGCGGCGTCGCGATCTGTTTCTGCGCGATGTCGCAGCCGATGTTGACGATCGTGGCCACCACGCGTTGCGCGACGAAACCGGTCGAGTCGCGGATCACGGTGACGGGCACGCCGTCGGCGGCAAAGAGCGCGTGGCCCGCATCGCGCGCGGCGCGTGTGGTCGCGGGCGTGGTCATCAGCGTGCGGCGTTGCGCGCCGACGAGCGGAAAGAGCGCGTCGATCGCGACGACGCGGCTCGCGTCGAGCGTTTCGTCCACGGCGGCCGTGCTTGCGTCGTGGCCGAACGGCGTGACGACGATCAGCGAGTCGGCGGCGGGCGTCGCGCCTTCGTCGAGTTTCACGCCCGCCTTGCTGATGAGTTCCACGACGGCATCGTAGGCTTCTGGGTAACGCTTGCTGACCCACACGCTGCCTGGCAGCGCCGCGGGCGCGGGCGCCTCCGCGGGCACCTGCTGTTTGCCGTCTTCGTAGCGATAAAACCCTTCGCCCGTCTTGCGGCCCAGCAGTCCGCCCGCGAGCCGCGTGCCGGTGATGGGCGAGGGCGTGAAGCGCGGCTCTTCATAGAACTGATGGTAGATCGACTCCATCACCGGATGCGAGACGTCGAGCGCGGTCAGGTCGAGCAGCTCGAACGGGCCGAGACGAAAGCCCGCTTGCTCGCGCATGATCCTGTCGATGTCGACGAAGCTCGCCACGCCTTCGCCGGCCACGCGCAGGCCCTCGGTGTTCATGCCGCGGCCCGCGTGATTGACGATGAAGCCCGGCATGTCTTTCGCGCGGACCGGTGTGTGGCCCATACGGCGCGCGAGGTCCATCAACGCGTCGCCCGCCTCGCGGTCGCTGCGCAGGCCGTCGATCACTTCGACGACTTTCATCAGCGGGACCGGATTGAAAAAGTGATAGCCGACCACGCGCGACGGGTCGGTACAGCCCGCGGCAATCGCCGTGATGGACAGCGACGACGTGTTCGACGCGAGCACGCAACGCCCGCTGACCACAGTCTCTAGCTCGCGAAAGAGCGCCTGCTTGACGTCGAGTTTTTCGACGATCGCTTCGATCACGAGATCGCAGTCCACCAGTTCGCTGATCGCATGCGCGGGCTTGACGTTGGTGAGCGCAGCAAGCGAGCGCGCTTCGTCGAGCTTGCCCTTGGCGGTCAGCTTGGCGAACGTCTCGGCGAGGTAGTCGCGCGCGGCGCCGATGGCGGCCGGGTTGGTGTCGTAGAGGCGCACGCTCAGGCCCGCGAGCGCCGCGATCTGCGCAATGCCGCGGCCCATCGCGCCGCTGCCGACAATGCCGATAGTCTCGATGCTGAAGTTGCGAGAGGTCATGATGTTGCTCGACTCCATGGTTATTTTAGAATAGCACGCTCGTGCAATTACTCGATGGTTGCGCGGCGGCCGCCGCCTCTGCTCGGACCGGCGGCTTCACCTACCGAAGCAATGAGGAGACAACGATGATCAAGCTCTGCGGATTCGCGCTTTCCAACTACTACAACAAGGTGAAGTTCGTTCTGCTGGAACACGGCATCGAGTTCGAGGAAGTGTTCGTGCAGCCGAGCCAGGACGAGGCCGTCGTCGCGCATTCGCCGCTTGGCAAAGTGCCTTACCTGCAGACGGAAGACGGCGATCTTTGCGAGTCGCAATGCATTGTCGAATACCTGGCCGCGCGCTTTCCCGACAAGCGGATTTTCTCCGCCGATCCGTGGGAGGCCGCGAAGGAGCGCGAGTTGATCACGTTCGTCGACGTGCATCTGGAGCTGACGGCGCGCAATCTGTACAAGGAAGCGTTTTTCGGCGGCACCGTCAGCGACGCGACCAAGGGCCGCGTCGAGAAGCTGCTTGCGCATCACATCGCGGGCTTCAGGCGGATCGCGAAGTTCGCGCCGTACTTGCGCGGCGAACGGTTCAGTATCGCGGACGCCGCGGGCTTCGTGAGCTTGCCGCTTGTCGGCATGACGACGCAGGCTATTTACGGCCGCGACTTTTTGCTCGATGCCGGCGTGGACTGGAAAAGCTACGTGAAGGCGATCAACGGACGGCCCGCCGCGCAGCGCGTGACCGAGGACCGCAAGGCGTATATCGCGGCGTCGCGTCCGGCTTGACGCAACGTGCCGTGCAATGCGAGGAACGACGTAACGCACAATGCAACGCGCGGCATGAAGCGAGCCGCGCCGCACAACGCACGCATTAGCCGCTACGCGCGATGGCGAGGAACACGGGTTCGTTCGCAGCATCGCGCGCGACATGCTAGAGCCGCGCCAGCCGTTCGAGCGCCGTGGCGAGCGTGCTTTCCTGCTTTGCAAAACAGAAGCGCACCACACCGGACTCGTGCGCCTCGTGATAGAACGCGGAAACCGGAATCGCCGCGACGCCGATCTCGCCGGTCAGCCACTGCGCGAATTCGGCTTCGGGCAGATCGCTGATGGCCGAGTAATCGACGCATTGAAAGTACGTGCCTGTGCAAGGCAGCAGCTTGAAGCGGGAATTCGCGAGACCGGCGCGGAAAAAATCGCGCTTCTTCTGATAGAACGCCGGGAGCTCCAGGTAGGGCGCCGGGTCTTTCATGTAGTCGGCCAGACCGATCTGCATCGGCGTATTCACGGTGAACACGTTGAACTGGTGCACTTTGCGGAATTCCGCTGTCAGCGCCGCGGGCGCCGCCACGTAGCCGACTTTCCAGCCCGTTACGTGATAGGTCTTGCCGAAGCTCGACACGACGAAGCTGCGCTGCGCCAGTTCCGGATAACGGGCGACGCTCTCGTGCGGCGCGCCGTCGTAGACCATGTGCTCGTACACTTCATCGGACAGGATCAGCACGTTGGTGCCGCGCACGATGTCTTGCAGCTTGCGCATGTCGTCGGCGCGCCAGACCGTGCCGGTCGGATTATGCGGCGTGTTGATCAGCAGGAGCCGCGTTTTCGGCGTGATGGCGGCGGCGAGCTTGTCGAAGGGGATCGCGTAGTCCGGCGCGTCGAGCGTGACGAATACCGGCTTGCCGCCGGCCAGTTCGATCGACGGAAGATAGCTGTCATACGTCGGCTCGATCACGATGACTTCGTCGCCAGGATGGACCGTGCATAAGATCGCGGTCAACAGCGCCTGCGTGGCGCCGGCGGTGACGGTGATTTCCGTCGTGGCGTCGTAGCGGCGTCCGTACAGGTTGGCGATCTTCTCGGAGATGGCTGCGCGCAGCGGCGCGGCGCCTGCCATCGGCGGATACTGGTTGTGGCCGTCGCGCATCGCGTTCGCGACCGCATCCACGATGCGCGGATCGCAGCCGAAGTCGGGAAAGCCCTGGCCGAGGTTCACCGCACCTTTCTCGGCGGCGAGTGCGCTCATCACGGTAAAGATCGTGGTGCCGACGTTCGGCAGGCGCGAGGGAAACGAGGGACTCATGGGCGTGTCGTGCGGTGCATTCATGGCGCTGTTCGGCGAAACGGGTGAGTGGGCGAAGGCATCGTTTGAAACCGGCGAAGCCTGATTGTAGGGAATCGCGGCGCCGCGTGCGCGGCTGCTGTGTGCCGACGGCCGCGAGGCCAGGGTTATACCGGGGTTTCCACGGCTGGGGTCGCCGCGTTCGTGGAAGCGCTCGCCGAACCGCCAGGCGCTTCACTTAGCGAAGCTGCGAACGGCGCCGGCTGTGCGATCTGAAAGCCGAAATCGCGCGCGATCCGCTTCGCGAGTTTCAGCACGGCGCGGTCTTTCGAAATCAGCCAGTGCGCTTGCGCTGCGTGCGCGAGTTCGAGGAATTTCTGATCGTCGCGGTCCTTGCATTTCGGCAGCGGCCGCGCGTCTTCCGGCTGCGCTGCGACCTCCACAAGCTGCGCGAGCCGCACGACGACGGCCAGTGCCGCGGACTTGTCCACGTTGCGTTCGACGAATTGCGGATAGTCGAGCACGTAAGTCAGTTCGGCGAGGCAACGGGCGTCGATCAGCGCGGCGAGCGCGCCGCTTTCGAGCGCGGCGCGAATCGGCCGCGTGTGCGGATCGTCGAACACGAGAATGTCGATCCAGACATTGGAATCGAGAACGACGCGCAAAGCGCCGCGTGAGGCATGGGAACCGGGCATTCGTTACAATCTGGCTTTCGTCTTTGACCGCCAGGCACGGCGTGCCTGCAAGCCTCTATGATAATCGTTCTGTCGCCGGCGAAATCGCTCGACTACGACACCCCGCCTCACGTCAAGAAGCACACGATCCCCGATTTCATCGACGATGCCGCGGAATTGATCAGCGGTCTACGCCGTTTGTCGCCGCAACAGATCGCCTCGCTGATGAGCATTTCCGACCAGTTGGCGCACCTCAATCACGAGCGCTACGCGCAGTGGTCGCCGCGCTTCGGCACGGACAACGCGAAGCAGGCCGTGCTCGCGTTCAACGGCGACGTGTACGAGGGCTTCAATGCGAAGACCTTGTCGTCGGCGGATCTGGACTTTGCGCAGAACCATGTGCGCGTGCTTTCGGGACTGTATGGCCTGCTGCGTCCGCTCGATCTGCTGCAGCCGTACCGTCTGGAAATGGGCACGCGCCTCGCCAATCCGCGCGGCAAGGATCTCTACGCGTTCTGGGGCGAGCGCATCACGCAGGCGCTGAACGCGCAGTTGAAGAAGCGCGCCGCGGGTTCGCGGGTTCTCGTGAATTGCGCGTCGGGCGAATATTTCAGGTCGGTCAAGCCGAAGCTGCTGGACGCGCCGGTCATTACGCCGGTGTTCGAAGACTGGAAGGGCGGCCGCTACAAGATCATCAGTTTTCATGCGAAGCGCGCGCGCGGGTTGATGGCGCGCTATGCGGTCGAGAACCGCGTCGACAAGCCTGAACAACTGAAGACGTTCGATTCCGAAGGCTATGCATTCGACGCTAAAGCGTCGAACGATTCCACTTACGTATTCCGCCGCCGCGTCGCTGACTAGGCGGAGCGCCGCCCGACGGAGCGCCGCACAATCATGCAGGGAACCACATCATGAGTTTATCGATTACGAGCAACTTCGACGCAGGCGCGATCGAGGTGCTGTCCTGCGCGACCGCGGGCAATATCCGCTTGCGCGTTCGGCCGGACAGCCACGCGGAGTTCGCGCAGTGGTTCTACTTCCGGCTCTCGGGCGCGGCCGGCGAGCGCTGCGTGATGACTTTCGAAAATGCGGCGGCGTGCGCGTTCGCGGAAGGCTGGCGCGACTACCAGGCCGTGGCCAGCTACGATCGCGTGAACTGGTTTCGCGTGCCGACATCGTATGACGGCCGGGTGCTCACCATCGACCACACGCCGGAGTTCGACCGCATTTACTACGCGTACTTCGAGCCGTATAGCGAGGAGCGCCACGCCGAATTTTTGGGCGCAGTTCAACAGATGCCGCAGGCCACGCTGACCGAACTGGGCACGACCGTCGAAGGCCGGCCGGTTTCCCTGCTCACGCTCGGCACACCGCAAAGCGGCGATATGCTGAAGATGCCGAAGAAAAAGATCTGGCTGATCGCGCGTCAGCATCCGGGCGAGACGATGGCCGAATGGTTTATCGAAGGACTCGTGAAGCGGCTCGTCGGCTGGGGCGATTGGGCGGGCGATCCGGTTGCGCGCAAGCTCTACGATCACGCGGTGTTCCACATCGTGCCGAACATGAATCCGGATGGCAGCGTGCGCGGCAATCTGCGCACCAACGCGGCGGGCGCGAATCTGAATCGCGAGTGGATGGAGCCGGACGCCGCGCGCAGTCCCGAGGTGCTCGTGGTGCGTGACGCGATTCACGCAACCGGCTGCGATCTGTTCTTCGACATTCACGGCGATGAGGCGCTGCCGTATGTTTTCGTGGCCGGCTCCGAGATGCTGCCGGGATTCACCGAGCGGCAACGCGAAGAACAGAAAGCGTTTATCGAAGCCTTCAAGCAGGCGAGCCCTGATTTTCAGGACAAGTACGGCTATGCTGCGAGCAAGTATCGCGAAGATGCGCTCAAGCTCGCTTCGAAATATATCGGCAATGAATTTGGCTGCCTGTCGCTGACGCTCGAGATGCCTTTTAAGGACAACGCCAACTTGCCCGACGAACGCGTGGGCTGGAACGGCGAGCGCAGCGCGTCACTCGGGGCGTCGATGCTGCAAGCGATCTTGCGGCATCTGGAGACGTTCGGCTGATTCGCTGCGCGCAATTGCAATAGAAGGGAAGGGCACACACGGATTGCGTGTGTGCTTTTTTTTATTGGCGGGTCAGGGGGAGTAGGGTGCTGAGTTTGGATTCGCGCGGACGCTCGCGAAGCGTTGGTCGCCATGCTGAATTCGCAGCTACCGTCATACGCGTCGTATCGCCGGCATCGGACGCGCGCTGTCAGATCTTTCTCCGTCCTAGTGTTTCTTCTTCACCGGCGCTTTCTTGCTCGACGATTTACTCGACGTGCTCTTCGACGATTTGGCCGTGCTCTTCTTCGCACTCTTGCCACTTGCCGCCTGCTTGCCCTTGCTTCCGCGATGCTTGCCCGACGTCGCGCGCGACTGCGGCTGCTCCACGCTGCGTGCGCGCGTAGGCGGCACCGGGTCGTTCCAGCTAAACGCGAGCATCTGCGAGCCGACGTAGCCGCAACGGAACTTCAGATCCGCTGCGTCGCCTGCGCCGTTCTGACGGATGCCGAGTCCTTCCACGGTGACGATGTTGTCGACCTTGACACGCTGCTTGCCCTCGTCGAACGAATCGTTCCACGGCGTGATCGACGCGTGTGCGCTGTCGAACGAACTGGGAGGAAACTCGACGTGATCAAAGGCGGTCGACGTGCTCGCGACAAAATTGCCATGCGCTGCGCAATCCGCGACGAGCGGGTCGGCGCGCATTTCATTGACAAATCTGTTGACGAGGTCGTTGTGCTGTTCGAGTTGGTCGGCGAATGCGGGCGCGGTGCAAGCGAGCGAGAGGCTCGCTGCGAAACTTGCCAACCGGCCGACCAGCCGCAGTAATCGGCGCGGTGCGTTGGTGCAATCCATCAAGTTCGTTAGACGCTAATAAGACGTGAGGCACGTAAGATGCCTGGCGGCATGGTTGAGTTCAATCGTGCCGCAACTATTTTTCGACCGCTATTTTGCGGGGCTTTGTTATGCGAGGCGCGCGTTCGCTGGCAACGGCGCGGCAAGCTCACTCGCACGCGAGCCGCACATACGAGCCGCGCGCTACGACCTTGCGTCTCACTCAAGTGCGCGGTCCGCCGAGCCGGTATCGCCGGACATCATAAGTGGTGACCCATGCAGGGCGGTAGACCGCGATCAATGCGGTGGACATCCCCGTGAACCAGGCTTCGCCCGTGGCCAGCAGAAGCACGCTCAGCGCGTAGCCCGCTGGTATCACAGTCGCGGAACCGCCGGCGAGCGCAACGTGAACGCCGAGCGCCGCGGCCGCCGTGAGCGAAACGGCAATAGCCGGCGACAGAAAGCCCTGGCCGAAGATAAACATGAAGAGATTGCGTGGCAGCCACGCAATACTGGCCCGCTGGAGCAACGTGGAAATACCGACCGGCACCGCGCCGAACACGAGAAAAGTCAGCGCGATGCCTTGCCACGGTGCGTCGAAGATGAGACCCGCGAGGCCGGTGACCACCGCCATTGCAAGCAGTGCGAGCGCCCAGTCGAACAGCGTGACGACGAGCGTTGCGCCGAGCAGATGCATGACCGTGCCGTCGTCGAGCCATGCGTTGCTTGCCCAGAGCACCGACACGGCGACGATGATCGCCAGCCACACGTGCTGCAACGTGCCGTCCTGAAGTCGTTTGAAAGGATTTTTCCACAGCGCGAGCGCGACCACTATCGCAGTGGCGATCCAGCCACCGACAGCGATCCAGAATGGAAGCGGTGTGTAGAGGAAACCCATGAGTCTCATATTACTCGTTGGACGACAAAAGGTGTGAGCGGATTCCATGCCAGCCGGTGCACGCGCTGGCAGAAATCGCGCATCACGCTCGCGCGCGGTCCGTCATCTCACGACGAACCTTCGGTGACGGGCTCTGGCGGAAGGTCGGCGGCGGACTCGCCGTCGTCGTATGCCGTGCCGGGCTCGGCTGCCATCGGCAAGGGCGCCGCCGTTTCGTTAGCCGACAACGGGTATTCGAAGCGCTGCAGTGCTGCGCGCCGCAGCGGCACCAGGCCCGCTTGACCCATGACCGGACGGAGCAGGCTCTGTCCTTTATTGCGCAGTACTTGTAAATGGTTCGCCAGCCAGCCGTTGTAAAGCGCGACCGCGGCCGCGCGATTGGGTGCGCCGAGTTGCTGGAATATGCTCGTCAGATGGATCTTGACGGTGCCCTCGCTGATGCCGAGCGTGCGCGCAATCATCTTGTTGGTGCTGCCCATATGGACGCAGCGCATGATCTGCTGCTGGCGAGGCGACAGTCCGTTCGACAACCTGACGCGGCGCGGCGGCGGGCTTTTTTCGTCGAACGGGCGGATTGCCGTGTCTGCCGGCAGCGGCGGCTTGAGCGGCAGCGCGCCGGACGGCACATAGTGCCCGCCGAGCAGCACCATTTCAAAGGCGCGCACGATCAGGCACGGGTCGGTTTCGCGCGGCACCACGCCGCGCACGCCCTCGTCCATGAGTTCGCTCACCGCCTTCGGCGAAATCCTGTCGGTCAGCACCGCGATGCGCAGGTCCGGATAGTGGCTAAGCAGATGCCGCACGTCCTTGACCGACATCCAGTCCTGCCAGTCGATGACGAACAGGTCGGGCCACTGACGCTTGAGCGTGCGTTCGGCCTGGCGCCAGTCTTGTGCTTCGTTAAAGCGCGCGAGCCGGTTGATTTGCCGCAACAGCGCTTTGAGGCCGTCGCGTCGTTCCGCGTCTGAGTTGAGTATCGAGAATCGCATGCATGTCTCCAGATGTGTCGGGCGAATTGGCGCGATGCAGTCGCCTCGCGTTGTGCCAGGCGTTGCGATGCGTCGCCGTCTCTATCATGACAAATTCCCTTCGGTTTGACGGCCTGTCCAAAAGGCATAAGAGGAATGACATATGAAAAAGCCCCGCACAGGGCGAGGCTTTTGATGGACTGCAACGCGCCGGCGGCGCGCTTGCCTAGTGAAAGTGCGGCTGCGCGGGCTCGGCGTCTTCGGGCATTTCGGCGTGAACGATTTCGCCGAGCGGGTCGGCGTAGAGCGGCACGCCGCAGTCATCGCAATATTCAGGCTCGAACCGGCCTGCGTGACGACGCACGTCAGTCACGCCGGTTTCCTTGAGCAGCGCGACGATTTCTTCGAGCGGAGCGTCCGGCGGCGCAGTTTCCTGCGGCTCTTCATCGATGCCTGCTTCTCCGTTTTCGCGGCCGTACAGCGGCCACACGACGCCGTAAATCACCTCGTTGCTGCCGCGGCGCGTGAAGCCGACGCGGTATTCGTCGATGCGGCGCTCGCCGAAGCCGGCAACCACCGCGCGCAGTTCTTGCGGCGCTGCGCCAATTGTGTCGAATAGATAACGCACGGCGGTCCGGACGGTGTGAGGACGCACGCGTTCGTCGGCGTCGCGACATGCGGAGTAGTACGCATCCGGCAACAGACACTCGAATTCGCAGCCCGGCAGCACGAGCGACAGGTTGGCGCCGCCCTGCGTTGCCCATTGCTCGAGACATTGGCCGCGCTCGATCCGGCTGCCGTGTTCCTCTTCCTGCCAGCGAAAGGTCGGCTCGCCGACCGGGGCCGCGACCACCGCCAGGAGGAAGCGCGGGTCGGCAAGAATCGGCGACGTTTCCGGCAATTCGCCGAAGTTGAGTTTGAGATTGCCGCCGGCCATGGCTGCTTGTGCAAGCTGCTGTGCAATGCGCCAGGTTTCGACGTGATGGCGCGGCAACTGGTCGATGCTATACAGGAACGGAGCCATGGCGACGCGCGTGTTGGCCGCGAGCACGTGCGCCTGCAGATGCGCGCGCAGGGCGTCGGCTGCGTCGGCTTTGAGCGGACCCGACGGAATCATGTAGCGCGTCCACGCGAGGATCGGCGCGGCGATCAACAGCGCTTCATACGTCACGCCTTCATGCTCGACGACGAACGACTCGCTGTGCGTTTCGGCCATGTCGGCAAGCGCGCCGTAGGCATCGGGATGATTCTGCTGCAGGTGGTCGAGCGCTGCGTCGAGCGTGGTCTGGTTGGCGTTGCGCACGATCTTGGCCAGCAGTGCATCGAGTTTCGCTTCCCAGAAGCGGTCTTCGGTGCGGCTGCCCGACGCGAAAAGCGCGAGCGAAAGACCGACAAGTTTGTCGGCATCGGGGGGGAGACGTTTGGCGATTCGCGAGCGCATAAATCCGGAAGTTGGGTGCACAGAACCTTATATTCTAGTCGTTTACGCCGCGCCATATTATTCGGGACGCAGCGCGGGATCGATTAGGACGTTTCCGCATGAAAAATCAGACCTGCGCCGTACGTGCGACGTACGTTGTGTTGGGACTTCGTCAAATAATATAAGAGGGCGGGGAAGCGGAAGTCGCTTATATATACTGACCGCTTTTTACGGGCGTCGACGCGCGTCCGTGCTCGCCGCCTCGGTCTGGCGCAACAGGAGATTCATGGTGAAATCGGACCAATTGATTGAACGTCTCGCGGCGGTGTTTGCCCTGATTATCCTGGTGGGCGGCTCGTTGCTGGTTCTCGCGCCTTTTACGACCGCTCTCTTGTGGGGCGCGATTCTCAGCTACAGCTCGTGGGGACTCTACCGGCGACTGACCGCGGCGGTTGGCGGAAGGCGCAAGCTGGCGGCGACGTTGATCGTGCTCATCATCCTGATCGTGGTGCTGGGACCGTTCGTCTACGCCGGGTTTGCGTTTGGCGCGCACGTCCACGACATAGTCGCGCTGGTCCAGAGGTTGTTCGAAGCAGGCTTGCCGGATTTGCCGCCCTGGGTGGCGCGAATTCCCGTGGTCGGTTCGAGCATCCAGAGTTTCTGGGAAAGTCTGACAAGCAGCAATTCCGAACTGATCGCGCAGTTGCGTACGCTTGCGGCGCCGGCCGGCAAGTGGATCCTTGCCGCAGGGATTGCCGTGACTCACGGTCTCGGCCTGCTCGCGTTAAGTATCATATTGGCCTTCTTCTTTTACACCGGAGGAGAGGGCGCCGGCGCGTGGCTGAACGCAGGCATGCGGCGTATCACGGGTGAGCGCGCCGACTATCTGCTGGCGCTGGCGGGCAGCACCGTCAAGGGCGTGGTCTACGGAATTCTGGGCACGGCGCTTGTTCAGGGCATTTTGGCTGGCTTCGGCTGTTGGATCGCTGGTGTGCCGGCGCCTGCATTGTTGGGACTGGCTACGTTTTTTCTCTCGGTAATACCGGGCGGGCCTGTGATCGTATGGCTGCCCGCGGCCATCTGGCTCTATCACGGCGGGGCAACCGGCTGGGCGATTTTCCTGGTTGTGTGGGGCGTGCTCGCTGTGGGCATGTCGGACAATGTGATCAAGCCGATTCTCATCGGCAAGAATAGCGACATGCCGTTGATTCTCGTCATGTTGGGCATTCTCGGCGGCGCATTCGCGTTTGGCTTCCTTGGGGTCTTCATCGGACCGACGCTGCTGGCGGTTGCATACACGGTGCTGCATGACTGGACCATCGGAGCATCCGCTGCGGGCGCATTGAGGCCGGACGCCAAACCGCCTGTTGCGGAAGAAATTGGCCGTATAGAAAAGGCGCCTTGAATAAATGCAGATAACGCTTGCAAGGCGCCAGCCGGCTCGCTAGAATCTCGCTCTTTCGTGCTCCGGACGCCGGGGCACGGGAAGCGGGAGAGCCAATAGCGGCAAGGCTTCCAGCGGTGTTGGCAGGTTCAGGCAGTAGCAAAAACCTGTTGACGGCGCGACGGAAGTTCTTCATAATCTCGCTTCTCTGCTGCTGATGCAGCGACGCAGACGAAGCAGTGCCAGGGTGGTTGAAATGGGCGCTGTGAAGTGTGCGAACCGATCTTTAAAAACTAACAGCCGATAAGTGTGGGCGCTTGATGCGCGACGCGCGCCGGGTTGCGGGGTTTTCTCCGGAGCCGGGCGAGAAGCGAAAGTATCAAGTCTCACACAGTAATGAAAGGAAGGTTTGGTCATCGAGAGATGGTTAAACACTTCGTCAGTACGTTGAGTGAGCGACCGGGTTCGAAAGAGCCCGAAAACAGTAACAGGTTTGAACTGAAGAGTTTGATCCTGGCTCAGATTGAACGCTGGCGGCATGCCTTACACATGCAAGTCGAACGGCAGCACGGGAGCAATCCTGGTGGCGAGTGGCGAACGGGTGAGTAATACATCGGAACGTGTCCTGTAGTGGGGGATAGCCCGGCGAAAGCCGGATTAATACCGCATACGCTCTGCGGAGGAAAGCGGGGGATCCTTCGGGACCTCGCGCTACAGGGGCGGCCGATGGCAGATTAGCTAGTTGGTGGGGTAAAGGCCTACCAAGGCGACGATCTGTAGCTGGTCTGAGAGGACGACCAGCCACACTGGGACTGAGACACGGCCCAGACTCCTACGGGAGGCAGCAGTGGGGAATTTTGGACAATGGGCGCAAGCCTGATCCAGCAATGCCGCGTGTGTGAAGAAGGCCTTCGGGTTGTAAAGCACTTTTGTCCGGAAAGAAAACCGCCTGGCTAATATCCGGGCGGGATGACGGTACCGGAAGAATAAGCACCGGCTAACTACGTGCCAGCAGCCGCGGTAATACGTAGGGTGCAAGCGTTAATCGGAATTACTGGGCGTAAAGCGTGCGCAGGCGGTTCGCTAAGACAGATGTGAAATCCCCGGGCTTAACCTGGGAACTGCATTTGTGACTGGCGGGCTAGAGTATGGCAGAGGGGGGTAGAATTCCACGTGTAGCAGTGAAATGCGTAGAGATGTGGAGGAATACCGATGGCGAAGGCAGCCCCCTGGGCCAATACTGACGCTCATGCACGAAAGCGTGGGGAGCAAACAGGATTAGATACCCTGGTAGTCCACGCCCTAAACGATGTCAACTGGTTGTCGGGCCTTCATTGGCTTGGTAACGTAGCTAACGCGTGAAGTTGACCGCCTGGGGAGTACGGTCGCAAGATTAAAACTCAAAGGAATTGACGGGGACCCGCACAAGCGGTGGATGATGTGGATTAATTCGATGCAACGCGAAAAACCTTACCTACCCTTGACATGTACGGAAGTCCGCTGAGAGGTGGATGTGCCCGAAAGGGAGCCGTAACACAGGTGCTGCATGGCTGTCGTCAGCTCGTGTCGTGAGATGTTGGGTTAAGTCCCGCAACGAGCGCAACCCTTGTCCCTAGTTGCTACGCAAGAGCACTCCAGGGAGACTGCCGGTGACAAACCGGAGGAAGGTGGGGATGACGTCAAGTCCTCATGGCCCTTATGGGTAGGGCTTCACACGTCATACAATGGTCGGAACAGAGGGTCGCCAAGCCGCGAGGTGGAGCCAATCCCAGAAAACCGATCGTAGTCCGGATCGCACTCTGCAACTCGAGTGCGTGAAGCTGGAATCGCTAGTAATCGCGGATCAGCATGCCGCGGTGAATACGTTCCCGGGTCTTGTACACACCGCCCGTCACACCATGGGAGTGGGTTTTACCAGAAGTGGCTAGTCTAACCGCAAGGAGGACGGTCACCACGGTAGGATTCATGACTGGGGTGAAGTCGTAACAAGGTAGCCGTATCGGAAGGTGCGGCTGGATCACCTCCTTTCCAGAGCTGAACGTGTCAAACGTTGAGCGCTCACGCTTATCGGCTGTAGTGAAGAAACGCAGACAGACTCAGGGGTCTGTAGCTCAGTCGGTTAGAGCACCGTCTTGATAAGGCGGGGGTCGATGGTTCGAATCCATCCAGACCCACCATGTCATGTCTGGTGAGCTGATGGACTGAAACCTCTGGTGCTGCTGTGCAGTGACTTGGGGGATTAGCTCAGCTGGGAGAGCACCTGCTTTGCAAGCAGGGGGTCGTCGGTTCGATCCCGTCATCCTCCACCAATCCTCAATGCGTAGCGTTCTGTGAAACAGGCAGAGCGTTGTGCATTGGCGATTGAGCCAGTCAGCAAGTGATATGAAGCAGAGCTTTATATCGGCTGTCGTTCTTTAACAATCAGGAAGAAGTAGTAAAGAGATTCACGAAAGCATACTTAGAGATGGGTGTGCGAGTAGGTGAATCAGGGTTGTGATTGTATCGATGTATTTTAAAGGTAATCGAAAGATTGCTCTTGGAATACGGCGCAACACGAATACTCAACCTGTAGCGAGTGATCGGATCGCTGGTCCCCTTCGGGGATCGGGCCAGAGTAAGTGCTAAAGCACTAACACTGGCCGAGAAGACACACCCGTTATAGGGTCAAGCGAACAAGTGCATGTGGTGGATGCCTTGGCGATCACAGGCGATGAAGGACGCGGTAGCCTGCGAAAAGCTACGGGGAGCTGGCAAACGAGCTTTGATCCGTAGATGTCCGAATGGGGAAACCCACCTCTTTTGAGGTATCCGTGGCTGAATACATAGGCCATGTGAAGCGAACGCGGTGAACTGAAACATCTAAGTAACCGCAGGAAAAGAAATCAACCGAGATTCCCAGAGTAGTGGCGAGCGAAATGGGACCAGCCTGTACTCTTTATCTTCATTGTTAGTCGAAGGCTCTGGAAAGTGCCGCCATAGCAGGTGATAGCCCTGTAGACGAAAACAGCGAGGAAGAACTAGGTGTACGACAAGTAGGGCGGGACACGTGAAATCCTGTCTGAAGATGGGGGGACCATCCTCCAAGGCTAAATACTCGTGATCGACCGATAGTGAACCAGTACCGTGAGGGAAAGGCGAAAAGAACCCCGGGAGGGGAGTGAAACAGATCCTGAAACCGCATGCATACAAACAGTCGGAGCCTTCGCAAGAGGGTGACGGCGTACCTTTTGTATAATGGGTCAGCGACTTACATTCAGTGGCAAGCTTAACCGATTAGGGCAGGCGTAGCGAAAGCGAGTCCGAACAGGGCGTTCAGTCGCTGGGTGTAGACCCGAAACCAGGTGATCTATCCATGGCCAGGATGAAGGTGCGGTAACACGTACTGGAGGTCCGAACCCACTAACGTTGAAAAGTTAGGGGATGAGCTGTGGATAGGGGTGAAAGGCTAAACAAACCTGGAAATAGCTGGTTCTCTCCGAAAACTATTTAGGTAGTGCCTCGTGTATCACCTTCGGGGGTAGAGCACTGTCATGGTTGTGGGGTCCATTGCGGATTACTACGCCATAGCAAACTCCGAATACCGAAGAGTGCAATCACGGGAGACAGACATCGGGTGCTAACGTCCGGTGTCAAGAGGGAAACAACCCAGACCGCCAGCTAAGGTCCCCAAATATGGCTAAGTGGGAAACGAAGTGGGAAGGCTAAAACAGTCAGGAGGTTGGCTTAGAAGCAGCCATCCTTTAAAGAAAGCGTAATAGCTCACTGATCGAGTCGTCCTGCGCGGAAGATGTAACGGGGCTAAGCCATATACCGAAGCTGCGGATGCACATTTATGTGCATGGTAGGAGAGCGTTCCGTAAGCCTGCGAAGGTGCACTGGAAAGTGTGCTGGAGGTATCGGAAGTGCGAATGCTGACATGAGTAGCGATAAAGGGGGTGAAAGGCCCCCTCGCCGTAAGCCCAAGGTTTCCTACGCAACGTTCATCGGCGTAGGGTGAGTCGGCCCCTAAGGCGAGGCAGAAATGCGTAGCTGATGGGAAGCAGGTTAATATTCCTGCACCAGTGTTGAATGCGATGGGGGGACGGATCGCGGAAGGTTGTCCGGGTGTTGGAAGTCCCGGTCCTTGCATTGGAGAAGGCGCTTTGGCAAATCCGGGCGCGGAATTCAAGGGTGCGAGGCCAGTCTCTTCGGAGACGAAGCAATCGGAAGTGGTTCCAGGAAAAGCCTCTAAGCTTCAGTTCAACAGTGACCGTACCGCAAACCGACACAGGTGGGCGAGATGAGTATTCTAAGGCGCTTGAGAGAACTCGGGAGAAGGAACTCGGCAAATTGGTACCGTAACTTCGGGATAAGGTACGCCCCTGTAGCCTGACTGGCCTGCGCCAGAAGGGTGAAGGGGTTGCAATAAACTGGTGGCTGCGACTGTTTAATAAAAACACAGCACTCTGCAAACACGAAAGTGGACGTATAGGGTGTGACGCCTGCCCGGTGCCGGAAGATTAAATGATGGGGTGCAAGCTCCTGATTGAAGTCCCGGTAAACGGCGGCCGTAACTATAACGGTCCTAAGGTAGCGAAATTCCTTGTCGGGTAAGTTCCGACCTGCACGAATGGCGTAACGATGGCCACACTGTCTCCTCCCGAGACTCAGCGAAGTTGAAGTGTTTGTGATGATGCAATCTCCCCGCGGCTAGACGGAAAGACCCCATGAACCTTTACTGTAGCTTTGCATTGGACTTTGAACCGGTCTGTGTAGGATAGGTGGGAGGCTGTGAAGCGTGAACGCCAGTTTGCGTGGAGCCATCCTTGAAATACCACCCTGATCTGTTTGAGGTTCTAACCCTGGTCCGTGAATCCGGATCGGGGACAGTGCATGGTAGGCAGTTTGACTGGGGCGGTCTCCTCCCAAAGTGTAACGGAGGAGTACGAAGGTACGCTAGGTACGGTCGGAAATCGTGCTGATAGTGCAATGGCATAAGCGTGCTTAACTGCGAGACCGACAAGTCGAGCAGGTGCGAAAGCAGGTCATAGTGATCCGGTGGTTCTGTATGGAAGGGCCATCGCTCAACGGATAAAAGGTACTCTGGGGATAACAGGCTGATACCGCCCAAGAGTTCATATCGACGGCGGTGTTTGGCACCTCGATGTCGGCTCATCTCATCCTGGGGCTGTAGCCGGTCCCAAGGGTATGGCTGTTCGCCATTTAAAGAGGTACGTGAGCTGGGTTTAAAACGTCGTGAGACAGTTTGGTCCCTATCTGCCGTGGGCGCTGGATATTTGAAGGGGGCTGCTCCTAGTACGAGAGGACCGGAGTGGACGAACCTCTGGTGTACCGGTTGTCACGCCAGTGGCATCGCCGGGTAGCTATGTTCGGAAGAGATAACCGCTGAAAGCATCTAAGCGGGAAACTCGCCTTAAGATGAGATATCCCCGGGGCTTCGAGCCCCTTGAAGGGTCGTTCAAGACCAGGACGTTGATAGGTCAGGTGTGTAAGCGCAGTAATGCGTTCAGCTAACTGATACTAATTGCCCGTAAGGCTTGATCCTATAACAGGTGTGTCTCGACCAGCGTTGGCGCTTTGGCGCCTACACTGGTCCGATCCCCGAAGGGGATGCGCTGGAACTCCCCGCCAGGGAGAACAGGACGCACGGTTGAGTGATCGATGTTGTGCCTCGAACAACACAGCCCCAACAGCTTTACCCTGGTGAGCATCACCAGAAACTACTTCTTCCCGATTGGTTGTGTTGGCCCAAAACCCAGCATAACAACAAGTCATGCCTGATGACCATAGCGAGTCGGTCCCACCCCTTCCCATCCCGAACAGGACCGTGAAACGACTCCACGCCGATGATAGTGCGGATTACCCGTGTGAAAGTAGGTAATCGTCAGGCTCCCCAGCAGTGTCAGAAACCCCACCCCGAAAAGGTGGGGTTTCTGCGTTTACAGCGCTGGAAAATGCGGCGCCGTCACGGCCCGCCCATGCGCAGAGCGCCCGCATAGCCGGTCAGCTCCAGATACGCCCGCCCGAGCTCCGCGCCATCGCGGCTCACCCGCGCCGCGCCTTCCCAGTACACCGCGCCGGTGGACTGCCGCGAGTCCAGTTCCTGATCGTCCATCAGCGGATCGAGCTGCCAGGTCAGCGCGCCGGTCCTCACCGTCATCGCGACCGGATACGGCGTGTTCGTGCGCGGTGAACGCCACGTGCGGCGCGGCGCAACTCCTTCTTGCACTCTGTCCTATCGGCATCCTCCAAGCGCTAAAGCTCCATTCCCCCAGACCAATCGTATCCATTCCCAAGCCGCTTTTCCTTATTCCACCGGGACCTCCGTACCGCTTCCTCGCCTTAACATCACCATCAAAATACTGTATAAATATACAGTGATGACTCGTCGTCCCTACTCGATCGAGATCGGGCAGGGCGGAGCATTTTCAATGGAACGAGTGGTCTATGGCAGCAGCGATTCAGCTTGTGACAACTCCGCTGTCGTCGCAATTGCGGCGTCAAATGTGGCAGGGCAACGAGCTTGCCGAGGTGGATTCGCGTGTGGTCCCGAGTGGCCACACCGCGCTGGATCGCGTATTGCCCGGACGAGGCTGGCCCGCCGGTGGTGTGACGGAACTGCTGGTCGAGCATTGGGGCGCGGGCGAAATGCGCTTGCTGGCCTACGCGCTTGGTCATCTCACGAAGCAGGCGGGGCGGCATGTGATGCTTGTGGCACCTCCTTTTCAGCCGAGCGCGGCGGCATTGAAGGCGTGGGACATCGATGTCGAGCGCGTGCTATGGGTGCGCTCGAACGAAGACAAGGCTCTTTGGGCCGCCACTCAGGCATTGAAGCAGGACGGCATCGGCGCGGTTCTGGTGTGGTTGTCGAATGCACGCGCCGATAAAGTCAGGCGCTTGCAGGTCGCGGCTCAAGAATCGGCTTCATTGGCATTTTTGATGCGCCCTGTAGAGGCCGCTGCGCAATCGTCGCCAGCGCCATTACGCATGATCTGCGAGCCGCTTTTGCCGGCTAATGCCGAGACGATCAACCGTCGTCAGTGGTTGCAGGAGATTGGCCTGTCGATTGACATCTTCAAGCGCCGCGGGCCGCCGCTTGCCGAGCCGCTTCGTCTCGTTCTGCCGCTGCAAGGCGTTTTGTTACCCGCGAACGGAGCAAGCAGCCATCAAGGATTAGAGACTCAACATGTTGTGGATCGCCGTCGCATTGCCTCTCTTGTCGCTGGAAGCGGTAAAGCCGCTGACATCGCTTCCGGATGGTTCGTCCGCGAAGCAGAATCGGTGTGAGCCGAGCCGCGACGCAAACCCGCCGTGCGATGCCGGAAACATCGCCGACGCGCACTGCTATGCGCTCGCTGACCACGCACATATTCTGCTGCCGGACGTCGATGCCTTGCGCGCCGGTGTGCAACCCGGCCATTCGCGTTCCTACGCGCTGGCTTTGGCGCCGGGGCTCAAACTGCTCACCGCCGACGCCACCCGCGAAACTCAGGCATTCGAAGCAATCGCGCTTGCCCTGTTGACGTACACGCCGAAGGTCTCGCTGGCCGACACGCATACCTTGCTGCTGGAAGTCGGCTCTGGCTTGAGGTTGTTCGGTGGCTTGCGAGCCTTGTTGTCGCGGGTGTCGTCCACGGTCGCGGAATTCGGTTATACCGCGCGTATCGCGTGTGCGCCTACGGCGTGGGGCGCCTGGTTATTGGCGCAGGCACGCGCCAACCGGCAGGGGCGCCGCTGGCATGTGGTAAAGGAGACTTCGCTCACGCGTGTGTTCGACCGTTTGCCCGTGTCGCTGCTGCCGGTTGCGCAAACGCATCGCGACGCGTTCGTGCATGTCGGATGCACGACCCTCGCCGATTTGCGTCAATTGCCCAGAGCGGGCGTGGTCCGGCGGTTTGGCGGCGGCATTCTGGACCTGCTGGCGCAGGCGTATGGCACGCGCCCCGATCCGCGCGAATCGTTTCGCGCGCCCGCGTCGTTTCATGCGCAGCTCGAATTGCCGTCGCGCGTCGATAACGCGGATGCGCTCCTGTTCGCCGCGCGTCGGCTGATCGTGCAGTTGGCCGGTTGGCTGAGCGCGCACCATGCGGCGCTGAGCGGTTATACGTTGCTGCTCGAGCATGAATTGGCGTCCCGCCATTCGCCGAAGACATCGAGCTTGAAGGTCGCGTGGGCCATACCGTCGCGTGATGCAGAGCATTTGATCTGGCTGTTGCGCGAGAAACTGAATCAGACGGTTCTCGCGGCGCCCGTCATCGAATTGAAGCTGGTCGCGGATCAGATCGCCGAATATGCCGGGCAGTCCGACACTTTGTTTCCCATGCCCGAATCGGACGGTGAGTCGATCGCGCGTCTGCTCGAACGCCTGAGCGCCCGGTTGGGACCGGAGAACGTGCTGCAAATGTCGGTGCAGGACGATCATCGCCCCGAACACGCCATGCGCGTCGAGGCGTACCAGGCTCAGGATTTTGCGCGCAAGAAGCGCTCGCAGGCGAAAGCGCGGCCCAGAATCAAAGCGGATAAAACCTGGCTAACCGATGAGTTGCGAAACGCCGCGGCTGAAGGCGCATCACCCTCGAGCGCGGCGGAAACGGACGCGGAAGCGGAAGCGAAAAAGCAGACCACCCCGCGCCCATCCGCAGCGACGAACGCAAAAACCGCCACTGCCTTCACTCCTCAGCAAGCATCACAGCAAGCACCTCAGCAACCACCCCAAGCCTCACTAAACCTCCCCGACAGCGCCTTACCTTCTCAGCCTCGTCCTATCTGGATGCTCGATAAACCCCTACGCCTGATGATGCGTGACCAGCGGCCAATCTATCGCCGGCCGCTGAAAATGCTCACGCGTACCGAGCGGATCGAAGCGGGCTGGTGGGACGGCGATCGCGTCGAGCGCGATTACTACGTCGCCGCCGACGATCGCGGCCATATGTTCTGGGTGTACCGCGAACGTATCAGCGGCGATTGGTATTTGCAGGGTTTATTCGGTTGAGCATCATGACGGTATCCGCGTCCGCGCTTCTTCCTCCGCAGCCGCCCGCCTCGAATTTGCCGGCGTATGCGGAGCTGCATTGCCTGACCAATTTCTCGTTCCTGCGTGGCGCCTCGCATCCGCATGAACTCGTTGAACGCGCGATGCTGCACGGCTATAGCGCGCTCGCCATTACCGACGAGTGCTCGCTCGCGGGCGTCGTGCGCGCTCATTCGGCGTTAAAGGAAATCGGGGAAGAGCAGAACCGTCTGCGCAAGGAAATCGAGGACAAGCTGAAAGCGGCCCGGCCGCCCGAAGCCGGTCCGCTCCCGAAAGAAGTCTTGGACGAAGCGATACGACAGGAGGCCCTGGAAAACGAGGTGTTGAAACCTCTGCCTCAACTGATCATCGGCAGCGAACTGAATCTGACGGACGCAGCCGGCGAGCCTTTCTGCACTCTGGTTGCGCTTGCAGCGAACCGCAACGGTTACGGCAATCTTTCCGAACTGATCACGCTCGGCCGCTCGCGCGCGGAGAAGGGCAGCTACCGGCTAAGCCCGTCCGATTTCACCGATTCGTTGCCGCATCTCGAGCATCTGCGGGCTCTGCCTGACTGTGTGCTGCTGCTTGTGCCGCAGCGCACGGCTACGCTGTCGCACACACTGCATTGCGCGCATTGGCTCGCGTCGTTCGCCGCCAACCGCGCGTGGATCGCGCTCGAACTTTGGCAAACCGGCAGCGACGATCTCCAGATCGACGCCTTGCGGATGATTTCGCAAGCGAGCGGCCTACCGCTCGTCGCGGCGGGCGGCGTTCTGATGCACACGCGATCGCGCAAGCCCTTGCAGGACACGATGACCGCCATTGGCCTGAACACGCCGCTGTCGGCATGCGGCCACGCGCTCGAAGCCAATGCCGAACGGCATATGCGCACGCGGGTACGTCTGAGCAAACTATATCCGCGCGATACGCTCGAGGAAACGCTCAATATCGCCGCGCTGTGCCGCTTCTCGCTCGACGAACTCAAGTACGAGTATCCCGAAGAACTGGTGCCTGCGGGAGAGTCGCCGTCGAGCTATCTGCGCAAGCTCGTCATGGCGGGTGCGGCGGAGCGCTGGCCGAACGGCCTGGACCTGAAGCGCATCGATCAGATCGAAAAGGAACTGAGCCTGATCGCCGATCTGAAATACGAAAAGTACTTTCTGACGGTGCACGACATCGTGAGCTTCGCGCGCTCCAGAAACATTCTTTGCCAGGGCCGCGGTTCGGCCGCGAATTCGATCGTCTGCTATTGCCTGCATGTGACGGAGATCGACCCCGTGCATATGAACATGCTGATCGAGCGCTTCATCTCGCGCGCGCGCAACGAGCCGCCCGATATCGACGTCGACTTCGAGCATCAGCGCCGCGAGGAGGTGATCCAGTACATCTATGCGAAGTACGGGCGTCATCGCGCGGCGCTGACCGCGTCGCTGATTACCTACCATGTGCGCAGCGCATTGAAGGACGTCGGCAAGGCGCTGGGTCTCGAGGCATCGTTGATCGAGCGAATCAGCAAATCGCAGCAATGGTGGGACGGTTCCGAAGCAGTGGCCGGCTATCTCGCGGAAGCGGGTTTCGACGCCAACTCTCACATCACCAGAAATCTGATTCGCCTCACGAAGGAATTGCGGCTGTTTCCGCGGCATCTGTCGCAACACGTCGGCGGCTTTGTGATTGCGAAGGACAAGCTCTCGCGGCTCGTGCCAATCGAAAACGCGACGATGAAAGACCGCAGCGTGATCGAATGGGACAAGGACGATATCGACGCGCTCAAGCTGCTGAAAGTCGACGTGCTGGCACTGGGCATGTTGTCGGCCATTCGGCGCGCGCTGGAGTTCGTCGCGCTAAGACGCGGCTTTCCGCAGTTCCGCGTGCAGGACATTCCGCGCGAAGACCGCGCCGTCTACGAAATGTGCGGCCATGCCGATACGGTCGGCGTGTTCCAGATCGAATCGCGCGCGCAGCAAAGCATGCTGCCGCGCCTGAAGCCGAACAAGTATTACGACCTCGTGATCGAAGTCGCGATCGTGCGGCCGGGGCCGATTCAGGGCGGCATGGTGCATCCGTATTTGCGCCGCAAGCAGGGCCTCGAACCGATCGACTACGCGAAGGACGAGCTGCGGCCCGTGCTCGAACGCACACTCGGCGTGCCGATTTTCCAGGAGCAGGTCATGCATCTGGCGATGGTCGCCGCAAAGTACACCGGCGAGCAGGCCGACCAGTTGCGACGCGCAATGGCGGCCTGGCGGCGCACCGGCAACCTCGCGAAGTATCAGAAGGACCTGAGCGACCGCATGTCGGCGCGCGGCTACGAGCCGGAATTTATCGACCGTATCTGCCAGCAGATCGAAGGTTTCGGCGAGTATGGTTTCCCGGAGAGCCATGCGGCGAGTTTCGCGCTGCTCGTCTATCTGAGCGCGTGGTTAAAGCGCTATGAGCCGGCGGCTTTTCTGGCCGGATTGCTCAATAGCCAGCCGTTGGGCTTTTATTCGCCGTCGCAACTCGTGCAGGATGCGAAGCGCCACGGCGTCAAGGTATTGCCGCCCGATGTGACGCTGAGCGACTGGGAATCGACCTTCGAGAAGCGCGATCGCGAAGGTGAGCGGATCGCGCCGGGCGAAACCTGTTTGCATCGTCAGCAGGCCGTCTTGTCCGCGCAGCAGTTGCGCGATCTTTCGCTGCGCCGCCTGAGAGTGAACCGGACGATACGGCGCGCGACGAAGCGGCTGACCGCGCGCGTGTTTCAAACGCCCGGCACTTATGGCGCGCGCGGTCCCGCCGTGCGTATCGGTCTGCATCTGATCAAGGGACTCGCGCAGGCGGCTGCCGAGCGCATCATGGCCGCGCGCCGCGATGCGCCGTTTACAAACGTCGACGATCTCGCGCGACGCGCGGCGCTGACGCGGCGCGATCTCGAAGCGCTCGCGGCGGCGAACGCGCTGACGAGTATCGCGGGTCATCGGCGGGAAGCATGGTGGGCCGTGACCGCCCAGCATATTGTTCCCAAGCTGCTGCGCGATGCGCCGATCGCGGAAGCGCCGCTCGCGTTGCCGCAGGCCGACGAGGCGCGCGAGATCGTCGACGATTATGCGAGCCTCGGCCTCACGCTCAATCGTCATCCGCTTGCGCTGTTGCGCGCGCGTCTCGCGAAGCAGCGTTTTCGCACGGCGGCGGATCTCGCCGCGTGTCAGCACGGCACTCTCGCGCGGGCATGCGGCATCGTCACCGTGCGGCAGCGGCCGGGCACGGCGAACGGCACCATCTTCGTTTCAATCGAAGACGAAACCGGTTCGATCAATGTGATTGTCTGGCCGTCGCTGGTGGAAAAGCAGCGCAAGGCGCTGCTGGGCTCTTCGCTGCTCGCGGTCTATGGTGTCTTGCAGCGCGACGACGGCGTCGCCACTGGCGGCAATCAGGGCAACCCGGGCAATCAGGGCGAGCAGACCGCGCCTGCGAGTCAGGCGGGCAAGACGAGAAAGAAACACAAAGGCGAGGTGGTGCACCTGGTCGCTCATCGTCTGGAAGACTTAAGTGAGTGGCTCGGCGACCTGGCCACCGCGAGCCGCGATTTTCACTGATGCGCGGTTGAATGTGCGCTTGACCCGCGCTCGCCATAGCTCGCCGCTTCGCTCGTCAAACAGCCGTATCGCCGCGCCACGGAAAGGTGGCGAGCACCTCGCGTATCGCCGTGTCGAACGGTGTGCGCCGGCCAATGCCAAGCTCCTCGAGCCGCTCCGACGCAAGATGGCAGTTATGCGGGCGAGGCGTCGCATCGGTCGGCGTGTGCTGCGGCGTCAGGTGCGCATCGAGTTGCAGCGCTTCTGCAAGGCGCACCGCGATCTCGTACTTGGTCATCGGTTCGTCGCCCGACCAATGGACGATGCCGCGAATCGCGTTGCCCGCGGCATGACGCTCGAGCATCTGCCGGATCACGAACGCGACGTCCGGCGTGAAGGTCGGATAGCGAATTGCCCATGCGTCCATGCTGGCCGGCTGCCCGTGTGCCGAAGCCGACGCCGCAATCGCGGGCACGAGGCTCGTCACGGCGGACTCCGCCCAATCGACAATCGGCCCATACAGCAGCGGCAAGCGCAGCACACAGCCGAAGTCGGTCGTCGCGGTTAACGCGTGCTCGCCTTCGAGCTTGCTGCGCCCGTACGCGTTGAGCGGCGCGGGCGCGGAATCCGGCCGATAGGGCGGATGAGTGCCGTCGAAAACATAATCGGTGGAAATCGACAGCGTCCAGGCGCCGCGCCGCTGCGCCGCGGCCGCGATCGCGCGCAGCGCGTCGACATTGAGCGCGCGGGCCAGTTCCGGCTGACGCTCGCACACGTCCGGCCGACGCTCGGCAGCGGCAATCACGAGCGCATCCGGCGCTTCGCGTTCGACAAACTGCTCGATTGCCCGCGAGTCGCGGACATCGAGCGGGACAGTGTCCGGCGCAGGGCGGCTGAACGCGGTGCCGACGACTTGCCAGGCCGGCTGCCTCGCCAACTCGTCGACAATAGCGCGGCCGAGCAGACCCGACGCTCCAATCACGGCGACCTTGAACATGAGCGCGTCCGCCTAGCTCGCGGCGCCGCCGGCCGCGCCACTCGCCGCGTCGGGCGATACGCCTTTCACCTCGCCTTTGACCGCACCTTTGACTGTGTACCCGGCCTCGTCGATGGCGGCCTTCAACGCCTCGACCGATTGCGTCGATTCAACCGCCACGCGGCCCGCTGCCAGATCCACCTGAACTTGCGCGCCGTCGTCGTGCTCGCGGATAGCGTTCGTGACTGCGGCCACGCAGTGCTGGCAGCTCATACCTTCCACCTGGAATTCGGTTTTCATCGGATTGCCTCGCGAAATAACGTTGCGACAGTTGAATTATGCCTGCCGGACCGAATTTAAGTGGCTGACCTTCCCATCATGGGAACGTGTACGATCGAGCCGATCAGTGGAGAAACGGTGATGAATATTGGCGAAGCGGCCCGCGCGTCGGGCGTCACGGCGAAGATGATTCGTTACTACGAGAGCGTCGGCCTGCTGGCGGCAAAAGCACGCACGAGCGCCGGCTATCGGGTTTACGGGCCGCAGGAGGTCCATTCGTTGCGTTTTATTCGTCAGGCGCGTCGGCTCGGTTTCCTCGTGGAAGACATTCGGCGGCTGCTGGCGCTGTGGCACGACCGCACGCGCGCGAGCGCCGAAGTCAAGGCGATCGCGCTGGATCACGTGGCCGACCTGGATCGGCGCATCGCCGAGCTCACCGAGATGCGCGACACCTTGGCGCATCTCGCGAACCATTGTCATGGCGACGACCGCCCGGACTGTCCGATTATCGAGCGGCTCGCCGATGCGGACTTGCTTTGTGAAGACAAGCGCGCGGATTGCCACGGGCTACCGTCGGTGAAGGCGCAGCATTGAGAGTGCTGACGCGGGTGCAACCCGTAGGTCGCGCACCGGAGTTGTGCAAAAAGGACGGCGACCTGCCCGCTAACAAAACCCGCGGCGCTCAGAAGCCAAAGAAATCAAAGATCTTATTGCACCAAAGGTGTGCGGTATTCCAAAATGGAATGCACATCATGCGAGCATTTCACTGGCGCGGTTGCACCATCAGCCTATAATTCGGGTTAACCCGTCTACGGGAAATCCCTGATGCCCAATCCACCGGGGATTCATTTGATCCTTGGAGAACATCATGTTTGCATACATCCTCGAAAAGCTGAGCACCTGGTTTGAAACTGCCGAACGCGATCGCCGCGAAGCGTATCTGGCGTCGTCGTCGGATATCGTTCAGCTCGAACAGCGTATCCGCTCGCTCGAAACCAACGGCTACTCGCTGTAAAGTTTCATTTGACGGCGCCAGCGTGCAGGTCGCACTGCCAGCGCAGTCGCAGTAAGCGGTAGAAGTGGTAGTTCAGTGTCAAGCCCCGTCTTTGCGGGGCTTTGTCACATCTGGGCCTTTGTGATCGCGAACCGGACGCCCAAACACGAGGATGGCGAATATCGACTAGCCTCCTGGCGCGTGTCGCGGTAAGGTAGGGCGTCGTCCGCGCAATCCGGCCTTGCCGACTCGAACCGGTCCGCCCATGTCTCCAATCCGCTCGCTTAAACCTATGCTCGCTGTCGTTGCAATCTCGTTGGCTACGGTCAGTGCCGCGTCGAGCGCATTTGCCGCGTCGAGTAATAGCCGCAAGCCGGTGATTCTCGACACGCAAAGCGGGATCAGCGACGGGCAAAGCGGCACGGTCCTGCAAACCGCGCCGCTTTCGCGGGAGCCCATCGTCGAAGCGCGCCCGATCGCAACGCCCACCGAACTCGCGCCGAACTCATCGGTGCCGGTCATCGTCGCGCCTTATATCCAGTTGCCCGTCGGCGGCGCCGTGCCGCAGCCGCAGATCCAGCCGGGTCCGCCGCCGCATCGGCAATAACACAACTGCGCTGTCCCGGCCCGCAGCCTATCGGTCGCGCAGTACGCCGACACGTCCAGTCGTCACAGCGCGCCGGGCGCGGCCATTCGGGTTTGGGCGCATGGCGCGCCTGCAGTCGGACGACGACAATCTTCAGGCGGTCTCTCTCGCCCAAGTCCGCCGACGGTAGCCGGCCCAACGACCGCATCGAACGAAAATACAAAAAGGAGACGACAAATGCCTTCTCACTGGATGCGGCGTGCCGCCGGCCTGTGCGCTACGCTTTTTGCCACCGCAGCCCTGCACGGCGTAGCGTTCGCGAAAGACACGCCCGAAAAGCCAGCCTTGACGATGGCCGTCGGCGGGTTGCCCGGTCTTTACTATTTGCCCGTGTTGACGGCGCAGCAATTGGGCTATTTCAAGGACGAAGGTCTCGACGTCACGCTCGAAGATTTCGCGGGCGGGTCGAAAGCACTCGAAGCCGTGGTGGGCGGCAGTGCGGATATCGGCGCGGGTGCCTTCGAGCACACGCTTTTCATGCAGGCCAAAGGCCAACATTACCGGGCTTTCGCATTGATGGGCCGCGCGCCGCAGATCGTGGTCGCGGTATTGACGTCGAAAGCCGACAAGATAAAAACGCTCGCGGACTTCAAAGGCGCCAAGGTCGGCGTGAGCGCGCCGGGATCGTCGACCGATCTCGTGCTCACCGTCGCATTGCGCAAGGCCGGCGTGCAGCGCAGCGACATCGCGGCGATCGGCGTGGGCAGCGGCGCGACAGTGCTGGCGGCGGTCGGCAACGGGCAGATCGACGCGCTTTCCAACGTCGATCCGATGATGACGAAGCTCACGCGCAGCGGTGCAATCAAGGTGCTGGTGGACACTCGCACGGTCAAGGGCACGCAGGAGGTGTTCGGCGGCACGATGCCCGCCGCCACGCTCTACGCACCCGAGAGTTTCATCCAGAAGTATCCGAAGACGACGCAGGCGCTCGCGAACGCGATCGTGCGCGCGGATCACTGGTTGCAGAACGCGAGCGATGCCGATCTGCTGAAGATGGTGCCGCCGGCTTATCTGCTCAACGATTCCGCGCTATATGTGGAGGCTTTTCACAACGTGCGCGACGCCTATTCGCCCGATGGCCTGATGCCCCCAGACGGCCCGGCGACTTCGTTGCGCGCGCTGGCGTCGTTTGATAACCGGCTCGATCCGAAGAAGATCGATCTGAACGCGACGTTTACGAACGACTTCGCGCGCAAGGCGGGGGCGCAACTCAAGTGAGCGCGCAATGCAATTGACGGTGCGGCCCGAGCGCGCCGTCAACTGCGGGCCGCGCGCCCAGCCGGAATTCAATCGCCGCGATATTCCACCTTAAACTGCGCGGCCTTGTCCTCGCCGAGCGCGCTCACCAGCCAAGGCATCTGATCCTTCAGCATTTTGTGCAGCGTGTACGGCGGATTGAGGATGAACATGCCGCTGCCGAACAGACCAAAACCGTCTTCCGGCGGATTGCTGACAGTCAGGCTCACATGCAGCCAGTTGCGGTCCTGCAGCTTTTTTAGCTGCTCCGGAAAGCGCTGCGATTCCGGGCGCCTCACCTGCGGATACCAGACGGCGTAGGTGCCGGTCGGAAAGCGCTTCAGACTCTCTTCGACGCAACGAAGCGTGCGCGTGTAATCGCGCTTGTCTTCATACGACGGATCGAGCAGCACCAGCGCGCGGCGCGGCGCCGGCGGGAGCAGCGCGAGAATGCCGTCGAAACCGTCGCCCGCGTACAGCATCGCGCGACGGCCCGCATCGCGGAAATTGTGGCGCAACACGTCGATTTCGGTGCTGTGCAGCTCGAACAGACGCATGCGGTCCTGCTCGCGCAGTTGCCGCCACGCGATGTACGGCGAACCCGGATAGAAGCGCAGTTGGCCGTCGGAATTGAGTGCGGCGACTTCATCGACATAATCGGCGAAGAGCGGCGGCAGATCGTTACGTTCCCACAGCTTTGCGATACCTGTCTGAAACTCGCCCGTCTTGACGGCGTAGCCTTCCTTCAGCGAATAGACGCCCGCGCCGGCATGCGTGTCGATATACCAGTAGGCTTTGTCCTTCTGGCCGAGATAGCGCAATAGCTGCAACACGACCGCGTGTTTGAGGACGTCGGCGTGATTGCCTGCATGAAAGGCGTGGCGGTAGCTGAGCATATGAGGAGACGCTGAAAGAGGCGTGCCGTTCCAGGCTGGAACCGGCGATGCGGATGCAATGCGGATGCAATACGGCGGCACCGCGGCAACGAGCGCCGGAGTGCAGCGCGGTCGCGTATTGTACGCGACGCCGGGCACCGCGCCGCACGGTGATTTGCCTAGTGTGCGCTTCACACCAGCCGATGCACCGTGCGCCGGCCACGCTTTTGCCGTGGCCGCGCAACCGGCGCGGTTCCCGCAGCGCTGTCAGTCGTACGCGTCGCCGATAATGCCTTCGATCCGCTCCTTGATCTCCGGCGTGATCCGCTCGGCGACCTCGGCGGACTTCATGTTCTCGCCGATCTGCTCGACGCGCGATGCGCCGGTAATCACAGTGCTGACATGCGGATTCTTCAGAACCCACGCAATTGCAAGCTGGCCGACCGTGCAGCCGAGTTCGTCGGCCACTTCGCCGAGCTTGCCGACCACATTGTTCTTGCCTTCATCGGTGACCTGTTTGCGCAGCCAGTCGTAACCTTGCAATTGCGCGCGGCTTTCCGCGGGCACGCCGTTGCGATACTTGCCGGTCAGAAGGCCGGACGCGAGCGGACTCCACGTGGTCAGCCCAAGGCCGATATCTTCGTAAAGACGCTTGTATTCCTGCTCCACGCGCTTGCGATGAAACAGGTTGTATTGCGGCTGCTCCATGACCGGCTTATGCAGATGATGCCGCTCCGCAATCTCGTAAGCAGCGCGGATTTCGTCCGCGCTCCACTCGGACGTGCCCCAGTACAACGCCTTGCCGCGCGTGATCATGTCGCTCATTGCCCATACCGTTTCTTCGACCGGCGTGTTTGGGTCCGGGCGATGGCAGAACACCAGATCGACATAGTCGAGCTGCAAACGCGCGAGTGATGAATCGATTGCGTTGAGCAGATACTTGCGGTTCAGCGTGTGGTACTGATTGGGCGCTTCCTGCAGTCCCCAGAAGAACTTGGTTGACACCACGTAGCTCACGCGCGGCCATGCCAGTTCCTTGAGCGCCTGACCCATGATCTCTTCGGATTTGCCGCCGGCATAGACCTCGGCGTTGTCGAAGAAGTTGACGCCCGCGTCGCGCGCGGCCGCGAGCGATTCGCGCGCCACGCGATGATCGACCTGATTGCCGTACGTGACCCACGAGCCGATGGACAGTTCGCTGACCTGCAGGCCCGAGCGACCTAAACGCCGATAATTCATGCAATTCTCCTCGATAGTGAAGCGACCGGAATCCTGGCGGAACGCCTAGTTTAAATACATAAGCCTGGGCGTGCTTTTTACCGATCGATTCCATACGGTTCATGCACAATAGCAGGATTGGCCGCAGTGCAACATTCGGCCGAACGGTATAGGAGAAGGCCTATGCGCGCCTATGCGCGCGTAATCGGCGCCTATGCCGTTCGGCTGACTTCACGCTGCGCGCGGCTCGTGGTCTCATTGCTCATCAACTGCATGGAGGTTCTGGATGTCGTCACTGAACACAAATCTGAATGGCAAGGTCGCGGTGGTTACCGGCGCCGCGAGCGGCATCGGCAAGCAGATTGCGTTGACCCTTTCGGCAGCGGGCGCGGCTGTCGCGATCGCCGATCTGAATCAGGACGGCGCGAACGCCGTCGCTGAAGAAATCAGGAAGGGCGGCGGCAAGGCGATCGGCATCGCCATGGACGTCACCAACGAAGACGCCGTCAACCAGGGCATCGACAAAGTGGCGGCCGAGCTGGGCTCCGTCGACATTCTTATTTCCAATGCCGGCATTCAGATCGTCAATCCGATCGAGAACTACTCGTTCTCCGACTGGAAAAAGATGCAGGCGATTCACGTGGACGGCGCCTTCCTGACCACGAAGGCAGCGCTCAAGCACATGTACAAGGACGATCGCGGCGGCATCGTGATCTACATGGGCTCGGTGCACTCGCACGAGGCGTCGCCGCTCAAGTCCGCTTACGTGACGGCCAAGCATGCGCTGCTCGGGCTCGCGCGCGTGCTCGCCAAGGAAGGCGCGAAACACAACGTGCGTTCGCATGTCGTGTGTCCCGGCTTCGTGCGCACGCCGCTTGTCGACAAGCAGATTCCCGAGCAGGCGAAGGAACTGAACATCAGTGAAGAAGAAGTCGTCAAGCGCGTGATGCTCGGCGGCACCGTCGATGGTATTTTCACCACCGTCGAAGACGTCGCGCAAACCGTGCTGTTCCTCTCGACTTTCCCCACGGCGGCACTGACGGGTCAGTCCTTCATTGTGAGCCACGGCTGGTACATGCAATAAGGAGGCGTGATGGCGCAACGCAATCTCAAGCAGGCGCGCCTGGGCGTGCCGGGCAATGAGGGAGGTGCGGGCGCCGGCGCGGCGTCCGCCACGGCTCCGGGCTCGCGCATTCAAGTGCCGGACTACGAAACCATCGCGCTCACGCTGCAGGGCGGCGGTGCATTGGGCGCGTATCAGGCCGGCGTTTTTCAGGGGCTTCACGAAGCCGGCATTGAGCCGAACTGGCTGGCGGGCATTTCCATCGGCGCGTTGAATACTGCGATCATCGCGGGCAATCCGCCGGAAAAGCGGGTGGAACGGCTGCTGCAATTCTGGGAGACCATCTGTCAACCGGCGTTCGGTTTGCCGCTGCCGGCCTTTATCGAGCACGCGTTCTTCAACTCGAGCGACGCCGTGCGCAAAGCGTTCACAGCGACGCAGGCGCTCGGCGCACTCGTCGAGGGGCAAAAGGGCTTCTTTGTGCCGCGCTTTCCGCCGCCCTTGCCAACGGTGTCGGGACCGCCTCAGGCGGCGAGCTATTACGACACGGCGCCGCTGAAAGCCACGTTGGAAAGCCTGTGCGATTTCGACCGCATCAACTCGCGGGAAATGCGTGTGTCCGTGGGCGCGGTCAATTGCGGCACGGGCAATTTCGCGTATTTCGACAATACGCACACCACGCTGAGGGCCGAGCACTTCATGGCGTCCGGTGCGTTGCCGCCTGGCTTCGCGGCGGTTGAAATCGACGGCCAGTATTACTGGGACGGCGGTTTGATGTCGAACACGCCGCTCTACGAGGTGATGCAGACCACGCCGCGGCGCGACACGCTCGCGTTTCAGGTCGATCTGTGGAGCGCAATCGGGCCGGTGCCGGACAGCATCACCGACGTGCAGGGGCGCATGAAAGACATCCAGTATTCGAGCCGCACCCGTCTCGTGACCGACATGCTGCAACGCTCGCAACGTTTCCGGCACGTGCTGCGCGAGGTGCTGGACCGTGTGTCGCCGGACCAGCGCGACGACCCCTGGTGCAAACTCGCCGAAGATCTATCGTGCTCGAAGCGCTACAACGTGATCCATCTCATCTACCGGCAGAAGGAATACGAAGGGCACTACAAGGACTTCCAGTTCGGCTTGTCGACCATGCGCGAGCATTGGCAAAGCGGGCTGGACGACATCCGTCATTCGCTTTCGCAACCGGACTGGCTTGCCATGCCGGATAACGACGCGGGTTTCGTCACGCACGACATTCATCGCGACGGGCGCTGACAGGCGAGTCGGCAAGTTCTGAGCCGCAAACAGAAACGGCGCCCTTCATGGGGCGCCGTTTCATATTCAGCTTCAATAGAAGCGCACCTAAGCGCGCTTTGCAAAAAGCTTTACTTCAACACATGCGCAACGGCGTTGGCCACCACGTCGAGGTTGCGCGTGTTCAACGCGGCCACGCAGATGCGGCCCGTGCCCACCGCATAAATGCCGAACTCTTCGCGCAGACGGTCGACTTGCGGCGCCGTCAGACCCGAGTACGAGAACATACCGCGCTGCGCATTGACGAAGCTGAAGTCGCGATCCACGCCGCTCGCTTTCAGGCGCTCGACCAGACCGTTGCGCATCGCGCGGATGCGGTCGCGCATTTCAGCGAGTTCCGTTTCCCACGTGGCGCGCAATTCCGGCGACGCAAGCACCGCCGCGACCACGGAGCCGCCATGCGTCGGCGGGTTCGAGTAGTTCGTGCGGATCACGCGCTTGAGTTGCGACAGCACGCGCGTGGCTTCTTCCTTGCTGCCCGTGATGATGGACAGTGCGCCGATACGCTCGCCGTACAACGAGAACGACTTCGAGAACGACGACGACACGAACACGTTCAATTCCGACGCGGCGAAGAGGCGCACGGCCGCAGCGTCAGCTTCGATGTTGTCGCCGAAACCCTGATAGGCGATGTCGAGGAACGGCACCAGGTTGCGCGCCTTGACGACTTCGACGATCTGCTTCCACTGGTCGACGCTCAGGTCGACGCCCGTCGGGTTGTGGCAGCACGCATGCAGCACGACGACCGTGCCCGCGGCATAGCTGTTGAGCGCGCTCAGCATGCCGTCGAAATTCACGCCGTGCGTATGCGCGTCGTAGTACGGATACGAGACCACCTCGAAGCCCGCGGCTTCGAAGAGCGCGCGGTGGTTTTCCCAGCTCGGATCGCTGATCGCGACCTTGCCGTTCGGATTCAGCCGCTTCAGGAAGTCCGCGCCGATCTTCAGCGCGCCCGTGCCGCCCAGCGCTTGCGCCGTCACGACGCGGCCCGCGGCGATCAGCGGCGAATCGTTGCCGAGCAGCAGCTTTTGCACGGCTGCGTCGTAGGCGGCGATACCTTCGATCGGCAGATAGCCGCGCGGCAGCGCCGCTTCGACACGCGCCTTTTCCGCGTCGCGCACGGCGCGCAGCAGCGGAATCTTGCCTTCTTCGTTGAAATACACGCCAACGCCGAGGTTGACCTTGGTCGGGCGCGGGTCGGCGTTAAAGGCTTCGTTCAGGCCCAGAATCGGGTCGCGGGGAGCAAGTTCGACGGCGGAGAACAGAGACATGGTGGGTGGCCAGCAGTAGTGAAAAGAGGGCGGCTACGAGCATGCGCGACCGTGCCGGCTGCGTCTGATGCAAAACGCAAACGCCGGATGACGCAAAACGCGGACAGAGGCAAGCGAGCGCAACTTCGCATTGTAACGAATCTGCGAACGTTTTTCGGACGATAGCGCCCGTTGGCGGGCTCATTTGCTTGAAAAACAGGCAGGGCGCCGCTAAATGCAAGACGGACTGTTCTCGCGCCGCTGCCGTCCTACGCGGATCCGTGCAGTCCGTGCCCGATCCGACTTTCCGCAACCCGTTAGAATAGTTTTTTGCCCAAGGCGCTGCCGTCCCCATGTCCGAACAACATCTGACCGAAGCCGAAGATACGCTCGACGAATCCAAATTCGTCCGCTTCGAAGGCTCGCCGTTTCAGCTCTACCAGCCATATCCGCCCGCCGGCGACCAGCCGACGGCGATCGAGACGCTCGTCGAAGGCATCGAGGACGGTCTCTCGTTCCAGACGCTGCTCGGCGTGACCGGCTCGGGCAAGACCTTCACGATGGCCAATACCATCGCGCGGCTCGGCCGTCCGGCTATCGTGTTCGCGCCGAACAAGACGCTCGCCGCGCAGCTTTACTCGGAGTTCCGCGAGTTCTTTCCGCGCAACGCGGTCGAGTACTTCGTCTCGTACTACGACTACTATCAGCCGGAAGCGTACGTGCCGCAGCGCGACCTGTTCATCGAGAAAGATTCGTCGATCAACGAGCATATCGAGCAGATGCGGCTGTCGGCCACCAAGAGCCTGATGGAGCGGCGCGACGTGGTGATCGTCGCGACCGTGTCGGCCATTTACGGTATCGGTAATCCGTCCGAATACCACCAGATGATTCTCACGCTGCGCACCGGCGACAAGCTCGGCCAGCGCGACATCATCGCGCGGCTGATTGCGATGCAGTACAACCGCAACGAAGCCGACTTCCAGCGCGGCTCGTTCCGCGTGCGCGGCGACACGATCGACATTTTCCCGGCCGAGCATGCGGAAATGGCGGTGCGCGTGGAATTGTTCGACGACGAAGTGGAAACGCTGCAACTGTTCGATCCGCTTACCGGCCGTGTGCGTCAGAAAATTCCGCGCTTCACGGTGTATCCCTCGTCGCACTATGTGACGCCGCGCGATACCGTCGTGCGTGCAGTCGAAACCATCAAGGCGGAGTTGCGCGAGCGGCTGGAGTTCTTCTATAGCCAGGGCAAGCTCGTTGAAGCGCAGCGGCTCGAACAGCGCACGCGCTTCGATCTGGAAATGTTGCAGGAGCTTGGTTTCTGCAAAGGCATTGAGAATTACTCGCGGCACTTTTCCGGCGCGGCGCCCGGCGAGCCGCCGCCCACGCTGGTCGATTACCTGCCGCCAGACGCGATCATGCTGCTCGACGAGTCGCATGTGCTGATCGGCCAGTTGAACGGCATGTACAACGGCGACCGCGCGCGCAAGGAAAATCTGGTCGACTACGGTTTCCGTCTGCCGTCGGCGCTCGACAACCGGCCGCTGAAGTTCAACGAGTTCGAGCGCAAGATGCGTCAGGTCGTGTTCGTGTCGGCCACGCCCGCGGACTATGAAAAGAAGACCGCGGGGCAAGTGGCCGAGCAGCTCGTGCGCCCCACCGGACTCGTTGACCCGGAAATCGAGGTGCGCCCGGCGCGCAGCCAGGTGGACGACGTGCTCGCCGAAATCAACGAGCGCGTGAAGGCGGGCGACCGCGTGCTCGTCACCGTGCTGACCAAGCGCATGGCCGAGCAATTGACGGAGTTTCTCGCCGACCACGGCGTCAAGGTGCGCTATCTGCACAGCGACATCGACACGGTCGAGCGGGTCGAAATCATCCGCGACTTGCGGCTCGGCACGTTCGACGTGCTCGTCGGTATCAACCTGCTGCGCGAAGGTCTGGACATTCCGGAAGTGTCGCTCGTTGCGATTCTCGACGCCGACAAGGAAGGTTTCCTGCGCGCCGAACGCTCGCTGATCCAGACGATCGGCCGGGCGGCGCGTAACGTGAACGGCAAGGCGATCCTGTACGCGGACAAGGTGACGGACTCAATGCGCCGCGCGATCGACGAAACCGAGCGGCGGCGTGCGAAACAGATCGCCTTCAACCTCGAGCGCGGCATCACGCCGCGCGGCGTGGTGAAGCGGATTCGCGACATTATCGACGGCGTATACAACGTCGACGACGCGCGCGCCGAGCTGAAAGAGCAGCAAACGCGCGCCAAGTTCGAGGACATGTCCGAGAAGCAGCTTGCCAAGGAACTGAAGCGCCTCGAAAAGCAGATGATGGAGCACGCGAAGAACCTCGAGTTCGAGAAAGCGGCCCAGACGCGCGACCAGCTCGCGTTGCTGCGGCAGCGCGTGTTCGGGGCGAATGTCGGCGATCACGTATCGGGCGTCGAATAAATCACGCGGCGGCCCAAAGCAAGGACAAGGACAAGGCGCGGCAATCCGCCGCGTCCTGTTCTTTGCATCCGAAAAGAGGGGTTGGCCCGCCTGCCATCTCCCACACGTCGTTTCTTAAGACACCCTTAAGACCCTGCTGCCATAAGGCTTCGCGTGCGTTCGTATTTGTTCCGGCAAGCGAACAATGATAAACTCGCCCAATATTGAGAATGGTTCGCATTAACGTTCAAATATGCGATCTGCTTCGGTTGGTTGTCCGACGCACTGTTCCAATGGGATCGAATCGAGTCAGATAAAAACAAGGAGTTTCAATGCGGATTTCTTCATTTGTGCGCGCTGGGGTTGCAGCGGCGGCGGCCGTCGCGGCGCTGTCGGCAACGGCGGCAGAGTATCCGATCGGCAAGCAGCAGATTCAGGGCGGCATGGAAATCGGCGCGGTGTATCTGCAGCCGATCACGATGGAGCCCGAAGGCATGATGCGCAAGGCGTCGGACTCGGACATCCACCTGGAAGCCGACATCCACGCGGTCAAGAACAATCCGACCGGTTTCGCGGAAGGCGACTGGATGCCGTATCTGCAAGTGCGTTACGAACTGACGAAGGCCGGTTCGAAGGACACGCAAAAGGGCGATCTGATGGCGATGGTCGCCAACGACGGCCCGCACTACGGCGACAACGTCAAGCTGCAAGGCCCGGGCAAATATCACCTGAAGCTGACCGTCGAAGCGCCGATGCAAACCGGCCACATGGCGTTCGGCCGTCACGTCGACAAGGAAACCGGCGTGGGTCCGTGGTTCAAACCGTTCACGCTTGAATACGACTTCACGTTCGCCGGCATCGGCAAGAAGGGCGGGTACTGATCTCCACGCTTTGCCGCAGCGGGTCGCATCGCAGTATGCGAGCCATCCGTGGCAAATGAGTGAATGCGAGTGAATGCAGCAGGCGGCGCGTGGAGTCATGCCTCGCGCCGCGTTTTCTGGAAACACCAATGAGAATCAACCGAAAGATCGCAGTCCTGGCATCGTCGATTCTGCTGGCGGGCGCGGCTCAGGCAGCCGATCTGCTCACCTTCAAGCTCGAAATGAACGACGGCAAGCTGACGCCGGCGCGCATCGAAGTGCCGGCAGGGCAGCGCATCAAGATCGAAGTGCGCAATACGGGCAAGGGTGCGGCCGAATTCGAAAGCGTCCAGTTGCGCAAGGAAAAAGTCCTCGCGCCGGGCGCCGATTCGTTCGTGGTGATCGCTCCGCTCTCGCCGGGCGAGTACAAGTTTTTCGACGATTTTCACCAGCAGGCGCAGGGCGTGATCGTCGCGAAGTAGCGGTGCTGGCGAGGCGGACGCGGGGCACCCGGCCCGCCGTCGCCAGCGACAGCAGTGGCAGTGCAGAAGGGAGTGCTTGATGGGTCAGATTCTATTCATTGTGTGGCGGGAAAGTGTCGAGGCGTTGCTGGTCGTCGGCATTCTGTACGCGTGGCTGAAAAATGGCGACGACGACGCGCGCCGCGGTTTGCCGTACCTGTGGGGCGGCGTCGTGGCCGGCCTGATCGCGGCGGTGGCGCTCGGCGCGGCGCTCGTCGGTTTCACCGAAGTGCTGTCCGGCGACGCGCAGGACTACTTCCAGACCGCGATGGTGCTGGTCGCCTGCGTGCTGATCGTGCAAATGGTGCTGTGGATGAAGCAGCACGGCCGCTCGCTCAAGCGCGACATGGAACGCTCGCTGCAACAAAGCCAGCGCGACTCGAACTGGTGGGGCGTGGCGCTGCTCGTCGCACTCGCCATCGCGCGTGAAGGCAGCGAGACGGTGATTTTCCTGTACGGCCTCGGCTTCGGCCAGTCGGGTCATGTGGACGGCGCGCAGATGCTCGCGGTGCTGATCGGCCTCGCGCTCGCGCTGCTCACGTTCTACGTGCTGCAGTTGGGCGGCAAGGTCTTCTCGTGGCGGCTCTTTTTCCGCGTCACGGAAATCATGCTGCTGTTCCTGGGCGCGGGTCTGTTTCAGACGGGCGTCGACAAGCTGATCGACAAGGAAGTCCTGCCGACCATCGTCGACCAGTTGTGGAACACGTCGGGCATTCTCGACGATTCGAGCACCTTCGGCTCGCTGGTCGCCACGCTCACCGGCTATCGCGCGCATCCGGCGCTGATGAACCTGATCGCGTATGCGGTGTACTGGGCGGTCGTCTATCTGCTGCTGCGGCGCGCGAACCGCAAGCCGGCGCAGCAGGCCGCAGGGCGCGCAGCATGAGTACGTTGATGACCCGTCCGGGGCGGCTCGCCGCGGCGGGGCAGTGGATGCAGCGGCACGGTTCCGTGATCCGCGGCATCCAGTGGGTCGTGGTCGCGGTGTATGCGCTGCTGATCATCGTGCCGGCGGTGATGCCGCTGCCCGACGACAGCGCGCATTTGTGGAACAACCTGACGCTTGCCGCGCAGTTCGTGTTCTGGGGCATCTGGTGGCCGTTCGTGCTGCTGTCGATGGTGATGCTCGGACGCGTCTGGTGCGGCGTGCTGTGTCCGGAAGGCGCGCTCGCGGAGTTCGCCAGCAAGCACGGCCGCGGCAGGGCGATTCCGCACTGGATGCGCTGGGGCGGCTGGCCGTTCGTCGCGTTCGGCATCACGACCATTTATGGTCAGATGGTGAGCGTGTACCAGTATCCGAAAGCGGTGCTGCTGGTGCTCGGCGGCTCGACGCTCGCGGCTATCGTCATCGGCCTGCTTTACGGGCGCGAGAAGCGCGTCTGGTGCAAATACCTCTGCCCCGTGAACGGGGTTTTCTCGCTTCTGGCGCGCCTCGCGCCGTTCCACTACAAGGTCGATGAAGACGCGTGGCGCCGTTCGTATAAGAACGGCGAGCACGGGCATCGCGTGATTCCGATTAATTGCGCGCCGCTCGTGCCGTTGCGCAACATGAAGGGCGCGTCCGACTGCCACATGTGCGGCCGTTGCAGTGGCCACCGCGACGCGATTGCGCTGACGTGGCGCGCGCCGTCGTCGGAAGTCGTGCAACTCGGCGACAAGCAGGCGAACGTGTGGGACACCGCGCTGATTCTGTACGGCCTGCTCGGCATCGCGATCGGCGCATTTCACTGGACAGCTTCGCGCTGGTTCATCGACCTGAAGATGTTCTTCGCGACCTGGCTCGTGGATCGCGACATCACCTGGCCGCTGCAGACCAATGCGCCGTGGTTCCTGTTCACGCATTACCCGGAACAGAACGACGTGTTCTCGTGGCTCGACGGCACGATGGTGATCGGCTATATCCTCGCGACGGCGCTTGTCTACGGCACCGCGCTGCTCGTCCTGATGGTGGGCGCGACGCGCACGCTCGGGCGTTTCAGCAGCGTGCGTCTGCATCATCTGACGCAAGGGCTGATTCCGCTTGCCGGGGCCGGCGTGTTTCTGGGTTTGTCCGCGACCACGCTGTCGCTGCTGCGCGCCGAGCATGTGCCGTTGTGGTGGGCATCGGACGTGCGCATCGCGATTCTGGCCATCGCGAACGTGTGGAGCGCGTGGCTCGCATGGCTCGTCACGCGGCGTTACAGCGAGCACTTCGTGCGGCGCGGTCTCGCGATGCTGTGGTTCATCGCGGCACTGGCCGTGGTGGATAGCGCGTGGTGGTTGATGTTTTGGGGCTGGGCGTCGAAGTAGACGAGTCTTTCGCGCAATCCGTCCCGTTCGCCTCGATCTCGAATCGTAGGCCGCAAAAACAAAAGCCGTGGAGATGACCTCATCTCCACGGCTTTTTCATTGGCATGACCGTGCACGGCGTTTCGTGCGCGCGTCGGCGGGAACCGAAAAAAGCGGCCTGGCTGGCTGCGACGGCTGGCTTGGTGTCTGCACGAAGGGGTCTAGTTCTCACGTGCAAGCCGTCGTGGCTGGCTAATGCCCAACACCTCTCTAGGAGGTGGTCCCCACAATACCTGGTACTGAAATCCGGTTGGTCGTTACTTCGTCAGAATCAGCTTGCCGAGACGCGTGGCGCGCAACTGGTACGTCTCGCCGTTGTGCACGATGCTGATGTGACTGTGTCCTTGCAGCAAAGCGTCGCTGCGCAACACGCGCTCGCCCGTTTGCGCCGATTCGTTCGCCCGGCTGGCAGCGGGCCTGACCGCAGCCGTCGATGTGACCGCCGCCGATTTCGGACGGCTGGTCAGCGCGGCAGCCGAACGGCGCAGGCTGAGCGTGGTAGGGCGAGTGGTATCGGTCATTCGTCTTTGCCGTTGCTTGATTCGATGGATGAATTCTAAATGATAACCATTCCTATTTACAAGGGGCAGAAATTCATCGGATCAGAGTTTCGATAGTCGGGCGAGGTGGGTGGTACAGCGCGCGTTGCGGGCTGGACCCGGTCGCGGCGGTGCGAGGCGCCGCAGCCGCCGCTGCAACTCGCCAGCGCGGCCCCAGCCGTTGACTAACGTTCGCTACAGCGAGTCAGTGCAGCGAACCCGGCTCCTGCTTCGCCTGCACGAACTGACGGATCAGGCGCACGGTATCGATGTCGTTCTCGCGATACGCGGACTTCACGATCTCCTGCGTCTGCACGGCGTCCTGATCGTTGGATACGGGCAGCGTGGTCGCATATTCGAAGCGCAGGAAAAGCTGCAGCTCGTCCGGCTGTTCGATGGTCATGGTCAGCGAGCCGCCGACGTAATCCGCCGTCGGCAGGATGTCGTAGCGCACGCTTTGGCTTTCGTGCAGCGTGACGCGGTCGCGGACCGTCGCCTGGCCGTAGTGCAGTTCCCGCTCGAGGGTATTGCCTTCGCGCGAAAGAATCGTGCAACTGTCGAGTCCGATCACGAACAGTTGCGGCTGTTCGGCGCGCAGCACGAGCCCTTCCCACAACTGCTCGCGGGTCATCGAGTCGACAAACGGATTCAACGGATCGTTGATCTGGATAAGGTGTTCGAAATTCAAGACGACAGCATCCTATGAAAGCGTTGCAAGCGCTGCAAGCGTTAACTCAACACGGCCGGCTACGCGCTTGCCGGGCCGTTCGCAAGTCACGCGACGGTCAGACCGGAACGGATCGTGATCGAGCGCGTGAGGATCTTGTGAACCGGACACGCATTGGCAATTTGCAAGAGCCGTTCCCGCTGTTCGTCGGACAGTTCGCCGTGCAGCGTGATTTTGCGGTCGATGGTCGAGCCTTCGTCGCCGGTTTCGATGTTCAGCGTGACGTGCACTTCGTCGAGCGGCCACTCTTTGCGTTGCGCGTACATTTTCAGCGTGACCGACGTGCACGCGCCGAGGCTCGACAGCAGCAGCGAGACCGGCGTGGGGCCGCGATCGCCGCCGCCGAGCGATTCGGGTTCGTCGGCGAGCCACGTGTGCTTGCCGTCGTCGAAATGGACCTGATAATTCGTCGAACCGATATGGGCGGTGACGGTGGCTTCTGCCATGCGCGCTCCTATGCAGGGACCGAAATCGCCGCGCGCGGCGGTTCTATGGCCTGAAAGGTCGGAGAGACGGGCGCGCGGCAGGAATCGCTATTGTGAACGAAGTCGGCGGCATTTGCGCCATGAGGCCGCCTCACACCGTACTTTGGCGCGAGGCTGGGCAGGAGTGGCTGTTATCGGACACGAGCGGCGTGGCGCCGCCCGCGCGCGGCCCGTTCAATGCGTGATCGCGCCCATCCGGCCGGCCTGATAATCGACCACCGCCTGGCGGATTTCATCTTCCGTGTTCATGACGAACGGACCGTAACGCACCACGGGCTCCTTCAACGGCACGCCGCCGAGCAGCAATACCTCGAGCGGTTCCGCGCCCGCGGTCAGCGTGACCGCGTCGCCGTCGTCGCCGAACACCACCATCTTGCGCGCGTCGATTTCCTGGCGCGCTTCGCCCTCGCCGTAAAAGCCCTTGCCCGACAGGCCATACGCGAACACGCGATAGTCGGCGGGCACCGGCTGACGAATCGTCGCGCCCGGCTGCAGCGAAAAGTGCTGATAGAGAATCGGCGTGCGCGTTTCAACGGCGGCTTTCACGCCGAGCGCCTCGCCCGCAATCACCTTCACGCGCACCTTGCCGTCCGCGGAAGTCGCCACCGGAATCTTCGCCGACGGCACGTCCTGGTAACGCGGCGCGATCATCTTGTCGCGTCGCGGCAGGTTCACCCACAGTTGCAGGCCGTGCACGCGTCCGCCGGTGCGCACGAACGACGGGTCGGGCATTTCGCTATGCACGACGCCCGCGCCGGCGGTCATCCACTGGACGTCGCCGGCCTGCAGCGTGCCCGAGTGGCCTGCGGAATCCTTGTGGCCGAACTGGCCTTCGAGCACATACGTCACGGTTTCGAAGCCGCGGTGCGGATGGTCCGGCGCGCCCTTGGCTTCGCCGGGCGCGTAGTCGATCGGTCCCATTTCGTCGAGCAGCAGGAACGGATCGAAGTCCATCAGCATGCGGGTGGGAAAAGGGCGGTGAACGACGAAGCCGCCACCTTCAGTCGTGCGAACGGCGGGAAACGTGCGTTCGATCGTGCGTGTCGTGCTCATCAATGTCACCTCGAAAATTCGGGAATAGCGTTGTTTTTGAAACATAGGGCTATTATAGGGACCGTTTTTCGGGGCGCCAGCCGCCGCCACGCAATGGATTGTTCTATTACTGGAACGATAGATGAAGATCGATTCACACAACCTGAACGACCTGATGTATTTCTCGCAGGTCGTCGAACATGGTGGCTTTTCCGCCGCCGAGCGCGTGCTGGGCATCTCCAAATCGCGTCTGTCGCGCCGCCTGACCGAGCTAGAAGCGTCGCTTGGCGTGCGGCTTCTGCAGCGCTCGACACGTAAGCTCGCGCTCACCGAAGCCGGCCAGCTTTTCTACCAGCATTGCCAGGCGATGCTGAGCGAGGCGCAGGCGGCCGTGAACGTCGTGCAGCAATTGCGCTCGTCGCCGCGCGGCACCGTGCGCGTGAGCGTGCCCGTCACGGTCTCGCAGACCATTCTGTCGACGATCCTGCCGGAATTTATGCATCGGTATCCCGAAGTGCGGGTCGTCATGCGCGTGACGAACCGCGTCGTCGATCTGTTCGAGGATTCGATCGACGTCGCGTTGCGCGTGCGCTCCGATCCGCCGGAAAACGCCAATATCGTCGTGCGTCCGCTGTGGCGCACGCAGCAGATGCTGGTGGGCGCGCCGAGCTTGCTGCAGCAGAACGCGCCGCCGTTGCAGCCGAACGATCTGGCGCGCTTCGAAACGCTCGACGTGCCGACGACCGACGGCCGCCACGTCTACCACCTGATCGCGCCCGACGGCAGCCGTCACGTGCACGAACACGAGCCGCGTCTCGTGACCGCCGATCTGTCGACGATTCGCGAAGCGGTGCTGTGCGGCGTCGGCATCGCCGCGTTGCCGGAGATGATGTACGGCGCCCCGTTGCGCACCGGGCAATTGTCGCCGGTCATGCCGGGCTGGACCTTTCCGGCGCCGCAGTTGTACGCCGTATTCGTGTCGCGGCAGGGGATGGTGCCGGCCGTGCGCGCTTTCGTCGATTATCTGGTCGAGATGCTCGATCCCGATGACGGCAAGCACATCTTGCCCGAATGCCCGGCGCCGGCCGAGCGGCCCGTTTCGCGAACCGCGGCGGCGGTGTCGCCCTAGCAGATCGCGCGCGGTGCGGCATCGTTTTTAGCATTGAAGCGTGGCCTGTCATGAGTACTTTCAATCAGCGTTTGCTTGAATGCGCGAGCCCACGGCGCTATATTGAAATCCCTTCGCTAAGGAGTCTCTTATGCGAAAACTCATGGCCGCTATCATAGCGAGCCTGATAGGGCTGACCGCGCTGTCCGTGTCGAGCACGGCTGTCGCATGCGGTGATCCGAGCCAGCAGTCTTCGACCGAAGGCAAATGATCCCGCCGCCCGAAGGCGCCGAGCGCGCACAAAAAAAGGCCTTCATCTGACGATGAAGGCCTTTTACTTTGTGCGCCCAGCATGGGCGCAATCTTGTGGGTGCAAGTCCCATCGTGAGTTGACCACAGCGAACGAAGTGAAGCGCAACTGCGTGAGGGCGACCGAGCGTGGGGAGGAAGCGTGGAGCGAAACCGCGAGCCGATGAACAAGAACCGGATATGAGGCGGTGCCGATCAGGGCGAGCGTGCAAAGAAGCGCGAAGCTCTCGTGGTCAAGGATCAGGCAACGTAAATGCGGCGGTTGTGCGGTGAAGGATTGCGTTCTTACCTGGGGAGATCTCGCCTCGTGCCTGAAAGGGCAACGGCGTCGAGCCGGAGCGAGAAGTCAGCAGAGGCCGTAGTAGTCACAGGACAGGTTGATGAGGCCGAAGCTGGTGACGAAGGGCTAAACGGGAAGGAGTGTCCAGCGTCATGTCGATGCGACAGGCAATGCGTCAGATGCCCGCGCAAGCGGGGCGGGTGGGGGTCACGTGCGGTGAAGCTGCACGGCGTACACCGACTAGCGATGAAGCCTGCTGCCCGCGACATGAATCCGGGGACACAGGGTCGGCGCTGCTGGAAGCGGCGCTGACAGGAGAGAACCTGAAGCAGGCGTTCAAACGGGTCCGGTCCAACAAGGGAGCCGCTGGCGTGGACGGTCTGGACGTTGACCAGACGTCGCGTCATCTGGTGACGGCGTGGCCCGCGATCCGTGAACAGTTGCTCAAGGGGACGTACCGGCCCAGCCCGGTACGTCGGGTGACGATACCGAAGCCGGATGGAGGCGAGCGCGAGCTTGGCATCCCGACGGTAACGGACCGGTTGATCCAGCAGGCGCTGCTACAGGTGCTACAGCCGGTTCTGGACCCTACCTTCAGCGAGCACAGCCACGGCTTCCGGCCTGGACGGCGTGCGCACGACGCGGTGTTAGCCGCGCAGTCGTACGTGCAGTCGGGTCGGCGAATCGTGGTGGACGTTGATCTGGAGAAATTCTTTGACCGGGTCAACCACGACATCCTGATTGACCGTCTACAGAAGCGAATCGATGATGCCGGCGTAATCCGGCTGATCCGGGCGTATCTGAGCAGCGGCATCATGGATGGCGGAGTGGTCCAGCAACGGGATCAGGGCACGCCGCAAGGCGGACCACTGTCCCCGTTGCTGGCCAACGTGCTGCTCGACGAAGTGGATAAGGAACTGGAGCGGCGGGGTCATTGCTTCGCGCGCTACGCCGACGACGCGAATGTCTATGTTCGTAGCCGCCGGGCGGGTGAGCGGGTGATGGCACTGCTGCGGCGTCTGTATGGGCGACTGCGGCTGAAGGTCAACGAGACCAAAAGCGCGGTGGCCAGTGTGTTTGGTCGCAAGTTTCTGGGCTACAGCCTGTGGGTGGCTGCGGGTGGGGTGGTCAAACGCAAGGTGGCGGCCAAACCGCTGCTGGCGTTCAAACACCGCATCCGTGAACTGACCCATCGCTCTGGCGGGCGCAGCATGAAGAAAGTGGTGGAACAGTTACGGCCTTACGTGCAAGGCTGGAAGGCGTACTTCAGGTTGGCGCAAACACCCGGTGTGTGGTTGGCACTGGATGAGTGGCTGCGTCACCGGTTGCGCGCGATCCATCTCAAACACTGGCGCCGTGGCACCACCATCTACCGGGAACTGCGTGCGCTGGGGGCATCGGCCGCTGTGGCGCGACAAGTGGCGGCGAACAGTCGTTGCTGGTGGCGCAATAGCGACGGTGCGCTCAAGCGCGTGCTGACCATCGCCTACTTCGACCAACTGGGCGTACCCCGACTCTCATAACCTCAACTTCCCGAACCGCCCGGTGCGGACCCGCATGCCGGGTGGTGTGGCAGGGGTACGGCCTCATGGCCGTCCCCTATGCCGATTTAGCCCCTGTTTCAAGGGCTTTTCTTCATTTCCCGACGATGCCGGGCATGCTCGGCCAGCGTTTCAAAGCGCTCATTTGCCCTTGGGCTGCGTAACGAAACCGATCTTCGTCAGGCCGCCTGCCTGCGCGGCCGACATCACCTGCGCGACCTTTTCGTAAGGCACTTTACGATCCGCGTCGAGATGCAGTTCCGGCTGCGGATTTGCCTGCGCGGCCTCTGCAATTTTTGCGCTCAACTGCGCTTCGTCGACCTTCTTGTCGTTCCACAGAACATTGCCGTCCGCGTCGACCGCGACGGTGACTTGCGCGGGCTTCGTGTCTTCTTTCTGACTGCTTGCATGCGGCAGATCGATTTTCACCGCGTGACGGATCACGGGAATCGTCACCATGAAAACGATCAGGAGAACCAACATGACGTCGACGAGCGGCGTCATGTTGATTTCGTTCATCAGGCCGTCGTCATCGTCGCCGGCGAAGGGGCTCATTGCCATCGTGTGCCTCGTCGTTCAGTGCGCTTTAATTGGCGCGAGCGGCGAGACGCAGGCCGTCGCGCTTGGTCGACGACAGGCGCGCGCCCGTCACGAAGAATGCGTGCAGGCCATGCGCGAAGCGGCTCAGCTTCGCCACGATCGCCTTGTTGGCACGCGTGAGAGCGTTATAGCCGAGCACGGCCGGAATCGCAACGAAGAGACCGAACGCGGTCATGATGAGCGCTTCGCCGACCGGACCGGCCACCTGGTCAATCGACGACTGGCCGCTCGCGCCGATGGCGAGCAGCGCGTGATAGATGCCCCACACGGTGCCGAACAGGCCGACGAACGGCGCGGTGCTGCCGATCGACGCGAGAATCGCGAGACCGCTTTGCATGCGCGCGACGCTTTCGTCCATGGTGTCCTTCAGGCAACGCGTGACCCAGTCCGACACGTCCATCCGGTCATGCAGATGCGGCTGTGTCTGATGGTGATGATCGGCGGCTTCCTGGCCCGACAGTGCGAGCGCGAGGAACGGATTGTCTTGCGGCGTCGACGCGCCGGCGCCGAGCTTCTTCACGCCGTCGGCGAGATCGTCCGAATGCCAGAACGCCTGCTCCGCGTTCTTCGTGAGGCGGTTCAGCCGCATCACGTTCCATCCCTTGATGACGATTACGCTCCACGACATCACCGACATCACCAGCAGCGCGAGCGCGATGCCGCGCGTGACGAAATCCCCTTGCGCCCAGACGTGCGCCAATCCGTAGTTTTGCATTGCAATTCCTTTATTTTGAAATCTGCTTCAATCTTCGAGATTGAAGTTGTAAGGCTGGGTGTAGGCGGCCCGAATGGGCTGGCCGTCCTCGAGATAGGGCTTGCACGCGCTCGCATGCGCGGCGGCGAGCGCGGCGTCGTCGAGACGGCTGAAGCCGCTGCTCTTCTTCAATTCGATGTTCTCGAGCTTGCCGGTCAGGCCGACCACGAACTTCACATAGGCGGTGCCGGTCTCGCCGCGGCGCCGCGACAGCGCCGGGTAGTCGGGCTTGGCGATGTTGCAGTCGAGGTGCGAGACGTTCTTCGGCGCGGAGATTTCCATCGTCTGACGACCGATCGCGGGCGCGGCCGGTGCGGCAGGCGTCGGCGGCGCGGCGGGAGCGGCAGGCGCGGCGGGCTCAGGCGGCGCGACCGTCACGGGCGACGGCGCGGGCGCCTCGCGCAGCGGCGCGGGGGCGGACTTCGGCGTCGGCTTCGGCTGTACCTTCGGCTTGCTGTGGACCGGCGGCGTGGGCGTGGGCGGCGGCGGCGCGACCGACTGCACCGCGGCCGGCGCGGCAACCGGCGCGGGCGGCAGCAATTGCGCGGTCATCACGCGCGACTCGAGGGCAGGCTGCACCGGGTCGTGCCGCAGTGTCAGGATCACGGCGAGCAACGCGACGTGAACCGCCGCGACCAAGGCGGTCGCGGTCAGGACGCGGGGATTCATTCGGTTGGACGAAGCCGGTGCGGCGCCGGCTGAGACGGTATGCGAAGCCTGCATGTTAGCGTGGCGGCGCGCTGTCGATGCAGCACGCCTGACAATACTTCGTCATGTTCGGAAGATCAGCAGCGAAATACACAATGTGGTCACGAAACCAATCAGCAATTCCATCTCGGGCTCCTTTGACGGGTGAGCGGGTCGCTGGCTGGCAGGAATACTGGCTTGCTGACGGCAGTGGACTAAATAAAAAGCGCTCGAAAGCGCCGAATGATGAGCATCAAAAACGCATCTCAACGCGAAGCGGCGGGGGCAGTGCGGCAACAAGACGGCGCAGGTGCTTTTGTGCGCCTCGCGCCGCGTGTCGTGAACTTGCCTTAAGCCGCCTTGCGTTCGTAAAACGTCACCGGCATGGCCTGCTGATGCTCGAAGCCGCAGCGGCTCGAGCACACGCCGCTTTGCATCATCACGTCGCGCACCGAGTCCGCGCATTTGCCGCAGCAGGTGGCGACGCCGAGCTCAAATTGCAGCTCGTCGAACGAGTCGACGCCTTCCGCGATCGAGGCACGGATCTTTCGGTCAGAAACAGACTTGCAGACACAGACAATCATGGCGGGCGTCATAGCTAACGTTAATGCGAATTATTATCATTTTGTTTGGCCGGTTTGGCAAGCGTCTCAGGTGGTTTTTTGTAACAAAACCAGACTCTTAGAAGGGTTTCGACTATGACGCGACGGCGCGGGCTGGCGGCGCGCGGCGCAGCGGAGGGTGCTTAAACCGCATAAAAACGCGCGCGGTGGCGTCGGAAGTGGCGTCAGAAACGGCGTCGGAAACCGCGCCGAAAGGGCGCTAGGCCGGCTGCGACGAGAGCGCAGCGGTACGGCGCGACGGAATCAGCACGCGCTCGACCTGCGCGTCCATGTTCAGCAGCGTCGCGACAAGCTGCCGCAGATGCGTGCCGTTGTCGGTGGAATAAAAGCGCGGCGGCGGGGCGCCTGCCGTTTCGGGCGTTGCGCGCACGCCGTGCTGTTCGAGCACGCGCTCGAGTTGGCGGGCAATCGCCACGCTCGTGTCGATCAACGCCATCCGGTCGCCGACGATGTCGCGGATCGCCGCATCGAGAAACGGATAGTGTGTGCAGCCGAGCACGAGGGTATCGGCGCCGGCGGCGAGCATCGGCTGAAGATAGCTTGCGAGCAGCGCGCGCAACTCCGCCGAACCGACGTCGCAGCGCTCGACGGCCTGCACGAGCCCGTGACCGGGCTGACAGATGAAGCGGCAATCGGCCGCGTAGCGCTCGAGCAGCGCCTGAAAACGGGCGCTGCGCAACGTGACCTGGGTGGCGAGCACGCCCGCCACGCGCGTTTTCGATTGCAGCGCGGCGGGCTTGATGCCCGGCTCGACGCCGACAAGCGGGATGCTCAGCTTTTCGCGAACCAGCGCGATGGATTGCGCGGTCGCCGTGTTGCAGGCCACGATCAGCGCCTTCGCGCCTTGCCTCGCGAGCCACTCGCCGATGGCGAGTGTCCGGTCCGCGATGAAGTCGTCGTCGCGCTCGCCGTAGGGCGCGTACAACGAATCGGCGACGTACAGCAGCGCCTCGTCGGGCAATTGAGCCCGAACCGCCCGCAACACCGACAAGCCGCCGAGACCCGAGTCGAAAATGCCGACGGGCGCGCGCGAAGCGACGCTCGACCGAGCGATTGATGCATTCGAAGACGGCGATTCTGCTGGCATGGGCGATCGGGACGCGCGGCGCGACGGTCAGGCAAAGCGGGGAAAGGGAAGCGGCCAAGTATATCGCCAGCGCGGCGCATGCTATCCCGAATGAATAGTCAGAAGCTCATGCGCCGGTGCGTGGCCTTGCGATGCGATCCGCTTAGGACTCCACCGAGCCCATCGCGGTTTGCTGGTAATTCTGAATGCCGACCTTGTCGATCAGGTCGAGTTGCGTTTCGAGCCAGTCGATGTGCTCTTCCGTGTCGTCGAGAATCTTCACGAAGATTTCACGCGAGATGAAATCGCGAACTGATTCGCAATACGCAATAGCTTCCTTGCAGGTGCTCTGCGAAATCTGCTCGAGCTTCAGGTCGCATTCGAGAATCTCTTTGGTTTCCTCGCCGATCAGAAGCTTGTGCAGGTCTTGCAGATTCGGCAGACCGTCAAGCATGAAAATCCGTTCGATCAGCCAGTCGGCGTGTTTCATTTCGCCGATCGACTCGTCGTATTCATGCTTGCCGAGTTTCTCGAGACCCCAATGCTTGTACATCCGCGCGTGCAGGAAGTACTGGTTGATCGCGGTCAATTCATTCTTCAATTGAGCGTTGAGATACTCGATAACTTTCTTGTCGCCTTGCATGATCTTTCCTTGGTGGGGACTTCAATTTTTCAACAACAATAAACGCCATGCCTGAAAAAGCCAAGAGAACAGAACATCTTGACGCGGTTCCCGGCTTTGCATGTGACGCATGCCGCCCATGAAAAAAGCCGGGACCGCGGCCCCGGCTTCTCAGTACGCTTGACGCGTCAGGCGGCCAATCAGACCGTTGCGACCGGAATCTTGCCGATCTTTGCCTGCCATTCCTTCGGGCCGGTCTGGTGCACCGAAGTGCCGTTCGAATCGACCGCGACCGTGACCGGCATGTCCTGCACGTCGAACTCGTAGATCGCTTCCATGCCGAGGTCTTCGAATGCCAGCACCTTCGCGCTGCGGATCGCCTTCGACACGAGATAAGCGGCGCCGCCCACGGCCATCAGATACGCAGCCTTGTGTTTCTTGATTGCCTCGATTGCAACCGGTCCGCGCTCGGCCTTGCCGATCATCGAAATGAGGCCGGTTTGCGCGAGCATCGTCTCGGTGAACTTGTCCATGCGCGTGGCCGTGGTCGGGCCTGCCGGACCGACTGCTTCGTCGCGCACCGGATCGACCGGGCCGACGTAGTAGATCACGCGATTCGTGAAGTCGACCGGCAGCTTTTCGCCCTTCGCCAGCATATCGGCGATGCGCTTATGCGCGGCGTCGCGGCCCGTCAGCATCTTGCCCGACAGCAGCAGCGTCTGGCCCGGCTTCCATGCGGCGACTTCTTCTGGCGTCAGCGTGTTCAGATCGACGCGCTTGCTGGTTTCCGTATTCGGTTCCCACTGCACCTTCGGCCATGCGTCGAGCGACGGCGCTTCGAGCTTCGCGACGCCCGAGCCGTCCAGCGTGAAGTGAGCGTGACGCGTGGCCGCGCAGTTCGGAATGATCGCGATCGGCTTGGACGCGGCGTGCGTCGGCGCGGCCATGATCTTCACGTCGAGCACGGTGGCGAGACCGCCGAGACCTTGTGCGCCGATGCCGAGCGCGTTGACCTTCTCATGCAATTCGACGCGCAGTTCCTCGATCCAGTCTTGCGGGCCGCGTGCGATCACGTCCTGAATGTCGATCGGGTCCATCAGCGATTCTTTTGCCATCAGCATGGCTTTTTCAGCCGTGCCGCCGATGCCGATGCCAAGCATGCCCGGCGGACACCAGCCCGCGCCCATGGTCGGCACGGTCTTCAGAATCCAGTCGACGATCGAATCCGACGGATTGAGCATGGCGAACTTCGATTTGTTCTCCGAGCCGCCGCCCTTGGCCGCGACCTGCACGTCGACCTTGTCGCCCGGCACGATCTCGTAGTGAATCACCGCCGGCGTGTTGTCTTTCGTGTTCTTGCGCGCGCCTTCGGGCGGGCTCACGATCGACGCGCGCAGCACGTTGTCGGGATTCAGATAACCGCGGCGCACGCCTTCGTTGATCATGTCCGTGACGCTCATCGTCGCGCCGTCCCAACGCACGTCCATGCCCACCTTCACGAACACCGTGACGATGCCGGTGTCCTGGCAGATCGGGCGCTTGCCTTCGGCGCACATGCGGCTGTTGGTGAGGATCTGCGCGATGGCATCTTTCGCGGCCGGGCTCTGTTCGAGTTCGTATGCGCGGCCGAGCGCCTGGATGTAGTCGAGCGGATGGTAGTAGCTGATGTACTGAAGCGAATCAGCAATGCTCTGGATCAGATCTTCCTGTTTGATGACGGTCATGGCTAAGCTCGGTGGGGACAGTGCGCTTCTTTCTGTTCGCAGGCTATGCGGTCAGTCGTGCGCTTTCAGGGGAGAGGAACCGGCGGAACCCAGCGGCTGCAAATCCGCGGGTTCCTGAAAATGAGTGGGATGCGTGTGCGTGGTGAGGCGGTCGACAAACGCCATCACGAGCGCGGAAATCAGGAACGCGACGTGGATGATCACCTGCCACATGATCGCGTGCGTCGTGTTCTGGTCCGGGCTGATGAACGTCTTAAGCAGATGGATCGACGAGATGCTGATGAGCGCCATCGAGAGCTTCACCTTCAGCACGCCCGCGTTCACGTGATCGAGCCATTCCGGTTCGTCAGGATGACCTTCGACACCGAGCCGCGACACAAAGGTCTCATATCCGCCGATGATCACCATGATAAGCAGGTTCGAGATCATGACCACGTCGATGAGACCCAGCACCACGAGCATGATGTTGGTTTCGTCGAGAGTCATCGACGCTGTGACCAGATGCCAGACTTCCTTCAGAAACAGCACCACATACACGCCCTGGGCGACGATCAAGCCGAGATAGAGCGGCACCTGCAGCCAGCGGCTCATGAAGATGACGGCGGGCAGCGGGCGCATGGGGCGGCGTGAACGCGCGGAGTCGGGTCGCGAAGCGGACATAGGCAAGAGTCGGATCTAACGCAGGTGACGGAACGTGAACCAAATGCGCCGGGCCAGCGTGCGGGTCACGCGCGCGGGTCGGCACGCAAAGCGAGGCGCGGACGGCGCGGCGCGGGCGCACAACAAGATGTGAGCCGCGGCGCTCGTATCAGCGCGCGCTATTGTACAGCGTCGGCCGGACTTGCTGCGGTGCGGCGGGCAGGGCGGCGGCGCGTCATCCTGAGACGCGCGATTCGAACTGGAATGCGGGCGGCTAGTTCAGTTAGCATTGTGTTAGCCGCTTGACCGCGAGGTTAAGTGGGCCCTCCGTAAGCGCCTCGTTGCGCGAACAAGCGTCAACAGCATGCGCTTTTTGTGCAAAGCGTCGTACGAATCGCATAAGGGTTTTTGCGGGCACGCCGATGCGGCTCGCGTAAGTGGCTGGTAAGTTGCACCGCTTATGGTTCAACATGAGAGCGGCCGCGGCCTCGCCTCCATTCGTGCTGCATTGCCGTACGAGTGAAGGAGAGGCGGGCCGGCCGCGGCGCGGCGATCCATCGCGGGTCGCTCGCGCGAGGGCGGGAGACAGCGCGCCGCAATCGTGCTTCGATTGCGGCGTCTACATGACATGGCGCACGAACGTGCGCCGGCACAGGTTTTCATCTTCACCAAGGGGTTGTCGATGTCTGCGATTGAATCGGTTCTTCAGGAACGCCGTGTTTTCCCGCCATCCGCGCAAGCAGCGGCCGGCGCCACGATCTCCGGCATGGACGCTTACCATGCGCTGACCGCCGAGGCGGAGCGGGATTACGAGGGCTTCTGGGGGCGTCTTGCTCGCGAGACGCTAAGCTGGAACAAGCCCTTTACGAAGGTGCTCGACGAATCGAACGCGCCGTTCTACACGTGGTTCGAAGACGGTCAGCTCAACGCGTCGTACAACAGCATCGACCGTCATGTGGAAGCAGGCAACGGCGAGCGCGTCGCGATCGTGTTCGAAGCCGACGACGGCACCGTCACCAACGTCACCTATCAGGATCTGCTGCAACGTGTATCGCGCTTTGCGAACGCGCTAAAAAAGCGCGGCGTGAAGAAGGGCGACCGCGTGGTCATCTATATGCCGATGTCGATCGAAGGCATTGTCGCGATGCAGGCTTGCGCGCGTATCGGCGCGACGCACTCGGTGGTGTTCGGCGGCTTCTCGTCGAAGTCGCTCAACGAACGTCTCGTCGACGTGGGCGCGGTCGCGCTCGTGACATCGGACGAACAGATGCGCGGCGGCAAGGCGCTGCCGCTGAAAAATATCGCCGACGAAGCGCTTGCAATGGGCGGTTGCGACGCGGTGAAGAGCGTGATCGTCTACAAGCGCACGGGCGGCAAGATCGCATGGGACGAAGCCCGCGATCTGTGGATGCATGAACTCATGCAAGCCGAGTCCGATCAATGCGCGCCCGAGTGGGTCGGCGCAGAACATCCGCTTTTCATCCTCTACACGTCCGGTTCGACGGGCAAGCCGAAGGGCGTGCAGCACAGCACCGGCGGCTATCTGCTGTGGGCCGCGCAAACCATGAAGTGGACCTTCGACTGGAAGGCCAACGACGTGTTCTGGTGTACCGCGGACATCGGCTGGATCACGGGCCATAGCTACATCACGTATGGTCCGCTGACGCTCGGCGGCACGCAGGTCGTGTTCGAAGGCGTGCCGACTTATCCGAATGCCGGCCGCTTCTGGGACATGATCGCGAAGCACAAGGTGACGCTCTTCTATACGGCGCCGACCGCGATCCGCTCGCTGATCAAGGCCGCCGAAGCGGACCAGAAAGTGCATCCGAAAAGCTACGACCTGTCGACGCTGCGCATCATCGGCACGGTCGGCGAGCCGATCAATCCGGAGGCGTGGGTGTGGTATCACGAGAACGTCGGCGGCGGCCGTTGCCCGATTGTCGATACGTGGTGGCAGACGGAAACCGGCGGCCACATGATCACGCCGCTGCCAGGCGCCACGCCGCTCGTACCGGGTTCATGCACGCTGCCGTTGCCGGGCATCATGGCGGCGGTCGTCGACGAAACGGGTCAGGACGTGCCGAACGGGCAGGGCGGCATTCTCGTCGTGAAGCGGCCGTGGCCTTCGATGCTGCGCAATGTGTGGGGCGATCCGGACCGCTACAAGAAGAGCTATTTCCCCGAGGAACTCGGCGGCACGCTGTATCTCGCCGGCGACGGCGCGGTGCGCGACAAGGAGACCGGCTACTTCACGATCATGGGCCGCATCGACGACGTGCTCAACGTGTCCGGTCACCGTCTCGGCACGATGGAGATCGAATCGGCGCTGGTGTCGAATCCGATCGTCGCTGAAGCGGCGGTCGTGGGACGTCCCGATGCAACGACCGGCGAGGCGGTGTGCGCGTTCGTCGTGCTGAAGCGCGCGCGCCCGGAAGGCGAAGAGGCGGTGAAGCTCGCCAATGAACTGCGCAACTGGGTCGGCAAGGAAATCGGTCCGATCGCGAAGCCGAAGGACATCCGCTTCGGCGAGAATCTGCCGAAGACGCGTTCGGGCAAGATCATGCGCCGTCTGTTGCGCTCGCTTGCCAAGGGCGAGGCGATCACGCAGGACGTGTCCACGTTGGAGAACCCGGCGATTCTCGATCAGCTCGGCGAGTCGCTGTAAGGCTGCTCTGCTCGCGCTGGGATCACGCTGGGATCACGCTGGGATCATTCCGGCGCCTATGAAGGGCGGAGGCGTGTCGATCGATGCGCCTCTCGCCCGATCCCGCGATCGGCGATCCGCGATCGGCGATCCGGCATCGCGCGGACAATCCCGATTGCCTGCGCGGTGCCTTTTTGATACATAGGCGCATGGCCGCGCCGCACTCCACCTCTCATGCCACGCACAATCCCCCGCCCGAACCGCCTGCGGTGTCGGAGGCGTTGGCGCGCGCGCATCAAAAGTATTGGCGCTTTAACGTCACGTTGATCGCCGCGTTGATGAGCGTTGGCTTCGCGGTGTCGTTCCTGTTGCCGCTCGCCGCGCCGATGCTCGCGCATGTGCGGATCGCCGGCTTCAGCTTGCCGTTTTACTTCGGCGCACAAGGCGCGATCCTGATCTACCTGGCGTTGATCGTCGTCTATATCCTGTCGATGCAGCGCGCGGATCGCCGGTTGCAGCGCGCGTTCCTTGCCGACGCTGCTGCTGCGGCGGATGCTGTTACCGATACGAACGAAGTCGAGAATAGCGTTGTAAATCAGGCTGTAAATCGCACAACGGACGCCGCCGCGAACCACATCGCCGCCGATTCCGGCACGCGCGGACTCTAAGCCGATGAAGCTCACGAACCGGCTGATCCGCGCATACGCGTTCTACACGCTCGGCTTCCTGCTGTTCATCTATGTGATGTGGCGCATCGAGCGCACAACCGGTCCGGGCATGTGGATCGGCTACGTGTTTCTGTTCGTGCCGATTGCCGTGTATGCAGTGATCGGCTTGCTGTCGCGCACGTCCGATCTCGTCGAATACTACGTCGCCGGGCGGCGCGTGCCGTCGGCGTTCAACGGCATGGCGACCGCGGCGGACTGGCTGTCGGCGGCGTCGTTCATCGGGCTCGCCGGCTCCATCTATGCGACGGGCTACGACGGCCTCGCTTACCTGATGGGCTGGACCGGCGGCTATTGCCTCGTCGCGTTTCTGCTCGCGCCGTACGTGCGCAAGCTCGCGCGCTATACGATTCCCGATTTCCTCGGCACGCGTTTTTCGAGCAATGCGGTGCGTGGGCTCGCAGCGTTGTCCGCGATTCTGTGTTCGTTCGTCTATCTCGTCGCGCAGATCCAGGGCGTCGGTCTGATTGCGACGCGCTTCATCGGCGTCGACTTCGCTGTCGGGATTTTCTGCGGACTCGCGGGCATTCTCGTGTGCTCGTTTCTCGGCGGCATGCGCGCGGTGACGTGGACGCAGGTTGCGCAGTACATCATTCTGATCGCCGCGATCCTGATTCCTGTTTCGATGATCGCGCACAAGGACGGACTCGGCTGGGTGCCTCAATTGAGTTACGGCCGGTTGATGGAGCGCATGGAGAGTCTCGAGAAGCAGGTGCGCGAGGAGCCGCTCGAGCAGACCGTGCGCGACGACTATCGACGCCGTGCCGCATTGATGCAGCAGCGGCTCGACATGCTGCCGCATTCGTTCGTCGAGGAGAAACTGCGGCTCACGCAGCAGGTGGCCGATTTGCGGCGGCGCAATGGTCCGCTGCGCGAAATCAAGGAGCGAGAAAAAGCGCTGGAGCAATTTCCACGCGATGCCGCCGCCGCGCAGGTCGTGTGGACTCAGCAGCGTGATGACATGCTGATGCGCGCGGCCGCGCCGCTGCCGATGCACGAGCCGTTTCCCACAGCAAGCGACGAAGACCGGCGCATGCACGAGCGCAATTTTCTTTCACTGCTACTGTGCCTGTCGCTCGGCACGGCAAGTCTGCCGCATATTCTGACGCGCTATAACACGACGACGTCGGTGGCGTCGGCGCGTCGCTCGGTTGGATGGACGCTGTTTTTTGTGGCGCTTTTCTACGTGACCGTGCCGGTGCTCGCGGTGCTGATCAAGTATGAGATGTTGACGAATCTCGTCGGTCATCACTTCGCCGATTTGCCGCAATGGCTCACGCAATGGCGCAAGGTCGAGCCGACGCTGATCAGTCTCGCGGACACCAACGGCGACGGCATCGTGCGATGGAGCGAAATTCAGATGCAGCCCGACATGGTGGTGCTGGCCGCGCCGGAGATCGCGGGCTTGCCGTATGTGATGTCCGGCCTGATTGCAGCGGGTGCGCTGGCCGCGGCGCTCTCGACAGCCGATGGTTTGCTGCTCACGATCGCCAATGCTTTATCGCATGACGTGTATTACCACATGGTCGACCCGGGCGCGTCGAGTCAGCGGCGTGTGACAATTTCGAAGATCCTGCTGTTGGGCGTGGCGCTGTTTGCGTCGTATGTGGCGTCGTTGAATACCGGCAACATTCTCTTTCTGGTCGGCGCGGCGTTTTCGCTCGCGGCATCGAGCCTGTTTCCGGTGCTCGTGCTCGGCGTGTTCTGGAAGCGCACGACGCGCCTCGGCGCCGTGGCCGGCATGCTGGCGGGGCTGCTCGTGTGCATCTACTACATCGTGTCGACGTATCCGTTCTTCGCGCAGATGACGGGCTTCGCGGGACCGCGCTGGTTCGGCATCGAGCCGATCAGCTCGGGCGTGTTCGGCGTGCCGGCGGGTTTTCTGGTGGCGGTGGGTGTGAGTCTATTTGATCGGAAGCCGGATGCTTATACGAGGGCGTTGGTGGATTATATTCGGCATCCGTAGGGGGGCGTTGCGGCAGCGGGGACGGCCGAAGTGGAACTGCGCGCGGTATCGTTCACGTGGCGGGAAGCGGTTCTTGAGTCACCGTCAGGGTGAGATATTCAACCAGTACTTCCGCGCCGACCGAACTCGAAAACGAGGCAATTTTTTTTCGCGGCCAGTGGCTGCCCCACGGGTGCGCCTCCTCCAGCGCACTGACTGCCGATTTGTATTCGGCGGAATCGAAGTCATCGAGAATCTTCAATTGATAGACGATGTTCTGTGCGGCAAAGCCATTCGCCAGACAGCGCGACGCGCCCGCGAATACCAGCTGCGCTTGATTGGATTTGTCGTCACTGCGCAAGACGACCACAACGGTTTTTGCGTCGGCTTCGACTGCGACTCCGACGAGAAACCAATCGTGAAACGAGGGGTATTGTTGCATCGTGGCTTCTCGTTAGGGGTTCCAGGGGCTTAAGGGAACGACATCATTGCCCGAATCGCGTCCCCCAGGTCCCCAGTTATGGGCATGAGGCTGCAGCCCGTTATGAATGTGATCAAAGTCCAGATCGACTATCGGCTTTCGGTCATCGCCGAATAGACGCATTTGCCCTGAACCGGGATTCGTGTACCAACCAGCATCACCCAGGTTCGGCGTTTTCGCTATCTCGAAGGAATCGCCGGTCGTTGTATCTGCTTCGTACTCGAACGGCTGTGCATCACTTAGCGGCGTAGCAGTGTCCGTGAGATTGCTCCTGGCGTAGGCCAGTGACGAAGGGGCCGCATTCGCATTGCGGGCTGGCCCCGCATTAATCCGGTCCACCATGTCGTTATAGCGGTCAATGTAAGCCGTCGCCGCATCGTAGGACATTCCGCAATCGTTCATCAACGAGCTGCGGAAGCTGGGAAGCCCTTGGGGCTTCGGTGACGGATTGCCGCCCGCGCCGCCTGTGCGCGATTGCTCGGCAATCAGAACAACACTCTCGCCGCGAATCATGGACTGCAATGTCTCTATGACCTCGAGGTCAGCGCCATTGTTTGCCAGTCGCTGGTGCCAATGGAAATTCGTCCCGAGAAAAGCGCTGACCCGCCCAACGAGCGCGGCGTCCTTTGCCCATATATCGGCATATGCGCGTTGGGAGAACTTCTTGCCTTCTTCAACTGCCTCTTTCTGCTCGGTGGAAAGAAAGATGCGCCAGCTCGCGTAGGCATCCTTGCTGTACATCATCCAGCGTTGAAACGAATCTGTCTTTAGTTCAGTTCCACCCATCGTCAGCCTCGTCGCTCGTGACGACGTAACGCTAGCAGATTGCCCGGCGCTCATGTTTTTGGGATGTTTGCCGTTATTTGGTCCAGCGTGCGGTTCGCGAACGGTTCCCCGGTAGTTTTATTTTGCTCGTCGATGAGAACGGCGCTGCCGCCGATATTGCGGTGCGCGTATTTGACGATCATTTTTTTCACGCCGGCTCGGTGCAGGATGCGATGCGCCGTCGGCCTATGCGCTGGTCAAACGCGATTCTCGCAAAGGGTCTGGCGGACGGCCCGAAGTTTGCTATAATTCGGCTCCCCGCGGAGAGATGGATGAGCGGTTTAAGTCGCACGCCTGGAAAGCGTGTATAGGTTAATAGCCTATCGGGGGTTCGAATCCCCCTCTCTCCGCCAGGAAACCATTTAAGCCCATGATTTTTCGTGGGCTTTTTTGCGTCAAATCCAATTCCCACGCTACGACCCGCACTCTGCTGCCGATCGTTCGATGCGCTCATTGTGACTGCCACGTCGTAACCGGCGATGCCGGCTGCTCGGACGACCCTCGCACGCTCACAGTAGAAAACGCGGCGGCAAGATTGCCGCTGCACGCAACGTTTTCGTCTGTCCCGATGAAGCGCACCGCCTGCCCCCTCCGGTCGCGCGAAGACGTATACGGACTACATTGCCGCTGCTCCTCTTTAAACAGGCCCGCAGCCCTCACCGACGCTCCTCACCGCTTCCCCTCGCCATCTCAAATCGACGCACGCCCCAACCACTCACGCACATAAGCAGAATGCGACGCCCGCACCGCCGAAGGCTCACGAGATTTCGGTGTCCCAACGAAAAGAAATCCCAGCACGCGCTCGGACGGCTCAAAGTCGAGCGCGGCCCGCAGATTCGGATCGTAGGCGTCGGCGCCCGTCGCCCAGAAACCGCCGTAGCCGAGCGCGTGAATCGCGTTGAGCATATTCATCGCGGCCGCGCCGACCGACAGCAGTTGCTCCGTTTCCGGCACATGCGAGTCCGCGCAAGGCGCCGCGGCGATCACGATGATGAGCGGCGCCGTGTACGCAAGCTGCCGCCGATGCTCCAACTCCGCGCGAGGCTTCGCAGGCTCGCGACGCGCCGCGACATCGACGAGCACATCGCCAAACTCGGCCCGCGCGTCGTCGCGTATCAGTGCAAAGCGCCACGGACGCAGCGAGCCATGATCCGGCGCTCGCATCGCGGCATCGAAGATGAGACCCAGCTCCGTCTCGCTGGGCCCCGGCTCGGCGAGTGGCCAGTGCGACTGACGCGAGAGCAGGGTGTCGAAAAAAGCGTGCTGCGGCCGTGACGCGGTGTCGTCCAGGTTGCCGCTTTGCGAGTTGTCCATGACGAGTGCCTCGAGTTTCCAATCTCGCCGATGATGGCGACAAACGCATGACAATGCAAATGATTCTTATTTGCTTGTCTGATGAAACGTTTTGGCTTAAGCTGCTTCTCCGCTGGCGCACACGTTTGCGTGAGGCTGCGAGAACGGCGACCAAAAGCAGGACGTCGCCGGCCTTGACATTTACAGCGGCCGACGAGTAAATTTAAATGCAAATGATTCGCATTTAAATGCGAAACGGATAAGCCGTCGATCGAAGTGAAGCAGCAGTGCTTTGATGTTGAAGGCACAGAAGGGCAGCCGACGCCTTCACCCGATCAACCAGACGTACACAACTTCGTTCAGCAAGGAGCCGCGATGAGCTGGGGTGACGAAAACAGCAATTTCGTTGTCGTTGTAAATGATGAAGAACAGTATTCGATCTGGCCTGACTACAAGGCCATTCCCGCCGGCTGGCGCGAAGCGGGCAAGTCCGGCAAAAAGGACGAATGCCTGCAATGGATCGACGAAGTCTGGACGGATATGCGTCCGCTGAGCTTGCGCAAGGCGATGGCCGAGAGCGCAGCGGCCGAACGCGTGACCAACGCGTGATGCGCGAGCATTGAACCGATGAGCTCGCCGAATCGCATGCCGAATGTGCCTGAGATGCACGACGCGCCTACCACGCTGACGCTCGTCTGCCTCGCGCATGCCGGCGGCAGCGTGGCGCTGTATCGGGACTGGCAGCATCGGCTGCCATCGTTCGTGCAAGTGCGAACACTCGAGCTGCCGGGTCACGGCATGCGCCGCTCCGTAGCGCCGCATACCGAATGGCCAGCGCTCGTCGCGCAACTCGCGGACGAACTGCTCGCGCTCGTCGATGGCGGCGCTCCATTCGCGTTGTTCGGCCACAGCATGGGTTCGCTCGTCGGACTGGAACTCATGCATGCGCTGCGCGAGCGGGGCAAGCCGGCGCCCGTCTGGTTCGGTGCATCGGCAACGATCTCGCCGGCGCGCCGCAAACACGAAACGCATTGGCTCGATTGTTCGCATGACGAAATGATTGCATGCCTGCGCGAGCGCGGCGGCACGCCGGCCGAACTGCTCGACGACGCGGATTTCATCGACTTTATGTTGCCGCTGCTGCGCGCCGATTTTCATTTGTGCGGCACGCATCCGGCGCGTATGACGACGCATACGATGGCGCGCGCCGGCACGTCGGCTGGCGCGGCGGCGCTGGACTGTCCGATCGACGTATTCGTCGGCCGCGACGATCCCGCCACGGCCAACAGCGCAGACGTCGATGCGTGGGCACAACAGACGCGCGGCCCATGCGAGGTGCACTGGTTCGACGGCGGGCATTTTTTCATCGACACGGCGCGCGATGCCGTACTTGCAGCGGTCGCCGAGTCGCTCGCGCAACGAATGCAAGAAGCGCAACGAACACATCAACCGCAAACCGCACAAGACCCGCAGCCCGCCAACACCACGACGCAACCGTTGCACCGGGCCCTCGCGTGACTCACTCGCGCGCAACGCCCAGCAACCAACACTCGCAGTTTGAGGCAACCCGGATAAGGACCGAATGACCATGAGCCAGGCTTCGCTGCCGATCTTCGATTTCTCGCCGTTCGTTGGCCACAGCGAGCGCTACGTCGCGCTCATCAAGCAGTTCGCGGCGGCGCAGCCGTTTCGCAGCGCGACGGTCGACGAGTTGCTGCTCGACGACGATTTCCATCGCCGCCCGTTGCGTCCCGAGGACTTCGAGTTCCTCAAGTTCATGAAGCCGGTGCGCGAGCACAACGTGAGCCGTCTTCCGGCGCTCGCGTCCGGGCGCACGCTGATGTCGATCTACGAGCTCGATCTCGCGCGTCCGCCGCTGAGCGCGGAGCCTGCCGACTGGCAACGCTTCACCGATTTCTATAGCGAAGACACCCGCCAACTGGGCGCGCAGATTGCGCCGTTTCTCGAAGCGTACGCATTCGAGTACCTGACGAAAGACGTCGACACGAGCGAAGATGTCGGCGCTGCGAGCGCGCGCATCACGCGCATTGTCGACGACGAGCTTGCGTTCTGGAACGACACCTTCGCGCGGCTCATGCGCAACGACTACCTCGAAGAAGGGCTGCGCTTCATCATGGTTCAGCGCTGGGCGCTCGCGGTTTCGAAGCGCCGCGCGCTCGCGCGCGCCGGCGCAAGCGGCTTCTTCGACATGCTCCCGCCTGATGAGCGGCCCAGCCTTCATCGCGAAACGCCTGACGACGCGCTGTTCGAACGCGTCGCGTCGGCGAGCGGCGTAACGCGTCGGCAGCACGCGTACTGGCAGTTCTATCTGCCGACCAGCACCGCGAAATGCAACCTGTTGTACGCGCTCGCGCGTCGGCCGGATCGCGCGTTCGGACTGATCGGCGCGGCATTCGCGGCCGAAGCCGAATGGCTCGCCTTCGGTCTCGCGCTCGAACGCGCCTGCGCGCACTTGCAGCCGGCTGGCCGAAATCATACGGATGCCGAAGCATTGAAAAGCGCGCTCGAACAGCGTTGCGCGCGAGCATTGCGGCGCATCGTCGACAATTTCGGCGCGGCGGCGCGTGCGCAGTACGTGCAAGGCATCGTCGCGGGCGAGCGGCTTGCCGCGCGTGGTCGCTGGGATCTCGGCGAGCAGTTGCGCTGGCTTGCATCGATTCGCGACTACGTTGCGTTCGCGCATCGCATCAGCGCGCGCATCGACGCCGAGTGCCCGGGCATCGACCGCGAGACGTTCGTCGAGCCGCATGAAATGTGTTCGACGACGCACGTGCACAACGATCATCGCCTCGTCACGATCGAGGAGGGCGACATGCTCTTCTGGGGCAACGTCGGCATGCAGCACGCAATGCACAAAGGCGACATGGTGCTGATTCCCGATGGACGTCTGCATGGCTCGACGGTGGTGTCGAACGAGTGCACGTATCACCAGCCGATCATTCCCGATGCGTGGATCGAGGCCCTCGTCGCCGAACTCGACGAACCGGCGACGGCCACGACGTAAGCGAATACAAACAAGAAGAAAACCGCAGCACCATGCAGGCGCCCACGGCGAAGATCGACAACAGAGGTGCCTCTTCCCCACGACAGTATCGACGTCCCGGCCACGCGGTCCGGGATGCCTCGCGCGCTCGGCGCGCACAACAGTGGGTCAGGAAGAGAGAGCGAACGATGCAAGCAGGCAACAGTGCTGTCGGAGAGGCCGATCGATTCGAGGTCAGCGACTGGAAGAGCCGGATCATTGCCGGCAAGGCGACGGGCGCCGCGGTGTCCGCGCCCGCGTGGCTGGACGCTTCGTATGCGACGCTGCGCGAGCAGGTGCTCGATCCGGCGTATCCGTGCTTTTTCGGCACGATGGCGGAGCGGCGTGGCGAGATGTTCTATTCGTTCGTGAACGGCCGCGATCTGCGCGATCTTCCCGCGACGATGCAAACTTTCGCGGAGCTCGCGGTGCGGCCGGAGTACAGGAGAAACAACATCGCGGTATTCTTCGAGCCGGACCCGGAGCCGCTTTCGCACGATGCATATCGAACGCTTTTCTGGGGCATTCTGCAGCGGTTGCACGACATCGACCCGGACCCGGCGGCAGACCAGCAGCCGGACCCGATGGATGAAGCGTGGGAGTTTTCATATGCGGGTGTGCAGATGTTCGTGGTGTGCGCGTGTCCGTCGTTTCGCGCGCGCCATAGCCGTAATTTAGGTCCTGGAATGGTGCTGCTGTTCCAGCCGCGTTCGGTATTTGTCGATACCATCACGAACAAGGTGATTGGCCGTGAGGCACGCAATCAGGTGCGCAAGCGTCTGGAAACATGGGACGACATTCCCGCGCATCCCGATCTCGGCTTTTACGGCGATCCGGGCAACCTCGAATGGAAGCAGTACTTTCTGGACGACGCAAACGCGCCCATCGAGGAGCGCTGTCCGTTTTTGAAGCGCCGCGCGCAGGCCGCGGCACATTCGGCGCAGGCGCGCCGTCATGTGCCCGCACACGGCACGCGTAACGAACACGAAAAAGCCTTCGCGCATCGGGACGATGCGCGGGGCGCCGATAACTGACGCGGCCCCTTGCATTGACGCCGCGACGAAAGGAGCTTCATGTCCGTACTTTTGCAACTGGTCAGCAAATCGCGCTGGATGATCGCCGTCGCGTTGATCGCGAGCGTGCTTGGCGGCCTCGGCAATGCCGCGCTGCTCGCCCTCATCAACCAGGCGCTGGTCGCGACGCCCGATGGCCTCGCGCGGCTCGGCTTGCAGTTTCTCGCGGTGGGCCTCGGCGTGCTCGCGATGCGCGCGCTCGCGCAGTCGCTCTTCATGTGGCTCGGTCAGCAGGCAAAGGCGACGCTGCGCATGCGCACGATTCGTCGCATCGGCGACGCCGCGTTTGCGCATCTGGAAAAGCAGGGCGCGGCGAAATCGCTCGCGGTGCTCACGCAGGACCTCGATACCATCGTCGTGTTTTTCGTGAGCCTGCCTTCGCTCGCGATGCAAAGCGCGGTGATCGTCGGCTGCCTCGCGTATCTCGGCTATATGTCGTGGCCGATTCTCATCGTCGCGATCGTGACGATCGTGCTCGGCATGACGGGTTTTCGCTACGCGCATAGCCGCGCGATGTTTCATCTGCGCGCGTCGCGCAAGCGCGAGGACGATCTGGTCAAGCACTTCCGCGCGCTCTTTGACGGCGCGAAGGAACTGAAGCTGCATCGCGCCCGCAAGCACGCGTTCGTCGAAGACACGCTTGCGAGCAACGTCGAAGCGGTGCGCGTGCAGCGCACGCGCGGCTACATGTTGTACGCGGCGGCGTCGAGCTGGGGCAACTTCATTCTGTTCGCGTTCATCGGCCTGACGCTCTTCGTGTTCGCGCGCTACATCCGCGTCGATCCGCATGTGATGTCGGGCTACGCGATCGTGTTCGTCTACATGATCATGCCGATCGAAGCCGTCCTCGCCGCGATGCCGAGCCTGAGTTCGGCGCGCGTCGCGCTCGAGCGCATCGAACAGGTCAATGCCGAACTACCGAGCGAGGTGATGCTCGAGCCGTCTGTCGCGGCATCGTTCGAAAGCATTGCGCTCGACGGCGCCACGCATCGCTACTTCCGCGAAAAAGAAAACGAGGTGTTCACGCTGGGACCGATCGACCTCACGTTCCGTCCGGGCGAACTCGTGTATCTGATCGGCGGCAACGGCAGCGGCAAGACGACGCTCGCGAAAATGCTGGTCGGACTTTATGTGCCGGAGAGCGGCCGCGTGCTGCTGAACGGCGAGCCCGTCGACGAAGCGCGGCGCGACGCCTACCGTCAACATTTCTCGGTCGTGTTCAGCGACTTCTTTCTGTTCGATACGCTGCTCGGCATGCATACCGACGGGCTCGATGCGCTCGCGCAACAACTGCTCGCCGATCTGCAACTGGATCACAAGGTCAGCGTGAAGGACGGCAAGTTCTCGACGCTCGATCTGTCGCAAGGGCAGCGCAAGCGGCTCGCGCTCGTCGTCGCGTATCTGGAAGACCGGCCGTTCTATGTGTTCGACGAATGGGCCGCGGACCAGGACCCGCTTTTCAAGGACGTCTTCTACAAGCGTCTGCTGCCGGAGCTGAAGGCCAAGGGCAAGACCGTGCTCGTCATCACGCACGACGACCGTTACTTCCATCTCGCCGAGCGCTTTATCAAGCTCGATTTCGGCCAGATCGTCGAAGACGGCTCGGGCGCCGCGCATGCCGCGAGTCTCGCGTCCGCTTATCACTGATCAGGATTCACCGCTCATGAATGCCAATCCGTCCGTTATTTCCGCGTCCGCGCAGCTTGCGCACGGCGAGCCGATGTACGAACTCGACGGCGTGTCGTTTCGCATCGGCGAACGCGTGCTGTTGCATCCGCTCGCGCTCACGCTGCCGAAGGGACGCGTGTGTGGTCTGATCGGCCACAACGGCTCGGGCAAATCGACGCTGCTCAAACTGCTCGCGCGTCAACAGTCGCCGAGTGCGGGCACGCTGCGTTTCGCGGGCCGTCCGTTGCGCGAGTGGGAGAACCGCGAGTTCGCGCGTCAGGTGGCGTATTTGCCGCAGCAGCAGCCCGCGGCGAGCGGCATGACGGTGCGCGAACTCGTCGCGCTCGGCCGCTATCCGTGGCACGGCGCGCTTGGCCGCTTTACCGGCGTCGACGGAGAGAAGGTTCATGAGGCGATGGAGCTGACGGACATCACGCGTTTCGCGGACCGTGCAGTGGACAGTCTGTCGGGTGGTGAGCGGCAACGCGCGTGGATCGCGATGCTGGTCGCGCAGGACAGCCAGTGCCTGCTGCTCGACGAGCCGATCTCGGCGCTCGACATCGCGCATCAACTGGAAGTGCTCGACCTCGTGCGTACGCTGAGTCAGCAGCGCGGTCTCGGCGTGGTCGTCGTGTTGCACGACGTCAACATGGCAGCGCGTTTCTGCGACGACCTGATCGCGCTGAAGGGCGGCCGCCTGCTTGCGAGCGGCAGCGCGCACGAGCTGATCGAAGAAGAGATGCTTGGCGCAATTTACGGCGTGCCGATGGGCACGGTTGCGCATCCGCGCGGCGGCACGCCAATCAGTTTCGCGTATTGATCGTCATGTGCCGGGCCGCGTTTGCATCGCTGTGATGCACCGTAACCGGCACCGCATGACCCGCATCACATAACGGCGTTCCCAAGAGACGCCTTGCTCCCCGCAATGACTACGAAATTGACGCCCGCCGTCGCAACGCATGCGACGGCGGCGATCGCTGTGCGCCGCGCGATGCGGTCCAGCGCGACGACGGCCGCGCGGCGCGCGGCAAATCTCGGGAGGCGAGGATGTCTGTTATCAATACGCCGCGCCACGATGGCGCGGACAAGCACGCGGCGAATTGCGCTGCTCACGAACACGCGGTAAGCAATACGGCGGCATTCGATGACGCGCCGTTCCAGACCGCGGCGGCGCCCGCGAACGACCTTGTCTCGGTGATGAAGCTGCACGTTGCCGAGCGCCCCGATCAACTGGCAGTGCGCTTTCTCGTCGACGGCGACACCGACGCGCACGAGCTCACCTACGCAGCGCTCGACGCGCGCGCCCGGCGTCTTGCCGCGGTCCTTCGCCAACACGGTGCGCCGAACGACCGCGTGCTGCTGATGCTGCCGAGCGGGCTCGATTACGTCATGTCGTTCTTCGCCTGCCAGTATGCGGGAATGATCGCGGTTCCCGCGTATCCGGCCGAAGCGCTGCAAAGCGGACATATCGAACGGCTGCGGCGCATGTCGGGCGACTGCATGGCGCGTCTCGCGGTGGTCGAGCGCGCATCGCAGGCGTCGCTTGCTGCGTTGAATCACGAGCCGGGCTTGAACGGCGCGACGCTCGTGTCGCCGGACGAAAGCAGCGACGACGGCTTCTGCATCGAGCGCGCCGAACCCGATGCGATCGCGTTCCTGCAATACACGTCCGGTTCGACCGCGTCGCCGAAAGGCGTCATCGTTAGTCATGCCAACTTATGTGCGAACGTGAGTGCAATGTCGCGCGGCATGGGTTGCCGCGCCGGCGACCGCATGTTCTCGTGGCTGCCGCTTTATCACGACATGGGACTGATCGGCAGCGTGTTGATGCCGGTGCTGTGCGGCTTCCAGGTCACGCTGATTTCGCCGCTGCATTTTCTGGAGCGGCCGGCGCGCTGGCTCGCCGGCATCGCACGAGAACGCGCGACCGTCACGGGCGGTCCCGACTTCGCGTATCGACTCTGCACGGACCGCGTGCGAGATGCGCAGCTTGCAGGACTCGACCTGTCGTCGCTGCGTGTGGCGTTCTGCGGCTCGGAGCCGATTCGCCAGACGACGCTCGACGGTTTCGCCGCGCGCTTCAGCGCGCACGGTCTCGATCCACGCGCGATGTACGCCTGTTATGGGCTCGCTGAGGCAACGCTGTTTCTGACCGGCGTTGAGGTCGGCACAGGTTCGCCTGAGACGCGCTTTTCGGCATCGGCGCTCGCGCAGCCGTCGCCGATTGCGCGGGCCGTCGCTTCGAACAACGAGAGCAATGACGACAGCAAGGCCGTCGTCGGTTGCGGCGTGACGGCGTTCGGTCACGAGCTTGCAATCGTCGACGCGCGCACAGGCGAGCGCTTGCCGGAGCGGCATGTCGGCGAGATATGGTGCGGCGGCCCGAGCATCACGCACGGTTACTGGCAAAACCCGGAGGCCACGGCCGCCGTGTTTCTCGAAGACGCGCCCGGTTTCCGCGGACGCTGGCTGCGCACCGGCGACCTGGGTTTCGTCGACGGCGGTCAGTTGTTTTTTTGCGGACGGCGCAAGGACATGATCGTGCTGCGCGGCGAGAACGTGTATCCGCAGGATCTCGAAACAATGCTCGCGGATCGCGTCGAGTGGCTGCGCCGTGGGCGCATCACCGCGTTTCCGGTTGAAGCAGCGGATGGCGCCGAAGCGATCGGCGTCGCGGCGGAAGTGCCGCGCGGCAGAACGCGGCAGGTGTCGCCGGAGACGATTTTCGATGCGATCGCGGCCGCGCTCGGTGACGTATTTCAGTACGAAGCCGCGTTGATTCTGCTGCTCGAACCCGGCGATTTGCCGCGTACTTCGAGCGGGAAACTGCAGCGCAGCGCGTGCGTTGCCGCATGGCAAAGCGGTGCGTTGGTGCCGTTTGCGGTACGTGATTCGAGATTTGCTCCGACGCAAGGTGCCGCGATGGGTGCACTCGCTTCAAACACGAAGGACGGTGCATTAACGCCGACCGCGCAAGTCATCGCTCGCGTGTGGAGCGAGGTGCTCGACGTGCCGACACCTTGCGCATCGGATGATTTCTTCGCGCTCGGCGGGCGGTCGCTGCTGGCCGCGAAGGTTGCGTCGCGGTTGCGCGCGCAGTTCGGGCGCGAAGTGCCGGTTGGCCTCTTGTTTAGCCATCCGAAGCTTTGTGTTCTGGCGGATGCGCTAGATAAGCGCTGGGTGGTCCCGTCGCACGACGCGTCAACCGTTGCCGCTCTCACGCGCCGCGCTGAAGGCGAGCGCGGCGAGGCGCCGCTCTCGTTGCCGCAGGAACGTCTATGGGTATTGTGGCAACTCGACCCGGATAGTCCCGCGTACAACATCTCGGCGGCGCTCGCGATGAGCGGTCCGCTCTACGGCGACGCCGTCCAAAGCGCGCTCGATGCGCTGGTGCATCGTCATGAGATGTTGCGCACGCGTTTTGACGATAGCGGCGACGCGCCGCGTCAACTGATTGCGCCGGTAGAAGACCTGGCGGCTGTTCGCAACGCGTGGCATTGGGAAACCGTCGACGCACGCAACCTAACCGACGACGCCTTCAACGCGCAATTGCGCCGCCTTGCCCGCGAGCCGTTCGATCTGACGCGCGGTCCGTTGTTTCGCGCGACGCTGTTCATCCGCGACGATGAGCGACATGTACTGCATTTCGTCATGCATCACATCGTCGGGGACGGTTGGTCGATCAATGTGCTGCTGCGCGATTTCGCTGCTTGTTATCGCGCGGCGCAGCAGGGCGCGGAGCAGGCACTAAACGCGCTGCCTGCGTTAGCGATCCAATACGCCGATTACGCCGCGTGGCAGCGCGTGCGTTTCGCGATCCACGGCGGCGCGCAACTCGACGCGCAACTCGACTACTGGCGCGGCCGTCTCGCGGGTTATGACACTTTGCTCGATCTGCCGACCCTGCACGAACGCGGCCGTCCTTATGAGCCTCGCGCCGCGCGCGTCGGCGCACACATTCCGGCTGCGCTTGCGAGCCGTCTCGAGTCGCTTGCGCGCGCTGAAAACGCCACGTTGTTCATGGTGCTGCTCGCCGCGTTTGCTGCGCTGCTCTCGCGCTACAGCGGCGCACAGGACGTGGCGATCGCGGTGCCCGTCGCCGGCCGCGACCGGCTGGAAACGGAGCCGCTGATCGGCTTCTTCGTCAACACGCTCGCGATACGCGCGTCGGTGAAGGGCGCGAAGCCGTTCGCCACATTGCTGCGCGAAGTGCGCGACGACAGCATCGACGCGCAGGCGAATGCCGACGTGCCGTTCGAGCGCGTCGTGGCCGCGTTGCACTCAGGGCGCCGTGCGGGCGGCAGTCCGCTCGCGCAGATCAAGTTCGTGCTGCACGACGAGTTCGACACCGCGCTCGACCTCGACGGCGTGCATTGCGCGTTGATCGATGCGGACGCAAGCGACGCGCGCTTCGAACTCGCGCTCGACGTGCTGCGCGAGGGCGACCACGGACTGCGCTGCGTGTTCGCGTACGCGGCCGAGCTTTACGACGATGCGTTCGTCGCGCAGTTCGCGTGGCACTACGTCTCGCTGCTCGAACAGGTCGTGGACACGCCGCGTTGCGCGATCGGCGAATTGCGTCTTGATGACGAAGAAGCGGCCAACAGCGCGTCGCCGGTTGCGGGCGCGTACGCGCTCTGAGCGCGCTGCTTATCGCGTGTCGACGCGCATCGACTCATCTCGGCCCGCGCTTACGCGCGCGGGCGTCAGACATCTGAATACATCTGCATTCTTCACGGACACCATGCAAGCCATCCATTTCGATACCGATTTCCTGCCCGCCCGCGTCGCGCGGTTTGCCATCGAACGGGCCGACGCCGTTGCGCTTGTCGATAGCGAGGGGCCGCTGTCGTGGCGCGATTTGTGGGCCTGGTCGGGGCGGCTTGCCGCGGCGCTCTCCGATCACGGCGTGCGGCCGGGAGACCGCGTGGTGCTCGCGCTACCGCGCTGCTCGGCGCTCGTCGCGGCGATACTGGCGGTGTGGCGATTGCGCGCGTGTTACGTGCCGCTCGATCCGGCGTCGCCGCAAGCGCGGCTGCGCTGGCAGGCTGAGGATTGCGGCGCGCGGGTGGTTGTGATGGGCGGGGCTTTGGACGCAGTGGTTAGCGCAGCGAGCGAGGCGGGCTTTGACGACAAGAGCAACGCCGCGATTAGTCGCGCAGCGAATGCCGCGGCCGACATCGGAACGAAGGCGGCAACGAACTCCGTGGCCCACGTTGCAACGGAGACCGCAACGAACGCCGCAGTCAACATTGCAACGAAGCCCGCAGCGAACGCTTCAACGAATCTCTTTACAACTGCCGCCACGAACTCAGGCGCTAACGCCACACTAAAATCAGCCGCGCCCTCATGGCTACCCGACGGCATCGCGACGCTGAACCCACACACGCTACGCGACGCTACTAACAGCGCCGCACTCGCCGCTCATCTCGGCGATGCCGCCGCCAATCCGCAACCCACCGACGGCATCCTCGTCTGGCCCGCCTACGTGATCTACACATCGGGCTCCACTGGCCGCCCGAAGGGCGTCGTGCAAAGCCATGCCGCGCTCGCTGCATATCTGCGGGGCGTCTCCGAGCGGCTGCCCGGGGACATCGCGAGCGCCGCGTATCTGTCGACGCCTGCCGCCGATCTCGGCCACACGCCGTTGTTCGGCGCGCTCTGGCACGGCTGGACGCTGCATCTGATCGATGCCGACATCGCCGCCGATCCCGATGCCTTCGCCGCCTACATGCACACGCATTCCGTCGAACTCCTAAAGATCGTACCGAGCCATCTCGACGCGCTGTTGCAGGCGCAGTTGCCCGAGCGCGTGCTGCCGCGCCGTTGCCTCGTGATGGGCGGCGAGCCCGCGCCGACGCGTCTTGCCGAGCGCATCGAGGCGCTGCGTCCCAAATGCCGGTTGATCAATCACTATGGGCCGACCGAGACCGCTGTCGGCGTGCTCACGCGCAGCGGCGCGCAAAGCCGCGCCGCGACGTTGCCGCTTGGGCAACCGCTCGCGCACGTGGACGCACGCATCGTCGATGCTGACGGCAACGCGGTGCCGAAGGGCGCGGCGGGCGAGCTGTGCATCGGCGGCGCGAGTGTCGCGTATGGTTATCTGAACAGGCCGTCGCTGACGGCTGAGCGCTTCGTGCCCGACCCCGACGGTCAGGGCGCGCGGCTTTATCGAACGGGCGACCGCAGCCGCCGTCTGCCAGACGGCGAATTCGCGTTTCTCGGCCGTCTCGATGACCAGGTGAAGATCCGCGGCTTTCGCGTCGAACCTGAAGAAGTCGCCGCGCGCCTGCGCGCTGAGGATGGCGTGCGCGACGCCATCGTGATCGCGCACACGGATAGCGAGGGCGCGGCCAGCAGCGCGCCGCGCCTCGTCGCCTATCTGAGTTCCGCCGAGGCGCTCGACGTTGACGCGATCCGCGCGCGTCTCGCCGCGGAACTGCCGGACTATATGGTGCCGTCGTCGCTGCAAGTGCTCGGCGCGTTGCCGCTCACCGCGAACGGCAAGATCGATCGCGCCGCGTTGCCCGCGCCGCGCGAACACGAGGCCGCGAATGCCGCGTGCGTCGAGCCGCGCAACGACACCGAGCGCACGCTTGCCGGGATCTGGAAACGTGTGCTGAAACGCGAGGACATCGGCGTAACGGACAACTACTTCGAGATCGGCGGCGATTCGATTCTCAGCTTGCAGATCATCGCGAAGGCGCGCAGCGCGGGGCTCAAGCTGACGCCGAAGCAGATGTTCGACTATCCGACGATCGAGGCCGCGGCGCGGGTCGCGGTGGCGGTGGTGGGGAATGCGAGTGCGAATGCTGGGGCGGGCATGCAGGCGAGCGGTGGGGGAAGCGTTGGCGCATCGGGCGGTGCGTCTGCGTATGACTTCGTGGGTACTCGCGTCGGCACCAACGCCGGCACCAACGCAACCAACGCAACCAACGCAACCAACGCAACCAACGCAACCAACGCAACCCCAACCGCGGCAGCGCAAGCCGCGAGCGCCACCATACATCCATCGCCCACCGCGCAACTCGCGGCCGGCGACGACCTCTTGTTCGCACAAGCCGGCGCCTCCCGCGAGTCAGTAGAGGCCGTCTATCCGGCCACGCCAATGCAGCAGGGTCTGCTATTTCACGGGATGCTCGACGGCGAGCCCGGCATGTACGTATCGCAATTGCGTCTGACGATCGACGCGCTGAACCTCGACACGATGCGCGCGGCGTGGCACGCGGTGATCGCGCGTCATCCGGTTTTGCGCACGCGTTTCGTGTGGCCTGCTGGCGGCGAGCCGTTGCAAGTCGTCGAGCGGCACGTACGTATGCCGTTCGAAGTCCATGCGTGCATCGTTCCTGTTGCGCCTGGTTCGTCGGATACCACGTCGATAGATGCTCAGTACGACGACGCATATGAAACCGCGCGGACGGCGCTCGTCGCGCGTGGTTTCGAGCCGAGCGTTGCGCCGCTAATGCGCGTCGATGTATTCGAGCGTCCCGACGGCGCGCACGATCTGTTGTGGACTCACCATCATGCGCTGACCGACGGCTGGAGCACCGCCCAGGTCGTCACCGAAGTGGCGCGCGCGTACGCCGCGCTCGACGCAGGCCGTGCGGCCGATGCGTCGCCTGCTGCGCCGTATGCGGATTACGTCGACTGGCTGCGCAACCAACCCGACACCGAGGCGTTCTGGCGCGCACGGCTCGCGACGCGCGATGACCCAGCGCGTCTTGCCGATGCGCTCGGCAGTGCGTTCCGATCATCGTCGTCGAACGGTGTCGACGGTTCGGTGGCGCAAGCACTGATCCGCGAAGTCGACGGCGACTCACACGCGCGCCTGAAGCGCGCCGCGCAGCGTGCACAGGTCACGCTGAACACGCTCGTGCAGGCAGCGTGGGCGGTCGTGCTCGCGCGTTTTTCGGGGCGCACGCAAGTGGCATTCGGCATGACCGTGTCCGGCCGGCCGGTGGATCTGCCGAATGCGCAGTCGATCGTCGGTCTCTTCATCAACAGCTTGCCGCTGTGGGTCGATGTGAAATCCGATGCGCCGTTGCGCGCCTGGCTCACCGCGTTGCAGCGGCATAACGCGGAGTTGCGTGAAGTCGAGCACACGCCGCTCTCGAGCTTGCAGCAGTGGGCGGACTCGAGCGTCGACGCGTTGTTCGACAGCCTGATCGTGTTCGAAAACTATCCGCTCGACGACGCGCTCGATGCGATCGGCGGCGTGCCGCGCGTGCGCGCCGTCGACGCACACAACCGCAGCCATTTTCCGCTGATGCTGGTCGTCGCGCCGCGTCACGTCGGCGGCGGCGATGCGCTGAGGCTCGAGTGGCATCGGCATGCGGCGCGTGTGCCGGCGGAAGACGTTGCACGCGTCGCCGGGTATTTCGAGCAGATGCTGGATGGGCTCGCGAAGGCGCTTGTCGACAGAAATCGCATCGATGTGCGGCTGCGTGATTTGACGAGTGATCTTGCTGCTGATTCTGTCGCGGTTGCTAAAACGGCGTTCGCATACGAGCCGGTGACCGCGCGCATTGCCGCGCAGGCACATGCGAGGCCCGATGCTGTTGCACTCGTCGATGGCGATGAAGAGGTGACGTATGCGCAACTCGATGCATGGTCGCGCGCGATTGCGCGTGAGTTGATTCGCCTCGGCGCAGGAACTGAAGTGCGTGTGGGTGTCGCAATGCAGCGCTCGGCGGCGCTGGTTGCATCGCTGCTTGGCGTGCTGCGTGCGGGTGCCGCTTATGTGCCGCTTGACCCGTCGTATCCGGCGGAGCGGCTCGCGCATACCGTCGACGATTCGCAGTTGCGTTTCATCGTGACCGATGCGCCGAGCCTCGCGCAGCATGCGGCGTTGTTCGGCACGCGGCCGACGCTTGATGCTCTAGCGTTGCGCGATGCGTTGCAGAATGATGAGCCGCTCGACGTCGCAATGTATCCGCGTCCGCAACAACTCGCCTACGTGATCTACACCTCGGGCTCAACGGGCACACCAAAAGGCGTAGGCATCACACACGAAAACATCGCACGCCTGTTCGACGCAACACAATCCCGCTTCGCATTCGATTCATCCGACGTCTGGACACTGTTCCATTCGTACGCATTCGACTTCTCAGTATGGGAAATCTTCGGCGCACTCGTGCATGGCGCACGGCTCGTAATCGTGCCGCACTGGAGCGCACGCGAACCCGCGGCGTTTCATGCGCTGCTGCGCAAAGAGCGCGTGACGGTGTTGAACCAGACGCCCTCGGCATTCACGCAACTGACGCACGCCGACGATGACAACACGCTCGATTCACTGCGCGTGGTGATCTTCGGCGGCGAGCGTCTCGAGCCTGCGTCATTGGTGCGATGGGCGGACGGCGCACGTCGCAAGGGCGTACTGCCGACGCTCGTGAACATGTACGGCATCACCGAGACAACGGTTCACGTCACGCATCGCGCGCTTGATGACGCAGGGCTGCGCGATGCGCGCAGCGTGATCGGCGCGCCGCTCGACGATCTCACGCTGCATGTGCTCGATGCCGATATGAACCGCGTGCCGATGGGCGCGGTCGGCGAACTGTATGTAGGCGGCGCGGGTCTCGCGCGCGGCTATGCTGGCCGCGCCGAGTTGACGGCGCAACGCTTCGTACCCGATCCATACGGCGCACCGGGTGCGCGTCTGTATCGCTCCGGCGACCTCGCGCGACGGCTGCCGGATGGCGACCTCGAATACCTGGGCCGCAATGACGATCAGGTGAAAATCCGCGGCTTCCGGATCGAACTCGGAGAGATTCAGTCGGCACTGCTTGCGCATCCCGAAGTGCGCGAGGCTGCGGTGCTGGTGTCGGGCGGCGGTGCGAACGCAAACGCCAGTGACCAGCGCCTCGTCGCCTACGTGGTGCCACGCGGCGAACCGAACACGGGCAATGCCGCGCGCTGGCAGACATGGCTTGCCGCGCGCTTGCCGGCGCACATGGTGCCGTCATCGTATGTAGAGATGGAGCGCTTTCCGCTGACGCCCAACGGCAAGCTCGATCGACGCGCATTGCCCGCGCCCGAGGACGTCGCCAACGCAAAGGGCCGTGCATCTTACGTCGCCCCGCGCGACGAAACCGAGGCGCGGCTTGCAGCGATCTGGCAACAGGTGCTCGGGGTTGAGCGTGTCGGCGCACTCGACGATTTCTTCCTGCTCGGCGGGCATTCGCTGCTGGCGGTGCGCGTCGTGTCGGCGGTGCGGACGGCCTTCGGCGATGCGCCAGGATTGCGCGCGTTGTTCGAGCATCCGCGGCTCGACGACTTCGCGACGCTGCTGCGCGGCGCGCAAATTTCCAGCGGTGATGCGCTGGCGCGGGCGTCGGAAGTAGTCGGCGCTTTTATTGCTACTGTGGACACCAGTTCGTCTGATGCGCGCGCAGTGCCAGCCACCACAGAACAACTATTCACCAACACACCCACTCAATCCACCCTAACCGCACCGATTCCTCTATCGCCATCGCAGCAAAGCCTGTGGTTTTTATGGAAGCTCGACCCGCAAAGCGCGGCATACCACGTGAACGGTGCGCTGCGTTTTGACGGCCGCCTCTATGTCGATGCGTTGCGTGCCGCGTTCCGCGCGCTGACCCAACGACACCCCGCACTGCGAATGCGTTTCGCCGAAGTAGAGGGCGTTCCGTTTCAACATATCGATGCCGCGAGCCACAGCGAAATCCGCCTGCTCGACCTGCCGCCGACAGAAGAGAAGTCCGCGTCCGATGACACAGACAACGCCGGCGACAAAGCACTGACCGATTGTCTTTCAGCGCTCGCCCGCATGCCTTTCGACCTGACCGCCGAGCCGCCGGTCCGCGCGACGCTCGTGCGCATCGACGAAAATCATCACGCGCTGCATCTGGTGCTGCATCACATCGTTAGCGACGACTGGTCGATCGGCCTGTTGTTCGCCGACTTCTCGCGCCTCTATCGCGAGCATTGCGCGGCAGCGCTCACGGGTTCCGTCGAACCCGCCACTAACGATGCGAACGACGCAGCCGAATTAGCGGCTGCCTATCGCGACATCGTCGCCGCACGCGCCGCGCAACTCACACCCGAGCGCGAGTCGGAACAACTCGCATGGTGGCGCGCCACGCTCGCCACCGACGACGATTCGCCCGCAACCCTCGCGCTGCCCTACGACCGCGTTCGCACCGGCACGCGCCGCGCGCCTGGCGCGCGCCATCGCGCACGCGTGCCGGCCGCCACTGCGAATGCGCTGCGCGCGCTCGCAAGCACGCATCGCGCGACGCTCTTCATGACGCTTCTCGCTGCGTTCGACGCGTTGCTCTATCGATACTCGGGCCAATCCGATATTCGCCTCGGCGTGCCGCTCGCGGGCCGCGATTTGCCGGATACGGCGAACGTCGTGGGCTTTTTCGTCAACACCGTCGTGATTCGCACCGCGCCGCGCGGCGAGATGCGCGCGGCGCAACTCATCGACGATGTGCGCGAGCGGTTCTTCGACGCATACGCGAACCAGGACGTGCCGTTTGCGAGCGTCGTCAAGGCGGTGCAGTCCGAGCGCGATCTCACGCACACGCCGCTTTTTCAGGTGCTCGTGAATCAGCAGCAGCGCCACAATCTGACGACATCGTTTGGCGATGGGTTGCGCGTGTCGCTGCAGGAAGTCGACAACGGCGAGGCGCAGTTCGATCTGATGCTCAACATCGCTGAGAGTGCCCGCGACGCGATCGACCTGACGTTCACCTACGCGACCGATGTGTTCGACGCGTCGACTATCGAACGGCTCGCTCGCAATTTCACGGGATTGCTCGAGCAGTGGAGCGCGGCGCCGCAGGCACGGCTTGCGTCGGTCGAATTGCCTGAGTTGCGTGACGACGCGGCGCGTTGTATGCCCGCCGTGTTCGCATACGAGCCGGTGACCACGCGCATTGCCGCGCAGACGCGTGCGCGGCCCGATGCTGTTGCACTCGTCGATGGCGATGAAGAGGTGACGTATGCGCAACTCGATGCATGGTCGCGCGCGATTGCGCGTGAGTTGATTCGCCTCGGCGCAGGAACTGAAGTGCGTGTGGGTGTCGCAATGCAGCGCTCGGCGGCGCTGGTTGCATCGCTGCTTGGCGTGCTGCGTGCGGGTGCCGCTTATGTGCCGCTTGACCCGTCGTATCCGGCGGAGCGGCTCGCGCATACCGTCGACGATTCGCAGTTGCGTTTCATCGTGACCGATGCGCCGAGCCTCGCGCAGCATGCGGCGTTGTTCGGCACGCGGCCGACGCTTGATGCTCTAGCGTTGCGCGATGCGTTGCAGAATGATGAGCCGCTCGACGTCGCAATGTATCCGCGTCCGCAACAACTCGCCTACGTGATCTACACCTCGGGCTCAACGGGCACACCAAAAGGCGTAGGCATCACACACGAAAACATCGCACGCCTGTTCGACGCAACACAATCCCGCTTCGCATTCGATTCATCCGACGTCTGGACACTGTTCCATTCGTACGCATTCGACTTCTCAGTATGGGAAATCTTCGGCGCACTCGTGCATGGCGCACGGCTCGTAATCGTGCCGCACTGGAGCGCACGCGAACCCGCGGCGTTTCATGCGCTGCTGCGCAAAGAGCGCGTGACGGTGTTGAACCAGACGCCCTCGGCATTCACGCAACTGACGCACGCCGACGATGACAACACGCTCGATTCACTGCGCGTGGTGATCTTCGGCGGCGAGCGTCTCGAGCCTGCGTCATTGGTGCGATGGGCGGACGGCGCACGTCGCAAGGGTGTGCTGCCTGCGCTCGTGAACATGTATGGCATCACCGAGACAACGGTTCACGTCACGCATCGCGCGCTTGATGAGCCAGCGTTGCGCGATGCACGCAGCGTGATCGGCGCGCCGCTCGACGATCTCACGCTGCATGTGCTCGACGCGGACATGAACCGCGTGCCGGTGGGCGCGGTGGGCGAGTTGTATGTAGGCGGCGCGGGTCTCGCGCGTGGGTATCCTGGCCGTGCAGAGCTCACCGCGCAACGCTTCGTGCCCGATCCATACGGCGCACCGGGTGCCCGTCTGTACCGCTCCGGCGACCTCGCGCGACGGCTGCCCGATGGCGACCTCGAATACCTGGGCCGCAATGACGATCAGGTGAAAATCCGCGGCTTCCGGATCGAACTGGGAGAGATCCAGTCTGCACTGCTTGCGCATCCGGAAGTGCGCGAGGCTGCGGTGCTGGTGTCGGGCGGCGGTGCGAACGCAAACGCCAGTGACCAGCGCCTCGTCGCCTACGTGGTGCCACGCGGCGAACCGAACACGGGCAATGCCGCGCGCTGGCAGACATGGCTTGCCGCGCGCTTGCCGGCGCACATGGTGCCGTCATCGTATGTGGAGATGGAGCGCTTTCCGCTGACGCCCAACGGCAAGCTCGACCGACGCGCGTTGCCTGCGCCCGAGGACGTCGCCAACGCCGCGCAAGCCGTCGCCGCATCGACGCCCGCCGAGGCTGCTTTGCTGACCGTCTGGCGCGCGGTGCTGAGGCGCGACGACATTGGCGTGACCGACAATTTCTTCGTGATCGGCGGCGATTCGATTCTGAGTCTGCAGATCGTGTCGAAGGCGCGCGATGCCGGTTTGCTGGTCACGCCGCGCATGGTGTTCGAAGCGCCGACCGTGCAGCAGCTCGCGCGCGCGGCGCGACCGTTGGCCGCTGAGTCGGGGTCGACATCGACGTCCACGTTCACGTCCACCACGGCTGCGGACGCAGTGCCTGGCGCGAACGGTTCGTCATCGTCCGATTTGTGGCGCGCGCTCGGCCTCACGCCCGAGCATATCGAGGACGTGTATCCGGCGACGCCGCTGCAAGCCGGCTTGCTCTATCACACGCTCGCCGACGCGGGGCAGGGCGCGTATCTGAATCAGATGCGCGCGACGCTGTCCGGCGCGCTCGACGTCGCCGCGATGCAGGCCGCGTGGCAGGCCGCGCTTGAACGTCACGCGATTTTGCGCACGGTTTTCGCGTGGCAGCATGGCGGCGCCGTCATGCAGATCGTCCATCGCAAGATCGCATTGCCGTTCGAGACACACGACTGGTCAGCCGCCGCGGACTACGACGCGCGTCTCGCCGAGTGGCGCGCGCGCGATCTCGCGGACGGCATCGCGCCCGACGCCGCGCCGCTGATGCGTATCGCGCTCTTCGTTCGCGACGCGCACACCGCCGACCTCGTGTGGACGCACCATCATCTGTTGCTCGACGGCTGGAGCGTGTCGCTGCTGTTCGCCGAAATTCTGCGCGATTATCGGATGCGCGCAAGCGGCGCGGCCGCGGCGTTCGAAGCGGCGCCACCATATCGTCAGTACGTCGAATGGATTCGCGAGGCCGCCGACGATCCCGCGACCGAGGCATGGTGGCGCGCGTGGGCCGCGCGCGCCGACGATCCTGCGACGCTCACTGCGAGTCTCGGGGAGCCGCGCGCGGCCGAGCCCGGCGCGCATGCGCGGCGCCGCGCGCTCGACGAAACGCTCGTCGCGCGCTTGCAGGCGACGGCGCGTCGTCACGAGATCACGCTCAATACGCTGATGCAGGGCGCGTGGGCGGTGCTGCTCGCGCGCTATGGACATCGGCGCGGTGTCGCTTACGGCACGACGTTCGCGGGACGGCCGGCGCATCTGCCGGGCGTCGAACGGATGCTCGGGCTGTTCATCAATACGCTGCCGGTGTGCGTCGATGTGGACGCGAGCGCTGAACTCGGCGCATGGTTGCGCAAACTGCAAGGCGAACTGACCGAGCTGCGCCAGCACGAACACACGCCGCTCGCGCGCGTGCAGCAGTGGAGCGGGCGCAGCGGCGATGCGCTGTTCGACAGCATCGTCGTGTTCGAAAACTATCCCGTTGATGCCGCTCGAAACGGCGACGCGGGCCTGAAAGTCGCGTCCGTCGATTCGATCGATCCGACGCATTACCCGCTCGCGCTGGCGATCATTCCGCGCGGGCAGACGCTTTCGCTCGAATGGGCGTGGGACGGCGAGCGCATCGACCGCGAGACCGTGGGGCGGATCGAAGCGCAGTACGAAGCGGTGATTGTGCAGATGGTCGATGATGTGGAGCGGCGGGTTGGATCGTTGACGTTGCCTTTGCAGCGTGAAGCGAAGCCGCTGATGTCTTATGCGTTCGAGTCGCTTGGGATCGCGCTTGCGGCGCAGGCAAAGCGCACGCCGCAGGCGATTGCGCTGCGCTGCGAAGATGAGTCGCTCACGTATGCGGAACTTGATGCGTGGTCGGCGGCAATTGCTGCACGGCTTGTCGCGCGAGGTGTGGGTGCTGAGCGGCGTGTGGGATTGTGCGTTGCGCGAGGACCGGCGCTGATTGCGGCGTTGCTCGGGATTATTCGCTCGGGCGGCGCGTTCGTGCCGCTGGACCCCGATTACCCGGCCGCGCGCCTCGCGCAGATGATCGGCGATGCCGGGATCGTGCAGGTTGTCGCGGATGCGGCGAGTGCGGCGCGGATGGCGGAGGTGCTTGCTGAATGTGAAGTACTGGACGTGGGTTCGCAGTCACTGATGGAGCGGGAGTCGGCAGACCACACCGACATCGCGCTGCACCCCGACCAGCTCGCCTACGTGCTCTACACCTCGGGCTCGACCGGCAGACCCAAGGGTGTGGGAGTGAGCCACGGCGCGTTATGGACGCACCTGCAGGACTTCCTCACAACCTACGGCATCAGCGACGACGACACAGTGCTCCACTCATCGACGATCAATTTCGACGTCGCGTTGCACGAAACGCTGCCTGCACTCCTGCGCGGCGCGACGGTCGAAATGCGCGGCGTGCAGCCGTGGGATCTCGAAAGCCTGAGCGAACGACTCGTGAAACGACAAGTGACGTTCGCGCGGATTCCGACGGCGCTGTGGCAACAGTGGCATCGCCATGCGCCGCCGCGCGCGCAGCTTGCGCTGCGCCAGGTGACGGTCGGCGGCGAGGCGCTGCCTGGCGACGCGCTCGCGCGCTGGCGCGACGGACCGCTCGCTGACATCCGGCTCGATAACCTGTACGGACCGACGGAGACGACAGTCGCCGCGTTGTATCGCCACACTGTGGCCGACGATGTTCACGAGGTGACGGTGCCGATCGGCCATCCGTATCCGGGACGCACGGCGCGCGTGCTCGACGCATTCGGCGATGAAGCGCCGGTGGGCGGGCTCGGGGAGTTGTGCATCGGCGGACCGACAGTGGCGCGCGGTTATCTGGGCCGCGCGGGTCTCACCGCCGAGCGCTTTGTGCCCGACCCGCACGGCGCGCCGGGTGCGCGCATGTATCGCAGCGGCGATCTGTGCCGAATGCACGCGGACGGCACCGTGGAGTTTCTCGGACGGCTCGATCAGCAGGTGAAGCTGCGCGGGCAGCGCATCGAACCTGCCGAGATCGAGGCGGTGTTGCGTCAGTGCGAGGGTGTGCGCGAGGCGGCGGTGATTGTCGTCGGAGAAGGGCAGACGCAGCGGTTGGCGGCGTATGTGGCGGGCGAGGGTGGCGCGGTAGAGGCTGACGTGGCGGCGACGGGCGTCGCGAGTACCGATGCAGCGCAGGTCGGCGTAGCGGGTGCAGAGATAGCAAAGACCACCAGAACTACATCACCCACCCTCGACACCGCACGCCTTCTCCGCGAACTCGAGCACAAGCTCCCGAGCTACATGGTCCCTTCATCGGTGACGATACTCGCGCGGCTGCCGTGGATGCCTAACGGCAAGCTCGACCGCGCCGCTTTGCCCGCGCCGCGGACGGGCGCGCGCGAGTGCGTGGCGCCATCGAACGAGATCGAATCGGTGCTGCTGTCGATCTGGAGCGCCGTGCTCGGACGCGACGATCTGGGCGTCACCGACAACTTCTTCGAAGCTGGCGGCGACTCGATCCAGAGCCTGCAGATCATCGCGCGGGCGCGCGAGGCGGGCTGGCGGCTGACACCGCGGCAGATCTTCGAGCATCCGACGGTGAGCGGTCTCGCGCAGCGCGCGCAACGGCTCGATTCGCCGAGCGCGCATGAAATCGACGACGGCGCCGCGCTCGCCCTCACGCCGATCCAGCGGCTGTTCTTCGAGCGCTATCCGCAAGGGGAATCGCACTGGAACCAGGCGGTGCTGCTGAAGGTGAAGGGGCGGCTCGTGCCTGAGGCGCTCGAGCGCGCGGTCGCGGCCCTGGAGGCACGCCACGACGCGCTGCGTCTGCGGTTCGTAAAAGAGGCCGGGGAGTGGGAGCAGATCGCGGTGACGGAAGCGACGAAGGATTCGCAAACCGCCATCGTCCGCCACGAAAAACTCTCGTCGCTCGCAGACGTCGCAGCCGCCTGCAACAACATCCAGTCGAGCCTCGACATCGAGCGCGGCCCGCTGTGGCGCATCGGTTACTTCGAGACTCCAAACGAAACCCGTCTGCTGATCGCGATCCATCACCTGTCAGTGGACGGCGTCTCCTGGCGCGTGCTTCTCGAAGAACTGCAAACCGCCTATGAACAAGCCGAAGGCAACGAGCCCATTCACCTGCCGGCCCCGTCGACGCCCTGGCGCGCATGGGTCCGTGAACTTCATCAGTATGCCGAATCAACTGCCGTCCAGTCCGAAGCAAACTGGTGGCGCGAAGCGCTAAGCGTCGTCGACGCTGCTCCCGATCTTCCACTTCGCGCACCCGCAGGCACGCGCGTCGCCGAAAGCGAAACGATCGACTGGACACTCGATGCACGCCGCACACGCGAACTGCTGCACAACGCATCGCGCGCGTATCGGACGCGGGTCGACGAACTGCTGCTCGCCGCGCTTGCGCAGGCGCTCGGCGCATGGAGCGGCGCGGCCGAGATCGCCGTCGAACTGGAAGGCCACGGCCGCGAAGACGTGATCGACGGCGCGGACCTGAGCCGCACCGTCGGCTGGTTCACGACGCGTTTCCCGGTCGCGCTGCCCGCGTCGCCCGCTGCGCCGGGGGACGCGCTCATCGCCGTCAAGGAACGTGTGCGCGCGGTGCCGAATAAGGGCTTGCATTGGGGATTGCTCGACGCAAGCCGCACGCGGCAGCGCCCCGCGATCAGCTTCAACTATCTGGGGCGCTTCGATCAGTCGTTCGATCCAGCGTCGCGTTTCGCCTTTAGTTCCGAGGATGCCGGCAGCAGTCATGGCGCCGGCGCACGTCTCGATTACGCGCTCGACCTGAACGGCATCGTCACTGGCGAAACCCTGTTGCTGCGTTGGCGTTTCGACCCGGCGCGGATCGATCGCGAGAGCGTCGAGCGCATCGTCGATACTTTCGGCCGGCACGTCGATGCAATGATCGCGCATTGCGTCGCCGCGCCCCAAGGCGCGACGGCATCGGACTTCCCTCTGTCGGGCCTCGATCAGACGCAGCTACGCGCGCTGAACCTGGCGCTTGGCGGCATCGCCGACATCTATCCCGCGACGCCGTTGCAGCAGGGTCTGCTTTATCACAGCGAGTTGCAGCGTGGCGAAGGCGTCTACGTGAATCAGTTGCAATTGACGCTCGACGGCCGCCTCGACGCCGCCGCACTACGCGCGGCCTGGCAGGCCGCTATCGCGCGGCACGACATGTTGCGTACGCGCTTCGAGTGGCGGCATGGTGAAGCCGCATTGCAGATCGTGCAGCGCGAAGCCGTGCTGCCGTTCGGAGTGCACGACTGGCGCGATGTGCAGGACTACGATGCGCGTCTTGCCGAGTGGCGCTCGGCCGACGTCGCCGCGGGCATCGACCCGTCGCACGCGCCGCTGATGCGCGTGAACGTATTCCGGCGTCCCGATGGCCGCTTCGATCTCGTGCGCACGCATCATCATGTGTTGACGGACGGCTGGAGCGGTGCACGGCTTCTCGCCGAAGTCTTCGACGACTACGAGCGCGCGTTGGGCGTCACGCACGCCGCTGCGCACGCCGCTGCACACGCCCCGGCGCATACACCGCCGTCGTATCGTCGTTACGTCGAATGGCTCGCGGCGCAGCCCGATCCGCGCGACTGGTGGAGCGAGCGCCTGAAAGCCGCCGACGATGCCGGCACCTTGACCGCGAGCCTCGCCGCGCCGCTCGACACGGCTTCGAGCGAACCCGCGAGCGCTGCGCGCAAGATCGCGCTGAAACTCGACGCGCCGCTCGATGCGCGCGTGCGCCGCGCCGCACAGCGGCATCGCGTGACGCTCAATACGCTGATGCAGGGCGCGTGGGCCGTGCTGCTCGCGCGGCTGAGCGGCAAGCAGTCGGTCGCGTTCGGCGTGACGGTGGCGGGGCGCCCCGCATCGTTGCCTCACGCCGAGGATATGTTCGGACTGTTTATCAATAGTCTGCCGGTGTTCTCGACGGTGCGCGGCGACGCCACGATAGCCGCGTGGCTCGACGCGTTGCAGTCGTACAACCTGCAAATGCGCGAGGTCGAGCATACGCCGCTCGCGTCGTTGCAGCAGTGGGCCGGGCGCAGCGGCGATGCGCTGTTCGATAGTCTGATCGTGTTCGAGAACTATCCGGTTGCGACGCGCGCGGCGTCGGCGCAAGCGGGCGCGCTGCGCGTCGACTCCGTCGATTCATTCGAGCGCACGCACTATCCGCTGACGCTGACGATCCTCCCGGCCACGCGCATCGAACTGCAATGGCAGTGGGACAGCCGGCGCGTTGCGCGCACGCAGGTTGAGCAGTTGCAGCGGCAATACCTCGCGCTCATCGATCAACTCGCCGATGAAGGTGAGCGCGCGCCGCGCTTCGTCGGCGAACTCGCGGCGCGGCGCGGTGCGCCGCAAGCCGAGCCGTTGCTATTGCCACCGCCCGCGCTGCGCGCCTGCCACGAGCGCTTTGCGGTCGAAGCCGCGCGCGTGCCGCAGCGCATCGCGGTGCGCCAGAACGGCAAGGCCTTCGACTACGCGACGCTCGCCCGCTGGTCCGTCGCAATCGATGCACGCTTGCGCGTGAGCGGCGTCGCGCGAGAGGAGCGCGTGGCCGTCTGCATGCGCCGCTCGCCCGCGCTGATCGCGAGCATGCTCGGCGTGTGGCGAAGCGGCGCGGCTTATGTGCCGCTCGATCCATCGTTCCCGTCCGAACGCCTCGCGGGCATGCTGGACGATGCGGGCGTTACGCGCGTCATCGCGGACGACGAGGGCCGCGCGCGACTCGGCGGCGCACTCGACAACCGCATCGTGCTCGAAGCGGGAAGCGGTGAAGATGCCTTCGTCCACGACGCAGCAAGCGAGCGGCCGCCCATATCGCCGTCCACGGATTCGCAGCTTGCCTACGTGATTTACACGTCGGGCTCGACGGGCCGGCCAAAAGGCGTCGCGGTTTCGCACGGCGCACTGGCGCGGCTGCTTGCAAGCGTCGGCATCGCGCCGGGACTTCATCAGGATGACGTACTATTGTCGGTCACGACGCCGTCGTTCGATATTTCGCTGCTCGAATTCTGGTTGCCGTTGACGCGAGGCGCCTGTGTCGAAATGGCCGACGCGCAAACGGTGGCGGACGGCGCGGCGCTCGCGCGGCTTATCGACGAAAGCGGCGCGACTTTCATGCAGGCGACGCCGAGCGGCTGGCGTCTGCTCATCGAATCCGGTTGGCATGGGGCGTCGCGCGGGCGGCTTACCGGCATCGCGGGCGGCGAGCCGTTGCCCGCCGATCTCGCGGCGCAGCTTGCGCAACGCGGCGTCGAGTTGTGGAACCTGTACGGTCCCACGGAGACGACGATCTGGTCGAGTTGCGCTCGCGTGTCTGGGAGTGGACCTATCACGATCGGTCGCGCGTTGCATGCGAACGCGCTGCGCATCGTCGACGCGAGCGGGCAGTTGACGCCGCAAGGCGGCGTCGGCGAGCTGTGCATCGGCGGCGAGAATCTTGCGCGCGGTTATCTGGGCCGCGCGGGTCTCACCGCCGAGCGCTTCGTGCCCGATCCCTACGGCGCGCCGGGCGCGCGCATGTATCGCACCGGCGACCTGTGCCGCGAGCGGACCGACGGCGAATTTGAATGTCTCGGCCGGATCGATCAGCAGGTGAAGCTGCGCGGCTATCGCCTCGAACTCGGCGAGATCGAGGCGGCGCTGCGCGAGTGCGACGGCGTGCTCGACGCGGCCGTCGCGCTCGTGCCGGGTGCGGGCGATGCCGAGGCGCGGCTCGTCGCGTATGTCGTCGGTGCAGTTGTTAATGAGCCTGATCGTGAAGCGCGCGCGGTGCCGGCCGGTTGGCGGCAGATGCTTGCCGCGCGGCTGCCCGGCTACATGATTCCGGCGGCGCTCTATGCGATCGACGCGTTGCCGCGCACTGCGAACGGCAAGCTGGATCGCAACGCGCTCGCGCGCTTCGAGACGACGCCTGCGACCGAGTCGTCGTGGGTCGAGCCGTCGGGCGAAATGGAAATGCTTATCGCGCGGCTTTTTGGCGACGTGCTTGGGCTCGAGCGGGTCGGTGCGGACGATGATTTCTTCGCGCTCGGCGGACACTCGCTCGCGGCGGTGCGCGTCGTTGCGCGGCTGTCGGAGCAAATCGGCCGCAAGGTTGCGCTCGCCGCGCTGTTCGAGCAGCCGACGCCGGCGCTCTTGGCCGCGTTGCTTGACGATCGCGTCGAGGGGGAGGCTTCTGGCAGGGCTTCGTCGAACGATGAACTGCAGGCGCTCGATGGGTTGTTCGATGGACTCGATTGAAATCCGCGAGGGAATGGCGGTTGCGCAATGGCGCTGTTCGCCAGGTCGGCGCGCGCACGGTTGCATGGTCCGCGTCGAATGCATCGCTTGTTCAGCGTTCGACGCGAATCGCGCGTGGGCGAAGCCGTGCCGTCGATATGTCAGCGTCACGCCATCACCTCGCGCAAGCAAGCGCATGCACGACGAGACTGCGCTGCTCGAACTCAACGACTCAAGCCGCTCATTGCTCAAAGACAAACATCACCCGCGGCCGCGAAGCCGCGTTGACCTATTCAGATTGCCACTATGCTGACTACGATTCGCAACGAACCGGCTGCGACGGTTGCTTCTATGAGTTCTTCTGCTACCGCTAACGCTACCGGGAGCGAAGCGCCGAGCCAGGCGCTGGCGATTGCGCGCAAGTACGCGGCGCTATCGCCGGAACGTCGGCGGCGGTTTCGCGAGAAGGCGCGCGAGCAGGGTATCGATCCCACGCGTCTGCCGATTGTGCCGTTGTCGCGCGAAGTTGATGACGCAACTAAATCAGCAGACGCAGAAGCGTCGAGCGCCGATGCGTCTTCTTCGTTTTCGCGCGCGGCAACTTATCCGCTCGCTCCCGCGCAGGAACGTCTGTGGTTCCTCTGGAAGCTCGATCCGCTGAACCCCGCGTATAACCTGTCGCGCGCGCTGCGTTTGACGGGGCATCTCGATGTGCGTGCATTGCGCCGTGCGTTCGATGCGCTCGTCGCTCGCCACGGCGCGTTGCGTGCACGCTTCGTCGAGACGCGCGGCGTCGCGGCCCAGCGCATCGCTGCGGACGCGTGCTACCTGTGGCGCGAACATACGCTCGACGATCCCGCGCAATTGCGCGACATGCTGCGTGCCGCCGCGCGCGAACCGTTCGATCTCGAGCAAGGGCCGCTGCTGCGCGTCGACCTCATCGCGATCGATGCGCAATGTCATGCGCTGTCGATCGTCGTGCATCACATCGTGTCCGACGGCTGGTCGCAGGCGCTCTTCGTTCGCGAACTGGCGGCGCTGTATCGCGCGGCGCTCGATGGTCAGCATGACGCGTTGACTTGCGCACTGCCGCCGCTCGACATTCATTTCGGCGATGTCGCGGCGTGGCAGAACGAATGGGAAGACGGCGCGTTTGCCGACGATCTTGCGTACTGGAAACAGCGCCTTGGAGCCGAGCGTCCCGCGCTCGAATTGCCGTTGGACCGGCCGCGGGCAGCGGTGCGCGGCGTCGAAGGCGGACGCGTGCGGCGCGATGTCGGCCCGGCTCTTGCCGAGCGTCTGCGCGAACTCGCGCGTGCACAGCGCACGACGCTTTTCACCGTGTTGCTCGGCGCTTATGCCGCGCTGCTATACCGCTACGGCGGTCAGCCGGGCTTGCGGATCGGCGTGCCGTCGGCGGGACGGCAGCGCAGCGAGACCGAGGGGCTGATTGGTTTTTTCGTCAACACGCTCGTGATCGACGTCGATGTCGACGGCACCATGCCGTGTGCGACGTTGCTGTCGCGACTGCATGAGCGCGTGCTCGAGGCGCATGCGCATCACTCGATACCGTTCGGCCGCATTCTCGACGCGTTGCGGATCGATCGCGAGCCCGGACGCTCGCCGCTGTTCCAGGTCATGTTCAATCTCGAGCAGGCGACGAGCGAGGCATCGGTTGCGATGCCCGGTCTCGTCGTTGAGCCGGAGGCGGGCGGCACGGATACGGCGCGTTTCGATCTGGTGCTGAACGTCGTCGACGATGGGCGCAACTTGCGCCTGATGTTCAACTATGCGGCTGATGTGTTCGACGTTGGCACTGTGGAGCGGATTGCATCGCAGTACGAAGCGGTGCTTGAGCAGATGGTTGATGATGTGGAGCGACGGGTTGGGTCGTTGATGCTGCCTTTGCAGCGTGAAGCGAAGCCGCTGATGTCTTATGCGTTCGAGTCGCTTGGGATCGCGCTTGCGGCGCAGGCAAAGCGCACGCCGCAGGCGATTGCGCTGCGCTGTGAAGATGAGTCGCTTACGTATGCTGAACTTGATGCGTGGTCGGCGGCAATTGCTTCACGGCTCATCGCGCGAGGTGTGGGTGCTGAGCGGCGTGTGGGATTGTGCGTTGCGCGAGGGCCAGCGCTGATCGCGGCGTTGCTCGGGATTATTCGCTCGGGCGGTGCCTTCGTGCCGCTCGACCCGGATTACCCGGCCGCGCGCCTCGCGCAGATGACCGGCGATGCCGGGATCGTGCAGGTGGTGGCGGATGCGGCGAGTGCGGCGCGGGTTGCTGAGGTGCTTGCGGGGTGTGAAGTAGTGGAGGTAGGGGCAATGGCGGTAGCTGCGGCTGCTGCGGAAGCGCACGCGAAGGCGCAGTCACAGTCGCAGTCGAACGTTGCTTCAGCGGCGCCACGGACGGGCGCAGCGCGCGAGTCACTGATGGGCACTGAGACACCGCAACACTCTGACGCAGAAACGATGATAAGCACAGCCACCGAGCAAGAGTCGAAGCCGCACATTGACGTTGTGCTGCACCCCGACCAGCTCGCCTACGTGCTCTACACCTCGGGCTCGACCGGCAGACCCAAGGGTGTCGGCGTGAGCCACGGCGCGTTATGGACGCACCTGCAGGACTTCCTCACAACCTACGGCATCAGCGACGACGACACAGTGCTCCACTCATCGACGATCAATTTCGACGTCGCGTTGCACGAAACGCTGCCTGCACTCCTGCGCGGCGCGACGGTCGAAATGCGCGGCGTGCAGCCGTGGGATCTCGAAAGCCTGAGCGAACGACTCGTGAAACGACAAGTGACGTTCGCGCGGATTCCGACGGCGCTGTGGCAACAGTGGCATCGCCATGCGCCGCCGCGCGCGCAGCTTGCGCTGCGCCAGGTGACGGTCGGCGGCGAGGCGCTGCCTGGCGACGCGCTCGCGCGCTGGCGCGACGGACCGCTCGCTGACATCCGGCTCGATAACCTGTACGGACCGACGGAGACGACAGTCGCCGCGTTGTATCGCCACACTGTGGCCGACGATGTTCACGAGGTGACGGTGCCGATCGGCCATCCGTATCCGGGACGCACGGCGCGCGTGCTCGACGCATTCGGCGATGAAGCGCCGGTGGGCGGGCTCGGGGAGTTGTGCATCGGCGGACCGACAGTGGCGCGCGGTTATCTGGGCCGCGCGGGTCTCACCGCCGAGCGCTTTGTGCCCGACCCGCACGGCGCGCCGGGTGCGCGCATGTATCGCAGCGGCGATCTGTGCCGAATGCGCGCGGACGGCACCGTGGAGTTTCTCGGACGGCTCGATCAGCAGGTGAAGCTGCGCGGGCAGCGCATCGAACCTGCCGAGATCGAGGCGGTGTTGCGTCAGTGCGAGGGTGTGCGCGAGGCGGCGGTGATTGTCGTCGGAGAAGGGCAGACGCAGCGGTTGGCGGCGTATGTGGCGGGCGAGGGTGGCGCGGTAGAGGCTGACGTGGCGGCGACGGGCGTCGCGAGTACCGATGCAGCGCAGGTCGGCGTAGCGGGTGCAGAGATAGCAAAGACCACCAGAACTACATCACCCACCCTCGACACCGCACGCCTTCTCCGCGAACTCGAGCACAAGCTCCCGAGCTACATGGTCCCTTCATCGGTGACGATACTCGCGCGGCTGCCGTGGATGCCTAACGGCAAGCTCGACCGCGCCGCTTTGCCCGCGCCGCGGACGGGCGCGCGCGAGTGCGTGGCGCCATCGAACGAGATCGAATCGGTGCTGCTGTCGATCTGGAGCGCCGTGCTCGGACGCGACGATCTGGGCGTCACCGACAACTTCTTCGAAGCTGGCGGCGACTCGATCCAGAGCCTGCAGATCATCGCGCGGGCGCGCGAGGCGGGCTGGCGGCTGACACCGCGGCAGATCTTCGAGCATCCGACGGTGAGCGGTCTCGCGCAGCGCGCGCAACGGCTCGATTCGCCGAGCGCGCATGAAATCGACGACGGCGCCGCGCTCGCCCTCACGCCGATCCAGCGGCTGTTCTTCGAGCGCTATCCGCAAGGGGAATCGCACTGGAACCAGGCGGTGCTGCTGAAGGTGAAGGGGCGGCTCGTGCCTGAGGCGCTCGAGCGCGCGGTCGCGGCCCTGGAGGCACGCCACGACGCGCTGCGTCTGCGCTTCGTAAAAGAGGCCGGGGAGTGGAAGCAGACCGTGGCGAGCAGAGAGTCTGCGGACACGCTGACAGAAGCGACGCACGATTCGCAACCGTCACAAGCGTCGCAAGGCTCACAAGTATCGCTGTCGTCAGAGGAACCGCGGACAACACACGTATCGCAGCCCGCCACCCCCACAGTCCGCCACGAAAAGCTCCCCTCGCTCGCCGACCTCGCAACGGCCTGCAACAACATCCAGTCGAGCCTCGACATCGAGCGCGGCCCGCTGTGGCGCATCGGCTGCTTCGAGACTCCAAACGAAACCCGTCTGCTAATCGCGATCCATCACCTTTCAGTGGACGGCGTCTCCTGGCGCGTGCTTCTCGAAGAACTGCAAACCGCCTATGAACAAGCCGAACGCAACGAGCCCATCCACCTACCAGTCCCGTCGATGCCCTGGCGCGCATGGGTCCGCGAACTTCATCAGTATGCCGAATCATCGGAGCGTATCGCTGAACTCGCATGGTGGCAAACCGCGCTCGACGCGCCTGCATTGCGCGCCGGCCCGCTGTTTCCGGCCATCGAGCGAGATCCGCAGCCGCAAAAGACGCTGCTGACAAAGCTCTCGCCCGAACTCACCGCGGCGCTCGTGCGTGAAGCACCGCGCGTGTACCGGATGCGCGTCGACGAAGTGCTGCTTGCGGCGCTCGCGCGCGCCATCGGCGATGCGGTGTCGCGTGATGAAGTGCTCGTCGAACTGGAAGGCCACGGTCGCGAGGATGTCATCGATGGTGCCGAGCTGAGCCGCACCGTTGGCTGGTTCACGAGCCAGTATCCGCTCGCGTTGCCGCGCGGCACCGACGCGGCCGATGCGCTGCTGCAGGTGCGCGAGCGTCTCGCGGCCGTCCCGTTGCGCGGACTCGGCTGGGGCCTGCTCTCCTGTTGCGCGGACGCCGCGAGTCGGTCGGCGCTGCGCGCGCTGCCCACGCCGGAGATCGGCTTCAACTATCTGGGCCGCTTCGATCAGACTTTCGACGATGCAAGCCGCTTCGGCTTCGCGGCCGAAACGCCGGGCGACGCCATCGCACCCCGCGCGCGGCTGCCCGACCGTGCGCTCGACATCAACGGCTGGATTGCCGGCGATTCGCTCGCGCTCAACTGGGGCTACGCGCCGCAGTTCGTGTCGGACGCGCTCGCCGAAAAATTGCTGGCGTCGTTCGAGTCGTCGCTCGTCGCGCTGGTCGAACATCTGCGCACCGCCACATCGCAACAGCAACCGCAACAGCCACAACAACCACAAGCCCCCAAACCGCGCCCACCCGTTCCCGATTCCGTCGAAACGCTGGCGCAGCGCGACACCATCGCCGCAAGCTGGACCGCGCGCGCCGTCTACGAGGCCAGCCTGCCCGTGCCTCCCGCCGATGCGCTCGCCGCCTGGTTCGCGCGACGCCGGCCGCAAGCTGCAAACGCTCGCCCCTTGGCCGCACCATCGCCGGCCGTGCCGCTCAACGCGCTCGGCGCGCCGGCCACGCTGTTCTGTCTGCACCCCGGCTACGGCATGGTCGGCGAATACCGCACGCTCGCGCAGGCGCTGAACGGCCGCGTGAGCCTGATCGCCATCCAGGCCCCGGCTGTGCGCGGCGATCCGTGGCAAGGCGACACGTTCGAGGCGCTCGCTGCGCACTACGCCGACAGCATCGAAGCGCTCCAGCCGCACGGCGACTACGCGCTGCTCGGCTGGTCGTTCGGCGGCCGGCTCGCGATCGCCATCGCGGATCATTTCGAGCGGCGCGGCATGCGCGTGTCGTTCGTCGGCATCGTCGATACGGCGACGCATCGGGAGGAGGGCGCCGGCTCTGCCACCACCGTCAACGAAGACGAAGGCGAAGACAGTCCGCCGGCCGCCGCGCTTACGCTGCTCGACAACGCGGGCCCGTCGCTGCTCGGCGACGCGCTCGCCGCCGACGCGTTGCACGCCGATTTGATGTCGCGGCATGTACTGCCGCGCATCGCCTGCGATCTGCATGTGTGGCGCGCGCTGCGCATCGCCGATCCGCGTCGCAGGATGGCGTGGGCGGACCACACGCGGGGCCGGCTGCACGAGTTCGACGTCGATGCGAGTCATTCGAGCATCGTCCACCATCCGATTCTTGCCGCGCAGCTTGAGCAGTGGTTCGCACCATCGGCGTCGCAAAGCGAGGCGACGGCACGCACTCAGCCCGATCCCGTCGCCGATTTCCACCGCTAGCATTTGCCAGCCGCTGGCGCGACGGGCGCGCGTTTCGCCCGCATCGCGCCAACGGCTGTGTCTCCCGTTCCCCACAGTTTTATTCGCGTTGAATGCGAACGATTATTGTTTACATTACTATCCCGTCTTGAGAGAATCACCGGGCACCAGGCCGGCGTCCGCGCGTCTGGCTTGATTCGGGGATAGAAGAAAGGGGATCAAGAAGAATGAAGGTTGAGAAAGCCGGGAAATGCGTTGCTTTGCGGGAGCGCGGCTTGCCGCACCCGCGTCCGATTTACGTCGCGTTGATGCTGGGTCTGGCCAGCCTCGGCGCGCACGCGCAGGAATCGCCGGCCGCTGCATCGGGCACGGACGCCGCGAAGGAATTGCCTGCCGTTCAGGTGCGCAGTTCTGCTGAAGATCCGCTAGGGCCGGGCGTCGGCTATGTCGCCAAACGTTCGATGACCGGCACCAAGACGGATTCGTCGCTGCTCACGAATCCGCAGAGCGTGTCCGTCGTCACGCGCCAGCAGATGGACGACCAGGGCGCGCAGACCGTCGATCAGGCGCTGCGCTACACGCCGGGCGTCTATTCGCAGGACGGCACCGACATCCGTTTCGATCAGCTTTACGGCCGCGGTTTTCCGCTCGACTCGTATCTGGACGGCCTGCATCTGTACCAGTCGCCGCGCTTCGCCACGCCGCGCATCGACCCGTACTTCATGGAGCGCCTGGAAGTGCTGCATGGCCCGGCGTCGGTGTTGTACGGGCAGGGCAGTCCGGGCGGTCTCGTCAATTACGTGAGCAAGCTGCCGATGGAGCAGCCCTATCACGAAGTGATGATGCAGATCGGCAACCACAACAACTATCAGTTGGGCTTCGACCTGAGCGGTCCCGTCGACAAGAACGGCACCGTGCTGTATCGGCTCACGGGCGTCGCGCGCACTGCGGAGACGCAGGTCAGCGACATCAAGGACCAGCGCCTTGCAATCGCGCCGTCGGTCACGATCCGGCCGAACCGCGACACGACGTTCACGCTGCAGGGCAGCTTCCAGCGCGACCCGAACGGCGGTCTGTTCAACCCGGTGCCCGCCGGCGCGACGTTGTTTAGTAACCCGAACGGTCAACTCGGGCCGGACAAATATTTCGGCGATCCTGATCGCGACGGCATGCATCGCACGCAGTACTGGTTCGGTTATCAGTTCGATCACGCGATCAACGACAAGATCAGCGTGTCGCAGAATCTGCGTTATCTGCATATCGACCAGCATTATTACCAGACCTCGGTGACGAGTGCGCTCGGCGCGGATCAGCGCACGGTGTCGATGTGGGGCAACGTCGACAACGAGCACTACACGCAATTCCAGGTCGACACGCACGCGCAGGCGAAGGTGGCGACGGGCGCCGTTCAGCACACGTTGCTGTTCGGTCTCGACTATCAGCGCTCGATGCTCGGCGACACGGAAGGCAACTCCGTCCTCGGTACGGTGGATCTGTACAACCCGAACTTCTCGTCGCTGCCGATGCAGCAGGCCAACACGCGCCTGGATTATTCGTTGAGCACGGTCGGCGTGTATGCGCAGGACGAAGCGCGCTGGCGTAACTGGGTGCTCACGTTCGGCGTGCGCCAGGACTGGACGGGCGGCAATCAGCAGACCACCTTGCTCACGACGGGAAAGGGCAGCATTTACCACACGAACGATCATGCGTTCACGTGGCGCGCGGGCCTCGCGTATCAATTCGAAAGCGGCATCGCGCCGTATGTCAGCTATTCGCGGTCGTTCCAACCGGTCCTGGGCGCGACGTTTTCCGGCGCTCCGTTCTCGCCGACGAAGGGCCGGCAAGTCGAAGCGGGCGTGCGTTATCAGCCGAAATGGTTTGACGGCTTCTTCTCGCTCGCGGCGTTTACGCTCACGCAGGACAATGTGTCGGTGGTCGATCCGAATAATCTGGGCTACACGATACAGACCGGCCAGGTCCGCTCACGCGGCGTCGAGTTCGAAGCCCACGCGAACGTCACCGCCGATCTGAAAGTGATTGCGTCGTACACCTATCTGAACCAGCAGGTGACGAGCACCACGACGCCCACCAGTTTCGGCAAGCGTCCGACCATCGCGCCGCGCAATACCGCTTCGCTGTGGGCCGATTACACGTTCCACCGCGGACCGCTGCGCAACTTCGGCGTCGGCTCCGGCGTGCGTTATATGAGCAGTTCGGCGGGCGATGCAGCCAACACCTTCACGGTGCCGGGGCGTGTGCTCGTCGACCTCGGCGCGCACTACGACATTCAGAACTGGCGCCTGTCGCTCAATCTGAACAACGCGTTCGATCGCGAGTACATCTCGTACTGCACGACCGCCTCGGTGTGCTACTGGGGCGCGACGCGCACGGTGCTGGGCACGGCTCGTTACCAATGGTGATCGGCATGACGAAGGGCCCGGCGGATCGCATGCGGCACACGTCGCCATGACGGCAGGCGTGCGCTTTAACGGCAAGCGGCGCCTCGCGCTTGCGGGGTTGGGCGCGGCCGCGCTTATGGCGGCGGGCGCACGGTCGGCGCGCGCGGCGGATGCGGCGGGTGCCGTTTCTGCGGCCGCTTCGATTTCAGGCTCGGCCGCAGGCTCCGCAGCGGCGCCCGCCGCTCGCGTCGTCGTGCTCGACTGGCCGCTGACGGAAGTCGTGTTGTCGCTCGGCGTTGTGCCCGTCGGCGTGTCGCGTCCCGCGTGGTATGCGAAGCTCGACGGCGTGCCGGCGTTGCCGCCGTCGGTCGTCGATACCGGCTTGCTGTATCAGCCGAACTTCGAAGTGCTCGCTGCGCTAAAGCCCGAGCTTATCGTCATCACGCCGTGGCATGCGCCGCTGCGCGGGTTGCTCGAACGCATCGCGCCGACGCTGACGGTGCAACTGTTCGGCCCCGGCATCGACGTCTATCCCGCTGTTCACGCCGCGACCCGCAAGCTCGCCGACGCGCTCGGCCGCAACGCCGCGGCCGATGCGCTGTTCGCGCAAGCCGAAGCCCGCGTCGCCGATGCGTCCGCGCGTCTCGCGGGCTTTCGCGCGATGCGGCGTCCCGTCTATCTACTGCGTCCGATCGACGACCGTCACATCGCCGTATTCGGCAGAAACAGCCTGTTCGGCGGCGTGCTCCACGCGCTCGGAATCGATAACGCGTGGCAAGACTTCGCCGATCCGCAAGGCATGACCGAAGCGGACCTCGGCGCGCTCGCACGACATGCCGATGCGCAAGTCGTCACGATCGGCGTGCCGTCCGGCGTCGCGGCGCAACTCGCGCGCAGTCCGTTATGGGGCGCGCTGCCGTTCGTGCGGCAAAACCGCGTCCAGCACATCGGCCCGTTGCCGGCGCTCGGCGGCCTCGTCGCGTCGATGCGTTTCGCCGACAGCCTCGCCGGCGCGCTGCAAGGAGTCACCCAATGAACCGCTCGATGGCGACTGTCACCGCCGCCGCGCCGCGCGCGTGGCGGCTGCCCGCGCTGCTGCTGATGCTGGCCGCGTGGCTCGTTTATCACACACTGTCCGCGCGGCTGCCTGTCGCGCAATGGCCCGGCGCGCTGTTGCCTCGTGCCGATGCCACGTTGCCGCAGCTTGTCGTGCGCTATGGCTGGCTGCCGCGCTTCGCGATCGCGCTGATCGCCGGCGCGGCGTTGTCGCTGGCGGGCGTGGTCTTTCAGCAGGTGCTGCGCAATCCGCTTGCCGAGCCGCTCACGCTCGGCGTGTCGGCGGGCGCGTATCTCGCGTTGACGATCGCCGCGGTGGCCGCGCCCGCGCTCGCCGTCGATATGCGCTTCGCGGTCGCGCTGGCAGGCGCCGCGCTCGCGATGTTCGCCACCATGGCGATGACGTGGCGCAAGGGCTTCGCGGCGGTCTCCATCGTGCTCGCGGGCATGATCGTGAACCTGTACTGCGGCGCATTGTCAGTGATCCTGACGATTGTGTTCGAGCGTTCGTTGACGTCGGTGTTCATCTGGGGCGGCGGCTCGCTCGTGCAAAACGGCTGGGCGAGCGTCGTGTGGCTGCTGCCGCGCGTGCTCGCGTGCGGTGTCGCCATGGCGCTGCTGGTGCGCCCCTTAACGCTCTTTTCACTCGACGACGGCAGCGCGAGCCAGCTCGGCATGTCGCTGAAATGGACGCGTCCGCTCGCGCTCGGCGTCGCCGTCACGTTGAGCGCGTTCATGGCGAGCGCAGTCGGCGTAATCGGCTTCATCGGACTCGGCGGGCCGGTGCTCGCGCGTCTGATGGGCGCACGCCGCGTGCGCGACCAGTTGCTATGGGCGCCGTTCGTCGGCGCGCTGTTGCTCGCGATCGCCGATCAGGCCGTGCAGAGTTTGCCGAGCGTACTCGGCGAACTGCTGCCGACGGGCGCGGCGGTCGCGCTCTGCGGCGGCCCGCTGCTGCTGTGGATGTTGCGCCGCGTGCATATCGAGGCGCCGCGTCCCGCGTCTGCCGAGAACGCGCCGCCGCGTCGCGCGTTAACGATGCCCGCACTGCTGCTCGGCGGCGTGCTCGTCGCCGCGGTCGTCGTGTCGCTGCTGTTTTCGACGACGCTGCACGGCTGGCAATGGACCGGCGCGCAGCAATGGAGCGACGTGTGGTTCTGGCGCGTGCCGCGCCTCGCCGCATCGCTGGGCGCGGGCGTGATGGTGGCGCTCGCGGGGACGATCCTGCAACGCGTCACCGGCAATCCGATGGCAAGCCCCGATCTGCTCGGCGTGAGCGGCGGCGCGATGCTCGGCATGCTGGCCGCGGCGGTCATGGCGAGCGCGCCGTCGACGCCCGTGCTGCTCGCGGGCTCGTCGGGGGGCGCGCTGATCTGCCTCGTGACGATCGTCGCCCTTGGCCGCCGCAGCGGTTTCGCGCCGGAGCATGTGCTGCTCGCGGGCATCGCCCTCAGCGCGTTTTCGCAGGCCGTGGTGATGCTCGCGACGGCGAGCGGCGGCGCGTACGCGAACCTGCTGCGTCCGCTGCAATACGGCTCGACCTATCTGATCGCGCCCGCGACGGCAATCGCCGTCGGCGCGTGCACGGTCGTCGCGGTGGTCGTCGCGTATCTGGGCGCGCGTTGGCTCGAGATCCTGCCGCTCGGCGCGAACGTGGCGAATGCGCTCGGCGTCGGCGCGCAACGCGCGCGGCTCATGCTGCTCGCGCTGGCCGCGATCCTCACGGCGGGCGCGACGGTCGTGATCGGCCCGATGTCGTTCGTCGGCCTGATGGCGCCGCATCTCGCGCGGCTGCTCGGCTTTCCGCGCGCGCGTTCGCAGATGCTCGTCGCGGCGCTGATCGGCGGCTTGCTGATGGTGTTGTCGGACTGGCTCGGCCGCAACATGATCTTTCCGCAGCAACTGCCGGCCGGCGTCATTGCGACGCTTCTGGGCGGCCCTTATCTGATGTGGTTGCTGCGTCGTTGATGCGTCGAACAAGTTGAGCCGAGGCGCGCATCGCGCGCCTCATGACTCTCGACGAACCCCGCTGCGTCAGAACGAAAACGTCGTATTCAACATCACGAGCCGCGCTTCGCCGACCGCGATAATCAGATTGCTGTTGCTCGACGGATAGTACGTTTTGTCGAACACGTTCTTCACATTCAGTTGCACATGCGTCGGGATCTTGCCGATCTTCGTGTCATAAGCGGCGAACAGGTCTGCCACGACATAACCTGGCAACGTGAAGCTGTTGGCCGTGTCGCCCGGACGCTTGCTCACTAGCCGCGCGCCGCCGCCAAAACGCCATTGCCCCGGCAGATACGGCAGCATCGTGTCGTAGACGGCGAAGACACTGCCGGTATGGCGCGCCGCGTTCACGAGGCGCGTGCCGTTGTCGCGGTCGGTTGCGTTCGTGTATGCATAGCTGCCGATCACGCTCACGTGCTGTGTGACCCGGCCCGCAACATCGAGCTCGATGCCGCGCGACCTCGCGCTTCCCACCGTCTCTGTCGTATCGCCGACTGTGACCGCCACATTGTTCTTGTCGATCTGATAGACGGCGAGCGTGCCCGTGATGCCGTGCGCGTCGAACTTGAGGCCCGTTTCATAGACGCGTCCACGCTCCGGCGCGAGCGGCTCGCTGACTTGCGTGGCGACGTTCGGCACGAACGATTTGCTGAAGTTCGCGTACGCGGACAGCGCCGGCGTGAGCCGGTAAACGAGGCCGAATTGCGGCAACCACACCTGCCCATGCGAGTGATCGGCGATCACGAACGGACGGCCCACGCCCGACAGTTGCTGCCAGTTCTCCCAACGCAGGCCGCCGACCGCGATCAGCCTGTCGGTCAGATGAACCGTGTCCTGCGTCACGACGGAATAGGTATGCACCTTCGACAAGCTGTCGCTCTGCGTCGCGCTCGGCGTGCCGCCCGGCGACAGTTGTCCATAGACGGGGTCGAACAGATCGAAGCCCGACACCGCCTTGCCGCGTATGGTGTCGCCGCGGAAGCTGCGTTGACGCTCGTACTCGCCGCCGACGTACAACTCGTGACGCATGCCGCCGAGCTTCAGATTGCCGAGCACGCCGACGGTCGCGATCTCGTCGGAATCGTTGCGCTGCAGGTTCGCATCCGACGAGCGGCTCATGATGCCGGTCTTGCTGTTGAACGCCGTCGCGCGCGTGATGTACTGGTCGTAGCGGTCGCGGCTCCATCCGTACGTCGCGCGCACGCGCCATTCGTCGGAAAAGCGGTGTTCGATTTTCGCGCGCAGCGTTTCCTGCTCGCCTGAGTTTTGCGCCCACGCTTCTTCATAGCGCGTGTAACGCAAGGCATCGTCGGGATGACCGTTGACGAGCACCGTGCCGCGGTCGAACGGCGTCGTGTAGTCGACGTACTGGTAGCTCACGTCGATCGACGTATTCGCGTCGTGCCACGACAGCGACGGCGCGATCAGCGCGTCGCGCTGGCGTCCGAAGCTGCGCCAGTAGCGCGCGGTGTTGTACTCGCCGGTCAGGCGAAACGCGAGCGTGCCGCCCGCGACCTGTCCCGCTTCGCCGATCGGGCCGGTGAGGTCGAAGCTCGTGCCGCTGCCGCGATGGCTCGTGTAGTTCGCAGAGACCGAGCCGTGAAAAGTGTCTTCCGGTTTGCGCGTGATCAGGTTGATCACGCCGCCTGGCTCCTGAATGCCGTAAAGCAGCGAAGCCGGGCCCTTGAGCACTTCGACGCGGTCGATCGTCGCGAGATAGTTGTGAAGCGTCGGCGAGCGCAGGCCGTCGACGAGAATCGAGCCGTCGTCGTTCGAGCCGAAGCCGCGCTTGATGAACGCATCGCGCGTTCCGCCGAGCGTGTTCGTTTGCGTGATGCCGCTCACGTTGCCGAGCACGTCGTCGAGCGTGCGCGCCTGCTGGTCCTGCATCACGCTCGAGCTGACCACCGCGACGGACTGCGGAATGTCGCTGATTTTCGTCGCGATGCCGCTCGCGGTTTCACTCGTGCGCGGACGATAACCGGCGGTCGGGTCGGCGAGCGCGGCGGCCTGCACGGCGACCGCCGGCAGTTCGGTGGGGGCGGCGGTCGAGGCGGCGGGCGGGGCGCTCGCGGCATCCGGCGAAGCGGCGGCGGCGAGTGCGGCGGGCGCGGTCGCCATGTACATCAACATCGAAAGGGGAATGCGGAGGCCGCGGCGGCGAGGGCGGCCTGGCGGCGCGGAGGTTTTGACGAAGCGCATGGATGGTTTGAACGACAGATTCCTGGACGACGCGTATCCCGCACCAGAGCGGCCGGGCAGCTCAGCGGCGTCGGTTGTTATTAAGGATGCGAGAGGATAATGTAAATGAGAATGATTATCAAATGAAAACATAATGGCGCGGACTCGCGGATGCCCACCGCGCCAGCAAGACTGGCTGCGTTGCTCTAAACTAGCCGCCGCTCACGCCAGCCACGCCAACACTCACGACCTCGATGCCTCCCGTTCCCGCCGACTCCAGCGACACCGCCGATTCCTCCTCCGTCAGCCTGCCGAAGCAACCGGCGTTTCAACGCTTCTGGTGCACGCGCATTCTCTCGTCGCTGTCGTTTCAGATGCTCGCGGTCGCGATGGGATGGCACATCTACGCGCTCACGCACAGCGCGTTCGCGCTCGGCCTCGTCGGACTCGCGCAGTTCCTGCCGATGTTCCTGCTGACGCTCGTCGTCGGCCATTTCGCGGACCGCTACGATCGCCGGCGCATCGCGGCCATCTGTCAAAGCCTCGAAAGCGTCGCGGCATTGCTGTTCGCGTGGGGCACGTTCGGCGGATGGATCAGCGCACCCGTGATCTACGTGCTCGCTGCCTGCGTGGGCGCGGCGCGCGCGTTCGAATCGCCGGCGGTCGCGTCGTTGCTGCCCGGCGTCGTGCCGCGCGGGCAATTGCCGAAGGCGACGGCGTGGGCGACCTCGGCGAACCAGACCGCGCAGATCGCCGGTCCGGCGCTCGGCGGTCTGCTTTACGGCATCGGTCCGGGCGCCGCTTATCTCGCGTGCACGCTGTCGTTCGCCGCCGCGGCCACAGCCGTGTGGGGCATTCCGCTGCGCGCGAAGCCGGCGAGCCGCGCGCCCGTCACGCTCGAATCGGTGTTCTCCGGCATCGCGTTCATTCGCAAGCAACCGGTGATACTCGGCGCGTTGTCGCTCGATCTGTTCGCGGTGCTGTTCGGCGGCGCGACCGCGCTGTTGCCGGTGTTCGCACGCGACGTGCTGCATACCGGGCCGCTCGGGCTCGGCCTGTTGCGCTCGGGCACCGCGATCGGCGCGCTCGCGGGCACCATCTGGCTCGCGCATTTACCGCTGCGCAACCGGCCGGGCGCGGCGATGTTCGGCGGCGTGATCGCGTTCGGCGTGGCGACGCTCGTGTTCGGCATGTCGCATCAGTTCATCGTGTCGCTGCTCGCGCTGATGGCGCTCGGCGCGTCGGACACCATCAGCGTCGTCGTGCGTCTGTCGCTCGTGCAGCTTCGCACGCCGGATGAAATGCTCGGACGCGTGAGCGCCGTCAATTCGCTTTTCATTGGCACATCGAATCAATTGGGTGAATTCGAATCGGGTGTCACGGCCGGCTGGTGGGGCGCGCGAACGGCGGTGCTGGTCGGCGGCATCGCGACGATCACGGTCGCCTTGCTGTGGATGAAGCTCTTCCCCGAATTGAGGAACACGCGTTCGCTCGAACGCGAAGAGGAACTGGCGCCGAGCGCCTGAGCGGCGCGCGGCTTTGCACTGCGCGCGGCCTGGCACGGCGCGCGACTCTCGTTCGATGAGAAGCGGCTTCTCGTTCAGGCCGGCTACCGCGCCGCGGCTCATGCGCGTAAGGTTGAGCGCGTCACTTGCGGGAATGCCCGCCAAGGAGCCGTTTCATGACACACCCTGACTCGCACCAGCACGCTTATCCGAGCGACATCGCGTTCACGCCCACGGTCAAGGCATTGCAAAGCCGCAACGGTTCGCGCGACGCGTACGCGCGGATGGAAGAGGAACACGGCTGGCAGACGCGTCTCACGCCCGACGTCGCGGGTTTCATCGAGCAGCAGACGAGCGTGTTTCTCGCCACCGTCAGTTCGGAAGGGCAGCCGTATATCCAGCATCGCGGCGGTCCCGCCGGTTTTCTGCGCGTGCTCGACGATCACACCATTGCGTTCGCGGATTTCGCCGGCAACCGGCAGTACATCACGGCCGGCAATCTCGCGGAAAATCCGAAGGCGCATCTGTTTCTGATGGACTATGCGCATCGCCGGCGCATCAAGATCTGGGGCGAGGCGCGCGTGGTCGACGACGATCCCGCGTTGCTCGCGAAGCTGATGCCCGAGGGTTACAAGGCGCGCGGCGAACGCGTGATCGTGATGACGGTGCGCGCGTGGGACGTCAATTGTCCGAAGCATATTCCGCAGCGTTTCGAAGCGGCGGATGTAGCCGCCGCGCTGCAGGAACGCGACGAGCGCATCCAGCAACTCGAGGCGCAAGTGGCCGAGCTTAAACGCGAGGCAGCGGTTCGCGGCGATTGATGCGCGCGCACTCGTTCCGTAGAATCGTGGCGCTTAGCGCGTGACATATGACGCTTGCTTGCAAGCGCAACGATTCGCGCGATCACGAGGAGAATGCGCATGAGTCTGCACACCACGGAGCCGATCGCGGCGACCGTCTATCGCGGCAATTCTGTTGAAAACACGCACCGCGCGCATGTCGCGGTTGTCGATGCCGCCGGCCGCCTGCTGTATTCGTTCGGCGATCCGTCGCGCGTCACCTTGGCGCGTTCCGCCGCCAAGCCGGCGCAAGCGCTCGCGGTGCTGGAAACCGGCGCGCTGGAGCGCTTCGGTTTCGACGATGCGGACCTCGCGCTGATGTGCGCGTCGCACAGCAGCGAGCCGCGTCACATCGAACGTGCGCGCGGCATGCTCGCGAAGGCGCAGGCAAGCGAAGCGGATCTTCGCTGCGGCGGTCATCCGCCGCTCTCCGATGCGGTCTACGCGGACTGGATCAAGCGCGATTTCAAGCCGGGCGCGGTGTGCAGCAACTGTTCGGGCAAGCACGCGGGCATGCTCGCCGGCGCGCGTTCGATCGGCGCCGCGCTGAGCGGTTACGAAGAGCCGGATCATCCGTTGCAAGTGCGCGTGAAGCACACGGTCGCCAACGTCTGCGATCTGCCGGACGAGGGCGTGCAATGGGCGATCGACGGATGCAATCTGCCCACGCCGGCCTTTGCGCTGGACCGTCTTGCGCGACTCTTCGTCAAGCTGGCCGCTGCCGAGGATGAAGTGTCCTCCGGCGCGTCCAACGCTGAGCCTACTTCGCGCACGGCGGCGCTCGCGCGCATCTATCGTGCGATGACGGCTTATCCAGAGCTGGTGGCAGGAGAGGGCCGCTTTTGCACGCTGCTGATGAACGCGTTCGAAGGCGCGCTGGTCGGGAAACTCGGTGCGGACGGCAGTTATGCGATCGGCGTGCGCGCGTCGAAGCAGACGGCGGCGCACACAGGCAAGGAGGGCGCGCAGGGCGCGCTCGGCATCGCGGTGAAAGTCGAGGATGGCAACGTCAGCGTGCTATACGCGGTGGTCGCCGAAGTGCTCGCGCTGCTCGATATCGGCACGGCCGGACAGCGCGCGAAGCTCGACGCTTTTCATGCGCCCAGAACGCTCAACACGATGGGCGTCGCGACGAGCCGCGTCGTGTTTTCGGTTGCGCTCGCAGCGGCTCGATAAGGCGGGTGCGCGTCGTTAGTGCTGGCTCGGCGCGGCGCGGCCGCGCGGTCGCTTCACATCGTCACGCAGCAGCCTCAGCCGCGGACATCAGCGCAGTACGTATCGCATGCGCGAGCTCGCCCGCCTGGAACTTGGCGACATAGCCGTTCGCGCCGGCGTTCTTCACATGCGCCTCGTTCGCCGCGCCCGTCAGCGATGAATGGATGATCACCGGAACGTCGCGCATCCGCTCATCCGCCTTGATCTGGCGCGTCAGCATGAAGCCGTCCATCTCGGGCATTTCGAGGTCGGTCAGCACCAGCGCGATGCTGTCCTTCACGCGCACGCCGTTGGCCTCGGCTTCTTCCGCGACCTGCTGCAAGGTCTGCCACGCCTCTTCGCCGGTCTTGGTCATCACGAACTCGGCGCCGATCGCGGTCAACGCCTGCTCGATCAGCTTGCGGGCAAAGCCGGAGTCGTCGGCGGCAAGAATCTTCGCGCCCGGGCGAATGCCCAGCGCATCGCCCACCGACGTCGGGTCCACGCTCGGATGCTGCGACGGGAACACGTCGCGCAGCACCTGCTCGACGTCGATCACCTGCGCGAGCCGCGAGTCGCCCGTATTGCCGTCGATCCGCGCAATGCTCGTGACGAGATTGCCGCCGGCCGCGCCTTCCGCGGACAGCACCTGATTCCATTCGAGGCGCACGATGTCGTCGACTTCCTCGACCGCGAACGCCTGCGTCGAGCGCGCGAATTCGGTGACGAGCAGGATGTTCAGGCCGCGCGTGGGCTCGCAGCCCATCAGCCGCGGCAGGTCGATCACGGGAATGATCTGCCCGCGAATATCGACCGCACCCATCACGAACGGCGACGAACCGGCGATCGGCGTGACCGGCGGCATCGTCGAAATTTCGCGCACCTTGAACACGTTGATGCCGTAAAGCTCGTGCGCGTCGCTGCCGGGCACCGAGCCGAGACGGTACAGCAGCAACTCGAATTTGTTGGAACTGGTCAGGTTGGTGCGTTCGTCGTGCGCGCGGTTATCTACTGCCATCGAATCTCTCCGGGATTGCGGTGCGTGGGCGCGCGCTTGCGTTGGTTGATGCCGACGCGCTTCTTACTTTCTGTTATCGGCGCGGCTGCCGAAAAATTCAGCGGCTCGCCGGCTTTTGCTGGCAATCCCTGGGTGCACGCGGTTTTCGCTCACAAGCGGACGGCATTCGTGTGAAGGTTACCTAACGTTACACAAGCGACAGCGTGGTATCACATGGCATCGGGCGCGGCTTCTAGAATTTTTCCCGACGATCGAATGCGGCGCTTTGCGGCGCTTCACGGCCGCAGACGAGCCGGCCGCGGCCTCTCGCGCTCTCGTGCCCTCACGCGCCGCATCGTTGCCGTTTCGCTTCCAATCCAAGGAGAACGTATGACCCGCTTGCCTCTCGCCACCATCACGAGCGCCTGCATGGCCAGCCTGCTGATGCTCGCCGCTTCCGCCACGACGGCCAGCGCCCAGACCGCGCCCGCCGCCGCGCCGGACGCGGGCCGTCTGCATGCCGCCGACCAGACGTTCATCGCCGAGGGCACGCAGGCCGTCGCCACGCAACGCGATGCCGCGCGCATCGCGACATCGCGCTCGACCGACCGCGACGTGAAGGCGTTCGCCGAGCGCGTCTCGGCCGATAACGCCAAAATCACCGACGCGCTGCGCGCGGCCAGCCCGCGCGGCGTCGACGTGCCGAAGAACGACCCCGACACGGCAGTGCTGGCGAGCATCAACAACCTGCGCGGCGCCGAGTTCGACAAGACCTATATCGAGCAGGTCGCGCTGGCCGGCGAGCAGAAGGCGCTGTCGGCGTTCCAGGCGGAAATCGCTGCGGGCCGCGATCCGCAGTTGAAGGATGCGGCGAAGAAGGCGTTGCCTGTTCTGCAGGAGCATTACGCGATGGCGCAGGAACTGGCGCAACGCAAGCACCTGCCGGCAGCAGCGCACTGAGTTTGCGGAGGCGGGCGACGCCGGCGACGCGTCCGCGCCGACCGGCGTAAACTGAACCTCCGTTCAAACGACGGCTATGCCACGGAGATTCATCAATGGAATACAGACATCTGGGTGCTTCCGGTTTCAAGGTGCCGGTGCTGAGTTTCGGCACGGGGACGTTCGGCGGCAAGGGCGAATTTTTTGAGGCGTGGGGCGCGACCGACGTCGCCGAAGCGCGCCGTCTGATCGACATCTGTTTCGATGCGGGCGTGACGATGTTCGACACCGCGGACATCTATTCGCGCGGCGCATCCGAGTCGGTGCTCGGCGAAGCGCTCAAGGGCAAGCGCGACAAGGCGATCCTCTCGACCAAGGCGACCTTTCGTTTCGACGACGGCCCGAACAACGTGGGCTCGTCGCGCTTTCATCTGATTCAGGCGGTCGACGCGGCGCTCAAGCGCCTGCAAACCGACTACATCGACCTCTTTCAGTTGCACGGTTTCGACGCGCGGACGCCGGTCGCCGAAGTGCTGTCCACGCTCGACGACCTGGTGCGCGCGGGCAAGATCCGCTACACGGGCGTGTCGAACTTTTCCGGCTGGCATCTGATGAAGTCGCTCGATACCGCCGACCGCTACGGCTATCCGCGCTACGTCGCGAACCAGACGTATTACTCGCTCGTCGGCCGCGATTACGAGTGGGAGCTGATGCCGCTCGGCATCGATCAGGGCGTGGGCGCGGTGGTGTGGAGCCCGCTCGGCTGGGGGCGTCTGACGGGCAAGATCAAGCGCGGCCAGCCGCTGCCGCAGCAAAGCCGCTTGCACAAGACCGCCGACATGGGCCCGCCGGTGCCGGAGGACTACCTGTTCCGCGTGCTCGACGCAATCGACGAGATCGCCGTCGAAACCGGCAAGACCGTCCCGCAGATTGCATTGAACTGGCTGTTGCAGCGCCCGACGGTGTCGACGGTGCTGATCGGCGCTCGCAATGAAGAGCAGTTGCGGCAGAACCTGGGCGCGGTCGGCTGGAATCTGACGCCCGAGCAGGTCGCGCGGCTCGATGCGGCGAGCGCGGTGCGGCCTGCTTATCCGTACTGGCATCAGGAAGGATTCGCCGAGCGCAATCCGAAAGCGGTTTAAGCGGGCGAGTCGGGGCGCTTTTTAGGTGCGTTGGTTGCCGGTGCCGCTTCCGCAGCGCCCGAAACCAACGCGGGCCTCAACCCTCAATGCCCAATCCTCAAGCCAGCCCGCCGTTCGCGCGCAATACCTGGCCGTTGACCCAGCCGGCCTGCGAACTCGCGAGGAACGCCACCACCGAAGCAATATCCTCCGGTTGCCCGAGGCGCTCGAGCGGCGGCATCTTCGCGAAGTGCTGGATCTGCTCCTGGGTCTTGCCGTCGAAAAAGAGCGACGTCGCGACCGGTCCCGGCGCGACCGCGTTCACGGTGATGTTGCGCCCGCGCAGTTCCTTCGCGAAAACGTGCGTGAACGTTTCGACCGCTGCCTTCGTCGCGCTGTAGATCGCGTAACCCGGCATGTTCAGCGCGACGGTCGTGCTCGAAAAGTTGACGATGCGCCCGCCGTCGTTCATGCGGCCCGCCGCTTCGCGCAGCGTGTTGAAAGTGCCGCGCACGTTGATGTCGAACGTGCGGTCGTACAACTCGTCACTGGTGTCGGCAAGCGGCGTCGGCTGGATCACGCCCGCGTTGTTGACCAGCACGTCGACCTTTCCCAGTTGCTGCTCGGCTGTCTCGAACATGCGGCGCACGTCGCCGGCTTTCGACACGTCCGCCTTGACCGCGATCGCCCGGCCGCCCGCCGCCTTCAGTTCGGCGACGAGCGCTTCGGCTTCGTTCGAGCTTGCCGCGTAATTGACGACGACGGCGAAACCGTCGTTCGACAGACGGCGTGCGATGGCCGCGCCGATGCCGCGCGAGGCGCCGGTCACGATGGCGATCTGGGCGTTTGTTGTCGTGTTCATGATGCGTTTCCTTGTCGGTAGTGGATCGGTGAGTGAATGATGAACACTTTCTGTTCTGAGATAATCGGGCCGGCCTCACCATCATCATTCCACTTGCTTTAACAAAACGAACCAAAGGGCACGCCAAACATGGACCGTTTCGAGGAAATGCGCGTTTTCGTGCGGGTGGCCGAGCGCCAGAGCTTCACGCGCGCGTCCGACGACCTGCAGATACCGCGCGCCACCGTCACCAATCTCGTCAAGCGGATGGAGGAGCGGCTCGGCGCGCGGCTGCTCGAGCGGACCACGCGCACGGTTCGTCTGACGCCGGACGGCCAGGCGTACTACGGCCGCTGCGTGCGGCTGATCGCCGATCTGGAGGACGCCGAAGGCTCGTTCTCGAACCTCGCGCCGAAGGGCCTGCTGCGCGTGAACCTGCAAGGCACGCTCGCGCGCCACTTCGTCGTGCCGTCCTTGCCGGCGTTTCTGACGCGCTACCCGGACATCGAACTGACGATCGGCGAAGACGACCGGCTGGTCGATCTGGTGCGCGAGGGCGTCGACTGCGTGCTGCGCGCGGGCAACCTGCAGGATTCGTCGATGGTCGGACGGCGCGTCGCGCAACTGCCGCAAGTCACGGTAGCGAGCCCGGCCTATCTGGAAAAATACGGCGAGCCCGCGGACCCGTCGGCGCTCGCGGCGCACCGCGCCGTCAACTATGTGTCGAGCGCGACCGGCAAGCCGGTGCCGCTGGAATTCAGCATCGAAGGACGCAATACGCCGATGCTGCTGCCGGGCGCGGTGTCGGTGACGGGCGTCGAACTCTACACGGGCTCGGCGCTCGCCGGGCTCGGGATCGTGCAGGTGCCGCGCTACCGCGTGCGCGACGAACTCGCGGCGGGGCGTCTGAAGATTATCCTCGCCGGCTTCCCGCCGCCGCCGCTGCCGGTGTCCGTGCTGTATCCGCAGAACCGGCAACTGTCGTCGCGGGTGCGCGTGTTCGCGCAGTGGCTGCGCGACATCTTCGAGACGGCGGCCACCGCGTAAGCGGCATAGTTCGCGGCCCGTGCGCCTGCGCAATCGCGCATGCGCGGCTCGTGGAAAACTGTATAGATATACAGTATAGTGTCCAACTGCACGCGAGCCGCGGCGCGAACGCCGCCGCTCCGTTTGCACCGAACTTGCGCGGTCGCGAGGCGTCCGTGAGACGTGGTCCACTCATTCAGACGGTCGAAAAATTGTCATCCAACGGCATTATCAAGATTCGCGGCGCGCGCCAGCACAACCTGAAGAACGTCGATCTCGACGTCAAAACCGGCGAAATGACGGTCGTCACCGGGCCGTCCGGTTCCGGCAAGTCGAGCCTCGTGTTCGATACGCTTTACGCGGAAGGGCAGCGGCGCTACGTCGAAACGTTTAGCGCTTATGCGCGGCAGTTCCTCGACCGCATGGACCGGCCGCAGGTCGACCGGGTGGACGGCGTGCCGCCCGCCATCGCGATCGACCAGACCAACCCCGTGCGCAGTTCGCGCTCCACCGTCGGCACCATGACGGAGCTGAACGACCACCTGAAGCTGTTGTACGCGCGCGCGGCCGAGCTGTTCGACCGCAAGACGGCGCGCCAGGTGCGTCACGACACGCCGGAGACCATTTACGCGGAATTGCTCGAACGCACGGCCGGCAGCGATCCGCGGCTCGTCGTCACGTTTCCGGTCGAGTTGCCGGAGTCGGCTTCCGAGCAGGAGGTCGAGCAATGGCTGTCGGCAAGCGGCTATACGCGCGTGCAGGCACAGCGCGAGGTCGATTCGCCCACCGGCAAGCGCAAGCTGCTCGACGTGGTCGCCGACCGCTTCCGCGTGGCGCAGGCCGACAAGCAACGGGTGGTCGAGGCGATCGAGGCGTCGCTCAAGCGCGGCGGCGGGCGCGTCAATATCTACGTGTTGCCGCCGGCTTCAGACGCGCCGCTCGCGCCAGAGGCGCAGCCGGCCGAGCCGGAAATCTGGCGCTTCTCAACCGGGCTGCATAGCCCGGAAAGCGACCTGCGTTATGCCGATCCGCAGCCGGCGCTGTTCTCGTTCAACTCGGCGTACGGCGCGTGCGACGTCTGCCGCGGCTTTGGCCGCGTGATCGGCGTCGACCTCGGCCTCGTGATCCCGGACGCGCGCAAGACGCTGCGCGACGGCGCGATCAAGCCGATGCAAACGCCCGCGTGGAAGGAGTGTCAGGACGATCTGATGCGCTACGCGGCGAAGGCCGACATCCGCCGCGGCACGCCGTGGGGCGAACTGACGGACGCGGAGCGCGACTGGGTCATCAACGGTTCGCCGGACTGGAACGGCAAGTGGCAAAGCCATTGGTACGGCGTCAAACGCTTCTTCGAATATCTCGAATCGAAAGCGTACAAGATGCATATTCGCGTGCTGCTGTCGAAGTACCGCAGCTACACGCCGTGCGAAACCTGCGGCGGCGCGCGTCTGAAAACGGAGTCGCTGCTGTGGCGTCTCGGCAGCAAGGCTAATGCGGACCAGGTGCTGGCGCCCGCGCAGCGCTTCATGCCGCGCGGCGTCGAATGGAATCGCGCGCAGCTCGAGGCGCTGCCGGGCCTCACCGTGCACGACCTGATGCTGATGCCGATCGAGCGCATCCGCCGCTTCTTCGACGAAATCAGTTTGCCGAGCGCGCTGCTCGACGACGCGCTCAAGCTGCTGCTCGCCGAAGTGCGCACGCGCCTGAAATATCTGTGCGACGTCGGGCTCGGTTATCTGACGCTTGACCGGCAAAGCCGCACGTTGTCGGGCGGCGAAGTGCAGCGGATCAATCTGACCACGGCGCTCGGCACGTCGCTCACCAAAACGCTGTTCGTGCTGGACGAACCGAGTATCGGTCTGCATCCGCGCGATCTGAGCCGGATCGTGGAGGCCATGCATCGTCTGCGGGACGCGGGTAATACGCTCGTGGTGGTGGAACACGACCCGTCGGTGATGCTCGCGGCGGATCGGCTGATCGACATGGGGCCGGGACCGGGCGAGCGTGGCGGCTCGATCATTTTCGACGGCGCGCCCGAGTTGATCCGTTCGTCGGGCACGCTGACCGGCGAGTATCTCGGCGGGCGCCGCCACGTCGCGGACGCGGCGCACTGGTCGCAGCGCCCTGTGGACGCGAGCACGCCGCGCATCGTGCTGGAAGGCGCGACCGAGCACAATCTGCGCGACGTTACGGTGGAAATTCCGTTGCAGCGGCTCGTCTGCGTGACGGGCGTGTCGGGCTCGGGCAAGTCGACGCTGTTGCAAGACGTGCTGTACCCGGCCATGGCGCGGCACTTCGGCCTCGCCACCGAATCGCCGGGCGCATTCCGCAACCTGACCGGCGCGGATCAGGTTACCGACGTGGTGTTCGTCGACCAGTCGCCGATCGGCAAGACCGCGCGCTCGAATCCGGCCAGCTACGTCGGCGCGTTCGACGAAATCCGCAAGCTGTTTGCGAAGGCGCCGCTCGCGCAACAACGCGCCTACGGGCCGGGCATGTTCAGCTTCAATTCCGGCGACGGACGTTGCCCGACTTGCGGCGGTTCGGGTTTCGAGCACATCGAAATGCAGTTTTTGAGCGACGTGTACCTGCGCTGTCCGGACTGTGACGGGCGCCGTTACCGCGCGGAGCTGCTCGAGGTGAAGATCGAGCGCGGCGAACCGGCGCGCGCATTGAGCATTGCCGACGTGCTGGAGTTGACCGTCAGCGAAGCCGCCGCGTACTTCGCGAACGACGCCGAAGTGTTGCGCGTGCTGCAGCCCATTGTCGACGTCGGCCTCGAATATGTGAAGCTCGGCCAGCCGGTGCCCACGTTGTCGGGCGGCGAAGCGCAGCGGCTCAAGCTCGCCGGCTTTCTCGCCGAATCGGCCCAGGCGCGCAGTGCGCGCAGCGCGAAGCAGGCCGTCGCCAAACGGCTTTTCATGTTCGACGAACCGACCACGGGCCTGCATTTCGACGACATCGCCAAGCTGATGCAGGCGTTCGGCAAACTGCTCGCAAGCGGCCATTCGCTGATCGTGATCGAGCATAACCTCGACGTGATCCGCGCGGCCGACTGGATCATCGACCTCGGTCCCGAAGGCGGCGACGGCGGCGGCCGCGTGCTGTGCGCGGGCACGCCCGAGGACGTCAAGCGCTGTGCCGAATCGCATACCGGTGTGGCGCTGCTGCAGTACGACCGCGCGATGAACGCGGCGGCGGAACCTACAGACGCGGCCTCGCAGGGCATCCCGTTGCAGAAGGCGCTGAGCGCGGCGCGCGCGCGGCGTGCGATCGAAGGCGAAGACGTGGTGCGCATCGTCAACGCGCGCGAGCACAACCTGAAAGCGCTGGACGTCGACATTCCGCACGGCAAGTTCAATGTGATCACCGGCGTGTCCGGTTCGGGCAAGTCGACGCTCGCGTTCGACATTCTTTTTCACGAAGGCCAGCGCCGTTATCTCGAATCGCTGAATGCGTATGCACGCTCCATCGTGCAGCCGGCAGGGCGCCCCGAGGTCGATGCCGTGTACGGCATTCCGCCGACCGTCGCGATCGAGCAGCGCCTGTCGCGCGGCGGTCGCAAGAGTACCGTCGCGACCACGTCCGAAGTTTGGCACTTCCTGCGTCTGCTCTATGTGAAGCTTGGCTTGCAGCATTGCATTCACGACGGCACACCGGTTACGTCGCAGAGCGTCGAGTCGATCGCGGCGCAGTTGCTGCGCGACCATAAGGGGCAACACGTCGGCTTCCTCGCGCCGCTGGTGGTGAACCGCAAGGGCGTGTACACCGATCTCGCGAAGTGGGCCAAGGCGCGCGGCAATACGCATCTGCGGGTGGACGGCGAATTCGTGCCGGTCGACCCGTGGCCGAAGCTCGACCGCTTCCGCGAACACACCATTGAGTTGCCGGTCGCCGACCTGATCGTGTCGGCGGACGACGAAGCGCAATTGCGTCATGCGCTCGACCAGACGCTCGAAATCGGCAAGGGCGTGATGCATCTGCTTGCGCCGCTCGACGGCTTGGACCACGCGATGAACGGCGGGCTGCCCACCGCGAAACTCGGCGCCGTGAAAGTGCTGTCCACCAAGCGCGCATGTCCGGTGTGCGGCACGAGCTATCCGGAGCTCGACCCGCGCATGTTCTCGTATAACAGCAAGCACGGCTGGTGCACGACCTGCGTCGGCACCGGCCTCGCGCTCACGCGCGAGCAACGCGCCGCGTATGACGACACGATCGTCGTCGACGACAATCGCGGCCGTGAACAGAGCTTGCCGTCGGAAGAGCAGGAACCGGAGGGGCTCGTCGACGAACCGTGTCCGGATTGCGCGGGCACGCGGCTTAATCTCACCGCGCGCGCGGTCACGTTCGACGCGCACGCGATCACCGACGTCGCGCAGTGGACCGTGTCGGACACCCGTGCGTGGATCGACGGTCTGCGCATGACCGGGCGCGATGCGGAGATTGCGCGCGACGTGGTCAGCGAAATCGGCAGCCGCTTGCAGTTTCTCGAAGAAGTCGGGCTCGGTTATCTGAGCCTCGACCGCGCGGCGCCGAGCCTGTCGGGCGGCGAGGCGCAGCGCATCCGGCTTGCCGCGCAGTTGGGCAGCAATCTGCAAGGCGTCTGCTATGTGCTGGACGAACCGACCATCGGCCTGCATCCGCGCGACAACCAGATTCTGCTGAACGCGCTGCGCAAGCTCGGCGACAAGGGCAATACGCTCGTGGTCGTCGAGCACGACGAAGATACGATCCGGCGGGCCGATCACATCATCGACATTGGTCCCGGCGCGGGCAAGCGCGGCGGCACGCTGGTCGCGCAGGGCAGTGTGGCCGATCTGTCGGCGCAGCCCGAATCGCTGACCGGGCAGTTCCTGGCCTCGCCTATCGTGCATCCGTTGCAGCCGCGCCGCAAAGTCGTCGCGCCGGGCAAGCGCGCGGCGGCGGTGCCGGAGAACTGGCTGACCGTGCATGGCGGCAAGCTGCACAATCTGCGCAACGTGACGGTGCATATTCCGCTGTCGCGGCTCGTCGCGGTGACGGGCGTCAGCGGTTCGGGCAAGTCCACGCTCGCGCGCGACGTGCTGATGGCCAACCTGCTCGACGCGGTCGGGCGTTCGGTGTTGTCGTCGCCGGCTACGCGGCGGGCGCGCGCTGCGGCGCAGGACAAGCAGGCCGCGAATCAGCAGGCCGCGCGCCGTTCGAGCGTACTCGCGCGCAGCGCGCCGCGTGCGCCGCTGAACGTCACGCATGCGTGGCAGGGCTGCGATTCGATCACGGGTTGGGAGAGCATCGACCGTGTGCTGGAGGTCGATCAGACGCCGATCGGCAAGACGCCGCGCTCGTGTCCCGCCACGTATATCGGCGTGTGGGACGCAATCCGCAAGCTGTTCGCCGGCACGCTCGAAGCGCGGGCGCGCGGCTACACCGCGTCGCGGTTCTCGTTCAATACGGGCGAAGGGCGTTGCCCCGCTTGCGAAGGCCAGGGCGTGCGCACCATCGGCATGAGTTTCCTGCCGGACGTCAAGGTGCCGTGCGACGTGTGCCACGGGCAGCGCTTCAATCCGGAAACGCTGGCGGTGACGTGGCGCGGCAAGAATATCGGCGACGTCCTGACCATGGAAATCGACGAAGCCGTCGAGTTCTTCGCGCCGATCTCGAACATCGCGCACCCGTTGCAGTTGATGAAAGACGTGGGGCTCGGTTACCTCACGCTCGGTCAGCCGTCGCCGACGTTATCGGGCGGCGAGGCGCAGCGGATCAAGCTCGTCACCGAGTTGAGCAAGGTGCGCGACGACGTGACGCGGCGCGGTCAGAAGCCGCCGCATACGTTGTACGTGCTGGACGAGCCGACTGTCGGCCTGCATATGGCCGACGTCGCCAAGCTGATTCGCGTGCTGCATCGTCTCGCGGACGGCGGGCATAGCGTGGTCGTCATCGAGCACGATCTGGATGTGATCGCCGAGGCGGACTGGATCATCGACCTGGGTCCGGAAGGCGGCGTGGGCGGCGGCGCGATCGTCGCGGCCACGGACCCCGAGGGCATCGTGCAGGTCCGCGAAAGTCACACCGGAGCCGCGCTGAGGCCGGTGCTCGAGCGCGTGGCCAACGCAGGCGCCGGCAGCGGCGCAGGCGTCGGTGCTGTGCGCGAACCGGGCGAAGGCACGAACGGCTAGCGCGCCGTTTCCTGCTACACAACGGTCTCGCGTCTCGATGCAGAGACGCGGGACTGTTGGCGCCTGTCTGTGTCCCTAATTGCGTCCCGAACCGCTCCGCCGACCGGGCATTAACTCCGACGAATCCAGAAAGCGAAATGAAGGACTTTGCGCGTTATTAATCCGACGAATCAAAATTGATGTTTCAAAAGTGAAACATTTTTTGATGCGTCGAAGCGCCGCATATTAACGCGTTAATTCCACGAGTGGAATGCCGCGCGGCTAATTGCCAATAGAAATGGCGCTGATTCGAGACTCGCGAATTACCGATGCAATTAAAAGGGCCAACGTCGGCGGCCCGTGTGTTCAGCTTTGAAACATTTTTCGTCATCGCCCGAATGCGGCCTGAAGCGGCTGATGCGCGGTGAATCGACACGTTACCACAGCGTGGCGCGGAGACGCACGGCGTGTGCGGCTACGCGGGCCCGCCGCTCGCGCGGACGGTATGTTTTTCCGCTGCATGTGAATGCATTGTCACTTATTACTTGCATCAAATGAGAATATTTTTCGTCGTACTTTTATTCGATGATCATTTCGATAGTTTTCAAATTTACTAATGCGGTTCATTCGGCTAACATCGCTGATAATCTCTGAAGCGGCGTTTGCCGATGTCGAATTGCGATTATCAATTCACTGATATCGTCGGAGCAACGCGCGTCTCGTCCAACCATGTAGACATTTTGAGGAAGACCATGTCCCACATTCACGTCGATTCCGCGAGGGTTACCTGGTTACACACGCCGACCGTCAACGTTCGCACTGCCGCGCGCCGCATCGGCGTGCTGCTGTTCGACGGGTTCTGGCTGCTGGGCCCCGGCACGGTCGTCGAAATGTTCCAGACCGCCAACGAACTGGCCGGCACGCGGCCCGGCGAAGAGCCGCCGTATGAAGTGCAGTTCCTGTCGCTCGACGGCGGCAGCGTGCCGAGCTCGTCGGCGGCGCGCATCTGGACCGACCGTATCGACACGCGTTTTGGAACCGGCTTCGACGTTCTCTTCATCGCCGGCGGACACGGCGCGCATCAGGCGGCCCGCGACCAGCGGCTGCTTGGCTGGCTGCGCACGGTGCAGGCGCGCACGCGGGCGATCGAAACCATCGGGGAAGGGCGGCTCGTGCTCGAGGCGGCGAACCCCGGCGACCCGGAAGCGCTGCAGATCAACCGCTATGGCCACGGCGCCGCGGACGCCATCCTGAGCGCGGCGAACGATCGCAACGACTGCGCCCGCAGCGCGCTGATGTTCATCAAGCGCGATCTGGGCGCCGAACTCGCGCGCAGCGTCGCCGAACGCGTGATGCCCGGCATGGCCGCGACCTGGGTGCCGTTGCCGTCCGAGGGCGGAACGCTGAGCGTCGCCGAGAAGATTCGCGCGGCGGCGCGCTGGATGGAAGCGAACTGCGACCGCCCGGTCTCGGTCGCCGACGCCGCGCAGGTCGCCGCCATGAGCGAGCGCAATTTCCTGCGCCGCTTCAAGCATGAAATGCACGTTACACCGTCCGACTATCTGCTACAGGTGCGGCTGCGCATTGCATGCAACTTCCTGACCGAAACCGAACTGCCGGTCGACAAGATCGCGCGGCGCAGCGGCACCGGCAACGGCGACCGTCTCGCCAAGATCTTCCGCAAGCGCATGGCGTTGTCGCCCACCGAATATCGCGCCCGCAGCCGGCTCGCCGCGTCCGAGCTCTGACAATCAATCAGCGCGCCTTTGAGGCACGCGCGTTTTACAACCGCCACGCGCGAGCGCGGCGGCATCCGGGTGTTTGTCGAGCAGCTTCTTACGGGCACAGTGGCAATGGGCAACCAGGTGTTGGCAACGGCACTACCGGAAGTGAAACTTATCGAACCCGAGGTGTTTGGCGACGAATCCGGTTTCTGTTACGAGAGTTTCAGCGCGGACGAGTTCATGGACGACGTCGCGCGCGGCTTCGAGTTCGTGCAGGACCGGCATCTGCGTGCGGTGCACGGCGTGCTGCGCGGATTGCACTATCAGGTGCAGCGTCCGCAAGGCCGGCTGATGCAGGTCGTGGTCGGCGAGATCTTCGACGTGGTCGTCGACGTGCGGCTCAAGTCGCCCAACTTCGGCAAATGGTGCGGCGCTTATCTGAGCGCGGAAAATCATCGGCAGGTGTGGGTGCCGCCTGGTTTTGCGCACGGCTTCGTCGTGCTTTCCGAGGTTGCCGAATGTCTGTGGAAGGCCACCGAATACTGGTTCCCGGAACTCGAGCGCTGCATCTTGTGGAGTGATCCAGATATCGGCATTGAATGGCCGATCGGCTTCGAGCCGATCGTCGGCGCGAAGGATGCCGGCGGGCGGCGTTTGTACGAAGCGGAGAACATGGTGTAGGGGCAGCGGGGGTTGCCACCCCGCAACCGCAGCCCTAAGTCCATCTACATCTAACGCCCAGCCGTCACCGCCCCGACGCTCGCGGCGACCACGAGCACCATCCCGGTAATCTGCAAAACGCCCATCGGCTGATGCAATACGATGAAGCCGGCCACCGCGCCGATCGCCGGCTCGACACTCATCAGGATGCCGAACGATCCCGCCGGCATATGACGCAGCGCCACCATTTCGAGCGCATACGGCAAGAGCGGAACGAGTATCGCGAGGCCCGCCGTCGCCACGAGTTGGCCAACTGCGACGTGCATGCCGCTTTCGGCGAGACCAAACGGCGTGGCGACGAGCGCCGCCGCGATCAGCGAAACCGACAGGCCCTCGAGTCCGGCAAACAGCTTGCCGGTCTTTTTCATCAACACGATGTAGCTGCCCCAGCCGCAGGCCGCGGCGCATGCAAGCAGGACGCCGAGCGGTTCGCCGACCCAGCCGGCGCCATCGCGCGAGAGCAGCACGACGCCGGCGATCGCGAGCGCCGGCCACAGCAGTGCGCGAGCGCGGCGCACCGCGAACGTCGCGACCGCCAGCGGGCCGAGGAAATCTATCGCTACCGCAAGTCCAAGCGGAATGCGCTGAAGCGCCGCGAAAAAGCACAACGTCATGCCGGCCATCGCGGCGCCGAGCGCGCCCGCGGCGAACCAGTGCGCGCGCGAGTAGCTGCGAAAGCGCGGGCGCACCAGCACCGCGAGCACGAGCGCGGCCCAGGCGAGACGCAGCCATGTCGTGCTGAGCGAACCGTAGACGGCCATCGTCGGTTCGGACAGTGCGGCGCCGAATTGCACGCTCGACATGGACAGCACGCACAGCAACGCGGCGCCGGCTGCCGCGCGCGTGGGCTTCGTCATGTTGGGCGTCGGGTCGGCTGCGCACTTGATCGTCGTGTCCTGCATGGGTCCTCTTCGCGTCGATGGGAAAGGTCCACCTATCTTATCGGCTCCCACGCTACTAAGATAAGTTGATATTTCTTATGCAGGCTTCAAGAATCGTGATGACCCGTGACCTCGACAGCAGTCTGCTTCGCACCTTCGTGACCGTGGCCGAGACCGGCGCGGTGGGCGCGGCGGCGAGCCGCCTTGCGCGCACGCAGGCTGCCGTCAGCATGCAGTTGCGCCGTCTCGAAGAGGATCTCGGCCAGCGCCTGCTCGACCGCTCGCCGCGCGGCGTGCAGCTTACCGAGGCCGGTCATCTGCTGCTGCCTTATGCGCACGCAATTCTCGGCGCGAGCGCCGATGCGCGGCGCGCGTTGAGCGCCGGGCAAGTCTCGGGCACGGTGCGGCTCGGCATGCTCGAGGACATCGCCGTGGGGCGTTTGCCGCGCGCGTTGCGGCGCTTCTCGATTGCGTATCCGCGCGTTGCGCTGGAAATCGTCGTGGACAGCAGCGCCGCGTTGTCAAAGCGTCTCGCGGATGGCGGCCTCGACGTCGTCGTCGCCGATCCCGCGCTCGTGACCGGCACGCCGCTCTTCACATGGACGCAGCCGCTGTTCTGGGTCGGCGCGCGCGGCTATCTGCGCGAGGCCAGCGCCCCGTTGCCGCTGGTCGCGTTCGGCGAAACCTGTCTGTGGCAACAGAACGTCTTGACGGCGCTGCGCAGGGCGGGCATCGGCTGCCGGATCGTCTGCACGAGCACGAGCTTGCCGGCGGTGCAGTCGGCGGTCGAAGCGGGGTTGGGTGTATCGGTATTGCTCGAAGGCAATATTCGTTCGGAGTCCATGAGGATAATCGGACACGCCGATGGCTTGCCCGATGCGCCCGTTGCGGATTTCGGCCTGTTCATGCGTGACGTCGGAGGCGCGCACGCGGCGGCGGTGCAGACGTTGCAGCGCTTTCTATGCGAGGAACTGCATCTTGGCTCGCGGACATTCACGCGGGAAAGCGAACCGCATGTGCAATCGGCGGAATGACGAGCGTTTGACGTTGTCTTTGACGGACAGCACCGCGACGAGCAAAAAACAGATGTGCTGCGTTGCGGGAGACCCGGCCGGGCGGCAACTATTGCAATAGACCGTGGCAGCTATTGCAACAGGTTGCCGGTACGCGCGCCGGGCCGGGTATTCCTCCGCTTACATAGCGATGCGGCGATCAGCGCCGCATCACGCCCATCAGCAAGGTGACGAGGAAAATCACCACGAAGATGAAGAACAGCACCTTGGCGATCTCCGTCGCGCCGGCGGCGATGCCGCCAAAGCCGAATACCGCGGCGATGATTGCGATGACGAAGAAGATTGCAGCGTATCGAAGCATGAGGCCTCCCACCGATAGAAATGCTGGATTGACGTAAAACGGCGGCTCGCAGACGGTATGGCGCACCTGCCGCGAGCGATCTGCCGGCGAGCGAAGTCGAGCAATACGTGTGCCCACGGGTAAAGCTCGCGCAAGCGGCCTCGAGTTGTCGCTTCCGTGCAACAACGCGCGCTCCGGCTGCCCAGGCCGCATGAAATCCAATTGCAAGGTAAAGCGACGCTGACTAATTTGTAATGCGTCGCCGACCGAAAAAACTCACCTATGCGCTTTTGCTTTGACGGCAACGTTTGCGCGCATGAATAACGTCGCTGGATTAAACAATTTCATCGCGAAAAATATGCTTTGCCGGATAAAAGGGCGCTGCGCAAATCTGAAAACGTTAATTAAGCTTTAACATTTGACGGCTAAAAGTCTAAACATCCAATGCTTTTACGGCTTTAATGAGCCGTTCGTTTGCAAACAACTGAAAAAAATCCCGCGAACCTCCTTGCCAAGCGCTTGAGTGCCAAGCCAGAATGCGTCGCTAGACTGATTCCGCTAGTGCTTCGCCGCCATCATTAAAAAAGTTTGAGGCGAAAACGGAGGCCGGCAAAATCCGCAGGAGCCTGCGCGGAAAATCGGCTCCGGGATAAACGAATCAAAAAAAGAAACGCACGCTGCGGGTGGGTTGCATTTTCCCGATTTCGCGGCGGGCGCGGGGCGACGCATAAAATCAAATAAAGGCCGGGGTGGCTATGTCAATTAGAGTTTTGTCGATTTTCGGCACGCGGCCGGAAGCCATAAAAATGGCGCCGCTTGTCAAACAGATGGAGGCCGATGCCGGAATCGACTCCGTGGTGTGCGTGACCGGCCAGCATCAGCATATGCTCGACCAGGTGCTCGAGCTCTTTGCAATCGAGCCGGATCACAATCTCGCGGTCATGACGGCCAACCAGACCTTGAACGGCCTCGCGTCGCGTCTGATCGCGTCGCTCGACGAGATCCTCGCCACCGTCCAGCCCGATCGCGTGCTCGTGCACGGCGATACGACCACCGCATCCGCTGCCGCGCTCGCCGCGTTTCACCGCCGCATTCCCATCGGTCACGTCGAAGCGGGTCTGCGCACGCGCGATCTGACGCAGCCGTGGCCGGAGGAAATGAACCGCCGCATCGTCGACGTGATGAGCGATCTGATGTTCGCGCCGACTCCGAGCTCGAAGGAACGGCTCGCGGAGGAAACGCTGCAGGGGCGCGTCGTCGTCACCGGCAACACTGTCATCGACGCGCTGAATCTGACCGCGGCGCGCATCGACAGCGATCCGGCGTTGCGCGCTTCGCTCGACGCGCGCCTGCCGTCGATCGACGGCGCGCGGCCCATGCTGCTCGTCACGGGCCACCGGCGCGAGAGTTTCGGCGCGGGCTTCGCGAACATCTGCGCGGCGCTCGGCGATCTGGCCGACGGCGGCAGCGTGCAGATCGTTTATCCCGTTCACCTGAATCCGAATGTGCGCGGCCCCGTGCAGGAATCGCTCGGCGCGCGGCGCAACGTTCATCTGATCGATCCGCTCGACTACCTCGGCTTTGTGCGCCTGATGCAGCGGGCGTCGCTGATCCTCACCGATTCGGGCGGCGTGCAGGAAGAAGCGCCGGCGCTCGGCAAGCCGGTGCTGGTGATGCGCGACGTGACCGAGCGTCCGGAAGCGGTCGCGGCCGGCACCGTGCGCCTCGTCGGCACCGAGCGCGCGGCGATCGTGCGGGCCGTCAGCGCGCTGGTCGACGATCCGTCCGAGCGCGAACGTTTCGCACATCGCATGAATCCGTATGGCGACGGACAGGCGTCGCGGCGCATCGTGGCCGCGCTCACCGGACGTCCGTTCGACGAATTTTCGCCCGAAGCGTTGGGCGGTTCGTCGGCCAGTTCGTTGGTCAACTCACCGGCGAATGCGGCGCCTCGCATCGCCGAGACAGAGTTCGCGAAATAGAGCCAAAGCCGCGCGCGAGCAGGCAGCGGTTTTTACCGGAGCGGGGCACGCATACGCGCGCGCCGGCTTCAGGGCGCGGTCCGCGGACACGCCGCGATGCCGATCTTGCAGATAGCACGACTGACGCAACGGGGCATGCTCCGCGGCGCCGTCGAACTCCGGCAAATCGCGCAGCCCACGGCAGATCGCGGCCTCACTCGTCACTCCTTGCTGATTCAACCCACGCCGGGCAATCCCGGCTTTGCCGGCCGCTGGCCGATCCGAGTCAAGACAACATGATGCTCACTACCAAGCTGCGAATCCAGGCCCGCGATGGCCGCCAAACCCGCGTCCCGAGCCCCCGGCTCACCGCGTTCGCCGGGTTGCTGCTGTTCGCGTGCAGTGCTCATGCACAGCAGCCCGCCGACATCGCCGGCAGCTTCGCGCAACTCGGCCACGGCCGTCTCGCGAGCCGCAGCATATCGCTGGCCGAACTCGGCATGCGCGATCCGCTCGTGCTGCGCGCGCCGGACGCCCGCCAGGAACTGTATCTGCCGGTGCCGGCCGGCGTGCCGCTCACGGACGCGAGCCTGCAGATCGACGGCGGCTATCTGCACGGCAACGGCGGCCGCGTCACGATGCTGGTTTCGCTCGACGGCTCGCCCGTGCTGTCGCGCAGTCCCACGCAAGAACAGGGCGACGGCTCGGCGACGCTCGGCGTGGACGGCGCCGCGCGGCCGAGCGGCTTCGTGCGCGTCGGTCTCGACTGGTCGTCGGTGATCAACGACAACGTCTGCACGGATCAAACCGCGATCGGCAATGTATGGCGCGTCGCGCCGACCTCGCGCCTGACCTATCGCTACGATCCCGACGCGATCGTCGATCTGCGCGGCGCATGGAGCGCGTTGCCGCACAAGCCGGTCGTGATGCTCGGCGCGCGCAGCGTGGCCGCGCCCGCGTTCGACGCGGGCTGGCGCGTCGAGGCGCTGCTGCAGCGCGAAGGCCGCGCGCCCCTCACGCGCGCGTGGCCCGCTGCCGGCGATACGGTGGATCTGACCGGCATCGACGTGCCTGCGCCGTTGCGCGCGATTCCCGCTTTCGCCGCGCTCGCCGCGGGCGGCTCGCATAAGCTCGCGAATGCTGCCGAAGCCGGCGCGTTGATCGCTGTCGCGCCTGGCGCTGCGTTCGCGCCCGACGTGATCGTCGCCGACGACACGCTGCGTGCGAGCTTGAAGACTTCACTCGACGCGTTGCGCGAACAGGTGGCAGGCGCATCGCCGGCCGCGGCCGATGCGTTCGACGCCTGGCGCGCACGCGCCATCGATCCGGTCGCGAAGCCGCTTGCCGCCGGCGAAGTGCGCGTCGCGCACGTGGGCGGCCAGGCGGCGATCGTGGTGGGCGACAACGACGGCGTCGCGGTGCTCGCGCATACGTGGCGTTCCATCGACGTCGCGAGCCGCCTCGTGGTTCATCAGATCGACAACGCGCCGGATGCGCGCGGCGAGCAGATCGCGCTGTCGCTGCTCGGCGGCGAGCCCCGCACGCTCGACGTGCAGGGGCGCGCAAGCTGGGACGCGAGCTTCGATCTCGGCGCGGCCTCGCGTGACGGCAAGCTGCCGGACGCCGTCGTGCTCGACGTGAGCGCGGCGCCGACCGTCGACAATTCCGCGCAGACCGCTTCCGTCTATTTCAACGACGTGCTGATCGGCTCGCAACTGCTCAACGCCAACGGCAAGCCGCAGCGCATCACCGCGCACGTGCCGCGTTTCGCGCTCGCGCCGCGCAACCAGTTGCGGGTCGAATTTCAGCGCCCGCCTGAGGGCGGTTGCCGTGCACGCGATCCGGGCCATCCGATCGCGGTCCTGGCGAGCAGCCACTTGCGCCTCGCCGACGCCACGCTCAGCGACGACTTCACCGGCATGGTGGCGCGCTTTGCATCGCAGGCCGAAGTGATCGTGCCGGCCGCTTATCTCGGCGACGCCACCGGCGCACTGCCGCGCGTCGCGCGTCTTGCGAACGCGAACGGCATTGCGCCGACGCGTGCGACCTTCAGCGTGGCCCGCGACGGCGAGGCGGTCAAGCCGCAAGGCGCGTTTCTCGCCGCGGACGTCGCGCTCGCCGATGAAAAGAGCCTCGCGCGTCTGGCCAAAGACCGCCTGTCGTTCACCGATTCGTCGGGCAAGATGCTCGCGGATCTGTCGGGTCTGAACCGCGTCGGCGTGATCGAGGTGGTGAGTTCGGGCAGCGTGCAGGGCGTGTCCTACCGGAGCGTCGGCGACGCGCCGGCCGTGCTGCCGGCTTCGCTGCAACTGTCGCGCGGCGACGTGGCGATCGTCGACGGCAGCGGCACGCTGCGCCAGTTCGATGCGCGTCATCCGGGGCAGGTGGTCGACGCGAGCGACATCGAAGGTCCGTGGTTCATGCGAGGCTGGGTGCGCTGGGGCTTGCCCGCCGCGCTGATCGGATTGCTGATCTTGCTCGTGCTGATCGCCAACGGCGCGCGCCGCAGAAGCCGCGACAACTCGCGGAACAAGCCGTGAGCATCGCGCTAATCAAATGGTATGCGGGCTACGCGGTCGCTCACTACTACCACGGCCTGGAATACTTCGCGGCGCTGGTGGCGTTCCTGATCGTGCTCTCGAGCATCGACGATCTCTTCATCGATCTCTGGTACTGGAGCCGCATGATCTACCGCCGCGTGACGGTGGAGCGCACCTATAAGCCGCTGACCGCCGCGCAACTCTACCAGCGCGAAGAGCAGCCGCTCGCGATCATGGTGCCCGCGTGGCACGAGTACGACGTGGTCGCGGCGATGATCGAAGATCTCGTGCGCGTGATGGACTACCGCAACTATGTCGTGTTCGTGGGCACGTATCAGAACGATCCGCAGACCATCGCCGAAGTCGAGCGCATGCGCCGCCGCTACAAGCAGTTGCGCCGCGTGGAAGTGCCGCATGACGGGCCGACGTGCAAGGCCGATTGCCTGAACTGGGTGATTCAGGCGATCTTCGCTTACGAGCAGGAAGCGGACATCGAATTCGCGGGCGTCGTGTTGCACGATAGCGAAGACGTGCTGCATCCGGTCGAGCTGCGCTTTTTCAATTACCTGTTGCCGCGCAAGGACATGATCCAGTTGCCGGTCGCATCGCTCGAACGCAACTGGTTCGAGCTCGTGGCCGGCACTTATATGGATGAATTCGCCGAGTGGCACGCCAAAGACCTTGTGGTGCGCGAGAGCCTGGTGGGCTCGGTGCCGTCGGCCGGCGTGGGCACCTGCTTTTCGCGGCGCGCGCTGCTGTCGCTGATTGCCGAGACCGACAACCAGCCCTTCAACACCGAGAGTCTCACCGAAGACTACGACGTCGGCGCGCGTCTCGCGAAGATGGGCATGCAATCCATCTTCGCGCGCTTTCCCGTGCAGTTCGCGGCACGCCGCAAGGCATGGTTCGGCTTTGGCCGCGAACGCGACATCACTGTAACGATGCCTTTATGTGTGCGCGAGTTTTTCCCCGATACGTTTCGCACCGCTTATCGGCAACGCGCGCGCTGGACGCTCGGCATCGGCTTGCAAGGGTGGAAGCAGACGGGCTGGAGCGGGTCGCTCGCGAATCGCTATCTGCTGTTTCGCGACCGCAAGGGAATCGTCACCGCGTTCGTCGGCATGATCGCGTATGGGCTCGTGATCCAGTTCCTGCTGTTCGCGGGCGCCGATCTGCTCGGCCTGATGCCCGGCCTGATCGCCTCGCCGTTCGCCGACTCGCCGTGGCTGCGCGCGTTGCTGTGGGCCAACGCGGTGGCGCTCGTGTTGCGCGTCGTGCAGCGCATCTACTTCGTCACGCGTCTGTATGGCTGGGAGCACGGCGTGCTGGCGGTGCCGCGCATGGTGGTCGGCAACTTCATCAATTTCATGGCCGTTGCGCGGGCGTGGAAGATGTTCATCGTGCATCTCGTGACGGGCAAGCGGCTCGCATGGGACAAGACCATGCACGATTTTCCGTCGGCGGATGGTTTTAACAATCGCCGTCAACGTCTTGGCGAGCTGCTGCTGTCGTGGCAGGCGATCGATCCCGACCGGCTCGAGCAGGCGCTCGGCGAGAGTCATGCGCGCGAGGCGCCGCTTGGCCGCGTGCTGATGGCGAAGGGCTGGCTCGACGAGGAGACGCTTGCCGAGGCGATCGCGTTTCAGACGGATCTGCCGCGCGGTCGACTGAACCCCGTCCAGCTTCACGACGATGCCGCGTGTCTGCCGCTCGAGACGATCGTGCGGCATCGCGTGCTGCCGCAGATCGACGCGGCACAGGGACGCACGAAGCTGCTGAGCGCGAGTCCGCTCGCCGACGATGTGCTCGCCGAGTTGGGCGCGCTGATCGATGGGCCGATGGTTCAGGAAATCGTTCGCGAGGGCGAGGTTGCGGCGGGTTTGCGCCTGCTGCGCGGCGTCGATGTGGCCGCTTTGGCAGACGTGGACGCGGGCGCGGGCGCGCCGCCCGCGCGCAGCGTGCCGCTGATCGGCGATCTGCTGATCGAACATGGACACGTGCGCCGCGAGGCTTTCGAAGCCGCGATGCAGCACTATCGTCCGGACCGCCACGGCCGTATCGGCGACTATATGGTGGCGCGCGAGGTGATCTCGCTTGCCGCACTCGATAACGTCATCCAGGAACAGCGCCGCCTGCAGGCCGCGTTGGCGGCAACACAATGATCGACTCGATTTTTATGCGGCGCGCAGACGCGCTGTGCGTGGACGCGGCTGCTGTTTCGCTGCGTTTTCGGGGACTTTTTGCGGCAACGCGCGATGTGCGCGAGCGTCGGCTCAGCGCATGCGCCACGCCATTCGTGTTGCACGCGATTGCTGCGGTGGTGCTTGTCGGTGCATCAGGCGCGGCGTCGAATGCGTATGCGCAGAGCGGAGCCGCTTCGGCACCGAACGCGCAAAGCGCGCAGAACGCACCGAACGCGCTGCCGCTAAGCGGCGCCGCCTATCGTGTCGCGCAGGAAGCCTATGCCGCTTACGCTCGCGGCGATTATGCGGGCGCCGTCGCGCGAACTCGCGAGGCCATTCGCCAGCGGCCCGATCTCGTTTCGCTGCGCGTGCTGTTGGCCAATTCGCTCGCCGCGCAGCGTCGTTATGGCGAAGCGAGCCGCTCGCTCGGCGACGCGATCGCGCAACTCGGCGCCGACCCCGCATTGACCTCGCGGCGCAAGCAGATCGACGCTTTGAGTGTGTCGACCCGCGCGGTCGCACACGGCAGCCGTCAGCAGGCGGGCGATCCGAATGCGTTGAGCGGCGCGGCGCTGAACGCCGCTCAGCATGCGTACAAGGCGTATGCGTCGAAGGACTTCGCGGCCACGGTCAGGTATGCCAACGACGCGCTCGCGCTGCGTCCCGATCTGCTGCGTCTGCACTTGCTGCTGATCGACGCGTCCAGCGCGGCCGGCGACGATGCGAATGCGTGGGCCGCCGACCTCGATGCGATGAAGCGTTTCGGCGATAACGACGAGTTGCGCTTGCGTCGTGGCTTTATCGGCAGCAGGCTCGCGCCGAAGTCCGCGGCCGCCTCGTATGAAGCGCGCCGGCAGCACGATGACGCACGCGCCGCGTTGCTCGCACGCGACGCGGTGTCGTATGCGCCGGATCGCCTCGGCTACCGGATGCAGTTGATCGACGCGCTCTTTGCCGCGAACGATCTGCCGGCTGTCGAGGCCGCCGCAAGCGCTGCAATTGCCGATTTTCCGGCCGATGCCGCGTCGCTCATGCCGCTCACGTTGCGCGGCTACGCACTCGCCGCGCAAGGCCGCGCGTCGGATGCCGACACAGACTTCGCCCTTGCGTTGAAGGCCAACCACGCAAGCGAGCGAGACCGGCGCGTGGCGCGCACGATCATCGCCGATGTATGGATCGCCGCCGCCGAGCCGCAACGCGCGCTCGATCTGCTCGCGCCGTTGCTGACGAAAAGCGACGATACCGATGCCGCGATCGCGCTGCGTCGCGCGCGGGCGCGAGCTTCGTTGAGCCATCCGGTCGCGAGTTCGCTCGATCCGCTGCGGCGGCCGATCATCGAATGTCTGCTCGATGAGTACGGCTCCAGTTGCTATGTCTATGCTGCCGATCCGGGCTTTGCCGCGGCGCGCGCAGCGCAGAAAGCATCGGCGGCGAACGATAAAGCCGCCGCGCTGCGCGATGCCCGCGACGCAGTGCAAGCCGCGCCGGACGATCCGCAGCATCGCGTGCGATTGATCAACGCGCTGGCCGCCACGGGCGACAAGGGCGATGCGCGCGAGGCAAACGACCAAGCCCGTTACATGGTGAACGCGGGCATGCTCGACGCGCTGCCCGACATGACGGCTGCCTACGTCGCGCAACGCGCGGGCAATGGGCGCGTTGCGTACGAGCGCTTTACGATGGCCGACAAGGCCGGCGCATTGCCGCCAGGCGCGGCCGCGGATGCCGGCTACGCGGCGATGCACGCGCATCAAAATCGCGAGGCCGCGCGGTACTTCGAGCGGGCCGTCGACGCGAGTGCGGCGCCGTCGCCGGACACGGAAAGCGTCGCGACGCCGACGCCCACGCTGACGTCCACTTCGACGCCCGCGCAACTGAACGACATACGCAGCGCACACGCGGACGTCACGCGCAACTGGGGCTTTAACGCGTCGCTCAATTATCGCGGCGCGGGCATGCAGCCCGGCTATGCATCGTCGCCGACGCCGGGTACGTCGAACAACTGGCAAGGCGGTGTCGAAGCGTACTGGCGGCCGTTCGGCAGTCTCGGCGAGCGGATGTTCGAAGTCTATGCGCGCGGCTATGAAAGCTTCGGCGTGAAGAACGGCGGCGCGAGCGGCGTCGATACGTTGCAGGCGACGGTCGGCGCGCGCGCCAAACCGTTCACGCAGATCGACGCGATCGTCGCGTTCGAGCGCATCATTCCGATCGGCTCGCGCGTGAATCCGGACTGGCTCGCGCGGCTCGCATATTCGGGCGGCTTCGGCACCGAGCGTCGCGTGGACGTGCCTGCGTGGTGGACCACGCGCATTTACGCGGAAACGGGCGCGTATCTGAACGCCGGCTCCGTGTATGCAACCACCAACGTGCAAGTGGGCCGCACGTTCCGGATGGACCGCTATAGTCCGAAGTGGACCGTGTTCCCGTATCTGGTGGTGGGGGCCGACTACGATTCGAGCGTCGATCACAGCATTCCGCTCGGCGCCGGGGTCGGCATCTCGACGCGCTACTGGTTCCGCGACAGTCAGTACGACGCGCCGCGCTCGTATGTCGATCTATCGGTGCAGTACCGGCTGAAAATTTCCGGCGACGATCGCGCTCGCGGCGTGTTCTTTGGGGCTGTGTTCGCGTATTGAACCAGCACAGTTCCGTTCCAGTGTCATGGAGTTGCATGTCGAAGGCTGACGACAAACACGCATCCGATTCACGCGAGGGCAGTGCGCGGGCCGCGGGTCCGCGCTCGCCGCGCCGTCGCACGCTGCTCGCCGCGGGTGCGTTGACGGCGGTGTTCGGCGGCTGTGCAACGAACCGTCCCGGCGGTGCGGACAGCCTCGCGCAAGGGGTGGTGTGGCAGCCGGACTCGGACCATCTCGATCCGCGTGGAGACTGGCAGCGTCTTGGCGTAAGCGAGTTGCTCGTGCAGTGGACGGCGGTGGACGGCACCGCTTATCTGTCAGGCGTGGATGCGTCGGACGGCCTGAAAGCCGCCCGCCGTTTGCCCGACTGGACGCGCATCGCCGACGAGCCCTGGGCGCGCAATGTGATCGTCGGTCTTGCGGGCCGCTTTGACGAGACGTCCGCGCGCGCGCAAGCGGCGCAGTTGATCGAGCAATCGCGCAGGCTGCTCGCGGCGCGGCCGCCGGTTCGCGTCGCGGGCTATTACTTTCCGGTCGAAGTCGATCCGACGTGGGAAGGCGCGAGGGCGCTCGGGCCTTTGCTCGACCGGTTGCCCCGGCCTTTGTGGATCAGCGTCTACGACAATTCGAACCGCGGCGGCGAAGCGCTTGCCGCGTGGCTCGACGGCTGGCTGCCGCACGACGTCGGCGTGTTTTTCCAGGACGGTTGCGGCGTCTATACGCGCGGCCCGGCCGCCGCGCGCGCTTATGCGGACGCGCTGGCGACGCGGCTAGGCGAGCGCCGCGTGAGGATCATCGCCGAGGCGTTTCGTCCGGGCACGGGCGGCGAGTTCCGCCCGGCGAGCGCGGCGGAACTCGCGCCGCAACTGTTTGCGTATCGCGGCCATCGGGTCTATCTGTTCGACGGTCCGCATTATGTGTCCGCTCAGCTTGTGCAAGAGTTGCTGGCTGTCGAGCGTCCGCGGAGTTAACGGCGCTGGTGCGCGTTGCGCCAGGCTGTGACCGCTTCGACGCGATGGCTTCACGCAACTGATTCAACGCACCTGATTCAACGGAACTGCGTAACCGCCAGCAACAAAATCATGCTGCCGATCGCGCCGTCCAGCACGCGCCACGCAGTGGCGCGGCGAAACAGCGGCGCGAGCGCACGCGCGCCCCAGCCCAGTCCGATGAACCACACGCAGCTCACCGCCATCGCGCCGACCGCGAACGCCACGCGTGCGCCGTCCGGTTCGCGCGCGCCCGCGGTGCCGATCAGCAGGAACGTGTCGAGATACACGTGCGGATTGAGCCACGTAAAGGCGAGCGTCATCAGCACGATCGGCAGTGCGCGTTGCGCGGGCGGCGCGCCGTCGCCGGTGCCGGCGTCCATGACCGCATGCCCGGGCCGCACCGCGCGGCGCAGCGCGTTAATGCCGAACCACACGAGATAGGCGAGCCCGACATACAGCATGACGTGCACGAAGACTGGATAGCGCTCGACGAGCACCGACGCGCCACCGACGCCCGCGCTAATCAGAATGCAGTCCGACAGCGCGCACAGCGCGACGATCTTGCCGACATGCGAGCGCATGATGCCTTGCCGCAGCACGAAGGCGTTCTGTGCGCCGATGGTCACGATCAGCGACGCGCATAACGCCGCGCCATGAGAAAAAGACAGCCAGTTCATAGTCGATCCAGTAGACGGGAGAAGCGAATGTGGCTAGTCTGCGGATTCCGATCCGATAAGAGAAGCTAATTTAACTAACGCCGATTAAGGAATGCTAATGCTCGACTATGCGCTGCTCGATGCGCTCGCCGCCGTGGTGCGGCACGGTTCGTTCGACCGCGCGGCGAGCGCGTTGAACGTCACGCCCTCGGCGGTCTCGCAGCGCGTCAAGCTGCTCGAGGAGCGCGTGGGCAGCGTGCTCGTCAAGCGCGGCCAGCCGTGTGTCGCGACGACCTCCGGCGCGTTGCTGTGCCGTCATACCGAGCGCGTGCAATTGCTCGAAGCCGAACTGACCGGCCGCGTGCCCGCGTTGCCGGGCGGTCTCGTCGAAGCATGGCCGACACTGCGCGTCGCGGTCAACGACGACAGCGTCGGCACCTGGTTCATCGATGCCGTCGCGCCGTTTTGCGCCGAGCGTCAAATGCTGCTCGACCTCGTGATCGACGATCAGGATCACACCGCGCAGCGCATCCGCGACGGCAGCGTGCAGGGCGCGGTGACCACGCAAGCCGAGCCGGTGCAAGGCTGCCGTTCCACGCGTCTTGGGCGCATGCGTTATCTCGCGGTCTGCTCGCCCGCGCTTTTCGCGCGTCATTTCGCGGACGGCGTCACGCGCGACAGTCTGCGCCGCGCGCCGTGCGTCGATTTCAATCCGAAGGACCAGTTGCAAAAGCGCTTCATGCGCCGTATCACGCGGGCGGAAGTGGACCCGCCGTTGCACTGGATTCCGCACGTCGCGGGATTTTTGCGTGCCTGCGTGACCGGGCTCGGCTGGGGCATGTGTCCCGAGCGCATGATCGCCGCGCATCTCGCGAGCGGCGAACTTGTGGAGATGGCGCCCGGCAAGCATATCGACGTCGATCTTTATTGGCAGAGCTGGCGTCTGTCGATTGGCTGGCTCGACGATTTCAGCGCAGTGTTGCGCAAGCGCGCCGCCGAGTTTCTCGATTAGTTGCGCAGGCCGCGTTACAGCAGCAACTCGATCGAGTGAAAGAGACGGCGCTGCTCGGGATCTTGCGAGCGCGCGCCCTCGTCGATGACTTCACGCAGGCAGCCCAGGAAACAGGTCGCCGCCGGACTTTCCGGCGCACCGCGGCGCGCGGTGATGCTGACCATCGTTTCATCGACCGTTTCGCGCAGCGGCAGCGCCCACAGATTTTCTTTCGCGAGCGTCACTTCGACGAGCGGCCACGGAAAGATGCTCAGCATGTCGGTATGCGCGAGCAGCCCCAGCACGACCGCGAGCGAATGCGCGAGATGGATCGTGTGCGGCACGCGCATGCCGCGCTTGCGGAACAGGTTATCGGAGATCGACTCGCGGCTCGCCGGGTCCCAGTTCAGCACCCATTCGGCGTCCTCGAGTTCGAGCAGGCTGCGGCAACCGGCTTTCGGATGATCGCGCCGCGCGACCACCGCCGAATGCGTCGAGAACAGCGGCGTGTTGTGAAATTCCGATACCGGCGACGCGGGCGGCGGACGGCCGATCGAGAAATCGAGGCTGCCGTCGCGCAGCCGTGGTTGCACGACCGCGAGCAAGCCTTCGAAGAACTCAAGTTGCACTTCAGGCATGCGTTGGCGGAAGCGCTGCACGGCGGGCGGCAGGAACGTCAACGCGACCCACGGCGTGACGCCGATCGACAGCTTGCCGGCCGCCGCGCCGCGCATCGCTTCGATTTCCGCCTCCGCCCGCTGCAATTGCCCGAGCACGACGCGCGCGTGTACGACGAGCGCGCGGCCGAACTCGGTGAAGGCGACGCCGCTCGCGCTGCGCACGACGAGCGGCGCGTGCAGATCCGCTTCCAGTTCGCGCATCGCCTTGGTCACCGCGGCCGGCGACAGTCCGAGTGAACGCGCGGCCGCCCGGATACTTCCGGTATCCGCGATTGCCGCCAAGGTGCTGAGCTGATGGAGTTTCATCTAAGAGACGTCGAGTGAGGCGGCAACCGGAAGTTGCCGCCGCAACGATTCTACGCCTGCCTGTCAAAAAAGCGCGTCGCTATGCTGGGTTCACGCATTGATAAAGGAGACGCACCGTGAACACCATGGCCATTCCAGCGGGCATTGCCGAACTCGAAGACGAGATGATCGCGCTGCGGCATCGCATCCACGCGCAGCCGGAGCTTGCGTACGAGGAATTCGCGACCGGCGATCTCGTCGCCGAACGCTTGCAGGAGTGGGGCTACACCGTGCATCGCGGACTGGGACAGACCGGCGTTGTCGGCCAGTTGAAAGTCGGCAACGGGACGCGCCGGCTGGGTCTGCGCGCCGACATGGACGCGCTGCCTATCCACGAAACGACGGGTCTGCCGTACGCGAGCAAGGTGCCGGGCAAGATGCACGCATGCGGTCACGACGGCCACACGGCCATGCTGCTCGCCGCCGCGAAGCATCTGGCGCGCGAGAAGTGCTTCGACGGTACGTTGAATCTGATTTTTCAGCCGGCCGAAGAGGGCCTCGCCGGCGCACGCAAAATGCTCGAAGACGGTCTCTTTGAGAAATTTCCCTGCGACGGCGTCTTCGCGATGCACAACATGCCGGGTTTTCCGACCGGAAAGTTCGGATTCCTGCCGGGTTCATTCATGGCTTCATCGGATACGGTGATCATTACCGTGACCGGGCGCGGCGGGCACGGCGCGATGCCGCACAAGGCGGTCGATCCGGTCGTCGTCTGCGCGCAGATCGTGCTGGCGTTGCAGTCCATCGTGTCGCGCAACATCGCGCCGCTCGATATGGCGATCATCACCGTCGGCGCGATTCACGCCGGCGACGCGCCGAACGTGATTCCCGAAACCGCGGAGATGCGCCTGTCGGTGCGCGCGCTCAGGCCCGAGGTCCGCGACCATCTGCAGGAGCGGATCACGGCGGTGGCCTGCGGACAGGCGGCCGTCTACGGCGCGCGGGCGCGGGTCGACTATCAGCGCCGCTATCCGGTGCTCGTCAACGATACGGAAATGACGCATCTCGCGCGCCAGGTCGCGCTCGACTGGCTGGGCGAAGAAGGGTTGATCGACGGCATGCAGCCGCTCACCGGCAGCGAGGACTTCGCGTTCCTGCTCGAGCGCTGTGCGGGCAGCTATCTGATCATCGGCAATGGCGACGGCGAGGGCGGTTGCATGGTCCATAACCCGGGCTACGACTTCAACGACGCATGCCTCGCGACAGGCGCGGCTTATTGGGTTCGGCTTGCGCAGACGTTCCTCGCCTGACGCGCTGAGGCGCTGAGGCGCTGAGGCGCTGAGGCCAGCTTGCCGCGCATCGGCATCGACGTAAAGAAATCATGGAGACACGGATGGACTATTCAGCCGCACAGCACCCCGCCGCGCACGACGCGTCCAGCGACGAACCTGCCCACGACACGCAGCGCGCGAGCCGCGCGAAGGCGATTGCCGCGATCACGCTCGGCAACGGGCTCGAGTTTTTCGACTTCACGATTTACAGCTTCTTCGCGACGATCATCGGCAAGCTGTATTTTCCGGTCGAAGGACAGCTCGCGCAGTTGATGCTCGCGGTGGGCACGTTCGGCGTGGGCTTCATCATGCGTCCGGTGGGCGGCGTGGTGCTGGGCGCTTACGCGGACCGCGCCGGCCGCAAGGCGGCGATGAGCCTCACGCTGTGGCTGATGACGCTCGGCTCGGCGATCATCGCGTTCGCGCCGACCTATGCGGCGATCGGCGTGGCCGCGCCGGTGCTGGTGATCGTCGCGCGTCTGGTTCAGGGCTTTGCGTTGGGCGGTGAGGTCGGCGCCTCGACGTCGCTGCTGATGGAGTACGGCAGCGATAAAACGCGCGGCTTCTACGGAAGCTGGCAGTTCGTGAGCCAGGGCATGAACACGGTCTGCGGTTCGCTGCTGGGCGTTGCGCTCGCCGCCGCCCTGTCGACCGCGGCGCTCGAAAGCTGGGGCTGGCGCGTGCCGTTCGTGATCGGCATGGCGATGGGGCCGATCGGCATCTATATCCGGCGTCATCTGAACGAGACGCTGCCCGGCGTCGAAGACGGCAACGCGCCCGTGAACGCTGACGCGGCCACGCAGCCGGTGCGCAAGCTGTTTCGCGACCATTCGCGCTCGATCGCCGCGGGCGTCGTCACGACCATCGGCGGGACCGCGGCGAATTACATCGTGCTCTTCTATCTGTCCACCTACGCGATCCGCATTCTGCATTTGCCGATGTCGTCGGCGCTGTGGGCGGCATGGACCGCCGCGGCGGTGACGGTGGTGTGCTCGCCGTTCGCGGGCGCGTTGTCGGACCGCGTCGGACGCAAACCCGTTCTGTTGGTCTCGCGCGTGTTGCTGATTGCAGCCGTCTATCCGGCGTTCATCGCGATCAACGCGTCGCCGACAGTGCCGGTGCTGCTCGCCGTGGTCGCCGCGCTGGCCGTGCTGGTCGCGTTCACGGCGGTGCCCAATATCGTGATGCTGCCGGAGCTGTTTCCACGCGAAATCCGCGCGACGGGGATGTCGATTGTCTATTGTCTCGGCGTGTCGATTTTCGGCGGATTCGCGCAGTTTTTCGCGACGTGGCTGATTCAGCTTTCCGGCAGCAACCTTGCGCCCGCGTGGTATCTGATTGGCTGCGGACTGGTGTCGTTGGTGCCGCTGCCGTTCATGCGCGAAACGGCGGGGCGGGCGATAGATTGATGTTGAGCGTGATGTCTGCGGCGCATCGCGCGCCGCAGACCGGGTGGTTTTCTTCAGCCGCGTTCAGCCGCGTTCGTTCGCGGCTTCGCTTTATCTGACCGCCGAGCCGCCGCCGCCCGCTACCGCTTCGCCATCTTCCTCCGCGGCGGCATCGCGCGTCTCGGGCATCGCCGCCCACACCAGCAGCACGGCCAGCGCGCCCGCGGCCGCGAGTCCGAAGAACGCGACCGCATTGCCGAAATGATCGGCGATGAAACCGGCCGCCGTCGTGCTCAACGTCGCGCCGATGCCCGCCGCCAGCCCGAAGAGGCCAATGCACAGGTTGTAGCGCCCCTTGCCGCCGGCGACGTCGGCGGCAATCAGAGGCAGCATCACGCCGAACACCGCAGCGCTCAGACCGTCGAGCAGTTGCACCGGTACGAGCAGATACGGGCTGCTGATTCCAGCGAACAGCAGCGCGCGGATCGGCAACGCGGAAAAGCCCAGCAGCAGGATTGGCCGGCGTCCCCAGCGTTCCGCCGAACGGCCGACCCACGGCGACATCATCGCGACGATCGCTTGCGGCACGATGATGCACGCCGCGATCACGAGCTGCACGTTGTCGCCCATGCCCGCAGTGACTTCGCCGGCGGCGAGATTGAGCATCGCCGCGTTGGACAAGTGAAACAGCACGATGCAGGCCGCGAACAGCAGCATGCGCCTGTCGCGCAGCAGCTCGCGCAGACTTTCGCGGCGCTCAATCTGCTCCGGCGTCGGCGCGGCTTTCGGCAACTGGATTGTGTCGGTGCGCTGGATCATCGAGAGCGCGACCAGCGCGGGCACGGCGAGCCCCGCGGTCAGCCAGAACACCGCGCGCGGCGAGTAGTACTCGCCGAACACGCCCATCAGGCCGGCCGCGACCGCGCTGCCGATCGACGCCCAGCGCGCGTTGCGTCCGAGCCGGTCGCCGAGATTCGCGCGCCCGACGAGCGCGAACGAAATCGCGGCGAGCGCCGGCGTCAGCATGCAGCTCGCGAATCCGTGGAAGACTTCGGCGGCGATCACCGGCAGCACCGTCGGACTCGTGGCGAGCAGCACCGCGCTCACGATGATCGCGAAGATCGCCCAGGCGGCCGCGCCTTTCTTGTTGCGCAACGCGTCGACGGCGGCGCCGCCCGGCACCTGGCTCACCATCGCGCTGATCGTGCCCACGGAAAGCGCCATGCCGATCTCGCCCTGGGTCCACTTATGCGACGCGAGATACGACGCGATGAACGGACCGAAGCCCGTCTGCACGTTTGCAACGAAGAAGTTCAGCCAGTCGAGTGCGCGCAGACTTCGCGCGGTAACCATAGTGCGGCCTGTCATCGGACCGCCCGTGCGTTTGAACCGGCCGCGGAGGTTGCCGCGGAAGCAGGAGCGGAAGTGGGCGCCGCAGCAGCCGCAGGCGCGGTCGCTGTGGACGCAGGCGCAGCAGCAGCGGCGGGCGGCGCGGGCGACACCGCGCGGATCGGCTTATCGCTCGCGTAGGGTGGCGCCGCGTTGATCTGCGCATCGCTCAAATCGATTAGCGGATGCAGCTCCTTGTCTTTCGTGACGAAGCGCAGCGCCGACCAGTTCGCGGCAATCGTGCGCCGCTCGGTGCTGACCATGCCGTTGACGTCGAGCACGACCGCCTGCGGCTGCGCGCTGGCGTCGATCAGCACGTCGATCACGCGGCCCACCTTGGCGCCGTTCGAACGCTCGACGGTCGCGTCGATCAGCGGCAACTGCATCGCCGCATTCGACTTCGCCGGATTCACCGGCACCGCCGACGGATTCAGCGTGATCGGCGCGGTCTTCGCGGCCGGCGTGAAGCGGAACGCGTTCCACGCGAAATTGACCTTGCGGTCGCCGACACCCAAGAAGCCTTGCAGATTCACGACGACTTCACGCGGCTTGCCGCTCGCGTCCGCGATCATGTCGACCGCCCGTCCGACGACCTTGCCGTCCGGCTTCTGCACCTGGCTGTCGAGCAGCGTATGCGCGTCGTTGCGCTCGATCGTGCGCACGAGGATCAGCGGCGGAGGAGGCGGCGGCGGGGGAGGCGGCGCAACGACGGGCGGCGGCGGCTCGACCTTGTGCGGCTTGACGACCGGCTTCTTCGGCTTCTTCGGCTGCTCGGGCTCGGCGGCTTCGGTTTCGACGGGCTCCGGCGCCGATGCGGCCACCGGCGCGCTCGCGGCTTCGACCGGCATCACCGTGGCTTCGACGATCGGCGCCTGCTGCGTGCCCCACAGCAGGCTGCTGCAACCGGACAGCGCAAGCAGCGCCAGCAGCGCGAACGCGGCGAGAAGGGTTTGACGCCATGCGGGAAGCGAAAAGCCGCCACTCATCGGGGAAAACTCCATGGACCGGTGCGGCTTTCGAGGGGCCGCGGTTGGACAGTACGGCCAAGAGTTTAACCCGCGACGTCGGCGGGGCCCGTTTTCGGGGCGTGGCGAGCGCGCCGCGGCAAGCACGCTTCGTGCCGCAGCGCGCTGCAAAGGTACGCGGCTGAATGCAAGGCTGAATGTTCGCCCACGCGTTCCTGCTTTGCGGACATTGCAGAGTCCAAAGCTCTCAAAAGGCTTTCATCTGTCCTATCTCAGCTGCGAAGACAGACAGCCAGGCGGTAGGTGTAAACACGCGGATCCACGACGACCTTCGCCGTCGCTTAAACGATATAAGCATCGCGACATGCCGGGCATGCCATCCATGCGATGGGAGATATATCTGCATTGGCCTACATTTCGAGACACAAAACGAGACACAAAAAAACACAAAGCGGGCCGACGCAGACAAACGCGGACAACGCGCTTCATCGCACGCACACATCAATTAAACCAACGCAACGAGACGAACCTGATGACGGCCACTTCGACGGCCGTTTCAGCATGCTGATAAAGGAGGCACTCATCATGATGGAACCCCACGCCCAGCCGCTTTCCGAAGCCGGCGCCGAGTCATTCGACACCAAGGGCTTTCTCGACCGCTACTTCCAGATTTCCGCGCGCGGCAGTTCGCAGCGCCAGGAAATCGTCGCGGGAATTACGACTTTTCTCGCGATGGTCTATTCCGTGTTCGTGGTGCCGGGCATGTTCGGCAAGGCGGGCTTCGACACGAGCGCGGTGTTCGTCGCCGTGTGCCTCACGACCGCGTTCGGCTCGCTGCTGATGGGCGTGTGGGCGCGTCTGCCGATCGCGATCGGCTGCGCCATTTCGCTGACCGCGTTCACGGCGTTCGGCCTCGTGCTCGGCAAAGGTTTGCATCCGACGGTCGCGCTCGGCGCGGTGTTTCTGATGGGCGTCGTGTTCACGGGCATTTCCGTGACCGGCGTGCGTTCGTGGATTCTTCGCAATCTGCCGACGGGCATCGCGCACGGCACGGGCATCGGCATCGGTCTTTTTCTGCTGCTGATCGCCGCCAACGAAGTCGGTCTCGTCGTCAAGAATCCGGGCGCCGGTTTGCCGGTCGCGCTCGGCAACATCACTGCGTTGCCGGCGCTGATGTCGGTCGCGGGACTCGCGGCGATTTTCGGGCTGGTGCGCCGTCGCGTGCCGGGCTCGATCCTGATCGTCATCGTCGCCATTTCGGCGATCGCGCTGCTCGTCGATCCGGCCGTGTCGTTTCATGGCGTGTTCGCGGTGCCGTCGCTGAGCGCGCCGGGACACGAGTCGCTGATCGGCGCAATGGACATCAAGGGCGCGCTCTCGATGGCGGTGCTGCCGAGCGTCCTCGCGCTCGTGATGACCGCGGTGTTCGACGCGACCGGCACGATCCGCGCGGTCGCCGGACAAGCGGGTCAACTCGATGAAAACGGCCGCATCATCAACGGCGGCCGCGCGCTGACGGCGGATTCGGTCAGTTCGATTTTCTCGGGCCTGCTCGGCGGCGCGCCGGCTGCGGCGTACATCGAATCGACGGTCGGCGTGGCGGCCGGCGCGAAGACCGGCATGGCGGCGGCGGTGGTCGGCCTGCTGTTTCTCGGCGTGATGTTCTTCTCGCCGCTCGCGGGCCTCGTGCCTTCGTACGCGACGGCGCCCGCGCTCATGTATGTCGGACTCCTGATGCTCTCGAACGTGAGCAAGCTGCATATGGACGATATGGTCGACGCGATGTCGGGTCTCATGTGCGCGGTCTTTATCGTGCTCACGGCGAACATCGTGACCGGCATCATGCTCGGCTTCGCGACGCTCGTGATCGGTCGCGTGGTGAGCGGCGAATATCGCAAGCTGAACGTGGGAACAGTGGCGATTGCGCTCGTGCTGGTGGGGTTTTATCTGGGCGGCTGGGCGATCTGATCTGATCGCATGATGTGATAGTTGATGCAGCGCGCGCGTGCGGCCCGTGCTAACGAATGCCGCGCGCCGCGCTCACAACGCCATGTCGAATGCAGGCTTGAGAAACAGTTCGATCGCCATCACGGCGAGACTCATCAGGGCCGCCGACAAGGTCAACGTGCCGTACTCGTCGTAGCGTGCATCGTAAAGGCACGCGACGACGAACAGAATCGCCAGCAGATTCGTCAGCCAGTCGAAATTCAGCGCCAAAGTCATCGATCCAATCCGGGCTCATGGGCGGCTCGAATGTCGAACCGCGGGGCTCAGCTTCACGCGCAAAACTGCGTGGTTTAGCTGAGCGCGATTCTATCGAGTTGAGCTTACGGATTAGCAACGCCGGCGCTTACACAACTTACATCGCTTAATACACCGCTTAAGCCGCTTAAGCCGCTTGAGCCGCGAGCCCGGCCATCATGTCGCGCTCGATCCACTCGATCACCGACGTGCGCTTCGGCTGCCAACCCAGCAGTTCGCGCGCGCGCTCGCCGCGCACGCGGCTGTTTGAACCGAGCCCGTACGACGCCATTTCGTAGCCCCATTCTTTTTGCGCTTCGTCGAGCGGCCAGTCTTGCGGCTCGCCGAGGTTCATCGCGCGGGCAATCGCGGCGCTCATCTCGCGGAACGACGCTTCACCGCTTTCGACGAAATAGAACATGCCGGCAGGGCTTTTCTCCAACGCGAGCCGATAGAGTTCCGCGACGTCGTCGATATGCACGTTCGACCACGTGTTGCCGCCGCTGCCGACATGGCGCACCACGCCGCTCTTTTGCGCCTGCCGCACGAGGCGCGGCAACTGCACGCTCGCGCTGCCCGCCACCGCGCCGTGTCCGTAGATCAGCGTATTGCAAAGCACCGCCGAGCGGATATTGCGCTGTGCCGCTTCGAGCACCTGACGGTCGATCGCGACGCGTGCCGCTTTGTCCGCGGTCGGCTCGGGCAGCGCGTCTTCGTGATAGATGCGCGCCTGCGCCGCTTCGCCGCCGGACGCATCGCCGACGATGCTCGAGCCGCTCGTATGCAGAAACGGTTTGCCGGAGCCGGCGAGTCCTTCGATCAGCGCGCTCACCGCGCCTTCGTGATCGCTGCTGGCGGCATTGATGACGGCGTCGGCGGCTTGCGCTTCGGCGATCAGCAACGCGCGGTCGTCGAGCGTGCCGATAACCGGTTCGATGCCGAGCCGCTTCAACTCGTCGCGATGTTCGGGCTTGCGGATCAGACCGCGCACCTGATGACCGGCGCGCACCAGATGCGCCGCAATCGAACCGCCGATAAAACCGCTTGCGCCTGTAATGAAAATCTTCAAGACGTTCTCCTGAGTGCCTGAGTGGAAACACGATGACAGGCATGCAGTATCCGCCGTCTTGATTCTCGCAAAAAGCGTGTTAGTCTCAAATCAATCTTGACTTGAAATCAATAATGAAAACTTCCACGGACGAGTTGCTGGTGTTCGTCAGCGTGATCGACAGCGGCTCGATCACGGCGGCCGCCGAGAAACTCGGGCAGACGGTTTCCGGCGTGAGCCGCGCGCTCACGCGCCTCGAAAAGAAGCTCGACACCGCGCTCGTGCGGCGCACCACGCGCCGTCTGCAATTGACAGAGGAGGGCGAAGGCTTTCTGCAGCGCGCCCGCGCGATTCTCGACGCGATGGAAGAAGCCGAGGAATCGGTCGCGCGCAAGCGTCGGCGGCCGTCGGGGCGTCTGCGTGTCGATGCCGCGTCGCCCTTCATGCTCCACTGCATCGCGCCGCATATGACGGCGTTTTCCGCGCTGTACCCGGAGATCCGGCTGGAGTTGACCAGTAGCGAGCGCATCGTCGATTTGCTCGAGCAGAAGGTGGACATCGCGATCCGCATCGGCGCGTTGCAGGATTCGACGCTGCATGCGCGCGCGCTCGGCAGCAGCAAGCTGCGTGTGGTCGCGAGTCCCGCGTATCTCGCCGAGCACGGCGAGCCGAAAACGGTCGACGCGTTGCGCGAACATCGGCTGATCGGATTTACCGCGCCCGAGCATCTGAACCGCTGGCCGTTGCGCGAGCGCGGCAAGCGGGCGGGCAAAGGCACGAGCAAAAGCACGAGTCGTACTGATCGTGCCGGCGGCAAGCCCGAGCCGCTGAAAATCCAGCCGTCGATAACGGCGTCGAGCGGCGAGACGCTGCGCCAACTCGCGCTCTCCGGCTGGGGCATCGCCTGTCTCGCCGATTTCATGACCGCCGCCGACATCCGCGATGGACGGCTCGTGCCGATCCTCGGCCATGTGCTGCTCGACGAGCGTCAGCCGGTCAGCGCCGTCTATTACCAGAGCGCGTCGCTTGCCGGGCGCGTGCAGTGTTTTCTGGATTTCATCGCGGCGCGCGTGCGCCTGTAGCGGCGCGTTCGACGCCACCGCCCTAAACAAAGCCTGCGGCTCTGACGAGCGCGCGGGCTTTTTTACGTGGGTGTTTTGTCCATGTGGCGGCGTAAATTATGAAGGTGTATATACAAGCTATGCGCGATTGAGCGCGCTGCGCTCTTAGTCGCTTCGCCCGCGGTACGGCGGGCCTGCACGCCTACATCAACTACCAGCATTGCCTTAGTGGAAAGCCCTGGGCCTCGAATCTTAAAAACAAGTTGTATATACAAGCCGCGGCCGCTAGACTTTCTGAAATTGTATAGACAGGACAACAACCATGATGACTCTGAAGCCCGGCCACCTGACCCTCCCGCAACTGCGCCAGATCGCGCGTGCCCATGTGCCGCTGAAGCTCGATCCCGCCAGCCACGCCGCCATCGACGCCTGCGCGAAAGCCGTCGCGGACATCGCCGCGAAAGGCGAGCCGGCCTACGGCATCAACACGGGTTTCGGGCGTCTCGCGAGCACGCACATTCCGCACGATCAGCTCGAACTGCTGCAACGCAATCTCGTGTTGTCGCACGCGGTCGGCGTGGGTGAGCCGATGTCGCGTCCCGTCGTGCGTCTGTTGATCGCGCTGAAGCTGTCGAGCCTCGGCCGCGGTCATTCGGGCATTCGCCGCGAAGTCATGGAAGCGCTGATCACGCTGTACAACGCCGACGTGCTGCCGGTGATTCCGGTCAAGGGTTCGGTCGGCGCATCGGGCGACCTCGCGCCGCTCGCGCATATGTCGGCGGTGCTGCTGGGCGTCGGCGAAGTGTTCGCGAAGGGCGAACGCCTGCCGGCCACCGAAGGCCTCGCGCTCGTCGGCCTCAAGCCGCTCACGCTGCAAGCGAAGGAAGGTCTCGCGCTGCTGAACGGCACGCAGGCATCCACGGCGCTCGCGCTCTACAACATGTTCGCGATCGAAGACCTGTACCGCACCGCGCTCGTGGCGGGCGCGTTGTCGGTGGATGCAGCAGCCGGCTCGGTGAAGCCGTTCGACGCGCGCATTCACGACCTGCGCGGCCATCAAGGACAGATCGACGCCGCCGCGGCGTATCGCTCGCTGCTGCAAGGCTCGGGCATCAACGTATCGCACGCCGATTGCGACAAGGTGCAGGACCCGTATAGCCTGCGCTGCCAGCCGCAAGTCATGGGCGCCTGTCTCGATCAGATGCGTCATGCCGCCGACGTGCTGCTGCTCGAAGCGAACGCCGTCTCCGACAATCCGCTGATTTTCCCCGACACCGGCGAAGTGCTGTCGGGCGGCAACTTCCACGCCGAGCCGGTTGCTTTCGCCGCGGATAATCTCGCGCTCGCGGCCGCGGAAATCGGCGCGTTGGCCGAGCGCCGCATCGCGTTGCTGATCGACGCCACGCTGTCGGGTCTGCCGCCGTTCCTCGTACGCGACGGCGGCGTGAACTCCGGCTTCATGATCGCTCACGTGACGGCCGCCGCGCTAGCGTCGGAAAACAAGACGCTCGCGCATCCGGCTTCCGTCGATTCGCTGCCCACGTCGGCCAACCAGGAAGATCACGTTTCGATGGCGACGTTCGCCGCGCGCAAGCTCGGCGACATCGCCGAAAACACGGCGAATATTCTCTCTATCGAATTGCTCGCCGCCGCTCAAGGTGTCGATCTGCGCGCGCCGCACAAGACCAGCCCGAGCCTGCAAAAAGTGATGGACGCGGTGCGCAACGACGTCGCGCATTACGAGCTCGATCATTACTTCGCGCCGGACATCGCGGCGGTGACGCGTCTCGTGCAGAACGGCACGATCGCGAAGCTGAGCCCGTTCTCCTTCGTCTCCGAACAGTAAGCGGACAGCGAGCGGCAGCCAATGAACGCACCGGCCTACCAGGGCATCAAGGACTTCATCCTCGCGCGCATTCATGCGGGCGAATGGGGTGAAGGCGACCAGGTGCCGTCCGAAAACGAGCTCGCACGCGAATTCAACGTCGCGCGCATGACGGTCAACCGCGCGTTGCGCGAGTTGACCTCGGAGCAGGTTCTCACGCGCGTGCAGGGCTCGGGCACGTTCGTCGCGCGCCCCAAGTACGAGTCGACGCTGGTGGCGATCCGCAGTATTTCCGACGAAATCGTCGCGCGCGGGCATCGCTATCAGGCGAAGGTGCTGCACATCGGCGCGAGCATTGCGGACGCCGCGCTCGCCGAGGAAATGCAGGTTAGCGCGGGCAGTCCGGTGTTTTTCTCGCGTGTGCTGCACTTCGAAAACGACGAACCGGTGCAGCTCGAGGAGCGCTGGGTCAATCCGGCCGTCGCGCCCGAGTATGCATTGCAGGACTTCACGAACACCACGCCGAATCAGTACCTCGTTCGCGTCGCGCCGCTGCAGCGCGTCGAATACCGGATCGAGGCATTGGCGGCGGACGGCGACACGCGCGAGCTTTTGACCATGGACGAACTCGAACCCTGTCTCGTGCTGCATCGGCGAACGTGGTCGCAAAGCCAGGTCGCGTCGATCGCGAATTTATGGCATCCAGGCAGCCGCTACCGTTTCACCGGACATTTTTGATCCGCTTTCCGAGCGATTTTCCCCGACACATTCTGATCATCTTTACGCATTCCGAGGGCCACCATGAACAACCCGAAACACATCGACCCGCGTCTCGATCCCACTCGCACGATCCGCGCGCCGCGCGGCGCCGAAAAGACCTGCAAGACCTGGATCGCGGAAGCCGCGTATCGGATGATCCAGAATAATCTGGACCCCGAAGTAGCCGAGCATCCGCATGCGCTCGTCGTGTATGGCGGCATTGGCCGCGCGGCGCGCAACTGGGATTGCTTCGATCAGATTCTCGCATCGCTGAAGGACCTGAACGAAGACGAGACTCTGCTGATTCAATCGGGCAAGCCGGTCGGCGTGTTCCGCACGCATGCCGACGCGCCGCGCGTGCTGCTCGCGAACTCGAACCTGGTGCCGCATTGGGCGACGTGGGAACATTTCCACGAACTCGATCGCAAGGGCCTGATGATGTACGGGCAGATGACGGCGGGTAGCTGGATCTACATCGGCAGCCAGGGCATCGTGCAGGGCACGTACGAAACGTTCTTCTCGGTGGCGAACCAGCATTTCAACGGCGATCCGAAGGGCCGCTGGATTCTCACCGGCGGTCTCGGCGGCATGGGCGGCGCGCAGCCGCTCGCGGCCACGATGGCCGGCTTCTCGATGATCGCGGTGGAGTGCGACGAGACGCGCATCGACTTCCGTCTGAAGACGCGCTATGTCGACAAAAAAGCGAAGACGCTCGACGAAGCGCTTGCCATGCTCGACGAAGCGAAGCAGGCGGGCAAGCCGGTGTCGATCGGTCTGCTCGGCAATGCCGCCGACGTGTTCGCCGAGTGCGTAACGCGCGGCATCACGCCGGACTGCGTGACCGATCAGACGAGCGCGCACGATCCGATTCACGGCTACCTGCCGCAAGGCTGGAGCGTGGAAGACTGGCGCGAGCGCATGAAGACCGCGCCGGATTCGATCGTCGTGCCGGCGAAGCAGTCGATGGCGAAACAGGTGCAGGCCATGTTGACGTTGCAGCAGCGCGGCGCGGCCACGCTCGACTACGGCAACAACATTCGTCAGATGGCGCTCGAAATGGGCGTTGAAAACGCGTTCGATTTTCCGGGCTTCGTGCCGGCGTATATCCGCCCGCTGTTCTGCGAAGGCAAGGGGCCGTTCCGCTGGGTCGCGCTGTCGGGCGATCCCGAGGACATCTACAAGACGGATGCGAAGGTCAAGGAACTGATTCCCGACGATCCGCATCTGCATAACTGGCTCGACATGGCGCGCGAACGCATCGCGTTCCAGGGCTTGCCGGCGCGTATCTGCTGGGTCGGCGTGAAGGATCGCTATCGTCTCGGCCAGGCATTCAACGAAATGGTGAAGAACGGCGAACTGAAGGCGCCGATCGTGATCGGCCGCGATCACCTCGATACCGGTTCCGTCGCGAGCCCGAATCGCGAAACCGAATCGATGAAAGACGGCTCGGACGCGGTCAGCGACTGGCCGTTGCTCAACGCTCTGCTGAATACGGCTGGCGGCGCGTCGTGGGTGTCGCTGCATCACGGCGGCGGTGTCGGCATGGGCTTTAGCCAGCACTCGGGCGTCGTGATCGTCGCGGACGGCACGGACGCCGCGAAGGAACGCCTCGGCCGCGTGCTGTTCAACGATCCGGCAACGGGCGTGATGCGTCACGCGGATGCGGGCTATGAACTCGCGCAGCAAACCGCGCGCGAGGCGGGTCTCAATCTGCCGATGCTGGGCCGTTGAGCATGACGCTCGCGGGCAGCATGGCGACGCTCACGTTGATCCGCGGCGCCGAGCTCGTGGCGTCGCCGTGGAAGAACGGCGGCGGCGTGACGCGCGAGGTCGCAGCGTTTCCCGCGGATGCCGGGCTCGACACGTTCGTATGGCGCGTGAGCGTGGCGGACGTTGCGCAAGCCGGGCCGTTTTCGCGCTTCGCCGGAATCGATCGCACGCTGGTGCTGTTGTCCGGCGCGGGCATGCTGCTCGATGAAGCGCAAAGCGGCGAAGCTGTGACCACGCATGCGTTGACGCAACCGTTCGATACCGCGCGCTTTGCCGGCGAGGCGCACATCGACGCACGTCTCGTCGACGGTCCGACGCGCGACTTCAATCTGATGGTGCGCCGTGACCGCGCGCAAGGCGAGCTGGACGTGTGGCACACGACGCAGCAGCAGGCGCAAACCGAACACACGTTATCCGCGGATGTCGCGCTGCTGTATTGCGCGAGCGGCGCCATTGCAGTCGCATTGGGCGATGCAGAAGCAGATTCACAAGCAGATTCACAAGCGCAACGGCTCGAACCAGGCGACACCTTGCGCATCGACGCCCCGAACAATCTCTCATGCAGGATAGAAGGCGAAGGCGCGTTGCTGGCAATCCGCATTCGCTACACGCAACCAGCCACGCAACCAGCAGCAGCGAGCATCCGATGAAGCAAACTGTCTGGCATCAACTGAAACTGTGCCCTCAGGGCGACCCCGACCATACGCTGCCCGACGCGGCGATCGCCGTAGAACACGGCACGATCGCGTGGCTCGGCGCGTCCGCCGATCTGCCTGCGCAATACGCCGCGTGGCCGCGCGAAGAGTTGCACGGCGCGTGGGTGACGCCGGGTCTCGTCGATTGCCATACGCATCTGGTATACGGCGGGCAACGCGCCGATGAATTCGCGCAGCGCCTCGCGGGCGTCAGCTATGAAGAGATCGCGCGTCAGGGCGGCGGCATCGTGTCGACAGTGCGCGCGACACGTGCTGCGAGCGAAGATGCGTTGTTTAATCAGTCGGCCGCGCGGCTCGAGCCCTTGCTTGCCGAAGGCTTGACCGCAATCGAAATCAAATCCGGTTACGGGCTCGACCTCGACAGCGAGCGCAAGATGCTGCGCGTCGCGCGCCAGTTGGGCGAACGCTATCCGGTCACCGTCTACACGACGTTCCTCGGCGCGCACGCATTGCCGCCCGAATTCGCGGGCCGCGCCGATGCGTATATCGACGAAGTCTGCAACACCATGCTGCCCGCGCTCGCGGACGAAGGTCTCGTCGACGCCGTCGATGTGTTCTGCGAGCGCATCGGCTTTTCGCTCGAACAAAGCGAGCGCGTGTTCAACGCGGCGGCGCGCTACAAGCTGCCCGTGAAAATGCACGCTGAGCAGTTGTCGAATGGCGGCGGCACCGCGCTTGCCGCGCGCCATCGCGCGTTGTCCGCGGATCATCTCGAGTTTCTCGATGAAGCCGGCGTCGCCGCGATGAAAGAGGCCGGCACCGTCGCCGTGTTGCTGCCCGGCGCGTACTACTTCATTCGCGAGACGCAACTGCCGCCGCTCGATCTGCTGCGGCGTTATGAAGTGCCGATTGCGATTTCGACCGACAGCAATCCGGGCACATCGCCCGCCACGTCGTTGCTGCTGATGATGAACATGGCGACGACGCTATTCCGCATGACCGTGCCCGAAGTGCTGAAGGGCGTGACATCGAATGCGGCGCGCGCGCTCGGCAAGGCGGACCGTCATGGTTCGCTCGAAGCAGGGCGCGCTGCCGACTTCGCGGTGTGGTCGGTCGACTCGCTCGCGGAGCTTGCTTACTGGATCGGGCGTCCGCTGTGCTCGCGGGTCGTGCGTGCAGGCGAGACGGTTTATGCCGCGCCTTCGCGTGCTTCTAGTGCTTCGAGTTCTTCTACACGCGACGCGAACTGAGTCAGGACCTGAGAGATGACACCAGAAAAACAGTCGCTATTCGCCGAACACGCGTATCTGCCGGACGGCTGGCGCCGCAACGTGCTGCTCGAATGGGACGCTGACGGCACGTTGACGGCAGTCACGCCGGACACTGCGGAAATTCCCGCAGACGTGCAGAAAGCCGCGGGTCCGATATTACCTGGCATGCCGAACCTTCACTCGCATGCGTTCCAGCGCGCGATGGCGGGCCTCACCGAATATCGCGCCGCTTCCGGCAACGGCGCCACCGACAACTTCTGGAGCTGGCGCGATCTGATGTATCGCTTTGCCGCGCGCATCACGCCCGAAGGATTGGCGAGCGTCGCGCAATGGCTCTACATCGAAATGCTGAAGGCGGGCTATACGTCGGTGTGCGAGTTTCATTACGTGCATCACACGCCGGACGGCAAGCGCTACACGAACCAGGCGGAACTTGCACAACGTGTCGTGGATGCGGCGTCGGCGGCCGGCATCGGCATGACGATGCTGCCGGTGCTCTATCAGTACAGTGGTTTCGGCGCGCGCGCGCCGCGCGACGATCAGCGGCGCTTCATCAACACGCCGGAAAGTTTGCACGAACTGCTCGCCGCGTTGCGCGCCGCTCGCCCTGAAAACGCGGCGTTGCGCTATGGCGTGGCGCCGCATTCGTTGCGCGCGGTGTCGGAGCAATCGCTGCGTGCCTTGCTCGACGGCCTGGACCGCAGCGCGCCGGTTCATATCCATATCGCCGAACAGACCGCCGAAGTCGACGCGTGCATCGAAACGGAAGGCGCGCGTCCGGTGCAGTGGCTGCTGGATCGCTTCGACGTCGACGGAAGATGGTGCCTCGTGCACGCCACGCATGTCGATGCAAACGAGACGCTCGCGCTCGCGAAGAGCGGTGCCGTTGCGGGCCTGTGTCTGACCACGGAAGCGAATCTCGGCGACGGTATTTTTCCGGCGCACGAGTATCTCGACGCGCAAGGGCGCATCGGCGTCGGCTCGGATAGTCACATCGGCGTCGACTGGCGCGCGGAATTGCGCCTGCTCGAATACGGGCAGCGTCTGACGCGCCGGCAACGCAACGTGCTGGCATCGGTACACAGGCCTTATGTGGCCGATCGTCTGTTCGACGCGGCGCTCGAAGGCGGCGCGCGCGCCACGAGACGCGCGACGGGTGCATTGCAAGCCGGCCATCGCGCGGATTGGCTCGTGCTGGACCCGGATCACGCGAGCATTGCCGGGCACGCGCCGAATAACTGGCTCTCGGGCGTCGTTTTCTGCGAGCATGGCGAGACGCCGATCCGCGACGTGTACGCAGGCGGCGACAAGCTGGTCGAGAATCGCCGGCATCGCGACGAAGAGGGCGCTTACGCGCGCTATCGCATCGCGCTCGCGGAACTGCTCAAATGAGTTGACGCGATGCACGCAACCGCACGCGCGGCGTGCCCGCGTCACCGCAACGTTCTTCCGATTCAGGACTGACATGACTGCTTCGAACACTCCACCGGTTTTCACGCTGCATCGCGGCAACCTGCCGATGCTGATCTCGATCCCGCATCTGGGCACGCAGATCCCCGCGGACATCGCCGCGACGATGACGCCCACGGCGCTTCGCACCGACGATTGCGACTGGCATCTCGACCGGCTCTACGCATTTGCGAAGCGCATGGGCGCGTCGATCATCGCGCCGACTTACGCGCGTTACGTGATCGACCTGAACCGTCCGCCCGACGGCGCGAACCTGTATCCGGGGCAGGACACCACGGGCTTGCTGCCCGTCGATACGTTCGACAAGGAGCCGTTGTACCGCGAAGGTCATCTGCCGGACGATACTGAGGTGGCCCGTCGTCGCGACGCTTACTGGATGCCGTATCACAGCGCGCTCGCAGGCGAACTCGCCGCGCTCAAGGCGCAGCACGGCAAAGTGCTGCTATGGGAAGCGCATTCGATCCGCTCGCGCGTGCCGCGTTTCTTCGAAGGGCGCTTGCCGGACTTCAACTTCGGCACGTCGAACGGCGCGAGTGCGATGGCGGGTCTCGCCGAGGAATTGGCTGCGATCGTCGAACGGCATGGCGTTTATTCGGCTGTCGCGAATGGGCGCTTCAAGGGCGGCTACATCACGCGCGAGTATGGTCAGCCTTCACAAGGCGTGCATGCGGTGCAACTCGAGTTGTCGCAAATCACGTATATGCAGGAACAGTTGCCGTACGCGTACGATGAAACGCTTGCCGCGAAGATCGAGCCTTTGCTCGAGCAACTCGTCGCGACCGCGTTGGAGCGCGTGAAGACGGCGTGATCGCGGGCGCGGACCTCTCGCGCGCGAGATAGACAACCAAAAAGAATGGCCTCGCAAAAAATGCGAGGCCATTTTCATTCGCGCGACGCTTGGCGTGAGCGTCCGCCGCCGTTACCCTCTATGCGAGGCAAGCTTAACGGCAGTGGCGTTCCCAGTGGTGATGCACGCGCACCTTCTTGCAAACTTCGTGATGGTGCCCAGCGGCCTGTGCGGGAGCGATTGCGCTGAAAGCAGCAGCGGCTGCGGCAAGAGCCAGGACGATCTTCTTCATTACAAAACCCTTAATCAGTGTTGTGGAGTTGGCGGTGCAGCAGGACGTATGCCGCACGGCACGCAAGCATGCCACATCGACGGCTGCTGCGGAGGAACGCCGCCGCTCCGTCAGTGTCAATCCTCACGGCGGATGGCGCAAAAGGCCGTCCGCGTTGACGTGGAGCAAGGCGAGCCGGTCTCCGCACAAAGTTCGCGTGATGTGCGGCGTGCCGCTTGCAAGCGAGGCCGGGCAACGGCTACCCTTTCAGAATGATGACGCTCGTCACGGCGTCGTCTTGACATCGGGCAAAAAGATGGAAGACCCCGCAATGGAAGATTCCGACGAATTGCTGCTTCCCGTCTGGCGCGCGAATCTCGTGCTGCTCACGCGCGAGGTCGGCGCGGCGAGTCGGCTCGCGCGCATGATGACGTTTTCCGCGAGCTATCTGAAGTTGATGTTGTCGGGCCAGCGCGAATTCAGCGAGGAGTTCGTGCGCGGCATCGAAGCGGTGACCGGCTTGCCGAATGGCTGGATGAACGCGCCGCATACCGAGGAAGAGATTCCGCCCAACGCGCGCGCCGCGATCGACAACGAAGAGCCGCAGGCGCGCTTTCGCGGCACCGCGCATCCCGCGCGAAAAAAGACTGTGCTGCGGCCGCCCGAGCCGATTTTCGGCCAGAGCGCGCCTGCCAAACGTATCGAGGACGAAGCGCTGGACGCCGAAGCGCATCGGCGTCAGGCGTACTTTCGCAAGGTCCGCGAGCTTGCGCTTCAGGAGGTCCGGCGTTTCGAGCGGCATCTCGCGCATGCGCCTGTCGAACTGCCGTCGTTGCGCGCCAAGGTCGAAGAGGTGATTGCCGCCGCCGATCCCGACGGTCCGATACAGGCCGATCTTGCCGGGCGGCTCGAACAGATCGAGAAGCATCGGCATTTGCTGTTGCGGCATGTGGAGAGCCTGCAGGCGTTGCTCGCGCAACTCGGCGAGGGCGACGGATGAGCGGCGCGGCCGGTGGCCTGCTCACGGGGGCATTACGCGGGAAAGAGCGGTCATGACGCGGTGCGTGAGCGTCCTGAGTTGCATGAAGCTGCTGCGGTGCCTGCGGATAGCCACCGCGCTCGCACTAGGCGCGGCAGCGTCTGCCGCTTTCGCCGGCGGCGCAACCCCCGATCCCTCCAGCGACGACCGCGCGCCCTACACAACCGAGCGCGACGTTCATCTCTTCGTGATCCAGAAAGACGGTTCCATCGAGGAACACGACGACAGCGTGTTGCGCGCGAACACGGCGAGCGGCGTCGACGACATCGCGCAACGCTACGTGTGGTTCAACAAGGACATCGAACAGGTGCAGTTGCTCGCCGCCGAGACGATCGATCCGGACGGCGCGACGCACACGGTCGGTCCCGAAGCGATCCGCGACATTCAGGAGCCGCGCTCGGCGGGCGCGCCGAGCTTCCAGGACGGTGTGTTGCGCACGGTGATTTTTCCGGGCGTCGAGCCCGGCTCGCGCGTCCATCTGGCGTTTCGCAAGACGCGCGCGAAGCCGTTGCAGGCGGGCACGTTCGCGTATCTCGTCGAGCCGACGCGCGAACCGGTCGAGGATCAACGCCTGATCTTCGATCTTCCCGCCGATGTGCCGCTGTATGCCGACGCGCGCGGCTACACGGCATTGCCGCCGGTCAGCGAGAATGGCCGCACGCGTTACGAATTCCGCTACCAGCATGGACCGTATGCGCGGCTCGAAGCGGGCGCGGTCGGCTATGCGAATTGGGGCGATCGTCTGATGGTGTCGACCGTGCCGGACTTCGCGAGCTTCGCCGCGCGTTATCGCGGTCCCGCAACCGACGCCACCTTCGACGATCCCGCCATCGTGCGGCTAGCGCAGTCGCTCACCGCGCGCGCCGCGGACCCGCGCGAGAAGGCGCGGATACTGTACGACTGGTTGCGCATGAATATCCGCTACGTCGCGCTTTTTCTCGGCGAGACAGCGGCGATTCCGCACAAGGCGGCCGACATCCTGCGCAATCGCTATGGCGACTGCAAGGACCACGTCGCGCTGTACAGCGCGCTGCTGGCCGCGGTCGGCATTCGCAGCGAGGCGGTGCTGCTCAATCTCGGGCCGTACTATAGTCTGCCGAACGTACCCGGCTACGGCTCAAGCGCGATCAATCACGCGATTATCTGGATTCCTGAACTATCGCTGTACGCGGACACGACCGCGGGCGGCGTGGGCTTCGCTTATCTGCCCGCCGCCGTGATGGACCGGCCCGTCTTGCTGGTCGGCGAAGGAACGCTGTCGCGCACGCCCGCCACTCAAACGCGCGAGCGCACGGCGCGCGTGCAGATCGACGTCGATGAAAACGGCACCGCGAATTACGCCTATCGCGTGGAAGATGCGGGATTCACCGCGGAGATCGAGCGCAATATCTTTCGACGCGCGTCGCGGCAGCGCACGCAGCAGATCGCCGGCAATCGTCTGTTGCAAACCGGCCTGCATGGCAGCGCGCAATTGCGCACGGGCGACGTCGCCGCGACGGACGGGCCGTTCGCGACGTCGATAGAGGGCAAGCTCGAGCACTTCATCTGGAGCGACGGCACGACCGCCGTGCCGTCGCTGACGAGCTTCTCCGGCGGCATGGGTTCGCAGGTGCAGGCATGGCTCGCGGAGCCGGCTCGCACGCAGCCGTGGACCTGCATCGGCGGCGCGTTCGACGAGACGCTCGAAATCACGCTGCCGCGCTTCGCGAAGATAACGGACATGCCCGTCGATACCGATGTCCACGACAAGTTCGTCACGTTCTCGTCGCGCTATGTATTCGACCCGGCGGCGCGCGTGTTGCAGATCAGGCGGCAGCTTCGCGCCGCCTTCGGACACCAGATGTGTTCGGCAGAAGAGTTTGCCGCGATGAAGGACGACCTCGTGCGGATCGAGCGCGACCTCGACGCACAGATCGTCGTCAAGGCCGCGCGGCCTGCGTTGAACCGCTAACGGAAACTAAGGCCGCTCAGCTCCCGCTCTTCGTCACGACCGGAACCCACGCGCCGTTCTTCACCTGATACAACGTCGACGCGCCGCTTTTCAGCGCGCCGGTGTTGTCGAACGAAATCTTGCCGGTCACGCCTTCGAAGTCGATCGTCTTGAGCATCGGACGGTAGTCGTTCGGCGACGTCGATTTCGCCTGCTGCATCGCCTTGATCGCGGCCCACGCGCCGTCGTAACCGAACGGCGCATACGACAGAATCTCGCCGCCGAAGCGCTTCTTGAACTTCGCGGAGAAGTCCTTGCCGCCGGGCAGTTGCGCGAGCGGGCGGCCGTATTCCCAGGCCATCACGCCTTCCGCCGCGTCGCCGGCGAGCTTGATGAACTCGGGGTCTTCCACGCCGCCGCCGCCCACCAGTTGCGCCGTCACGCCGAGCTGCTTCATGCGCCGCGCGAAACCGGCGGCCTGCGTATCGAGCCCGCCGAAGAAGACCAGGTCCGCGTTCGCCGCCTTGATCTTGGTGATCTGCGTGCTGAAGTCGACCGCGTGATTGTCGGTGTACTCGCGCGCGACGATCGTGCCGCCATGCGCCTTCACCGCCTTCTCGAACTCGTCGGCTTCGCCCTGACCAAAAGCGGTGCGGTCGTCGATGATCGCGATGCGCTTCGCCTTGCTCACTTCGACCGCATAGACGCCTGCGTTGCCGGCGTTTTGCGCGTCTGTCGAAATCACCATGAACGTGTTCGCGAAGCCGCGTCCGGTGATGATCGGGTTGGTCGCCGCCGGATCGATCACGGGAATGCCGGCCTGCTCGTAGATCTGCGAGGCGGGAATCGTCGTGCCCGAATTGAAGTGGCCGACCACCACCGAGACGCCCGAGTCCACCAGTTTCTGCGCGACCTGCACGCCGATGCGCGGGTCCGCCTGGTCGTCCTGCGAGACGATCTGGAACTGCGCAACCTTGTCGCCGATCCTGATCTTCTGCGCGTTGGCTTCCTCGATGGCGAGCCGCACGCCGTTTTCGAGGTCCTTGCCGTAGCCGGCGTTCGCGCCCGTCATCGGCGCGGCGAAGCCGATTTTCACGGGCATGTCGTCGGCGAAACCGGCGAGCGGCGCGACCGCAAAGAGGGCGCCGACGAACAGGGCAAGCGGTTTGAGCGTGGTGTGGTGACTCATGGTCTCTCCTTACTTCGACAGTTCGAGTGATGAAAGCGGCAAAGCGATGACGCGGCTCGGCGCTGACAAAGCGAGCGGGTTCCCGCGGGCACGAAGGCTCGCGATGCACCGTGCGGAGTACGTGTGGTTGTATTCGCACGCCGGTCATGTGGCGCGAATATAGGAAGCCAATATGCGGCCGTCTTGGCAGTTCGCGGCGCTTTGAATGAGGATTTCGGCATAAGCTCGCGAGGGGGGCCGCGAGCGTTGATGGGTGCGGAAGCGGGAGTGCGGATTGGCGCACACATGCATGGAGACATGTGGCGAAGTGGTGGGCTTAACTGGTTGCAGGTGTCGAAGCTATGTGTTCAACACACAGCACGAAGATGCGCGCGAACACGATGGCCGCGGGGTGCAAGAGGAATGCGAGAGAAGCGAGCAACAGGACGCGCGAGCCCATGCCCGCGCGCTCGCCTAAGTAACCAGCCTTACCGCTCGCCTTGCTGACGCAGCACTTCTTCGCGCAGACGCAGCAGCGGCGCTTTGGTTTCGTCGTCGGCCCACGTGTCGAGATCGTCGATCGCGCGCTGGCAGCCGTCGAGCACGAGGTCGAGGTCCACCGGCACGCCGTTGTTCAGCGCGAATTCGATCGTCTCGGCGAACTGCTGGCAGTCGTCCTCGCCGTACGAAATGTCGAGGTTGTCCGCGATCACTTCGGCGATGTTGCTGCGCGCCTTGTCGTCGGGCGTCACCATGTCGATGATGCCGCGCGCCACGGCCGGCGAGTAGTAAAGCGCGATGTCGAGCCACTGCGCGGGGTCGAAGTCGGGCTGATCGAACTGGTTCTCGAAGAACTCGATGGCTTCCTGTTCATGCACCTCGTCGGCGTCGACGCTGATGCACAACTGCTCAAAATACTCTTCCCGCTCGCTGCGGATATAACCGTCCATCGATGCCTCGTCTGCTGAATGCCGGATGCCTGAGAAAGTCGCCGCGCGAAGCCGCAAAGCCGCAAAGCCATTATCGGCTCGCGCGTGCGGCACGCATTATAGGACGACCGGCCGGCTGACAAGGTTCCTGGCGGCGCAACGCCGGCAACGCTGCGGCCCGCGCCGCACGATGCGCAAGCTACGCGGTCTCTGCCACCCACGCGTCGAACCATTCGCGCGGCTGCGCGATTTCGTTTTGCGCGGGCACCAGTTCCAGTTCGTAGCGCCCGGCTTGCCACGTCGCCTTGACGACCGCGTTGACCGCGGCGAGCGTGTGCTCGAACGCGCCGCGAATCGTGTCGCCGAGCAGCGTGCGCGCGACGAACACCGCACTCGTCAGATCGCCGACGCCGACCGGCTGCCGCGCGAACGGATAGAGCGGGCGCTGGCCCATCCACGCCTCGCGTTCGGTGACGACGAGCATGTTGAAACGATCCGCGGGACTGTTGCGATCGAGCAGATGCTTGACCAGCACGAGCTTCGGTCCGCGCGCGATGATCTCGCGGCACGCGGCGACGGCTTCCTCGAGCGTCTCGATCTCGCGGCCCACGAGCCGCTGCAATTCCGTGTGATTCGGCGCCATCGCGTCGGCCACTTCCGGCATGGTGTCGACGAGAAACTGCTGGATGCCGGGCTCGACCTTGCAGCCGCTTGCCGCGCCCATCACCGGATCGCAGAAGTACCAGGCGCGCGGATTGGCGGCCTTCACGGCCTTGACGATTTCCAGCACCGACTGCGCCTGCTCCGGCGTGCCGAGATAGCCCGAGAGCACCGCGTCGCAGCGCGGCAGCATGCCGATTGCGCCGATGCCTTCGGCGAGTTCTTCCATCTGCGCGGCGTTGATGGCGGTGCCGGTCCAGTGGCCGTATTGCGTGTGGTTCGAGAACTGCACGGTGTTCAGCGGCCACACGTTCACGCCAAGCCGACGCATCGGAAACACGGCCGCGCTATTGCCCGCGTGCCCGAAAACGACATGTGACTGAATGCTGAGAACGTTCTTCGTCATGGTATGGCTCGCGCAGGCGGACGTGCGCGATCGGTGAAAACGGGAGGGATGCGCGGCGGCGCTGTTCGGGCATGAACCCGCTACGCCGCGCGCAGGACTGCTTCATGTATTGCAAGAACAATGCACGGTCTGCATCGTAGGGAAACAATACAGGAGTTTGCCGCAAGCCAGTTGATCCGTCCCCGTGCTGTTGCGCCGAACCATCACCGGCGACGGCTCGGGCAGGATCAGGCAAGCTCGCGATAGAGCGCGAGATAGCGGTCCGCCGACGCGCCCCAGCCGAAATCCTGGCGCATCGCGCGGCGCTGCGCCGCCTTCCATTCGGTGCGCCGGCCGTGCAGCGCGAATGCACGGCGGATCGCGGCGGTCAGGCTGCGCGGCGTGAAGTCGTCGAACACGAAGCCGGTCGCGAGATCCTCGGCGAGATTTTCAAGCGATGCGTCCGCCACGGTGTCCGCGAGACCGCCCACGCGATGCACGAGCGGCAGCGATCCGTAAGCCAGCGCGTAAAGCTGCGTGAGACCGCACGGCTCGAAGCGCGACGGCACCGCGATCACGTCGCTGCCGGCGATGATCGTGTGCGCGAGTTTCTCGTCGAAGCCGAGTTCCACCGCGACCGATTCCGGGTGCGTCTGCGCGACGCGCTTCAGGCCGTTTTCGAGCGCTGGGTCGCCAGTGCCGAACACGACGAGCTGACCGCCGCGCTTGACGATCTCCGGCACGGTTTCGAGCAGCAGGTCGAGACCCTTCTGCTCGGTCAGGCGGCTCACCACGCCGAACAGCAGCGCATCGCTTTTCTGCGCGAGGCCGAAGCGTTTTTGCAACGCCTCCTTGCACGCGAGTTTGCCGGCGAGCCGCGTCGCGGTGTAGCGGTGCTCGAGGAGCGCGTCGTTCGCGGGGTTCCAGACCGTATAGTCGACGCCGTTCAGGATGCCGCACAGGTCATGCGCGCGGCTGCGCAGCAGGCCGTCGAGTCCGCCGCCTTGCGCGAGCGTTTGAATTTCGCGCGCGTACGTCGGGCTCACGGTCGTGATGCGGTCGCTGTAATAGAGCCCGGCCTTCAGAAACGACAGTTGTCCATAGAACTCGACGCCGCGCATGTTGAAGAAATCGTCCGGCAGGCCGAGCTGGCCGAACTGATGCGCGGGAAATACGCCCTGATACGCGAGGTTGTGCACGGTAAAGACGCTGCGCGCGGGCGGCCGGCCGTGCTGCCGTTCGGCCGCTTTCAGATAGGCGGCGGCGAGCCCCGCGTGCCAGTCGTGCGCGTGGACGATCTGCGGCGACCACGCCGGGTCGAGCTGCTGCGCGAGTTGCGCGGCGACCCAGCCGAGCAGCGCGAAACGCTGTGCGTTATCGCCGTAGGGTACGTGCTCGTCGTTCAGATACGGATTGCCTGGCCGGTCGTACAACGTGGCCGCCCGAATCATGTAGACGACGAGTCCGTTCGACGGCAACGTGCCCTGTTCGAGCGTCACGCCCGGCGCATCGAAGCGGCGGCCCAGTTGGGCGACCGGACGCAGATCGTGCAGGCCGGCCGCGACCGCGGGAAAGCCGGGCAGCAGCACGCGCACGTCGGCGCCGCGCTCGACCAGCGCGGACGGCAGCGCGCCCGCGACGTCGGCGAGACCGCCCGTTTTCAGGAGGGGATACAGCTCGCTGGCGACGTGTAGGGCGCGAATCGTCATAGGCTCGGTCTCGTTCCTTTAAAGATGTGGACGGTCGATGCTTGCGGGCTGCGCTGGGCCGCTGCGGACGGCCGCACCAGCGCTCATTAGTTCACGTCCTGCCGCAGCGCCTCGGGCGTGACGAGCACGACGCCGTCGTCGGTACGATAGAAACGTTCGGCGTCGCGCACCGGATCTTCGCCGATCACCGTGCCGTCCGGGATCGTGCAGCCGCGGTCCACGACCACCTTCTGCAAGCGGCAACTCGCGCCGACGGTGACCTGCGGCAACAAGACTGCCTCATTGATATTACAGAACGAACTCACCTTGACGTTCGACGACAACACCGAGCGCGAAATCTGCGAACCCGAGATCACGCAACCGCCGCACACGATCAGATTGTTGCCCGAGCCTTGCAGTCCCTTCAGGTCGCGCACGAACTTGGCGGGCGGCAGTTGCTCCTGGTAAGTCCAGATCGGCCAACTGCGGTCATAGAGGTCGAGCGTCGGGATCGTGGAGGCGAGGTCGAGATTGGCGGCCCAATAGGCGTCGATGGTGCCGACGTCGCGCCAGTACGGCTCGACGTTCGGGTCCGAGGACACGCACGACATGCTGAACGGATGCGCGATCGCGGTGCCTTGCGTGACGACGCGCGGCAGAATGTCCTTGCCGAAGTCGTGATCGGTATCGACGCTCGAGATGTTTTGTTCGAGCAACGCGTACAGGTAGTCGGCGTTGAACACGTAGATGCCCATGCTTGCGAGGGCGGTGTCGGGCCGGCCGGGAATCGCCGGCGGGTCGGCCGGTTTTTCGACGAAGCCGGTGACGCGGCGGTTTTCGTCGACGGCCATCACGCCGAAGGCCACCGCGTCCATGCGCGGCACTTCGATGCAGCCGACCGTGCAATCGGCGCCGCTCTCCGCGTGGTCCGCGATCATACGCGTGTAGTCCATCTTGTAGATGTGATCGCCCGCCAGCACGACGACATACTTTGGACGAATCGAGCGGATGATGTCGAGGTTCTGGAACACCGCGTCGGCCGTGCCGCGATACCAGTGCGCGCCTTCGACGCGCTGTTGCGCGGGCCACAGATCGATGAACTCGCCGAACTCGCCGCGCAGAAAACCCCAGCCGCGCTGCAGATGACGCAGCAGCGAGTGCGCCTTGTACTGCGTGACGACGGCGATGCGCCGGATGCCGGAGTTCAGGCAATTGGACAGCGCGAAGTCGATGATGCGGAATTTGCCGCCGAAATGCACCGCAGGCTTGACGCGTTTGTTGGTGAGCGGACCGAGCCGGGTGCCGCGTCCGCCGGCCAGTACGATGGCGAGAGTGGTGCGTTGCAGATCGTTCAACCGTGCCGGCGTATCCATGTCTGTCTCCTTTGTCGACCGCAGTTAGCGCTTTAGCGCTTACTGCGGTCCCATGTAATCGTTCCGTTGTGCCATGCAATGAATGCCTCGCTTACTTCCCCGATGCGGCTGGTCGATCGCTTCTACATTGATTCGCGTTTGATTCGCGTTTGATTCGCTTTTGATTCGCGTATTGCGGCTGCTGCGCTGGCGAGCCCGTCCTGTAGTTCTAGCACTGAATGGCCTCGCGCGGGCGACGTTTCTCGGCTGCGAGCCGCCGACGCGCCCAACTGCGAACCTTCGGCCGAGGCGCGCCGACGCTCCGTGCGCCACGGCACATAGCGAGCGAGGTTCCGTGCGCAATATGCGTGCCACGCGATGTGCCGCACGGCGCGGCGTATCACAGCGCCTCGTGGAGAAGCGGGCTGTGTGCGTGACGCTGCGCGGTCGCGGTGGGCGTCGTAGAATCGTCCGCGATTGCGCGGCATGTCGGCGGCCGCTTGCGGCGAACTTTTAATGTGCGCTGGCAGCCGCCTCCATCCGCATCCTTTTCCCGGCTTCTTCGATAGAAAAATGTCCATCAGCTTTCGCCGTCTTTCATTGCTTGCAACGTTGAGCGCCGCCGCATTCGGCGCCGCGCCGGTCACGGTTTGTGCCGCATCTGCGGCTTCTGCCGAAACGCTGGCGACGGGCTCGGTCGGCGCGTCGTCGACCGTATCCACAGCCGCTTCAACCAGCGGCGCATCCGAAACCACTGCAGCCGGCGGCAATGCCGGCCCGGCCTACGGCCCCGAGTTGCAGGGCTTCACCTATCCCGAACCTGTCGGCCAATACGGCTTCACTTCGCAGGGCGTCGCGCTGCACATGGCCTACATGGACGTCAAACCGGCGCACGCGAACGGCCGCACTGTCGTCCTTCTGCACGGCAAGAACTTTTGCGGGGCGACGTGGGAGGCGACGATGCATCGTCTGAGCGAAGCGGGTTATCGCGTGATCGCGCCGGATCAGATCGGCTTTTGCAAGTCGAGCAAACCGGAGCACTATCAGTACAGTTTCCAGCAGCTCGCGCGCAATACTCATGCGCTGCTCGAGTCGCTCGGTGTGAAAGACGCGACCGTCGTCGGACATTCGACGGGCGGCATGCTCGCCGTTCGCTATGCGCTGATGTATCCGCGTGAGACGCAGCAACTGGTGCTCGTCAATCCGATCGGGCTCGAGGACTGGAAGGCGAAGGGCGTGCCGTCGCTGTCGGTGGACGACTGGTATCGGCGCGAACTGAAGACCAGCGCGGACGGCATTCGCCGCTACGAGCAGTCGACGTACTATGCCGGCCAATGGCGCGCCGATTACGAACCGTGGGTGCAGATGCTCGCGGGCATGTACCGGGGGCCGGGCAAGCAGATCGTCGCGTGGAATTCGGCGTTGCTATACGACATGATTTATACGCAGCCGGTGGTCTACGAGTTCGGGCAGTTGAGCATGCCGACGCTGTTGCTGATCGGGCAGAAGGACACGACCGCGATTGGCAAGGACGCGGCTTCACCCGAAGTGCGCGCGAAGATCGGTCATTATCCGGAGTTGGGGAAGGCCGCGGCGAAAGCGATTCCGCATGCGACGCTGGTTGAGTTCGCTGACCTGGGCCACGCGCCGCAGATGCAGGACCCGGATGCGTTTCATAAGGCGCTGCTGGATGGGTTGGCGGCGGTGCAGGGGAGTCGGTGAGGGTTTAAACGGCTCTTTGTCTCGAGATCGTGCTTCTATTTTGCTAACCGGCAGCGGCTCGACTGCTGCACACCATGAACCAACCCCGGAGTACGACCTTGACCAAAGCGCGCGCCGTACCCATGCCTGGCAACAGCGTACTCGCGCCGCTCTACGCGGGCGCGGATCTTTTGGACGCCTTTGCAATCCGACTGCCCGCGGGGGCCAGCGATGATCTTGAGGTGTTGGCACGCGCCGCGTTCGAGCGGCAGGCGTGGTGGATTCGTGCGCTCACGCGTGTCCGCGATCTGACGATGGCGACGGTCGGCGTCAAATCGTCTCTCGACGTCGGTCTTGCCGCAGCGGCGCGTGGGCCGGTTATCGGCTACTTGCCGCTGCTGTCGAAGAGCGCGTCGGAGCTGGTAGTCGGCGCGGATGACCGGCATCTGGACTTCCGCGCGACCATCCAACTACGCGGCGACGCGGCAAACGGGCGAGAACTGCTCGCGGCCACGGTGGTGCATTGCCACAACAGACTCGGGCGAATCTATCTTGCGACGATCGCGCCGTTTCATCGCGCGATTGTGCGGGCCAATCTGGAACGGGCAGTAAGAGCAATGAGAAGCTAAGCGTCTCGCTCGCAGTACCCGCGTTTGTCCTTCTTGGCTCGCAGCGCGAAGTCCGCACTGCGAGCCAACCACTCCCACGCAAAACCGTTACGGCTGAGGCTGAGCAAACACATCAGTGCGATTGCCGAGGTTCCCCGAGTTCGTCTGCACGAAGAACGGCACGAAGCTCGAGCCGATCGCGGCCAACCCCTGATAATCCCCGACGAAGAAGCCCTCGGCATCGGGCGCGGTCTTGAGATCGAATGCGCCCGCCACGTGTGTTTCATTGGCGAACGTCGCTCCCTTGTCCGTCGATGTCGTCTGCCAGATATCCGTCGGTAACGTCGTGGTGTTGCCATCCGCCAGATTGCGGAAATCGTAGTACGTCACTGCAACGGTCCCCGACGAATTGACGTTGATGCTCGGATTGAATGCCGGCCGTCCCGTGGGCGTATTAACGCGGATTGGTGCGCTCCAGGTGCTGCCGCCGTCTTTTGAAGTAGACAGCGCGATCTCATCGTAGAGCCCGCCATTGAAGCGGGAATCCTGCCAGACGACATACAGTTGCCCTGTCTTCGGATCGATCGCGGGCTCGGGAATGATGTCTCCCGAACGCACCGCTTCGCCGGTGTTCGGATCGAACACCGATACGGTCTGCAAACCCGAGATGATTTTCGGCTTCGTCCACGTTGCGCCGTCGTCGGTCGATTTGATGAACGCCACCTTGCCGGCCGCTTTCGAAAACGGCGGAGAGATAAGGTCGAAGAAGTCATAGAGCGTTCCGTTCTGCGAGTTGACGACGATCTGGTTGCCGATCGTCTGTTGCCGGGAAGGCACCGTCACGATCACGGATGGCGGACTCCATGTCAGGCCGCCATCGGATGTCTTCGAGAACATCGATGGTCCCCGGAAGGCGGCCGTGTGCGTGTTGGCGTACGGATTGCCGTTCGGCAATTCGAGCCGGTCCCACACGGCATAGGCGACGCCTGCCTTGATCGGATTGGCCGTCACCGATTCCTTGTCGTTGAAGAATTGCAAGGTCGGTTCGTTGTTGGCGATGATGGTGCGCGGGTTTGCCCAGGTCAGGCCGCCGTCCTTCGAAACCGAAGCGAGCACCGCGTTGCTGTTGTTGGATTGGTTGAAGGAGATCGACACGGCGTACGCGGTTCCATCGGGGCCGATCGACACCCACGGATCGGACGCGCGCTCGTAATCAGTCCCGCCCGCGCATGCGGTGAAAGGCAGTGCAGCCGGCGTGGCCCATGTCAAACCGCCATCGAATGATGGGCGGGCAACCAGGCCGTGTGCGCCGCCGTTGTCCCATCGGTCCTGCTGCCATACGCCGATCAGGTTCGACGGATTTTTCGGGTTCGTGGCGACCCACGGCTCGACTTCGGCATTCACATAGTTCGTGCCGGGGCCGCCGATGGTGCAAGTGGCAAAAAGGCTGGGGCCGGACACGAGGACGGGCGCGGCCCGACTGGTCGGAATGATTGCGGCGAGTACAAGAGCGAGCGGAACGCTGCTCAGAAATGCACGGGGCTTGTTGCAACGCATGGAAGGCTCCTTCTCCATTGCGACCTGTAGCAGCCCACGGTAGCGCGCCGGCAGTTGCGAAAGAAGTGGAGTGGCGTTGCACCTTCGCCGGAAGTCTTAACGATGGCATCGTCGGCGCGCCTTGTTTCCGCCATTATTCGCTCGCCATACTCACTACCGCTTCAACTGCCACAGACCGCGAGCGCTGATCACCGCCAGCGCGTCGGTCACAGTTTCACTACGCAAGATCAAGTGGTTTTCTCACGCATCGGAAAACGTCGTCACGGTATGAGCGGACGCTTTGCGAAGACCGTCTTTTGTCAGATGCGTGGATTGGACTTTAGGTCGCGGCAACGGACGTTGCGGGAATTTTTTGTAACGATTGAAAGCGATACACATTCTTGTTTGTCGTTTCGGTCCGCACCTGCTCACGAGCATCACGATGCAATCGCCGGGCGTGCGTTGCACGCCGAAGCGCCGCTGCCCGTGACGCGAAATGCGCAGCGGCGAATGCAGGCTTATGGAATGCGACGTTCCGCTCTGGTCGTGTACGGGTGCGACGACCCAGACTTCGTGTGCCTTCCAACTCCACGATGCTCCTGCCTGTGACCCTCACTCATAGGATCACAAGACGCCTTCTTGCCTCGGTTTCGTTTGCTTAAAGTGACACCACTGCAGCAGCTTTCCTTCTGTCCCACTGCTGCAAGCACAGTTACTTCGCCACTTTATTCAACGACAACCTTTGGAAGAAATCATGAAATCGCTCATCAATGCTGTTGCAGTCGCCGCCGCCCTTGCCATCCCCGCAGCATCGTTCGCTCAGTCGAACGATCAGGTCACCCGCGCGCAGGTTCGCCATGAACTGGCGCAACTCCAGAAGGCTGGATACCGTGCTGGCCAAGGCGATCAAGCGTTCTATCCGGCTCAAATCGAGGCCGCCACCGCACGTGTGGCTGCGGAGGAAAAGTCCGCGAGCGGCTTCGGCGGTGCAAACAGCGGTTCCTCCGCCAGTGGCGCACCGGCGACCAACGGCGTCCGCTCTCTGTATTCCGGCCGTTGATTCAACGCTGCGAACGATGTCACGACGAAATGAACGGACCTTGCTGCGCCCTAACCGATTGCAGAGGCGAAGCACTGACTACATAGCCGTGTCGTCATGACAGCGTTGCCGGCAATTCGCAACTCAAATTCGCAACTCACCTATCACGCATTGGAGAACGACATGAAAGTACTGATGGTTTTGACCTCGCACGATCAATTGGGCAACACCGGCCGCAAGACCGGCTTCTGGCTGGAAGAACTCGCGGCGCCTTACTACACGTTCAAGGACGCGGGCGCCGAGATCGTGCTGGCCTCGCCGCAGGGCGGCCAGCCGCCGCTCGATCCGAAAAGCAACGAGCCGGCCAATCAGACCGACCAGACACACCGCTTTGAAAACGACGCGGCGGCCAAAGCGCAACTCGCGGCAACCGTGCGCCTCGACAGCGTCTCGCAGGCGGACTTCGACACGGTGTTCTATCCCGGCGGCCACGGCCCGTTGTGGGACCTGGCCGAAGACTCGCATTCGATCGCGCTGATCCAGTCGTTCATCGCCGCCGGCAAACCCGTTGCACTCGTGTGTCATGCACCGGGCGTACTGCGCCACGTCACCACGGCGGACGGCAAGCCGCTGGTCGAAGGCAAGAAGGTGACGGGCTTCACGAATTCGGAAGAAGCCGCGGTGGGCCTCACCGAGATCGTGCCGTTCCTCGTTGAAGACGAACTGAAGGCCAAGGGCGGCATTTATTCGAAGACCGTCGACTGGGCTCCGTATGTAGTCACCGACGGCCTGCTCATTACCGGACAAAACCCGGCTTCGTCGTCCTCCGCTGCCGCCGTTCTGATGCAGCACCCGGCGCTCGCCGCGCAATAAAAGCCGCCTGTCTGCCGACGCGCGTTGCCTTCGGGCAAGCGCGCGGCGTTTTCACCAGAGAGCCAGTTAGCTGATCGCGCAGGATCGCCATGATCGCGCGCAGCCGGCTCGATCGAGCCCGTCGCAACGTGCGACCTGGGTCCATTCGGGAGCGAAAAGAACATGGAATATCCTTCACTCTTCACGCCGCTCAAGCTCGGGCGGCACATCTTGCGCAACCGTATCGTGCTGCCGCCGCTGACGCGCCAGAGAGCCGCCCAGCCCGGCGACATACCGGCCGCATCGAGCGCGCTCTATTACGGCCAGCGCGCGGGCGCGGGCTTCATGGTCAGCGAGGGAACGCAGATCGAACCGCGCGGTCAGGGCTACGCGTGGACGCCCGGCATCTACAGCGACGAACAGGTCGAAGGCTGGGCTCGCGTGACCGACGCGGTGCACGCCGAAGGCGGCGTGATCTTCGCGCAGTTGTGGCATGTGGGCCGCGTCTCGCATACCGCGTTGCAGCCCTACGGCGCAGCGCCGGTTGCACCTTCGGCGATCGCGGCACAGAAGGTCAAGGCGTTCATCGAGACCGGTCCCGGCACCGGCACGCTGGTCGAGCCTTCGGTGCCACGCGAGTTGAGCGTCGCCGAGATCGGCGAGTTAGTCGGGCACTACGCAAAGGCAGCGCAGAACGCGCTGCGTGCGGGCTTCGACGGTGTCGAGATTCACGCGGCCAATGGCTACCTCGTGAATCAGTTCATCTCGGCACACTCGAACAAACGTGAGGACGAGTACGGCGGCTCGCTGCATAACCGCTTGCGCTTTCTGCGCGAAATCGTCGGGGCGGTCGCCGCGGTGGTCGGGCCTGCACGGCTGGGCGTGCGCTTCACGCCGTTGTTCACGAGCACCGATCAGGATCGCGTGTACATCGGGCTCGTCGAAGACGATCCTCATCGCACGTATATCGAGGCAATCAAGGTGCTGGAAGCTGCCGGTGCGGCCTATGTGTCAATAGCGGAAGCCGACTGGGATAACGCACCCGATCTGCCGGCGGCGTTTCGCGAGGAAGTCCGCCGGGTGTTCAGCGGCCGCATCATCTATGCGGGTCGCTACACGGCCGAGCGCGGCGCGCGCCTGATCGAAGCGAACCTTGCGGACCTGATTGCATTCGGCCGCCCGTACATCGCGAACCCGGATCTGCCTGAGCGCATCGCGAACGGCTGGCCGCTCAATGCCCTGAATCCGGCAACGTTGTATGGCGGGGGGGACGAAGGACTCACGGACTATCCGGCCTACGCGGAATCGTTATCCGTTCAGGCAGACGAGGTGATCGCATGAGCAAGGGATCGAAGCGGGCCGTCGCCTGTGCGATCGGGCAGCCCGACGACGTCGACATCGACGAGATCGTGCTTCGTCCCACGAGCCGTCCCACGAGCCAGGAGTTCTGAGCGAACGTTGACTCACACTTTCCAGCGACAGGGCCACGCGCAAGATATTGTGCGTGGCCATCACGCAAATGCGGCGCTTCATACGAGAGCGGTTTCGACGCGTTCGTATGAAGTGCCGCTAGTCGTCGTGGCACAACCTGGACATTTTGCCGTGATAGTGTTCGCATTCCCGGTCGAGCAAGGCATGCCCGGGCCGTCAGTTGGCTGGTCGTAAGCTGCCTCGCGACGATGCCCGGCACGTCCGCCCGCCTGCCCATTCGCCGTTAACCGAGACACTATGTCCAGAAGACCCTCTGCCGAGCAGCGACGCGAACTTGGCGCGTTTCTTTCAAGCCGCCGCGGCCGCCTGCAACCTGCCGAATTCGGCCTGCCCGACGGCCCCCGCCGTACCCCCGGCCTGCGCCGCGAAGAGGTCGCCGTACTCGCGGGCGTCAGCGTTAGCTGGTACACCTGGCTCGAACAGGGCCGCGACATTCAACCGTCCGCCGATGCGCTGCGCAGAATCTCGCGCGTGCTCAAGCTCGACACCGTGGAGTCGGCGCATCTGTTCGCGCTTTCATCGCGCGAGCTTTCGCAGGTAGCAACCGGCAGCGGCGTCACCGAAGGCCTCGAACGACTGGTTCGCTCGATCAACGTTCCGGCCTATGTCCGCAACACGCGGCTCGACATTCTGGCGTGGAACGATGCCATTGCCGACCTGTTCGTCGACTATGGATCGCTGGAGCCGCACGAGCGCAATACGTTGCGTCTGCTGTTTCTCTACAAGCCTTATCGCACGCTGATTCTCGACTGGGAGCAGATGACGCGCGGCATGATCTCCGCGTTCCGCGCCGCGCGCGCGCAGGCGCCGGACAAGGCGCCGTTCGATAGCCTCATCGACGAGCTCACGGAACTGAGCCCCGAGTTCAGCGACTGGTGGCAGGACACCGAGGTCAAAGGTTTCGATGAAGGCGACAAACGGCTTCGTCATCCAGCCGGCGGCCACATCGAATTCACTTACGTTGCGTTGACGCCCACCGGCAGACCGGACCTGTCGCTCGTGACTTACATTCCCCGGCACTCTGCCAGTGAGTCCGACTCATAGGATCACAAGACGCCTTCTTGACCCGCCCCGGTTTGCATAAAGTGACACCACTGCAGCGACTTTCCACTGCTCGTCACTTCACTCAATCGAGGCAAACATGTCGAACCTGAACCTTCCCACCGCCATCGGCGCAACGTCGCGCAATCCCGCAACCGGCGAGTTCATCGCGCACTATCCGTTTCAGACCGCCGACGAAGTCGAGCGCATGCTGGAGGACAACGCCGCGGCCTACCGGCTGTGGCGCGCGACGCCCATGGCTGTGCGCGTGGAAACTTACCGCCGCCTGGCCGCGACGTTGCGCGAGCGCTCGGAAGCGTTGGCCGCGCTGATTACTCAGGAGATGGGCAAGACGCTCGCCGCCGCACGAGCCGAAGTCGCAAAATGCGCCAGCGCGATCGACTGGATCGCCGAGCATGGTCCCGCTTTCCTCGCCGACGAACCGGCGCCTGTCGAAGGCGACGATCAGGTGCATGTCTCCTATCTGCCGATTGGCTCCATTCTCGCCGTGATGCCATGGAATTTTCCGTTGTGGCAGGTGATTCGCGCATCGGGTCCGATCATGCTCTCGGGCAACGGCTTCATCCTCAAGCATGCCGCCAATGTGATGGGCTCGGCGTACGCGTTGCAGGATGCTTATGAAGCCGCCGGCTTCCCGGTCGGACTCTTCGCCAACCTGAATGCCGATAACGAAACCGTGGCCCACGTGATCGAAGATCCGCGCGTTGCCGCCGTCACGCTGACCGGCAGCATGCGGGCCGGGTCCGCCGTCGCATCCACGGCGGGCCGGGCGCTAAAGAAGACGCTGCTGGAACTCGGCGGCGCCGACGCCTTCATCGTCTTGGCCGATGCGAACATCGATCTGGCCGTGAAAGCGGCCATCGAGGCCCGCTTTCAGAACGCCGGCCAGGTTTGTCTCGCAGCCAAGCGGTTCATTGTCGAGCGACCCGTTGCAGAAGAGTTCACGCGCAAGTTCGTGGCCGCCGCGCGTCAGGTCGTGGCGGGCGATCCGCACGATCCGGCAAGCACCATCGGGCCGATGGCGCGCGCCGACTTGCGCGACGAGCTGCACGGGCAGGTGCAACGCACCATCGAAGCAGGCGCGACGCTGCTGCTCGGAGGCAGCAAGGTGGAAGGCGCCGGGAATTACTACGCGCCGACCGTGCTCGCGGATGTCGCCCCCGGCATGGCTGCTTTCGACGAAGAAACCTTTGGCCCGGTCGCCGCAATCACCGTTGCCGACGACGCCGAGCACGCTATCGAACTTGCCAACACGAGCGACTACGGTCTCGGCGGCAGCCTGTGGACGCGCGACGTCGCCCGTGCGCAGCGAATCGCGCGCCGGCTGGAAACGGGCGGCGTCTTTATCAACGGCTTCTCCGCTTCGAATCCGCGCATTCCGGTGGGCGGGGTCAAGAAGAGCGGATACGGCCGTGAACTGTCGCACTTCGGTCTGCGCGAGTTCACCAACGCTCAGGCGGTGTGGGCCAAGACCGTCGATTGATCCGACGTTCCCCGGTTCGCCCGATCACCTCGCGTATCGTTAAGGCATCCAAAACATTCGCGCAGGCTTTCGCATGACCCGTACGCTAACGGGTCATCGGCGGCAGCCTGCAAGCTGAACCATTGCAACCAATTGTCCAATCATCGTTAGCTTCTGGAGTCGAAAATGAAAACCATCAACAAGATTCGCCGTTTGGCCGCAGCCTTGACCATTGGCGCCGGCGCATTCGCCACGCAGTTCGCCGAAGCCGCACCTGTCAAGAACATCGTCCTGGTTCACGGCTATTTCGCCGACGGCTCAGGCTGGCAAGCCGTGTCGAAGATCCTCACGCGGGACGGCTATAACGTCTCGGTGGTTCAGGAGCCGGAGACCTCGTTCAAGGAAGACGTCGCGGCGACTACGCGTATCGTCGATGCGCAGGACGGCCCGACAATCCTCGTCGGCCATAGTTATGGCGGAGCGGTGATTACCGAGGCGGGCAACAATGCGCGCGTGGCGGGCCTCGTCTACATCGCCGCGTTCGAACCGGATGCGGGCGAAAGCCTCAAGGACCTGACGACGAAAATGCCGGCCGCGACAAAAGCCATCAAGGCAACCGACGATGGCCACCTCTACTTCGACGCAGAGCACTTCAGAGCCGACTTCGCTGCCGACGTACCCGCCGCGGAGGCCGCATTCATGGCGAGTTCGCAGGTCATGCCGGCGCATGAGTCGTTCACCGCGCCGGTGAGCCAGCCGGCATGGAAAACGAAGCCGAGCTGGGCCGTCGTGGCGACTCAGGACCGAACCGTGAATCCCGATCTCGAACGTTGGATGGCGAGCCGCGCGAAGAGCACGGTCGTGGAGGTTCCGTCGAGCCATGTCGCCTATCTGTCGCATCCGGCAGAAGTCGCCCGGGTGATCGAGCGGGCGGCCACTGCAACGGGCAGCCGCTGAGGAACCGACCAAAGCAAAACGGCGGCGCATCGACGCACCGCCGTCTTCATACACCTCGAAAGCCTCACTTCCCCCCAGCCATTTCCTCCCAAATCTCCGCCCCAATCTCAAACGACCGCAACCGCGCCTCATGATCATAGATCTGCGCGGTGAGCATCAACTCATCGGCGCCGGTCTGTTCGATGATCGACTTCAAGCCCTCGCGCACCGCATCGCGATCGCCGATCGCCGTGCACGCGAGCGAATGCGCGACCGAATTCAGTTCCATTTCCGAAGCCGCAACCCGGTCCACCGGCGGCTGCAATTGCCCCGGCGTGCCACGCCGCAAATTGATGAACTGCTGCTGAAGCGACGTGAAAAGCCGCCGCGCTTCTTCATTGGTGTCGGCTGCGAACAGATTCACGCCGACCATCGCATACGGCTTGTCGAGCGTCTCCGACGGACGGAATTGCGCGCGATAAACCTGCAACGCCGTCAGCATGTAATCCGGCGCGAAGTGCGACGCGAATGCAAACGGCAAGCCGAGCGCCGCCGCAAGCTGCGCGCTGAAAAGCGACGACCCGAGCAGCCACAGCGGCACATGCAAGCCCGCGCCGGGCACCGCGCGAATGCGCTGGCCGGCGACCGGGTCCGCGAAATAACGCTGCAATTCGGCGACGTCGTCGGGGAACGAGTCCGCGCTGTTTTGCAGGTCACGGCGCAGCGCGCGCGCCGTGCTTTGGTCGGTGCCGGGCGCGCGTCCGAGTCCCAGGTCGATGCGGCCGGGATAAAGCGATTCGAGCGTGCCGAACTGTTCGGCGATCACGAGCGGCGCGTGATTCGGCAGCATTACGCCGCCCGAACCAACGCGGATCGTCTTCGTGCCGCCCGCCACATAGCCGATCACGACCGAAGTGGCCGCGCTCGCAATGCCGGTCATGTTGTGATGCTCGGCAAGCCAGAAGCGGCGGTAGTTCCACCGCTCGGCGTGCTGCGCGAGATCGAGCGTGTTCCTGAAGGCGTCCGCTGGCGTGGCGCCCGCGATGACCGGCGAAAGGTCGAGGACCGAAAAAGGGATCATTGTCTGTTGGCTTGCTGTTTCTGGCGCTTTCACGCGATGGGGCATTCTCGCAAAGCTTCCGGCTTTCTGCTGGCGACGCCCGCATGTCCACGTTTGCGAAAGGGTTTGTCGGCGGCATCATGGGCACTGAACCGCCGCAACGCTTTCCCCGGCACCTCTGCCGTTACATGCAAGTTCGATATAGATATGGCCGATCAATATTTAACAAGCGCATGACGGCCTGCTACCGTGAACGCCTCGAACAATGCACTGCCATTGCATTCGGCCCGCAACGCCGCGGCCTCGCCGGGCAGCAATCATTCATGGAGGCACTCGCGTGTCCATCGAATTCATCGGCATGATCCAGACTCGCAAGGTATCGGAAACGCACGCGCCGCAAGGGCCGGTTATCGATGTCGGCTATCTCGAACAGTTCGCGCGCGCGCATGAAGCGGCGGGCTTCGACCGCATTCTCGTGCCGCATCATTCGACGAGCCCCGATGCATTGCTCACCGTCGCGCACGCCGCGAGCGTGACGAGCAACGTGCACTTCATGCTCGCGCATCGTCCGGGCTTCGTGGCGCCGACGCTCGCCGCGCGGCAACTGGCGACGCTCGATCATTATTCGCGCGGCCGTCTCGCGGTGCACATCATCTCGGGCGGCGACGACGCGGAGCAACGCCGCGACGGCGACTTCCTCTCGCACGACGAACGCTACGCGCGCACGGACGAGTATCTGCAGATCCTGCGCCGTCTCTGGACAGAAGCGAAGCCGTTCGATCACCACGGCCAGTACTATCGTTTCGAACAAGGCTTCTCGGAAGTGAAGCCGGTTCAGCAGCCGCATATACCGGTGTATTTCGGCGGCGCGTCGGTGCCCGCACTCGAAATCGCTGGACGTCATGCGGATGTCTACGCGCTATGGGGCGAGTCGAAGGCGCAAGTGCGCGAGCAGGTGACGCGCGTGCGTGCCGAGGCCGCGAAGCACGGGCGCACCGTGCGCTTTTCCGTGTCGTTCAGGCCGATCCTCGCCGCGACAGAAAGCGCGGCATGGGAGCGCGCCGAGCGCATCCTCGCCGAGACGAAGCGGCTGCGCGCGCTGCAAGGACTCGGCGTGGGCGGCCCCGCGCAAAGCGAAGGCGCGCGGCGCTTGCTCGCGGCATCGGGCGAATCGGATCGCGCCGACGAGCGCTTGTGGACCGGCATCGCGAAGGAAATCGGCGGACGTTCGAATTCGACGGCGCTCGTCGGCACGCCGCAACAGGTCGCCGACACGCTCGCCGAGTACTACGCGCTCGGCGTCACGACCTTCCTCGTGCGCGGCTTCGATCCGCTCGAAGACGCCATCGACTATGGCCGCGAACTGATTCCCGCAACACGCGAACGCGTGGCGCGCGTTGCGCTGGCCGCGTGAACGGAGCCGCGATGACCGACCTTTCTCACGCGCATCCACGGGCTGACGAAGCACGTTCGCCGGCCAGCACGCTCTCGACCCTGCAACGCCACGCGCCGCTGCGCAAATTCTGGTTCGACGACGTGCCGCCGCGCACGGATCTCGCCGCCGAGCGCCGTTATCGCCAGGAGCGGCTTGCCGTCGCGTTTCGTCTCTTTGCGCGCTACGGCTTCGATCAGGGGCTCGCCGGTCACATTACCGCACGCGATCCGGAATGGACCGATCACTTCTGGGTCAATCCGTTCGGCAAGCATTTCAGCCGCATCCGCGTGTCGGATCTGCTGCTCGTGAATGCGCAAGGCGAGATCGTGGTGGGCGACGGGCCCGTGAATCAGGCGGCGTTTGCGATTCATGCGGCGATTCACGAGGCGCGTCCCGATGTCATCGCGGCGGCGCACACGCATTCGCTGTACGGCAAGGCGTGGTCCACGCTGGGCCGCACGCTCGATCCGCTGACGCAGGATTCGTGCGCGTTCTACGAGGACCACGCGCTGTTCGACGATTTTCGCGGCGTCGTGCTCGATACCGGCGAAGGCTCGCGCATCGCGGCGTCGCTCGGCACGCACAAGGCGGTGATCCTCAAGAACCACGGCATTCTCACGGCAGGTCCGAGCGTCGAGGCGGCCGCGTGGTGGTACATCGCGCTCGATAACGCGTGTCATGCACAACTGCTCGCCGAAGCGGCCGGCACGCCGCAACGTATCCCGCACGACGTTGCCAAGCTCACGCACGAGCAGGTGGGCCGCGCGAATGGCGCATTGTTCGCGTTTCAGAGCCTGCTGGAAGGGCTCGTCGAAGCGGAGCCCGACGTGCTGAATTGAAGCGCGCGTACGCATGCCACGCGCAGCGTTTCTTCGCGAGACGCTGCGCGCCACGTCGTGCAGGCGGCAGCCGTTCGCGGTCGATGTTGCACCGCTTTGGGCCGCCGCTGCCGCGCGATGCTCTCTCGATGTGCGTAAAAGACGAAGAGAACTCGCGCGCATCAATCTTCGGACCTATCCTTCAATGTTAGCGATGACCCAGACCCTGCGGCCGGACCGGCTGCGCACGTTCGTCGGCCAGATCGCGGCGCTCGTCGACGGCGACACGCCCGAAGCGGCGCTGCTCGACGCCGGCGCGACCGCGCTGCGTGAACTGATCGCTCACGACGACTGGCTGCCCGACGCATTCGCGCGGCCCGATCCCGAGCGCTATCAGCAGTACCTGTTGCACGCGGACTCGCGGCAGCGCTTTTCGGTCGTCAGTTTCGTGTGGGGGCCGGGGCAGGCGACGCCGGTTCACGACCACACGGTTTGGGGCTTGATCGGCGTGCTGCGTGGCGCGGAAATTGCGCAGCGTTACCGTGTCGCGGCGCACGGCGAAGTCGTCGCCGAGGGCGCCCCCGAGCGCCTTGGCGCGGGCGCCGTGGATGCCGTGTCGCCACGCATCGGCGATATTCATCGCGTGAGCAACGCATTTAGTGACCGTACGTCGATCAGCATTCACGTGTACGGTGGAAATATCGGCGCAGTGAACCGCTCGGTGTACCCGGGCGGCGCCCGTCGAAAAAAGTTTGTGTCCGGCTACTCGAACGACGTGTTGCCGAACATCTGGAATGTGTCGAAGGAGTCTCCGATCCCATGACTTTCGTGAAAGATTTTCGTACCCGATCTTATGCAGACGTGCGCCGCGCACTGCTCGAACGCGAGGAAATCGCGCTCGTCGATGTGCGCGAGGAAGATCCGCACGCGCGCAGTCATCCGCTCTTTGCCGCGAATCTGCCGCTGTCGCGGCTCGAACTCGATGCACCGGTGCGCTTGCCGCGCCGCGACGTGCCGATCGTCGTGCTCGACGACGGCGAAGGGCTCGCCGCGCGCGCCGCTGAACGTTTCGAAAGCCTCGGCTATAGCGACGTCGCGCTGCTCGAAGGCGGCCTGCAAGGCTGGCGCAAAGCCGGCGGCGAGTTGTTCCAGGACGTCAACGTGCCGAGCAAGGCGTTCGGCGAACTGGTCGAAAGCGTGCGCCACACGCCGTCGCTCCCGGCACAGCAGGTGCAGGCGCTGCTCGACCGCGAAGAGAACATGGTCGTGCTCGACGCGCGCCGTTTCGATGAATACCAGACCATGAACATTCCCGGCAGCATCAGCGTGCCGGGGGCGGAACTCGTGCTGCGCGCGCGCGAACTGGCGCCGGACCCGGCCACGCGGATCATCGTCAATTGCGCGGGGCGCACGCGCAGCATCATCGGCGCGCAGTCGCTGATCAACGCGGGTTTGCCGAACCCGGTTGCCGCGCTGCGCAACGGCACCATCGGCTGGACGCTCGCGGGGCAGCCGCTCGCGCACGGCAGTTCGCGGCGGCCAGGTCCCGTCGTCGACGACGCGTTGCGTCTCATCGCAGCCGATGGCGCGCGCGCCGTCGCCGACCGTGCGAAAGTGGGCCGCACGTCACGCGATGAAGCGCGCCGCTGGGCCGACGAAGCGGTGCGCACCGTGTACCGCTTCGACGTACGCACGCCGGAGGAATACGAAGCGGGCCACGTGCCGGGCTTTCGTTCTGCGCCAGGCGGCCAGCTTGTGCAGGAAACCGAAATGTTCGCGCCGGTGCGCGGCGCACGCGTGATTCTCGCGGACAGCGACGGCGTGCGCGCGAACATGACCGCGTCGTGGCTCGCGCAGATGAACATCGAGGTCTATGTGGTCGACGGTTTGACGGCCGCCGACTTCGCGGAAAAGGGCGCGGCGCCCGCGGCGCGCCTGGCCCCGCAGCCGCCCGACGCCGATGAAATCGCCCCCGCCGAACTGGCCGCGCTGCTTCAGTCGCCGGGCACGGTGGTGCTCGACTTCACGAGCAGCGCGAACTACGTGAAGCGCCACATACCGGGCGCGTGGTTCGTGATCCGCAGCCAGCTCGAGACGGCATTGCACAAGCTGCCGGACGCGCGCCGCTATGTGCTGACGTGCGGCAGCAGTCTGCTCGCGCGCTTCGCCGCGCCCGACGTGGCGGCGCTCGCCGGCAAGCCGGTGCAGGTGCTGACGGGCGGCACGGCGGCGTGGATCGAAGCGGGCCTGCCGGTGGAAAGCGGCGAGACGCGGCTGGCGTCACCGCGCATCGACCGTTACCGGCGTCCTTATGAGGGCACCGATAACGCGCGCGAAGCGATGAATGCCTATCTCGAGTGGGAATACGGGCTCGTCGCGCAACTGGCTCGCGACGGCACGCATGGTTTTCATGTGATCTGACGGGGTTCGGCGGATCGCGGGGACAGGGACGGCGACTGACGACGCGCGCCCGCGGCTGCGCGCGTGTCCTTGAATTGCCGCGCGATCGCCGCGCCGAACCGCTCCACCGGCTGCTGCAATTTGCCGAGCGCGCGCGGCTGCACGAGCCAGATGTCGATGAGCGGCTTGAAGTCGCTGACCGACACCACGTCGAGCCTGTCGGCATAGGCGCTCGCATTGAAGAGCGGCAGCGGCACGAGCCCAAGACCATGACCGTCCGCCACGAGTTGCAACTGCAACTCCGTGCCGAGCGTTTCCAGATTCAGCTTGAGCGCGAGACCGAGACCCGTCAGCGCGCGTTGCAGACCGTCGCGGAAGCCGCAGCCGTCCGGATTCAACACCCAGCCAATCGACTGACACTGCGCGAGCGTATGCGCGCGTTTCGTGAGCAAACCCTTGCGCGCGACCACTGCGAGTTTGATGCGGCCGAGCGAGCGCGCCGACAGCGTGTCGTCGAAGGTTTTGTTGGCCGGGAGCAGGATCGCGGCGACATCCAGTTCGCCGTCTTGCAGCCGTTCGAGCAACTGGCCGCCCCAGCCGGTCGACGCGCGCGCCTGCAAATCGGGGTAGGCGTCTTTCACCGCCCGCAGCGCGTCGCCGAGCGCGACGTCGGCGATGGTCTGCGCGACGCCCACGCGCAGCGTGCCGGTGGGCGGCGTGTCGGTCGCGACCATTTCGCGCAGCACGTCGAGTTCGCGCTGAATCGCGCGGCATTGCTCGTAGACGATCCGGCCGGTCGCGGTCGCCTTCAGCGGACGCGTGTTGCGGTCGAGCAATTCGACGCCGAGCGCTTCCTCGAAATTCTGCAGACGGCGCGTGATGGCCGGTTGCGTGAGCCCGAGCGAGAGCGCCGCCTGCTGCAGCGACTGACAGCGAATAACGGTGACGTAGGCGTCGATTTCGTCGATCTTCATGATGAGCGATGAGGTGGTTCGTGCGCCCGATGATACCTGCATCGCTGTTCCCGCATACTTTGCAAGCAACAAAAATTCGCATATTTGCTTAGCACGATAATGCGTTTGTCTTATACAAGACGCTCGCTTATCGTCGTCGAATCTATTGCTCGACACCTTCCTGGAACGTCATCCTCATCATGTCTTTTGCGATTTTCTCCGTCGTGCCTCGGGCACTTGTCAAACCGCTTGCCGCAATTATCGTGGCCATTCCCGCGATGTTGGTGTTCTGCGCGATGCCCGCCGCCGCGGCCGACTTACCCGTGCTCAAGGTCGGCGATCAGTCGTTGCAGACGCGCGGCATTCTCGAAGCGTCCGGCCAACTGAAAGACCTGCCGTACAAGATCGAATGGTTCAATTTTCCGGCAGCGCAGCCGCTTGGCGAAGCATTGAACGCGGGCGCGGTGGACGTCGGCGGCCTCGGCGACGCGCCGCTCGTTTTCGCGCTCGCAGCGGGCGCGCGGGTGAGGGCGGTCGCCGCGACGCGCTCGAATCCGCTCGATCTGGCGATCGTCGTCGGTCCGCATTCGCCGCTCACGGACGTCGCGGGTCTGAAGGGCAAGCGTCTCGCGACGACGCGCGGCTCCATCGGCCACTATCTCGCGCTCGCCGCGCTGAAAAAGGCCAACCTGTCCGCAAGCGACGTCGCGTTCGTGTTCCTCGCGCCCGCCGACGCCAAGGCCGCGCTCGCGTCCGGCAGCGTCGACGCGTGGTCGGTGTGGGACCCGTACACGGCGCTCGGCGAGTCGCGCGATCACGACCGCATCATCGCGAACGGCGTGGGTTTGTCGGAAGGGCTCAGCTATCAGGTCGCGACCGAGGCCGCGATTGCCGGCAAACGCGCGCAATTGGCGGACTTCCTGCGGCGCGTGGCGATCGGCCAGCGCTGGGCGCTCACGCATCCCGACGAAGTCGCGGCGATGCAATCGCGCGTCACGGGCTTGCCCACCGATGTGTTGAAGACGGTCTATCAGCGCGGCCAGGTGCATCCGGTCGCAATCGACGATACGGTCGTGGCCGCGCAGCAGCGCACCGCGGACACCTACGAAGCGGCCAACGTGATTCGCGCGCATCTGGATGTGCGTGCAAGTTTCGACCGCAGTTTCCCGTTGCCCTGACCGCGTCCCGCGGTGCCACTGACAGCGCCGCGAAATCCTCTGCAAATTCGGTGTAAACGCGCTCTCGTCTAGCGCTTCCAATCCCGTTAGATTAACGTCACTTGGAAGGCTTATTGAGGGGACCAGGGCGGCCAGTCAAGCAGCGGTTCGCCACTTCCGGCGATGGCGCAAGGTGTACGGCCAAGGCCGTTCATCGCCGCGCCGGAACGGACCGCTGCGCGTCGTCCTTCACGCGGTTTTCGCACATCTTCAAGACCGGCGTACTGACCGTACCCGCCGTCACGACCATCGCTTCACTGCCGTCCGGCATGGGCGACGCTTTGCACAGCGTCGCCTTTTTGCTTTCTGTTGCGTCTGTTGCGCTTTGCAATAATTGGCGCGCAGAGGGCGTCATCGTCGGAAAAGCGCTTTACGTCCTGCATTTTTCGCCTGCGAGGCCGGTTTCGCCGTGTCTTTGCGCGCCGTGTGCGCGCTCGCGGTTTTTGCGTCACGCGGTTATCCTGTAGCGCGCCCTAAGGAACGTCCAGCGGATGTCGAGCGGGAAATCCAGCGGGGAATCACTACACGACCGATGCGGTCATTCGCGTCCGCATCGCTACAGGAAATTTGCTGTGAGCCTGAAACTGCCTCTTGTCGCCATGCTGGCTGCATGCCTCGTGGTCACCGCGTGCGACGACCAACAGAGCGAGCACGCCGTGCAAAAAATCAAGGACCTGTTTAACGCCGTCAAGCCCGACGCGCTGCTGCTCAAGGACATGACGCCGGGCGTCACGACCGAAGCGCAGATCCGCGAGCAGATGGGCAAGCCCGAAACCGAACGCACCTTTACGGACGGCTCGAAGCGCTTCGAGTATCCACGTGGTCCGCAAGGTATGAATACGTACATGGTGGACATTGACCGGGACGGTAAACTGCAATCCATCACGCAAGTGCTGACCGCGGCGAACTTCGGCAAGATCCGCATCGGCATGAGCGAGGACGAAGTGCGGCGGCTGCTCGGCAAACCGGGTCAGGTCGCGGTGTTTCCGCTCAAGCCGGAAACGGTGTGGAGCTGGAAGTGGCGCGAGGGCGGCGTGACGGAAGAAGGCATTTTCAACGTGCACTTCGACCAGAATCACACGGTGTACACGACATCGCGTTCGGACGTCATGCGCGGGCGCTAGAAACGCTGTAAACAACGAGAAGCAGACGAAGAAAGACGGGGGGCATCATGATACGTCGACGTCGATACAGCCGTATCGGGCTGGTGTTGGGAGGCGGCGCCGCGCGCGGCTGGGCGCATATCGGCGCGATCCGCGCGCTGCACGACGCGGGCATCAAGCCCGACGTGGTATGCGGCACGTCGATTGGCGCGCTGGTCGGCGCCGTCTATGCGAACGGCGATCTGGACTGGCTCGAGGAGTGGGTGTCGCGGCTCACGTGGCAGACGGTCGTGCGCCTGCTCGACTTGCGTTTGTCCGGCGGTCTGCTTGGCGGGCGCAAGGTGATCCAGTTATTCGCCGACAAATTCAACGGCCGGTCCATCGCGCAACTGAACATGCCGTTCGCCGCCGTCGCCACCGAACTCGACACCGGCCGCGAAAGCTGGCTGCAGGACGGCAGCGTGGTCGACGCGGTGCGTGCGTCGATTGCGATTCCCGGCATTTTCACGCCGGTTTGGCACAACGGCGTATGGCTCGTCGACGGCGGGTTGAGCAATCCGGTGCCGGTGTCGGTCGCGCGCGGCATGCGGGCCGACTGCGTGATTGCCGTCGATCTGAACAACGACATTCTCAACGGACGCGATTTCGGCGGCGCGGTCGTGGACACGCCCGCCATCGATCCGAACGCACCGACGCCCGTTTCGATGCGCCGCAACGGCAAGCCCTGGCCGCGCTGGCTCGCGCCCGCCGAAGAGCGCGCGACCGACGACGTGCGCGTGCCGCCCGCGCCGAGCGCGCGCGTGCCGTCCATGCTGAGTTCGATCGCGCAAAGCATCGACATCATGCAGGTGCGGATCACGCGCAGCCGCCTCGCGGGCGAGCCCGCGGACATCCTGATCCAGCCGCGCCTGGGCGGCATGGGCATCTTCGATTTTCATCGCGCGGCGCCGGCCATCGAGGAAGGGCGCGCGGCGGTCGAATACATGCTGCCCGCGATCCGCGCGCGGCTCGGCATGGACTAGCGGCGGCCCGCTCCTGGTCTTCGCACGGCCGCGCTTCGCCTTGCGCGAAGCGCGCGCCGTCTATCGAAAAAGCGACCTCAAACTTGCTAAATCGCGGCGGCGCGTCCGCGCCACGCTGGTGACTGCATCCCGCCGCGTCCCCCAACACCAAGCGCCGCGAGCCGCCCGGCGCTTTCCGCGTACCCTGTTGCGGCGCAGCAAACTTTGCGTCGGCCTTTGAGAAATTAATTTTCGCTTGGGAGACTCCGCGCCATGCCTGATGAGCCGGGGTCCGACGAGCCGGCTGCATCGAGGCGTTCTCAAACCAAACTGGATGGAGACACGCGTGGTGCTATACGGCTTTGGTCCGGTCCTGCTGGCCGGCACGATCCAGACGGTCGAACTGTCGGTGCTGTCGCTCGCGGCCGCCGTGCTGCTCGGCCTCGCGGGCGCGGCGGCGAAACTCTCCCTCAACCGGCCGTTGCGCGCGCTCGCCACCGGCTACACGACCTTGATCCGCTCGGTGCCCGACCTCGTGCTGATGCTGCTGCTTTTCTACAGCATCCAGATCGCGGTCAACAATCTGACCGACGCGCTCGATGTGGCGCAGTTCGACATCGACCCATTCGTCGCCGGCGTGCTGACGCTCGGCTTCATTTACGGCGCGTATTTCACCGAGACGTTTCGCGGCGCGTTTCTCGCCGTGCCGCGCGGCCAGCTCGAAGCGGGCAGCGCCTACGGCATGAGCGGCGTGCGCGTGTTCGCGCGCATTCTCTTTCCGCAGATGATGCGTTTCGCGCTGCCCGGCATCGGCAACAACTGGCAGGTGCTGGTGAAAGCGACGGCGCTGGTGTCGATCATCGGTCTCGCGGATGTCGTCAAGGCCGCGCAGGACGCGGGCAAAAGCACCTTCAACATGTTCTTCTTCATCCTGATCGCGGCGCTCATCTATCTCGCGCTGACGACCGTCTCGAACCTCGCGCTGATCTGGCTGGAACGCCGCTATTCGATCGGCGTCCGGCACGCGGAGCTTTAAGACCATGATCGACATTCTCAACGACTTCTGGCGCGCGTTTCTCTACTGGGACGGCCAGCGCATGTCCGGCCTCGCGGTCACGTTGTGGCTGCTGGTCGTGTCCGTCGGCATCGGCTTTTGTCTTGCGATTCCGCTCGCGGTCGCGCGCGTGTCGAAAAAGCGCTGGCTGTCGACGCCCGTGCGTCTCTACACGTATGTATTTCGCGGCACGCCGCTGTACGTGCAACTGCTGCTTATCTACACCGGCATGTACAGCCTCGAATTCGTGCGTTCGCATGAACTGCTGGATGCGTTTTTCCGCAGCGGCTTTCACTGCGCGATTCTCGCTTTCGCGCTGAACACCTGCGCGTACACCACGGAGATCTTCGCCGGCGCGATTCGTTCGACCTCGCATGGCGAAGTGGAAGCGGCCCGTGCCTATGGCATGAGCTGGTTCACGATGTACCGCCGCATTGTGATACCGTCCGCGCTGCGCCGCGCCTTGCCGTTGTACAGTAACGAAGTGATCCTGATGCTGCACGCGACCACCGTCGCGTTCACGGCTACCGTGCCGGATATCCTGAAGGTGGCGCGCGACGCGAATTCGGCAACCTATCGTTCGTTCGACGCATTCGGCCTCGCGGCGTTGATCTACCTCGTGGTGTCGTTTGCTCTCGTCGCGCTGTTCCGCCGCGCCGAGCGTCACTGGCTCGGTTATCTGGCGGTCCGCACGCATTGAGCGCGCCGTCGCAAGTTCGATCGTATTTTCAAAGGGAGAGCACCTTGCTCCACACCACGCAAACCCAGGCTTGCAAGCTCGCCGTGCAGGACATCCACAAGCGCTACGGCGACAACGAAGTGCTCAAGGGCGTGTCGCTGAACGCGAACAAGGGCGACGTGATCAGCATCATCGGCGCGAGCGGTTCGGGCAAGAGCACCTTCCTGCGCTGCATTAATTTTCTCGAGCGGCCGAACGCGGGGCAGATTGTCGTCGACGGCGAAGCGGTCAAGACGAAGGCCGACCGCGCGGGCAATCTCGAAGTCGCGGATCACAAGCAGTTGCAACGCATTCGCACGAAACTCGCGATGGTGTTCCAGCACTTCAATTTGTGGGCGCATATGAACGTGATCGAGAACGTCGTCGAGGCGCCGATTCACGTGCTCGGCCTGCCGCGTCGCGAAGCCGAAGAGCGCGCGCGCGAATATCTCGAGAAGGTGGGCCTCGCGCCGCGCGTCGAAAAACAGTATCCGGCGCATCTGTCCGGCGGTCAGCAGCAGCGCGTGGCGATTGCCCGCGCGCTCGCGATGAATCCCGATGTGATGCTGTTCGACGAGCCGACTTCGGCGCTCGATCCCGAACTCGTCGGCGAAGTGTTGAAGGTCATGCAGAAGCTCGCGGAAGAAGGGCGCACGATGATCGTCGTCACCCACGAAATGGGTTTTGCGCGCAACGTGTCGAACCATGTGATGTTCCTGCATCAAGGCCGCACGGAAGAAGAAGGCTTGCCCGCCGAAGTGCTGAGCGCGCCGCGCAGCGAGCGGCTCAAGCAGTTCCTCTCCGGCAGCCTGAAGTAACGCGCGCCGCGTCCGCCCGTTCGCCCGCTCGCCGCGTTGTGATCCGCTGATGGCCCGCACGTCCAGTCCCGCACGCACCACGCAGGTTGCAATCGTCGCATTGCCGCCCGTGTCGATGTCGGGCGTCGGGCCGATTGTCGACGCGCTCAATCTCGCCAACGAAATCGACGGCCGCGCGCTGTATCGCGTGCAGGTCTGCTCGTGGGACGGCCGCGCGGTGCCGCTCGCGGGCGGAGCGCAATGGCCCGCCGACGCCGCATTCGGCGACGCGATCGCGTGCGACTGGCTGATCGTCATCACGGAACGCTTTCAGCAATTTGCCGACTATCGGCTGTTTCTCGCGAGCCTTGCGCGCGTCGGGCAACGCACGCCGCTCGTCACCGGTATTCATCACGGCGTGTGGTGGCTCGCGATGGCGGGGCAATTGTCGGGCTATCGCGTGAGCGTGAACTGGGAAACCTATCAGCAGTTCGCCGAGCAGTTCGAGCGCTCCATCGTCACGCAGCAGATTTTCGAAATCGACCGCGATCGCGCGACTTGCGCGGGCGGTCAGGCCACCGTCGACTTCATGCTCGCGATGATCGGCCGCGAACACGGCCCCGAACTCGCGGATCGCATCGCGGATACGCTCGGCGTCGGCGTGTTGCGCGCGGGCGAGGAACGTCAGCGCATTCCGTTCGTGACCGCGCCGGGCGAGCGCCATCCGCGTCTGAACGATGCGTTGATGCTGATGGAAGCGAATATCGAAGACCCGCTCACCACCGACGAAATCGCCGGTCTCGTCGGCGTTTCGCGGCGGCAACTGGAGCGCCTCTTTCGCCAGTATCTCGGCTCGATGCCGTCCAAATACTACTTGGGTCTGCGCCTTTCGAAAGCGCGCACGCAATTGCAGCGCACCAGCAAATCGGTCGTGCAGATCAGCCTCGCGTGCGGATTTTCGTCGGCGGCGCACTTTTCGAATGCATACCGCGAGCGCTTCGGCGTGACGCCGCGCGAGGATCGCCGCAACTGGCTCGACCGGCAGACGGGCGCGGGCGGCGCGGCGGCGAGCGAGCCGCGCGCGGGCGCGTTGATCGAGCGGCCGGATCTCGCGGATTGAAAGCATCTCGGCTCGCGGCGGGCGCCGCTCGCAGCGCGCCGCGAGGTGGAAGCTCATAGAAAGCGTCGCGTATGCGCAAGACGTATCGCGCGCGGTTTCCTACACTACCTGTATTACCTCTCACCGTAACGAGGATTTGCCATGAACGACCTGACTGTGACACGCAAGACCTTCGACGAAGTCATGGTGCCGGTATTCGCGCCCGCCGCCTTCGTGCCGGATCGCGGTCTCGGCTCACGCGTCTGGGATACGCAGGGCCGCGACTATATCGACTTCGCCGGCGGCATCGCCGTCACCGCGCTCGGTCACGCGCATCCCGAACTGCTGAAAGTTTTGCAGGAGCAGGGCAGCAAGCTGTGGCATATCGGCAATGGCTACACGAACGAGCCGGTGTTGCGTCTTGCGAAACGTCTCGAAGACCTGACCTTCGCGGACCGCGCGTTCTTCGCGAACTCGGGCGCCGAAGCGAACGAAGCGGCGCTGAAGCTCGCACGCCGCGTCGCGTTCGACCGCCACGGCGCCGAGAAATTCGAAGTGATCTCGTTCACGCAGTCGTTTCATGGCCGCACGTTCTTCACTGTCAGCGTCGGCGGTCAGCCGAAGTATTCGGAAGGCTTCGGACCGGTGCCGCAAGGCATCGTGCATTTGCCGTACAACGACATCGAGGCCGCGAAGAAGGCGATTGGCGCGAAGACCTGCGCGGTGATCGTCGAGCCGATTCAGGGGGAGGGCGGGGTGATTCCGGCCGATCCGGCGTTCCTGAAAGCGCTGCGCGAAGCCTGCGACCAGCACGGCGCGCTGCTGATTTTCGACGAAGTGCAAACGGGCGTGGGCCGCAGCGGCTACTTCTACGCGTATCAGGACACCGGCGTCACGCCGGACATTTTGACCACCGCGAAGGCGCTCGGCAACGGCTTCCCGATCGGCGCGATGCTGACCACGAACGAACTGGCCGCGCATTTCAAGGTCGGCGTGCATGGCACCACGTATGGCGGCAATCCGCTTGGCTCGGCCATCGCGGAGAAGGTGGTCGAACTGGTTAGCGATCCGAAGCTCCTCGAAGGCGTGCGCACGCGCAGCGACGTGCTGAGGGGTCATCTCGCGAAGCTCAACGAGCGCTTCGGCCTCTTCACCGAAGTGCGCGGCAAGGGCCTGTTGATCGGCGCCGAATTGACGGATGCGTACAAGGGCCGCGCGAAAGACTTCGTCACGGCCGCGGGCCAGCATGGCGTGATCATGCTGATGGCGGGACCGGACGTGTTGCGCTTCGTGCCGTCGCTGATCATGCCGCTCGACGACATGAACGAAGGCTTCGAACGGCTCGCGAAAGCGATTGCCGAAGTGGTCGGCGCGAAGGCCGAAGCGGCGTCGAAATAAAACGGCGCGTTCAACGCCTCGCACCGACGCATAGGGGAACTCATGCGTCACATTCAACAGGAACGATGATGCTCTTCGTACGCCCCGGCCGCCTCGCCGATCTCGATGCGCTCGAACATATGGCGCGCACCGCGCAACCGGTGCTGCATTCCCTGCCGCACGACCGGCGCGCGCTCGAGGCACGCGTCGCGCTGTCGGAAGATTCGTTTCGCGCGGACGTCGACTTTCCGGGCGAGGAGTTCTATCTGTTCGTGCTCGAAGACAGCGAGACCGGCAAACTGATGGGCACGGCGAGCATCATTGCGGCGGCGGGTTATTCGGACCCGTTCTACGCGTTTCGTAACGACGCGCTGATTCATGCGTCGCGCGAATTGCACGTGAACCGCAAGATTCACGCGCTCACCATGTCGCATGAACTGACGGGCAAGAGCCGGCTCGCGGGCTATTACATCGACCCGTCGCTGCGTGGCGACGCCGCTGCGCATCTGCTGTCGCGCGCGCGCATGATGTACATCGCCGCGAATCGCAGGCGCTTTACGTCCGAGGTGTTCTCGCTGCTGCTCGGCGTGACCGACGAGCATGGCGTGTCGCCATTCTGGGAAGCGGTGGGGCGCAAGTTCTTCGGCCGCGATTTTGCCGACATCGAAATCGAATCGGGCGGACGCAGCCGAACGTTTATCGCCGAAGTGATGCCGACGTATCCGATCTATGTGCCTTTGCTGCCCGAAGCCGCGCAGCGCGTGCTCGGCGAGCCGGATTCGAACGCTCTACTGGCGTATGAAATCCATCTGGAAGAAGGCTTCGAGACGGACCGCTTCATCGATATTTTCGACGCGGGGCCGGTGCTCACCGCGCAGGTGGACCGCAGTGCGTCGGTCGCGCGCAATGAAACGCGCGTCGTGCACGAGACGGCCGCAGCCGCGAGCGGCGCTGCGTATCTGATCGCGCACAACGGCGTGGATGGCGAATTCCGCTGCGTGCTCGGCGATCTGCCGTCGACGAAAAGCGAAGGGGCACCCCTCGCGCAGGCGGCGCGGGCGGCACTCGGCGTGCAGGACGGCAATGCGGTGCGTTGCGCGCCGCTGCATCGTCCGGGAGACGAAGAAGATCAACAGCAGCACGAACAATCGGGAGACGCGCAATGATCGTCGTTCGCGTTGTGCAACGAGGCGATGTGGACGCGTTGATGCGGCTCGCGCAGGAAACCGGCCCAGGCCTCACCACCTTCAAGCCGGACCGCGAAGCGCTTGCCGCACGCGTCGAACGGGCGCGCCGCACGATGGAAGACAAGGCCGCGCCGCATGAAGCAGGCTACTTCTTCGTGATGGAAGACACGCAAACCGGCGACGTCGCCGGCGTCTGCGGCATCGAAGCGGCTGTCGGCCTGCAGCAGCCGTTCTACAACTATCGCGTGAGCACGGTGGTGCACGCGAGCCAGGACCTCGGCATCTGGACGCGCATGCGCGCGCTCAACATCTCGCATGACCTGACGGGTTACGCCGAAGTGTGCTCGCTGTTTCTGAGCCCGCGTTATCGCACGAGCGGAGTGGGCGGCCTGCTGTCGCGTTCGCGCTTCATGTTTCTTGCGCAGTTTCGCGAGCGCTTTCCGCAGCGTTTGTGCGCGGAATTGCGCGGCCATTTCGATGAGCAAGGCACGTCGCCGTTCTGGCGCGCGGTCGGCTCGCATTTCTATCAGATCGACTTCAACGCGGCCGATTACCTCAGTTCTCATGGACGCAAGGCGTTTCTTGCCGAGCTGATGCCGCGCTATCCGGTGTATGTCGAGTTGCTGCCTGAAGAAGCGCAGCAATGCGTCGGCCTCACGCATAGCGACACGATTCCGGCGCGCCGCATGCTCGAAGCGGAAGGGCTGCGCTACGAGAACCACGTCGATATTTTCGATGCCGGTCCGGTGCTCGAGTGCCATATCTCCGACTTGCGCACGGTGCGCGAAAGCGTGATGGTGCCGCTCGAAATGGCCGACGTGCCGGCGGGCGCGCCGCAGGATGCGCCGCGTTCAATGGTGTCGAACACGTCGCTCGGCGATTTTCGCGTGGGCGTGGCGGCGGGCGTGCCGCAAGACGGCGTGTTCCGCATGAACGCGATCGAAGCGTCGGCACTCGGCGTCAAGGCAGGCGACCCGGTGCGGGTGCTGCCGCTGAAACATAAACAGGGATGATCATGAGCGAGCTTTTCATCGGCGGCGAATGGGCTGCCGGCACAGGACCCGCATTCGCGTCGCGCAACCCCGGTACGGGCGCGACGGTGTGGGAAGGCAATAGCGCGTCCGCGGACGACGTGGATCGCGCGGTGCGCGGCGCACGGCGAGCGTTCGCGGCATGGTCGGCGCTGAGTCTCGATGAGCGTTGCGCGGTGGTGCGCCGTTTCGCCGCGCTCGTCACCGAACGCAAGGAAGCGCTCGCTGAAGCGATCGGCCGCGAGACCGGCAAGCCGCTGTGGGAAGCGCGCACCGAAGCGGCTTCGATGGCCGCGAAAGTCGAGATTTCGATTCAGGCGTACAACGAGCGCACCGGCGAAAAGCGTTCGTCGATGGCGGACGGCACCGCGGTTTTGCGGCATCGTCCGCATGGCGTGGTCGCCGTGTTCGGGCCGTATAACTTTCCTGGGCATCTGCCGAACGGGCATATCGTGCCGGCGCTGATCGCGGGCAATGCGGTCGTGTTCAAGCCGTCCGAACTCGCGCCGGGCGTCGCCGCGCTGACCGTGCAAATCTGGGCCGATGCGGGCTTGCCGGCCGGCGTGCTGAACCTCGTGCAGGGCGAGAAGGACACGGGCGTTGCGCTAGCGAATCATCGGCAGATCGACGGTCTGTTCTTCACCGGTAGTTCGGATACCGGAACGTTGTTGCACAAGCAGTTCGGCGGACGGCCGGAGATCGTGCTCGCGCTCGAAATGGGCGGCAACAATCCGCTCGTGATCGGGCCGGTCGCGGACATCGACGCCGCCGTGCATCACACGATCCAGTCGGCGTTTCTGTCGGCGGGGCAGCGCTGCACTTGCGCACGCCGCATTTTCGTACCGAACGACGCGTTCGGCGAGCGCTTTCTCGCGCGCTTCGTCGAGGTGAGTTCGCGCATCAGCGTCGGCGAATATAACGCCGAGCCGCAGCCTTTCATGGGCGCGGTGATCTCGGCGCGCGCGGCCTCGCGCCTCGTCGCGGCGCAGGAACGCTTGCTCGCGGATGGCGCACATGCGTTGCTGAAAATGGAGCAGCGCGATCCGAAGCTCGGCTTCGTCACGCCGGCCATTCTCGACGTGAGCGCCGTGAAGAATCTGCCCGACGAGGAACACTTCGGGCCGCTCGCGCAGATCATCCGTTACGACAGCTTTAACGAAGCGCTCGAAAAAGCCAACGACACCGAGTTCGGTTTGTCCGCGGGCCTGCTCGCCGACGACGAATCGCTGTGGACGCATTTCCAGCGCACCATCCGCGCGGGCATCGTCAACTGGAACCGGCCGACCAACGGCGCGTCGTCGGGTGCGCCGTTCGGCGGGCCGGGGCGTTCGGGCAATCACCGGCCGAGCGCTTATTACGCGGCCGATTACTGCGCGTATCCGATGGCGTCGGTTGAAAGCGCGCAACTGCAAATGCCCGCGAGCGTCTCGCCGGGCCTTCAATTCTAAGGATCGACGATGCAAGCCACTGAAGCCAATTTCGACGGCCTGGTCGGCCCGACGCACAACTATGCGGGGCTGTCGTTCGGCAACGTCGCGTCGCAGAACAACGAGAAGTCGGTTGCGAATCCGAAGGCGGCCGCGAAGCAGGGTCTGCGCAAGATGAAGCAGTTGGCCGATCTCGGCTTTCATCAGGGCGTGCTGCCGCCGCAGGAGCGGCCGTCGGTGCGTCTGTTGCGCGAGCTCGGTTTTTCCGGCGACGATGCCACGGTGATCGCCAACGTGGCGAAGAATGCGCCCGAGTTGCTGGCCGCCGCGAGTTCGGCTTCGGCGATGTGGACCGCGAATGCCGCGACCGTGAGTCCGTCCGCCGACACGCACGACGGCCGCGTGCATTTCACGCCGGCCAATCTGTGCAGCAAACTGCATCGCGCGATCGAACACGAATCGACGCGCCGCACGTTGCGCGCGATTTTCAGCGACGCCGATCGCTTCGCGGTGCATGAGGCTTTGCCCGGCACGCCCGCGCTCGGCGATGAAGGTGCGGCGAACCACACGCGCTTTAGCGCGGAATATGGCGCACGTGGCGTCGAATTCTTCGTGTACGGCCGCAGCGAGTATCGCCGCGGACCCGAGCCGAAACGCTTTCCCGCGCGTCAGACGTTCGAAGCGAGCCGCGCGGTCGCGCATCGTCATGGCTTGCAGGAAGAAGCAACTGTCTACGCGCAACAGAATCCCGAAGTGATCGACGCAGGCGTTTTTCATAACGACGTGATCGCGGTCGGCAATCGCAATACGCTGTTCTGTCATCAGCTTGCGTTTGTCGAACAGCAGGCGGTGTACGACGAGTTGCGCGCGAAACTCGCTGGCCTGAAGGCGGACTTCAACGTGATCGAAGTGCCCGATGCACAGGTGAACGTGGCGGACGCGGTCTCGTCGTATCTGTTCAACAGCCAGTTGCTGACGCGCCCCGACGGCAAGCAGGTGCTGGTGGTACCGCAGGAGTGCCGCGAAAATCCGCGCGTGGCCGCGTATCTGGACGATCTGACGTCGCACACGGGTCCGATCGACGAGGTGCTCGTGTTCGATCTGCGCGAAAGCATGAAGAACGGCGGCGGGCCGGCGTGCCTGCGTCTGCGTGTGGTGCTGAACGAAGCGGAGCGCGCGGCGGTCACACGCGGCGTGTGGATCGACGACACGTTGTTCGGGCGGCTCGATACGTGGATCGAAAAGCATTATCGCGACCGTCTCGCACCGTCTGATCTCGCCGATCCTAAACTGCTCGTCGAGTCGCGCACCGCGCTCGATGAACTCACGCAGATTCTCGGCCTCGGATCGCTCTATGACTTCCAGCGCTGAGCGCGGCGAGCCGGTCGCAATGCTCGACGATTTCCTCGCCTATACGCTCGCGGGCACGCGGCCTGCCGCGAACGACATGCAAGGCACGTGCGCCGGCGGCGTGCGCTGGTCGTGGCTCGATGACGGCGTGCTGCTGCTCGAGCCGGCCGCGTCTTTGAACAACACACGCAGCGTGCTTGCATCGGCCGGCGTGCATGGCGACGAAACCGCGCCGATCGAACTGCTGTCGCATCTCGTGCGCGACATCGCGCGCGGCGACGCAGCGTTGACCTGCCGCCTGCTCGCGATCCTCGGCAATGTCGATGCGATGCGCGACGCGTGCCGCTATCGCGACGACGATCTCAATCGCCTCTTCAGCGGCCGGCATCTGCAACTGCCGCACAGTCACGAGGCGCCGCGCGCCGCGGCGCTCGAGCGGGCCGCTGTGCAGTTCTTCGATGCCGCTTCGAAAGAGCCGGGCGCGCGCTGGCATATCGACATGCACACGGCGATCCGCGCGTCCGCGTTCGAGCGCTTCGCGCTGCTGCCGCATACGGGCAGGCCATTTTCGCGCGCGATGTTCGAGTGGCTCGGCGAGGCGCGCATTAGCGCAGTGCTGTTGCACACCACGAAGGGCAACACGTACTCGCATTTCACCGCGCAGGCTTGCGCTGCCGACGCGTGCACGCTGGAACTCGGCAAGGTGCGTCCGTTCGGCCAGAACGACCTCACGCGTTTTGCGGGCGCGGATCAGGCGTTGCGTCATCTGCTCGCGGGCACGAATGGCAATACGCAAGCGGAACTGCCGCGCGCCTTCACGGTGATCGACCAGATCACGAAGCAAAGCGACGCGTTCGAATTGCTGGTCGCGCCCGATGTCGCGAACTTCACGCCGTTCGCGAAGCACACCTTGCTCGCACGCGATGGCGACTATCGCTACGTCGTGCAGCATGACGAAGAGCGCCTCGTGTTTCCGAATGCGACGGTGAAGCCCGGTTTGCGCGCGGGCTTGATGGTGATCGAGACGACTGAAGAGACGCACGGCGCGCTCGTCTAGCGGCGCGATGTGTAAAGACACGAAGGCGCATACTATTCGCGCCGGTTGAGCTCGTTGCATTGCTTGCGCCACCGCGACATCAACTTGCAGCTTTGCGCTTCAGCGCTGCCCCGCGCTCGCGACGCAGCCTTCACCCCAACGCCACGCAGCCGCGGCAAACGAGCCTGTACAATCCCCGCCTCGCGGCTGTTGCGCTGCACCACAACGGCCGCGCGAGTTTGAATCGCATTTTTGGCGCGGCAATCATGCCTGTCCGGATTCGGCTCCGTCCTGTTCAATACCGTAGAGGAACACCCGTAATGAAGATGAATTGGCGAAACACGGCTGCGCTCGCGCTATTCGCGACGGCAACGCTCACGGCAGCGTCCGCTTCGGCGGCGGACATCAAGGAAGTGCGCTTCGGTGTCGAGGCGTCGTATGCGCCGTTCGAATCGAAGTCGCCGTCGGGCGAACTGCAGGGCTTCGACATCGACGTCGGCAATGCCGTGTGCGCGAAGCTGAAGGCGAAGTGCGTGTGGGTCGAGAATTCGTTCGACGGCCTGATTCCCGCGTTGCAGGCGCGCAAATTCAACGCGATCAACTCGGACATGACGATCACCGAGCAGCGTCGTCAGGCCATCGACTTCACCGACCCGATCTACACGATCCCGAATCAGATGATCGCGAAGAAGGGCAGCGGCTTGCAGCCGACGCCCGCGTCGCTGAAGGGCAAGCACGTCGGCGTGCTGCAGGGCACGATTCAGGAAACCTATGCGAAGGCGCGTTGGGCGCCGGCCGGTGTCGACGTCGTGCCGTATCAGACGCAGGATCAGATCTACGCGGACCTCTCGTCCGGGCGTCTGGATGCATCGTTCCAGGACGCGGAAGCGGCATCGAAGGGCTTTCTGAAGAAGCCGCAAGGCGCGGGCTTCGAGTTCGCTGGACCGGCCGTCACGGACGAAAAGCTGCTCGGCGCGGGCGTGGGCTTCGGCATTCGCCGCGGCGACAAGGCGTTGAAGGATGCGTTGAACCAGGCGCTGAAGGAACTGAAGGCCGACGGCACGATCGACCGTTTCGCGGCGAAATACTTCGACGTGAAAGTGGTGCTGAAGTAACGCGTTGCTGCTTGACGCCTCAACAAAAAACGGCCGCTGCTTGCGGCCGTTTTGCATGGTGCGCGTGGTTGTCCGCCTCGTCATGGGCGTTATCGGCTTTGTCCACTTGCCAAATATTTCCAGATATTGTTTTGTGGACATGTGCGCGCAAGACAGCCTGCGCTAAAATCGCCGGGCGCGCTGCGATGGCGAAGTTGCCGTCGCCAACGCGACGTCGCAAACGATAAACACGCCGCGCGCGTTGCCGTGCGGCGAAAACCACAAGACAGCAGCAAGCGCCGGGGCGGCGCCTCGCGGGGGACCACAATGAGCACCATTGCAGTCGAAAATCCGGGCCGTGCATATGCCAGCGACACCAGCGACGCCAGCGACGCCACGGACGATGCGCAGTTGAACGCCAGCTTCGCGCGGCAGCCCATCCTCAATCGGGACGGCATGCTGTGCGGCTACGAGCTAAAGATACGCGCGCCGGAAGCGCCGGCAGAGGCGCAGTTCGACCTCGGCTCTGAGGCAGACACCGAAAGCGGCGCAGACGATCAAGACGATCAAGACCCGCGAGCCGGGCGGGCGCCCACGCCCGCGCAACGCGTGGCCCGCGCGATCATCCGCGGACTGGTCGAGAGCAATGTGCGCAACGCGCTGACCGGGCATCCTGCGTATATCGACACGAACCGCGACATGCTGTTCGACGACGCAATCGAGCGGCTGCCCGCCGAGCGCTTTCTGTTCGAACTGCCGCCCGACATGCACGTCGACGACGATCTGATCGCGCGCATCGTGCTGCTGCATGGCCGGCGCTATCGCTTCGTGCTCGACGACGTCACGCAGCCCAACGAGACTTTCGCGAAGCTCTTGCCCTACGCGGAAGCCATCAAGATCGACATCACGCGCGCGCCCGCCGCGCTGCTGCCCAAGCTGACGAGCGTGCTCAAATCGGCGGGCAAGCTGCTGATCGCAGCGGGGCTCGACGCGCAAGCCGATTTCGAAACGGCGCACGGCCTCGGGTTCGACCGCTTCCAGGGCTACTTCTTCGCGCGTCCGCAAACCTCGTTGACGCGCCGTGTCAGCGCACCGCGCCACGCGTTGCTCAATCTGCTGCAATTGCTCGCCGGCGACCCGACCGTCGCGCAGCTCGAAGCGGAGCTCAAGCTCAATCCGGTGCTGGTGATGCATCTGATGAAGCTCGCGAATTCGAGCGGCTTCGCGGTCGGCCATAAGGTCACGACGCTGCGCGAGGCGATCAACGCAACCGGCACCGACCGCATCGCGCGCTGGACGCAGTTGCTGTTGTATGCGGACGGCCGCAAGGTCGCGCTCGAAGACGATCCTCTGCTGCAACTCGCGGCCACGCGCGCGCGTTTCATGGAACTGGCGATCGAGCGTCTGCCGGACGCGGGCCGCGACGAAGCGGACGCGGCCTTTCTCACGGGTGTGTTTTCATTCGTCGATGCGGTGTTCGGCGGCTCGCTCGAAAGCACGCTTAATGTGCTGACGTTGTCGCGTCCGATTCAGGCGGCGATTCTGCATCGCGAGGGCGTGCTCGGCCAACTGCTCGCCGCCGTCGAGGCGTTGGAAAACGGCGCGTGGGACACGCTCGCCGCGCGCTGCGCGCAGCTTGCGCCGTTGACGATCGAAGAGGTCGCGCAAATGGGACTCGCGGCCGGCGCCTGGGCAGGCGTCGCGGACCGCAGCGCGGAAGGGTTGGAAAGAATCGAGGACTGAGGCCGCACCTGCGACGAAGCCGGCATGCAGCGCATGCCGGCTTCAAAATCAGCCTTGGAAATCAGCTTCGCAATTCAGCTTAAAAACACCTGGCGTCGGGCAAACACAGAAAACTGCAGACTCACGCGACGTGATCAGCGATCACGCCACGTCTTTACATCGTCTCCATTTCCCGCATCTGCCCCAGGCCGAAAAAACGGCCTAACTCCCTGGCCAGTTCGTTCAGCACGCTCATCTCCTTCTGCGAGATACGGCGTGGCTCCTGCGTATGAGACCAGTCGCCATACAGCAACGCGACCGTCTGGTCCGTTTCATCCACCACGGGTAACAGCACGAAGGCGCGGGCGTCGTCGAACGAACGGCGGAACCACTCGGGCAGCCGCGCGACCATTTTCGGATCGCGCGCATTTTCGATGAAGATGCCCACCGAATTCGCGATGGCCAGATGGAACACATCGGGCTCGAACGCGGAGCTGAACGTGAGCTTGGGCAGCGCCGCGTCGATTTTCGGGCCGAGGCCGAGACGTGCGCGGAACGTGCCGTTGCTGTGCTTGACGAATACCACGGTGCGCGCAAAGCCGAGCGCCGCGAGAACCGTTTCCGACGCCATGCCGAGGGCCGGCGCGAGCGAGCTGCTGTCAGGCAGATTGCGCAAATCCTGGACGCCCGCCGCAATGCGCGACTCGGGGTCCAGCGCCTCGCGCGCCATTGCGTCCGCATTCGCGCGCAACTCGACGATCTCGCGCATCACGCCGTCGCCGCCTTCCTCGCGCGCCAACGCCACGCTCATTTCGAGCAGCACTTCGGGATCGGTGTTGAGCGCGCGGCTATATTCCTGCGCGAGCTCGGCGATGCGCTCCTCGCGCTCGAAGTCGGGCATGTTCTGCTGCGTGAGGACGTCCGCGACCGCCGTCGAATAATTGGTGATCGCGCGCAGCCACTGCACCTGGCGCGGCTGTTCGGTGTCTTGCGGATCGAACTCGCCCATGCCCGAGCGGATCATGTCGGGCAGGCGCCAGCGCACCGCGGCTTCGGCGCCGATTTCGTCGAACGTCACGCCGAGCACCAGCACGCACGCATCCGCTTCGAGCGTGCCGCCTTCGATGTGCCGGCGAATCTGATCCCATTCCGCGTCGAGATAGAACACCACCAGCAGCTTGCCGATTTGCCGCATCAGCGTGCAGACCACGGCTTCCTCGCCGGCACGCAGATCGCCGCGCTCCGTCAGCTTGCGCGCGACGCAGCCCGACAGCAGCGTGCGGTTCAGTTCGAGTTTCGCGTCGATGCGGCGCGGCGCGCTGTGATGAAAGTGATCGACGATCTTCAGGCCGACGACGAGATGACCGACCGCGTCCATGCCGAGCACCATCAACGCGCGCGACACCGTGGTGATATTGCCGCCGAACGCCATGTACATGGCCGAGTTCGCGAGCCGCAGCACTTTTTGCGTCAATGCGAAGTCCGACAGCACCACCTGCACGAGGCCGGTGAAGTCGAGGTCGTCGTTGTTCATTGCCGCCATGGTGGTGCGCAACGACTGCGACAGCATGGGGAAATCGCCGCGCTCGCTCATTCGCGTCCAGAGCCGGTCGAGCACCGCCGCCTTTACCATGTGAGTCCCGCAAAAGCCATACGTGTTCCAATGAATGCCATGCCGGCGCGAGGCCGGCTGATGCCGCTGCTTGAGCGCTTGAGCCGCACCGCTATGCGCTGTGCAGATGAAGCGAACGCGCTTCGAAACGCTGCGCCAGTTCGTCGGAGGGCAGCGCCTTGCAGACGAGCCATCCCTGTATGTGGTCACATCCCATTTCGGTGAGCAGGCTGCGCTGCGCTTCCGTTTCGACGCCCTCGGCGACCAGTTCGAGGTCGAGCGTCTGGGCGAGCCCGACCACTGCGCTGACGATCGCCTGATCGTTCCGGGAGGTTAGCAGATTCTCGACAAAACTCCTGTCGATCTTAAGTTTTGCAAGGGGAAACCGTTGCAGGTAAGCCAGGCTCGAATAGCCGGTGCCGAAATCGTCGACGGCGAAGCGGATGCCCATCGCCGTTAGATCCTCGAGCAGCACCTTCGCGTGCGCCGGGTCGTGCATCAGCAGGCTTTCGGTGATCTCGAACACGAGGCGCCGCGGATCGATGCCGGTCAGCTCGATCGCCTCGCGCACGGCGTCCTTGAAGCGCGGGTCGCGGAACTGCTGCGGCGACACGTTGACCGCGACGTATTGCAGCGAGATGCCGCGCGCGTCCCACTGGATCAACTGCATGCAGGCGACCTTGAGCACCCAGTTGCCGAGGAAGTTGATGAGCCCGACCGACTCCGCGAGCGGAATGAACATCGACGGCGGCACGAGTCCATGCACCGGATGCATCCAGCGGATCAGCGCCTCGACGCCGACCACGCCGTGCGTGCGGCTGCTCGTGATCGGCTGGAAGTGCAGCGAGAACTCGCCGTTGCGCACGCCGTCGTACAGATCGGCCTCCAGCTTCAGGCGCTCGGCGTCGGCGGGATTGTCGTCCGGCACGTAGAACGCGAGCGTATTGCCGCCCGCCGACTTCGCCTGCAGCAGCGCGTGATCGGCCCAGCGCAGCAGATGGGTGTCGTGCGCGGCGGTGTCGTTGGCGTGACGCACGTCCGGATAGAGCGCAATGCCGATGCTCGCGGACAGATGCACCTGCTGGCCGCTGAAGACATACGGCTGCTGGATCGCGGTCAACAGACGCCGCGCCAGCGCTTCGGCGGCGGCCGCGGCGTCGGTGCGGTTCGCGGCGGGCTTCACGAGAATCGCGAACTCGTCGCTGGCCACGCGCGCCACCGTCTCGTTCGGTCCCGTCATGTTCAGGATGCGCCGCGCCGTGTCGCGCAGCATGTCGTCGCCGGCGTCGTAGCCGAGCGCGCGGTTCACGCGCTGATAATCGTCGATGTCGAGCAGCAGCAGCGCGGCGGGCGTGCCGTGCGCGTCGGCCTGCTGCTGCGCCTCGAGCAGCGCGGGAATCAGCGCCGACTGGTTGGCGAGATTGGTCAGCCGGTCCAGATGCAGCGCCTGGATCAGGCGCTCTTCGCTTGCGCGCCACGCGGACACGTCGAAGCCGGCGATCGCAAAGCCGTCGATGCCGTTATGGCTGTTGCGCACCACACGCAGCTCGACGGTGATCGGATAGGTCAGCGACTTGATGAGCCCAAGCGTCGCCTTCTCGACATTGCCGGAGGCCGAGGCGCGAACCAGCAGCGCGTCGAGCCGCGCGACGTCGGCCTGCGCCACCAGCTCATGCAGCGTGATCGTCTCCAGATACTCGCGGTGATAGCCGATAAAGCGCAGGCTCGCGTCCGAAACATAGATAAAGCGCAGGTCGGTGTCCACGTGCGCCAGCAGGTCCACGGCGCCGACCACGTGCTCGAAGTGCAGCGCGGCGGGCGGCTCGGCTTGCGGTCGGGCTTGCGGCCTGGATTGCGGCTTCTGTTCGACGCGCCGGCCAAGCGCCAGAAGCCGGTCGACGACCGTGCGCAAGGAGCCCCGGCGGGGCGCGGTGATCCTGTTCGCTTCCATGTTTGTCGCTGGCAACCTGTGTTCGTCTGCGGGCGGAGCGGTTTGACGGTCCGCCAGGTGAGGGCGGTGAAAAACTATCAGGCCGCCCCATCAGGACTAGATAACGGCCTGCGCCCTGGAATCTTTAGTGCTTGCGCGAGAAAAACATCCCGTAAGGGACGAGACTGCGCGCGGCGGCAATTCCCAACCGCCGATTCCGTTAAAGTGCGGTTGCCTCACGTCCGTTAATACGGCAAACCCCCTGTGCGGTGGCGCGCGCCGCTGCCGTGCAGTCCTTCGAAAGCTGCATCGACGATCCATGTCTGAACTACATCTGGTCAGGGCCTCCGCCCGGCGCATCGAGGTGCGCGACGCGTCCGGCGACGATCCCGACGCGGCTGCCGCCCCGCAGTTCGTTTATCTGGGCCGGCAGCCGATCCTCGATCGCCAGGGCGCGCTCAACGCGTACGAGCTGCTGTTCCGGGCCGGCGCCCACAATTACGCCGAGGTGACCAACGACGCGCAGGCGACCGCGCAGGTGGTGGCGCGCGCGCTCGGCGGAATCGGCGTGCCGGCCGTGCTCGGCCCGCATCGCGGCTTCGTGAACATCGACCGGACCATGCTGTTCGACGACATCGTGCATGTGATGCCGCCCGAGCGCTTCGTGCTTGAGATCCTCGAAACCGTTCAGTTCGACGCGCAACTCGGCCGCCGGCTCGGCGAGCTGCGGCGCGGCGGCTTCCAGGTCGCGCTCGACGACGTGACCGCGCTGTCCGACGAACTGCTCGCGATGCTGCCGCATGCGGACATCGTCAAGATCGACTTTTTGCAGACCGAGCGCGCGCATTTGCCCGAGCTTGCGGCCGCGATGCGCGGCCAGGGCAAGACGCTGATCGCGGAGAAAGTGGAGACGCGCGAAGACTTCGCGCTGGCTCGCGATCTCGGCTTCGATCTGTTCCAGGGCTATTTTTTCGCGCGGCCGCAAGTGCTGGCCGCGCCGCGCAACCGCTCGCCGCGGCCGGGTTTGCTGCGTCTGCTCGCGCTGCTTTCGCGCGATGCGGGCATCGTCGAACTCGAAGCCGAACTGAAGCTGAATCCGAGCGTGGTCGTGCAACTGCTGCGGCTCGTCAATTCGAGCGCGTTTGGTCTCGGACGCAATATCGCGTCGTTGCGCGAGGCGATCATCGCGACCGGCACGCGGCAGATCGCGCGCTGGGCGCAACTGCTGCTTTACGCGGACAGCGGCGATCTGCCGTGGCGCGCCGATCCGCTTGTGCAACTGGCGGCCACGCGCTCGCGCTTCATGGAGCTGGCGGCAAGCTGGATGCGTCCCGCCGACGACGAATTTGCCGACGCCGCGTTCATGACCGGCATCTTTTCGCTCGTCCATGTGCTGCTCGGCACGACGCCGAAGGCCGTGCTCGAGAAGCTCGGTCTCGCGGCGCAGATCCGCGAGGCGATCGTCGAACTGCGTGGGCCGCTCGGCATGCTGTTGCGTATCGCGGAGGCGGCCGGCGAGGGCGCCGACGCGGCGTCGATCGCGCGCTCGGCGGATGCGCCGCCGGAATTCGCCGCGCTCACGCCGGAGATACTGGCCGAGCTGAATCTGTCGGCGGCCGCGTGGTTCGGCGCGCATGTGCAGGAAGCCGCCTGATTCTTTGCCCCTGGTTCTTTGCCCGGCGCCGATTGCTGCATGCGGCGCTGCGTTCCGCGCGTGTTTTTCGCGTACGTGGTCCAATAGAGCACAAGGCCGACGGACTCCTTTGCGAGGGAGACGCCGTGCATCAACGCAACGCTCAAAGGATCAGCCGATGAAACGAAAACTCCTGCCCGCCGTGCTGGCCGCTGCCGTGTCGGTGGCATGCGCCGCCTGGTCGTTGACCGCGGGCGCGACGCTCAAGCCCGGCGACACCGCGCCGCAGTTCACCGCGCAGGCGTCGCTCGGCGGCAAGACGTACACGTATTCGCTCGCCGACCAGCTCAAGAAAGGACCGGTGGTGCTGTACTTCTACCCGGCGGCTTTCACGAAGGGCTGCACGATCGAGGCGCATGAATTCGCCGAGGCCGTCGACGAATACAGCAAATACGGCGCGACGGTGATCGGCGTGTCGCACGACAACATCGACACGTTGACGAAGTTCTCCGTCAGCGAGTGCCGCAGCAAATTCCCGGTGGCGGCGGACGCGGAGTCGAAGGTGATCGGCGCCTACGACGCGGGCCTGCCGATGCATAGCTCGATGGCCAATCGCGTGTCGTACGTGATCGCGCCGGACGGCAAGATCATCTACGAATACACGAGCCTTTCGCCCGAAAAGCATGTCGAGAACACGCTGAAGGCCGTGAAGGATTGGGCCGCGGCGCACAAGCAATAAGGCTTTTTGTCGAGAGTTCGCGATGCCGATTCTGATTGCACTACTTGCGCTGATCGCGCTCGTGTATGGCGCCGTGCGTGCGTTCGACGCGTTACAGGCGGCGGCGGGGACGGCGGTCGCCGTGGGCGTTGCCGTGCTGGTAGCGCTGCTGCTGATGGCCGCGCTCGCCTATTGGCTGCGCCGCCGCAAGGAAGTCGCGCCGAATATTCATGACGGCAACTGGACGCATGCGCTCGACGGCAGTTGGGGCTCGGTGCGGCTCGCAGCGGGTCAGCGCTTCTGCGAGATTCGCGTCGGCGCTGAGCACGGCGCGTATATCTTCGCGGATCTGCTTGGCGCGGATGTCGAGCGTCGCGAAACGCAATGGCAACTCGCGCTGAAGGTGAAGGACGCCGCTCACGGCCTGTGGCTGCTGCCGATGCAGAACGAGCGGCAGGCAAAGCAATGGCAGCGCATTTTTCTGCTCGCGATGGAGCAGAAGCTTTAGCGTTGCCCGGCTTCAAAGCCCGCCGCGCATCCCATGCAAGAACCTCACGCAGACGGTGCGACACCGCCTCTGCGCGCCTTCCTCGACTCCCACCGCACGCGAATCCGGTCCATATAAAGGTAGACCACCGGCGTGGTGTAGAGCGTGAGCATCTGACTCATGATGAGCCCGCCGACAATCGCAATGCCGAGCGGCGCGCGCAACTCCGCGCCTTCGCCGCGTCCGAACGCGAGCGGCAACGCGCCGAGCATCGCGGCGAAGGTCGTCATCATGATCGGGCGAAAGCGCAACAGGCACGCCTCGCGAATCGCGTCGCTCGACGAGCGGCCGTGGCGCGACGCTTCGATTGCGAAGTCCACCATCATGATCGCGTTTTTCTTGACGATGCCGATCAGCAGAATCACGCCGATCAACGCGATGATGCTGAAGTCGGTCTTGAAGAGCAGCAGCGCGAGCAAGGCGCCCACGCCCGCCGAGGGCAGCGTCGACAGAATGGTGAGCGGGTGGATATAGCTCTCATACAGAATGCCGAGCACGATATACACGGCGGCGAGCGCGGCCAGAATCAGGATCGGCTGATCCGACATGGACTGCTGGAACGCCTGCGCGGTGCCCTGGAAACTGCCGTGTATCGTCGCCGGCATGCCGATCTCGGCCATGGTCTGGTAGATCGCGTCGGTCGCCGTGGAAAGCGACACGCCGGGCGGCAGATTGAACGAGATGGTCGATGCGACGAACTGGCTCTGGTGATTCACCGAGAGCGGCGTGTTGCCGGGCCCGAAGCTCGCAATGGCCGACAACGGCACCATCGTTTCCTTCGATGTGGACACCGCCGCGCCCGACGATGCGCTCGACTTGCCGCTCGTCGCAATCGAGTTGATCGCCTGGTTGCGCGCGGAATCCGCGGCAATGGAGGCGGCGCTCGATGCAGTCGTGCCCGCCGTGCCGCCCGCCGAAGCGCTAGTGGACGACGACGTGGACGTGGTCTCCTTCGTCACGGTTCCGGCCGGCGCGTTGGTGGTCTGCGCGCCGCTCGCGCTGCCGCCCGACGTGCTGATGTAGACCTGCTTGAGCATGTCCGGGCTTTGCCAGTACTTCGGCGCGACTTCCATCACAACGTGATACTGGTTGAGCGGGTTGTAGATCGTCGACACCTGGCGCTGGCCGAACGCGTCGTACAGCGTGTTGTCGATCTGCGCGGGCTTGATGCCGAGGCGCGCGGCGCTCGCGCGGTCGATCGTCACCATCGCTTCGAGGCCGCCTTGCTGCTGGTCGGAGTTGACGTCGGCCAGTTCCTTGCGCGCTTGTAGCGCCTCAGTCAGCTTCGGTCCCCACAGGTACAGGTCGGGCGTGGAATCGGCGAGCAGCGTGAACTGGTATTGCGCATTCGACTGCCGACCGCCCACGCGAATGTCCTGCACCGCTTGCAGGAAAGTGCGCGCGCCCGCCACGTCGCCGAGCGGCGCGCGCAGTTGCTGGATCACCTGATCGGCGGAAATCTTGCGCTCGCTCTTCGGCTTCAGCGAGACGAACATGAAGCCCGAATTGGTCTGCCGGCCGCCGGTGAAACCGACCACGCTATCCACCGCCGGATTCTTGCCGACGATGTCCATCATTTGCGAGAACTTGCCTTTCATCGCCTGGAACGACGTGCTCTGGTCCGCCTGAATGCCGCCGATGAGCCGCCCGGTGTCCTGCTGCGGAAAGAAGCCCTTGGGCACGATGATGTAGAGCCACACATTGAGGCCGATGGTCGCGAGCAGCACCATCAGGATCAGCCGCGGATGCAGCAGCGCCCAGCCGAGCGTGCGTTCGTAGCCGCGCTGCATCGACGCAAAGCCGCGTTCGAGCCAGCGCCCGAAGCGGCCTTCCTCTTTCTGTTCGTGCGGCTCGCGCAAGAGGCGCGAGCACATCATGGGCGTGAGCGTGAGCGAGACGATCAGCGACACGCCGATTGCGAGCGACAGCGTCAGCGCGAATTCGCGGAACAGCCGTCCGACGATGCCGCCCATCAGCAGGATAGGCAGAAAGACGGCGACGAGCGAGATGCTGATCGACATCACCGTGAAGCCGACTTCGCGCGCGCCGAGGAACGCGGCCTTCATGCGCGGCACGCCGTTCTCGATATGACGCGAGATGTTTTCCAGCACCACGATGGCGTCGTCCACCACGAAGCCGGTCGCGATGGTCAAGGCCATCAGCGAGAGGTTGTCGATGGAAAAGCCGAGCAGATACATCGCGCCGAACGTGCCGATGATCGAGATCGGCACGGCCACGCTCGGAATAAGCGTCGCGCGCCAGTTGCGCAGGAACAGGAACACCACCATCACGACGAGCGCGACGGCGATCATCAGCGTGTACTGCGTGTCCTTGAGCGACGCGCGGATCGTGGTCGAGCGGTCGGCGGTCGGCGTGATGTCCACGTCGGCGGGCAGCGACGCGTGCAGTTGCGGCAGCATCGCGGTGACGCGGTCGATTGTCTCGATGATGTTCGCGCCCGGCTGCCGGTACAGAATCACGAGCACCGAGCGCTTGCCGTTGAAGAGACCGAGGTTGCGCAGGTCTTCGACGGAATCGACCACTTCGGCGACATCCGAGAGTCTGACCGCCGAGCCGTTGCGATACGCGATCACGAGGTCGCGATATTGCGACGCCTTGCTCGCCTGGTCGTTCGTGTAGATCTGCACGCGGTTCGCGCCGAACTCGATGGAGCCCTTGGGACTGTTCGCGTTGGCCGCGGCGAGCGCGGCGCGCACGTCCTCGAGACCGATGCCGTAGTGGAACAGCGCCTGCGGTTCCAGTTCGACGCGCACCGCGGGATTGGCCGACCCGCTCACGTCCACTTCGCCGACACCTTCGACTTGCGACAGCGACTGCTGCAGGACGGTCGCCGCGGAGTCGTACAACTGGCCGGCGGTCAGCGTTTTCGACGTCAGCGCGAGAATCATGATCGGCGCGTCGGCGGGATTCACCTTGTGGTACGTCGGGTTGCTGCGCAGGCTCGCCGGCAGGTCGGCGCGCGCGGCGTTGATGGCCGCCTGCACGTCGCGCGCGGCGCCGTCGATATTGCGGTTCAGGCCGAACTGCATCGTGATGCGCGCGGAGCCGACCGAACTCATCGAGGTCATTTCGGTGACGTCGGCGATCGAACCGAGATGCCGTTCGAGCGGACTCGCGACGCTGGTGGCGACCGTATCGGGGCTCGCGCCCGGCAACGACGCCTGGATCGAAATGGTCGGGAAATCCACTTGCGGCAGCGGCGCGACCGGCAACTTCATGAACGCGAAGATGCCAGACAGCGCAATGCCGATTGCGAGCAGCGTGGTCGCGACGGGGCGCGAGATAAAAGGACGCGACAGGTTCATCGCATCAGTTCCCTGCGTCGGTCGCGCCGGCCGTCGGGCCGCCGCGATTGAACCGTTCGCGCGCGCGGCGTGCGAGCGAGTCGAACGCGAGATAGATCACCGGCGTGGTGAACAAGGTCAGCAACTGGCTCACGATCAGACCGCCGGCAATCGCGATGCCGAGCGGCCGGCGCAACTCCGAACCTGCGCCGGTGCCGAGCATCAGCGGCAGCGCGCCGAGCAGCGCCGCGAGCGTGGTCATCAGAATCGGCCGGAAGCGCAGCAGACACGCCTGGTAAATCGCCTCGCGCGGCGCCTTGCCTTCTTCACGTTCGGCGTAGAGCGCGAAGTCGATCATCATGATCGCGTTCTTCTTCACGATACCGATCAGCAGCACGATGCCGATAATGCCGATGATGTCGAGATCGTGACCCGTGATCAGCAGCGCGAGCAACGCGCCCACGCCCGCCGAGGGCAGCGTCGACAGAATCGTGATCGGGTGAATGAAGCTCTCGTACAGCACGCCGAGCACGATATACATCGTGACGATGGCGGCCAGAATCAGGAACAGTTCGTTCGACAGCGAGGCCTGGAACGCGAGCGCCGCGCCCTGATAACGCGTCTGGAACGACGCCGGCAAGCCGATGTCTTTCTGCGCCTGGTCGATCGCCTTCACGGCCGCGCCGAGCGACGAACCGGGCGCGAGATTGAACGAGACCGTGGTCGCGGGGAACTGGCTCAGGTGCGTGACGAGCAGCGGCGCCGGCCTTTCGATGAACTTCGCGATGGCCGAGAGCGGCACCTGGCCGCCGGACGACGTGGAAGAGGGCAGATAGATCGAATTCAGCGACTCGGTGTAATGCTGCATCGACGGCTGCGCTTCCAGAATCACGCGGTACTGGTTCGACTGCGTGAAGATAGTCGAGACGATGCGCTGGCCGAATGCGTCGTAAAGCGCGCTGTCCACGGTGGCGGGTGTGATGCCGTAACGCGACGCGGTCGCGCGGTCGATCTCGACATACACCGACTGGCCGTTGTCCTGCAGGTCGGTGGCGACATCGGCGAGTTCGGGCGCCTGTTTGAGCCGCTCGACGAGCTTCGGCACCCACGTTGTGAACTCGCTCATGTTCGGGTCCGTGAGCATGAACTGATACTGCGTGGGGCTGACGGTCGAATCGATTGTCAGATCCTGCACCGGCTGCATGTACAGCGACGCGCCCGCGATATGCGCGACGTCCTGCTGCAATTGCCGGATCACTTCGCTTGCGGTGCTGCTGCGGTCGTCGCGCGGTTTCAGGTTGATCAGCATGCGGCCGCTGTTCAACGTGATATTGCTGCCGTCCACGCCGATGAACGAGGTCAGGCTTTGCACATCCGGGTTCTTCAGGATCTGGGCGGCGAGTTCCTGCTGACGCTCGGCCATCGACGCATACGACACCGACTGCGGCGCCTGCGTGATCGCCTGGATCACGCCCGTGTCCTGCACCGGGAAGAAGCCCTTCGGAATGAACACGTAAAGCAGCGCCGTCAACACGAGCGTGAGCACCGCGACGACCAGCGTGGAGCGCTCGCGATCGAGCACCCAGGTGAGCGCGACCGCGTAACGCGCGATGACCCAGTCGATTGCGCGGTGCGCGCGCGCCTCGAAGCGGTGGCTTTCGTGCGGCGGCGTGTGGCGCAGCAGCTTCGCGCACATCATCGGCACGAGCGTGAGCGACACGATCGCCGAAATCACGATGGTCACGGCGAGCGTGATTGCGAACTCATGGAACAGGCGGCCGACCACGTCGCCCATAAACAGCAGCGGGATCAACACGGCGATCAGCGAGACGGTCAGCGAAATGATCGTGAAGCCGATCTGCTTCGAGCCTTTCAGCGCGGCTTCGAGCGGCGGCTCGCCTTCTTCCACGTAACGCGCGATGTTCTCGATCATCACGATCGCGTCGTCGACCACGAAGCCGGTCGCGATGGTCAGCGCCATCAGCGATAAATTGTCCAGCGAGAAGCCGCACAGGTACATCACGGCGAGCGTGCCGATCAGCGAAAGCGGCACCGAGAGACTCGGAATGATGGTCGCGTAGACGTTGGCGAGAAAGAGGTACATGACCAGCACGACGAGCACGACCGACATGGCCAGTTCGAACTGCACGTCGCGCACGGAGGCGCGGATCGTCGTGGTGCGGTCGGTGACGGTGCGCACTTCGAGCGCGGCGGGCAGCGACTGCTGCAATTGCGGCAGCAACTTCTTGATGTTGTCCACCACCTGAATCACGTTCGCGCCAGGCTGGCGCTGCACGTTCAGAATGATCGCGGGCGTGCCGTCGACCCACGCGCCCAGCTTGGTGTTTTCCGGACCCTGCACGATGGTCGCGACGTCGGTCAGCATCACCGGGCGGCCGCTCTTGTACGCGACCACCGCGCTCTTGTAGGCGTCGGCGTCGGTCAACTGGTCGTTCGCGTTGATCGTGTAGTTGCGCGTCGGACCGTCGAAGTTGCCCTTCGGCGTGTTGACGTTCAGGTTCGAGATGGTGGTGCGCAGGTCGTCGAGATTCAGGCCGTACGCGGCAAGCGCGCGCGGGTTCGCCTGAATCCGCACGGCCGGCCGCTGACCGCCGGAAAGACTCACGAGACCCACGCCCGCGACCTGCGAGATTTTCTGCGCGAGACGCGTGTCGGCGAGATCCTGAACCTGCGTGAGCGGCAAGGTTTTCGACGTGATCGCGAGCGTGAGGATCGGCGCGTCGGCGGGATTCACCTTCGCGTAGATCGGCGGCGCGGGGAGGTCGGACGGCAGCAGGTTGCCTGCTGCGTTGATCGCGGCCTGCACTTCCTGCTCGGCGATGTCGAGCGGCAGATCGAGGTTGAATTGCAGCGTGATGATCGACGAGCCGGCCGAGCTTTGCGACGACATCTGATTGAGCGACGGCATCTGTCCGAACTGACGCTCGAGCGGCGCAGTCACGGATGACGTCATCACGTCCGGGCTCGCGCCCGGATAGAACGTCTGCACCTGGATGGTCGGATAGTCGACCTGGGGCAGCGCCGAGAGCGGCAAAAAGCGCAGCGCGACGAGGCCGACCAGCATGATTGCCGCCATCAGCAGCGCGGTGCCGACGGGACGCAGAATAAAAGCGCGGGATGGATTCATGCGGTAAGTGCCGTGCCTTTATTGCGACGCTTGCGACGCGTGCCTGCCGTGATGCGCGCGCGCGCCGGAGGCGCCCGAAGCGGCCGAAGCAGCCCACGCGCCCGATGCGCCCGACGCGCCACGCGCGCCCGAAGCGCCGCGCGGCTTGTCGGCCGGAATGGTGATCTTCGCGCCTTCCTTCAGGCGGTCCGAACCGTCGATCACGACGCGCTCGCCGACCTGCAAGCCCGACTTGATGCTGGTGCGCTCGCCGTCGACGGGCCCGATTTTCACCGGCCGCACGGTGACCGTGTTGTCGGCTTTCACGACATACACGAACTGGCCCATCGAGCCGTTGAGCACCGCCGAGGTCGGCACGATCACCGCGTCCTTGATCGTATTGACGAGCAGGCGTGTGTTGACGAACTGATTCGGGAACAGCAGGTTGCTGCTGTTCTGAAAGAGCGCGCGCAGCTTCACCGTCCCGGTGGTGGTGTCGATCTGGTTGTCGAGCGTCTCGAGCGCGCCGCCTTCGAGCGACTTCGTGTTGCTGCGGTCGTACGCGGTGACAGACAGCTTGGCGCCGGTTTGCGTCTGCTCGAGAATCTGCTGGAGGTTGTCTTCCGACGTGGTGAAGATCACGCTGATGGGCTGCAACTGCGTAATCACGACGATGCCGTTGGTCAGGCTCGGCGTCACGTAGTTGCCCGGATCGACCTGGCGCAAGCCGACGCGCCCCGACACCGGCGCGGTAATGCGCGCATACACGAGGTCGAGCTTGAAGGTGTCGACGTTGGCCTTGTCCGACTTCACGGTGCCTTCGTACTGACGCACGAGCGACGCCTGCGTATCGACCTGCTGGCTCGCAATCGAATCTTGCGCGAGCAGCGTCTGATAGCGCTTCAGGTCCAGACGCGCGGTTTGCAGCAGCGCTTCGTCGCGGGCGAGCGTGCCTTGGGCGTTGTCGAGCGAGATCTGATAAGGGCGCGGGTCGATCTGCGCGAGCAGGTCGCCCTTCTTGACCATCTGGCCTTCCTTGAAGTAGACGTCCTGCAGGATGCCGCTCAACTGCGGCAGAACGGTCACGCTCGCGAGCGGCGTGACGGTGCCGAGCGCGGTCAGCACGACCGGCATTTCGCCTTGCGTCGCCGTCGCGACATGAACCGGCTGCGGCATGTTGGCCATGCCGCCGGGACCGCCGCGGCCGGCCCGGCCGCTATGCGTGCCGCTCGCGCCCGGCGCCGACGCGCCGTCCGGCGAGCCCCACGGATGCCAGCGCCACAGCACGAAGCCGAGGATCAGCAGCGCGAGGACAATCAGCGCGATATTGCGGCCGCGATGGCTCTTGACGACGCCAGGCGGTGTGTCCCGCTTGTCCGTCGGACGGCCTGGAGCGCCGCCGGGGGACTTCGGGGAAGCCGGAGCGGCGGGGCGTGAAGTTTCCGAATGCTGTTGTTGTTCGTCCATCGGTTCGGTCAGTGACTGGCTTGGAAGTGAGGCGTACGCGCGATTGTGCCGCATCGCGGCCTGGCGCTTGTTGGGCGATTGCCGGGCGCGTGCCTGACGCTCACACTTGCGGATCGCATGACAGGCGGTCTCGACAGCGGACCGGCCGCGCAGATTCACCGCGATGCTACCGGAGATGCAAGCGAAGAGGCTTGCGCCGCGCGCCTAAGGTGAAGGCCGCGCATGCCGGGCTCCGGCAGGCTGTATCAGGCGCCTCGCGCCGCACTGCGCGGGCGCCCCGCGACAGGAATGCATGATCCTACGTCCCGCGCTCTGTAACAGTCCACCCGTGTATTTTTCTTTTGATTACGCCGGTTACAGGATGGAGACAGTGTCGGTGACGGGATCGCAGCGGTCCGGTTGAAGCGGGCGGCTGGCGGCGCGGCGCTTTCAGTTGTCGAGGCGGCGCCCTGGCGTGCCGCCGATTTCCAGCACGATGCGCGCGACGCAATCGAGCAGATCGGGCCCCGCGCGGCTGATGAGCCAATCGCGCGGGCACTGGTCGGCCGAGCCGCCGCAGTTGACGGCGTAGCGCTCGCCCGACGGCCCGGTGAACCCGAGCGCGATGGCGTTCAGGCCGTCGTACCACTCGCCGGTCGCGACGGCAAAACCGCGCTCGATGGTTTCCTGCAGCGCCGTTTCGAGCGGGCCGCCGACGTGGCCCCAGTCGTCGCCTTCGGCGGCCTGCAGGCCGGTCAGCAGTTTCGCGCGATCCGGCTCGTCGAGCGCGGCGAGATACGCGCGGCCGATCGCGGTGCGGCTCAGGCTCATGCGCGCGCCGACTTCGAGGCGCGACACGAGCACGGCCGAGCGCGGCCGGATCACGTCGATCACCACCATGTCGAGACGGTCGCGCACCGCGAGATGCACGGAGAGCCGCGTGCGCTCGGCGAGTTCGATCAGAAAGGGCCGGGCGCGCGCGCGAATGTCGAAGTTGCGCAAGAAGCCGTTGCTCAGTTCAAGCACCGACGACGTCAGCACGAAGCGTTCGCTGTCGGGCAGCCGGAACAGGAAGCCGGTGCCGACGAGCGTCGCCGTGATTCGCGACACCGTGGGTTTGGGAATGCCCGTGATTTCGGTCAGCTCGCGATTGCTGAGCGGCGCGTCCGCCGCGGCAACGGAGCGCAGCACCGTCAGGCCGCGCGCCAGCGCGGTGACCTCGTCGCCGGAGCCGTCTTTGTCCTTGACGGTCTCGGCGGCGGAGCGGGATCGCGTTCGTGGATTCATGTAAATTGTGGAACGATATTTCAGATTACCAGCGCCGGGACGGACAGCGGAGCGCGCGGGTTTGGCACGCCGCAATGCGCCGCCGTGAGCGCCTTGTCACAGATTTCTTCGTATTATTCATTGTATCGGAATTTTTTTCCGCGGCGCGCGGCGGCTGTTTAGATTTTGCTTGACTTAGTCAGCATAACCATAAAAAATGGAACCTCATTTCGAAAGAAAGTAGCAGGGTTGGCGGTTTCTTGCCGCGAGCGTTGGCTTTCCACCGTGCCAATGCGGTGAGTTGGCTCCCGGTCTGCCGCGGCAATCAAATGCTTTGCACCGCGTAGTTCGCGTGACCGCCCGGTCGCCTGGTTCTCTTCGAAATACCGTCTCTCAGGTTCTAGCACGGCCCTCGGAATGGCTAGAACTTTTCAAGGCGCTACGGAAACGTGGCGCCTTTTTTTTGTGCGCGCGGCTGAGCTCGCTCAGGACTCTCGTTGATACCAGCGCCGCGACGAGTTGACGACTTTCACGACTGCGAGCATCACCGGCACTTCGATGAGCACGCCAACCACAGTGGCTAGCGCCGCCCCGGACTTCAGGCCAAAGAGACTGATTGCCGTTGCCACAGCCAGCTCGAAGAAATTCGACGCGCCGATGAGACACGACGGCGCGGCGACTTCATGCGACACGCCCAGTTGCCGATTCGCCAGGTAGGCGAGCGAAGCGTTCACCACAACCTGAATCAGGATCGGCACTGCAAGCAGAAGGATCACAACCGGCTGCGCGATGATCTGCTCGCCCTGGAAGGCAAACAGCAACACGAGCGTCAGCAAAAGCGCCGCGATGGAGAACGGTCCGATCTTCGTCAGCGCGCGTTGGAACGCCGCCTCGCCCTGGCGCAAAAGCGCCCTGCGGACAAGCTGCGCGATGATGACCGGCACGACGATGTAGAGCACCACCGAAGTCAGCAACGTATCCCACGGTACGGCGATGTTCGAGATGCCCAGCAACAGGCCAACCACGGGCGCGAACGCGAACACCATGATCAGGTCGTTCAGCGCGACCTGCGACAACGTGAAGTACGGGTCGCCCTTCGTTAATTGACTCCAGACGAAGACCATCGCGGTGCAAGGTGCTGCGGCCAGCAAAATCAGCCCGGCGACGTAGCTGTCCAACTGGTCGGCGGGCAAGAGCGACGCAAACGCGTGCCGCACGAAGACCCACGCGAGGAAGGCCATCGTGAACGGCTTCACCGCCCAGTTGATGACCAGCGTCACGCCGATGCCCCTGAGTTGAGTCCGCACCTTGCCGAGCGACGCGAAGTCGATGCGTAACAGCATCGGAATAATCATTACCCAGATCAGAATGCCGACGGGGATGTTGACGTGGGCCAATTCGAGCATCGACACGGTGTGGACTGCGCCGGGCAACAGCTTGCCAAGCACGATGCCAACCACGATACAGAGCGCGACCCACAGCGACAAATAGCGCTCGAAAAATCCGATGCCGCCTGGCGCGCGCCGCGCGGCTTTCGCGACGGTTTGACTGCCCGCCATCGTTACTCTCCCTTCTCACGCAGCGACGTGCCGATACTTTGCATCTGCTGCTGGATGGCGAGACCGTCGAGCTTTTCGAGCGGGAGATTCGTGAAAAGCTCTATGCGCTTTTTCATCTGCACGAAGGCTTGCAGGAATGCCTCGCGCTTGTCGTCGTCCGAACCTTTTGCCTTCGATGGGTCCGCGACGCCCCAATGTGCTTTCGCAGGATGGCCCGGCCAGATCGGGCAGACTTCACCGGCTGCATCGTCGCAGACTGTGAAGATGAAGTCCATTTGCGGCGCGCCGTCTTTAGCGAATTCGTCCCAGCTCTTGCTGCGCAGCCGGTCCGTTTCGATACCTTGCGATTTGAGCAAGGCGATTGCGTAGGGGTTCGGCGCCGTTCCCGGATGACTGCCCGCGCTGTACCCGACAAAGCGGTCACCGGCGAGCTGATTAAGCGCAGCCTCGGCAAGGATGGAACGCGCCGAGTTGTGGGTGCAAAGGAACAAGACGTTGTACTTTCGGTTTTCTGTCACACATTTCTCCTGACGACGTCTCGCCGCGATTGAGTTTTAAATCGACATCTGCAGAAGCGCTTCACTAAGGCTTCCTCCACGCCTGGGTCTCATTGATCGCGCAGTCGCATTGCTCTGCCTGATCCGCGGCGCAACAGTTCTCCATCAGGAAGTCCATGAGCGTCAGCATGTGGTCATAACTGGCGCTGTAAATGATGAACCGCCCCTGACTTTTTCCCTCGATAAGCCCCGCGTGCGCAAGCTCCTTCAGATGGAACGACAGCGTCGGCGCGGGCAGTCCCATTTGTTCGGCGATGGCGCCCGGACTCATGCCCGAGGGGCCCGCCGTAACCAGAAGGCGGAAGACGGCGAGGCGAGTCTCATGCGCGAGCGCTGCCAGCGCCTTGACTGCGAGCTTCGAATCGAACGTTGCCATGACGTACCTTTATTGGTTGCTCGTCTGTGCTTCTTTCCGCGAATGGTCGGTAATTGCCTGCGATGTTGGGTCGGTCACCAAGTCGGTCGCCGGGTCGAGCAGACGGTCTTCCTTCACGCGTTCGCTGTACCGGTCGACGAGATAATCGGCGCGGCCGCGAAGCAGCAGCGTGAACTTCACGAGTTCTTCCATGACGTCGACGAGGCGGTCGTAATACGAGGACGGTTTCATTCGCCCGTTCTCTTCGAACTCTTCAAACGCCTTGGCTACCGACGACTGATTGGGAATGGTGAACATGCGCATCCATCGTCCGAGCTGCCGCAGTTGATTGACGGAGTTGAACGACTGCGAACCGCCACTGACCTGCATGACGGCAAGCGTGCGCCCCTGTGTCGGGCGGATGCCGCCGCTGACGAGCGGCAGATGATCGATCTGCGTCTTTATCAAACCGGTGATCGTGCCGTGGCGCTCGGGGCTGCACCACACGTGTCCTTCGGACCACAGCGACAACTCGAGCAACTCTTTTACTTTCGGATGGTTCTTCACGTCGACGTCGTCTGCATGCGGCAGACCGCGCGGATCGAAAATCCGCGTTTCAGCGCCGAACGTCTGCAGCAGGCGGGCGGCTTCCTCGACTAGCAGCCGCGAATACGAGCGTTCACGCAGCGAACCGTAGAGCAGCAAAATCCTCACGGGCGGTTGCCCATTCATGCCGAGGCGCGCTGCGATATCGGTGTCGAAAAAATCTGTCCTGGCGGCCGGAAAGCTGTGGTCGTCTTTCGTTGCATCAACGGTCATCTGATTACCTTGCTATTTGATCTTTGCAATTGCACACGGATGTTTGGCGAGTCAACGCGGGCATTGCGGCGGATGACGAGCAATACATCACTGTTGGTGCTTTGCATTCTATGACGTTTCCGGTATTCTGGAAATGTCAAAGTAACGACCACGGCGTGAAAAGAAAGGCTGCACTCCGGACCTTTAATCCACGAAGCCAAATGAAAGGCCAAAAAAATTGAGCACGACGTCGAATCCGGACGAGAGCGCAAGAGCCGACACAGAAACAACGGACAGTCGCGACAGACTGGTGACGTGGGCACTAGCCGTCGCTCAACTCGTATCGTGGGGCTCCGTCTACTATTCCTTTTCGCTGCTGGTCGTGCCAATGGAGCAGGCCATGGGCTGGAGCCGGACGGCGATGAACGCGGCGCTTTCCGTGGGCTTACTCGTTTCGGGCGTCGCGGCCTATCCGATCGGCCGCTGGATCGACCACGGATTTGGCCGCCGCGTCATGGCCCTCGGCTCGATCATCGCCGCGGCGATGCTGCTGCTGTGGGCCGATGCGCAATCGTTGACGGTGCTCTTCGTCGTGTGGATTGGCCTGGGCGTTTCGATGGCCGCCACGTTTTATGACCCGGTGTTCGCGGTCGTGACGCACCGTTATCCGCGAAGCTTCCGCACCAAGATCACGCTCATTACATTGGTCGCCGGATTCGCGAGCACGGTCTTTATTCCGTTGACGCAGTTCCTCGTTGGCGCCGTCGGCTGGCGCACGTCGCTTGTTGTCCTCGCCGCATTGAATGTGTTTATATGCCTTCCTGTTCACGTGGCGGCAATCCGTTCATCGAGGCTTGACGCCGAAGCACGGCCGACCAGCGCCGAAGTGAAACAGACGAACGATGCCGCTACGCAACGCGCGCTTCGTTCGCCCGTTTTCTGGGCGCTCGCCGTCTGCTTCACCGCCTACTACGCGACGTTCGCCGCGCTCACATTTCATCTCGTGCCGCTCATGGTCGAGCGCGGCATATCGAACGCAGTGCTCGTGACAACCATGGCGCTCATCGGACCGGCGCAGGTCGCCGCTCGAGCAATCTGGTTCATGTTCGGTCGAGGGGTGCATATCAGCACGGTGGGTATCGTCATCGTGACGTTGTTCCCGGTCTCGACGCTTATCCTGATCGGCGCGGGTCATTCGGCCGCGCTGCTATGGCTCTTCGCGCTGTGCTACGGCGCTGCGAATGGGATGATGACGATCCTTCGCGGCACCATTGTTCAGGACCTGATGTGGACCGAAGGCTACGGCGCGGTCAGTGGCATGCTTTCGTTTCCGTCCAACGTTGCGAAGGGCGTAGCACCGATTGCCGCTGCCAGCATATGGAGCTTTACGCACGGTTACGTGGCCGTCGAGTGGACAGTGTTTCTCGTCTCGATACTGTCGGCAATTGCTTTCTTTGCGGCTATCCGGTTTAGCCGACACGCGACAGTCCGAGCCGCCTGACTTCGCTTCAGGGATCGTCACAGGGGACAACATCGACTATGAAGATGCGCGCTGCACAAAGCGAAGACCTTGAGGCCATCAAGGCATTGCTCGCAGAAAACGAACTCCCGGTCGCCGATGTGAATGCAGCCATGCTCGCGGACTTCCTCGTCGCGGAAGACGAGGGTGGGAGGATTGTCGGCAGCGTTGGGCTCGAGCGGTTGGGAGTCGATGCGTTGCTACGCTCGCTGGCAGTCGCGCGGACCGCTCGTCACGCGCGATTGGGCACCATGCTGGTCGCTCATGCAGAGTCGATGGCGCGAGCGTCGGACATATCCGACTTGTGGCTGCTTACGACGACCGCGGCCGGGTTCTTCAGGCGCATGGGCTACGTGGATGTCGACAGAAGCAAAGTGGCCGCGGAAGTGAAGTCCACCACGCAGTTCGCGCAACTGTGTCCGGCGACTGCCGCTTGCATGAGGAAGACGTTGTAGCAATCGGTCGCGCGAAAAGCCGCGGGTGACCGCGGCGTTGCACACCAACTATCGCGCCGGCCTATCAGCTCTTCAGATCGTCCGGCACCTTGCCGCCGTTCTCCGCGAGCTTCTGCATGACCTGCTTGTGCAGCCACATGTTCATCGCGGCCGAGTCTTCCGTGCTGCCGGTGTAGTGCAGTTCCGACGCGAGCTCCTTACGCGCGGCAAGGCTGCTGTCGAGACCGAGCAGTTTCAGCAGATCGACAATCGATGTGCGCCAGTTCAACTTTTCGCCGCTGCTTTCCTGCATTTTCGCGAGCACCGCTTCGACGTCGACGGTCGGCATCGGCGTGACAGGCGGTTGCGAATTGCCGGCGGCCGTGGTGGATGGCGTGGCCGGCGTGCCCGCCGGAGCGCTCGCGCTGCCGGGTGCCGCAGTGGGCGAGGCCGCCGCGCCGGCCGCTGCGCCGGAGCCGGTGTTGGCCGGATGATCGTGCGGGAAAATCTTGTTGAGAATGCTTGAAAAAATGCTCATGTGTCGCTCCTCGTTCGTACCGGCCAATGCGGCCGGCCTTCACGGAGCGCAATGGCTGTGCCTGTGCGGCCGGCTTCGGCATAGATGCCGTCGTCTGCTGGGGCGCAGTCACTGATCAGACATTTGCGTGCGCAGTAAAAAAGCATCGCCATCCTAACTAATAACGATAAGCCGCACGCGAGGCACAAGGTTTGCTGAACGTTGTCCACTCAACGCAAAGAGAGGGAGGTTGAAAATGGCCGAGTCTTATCAATCCACCAGTTCCGGTTCCGCCGATGCGTCGCGCGACGACAGCCTCGCGGGACGACCCAACGGCAGCGACGAATTGCGTGCCCGCAGCACGATGAAACTCTCGGAATTGAAGGACAAACTTGCTGACGCGCAGGACGTGGTCAAAACGAAATATCGCGTCGTGTCCGAATCGACCGATGATTTCGTTCACGACAGTCCGTGGAAAGCGGTGACGATGGCGCTGATCGGCGGGCTCATCATCGGCATGCTGGCTGCGCGCTAACTCACGCGCGTTGCGCCATGTGAAGAGGGATCGTGCGTTGCTTGCGCGCGATCCATGCCACCGCATTGCGACGCGGTGGCATGGTCAGTCAGACGCGCGCTCCTTCGCGAGCGTCATCCTGCATTAGTGTTCGCTTGGCCGGATGGCCGGGTCGTCCTCGACGACGCCGCGTGTCGCGGACCAATACGGTTCCCGGTTGTAGTAGCTGTACGTCGATTCGCCCCAGGCACGGTCGGCCATCGACGGCCAGTGGTCCTTGTCGAAACCCGGGTCGTCCTTCAGGCGCTGTGCGGTGATGTCGACGAAGAAGCACTTCTGGTCGGTGTCGAGCGTCAGCGCACTCCACGGAATGGCGTGCAGGTTCGCGCCCATCCCGAGAAAACCGCCTTCCGACAGCACCGCGTAGGCGATGCGTCCGTTGCGCACGTCGAGCATGATGTCGGAGATCTTGCCGACATGTTCACCATCCGACGACATCACCTTCGTTCCGTCCAGCGTGGCAGCCGCCATGACTTCCGGCCCCGGACCTTCGCCGATGCCGCCGCCGACAATCTTCGCTCCGCCTCGAGTGGCGCCTTGCGGGTTGATTGAGCCCATCTTTCACCTCCTTAACGAAAAGGGTGCGTCCGAAGGTGCGCAAGCGATGTGCCCGCCCGGCGGCAAAACCGCTCTCTCAACGCGATAAAAGCGCGACCGTGGCGATGCCGAGAACCGTCATGCAAAGCGATGCGCCGACGTGGATCGCGACTTCGCCCGCGGCCCAGCCGAGGCGGCCGTCCTGCAGATGCTGCACGACTTCGGCGGAGAAGGTCGAGAAGGTGGAGAGTCCGCCCATCATCCCGGTGATCACGAAGAGCCGCCATTCCGGCGCGATCTGCGGCGCGCGCGCAAAGCCGGCGACGGCCACGCCGATCACGTAGCCGGCGATCACATTGGCGGCAAAGGTGCCGAGCGGCAGCGACGGAAATAGCGCATTCAGACGCAGGCCGAGAAACCAGCGAAACAGCGAACCGAGCGCACCGCCGATAGCGACGGCCAAGATGGACCAGTACATGAGTGGACTTTGCTGAAACCGGAGTCGACAAGCCGGGCTGAGCGGGAAGACGCGATGCCGCCTCCGCATGGGTCCGGGGAAGCAGGCATCATCAGCACGAGGCGGTTAATGGATTGGCGCGAGCGTGTGCGTTGAAGCGCACGCCGGACACCCATTGGAGAATGCCATCTCCAGCGCGCAAGTCTAACATTCGGCGGCTCTATGGGGACAGGTCGGACCAGGCCGCGGCTTGCCCACGAGCATTGGCTTGCGCCCACGCGAGCCGCTGCGTCAGCCGAGGCTTTCGCGCTCCGGCGTCGCGGAAATCTTGTGGATCGACAGGTCGGCTCCGTTGTATTCGTCCTCCTGGTCGAGCCGCAGGCCCACCGTCAGGCGAATCGCGCCGTACACGAGCGTGCCGCCGAGCGTCGCCACGACAATCCCGCCGAGCGTGCCGAGCACCTGCGCGCCGAACGACACGCCGCCCATTCCGCCGAGCGCCCGCAAGCCGAAGATGCCCGCCGCGACGCCGCCCCACGCGCCGCACAGACCGTGCAGCGGCCACACGCCGAGCACGTCGTCGATGCGCCAGCGGTTTTGCACGCACGTGAACATATAGACGAACAGCACGCCGGCGATGCCGCCCGTGACGAGTGCGCCGAGCGGATGCATCAGGTCCGAGCCGGCGCATACGGCGACCAGCCCGGCGAGCGGCCCGTTGTACGTGAAGCCCGGATCGTTGCGGCCCGCGAGCCAGGCGGTCAGCGTGCCGCCGACCATCGCCATCAGCGAATTGACGGCGACGAGTCCGCTGATCTTGTCGACGGTCTGCGCGCTCATCACGTTAAAGCCGAACCAGCCGACGGCCAGCACCCACGCGCCGAGCGCCAGAAACGGAATATTCGACGGCGGATGCGCGGCAATCCCGCCGTCGCGGTGATAGCGGCCGTGGCGCGCGCCGAGCAGCAGCACGGCCGGCAACGCGACCCAGCCGCCGAACGCGTGCACGACGACCGAACCGGCGAAGTCGTGGAACGGCACGCCGAACATCTGCGCGATCCACGCCTGCACGCCGAAGCGCTCGTTCCACGCGATGCCTTCGAAGAACGGATAGACGAAGCCGACCAGCACGAAGGTCGCGAAAAGCTGCGGATTGAACTTCGAGCGCTCGGCGATGCCGCCCGAGACGATCGCGGGAATCGCGGCGGCGAACGTCAGCAGGAAAAAGAAGCGCACGAGCGCGTAGCCGTTGTGCGCGGCGAGCGTCCCGGCGTTGTCGAAGAACTGCACGCCGTACGCGATCGTGTAGCCGATAAAGAAATAGGCGATCGTGGAGACCGAGAAGTCCACCAGAATCTTGACCAGTGCGTTGACCTGGTTCTTCTTGCGCACGGTGCCGAGCTCGAGAAAGGCGAATCCCGCGTGCATCGCCAGCACCATGGCGGCCCCGAGCAAAAGAAAGAGCGTATCGGTGCCGGTTTTCAAGCTAGCCATCGGTTGTTTCCGCTTATGCCAAAAAGTCGGGCATTGGATGCAAGAAGCGGGCCAAAAAGGTGCTTGTCCGGCGAACGCAGTGCAAACGGGCACCGGATTGGGATTGTCGCCTGCGACGGCGAGCCCCGAGTCGCGCAGTCTGCACCTTCAATGCACGCGTCCAAGCACAAAAGATGTGCGGAAACGTCCCGTTTTGGTTCCTATGATCCATTACGGGTCCAAAGTTTTCGTCCGGCTTACGGGCGCGGCGTCGAGCCTGAAGGTGTGCGAGCACATCGGTGCAGCCCGACCTGCAGCCTGCATCGACACGCCTGCCGCCAAAGTTTGGGCGCTAGCCCGACCCTTTGTTTCCGCAGCAAACGCCGACATAATGTCCCGTCCCGTACACGACTGGCGGCCCACCTTCCAATGCGCTCGCATGCGACTTACCACTAAAGGCCTGCTGCTGATCGCGATTCCGGCGGTCTTCGAACTGGCGCTTCTGTCAGGACTGGTCAAGGCGCAGTCCGACGCGGCCGACGCCGAGCGCTGGGCCGTCCACGGTCAGGAAGTGCTGCGCCAGACCACGTCGATTCTCGATCCGGTACTCGGCGAGTCTGTCGCGCTGCGCGGCGCGGTGCTTGCCGGCGACAACCACTTTGTGACACCGCTCTCCGTCTGGGTCGATGTCGACCGGCGGATCGATCAGCTCGCGGAACTCGTCTCGGACAACCCGGCCGAGGTCGAACGCGTCGTCCAGGTACGCCAGGCGGTGCAGGCCTATCGGCAATGGTCCGACCGCATGCAGGACATGCTGCGCTCGGGGCGCGGCAACGACATCGTCGAGCGCTTCGGCGATCTTGCGCAGACCGACGTGCTCGACCGCTTTCGCCAGCAGGTGGCCGCCTTCCAGGCGGAAGAGCGGCGTCTCGACAGCCAGCGCGCCAATGCCGCCGACGCCGCGCGCGAGCGGCAACAGGCGCTGGTCGGCGCGGCGGTGTTCGGCTCTCTGCTGTTTGTGGCGCTGGCCGTGTGGCTTTTCACGCGCGGCTTGCGTGGCCGGCTTGCGGTCCTGTCGGACAACGCCGGGCGCCTTGCCGGCAACGAGCCGCTCGCGCCGATCGGGCCGGGCCACGACGAAATCGCGCAACTCGACCTGACCTTGCACGAGACCAGCCGGCGTCTTCTCGAAGCCGAGCGCATCCAGGCGCGCTTTCAGGCGGACCTTGCGCGCCGCGCGGACGAGCTTGCGCGCATCAACGAGACGCTGCGGCAGCAGACGCAGGAAAACGAGATGTTCATCTACAGCGTGTCGCATGATCTGCGTGTGCCGCTCGTCAATCTGCAGGGCTTTTCGAAGGAACTGATCCGCGCGTGCGACGAACTGCGCGCGGCCCTGAGCGATTCGTCGATCGACGCGCAGATGCGGCAACGCATCGAGCGCGTGGTCGACGAGGACATCGGCGAAGCGCTGCATTATCTGCAGACGGCGGTGCTGCGCGCGTCGCACATCATCGACGCGTTGTTGCGGCTGTCGCGCATCGGCCGCGTCGAATACCGGCATCAGAAAGTCGAGGTGCGCGATATCGTGCCGCGCGTGATCGACGCGATGCAGGGCTCGATCCGCGCGCGGCGGGCACAGGTGCAGGTGAGCGACTTGCCGGCCGTGTGGGGCGATCCGACCGCGCTCGAGCAGGTGTTCGCGAATCTGATCGGCAATGCGGTGAATTATCTGGACCCGTCGCGCGAAGGCCGGATCGAAATCGGCACGACGCCCGCGCCGCCGGGCGTTCAGTCGCTGCGGATCTTTTACGTGCGCGACAACGGCCTGGGCATTCCGGCGATCGCGCTGCCGCGGCTATTCAACGCGTTTCAGCGCTTGCACGGCACGGCGGCCGCGGGCGAGGGGATTGGGCTCGCGCTGGTGCGGCGCGTCGTCGAGCGGCACGGCGGGCGGGTCTGGGCGGAGTCGGCCGAAGGCGTGGGCACGACGTTCTATCTGTCGCTGCCCGAAGCGGGGGCCCGGCCGGCGGCGGGGCGAGCGCGTGAAGGCGGTGAAGGGCGCGGCGGGCGACCGCTATCCGTGGCGGCCAACGATCAGGCGATGGACAAGCCGGGGAATCTGCGGATGGGCCCGTAAGGGCTGACGTGGGTTGCAGTCGAGCGGGTGATGCGGGAGCACCCGCGACGGCCTGCGGACGGCGCAGGCGCGAGCGAATCGAAAATCAGGAAGGTTGCGTGAAGCGGAAACCGAGGTGATGGCTCGGAACCGATCAGGATGGTGGGCCAGCGTGACCGCAGGCTACATCAGCTCAGCAAGAAGCAAACAAACGGCGCGACTTCAGCAGTTGCCGGCCGCGAACCGACCAGTAGCACGCGCAGGCAAGCAGAACGGCGACCACGACGAGCACCTGGTAGAGCGTGGGGCGCAGGCCGAGCAGGCCGTCGAGCGCGAACACGCAGCGCGCCAGAATCAACAAAGCCGCCCAGACCGAGCAGGCTGCCAGCACCAGCATTCGCGTGCCGGCGAGGCGCCGCGCGCGGTTTTCACGAGCCCAGCCGGCCGGCGTGCGCGCGCAGCGAAAAGCAATCGCGATCAACGCGACGGCGAGAATGACGATCCAGTCGGTAAGTTCCATCGAAAAGCGCTCCACAAGTCAGCCCGTGACTATAGGAAGGCCCTCCGGCGCGAACCATAGGACGACTCTCAAATGCCGCGCGCGACCGCCGTGGCCGCCCGCGGCATTTGAGCCGGCTCAAAGCTCGATACGCGTGCCGAGCAGAACGAGGAATTGACGCAGCCATTCGGGATGCGCGGGCCACGCGGGCGCCGTCACGAAGTTGCCGTCGGTGATCGCGGCGTCGACGGGAATGTCGGCGTACTCGCCGCCGGCCAGCTTCACCTCGGGCGCGCAGGCCGGATACGCGGAGATGCGCTTGCCGCGGATCACGTCCGCGGCCGCGAGCAACTGCGCGGCGTGACAGATCGCGGCGATCGGTTTGCCGGCTTCGGCGAACTGCCGCACGATGTCGATGACTTTCGGATTGAGCCGCAGATACTCGGGCGCGCGCCCGCCGGCAATCGCGAGCGCATCGTACTGACGCGGATCGGCGTCTTCGAACGATGCGTTCAGCGCGAACAGATGCCCCGGCTTTTCGGTGTAGGTCTGATCGCCCTCGAAATCATGAATCGCGGTCTTGATCCGGTCGCCGGCCTTCTTGTCCGGGCACACCGCGTCGACCACGTGTCCGACTGCCTGCAGCGCCTGAAACGGCACCATCGTTTCGTAATCCTCGGCGAAATCGCCGGTGAGAAACAGAATCTTCTTTGCCGCCATCGTATGCCTCCAGTGGGTCAAGTGAACACAGCAATGCTCGATTGCGTTGGCCAGTCTACCGCACAAGCTTTGACAGAACCGCGACGGCCGCCGCCCGCCGTGCGCGTCGATTTATCGCGCATGAAGCCGTTGTCCGGCAGGCGGCGGCAACAGCGTATGATGAGCGCGTTTTCGTCAGAGAGGCCGCTTCGCGCGGTTCACATACACACATGAATTCATCCATCCGTTCGCCGTTGCTGCGCCGTGCCGCCGTGGTCCTGTTCGTATTCGCCGGTCTCGCGGCCTGCCAGAAGAACGATGCGTCGGCGGGGCAGGTTGCCGGCAAGCTCAACGACGCCGCGCAGGCCGCGTCGCAGAAGCTCGATCAGGCCGCGAGCTACGTCGGCCAGAAGGTCGACGAAACCAAATCCGCGGCGCAGCAGAACATTCAATCGGCTTCGGCGCCGACGGTCACGATCGATCCGAATGCGCTCGCGTCGAGCGCTCAGGCCAATCTGCAGAACGCCGCCAGCGCGGCGCAGGCGCAGCTCGGCAAAGCCGCGTCGCTGACCGGCGAGAGCCTGGAAAACGCGGGGCGCAAACTGCAGCAGTGGTCGGCGCAAAGCTCGGCTTCGTCGACGAGCGCAGCGGCTTCGTCGTCCGGTTCGGGCTACGGCGGCGATGCGCAAAAGCAGATGGACAAGTGAGATGCGCGTGAGCCGATTCCATCGCGCGCGTTCGTGCGTTCGGCCGGGAAGAGCGGACGGGTTTGACAGTGCCGATAAATGTAATTACTATGGTTACACATTGTCGTCGCAGGGCGGGTTGTTGTGAACACCAGTAGCCGGTTTGCATTTGCGGTGCATGTGCTCGCGCTGTTGTCTTTGCAGGAGGGCACGCCGCTTTCGTCGGAGATGATCGCGGGCAGCGTGAATACGAATCCCGCGCTGATCCGGCGGCTTTTGACCATGCTGGCCGAAGCCGGCCTCACGACCTCGCAGCTCGGCGCGGGCGGCGGCGCGCTGCTCGCCCGCGCGCCCGAGCAGATTTCGCTGCTCGACGTGTACCGCGCAGTCGACGACGCGCAGCTCTTCGCGCTTCATCGCGAGGAGCCGAATCCGGCGTGCATGGTGGGGCGCAACATCCAGGTCGTGCTGCGCGGAATCATCGACGAAGCGCAGCAGGCGATGGAGGCGTCGCTCGCGCAGCGCACGTTGGCCGACGCGACGGCGGACTTGCTGCGCGCGGAGCGAGCGCGCGAACGCAAGCGGCGGCCGCATGGATGACGCGGGTGCTTGGCGCAGAAACCGCGTTCGCCGATGATTGCTAATGCGCATGCAATGAGCGCGCAATAAGCGCGGAATGACAGACGGGGGCCGAGGCCCCTCTTTTTTGCGGCATATATGTAATCATCTTGGTTACATATAAACAAATGACAGGAGCATTGAAATGAGCAGGCAGTTGAAGATCGCATTGTTCGGCGCGACCGGCATGATCGGTTCGCGAATTGCGGCCGAAGCGGCGCGTCGCGGGCATCAGGTCACGGCGCTTGCGCGCAATCCCGCGCGCGTTCCGGCCGACGTGCCCAATCTCAAAGCGGCGCAGGCCGATCTGCTCGACGCGGCGAGCGTGGGCGCAGCGGTGCGCGGTCACGATGTGGTGGCGAGCGCATATGCGCCGCCGCAAGGCGACGTCGGCGTGCTGGACAAGGCGACTCGCGCGCTGGTCGAAGGTGTGCGCGCGGCGGGCGTGAAGCGGCTCGTGGTGGTGGGCGGCGCGGGCTCGCTCGAAGTCGCGCCCGGCAAACAGCTCGTCGATAGCGAAGGTTTCCCGGATGCCTACAAGGCCGTCGCGCTCGCGCATCGCGATGCGCTCGGCTACTACCGCAGCGTCGCCGATCTCGACTGGACGTTCTTTTCGCCGGCCGCGATCATCGCGCCGGGTGAGCGCACGGGTACGTTCCGCACCGGCACGAACTCGCTGATCGCCGACGCCGAAGGCAACAGCCGCATTTCCGCCGAGGATTACGCGATCGCGTTCGTCGACGAACTCGAGCAGAGCCGTTTCATCCGTCAGCTCGCGACGGTCGCTTATTGAAGGCGCCGCGTGCTTGCGCGGCGTGCGTGCCGCGCGGCGTGGGTGGCATGGTGCCGCGGCTCGTCACCCTCCGCGGCGCGCTGCACGCATGAAATCATGCAAGCGTCCTAACAATCCGTTACGCATGTCCGGTTGCGGGCGCGCCAACTGAGGCTACACTGGCGTCTCCCGTTTTCTCACGGATTGCCATGCAGTCATGCCCATCGCGGCGTGAATCCGAGGCTGCGCCGTCAAACGGCGGGCTTTCTTCGATTCACGCTGCATTTGTTCGTCTTTCCGCTTGCGTCGGATGGCCGCACGTCCGCGGCGGCGCTCGTGTGCGCGCGGGCGGGTCGGCTCGCAGATATGCGGCGCGAAGCGGTTCAATCAGCGCTTCGATCAGTGCGTGGCTTCGTGCCGTCATCAGCGCGTGTCCCGCCGCGATCGGAATCGCGCTTCTCGTCTGCATCGCATCGCTGCCTCTCGGCGCGCACGCCGCCGGCACTGCAGCCAGCAGCACGCCCGTCATTCCCGCGTTGCAGAGCCTGATCAACAGCGCGACGGTCGCGCCCGCGTCGGAGGCGTCCGGCGCATCGGCGGCCGAGGCCGCGTCGGCGCCGTCGCCCGCGAGCCAGGCGGAAATCGCGCGTTCGCTCGACAGCGTCATCGCCACGCTCGACAACGACCGCCAGCGCACCGCGCTCGTCGCGCAACTCAAAAAACTGCGCGACGTCTCGCGCACCGTCGGTCCGCTCGCGCCGGCGCCCGCGCAGCCGAGTCCCGGCTTGCTCGGCGCGATTGCGTCGGGCATCGCGTCGTTCGAATCGGACATGCATCAGGGCCGTACGCCCGTGCGCTACTGGGGCGGGCGCTTCAACGCGGCCGGCAACGAGCTTTACACCATCATCTCCGGGCAGGGGCCGGAGAGCTTCGGCCGCATTCTCCTGTCGATGTTCGCGATGCTGGCCGGCTGGGGCGCATGCGCGGCCGCGCTGATCTATTTGCAGCAGCGGCTGTACCGGCGCCTCGGCATCGTGATGGGACTGAATCCCAATCCGACGACACGCGAGCTGCTCGTCTTCGCGTTGCGGCGCGTGGGGCCGTGGATCATCGCGTTCGTCGCCGCGCTGCTGTTCGTGCGCGCGATGCCCGATGCGCTCGGCCGCACGCTCGGCATGGTGGTCGCCTATGCGATCGTCGCGGGCGCGGTGTTTTCGGCGATCTGCCTGATCATGTTTTCGCTGTTCGGCTCGGGGCACCGGCGCATCGCCGTGCGTCTGCTGATCGATCATGCGCGGCGCCTGCTGTTCGCGGTCGGCGTGTTCGGCGCGCTCGGCGACGCGGCGGTCAATTACGACGTCGCGCATCAACTCGGCACCAACCTGGCCGCACTCGTTTCGACCGCCGCCAACATGACGGCCGCCGTGCTCGCCGGCTATTTCGCGCTGGCGTTTCGCCGGCCGGTCGCGCACCTGATCCGCAACCGGCCTTACGAACAGCGCAACGATCACAAGGCCGCGACCGACGCCTTCGAGGTGCTCGCCGCGCTGTGGCACGTGCCGGTCCTCGTGCTGGCGACGGCGTCCGTGGTCGCCACGCTTGGCGGTTCGGGGTCGAGCGAAAACGTGCTGCAGATTTCGGTGGTGACCGCGCTGTTGCTCGTGCTCGCGTTCTTCCTGTCGGCCATCGTCCTGCGCATGACGCGCCCGCGCAGTCCGCGCGCGCGGCGCCGCTCGCCGTACCTCACGCGCTTGCTGCGTTTTTGCGGCACGTTGCTGACGCTTTTCATCTGGCTGTTTTTCTTCGAACTGGCGGCGCGTTTGTGGGGCGTGTCGCTGGCCGCGGTCGTCGAGGAAAACGTCGCGGCGCGCGGCATCGCACATGCGGTGACCGCGATCGTCGCGACGGTGTTCATCGCGTGGCTGCTGTGGATTCTCGTCGACACCGCGATCACGGAGGCGCTCAATCCCGGCAGCTCGCGCAACAAGTCGCGCAACCCGAGCACGCGGGCGCGCACGATGTTGCCGCTCGTGCGCAACGTGCTGCTCGTGAGCATCATGACGATCGCGGGCATCGTCACCGCGGCGAATCTCGGCATCAACGTGACGCCGCTGCTCGCAGGCGCCGGCGTGATCGGTCTCGCGATCGGCTTCGGCGCGCAGTCGCTCGTGACCGACCTGATCACGGGGCTTTTCATCATCATCGAAGACACGATTTCAGTGGGCGACTGGATCGATGTGGACGGCGGCCATGCGGGCACGGTCGAGCATCTGTCGATCCGCACGGTGCGCCTGCGCGACGGTCAGGGCGCGATTCACGCCATTCCGTTCTCGCAGATCAAGATCGTCAAGAACCTGTCGCGCGACTTCGCGTATGCCGTGTTCGAAGTGCGCATGTCGTTCTCTACCGACGTCGATGAAATCACGCAGATGATCCGCGAAGTCGGCGCCGACCTGATGGCCGACTTCCGTTACCGGCGTGAGATGCTCGGGCCGATCGAAGTGTGGGGCCTCGACCGTTTCGATCCGAACTGGATGGTCGTCAAAGGGCAGATCAAGACGCGGCCGCTGCAGCAATGGAGCGTGGCGCGGGCGTTCAATGCGCGGCTCAAGCGCAAGATGGACGAAGCCGGCATCGAGATTCCGGTGCCGCAGATGCGCTTGTTCACGTCGTCGAAAGACAGCGAGGGGCAGCCGTGGCGCGACGACAGTACACCGGACGAAACCGGACATGAAGAGCACGGCCACGAGTCCGGCCATGCTCGCCCGCACACGGAGAAAACGCTGCCGATGCGCGGCGCGCATCCGGCGGTAGCGGTGGCGCGCGACGTGTCGCATGAACCACGGCCGGCGCCGCCGGCGACCGCGCAAACGGCGCCGATTCCGCCGCAGGTTCCCACGGCGGGCGAAGGCAAGAGCTGATTATTCGGCGAGGGCAGAGGGCGCGAAGTTTTGTGCGTGTGTGTACGTATGTGCGTGCGCCTGTTCGTGCCTTGCCCGTGCTCGCCGTGCCGCTGTCAGACGAGCACGGGCGCGGCGCGCACTACATCGTTGACATGCGTGGCGATGCGCGCGCCGGGCACGCCGTAAATATGCAGCGACACGGCCGGCGCATCGCTGCAATTTTGCAGCCGATGAATGCTGCCGCGGCCGCCTCGCACGAACGACACCGCGCCTTGCCTGCGCGCCTGCGTGCGTTCAGCGCTCGCACACTGCTCGCGCTCGTTCCACTCAAAAACCGTTTCGCTCAACGCGCCGTCGATCACCGCGTATCCGCACCATGTGTGATGCGCATGCACGGGGCTCGCCTGATGCGGCTGCCAGACAAGCGCGGCGACCGCATAGCGGCCGTGCGGATCGGCGGCGAGCAGATGACGGCGGTAGTTCTCACTAGATCCTTCGCGCTGCGCGGGCGTCAGCAGCGCGGCGTCCGCAGCCGCTTCCGCGAGCGCGATACGCATGCTGCGCGCGAAGAAGCTCGAATGCGAAGGCTCGGCAAATTGGGCGCACGCTTCGAACATGGCGTCGAGCGCATCGCACAGGCGGGCGAGAGGCGCGGGCTGAGCGGCGCGCGAAGGCAGATCGTGCGCGGCGCAAGCTTGTGCGAACGTATCGAGGAGGGCGGCGGAGGAAGCGAGGTTGTGAGTCACGGTCGTTGAACGGCACTGGCTGCCGTGTTTTTCTTCGGATCAGGATTTATACCGTTTTGTCCGGAGAAAGAGTTTCCATATAATTCCCCCATCAATCTGAAAAGTAGAAAAATTTGCTAAAGGGGTGAGACGATGGGAATGGACATCATCGACAGGAAACTGCTCGAGTTGCTGCAGGAAGACGCGACCATGCCGATTGCCGAACTGGCGCAGCGCGTGAATCTGTCGCAAACGCCGTGCTGGAAGCGGCTGCAGCGTCTGAAGGAGACCGGTGTGATCCGTGGGCAAGTGGCGCTGTGCGATGCGCGCAAGCTTGGCGTCGGCACGACCGTGTTCGTCGCCGTGCGCACGAATCAGCACACGCAGGCGTGGGCGCAGACTTTCACGCAGGCGGTGCAGGACATTCCCGAAGTGGTGGAGGTTTACCGGATGAGCGGCGAGACGGATTACCTGCTGCGCGTGGTGGTTTCCGACATCGACGACTACGACCGCGTGTACAAGCTGTTGATCGCCGCCGTGCCGCTGTACGACGTCAGTTCGAGCTTCGCGATGGAGCAGATCAAATATTCGACGGCGCTGCCGGTGCGGTATAGCGCGTGACGGCGAGCGGGCGCGTAGCGATCGGCTTCGCGTCTCTGACGGCGTTGCCCTACAAAAGCTCGCGCAGCTTGTAGTACCACATGCCCAGCACCAGAGCCCGCGTGCGAAGCGCCTTGCCGCCGGGGAAGCGCCGATGCCGGATGCGGCTGAACACGTCGAAGGTCGACGCGTCGCCCGCGATCGCGTCGGCGAGAATCTTCCCGGCCATTCCCGCGAACACCAGACCGTGCCCGGAAAAGCCTTGCACGTAGTAAATGTTCGCGCCGATCCGGCCGAGGTCCGGCGCGCGGTTCATGGTGACGTCGACGAAACCGCCCCACGCGTAGTCGATGCCGACATCGGCGAGTTGCGGGAAAACGCCCGTGATCCGATCCCGCATCCTGTCGATCAGATTACGCGGCGTCGTGGCGTCATAGCTTTCTCCGGCGCCGAACAACAGCCGGTTATCGGCGCTCAGCCGGAAGTAATCGAGGATGAGATTGTTGTCCGACGCCGCGGCTCGGCCCGGCATGAGCTCGTTGGCGAATGCGTCGGAAAGCGGCTCGGTGGCGACCATGTAGGTGCCCACCGGCATGATCCGCGCCTCGATCTCGGGCGCCGGATGATCGCCGAATTCGCCGAGATAAACGTTGCCGGCGATCACCACGCGGTCGCACGACACCGCGCCTTCGGCTGTCTTCACGACGGGCCGCGCGCCGCGTTCGAGCCGGGACACCGCTGAATTTTCGAAGACCTTGACTCCCGCTTGCCGCGCCGCTTCGCCGAGACCGAGGCAGTACAGCAGCGGATGCAGATGACCGGACCCGCCGTCATACACGCCGGCAGAAAATCTTTGCGTGGCGATATGCGAACGAAGCGCCGACCGATCCAGCCATTCGAGCGGATACGCATACCGGTCCTGTGTGCGCTCCATCCACTCCTTGAGTTTGCGCGCCTTCCGATCGTTGACGGCGAGCGTCAGATAACCGCGCCGATAATGGCATTCGATGTCATAACGCGCGAGACGCTCTTCGAGCAGGCGCAGACCTTCGAGCGACACGTCCCAGGCCTTGCGCGCGATCTCGCGCGAGCACTGCTGCTCGATCGCGTCTTCTCCTTCCGCGCCGAAGCCGACAATCGCCTGCCCGCCATTGCGGCCCGACGCGCCCCAGCCGATGCGCTGCGCTTCCAGCAGCGCGACGTCGAAGCCGCGCCCGGCCAGTTCCAACGCGCACGAAACGCCCGCGTAGCCGCCGCCGATCACGCACACATCCACGGACAGCTTTTGCTGCAGCGGCGCGCTCGGTTGCGGACGCGTGACGCTCGCCTCGTAATACGAGTCCTCGACGACGCCAAGCTCCTTGTTCAGCAGCGACGACATAGGCTGCGCTCCAGGTATCGGTTCACCACGGAACCCGTACGTTGAGAAATTGCCAGGGGTCCTCGTCGTACGGCGTGTCGAAAAGCGGCGAGCGCTGGTCGAGCGGCGTCCATGTGTCGTACACGCCGACGAGTTCGCCCAGGTACGGACGAGCGACCCGCATCACCGTCCGATAGTCGATGTCGTCGGGTTCGACCACGCCGGCCCGCGGATTCTCGAGTGCCCACACGATGCCGCCCATGATGCCGGCCACCACCTGGAGGCTCGTCGCGGTGTTATGCGGCGCGAGGCGCCGGGCTTGCGGCGTGGTCAGCCGCGAGCCGTACCAGTAAACGCCTTTGTCGTTGCCCATCAGCAGCACGCCGAGTTCGTCGGCGCCGTCGACGATTTCGTCGCGCATGATCCGCTTGTTGTCCTGCATGCGCCAGCCACGTCCGGCGAATTCCTCGATCGACAGCAGCGCGTCGTCGCACGGACGATACGCATAGTGAACCGTCGGGCGATACACGACCTCGCCGTCCTTGCGCAATGTCAGATGGTCCGCGATCGAGATCGACTCGCCATGCGTGACAAGAAAGCCCTGATAGCTGCCGGCGAGCGGCGTCCAACTGCGTACGCGCGTGGCAAGTCCCGGCCGTTGCAGATAGATCGCCGCATCGCTGCCGAACCCATGACGCTGTGCGTCGGCGGGCCAATGACGCTCATGCGTGCCCCAGCCCAGTTCCGCCGGCTGCATGCCTTCTTCGACGAAGGCATCGACGGACCAGGTGTTGACGAACTCGTTGCGCGCCTTGCGGCGTTCGGAGAACTGCCAGTCCTGTTCAGCGACGTGAATCGCCTTGATGTCGAGGCGCTGCGCGAGCACGGCCCAATCTTCGTAGCTGTCGAGCGCGGTCGGCTGGATGCCGCTGTTCTCCGCCATGTCGACCAGCGCCTGTTTGACGAAAGCCGAAGCGAGCCCAGGGTTCGCGCCTTGCGTCAAAACCGCTGTCGGGCCGTCGCGCTTGTCGAGGCGAAAAGCCAGCACCGCCTCGCGCAGTGCGTAATTGCTGCGCCGTGATGGAGGACGGTCGGGATCGGTTGATCCGCCTTCCCACGGTTCGATGGACGTATCGAGATAGAGCGCGTCGCGAGACCAGCAAAAGCGAATCAGCGATTCGCTCGACACATTGACGGACAGGTTGACCAGCAGCGTGCCTTTCGTCACATATGCCGTAAGCAGTGTCTCGAAGTTGTCTTCGCTGAGCGCCTGCTCGACGACATGCACGCCGCATTCATGGGCGATCGCCGTGTCATTACCAGGCGGACACACCACGGTCACGTCTTTTGGGCTCACCTCGATGTGTCTTAAAAGCACCGGTAAAAGCGAACTCGCTATGCTGCCGAATCCGATGATTACAACGCCGCTGTTGCAAACAGCGTGCTTCGTCCACTGCACATGCGCATCCATCTTTCCTCCCGACTACCGCGCGTTGGGTCGCGCTTCTTTGTGCGGGCGTGATGCGTGGCTCCAATGTTTCGGCCCGCATTAGCGGCGCAGCATTGCGCGTGCCGGGGATTTTTCATTTCGGTTCGATAGCATCGCAAGCCTTGCTGTCCACCGCTTGCCGACTGCAAGGCGAGTGCAAGGCGCCTCGGCGTAGAATGCCGCCTTCTCCGCTATCTTCCGCGATTGCCTCGCGGTCCGAGTCGCCTCATGAACAAACCGCCGCGCAAGAAAAACCCGACCTTCGGCATCGCTGTATTCATTGTGGTCGCGGTACTGTTCGTCATCGCCACGCTGTTCTATAACGCGATCAAGGAGAAGCGCGAGTTCGACAACGACAACGCGCCGGCGGCTTCCGTTTCATCGGGCGCAGCGGCGGCGACGGCCACGGCGACGAGCGCTGCGGCTACTGCTGCGAAGCCTGCGAGCGGCACGGCGCAGTGAGCTTGTCGCGGTCATGGTGTATGACCGCGTGTGAGTTTGAGTCGGACGCGCTTAGGCGTCGCACTTCACTACGCTAGTTCAAGCCCGGTCGCGTCATTCATCGGGCAGGCGGATCACGCTCGCGTCCTTGCGAATCAACGCCGCCGCCGTCAGCATCTGCTTGCATTGATGCGCAAGCAGTTTGATGTCGTGCACCGCATCGGCCGAATAGTCCTGCGATTTCTCCGCTTCGACCACCATCGTGTCCAGTTCGCGCGTGATCTGTTTGATCTGCTCGCCCTGGTCCGCAGGCGGCGCAGTGCCTGCTTCTGCTTCGGTGAGATTGTCGCGCACGAGACTCAACGCGCGTTGCAGCGGCTGCAGCGACACGCCCTCGGCGTGTTGCGCGGAGGTGCGCAAGAGCGGCGCGGCTGCGGTGATTTGCGATGCAAGCACATGGCTGCTCACCAGCAAACCATTGAGTTCGGGGACGAACTTCTGCGCCGATTTCGGTTCGAGCATCATCCGCTGAAAGGCCTGGCCGAGGTTTGCAAACGCGACGTGCACGTTCTTGCGCGCGAGGCGGTAGCGGTAATCGCGATCGAGTGCAGTGGCGGCGGCCGCGGCAGCGGGCGAGGCGCCGGCGACGGGCTTCGCCGTCGTGTTGGTGGTTGCGGAAGCTGGTGTGCTTGCGGGCGCGCTTGATGTTGTTGCCGGTGCAGTTGCCGATGGGCTTGCTGTTGCGCCTGCCGCGGCTCCTAACGCCGCGCTCCCTGCGATGTTCGCTTCGGCGCCTGTTCGCACGTTCGCCGACACATCCGCTTGCGATAGCCCCCGATTGCCAGCCACCAAACCATCACTCGTCAGCGGCCCGCTTGCAGCCGCCAACGCCGGCCTGCCGACATCGATCGCCGGGTCCGCCATCGCCGCGACCGGCGCCCGCGCGCCCGCTTCGGTCACGGTGGCGGCGAGCGGCGCGGCCGGCTTGCCGCTCCACCACCAGCTTGCTTCAAGAAACTGCCGCGTCGCGCTGATCACGTTGTTGACCAGCTTGCCCATCAGACGATATTCCCAGTACGGGAACAGATGGCTCGCGGCAATCGCGATCGCGCAGCCGACCACGGTGTCGATCGCGCGTTCGCCGATGATGTGCAGGCTGCCGGGCGCAAGCAGATGAAACATCAGCAGCACATACGATGACGTGAACACCACGCTCGCCGCGTAATTGAACAGCAGCAGGCTGTAGCTCATCACCATCGACGCGAACATCACCACCAGCAGAATGTGCGGCTCCTTCACGAAGATCATCAGCGCGATGCTCGCCGTGCAGCCGATCAACGTGCCGACGATCCGCTGCCCGTTGCGCTGCTTGGTCAGCGAATAACCGGGCTTCAGGATGATGACCGTAGTCATCACGATCCAGTAAGCGTTCGTGAGCGGCAGCAGGCGGCCGAGCCAGAAGCCGACCGCCACCGCGATCGTCACGCGCAACGCGTGACGAAAGCTCGGCGAGGACATCGTCAGGTTCGAGAAGATCTGGCCGAACGGCACACGGCGGCTCGACACGAAGCGGTTCAGCGCCTGATCGAGGCGCAGTTCCGTTTCGGTCGTGGCCGGATCGCTCGAAAGACTCTTGCGCATCTTGTCGATCAGTCGCGTGGCGCTCCACACGCGGCGGAATGTGGACGACACCGCCGAATACGCCTCGGGATTCTTCGCCGGCAACTCCTGCTTGCGCATCAGTTCGATTTCGAACTCGATGGCGCGCAGTTCCGCCTTCACATTCACGCGTGCGCGCGGCGCATGATTCTGCAGGACGGCGAGCCCGATTTCCTCGAGATCCTCAGCGGCTTTGCGGATCAGATCGCGATAGAACACCAGCAGGTCGGTGCCGCCGAAGGTATTGCGCACGAGCGGGTAATCGGTATGCGTGCCGACGAACAACTCATGCAAATCGACCGTGTTGATAAACAGATTGAACAGCATCGCGCGACGCGGCTCGAGCTTGCCGCTCTTTAACTTCGGCAGATTGCGCAGCACGATGTCACGCGCCGCGTCCTGCCGCTCGACCGCGGCGATCTGCTTGGCGACCAGGTTGCGATAACACTCGTCCAGATCGTTATCGAGGTCGTAAAACGCGGCGCGCGCGAGCAGATAATCGGCGCAGGCGAACACGCTTTCGGCGAGCGCCTGCTGCTCGATCCGATGCATCATCCAGCGGCTCACGGCAGTCGACCAGTACGTGAACCAGAGCCCGCCCACGAGTATCCACGACGCATTCACGAGCGCCTGCATCGGCGTAAAGTGCTCCTCGAGCGTCATGATCATCATGAAGAGCGTGGCGAAGCTGATCTGCGGCCAGCGGTTGCCATACACGACGATCAACGACAGCACGAACGTGAGCGGCACGACGGTGCACCACAGCGCCACCGGATTGACCGTGGCAAGGCCGGTGGCGAGCGCGGACAGAAAACCGATCACCGAGCACGCCAGCATTTCGTTGTGCTTGTACTTGAGCGGACCCGGCATGTCGACGACACATGCGCCGAGCGCGCCCGTCGCAATCGTGAAGCCCAGCTCGCGATTGTGAAACACGATCAGGCACAGCACCGCTGGTAACGACACGCCGACCGCGATGCGCAGTCCGCCATAAAAATACTGGCTGTAAAGGAATTTTTTTATTTCGACCGAATAGCGCATCGACAGCCTGGTTTCATTCACTGACAAAAAGCGGTTGAGGACACAACTTCGGATACAACTTCGGGCGCAACTTGGACAGCCCAAAACTGCCGACGAGTCTAACTGATTTTGCGTCTGATCTGACCTCCCCGATTCGGGCGGGTTCTGCGCCGCGAGCGGCTTTGTTATGCTGTCGCTTCAATGTCTGCCGAGCTTCGCGCGTTCGTCGCGAATGCGGCAAAGCCCCATCGCGTTGTCAGGACCCATGCTCCAGCTCTTCTATTCGAACCGTTATGAAACGCTCGTCGGCGCGCTGCTCGACGATCTCGCGCAAGCGCCGTCCGATCCCTGGACCGCGCAGCCCGTGATCGTGCCGAGCGCTGCTGTGCGGCGGCGGCTCGAACTGGACATCGCGGCGCGCCAGGGCGTGTGCGCGAACGTCAGCTTCGGCTATCTCGCGCAATGGCTGTGGGCGCAAATCGGCGGCGTGATCGAGGTGCCGCGGCATTCGCCGTTCGCGCCGGACCGGCTCGTGTGGCGTTGTTATCGTTTGCTCGGCGATTCGAACGAAGCCTTGCCGTGGAATGCGTCGCCGCGTCTTCGCGCGTATCTCGATGCGGCCGATCCGTCCATGCGCTATGAACTCGCGCGCCGTGTGGCGACCGTGCTCGATCACTATCTGACCTATCGGCCGGAGTGGCTGTTGCAATGGCAGAAGGGCGGTTCGATTTTCGCGAGCGGTGCAGCGGACGACACGGGCCCGCGCCTCGTCGGCGCAAGCGAGGCAGCGCGCGAAGATGAGCGATGGCAGGCGGCGCTGTGGCGCGCGGTGCTGACCGAACTCGCCGGGGAAGCCGGGGACGCGGGGGGTGCCGGGGGTGCCGGGGGGGCACAAGCGCCCGCAGCCGCGCTGCCGCCCGCCTATCGTTTCCTCGACGAAATCGGCACGCTGGATCTCGACGCGATTGCCAACGCCAGGTGGCCCGAAGCGGTGAGCGTGTTCGCGCTGCCCACCATGCCGCCATTGCACGTCGCGTTGCTGCGCGCGCTATCGCGTTGGGTCGACGTGCGTCTGTACGTGATGAACCCGTGCCGCGAATTCTGGTTCGACGTGGTGAGCGAAGGCCGCGTTCAGGCGCTCGACGCGGCAGGGCAGTTGGACTATCAGGAAGTGGGTCATCCGCTGCTGGCCGAATGGGGTCGTCAGACGCAGGCGCAGTTGCACATGCTGCACGAACTCACCGAAAGCGCGGCTTCGGGCGAGACGGGCGAGTTCACGGAGAATCCCGAACCGAGCTGGCTCGCCGCCGTGCAAAACAGCATTCTCGATCTGCGTTCCGAGACGCAGGCGGACGAGTTGCCGTACGAGCACGGCATCGAAGTTCATGTGTGCCATAGCCTCTCGCGGCAGCTCGAAGTGCTGCACGATCGTCTGCTTGGCTGGTTCGACGAGTTCGACAACCTGGAACCGTCTGACGTGCTCGTCGCCGTGTCCGATCTGGCCGCCGCCGGTCCGCTGATCGACGCCGTGTTCGGCACCACGCCGGCTGGCGACACGCGCCGCATTCCGTATCGGATCACCGGCTTGCCGCCTTCGCAGGCCAATCCCGTCGCGCGTCTCTTGCTCGACTGGCTCGCGTTGCCCGAGCGCAGCGTCGGCGCGCCGGACCTGATCGAATGGTTGCGCGTCGACGCGGTTGCGGTGCGTTACGGCATCGACGCGGGTTCGCTCGAAGCCGCGCAGGAATGGCTCGCGGCGGCCGGCGCGCGGCGCGGGCTGTCGCCTGCCGAGCCGAGCGGCGAACACGTGCCGGTCGCGCGTCACACGTTTGCCGATGCGTTGACGCGCCTGTACCTCGGCTATGCGATGCCCGACGGCGGCGAGCCGGTGGATGCGTGGCTGCCCGTCGAGGGCGCGGGCGGCTCGGACGCCGAACTGCTCGGCCGTCTGTCGCGTTTCGTCGACGACGTGGACAGCTTCGCGAGCCGCTGCGCGAGCGAACAGACGCCCGCCGAATGGACGCAGTTGCTGCTCGAAACGCTTGCTCAATGTTTTGACGGCGGCGTCCAGTTCGCCGAGTCGCTCTCCGCCGTGCGAGACGCGATCGACAAGATGAGCGACGCGATGCAGGCCGGCGCGCAGGAGGTCACGCTGCCCGCCGCGGTCGTGCGCGGCGCGCTCACCGAAGCGCTCGACGACCCGGCGCGTGGCGGCGTGCCTTGGGGCAGCGTGACGTTTTCATCGCTGACGAGCTTGCGTGGCTTGCCCTACCGCGTGGTGTGTCTGCTCGGCATGGACGACGGCGTGCTGCCGAGTCTCGCGCGTGCCGACGAGTTCGATCTGATGGCCGCGTTCGGCAAAGCCGGCGACCGCCAGCGCCGCGACGACGAGCGCAATCTGTTTCTCGATCTGCTGCTCGCCGCGCGCAGCCGTCTCTTTATCGCGTACACGGGACGTAGCATTCGCGACAACGCACCGTTGCCGCCGGCCGCGCTCGTCGACGAACTGCTCGACTATCTCGCGCAAGTGTCGGCGGGCGAGGGCGCGAGTCCCGCGGAGGTTGACGAGGCGCGCCGCGCGTTCATTGTCGATCATCCGTTGCAGGCGTTCGCGTCGGAGTACTTCGCCGCGCAGCCCGAGCTTTTCACCTACGACGCCGATCGCGCGGAACTCGCGACCTTGCTGGCCGCGCCGCAGCAGAAAACCGCCGCGCCGTTCTTCGACCAGCCCTTGCCGCCCGAAGACGCCGCGCCTGTCGCGTTCGACGATTTCGTGCGTTTCTGGCGTCATCCGGCGCGAGCAGTGCTGCGCGATCGCCTCGGCATCGTGTTGTCCGACGCGCAGGCCGAACTGCTCGACACCGAGCCGTTCGAACTCGACTACGCCGGTCGCGACGCGTTGGCCGGGCGTCTGTTGCCGGTACTGCTCGACACGGACGACGAAGACGGCGATCTCATGTTCGACCGCGTGCGGCGTGTCGCCGAGGCGAGTCCCGAATTGCCAGGAGGCGCGACCGGCGCGGTGTGGCGCGCGCGCGAACTGGGCGCGCTGCGCCAGTTGGCCGACAGCGTGCGCCGCGAAGTGGCGTCGGGCATCGAGCGCTTGCCGTTCGTGCTCGACATCGCGCCGCGCTGGCCGGACGCTGCGGACATCGCCGGCGACCTGTTCGGCTCGCATGACGAAGCGCTTCGCGAAGCCGCCGAAGCGCCGTTGCAATTGCACGGCACGTTGAACCTGCTGACCGATACGGGACAAGTGATTTTTCGCTACGCCAAACCCACCGCGCGCGACTATCTGTCGGCATGGCTCGCGCATCTGGCTTATTGCGCGGCCTGGCCGGACGGTCCGCGCCGCACCGTCTGGCACGGCAGCGGCGAGAGCTTCGAGCTTGCGCCGGTCGCCGCGCCGCTCGATCAACTCGCGCCGCTCGCCGCGCTGTTCAGGGCAGGGCGCAGATTGCCGCTGCGCTTGTTCCCGAAGAGCGCGTGGGCCAAAGTCAGCGAAAGCGATTCCGCAGCGCAGGGCGTGTGGATCAACGACCGCGTGCGCGGCGAGTCCGACGACCCGGCCTTGCGCATCGCGCTGCGAGGCACGCCGCTCACGCTCGACGAACCGTTCGGCAGCCTCGCGTCGATCGTGTTCAAGCCGTTGATGCAGCATCTGCGGAGCACGTCATGAGCGCGCTGCATCGTCATACGCTGGCGGCTGAGGAGCTTGACGTCTTCGCGTGTTCGCTCGACGGCGTCAATCAGATCGAAGCCTCGGCGGGCACCGGCAAGACGTGGAACATCTGCGCGCTGTATGTGCGCTTGCTGCTCGAGAAGAACCTGAACGCCGATCAGATTCTCGTCGTAACCTTCACGAAGGCCGCGACCGCCGAACTGCACGAGCGCATTCGCGGCCGGCTCGCGGAACTGCATCGCGCGATCGAACTTGACGACGACGGCGGCGATCCGTTTATCCGCCGGCTCTTCGAAACGACGCTTGCGCCGGAGCGCGGCATCGACCGCGAGACCGCGCTGAAGGTCGTGCGCCGCGCGCTGCGCACATTCGATCAGGCGGCCATCCACACGATTCACGCGTTCTGCCAGCGCGCGCTTCAGGAGGCGCCGTTTGCTGCCGCCATGCCGTTCGCCTTCGAGATGGAAGCCGACGACGCCGCACTCCGCTTCGAAATGGCCGCCGATTTCTGGCGCGAGCAGGTCGAGCCCGTCGCGCATGCGCATCCCTCATTCGCCGCATGGCTGGTGGCGAGACGCGCCGGGCCCGCATCGCTCGACGAACAACTCGCGCGGCGCCTGAAGAAGCCGTTGGCGCAATTGCGCTGGGGAAGCATGAGCGCCGACGCGAGCGCCGATCCGCAAGCCGGTTTCGACGCCGCCTGCGAGTTGTGGCATGCCGAGCGCGATGCGATCGTCAGCCTGCTCGCCGAGGCACAGGACCGCTTGAGCAAGACCACACACAAGCCCGATCACGTGAGCGCCGCGATTGCCGCATGGACCGAGTACTTCGCGCAAGGCGATTGCCATGCGCCGCCGCCGCGGGCCGCGCTGAAACTGACGGCCTCGGCGTTGAAGAAGGCCACGAAGGTCAAGTTGGATCCGCCGCAACACGCGTTTTTTGAACACGCGGAAGCGCTCGCCGCGGCCGTCGTCGCGGCGGAAGCGGCGCAACGCGCGCGCTGGCTCGCGATCGTGCAAACCTGGCTCGATCATGCGCCCGCCGAACTGGTCGCGCGCAAGCGCACGCGCCGCGTCGTTTCGTTCGACGATCTGTTGTCGAATTTGTACCGTGCGCTGGCCGCGCATCCGTGGCTAGCCGATGCGTTGCGCGCCCGTTATCCCGCCGCTTTGATCGATGAGTTTCAGGACACCGATCCGCTGCAGTTCGCGATCTTCAGCCGCATTTTCGCGCCGGCCGGGCCGCTCTTTCTGGTCGGCGATCCGAAGCAGGCCATCTACAGTTTTCGCGCGGCCGATCTGCATACGTATCTGGCGGCGCGCGCGTCGGCTTCGGCGCGTTATACGCTGGCCGTCAATCAGCGGTCCACGGCGCCCATCGTCGACGCTTGCAATCGCGTGTTCGAGGCGAACCCGCAGGCCTTCGTGCTCGAAGGGCTCGACTATCAGCCGGTGCGCGCGGGCGAACGGCGCAGGCCGCCGTTCTCCGATCTCGATGCGAGCGGCGGCGACTTTTGCATCTGGACCTTGCCACCGGGCGAGCAGGCGTTGACCAAGCGCGAGGCTCAGCGCGAAGCGAGCGAAGCGTGCGCGGCCGAAATCGTCCGGCTGTTGCGCGGCGCGCGCGAGGGCACCGTGACGATCGGCGACGCGCCGCTTGCGCCGGGCAATATCGCGGTGCTCGTGCAGACGCACAAGCAGGGCAGCCTCATCAAACGCGTGCTGGCGGCGTGGGGCGTCGGCAGTGTGGAACTGGCGCAGGCGTCGGTGTTCGCGACGCTCGACGCCGAGCAGATCGAGCGCGTGCTGGCCGCCGTCGATACGCCCGGCGACTTGCGCCGTCTGCGCGCCGCGCTCGCGACCGACTGGCTCGGGCTCGATGCTGCGGCGCTGTGGCGTTTGGAGCAGGTCGCCGACGCGCCCGCTGTCGCCGACGATCCCGCGCACGCCGCCGACGCGATGGGCTGGGTCGAGCGGTTTTCGCGCTATCGCATGCTCTGGCACGAGCGCGGCTTTGCCGTCATGTGGCGCACGCTGATGCGCGAACTGCGGATCGCACAACGGCTCGTCGCCGCGCCGGACGGCGAGCGACGTCTCACCAACGTCAACCATCTTGCCGAACTCGTGCAGGCGCGCGCGGCCACGCAGCCGGGCATCGCGCCGACCTTGCGCTGGCTTGCCGCGCAGCGGACGCAGGGCGGCGGCGAGGAAGCGCAGTTGCGGCTCGAGTCCGACCGCAATCTCGTGCAGATCGTCACCGTGCACAAGTCGAAAGGACTCGAATATGCAGTCGTGTTCTGCCCATTTCTGAATGACGGCGGATTGCGCGAACCGCCGTCGTCGGGTTTGCCGGATGCACGCGAATATCACGATCCGGGCGGCGACGCGGTACTGCATTACGGCTGCGACGACGAAGAGGCGGAACGCGCGGCCCGTCACGCGGCGCGCGAGCAGGCGGCCGAGCGGGCGCGGCTCGTCTACGTCGCGCTGACGCGTGCGGTGTATCGCTGTTATCTCGTGGCGGGCACCTACCTGTCGTCGCGTTCCACGAAAGAGTCGCGGCGCAGCGTGTTGAACTGGCTGGTGGCCGGCAGCGGCTACGAATTCGACGACTGGCTCGCCGATCCGCCGGACGAAGCGGCGTTGTCCGCGCGCTGGCAAGCGCTGGCGGGCGGTCCGATCGCATTGCAGCCGCTGCCGAAGGTGGAGCGCCGCAGGCCGCTCGAGAGCATGCAGGAAAGCGGCGCGCGGAAACGCGCTCGGAGCCATCGCCGGTCTTTACGCGATCAGTGGCGCATGGCGAGCTTTAGCGGTCTGATCGCCGCGGGCGACAAGGCCGAAGAGGCGCAAGCGCCGCTGGAGGAAGTGCGTCCCGATCACGACGAGATAGCCGATGTGCTGGCCGCGGCGCCGACGTTGTTGGCAGCCGCGCCTGCGCTGCAAGTATCCTCGCTTGCCGCCGACGATATTCTCGCGTTTCCGCGCGGTGCCGCGGCCGGCGAGTGCCTGCACCGGATGTTCGAACTGGCGGATTTCAGCCATCCGTGCACGTGGCCCGACGCGATTCGCGGTGCGTTGCGCGAGCGTCCCGCGCCGGCGTCGCCGGACCTCGCGCCGCGTTTGCCGGCGATGATGCATAAGCTGCTGGAGGACGTGGTGAGCACGGAACTCGTGCCCGGCATGACGCTCGCGCAACTCGATCCACGGCGGCGTCTGAACGAGCTCGAATTTCTGTTCGCCGCGCCTTCGCTCGATTTCGCCGCGCTGCGCGCGTTGCTGATCGAGCACGGCTATCCAGATGTAGCGCTGGAGCCGGGCGCGCTGCGCGGTTTCGTCAAAGGATTCATCGACATGATCGTCGAACACGACGGGCGTTTCTGGATCGTCGACTGGAAGTCGAACCATCTGGGCGAGACCGCCGAAGACTACTCGGCCGTGCCGCTCGAAGCCGCGATGGCGAGCCATGCTTACCACCTCCAGGCGCTGCTTTATACGGTCGCGCTGCATCGCTATCTGAAGACGCGGTTGCGCGATTATTCGTACGACGCGCATATCGGCGGCTATCTGTATCTGTTCGTGCGCGGCGTGCGTCCGCATTGGCGCGACGCGGAAGGGCCGGCCGGCGTGCATGCCAGACGGCCGTCGTTCGAACTGGTCGCGTTGCTCGACGCGGCGATGATCGGCGGCGGCGTATGAGCACGTTCGATCGGGACGCATCGGTGCCGTTGGCGTCGGTGCCGTCGTTGCAACTCGAAGACATCGGCGTCAATCTGCCTGCGCCGGCTGATTTCAGCATTGCGCTCGCGGAAGGTTTCGCGCGCCGCATTGGCGCATTGGCGCGACGCGGCGGCGCATCCGGCGACGCGGTCAAGTGGGCGGCGCGCGCTGCTTTCGCCGCGAGTCGCGCGACCGCGGAAGGGCACGTGTGCGTGCCGCTTGCGTCGCTCGCGCAGCGCTTCGAGGCGTCCGCTGCCGAGGTACGCGCAGCGCTGTTCGCGAGCGGCATGGCGAGCGATGGCGCGAGCGGCGCTGCGGCGCTGCGGCCGCTTGTTATCGACGGACAAGGGCGGCTGTACCTCGCGCGCTACTACGATTACGAACGGCGTCTCGCACGGGCGCTGGTCGCGCATGCGGGCGCGGCTCACCGTTTTTCCGATGCCGCGGCGCCGTGGCTCGTCGGGCGTTCCGGCCCAGCGGGCGGTGCGCGCAGCGACGAGGCGGTCGGTGCAAGAAAGGTGGCGGGCGGCGATGCCGACGCCACCTCCAACGCAGCCACCGACGCAGCCACCGACGCAGCCACCGACGCAGCCACCGACGCAGCCACTGGCGCAGCCACTGGCGCGATCACCGACGCCTCCTCCAACGCCTCCACCAACGCCGACGACACCCAAACGCTCAACGAACGTCTCCTACGCTACTTCGGCCCGCCGAAGGACGACCAGGTCGATTGGCAGCGCGTGGCTGCCGTGATGGCGCTGTCGGGACGGCTCACGATTGTCAGCGGCGGCCCGGGCACGGGCAAGACGACGACCGTGGTCGGCGTGCTCGCGTGTCTGCTCGATACGCGCGCCGATTTGCGGATCGCGCTGGCGGCGCCTACCGGCAAGGCGGCGCAGCGCATGCAGGAAGCCCTGCTCGCGCGCGCCGGAGATCTGCCGCCCGAGCTGGCCGCGCGTTTGCCGCAGACGTCGTATACGTTGCATCGTCTGCTCGGCTCGGGGCCGGGCGGGCGCTTCCGGCATCATCGGGATAATCCATTGCCGTATGACGTCGTCGTGATCGACGAGGCGTCGATGATCGACGTCGCGATGGCCGCGCATCTGCTCGACGCCATTGCACCGCATACGCGGCTCGTGATGCTCGGCGACAAGGATCAGCTCGCGGCGGTCGAGGCCGGCGCCGTGTTCGCGGAATTGAGCGCCCAGCCGACTTTTACCGCGCAAGGGTTGAAGCGGATTGCCGGCGCTTTGGGCATTGACGAGGCGCGGCTGGTTCGGTCGCTGCCGCGAGTCGCGCAGGACATCGACGCGGACGCCGGGCGTTTCACGAAAGGCTCGCACTTGCCCGACAGCGATGGCGATGACGTCCCCGATCTTTTCCGCGGCCCCGAAGACGACGTTTTCCACGAGCCCGTTGCGGCCCGTTCCGCCCGCGAGCCAGTCAATGCGGATCTCTTTGACGCCGACGTCTCCAGCAACAACTTGCGCCCCGCGCCGGCCGCTCAGCAGCCGCCAAGCCCACTCGCGGATTGCGTCGTGTGGCTCGAGCGCAATTATCGGTTCGGGCTCGAATCGCCGATCGGCCGCCTGTCGCTGGCGATTCGCAATGGCGCGGCGAGCGCCGCGCTCGACGTGCTGCTCGCCGACGCGACGCAAGCTGCGGCCGTGCTTCACGAAGACGCGCAGGCGACGCTGACCGAGCGCACCGTCGAGCGCCTCGCCGCCGGCTTCGCGCCTTATGCGCGAGCGCTGGCCGCAGCGCTCGCCGAGGCGACGCCGAACCCGTTGCCGCTATTCGACGCGCTCAATCGCTTCCGTGTTTTGTGCGCGACGCGCTCCGGCGCGCGCGGCGTCGATCAGGTGAACGCGCTGATGGCGGCGCAGGTGCGGCGCGTGGCCGGCGTCACGCTCGCAGTCGGTGCGCAGTGGTTTGCCGGGCGGCCGGTGATGGTCACGCGCAACGACTACGCGCTGGGGCTTTTCAATGGCGACATCGGCATTGCGCTGCCGGGCGCGGGCGGTGCGCTGCGGGTCTATTTTCGCACCGGCGACGGCGGTCTGCGAGCCGTGTCGCCCGCCGCGCTGCCGCCGCACGACACCGCGTTCGCGCTGACGGTGCACAAGTCGCAAGGCTCGGAGTTCGAGCATGCGGTTCTGATGCTGCCGTCCGCATTCAGCAGGGTGTTGTCGCGCGAACTGGTTTATACGGCGATCACGCGCGCTCGTGAACGGGTCGAGGTGATCGGGGCGCGCGCGGTGCTGGCGCAAGCGATCGCCACGCCGACGCAGCGCGACTCGGGGCTTGCCGCGAGAATTGCGGAGGCTTCGCGGGGGCGTTAGCAGTAGCGGTGCATCGGTGTGAAAAGCGAGGGATGCGCTGTGCTCGGTGCTTCGCGCCGCACACAGCAATCACACCCACAGCCGCCACGTCGTCTCAACTCGCGCTCGGCGCCGCTTCGACCGGTTCCTCCGCGCGCCTGCGCATCGTCCGGCGATAGTGCAGCGTCCACAGAGCCAACGCTCCGTAGATGCCGTAGCCGATGAACGGCGACATCGCGAGAAACCGCTCGATCGGCCAGGCCATTGCCAGCCATGCTCGCAGCACCATTTCGGCGGTGAGCCCGACGCCCCATACAACGGTCATCAGCCGCATACTGCTGACCACCGCGGGACGCTCGCGCCATAGCGCTTCGAAGCGTTGCGCACCGCCTTCCATCTCGCGGGCGACGGTCGCGCGCGCAAGGTAGAAAATCAGCGGCCGGCGCATGCCGAGCGACAGCAGGAAGGCCACGCCGACAGCGCCGGACACGAGCGACTCGCGCAACAGCAACATGCGAGGGCTGCCGCCGAGCGCCATCGCGCCGACCGAGAGCACGATGCCGGCAACGACCGTCACGCTGAGTGCGTCGACGCGGCGAAACCGCGCCAGTTCGACGAGACTCCATATCACGGGCGGCGCGGCGGAGGCGAGCAGCGCGCGCGTTTCGCCAAGATGCGGCAGGGCCAGCCGATAGGCGAGCCAGGGCAACACGAAATTGACGGCCAGTTCGGCCACAAAACCGGAACGAAGCTTCATGCAAAGATCCGTCGAAGGAGAAAGGGAAAGAGACAGCGCCCAGTATCGACGATTGCGCGGCGCCGGATCAACTCGCACGCCGGTTTTCACCCGCCCCCGACGCGCGCCGCATCGCGCGGCTGTGTACACTTTGAGCGCCATGACATCCCGCTATCCCATTCCGTTGAACGAAGTCGAGTTGACCGCGGTTCGTGCGCAGGGCGCCGGCGGTCAGAACGTCAACAAGGTATCGAGCGCCATTCAGTTGCGTTTCGACGTGCGCGCTTCGTCGCTGCCCGAGGTGCTGAAGATGCGCCTGCTTGCGTTGCCCGATCGCCGCATCACGCGTGACGGCGTCGTGGTCATCAAGGCTCAGGAGCATCGGACGCAGGATCTGAACCGCGCGGCGGCGCTCGCGCGGCTCGACGAACTGGTGGAAAGCGTCAGCGTGACGCGCAAGCCGCGCGTCGCAACGCGGCCGACGCGCGCATCGAATACGCGGCGTCTCGAGAGCAAAACGCGGCGCGGCGAGATCAAGGCCGGCCGTGGCCGGATCGACGATTAGCGAGCCCGTCCGCCGGCGCGCGGTCCTGCAACGGAGCCGGCAGGCCCGGCAGACCCAGCAGGCACGAAGTCGACGCACAGCACGTGCGTCTTGCCGTCACGCTCGAACGCGAGCGCGGCGGTGTAGCAGTCGTCGCCGTCGGCGAGCGAGTAGTGCGGACCCATCATCGCGACGCGTCCGCGGGCGGCGAGCGCGTGTTTCAGATAGGCGCGCCGCGACCAGTTGCTGCGCGCGCTGCTCGTGAGCGGCGCGAGCCGCAGTTCGGGCAGCGGCACCGACGCGGCCGTGACGGATGCCTGGGTCTGCTGACCGTGCTCGTCGGTGATGAACACGCGGCGCGCCTCGCTCAGATGCCACACTTTCTGCGCCGCCTGATCCAGATCGCCGGTGTTCCGGTATGCGTCGGCGGCGGCTGTGACGGCTTCCGCGAAACCTTCGAAGCCGAGCTGCTTGTGGCGCGCGTGCGCGCGCTCGTAGTCCGCGAACTTGCCCCACATCGACTCGATCTGTGCCGGCACGCTCGCGACGGCGGCCTCGATCGAACCGTTCGGCTGGCCAAGCCAGAAGCCTTGCACGAAGTCGACGTCGGCCTGCATCAGGATCATCAGCTCCTCGTCCGTTTCGACGCCCTCGGCAAGCACCAGCGTGCCGGACTGATGCAGCATCGCGATCAGGTGACCGATCATCGAGTCGTCGCCCTCGCGCTTGCCCGCGCGCGCGACGAGCGACCGGTCGAGCTTGACGATGTCCGGCCGGAAGCGCCAGACGCGATCGAAATTGGAGAAACCGGTGCCGAAGTCGTCGATTGCAATCAGGAAGTCGCGCGGCTGCGAAGCGGCGAGCATGCTGGCGACGGCGGATTCGTCATCGGCGGGCTGCTCGAGCACCTCGATCACGATGCGCTCCTGCGGCAAGCCGAAATGCGCGGACAGTTCGTCGATGAACGTCCGCTGCGGCCAGCCGGTTTCGAACACCTGCGGCCGCGTGTTCAGAAAGAGCCAGCCGCTCGCGACGCGTTGCTCCATGAAATTCGCGACGTGCAGGCAACGCGCGATGCGGTCGAGCTCGCGCGCGTCGGCCGCCGAGCGCGTGCCCGAGAACAGCACTTCCGGCGACACCGGCAAACCGACCGGATCGAATGCACGCAGCAGCGCCTCGTAGCCGACCACGCATTGATGCGTGACCGACAGCACCGGCTGAAACACGCTGTGCAGCGTGAGCGCGCGCCACGTCGCCGTCCAGCCGGACTCGTCGCGGACCAGATGCGGAAGCAGGCCGCTCAGACTCAGTTCGCTGACGGACGGCATAACGGCGGGCATAACGGCGGGCATGAGAGCGGACATGGTGGCATCGCGGCAATCGGGTGGCGGGGCACGCGCGCGAGTTCGGCGCGCGGCGGATGCGCAACGGAATACTCAACCGGAGCACCCGCACGGCGGACCGGATCGAACCCTGGAACGCGGAGAGCGGTGCCAGCCATGCGGGACTCCGGCGGAGTGGTCAAATTGAGTCTAGCAGCTTGCATTTCGCATGAATGTGCGGGCTGTCACAGAGGCGCGAACCGCGCGTGCAACGCATGACATTTGCGTTGCCGCGGGCAAACGGCGCGGCGCGCGCGGTGTCACGGTGGATTCGCCGGCGTTCGCTGCGATGCGCGCTTGCATCGCTTCGCCCCGCGCGCCGGCTGTGGCGGGCCGCGGGCCGTCGTGAGGTATCTGCAAGCTTGCATGAGCCGAGGGTATCAGGGCGGCCCGTGAATGCCCGCCAAACTCCAGGCGGCGACGGTGCTCAGACGTTAGCTTCGCGCGCTCGACGGCTTCTACGCCGAACGGCGCGGCGGCGGTGCGCGGCCGCCTGCAACATCGGCGGGTGGCGGGTATGCTGCTGCTTTCGCAAAAACGGAGAGTCAAGATGTCGGAGATCGCGGTGGTCGCCATTTCGGTAGCGAAACCCGGTTACGAAGAGCGCTTGCGCGAAGCGCTCGAAGGAATCGTCGGGCCGACACGCAAAGAGCAGGGCGCGCTTCAGTACGATTTGCACCGCGACATGCAGGAGCCGCGCCGGTTCGTCTTTTTCGAGCGCTGGACAAGTCAGGAAGCGCTCGCCGCACACGCAAAGTCGGCGCACATCACGGCCTACAAGCAGGCGGTGGCCGATTGGGTCGAACACGCGGAGATTCGCGTGGTGTCGAAAATTCTGTAAGTCTTCCGGGCGCTCCGCGGAGCGCCTGGCGGTTCGACGCGCTGATCGTGCGGTTTTCGTGCGATCAGCGGTGTGGGCTAGCGCGGCGCGCGCCGCGCACCGCTAGACGCGCACATCAATGCGTGGCTTGCGGCACGTCGAGGATCAGAATGATCGTCCAGTCGGCCTCGCCATCGTGATGATACTGACGCTCGGCGACGATGAACGGTTGCTGCTTGCCGTCCGGGCCGAGAAACAGCACGTCGCCTTCCATCGGCAGGCATTCGACGGGCGGCAGCGCAAGGAACGCTTCCTGACCGCCGCGCGGCATCAGTTTTTCGATTTTGCGGGATGCTGCTTCAGTCCATTCGATATCTAGCTGGATGTTGCTCATGCTGTCCTCCGCACCAGGGTGCGCACGGGTTAGGGTTCCGGCAGGCGCCGGTCGGTGCGCGACTTTAGCATACCGGGCATCGTGCGCCGGCCGGGCCATTGGACAATAAAAAAGCCGGAACCGGCGCTGCCGGCTTCGGCTTTTCCACTGCGCCGGCGAGGCCGCGGGGCGTTGCTGCGGGTCGGCAAAATGGCCCGCGTTGCCCGCTCTCACCAAAGGCCGCGCACTGCGCTCAGGAGCCCGAGGCGTCGGCCTTCGCGCCCTTCTTGTGATGATGCTGCGAGCCCTTGTGATGCTTCATCGGCGCGGCGGGCGCGGTTTCCATCGTTTGCTGGCGGTTTTGCAAATCTTGCGCGCGCTGCTCGACGTCGGCGGCCCGCGCCGGATCGGTACTCATCGTGACGCCGCCTTGTTGCGCATAGGCCGCGCCGGATAGGGCACCGAGAGAAATCAGAATCGCGAGGGACACTTTCTTCATTGCTACCTCCGCAGAGTGGTTGTGGACCCGAGTACTTGTCTATCCATCGGAGAGACAGTGCATTCTAGCCAGCAATCTCCGCTCCAGCGGACGGTTTGTAACCGCGCGCGCCATTGGTTACATCTTGTTACTGGCTTCTTGATGCGCGTTGCTTAGATGCGGCGTCCTTGTCGCGCGAGCGAGGCCGCTCTGTCAGATTGATTGGCATCGCTAAGCAAAGCCGCTGCCGCGTATGTCGGACACATGTCAGACCCATGTCAGAACAGGCCAATCGCGCTATACAGGTGATATTGCGCGATGCCGATCAGTTCATGCAACGCGATCTCAGCGTTCGCCAGATTCGAGTAGCGCGGCAGCACGCCCAGGCGCGCGCGGCGCGCGCTCGAGATCAACGGCTGCGGCTCGAGGCCGAAATGTCTGAAGTCGAGCATCGCGCGCGGCATGTGATACGCGGACGTGACCAGTATCAAGGAATCGTAACGTGACTGGCCCACAATGGCCGACACGTTGCGCGCGTTCTCGTATGTCGTGAGGCTCTGGTTTTCAAGCACGATGTCCGAGCGCGGCACCTGTTCGCGCAGCAGGTAGGGCAGATAGGTGTCGGCCTCGGTTGCAGGATGCCGCTGCGGATTGCCGCCGCTGACAATCACGCTGCAGACCGTCGCGCTGCGTTTGCATGCGGCGTAGTTTTTCGCGCTGACCGCGATGCGCGCGAGCACTTCGCGCGGCGGCACGAGCACCTTGTCGCGGTTGTACACCGTACCGCCGCCGAGCAGGACGATGGCGGTGCGCGGCGCGAATCTGGCGGGCGTGCTGGTTTGCGCTTGCGGCTGCGCAAGGCTCAAGAGCGGAGCCGTCAGCCAGCCGGCAGAAAGCAGCCAGAAAATGGCGATTGTGCAAAAGAGGAGAGGCCGTCGAGCGCGCTTCCATATAACAATTGCTGCAAAAAAAAGCGCCAATAAAGTGAATAGAATCAATTTAGATGGGGTAACGTATGTCTTTCGGGATTAAATCTTCGGGCCTGCTATCGCGCCGCAGCGGTTGCATCGTCGGTTCGTAGGTAGAACGCTAACATGCCGTTCTGACGGGGGTCCTGAAACATTAGACCAGGCAGCACCTGGCGGAATTCGGCCGTAGTGCTTACGGCCAGCTTCCAGCCATGGGCGGGTGCCAGGCGCGTCGCTGGTGGCGCGGCGACGTGTTGGCATAAATGTGTCATGGCTGCACTTTAAGAAAGAAGTGAGATGACCACGTATTCCAACGAAGCAGTACTCGAAGCGCTGCGGCGAGCGCAATATCGTCAAGTGCCGTGGGCCAGGCGCCCGGGCGTTTTCCAATATCTTCGCGCGCTCGGCCTGATGGACACTGTTCGGCAACGTACCGTCGCGCCGGCGCCTGGCTTTCATGCTCCTGTCGACATCGCCGTCCTCACGGATCGCGGCCGCGCCGAATTTGCGCGGCTCTCACACGACGAAACCCGCCTGACCTGGACCGTGCAGCGCATGAACGACTACGTCCTGGCTGCCGCCGAGACGCACGCCGTCGCACCGCTCGAAGCGCGCACCTAGCTGCGCCGCATTTAGCCAATCCCGCTGGTCGAGCGACGCGCAAGCGCGAATCACGCGACGCGTGTGCGCGTTCGGCCCGTCGTTGTCCTTCTCGTTTCTTCCCTTTCTCGCCGGCGAAAAAAAGCCCGTATCGCAAGGATACGGGCGTACCGGAATTACTACTGCCACGCTGTGCTAATGGCGTTAAGTCAGACCGATACGGATAGCCGTGGTTCCCCGAGATTCGCTTGTCTTTCGGCGACTCGCGCCGATCTTCGCGCGAGCTGCGGTTCGCACTGCGCAGCTACCGAAGCCGCGCATGTTAACGGCGCCGCGGCGCGTCGCCGTGCGGCGCTTCGGGCCGCGTGCGCACATTGCTCGCGATATCGCCGCGCAAGTCGCCCCGCGGCGCCGGTGGCGTGAAGTTGCGGCCACGCTCGGCGCTGCGCTGCCAGGCCTCGACGGAAGCCGTGCGGTCGGGCCGCCAGTTCCAGCCTTGCGGGCGCTGTTGGGCAAGCGCCGATGCGGCCATTGATGAAAGCACAATGCCGCACAGAAGCAGTGACATTGGTTTCATGCTGAGCTCCCGTCCAAGCCCCCTGGTTACCAGGCCTGTTTGCATACGTATAAGGTATGCGGATGGACGAAAGCACGCTGTAAGTAATAGTAAATGGATGTTTCACCCGCAACTCAGTGGTTGCGGGGAGTGTTCGATTCGAGACACGTAATGCGGCGGCACACGCGAGGAGGAGCGCGCCCAGCGGCGCGGTGGCTTGCCGATGCACTGCCGCCTCCCCGGCGACCGTCTGGAGACGCGGGCCGAGCGGCCCACGTGAACCGTGGCGGCCGCCCAGTTCCGTGGAAACGAGGCCGTCGGGAACAAGCCGCCGGGCGTGCGCCGGGCGGGTCCAGATAAGCTTCGGGCGCCCGCAGGCGCCCGGAGAAAAACGAGGTTGCTTAAGCCATCTTCACCGGCGCGCGCCACGATTCCGGATTGGTCCAGAATGCGCCACGCAGACGGTCGCGGCTCGGCGGTGCGGGCGGCTTGGCTGCGGTTGCGCCGATGCGTCCGCGCAGCGAAATCTCGCGGCCGCTCGTGCCGAGTCGCTTCACAATTTCGGCGAGCGTGCCGTCGGCTTGCCACTCGTCGAAACGGCGGCGGCAAGTCGGCGGCGACGGATAGCGGCCCGGCAGTTTGGACCAGCCTTCGCCTGTCGACAGCACCCACAGCACCGCGTTGACGACCGCGCGCGCTTCGACACGCGGCCGACCGCGACGCTCGCTCCGTGCAGGCTCCGCACAGAACAACGCCTCGACCAGCGCCCACTCGTTGTCTCTCAAATCGTCGAACAGCATCATGTTTCACCTCAGCGAAGCTAACTCCGGTGCGCTGCCCCGCGCCGCGCACTCTCCATGCACTCGATAGGCGAGTGCCAAGGGGGTCGGGTTTGCCACGGTCTGCCATGCGGTCAGAAGTCGTGGCGCCGATCCTGTGAGCATGTCAATGCAGGATGTATGCCAAGTTGACTCCAACCGCCTCGAAGCCCCGTAACAGCGGGCCAGCGCGGGCGCTAGCTAGGGCCGTATGAGAATCCAAAAAACCCATCTCGCAAATCGGGACAATCACCAATCTTGTGCAACGAGGCCCGCAGGGCGTGCGTTTGCGCCTCAATGCTGCATTGCAACGAGTGCGTCGAAAGCCCGTGCCACCGCGCGCCGGCGCGTACAATGCGCATCAAAACATGCCATTGATGAGCCGAAGAAATGAACGTCACGCTGCGCCAGCTAAGGGTTTTCATCGAGGTCGCGCGCCTGCAGAGCTTCAGCCGAGCGGGCGAGGAGGTCGGGCTGACGCAATCGGCGGTGAGCCGTTGCGTGCGCGAGCTGGAGGGCGAAATCGGCCTCAAACTGATCGACCGCACGACGCGCGAGGTGCAACTCACCGACGTCGGCGGGAATCTCGTCTCGAGCGTGTCGCGGCTCCTCGGCGATCTGGACGACGCGCTGCGCGAGATCCGCGAAATCGGCGAGCAGCGGCGCGGACGGGTGGTGGTGGCCGCGAGTCCGACCATCGCCTGCCGGTTGATGCCGGGCGTGCTCGCGTCGTGCGGCGAGCGCTTTCCTCACATTGCGCTCGGCTTGCGCGACGACGTGCAGAGCGACGTGGTGCGCAAGGTGAAGTCGGGCGAGGTGGATTTCGGCGTGATCATTGGGCCGTTCGCCGCCGACGATCTGCTGAGCGAATCGCTGATGACCGACTCCTTCTGCCTCGTCTCGCGCGACGATCATCCGCTTGCCCGCCAGAAGGAGGTCGCGTGGGCGGATCTCGAAGGCGAGCGGCTGGTGATGCTCGACTACGCATCGGGGAGCCGTCCCCTCATTGACGCGGTGATGCACGAGCACGGCGTGAACGCCACGGTGGTGCAGGAGCTCGGGCATTCGGCGACGGTGTTCGGTCTTGTCGAGGCGGGCATCGGCGTGAGCGTGCTGCCGTGGCTCGCGTTGCCGTTGCCGGCGGGCGCTGCGCTTGCCGCGCGTCCTCTCGTGCCGCGGGCCGAGCGCACGGTCGAACTGGTGCGGCGGCGCGACCGCTCGCTATCGCCGGCGGCCGAGGCGGTGTGGGAGTTGATCCGCGAACTGCCGGCGCGGGCGGAAGATCTGGTTTGAGGAGGGGGGCCTGGATGCTTTTGAGCTCCCGATTGCGGGTGCGGTCGGTGCGGTCGGTGCGGTCGCCCGAGGCAGAAGGGTGTGGCCCGGCGCACGGCGGGTTGCATTCGTCGTGGCGGGTCTTTCGGGTGTTCCCGCAATACCAAGGCCGCAGTAGGTTCTCAATGCCTTGCCCCAACACCTCGCCTCTCATAACCCCCGCGCGGCACGACGTTTCGCAACCGAACGCAACCGAACGCTGGGCTACACTCCCGGCTGCGCTTCCCGACAACATATATCGCCTCGTGGCGCGCCAGCCCGACCTCTGCATTTCTTCTAACCTGGAACTCTCGATGAGCGAACCGGACCTCTCCGTGTCATCCATGCCCAACGCGCGCGAGGCGGTGCGCGCGCTGCGTCCGTCGCAGATTCGCGAAGTGGCGAACGCCGGCTTCGGCGTCGCCGACGTGCTGCCGTTCTGGTTCGGCGAGTCCGACCGCGTGACGCCGGCCTTTATCCGCGATGCCGCCAGCGCCGCGCTGCAGGCGGGCGCGACCTTCTACACGCATAACCTGGGCATCGCGCCGTTGCGCGCGGCGCTCGCCGATTACGTCGGCGAACTGCATGGCGCCACCTTGCCGGACCACGTCGCGGTGACGAGCGCGGGCGTCAACGCGCTCATGCTGGCGGCGCAACTGGTCGTGGGAGCGGGCGACCGCGTGGTTGCCGTCACGCCGCTGTGGCCAAATCTCGTCGAGATTCCGAAAATTCTCGGCGCTCATGTGGAAACCGTCTCGCTCGATTACGGCGAAGGGGGTTGGCAGCTTGACCTGGCGCGCCTGCTCGCGGCGCTCACGCCCGACACGAAAATGCTGCTCATCAATTCGCCGAACAATCCGACCGGCTGGGTGATGAGCCGCGAGCAGCAGCGCGCGGTGCTTGCGCATTGCCGGCGGCACGGCATCTGGATCGTCGCGGACGAAGTCTACGAGCGCCTTTATTACCCGGACGCTTCCATCGAAAGCGAAGGCGCCGCTCCCGCCCGCACGGCGCCGTCGTTTCTCGATCTGGCCTCGCGCGACGAGCGGGTGATCTGCGTGAACTCGTTCTCGAAGGCGTGGCTGATGACAGGCTGGCGTCTCGGCTGGATCGTCGCGCCGACGCGTCTGATGGACGATCTCGGCAAACTCGTCGAGTACAACACCTCGTGCGCGCCGTCGTTCGTCCAGCAGGCCGGGATCGCCGCCGTGCAGCAGGGCGAGCGCTTCACGCAGGACCTGGTGCGCGACCTGAAGGCATCGCGCGACCATCTGGTGCGGGCGTTGTCTGCCGTGCCCGGCGTCGACGTGAAGGCGCCCCACGGCGCGATGTATCTCTTTTTCTCGATGACGGGCGCCTCGCGCAGCCTCGAGCTATGCAAGGCGCTGGTGCGCGAAGTCGGCCTGGGAATCGCGCCCGGCAGCGCGTTCGGTCCCGAGGGCGAGGGCTTCCTGCGCTGGTGCTACGCGTGCGACGTCGCGCGGCTGGATGCGGGCGTCGAGCGCCTGAAGCGCTTTCTCGCGCGGCATGCCGCGCTGTAGCTGATGCGGGGAAAGACGCGAGGGACCTCGCGTGCGACGAGCGCCCTCACGGATGCACCCGCATTCGCGCATATGCACCAATGCGCCGGGCATGTTCTCCGGCGCCTGGCGGCGGTTGGCTTTACGCACCGGATGTTTTTGCGTAATATGGCGCTCAGTCACGCGATTCCTGTCCGGAATATCGCTGCTCCGTCCGGCTGGGTTTGGCTCGATAGTCTGTTTCGCCTCCCCCCGGTGCGTGCTCCCATCAATATGACCGATCAGAATCGGGCGAGCGCGTCTTCAGTTCCACATCGTCTGTTTGATCCGGTTCTTTGACCACAGGGTCTGACCTAGCTGCATGAATACCCAAGAGGCGAAGATCGTCCTCGAGACAGCCTTGATCTGCGCGCAGGAGCCGTTAAAGCTCGGCGATTTGCGCAAGCTCTTTGCCGACGGCGTGTCGGCAGACACCGTTAGGACTCTGCTCGAAGACCTGAAACAGGATTGGTCGGGGCGCGGTGTGGAGTTGGTCGGGCTGGCGTCGGGGTGGCGGTTTCAAAGCAAGCCCGCGATGCGTTCGTATCTGGATCGTCTGCATCCGGAAAAGCCGCCGAAATATTCGCGCGCGGTGCTCGAAACGCTCGCGATCATTGCATACAGGCAACCGGTTACGCGTGGCGATATTGAAGAGATTCGCGGCGTGACGGTGAACACGCAGGTCGTCAAGCAGCTTGAGGATCGCGGCTGGATCGAAGTGATCGGCCATCGCGACGTGCCGGGCCGCCCGGCGCTCTACGCGACCACGCGGCAGTTTCTCGACGACCTGGGCTTGCGCGCGCTCGACGAATTGCCGCCGCTCGCGGACCCGTCGGCGCAACTGAACGCGGACTTGCTCGGACAGCATGCAATCGAGTTTTCCGATGCGGACGCCGAGGTCGGCGAGACGCCGGCATCGAACGAAGAAGGCGAAGCGAGCGCGTCCGAACAGCCGGACATGGCTCACGCGGAAGCAACAAGCGGCGCGCAGCTCGCGGCAGGAACGGAAATCGCTGGCGAAGAGGCTCAGGGCGATCCGGCGCAGCAGGCCGATGGCACGCAAACGGGCATCGCGGCTGATGGCGTCGACACTCTTGAAGTCGCCGCGAATGAGGCTTTCGGAGCGCAACCCGACGTAGCACCAGAAGAAGCAAAACCCGCGGAGCAGGCGGACGTGATGAACGACGCGGAACACGCGGACAACGCGGACCGTGCGGAACACGCCCGCGAGGCCGGCGCCGAAGCGGCAAACGTTGCACCGCTGCCCGCCGCCGTGGCATCCGAAGAGAATCGCGATCCGGCCGCCAAGGCCGATCCGGCAGCAGCCGCACATGGTTCGGACGTTCTCCGCGACGCGGAGCATGCGGCCGGATCGAACCCGACCAGGGCGGCGCACGGCGATCAGGAAGATCGTCGCGACGCCGCACAGGACGCAGGCATTCTGACCGACGACGAAACCGAGTCGCGCAGCGCCTGACGTAACCGAACATTTTTTGCCGCGCCTGCAAGGGGCGCGCGCGACCTGACATTTTGAGGTTGTTTTGACACATACCCACGACACCGATTCGTCCGAATCCGAGCGCGCCGTGCCGTCGGCGCGCGCTGACGAAACGCGCACCACGCAAGCGTCGGCAGGCGAGCATGAGCGCCCGGCGCAGACCACGGAAGCAGACGGCGAGGACCGTCCGCGCCGCGGCCTGCGTCGCGGGCCGCGCAGCCTGATCGCCCGGCGCCGTGCCGGCGCGAAGACGAAGGCCGTCGAAGGCGCGCCGGGGCAGGCCGCGCCGGCCGCCGGCGAGGCTGCGCCGGAAGGCGAAGCGGTGGCGCAAGCGCGTCCGCCGCGCAAGGACGCGGGCGCCAAGGGTCAAGGGCCGCGACGCAATGCAGGCGGCGCTAAACGCGAAGGGCAGCGCGACGGTCAACGCGACGGTCAACGCGACGGTCAACGCGACGGCGCGCCGCGTGAAGGCGCCCCCCGTGAAGGCGCCCCCCGCGAAGGCCAGCGCGAGCGTCAGCCGCGCGCAGGCGGCCAGCGGCAGAATCGCCGCGGCGGCGAAGCTCCCACAGCAGCGGGCGCAGCGGCCGAAGGGAATCAGGATGATCTGTTCTCCTACGTCACGTCGCCGGCCTTCGATGCCGACAACAGCACGACGGGCGGCGTGCGCGCGCCGATGCTGCGCCGTGGCAAGCCGGCTGCGCCGAAGCGCGTGCTGTCCGCCGACGACGACGCGCCGAAGCTCCACAAGGTGCTGGCCGAGGCCGGCATGGGTTCGCGCCGCGACATGGAAGAGCTGATCGTCGCCGGCCGCGTGTCGGTGAACGGCGAGCCGGCTCACATCGGCCAGCGCATCATGCCGACCGACCAGGTCCGCATCAACGGCAAGCCGGTCAAGCGCAAGCTCGCCAACAAGCCGCCGCGCGTGCTGCTGTATCACAAACCGACCGGCGAGATCGTCAGCCATGCCGATCCGGAAGGCCGTCCGTCGGTGTTCGACAAACTGCCGCCGATGAAAACCGCCAAGTGGCTCGCGGTTGGCCGTCTGGACTTCAATACCGAAGGTCTGCTGATGCTGACCACCTCGGGCGATCTGGCGAACCGGTTCATGCATCCGCGTTACAGCGTCGAGCGTGAATACGCGGTTCGCGTGGTCGGCGAACTGGCCGAAGGCATGCGTCAAAAGCTGCTGAACGGCGTCGAACTCGACGACGGCCCGGCGAACTTCCTGCGCATTCGCGACGGCGGCGGCGAAGGCACCAATCATTGGTATCACGTCGCGCTCGCCGAAGGGCGTAACCGCGAAGTGCGTCGTATGTTCGAGGCGGCCGGTCTGATGGTGAGCCGTCTGATCCGCACGCGTCACGGCCCGATTTCGCTGCCGAAGGGCTTGAAGCGCGGTCGTTGGGAAGAGCTTGAAGACAATCAGGTGCGCGCGCTGATGGCGTCGGTTGGCCTGAAGGCGCCGAGCGAAGAGCGCGGCGGCCGCAATGCGGCGCCTGAGCGCAAGCAACCCGATCCGATGCAGACGTCGATGGGCTTCATCAACCGCGAACCGGTGCTGATGTCGCATAGCCGCTTCGAGCAGCAGCCGCGCGGCCAGGGCCGGCGCGGTGCGGCAGGCGGCGGCTTCGGCGGCGGCGCGGGTGCGGGCACGGGGTTCGGCGGCGGCTACGGCAATCGCGGCACGGGTCGCGGCGCGGGCGGCGCTGGTGGATTTAGCGGCGGCGCGGGAGGCGCAGGCGGCGGTGCAGGCGGTCCGCGCGGCGGCCGCGACGTCGACGGCAACCGCGCGCCTTCGGGCAGCGGCAATCGCGCTCCTTCGGGCGGCGGCAAGCGCGCTGGCGGCAACGGTCCGAATGCGGGCGGCGGCAATCGTGCGCCCGCGGGCAACCGCGGCAACGCCAACCGCTCGGGTGGCGGCAACCCCAACGCCGGCGGTGCAAACCGTAGCGGCGGCGCACCGCGCGGCCGTTCGCGCGGGCGCTGATCGCGAGCGTGACGATCATTGCGGCCCGGCTTCATCGCGCCAGCCGCAAAGTGCCGTCTTAATCATTCAATCGACGGGCGTCGCGGTCGCTGACCGCGAGGCGTATGAAACGCCGCGCAGGCCGAACTCGGGCCGCATCGCGCGGCGCCGCCTTGTAAAGTCCCGCAAGCGCCGCCATATCGTCGAAAGATCGCCATGAAATCAAGCGGGAATCCGCTTGGCGCGGCGCTCTGCGGTTTGCGTTTGTCCTGAAAAATGGCTACAATCGCGGAGTCGCTGGGCGTGCGGCTTTTCATGTGCGGCTCAGGTGCGACCACCGGTAATAAGATGATGGGCGTTTAGCCCATTTTTTTTTGCCGCTCAGTTCATCGTGGTTCGTCATCTCGGGTAGCACGAACGTGCGCCGGCCAGGCGCGCGGCCCGCATTGGTTGTTTGCAGAACAAGCGGCAGGCTCGCTGCGCGAACATCTAAGAGGGCACTGTGCAACTGACGGAACTGATTGAAACCACGGTCGTGGGACTCGGCTACGAGCTCGTCGATCTCGAGCGCACCGGGCGCGGCATGCTGTGTATTTATATCGACCAGCCTGCCGGCATCGCGATCGAAGACTGCGAGAAAGTCACGCGTCAGCTCCAGCACGTACTGACGGTCGAAAATATCGATTATGAGCGGCTCGAAGTATCGTCGCCGGGGCTCGACCGTCCGCTGAAAAAACTGGCGGATTTTGAACGCTTTGCAGGCAGCGAAGCGGTAATCACATTGAAAAAGCCATTGGACGGACGGAAATCGTACCGGGGTATTTTGCATGCCCCGCAAGGCGAGACCATCGGTCTGGAATTTGAAGGGAAGGAAGGCGCCGCGATGCTCGATTTCACGCTCGCGGACATGGACAAAGCACGCCTCGTTCCGAAAGTTGACTTTAGGAGCCGCAAACAATGAGTCGCGAAGTGTTGATGCTGGTGGATGCGCTGGCACGCGAGAAGAACGTCGACAAAGACGTGGTATTTGCCGCGCTCGAAGCGGCTCTCGCTTCGGCCTCCAAGAAACTCTTCGAAGAAGACGCGGACATCCGCGTCCATATCGACCGTGAAAGCGGCGAGCACGAAACGTTTCGCCGCTGGAAAGTGGTCCCGGACGAAGCCGGTCTGCAAGAGCCGGATCAGGAAATCCTGCTGTTCGAAGCACGCGAGCAGAAGCCTGAAATCCAGATCGACGACTACATCGAAGAACCGGTGCCGTCCATCGAATTCGGCCGGATCGGCGCGCAGGCCGCCAAGCAGGTGATCCTGCAGAAGGTGCGCGACGCCGAGCGCGAGCAGATCCTGAACGACTTCCTCGAGCGCGGCGAGCACATCATGACCGGCTCGGTGAAGCGCCTGGACAAGGGCAACTTCATCGTCGAAACCGGCCGTGTCGAAGCGCTCTTGCGCCGCGACCAGCTGATTCCGAAGGAAAACCTGCGCGTGGGCGACCGCGTGCGCGCCTATATCGCGAAGGTCGATCGCACCGCGCGCGGTCCGCAGATCGAACTGTCGCGTACGGCGCCCGAATTTCTGATGAAGCTATTCGAAATGGAAGTGCCCGAAATCGAACAGGGCCTGCTGGAAATCAAGGCGGCGGCGCGCGATCCCGGCGTGCGCGCCAAGATCGGCGTGGTCGCTTACGACAAGCGCATCGATCCGATCGGCACTTGCGTCGGCATTCGCGGTTCGCGTGTGCAGGCGGTGCGTAACGAGCTCGGTGGCGAAAACGTCGACATCGTGCTATGGTCGGAGGATCCCGCCCAGTTTGTGATCGGCGCGCTCGCGCCGGCAGCCGTCCAATCGATCGTCGTCGACGAAGAGAAGCATTCGATGGACGTCGTCGTGGACGAAAACGAACTGGCGGTCGCGATCGGCCGCAGCGGCCAGAACGTGCGTCTTGCCAGCGAACTCACCGGCTGGCAGATCAACATCATGACGCCGGACGAATCTGCGCAAAAGCAGAATCAGGAACGCGGTGTTCTGCGCGACCTGTTCATGGCGCGTCTCGATGTCGACGAGGAAGTCGCTGACATCCTGATCGACGAAGGCTTTACGAGCCTCGAAGAGATCGCCTACGTGCCGCTCAACGAAATGCTCGAAATCGAAGCATTCGACGAAGACACCGTCCACGAACTGCGTAACCGCTCGCGTGACGCGTTGTTGACAATGGCGATCGCGAATGAAGAAAAGGTCGAAAATGTAGCGCTCGACCTGAAGAGCCTGGACGGCATGGACGCCGACCTGCTCGCAAAGCTGGCCGAACATCAGATCCAGACGCGCGACGAACTCGCCGAGCTGGCTGTGGACGAACTGGTCGAGATGACCGGAATGGAAGAGGATGCCGCTAAGGCGTTGATCATGAAAGCACGTGAACACTGGTTCCAGTGAGAAATGACCATGGCGCACTAAATTGAACGCGGCCGTCAGGCCGCATGACCCGATGCTAACCGCAAGGAATCGGTCCTTGCATTAAGAGGAATGAATGGCGAGTAACAACGTAGCCCAATTTGCCGCGGAACTGAAAATGCCTGCAGGCGTGCTGCTCGAGCAGCTGCAGGCGGCGGGCGTCACCAAAGCGAGCGAAGCCGACTCCTTGTCCGAAACGGACAAGGCGCGTCTGCTCGACCACTTGCGCAAGTCACACGGCTCGACTGATGCAGACAAGCGCAAGATCACGCTGACGAAACGGCATACGTCGGAGATCAAGCAGTCCGATGCGACGGGCAAGGCTCGCACCATTCAGGTCGAGGTGCGCAAGAAGCGCACTTTCGTCCGCCGCGACGAAACCTCCGCTGAAGGCGGAGAGGCATCGAATCATGTGGCCGAGGCACCGGAAGTCGACGATCTCGAACTTCAGCGCCGCGAAGAAGAAGCGCGTCATGAAGCCGAACTGCTCGAGAAGCAGGCTCAGGAACTGAAGGCGCGTCAGGAGCAGCTCGAACGCGAAGAGGCCGAGCGCCAGGCGCGCGAGCAGGCTGCTGAAGCGGAGCGTCGTCGCGCGGAAGAAGAAGCGGCGAAGAAGCGCGCAGCGGCTGCGGCCGAGGTAACGGCTCGCGAGAAAGTGCAGCAGGCCACGCAAACGGCGAAGGTCGAGGCGGCGGCTGCAAGCGCGGCCGAACCGGCCGTCGCGAAAGACACCGAGCAGGACGACGAGCGTGCCGCAGCAGAACGCGCGGCACAACGCGAAGCGGCGAAGAAGGCGGAAGACGCAGCGCGTCAGGCTGCTGAAAAGGCGCGTGCCGAGCAGGAACAGATCGCCAAGCGCCGTGCCGCGGCGGAAGCCGAAGCGCGTGCGATCCGCGAAATGATGAACACGCCGCGCAAGGCGCAGGTGAAGGCGCCGGAACCGGCACCGAAGCCCGCCGAGCCGGCCAAGGCCGCCGAAGCGAAGGGCACGCTGCACAAGCCGGCGCGTCCGGCTGGCGAAGCGGCCGCGCGTCCCGCAGCCCGCAAGCCCGCTACCGCGGCTCCGGCTGCGACGACGACCACGCCGTCGGCAGGCGACAAGAAGAAGCCGGGCGGCAAGGGCGGCTGGCAGGACGACGCAGCCAAGCGCCGCGGCATCAAGACGCGCGGCGACACGAGCGGCGGCGTCGACCGCGGCTGGCGCGGCGGCCCGAAGGGTCGCGGCAAGCATCAGGACCAGAACACCACGTTCCAGGCGCCGACCGAACCGATCGTGCGTGAAGTGCACGTGCCGGAAACCATCACGGTCGCCGATCTGGCGCACAAGATGGCGGTGAAGGCGTCGGAAGTCATCAAGTCGATGATGAAGCTCGGCCAGATGGTCACGATCAACCAGATGCTGGACCAGGAAACGGCGATGATCATCGTCGAGGAACTGGGCCATCACGCGGTGGCGGCCAAGCTGGACGATCCGGAAGCCATGCTGGTGGAAGGCGAAGTGTCGGATGCGGAAGCACTGCCGCGTCCGCCGGTCGTCACCGTCATGGGTCACGTCGACCACGGCAAGACCTCGCTGCTCGACTACATCCGCCGCGCGAAGGTTGCAGCGGGCGAAGCGGGCGGCATTACGCAGCACATCGGCGCTTATCACGTCGAAACGCCGCGTGGCGTCATCACGTTCCTCGACACGCCGGGTCACGAGGCCTTCACGGCCATGCGTGCCCGCGGTGCGAAGGCAACGGACATCGTGATTCTGGTGGTCGCAGCCGACGACGGCGTGATGCCGCAAACGAAGGAAGCGATCGCCCACGCGAAGGCAGGCGGCGTGCCGCTCGTCGTCGCGATCAACAAGATCGACAAGCCGGATGCGAATCCGGACCGCGTCAAGCAGGAACTGGTCGCCGAAGGCGTCGTGCCGGAAGAATACGGTGGCGATTCGCCGTTCGTGTCCGTGTCGGCCAAGACCGGCTCGGGTATCGACGACCTGCTGGAAAACGTGCTGCTGCAAGCCGAAGTGCTGGAACTGAAGGCACCGGTCGAAGCGCCGGCCAAGGGTCTCGTCATCGAAGCGAAGCTCGACAAGGGTAAGGGTCCGGTTGCGACCATCCTCGTCCAGTCGGGTACGTTGAACCGTGGCGACGTGGTGCTGGCAGGCAGCGCCTATGGCCGCGTGCGAGCGATGCTGGACGAAACCGGCAAGCCGACCAAGTCGGCGGGTCCGTCGATCCCGGTCGAAATCCAGGGTCTGTCGGAAGTGCCGCAGGCTGGCGAGGAAGTCATCGTCATGCCGGACGAGCGCAAGGCGCGTGAAGTCGCGTTGTTCCGTCAAGGCAAGTTCCGCGACGTCAAGCTGGCGAAGCAGCAGGCCGCGAAGCTCGAGAACATGCTCGAGCAGATGGGCGAAGGCGAAGTGCAGTACATGCCGCTCATCGTCAAGGCCGACGTGCAAGGCTCGCAGGAAGCGCTGGTGCAGTCGCTGCTCAAGCTCTCCACCGACGAAGTGCGCGTACAGATCGTGCACGGCGCCGTGGGCGGCATCAGCGAGTCGGACGTCAACCTGGCAACGGCTTCGAAGGCGGTCATCATCGGCTTCAACACGCGGGCGGATGCGCAGGCTCGCAAGCTGGCCGAGTCCAACGGCGTGGACATTCGCTACTACAACATCATCTATGACGCAGTGGATGAAGTGAAGGCCGCGATGTCGGGCATGCTGGCTCCGGAGAAGCGCGAAGTCGTGACCGGTACGGTCGAAGTTCGCCAGGTATTCAAGGTGCCGAAGGTCGGCACGGTGGCCGGCTGTATGGTCACGGACGGTTTCGTGAAGCGCTCGTCGTCGGTGCGTGTGCTGCGCAACAACGTCGTCATCTTCACGGGCGAGCTGGATTCGCTCAAGCGCTTCAAGGACGACGTGAAGGAAGTCCGTCAGGGCTTCGAGTGCGGTATGTCGGTCAAGAACTTCAACGACATCGTCGAAGGCGATCAGTTCGAAGTCTTCGAGGTCACCGAAGTCGCGCGTACGCTGTAAGTCACGCGGCACGGTTCCAGGGGGCGGAGCGGGCATCAACGCCCGCTCCGCCCGTTGTTTTTGGGGCGACCCGTTTGGGGCGACCCGCTGGGGGCGGCCCGTTTGGGCCTGCCGCTTGGGGCCTTCCGTTTAGGGCTCTTCCGTTTCGGGCCTGCTGCTTCTGGCGCCGTGAGCGGCGCCGCCGCGCGAACGCCGCGATTTGTCCGGCACGCCCCGGCCGCGAACCATTTTTTGCATCCGTCACAACGGATCACACAACACCATGCCTAAAAAACGTTCTTCACCCAATCGCAACGTGCAGATCGCCGATCAGATCCAGCGCGATCTGTCGGAGCTGCTGCGCGAGGTCAAGGACCCGCGCATCGGCATCGTCACGATCCAGAGCGTCGAGCTGACGCCGGACTATGCGCACGCGAAGGTCTATTTCACGACCTTGACCGGCGATCCGCAGCAGACGCTCGCGGCGCTCACGCACGCGGCCGGCCATCTGCACAATCAGTTGTTCAAGCGCCTGCATATCCATACGGTGCCGACGCTGCATTTCCATTACGACAAGACCATCGAGCGCGCTGTCGAAATGTCGCGCCTGATCGACGAGGCTAACGCCAGTCGTGCGAAAGAGGATTGAGCGCTGCGTGGGGTTCTCGCGTTGCGCCGCGTGTTGCAACGGCCGCGGCGCAGCAACCCAGCGCACCTGACGCGCACCGATCCGGCTTCACTATCAAATTCCTCTTTCGACATGACCGCACCTCAACGCCCCCGCGTGCCGCGCCGCGCGCTCGACGGCGTGCTGCTGCTCGACAAGCCGCTCGGGTTGTCGAGCAACGACGCACTGATTCGCGCCAAACGCCTCTATCTGGCGAAGAAGGCAGGCCACACCGGCACGCTCGATCCGCTTGCCACGGGCCTGCTGCCGCTGTGTTTCGGCGAAGCCACCAAGTTCTCGCAGGATCTGCTCGAGGCCGACAAGACCTATGAGGCCACCATGCGCCTCGGCATTCGCACGACGACCGGCGACGCCGAAGGCGAGCCCGTCGACACGCGCGCGGTGACCTGCGACGAAGCGGCGGTGCTGGCGACCTTGCCCGGATTTCTCGGTAACATCGTTCAGGTGCCGCCGATGTATTCGGCGCTCAAGCGCGACGGCAAGCCGCTTTACGAATACGCGCGCGCCGGTCAGACCGTCGACCGGGAAGGGCGCGAGGTGACGATCCACGCGCTCGAACTGCTCGCTTGCGCGCTGCCCGACGTCACCTTTCGCGTCACGTGCAGCAAGGGCACGTACGTGCGCACGCTCGCCGAGGACATCGGCGAGGCGCTCGGCTGCGGCGCGCATCTGGTGGCGTTGCGGCGCACCGGCGTCGGCGCGTTGACGCTTGAGCATTCGGTGACGCTCGACGCGTTGTCGGACGCAACGGAAAGCGAACGCGATGCGTGGCTCCAACCGGTCGACGCGTTGCTGTCGACGTTCCCGTCCGTGCATCTCGACGAGGACGCGACGCGCCGCTTTCTGCATGGCCAGCGCTTGAAGCTCGCGGAACTGAACGTGAGCCGCGAGGCGATGAACGCGTCGCGCGTGCGAGTCTACGCGGCGGCGCAGGGCCGCCTGCTCGGTGTCGCGAAGCCGGGCGAGGGAGTGCTTGCGCCCGAACGGCTCGTGGTCACGGCGGAAAACTAGGAACCAGGGTTCGGGGCGGCAACGCGTCTGACAGAAGTCGCGCAAGCGGCGCTTTGACAAATCTGCCGGCGCGGCAATGTCCGCTTTGTAGAAACTTGAAGGCCCGTTGAGGGCCGACTTCTGCACGACGCGGACCGATCAATCGCGGCTTACTCGGCCAGTGCAACGTCGGACCGTGATCGGCCAGCTTCGGTCATTCGCTCGATCGAGTAGTTTGCCGCTTGAAAGGCTGTATGGCCCGAATCCAGTCCCAAAGCTGTAGGCACGGTTATCAGCGTTTCGCTTTGCATATCCGTATGCAAGGACCGCGATTCCGAGCGCCCCTGCATGGGTTGCCATATGAAACCCATCAGCGAGCAACGCCATTGAGCCGGTGACGTACCCAGCGACTATCTCGCCGACCATCATGATGAACGTCAGTGCGACGACAGAGCGCGTCCGGCGTGCGTTCTCGTCGTGGGAGCTTCCTAAAAAAGAGTGCTCGTGTCCGAGTGCCTGGTTCTTTGAGTCTGTCATTTCGTGTATCGCCGAATGGCTTCAATCAGTGCGTCAAGCCCGCTTTCTCGCTTTTTAGCGGTCAAGTCAGGGTGGGCAACATGCTCGCGGGCATGCGCCTCGATAATTTCGTCGAGAAGCCCATTCATTGCGCCACTGGTGGACCCCGTTGCTTCGATATCCGAAGAAATCCGTCTGAAAGCGGCCGGCGTCGCGCAAGCCGTCTCCCTCTTCGACATCTGAGATCAAAGCGGACGTGGGTCGCAAGACGCACTGGTTGACCGCATAAAGACCGCGGCAGCGCCTCTCCAGTGAAGCGTCATAAGTCCATCCCGGTTCGCGCGGCGCGATTCATCAGCGCTTGATCAGCATCGAAAGCACTGCGCTTGCTGCGCAAAGCCCCGCGACAATCGGAAAGATGATCGACGTATGGCCGGTGGCATCGATAATGCGGCCGATAACCGGTTCGCCGATGCCAGCGAACATGTACGACATGGTGTTGAGCACACCTGTTGCTGTCCCCGCAGCGCGGCGCCCGAAAATATCAGGACACAAGGCCCAGAAAGAGGACGCCGGCCCGAAGACAAAAAAGCCGCACAAAAACAGAAGCACGATCGCAAACATACTACCGTGCGGCACGAACATCATGACGATCGCCGTCGCGCAGGCCAGCACCATGTACCAGACGATCGCCATATAACGGCGCCCTTGAAACAATACGTCGGATATCCAGCTATTCGACAGCGAGCCGAGCGCCATGCCTACCGGTAACGCGACCGTGATCCACTTGGGGTCGATCAGCGCCGATGAAGTCTTCCAGTCCATGCCGAGAAAATGGACCGGCACCCAGACCACCAATGCGTACCGTGCCGCGTTCTGGAAACCGATTGCGAGACCCGTGATGTAGAGCCTCCAGTTCTTCATCACGAGCGCGTATCGCTGCGCGCTCGTCAGCTCATCCTCCGACTCCGCTGGAGAGGCCGCGTCTTCCGGTTTTTCCGCAGCGGGCAGATGCTGAGCCTCCGGTCGTTCGGAAACGAATAGCAACAACACCAGTGCGCCCAGCAGCATGGACAGCGGCGCAAGACGGAAGATCCAGACCCAGCCGAGCTGCATCGTGCCCAGAATGATGACCGGAAAAACGTAGGCGAGCACCGAAGAGAATCCGGAGAAGCCCACATAAACGCCATAGACAAAGCCGCGATGTTTGTGACCCCACCAGTTGGATAGCAGGCGGCTGCCAGGCGCGAAACCCATCGACTGGAAATAACCGTTGAGCCCCCACGCCAGCAGAAAGAACACGAACGTGTGACCGAAACTAAATAGCCAGTTCGCCGCCAGTGACAGGACGGCCCCGGCGATCATCATCGTCTTGCCACCCAGCTTGTCACCCAGATTGCCGTTGATGAACTGGCCGCCGGCATAGCACCACAGCATGGTCGCGCTGATCCAGCCAATCTCGTACTTCGATAGACCGTAGTCGTGCTGAATACCGGCAACGGCAAAACCCAGCGTCTGCCGGCCGGTGTAGTAGAACAGGTAACAGAACGTCACGCCGATCAACGCACGCCACTTATATTGCGCGAACGTCGTGCTCCCTTTGATCGACGCGTATTGCAACGCGTCAGGCGTATCTGTGGGCATTGCTGTCTCCATGCGGAGCGCGGTCTTTGCCGCGCTGGCCGTTTTTCGTTATCAGACGAGGTGATTGAGCGCGAGATCGATGACATCGAAATTGCGCAAGCGTCGCGTGCCGTCGTTGCCACTGAGCTTGCGATTGAAAATGAGCGGCACTTTCTGTTCGGACATACCGCCGTGGGAGCGCAGCGGCACGGTGAGCCCGGACAGGTCATGTTTGTCGGCTGCGCTGCCGAGCACCGTGAGCCTTTCGCCGAGCACCACGAGTTCACCGATCCTGTCTGACGGCAACTCGAATCGCTCGCTAGCCTGTGCACGGGTCAATACCGCCTCGACGCCGTTGATAGCCGCGAGGAACGCTGCCACGTCGCGCTGCTTTTGTTCGTCGTGATCGCGCAGGTACACCGTAGCGTAGGAGCCGAGCGCGCCGTGATGCACGACATACGGATCAGTGATTGGCAGGAGAACACGCGTCGTGCGCGCGCCGTATTGCGCATCGAGCCTATCTTGCAGAAACACGATGTTGGGCCGGCCGATCGCATCGGTTTTCGCATTCATGCCGTGATCGGCGGTGAGCGCCAACACGGCGCCTTCGGCGTGCAGACGCAGCAGGTAGTCGTCCATCATCGCGTAGAAGGCGTTTGCGTCTGACGTGCCCGGCGCGTGTTTATGCTGGACGTAATCTGTTGTAGAGAGGTACATGAGATCAGGGCGCTCTTCGCGCAACAGGGAAAGCCCGGCGGCAAACACGAACTCCGAAAGCTCTGCGCTGTACACGGACGGCACAGGCATGCCGACTCTTGCCAGGATGTTGTCGATGCCGTGCTCCTGCCGCGTCACTTCGTCAGCTTTCTCAGCCGAAAAACAGATCCCTTCCAGCCGGTGTCCGAGCAGACTGCGCAGCTTGTCCTTCGCGGTAACGACAGCGACGCGCTGACCCGCGCGAGCCATCTCCGCAAGAATGGTGGGCGCGCGCAGGTATTTGGCGTCGTTCATCAGGACTTCCGTCTGCGTCTCCTCGTCGAAAAAGAAATTGCCGCAAATGCCATGTACCGACGGCGGCGCGCCTGTGACGATCGACAGATTGTTCGGGTTGGTGAACGACGGCACGACGCAGTCCCCGGTCAGCACTGTGCCGAACGAACGCAGGCTGGCCAGAAACGGCGCTTTGCCGGCCAGGATCGCCTGATTAATGTATTCCTGCTCGCAACCGTCGACGCACACCACAATCGTCGGCGCGGAGGGCAATTGATAAGTTCGGGAGTTGACGGTGATCTGCTGGGTCATGGGGACACCTTTCTGAGTGGAATGACGGCAGCGTATGATGATCAATCTACTCACACAACCGACAAAATTGTCCGGATTGCGTTAAATAAACTCACACATGCGATCGAAGCTTCCCCCACTCAACGCCCTGCGCGTGTTCGAAGTCGCCGCGCGCGCGGGCAGCTACTCCGCAGCCGCGCGTGAGCTCAACCTGACGCACGGCGCCGTGAGCCGTCATATCACCATCCTTGAAGACTGGCTCGGCCAGCCACTGTTCGTGCGCGATGGGCAAAGCATGGTCGCGTCCGGGCATGCACGAGCGTTGGCCCGAGAAATCAGCGCGGCTTTCGACCACATTGCGGACGCGGCGGAACGCTATGGCAAGAGCCAGCACCGTAAAGTGATCCGGGTCAGCGCGGCGGCGACGGTCGCAATGCGCTGGCTGATTCCTCGCCTGCCGTTGTTCACGGCGATCTGCCCGGATGTGGATGTGCGCGTCTCCACGACGCTGACGACCGATTCCGCACTGCGTGGCAGTTTCGATCTGGCGATTCGTCGCGAAGTACCCGCAGCCGGGCAATATCAGGCGTGGCCATTATTTGAGGAGCGCAACACGGTGATCGCGAGTCCGGCGCTGATCGCGCAAACCACAATCTCGTCGGTCGAACAACTTGCCGCCGAAACATGGCTCACCACGGAATCGCGTCCGAGCGATTGGGAGAGATGGACCCAGGCCGTCGGTCAACCCACGCTCCGGGCCAGTCGTACCTTGAGATTCGATCACTTTTTTGTGACGTTGCAGGCCGTGGTCGATGGCCTGGGTTTTGGTATCGGACCGTTCCCAACGCTCGATGCCGATTGCACTGCAGGGCGTCTACAAAAACCGTTTCCCGATCTGACTTCGAAGGGAGCGACTTACTTTGCATTGGTACCGCTGGATGCCGACAAGCCTGTGCATATGAGGGATTTCGTCGATTGGTTGCGATCAGGTGGCGACGACGGCCATTCCGATAAAAGATGAGCTTTCGCAAAGTACCCAAGAACCGCCCAGCAACCTAACCTTCCTTCCCAAACGCCCCAGTCCGCACCTCACCGTCGCGCAAATACCGCGTGATAATCACCCCACGCGACGTCCCCACCGACTGCACCAGCCTGAACGCGCACGCCGCAGCGTCATCACCAAAAAGCCGCTTCCCCCGCCCAAGTATCACCGGATACACAAGCAACCTCAGCTCATCCACCAAACCGGCAGCGAGCAATTGCCTAACCATATTCGCACTACCAAACGTCAAGAGATCCGCACCGTCATCATGTTTAAGCACGCGCAGCGCATCGGCCAAACCGCCCTCAAGCGCATGACTGTTTTGCCACTCGAGCGTCTTGGGCCGATGCGTGGCCACATGCTTGCGCACGCTGTTGAACAGATCGGCGATGCCGCGACTCGGCGAACCAGCCGGCACTTGCGGCCAATGCGCCGCGAAAATGTCGTAGGTGCAACGTCCGAGCAGCAATTCGAAGGGCTCTGAGAGCAGTTCCTGCACATATCCGCCGATAGCTTCATCGCCATACGGCACGATCCAGCCGCCGAGGCGGAAGTCGCCGCTGAGATCTTCGCGCGGACCGCCGGGCGCCTGAATGACGCCGTCCAGACTGATGAATGCCGAAACAGTGAGCTTGCGCATGGGGTTCTCCAGGTTGACGGACCGGATCGGCCCATCCATACGACGAGCGAGTCGTATCACGATCGACAACCAGGCGACATCCTTGCGCCGTCGATCGAGCCCCGCGCTGCCTCACCGCTTCATCGGCTCAATTCCGCGGACTCGCGTCGATCGGGACGCTTCTGATCTCGCCGGTCGACGCTCGGTCCTGGCGGCGCGGACCCCGCGCATGCCTCGAGCGCGACCGCCGCGCGTTTTGCAAGCTCAACGGTTTCGTTACACGCGACCACGTCCCTCAGCAGCTTGCAGCGAGCGCCGCCGCCGAGCTTCGACAACATCGTGCGCAGCTTCGCGAGCGCCGCTTGCGGCGAGCCGTTGTCCGAAATGAGCGAAGCGACGTCGAACGCGCTGCCGGCGGGCGTCGTGATCACCGTCGGACAACTCGACGTGGCGTCGGCGCTGGACACGAAGAGCGCCAGCGTCAGCCCGATCGTGCCCGCGCGCAAACTGCCCGGACCCTCGAAACACGCATTCATCGATACCGTCATGGCTCACTCCCGGTCGTCTTCACTCACTGCGATACGGATCGCGCGGCATGGTCCAGTATCGGCGGGGCACTTTTCATTTCGCTTGCGAGCGTTGCCAGTAAGTGCGTCATCGCTCGCGACGCCGCCGCGCCAGCGCCAGCGCTTTGTGGTACTTGCGCCGCGTATAAGCGCAAGCGTAAAGCGCCAATATCAGACCGACGCGACCGTCGCGGATCTTCCCCTTGCGAACCTACCACTTCACGAACGCGCCGAGCGGGCTGATGCAACTCTTGAGCCACAGCATCGCAGCCGGGTCGTTGCTGTCGAGCAGATCGATCGAAGCGAGATCGGTATAAAGATCGAGCTTTTGCATCATCTCCGCTGTGGTCTCGAACGTATGATGAACGAGCGGCGCTTCGATCCGTCCGCTGCTTGTATGACCCATCAGCGTTTCGTGCACGCTGTGGCCGCTGAAATGCAAAGCGTCGCGTCGCTTGCTATTTCGTCGGCCTGCAGTGATCGATAAGACCGGTTCGCGTTTTGCCGTCCCGGTCATGAATGCAGGTTCAAAAGCAAGCTTCCGGCCTGACCGCTCGACGCGCCGCGCCCGACGTCGGAGTGGATCGTTGTTTTTTCGCGACCTGCACAAAACGCCGCATGCGGGAACAGCACGCGCCGGAAGCATTTGACGGCACAACGCTAACCATTCATACGAAATACCCGATTTCCAGCGCGGGTAAACATGGCTACGATTTGTAAGGCGTCAGCGTTCCCAAACGTTCGGCGTGTGTGTTTGTTTTTTGGCCGCAGCTTTGTCTGCGGCTTTTTTCTTTGCGCCTCGCAGTCGCAAGTCTCTGCGTTCGTCAGACGCCTTTGACCTGACGACAGGCGGCGCGCCTTCCCCCTCGCAACACGACTAAGTCTCTCCCGGCGCCCGCGCTTCACGCGCACCCGCCCGGTTTTCGTCGACCTCTCCATCTCTCTGGTAAACCCGGTTGCATCATGATTTTGACGCGCCTATATTGCTATACACCATCAACTATTGCGATGCGATAAATCATGAGCAATGACGTGCTGTTCTCGAATCACGGCCGCGTCGCGGTCATCACCCTGAACCGTCCCGAGCGCCTGAACGCGTGGACGACGCCGATGCGCGAGACGATCATCGACGCGCTCGAGCGCTTTAACCGTGACCCGGAGGTCGCGGCGATCATCATGACGGGCGCGGGCAATCGCGCGTTCTCGGCGGGCCAGGACCTGTCGGAAGCGCATGATTTCGACGGCGAACGCGCGGTCGCGTGGGTCAAGGAATGGCAGCGTTACTACACGGCGCTGCGCAGCCTGTCGAAGCCGCTCGTCATGGCGCTGAACGGCACGGCTGCGGGCTCCGCATTTCAGGTGGCGCTGCTCGGCGACATTCGCGTCGGGCATCCCGGCGTGCGCATGGGGCAGCCGGAGATCAACGCGGGCATCGCGAGCACCACGGGCCCGTGGATCATGAACGCGATGCTCGGCATGTCGCGCACTATCGAGCTCACGTTGACCGGCCGTTTGATGGAGGCGGAAGAGTGCCATCGCATCGGCCTCATTCATCACCTCGTCGACGAAGACAAGGTGTTCGACAAGGCACTCGAAATCGCCACCGAACTCGCCGCGAAGCCGCCCGTCGCGATGCGCCTCGACAAGCAGCGTTTTCGCGAAATGACGGAGCCGGGGTTCATCGACTGCATCGAAGCGGGCGAGCGGATTCAGCGCGAAGCGTACGACTCCGGCGAGCCTGCACGCATGATGGAAGAGTTCTTCAGCAAGCGCGCGAAGTAGCCGCCGCGAGCGAGGCTCGCGAATCAGGCCTGCGAGTCAGGCCCGTCCCACAGCAACCGCAAGTCAGCCGTTCCAATCTCAACCGTAGTGCGGAGACCTGAACAATGACGCAAGACTTCAACGCGGCGCGCCGCCGCATCCTTCACGGCGCGGGCGCGCTTGCCGTGGCGAGCGCATTGCCGCTCGCCGCGCGTGCGCAGGCCAAGCAGATCGTGGTGTCGGACCCGGGCGGTCCCTACACGACCGCCTATCGCGAAGCGTTCTACGATCCGTTCGAGAAAGCGACGGGCATCAAGGTCGTGAGCGTCGCGCGCGAATCGCAGCCCGTTGCCCAGTTCGCGGCGATGGTGCAGACGAAGAACTACGTGTGGGACGTCACCACGCTGACGCTCTCCGCCGATATTCCGTACCTCGAAGCAAAAGGTCTGCTCGAACCGATCGGCCTGAAAGCGAGCGATTATCCGGAGCTCATGCCCGAAGCGATCACGCCGAACTGGCTCGGCGTCGACGTGTATTCGACGGTGCTTGCGTATCGCGCCGACAAGTTCAAGGACGGCGGCCCGAAATCGTGGGCCGACTTCTGGGACGTGAAGAAATTCCCCGGCCGCCGCTGCCTGCGTCGCAGTCCGCTCGACACGCTCGAACAGGCGCTGCTCGCCGACGGCGTGCCGCTCGACAAGCTCTATCCGCTCGACGTCGACCGCGCGTTCAAGAGCCTCGACAGGATCAAGCCGCACGTCAACATCTGGTGGACCTCGGGCGCGCAGGCCATGCAGGCGATCCAGAGCGGCGACGTCGACATGATCTCGACATGGAACGGCCGCGCGCAAGCCGCGAAAGACGCGGGCGCGCCGGTCACGATCGTGTGGAATCAGGGGCTGTATTCGATCGAAGGCTGGGGCATTCCGAAGGGCACGCCGCGTGCCGATGCGGCGAAGCAGTTCGTGCGTTTTTGCGCCGACGCGAAGCGCCAGGCGCTGCTCACGCGCACGCTCGCCTACGGGCCGACCAACAAAAAAGCGTTCGAGACGATTTCGAAAGAGCGTGCGACGTTGCTGCCCACGGCGCCCGACAATCTTCGCGACATGCGGCTGCCGAGTCCGCAATGGTGGGAAGCGAACCGCCAGAAAGTCACCGAACGGTTCAATTCGTGGATCATTTCGTAAGGACGCACGATGAGCTCCAAACTCGAGGCGATAGGCATTGCGAAGCGCTACGGCGAGGCTCTCGCGCTGGAACCGACGGATCTCGCCGTGCAGGCAGGCGAATTCCTGACGCTGCTCGGTCCCTCGGGTTCGGGCAAGACGACGCTGCTGCAGATGATCTCGGGGCTCGTCGCGCCGAGCGCGGGCCGCATCGAAATCGACGGGCGCGACGTCACGCACGTCGAGCCGGGCAAGCGCGGCATCGGCATGGTGTTCCAGAGCTATGCGCTGTTTCCGCACATGAGCGTGTGGGACAACGTCGCGTACGGTTTGCGCATGCGCCGCAAGTCGCGCGACGAAGTACGCGCGGCTGTGGACAGCGCGCTCGCGATGGTGCGCATGACCGACTACGCGAAGCGCTTTCCGAAGGAACTGTCGGGCGGGCAGCAGCAGCGCATCGCGCTGGCGCGTTGCTTCGCCTACCGGCCGTCGGTGATTCTGCTCGACGAGCCGCTCGGCGCACTCGACAAAAAATTGCGCGAGCACATGCAGGGCGAAATTCGTCGCTTGCATAAGGAGCTCGGCGCAACGTTCGTGTACGTCACGCACGATCAGGACGAGGCGCTCACGCTATCCGACCGCATCTGCCTGATGAATCAGGCGCGCATCGAGCAGGTGGGCACGCCTGCCGATCTGTACGACCGCCCCGCGACGCGTTTCGCGGCCGGCTTCATCGGTCATTCGAATCTGCTCGAAGGCGCGCTCGACGACACGCGCGGCGCGAGCGGCGAACCGATCCTGCTCGCAGCCGGCGGCCGCATTCCATTGCCGATGAACGCAATGAACGCAATGAATACGATGAAGGCGACGAACGGGAAGGGCGCGGCTTCCGCTGCGCGCCACACGCTGCTCGTGCGGCCCGAAGCGCCGCGTCTCGTCGAGCCGCGCAGCGGTTTTGTCGACGGCACGATTGCGGACGTCGTGTTCTTCGGCAGCGATACGCGCGTGCAGCTCGCGATGAACGACGGCAGCGAGCTCACCGTGCGTTGCGAACGCAGTCTGTCCCCGCGTATCGGCGACAAGGTGGGCCTCGTGTGGGACCCGTATCGCACGACGCTTCTGCATAGCTGAAAGGGATCGGAATGACCATCGCTCTTCACGCGCATCGCGAAAGCGAAGCCTCGCGGCGCGGCCGTTCGATGTGGCTCGCGCGCTGCCTGCGCTTTCTGCCTATCGTGCCGACGCTGCTGTTTCTGCTCGTGTTCTTTATCGTACCGGTTGGCGAGATTCTGCAAGGCGGGCTCGTCGGCGCGGACGGGCAGATCGGGCTCACGCAGTTCGAGCGCATCGCGCGCACGCCGGTTTACGCGAAGGTTTTATGGATCACCTTCGCCATTTCGTTCATGACAGCGGCGCTTTCCATCGTGCTCGGCTATCCGGTCGCGTATCTGTTGAGCCGTCTGTCGGAGCGCGCCCGCGAACGCTGGCTGCTGTGGGTGATGCTGCCGTTCTGGACCAGCTATCTCGTGAAGACGTATGCGTGGATGCTGCTGCTGTCGAAGACCGGCGTACTGTCGACCATCGCGCTATCGCTCGGTCTCGTGAGCGAGACGAGCGGCACGATTCCGTCGCTGACCGGCGTGCTGATCGGCATGGTGCATTCCATGCTGCCGCTCGCCGTGATGACGATGCTGCCCGTCATGCGCGGCATCGACGACCGTTTGACGCAAGCCGCCGAAACGCTCGGCGCGGAGCGCAGCACGAGTTTCTTTACCGTCTATCTGCCGCTGTCGTCGCCCGGTGTGGCGGCAGCGGGTCTGCTCGTCTTCATCTCGAGCCTCGGCTTCTTTATCGTGCCCGCGCTTCTCGGTTCGCCGAAGGAAACGATGATCGCACAACTCGTGATCTCGTCGGTGCTCGAACTCTTCGACATGCGCTTTGCCGGCGCGCTCTCGACCGTGCTGCTGGTCTGCTCGATCGTGATCTTCTTCATCTACGACCGGATGGTGGGCCTCACGTCGCTGACCGGCGAAGTCGCCGAGCGTCAACGCGGCTCGCGTGCGCAAGGGCTCAAGCTCGCGCTGCTGATGACCGCGGGACGCGTCTTCGCACCGCTGACGATGCGCCGCAAGGTGCACGCCGGCGAAGCATCGCGCGCGCTCGGCCCGCTGGGTTTTTACACCTGTGTCGTGATGCTCGTGCTGGTGGTGCCGGTGCTGTCCGTGATCCCGTATGCGTTCACGAAGAGCGACTACATCGCGTTTCCGCCGAAGCTCTTCAGCATCCGCTGGTTCGGCACGTTCATGGATTCGCCGGTGTGGCAAAGCGCAGTGATCCGTTCGTTCGAAGTGGGTCTCGGCACCGCGCTGCTGTCGCTGCTGCTCGGCTTCGGCGCGACGCTCGCGATGACGCGCATGCCGCGCCGCGTGAGCAAGCCCGTATTCGCGTTGCTGGTCGCGCCGCTGATCGTGCCGCGTATCGTGGTGGCCGTCGGTTTGCTGTATCTGTTCGCGCGCTTTGGGCTGACGGGTACGAACCTCGGCCTCGTGATCGGCCATACCGTGCTCGCTATTCCCTATGTCGTCGTGACGCTGGCCGCAGGCTTCCAGCGCTTCGACTGGCGCCTCGACGACGCCGCGCGCGTGATGGGCGCGTCGCCGTTGCGGCGCATCACGTCGATCGTGTTGCCGCTCCTCATGGCAAGCGTGACCGCCGCGTTCCTGTTCGCATTCCTCGTTTCGTTCGATGACCTGACTATCGCGATCTTCGTCTCCGGCGGCATCAACTCGACGTTGCCCAAGCAGATGTGGGACGACATCCAGCTCGCCATCACGCCGACGCTCGCGGCCGTGTCGACCACGCTCGTGATACTGATCGCGCTGGTCGTCGCGGTTTCTTCCTGGCTCAAGCGCAAGGCGCGCTAATTTTCGGTCATTCAACCGGTTCACACATGCATCGTTATCCAGAATATTTTGCTCACCGGCACGCCAACGACGAGCTCGACTGTGTGCCGCTGCTCGCGGCAGGATTGCGCCGCGATCCCACGCGCACCGTCGTGCATTTCGAGGATCACGCGATCACCTGCGAAGACGCTTCACGGCACGTCGCGCAGTTGCAGCGCTGGTTCGGCGAACGCGGTCTCGTACAGGGCGATCGCGTCGCCGCGATGCTCGGCAATAGTCCCGAACACATTCACCTGATTTACGCGCTGCATGTCAGCGGGCTTGTGTGGGTGCCCGTCAACACGAAGCTGCGTGCAGCGGGCCTCGAATATCTGCTGCAACATGCACAGCCCAAGCTCTTCGTGATCGACGATGAATTCGACGCGGTGACCGCGCAACTCGATTGCGGCGCGGCGCAACGCACGCGTCTGCCTGCGTTCGACGCAAGCGACACCCATGCGGCGTTCGCGACGCCCGCGATCGGCGTGCACGATCCGCTGTGCATCATCTACACGTCGGGCACGACGGGCGCGCCGAAGGGCGTCGTCTTCACGCACCGGATGATGCGCATCGCGAGCGAGGCGGCGCTGCGTGTCGCCGATGTGCGCGACGGCGACCGGCTGTTTCTGTGGGAGCCCCTGTGTCACATCGGCGGCGCGCAAATGCTGCTGCTGCCGTTCCTCGAGAACGTGACGTTGCATGCGGTGCCGCGTTTTTCGGCATCGCAGTTCTGGCCGCAGATCGAGCGCGCGGGCGCGACTCAGTTGCATTATCTCGGCGGCGTGCTCGACATTCTGATGCAGTTGCCCGAGAGCGAGCAGCCGGCGGCGCACACGCTGCGCGTCGCGTGGGGCGCGGGTGTGAGCGCGGCGTCGTGGGAAGCGATTCAGGCGCGGCTCAAGGTCTCGCTGCGCGAGTGCTACGGCATGACCGAATGCTCGAGCTTCGCAACCGCAAATCTCACGGGAAAGCCGGGCTCGATCGGCCGCGCGTTGCCGTGGATCGACATCGAGTTACTCGACGAAAACGGGCAGCGCGTGCAAGACGGCGAAGCCGGCGAGATCGTGCTGTCGAGCAAAGTGGAGGGCACGTTTTTGCCGACGTATCTGAACAATCCCGATGCGACGAAAGCCGCGCTGCGCGACGGGCGGCTTCACACCGGCGATCGTGCGCGGCGCGATGCGGACGGCGATCTGTTCTTCATCGGCCGGCAGACGGACAGCATGCGCGTGCGCGGCGAGAACGTGTCCGCATGGGAAATCGAGCGTATTTTTGCGGCGCATCCGGCGATTCGCGCCAGCGCGGCAATTGGCGTCGCGTCGGCAATCGGCGAGCAGGATATCCTGCTCAACGTCCAGTTCAAGGACGAGCCGGTCGCGTGGCCGGCGCTGCACGCGTGGGCGCAAGAGCGCCTTGCGAGCTTCCAGTTGCCGCGCTATTACCGCGCGGTCTCCGCGTTCGAGTTGACCGCGAGCGAGCGCGTGAAGAAGCATCTGCTGTCGCGCAACACCGAAGACGCGTGGGACCGTCTCGCGACGGTCACGCAATAGTTATCGTATAGAGGTGGATTGTTAGGGCTATGCGATAATTTCCCGTTCGAACCAGACAGACACTGACGTGATGAGCGACGAGCCCAAAGCCGCACGCAAGCGCAACACTTCGCAGGCAAAGCTGCCCGCGGAGGCAGCCGACCCGAGCGCGTCGCCGCTTTACGTGCAGTCGGTCGAGAAGGCGATGAAGGTGCTCACCGCGTTCGACGGCAGCAAGCGTCAGTTGTCGCTCTCCGAGATCTCGGCGTCCACGGGCTTCGACATGAGCGCGACACAGCGCTTTACTTACACGCTCGCTGCGCTCGGCTATCTCTTCAAGGACGCGGACAGCCGCAAGTACGAACTCTCGCCGCGGCTTCTCGACTTCACCTATCACTATCTGACGTCGAACGATCTGGTGAGCCGCGCAACGCCTTATCTGCAGCAACTCGGCTCGGAGACGGAAGAGGCGACCAACCTCACGGTGCTGGACGATACGGACATTGTGTTCGTGCTGCGCATCGTCAGCCGCAATGTATTCAACGCGCACGTCATTACCGGCTCGCGGCTGCCCGCGTATTGCACGGCGCCGGGTCTCGCTATTCTTGCGACGCTGCCCGACGGCGAAATCGACGACATTCTGTCGCGCACGAATCTCGTCGCTTATACGGCTTCCACGGTTTGTCAGCCGCGCAAGATCAAGGAGCGGATCGTGCAGATCCGCAAGCAGGGCTACGCGCATACGGAAGACGAGTACTTCGTCAGCGATATTTCGACGGCGGCGGCTATTACGAACGCGCACGGACGCGGCATCGGCGCGGTGAATATCGCCGTGGCGCGCTCGCGCTGGCAGGCCGATCGCGACGAAAAACGCTTCGCCGATCTCGTGATTTCGACCGCTTCGGCTATTTCCACACGTCGGCGGATCGAATAACCGCGCCTGCTTCCGCACGCGGCACGCTCCATGCTGTGCTTCTAAAAAGCGGCAAGCGCCGTGAAACTGGGAGACAGACATGAGAACCTTCAAGGTTGCCGGCATCGCGTTGATCGTCTGCATGAGCAGCGTGGCTTACTCGCAACAAAGCGGTAACGCGCCGGCGAACAGCGGTACGCAAAGCGGAAAACAGATTCAGCCAGGACAGGCAGGGCAGGCCGTGGATAAGCCGGCGGACGTCGGCGCGCCAGGCAACAAGCCGGGCACGCTGATGGACAAGCGGGCGAATGCCATGTCGCCGGAAGGCGCGTCGGCGCCGCCGCGGACTGGCGAGGTCAAGCAGTAGCGCAGGGTAGAGCGCGGCGGCGGTCACGTCGCCGCGCGCGACACCATTCGCCGATGCCAATCGGGCAACGCTGTCCGCCGATTCAATCGTGCTTGACAATCTATCTGCAGGTAGATAGAGTTCGGTTCATGGACACGACGACTTCAGTGCGCGAACAGATTCTCGAGCACGCCATCACGCTTATCATGATGCGCGGCTATAACGGCTTTAGCTATCGGGACCTGTCGAGCCTGGTCGGCGTCAAGACGTCGAGCATTCATTACTATTTCCCGTCGAAAGACGACCTCGTTCTCGAAGCGGTGAACGCCTATAGCAACGAAGTGTTCAACACGTTGAAAGGGATTGACGAATCGTTGCCCGCTGAGGCCAGGCTCGGCAAGTACACCAAGCTGTTCGGCCGCACGCTGGGCGACGGGCACCAGATCTGCCTGTGCGGCATGCTGGCGTCGGACATCGAAACATTGCCGGACAATATTCGGCAAGCGGTGCAGGCATTCTTCAAGGCGAACGAGAAGTGGCTCGCGAAGGTGCTCGCGGAAGGCTCGAAAGCGGGTACGCTGGCGGTAAATGGCAAGCCTGAGAACGCGGCGCGCGCGCTCTTCGCGGCGTTTCAAGGTAGCGTGTTGGCGAGCCGGTTATTCAATACCAAGGCCCGGCTGGATGATGTCGAGGCGTCGGTAAGGATAGCTCGGTAAGACGTCAAGCGGGCATATCCGAAAGCAGCACGTCTGTCTTTTTTTGCGGTGTGTTGTCTATCTTGTGATAGATAGACTTTGAATGATGTAAGTGGTAGTTTTATAAAACCCGTTTGACTGTGCAATCGCATCTATCTGTACATAGATAGGCGACTTTAAACCTGTTCACTAAGGAGCTTCACCATGTCGGTCGAAAAAGTTCTGTATCGCGCTCATGCTCACGCTACCGGAGGCCGCGATGGCCGCGCCATCGTCCCCGAAGGCAAGCTCGACTTCAAGCTGACCACGCCGCGCGAACTCGGCGGCGCAGGCGGCGACGGCGCGAATCCCGAGCAACTGTTCGCGGCCGGCTACAGCGCGTGCTTCCTCGGCGCAATGAAATTCGTCGCGGCGCGCGACAAGATTGCGATTCCCGCGGATGTTTCGATCGACGGCAGCGTGGGTATCGGCGCAATTCCGAACGGTTTCGGCATCGAAGTCGAACTGAAGATCGCATTGCCGGGCATGCCGCGCGACGCCGCTCAGGCGCTCGTCGACAAGGCGCATATCGTTTGCCCGTATTCGAACGCAACGCGCGGCAATATCGACGTGACGCTGACCATCGTTTGATGCGTCGCTTCACGGCATGATCGCAAGCGGCGGCCAGGGCGAACCCCTTGCCGCCGCATGAAGGTTGGTGCATGGCGATCATGCCGGCTCGCTATCAACATCGCGCAGTGCTCCGCTGTCTATAATCGGCCGGATGCAACGACGAAGCTGGCACGTCAAATCGAAAGCACGGCAGGCGAAAATTTTTTATTGCCGTCGTGTCGATTCGGATGATCCTCCTTCGTCGTTCTAATAGCGGCATGCGGCTCGGCCGCCAGTTGACCGATCCTGACAGGAGACTCGCCATGACGATTCAGAAGATCACCCCGTTTCTCTGGTATTTGAACGAGGCCGAAGAGGCCGCGGCTTTCTACACGAGCGTCTTTCCGGACTCGCGCGTGGTTCGCGTCACGGAGGTGCCGAGCGCCGGCTCGACGAAAGTCGTCGACTTCGTGCTGTTCGGACAGCCGTTTCTCGCAATGAGTTCGAGCGGCAAAGACCCGTTCAATCACTCGGTATCGTTTCTGGTCAATTGCGCCGATCAGGCGGAAATCGACCGTTACTGGGACGCGTTTCTGGAAGGCGGCGGCGTGCCCGAGGCATGCGGCTGGCTCAAAGACCGCTTCGGCGTCTCATGGCAGATCGCGCCGAACGATGTGATCGGCATGATGGGCGACCCCGACGCGGAGAAGGCCCGGCGCGCCGCCGAGGCGATGATGAAAATGGTGAAGTTCGACGTCGCGGCGCTGCGGGCAGCGTACAACGGGACGGCGGGGTAGTCTCACACGTGCAGCGCGTCGCGCGCCACACGATGCGGCGCGCGCGGACGCACATCCTCAAATCAGCTTGTTTTCCAGCGCGCGTCCACCACGCTCAGCTTGCCGGGAATCAGCTTCAGCGCGCTGAACGTGTCGGCGATCTGCTGCTGATAGGCGAGGGTTGCATCGGTGATCGGCTGTACGCCGTAGCCGGTGCGCTTGAGCGCGACTTCGAGCGTGGCCGCGTCGAGGCCCACGAGCGGCGACAGCAGGCTCGCCACTTCGGCCACGTTGTCGCGTCCCCAACTGTCGACGGCGTTCACTTCCTCGAGCAGCGCATTCAGCAGGCGCGGTTGCGCCGTCGCGAACTTGCGCGCCGAGACGTAGTACTGCGTATTGCGCACGAGCCCGTCGCCGTTCGCGATGGTGCGCGCATTCGCCTGCCGTTCGATAGCGGCCAGGTACGGGTCCCAGATCACCCACGCGTGCACGCTGCCTTGCACGAACGCGGCGCGCGCGTCGGCGGGCGTCAGGTAGACCGGCTCGATGTCCGCGTACGTCAGTCCCGCCTGCTGCAGCGCCTTCACGAGCAGGAAGTGCACATTCGAGCCTTTGTTGAAGGCGACCTTCTTGCCGCGCAATTGCGCCACCGTGCGAATCGGCGAATCCTGCGGGACGACGATCGCTTCGCCACGCGGCGCGGGCGGCTCGTTGCCGATATAAACGAAGTCCACGCGGCCAGCCTGCGCAAAAATGGGTGGCGTTTCGCCGACCGTGCCGACATCGACGGCACCGGCATTCAATCCTTCGAGCAACTGCGGGCCGGCCGGAAATTCGAGCCACTGCACCGCGACGCCTTCGCTTGCCAGCCGCTTTTCCAGCGTGCCGCGCGCCTTCAGCACGACGAAGTTGCCGTACTTCTGATAGCCGATGCGGATGCGCTTGCTGTCGCCTTGCGCGTGAGCGGAGCCGCCCGTGAACGGCGCGATAGGCGAGAGTACGCCGCCGAGCGCGGCGCCCGTCAAACCGGCTGCGGCGCCGTGCAGAAGGCGGCGCCTGCGTGTATCGATCGAATCTTTGCGTGTGGTCATCGGTCTTTGCTCTCTGCGTGAAAGATGCGGCGCACGGTGCGCGTTGAACTCGCGACGTTAAATCGACGCCCGCGCAAATCCAACCAATGTTTGCGCATATCGAAAGCACGCAATCGAAGATGGCCTTCGCGCCGCTCGCTCCTTTCGTCAGAGGATCGCGCTCATCCACACGCTCACGGCTGAACTCTCAGCCTGCCCACCGCGGCGAATTCTGAAGTCTCGGAACACGGGGCTTGCGGTGTCCGCTCACGTCACAAAAAAGCCCGCTAGATCAATGGCTTAAAACATATCCGCAATCAGGCCGCCATTGGCATAGGCCTTGCCTTATACCCCTACAAGAGCGCCCAGAGCGCAATCCACAAGACTCGAGATCCTCACGGAGACACTCATGACCCAGCCCAACTCTCATCGACCCGCGCGGCGCTAACCCGCGCGCATCGCTTCCCACTTCCCACAATATTTTCCACGGATCGCCCGGGTTTTCCCCGAGCTTATCCAGCACCTGGCTCGAAGAGCCGCAGCCGGATGCGCCGACATCCGCATCGAAACGCGACGCCGCCATGCCACCGCGGCGCGCCAAAGCAAGGAGACATGTTTTGTCCACACCCGCCCATACCCAGGACGCTTCGCGTTCCACGCCCGCGCTCGACGCCGCGCCGTTGTCCAACGAAAAGACCCGCTTCTGGCCAGAAGGCTGGTGGAAGCTGATGGAATACCGCATCGGCATCATCCCGCTGCCGGTCTATTTCATTCTCCTCGCGCTGATCGTCGGCTTTGCGGTGACGGGCAAAATGCCGGGCGAAATTTCGATGGCAATCGCCGTGCTCGCATTCTTCGGCTTCACGTGCGCCGAACTGGGCAAGCGTCTGCCTCTTCTGCGCAACATCGGCGCGGCCGCAATCTGCGCGACGTTCGTGCCGTCGGCGCTCACGTACTACCACGTGCTGCCCAAGCCAATTCTTCATCTCACGACCGAGTTCACGAAGTCGACGAACTTCCTGTATCTCTTCATCGCGTCGATTATCGTCGGCAGCATTCTGAGCATGGACCGGCGCGTGCTGATCCGCGGCTTCGTGAAGATCTTCGTGCCGCTTGCGCTGGGCTCGCTGGCCGCGGCCATTGTCGGCATTGCCGTCGGCGCGGCATTCGGGCTCGGCGCGCGCCATACGCTTTTGTATATCGTCGTGCCGATCATGGCCGGCGGTGTCGGTGAAGGCGCTATTCCGCTGTCGATCGGCTATTCGGAAATCATGCACTTGCCGCAGGGCGAGTTGTTCGCGCAAGTGCTGCCGCCCGTCATGCTCGGCAGCCTCACCGCGATCGTTCTGTCGGGTGCGCTCGACATGCTCGGCAAGCGCTTTCCGCATCTCACCGGCGACGGACGTCTGCAAGTCGGCGAGACCGACGAAATGGCGCCCGCCGAAGAAGAAATTCGCGGCCATATCGACGTCACGCATATCGCGGCGGCCGGCATCACCGCGATCACGCTGTATCTGCTCGGCCTGATGTGCCGCAATCTGTTCGGCTTGCCCGCGCCGGTCGCGATGCTGTTTCTCGCCGTGTTGGTCAAGCTCGCGCGCGCCGTGTCGCCGCAATTGCAGGAAGGCGCGTTCGTCGTCTACAAGTTCTTCTCGACCGCGGTCACGTATCCGCTGCTGTTCGCCATCGGCGTCGCGATGACGCCGTGGGACAAGCTGATGGCCGCCTTCACCATCGCCAATATCGTGACGATCGTCGCGACGGTGGCGACGCTGATGGGCACCGGTTTTCTGGTTGCCCGCAAGCTTAAGATGTACCCTATCGACACCGCGATCGTGAACGCCTGTCACAGCGGGCAGGGCGGCACCGGCGACGTCGCGATCCTGACCGCGGCCAACCGCATGCAACTCATGCCGTTCGCGCAGATCGCCACGCGCATCGGCGGTGCGATCGTCGTCACGGTTACGCTGATCGCGGTCGCGCATGGTGTCTGACGCGTCGCGTTCCGGTGCGGCGCGCGCGTGGCGTCGTCGGGCATCGGGTATTCGCGAGGTCGAACATCAAGTGAGAATAAGAGGGATACCGCTGTGGGTGTGGGCGATCGCGGCACTGCTGTATGCCGGCATGGCCGCGGCGGCAATCGAACTCGCGTGGAATCGCGCGATTGACGCGCTCGCCGAGGCCGGCGCGCATCAGCTCGACCTGTACGGCGCGAGCCTGAAAAGCGAACTAGGGCGCTTCGAGATGATGCCCGCGATCGTCGCGCGACAGGACAGCGTGCGTGCGTTGCTCAACGCCGGGCCGCACGCGTCGCCCGCGCTGGTGCAGGGCGTCAATACGTATCTCGAAGCGGTGAACCAGGAGGCGGGCAGCGTCGCGGTCGACGTGATCGATCTGCAAGGCTCGGTGATCGCCGCGAGCAACTGGAACCAGCCGCTGAGCTTCGTCGGGACTAACGTGTCGTACCGGCCTTACTTCAAGGATGCACTCGCGCGCGGCAGCGGGCGCTTCTTCGGCATCGGCACCAATACCGGCATTCCGGGGCTTTACTTCGCGAGCGCGGTGCGCGACGGCGGCAAGGCGATCGGCGCGGCGGCGGTGAAGATCAGCGTCGACGAACTCGAGTCGGCGTGGCGCCGGCCGAATGAGGCGGCGATGGTCATCGACCACAACGGCGTGATCGTCATCTCGACGGTGGCGGCGTGGAAATTCACCGCGCTGCGGCCCATCACTTCGGAACAGCAGCGCGAGATTCAGGCGTCGCGGCAATACGCGGGCCGCCTCGTGGAGCCGCTTCAATATCGGCGCATCGGCGAGTGGGGCGCAAGCGCGTGGCTCGGCCGCTTTCCTGACCCGCGCCGCCCCGGTCACACCACGCGTTATCTCGCGATGTCGCGGCCCGCGCCACAAGCGGGCGACTCGATCATGGTGCTGCTCGACGTCGCGGGCGCGCGGCGTCAGCAGGAGCTTGCGCTCGGTTTCGTGACGGGCGGCTTTCTGATCGCCGGTCTCTATGCGCTTTACGCGGTGCAGCGCCGTCGCACGATTGCGGAGAAGCTGAAAGCGCAGGACGCATTGCGCCGCGCCAACGATGAACTCGAGGCGACCGTCGCGCAACGTACCGCGGCGCTCACGCAAACGAACGAACGGATGCAGCAGGAGATCGCCGAGCGCAAACGGACTGAAGAGCGCTTGCGCGAGTCACAGCAGGAAGTCGTGCATGCGGGCAAGCTCGCGGTGCTCGGCCAGATGGCTGCGGGTCTCACGCACGAGCTGAGTCAGCCGCTCGTCGCGATCCGCACGCTGTGCGATAACGCGCGCACGTTTTTCGAACGCGATCAGCCGGCGCACGCGATCACGAATCTTGAGCGCGTGTCGCGTCTCGTCGACAACATGGCCACGCTCACCGGCGAATTGAAAGCGTTTGCGCGCAAGCCGGTTGTCGAGCGCGTGGCCGTGTCGCTCAACGAAGCGGTGGCGCATGCGCGGCTCATTTACGACGCGCGAATCCGCGACGAGGCCGTGCAAGTCGACGTGCGAATGGCGCCGGGCACGCTGGTATGTGCGGAGGCGAGCCAGTTGCAACAGGTGATCGTCAATCTGCTCGGCAATGCGCTCGACGCGGTCCGCGAACAGGAGCAGCGCGTGATTACGCTCGAAGCAACCGAGTCCGCCGACAATGGCCGCGTGCTGTTCTCGATTGCCGACAGCGGCACCGGCATCGCGCCCGAAGTGCTCGAGCATCTGTTCGAGCCGTTCGTCACGACGAAGCCGCGAGGCCACGGCCTCGGGCTTGGCCTCGCGATCACGTCGCGTATCGTCGAAGCATTCGGCGCGAAAATTTCCGCCGTCAATCGCGATGAAGGCGGCGCGCGCTTCAATATCGAGTTTGCGTCAGCGAAGGGAGTTGTCGATGGGAGATGAAATTCGCGTTCTCGTGGTAGAGGACGACGAGAACGTGCGCTTCGGTGTCCAGCAGGCCGTCGAGCTCGCGGGCCTGCCCGTGTCCGCTTACGCGGGTGCGGCCGATGCGCTCGCCGAAGTCGCGCCCGGCGCGCCGCTCGTGATCGTATCCGACGTGAGAATGCCGGGCATCGACGGCTTGCAATTGCTCGACAAGGTCATGGCGATCGACCCGCAAATCCCAGTCGTTCTGATCAGCGGACACGCGGATATTTCCACCGCCGTCGGCGCGATGCAGGTGGGCGCGTACGACTTCATCGAAAAGCCGTTCTCGTCGGACCATATTGCGCGGCGCGTGGCGCGCGCCGTCGAAAAGCGCCGCCTCACGCTCGAAGTGCAGGGCTTGCGCGCCGCGCTCGATAACTGGCAAGGCATCGAGGCGCTCGTACTCGGCAAGTCGCCCGCCATCGCCGAGGTGCGCAAGAAGATCCTGCGTCTGGCGGATACGTCGGTGTCGGTGCTCATCACCGGCGAGACCGGCACGGGCAAGGAGTTGATCGCACGCAGCCTGCACGAGTTCGGCGCGCGACGCGACAAGCATTTCGTCGCGCTGAACTGCGGCGGCTTGCCGGAACAGATTTTCGAAAGCGAGCTGTTCGGGCATGAAGCGGGCGCCTTCACCGGTGCGATCAAAAAGCGCATCGGCAAAATCGAATGGGCGCATGGCGGCACGCTTTTTCTCGACGAAATCGAAACCATGCCGGTGTCCTTGCAGATCAAGATGCTGCGCGTGCTGCAGGAACGCACCGTGGAGCGTCTCGGCGCAAACGAACCTATATCGGTGGATTGCCGGATCGTTGCGGCGTCCAAGGCCGACCTCATGCAGCTTTCCACCGAGGGCCAGTTTCGCGCGGACCTGCTGTATCGCCTGAACGTCGCGCAGATCGAATTGCCGCCGTTGCGCGAACGGCGCGAGGACGTGCCCTTGCTGTTCGAGCATTTCGTGCTCGCGGCCGCGCGCCGTTTCGGGCAGCCCGCGCCGATCGTATCGGCGTCGCAGCTTTCCGAGCTAATGACGCATTCGTGGCGCGGCAACGTGCGCGAGTTGCAGAACGTCGCCGACCGCTTCGTGCTCGGACTAACCGGCGATAGTCTGCTGACGCCCGGCGGCAACGCAAGCAAGGGCGGCACGCTCGGCGAACAGCTTGCGTACTTCGAGCGCATGCTGATTGAAGACATGCTGCGGCGTCACAACGGCAACGTCGCGGAAGCCAGCGTCGAGCTCGGCATGCCGAAAAAGACGCTGTATCACAAGCTCCGGCAACTCAAGATCGCCGCTCGCGATGTGCCGGGCGACGAGAGCGACGTCGACCGGTCGTCATCGGGAGGCGAGTAGACCCGCATGGACCGTCTACCTCTGACTACACAAGAGCCGATTGAAGGGGCGATTCAGGGCTATCTGATCAAGGGCATCACGCATTCGCAGAAGACCTTTCGGCCAGGCGACTGGCCCGAGCGTCTTGCCGGCGTCATCACGCTTTTCGTCGGCGAAAAGCGGCCGGGCATTCATATCGCGTGCACGCGTCTCGCGATGCCTGTGATCGACGCCGGGATCAAATGCTTTTTCGTTTCCGACGAACTGCGCGCAGTCTGTGCCGACGCATTCGACTTCGTGATGCGCTTCGCGAAAGACAATGATCTGCCGGTCGATGTGCGTCGCGCGCAGAGGCTCGCTTCGCCGGATGTTCTTGCGTCCGAGGCTTCTACAACGTCGCGTTGCTGACCCGGAGCATGGCCCAATCGGCCAGGCAGCGTTGCACGCCCAAGGTGCTGCGCCGCACCATCATCGCGCGTTCATGCATCGGAATGCGCCAGCCCACGGCGCACGGCGCGCGCTCCAATACTCGCCAGAAGCCCACCGCGCGGGGCCTTCGCGGCGTTCTCGCCTAATGGCATGAGCCTTGCATTTAACGTGGCTGCGGATCAAAGGCGATCCGGCTCATCTGCAGCACGCACTCTGTTTTAGATCACTCGTTTTGGACAACGGCGTCCCCCGAATACAGTCGCACTGGCGATTGCATCCGCGGGACGCTTTTTTATTGCCGGACACATCATGCCGCGTACCGCATCGCAAATGAAGGAAGCCTTTGTCATGAACGTTGCCGAGAGGAACTCCGCCATGAGTCACGACCGCTTGCCGCAAACCTGGACGCCTGTTTGCACGCTCGACGACATCGTTCCGAATACGGGCGTCTGCGCGCTCGTCAACGGCGGACAGGTCGCCGTATTTCACGTCACGGACGGTGAGGGCGGCGTGTACGCCATCGACAACTTCGACCCGGGCTCGCGCGCGGCCGTGCTGTCGCGCGGGCTGATCGGCAGCCTCGGCGAGCGCATCGTCGTGGCCTCGCCGATCTACAAGCATCACTTCGATCTGCGCACCGGCGAGTGCCTCGAAGCGCCCGAGAATTCGGTCAGCGCGTATCCGGTGCGGGTGGAAAGCGGCAAGGTGTGGGTCGCGGCATGAGACACGAGATCGACGCACAGTTGTCGGGAGGCGCCTCGCACGCGTCACACGCCTCCCACGCCGCGCCCGCGCGCCCGCGGCTCGTGGTGATCGGCAACGGCATGGCCGGCATGCGCACCGTCGAAGAGCTGCTGAAGCTCGCGCCGGATCTGTACGACATCACCGTGTTCGGCGCCGAGCCGTACGGCAACTACAACCGCATTCTGCTGTCGCCGGTGCTCGCGGGCGAAAAGACGGTCGACGACATCATCCTCAATACGCGCGACTGGTATGACGAGAACGGCATTCGCCTCTATGCGGGCGACCCGGTGATCGCGATCGACCGCAGGCGCCGCGTCGTGCGTTCGCAAGGCGGCGTGGAAGTCGGCTATGACCGTCTGCTGATCGCGACGGGATCGAAGCCTTTCCTGATTCCGGTGCCGGGCCACGATCTGCCTGGCGTAATCGCATTTCGTGACATTCAGGATGTCGAAACAATGCTCGAGGCGGCGCGCAATCATCGGCATGCCGTGGTGATCGGCGGCGGATTGCTCGGGCTCGAGGCCGCCAACGGACTCATGCGCCAGGGCATGTCGGTAACCGTCGTGCATGTGATGGACAGCCTGATGGAGCGCCAACTCGACCGCAGCGCGTCGGTCCTGCTGCAACAGGCGCTCGAGCGCAAGGGCCTGCGTTTCCTGCTGAAGGCGAACACCGCGGAGATCGTCGGACCGGATCGTGTGAGCGCCGTGCGTTTCGCCGACGGCACGCAGATTCCCGCGGACCTCGTCGTGATGACGGCCGGCGTGCGCCCGAACATCGACCTCGCGAAACAGGCGGGGCTGCATTGCGAGCGCGCGATTGTCGTCGACGATACGTTGCAGACCTACGATCCGCGCGTCTACGCGGTCGGCGAATGCGTGCAGCACCGCACGGCGACCTTCGGCCTCGTCGCGCCGATCTGGGATCAGGCGCGCGTGTGCGGCGCGCATCTCGCGGGCGCGGGCCATCGCCGCTACGTGCAGCGCGCGACTGCCACCAAGCTCAAGGTCACCGGCGTCGAACTGTATTCGGCCGGCGACTTCATCGGCGGCCCGGACAGCGAAGACCTCGTGCTGCGCGATCCGCGGCGCGGCGTCTACAAGCGCCTCGTGATCGAAGAGAACCGCGTGATCGGCGCCGTGCTGTATGGCGACGTCAACGAAGGCGCGTGGTACTTCGAGCTGATCCAGAACCGGACCGACATTTCCTCGCTGCGCAGCCAGTTGCTGTTCGGCAAAGCCCTCTGCGAGACGCAGGCAGCCTGACCTGGAACACACCGTGAGTTTTCCCATCGCTATTTCGAGCACGTCCGGCAGCGGCGATGCTGTCAGAACCACCTGTCCGTATTGCGGCGTCGGTTGCGGCGTGCGCGCGCGAGCGCGCCCCGACGGCGGCCATGACATTGCCGGCGACGAACAGCATCCCGCGAACTTTGGACGCCTGTGCGTGAAAGGCTCGGCGCTCGGCGAAACGATCGGGCTCGACGGACGGCTGCTTCATCCGAAGATGCGCGAGCGCGCGAGCGGCGCGTTGCGCGATGTTTCGTGGGACGAAGCAATCGATGCGGTCGCGGACGGCTTTCGCCGGATCGTCGACGAACACGGGCCGGATGCGGTCGCGCTCTACGTATCGGGCCAGTTGCTGACCGAGGACTACTACGTCGCGAACAAGCTGATGAAAGGCTACGTCGGCAGCGCGAACATCGATACGAATTCGCGGCTCTGCATGTCGTCTTCCGTTGCGGGACACAAGCGGGCTTTCGGCGAAGACGTGGTGCCGGTGTGCTACGAAGATCTCGAACTCGCCGATCTCGTCGTGCTGGTTGGTTCGAACACGGCGTGGTGTCATCCGATCCTGTTCCAGCGGATCGTCAAGATCAAGGAAGCGCGGCCCGACATGAAAGTGGTCGTGATCGATCCGCGCTATACCGCGACGTGCGAGATGGCCGATCTGCATCTGCCGTTGAGCGCCGGCAGCGACGTGCGGCTTTTCAACGGGCTGCTCAGTTTTCTCGCGGAGCATGGTGCGATCGACGCGCAGTTCGTCGATGCGCATACCAACGGTTTTGCGCAGGCACTGGCCGCTGCTTCTGAGGGTGAAGTATCGGGCACGACAGCGGCCTTCGATCTCGCCCAATGCGCGAAGGCGTGCAAGGTCGATCCGCACGATCTGCTCGAGTTTTACCGCCTGTTCGCGCGCACCGAGCGCGTCGTGACGGTCTATTCGCAAGGCGTCAATCAATCGAGCGCGGGCACCGACAAGGTCAACAGCATCATCAATTGCCATTTGCTGACGGGGCGCATCGGCAAGCCGGGAATGGGGCCGTTCTCTTTCACCGGACAGCCGAATGCGATGGGCGGGCGCGAGGTCGGCGGTCTCGCGAACACGCTCGCCGCGCATCTCGAACTCGACGATGCAAAGCATCGCGAACTCGTTCAGCAATTCTGGGGCGCGCCGGTTATTGCATCGCGCGCGGGGCTCAAAGCAGTCGAGCTGTTCGAGGCGATCGAGGAAGGACGCGTCAAGGCCGTGTGGATCATGGGCACGAATCCGGTCGTGAGCCTGCCCGACGGCGATCAGGCAAAGCGCGCGCTCGCGCGTTGCGAACTGGTGGTCAGCTCCGACATTGTCGAGCGCACGGACACCAATGTGTTCGCTCATGTGCTGTTGCCGGCGCTCGGCTGGGGCGAGAAGGACGGCACCGTCACGAATTCGGAGCGCAGGATTTCGCGTCAGCGCGCGTTCTTGCCCGCGCCGGGCGAGGCGCGCGCGGACTGGCAAATCATCTGCGATGTGGCAAAGCGCATGGGCTATGCGGGCTTCGAATTCGCGAGCCAGCAGGAGATCTTCGACGAGCATGCGCGGTTGAGCGCATGGCGCAACGGCGAGAGCGAGAGCGAAAGCCAATCGCATAGCCAACACGGCGACAGCGTGCGTCGCGCGTTCAATCTGGCGGGGCTGGTGGGCCTCGGCAGCGACGGCTACTCATCGTTGCAGCCTGTTCAATGGCCCGTACGCGCCAATAACAACACGGCCAGCGACACGGCCAGCGACACGGCCAGCGACACGGCCAGCGACACGGCCGCACCCGGCACCGCGCGTCTTTTCGACGATCGCCGCTTTAGCCACGCGGACGGCCGCGCGCGTTTCATCGCCACGCCGCCGCGCGCGCCCGCGAATGCGCCCGACGACGACTATCCGCTGACGCTCAACACGGGCCGCGTGCGCGACCAGTGGCACACGATGACCCGCACGGGCAGGTCCGAAAAACTCGCGGGCCATGTGACCGAGGCGTTCGTCGACATGCATCCACAGGATGCGTTGTTGTGCGGCGTGCGCGAAGGCGACCTCGCGCGAGTGTCGAGCCGTTGGGGCGCGATGGTCGCGCGCGTGCAATACGGCGGCGGCATGCCGCGCGGCAGTGTGTTCGTGCCGATTCACTGGAACGATCAGGTGGCGTCCGACGCGCGCGTCGGGGCCGTGGTGAATCCGTCGGTCGATCCGGTTTCCGGCGAGCCCGAGTTCAAGCACACGCCCGTGCGCGTCGACAAGTTTCATGTCGCGTGGCATGGCTTTTCGCTGAGCCGCCGCGCGCCGGTTCTCGACGGCGTCACGTACTGGACGCGCGTGCAGGGCACGCAGTTCGTGCGCTATGAACTGGCCGGCCGCAATCCGCCTGGAGAGGAGGGCGATCGCGGCGCGTGGGCGCGTGCGCTCTTCTGTGTCGACGATGCACACGCCGATTGGCTCGAATACGAGGATCGCGCGGCAGGCGTTTATCGCGCGGTGCATCTCGTCGACGATCGCATCGAGAACTGCGTGTTTCTCTCGGCGCGTCCGGACCTGCCGGCGCGCGAATGGCTCGCGAGCCTCTTTGCAAAGGGCAAGCTCGACGACGCGGACCGCATCGGCGTGCTCTCCGGCCAGTCGATCGGCAAGGGCGCCGATACGGGGCCGACCATCTGTTCGTGCTTCGGCGTCGGGCGCAATACGATATGCACGGCGATACGCGAGCACGGCCTGAAGAGCGCCGCCGACATCACCGCGTGTCTGAAGGCGGGCGGCAACTGCGGCTCGTGCGTGCCGGAGTTGAAGAAGCTCCTGGTCGATACGGAGCTGGCGCGGCTTAATGCGGCTTGAGTGCTTGAGTGGGCCTAACGAGGAACCTCTTCTGCGATGCTGAAAAAACTGCAAACGATGCTGCGCGCGATCGACTCGGCCCGCGGATTCAACGACGAGCACGACGCGGGTATCGCGATGTCGTCGGTGCAAGGCGAAGGCGGCCTGCAACAACGGCATGCGGCCAATCCTCGTCCGGCGCGCTTGCGCGGCCCGTGGCGTGCCGCACGTTCGCGTCGGCCGAGGATCGTGCCGCGATAACGGATAGTGGTCGCGCGCGTCATGCGCGGCTATTAACTCGCCATAGCGGCGTAAAAAATTCGCGTAATTCGAATGCGGCGATTTAATTCGCGATTCGCGAAATGCACGATAGCTGATAACCCGTTTTAAGAAGTTTTAATGAAAGCGGGCGAATTAAAAATAAAATAGCCGTTTTCAGCTTCAAACGTTCAATCACCCGGTCGCCCTATCCCGATCCACCGCGTGCCCGCCTGGTCGCCGATTGCATATCATATGTTTAAACCATCGCTATCGGCCCCCCCACGCCGATCCATTTATTCATGCGGCGGAATTGCATCATTTCAGTTTACAATTATTTCCCCGGCGCATCGCTGCCGCAAACAATATAAAGCGGAAAGACTTCCCGCCATTTTATCTTTTCAGATAGACCGGCCGGTAATTGATTCTTCCGTCTGCATTAATAGAACATTGGAGAGAGACAACTATGCTAAGCCCCAAGGAGTTTGCCACCCTCATGTTGGTCAAGGCTGCTCCGGATCAGATCGATATGTGTCGCGAAGAACTCGACACGCTGCTTGAACGGCAACTCGTCGCACTCGAAGACCTCGCTTCCGGACACCAGCGCCTGCATGTCACTTGTGCAGGTCATTCCATGCTCAACGCGGTGGCGCGCAAACGCTAGGCGGCGAACCTCTCATCGTTGCATCGAAATATTGACGAGAAAGTAGTCATGGACGAACAACTGGTAAGCATCGTAATGGGCTGCGCGGTGCTCGCGATAGGCATCATCTTCGCGGTCGGCCACTATCGGCGGGAGCATCGCCGCGCACAATTGCTGCGCCAACTCGACCACGCGCCCGTGTGGAACTGGTTGCGGCATCATCAGCATCGCCACTGACAACGCGGCCAGCCCCGACGTGACGTATGCAGGCACGCGCCGCAAGCTCGCCGGCGCGTGAGGGATTAACGCTATTTGCAGCAGGCGCGCACGAGCCGATAATGGACGGTTCCGACCGTTCCATAGCTCGACATGCGCGACCGAATCGACGACGAAATCACCTTTCGTAAACTGGAAGTGCTGCTCGCCTTCATGCAAACCGGCAGTCTCGCGAAGGCGGCCGAAGCGCTGAACGTGAGCACGGTCAGCGTGCATCGCGCGTTGCATTCGCTCGAACAGGGCGTGCGCTGCGCGCTGTTTCGCCACGAAGGCCGCAATCTCAGATCGACCGACGCGGCGCAAATGCTCGCCGACGTCGCGCAGGAAGTCATCACGCTGATGTCCGACGGCATTCGTGCGACGCGCGAAGCGGCGGGCTATTCATCGGACCGGTTGAAGATCGGCTCGCTCTATTCGCTGACCATCAGGACGGTGCCGGGCATCGTCGTCGACATCAAGGTGCGGCGGCCCGCGCTTCAGGTCGAACTCGTGCTCGGCCCGAATGCCGAACTGATCGAGAAGCTCAAGCAGGGCGCCATCGACGCCGCGCTGATGGCCTTGCCCGACGCCGAGCCCGAGATCGAATCCATTCCGCTTTTCGAAGACGACATTTTCTTTGCCGCGCCCGCCAACTCGCCGTATGCCAATCTCGAAGCGGTCGATCTGCGCGACTGCCGTGACGAAACTTTCGTCTCGCTCGGCGAGGGCTTTGCGACCTATCACGGCTTTCAGGAAGCGTTTCGCGTCGCGGAGTTCACGCCCAACGTGACCATGCGAGTCGGCGACATTTTCTCGCTGATGAACCTCGTGAGCGGCGGCGTCGGCTATACGCTGTTGCCGGGCCGCGTGCGTGACGTGTTCGGCGACAAGGTCCAACTCATCGCGCTCAAACCGCCATACCGGATGCGCCAGACCATCGGCGTGAGTTTTTTGCGGGCGCGCGAGCGCGACCCGAATCTCCTCGCGCTGATGGCCGTGTGCCGTCTTCGTACGCGAAACGAAGGCTAAACGAAGGCTGACACATAAACCAGGGCTGCGCATTTGCGTCGCCGCTCAGCCGCCGACCAGCGCGCGCGTCGCGAAGAACAGCAGCGACGGTCCAAGCAGGCAGCCCACGCCTGTATGAAACGTGGCGATCAGCGCACCGTAAGGCACGAGCCGCCGGTCGGTCGCCGCGAGTCCCGCGCTCACGCCGCTGACCGTGCCCGCGAGGCCGCCGAAAATCATCGCCGAGCGCGGCGTCTTGAGGCCCATGAAGTTGGCCGCGAGCGGCGTGCCGATCATCACGATGATCGCCTTGATGAGACCCGTTGCAATGCTGAGCGCGATCACGTCGGAGCTCGCGCCGATCGCCGCGCCCGTCACCGGTCCGACGATGTACGTGACCGCGCCGGCGCCGATGGTCGTCATGCTGACCGCATCGGTATAGCCGAACGCATGCGCGACGCTTGCGCCCACGATAAACGGCAGCACCGTGCCGAGCAGCAGCGACAGCACGCCGATGAGCCCGGCCTTGCGCGCTTCGGTGGCCTGCACTTCGAAGGCCGTCGCGACGATCGCGAAGTCACGCAGCATCGCGCCGCCCATCAAGCCGACGCCCGCGAACAGCGGCAAATCGGCGAGACCTTTCTGACCCGCGGTGAACGCGCCGCCGAAGTACGCGAGCACGAGGCCGATCACGATGGCGATCGCCGAGCCGTGCACGCGCCCGAACGTGAGCTTGCGCGAGATCATCGACGACACCCACATGATGAGTCCCACGAGCGCGAACGCAGTGACGAGGCCGTTTTGTATCAGTACTTTGTCGATCATATGGATCATGGCTGGCTCCTGCGTCAGATCTCTTCGGGTTGCGGGCTGCTGATGAACGAGGTGCTGTCGCGTCCGGTGCGCGAGAGCACCGCGATGCACACGGCGCACACAGCCACCGCGCCCAACGCGGAAAGCAGCGCGACCGGTCCGCCCTTGAGCGCGGCAACCACGTTCTGATTCGCCGCCATCGCGACGACGACGGGGATGTACATCGCGCCCCAGAAGCCGACGCCGGCCTCGGTTTCTTTCGGCAGCAGTCCTTTGCCGTGCAGATAGAGCCGCAGGAAAATCAGCAGCAGCATCGCGATGCCGACACCGCCGACGTTGGTCTTGACGCCGATCGCGACCCCGAGCAGATCGCCGAGAAAGAGTCCCGCAAGGTGGCAGAAAGCGAGCAGCGCCGTTCCGTAGATGATCATCTGTTGTCTCCTGTCGACCGCGGTCGACTCTCTTGCTTTAGTGTCTTACCCGCGTTTTGTGCAAGGGCTGCTGACGGGTGGGGTTGACCGCTTACGAGCCAGCATTGCGTGCACAACGCGGCTCTTTAGGGCATGGCCGAGTCTATGGGACACAGAGACCCGGTTTCAATCACCTTCGGCAAGCATTTGTTATCGCGAGGCTAACGATTCGCGGCAAGAAGCGGTGAAAGCAGCGTGGGGCGGGGACGTGGCGCGGTTTAGGGGTTTTCCCTCGCGCGAGACGCGGCGCAGCCCGGTTCTTGATTTGACGTCGCCGCCGCCGCATAGCGCCCCGGTGTGGTCCCGGTCGCGCGCCTGAACATGTCGATAAACGCGCTCACGTTTTCATAGCCGAGTTCGAGCGCGATCGTCGTCACGCTGACGCCCTCGGCGACGAGTTCCAGCGCGCGAAGCAGGCGCGCCTGCGCGCGCCACTGCGCAAAGCTGAGTCCCGTCTCGGCGACGAAGCGCCGGCTCAGCGTGCGCGGCGACAGTCCCGCCCACTCGGCCCATTCCTCGAGACGTCGCGAGTCGGAAAGATCGGCGGCCAGCGCGTCGGTGATACGCATGAGCCGCGGGTCTTCCGGGCTCGGCAAATTCAGCGACTCGGCCTTCGACGCCGCCAGTTCATCCATGATGACTTCGGCAACCCGCGCCTGCTGCGCATCGAGCAATGCGCCGGTCCAGCTCGCCGCGCGGCGCACGGCCGCGCGCAGCAAAGGCGTCGTGCGGATCGCCCGCGGTTGCGTGGGCAACCCGGCACACCGCTCCTCGGCAATGAACACGCTCCAGCCGGAAAACGGACCATGCGAGCGCATCGAATGCTCGCAATACGGCGGCACCCATATGGCGTAAATGGCGGGCGCGACCCATTGCTGCCGGCCCACGCCGACCGACGCGAGGCCGCTCAACGCGCCCATCAACTGCCCGCGTGCATGCGCGTGCGAGGCCACTTCGCGGGACGCCCGTTGTGTGAGTTCTCCCGCCATCAGAAAGGGCACGTCAGGCGCTGTGAGCAGTTCTGGACGAATCAGCGGAATAGTCATGGCTCGAAATCCGTATCGAATGGCATTTATACCTGAGACGACCCGGCACTGCATCTCTAGACTGAACTCACTACCACTTCGAGGAGTTCATCACGATGCGAGCCGAACACATTCTTCCCGACCATGCCGATTCCGTCGATGTCGGCGGCGTGACGATTCGCAAGGGCACGATCGCGGCCTTTTTTGCCAATGCGCGTGTGTGGACCGATCCCACCGCAAGCGAGACCGCACGCGGCCAGGCCGCCGCCGATATTCGCGAGGCGCTGCCGGCGTTGCGCGCGTCCGGCCTGTTCGACTTCGTGATGATTCGCGATCCACAGTTGCGCGAGTGGATCGATAGCGGGGCACCGACTCATTCGGCTACCGAGGCGCGGTCATGAAAGCAGCGGTCGTCATGCAAGCCGGTCAGATGCCGGTGTATTCGGACATCGACGAGCCCGCGCCCGCGGAAGGTCACGCGATAATCGACGTGGAGGCTTCGGCGCTCAGTCACATCACGCGCGGCAGGGCGTCCGGCACGCACTATTCGTCATCGGCGCGTCTGCCGTTCGTCGCGGGCATCGACGGTGTGGGCCGCCGCCGCGAGGACGGCAAGCGCGTCTATTTCTTCGCGCCGAAGGAGCCGTCAGGCGGCCTGGCCGAGCGAACCGTCGTCGCGCAAAGCCAGTGCATCGAAATCCCCGAGACGCTCGATCCCGTCCTGGCTGCGGCGATGGCGATTCCCGGCATGTCGTCGTGGGCAGCGCTCGCCGAACGCGCGCACTTCGCTCGCGGCGAGACCGTGTTGATCAACGGCGCGACAGGTGCGTCGGGACGGCTGGCTGTGCAGATCGCCAGACATCTCGGGGCCGCGAAGGTGATCGCCACAGGGCGGCATCCGCAGACGCTCAGCACGCTTGCATCCGTGGGCGCGGATTACGTGCTTTCGCTCGATCAGGAAGAGTCCGCATTGCAGCGCGCGCTCGAGCCTCACTTTCATGAAGGTGTGGACGTGGTGCTCGATTACCTCTGGGGCGCCAGCGCGCTCACGCTGCTGACGGGCGCGGCGCGGTCGCTTCCGGGTGGTTATCCGATGCGCTTCGTGCAGATCGGCTCGGTTGGCGGCGCAACCATCTCGCTGCCGGGCGCGGCGCTGCGTGCATCGGCGATTATGTTGATGGGCAGCGGAATTGGCAGCATTCCTCTCGAGCGGCTGTTCAACGCGACGCGCGAGGTGTTGCATGCCGCGATTCCATCCCGCTTCGAGATTGCCACGCAGGCCGTTCCTCTCGCCGAACTTGCGACGCATTGGAACGAAAGCGGCAGCCGCTTGCGCACCGTCTTCACGATGCAAGGCTAACCGGCGGCTGCGCTGCGGCTGCGGCTGCGACTCAATGCGCCAGCTTCACCGCGCCGCGATTGCGGTTCAGCACGCGCGCCTGCAACACGATGACAAGCAGCAGGAACATGCCGCGAATCACCGACTGCCAGTAAGCCGACAAGCTGATATAGCCGAGCCCGTTCTCGAAGTTGAGCAGATTGAAAACGAGCGCGAGCAGTGCGACGCCCGCAATCGTCATCGCAATCGAGCCTTCGCCGCCCGTCAGCCGTGTGCCGCCGAGCACGACCGCCGAGATCGCGAACAGCTCCCAGCCGACGCCCTCGTTGGGCTGCCCCGCGCCGAACTGCGCGGCGAGAATGCTGCCGGCAATGCCCGCGAGCAAACCGCTCACCGCATACACGGCGACCAGCGTGCGATCCACGTTGAGCCCCATGAGCCGCGACGCTTCCTCGCTGCCGCCGATAGCCAGCGCATGCCGCCCGAAGCGCGACGAGCGCAGCGCGATCCAGCCGAGAATCGCAGCGACTGCCGACACGATGCCCGGAATCGGCAAGCCGAACAGATCGCCCTGGCCGAAGCCCGCAAAGCTCGAATCGGACGCGATGCCGACCGCGTCGTTGTGACCGAGCAGCAGCGCGAGACCATGCGCGCCGAGACTCGTCGCGAGCGTGACGATGAACGGCAGAATACGCATGCGCGTGATGACGAGTCCGTTGAGCACGCCGACAGCAAGCCCTGCTAACGATCCCGCCAGCACCGCGGCCACGCCGCCATGCGGACTCGCCAGCGCCGACACGACACTCGCGAGCGCCGCCACCGCGCCTACCGAAAGATCGATGCCGCCCGTGATGATGACGAACGCCATGCCGATCGAGATCAGCAGGAACATCGAGTTGTAGCGCCAAAAGGAAAGCACGTTGTACGCGTCGGCGAAATGCTCGTAGCGCGTCACGCCTAGCACGAGCAGCGCTACGAGTGCGCTGATAATGGGCAGATTCTTCTTCATAAGCGTCAGCCTCGCTTGCGTTGCACGTACACCGCGACGATGATGATCGCCGCCTTGAGCACCAGCGCCGCCGCATCCGGAATGCCGTGCGCGAGCAGCGTGTAACGCAGCAACTGGATGATGAGCGCGCCGATCAGCGTGCCGGTGATATACGCCTTGCCGCCTGTCAACGCCGTGCCGCCGACGGCCACCGCCGCGATCGCATCCAACTCGACGCCCAGACCGATGACGTTCGCATCCGACGACGAATTCACCGAAATCGAAATCAGACCGGCGAGTCCGGCGAGCGCCGCGCAGACGGTATAGGCGATCATCTTCACGCGCACGGTCGGAATGCCCGACAGATACGCCGCGTCTTCATTGCCGCCCGTCACCAGCAGATACTTGCCGAACAGCGTCTTGCGCACGATCCACGTAAATACGGCGACGAGCGCGAGCATCAACAGAATCTGGAAGGGCACGCCCGCGACCTTGCCGAGCGCGATCCATTGAAACGCCGGATTGGAGAAGGCTTGCAGGCTGCCGTCGGTGACGACCTGCGCGATGCCGCGTCCCGCGATGAACAGCACCAACGTCGCGACGATCGGCTGCACGCGAAGCCGCGTGACGAGCAGGCCGTTGAACACGCCGCATAGCGCGGCCGCGACGATCGGCAGCGTGAAGGCGAGGGCAATGCCGGGCGGCCCCGCGATGTTCATAAAGAGCATCGGCGCGACCGCGCCGGCAATCGCCATCGACGCGCCCACCGACAGATCGATGCCGCCTGTGGCCACCACCAGCGTCATGCCGATGCCGACGATCACGATCGTCACCACTTGCGTCAAGTTGACGTTGAAGGTTTGCAGCGACACGAAGTGCGGCGTGAAAAGCAGATTGAAGACGATCATCGCGACGAGCACGACGATCTCGCGCTGAATCGCGACGCCGCGTTTTTTCCTCGCGGGCGCCTGAACGATTTGCGCCGCGCGCTGCGTATCATCGATCATGTTTGGCTTCCTCCACCGCTTCGGCCAGCGTCGACCGCTCGCCCGCGCCGTGTGCGATTGCGTCCATGATCGAGGCCTCGTTCATCTGCGCGCCGTCGAGCTGCGCGACGGTCTGTCCATCGCGGATAACGACTGCGCGATCCGCGACCGCCGTGAGCTCTTCGAGTTCCGAGGCCGACAGCAGCACCGCCAGCCCCGAATCGCGCAGTTCGCGCACGATCTTCGCGACGTCGGCCTTCGCGCCGACGTCGATGCCGCGCGTCGGTTCATCCAGCAGCAGCAGACGCGGATGCGTCGCGAGCCAGCGCGCGAGCAGCACCTTCTGCTGATTGCCGCCCGAGAGTTCGCGGATCGGCTGATCGGCGGAACGCAGCTTGATGCCGAGCGACTCGATAAAGCCATCGACAATTTCTTTCTGCCGCGCGACATCCACGATGCCGCGTTTCGTGAGCGCGGGCAGACACACGAGCGTGAGGTTGTCGCGCACCGACAACTCCGGCACGATGCCTTCGGCCTTGCGGTCTTCGGTCAGATACGCGACGCCATGCGCGATCGCATCTTTCGGCGATTTCCATGCGACGGTCTCGCCATTCATCGACAGCGTGCCTTTCTCCGGACGATCCGCGCCGAACAGCAAACGCATCGTCTCCGTGCGGCCCGAGCCGAGCAGTCCGGCGAGGCCGACGGCTTCGCCCGCGTGCACGTCGAGCGACACGTCCGCGACTTTTGCGCCGGCCGACAGTCCTTGCGCACTCAGCGCGAGGCCGCCGCGCTTCGCGAGATTCGCTTCCTTGACCGCGCTGTCTTCGTGGACGACGGCGGCGAGCGTGCGGCCGAGCATCGTCGTGACGAGCCTGAGCTTGTCCATGTCCTGCATCGCGCTTTCGGCGACGGTTTGCCCGTCGCGCATCACGGTGACGCGATCGCACAACGCATACAGTTCGTCCAGCCGATGCGAGACGAAGATCACCGCGCGTCCGTCATCGCGAAGACGGCGCACGACGCTGAACAGCAACTCGACTTCGCGTTCATCGAGCGACGAGGTGGACTCGTCCATGATGACCATCTTCGCATCCGACGACACCGCGCGCGCGAGCGCGACCATCTGCTGAATCGCTGTGGAATATTCGCGCACGGGCTTCTTCACATCGATCTTCAGTCCGAACGATTCGAGCAGTTCGTCCGCGCGGCGCTGCACGGTTTTCCAGTCGATCAGGCCGAAGCGGCGCGGCTCGCGTCCGAGAAAGATGTTCTCCGCGACCGAGCGGAACGGCACCAGATTGATCTCCTGATAGATCGTGCTGATACCCGCTTCGCGCGCTTCCTTCGGCGTGCGGAAATCGGCTTCGCGTCCGTCGAAGCGAATCGTGCCCGCGCTTTTCCGATACGCGCCGGTGAGGATCTTGATGAGCGTCGATTTGCCCGCGCCGTTCTGCCCGATCAGCGCATGCACTTCACCCGCCGTTACGGTCAGCCGCGCGCGTTTCAACGCGGCGACACCGCCGAAAGAGATGTCGATGTCCTGCATGTCGAGCAACGGAGCTTGAGCCATCGTGCGTCATCCATCATCGAAAGAACTGAAACGACAAAGCGGGCGCTTTGGAAAAAGCGCCCGCGAAGGCACAGAGCTGTCGCTCAATAGCCGTACTGCATGCTCGCGTCGACGTTGCTCTTGTCATAGAAGCGATCGGAGACCTTGACCCACGGCGGGATCGTTTCGCCTTTCGCGTACTTCTGCGCGACGTCGCAGGCGAGCGGTCCGAAGAACGGGCTCGATTGCACGCTCGCGCCGAGTTCGCCGGCCTTGATCGCTTCGAGTCCGCCCTTGGTGCCGTCGATTGTCACGATCTGGATGTCCTTGCCCGGCTGCTTGCCCGCGGCCTTGATCGCGGCGATCGCGCCGAGCGCCATTTCGTCGTTGTGCGCATAGACGGCGGTCACGTCGGGATGCGCCTGCAACAGCGTCTCCATCACCTGGCGGCCCTTGTCGCGTGCAAAGTCGCCGCTTTGCGATGCAACGATCTTCATGCCCGGATTCTTGGCGATGACTTCATCGAAGCCTTTCTTGCGATCGTTCGCGGCGGACGCGCCCGTCGAGCCTTCGAGTTCGATGATGGTCGCCTTGCCATTGGTCGCCTTGATGAGCCAGTCGGCGGCGCGCTGTCCCTGGTCGATGAAGTCGGAACCGATGAACGTGATGTAGTCCTTGCCGGCTTTCGCCATCGACTGATCGACGTTGCGGTCGACGAGAATCACCGGAATGCCGGCCTTTTTCGCCTGCATGATGACGGGCACGAGCGGCTTCTCTTCACGCGGCGGGAACACGAGCAGATCGACGTGCTGCGCGATCATGCTTTGAATGTCCGCGACCTGCTTGGCGGCCGAACTGTTCGCGTCGGTCATGACCATCTGCCAGCCGCACTTCGAGGCGATCTCCTTGAAGCTTCTCGTCTCCGCAAGCCGCCACGGGTTATTGCTTTCCGTCTGCGCGAAGCCGACTCTCAGCGGCTTCTTGTTTGGGATCTTCGGCAGCGCGTCGTCCGCGGCATGCGCGATGCCGAAGCCGGCGGAAAAGGTGAGCGCAGCGAGTGCGATAAACGATGCAGCGATCGGGCGCAGGCCCGTTTTCTTTGTGAGCGACAGCATGTCTTCCTCCGATAAGGATGGTTTGCCTCTTCTTGTCAATGCCGATGCTTGTGATGCCCGGTCTACTGCGTGCTGCGAGAGCGCCAGCTAGAGAGCTAGATGCACTGGCTAGTCGTTAATATTATTAATAGCGAGTTGCTTCGTTTCGGCGATGACCTTGACCGAGCCGCGCTCGATCAACGGTCCGTCGAGCTTGACCGTGCGACGCCGCACGGGCGCGCCCGCCGCGCGGTTGTGTTCTTCCTGCAAGAGCGTGTCGACCGCCCATTTGCCAAGCTCGTAGTTCGGCAACACGACGGTCGATAGCGGCGGATGCGTGTGCCGCGCGATTTCCTGATCGTCGTAGCCGAGCACGGACACATCGTCGGGCACGCGCAGGCCGAGCTGCTTGAGCGCTTCGATGGCGCCGAGCGCCATCAGATCGTTGGCGCAGAAAATGGCCGTCGGCGGATTCGGCTCGCGCATCAGCGAGAGCGTTTCCTCGAAGCCGGTCGCCGGTCCCCAGTCGCCTTCGCGCACGAGTTCCGGCGCGAACGGCAAATCGGCCGTCGCCAAAGCCGTGCGATAACCCTTCAAACGATCGCGCGCCGCATCCTGCCACGGCTCGCCGTTGATATAACCGATCCGCCTGTGTCCCGCCGCGAGCAGATAGTCTGTCGCCGTGTGGCCGCCCGCGACTTCGGCGGGCACCACCGACGACACATCGGCATCGCTCGAATAGCAGTTGAGCAGCACGGTCGGCACGCGCGCGAGCGCCGCGGGTACGGTCACGCGGCGGGTGTACACGGTCGCGTAGATCACGCCGAGCACGTTCGCATTGCCGAGCGTCGCTTCGAGCACGCGGGCTTCGATCTCCGCGTTGCCGTGCGTCGAATACACCGCGAGCATGCGGCCGTGAGCGAACGCGGCATCGCGCGCGCCGTCGATGCTGACGACCGGATGCGGGCTCGTGGAGATCTCATCGGCGAGATAGACGATCAGGTTGCGTTCGCCCTGTGCCGTGTCGAACGAGGGCAGCGCGCTCGTTTCGCGCTGCGTCATCCGGTAGCCGAGTTCCTGGGCCGCGCGCAGTACCTTGTCGCGCGTGGCGTCGGAGAACTTCGCGCCGCTCGCGTTGTTGAGCACGAGTGAAACCGTCGATTGCGAGACTCCGGTGAGCTTCGCAATGTCGGTCATGGTAGGGCGGCGTTGGGTCGTCTTCTTCATGGGCTTGCCGGCTGGAGTGCAGCAAACTTACCACTAATATTAGCGATGAACAACGCGAATCGGCGCCCATTCGATCGGGGTTTTCACCGAGTATTACTAATAATATTGACGACCCAAAGCGACGCATGCGATTCTTTTTTGCAAACCGACATGGAGGAGACGCGCATGGCCCGTTACGACGAAAGCACGAGAGACGCACTCGCGGATGCGTTCAACCGCGACGGCTTCGTGCTGTTGCGCAATCACTTTCCGCGCGCGACGATCGAAGCGTGGCGCGACGCATTCGCGCCGCTGCTCGAGCCTCATGTCGAATCGGACGCGAACGGCAATCGCGGCCCCGGCCGCTATTACGTGACGCTGCCGTTCGAAGGCCTCTTTGCCGATCCGGCCATTGTCTGCGATGAAGACATCGTCGGTATCGTGGAGCGTGTGGCGGGCCACGATCCGGTGATGTGCCAGCTTGCCACCGATACGCCGGTGCTCGGCTCGCAGTTCCAGGACTGGCATCGCGATACGCCGCCGCTCTTTGACGACGCGCCGGAAACGCCGTCGTTTCAGCTTGCGGTCAACTTCCCGCTCGTGGATGTCGACGATAGCAATGGGCCGCTCGAGACGACGCGCGGCACGCATCGCATCTCGCGGGAAGAAGCATTGGAAGGTCTGGAAGCGGGGCGCTTCCGAGCCGAGCGCGTGCCGATGCAGGTCGGCGACGTGATGATCCGCGACGTGCGCGGGCTGCATCGCGGCACGCCGAATCTGACCGGCGTGCCGCGTCCGATGGTCGTGATCGGCTATAGCCGCGGGTGGTATTTCCGGCCGGAAGTGCATATCGACGTGCCGCGCAAGGTGCTCGCCGAACTGCCGCCGCGCGCGCGGCGTTTGTTGCGCTTTAATCCGGTCGTCGAAGAAACCGCGCGCACCTTCGATGAAAACTACCGGCAATTTGCTTATTGAGCGCGTATTGAGCGGCGAGGCGCAAGGACGCTCTATTGAGCCATAGCTTCGCAGCATCTCGACACGCCGCTATTCGCGCACGCGCCGCGCAGCTATGATTGGAGCAGGGCGGCGCCTGGCCTATTCAAAAGCGCCGTCCCGCTGCGTCGAAACTGGTGAAGATTGTGTTTGCCGCGTTGGCGGCTCGTGGTTGAAGAAAGCGGTTGAACAAAGCGGTTGAACAAGCGGTTGAACAAAGCGCCTTTTGCAGGTCCTGGAAACAAACCAGAACGAAGGGGAATGCCGTGGCCAGCTACGATCGCAATCACGAGGTTCCGTTCAACACAGGCCGGCGGCAGTTTCTCGGCTACACCGGCGCCGGCGTGCTCGCCGCGATGCTGCCCGGTTGCGGCAGCGACGAGGTGCAGTCGACGCCTTATCAGCAGACCATTGCACTCGGTCAGCAGATGATCCAGCAGGTCGTCAGCGATCCGTCGACTCCCGTCGCGGCAATCTCCGTCGCGATGGTCAAGGGCAACGCGGTGGTCTGGCAGCAGGCGTTCGGTGTGGCGTCGGTGCCGGGGCAGATCAAGGCGACGCCGCAAACGCGCTTTAACATCGGCTCCGTCAGCAAGCTGTTCCCGGCGCTGGCGGCGGCGATCCTCGTCGACCGCGGGCTCATCACGCTGGACACGCCGATCGTCAAATATCTGCCGGCCTTCACGATGCTGTCGCCGGAATACGCGCGAATCACCACGCGTCATCTGCTGTCGCACGCATCCGGTTTGCCCGGCACGAACGGGCGCAATCTCTTCACGTTTGAGCCGGTCGCCGGTTACGCCGCCGACACGCAAGCCGAACTCGCCAACTCGCATCTGAAGCATTTGCCCGGCGAGCTGGCCGTCTATTGCAACGACGGCTTCACGATGGTCGAGCAGATCGTGCTCGCCGTGACGGGCCGGAGTTTCGCGGACTTCGTGCAGTCGGAGATTCTCGCGCCGCTGAAGATGACGCACTCCAGCTATCTGACGAGTGTGCCGTCCGATGGATCGTTCTCGCTGCCGTACGTGAAGGGCGCGCAGCATCAGGAATTCGTCAATGCGTACGCGACCGGCGGACTGAGTTCGACACCCGTCGACATGATGAATCTCGCGCAGATGATCTACGGCGGCGGCGTCTTCCAGGGACAGCGCATCGTGTCCGCGGCGGGCATCGCGGAGATGGGCGCCGACCAGACGAAAAGCCTGACGATCAACCCGTCGCCGGAATGGCGCTGGGGTCTGGGCTGGGACAGCGTGGTCCAGCCCGCGCTCAACGCCGCAGGCGTGCTCGGCTGGGAGAAGGACGGCGGCACGGCGTTCTACTCGACCGAATTTTTCGTCGTCCCCAATGCGAAGTTCGCGCTGATGGTGACCGGCAATGCCGGATACAACGCGCGTGCGATTGCCGAAACGCTGGTGCTGTCGGCGCTGAAGGAAGACGGCACGATCGCGTCGCTGCCGGCGAAGCTCGCCAACACGGCGCCGCCGGCCGCATCGGGGCCGGGCATCGCGGGCGGCGCCGGCATTTACGGCAATTCCGATTCGCCGTATCAGGTGCTCGCCAATGCGAACGGCAGTCTGCAGATCAACCAGTGGGACGCCGATACGCGAGGCTGGGCCGAGATCGGCGCATACCAGTACCGCAGCGACGGCTGGTGGTGGAGCGCTGCCGATACGGCGTCGTACCGCTTCACCGTCGTGTCGGGCAACGACAGCGAGGGCAATGCATTCAACTATCGCTATCTGATGAAGCGGGTCGTGCCGGGCGCGGGCTACGCGTATCTGACGCTGCCGGTCGGCCAGCAACTCGCACCGCTGGCGCCGCTCGACAGCGCGTGGCAGCAACGCGTCGGCACGCAATGGACCTTGACCAACGATTCGCCGAGCGCCGTGCCGATTGTCGTTCTTGGCAATCCGCCGGCGTTTTTCGCGACCCTGGCTGAACTTCCCGGCTACGTGCTGTTCGGCAACGAAGATCTTCGCTACGAACTGTTCGTGCCGGTGAGCGATACGCTCGGCGGCATGTCGGTTAAAGTGCCGGGCAACTTCGGACGCGACCTGTACGAGATTCGCTTTGCGTCGCCTGGCGCGACGACGCTGACGATCGGCAGTTCGATTTACGCTCGTATCTGACGCTGAGTGCGCGCACCGCGGTAAACCGAACGCCGATGTCCCGAGGCCTGATTTGATAATATCTGATTGGTCAGTTATATCGGATCATTCAGGAGGCCTCGCGTGCGTCACTACACCAAAAACAATTTCAGGCTGACGGAGAGCGTGGGCTTCCAGTTGGTGAAGGCGCGCAACCTGATCGTCGCCGAAATGGACGCGGCGCTCAAGGAACTCGACATCTCCAGCCAGCAAATGGGCATCATGCTGACGCTTCGCCAGCGCCTCGCGTCGACGCCGTTCGAGCTGTCGAAAATGCTCGCCATCGATACGGGCCTGATGACGCGCATGCTCGACAAGCTCGAAACCAAGGGCCTTTTGGTGCGCTCGCGCGACGAGACGGACCGCCGCGTGGTCAATCTTTCACTCACGAAAGAGGGCGCCGCCGTCGCCGATCAGATTCCTCACGTCGCGCCCGCTGTGCTGAACGCACGGCTGAACGACTTCACAAAATCCGAACTCGTTGAATTGCGCCGTTTGCTGCGTAAATTCCTGAGCGACTGAACGCGGCGCTCGCCGTCTGCTCCGTCTGCTTCGCCCGTGCCTCCGCAAAACTAAAGACTGTCGCCGCCAATGAAACAATGAGTTCCATGTGGCGCCGTTGATAGTATCTGACATGTCAACTATTGTGTCGGCAGGCAACGAGGAGCAACGCATGTCGCACTATTCAAAGGCTGACTTTCATTTGACGGATAGCGTCGGCTTTGCGATCAGCAAGGCGCGCAATCTGATGGCGATGCACATGGACGCGGCGGTGAAGGGCTTGAATGTGCGCGCGCATCACGTCGGCATTTTGCTGTCGCTACTGCAGGGCATCGACACGACACCGGCGGCGCTGTCGCGTCATCTGGGCGTCGATACCGGCCTGATGTCGCGCACGCTCGACAAACTCGAGACGCGGGGCCTGTTGACGCGCTCGCGCAGCACGGGCGACCGCCGCGTCGTCAACGTCGAACTCACGAAAGCGGGCCGCGACGTTGCGCTGCGTATCGCCGAGATTGTGCCGGATGTGCTGAATGCCCGGCTCGAAGGCTTCACTCGCGACGAATTCAATGAACTGCGCCGTCTGCTTGGCAAGTTTCTGAGCGACTGAGCGCTTTTTTTTAACCATATATCTGACAGGTCAGCAAATGAGAAACGAGTTAAAGAAAGAACGGCGCGCTTCACGGCTGCTGAAAGCGGGTGTGTCGATCATGTTTGCCGCGGTGCTGTCGGCGTGCGCGAATTATGCGGGCATCCACAGCGACGCAAAGACGGCCGGCCCGCAGCAGTACGCCACGCAACAAAGCATTCCCGCCGAACAAGGTCACTGGCCCGCCGCGGACTGGGCCGACCAGTTCGGCGACGCGCAACTGAAAGCGCTGATCGACGAAGCGCTGAAGAGCAGCCCGACGCTCGATCAGGCGCGCTCCCGCGTCTCGGCGGCCGCTGCTTATAGCGAAACCGCGAAGGCCGGCACGATGCCGCGCGTCGACGCGAGTTATTCGCTGACGCGTCAGCAATTCTCGGGCACGGCGCTCGTTCCGCCTCCGTACGGCGGCTCGTGGCAAACGGAAAACAAGGGCTTGTTGAATGCTTCATACGATCTCGATCTGTGGGGCAAGAATCGCGAAGCGCTGAAGGCCGCGATTTCGCAACTTCAAGCGAGTCAGGCCGATGCCGAGGTCGTGAAGCTGACGCTGACGACGTCGATTGCACGCACATACAACCAGCTTGCGCGCCTCTATCTGTTGCGCGACATCGCGCAGCAGGAGGTCACGCAGCGTGAGCAGATCGAGCGCATTACCGCGGGGCGCATTGCGACCGGGCTCGATACCGAAGTCGAACGCAAGACGGCGCAGGCCAATCTCGCGACGAGCCGTGCCGCGCTGAAGTCGCTCGACGGACAGATTCTCGCGACGCGCTACCAGATCGCCGCGCTGCTCGGTGCGGGCCCGGACCGCGGGTTGCAGATTGCGCGGCCGTCGCTCGGTCTCGGCGACGAAGTCCGTCTGCCCGACAACCTGCCCGCCGATCTTGTGAGCCGCCGCCCCGACATCGTGGCCGCGCGCTGGCGCGTCGACGCGATGACGCATGACGTGAAGGAAGCGAAGGCCGAGTTCTATCCCGACATCAACCTGAGCGCGGCAATCGGGCTCGACGCATTCGGCTTTGGCCGCTTTCTGACGGCGGCTAGCCGAACGGCATCGGCCGGCCCGGCAATTCACTTGCCGATCTTCGACGCAGGCGCACTGCGGGCGCAGTTGAAGGGCCGCTACGCCGACTTCGACTATGCGGTCGCGACCTACAACCAGACGCTCGTGACGGCGCTGAGCGAGGTCGCATCTCAACTGGCCAATGTGCGTTCGACCGATGCACAGCTTGTCGATGCACAGGCGGCACAGGACGCCGCGCGCGAGGCCGACAGACTCGCGCTCGTGCAATACAAGGCGGGCCTGACGAATCAACTGACCGTATTGAACGCCGACGTCAACGCGCTTTCCGCCGATCAGGCCGTGGCGAACCTGCGCATGAGCCGCCGCGATCAGCAGATTGCGCTGGCTTCCGCGCTTGGCGGCGGCTTCGTCGATACATCGAACACCGATGCGGGGCGCACGCAAGCATCGAACCCATCCGTTGACGCCGCGCGTTGAGCGGCCTTCCGAATAACCCACGACCGAATCTGCCTGGAGAATCGACATGAGTGAAATCAACACGCCGGAGCGCGCCGCGACGCATGCGGCGCCCGCCAACGTAGACACAGCGACGGCACCCAATGCCGCCGCGGCCACCGCGGCCACCGCGCCCACCGCCGCGAGCGAACCGAATTCGCGCAAGCGCCAACTGCTGCTCACGCTGCTTGGTGCGGCCGTCGTCGTATCGGTCGCGGCATACGGTGCCTATTACATGACCTATGCGCGTTATCACGAGACGACCGACGACGCCTACGTAAGCGGCAATCTCGTGCAACTCACGCCGCAAGTAACCGGTACGGTCGTCGCGGTGAACGCCGACGACACGCAGATCGTGAAGGCGGGCGACCCTGTCGTCACGCTCGATAACGCGGACGCCACAGTCGCGCTCGGCAACGCCGAAGCGATGCTGGGGCAGACCGTTCGCCAGGTGAGCAGCCTGTACGTGAACAACGATTTCTACGCCGCCAACATCGCGCAGAAACAGTCCGATCTGGCTCGGGCGCAAGACGATCTGCGCCGCCGCCAGGCCGTCGCCGACACGGGCGCGGTGTCCGCGGAAGACATCGCGCATGCACGCGACACGGTGACCGCCGCACAGGCCGCGCTCGACGCCGCGCGTCAGCAGGCGGAAGCCAATCGCGCGCTGACCGACCACACGACAATCGAACAGCACCCGAGCGTGCAGGCGGCGGCGTCGAAAGTGCGCGACGCGTACCTCGCCTATGCACGCAACACGTTGCCCGCGCCCGTCACCGGCTATGTGGCGAAGCGCTCGGTGCAGGTGGGCCAGCGGGTATCGCCGGGCACGCCGTTGATGGCGGTAGTGCCGCTCAACGGCGTCTGGGTCGATGCCAACTACAAGGAAAGCCAGTTGCGCAACATGCGTATTGGCCAGCCCGTCACACTGACGGCCGACGTGTACGGCAGCAAGGTCGAATATCACGGCCGCGTGGTCGGCTTTTCGGCGGGCACGGGTAGCGCCTTTGCGACGTTGCCCGCGCAGAACGCGACCGGTAACTGGATCAAGGTGGTTCAGCGTTTGCCCGCGCGCATCGAACTCGATCAGAAGGAACTGCAAGCGCATCCGCTACGAATCGGCTTGTCGATGCAGGTCGATGTGGACACACGCGATAGCACCGGCGCGCAACTCGGCGCGGCCGTGAATACGACGTACCGCACCGATGTCTTCGCGCAATACGGGGCTCAGGCCGATGCGGAGATTCAGAAGATCATCGAGCGGAATAGTGTTGTCGCGCATCCGGGACCGACGGAGCGTGTCGTATCGTCGGCACAGGGCACGCGTGACAAGCGCAACAGCGCCGCCATGCCAAAACGCGCGGGCTGAAGTGCAGAACGTGACGCCGTTCGTTATCGCGTCTTCATTTATCCATTTAGCTGACAGGTCAGATAGATATTGCCGGCCTGTTCGCGACTTCGTACTGGAAGTAAGATGAATTCCTCGACGCAACTCGCACCGCCGCCGCTGAGCGGCGCAAAGCTGGTTCTCGCGACCTTCGCCGTCGCCCTCGCGACGTTCATGAACGTGCTCGATTCGTCCATTGCCAACGTTGCGATTCCGACTATCTCGGGCAACCTCGGCGTATCCGTCGATGAAGGCACGTGGGTCATCACGTTGTTTTCCGCGGCGAATGCAGTCGCCATTCCGCTGACGGGCTGGCTCACGCAGCGCGTCGGTCAAATCAAGCTGTTCGTCGCCGCGATCGTGCTGTTCGTATTTTCTTCGTGGCTGTGCGGGGTCGCGCCGAACCTGGTGATCCTGCTCGCCGCGCGCGTGTTGCAGGGTGCCGTGGCCGGTCCGCTGATTCCGTTGTCGCAAGCGATTCTGCTCGGCTCGTATCCAAAGGAAAAGAGCTCGACCGCGCTGGCGTTGTGGGCGATGACGGCCACGGTCGGCCCGATTGCCGGTCCGGCGTTGGGCGGCTGGATCACCGACAGCTATAGCTGGTCGTGGATCTTTTACATCAACATTCCGGTTGGTCTCTTTGCTGCGGCCGTGACGTGGTTTATCTATCGCGACCGCGAGACGCCGGCGCGCAAACTGCCCATCGACAAAGTGGGTTTGATGTCGCTCGTCGCATGGGTCGCGTCGCTGCAAATCATGCTCGACAAGGGCAAGGACCTCGACTGGTTCAGCTCGCCGGTGATCTGCATTCTCGCGGCAGTGGCGGCGGTCAGCTTCGTGTTTTTCCTGATCTGGGAATTCACGGAAAAGAACCCGATCGTCGATCTCCGGCTCTTCGCGGTACGCAATTTCCGCGGCGGCACGATTGCGATTTCGGTCGCGTATGCGGTGTTCTTCGCGAACCTCGTGATTCTGCCGCAATGGATTCAGGGCTATCTCGGCTATCGTTCGGTGGATGCGGGTCTCGTCACCGCGCCGCTCGGCATCTTCGCGGTGCTGCTCGCGCCCGTGATGGCGAAGATCATGCCGAAGACGGATGCACGCGTGCTCGCGACGCTGGCTTTCGTCGGTTTCGCCGCGGTTTTCCTGATGCGCTCGCATTACACGACGGGCGTCGACACCTATACGCTCGTGCTGCCGACGCTGCTGCAAGGCATTCCGATGGCGCTCTTTTTCACGCCGCTTACCGCGATCATTCTGTCGGGACTCTCACCCGATAAAATTCCTGCGGCCGCCGGCCTGTCGAACTTCGTGCGCGTATTCGCCGGCGGCGTGGGCACGTCGCTGATCACGACGGGCTGGAACAACCGGACGATCCTGCATCACGCGCAACTCGCGGAACAGTCGAGCGTCAACAATCCGGCTTATACGTCCGCGCTCGCGGACATTCATACGACGCTCGGCGGCAACATGGATCAGGCGGCGGCGTTCTTCGAGCGCTCGCTGAATGCACAGGCCGCGATGCTCGGGCTGAACGACATCTTCTGGCTTTCGTCGATGATCTTTATCGTGATCATTCCGCTGATCTGGCTCACGAAGCCGGGCAAGGGCGGTGGCGGCGGGGCGGCGGCAGGCGCGCACTAGGATGCGCGAGGCGACGAGACGTTTGAAGTAGCGAACGTCTCGTCGCGGTTCACTGCTCAGCCACAACCGTTACGCCGCCGACAACCTTACCGACACGCCCGTCCCCGTATAAACCGGCGTCGCCTTGAAGCCGTCGACGGTCACCGTCGAGAACTTCGCCGAGCCGGCCGCACCGTCGATCAGCGCGATGGTGTCGCCGGCTTTCGGCGCATAGCCGTTGACGAACTTCACATGCAGCGTGCCGCCCACGACGCTCAGCGTGCCGCCCACACGCAGACGCCCGCCGCCGTTGCCGTCGATGTCGAGTTCGAGCGTCGTGTTGTCGAGCTGCGTGTAGCGCGTCGCGATCGTCACCGGCACGCCGGCCGCGATCTTCACGCTGCCGCCCGAGCCGACGTACACGTCGCCGTTGCCGAACGCGTTCGCCGAGCCCGCCGCGAGCGTGCCGCCGCTCACTTGCGTGCCGCCCGTGTAGCGGTTGTTGCCCGACAGCGTCAGCGTGCCTGTGCCTTGCAGCGTCAGCTTGCCTGCACCGGCAATATCGTTGCGCCACACGTCGGCCGCATTGAGCCCGCCCTGCGACGCATCCATCGACACGATCACGTTGCCGTTGAACGCGCCATAGCCGTCCGCCGCGGCGAACAGGTTCAGGCGGCCCCAGCCTTCCGCGTCGTCCATCACCGGATAGCCGGACGGCATCTCGGTCGTCTTCAGCACGACGCGCCGCTGGTCCGCGCTCAGGTACGGGAAGCGCGTCTGCAACAGAATTTCCGCGCCCTTGGGCACGAGCGGCGGCGCATCGGTCGATGCGATCGGGCCGAAGCCGAACGTCATGCGGCGCATGAATGCCGCTTTATTTGCGGTGTAATCGGCGAAGCGGTCCGTTGCCGCCGTGCCCGAACGAGCGAATGCGGCGAAGCTCGCGCCGTTGGTCCCGCTGAGCTGCTGCAGCGCCTGGTGAGCCTGAACGTAGGCGGCCTGCGCGTCGCTTGCATACGTGTTCAGGTTCGCCGCGCTGACGGCGAGCGCGAGCATCCGGCCGCCGATCACGTCGAGCGGCGAGTGCATGCCGGCGAGAATCCGGTTCTCGCCGAGTTCGAGACCGCGGCTCACCATTTCCTGGAATCGTTCGGGAACGAGCCACGCCATCGTCGTCGCATCGCGCATCGCTTCGGCCTCATGACCGCTGATGAAGCCGCCGTCGGTCGCGGGTGTCGTGCTTTCCGCGGGAACGAGCGTCGGCGCGACCACGACGCTCGCGCTCCAGCGATACGGCCGTGCGTACTTGTAAAAGCGTTTCGCTGGTTCCGTCGATGCGTTGTTGCCCATCTCGTTGAGCAGATCGACGACCTTGCCGAAGCTCGCGTTCGTGCTGCCGCCGACGCCGACGTTATTGCCCGAGTCGTTGTACAGCACGGTCGTCGCATCCGGCGGCACGCTCGTGATGCTGGTCGTCTGCTGCGCCGCCGTGCGCCATGCGGCGGTGAGCGGGCCCATCCCGTCGGTCACGCTGTAGCCCTTGCCGCGGCGGTCGTCGAAATACGCGGCGTCGGCCTGCTGCGGCGTGCGCGCGGTCGTCGCGTCGATCACGTATTGAACGTTGGCGCTCAGCACCGTGCTGTTCAGGATCGTGCCGCACGGCGTGCCGCTGGCGGGCAAGCCGGAGCAGGTCGACGGCACGATCGCCGGAAACGCGCCGTTTGCCGGCGCGCTCACGCCCGCGTCGACCAGCATCGTCGACGGCTGCCACAGGTCGAGAAAGCGGCTCACGACACGCACTGCGGCGTTGGTCGACAGCGTTGCATAGCGCGCGTCGCCACGCTGGTTGGTCGCGATGTTATCGACGAAGGCGGGCACGCCCGGCACGGGCGCGCTGTCGACGAAACCGGGATCGGCCGGCGGCGCCGGCACGGCCGCGACGGGCGTATTAGTGGCGACGACATCGCCGCCGCCGCCGCAGGCAGCCAGAACGATCGCACTCGACAACGCTGCGACGTGCAGCGGAAAACGGCTTCGTGACGCAAACATGCCAACTCCATCCTGAGGGTCAAAGATGGCGCATTGTCGTGGGCGAACGTGACGTGGAGGTTACGGAGCCGTTTAGCGGGGGATTTGGTGTTGGAGTAGGAGAGAGCGAGGCGACGCTCGCTACTCTTTAGCTGGATCGATGCGCCGGTGTTCAATGGATGTGGCTATCCGGCGCATACATACGCAACAAGCGAGAAAAACGGTTGTTACTTCCCGTACATGTCGAAATCGAAGTACTTCGCTTCGATCTTGCGATACGTGCCGTCCTTGAGCAATTCGGCAATCGCGCCGTTTAACGCGTCGCGCAGTTGCGGCTCCGACTTGCGCACGCCCGCCGCGTCGCCGTCGCCCATGATCTTCGCGTCGTAGACCACATCGCCTGCGAATGAAAAGCCCTTGCCGGCCGGCGTCGCGAGAAAACCCAGCTTGCCCTGCACGGCGTCCATCAGCACCGCATCGACGCGCCCCGCCGTCAAGTCGGAATAAGCCTGGTCGTAGCTCGGATATGCGACCACTTCCACGCCCGACGACGCCCACTTCTCGCGCGCATACGTTTCCTGCACCGTGCCTTGCTCGACCGCCACGCGCTTGCCCGCGAGCTTCGACGCTTCGGGCAGCAGATGCGCGCTGTCCTTCGCGATCAGGCGCGTCTGGTTGCGGTACAGCCGGTCGGTGAAGTCGATCTGTTCGCGGCGTTTCGCGTTCGCCGCCATCGACGAAAGGATCACGTCGAACTTGCGCGCCTGAAGGCCGGGAATCAGTCCGTCGAAACTGCTTTGCACCCACACGCACTTCGCCTTCAGTTTCTCGCAGATTGCATTGCCGAGGTCGACGTCGAAGCCCACGACCGTGCCGTCTTTTGCGATCGATTCGAACGGCGGGTACGTCGGGTCGACGCCGATGCGGATCGTGGTCCACTCCTTGGCCGATGCCATCGTGCTCGCGGCCATCAGGGCGAGCAGGGCGGCGCTCAACATCGTCTTTACGCGTGTGGTCTTCATAGAGGCTCCGTGTGTGATGTGGTGTGGTGTGGGTGTGGTGCGATTCGTTTCGTCTGCGATGGATGGGATCAACTGGGAAATTCGCCGCGAGTGAAGTCGTCGCCGAGCGCGATGGAGTCGGCGATTTCGTCGACCGTAACGGGTTTGATCGGCGCGCGAATGCGGTAGTAGCCGACGTCGCCGACCGCGCGTTCCTGCACCTGCGCGATGAGTTCGCCGACCGTCGCGCCACACCATCGGCCCTGACACGGGCCCATGCCGCAGCGTGAAAACGCCTTCATCTGGTTCGGCCCCTGACAGCCGATTGCCGCGATCGCGCGAATCTCGCCTGCGGTGACTTCCTCGCAACGGCACACGATGACGTCGTCGGCGGGACGGCGCAGCGCGGCAGGCGGCGTGTAGAGCGCATCGAGCAGCGGGCGCACGGCGAGGTGCCGTTTCATCGCGAGCCGCGAGCGGCGGCCGCGTGCATCACGCGACGCGGCATCGAGCGCGCCGAGTTCGCGCGAGATATCGAGTGCCGCAAGCGTGCCCGCGTGCGCAGCCGCTTTCGCGCCGCCGATGCCCGCGCCGTCGCCCGCGATCCAAACATGCCCGACCGTGCTGCGTCCGTGCGCATCGGTGCGCGGGCGCCAGCAGGCCGACGACGCATCCCATTCGTGCTCGCAACCGAGCGAGCGGGCCAGTTGCGTCGACGGAATCACGCCCTGATGCAGCAGCACGAGCGACGTGTCGATCGAACGACGCGTGCCGTGTTCATCGGCGAAATGCACGCGTTCGGCGCGCTCTTCGCCTTCGATCAAGAACGCACTTGCGCCGCGATAAATGGGGATGCCCGCGCGCTTTACCGCGCGCATCATGCGCAGACCCTTCAGCAGATAATCGGCGCCTGCAAGCGCGGGCAGCGCATGAGGCAAGGCGGCGCGCCACGCATCGCGCGGCGTCGTATCGATGATGGCGCGCACACGGCGTCCGGCATTCAGCAACTGCGATGCGAATAACCACAGCAGCGGTCCGCAACCCGCGAGCACCGCGTCCTGCGATGGCGCGAGTCCCGACGACTTGAGCAGCGTTTGCGCCGCGCCGATGCCCATCACGCCCGGCAGCGTCCAGCCGCGCACCGGCCACGAACGCTCCTGCGCGCCCGTCGCGACGAGCACCGCGCGCGCCGAGATGTCGAGCGTGCCGCCAGGTTGCGCACCTTGTGCACCTTGCGCGCGGCGCGTGAGCATCGCGACGGCGCGGCCGTTTTCAAACGCGATCTGCCATACGACGCAGCGCGCCAGATGCTTCGCGCCGCTGGCATCGAAAGCCGCGATCAGCGTGCGTCCGCCGAGATACTCGTCGCCGAGCACATGCGCATCCGTGAGCGGAGACTGCGCGGCGTTGCGATAAATCTGTCCGCCAGGCGCCTCGCCTTCGTCCGCGACGATCACATCGAGACCCGCACGGCGCGAAGCGATCGCCGCCGACATGCCCGCCGGTCCCGCGCCGATGATCAGCAGATCGCACGTCGATTGCACTGGACGCTGCGTCATGCGAGCCTCGCTTTACCGGACATCGCGCGGACCCGCATGCCGTCGCAGACGCGCGTCATGCACGCCTGCACGTTCGGCACGCCGTCGACTTCCACGAGACAGTCGAAGCACACGCCCATCATGCAGAACGGTCCGCGCGGGGCGCCGCTGACGGGCGTGGTCCGGCAGGCGAGCGCGCCGCTTTCGAGCAACGCCGCGGCGACCGTGTAGTGCTGCGGCACATGCCGGTGCGTGCCGTCGATATCGACGCGCACCGTGGGCGCCGGCAAGGTGACGAGAGATTCAAAGTACGTGGGCATCGGTCGAATTCGAAAAACGCGTGGCGACGAAGGGATCAAGTATTGAAGGTCGCGCGCCGCCCGCGATCCACGGCGCGATCACGTCGGCATGGGCGGCGGCGAGCGTCACGCCGCTATGGCAGATGGCGAGGAACGCGCCGGGATGCGTGGACGATTCCTCGTAGACCGGCAGGCCGTCGGGCGTCATGATGCGAAGCGCGCCCCACGCGCGCACGATGCGCGCATGCCCGAGCACCGGAAATGCGGTGCGTGCGCGGCGCGCGATATCGGCCATGACGGCGCGCGTCTGGCCGTCGTCGAAGCCGACGGCTTCGGCAGAATCGCCGAGTAGCACCGAGCCTTCGGGCGTCTGCCGTACGACGAGCGTCGGATAGTCGAGAAACGGCGCGAGCCGCTCCGTCACCATGATCTGGCCGCGCAGGGGCGTGATGGGCGCGAGCATGCCGACCATTGGCGCCAGGCGCTGGTTGTCGAGGCCCGCGGCGAGCACGACGCGTTCGGCTTCCAGCGTGCCGTGCGGCGTATCGATTTCGAAGCGGCCCACATATGGGCGGATTTCGCGGACTTCATGATGCGGCAGATACGTGCCGCCCGCGAGCGCGAAGGCCTGCTGCATCGCGCGCAACGTATAGAGCGGGCTCGCGTGTCCGTCATGCGGCGAGTACAGCGCGCCCGCCAGTTTGTCCGATGCCGAGGGCACGCGCGCCTTCAGCGCATGGATATCGAGCACCTCATAAGTGAGCGACGCGTCGCGCGAGCGAATCGATTCAAGCAATTGCCGGCCCGCTTCGAGCTGCTCGATGGTTTCGCACAACTCGATGCCGCCGGGACGTTCGAAGCCCGCATCGACGCCGGTCTTGCGCTGCAATTGCGCGGCGAACGCGCCCCAGCGCTCGGACGATTCACGCGACCACTGCGCGTAGGGCAGGCACCGGCCGCCCTTGCCTTGTACCCAGACGAGCCCGAAATTGCCGCGTGCCGCTCGATGCGCGGAGTCCGCGCCGTCGCATACGGCCACGCGTTTTCCTGCACGAACGAGCCCATAGGCGATGGCCATGCCGACGAGTCCTCCGCCCGCGATCACGATGTCGAAGCGGCGTGCCGTGTTATGAGCCAGCTTATGCTGCATGAAATGCGTTTCCTGCCTGTTTTTACGAGTCGAGACCGAACTTTGGGCGCTGCAAAAAACTGCGTCAAATGCCAGTTTGTCGGTCATCTATAATCCAATGTTATGGACACATCCGAACTCAAGATTCGCCAGATCGAGGCCTTTCGCGCCGTCATGCTTCGGCACACCGTCACCCGCGCCGCGGAGTCGCTGCATATTTCGCAGCCTGCCGTGAGCCGTCTTATCGCCGATCTGGAAAGCCGCGTCGGCTTCGTGCTGTTCGATCGTCAGCAGGGGCGGCTCACGCCCACGGCGGAAGCGCGCGTGTTGTCCGAGGAAGTGGAGCGCGCGTTCGTCGGCATGGACCGCATCTCGCAGGCGGCGCGGCAGATACGCGCGATGCGGCGCGGCTCGTTGCGCGTGGCAGGCTCGCCCGCCGTGGCGCTGGATTTGCTGCCTTCGGTGATCGCGCGGTTCGTGGAGCGGCATGCGGGTATCGACATCAGTCTGCTTACGCATAGCGCGACGACGGTCGTCGAGAAAGTCGCGTCCGGGCAGTGCGATGTCGGCGTGATCGCGGAGCCGATTCCGCATCCGGCCGTCAAAAGCGAACGCCTGGCGAATGCGGTCATGCGTTGCATCGTGCCGCGCGGGCATCGGCTGGCGCGCAAGACGTCGCTGACTCCCGCGGATTTACGCGGCGAGCGCTTCGTGTCGTTTCCGCAGAGTTTCGATGCACGCAGCGCGATCGACCGGGTTTTCGTCGATGCAGGCATCGCGCGCGATCTCGTGATTGAGGCGCAACTCTCGCAAGCCATCGTGGCGCTCGTCGCGAATGGCGCGGGCGTCGCGCTGATCGATCCGGTCACCGCTGCATTTGCGCGGCAGCGTGTGGCCGTGAGGCCGTTCACGCCCGCCGTGCCGGATCATTTTTATCTCGTGACCAATGGGTCACGGCCGTTATCGCTCGTGGCAGAGACGTTTTGCGGCGCGATACGGGAAGCGTTTGAGCGCGCGATAGCTGAAGCTGATATCTGCAAAAAATGACTGGTGAAATCCGCATGCCGCCCGACTGCTAGACGCCGATCGCGGCAGCGGCCTTCGCCACCGCATTACCCCATTCTTCAAGACGTGCCGGGTCATAGCGCGATTCAGGCATCGAGATGCAGATGCTCGCCGCCGGCGCGCCGTCCGAGTCGATGACCGGCGCACCGATCGCGCACACCGCAGGACGATACTGCGAGAGATTCACCGAATAGCCGCGTTGCCGGATGCGCTCGAGTTCGAGACGTATCTCGGCCGGATCGGATGGCGTCGTGTCACTGAACTTCGGCAAGTCACGGCTCAGGATTTCGTCGGCGTCGGCTTCCGTCATGTACGCCAGTACCGCCAGGCCCGTCGCGGTCGCATGAAACGGACTCAGATCGCCAATCGGACTGAAGGTGCGCACCGTCTGCGTACAGTCTTCACGATCGATCAGGACCATTGAGTTGGTGCTGTCCGGCACCGACAGATGAACTGTCTCGTTGGTCAAATCGCGCAACTCGCGCATCGGCCCGCGCGCGGCCGCATACAGCGCACCGCCGCGCAGCGCGGCAGGCCGCACGCCGAGGATTCGCGGACCCACTTCCCAGCGTGTCAGGTCGCCGCTCGTCTGGCGAAGCCAGCCGGCCTCGTGAAACGTCAGCAGCGCGCGCTGCACGCTCGACTTCGGCATATCGAGCAGGCGCGCCAGCACGCCGACGCTGACCGGCTGGTTCTTCGACACAGCTTCGAGAATCTCGAGGCTCTTCAACAAACTTTTCATGCAGGTCTCCGATGAGCGACGGCGACGGGCGAGCGCGCGCCCACGCTGCGCTTGCAACGCAAAAAAGCGCGTGTTACTTTTCGGGCACTGTTCGTGGCACGCCGTGCCGTATTGTGGCACACCTCTCTTAGAGTTGCAAAGCATCGGAGAACGATTAAGGCAATGGGACTCTCTTTTCAGCCGCCCGGCGCTGCGCCGGTTATCGAAGCGCACGGCGCGCGCTTGCCCGCCATCGGCCTCGGCACCTGGCGCTCCACCCATGACGAAGGGGTGCAAGCGGTGTGCGCGGCGCTCGCAGCGGGCTATCGCCATATCGACACGGCGGCGCGTTACGAGAACGAGCAGGCGGTCGGGCAGGCGCTCGCGGCGAGCGGTTTGCCGCGCGACGAAGTGTTCGTCACGACCAAGGTGTGGCACACAGAATTGCGCGCGGCGGATTTCAGGCGTGCCGCCGAGGCGAGCGTCGCGCGGCTCGGGCTCGATCACGTCGATCTGCTGCTGGTGCATTGGCCCAATCCGGATGTGCCGCTCGAAGAGACCATCGGCGCGCTCTGCGACGCGCAGCGCAGCGGCTTGACGCGGCATATCGGCGTATCGAACTTTCCGGCCGCGCTGCTCGATCGCGCGGTCGCGCTTGCTTCTGTGCCATTGGCCGCCAATCAGTGCGAATACCACCCGTATCTCGATCAGACGCGCGTGCTCGACGCGTGCCGGCGGCATCGCATGGTGCTCATTGCGCATACGCCGCTTGGCAGCGGCAAGCTGCTCGCCGATCCGGTCATCGCGGAGATCGCACGCGAATACGGGCGCAAGCCGGCTCAGATCATCTTGCGCTGGCTCGTGCAGCAGCCTGGCGTGGCGGCGATTCCCAAGTCGTCGAATCCGCTGCGCATCGGCGAAAACCTGGCCGTGTTCGATTTCGAACTGGATGCGGGCGCAATGGCGCGCATCGGCGCGCTCACTCGCGCCGACGGCCGCGTGAGCAAGCCCGCGTGGCATCCCGAGTGGGACGCACCTGCGCATTCATCAGCGGCGGACAAACCATGAACTTCATCGACACCGCCATGAACCCCGCGATCCGCACGCCTGGCGAACTGACGCTCGAAACCGACCGGCGGCATCTGATGCATCCCGGCACGCATGCGTCCGATCATGCGTCGGGTCAACTCGACGCACGCCTCATCTCGCGGGCGAAAGGGATTCGCATCGAGGATCAGGCGGGACGTTCGTACATCGACGCGTTCGCAGGACTCTACTGCGTGAACATCGGCTATGGACGCGAGGAAATGGCCGACGCCATCGCCGCGCAGACGCGCGAGTTGTCGTTCTATCACACGTATGCGGGCTTCTCGAACGACCCCGCTGTCGAACTGTCGCGGCGCCTGATCGAAGAGTGGGCGCCGCCCGGCATGAAGAAAGTGTTCTACGGCATGTCGGGCTCGGACGCGAACGAAACGCAGATCAAGCTCGCCTGGTACTACAACAACGTGCTGGGACGGCCGCGCAAGAAAAAGATCATCGCGCGGCAGCGCAGTTATCACGGCTCGGGCATCGCGACCGGCAGCCTCACGGGGCAGCCCAAGTTCCACGCCGGTTTCGATCTGCCGATGCGCGAAGTGCTGCACACGGCTAGTCCCGACTTCTATCGCGATGCACGTCCCGGCGCGAGCGAAGCGGAGTTCGTCGCGGATTGCGTCGAGCACCTGGAGCAACTGATCGCGCGTGAAGGCGCCGACACGATCGCCGCATTTTTCGGCGAGCCGGTGATGGGCTCGGGCGGCATCGTGCCGCCGCCGTCAGGTTATTGGCCCGCGATTCAGGCGGTGCTCAGGCGTCACGACATTCTCTTCGCCGTCGATGAAGTGGTGTGCGGTTTCGGCCGGCTCGGTTCGCGCACGGGCAGCGAGCACTACGGTCTCGAGCCGGATCTGATGTCGGTGGCGAAGGGCCTGACGAGCGGGTATCTACCGCTGTCGGGTGTGATCGTCAGCGAGCGCGTGTGGGATGTGATCGAGCGCGGCTCGCGTGAGCAGGGCGCGATGAATCACGGCTGGACCTATTCGGGCCATCCGGTGTGCGCGGCGGCGGCGTTGACGAATCTCGACATCATCGAGCGCGAGCAGCTCGTGAACAACGCAGCGCAGGTTGGCGCTTATTTCCAGGCGCGTTTGCATGAGGCGTTCGACGCGCATCCGCTCGTCGGCAATGTCAGAGGCGTGGGCATGCTCGCCGCGCTCGAACTGATGGCCGGCAAGAGCGAGCGCCGCCCGTTTCCGGCCGCGGCGAAGGCGAGCCAGCGGGTAGCGCAGGCAGCGCTTGCGCGCGGTTTGATCGTGCGTGCGCTCGGCACGAACGACATCGTCGGCTTTGCGCCGCCGCTTGTCGCCACGCGCGCGGACATCGACGAAATTGTCGCGATTGCGCGCCGTGCGCTGGACGATGTTAGCGACGCGTTATCCGTGCAGTAGCCGCCTGTTTTCACGCCCTCGCTTGCCTCGCGAGCGGGGCTCTTCAACTCAACCAGGGACTCGACCGTGTCCACGCGCAAGCAGGTTTTCTCTTCCGATTTCACCGACACGCCGTACTGGTGGCAAGACTGGCGTCCTCATGACGAACTGATGTCGGACGTGCCTCGCGACGCGGACGTGGCGATTGTCGGCGCCGGTTATGCGGGCTTGTCGTGCGCGCTCGAACTCGCGAAGCAGGGCTTGCGCGTGGCGGTGCTCGAAGCGGACGTGCCGGGCATCGGCGCCAGCACGCTAAGCGGTGGCCAGGTATCGGGAGGCGTGAACGTCGGCAAGGCGCCGTCGGGTAAGAAGCTGGATAATTCGGTATCCGAAGAAAGACAGAGAAGGTTGCTCGGCGAAGCGTCCGTGTCGTACGAAGTGTTTGAAAACATTCTGCGCGACAACGCGATTGAATGCAGCTACGTCAAGGCAGGGCGCATCAACGCAATGTGGACCGATGCGCACATGGCCGCCTGGCGCAAGCGCATCGTCAATCTGAACGCCTATGCGCGCGCCGGCGCACGCATGCTGTCGCGCGACGAATTACGCGGCGAACTGGCGAGCGACATCTATGCGGGCGGCGTGCTGATCGAACGCGCGGGCCAGGTTCATCCGTCGATGATGTTCGCCGGTTTGCTCGCCGCCGCGCGCGGCGCGGGCGTGACCGTATGCAGCCGCGCGGCGGTTCGAAGCATCGCGCGAAGCGGCGCTCAATACCGGGTGGAAACGTCGCGCGGCGCGCTCACGAGCCGGCATGTGGTGATCTGCACGAACGGCTACACCGGTTCGTCGATGCCCGATTTGCAGCGTCGCGTGGTGCCGGTCGTATCGCACCAGATTGCCACCGAGGAATTGCCGGCCGACCTGCGCGCCTCGCTGATACCGAAGCGTCGCGGCATCTCCGAGACACGGCGTGTCGTCAACTACTACCGCTATTCGCCGGATGGCAAACGCCTGCTGTTCGGCGGCCGCGCGCGCTTTTATCACCTCGATCGCCGCCAGTCGGCTGCGGTGCTGCACGCGCAGATGGTCGAGCGCTTTCCGCAGATGGCCGATGTGAAGGTCGCGTATAGCTGGGGCGGCACCGTGGCGCTCACGCTCGATTTTCTCCCGCATCTGGGCCGCACCGCCGATGGCATTTACTACGCGCTCGGCTGCAACGGCAGCGGCGTCGTGATGATGACCTACCTCGGCTACAAGGTCGCGCGGCTGATCGCCGAAGGACAGGCGCCCGAGACAAGCGCCTACGGCACGCCGATGGTCACGCATCCGCTTTATAGCGGCAAGCCGTGGTTCATGCCCGCGCTCGGCAGTTACTACCAGATTCGCGACGTCATCGACAAACGCAGGCGGCACGCATGAACGGCCGCACATCGCTTGACGCATACCATTTAACACACGCAAGGGCACGACAATGGGCTTGAGAATCGGAGTCGATATCGGTGGATCGTTCACCGACTTCGCGGTGCTTGACGAGGACACGCGCAGCATCCGCACGCTAAAGGTGTTTTCGCGCCCGGACAGCCCGGGCAGCGAAGTGCTCGCGGGCGTCGAAGGACTGCGCGAGCGCTACGGCATCGAGCCGCACGATGTCAGCTATTTCACGCACGGCACGACGGTCGGCGTGAATGCGGTGGTACAGCGCCGCGGGTTGAAACTCGGCCTCATCACAACGCGCAATTTCGAAGACGTGCTCGACATCGCGCGCCTGAAGATTCCCGATATGTATCACCTGATGTCGAGCCGTCCCGCGCCGCTCATTCCGCGCGACCGCGTGTTCGGTGTCATCGGACGGCTCGGCGCTGACGGCGAAGAAGAGACACCGGTCGATGAACAAAGCGTGCTCGATGCGATACGCGGCTTGCAGGCGGCGGGCTGCGAAGGCGTGGTGGTGTCGCTGCTGCATTCGTACCGCAACCCGGCGCATGAACAGCAGGTGAAAGCAATTATCGAGGCTGCGCTGCCGGGCTTTTTTGTGTCGTGCTCGCACGAGGTCTGGCCCATCATCCGCGAATACGAGCGCACGGTGACGGCGACTATCGGCGGCTATGTGCAGCCGCGCGTGTCCAACTATCTGACGCAGTTGCAGGCGGCGTTGGCGGAAAGCGGCGTCGCGGCCGATCTGAAAGTCACGAAATCGAACGGCGGCGTGATGAGCGCCGAGCACGGCAAACAGAACTGCGTGCAGATGATCCTGTCCGGCACCGCTTCAGGCGTGATCGGCGCGGCGTATCTCGCGCGCCTTTGTAACGTGAAAGATTGCATGAGCCTCGACATCGGCGGAACCACAGCGGATATCGCGCTGATCGTGGACGGCCAGCCGCAATATGCGACCGGCGAATACATCGGCGAATTCCAGATTCATATTCCGTCCGTGTCGGTGTCATCGGTCGGCGACGGCGGTGGTTCGATTGCGTGGGTCGACGAATTCGGCGTGCTGAAGGTCGGGCCCGAAAGCGCGGGCTCGAGCCCTGGGCCAGTGTGTTACGGCCGTGGCGGCACGCGCCCGACAATCACCGATGCGTTCGCCGTGATCGGCGTGCTCGGCAGCGCCGCGCTCGGCTACAACGCGGTGAAGGTCGACGTGGACGCGTCGCGGCGGGCAATCGAACCGCTCGCGAGGCGCCTGGGTCTCGACATCTATCAGACGGCCGCGGCCATCATCGAGGTGTCGATCTCCGGCATGTATGCGGGCGTGAGCCGGCTCAGTTCGCGCTTCGGCATCGACCCGCGCACGTTCGCGCTGATGCCGTTCGGCGGCGCGGGGCCCATGCTCGGCTGCTTTCTCGCACGCGCGCTGAACGTGCGCAATCTGCTGGTGCCGACCACGCCGGGCGTGTTGAGCGCGCTGGGCGGCCTGATCGCCGATACGAAAAACGATTTTGTTCGGACGACGTACTATCCGCTGGACCGTGCTTCGCTCGCCTTGCTCGCGCAAGATCTCGCGCATCTGGAAGCCGACGCGCGCGCATGGGTGATTCGCGAGGCGGGGACGGACGCAAGCGCCGAGATCGTCGTTTCGGCCGATATGCGCTATCGCGGGCAATCGTTTGAAATCGACACGCCGCTCGCGCGGGAAGCGATCACCGGCGGCGATATCGAAGCAATCGCGCAGGCGTTTCACCGCGAACACGCGCGCCTCTTCGGGCATAGCGACGAGAAGTCGCCGATTCAGGTGGTGGCGCTGCGGCTCGTCATCACCGCGCCCACGCCGAAGCCCGCGCTGCCGCGCATCGCGACAGGCGAGGGTGCGCCGCGCGCGGAATCGGAGATCGACGTGTATCTGGACGGCGCGTGGCGGCGCGTCCCGCTTTACCGGCGCTCCGCGCTGCTCGCCGGACACCGGTTCGCCGGGCCCGCGATCGTCGCGCAGGACGACACCACGACATGCGTGCTGCCGGGTTTCGACGGACGCGTGGACGAATACGGCAACCTCTTTCTCGAAGCGGTCTGATAGATCGATAGATCGATCCAGGAAACACACCATGACATTCGATAAATCCGTCCTTCAGATCTTCGCGAACTATTGCGTCGCGGCCGCCGAAAGCATGGCATACACGCTCGTGCGAACCGCGCACTCCGCGTTCGTGAAGGAGACGGAAGACTTCTCCTGCACGCTGATGAACACGCGCGGCCTGACTTTCGCGTCGCCGAAAACGCTGGGCGCGACCTGGTATCCCGGACTCGACTTCGGCGCGGTGATCGACATGATCGATCACTACGAGCCGGGCGACATCTGCATGACGAACGACGCGTATAGCGGCTACGTGGCCACGCACACGCCGGACGTGATGATGTGGAAGCCGGTGTTCTTCGGCGGCGAGATTGTCTGCTATGTCGGCGGGCACATTCACAACACCGATATGGGCGGCGCGGTGCCCGCGTCGCTGTCGCGCACGCTCACCGAGATCTATCAGGAAGGCATTCGTTTCGCGCCGACCAAGATCGTCCGCGCGGGCGTGCTCGATGAAGCATTGCTCGAACACATGGCGATCAATGTGCGCGCGGCCGAGCAGAATCGCGGCGACCTGAAGGCGCAGATCGCGATGCTCATGACCGGCGAGCGGCGTGTGCTCGAAATCATCGAGCGCTTCGGCATCGAGCAGTTTCGCGCCGGCATGGACGCGCTGCTCGACTATTCGGAGGAGCAGGCGCGCACGATCGTGCGCGGCATGCCCGATGGCGAGTACTTCTTCGCCGAGTACGCCGACGAGGATTCGGTCAACGGCAAGCCGCTGCGCGTCGCGCTGACGCTGACGGTGAAGGACGGCTCGCTCGTGTTCGACTTCACGGGTAGCGATCCGCAACTGAGTTCGTCGCTGAATATGCCGACGGGCGGCAAGGAGCGCCATGTGCTCGCGCTCGTCGGCCTGAACTACGTGCTGTATTCGCTGAATCCCGATCTGCTGCTGAATGCGGGCATGCTGAAAGTCGCGCGCTGCATCCTGCCCGAAGGCACGATCATGAACTGCGTGCCGCCGGCCGCGGTCGGCATGCGCAGTCTGACTGCGAAGGTCGCACAGTACGTCACCTTCGGCGCATTTTCGATGGTGTGCCCCGAGCGCCTGCCGGCCTGTCCAGCGGGCGGCATGTCGATTCTCAACGTGAAGACCGTCGACCGCAACGGCCGCACGGTGATCGCGTCGATCGGACCGGTGGGCGGCGGCGCGGGCGGCATGGCGTCGGCCGACGGCTCGGACGCATCGGGTGCGAATGTCGCGTTCCTGCGCAACACGCCAGTCGAAATCAACGAAGCCGAAGTGCCGATCCGCATCACGCGCTATGGCGTGGTGCCAGGCAGCGCCGGCGCCGGCAAGTATCGCGGCGGGCTTGGAACGGTGATGGAATTTCGCGTGTCGTCGCCGGGTACGCTCGTCACGGCGCGCAATCGCGACCGCTCGCGCTTCGCTTCATGGGGCGTGCTGGGCGGCAAGGCGGGCGCCGTATCGCGGTTTACCCGCAACCCTGGCACCGACGGCGAAGAAGATCTCGGCGTGACCGATCTCGTGATGTGCGGCCCCGGCGATGTGATCCGTCTCGAAGGCTGTGGCGGCGGCGGCTATGGCGATCCGTACGAACGAGACGTGCAGAAGGTGCTCGAAGACGTGCGACGCGGCTATCTGTCCGTCGATCAGGCGCGCGAGTTGTATGGCGTGGTACTCGGCGCAGAAGCCGGCGCCATCGCCATCGACAAAGCCGCGACCCTGCATATGCGCGAGGCCGCGAAGAGCGACGCTCATCGGCGGCCGGCCTCTCACTTCGACTATGGCGCGGAGCGCAACGCGTACGAAGCGAAATGGACGCGCGAGCGCTACGACGTGCTGACCGGCATTCTGTCGCGCGCGCCGGTGGTATGGCGGCATTTTCTCAAGCACAAGATCTTCGATGCACTCGATGCAAGAGAAGCGGCCGGCAGCTTGCAGCCGGGGCCAACAGTGATCACGCAACTGTATGAAGAAGTGCTGCAACGCTATCCGCAGTTGCTTGAAGTCGAGGCATCGGCGAGCGCCTGATATCGCCCGTTGATGCCGCGCTTGCAGCGAGTCTTTCGCGCATAACCGGCGACCATGCAAATTGCCGCGTTAGCGCCGCAGGAACAGTTTGTTTATGCCGTCTGCCCTTTTTTGTCGGCGCTTTACGCGGTTTGTGCAGGCATACGATGCTGCTAACGAGCCGCGAAAAAATCTCTTCTCGCTGCCTATACGAACTTCTATGCAACATTGCCAGGATCACTTACCTCTGCGGAGCCAATTCAGATGAACGACGAAACGAATAGCCGCGGCATCAGCCGCCGCGACATGATGCGCATGTTGGCTGGGACCGGCATGATGGTAGCCGGCGGGGGACTCCTGACGACTGCGCCCGGCGCGCTTGCCGCCGAGGTTCCGAAGAAGGGCGGCAGCATTCGCGTCGCCTATAACGCGGGCTCCGTGTCGGATACGCTCGATCCCGCAGCGGGCTCGACCGGCGGCGACTATATCCGCTTCTTCATGTTTTACAGCGGCCTGACGCAACTTGACGAAAGCCTCGCGCCGCGCATGAACATCGCGGAGTCGGTGTCGAGCGCGGACGCGAAGACGTGGATCATCAAGCTGCGCTCAGGCGTCACTTTCCACGACGGCAAGACGCTTACTTCCGCCGACGTCGTGTACTCGCTGATGCGTCACAAGAATCCGCAAACGGCCTCGCGCGTGAAGACACTCGCCGACCAGTTCGCGAGCGTGACGGCGAGCGGGCCGAACGAAGTGACGTTGACGCTACAGGTGCCGAATGCCGATCTGCCCGTGATTCTCGCGACGCCGCAACTCGTCATCGTCAAGGACGGCACGACCAACTTCAACTCGGCGATCGGCACCGGTCCCTACAAGCTGAAAAGTTTCGCGCCGGGCGCGGGCACGGTGGGCGTGCGCAACGACAACTACTGGAAACCGGGGCACCCGTACCTCGATCAGATCGAACTCATCAGTATCAGCGACAACGCAGCGCGTGTCAGCGCGCTGCTCGCCGGCGACGTCCACCTGATCAACTCGGTCGATCCCCGTTCGACGCGGCGCATTTCGTCGACGCCGGGGTACGAAGTCAAGGAGACGAAGTCGGGCCTGTACACGGACCTGATCATGCGTCGCGACAACACGCTGACGGGCAACCCCGATTTTGTGAAGGGCATGAAGTACATGTTCGATCGGGAGCAGATCCGCTCCGCGGTGTTTCTCGGCTATGCGGTGACCGGCAACGATCAGCCGATTCCGCCGGGTCATCGGTACTTCAATGCTTCGCTGCCGCAGCGCGGCTTCGACCTCGACAAGGCGAAGTTTTATATGCAGAAGGCCGGCGCGGTCGGAACTACATTGCCGCCGATCTATGCCACCACCGACGCCAACGGCTCAATCGAAATGGCGCAGTTGATCCAGCAAACGGCCGCGAAGATCGGTGTGAATCTGAGCGTGAATCGCGTGCCGTCCGACGGCTACTGGTCGAATCACTGGATGAAGCATCCGCTCGGTTTCGGCAGCATCAACCCGCGGCCTAGCGCGGATGTGCTGTTCACGCAGTTCTTCAAATCCGATGCGCCGTGGAATGAATCGGCGTGGAAGGACCCGAAGTTCGATCAATTGCTCGTGAGCGCGCGCGGCGAGACCGACGACGCCAAACGCAAGCAGATGTACGGCGAAATGCAGGCGCTGGTCACGGACGAAGGCGGCATCGGCATCCCGTCGTTCATCAGTCTGATCGATGCGAACGACAAGCGCCTTAAAGGGCTCGGCGCGATTCCGACCGGCGCGATGATGGGTTTTTCGTTCGCCGAATATGCGTGGTGGTCGGCATGAGCGAGGCGGGTGCTCGCGGTTGATCGCTACGGTGACCGGCTCGCCGCCGAGGCTTCGCTCGCTGGCAAAGCCGGTCTGCTCCGACATTCAATTAGAAAATGCAATGAAGCTAGATTCGTACTGGCTGGACACCGCTCCCGACTTCAACGAGGGCGCCGACGGTCCCGTCGAGGGACGCAGCGATGTGGTCGTGATCGGCGGCGGCTTTACAGGTCTATCGGCCGCGCTGGAACTTGCGTTGCGTGGGACGTCGGTCACGGTGCTCGAGGCGGGGCGGATCGCGGGCCAGGCATCGGGGCGCAACGGCGGACAATGCAACACCGGCGTCGCGCAAGACTTCGCTTCGCTCGCGGCCAGCGTCGGGCTGGAACAAGCGCGCGCGTTTTACCGTGCGTACGAAAGCGCGGTACAGACGGTCGAATCCATCGTCACGCAACATCGGATCGACTGTGATTTCGTGCGTAGCGGCAAGCTCAAACTCGCGGCCAAGCCGAAGCACTTCGACAAGCTCGCGCGGACCTACGACGTGTTGCATCGCGAAGTCGATCAGGATATCGAACTGATCGAGCCGGCGCGCATGCGCACTGAAGTCGGCTCCGATGGTTTTCATGGCGGACTGTTGCAACGCAACGGCGCGCAGATGCATATGGGCAAGTTCGGCGTGGGGCTCGCGCAGGCGGCGGCGCGTCACGGGGCGCGCATTTTCCAGAACGCGGCGGTGACCCAGATCAGGCGAATCGCCGGTGGCGGTTACGAGATCACTAGTGCGCGCGGCGTGGTTCGGGCGGACAACGTGCTGGTGGCGACAGGGCCTTCGCGGCAAGGTCCGCTGCAATGGTTCCAGCAACGAATGGCGCCTGTCGGCAGTTTTATCGTCGTGACAGAGCCGCTTTCGAAGGGGCAACTGGACGCGCTGTTTCCTCAGCGGCGCAACTATGTGACGTCGCTGAACATCGGCAACTACTTTCGCGTCACGCCTGATAACCGGCTGCTGTGGGGCGGGCGAGCGAGATTCGCAATGTCCGATCCGCGCTCCGATGCGAAAAGCGGCCACGTACTGCAAGCCAATCTCGCGAAGTACTTTCCCGAGTTGGCCACAACGAGAGTCGACTATTGCTGGGGCGGTCTCGTGGACATCACCGTGGACCGTCTTCCGCGCGCCGGACAACACGACGGGCTTTACTACTCGATGGGTTACAGCGGCCACGGCGTGCAGATGTCCACGCATATGGGCCGCGTGATGGCGGACGTGATGTCCGGTTCCGCCGATGCCAACCCGTGGCGCGCGTTGCCGTGGCCGCCCGTGCCGGCGCATGCCGCGCGCCGGTGGATGCTGCCGCTCGTCGGCGTCTACTATCGGCTGCAGGACGTTCTGCACTGAGCCGATGCGGTGCGCGCTCGCGCACCGCATGCAACGGCGCGTGAGACTCAGCCGACGAGGCCGGCGGCGAAGTCGCGGTATGAGTGCAGTGGCCGGCCGAGGATGCTGACAAGCCGAGCGACGTCGCCCGCTTCCGGCACCATCCCGTCGCTGACGAAGCGCTCGGCCATCAGGCGCATCTCATACGCCATCCACTTCGGCAGGAAGTTCGTCAGGTTCTGCTCGAACTGGCTGGGATCGTCGCCGCCGTAGGCAACCGGCCGGCCAAGCAGCTCCGACCAGATGGACGCGAGGCCTGGACCCGTCAACGTGTCGGGCCCAACGAGGTTGATGACGTCGACGGGCAATTTGCCGGGCGCCTGATCCCGACGCAGCAGTTCGATTGCCGCGACCTCCGCGATGTCGCGCGTGTCGACCATCGCGACGCCCTTGCTGCCGATCGGCATCGGGTAGACGCCGTGGTTCAGGATGACGTCCTTGATCGTCAGATCGTTATCGATGAAGTACGCCGGACGCAGGATAGTCGCGTTAAAGCCCATCTGTTCGATCATCCGCTCGGCGCCGGACTTCACCGCAAAATGCGGCACGTTCACGGAGCGCTCAGCGTGCATGACCGACAGGTAGACCACGCGCTCGACGCCCGACTCGCGGGCAACGTTGAGCGTGATGAGTGCCTGAGTGAATTCGTCGGCTGCCACGGCGTTGAGCAGAAACAGCGTGCGCACGCCGCTGAACGCGCTGCGCAGCGAGTCGATATCGAGCATGTCGCCTTGGGCCACGGCGACATCGGCGGGAAAGTCGGCCTTCGACGGATCGCGGACAAGCACGCGCACTTTGGCACCGCGCTTGACGAGCTGGTTGACGACCTGGCGGCCGACACGGCCGGTGGCACCGGTAACGAGGATAGTCATGGTGTTACTCCTTGGTTGGTTGGGACGCCTCCAAGGTAAGTGATCCATGCGTGGTCCGGAAGATGTTATAAAGAGACGGGGTATCTCACTGGTGGAACACATGGACCTTCTTGCTCTCGCGGATTTCAACCTGGTTGCCCGTCACGGGAGCTTCGGCGAGGCCGCCCGTGTGGCGGAGCGTCCGAAGGCCACGCTCTCGCGCAGGGTCAGCGAGCTCGAGGACAGCCTGGGGCTCAGGCTGTTTGAACGCGGGTCCCGCGGAGTGAAACTCACGCAGGAAGGACGCGCGCTTTACGAGCGGACCGGTGCGCTTCTCGCGGAGCTTGCGGACAGCGCCGCCGCCATCACGTCGGGTAGCGAACACCCGCGCGGCCGACTGCGCATCAGCGCGCCCGCGCTCTTTTCGCAGATCGCGATGGGCAAGCTGGTCGCCACCTTTGCGCTGAAATACCCCGACATCCGACTGGAAGTGACGACGGAAGATCGTCCCGTCGATATGGTCGAGGAAGGCTACGATCTGGTGATCCGCGTGAACCCCGATGTGGACGAGAGCCTGATCGGCCGTGTGTTCCTGCGCGACCGGCTGGTCGTCGTGGCCACACCGGGCCTGGCGCGGCCGACGGATGGGTCGAGTGTTCCGGCTGTCGTTCGCGGGACGCCTGACCGGATCGCCGCGTGGGACGTCACGGGCCCGAAGGGAAAATCGCGCATCTCGATCACGCCGGTTGCGCACCTTTCGTCGCTGCTCATGGTCCGCGATACGGTGCGTCTTGGCGTAGGCGCCGCGAGGCTGCCGCTGTCGCTCGTGAGTCATGACATCGCGGCCGGCAGGCTTGCGCATTGGGGCGATGTGGACGGTCCCGACATCCCGCTATGGGCGCTTTATCCTTCGCGACGCTTGCTAAGCCCTCGGGTCTCCGCCTTTCTCGATCACATCAAGGAAGCGTTTCCTCTCGGAAAGCCCGAGGAACTGGCGGGATTTATTGGGTTGGATCCGTGAGGCGTGCCCTCTACGAAGGTATGACGCGTTCCTCTTTCAGTTTGTCGAAGAGTGCGAAGAAGGCATCCGGCGTGCTCTGATAGTCGAGGAAGCCGGCTTTGCGGCTCTTGCTCATGTCGGTCAGAACTTCCATCGGACGTCCGAGATCGGCGTCGGTGTGCCACCACGACACGAGCTTTTCGATGCTCGCTTCCCTCAATTGATAGCGGGCCGCGATTGTCGCCCATTGTTCGCCGGCTCCCTGCATGCGATGTTCGAGCGGACGCGTCTCACCGTCGAAAGGCGCAGGCTCGATGCCGAAGTACTGCGCCAGTTGCGACCACATCCATTGCCAGCGGAACACGTCGCCATTCACAACGTTGAAGTCCTCGTTGCGCGCGGCGGGCGACGTTGAAGCCCACTCGAGATGTCGCGCAAGCAGGCGCGCGTCGGTCATATCCGTGAGACCGTTCCATTGCGCGGCCGAACCGGGAAACATGAACGGTTGTCCCGTTTCCTTGCACAGCGTCGCGTACACGGCGAGCGTCACGCCCATGTTCATCGCGTTGCCGAGCGCGAAGCCGATAATCGTATGCGGCCGATGCACGCTCCAGTTAAAGCCGTACTGACGCGCTGCTTCGAACAGCCGGTCTTCCTGCTCGTAATAGAAATTGTCGACGGGTTGGCGGCCCTGTTCCTCGCGAAACGGCGTAAGCGGCACAGTGCCCTGCGCATACGCTTCGAAGGGTCCGAGGTAGTGCTTGAGCCCTGTGACGAGAGCCGCATGTTCCAGCGTGCCGGACGGTCCCAGCGCGTCCAGTACATGACGGACCATTGCACCGTTCACTTCGATGTTCTCGCGCTCGGTCGCCTGTCGCGACCACGCAGTAAAGAAAACGTGCGTGAACTGCCGGCCCTGTAGCGCATTGGCGACGGATGCGGCGGAAGTCAGATCGGCGGTGACGGATTCCATCGCGCGATTCGCTGCGCTCCGGCCGCGTGAAAGACCTGTCACGTCCCAGTCTCCGCACGCGAGTAGATGTTGCGCGAGATTGCCGCCGACGATGCCCGTCGCGCCGATGATGAGTGCCCGTTTTTTCATAGCGAATTGAAATTGAAAAGTGTCTGTTTGCAGGAGTATTTGCGGAGCCGCGCTTCGGTAAGGGAAGCGCTTATACGCTTTCGAACGTGCGGCTGTCGGGCCGCATGCCGTCGAAAGCTGAAGTGAGCAAGCGGTGTACCGCTTCGTATGAGAGTGGCCGGGGGTTGTAATACGGCGCCTGCATTGCGGCGGCCGCAGCCGTCGGAATATCCGCTGCGCGCAGGCCCAGCGCTTTGAGAGACGCCGGCGCATGAAGCGAGCGGCCAAGCTCGTAGAGCGAGGTCGCGGGCTCCGGCGTATCGAGCGCTCTGCACAGACGTTCGTGTGCCGCTGGCGCTGCCGGCAGATTGAACGCCATCGAGTACGGCAGCATCACCGCATGAGTTTCCGCGTGCGGCAGATCGAACATACCGCCGAGCGTGTGGCACAGCTTGTGATGCAACGCCATGCCGACGCTCCCCAGCACGGTCCCGCATAGCCATGCACCGTACTGGGCGGCTTCACGTGCCGCGATGTCGTCCGGCTGTTCGACGATGCGCGGCAACGCATGCGCGAGACTGCGGATGCCTTCTTCCGCGAAGAGCGACATCACGGGATTGGCGTCCTGCGCATAGAGCCCTTCGGCGGCGTGCGCGATCGCGTTGAGGCCGCTCGTTGCCGACAGCGCTGCCGGCAAGGTCAGCGTGAGGCACGCGTCGTAGATCACGGTGCGCGGCAGTACACGGTAGCTCTTGCCGGTCTTTTTCTCACCGGCGGACGTCATGCCGTAGATCGGCGTGACTTCGGAGCCCGCGTAGGTCGTCGGAATCGCGAGGATCGGTAACGACGTTTCCAGCGCGATGGCTTTTGCGAGCCCCAGCGTCGACCCGCCGCCCGCCGCGACCAGTCCATCGGCGCCCGCTGCGAGCGCGGCCGCAACGCCTTCCTGCGCGGTTTCGACGGGCACATGCATGACAGCCCGATCGAACACGTCCACGCAGTGCTCGCCGGCTATCCTGCGCACGCGGTCGGCGAGAAAACGTTGCTCCGGTGTGCAGAGCACGAGCGCGCGCCGGATGCACAGTTCGTCGAGTTCCTCCGCGACGCGCTCGATCGCTCCCGCGCCGAACACGATGCGGCCGGGCCGGCTGGTGTAGGTGAAGGCAATCATGACGATCGGCTCAAGACAAAGTCGAATTCGAGGGTGCTGAAGGGCGTCGTCATTGCGGTGCCGTCGGGCGCCGTGCCGCTCTCGTGATGAATCCACTGCGCAATCAGCGACGAGCGCACGCCAAACACGGCGTCCGAATCGAGGTAACGATCGCCGTCGCGGAACACGTGCGTGACGAGCCGTTCATAGCCGGGCGCCGTGATCATGAAATGCAGATGCGCAGGGCGCCACGGATGGCGCCCCAGCGCTTCGAGCATTCGCCCCACCGGACCATCGTGCGGAATCGGGTAGGGCACCGCGACGATCGAGCGAAAGTGATAGCGCCCATCGGAAAGACTATGCAACACGCCGCGCGCGCGGTGCGTGTCGGCGTCGCTGTGCTGGACATCGTAGAAACCATCGGCGTCCGCCTGCCAGACTTCGATGCGTGCGCCGCTCACCGGTTCGCCGTCCCGGCCGCGCACCACGCCCGACACGAAGCACGGTTCGCCTCGCGCGCCGTTGGCCACGTCGTCGCCGTCGCGATACTCGGGCGCATGGTCGACGAAAAACGGCCCGAAAACCGTGGCTTCCGTGCAGCCTTGAGGCTTGCGATGCGCCATCGCGGTCACGAGCATCGAAAGGCCGAGCGTATCCGACAGCAGAATGAATTCCTGACGGCGCTCGTCGGTGATATGGCCGACCTCGGTGAGAAAGCGGATACCGGCTTCCCATTCGCGTTCGCTCAAGCCGACTTCGCGGGCGAAGTCGTGCAGATGCCGCACGAGACTCGTGACGATCGTCTTCAGCCGCTCATCGGGTGCGTGTTCGTGGCGTGCAAGAACGGCATCCGTGATGGTGTTTTCGTCGAGGTTTCGCATGAATCGATTCCTTGATCTGCCTAGCGGTTGTCGACGCGCTTGAGGAACGGGCGGATATCGACGGTACGCCAGATTCCAGCCTTGTTGAACGGGTCGTTGCTGTTAAAGCGCATCACGTCGCCGATCTCGTCGGCTTCGAAAAGAAAGAAACTGCCGATCATCGTTTCCTCGTCGCCGGCCAGCAGCGGGCCCGACATGACCATTCTGACTGGCGACGTGGCCAGGTACGCCTTGTGTTCTTCGTAATGGGCAAGGCGGCGTTCGACCATGTTGTCGTGGTCGAGGCAGTAGACGGTGTAGTGCATCGTGACTCCGGAGTAAGGTGAAAGCGTACTTAGCGGGTAAGGCCGGCTTGTGCTTCGACAGCACGCACGATGGAAAAGAAGTCCAGTTCCGCTCCATCGCCTTGGGCGTAGTGCGAAAACTGCTCGCGCACGAGTGCCGCGGCTGCCATCGGGACGCCGGCTTCGACGCCGGCGTCGACCACGAGCGACATGTCCTTGAGCATCTGCCGCGAAGAAAACGCGGGAGAGAAGTCACGTTTTTTCAGCGGATCGAGTTTGTATTTGACGAGCGGCGATGCCGCGACGCTGTCGCCGATCACATCGAGCATCTCGGCCCAGTCGAGGCCGCCTTTCGTGCCGAGCGTCAAGGCTTCGGCAAGCAGCACGGCCGTCGAGCCGACAAGGTGATTGATGGCGAGCTTCAGATAACGTGCCTGCTGATCTTCGCCGACATAGTACTGACGCGCCGACATGGCCTGGAAGACGGGCAACGCGCGCCCGTATGCCTCTTTCGCGCCCGATGCGAATACCGTCAACTGCGCGTTGCCGGCAAGGACCGTGCTGCCCGATACCGGCGCGCAGATGTAGCCGACGCCGCGCTTACGCGCTGCTTCGCGAACTTCGCCCGATGCCGTGGGCGACACCGTGCTCATGTCGATATAAACGGCGCCGTCGTTCGCATTTTCGATCACGCCATGTGTGCCGAGCGCGACTTTACGCAATACGTCGTCGTCGGGGATGATCGAGAACACGAGCGGTGCCGAACGCGCGACACTCGCGACATCCTCTGCACGGCGCGCGCCGAGTCCAACGGCCTCGTCGACGCGTCCTGTATCGACGTCGTACACGGTCACGTCGAACCCCGCGGCGAGCAGATTGCGCACTATGGGCGACCCCATCTTGCCGAGCCCGATCCAGCCTACCGTTTGTGTGTGTTGCTTCTCTTGCGTGTGCGGCATGTCGTCACCGTGTCTGGGGATTGATGAGAATCTTCATCTTGTCGCTGCCTTTGTCGCTCAGTACGTCAAAGCCTTTCTCGACGACTTCGTCGGCATCGATCAGATCGTGAATGAGCTTTTCAACCGGGAACTTGCCGTTCGCGATCATGCCGATGATGCGCGGCCAGATCGTGACGGGGTAACACCATGTGCCTTCGATCCGGATGTCCTTCAGCGACCATTTCATCGGGTCGACGCTCGCTGTGCCCACGTGCAGACCCGCCTGAACCACAGCGCCCGCCGATCGCACCGCGTCGACGCATGCGTTCAGCGCATGCTGGTTGCCCGCGCATTCGATCGCCACGTCCACGCCGACGCCTTCTGTCAGGTCGCGAATCTTTTGCGGCAGTTCGCCGTCGGATGGATCGAAGATTGCGGTCGTGACGCCGAAGCCGGCCATCTTGTCGGCTCGCGCCGCATTGGGTTCGCTCACGAAAATCTTCGTGGCGCCCGCTGCATGGCAGGCGAGGGCGGCAAGTACGCCGATCGGGCCTGCGCCGGTAATCAGCACGGTCGAGCCGACCGTGACGCCGCCGCGGTCGACGGCATACAGCGCGACAGCGGCCGGTTCGATCAGCGCGCCCTGCTGGTCGCTCACGGTGTCGGGCAAGCGGTTCGCGTGATAGTCGTTGAGCAGCGTGTATTCGGCCATTCCGCCGCCGTCCCAACTGAGCCCGACGCAGCCCATTTTCGAGCACAGATGGCGCATGCCGCGCGCGCAGTAATAGCACTGTCCGCACGACGCGAGCGGCATCACCGAGATGCGGTCGCCGCGTTGCACGTTCTTCACGTCCTTGCCGACTTCGACGACCTCCGCGCTGAATTCATGGCCAAGCACCTGAGGCGCTTTCGCGCCTGTCAGCGCATGCGGTTCGGTCGGCACCACGATGGGCCCCGCCTGATACTCGTGCAGATCGGTGCCGCAGATGCCGCACCACAGCGGCTTGACGATCATCTGGTTCGCGCCCATGCCCGTCGGGTCCGGTACGTTTTCGACCCGGACATCGTGCGCACAGTGAAAACGCACTGCTCTCATGTTCGACTCCTTGGTTAGCCGGGCCATTTCGTATGGCCTCGTGTGAATGGGTAAATTCAGCGCTGCCGGCGGCTCACGTAGCACGCGGATGCGCCGATGATGATGACGCCCTTGACGATGATCTGCGCCTGCACGGGCATGCCGATCAAGAGCACGATGTTGAAGACGACGACGAGAATCGCTGCGCCCGCGAGTCCGCCTGGCAGCGAGCCGCGGCCGCCGGAAAGGGCGAGGCCGCCCATCACCGCGGCGACGATCGAATCGAGCTCGAAGCCGCGTCCCACCCAGTTGTCGACGATGCCGACATAGCCCGACAGGATCAGCCCCGCCAGCCCGGCAAGCAGCGCGCTGATCGCGTAGCACGCGATGCGCACGGTGTCGGGGCTCACGCCGACCAGTCTCGCGGCGACGGCATTGCCGCCCACCATGTACACGCGTCGCCCGAAGGTGGACAGATGCAGCAGCGTGCCGAACACGATCGCGCACGCGAGCAGCAACAGCACGTTGACGGGCACGCCCGCGACCGAGCCCGTTCCCAGCGTGTGAAAAAGCGGTGGCACGTTGCCCGAAGGCGCGCCTTGCGTATAGGCGAAGCGCAGGCCGTCGAGCACGACCGCCGTGGCAAATGTCGCGAGAAACGGCGACACCTGGCGCTTCGTCACGAGCAGGCCGTTGAGCAGACCGGCGCCGATGCACAACACGAGCGTGACGCCGAAGATGGCGGGCGCCGAATGGTTGGTGTCGTCGAATGCGGTGGCGATGACGGCTGCCGTGGCCATCACCGAGGCAACCGACAGATCGAGTCCGCCGACAAGAATCACGAACACCTGGCCGATCACGACGATGCCGAGCGGCGCGAACTGCACCAGCATGTTGACGACGTTGTCGGCACGAAGGAACGTCGGCGACCTTGCACCCGAAAGCGCAATCAGCGCCACGAGAAACAGATAGATTCCATAGCGTCGCGCGACACCGAGCGAGAGCTTGCGCGCAGGCGAGGCGTCCGTGCGTGGAGCAACCGAGTTCATGCGAGCCTCCGTTTCTGCTGGACATTCACGCAGACGGCGGCAATGATCGCGACGCCCTGCACGATAAGCTGATACTGCGACGGCACGCCCGCGAAGTTGATCAGGTTGTTGAGCATGCTGAGCAGATACACGCCGAGCAGCGTGCCGATGACGCCGCCGCGCCCGCCGCTCAGAATCGTGCCGCCGACCACAACCGGCGTAATCGACGCGAGCGTGTAGTTGGCGCCGAGATACGGTTGACCCGATCCGAACTGGGCAGCCAGATAGATGCCCGTGAGACCCGCGCAGAGGGACGAGAACGTGTAGACGAACAGAATGACGCGTTTGCGGGGAATGCCCGACAGCGTCGCCGAGTTGTCGTCGTCGCCCACGAGGTAGACGTATCGCCCGAGGCGCGTATTGCGCATGAAATACGATACGCAGCCGTAGAGCAGCAGCACGACGGTGGCGGTCACGGGCACGTTGGCGTAGCGGCCGTAAGCGAGTGCGTCGAAGCCGTCCGGCACGCCGCCCGCCGGGCCGTTCGCGTAGTACAGAATGCCGCCTTGCAGCACCGCGCCCATGCCGAGCGTGACGATCAGCGGATGCACGCGCAGCCAGAGCACGAGCAGGCCATTGACCAATCCCACGAGGACGGACAGCGCAATCGCCACTGCGATCGCCACGGCCCATCCGCCTTGTGTGGCTTCCGACAAACCGGAGGTGAGCGTGGCCGACACGCTGATCAGCGAGCCGACCGACAGATCGATGCCGCCCGTCAGCACGGCGAGTGTCTGCCCCAGTGCGACGAGCGCAAGTCCCGTCGCCTGCTGATGGACGTTCAGCAGATTGGACAGCGTCGAAAAGCGGTCATTCACGCTGGCCCCGGCGACGAACAGCATGACGATCAAACCGGCCACGATATACGCGGCTGCGTTCAGCGGAACATGACGCCTAATGAGCGAATGCATGTGCGCCTCCCGTTCGAACGAATTGCCCGCCGCCGGTCGCGAGCGCCATGATGCCGTGCTCGGTCATCTCGTTGCCGCTGACTTCGCCCGCGATGCGTCCTTCGCGCATCACGAGGACGCGGTCGGACATGCCGATCACTTCCTGCAACTCGGAACTGATCATCAGGATGCCGAGTCCCCGATTCGTCAGTTCGCGCATCAGGCGATAGATTTCCGCCTTCGCGCCGATATCGACGCCGCGGGTCGGTTCGTCGAGAATCAGCACGCTGGTGCACACGCGCACCCATCGGCTGATCAGCACCTTCTGCTGATTGCCGCCCGACAGTGTCGCGACGCTGCCCGCGGGGCGCGCGCCCGCAATGCCGAATTCGCGGATTGCATCGGCGCCCGCGCTTCGCTCGTGTTTCGCTTTCAGCAATCCGAAACGGGACACATGCTTGAGCGTTGTCGCCGTGACGTTCTGCGCGACGTTCAGGTACATCAGCAAGCCTTCGGACTTGCGGTCTTCCGTGACGAAGCCGAGGCCGAGGCGGATTGCCGTTGCCGGTGTCATGCGCGTATGGCGCGCGCCGCGCACTTCGATCGTGCCGCGCGCGGGCAGCGCGCCGAATACGCCCGACGCGAGTTCGGTGCGGCCGGAGCCGACCATGCCGGCGAGCCCGACGATTTCGCCGGCGCGTACCGAAAGCGAAGCATCGAATACGCGATTGCCGACCTGCAGCCCTTCGACCTTCATCAGCACCGTGCCGCCCGGTTGCAGCGTGGGCTTTGGCGGATAGATGTCCTTCATTTCGCGGCCGACCATCATGCGCACGAGATCGGCGCGCGTCGTTTCGGAAACGGGCTGTGTGCCGATCTTGCGGCCGTCCTTCATGACGGTCACGCGGTCGCACAGTTCGAAGATTTCATCGAGCCGATGCGAGATATAGACGATCGCGACGCCGCGCTCGCGCAGCACGCGCAGCCGTGCGAACAGCAGTTGAACTTCCTTGCCCGCGATGACTGCTGTCGGTTCGTCGAGTATCAGCACTCGTATCTCGCTGGCCATCGCCTTCGCGATCTCGACCATCTGCTGACTGGCGACCGAAAGCGCGCCGACACGCTCGCGCGGATCGAGTTGTACGCCGAGTTCGTGCAGCAAGGCGGCGGCGCGTTCGTTCATCGCGCGATGGTCGATCGTGCCCAGCCGCGTGCGCGGCTCGATTCCGGCGAAGATGTTCTGCGCCACGCTCGATTGCGGAAACAGCACGAGTTCCTGATAGATGATGTGAACGCCGTGCGCCTTTGCGTCGGCGGGGGACTTCCACACCATTGGCTGACCTTCGAATCGCAATGCGCCTTCGTCGGGGACATAGGCACCCGCAAGCACTTTCATCAGCGTCGATTTGCCTGCGCCGTTCTCGCCGACGAGTGCGTGAATCTCACCGCTACGCACACCGAAGTTCACGGCATCGAGGCTCTTTACACCAGGAAATTGCTTCGTGATGCCGGTGACCTCGATCACGTCGGGCTGCGCGTCCAGGCTTTCGCCTGCCGGACTGGATGTGGGCTGGTTCATTTTTCACCCGGCAACTTGATCTTGAAGGTCGACGGGTTATAGTCCGCGCCCATGCCGCCGTCGATGATCTTGTCGGGCGGACCCTTCGCGTCGACCACCTGATCGATGTACTGGTCGGGATGCGGGACCGATGCCGTTTCGTCGCCACGCGTCAATGCGATCTGCGGACTGATCTCGTAGATCTTGGGCAAGGGCTGACCTTGCAGCACCTTGAGCGCGACATCGAGCGACGTGCCGCCCATTGAAGGCGGATAGCCGATCTCGAGCATCGGAATCTTGTACTTCAACGCGAGTTGCAATGGGCCGTTCAGATCGGCTGTCGTATGCGGCGGAATTTCGCCTGGCTTGAATCCGGCCGCGACGAACGCTTCGATCGAGCCCGCGACGGGCAAGCCGTGTGCGCACCACACGGCGTTGATGTTGTGCCCGTACTTCGCGATCATGGCCTGCATCTGCTGCTTGGCCTTCACGGGGCTCCAGTCGGAATACACCGTGTCGAGCACCTTGATGCCGGGGTATTGCGAGAACACTTCGTGCGCGGCCGCCTCGCGGTCAGCGCTGACGCTCGACCCCGCCTGGCCTGCGAGCATGATGACGTTGCCCTTGCCATGCAACTTCTCGACGATCCATTGCGCCCACACACGGCCCATCATCGCGTCGGAGCCCGTCACGAACGAAACAAAGTTGTCGGATGAAATGCGCCGGTCGACCATCACGACGGGTATGCCCTGTTTCATCGCACGCGTGACAACGGGGTCGAGTGCCTTCTGCGTATTCGCGCTGACAATCAGCAGATCCACGCCGCGCGAGATCAGATCCTGAATGTCGGCGGCCTGTTTGGCGTCGTCCATGTTTCCGTTTGTGATCAGCAGTTGCCTGATCTGGTCGGGATGGTCGGCCGCCGCCTTCATCAGCGAGTGCTGCATCACGACGCGCCAACTATCGCCGAGTCCCGCATTCGAAAAACCGATCACATAGGGCGGCTTCTTCTTGAACTTCGCCGTGTCGGCGAACGGAATCTGCACGGCGGGATTGAACAGAAACGTACGCGGCGCACCGGTGTAGTCCGCACGCGCGGCACACGAAACTGTCAGAATGAAGGCCGCGGCGGCGAATACGCTCGCACGGTGAAAGCGGGTCGAACGACGCATGAATGTCTCCGTAAATGTTCTGATATCTGTCGGGAGACGCACGCGTTGTGGCCGCTAATTTTCGACGCGGCTGGCTGGCACCTACGCGGGTAACGAGTTCTATAATCTGGCGTTACCGATGCTGGATACAGCGTGCTTCCCGACGGCGCCAATGTCGCATGGTTGACGGAGCGCATCTAGCAATTGCCATTACTAGTAATGGCAGTAACAGGGAACGCAGGAGGACACGAAACATGGAAAAGCAGCAGCGTCTGGACGAACTGGCCGATTTTCTGAGGACGCGTCGCGCCCGTCTTCGACCCGAGGACATCGACTTTCCAAGCGGCAGCCGTCGCAAGACACCGGGACTGCGGCGCGAAGAAGTGGCCGAGCGCGCCGGCATCAGCGTCACCTGGTATGCGTGGCTCGAACAGGGCAGGGAAGTGAATGTGTCGTTCAAGACGATCGAAAGTCTTGCGAATGCGTTGAAGCTATCGCCGCACGAGCGCACACATCTGTTCGAACTGGCCAACCACTACACGCCGCCCGGTCCGTATCCGATTGCTCAAAACGTGACAGATACCGTTCGACGCATGCTCGATCAGCTCGGCAACATGCCGTCCTACGTGGTTGACGGCAACTGGAACTATGTGACGTGGAACGAAGCGGCGGTGCGTGTGTTTACCGATTTCCGCAAGATGCCTGCGGGCCGCTGCAATCTGCTGTGGTTCACATTCCAGCAGGACGGTGCGCGCTCGCTCTTTCAAGGTTGGGATGCCTACGCAAAATGCGTGCTTGCGCAGTTTCGCGGCGACTATATTCTTCGCCCGTCGGGTGAAGTGTTTTTGCGTGATCTCGTCGAAGAACTGAACGATACCGATGCTGACTTCTGCCGCTGGTGGGCGGAGCATGAGGTGCTCAAGCGAAGCGACTGGCGCAAGGTTATCGAGCACCCCGTTGCGGGCGTGCTCGAACTCGATGCGCTGTCGCTCGAGGTGCCGGACGCGCCCGGCATGCGCATCATGGTCTATACGCCCGCGCCGTCGACGGATACGGCGCAGCGTATCGAGGCGTTGATGAGAACCGGCCACGTCGATGCCATTCCATTTCCGGCTGCCACGGTACTCGATACTTTTCGGAAAGCACGGGCACCGAAAGCAGGACATCGCGGATAAGAAAGGACTGGCTTAAGTCGGGCTGCCCCACAGATCGTCGACTGCGCGGATCGCCAGCAAATAGCCGTTTGCGCCGGCCCCGCAGATCACGGCGGTGGCCGCCACCGAAATGGTCGAGTGACGGTATTCTTCCGAGCGCTTATGGATATTGGTGATGTGCAATTCCACCACCGGCCGGCGAATCAGCTTGACTGCGTCGAGCACCGGAATCCGGCCGAACGAGAAGCCCGCCGGATTGATGATGAGCGCGGCGTCCTGCAGGAATGCTTCCTGAATCCAGTCGATCAACTGGCTTTCGCTGTTGGTCTGACGGAATACGCAGTCGAACTCGAGCGTGTCGGCCAACGTCAGGCAGTTCTGTTCGATCTCCTTGAGCGTGGTGCTGCCGTAAATATGGGGCTCTCTTGCGCCCAGCATGTTCAGATTGGAGCCGTTGAGGATATAGAGTTTGCGGGTCATGGTTTCAATGTGTAGAAGAGCTTTCGAGCGCGGTGCCTCTGGTTTCGCGCGATATCGCGATCATCAGGAACGAGAGCAGGTTCAGCGAGCCGCACACCGCGACGATGGCCCACGGAGAACCGTGAAATGCATTGAGCAGCGCCACCGCGACAATCGGCATCGGCCCGCCGGTGAGCAGGTTGGCGCCCGAGTACGATAGGGCAGAGCCGGTGTAGCGTGCCTCGGTCGGAAAGGACTCGGCAAACCAGACCGGCTGGATGCCGCTCTGAAATTGTGTGAAGCCGAGGAAGGCGCCCATCACCGCCATCGTCATGCCAATCGAGTTCTGGTTCAGAACCGGAAAATAGATCAGGCAGCAGATCAGCGTGCAGAACGAGCCGATCATCAGCGCACGCCTGCGTCCGATCCGATCGCTCAGATAGCCGCCCAGCAGCGCGCCGGCAATCGCGCAGACATTTGCAACCATCAGCAGCATGAAGCCGGTTTGCTTGGGCACGCCCAAATGTTTCGTCAGGTAGCTGAGCGAGAAGACCACGATCAGATAGAAGAGCGCAGCGGGGCCGCAGAAGAACAGCGTCAGGCGAAGGGCGGTGCGCCAGTGATACCTGAAGACGGTGCCGAGCGGATTGGCGGCGCGCACCGGAGCGCCCGTCTTTTTGAGCGCCTCGAAGGCCGGTGTCTCGCTGACCTTCCTGCGGATGTAGATGCCGAGCAGCACGAGGACAAAACTTGCGAGGAACGGAACGCGCCATCCCCAGGCGTTGAAGTCGTCCGATGAAAGCAGGGCGGCCATCGTAAAGAGCGAGAGATTGGCGAGAATCTGACTGAGCGGCGAGCAGATGCCAAGCAGTCCGGAATACCAGCCGCGCCGGTTGGCTGATGCGTGCTCCACTGCCATCAGTTGCGCGCCGGTCGATTCGCCGCCGAGCGCGAAGCCCTGGATGATACGCAGCGACACCAGCAACGTCGGCGCGAGAATGCCGACCTGCTGGTAAGTGGGCAGCAAGCCCATCAGAAACGACGACACGCCCATCACCGAGACAGTGATCAGCATCAGCTTGCGACGTCCCCAGCGGTCGCCGAGCATCCCGCAGATCACCGCGCCGAGCGGCCGTGCGGCGAGCCCCGCCCAGAAACTCGCCAGCGATGCGAGCAGCGACGCGGTCGGGTCGAGTGAAGGGAAAAACAGCTTTGGAAAGATCGTGGCCGCGACCACGCCATACAGCGCGAAGTCGAACCATTCGAGTGCGGTGCCGACGGTTGCGCCCGCTACCGCGCGGCGCGCCATCAAATGGGCCTGCGCGGACTGTTTCCCCGCGGCCACGTCTGAGTCTGAATCTGCGAACGACGACATGTTGTCTCCTCAATCCCGATGTGTTGAAACGTTCGTTCTGGCGACGAACAAATGCTATTGTTTGCGCTCTCCAAACGAGGCGTTCCACGCTGGAACTGCTTTTCACATGATGGAAGCGGACGCGACATGTCGCTGAAGAACGGTCTCAGGATTCTCGATTGGCTGGCCTCGCAAGGCGAGGGCGCAGGCCTCGTGGCGATTGCCGACGCCTTGTCCCTGCCGCGCAGCACGTGCCACCGTCTGCTCACGGACCTCGTCGAAGGCGGGTATGTGCGGCAGCTCGTCGATCACAGCCGCTATATCCTGACCATGCGGATGACGTCGAACGGACTCGAGTTTCTGAGCCTCACCGGCATTGCCGATATCGCCCAGCCGATTATCGAGCGCGTCGCCGCAAAGACCGGCGAACTGGCGCGGCTGTCGCTCGTCGACGGTGACGCCATTATCTGGGTCGGCAAGGCGGACGGGCAGCGCGTCGGCTTTCGCTACGATCCCGACATGGGCCACGCGGCGCGGCTGTCATGCACGTCGACCGGTCACGCGTGGCTCATGACAATGACCGACGAGCAGGCGGTGGCGCTGGTTATCAAGCAGGGCTTCGGTCAGCCGAACGAGTTCGGGCCGAATGCGCCGACCACGATCAAGGCACTGCTCGGTTTCCTGCACGCTGCGCGAGTGCGCGGCTACGCGATGATCGACGAGGTGTTTGCGCCGCGCATGTCGGCGGTGGCGGTGCCCGTGGTGAGCGGCTCGCGCTGCGTGGGCGTGATCAGTCTGGCGGGGCCGCGGGTGCGGCTGACCGCCGAAAAGATTCACGAGTACTCGGTGCCGCTGCGCGAGGCTGCGAACGAACTTGCGCAGTTGAGCAACATGGCCGGGTTTCCTGGTCGGCCGCCGCTTGGGAAGGGGTGATCGACTCCTCGAAAAATCACCCAATCAGTCGAGGGCGGCGAGCGCCATTTCGATGAGTTGCTCGTGACGTCTGGTTGCGTCGCTACTCTGTTTGCGCGAAATCATGAAAAGAGAAAGGGGCTCGGGGGGATCTACCGCGATCCGGTGGATCGTGCATCCGGTCTCCTTCGCCAATGGCGCCGTCAAAAAACTCGGGACGATTGCCCACGCCGCATTTCTGAGCATCGGCGCGAGCATGTGTGCTTTCTCAACCCAATTTACGTGCCGCGAAAACCCGCGCCGAATGCGCCATAAATCGAACTGAGGCGACCACGGCAAATGAATTTCTCTCGATGGGTCGAGATCCGTCATGTCGAGCGCTTCAGGCAAAGATGTCTTACCCGACGCAGCATAGACCACAAGCATCGCGTAATCGCGGAGCTTTCTTGAGACAAGGTCGACGTGTTCGGACGGGGTCAGTGTGAAGGCTACGTCCAGGTGACCAGATGCAACGCGGTTAGCGAGCTGGAAATAGCGCGAACTTTCCATGTGCAGACGAACGGGCGGTGTCTCGTCGCAGAGCGCAGCGATAAACGGCGGAAGGACGTTGATCGCAACCGCGTCGACCGAACCGACGGCAAGGTGTCTTACCTGATTGCCCTGAAGTTGCTCAGCCTCGACTTCGAGCATTTTCCAGCGCTCGGCAATGTCGAGAAACCGCTCACCTTCGGCGGTCAGCGATATGCCCCGCGCTCCCCGCGAGCGCAGCAACAGCAGATGTCCTATCCGGCGCTCGAGGGACTGGATCCGATACGAGACAGTCGACTGCGTCGTGGATACGATCTCGGCCGCCTGAAGCAGGCTTCCCGAGCGGACCACCGCCAGGAATGTGTTGATCTCCTCGCTAAACAACATATTTAGCCCTTCGATATTCGGTGAATAAAATCCGACATTGACCGATATTGTGCCGAACCTTAGCCTACTCGAACAGAACAACATCTCCGTCATCTGATTCGGCAAGGTTTGGAGGCACATATGGCAAAGACACTCGTCGGCATCGAAGATTTACCTACGAGCCGCTTCCACAGGAGGATTGCCGTTGTGGCGGCAGGGGGGCCGTTCTGCGACGGCTATTTGCTAGGGATCATTGTTGTAGCGCTGCCGTTCATTGCAAAGGATCTCGCGCTGAGCGCGCTGCAGATCGGTCTGATCGGCGCGTCCAGCCTCATTGGCATGTTCGCGGGTGGCGTCGTTTTCGGACCAATGACGGACCGCTTCGGCCGCCAGAAGATGTATGTGCTCAATCTCGCCGTATTCGTTATCTGCTCACTCGCGCACTTGTTCGTGCATGACGTGACGACGCTCTTCATCCTTCGTTTCATCATGGGGGTTGCGCTGGGCGCGGACTATCCCATCGCCACCGCGCTCGCAGCTGAATTCCTGCCCCGGAAGCTTCGCGGGCCGGTTCTCGCGAGCCTCGTGCTTCTGCTCTGGGTCGGATACACGTTAAGCCTTGCAACGGGTTTGATCGTGAGCGGTAGCGAAAGCGGTGTATGGCGCTACATTCTTGCGAGCGCTGCCATCCCTTCAGCACTTTTCCTGCTGCTGCGCCTTAACATCCCCGAGTCGCCGCGCTGGTTGATTTCCGTAGGACGGGTAGAGGCGGCGCGTGGCATCGTGGAACAGCATCTTGGGCCCCAGGTTGACTTTGATGCGCTCGTTGCTGAGACGCGTGTCAGCACTTCAAGGCGTGGCCTCGGACTGTCAAAAATCCGCGAACTGATTTCGCGGGGCTATGGGCGCATGCTGGTGTTCTGCTCGATCTTCTGGATGTGCCAGATTGCGCCCTCGTTCGCAATCAAGACGTTTCAACCGATGTTGCTGAAGTCGCTCGGCGTCACCAGGCCACTCGCCGGCTCGCTCGTAATCATTTCGTTTGCGATCGTCGGAACCGCGATCGGCATGTTCGTCGTCAACCGGGTCGGTCGACGCACGCTTTGTCTTGCCTCATTCGTTCTTGCAACGCTCGCGCTGTTTCTTCTCGCGACGCCGATGTCGGGCATTGCCACTGTTGCGATTGGTTTATTCATTCTCTTCACGGTGGCCGAAGCTGCCGGTTCCGGGCTGCAGTTCATCTACCCGAACGAGATTTTCCCGACTGACCTTCGAGCAACCGGTATGGGACTCGCCATGTCTGCGAGCCGCATCGGAGCCGCGGCAGGAACCTTCCTCCTTCCTACGGTACTCGTCCATTTCGGAAGCGCGACTGGTCTGCTTATCGCGGGCGGGATCAGCCTGGTTGGCCTGCTCGTATCTGCTCGCATGGCTCCCGAGACCCGTCATGTGTCGCTTGGCGCGGCAAACGCTCCGACGGTGGACGCGAGCGCCGGCGAACACGCTCTGCAGCGAAGAGAGGCTCGCAGCTGACCGGTAGGAACGGCGCAGCCTTCCTTGACACTGGGGAGCCACGGAAACTCAAATTTTAAGAATCTCACCTTGGCAACGCTATTTGCATCAACGAAAAGAGGCACTCTATGAATTCGGCACCTAAAGTGGTCATCATCGGTGCAGGCATCATCGGCACCACGCTCGCTTATGATTTCGCGAAACGCGGCGCGCGCGTGACCGTGCTCGACAAGCACGAGGTCGCGAAAGGCGCGACATCGGGATCCTTCGCGTGGATTACGAACCAGACGAAGTTCCGCAACGCGGACTCGCTCGGCGAAGTCGGCGCGCAGCATTACTTCAATCTGCATCGACTGTCGCACTTGCGCTGGCGTTATCTGCAAAGCGAGATCGACGGTCTGCCGATCCGCTGGTCTGGCTGCTTGCAAAGCGCCGAGCCGGATACCGCTGAGGCAGCGGAACTCGCGGCGGAACTCGACCGGCGCCTGCGGTGGGGCAGCCCGACTTATCGCGTCACCACGGCCGAGGCACGCGACATTGAGCCGGGGTTTGAACCAGGCGCCGAGACGGATATTTTCTACACGCCTGACGAAGGGATGATGTCGCCTGTGCAACTGACGTCAATGATGCTCGAGGCCGCGGTCGCACACGGGGCGCAGTATTCGCCGCACGACGCGTATCAGGGCTTTACGAAGACGGCGGGCGGTTACGAAATCCGGAGCGGAAGTGGCAAGCGCGAGGCCGATATTCTCATCTTCGCGGGCGGCATTGCGAACCCGGAGCTCGTCGAAGGTACGGGGCTTAAGGCACCGCTCATCCACAGCACGGGCAGCGTCGTCCACCTCGCGCCGTTGCCGCGGCTTTTCGATTCGGTCATTCTTGGCGCACACGTTCATGCGATTCAGCGCATCGACGGTCGCGTGGTCATCGCCAAGCACTTCTCCGGTTCACCCGTTGGAGATCCAAGCACGCCCGACCCGGAGGAGCTCGTGCGTGTCGCCGCCCGAGTGCTACCAGGTTTGAAGAACGCCATTGTCGAGAAAGTCACCGAAACGCGTCGCGTCATTCCGGCTGACGGGTTGCCTGTCGTGAGCCGCTCTAAAGAACTTCCCGGCGTGCTTTCTATTACGACGAACGCAGGCATTAGTCTGGCAGCCGGATTGTCGCAACTGATCACCACGGAACTGCTTGACGGCGTGACTGTGAAGCTATTGGACCCCTATCGCTCAGAGCGCTTTGTCGGCTAAGCAATGCTTTGACGTCTGCCCAGGCGCATCGCCATGAAGCGGCCTCGGTGGATGAACCTGCCGAGGCCGCGCGGCCGCCCGCTCCGCTCAACCTTTGCTCGGGAGACCGGACGTCGTCTATCCGGCGGCGTCCGGTGTTGGATTGAATCCTGGACTGAGGCACGCCAGGAAAACCAAACCATGACGAACGCGATTGTCGCGGCCGTGAAAACCGAAGGTAACGAGCGTGGCGATCATGAGCGCCGTGCCGGTGGCAAACTGAGATCGGAAAATCATGAGCAACGCAGCACTTCAACATAAGCAGCGGTGCGCGAACACGCTGCATTGTTAGGCTCAAGAACAAGTGCGGGTTGGACGGCAAATTCCGCAGATGAACTACGTTCCTACGCCTACCCCTACGCCTGCGCTTAAGGCTGAAATGGACTCACCAATAGCTGAGTACGATCGCGCGGCGGCTGACTTCGATGCGGCCCGTGCGGCATGCGATACGCCTGTTTTCGTCGCACTTGTCCGATAGACGGGGAAAGATTCTTTGCCAGTGCCGGGCCATCGCTACTGGTTATCACGGATATAACCTATTACGTTCACGTGATTGCAACGTTTCATTACCCGTACATAGGGCGCATCAGTACACTCGGTTGTCAGTGCGAGGCGCGGCTATCAGTCGCCGAGTCCGTGACCGTGCAGCTTACCGATATCAGGGAAATGGTTCCGGCCTGCTGATCCGCTCACAACATGAAACGATCAGGCGCCGTTGCGCTCGGCGCTGCCCGCATCCAGTAGTGACAGGCATCGGAGCGGTGAGCAGCCCACGTCTCGCCGGTGCAGTTTTTCATTGATAGATACGCATCAGGAGTCACATTGAAGATAGCTCAACACCTCGACCCGGCCACGATCAGGACGTTGGCGCTTGAAGAAATCGATGGCCAGATTCTCGTGATCCGGTTGAACCGTCCAGAAGTGTCGAACGCAATCAGCACACCAATGGGCCAGGAGCTGATCAAGGTCTTCGGTGCGCTGGAGGTCGACCCCACTCAATATCGTTGCGCGATTCTCACGGGTACGGGCGAGCGGGCCTTCTGCGGTGGAGCGGATCTCAAGCAACGCGAAGGCATGACGGACGAGCAGTTCGGCACGCAGCACTATCTGTTCGAACGCATGGTGCGCGCAATCACCCATTGCCCGATTCCTCTTATCTGCGCCGTCAATGGATCGGCAGTTGCAGGCGGCCTCGAACTGCTGCTGGCGTGTGATTTCGCCTACGCATCGAATCAGGCCGTCTTCGGATTTACAGAGGTGAAACGCGGAATCATGCCGGGGGGCGGTGGTACCCAGCAGCTTCCTCGCACGATCGGTACGCGACGCTCGAAAGAACTGATTTTTCGCGGCTCGAAGTTCTCAGCGGAAGAAGCGCTCGCGTGGGGTGTCGTGAACCAGTTGTACGAGCCGAACCAGGTGCTGGCACGCGCGATCGAAGCCGCCCGTGACATCTGCACGAGCGCACCTCTTTCAGTTGCGCAGGCAAAGAAGGCGATCGACCTCGGGATGCAAAGCGATCTGAACACGGGTCTCTTCATCGAAATAGAAGCCTACAACCGGCTCATCCCGACGCAAGACCGTCTCGAAGGTATCAGTGCATATAACGAGAAGCGGCAGCCTGTCTTCAAGGGACGCTAGCCGCACCGCACAGGAAAGCCGCCAGTCGCGCGTGGCGGCCAACTAACCGGCCTTTCGCCGGAGGAGACATGCATGAACTCGCCCATCAGTGCCGCGGCTAGTCCGCTGGCAGAGCAAGCATATCGAAAAATCACGCGGCGCCTGATTCCTTTCCTGTTCCTCTGTTACGTGTTCGCTTTCCTGGACCGTGTGAACGTCGGAATCGCGCAGCTCGACATGAAACACGACGTCGGCTTCAGCGACTTCACCTACAGCATTGGCGCAGGCATTTTCTTTCTCGGCTACGTGCTGATGGAAGTGCCGAGCAACCTTCTGTTGACGAGAATCGGCGTAAAGCGGACCTTCTCGCGAATCATGGTTCTGTGGGGCATCCTGGCTGCGGCGACCGCATTCGTGACCCTCCCGTCGCATTTCTACACCGTACGCTTTCTGCTCGGTCTTGCCGAAGCCGGTCTGTATCCGGGCATCATTTTCTATCTGACGCGCTGGTACCCCGTCGAGCGCCGTGCCAAAGCCATTGCTATCTTCACTTGTGCAACGGGCATAGCCGGGTTGCTTGGCGGCCCGATGTCCGGCTGGCTGATGACGCACATGGAGGGCATCCGCGCCATGCATGGCTGGCAATGGATGTTCATCGTACAGGGCTTGCCGGCAAGCTTCCTTGGCATTGCCGCATTTTTCTTCCTGGACGACGGCCCCGAAAAAGCAAAGTGGCTGAGTGACGCCGAGAAGGCGCAGATTCTCGCGGACCTGAAGCACAGTTCAGGTGTGAGCGGGACGCACGCGGAACACACCTTCATGAATGCACTTCGCGACCCACGCGTGTATGTGATGGGCTTCGTCTGGTTTGCACAGATTGCGGGTGTGTTTGCGATCGGCTTCTGGTTACCCACGCTGATCAAGAGTACGGGGCTGACGAGTCCGCTAGAAATCGGTATCTATTCGGCCATTCCGTACTTTGTGAGCTGGATTGCGCTGATCGGGATGAACTGGAACTCCGACCGCACGATGGAGCGCCGCTGGCACTGTGGCATCACGATGATTATCGGTGCCCTCGGTCTGTTTGCGGCGGGTCTGATTCACGGCAGCCTTGCATGGTCGCTGGTGGCGCTTTCGATCGCGACGGCGGGGATTCTTGCGCCCAATCCTCTGATCTGGGCGATTTCGACGGACTACATCCGCGGCAGCGGAGCAGCAGGCGGAGTCGCCGTCGTGAACTGTATCGGTCTGCTCGGAGGGTTTGTCAGTCCCATGATCATCGGCTCGATCAAGACGGCGACCAACAGCATGGCTGGAGGACTCGGCGCCATCTCCCTGCTCATGCTCATCGGCGCGCTTGCTGCAATTGTGCTCGCTCCGAAAACGACGGGTGCCAGGTCGCTCGAGGAGCTTGCCGCTGACAGGCTGGACGACTCCGCGGCAGCGAACGTAATGCTTTGACAGATGCCCATGCGGTCATCTGGTGACGAAGGAGATTCAGGAATGACGACGCGTGAAAAGGTGACAGTGCGGGAAGTAGGGCTGCGCGATGGCCTGCAAATGGTCCGGACGATTCTGTCGACAGAGCAGAAGCTGGAGTGGTGCCGGCGAATGGTGGAGGCCGGCTCGGTCGAAATCGAAGTGACGTCGTTCGTGCCTCCCAAAATCGTCCCGCAGTTTGCCGATGCAGTGGAAGTGGCTCGGGGCGCGCTCGATATAACCGGACTGCACGCTGCGGCGCTGGTTCCGAATCTGAAGGGGGCGCAACGCGGGTTTGAAGTCGGTCTGAGCAAGGTGCATTACGTGCTGTCGGCAAGTAACGAACACAACCTGAAAAATGTGCGCCGGACGACGGCGGAGTCAGTGGAAGACTTCGCGCGGATTGTCCTCGAGCGCGACACCGTTGAACGCACAGCGCGCAGAATCACGCTCGGCGCGGGCGTGGCGACCGCGTTCGGCTGCACGATCTCCGGCCGCGTCGAAGAAAGCGGGGTGCTCGGTCTCGTGGAAACACTCCTCGAAGCAGGCGCTGACGAGATCACGATTGCCGATACGGTCGGTTATGCGAATCCCCGCCAGGTGAAGGCGCTGATGCGCGAGGTTCTCGCGATCACCAGGGATGTGCCGGTCGCCTGTCATTTCCACGACACCCGGGGCCTCGGTCTTGCCAATGTTGTCGCCGCGCTCGATGCCGGTGTGCGCAGCTTCGACTCTTCGCTAGGCGGTCTTGGCGGGTGTCCGTTCGCGCCGAATGCCACTGGGAACATCAATACCGAAGACACTATTTTTCTCCTGGAATCCGAAGGGTTCGATACGGGCATAAATATCGATGCGCTGCTTGCAATCAGGGAGACGATTGCGGGCTGGTTACCAGGTGAGCCGTTCACGGGTGCCATTGCGCGAGCAGGCGTTCCCAAGACATTCGATCTGCGCGAGGCGGAGATGTTCCCGGCGGGGCAGTGACGGTAATGCATTGCCACGTGTGCGCGTCGGTCCGCGCCCCGGCATGAAATGTTTTTGAAGCGGAAGAAGGAGAACGCAGTGCACGTGCAGAAAATCGGCGACGTCGAGATCAGCAAGTTCAGCGAGATCGATAGCCTGGAGTTTGAACCGAATTGGCTTTTCCCCACGGTCGAGCGCGACTTCGTGAAGGAGCAGCGCAGCTGGCTCGGTCCGCGCCTGATCGAACCGACCGACCTCAAGCTGTATCTCAGCTTCCACAGCTACGTTGTCAAAACGCGCCATCACACCATTCTTGTGGACACCTGCAACGGAAATCACAAGCAACGTCCGTCGATGCCGGCATGGAGCAACCTGCAGACGCCATACATCGATAACCTGGCGGCGCTGGGCATCCGTCCGGAAGACATCGACTACGTGATGTGCACGCATCTGCACACCGATCATGTCGGCTGGAACACTCGTCTAGAAGATGGCCGCTGGGTTCCGACCTTCCCGCGTGCGAAATACATCTTCTCGCGCACCGAGTACGACCATCTGATGAAACTGCATCAGTCGAATCCTGAATTGCCGGTGAATCGCGGCTCGTTCGTCGATAGCGTGCTGCCTGTCGTCGAACACGGCCAGGCGAGGTTTGTCGAAATGGACCATTCGTTCGAGCACGAACTCGGCGAGAATGTGTGGTTCACTCCGGCAGCGGGCCACACTGCGGGCCATGTGCTGATTCATGTCGGGCATGAGCATGGCGAACATGCCGTAATGACCGGCGACGTGATCCACCATCCAATCCAGTTTGTCGACCCTTCGCTCCCGAACGCGGCGGATTTCGACGCCGGGCTGGCCCATCAGGCGCGGCTGGGTGTGATGAGCCGCTACGCGGACACGTCAACGAAAATCCTGACGGCTCACTTCCCGTCGCCAACGGCCGGTCGCGTGGTGAGCCACGGTGACAGCTTCCGCTTTGCTTTCGACAAGGAATAAGCAGTAGAGGGCATGCGCGCGCAAGACGCAGATTGCGTGCGCCTATCGTGAGCCGGGATTAGCCGTGAATAACCGCCCCTCACTTTTGTGCGATGCGGCTCTGGCAAAGTTCGATGAACTTCAACACAGGTTGCGTCAGCGTGGCGCCACGACGCGTTGCAATGCCGTATGGCGCTCCACGCCGCTCGATGTAAATCGGCAATATCTTTACGAGCCCGCCCACCGCGAAATACTCCGCGACCTTGCGAGGTATCAGGCCCACCGTGCCGCCTCCGGTCTGGAGCAGAGCGAGTGTGGCGAAGGTGGACGAGGTTTCCATCGCGTAGCGTGGAAAGCCGAGACCTTCGTCATCGAGAAGCTGCTCGAAGAGTGACCGCATCGGCAGTGTTGCCTGCGGAACGATCCACGGGTTACCAATAATGTCGGCTAGTTGCACGCCGGTTCTGTCGCCCAGAGGGTCGGCGCCATCTACCACCACGCATATCTCTTCCACCTCTAGCGGAATGAAGTCGTAGGCCTCCGGATGAACGCTGACACTGGACCGCCCGATCACGAGGTCCAGCAGCCGCTGGTCGAGCATGGCGAGCAGCCGCGCGCTGTTGTCTTCCCATACCTCGATCGAGGTATCGGGCTGACTCTCGCGTAGCGCTTTTACAGTAGGCGCCAGCCACACCGGCAACGAGCCCATCACTGCGCCAACGGCGAGTGTTCCGCCGCCGCCTCGCAGGATTGCCGCCATCTCATCGCGCATCGTTCCGACGTCCGCCCGAAGCGTTCGTGCGTGACGTATCACGCATCGCCCCAGGTCGTTGGGAACAATCCCACGTGGCGAGCGGGAAAACAGTTCAACACCGAATATGGCTTCGAGCTCTTGCAGCGATTTGGTTATCGCCGGCTGCGACAAGGAGATCTGCTGCGCTGCCTTGCGCAAAGACCCGTGGTCGTCGAGCGCGATCAGCAGCGCAATGTGGGCTCCCCGAAGGCGCCTGAGAATCGCATCGTTACTGGTTATCACGGATATAACCTCAGACGTTCACCTGATTCGAACCTTTCATTATCTGCCTTGGACGACGCATCAGTACACTGGACTTGCCGGTGGACGAGTACGCGATCTGCAAGGCGCGCACGTCGATGCAACGTATTCGGACGGATCACACGATGCATTCGACGCCAGGCGATAACTCACGCGAATCACTGTCGCGCAGTGTACTCGCGATTTCCGCCTCGATGCATGCAGACGGCGCCGGGAGGCTCATTCCGCGAATGGCTCGTCGACGTCCGACCGGTATTCGAGGAGGCTCATGTTTGTCAACGGAGACAACGAAGCGTGAAACGAATAGGAATAGACGTCGGCGGGACCTTCACCGACGTCGTCATGGTGGACGACTCGACCGGAAAAGTGTGGTCGACCAAGGTGCCGACGACGCCTAAAGACCGCGTCCTGGGGACGGTCGAAGGTTTTCGAAGGATTCTCGAAATCTCGGGCTCGAAGAGCGGCGATATTTCATTCCTTGGCCACGGAACGACAATGGCCACGAACATGGTGGTCGAAGGCACGGGCGCGAAAACTGCGTTGGTCACCACGCGCGGGTTCAGGGACATTCTTGAATTGAGGCGTGCATCCCGTCACGACCGTGCCGACCTGTACGACCTGCTGTTCGACAACCCAAGGGCGCTGGTCGAGCGTCGTTGGAGACTGGAGGTAACGGAGCGCCTGCGTTTCGATGGGAGCGTCGAGACAGCGCTCTCGCACGAGGAACTGACGCAGATCGCCGCGCACATCCGTGACTCAGACGTTGAAGCGGTCTCTGTGTGTTTCCTGCACGCGCACGTCAATCCCGAGCATGAAAGGGCTGCCGTTGGCGCGCTGCGCGAAATGCTGCCGGACCGGTTCGTGTGCGCCTCGCACGAAGTCAACCCTGAAGCCATGGAGTACGAGCGGACCAGTTCGACCGTCATTAACGCAATGCTCGGACCGGTGTGCGGGCGCTACATCGGCCGTCTGGTGGATGCGCTTGCGCAGCTTGGCTTTGCCGGCAAGTTTCTGTTCATGCAATCCAACGGTGGGCTCGCGAGCCCGGCGCGCGTCGCTGACCGTCCGATCGTGCTGCTCGAGTCGGGGCCTGCGGGCGGTGTTAGCGCTGCAATCCGCAATTGCGAGCGGGGCAACCTGCGCAATGCGATTCTTGGCGATATGGGCGGCACGACGTTCGACGTTTCGCTCATCCGCGACTTCAGACCGGAGATCCGGAACAAAAGCCTGTTGCACAGCTACACAGTGCGCTCTCCCAGCATCGACATCGACTCCGTGGGTGCGGGCGGCGGCTCCATCGTCTGGATCGACGCGGGTGGCGGCGTACGCATCGGACCCGAGAGCGCCGCCGCCGACCCGGGTCCCGCATGCTATGGCCGCGGCGGTACCCGACCGACCGTCACCGACTGCAATCTCGTGCTTGGCTATATCGACCCGGACAATTTTCTCGGGGGCGAATTCAAGCTGGACGCCAAGGTGGCGTGGCGCGTCGTCGACGAAGTCATTGCCAGGCCTTTGGGCATGAGCGTGCCGGAGGCGGCGCAGGCGGTTCGCTCCGTCACCAACGCACTGATGGCGCAGGCGGTCCGCATCATGACGGTGGAGCGGGGTTACGACCCGCGTGAATTCTCGTACATCTGTTATGGCGGCGCGGGCCCTGTACATGCGGTAGACCTCGCTCATGAAATGGGGATTCGCCGCGTTGTGATTCCGCCGCTGCCGGGCCTCTTCAGCGCGTTCGGCATGATGGTCGCCGACCAGCAGTACGACTATCAACGCCCGGTCGAATGCGACCTCGCCCAGCTCGGCGACGAAAGACTGCACGCGGAATTCAGCGAACTGCTTGCGCTCGGGCGAAGCGAAGCAGGGCGCCACGGTGTCGAGGCAAATGCGACCCGCGCTGTGCGTCTCGCGGATTGCCGCTACGTCGGTCAACCGGATGTCATCACGGTAGACGTCCCGGAAGGCGCATCGTGCGCTGCGCTCGCGAGCGACTTCGAGGCGGCGCATCAGCGTCTATGGAACTTCGTAAGCAAGGACAAGACGATCATGGTCGCCAACTTGCGGCTGCAACTCATTGCGACGAGCGGCTGGCAAGGCGGCGTCGCGCATTCGGATGAGGAAGCAGCGGTTACTCCTGTGCGAACACGCGATGTGTACATCGATGGAACTGTCAGGGCCTTGCCGGTCTTTGCTCGCAGCCGGCTTCCGGTCGGCGCCCAGATCGACGGCCCGGCCGTCATCGAAGAGCACAGCAGTTGCGCGGTCCTGAAAGAATCGCATACAGCACGCGTCGACGACGACCTGAACCTTGTGATCGAACTGGCGGCCTGAACATGAACATCGTGACATACGAAATCATCCGTAGCAGCCTGTATGCGGTTGCGCGCGAAATGAAGATTGCAATGATGCGCACGGCGGGAAGTCCGCTGATGCATGCGAGTGGCGACTCGTCGGCCGCAATCTTCGACGCGGATATGCAACTCGTGGCTCAAGGCAACGACATTCCAACGATGCTGGGTTCGGCCGTGATCTCCACGCGCGTGTCGGTGGAGGCGATCGGCCGCGACAATCTGCGGCCTGGCGATGTGATCGTCAGCAATGACGCGTACGTGGGGGGCGGCAATCACCAGCCGGACGTGCAGTTCACGCGCCCTGTCTTTGTCGGCGGCGAGATCGTCGCCTTCGTGATGACGCGTGGCCACTGGACCGATATTGGCGGTCAGTCGCCGGGCAGCTATGCGATTGCGACGTGGGACGTCTTCGCCGAGGGAATCCGGATTCCGCCGGTTCTGCTGTACCGGAACGACGAGCCGGTGCGCGACGTACTGGAAATACTCACGCGCAACAGCAGAAACTCGCATGAATTAAGGCTCGATATCCAGGCGCAGTACGCCGGCACGTACGTGGGCGACCGGCGCATTGCCGAGCTGGTGGCGAAATATGGCGCCGATGCATTGCGCGAAGTCATGAGCCAGAGTCTCGACCATTCGGAGAAGCTCATCCGCGCGGAGATTGCGAAGATCCCGGACGGCGTCTATGAAGCTGAGGAATTCCTCGACCCGATCGAGGCGCCAGGATGGAAGCACGAGCGACCGCTCCTGAAGGTGAACGTTACCGTGAAGGGCGACCACATTACCTTCGACTTCACGGGGACAGGCGCTCAGGTGCGCGGCGGGATCAATTGTCCGTTTTCAGTCACCTGCAACAGCACCTGGTTCACAGTCAAGGCATTGACGGACCTTAGCATTCCAATCAACCAGGGCTGCTATCGGCCCGTGACCATCATTGCTCCGCAAGGCAGTGTCCTCAATTGCGAGTACCCGGCCTCTGTCGTGTCGGGCAACACCGAAACCTCGCCGCGAGTGATCGACCTTCTTCTCAAGGCTCTTGCGCCTGCCGTCCCGGATCGCATCCTCGGACAAAGCAACTGCGCGGCCTGCGCGGGAATCTTTAGCGGACGCGATACGAATCAGAGGCGAGTGGCGGAGACTGGAGAAAAATTCGTCACGATGCATGACGTTCACGCCGGCGGCATGGGTGCGCGGCCAGACAAGGACGGGGTCAGCGGGATCCGGGTCTATGTCGGCAACGCTGGCAGCCAGTCGATCGAGATGATCGAACGGACATCGCCGTTGCTGGTGGAAGAGTGGTCGCTCGTATCGGATACGGGTGGCGCCGGCCGGCAGCGCGGTGGGCTGACCTCTCGCCGCGTGTACCGGGTCGAATATGACGAAGCCACCTTTACGGTCTCGGGAGAGCGCGGTTATACGGCGCCTGAAGGACATTTTGGCGGCCTCGCCGGCAGCCCGTTTGTGTGCAAGGTACGGCGCGCGGACGGCCAGGAGGTGGCCGTACCTGCAAAGGGCGGCCAGACGGTGGTCTACCGGAATGACCGGGTCGTCGTGCAGCCGGCAGGCAGCGGCGGTTTCGGCGAGCCACGGCAGCGCGAGCGCGCGCGGGTGCTCGCCGATGTTGCCGACGGCTACATCAGTCGCGAGGCGGCAGTCCGCATCTATCAGCTCGACCTGGGGCCGATCCAGCCGGAGAAATATGAAGTCGCCGTGGAGGCAACGTAAGCCGGTGACAGCATATAAACGGAGTATGCAGATGACCAGGCAGCTTCCACTCGACGAGTGAGTAACCGTGTAGAACTTATCGACCTGTTGCAGCGTGCCTTTGGCAAGAAGGCCGCTGCTTACTGGCTTGAACGCCTCGACGAGGCCGGTATTTCTTGTGGCCCGATTCAAACGGTCGATCAGGTGGTCGCACACGAACAGACAAGGGCGCTCGTATCGAGCGGACGACACAAGACGGTGCAGCTACGTTTGTCGGCCTGCCTGTCGAAGAAATGCGGCGGGACACCGCCGCTTTTTCCGGTAGATTACCTTGTCAGGAGGGAACCGTCTGGTAGCTGATTTCGCGCTTCGCTGCGGTCAGCGTGCGAATCGGTTTGCCTTCAATCCAGGCAAGGATGTTTTCCACCGATTCGCCATAGTAGAACTCGTAAGAACCTTCGGTGACGTAGCCGATATGTGAAGTTGCTATGACGTTGTCCATGGTCCGGTATGGATGATTCGCGGGCAATGGCTCGACATCGAATACGTCCATGGCGGCACCCGCAATCTGCTTGCGGTTCAACGCGGCAATCAGAGCCTGCTCGTTGACGATCGGGCCGCGCGCGGTGTTGACGAGCAGCGCGTGAGGCTGCATCAGAGAAAGCTCGTGTTCACCAATCATATTGCGTGTGCGCTCCGAAAGGCGAACGTGAATAGACAGAATGTCACTGGAGGCGAGCAATTCTTCTTTCGATACGTACTGAGCCCCATGGCTCGCCGCGGACTCCGCAGTCATGTTCTGGCTCCATGCGATTGTCTTCATGCCGAAGGCCTGTGCGACGCGTGCGGTCACGCTTCCCGAATAGCCTAGTCCAAGCACACCGAGCGTCTTGCCGTTCAGGTCCCGGCCGACGGTAACTTGCCATCCTCCGTTTCTGAACGAGCTTACTTCTGTCGGGATGTGGCGTGCCGCGGCCAGAATCAGCGCCCATGTGTGTTCAGCCGCGGCGGTGAGCGACGAGGCCGTCCCGCAGACCGTGATGCCGAGTTCGTCCGCGGCTTCGATATCGATCGCGGCGTTCCACGGCCCGGTGCTTGCCAGCAATTTGAGGCCTTTGAGTCGCGAGAGGACGCTTCCCGGAAACCAGGTCCGTTCCCGCATGACGCACAGAATGTCATACGGCTCAAGCCGTTCGACCAGAGCGTCTTCATTGTCGATATGGTCGGTGATGACCGTTATTTCGGCATGCTCACGTAGACCGTGCCAGTTACCGAACTTCATCGATGTATTCTGATAGTCGTCGAGGATGGCGATTTTGTGCATGAGAGTTTCTTTACCGTTGATCCTGAATGGGCTTGCGAAGGCCCACCCGGTGAATCGTTCAGGGAAAACAGGCCGGTTGCTGCTGCTTACGTCTGGATGCGGCCTCTGGGGCGTCTACGCTGACCTGACCGCCCTGGGCTTGAATCCTGCGAACATGACGATGATTCCAAGAAAGAGAACGGCCGTCATGACGTAGAGGCCGCTATTGAGCGTGCCTGTCATTGTCTTCAACCATCCGATGACGAATGGGCTGCAAAACCCGCTAAGCAAACCTATGCAGTTCACGAACGCGATGCTGCCCGCTGCCGCGGCAGAACCGTGAAGATAGTCGGCAGCAATCGACCAGATCAGCACGTTTATCGAAAAGATGCCGACGCACGCGACGGTCAGCAGCGCGAGGGTCACGACGGCCGAGCTCATCGACTGCGATACCAGCAGAAGCGCTATCGCGCCTATCACGCCGGCGATGGTTGCATGCCAGCGCCTCTCGAGCATCCGGTCGGAACTTCGGCTGATGACGATCATTCCCAGCGCGCCCATTCCGTAAGGAATGGCCGATAGCCACCCGAGTTGCGACAGATTGGATATGCCCGAACTCTTCATGACGGTCGGCAACCAGAACGTGACGGAATAGGTGCCGCAAACAAACGCAAAGTCGATGAACGCAAGCATGTAGACCTTCGGGTCCGCAAGAGCCTGCGCAAGAGTGCCGTGCCCGTCCTGGTGGTTCTTGCGCTTGCGTTCGGTTTCGACCCGGAAGCCTTCCCGCAGCGTGTTCTTTTCCGCGTCGGTCAGCCATTTGGCTTTGTCGATGTTGTCGTCGAGGATAAAGAGCGTGAGGATGCCGAGCGCGACCGCGGGCAGTGCCTCGACGATGTAAAGCCATTGCCATCCCGCCATGTTCGCGACGTTCGCCAGCCCCGTCATCGCCCAGCCGGAAACGGGACCGCCGACAAGACCGGCGATGGGGAATCCAACCATGAAGCAGGAGATGATGACGCCGCGCCGGTTCTCCGGAAACCAGGAGCTGAGATAGAAAATAACGCCAGGAAAGAAGCCCGCCTCGAATACGCCCAGCAGCAGCCTGACGATGTAAAACTCGGTCACGTTGGTGACGAATGCCGTGCACATCCCCACAATCCCCCAGCAGATCATGATCCGGGCGATGGTTTTCTTCGCACCCATGCGCTTCAGAAGCAAAGCGCTGGGCACTTCGAGCAGGCAATACGAAAGAAAGAAGATGCCCGCGCCCAGACCATATACCGCATCGCTAAAACCAAGGGCGTCCTGCATTTGCAGCTTCGCGAAGCCGACGTTGATGCGGTCGAGGAATGCGACCACATAGCAAACGAAGAGCAGCGGCACGATGCGAAGCGCGACGCGGAGATAAAGCTTGTGTTCATCCGCGCTCACGGCCGTGACGGCCGGCATTTCGTCCGATGGCGCCGGCGTGGGTTCAAGAAAGGTCTGGCTCAATTGCTGTCTCCTGATTGTCCCGGTTCGCCTGCCGCATGAGGCCGACGTCCGGGAATCCTTGATGGAAGTGTGTGTGCAACTCTATTTGAATCGTTATCCGGACCTTCACTTCGGCGTTTACCTGGGTCTTTATCTGCCTCTTTGAGGATGCAACTGGCGTCAATCGCTTTCCTGCCGCAACAGGTCGTCAGCACGGTCGTGTGCCGGCGTCCTGATCAGCAGATGGTTGTGTTCGCCGAGCCCCGGTGTATTGCCGGGCAACGGTGGGCGCCGGCCGTCGAAAGAAACGGGAAGCGCGACGGTCGTAGTGCGTCCGTCGGGCGTCCGGCGAAGAATGTCGAGAGACGCGGTCTGTTCGTTTGTGACCACGCGATCGACCGTTTGCAACGGGCCGCATGGAATCGATCCGGCCTCGAGCGCATTAAGCCAGTCTCCCGCGGGCTTCTGCGCGAACCTGGCTTCGAGAAGCGGAATGAGCACCTTCCGGTTCAGAACGCGGTCTCCGTTGGTGGAGAATCGAGGATCGTCGGCGAGCGAGGGCAGGTCCATGACATTGCACAGACGCCGATACAGCGTGTCATTACCCGCGGCGACGAGGATTGCGCCATCGGTGCAGTCGAAGACCTGATAAGGCACGATGTTCGGACTACCGGAACCAATGCGGGTGGGCTCCGGACCGCCGGCGAGGCAGTCCGACAGAGGTACCGTCATCCAGGCGAGGGCGGTTTCATAGAGCGACACGTCGACAATCCGACCGCGTTCTGGGTCGTCACGGCCTTTATCTCGCAGCGCGGCCAGAACTCCAATGACGGCCCACATCCCCGTGCCCATGTCGTTGATCGAAACGGGGACGCGGCTGGGCGCATCGTCTGCATGTCCGACGATGCTCATCATTCCACTATAGGCCTGCACCAACGGGTCGTAACCGGGCTTGTTGCGCAAAGGGCCTGTGGCTCCGAAGGCTCCAAGGTTGCAATAGACGAGCGACGGACAGAGTTCCGTCAGGTCCTGTGCACCCAGGCCATAACGGTCGAGATTGCCGGGCCTCAGGTTCTGAAGGACCACGTCCGCATTCTCGACGATGAAGTCCCGAATCGATCTCGCGCAGGCCGGGTCGCCAAAATCGGCGCTGATGCTTTCCTTGCCGTGGTTCATTGCGTGAAAGAGCGCGGACGCGCCGTCGATGAAGGGCGGCCCCCATCCGCGGGCGTAATCTCCCTGGGCAGCGTTCTCAATCTTCACGACCCGGGCGCCAAGGTGAGCCAGGATGATGCCCGCGTACGGTGCCGCAAGGCTGTGCCCAATCTCCACCACACAGATGTCTTCGAGCGGGAGCCCTCGGGTGCTTCGTTGTTCAGTCATGGTAATGCCCGTCACGGTGTCTCGCTATTGAAATGAAACGTTTCCAAAATAAAAGATCTGAAGAGAAGCAGCTTTTGCACTCGATGCGGATCTTCAATGAAACGTTTCCAATATAGAGCGTCAATTATCGTTGTCAAGGCGGTGGTTCCCTGGAAAAGCGGCTTTTTACAGCCTGCTTGACAAAGCCGGCCGAGCCCGGAACATTGGGAACGTTTCATGCCGCAGGGCAAACCGGCGGGCAGGAGCCACGCTGGCAAAAGCCGCAAGCTCGTACCGAGGGAGGCCGGGCGAGTGAGTCCCAGGCGCTTCTTCCAATGGCTTGACAAAGGCCTGTTCCAACCAATGAGCACAGAATCGAAAGGCACTTCTCCACGCCGGACTTCGGCGGATACGGCTTCTGACGACGAGCGCAAGCCTTCAATCCGTGATGTAGCGCTTCTGGCCGACGTAAGTCTCGGAACCGTCTCGCGCGTGATAAACGCGCACCCGAACGTCCGCGAGGATACGCGCAAGCGCGTGAAGGCGGCCATCGTCGAACTCGGCTATGTGCCGGACATGGTGGCCCAAAGCATGCGCAATCACAGGTCGATGACATTCGCCTGCGTGATGCGCGACTTCACCGTGCCCGTGCTGAGTATGTTCGTGGACTCGATGCAGAAGGAGATCGAGGGTTTCGGGTTCTCACTGATGGTTGCGTCCAGCTATCACGACATCAAGCGGGAATTGGAACTGCTGCTCGGATTCCAGCAGAGGCGGATTGATGGCCTCGTTATCGCTACCTCGTCGGAAGAAGACCCGGCCCTTCTGACAATGCTGCGCGAGGTGCAGTTTCCAGTCGTGCTGCTGGACCGTGAGATGCCTGCCGAGCTGGATTCGGTCACGGTCAACCATGCCGCGGGTGTTCGGCAAGCGGTGCATCATCTTGCCGACCTTGGGCATCGTCGCATTGCACTCATTTCTGGCGAGCCAGGCGTGCATCCGACTCAAAGCCGCCTGAAGGGGTTCGGCGATGCATTCAACGAGCGCGGGCTGACGCTGGAACCGGAATTGATTCGACACGCCACGTTTGCACGCGACGCCGGCTATACAGAGACACGCCATCTGCTCGAGCTGGCCGAGCCGCCCACGGCCATCGTTGCCGGCGGAACGTCACTGCTTCCCGGTGTAATGCAGGCGACGCGGGAATGCGGACTTGTGGTACCGCAAGACCTATCGGTCATCGCGGGGGCCGACAGCGACGTTGCGCTTCTCGCCACGCCTGCGTTCACCGTGGTGCGCTGGAGTCATGACCAGTTGGGCAAGGCGGCGGGGAGGTTCCTGATGGAGCGGCTGGACAACCCAAAACTGCCGCGACGAAGATTGACGGTGGACGCGGAACTGGTGATGCGAGGCTCGTGCGCGGCACCGCGCATACGGCACTGAAGTACCGTTCCCCCTGGCGTTCCGGCGAACCGCTGCATCATCAACTTAACGGTCTCCGAGTCTCCTGAGTTCCGGCAAGCGAACTGCTCGATCATCAGCGAATAGGTCGATATGTTCCAGGAGCGTTACATAGCCAGAATTTCCCTTACTGCATTGTCGATGAACTTGACGTCGACGGGATTGGCCGCTGGGCCGCCTGCAAAATGCCCCCAGACTGACTCGATAGGCCGCAGCAGTGCATTGGGCATCTTCGACACTTCATACTCACTGTCTTCCGGCGGAAAATATAGATCGGTGCGCCCGGGCATCACGATTGCCCTGGCGGTGATACTGCCCAACGCCAGATCGAAATCGCCGTTATACAGCGAATTCGCGGATATGTCGCCGTGTTGCCAGCTCCACATCATTGACAGGATGTTGTTCGCGTCTTTCTTCAGGAAATCGCCCTCCCAGAACTGGGTAATGAAGTCCTCGAGGGAGCCATATCCCATTGCTTCCATGTCGAGCCGTTGGCGCAGAAACGCCTGCGAAAATCCCCAGCCCGCAAACACACGGGCAGCGGCACGCATTCCGCGCGTGGGCGGTGTGTCGTAGAACCCGTCGTGGAATGCAGGGTCCAGCAGCAACGGTGCCTTGAGCCCTTCGATAAACACAAAGTTGTGCCGCGAGCACCGTGCCGCTCCGCAAAACGGCAGAATGCGCTCGACCATTCGCGGATACATCGCCGCCCAGTGGAACGCCTGCATCGCGCCCATCGACCAGCCGGTGACGAGCCTGAGCGACTCAATGCCGAACTTCTCGGTCACAAGGCGATATTGCATCGCGACGTTGTCGTATAGCGTGACGCGCGGAAAGCGTCCACGGTCATAAGGCGGCGGATTGTTGCTCGGCGAACTCGATACGCCGTTGCCGAACATGTTCGGCACAATGATGAAGTACTCACGCGGGTCGAGTCCCATGTGCTCGCCAATCAACCATTCATTGTCCAGATGGCTGCCGCTATAAAACGTCGGGTAGACAATCGCGTTGTCGCGTGCCGCATTCAGCCGGCCATAGGTCTTGTAGCTGAGCAGCATGTCGGGCAGCGTCGCGCCGGACTGCAGCACGACGCGACCAAGGTTGAAAGTTTCGAAGTCCGTCATGAGAGCCTCATATTCAATTAGCGACGACGTTAAGGAATTTTCTGGTGCGCTCGTGAACCGGGTTGTCGATGACCTGCTGCGGCGTCCCCTGCTCGATGACTTCGCCGCCATCCATGAAAACGACGCGGTCGGCGACATCGCGGGCAAAGCGGACTTCGTGGGTGACCACGATCATCGTCATGCCGGCATCGGCGAGGCCACGCATCACGCCAAGCACTTCTCCGACAAGTTCTGGATCGAGCGCCGAAGTGGGCTCGTCGAACAGCATCAGCTTGGGCTTGATCGCGAGCGCCCGCGCAATCGCCACCCGCTGCTGCTGTCCGCCTGATAACCGATGCGGCAAAAAATCCGCATGGGCGGCGAGGCCGACGCTTTTCAACAGGTCGCGGCCGAGCGCTTGTGCTTCGGCGCGCGGCACGTCATAGACCTGCCGCTGTGCTTCGACGATATTGTCCAGCGCGCTCAAATGACTGAACAGATTGAAGTGCTGAAATACCATGCCGACGCGCGCTTCGGCGCGTGCGCGTGCGAGGTTGTGCAGAGGCCGAACCGTGCCGCCGCCGCCCGGCACTTCCCGATAACCCACATACCGTGAATCGACCTTGATCGTTCCCCAGTCGAGCGGTTCCAGATGGTTGATGAGCTTGAGCAGCGTGCTTTTGCCTGAGCCGCTCGGACCCAGAATGACGACCACTTCGCCATGCGCAATCGACAGATCGACGCCCCGCAGAATCTCGCGTTTGCCATACGACTTCCAGACGTTCCTGCATGCGACAAACGGTTCGTCGCGATGCCGGGGCGTGCGGCTTTCTGCGGGCAGCAGCGTGCCGATCCACGCGTGACCATTCGGTTCCATCTCCTGAGCGGCGACTGGCGCGAGATCCGGAGCGCCGGGCGGTTTCGCATCGGGCGTCGAAACGCGCAGTCCGAACCACGAGAATGTGAGTTTCCGGTCGCGCTCGTGATCGAAGATGCGTTCGAGCCACACCTGAACCAGTGAAATTCCGCTCGTGAGGAACAGATAGATCACCGCCGCTGCGCCGAACACGGTAAAAAACTTGAAGTTCTGGCCGACGACCTGTTGCGAGCGAAAGGTGAGTTCGTTGACGAAAATGACCGAGGCGATCGAGGTTAGCTTCAACATGCCGATGGTGTCGTTGGCGAGGCCGGGGATCACCGCCCGCATGGACTGCGGCAGGATAATGCGGCGTAATGTCAGCAACGGTCCCATGCCGAGCGCCGCGGCCGCGATGGATTGCGAGCGGTTCACCGACAGAATGCCGGCACGAAACAGTTCGGCGCTGAACGCCGCCTCGTTCAGTGCGAAGCCGATAACCGCAGTCGAGACTTCGTCGAAGCGCAGACCGATCAGCGGCAACGCGTCGAAAATAAATACGAGCTGCAGCAGTTGCGGCGTGCCGCGCACGAACCAGATATAGCCCCACGCCGCCGAGTTCAAAGTCCTGAATCGCGAGAGCCGCATCAGTGCAAGGCCGAGGCCGAGCATGAGCCCGATCGACATCGCTATCAGCGTGATCTTCACCGCGATCCACGCGCCGCCGAGCAGGAACGGCGAGCCGACATAACCCGCCAGTTCCCTGAAACCGTCGAGCACCTGGACGCCATTCAGGCCGGCCGCCATGGCCGGCTGAAAGACCAGCATGGCGGCCGCAACGAGCGTGCCGACGACGTTTTGTTTGATACGCGATGCCTTCATGTCAGAACCTGATTCATGACGCTACGGACACACTGGACGGTGTGCCGCGCAGGCAGCCTTTATTGAGTAAGCAACGTGGTCGACATTTCCAGCGACGGATCCACGCCGTACTGCTGGAACGTTTTCTTCTGAGTCTGATTGGCCTGCATGATTCTGAGTCCATCGGACACCGCAGCGATCATGTCGGCGTTGCCTTTTTTCACGCCCACGCCGATCTTCATGCCGCTCGTCACCATGAAGCCGCGGGTGTAGAGCTGCGGGTTCTGTTTCGCGAGACCGTCGACGAGCGCGAGGTCGTACATCATCACGTCGGCACGATGACTGGCGACGAGGCGCGCACCCGAGGCGATATCGGCTGAAGTCATGATGGTCACGTCGGATTTGCCTTCGGCCTTGCACTTCGCGGCCTGCGCTTGCGCCATCGTGAGTTCGACTGTGCCGATGCCTGCTGTGACGGTGAGGCCGCAGAGCTTTGAGATGTCATCGATTTTTTTCGGGTTGCCGGCGGCCACCAGGCCGCCGGTACCGGCCTGCATATACGTGACGAAAGTCGTTTCCTTCGCGCGTTCGGGCGTGTAGTACAGCAAGTCCCACATGACATCGATCTGTCCGGCGCGCAGGGCCGGCAGCAGCCCGGGCCAGCCGGCGGTGAAGAACTCCGTTTTCACGCCCGCGCAATCGAACACGGCGCGAGCCATGTCGGCATCGGCGCCGATAATCTTGTTGAAATCCTTGCTGTCACGAAACGCATAAGGCGGCGACTCCGGATCGACGCCGATCTTGATGGTCTTTCCGGCCAGCGACGGATATTTCTGGGCCACTTTGGACGGTTCGCACGATTGCGCGGACGCGCCTTGTGCGAGAAGAAGGCTGGTGACAGCGCATAAGAGAAGCTTGAATGCTTTTGGCATGAACATGGCGAACCTTGATGAGGTTGAACAAAACATCGGTTAAACGGCTGATATGGCGATGCGGGAAGAGGGGGAGTCAGTGGCCAAGGAAGTCCATGTGACTTGCGATCGAACCCGGCGTAGTGATGCAGATCCGGCCTTCGTCGCGCGCGCGGACGATATGCTCGAGTGCCCGCCGCAAGTGAAGCAGGCGGTGCGGCTGTCCTGCCAGGTACGCATGCAAGGCAATGCCCATCACCAGCGGCTCGCGGGCGGATTGTCGCAGCATCTCCTCGAAGTGATCTATCACCAGATCGGCGAACGATCTTGCGTCCATCTGACGCGCGAGGATCATTGGAATATCGTTGACTTCTTCCGGATACGGAATTGCCCACAGCGGCTGACCGTTGCGTGTAACGAGGCGCGTGGGTTGATCGTCGTGACACCAGTTGAGCGTGTACTGGTAACCCGCTTCCGCCACGAGATCGCTGGTGACATGACTCTCGGACAACCATGGCGATAACCAGCCCGCTGGCTGCTGTGCACTTTCCGCGGCGATCCGCTCGCGACATGCCACGATCAGCGCACGTTCTTCGGCCTCGGACAGCGTTCCCTGTCTGTCTGAATTGGTATGGCCGTGGGCGACAAGTTCATCGCCACGTTGGGCGAACGCGGCGACCAGGTCAGGGCAGTGATCATAGAGCGCCGTATTGATGATGCCCGCTACCGGCAGTGCGAGCTCATCGAACAGATCGAGACAGCGCCATGCTCCCACGCGCAAGGCGTACTCGCGCCATGCGTGATTCAGTACGTCTGGCTCAGGCATCACTGGACCGATGGTCGGGCCAAGTCCTTCGCCGAACGCAAAGTGTTCGATGTTGAAACCGATATAGACGGCGAGGCGGGAACCGTCGGGCCAGCGATAGACGGGGCGGCCGCCGATCGGCGAATAATCAAAGCGCCCGTGGCCGGCCAGCGCGCGATATGCGGGAGAATCCATGGTGCAGTGTCCTGTCGAACGGCGCGTACGCCTGTGTTCACGTCAGGACCCATCGTACGGAAGCCAAAATCGCCGCATCGAGCTTGCTGCGAACAAACTCTTGTACGCGCGCGTATCGAGGCCGCCGCTTGCTACGTCACGCGGAGAACAGCGATTTCCGGATGATCGCGTGCACCCCCCAATTGCCGTCTACCACCTGGGTGACACCGAAGTCGATCGCGACTGAGATCAGCGAAATCGCCTCGTCCTCGGACAGGCCCTTGGTCGTCATCAGGAAGCGCCGCGTTTTGATGAAAGCGTCGCGCATCGCGAGGTCGAGCGTGGATTTCTCGTACACGGCGCTTTGCGCGCTCGTACCGAACTCGGCCAGATAGTTCGGATAGCTGAAGCCGTGGAGTACCCATTCGTCTGCGGTTTCTACTAATGGATACGTGAGGTCGGCGTACACCTCGTTGCCGAGCGTTTCTTTCTTGTGAAGCACGACCTGGAATTCGCCGGTGAGCGAACACTCGATCGCGGTGCCGCAGAGTTCCGAGTCTCCTTGCGACGCATGCGGGTCGCCAATGGAGAGGAGGGCGCCGGGCACCCCGACCGGCAAGAACACGCTAGCGCCGCGGGTGACGCGCCAGTTGTCGAGATTTCCGCCGAAGGTGGAAGGCGGAATCGAATCGATTAGCCCATCCTGCTGCGGCGCGACGCTGATCACGCCAAAATGCGGACGCACCGGAATCTGGACATTCTTCAGGATGTCGTGATTCTCGACCACTGTCGAATGATCGACCGGCACGCCAGGATAATCGATTGTCGGATGCATCACGCCGAAAGGATCACGCTGCGGCGTCCAGCGGAAGTTGTAGACGGCGCGGGCGCAGGCGGTCTCACTGTCGGTTGCGTCCGCATCGAGCTCATAGATGGTGACGACCTCGCGCGGTTTCGGCTCGGTCAACAGCTCGCGATAGTGAAATCCCCACCACGCGGCAGCATTGCTGCCGAACGCACGGCCGGCGAATTTTGGATTGGCGCAACGCCGCGGGTGAATGTCGAGGATGCGCACTTCCAGCACATCGCCGGGTTGCGCTCCGCGCACGGCGATAGGTCCGGTGCAGATGTGCACGCCGAAGCCTTCTCCTGCGCCACGTCCGTAAATGGACGCGTCCATGGGGCCCGCGCCGCGGCGGTTCACGTTCTTGCGCGCCGCGGTCCAGTGGAACACGCTTTCTGCGCCAGGATCGCCACGCACCATCCGCTCCCAGTCATCCGCCGCGTGTTGCGTGAGTGTTTCGATAGTCACGGTGTCTGCGCTGTCGATTTCCAGCACGGGCTTCAGATCGTGACTGAAGTAACCCCAATGAATTGTATTGGCCGTCGCGCGCAATAGATGATGACGCGGCTTGCTGGACTCGCGGGTGGGCGATGGGGAAGGAGCTTCGGGTTGCGTCGTAAAGTACGGCTCGTCCGCGGTTTCCTGAACGGCACCCTGGCCGGCGAGTTGTGCATGTACGAGCAGGTTCCCCGCGTTGACGGGCAAGCCGCGCGAGATACGCTGCACGAGATGGCGCGCCAGTTCGAGACCCGCTTCGTGCCGGAACGTGCGCGGCGATGCCCGATATTGCTCCCGGAAGGCGCGGCTGAAATACGCAGCGTCGTTGAAACCCCAGCGGAAGCAGAGATCGGCAATGGAAAGCTTTTCGTATAGAGGATTGACCAGATCCGCGCGGCAACGCTCCAGCCTGCGCGAGCGCAGATAAGTCGAGAAGTTCTGTCCGACGGCTTCGAACAGCTTCTGTAGATAACGCGGCGAGACGCGCTCCTGTTTTGCTATCGATGTCAGCCCCAGATCCGGATCCGCTAAATTGGCCTCGATGGTTCGGCACACCCGCGAAAAAAGGGCGGCTTGAGAGGGAGTGAGGCCACTGAAGCTGCCTTCCTTGTCATGACCGACGAGAGACGCGACGAGGAACTCCGCAAGCGCGAGTTCCAGCGGACGCAACTCGTCGAGCGACAACGTTTCCACGCTTTCCGCAACCGAGCGCAGAAAGCCGGAAAACACATGGCCGATACCGGCGTCTCCTGGCAACCGCCCGGCACGCAATGAAAACGGTGTAAGAAGACGTGCGTTGATCGCAGCGCGGGGCACGCGGATCACAAACGCTCGAAAGTCTGACGCGAACGACAGGAGCGCTTCCTCGCGCGAGGAAGCATAGACGATATCGCCGGTAGCAACGCTCTCGCTCGCACCGTCGGCGACAAGCGTCAGGCAGCCGTCGATATGCAGCGCGATCAGGAGACTGTCGGCGCCGTCGACGTTGAGTTCGATGGTTTGCGCGAAAGCGGCGAGTGCGATCAACTCGAAGCCGTTGGTCGACGTGCGTGACCTGATCGTGCCATGCAAGTGGGGCGCGGCTGCCCCAGGCGCGCCGGAACGCAGGCCAAATCGGCCCAGCTCCGCTTTCCATGCTCGCAGGCGATCTGTCTCGGCGTATGACTCGGTGGTGAAACGCTGTAGATCCAACCCAAGGCTCCCGTACGCTGACGAACGTCAGTCGAGTTGTTCAAGGGCAATGTCCGTGCCATCGATAACAGCCCGGTTGGCGCCGCAGCGCTGCGCTACGGCAGTGCGTGGACGCACCGCCGTAGCGCGCACGCACAGCTCACGCGCGAGGTTGTTTCTTCGGAGGAAAAATGCTGCGGGGGATTTTGCAGTGAATGCCCTGACGGCCATCGACCACCTGCGTCACGGAGAAATCGGCCGCAACGCTCATCAGCGAATAGGCGTCGTCGCGTGATAAGCCTTGCCGTTCGGTAAGCAGAAGCAACATGTCGCGTGAAGCGTTTCTGGTTGCGATATTCAGATCTTCATCGAAACCGTGGACGATCCAGTAATCCGGTGTCTCCAGCAGCGGTGAAGGAAATGTAAAGTCCCGCCGCAGCACGATCTGGAACATCACATTGAGCGAGGCCTCAATTGCGGTGCCGCTAATCTCGCCATCGCCTTGCGATACATGAGGATCGCCAATCGAGAAGAGACCGCCGTCCACCGCGACCGGGTAATACATGGTGGATCCAGCGCCGATGCGCCAGTTATCGATATTGCCGCCATGCGCGCCGGGAGGCACGGTGCTCACGCGGCCAGCCACGTCGGGCGCGACGCCTGCAGTGCCCAGGTGAGGGCGCACCGGCACACGAATGCCTTCGAGCGCGAGTTCGCGGCAGCAGTCCCGGACCTCCGATCGTTTGCCCGGCACCAGATATTTTCCCGGGTAGTCGTATGCATACAATGCGTGAGCCGTATTGGACGTCTGATCGAGTTCATAGATCGTGACGCGCTCTTTGTCGAAGTCGGTAAACAGATGACCCCAGTGCGCGGCGAGATTCGAGCCGTAATTGAAGCGCGGGTTCATTTGCAGGTAACGCACCTCGAGCAGGTCGCCGGGTCTTGCGTCTCTCACGAAGATCGGCCCCGTCATAAGATGCACACCAGGTTGCCGGTCAGATTCCGGAATCGTGTCGTAAAGCGCCCGCACCGTGTCGTCCATCATCAGGTCCGGCGCGTCGCCCGCATGATGCGTGATTGCTTCGGCGCGCACGAAGTCGCCGCTCTCGACGATCAGTGCGGGCGCTAGCGCCGCGTCAAAGTAGCCCCAGTGGACATTCCGTGTAATGGCTGGCAGTTCGTGAAGCATGCTTGGCTTGGCTCCGTAAGAGTATGCGGTCGGTGCGGCGCTACCGATGGCAGATCGTACGGGCGACAAAATGCAACGACTTGGGCGGCTGCGCACAAAAGCTTGTGCATGAGCGAATCACGTCTACCGGCCCTGACTTACTTCAGTAGCGACTTCAGCGAACGCGCGCGCAGCGGCAGTTCGATAGGCGCCTTTGCGCCGCAACGGCGCAGCAGTTCGCTGCGGTAGGAAGGATCGAGCTTGAGGAGTAACAGATCATCGACCGCCGCCTTCGATGCGAAATGGGGGAATTTCACGACGACGCGGGGGGCTGCCCGCTGTCGCGCGGGCAACAGTCTCATTTCGTGCCAGACCGCGACAGCGGGTCCCGACGGTGGCTTCATCGCCACCGATAGTCAACTAAATTGCTTCTACTTACCCGATGTCGGCGACTTCACACTCGGCGTCGCCAAGGTGTTGTTGCCACCCACGGGTGCGGTAGCGCCGGAAGTCGAATCGCTATTGACGCTGCTCGGCAGCCCCGAATTGGGATGCCCCGACATGCCGCTGTCCGAATTGGTGGTGCCCGGTGTGCCGTAGCCGCCCGTTGCACTATTCACCTGGTTTGCGGGGCTAGCCGTGCTGCCTGTCGAACCGTTACCGCTGGAGCCACCGGCGGCCTGGGCGTAGGCGCCGCCGGACAGCGTGAGTGCGGCGACAGCCGCGAGTAACGCGCTCGTTGCCTTGCTCATGATTTCTGCCTCCTTAGTCAGAGAGAATAGAGATGCAGCCGTCGGCCGCATTCTTATTACGTATGCAGCAATCCACGTGCCGGACGCCGCGCGGTGGAACGTCTGTCCGTGGCGACAGACAACGGTGAATGCCCCAGGACCAGACTTCCTTTCTGCATGCCTGTTTGCAGAGCGCTCGGGGCGAGCTTCGGCACGTGCCCGACTGCGTCATACGCGTCATAGAGACTGCCGAACTCCCGCATGACCTGCTCAACGGACGGGGCGCTGCCAGGTTTTGACGAGGTCCGGCTATAGACATTCGTGCCGATGTACCCCGCAACGGCGCTAGCGCGTGCCGAGGCGCGCGTGATTGCGCGTCAGCTCGATCACGAAGTCAAGAAAAGCGCGGGTCTTTGCCGGCACGTGGTGCCGGGATGCGTAGTAGACGTATAACGGATACCGTTCGTCTACCCATTCGGGAAAGAGATTGATTAACCGGCCGTCGGCAATCAGGGGCTCGGCGCCGAGCAGCAACATCTGCGCAATTCCGGAACCGGCGAGACATGCGTTGAGCAAAGCGCCCGGGTCGTTGACCGTGAGTCGTCCCTGAGTGTCGACCACAATGCGTTTTCGCTTGCGATGAAATTCCCACTGGAACGGCTTGCCTGTCTCCGGGTTGCGAAATTCAAGGCATCGGTGGCTTCGGCCTTTGAGGTCCTCGGGTCTTGACGGCCGTCCCCAGCGAGCAATGTACGAGGGCGCCGCGACCGTCACGATGCGGGTGTCGAGCAGCTTTCTCGCGATCAGGGTAGACGCTTTGGGTTCGCCGAATCGCACGGCGAGGTCGAAGCCGTCCATGACGAGGTCGCCAAGACTGTCTCGCGCGATGAACTCGATTTCGAGTTCGGGGTGTGCGTCCATGAACGCATCGAGTTGTTGCCCGAGAATGGTCCGGTAGACGACAGGATCCAGATTGATTCTCAGCTTTCCACGCACAGCGGACGCGCCACCTGCCGCAGCGGCCGCTGCTTCTTCCAATCCGGCGAGATGGGGCATGACCTGCTCGTAAAAGCGGCGGCCCTCTTCAGTCAGGGAGACGGAGCGCGTTGTCCGGCTGAAGAGCCGGATGTTCAACCTTTTTTCCAGCCGCGCAATCGCCCGGCTGACGCCCGGCGGCGTCATTCCTATCACCTCCGAAGCGGCCACAAACGTTCCCGCATCCACTACGGCGGCGAACACGCTAATGCTGCCGGAAAGCTTCTCGCTACTGGATCTCATGGTTACTCGAGTTAATGCGCGTGGCGCAGCGCGATCGACCAGGTGAAAGCGAACGCTGCGCCGCGCAGCAGTTCGGAGTCTCCGTTGATCATGCCAAATAGGTGACTCATTGTCACTTATCTGATGACATCCATGTCATTTTGTTTTGTTTGGTGCTTGTCCAGAATACGTCTCACCGAGACATCCGCTGGACGCCTCAACGGGAACCGCTCACAGCGCGCGTTTTTCGCCAATCACTGATGCACTGCGATGCCGCGCTTCATTCACTCATTCGGGAAGAAACGAAAAATGGCAGTTCAAACAGATCGTCGCCGTCTTCTGAAGGGAGCGTCGAGCCTGCTGGCTCTCGCGACACTTGGTGGCGTCGCGAGCCGCGACGCGCGGGCAGTATCGCAGCGCGCTCGTGGCGACGCCGCGCTGGCGCATCACCCGGCCTACAGTTCGATCGATCAATGCTTGCAACGGGCGGTGGACGACGGCACGGTTGCCGCTGTTGTCGCCATGGGCGCAACCGACCGCGGACTGGTTTACGAGGGAGCGTGTGGCCGGGCGAACGCCCGCACTGGCGAGGCCATTAGTCCTGACACAGTCTTCTGGCTCCTGTCGATGACAAAGGCGATCACCGCAACCGCGTGCATGCAGCTCATCGAACAGGGCCGACTGCGGTTGGATCAACCTGCGGGCGACATCCTGCCGCAGTTGAAGTCGCCTCAAATCCTCGACGGATTCGACGTCTCCGGGCAGCCCAGGCTGCGTCCTGCGCGCAATGCGATCACGGTGCGCCATCTCCTCACGCATACCTCCGGCTTCACGTACAGCATCTGGAGCGACGAGCTCAGCCGGTACGAGAAGGTAACGGGCATGGCGGACATCGGCTATTCGATGAACGGTGCATTCGCGGCGCCGCTGGAGTTCGAGCCGGGCGAGCGCTGGGAGTACGGCATCAGCATGGACTGGGTCGGCAAACTGGTCGAGGCCGTGACCGATCAGTCGCTGGAAGTCTACTTCCGCGAGCACATCTTCGATCCGCTGGGCATGCGCAACACGGGCTTTCTCATCGGCAGCAAGCAGAAGCAGCGCGTCGCCACCATGCACAGGCGTCAGGCGGACGGCTCACTCGCGCCCGAGCCGTTCGAGATCAACCAGCGCCCCGAATTTTTCATGGGCGGAGGCGGGCTCTTCAGCACGCCGCGCGACTACATGGCGTTTCTGCAGATGCTGTTGAACGGCGGCACGTATCGCGGCGAACGCGTGCTACGCGGCGACACCGTCGCGACGATGTTCCGCAATCACATTGGCGATCTGCAGGTCACGGAAATGAGGACGGCGCAGCCGTCGTGGTCGAACAGCTTCGATCAGTTTCCGGGCGCCGCGCACAAGTGGGGGCTGTCGTTCGACATCAATACAGAGCAAGGACCCCACGGACGAAGCGCAGGCAGCGTGAGTTGGGCCGGATTGTTGAACACCTACTTCTGGGTGGATCCGGTCAAGCGTGTCGCCGGATCACTCTTTACGCAGATGCTGCCCTTCTACGATGCGCGCGTAGTGAATCTCTACGGACAGTTCGAGCAGGCGTTTTACGACGGTTTGCGTCGCGCGTGAGCGATTGGCCGTCGGCACGTCGACGCTGCGTCACCCGATATATCCACACAGGAGAACGAGCAATGTATGCAATCACAGGAATCACCGGCAAGGTGGGCGGCGCACTGGCCCGCGAACTTCTGGCTGCTGGTCAGCCGGTGCGCGCAGTCGTGCGCGATGCGACGCGGGCACAGGCGTGGGCAGAACGAGGTTGCGAGATCGCGACGGCTTTCATGGAAGACGCTTCGTCACTCGCCGCCGCGTTCGAAGGCGCGACGGGCGTTTTCATCCTGCCGCCTTCGGAGTTCGATCCGGAGCCCGGGTTTCCGGAAGCGCGCACAGTGATTGACGCTGTGTCCGCAGCACTACTGAAGGCACGGCCCGACAAGGTTGTTTGCCTCTCGACGATCGGCGCACAGGCCGACGAAGTCAACCTGCTCACTCAACGCACGCTGATGGAGCAGGCGCTGCGCGAGATGCCGATGCCCGTGACGTTCCTTCGGCCTGGCTGGTTCATGGAGAACGCCGCATGGGATGTTGCGTCTGCAAGCGACGATGGCGTCATCGCCAGTTACCTGCAGCCGCTCGACAAGCCGGTGCCGATGGTCGCCACCGCGGACGTAGGCCGCGTTGCTGCGGAACTGCTGCAGCAGACGTGGCGCGGGGTGCGCGTCGTCGAGCTTGAAGGTCCACGCCGGGTCAGTCCTAACGATCTCGCAGCGGCTTTCGCCGGCGTGTTGCGTCGTCAGGTACGTGCAGAAGTCGTCGAAAGGCAGACGTGGGAAGCGCTGTTCCGCACGCAGGGCATGAAGCATCCTCTACCGCGCATGCGCATGCTGGACGGCTTCAACGAAGGCTGGATCGATTTCGAAAACAGTTCCGATGGAATCTTGCGCGGCCACGTCGAACTGGAGACCGTTCTGGGCGAGCTTGTGTCGCGTCGAACCTGACCAGAGCCGATAGCGCGGCGCGTGGACTCAGGGCCTTGCTCTACCGATGCATCAGGTTTTCGTTCAAACAAGGAATACACGATGGAATACAGCACGCTTGGCAGAACTGGTCTACGCGTTTCACGGCTGAGCCTGGGCGCAATGACTTTCGGTGCCGGCTCGGGCATCTGGGGCAATATTGCCGGCTTGAAAAGCGATCAGGCCGCCCGGCTCGTCGCGATGGCCGTGGAGCGTGGCGTCAATCTGATCGACACGGCGGACGCCTATTCGCAGGGCCGCTCAGAGGAGGTCGTTGGCCATGTGCTGAAAGCGCTGGGGCTGGACGAAGATCGAATGCTCGTCGCGACCAAGGTTCGGTTACGCACCGGCACGGGCCAGAACGAAGTGGGACTGGGCCGCTCGCACATCATGCGCTCGGTCGAGACAAGCCTGAAGAGACTCGGTCGCGATCACATCGACCTGTTCCAGTTGCATGACCGTGACGCGCTCGTTCCGCTCGACGAGACGCTTCGTGTGCTGGACGATCTCGTCACCCAAGGCAAGGTCCGTCACATTGGCGTGTGCAATTTCAGTGCAGCCGATCTCGAACGAGCCGTCGGCATAACGTCCCGTACCGATCGGGCTCATGTCGTGAGCAATCAGGTGCACTATTCGCTGACGAGCCGCGATATCGAACACGAAATCATGCCGGTTGCCGCGTCAAACAAAATGGGCCTTCTGGTCTGGAGTCCGCTCGCAGGTGGCTACCTGAGCGGCAAGTACGCGCAGAATGGCGAAGCTGCCGGGCGGCGTGCGAAACTCGACTTTCCGCCGGTCGATCTAGTCAGGGCGGAGCCGATCCTCGCAGTATTGCGTGAAGTCGCCGGCGAACTGGCGGCCACGCCGGCTCAAGTCTCGTTAGGCTGGTTGCTTGCGCGCGAGCCGATCACTTCTGTCATCGTCGGAGCCCGCACGTGCGAGCAACTCGCAGCCAACCTCGACGCACAGAATCTCGCATTAACCGCCGAACAGTGTGCCCGGCTCGATAAAGTATCTGAGCCGTCGGTTCCCTTTCCCTACTGGATGCAACGCTTTCATGACCGCGACCGCATCTGCGGATGAGTGGCGGGGGAGGCGGTTGAATGGGGAGTGCCTGTGGCCGTGTGCGGCAGCTCATCCTCGAATAGCCGCCGCTCGAAGTCTGCGGCTGGCCGACCGGAAGGGGGCGACTGCGGCCTCATGAGACTGTGGGGGACGTTCCCCGGAGCGAGCGCCCGTCGAAGCATCGCCGCATCGACCGAAGATTCGGTTTGCGCATCGCACATGTCCGGTGATGGCTTCCTTCTCATCGTCTCTTCAACGGTTATGCGCGGTCTGCGGATGCGCTGACCGCGCGCGAATGTTCCGCCTGCTATCGGGTGGCCACACCGGCGAGTTGTCCTACGCCGTCTGCCGTTTGCTTGCCCACGTTTCTCGCGACGACACCCAGGCCGCCCATCATGGTGACGCCTGTGTCGGCCACCTCAAACGTGGCTCCCGCGACCGTCACCGTTCCCTTGATGTGGTCGCTGCCGGACAGTGCACCAAACATGATTCGTGCCGCGGCGGGCCGCGTCTTGAATTCCGTGACGTGAAGAACGACCGGCGCACCGGACGCAGCGACGGGCACACCGATCTTCGTCAACTCGGCACGGAATGCCCCGACGACTTCCTGCTTCGCTTCGGCAGAAATGTCGAACGATCCTGCATCGATCTGCAGATCGCTTACACCGGCAGTGAGCACCGTGGCCACTTCGTGTCCGCGGTCGGCAGGTAGTGGATTCGTGGTCGGAGTTCCCGCACACGCTGAGAGAAGGACGACGCAGATGGCTGAAATCGGGACGAGACGCATTGATAGTTTCCAGTTTAGGGATGTGGGGCCGGCGGAAAATCCGGGTCAAAGGCTTGCGGTGGAGTCGGCGTATTTGCCAGGACTTACCCACGTTGTACGGTCGCGCGGTGACTGAATATCGGCTATGGACGACAGGTCTTTAGCGTCCAGGTACTGCACTATTCGTTTTTCAGCGCGTGCACCGGCTTTCGGCGTATCAGACGCGCGTAGTTAGCCATGAAGGAAAAGTACGATGCGTGCGCCTACCGGTTTCGAAAACTCGTTGGCGCAGTGGACGAAGCCCGGAGGCCGTGAAAAAGCGGCGTATGTCGGTATCAAGGGGGCGCCATCTGCGTGCAGTCCGTTCTTGACGGCGTACGTCACGATGCCACCGACATACTGCCGTGCCTTGGTCGCGAGGTTAGGCGCATGAGAGGCAATCGCTTCGAATACGGGCTTGACCTCAGATGTGGCAAGCGTCGAGATGGGCTTGTTGCGGAGTGCGTAAGTCAGGTACTCGCGCACGACAAACTCCGCTTTCCGGTAGGTTTCGTCCGCCCGTATTCGGTCGTCGATAGCGGAGCAGTCAGGTTTTGTTGTCGTCTGACCAGCATGGTCCAACATCCCGATTGCGTCTAAACGCAAAAAATCACCGATGTCGGTGCAACGCCCGAGACCTGCAAAAACAAAAAACCCCGTAAAGTTTTTAACCTTACGGGGTTTCTCGAACTACTGCGGCTTGAGCTAAAACCAAGCCGGAACAACTGTTGGTGCCCAGGAGAGGACTCGAACCTCCACGGTGTTGCCACCGCTAGGACCTGAACCTAGTGCGTCTACCAATTCCGCCACCTGGGCACGTCTTGAAGCTAGACCGCTATTTTAGCGGGATGATGCAGCGTGTCAATCCCCGCCGCCAACCCACGCCTTGAACCGAAACAAACAACATTACCGCTCTACATAAAAACTGAAGCCGCCCGATGAACCGAGGCGGCTTCAATTTTGAATCCTGGTGCCCAAGAGAGGACTCGAACCTCCACAGTGTTGCCACCGCTAGGACCTGAACCTAGTGCGTCTACCAATTTCGCCACCTGGGCAGGTGATGAACAGCAAAGACCGACATTATAGCGACAGCATCGAGGCTGTCAAGCGTTTCTCAAAAGCTGCTTAAACACGCCGCAAACGAGCCCGCGCGGGCTTGCCGGCGACGCTTCCTGGCGACTATTGACGGCCCGCGTGGCGTGCGAGACGGGTGTTAGAATGCCTCGCAGTAGTTCGTTGGCACGGTACACAAGCCCGTCGGACTCAGCCTTGAACAAGCCGGACCCGAGAGAGTCTTTTAGTGCAGCAGCAAGTGCCATTCAGGCGCCACGCAAACGCTTCTTAAGCCGAGCCAGATCGCCGACCGACGTCCATGCAACGAGAAAAAATCATCGACAAGCCCTTGAGCAAATTTCCGTATCCGATTCCGAGCCGCGAGGAAATCCTCGGCGTCCTGCGTACGAGCGAAACGCCGCTCGCCGCCAACGAGATCGCCGAAGCCCTGTCCATCAAGCGCCAGGAGCGCGAAGGATTTTTCAAGCGCCTCGGCGCCATGGAGCGCGACGGCCAGATCCGGCTCGATCAGCGCAATCTCTATCAGCTGACTCATCCGTCGAACTTCGTCGCAGGCCGCGTTCAGGGTCATCGCGACGGTTACGGCTTCCTGATTCGCGACGACGGTCAGGACGATCTGTTCCTGCCCACCGCCGAAATGCAGAAGGTCATGCACAACGACCGCGTGCTTGCACGCATCGTCGGCTATGACCGGCGCGGCCGGCCGGAAGGGCACATCGTCGAGGTCACGGACCGCGCGAACAAGCGCGTGATCGGGCGTCTGCTGAACGAGAACGGCGCGCTGATCGTCGCGCCCGAAGACAAGCGCATCGGCCACGACATCCTCATCACGCAGAACACCAAGAAGGCCAAGGTCGGCCAGGTGGTGGTGGTCGAGCTGACCGATTTTCCGAGCCGTCATTCGCAGCCGCTGGGCCGCGTCGCGGAAGTGCTGGGCGATATCGACGACCCCGGCATGGAAATCGAAATCGCGGTGCGCAAATACGGCGTGCCGCATGAGTTCAGCCCCGACGCGCTTGCCGAAGCCGCGAAACTTCCCGACGAAGTTCGTCCCACTGACGTGCGTCATCGCATCGATCTGCGCGACGTGCCGCTCGTCACGATCGACGGCGAAGACGCGCGCGATTTCGACGACGCCGTGTATTGCGAGCCGATCAAGGTCGGCCGCGGCGACGGCTTCCGTCTGATCGTCGCGATTGCCGACGTCTCGCACTACGTGCATCCGAAGAGCGCGATCGATGCCGACGCGATCGAGCGCAGCACGTCGGTCTATTTCCCGCGCCGCGTGATTCCGATGCTGCCGGAGAAACTGTCGAACGGTTTGTGCTCGCTCAATCCGAACGTCGACCGTTGCGTGCTCGTGTGCGACATGATCGTCACCGCGCGCGGCGAAGTTAAGGCGTATCAGTTCTATCCTGGTGTGATGCATTCGGCTGCGCGTCTGACGTACACGGAAGTCGCGGCGGTGCTGAAAAACACCAAGGGTCCGGAAGCCGCGCGCCGCGCCGCGCTGCTGCCGCAATTGCAGAACCTCTACGGCGTGTACAAGGCGCTGTTCGCCGCGCGGCAGAAGCGCGGCGCGATCGACTTCGATACGACCGAGACGTACATCGTCTGCAACGCGCAGGGCAAGATTGAGCAGATCGTGCCGCGCACCCGCAACGAGGCGCACAAGCTGATCGAGGAATGCATGCTGGCCGCGAACGTGTGCGCTGCCGACCTGCTGAAGCGCAACAAGCATCCGGGTCTGTTCCGCGTGCATGCCGGCCCGACCGCGGAGAAGCTCGAGAATCTGCGCACGTTCCTGCGCGGCATGGGCCTCACGCTCGGCGGCAACGACAAGCCGCACGCCAGCGACTACGCCGCGCTGATGGCGCAAATCCGCGACCGGCCCGACGCGCAGATGCTGCAAACCATGCTGCTGCGCTCGATGCAGCAGGCGGTTTATAGCCCGGACAACATCGGCCACTTCGGTCTCGCGTATGAGGCGTATGCGCACTTCACGAGTCCGATCCGCCGTTATCCCGACCTGCTCACGCACCGCGCCATCTACGCGATTCTGCAAGGCCGCAAGTATCAGCCGGAGCCGCCGGCAGGCGTCGTGTTGAACACGGCGCTGTCGCCGCGCGCTCGCGCCATGCAGCAGGCCGACGACGAAAAAACCGGCCGCACGCGCGGCACCAACGTCGCGATCTGGGAAGAGCTCGGCCTGCATTGCTCGGCTAACGAGCGCCGCGCCGACGAAGCATCGCGCGACGTCGAAGCCTGGCTCAAGTGCTACTTCATGCGCGACAAGCTCGGCGAAGAGTACGGCGGCATGGTCAACGGCGTCACGTCGTTCGGCATCTTCGTGCAGCTCGATTCGCTCTTTATCGAAGGCCTCGTGCACGTCACCGAACTCGGCTCGGACTACTTCCAGTACGACGAAATCAAGAACGAACTGCGCGGCGAACGCACGGGCATTCGCTACCGGCTCTCGGATCGCGTGCGCGTGCAGGTGAGCCGCGTGGATCTGGACGCGCGCAAGATCGACTTCCGCCTCGTGCGCGATACGCCGATCAAGCCGCATCCGGCTCGCAGCGTGTCGGCAGACAAGTCGTCCGCGGACAACGGCGGCCCGCGCGTGCGCGAGTTGTCGTCGCCCGAAGGCGGCGCGGCAGCGCCGGGTGCGCGCCGCAAGCGGGCCGCGCCGGTGCAAAGCGCGGCCGTCAAGGAAGCGCGCGGCGCCGCGAAGAAGCAGGGCGGCGCGTCGGCCAAGGCGGCGTCCAGGCAGACCGCGCGCAAGAAGCGCTAACGCCGCGCGTCGGCGCCCGAACCGCGCGCAGCGGGTACGTGAAGACGTGCCGGTTGCGCGCGGTGTTCGTTTGGTCCGCGCTTGGTTCGAGTTTAGTCCGCGCTTGATTCGAGTTTGATCGGCGCTTCATGCAGCCTCAGCACGCTTCATCAGGCAGTCATTGAGTAACGCGCCGGCCCGATCGCGGACAGGCACACGTATTCATCACAGCAGCGCGGCTTCTCCGCTGCGCTCAATCAAAGGTTGTATCAGTCATGGCACGTCACAAGGTTCTATACGGTTTTCATGCAGTCACCGCGCGCATCCGGCACGACGCGTCGACCGTCGAAGATGTTTATTACGACGCCACGCGCAAGGACCGCCGCATGACGGAGTTTCTGCACACGGCGAAGGAAGCGGGCGTGCGCCTGATCGCCGCCGACGAAACGCGTCTGTGGGGGCTCGCGCACACCGAGCGTCACCAGGGCGTGGTGGCGCGCGCGGGCGACATGCCGCTCGCGCAGAATCTCGCGGAACTGCTCGACGGCATCAACGGCTCGCCGCTGCTTCTGGTGCTCGACGGCGTGACCGATCCGCACAATCTCGGCGCCTGCCTGCGCGTCGCCGATGCCGCCGGCGCCCACGCGGTGATCGCGCCGCGCGACCGCGCGGTCGGCCTGAACGCGACCGCCGCGAAAGTCGCGAGCGGCGCGGCCGACACGGTGCCGTACATCACCGTGACGAACCTCGCGCGCGCGCTGCGTGAACTGAAGGAGGCCGGCGTGTGGATCGTCGGCACGGCGGGCGAGGCCAAGAAGAGCCTCTACGAGACGGAACTCGACGGCCCCGTTGCGATCGTGATGGGCGCCGAAGGCGAGGGCATGCGCCGCCTCACGCACGACACCTGCGACATCGTCATGCAGATTCCGATGGCGGGCACGGTCGAGAGCCTGAACGTCTCCGTAGCTTCCGGCGTGTGTCTGTTCGAGGCGGTCAGGCAGCGGGCGGTGAAGAAGTAATTTCGCCCGGTTTCCGCCGCTTACTCCGGTAAACTAGCGTCTTTTACAGCTCGCCCGCATTCTCATGACTCAAGACGAACTCAAGCAACTGGTCGGTCAGGCCGCCGCCGATTATGTCCACGCGAACGTGCCGGAAGGCTCGGTGATCGGCGTCGGCACCGGCTCCACCGCGAACTGTTTCATCGACGCGCTGGCCGCCAACAAGGCGCGCTATCGCGGCGCGGTGTCGAGTTCGCTCGCCACCACCGCGCGCCTGCAATCGCACGGCTTCAAGGTGCTCGATCTGAACGAGATCGACTCGCTGCCGGTTTATGTCGACGGCGCCGACGAGATCGATCACAGCGGCGCTATGATCAAGGGCGGCGGCGGTGCGCTTACGCGCGAGAAAATCGTCGCGTCGGTGTCGGACGTATTCGTCTGTATCGCGGACGCCAGCAAGCTCGTCGACACGCTCGGCAACTTCCCGCTGCCGATCGAAGTCGTGCCGATGGCGCGCACCGCGATCGGCCGCCGTGTGACCGCGCTCGGCGGTGTGCCGGTCGTGCGTGTGACGAAAGAGGGCACGCCGTTCATCACCGACAACGGCAACGAAATCATCGACGTCAAAGGTCTGCGCATTAGCGATCCGCGCACGCTCGAGACGCATATCAACGCGTGGCCGGGCGTCATGACAGTGGGCCTTTTCGCGGGCCGTGGCGCGAATCTGTGCCTGCTCGGCACGGACACCGGCGTACAGACCATCGAGTACCGCAAGGTCTGAGCAATAACCCAGGCGCCCGCATCGCATCGTGCGGGCACCTGCGGCCCTTCGTTTTCCGTTCACCGAAACACGCTTCAGCGGCCCCGTCTGAGCATTAGCTCGCCGGCGGGCCGCTGCATTGCCGTGTCGAGCGAAACATCGAACGCGTGGCGCATAGGAAAGCGAATTAATTTGTTCCGTGCATTCGCAAGAAGCGAATGGCGGCGAATGAATTATTCCCGTGCTGTCGTGCGTCGAATGTGGTCACGCGCACGCACAGTAAAGCACGCGCCACCTACACTCGTCGCTATGCCCAGGAGGCGTTAACGAGGATAGGGAGATCATGAGAGTTGCGATCGTGCACGACTGGCTGGTCGCACCTGGCGGCGCCGAGAAGGTACTCGAGCAGATTATCGAATGCTTTCCCGACGCGGATCTTTTCAGCCTCGTGGATTTTCTCGAAGACCGTCGACCGTTGCACGGCAAACCCGTCACCACTTCCTTCATTCAACGCCTGCCGTTCGCGCGCCGTCGCTATGACAGCTATCTGCCGTTGATGCCGCTCGCGGTCCAGCAGTTCGATCTCGCGGACTACGATCTGATCATCACGAGTTCGCATACGGTCGCAAAGGGCGTGCTCGTCGGCCCCGATCAAACGCACATAAGTTATGTGCATTCGCCGATGCGTCAGGCGTGGGACCGGCAGCATGAGTATCTGCGCGAAGCCGGTTTGACGCGCGGGCCGAAGTCCTGGCTCATGCGTGCGTTGCTGCATTATCTGCGCGGCTGGGATTCGCATTCGGCGAATGGCGTCGACCGCCTGATCGCGAATTCGCAATTCGTCGCGCGGCGCATGATGAAAACCTATCGGCGCGACGCCGCCGTGATTCCACCTCCGGTCAATGTCGACGAATTCGAACTGTGCACGCATAAGGAAGAGTTCTATCTGACGGCCTCGCGAATGGTGCCGTACAAGCGCATCGATCTGATTGTCGAGGCGTTCAGCGCCACGCCGCATCGCAAGCTGATCGTGATCGGCGATGGACCGGAGATGGCTGCGATTCGCGCGAAGGCCGGGCCGAATGTGACGATACTCGGCTATCAGCCGATCGGCGTGCTGAAGAGCTACTTGCAGCGTGCGCGAGCTTTCGTATTCGCCGCCGAAGAGGACTTCGGCATCGTCACGCTCGAAGCGCAGGCGTGCGGCACGCCGGTGATCGCATTCGGCAAGGGCGGGTCGCTCGAGACCGTGGTGCCCGTCGGCGACGCGCATCCCACCGGCATTTATTTCGGATCACAAACTGTTGTGTCGATGCTCGACGCAATCGACCGGTTCGAACGGCAGCATGAACAGATCACGCCGGCCGCGTGCCGCGCGAACGCCGAGCGGTTTTCGGCGGCCGTGTTTCGTCGCGCGTTCATGGCCGAGGTCACGCGCACGATCGCTTCCGAGCATTTACGCGGCGAGTCCGCAACCGTGCAGCGGATCGACGCTGAGCGCCTCGCCGAACCGGCCGGATGGCCGGTCGAGCCGGCGGCGCAGAGCAGTTGCGGATGATTAGCCGAGGCGTTCGCCGGCTTCGCGGCTCGGCGATCCTCTCGTGTTTCAGCAGGGCAGCACCATCAACAAGCCGTTCGGGCGATGCCACCGGAGCGGCTATCGGGGGCAGGCGGCAGCGTGGATCATAAGCCGCCTCAATACGCGATATTCGACGCAGGCGACGAATCGTAACCGCCGTGGTAACGCAAACAATCACGGATCGTCGCTGCGATTTACTAAAACAGGCAGTCGTTAATCCGTACGTCACGCGATGACGCATGCGATGCGCGACCTTTGGACGAGGAAGACTCTACACTCATGAATGCCGATCGCCTTCCGGGCTCTTTTCCCGACATCGCTCGAAGCTGGGCCGCGCTACAGGCCCAATTGCCCATTACTCCCATTCGCAACGAACAAGACTATCAGACGATGGTCGAACTCTCCAGTGCCCTTGCCGATCATCTGAACGGCAAGGAGAACGAGCCGCTCACCGATCTTCACGCGATCGTGTCGGACCTGGTTCGGAGCTGGAAGGCGCAGAACGTGACGCTGCCCAAAGCGGAGCCGCGCGAGGTGTTGCGGCATCTGCTCGAAACGCACGGGCTGCGGCAAAAAGATCTGATGGGCATCGCATCGCCGACGGTGGTGAGCGATATCCTCGCGGGCCGCCGGGCGATCAGCAAGAAGGTCGCGAAGGCGCTGGCGCAGCGCTTTCAGACGGACGTCAGCGCGTTTTTGTAGTGGCGTAAAAAAAAAAGGCTGCGCCTTCATGCGGCGCAGCCCTTGACCGGCTATCTATTGCAACGCAAATTACTTCGGCTTGCGGGCGTTAGCGCGCCGCTTCCTGCCACGCTCCGCGCATTGCGCGTAAGCCCACTCGCCATTTGCGAAACGCAAGCGCCATTCCGCCGCGCTCGAACGCCAACGACAACGACAACGCGCGCAGGAACCCCGGGTCCGCGCGATCGCCGATCAGCGTCGAGTAAACGACGAACGCCCATCGGCCTGGCGGCGTCAGGTGTTCGCACATGATGAGTCGAAGATTGAACGACGCGTTATAGAACGCCGTATCGTTGAAGACGAAGCGCGGGTCCTCGTCGCGGCGTTGAGCGGGAAAGTGCTCGACGAGCAGCGCAGGATCGTAGACGAGCGTCCAGCCGCGCCGGCGCACGTCGAGGCTGAAGGCCATTTCGCAATGAACCTGCGCGCCGCTGCCGAGCAGCCGCGCGTCGAAACGCAGCGCGCCGATCGCCTCGCGGCGAAACGCCATGTTCACTCCGTTGAGTACGTGCACCTCACGCGCCTCGCCATGACCGATGTGATGGTTGCCGATCGTGCGGCCATACCATCGCACGATGCCGACGCACGGTTTCCGCCCCTGCGGAATACCGTTGCGTTCATGCACGATGTCCCGGCCGCCGAGACCGCCGAGGCATGCATCGCCCCCAAATGTGCGGGCGATTCGCGCGACCCAGTCAGGATGCGGAGCGGCGTCGTCGTCGGTGAAGCAGAGCACGTCGCCGCATGCGCTGTCGATCCCGAGGTTGTACGCGGCCACGACGCCGGGCTTGTGCACGAGCACGACGCAGCGGCGCGGATCGGGGCGTGTGGTCTCACGCGTACGCAGCCAGTCGAGCGTCGCGTGATCGTCGTGACGCGCGACGACGATTACCTCGTCGGCGCGGCGCTCCTGTGCGTCGAGTGCCGCGAGACACCGCGCGAGATCGGCGGTGCGCCGATACGTCGGCACGATCACGGAGACTTTCAGGAGCGGCGTCCGTAGCGGCATGATCAGAACGCGTTGCGGCTGATAAAGCCCTTGAAAATCGTGATGAAGACGATCTTCATGTCGAACCAGAACGACCAGTTGTGGATATAGAAGAGATCAAACTTCACGCGCGCTTCCATCTTCTCGACCTTGGCGGTCGCGCCGCGATAGCCGTTCACCTGAGCCCATCCGGTGATGCCGGGTTTGATGCGGTAGCGGTGCATGTAGCCGTACACCTGGTCCTTGTAGAGATCGTCGTGTTCGAGCGCATGCGGACGCGGGCCGACCACCGACATCTGTCCGAGCAGCACATTGAGAAACTGCGGCAGCTCGTCGAGGCTCGTGCGGCGCATGAACGCGCCCAGCTTCGTCACGCGCGCGTCGTGACGCGTGGCCTGCGTGACCTGACCCTGCGCTTCATGATGCACGGTCATCGAACGGAATTTGTAGATCGAGAACGGCTCGCCGTCGGCGCCCTTGCGCGTCTGGCGAAAGAACACGGGCCCCGGCGACGTGAGCTTGATCGCCGTCGCGAGCACGATGAACACCGGCGCGAGCGTGACGAGCGCACCTGCGGCGAAGAGCCGGTCGAAGATCAGCTTCGGCCACATCTGCGGCGGCGAGAGCGACGGCGCGCCGAGACTTAGCGTGGGCAAACCGACCACATCGACGAGCGAGTGGTTGAAAAGCGAGAGGCTGCGTACGTCAGGAATAAAACGAAGGTTCACGAAGTCATGCCTGAACATGCGCTGAAAGCGATAGATCGTGCGTTCTTCCGAGAGCGGCAGCGCGAGCCAGACTTCGTTCACGCGCTCGTCGCGCACTTTGGCGGCGAATGCAGTCAGGTCGGTCAGCACCGGCAGGCGATTAAGCCGCGCGCCATACGCTGCCCGTTCAACGCTGCTGTCCACGCTCGTGTCGAACACGCAGACCGGCTTGAAGCCCGCTTGCGGCGCATGCTCGAGATGCGCGAGCAGCGTGCGCGCAAAGCCAGGTGCGCCGACAATCGCAACGGTGCGGAAATTCATGCCGCGCCGGCGAACACTGCGCAACGCGACATGCACCGCGCACTTCGTCGCGACGATCAACGCGCCCGAGATCAACGTCGAGTAGACGAACCACAGCCGCGACACCGCATCCATGCGATGCAGCGTGAAGGCGAGCAGCAACGCCGCCGCGACGACCGCGAGCCACGCCGCGGCCACGCGTGCGAGCATCGCCGTCAACGGCTTGCCGCGCCATGTTTCATACACGCCGAAGCCGGGAAACATCAACAGCACCAGCACGCAGTTGAAGGCGATCAGCAGGCGTTCGGTGTCCGGCAAAGCGGCGAGCGTGGCAAAGCGCATCCAGTGGGCGAGCAGGCCTCCCGCAATCACGAGGAATGCGTCGAGGCATCGCGCAGTATTCCTGAACATTATCGACTCTGCGAGGACGGCAATCGCGCCGCGTGTTATTCGACGGTTTCGGCCTGGCGCAGGCGCGGCAGCAGGCGATCGAATTCGCGCTTGACGAGGCCGTAGCATTCGCACGCGCGCGCTTCGAGCCCCTTGCGGTCGAGCACCTTGATGTGTCCGCGGCTGTGGTGAATCAGGCCTTCGTCGTGCAGCTTGCCGGCTGCCTCGGTGATGCCCTCGCGGCGCACGCCGAGCATGTCGGCGATCAATTGCTGCGTCACCGTCAGATCGTTCGACGCGACACGGTCGACTTCGATCAGCAGCCACCGGCACAGTTGCTTGTTCAGTGCGTGATGGCGGTTGCATGCGGCGGTCTGCGCGACTTGCGTGAGAAGCGCGTGCATGTAGAGCAGCATCAGACGGCGCAGGAAGTCGGAGCGGGCGAATTGCTGCTTGAGGGCCTGCGCGCTCATGCGATACGCGAAGCCCGCACATTGCACCTGCACGCGGTTCGGCATGGTTTCGCCGCCCGTGAGCACGGGCACGCCGGTCATGCCTTCGCGTCCGACCGCGGCGATTTCGACGGAGCTGCCGTCTTCCATCGTCGACAGCATCGAAATGATCGCGGTCGTCGGGAAGTACACGTGATGAATGCGTTGGCCGGAATCGCAGAGCAACTGTTCCGTGCGCAGATGAACCAGTTCGAGGTGCGGAGCAAGCGCTTGCCATTCGTGAGACGGCAATGCGCCGAGCAAATGGTTTCCGTGCAGATCTGATTGAAGTGTCAACATGATCGGTCCTCGCGTGAAGCCGCGGGTCTCGCGTCTTCCTGTTTTTGATCCGATTCCTGCACCCTTTGATAACGCGCGCTCTGCATTGCAGTCAGCGCAGGGTGAACAGAGTCGGCCCCGTATTGGTTGGTGCGCCGCCGCCGTTGTGGTCGTCCTCACGGCGCCGCGGTGTTGCGTCCTTGTATTAGCGAGGACTGTGCCAACCATAGGGGAAAGCGTGACTGGTGCGGCGCAGCGACGACGGGCGGGCGAAATAAACCCCCTGTGCGCGCCTTTTTGTTTCAATTCTGTACATCCGACGTTTGCGTCGACCGTGCGCGCGATGGTCTTTTTATACGGGCCAAGTGCTTGATCCAATTGAGTTCGCTGCGCGTGGCGGCGGTTTTGCGATTGGAGCGCCAGGGTTGTTCCGCGCTTTGTGAGCGCCTTTTGGCGCGGTGTCCGCGATGTGCCGGAATTGATTCAGATGTGTTCAACCGCTTGCGTCGGTTGCCGCACGGTTCATCATTTATGGCTGTCAGGAGTCGCAAAAAAAACGACAGTGATGGGCGCAGCCCGACCAATGGGTTCGCGCAGCGCGAGGTTTTACGCGCTTCGCGAAGACATCGCGGGCAAATGGCGGGCGGATGGTACGGGTATCCGTAGAAGTGGCGGATGCGTCATCGAGCGCCCGGACTTCGGCGGCCCGTGCCGCAAGTGTTGCATCCGCTTTAAAGCTGAATGATGGATGCGCACGCAACAGCCCGCGCTTTGTGATGTGGGTGGCGAGAGTGGGATCGCGTCGGGCAGGGCGCCACGCGTGGTGATGAGTGATGCCCTTATTAGTTGAAAATGGCCAGACGTCTGTAGTGGGCGCGCGGGCCGCGTCATTCGCATAGTCGAAATTCGCCAATGCGACGTGTGGCCAGATGCGCACGGCCGTGCTCGTCGGCTAGCGCATAGAACCTGTCCGATTCGTACGCCATTGTCCTGCTCGCGCGCAGCATGTTTCATGCGTGCGTCGCGGGCCGGCTCGAAGGCGTGTTGTGGTTGCGCTTCGCTGCTTCTCCGGCTGACGGGATCGGCATTCGTCCGACAGGTGCCGTGGAAGAACACCGGCACGTCGGTGATACGCGGCGCGAAGTCCGGTGCCGTGCGCGCCGCGTTCGACTCCGATCTCGCGAGAGCCGAACGAGCCTCGCGGCCATGTCTATGCGCCGTTGTCGCGGCACCGTGCAAATCAGCGAAATGTAGCGTCAGCGAAACAACGCCGTTGTCGCCGTCTATTTTGCTTGCGATGTCCACGTTTCCGATCGCGTGGCGCGCATCACTCAGCAACTCTAAAGCCGTCACGATCTGGTGTGCAGCGTCTCCGTTCGCGCCGCGTTATCGGTGCCTCGTATGAAGATTCGGCAACCTCCAGCGTGAGTGCGATGGCGAACGGAAACAGCCGGATGGCGGCCGTACCGTGTAGGCGTCAAAACCGGCCCGCCAATCGTGCGAGGCCCGCGAGGGCAACCTGTGCGCTCGCCGCACCGAACATTAAAGAATCCGCTGGGGAACGTGATGAACTGGAAAACGCTGGAATTCGAGCAGCTTTCTGCACGCGAGCTGTACCTGATCTTGCGGGCGCGCAGCGCAGTGTTCGTCGTCGAGCAATCGCATGTGTGCCTCGATGCCGATGGACGCGACGAAACTTCGCTGCACGTGTTCGCCGTCGAAGACATGGCGCGGCCGATGCCGATTCTTGCGTACGCCCGTGTGCAGCCCGGCGATGCGGAAGATCCCGACATCATGATCGACAAGGTGCTGACGAGTCCGCTGCGCCGCGGCGACGGCACCGCGGAAATGCTAATGGAGCGCGTATTGCAGGCCATTGCCGAGCGTTGGCCGGGACACGCCGCACGCGTGAGCGCGCCGCTCAGTTTGCGCGAGTTCTACGAGCAGTTCGGCTTTCGCAAGACGGAAGGTCCGTATCTCGAGCATGGCGTGCCGTTCATCGGTCTCACGCGGCAAGTGCGCGCCTCGCAACCGCTCACCGCATTGCGGCGCCGCGAGCGCGATCGTGCCGCGCTCGTCAACACGTTTGAGATGCTGTGAGGAAGCCGCTGCTGATCGCGCTGTCGCCGCGCTCTTGCATCGCACTGGAGACGTGTCGTGAATAGTCAATCGGAGCTGGACCGCATCAATCGCCTCGCCTGGAATTCGCGCGACGCGGCCCGCGTTTTCACGACCGGCAAGAGCTTCTCCGACGCGGGCGAAGAGGCCGCCTTCAGATGGCTCGCGCCGCGTTGTTCGGGCACGCCGTTGCTCGATATCGGCATCGGCACCGGACGCACCGTTGCGCTGATGCTTAGTATCTCGAACGAATACACCGGCGTCGACTACGCGCCGAACCTGCTGGAGACGGCGCGATCGCGCTATCCCGGCTGCGATTTGCGGCATATGGATGCACGCGATATGTCCGAACTGCCGTCCGATCATTACGGGCTCGCTGCATTTAGCTGGAACGGTATCGACTGCGTCGACTACAACGATCGCGTGAAGATCCTTCAGGAAATGTATCGCGTGGTGCGGCCAGGCGGCTATGTGCTGTTCTCGTCGCACAATCGCGGCGGCCCCGGTTACCGCGAGGGCATCTGGCATCTGCTGCCGCGTTTCACGCTCAATCCGCTGACGCTCGGCTGGCGTACGCTGCGCTCGATGCGCCGCTTCCAGCTCGGCACGCTCAACTATATACACAACGTCAAGCTGAATCGCGACTATGGCGGCTATGCGGTCAAGACAGCGGCGGCTCACAACTTCGGCATTGTGATCGTCTACACGACACTTGCCGAACAGCGCCGGCAACTTGCGCAGATTGGCTTGCAATGCGATGCGGTGTTTGATAGTTGCGCGGGCAACCGTATTTCCGACGGCGTCGAGAACAGCGGCGCGTGCTGGTTCCACTTCATCGCGCACAAGCCGCTTGCGGCGCATCGCCTTGATGACGAGCGAGGCCATGCATGCTCACGTGTGTCGAATTGAAGAGCGGTGAGCGCACTAAAGACTCACGGGCAGTCGCACCAGCAACCACACAGGCACCAGGTCCGCCGCTTGCGGCAACCCATGATCGATTGCACGCCGCCTCCGTTCAGACAATTTGCCGTCCTACGTGCGTCTTCGCACGATGCAAAGTCGGCGTGAAAGGCATGCTTGAGACGCAAGCTTATGGTCCTTCGGGGCCGATCGCGTTACACAGAAGAAACAATTCTTCAGAGGGATAACCCTGTCAGGAAGTGTCCCAACTGGCGTAACCGTTGTGAAGCTAGCAACGTATCGTGGATGAGTAACCACGCGACGATAAAACACACAAAAGGGCGGTTTATCAACAGGCTACGCGGGGGCGAACACCGCTTCGGGGAGAGGGTCATGGAACAGGCAAACAAGGATCGATCGCTGGTGAGCAAGGTCATGGATGGGCTCGTCACAGGGATCGTCGAGGAGAAATACGGCGCGATACTGCCGCCGCAGGACGTGCTGTCGAAAGAGTTCGACGTGAGCCGCACGGTGATGCGCGAAGCGCTCTCGATGCTGCTCGCGCGCGACATGCTCGACGTGCGCCCGAAGATCGGCACGCGCATCCGGCCGATGAGCGACTGGCGCATGATCGACGAGGACGTCGTGAACTGGCGTTTTCGCGCGAAGCCCGATCCGGTGTTCCTGCGCGACGTCATCGAGTTTCGTATTCTGATCGAACCGCGTGCTTCGGCGCAGGCCGCGTCGCGCGGCAGCGCGGCCGACATCGCGGCGGTGCGCGACGCGTTCGAGGCGTTCAAGGTGATCCGTCCGGGCGAACCCGGTTATCAGGAAGCCGACGAGCTGTTCCATACGCGCATCGTCGTCGCGAGCGGCAATCAGTTCTTCAAGCAGATGGCGGCGATTATTCGCGGCGCGCTGTCGACCGGTAATCCCATCGTCACCGCTCGCGAAGGCGCGTGGGAAACGGCAGTGAACTCGCATCGGCGCGTGGTCGAGGCGATCGAACGGCGCGACCCGAAAGAGGCCGAACTCGCTGCGATGGCGATGATCGATCACACGACCGAGGAAATCGCCGGCACCTTCGCCGGCGCGCCGCCGGTGCCGCCCTCACGCGGCTGACACGCTGGGCAAGACGCAGGGCAACACGGGGCGGCGCATCGGTTGCGCGCTGCTGCTGCGCGCGTTCGCGCAGCGGCGCGCGAGTGTTCGCTCATGGTTCGGTCGCCGTTAGTTCTTCGATAGAGACAAACAGGCAGGGCGTTCGCCGGCGACGGCACACGTGCGGGGCCGCATGCGCGACAATAGCGGCTCTCTTTATCCGCATGGACGCCAGCCGATCGTGACGAACGCCAACTCAACCGCAACCCAAACCACTGCTTCGGACCGCGACATCCGTTGGGGCATCGTCGGCGCCGGCCGCATTGCGCGCCGGTTCGCTCAAGGCCTCGCCTATGTGCCGCACGCGCGTCTCGCCGCGCTGTGGTCACGGCGGCCCGAGCCCGCTCAGACTTTCGCCGACGAGTTCGGCGGCGAGGCTTGCGCGAGCTTCGACGCGTTGCTCGCGAGCGGCATCGACGCGCTCTACATCGCCACGGTTCAGGACAGCCACGCCGACTACGCCGTCGCCGCGCTGCAAGCGGGCGTGCATGTGCTGTGCGAAAAGCCCGCGACGATCAACAGGCCGCAGCTCGAGCGTGTGGTCGATGCCGCGCGCGGCGCACAACGGCTCTTCATGGAAGCGATGAAGCCGCCGTTTTATCCGCTCTACAGAAAGTTGCGCGCGCATCTAAACGACGATCCGATCGGCGACATGGGACTCGTGCGGGCCGGCTGCTCGGTGCCGGGCGTACCCGACGATCATCCGTCGCTGTCGTTCGAGCACGCGGGCGGCGCGCTGCTCGACATCGGCATCTATGAAATATTTCTTGCCGTCGACTGGCTCGGCGCGCCGCTGGAAGTGCAAACGCTCGGCCGGCTCGGCTCGACCGGCGTCGATACGTTTGCGAGCCTGAATAGCCGGCACGAGCGCGGCATCGCGCAACTGTTTTGCGGGCTCGATCTGCACGGCAAGGGCGACGCGCTGCTGATGGCGAAGGGCGGGCACGTGACGATTCACGAGCCGTGGTGGAACCCGTCGCGCGCGACGATCCGCTACACCGACGGTCGCGTGGTCGAGCTCGACGAGCCGTTCGAAGGCGGGGGCCTCAACTACGAGACCGCGCATTTCTGCGACCTGATTCGCGCGGGACAGCTCGAAAGTCCGCTGATGCCGCACAGTAAATCGTTGCAGATGATCGAGATGGCCGACGCGGCGCGCGCGGCGCTAGGGCTGAAGTTTGCGGGAGAGTGAAGGGGGCCGCGAGTCACGACTCACGACTTACACGCATCGCGTTTCACCCGGCTCGCAATGAAAGCGTAGCCGACCACGCGTTCATCGCGTGCCGCGCTCAATGCCGCGAAGGCAACGCAAGACGCCGCTCATACCAGCGCTGCAACAGTTCCAGTATCTGACACAGCACCCAGTAAACAGCCGCCGCGGCGAGATAAAGCGGCAACGGCTGATACGTCGACGCGATGACTTCCTGCGCGCTGCGCAGCAGTTCCGTGACGGTGATCACCGACACGAGCGAGGTGTCCTTGATCAGGCTGATGAGGCTGTTCGACAGGCTCGGCACGGCGATGCGCAGCGCCTGCGGCGCGATCACGTAACGCAGCGTCTGGCGCCGCGAGAGTCCGAGGCTGTACGCGGCGAGCCATTGTCCCTGATGAATGCCGAGGATCGCGCCGCGCATGCTCTCCGACAGATACGCGGCCACGTTCGCCGACAATGCGATCACGCCGGCCGGCGTCGGATCGAGCGAAATATTGAAGCTCGGCAAGCCGTAGTAAATCACGAAGATCTGCACGAGCAGCGGCGTGCCGCGCATCACGCTCACGTAGACGCGCGCGAGGCGGTTCAGCGTGCGGCTGTGGCTCACGCCCATCAGCGCGAGCACGGCGCCGGCGATCAGGCCGAAGAACATCGACAGAACGGCGAACTTGACCGTCAGGACGGCGCCCTGCGCGAGCGCAGGAAGCGATTCGACGAGCAGGGAAGTGGTGGACATGAGCAGTGCTCGGGTTGGCGCGCAAGGCGCATATCGTCAATGGGAGCGCGTGCCGCACAAGTGCGAAGGGCGGCATACCGAGCATGCCGCCCTTCGTTTCATCGCGAGCCGCTTATTTCAGGCGCTTATTTGATCGGCTTGCTCACGTCGATGCCGAACCACTTGTCCGAGATCTTCGCGAACGTGCCGTCGGTTTCAAGCTGCGTCATCGCGTCGTCGATTGCCTTGGCGAACTTCGGGTTGTTCTTCTTGAACGGAATGCCCGACGGGTTGCCCGCGCCGACGTTCGCGCCGGTGCGCAGCGGCAACTGCGAGTTCTTCAGCAGATACGCGAGCATCAGGCGGTCGTTGAGCGCCGCGTCGAGACGGCCGGCCGCGAGATCGCGCAGATATTCGGGCGCGCCCGGATACGTCTTCACGTCGATGCCCGGCACCGACTTCGCCATGTCCATGTAGTTGGTGCCGAGGCCGACGCCGAGCTTCTTGCCCTTCAGATCGTCGAGCGACTTGAACTGGCGCGTGTCGTCCTTACGCTGAATCAGTTGCGCGGCCGAGTACGTGTACGCAGGCGAAAAGTCGAGCGACTGCTTGCGTGCGTCCGTAATGCCGACCTGATTGACGATCACGTCGAACTTGCCGGCCTGCAGGCCCGCAATGATGCCGCTCCATTCGGTCGTGACGAACTCCGGCTTCACGCCGAGCTTCGACGCGACAGCCTTCGCGATGTCGACGTCATAGCCGACCAGTTCGCCCGACGGCGCTTTGGAATTGAACGGAGGGAAGGTGCCTTCGAGGCCGACGCGCAGCGTGCCGCGCTGCTTGACCTGATCCAGCAGATCGTCGGCATGGGCCGGGATCGCGGTGAACGAAGCGCCGATCATCGCGGCGACGAAAAGTTTTTTCAACAAGCGAAGTTGCATCGTGGTCCTTTTTTGTTCGTATGGCGTTATAGCGGACGAGAGCTTAACAAAGCAGAGTGCCCGTCGCTAAATACCCATTGCTCATGTCTGTATTACGAGGCGGGCGTGTGCATGACCATCAGCGACGCGTGAGAGCGCGCACGCTGACCGCATACCTAGCGCAACGCCTGCACGCATTCGCCGATGAGTGCCGGGCCGCGATAAATGAAACCCGTATAAAGCTGAATGAGCGAAGCGCCCGCGGCAAGTTTGGCGCGCGCGTCGTCGCCGGAAAAAATCCCGCCGACGCCGATGATCGGCACCGTCTCGCCGACTTCGGCGCGCAGCTTGCGGATCACTTCATTGGACGCGTCGAACACCGGCTTGCCCGACAGGCCGCCCGCTTCGTCGCCGTGCTGCATGCCCGCGACGGCCGTGCGCGCGAGCGTCGTGTTGGTCGCGATCACGCCTTCGAAGCGGTGGCGCAGCAGCGTGCCGGCGATCGATTTGATCTGCTCGTCGTCGAGGTCGGGCGCGATCTTCAACGCGAGCGGCACGAGCTTGCCGTGCATGTCGGCCAGACGCTGCTGCTTGTCCTTGAGCGCGGCGAGCAGCGCGTCGAGTTCGTCCGCGCCTTGCAACTGGCGCAGGTTCTTCGTATTCGGCGACGAGATGTTGACCGTCACATAGCTCGCAAACGGATAGACGCGCTCGAGGCAATAGAGATAATCGTCGGCGGCACGGTCGATCGGCGTATCGGCGTTCTTGCCGATATTCAGCCCGAGAATGCCGCGGTAACGCGCGGCCTGCACGTTCTTCACGAACTGGTCGACGCCCGCGTTGTTAAAGCCCATCCGGTTGATCACAGCTTGCGCCTGCGGCAGCCGGAACATGCGCGGACGCGGGTTGCCCGGCTGCGCGCGCGGTGTGACGGTGCCCACTTCGATGAAGCCGAAGCCGAGTGCGGCGAGCCCGTCGATCGCGGCGCCGTCCTTGTCGAGTCCCGCTGCGAGTCCTACCGGATTGCGGAACGTCAGTCCCATCACCGTGCGCGGCGCATCGGGCACGCGGGCGGCGAGCGCGCCCGCGAGCCCAGTGCGGCCCGCGGCGCCGAGCGCGCGCAAGGTCAGGTGATGAGCGTCTTCCGCGTCCATGCGAAAGAGTTGGGCGCGTACGAGCGGATAGAGGGAACTGAACACAGGACGAAGCCGGGCGGCCGGAAAATGGGAACCCGCTATTTTACCGGCTTTGCGCTGTCAATGAGATAAGGCGGAAGGCGAGGGCGGTGCGTTGCCGCGGGCGCGGGTCGAGCGTGGTGTTCCTCGGGCCACACTCAGCCCACACTCAGCCCACACTCAGCCCACACTCAAGGCCGCAGCGGCCCGCGCCTGCCTTGCATCCCCGCGCCGGTCGGCTGGAGATCGACGCCGGCGGGATCGAGCACGCGCCACGTGCCGTCGATCAATCCTTCGAGCGGCCGGAAATTGGCCTTGTACGCCATCTTCGGACTCTCGCGAATCCAGTAGCCGAGGTACACATACGGCAGCTTGAGACTGCGCGCCTGCTCGATCTGCCAGTAGATGTTGTACGTGCCGAAGCTCGTATGCGGCAGTCCCGGCTCGAAGAACGTGTACACGGACGAGAGCCCGTCGCCGAGAATATCGATCATGCTGATCATGCGCAGCAGGCCCGGCGAATCGGGCCGGTCCGGCAGCGGCTCGCGGAATTCGACGAGCCGCGAATTGATCCGGCTTTGCAGCAGGAACTGCTCGTATTGATCGCGGCTGTCGCGGTCCATGCCGCCGCCCGCATGCCGCGCCGACTGATAGCGCATGTAGAGCGCGTAGTGCTCTTCGTCGTAGTGAAGCGGTGCGACGGTGGCGATCATCTCGCCATGTTTTTTCCACACGCGGCGCTGCGTACGGTTCGGCTCGAAGCGCTCGACCGGCACGCGCACCGGCACGCACGCGCGGCAACCGTCGCAATACGGCCGGTAGGTGAACACGCCGGAGCGCCGGAAGCCGGCCTTCACGAGGTCCGTGTAGACATCGGAGTTGATGAGGTGACTGGGCGTGGCGACTTGCGAGCGCGCGATGCGCCCGTCGAGATAACTACAGGGATAAGGCGCCGTTGCATAAAATTGCAGCGCCGAAAGCGGAGAAAGAGGCAGCTCGTTGGGATGAGTCACGTTGGCAGCTCTCGAAGCGTCTCTGGTGTCTCTGGTAATGCAAACCCGGCGCGCGTTGCGGCTAGCTTGTCGATCCGCGCGTTCGCTTGTGCGTTCGATCATGCGGACCCGGATTCGGCCTGATTCCTTCTACGCCGCTCGCGCGAGCACATCGAGCAACGCGGTCTTGTCGAAGCGCCAGGGAATGCGCGGTGCGTCGACCGACGCGCGAACATGCGCGATGAACGCCTTGCGCGCTATCTCGCGACCGCCGAGCGACGCCAGATGCGACGTGTTCTGCTGGCAGTCTATCATTTCTATTTCGTGACGGCGCAAGTGCCCGACAAGCGCGGCCAGCGCCATTTTCGAGGCATCGGTGACGTCCGCGAACATCGATTCGCCGAAGAACATCTTGCCGAACGAGACGCCGTATAAGCCGCCCACGCGCTCACCTTCGAACCATGTTTCGATGCTGTGCGCATCGCCCATCCGATGCAGCGACGTGTAGGCGTCGACGACGTCGGCGGTGATCCAGGTGCCGCGCTGTCCGCGCCTCGGCGCCTGCGCGCACGCGCGCATCACCGCGGCGAAATCGTGATCCACGCGAATTTCCCATGCGTCGTCGCGCAGCACGCGCTTGAGCGTTTTACGCAGCGACGGCGAGATCTTGAACTCCGCGGGACGCAGGATCATGCGCGGGTCGGGGCTCCACCACAGCACCGGCTGACCGTCGGAATACCACGGGAAGATGCCGTGACGATAAGCGTCGATGAGCCGCGACGGCAGCAGGTCGCCGCTCGCGGCGAGCAGGCCCGGCGCGCCACTGGCCGCGCCGAGCGCACGCTCGACGGGCGGAAAGGGATCGTCGGGGCCGAGCCAGGGGACCATGCGCGCCGCTCAGCCTTCGCGCAGCGAGCGGAAGATGTCGCCGGTATGCAGGCCGAAGCTGCCGGCCGCGCGGTCGGCGAAAAAGAAGCGCAGTGTTTGTCCGACGGTGGGAAACGCGATCTCGTCCCACGGAATGTCGCCTTCCTCGAAGAGCTTTACTTCGAGACTTTCCTCGCCCGCGGCAATGTCGAGATCGAGCAGGCGCGCCATATAGAACAGATGCACCTGATGCACGTGCGGCACGTTCAGCAGCGAGAACAGGCTCTGCACTTCGACGCGCGCGCCGGCTTCCTCGAGCGTTTCGCGCGACGCGGCCTCGGCCGTGGTCTCGCCCATTTCCATGAAGCCCGCAGGCAGCGTCCAGTAGCCGTAGCGCGGTTCGATCGCGCGGCGGCATAGCAGCACCTTGTCGTCCCACACCGGAACGGTGCCCACGACGTTGCGCGGATTCTGATAGTGCACCGTGCCGCAACTGCCGCACACGAAGCGCTCGCGGTTGTCGCCCGGCGGAATGCTCAGGCTGACGCCGTGGCCGCAGACAGAACAGAATTTCATAGGAAGGGGACGAGAAAGGGTGCTAGGAGTTTATCACTGGGGCGGCGTGGTTTTGTGGCGGGAGCGAAGGGCGGTGGGAGAGGCGAAGTTGGCGGGGGTTGCCACGGCGACGCGAGCGCGAGCGTTTGCGAACAACTGGAACGCTGTGTGCGAGCCGATGACCCGCGTGTCGAAGCTTGGAAGAGGAATGGCAAGCTCAAAACAAAAAAGGCCTGCCGATTTGGCAAGCCTTGAATGTTGTTTTCGACGCTTTGACCTGTTCGCTCGCATTGAGCACTTGGTTGCGGGGGTAGGATTTGAACCTACGACCTTCGGGTTATGAGCCCGACGAGCTGCCAGACTGCTCCACCCCGCGTCCGTCGAAGAAAAGATTATAGAACAGATGGGAAGCGCGTGCAATAGGCGTTTAAGAAAACGGCTTTTTGGGCGCGGGCCTTTTCCTCAGCGGAACGCTTTCTCCTCGCTCTGACAAGCGCCGGCGCTAACTAACAGCACGTCGCGCGATGCGTGCCCCGCGTCGCATCGCGCAAGGCCCCCGCAACACGCTGCGCTAAAATCGCAATTCGACGCGCCGTCACGTATGTCGCTCCGTCGCCAGGTAGTCGCGAAGTAATCCCGATCGATTCGCAAGGAACCGCGCGACTCGCCGCACGACAAAGCAGACAACCGCACAAACCGTCAGCACTGCACGACGACGCGCCCGCACTCCCATTCGCCCTCGGAATTTCATGGACATCGCTCACGATCTGCAGGTCATTGCCGCTCAGGAACACGCGCTCGTGTTTCCTCAATTCGACGCCGACCGCGCCTGGCAAATCGGCGCCTATTTGCACGAGGTCGCGAAGGCGCGCGGCATCGCGGCCGCCATCGACGTCCGCACGTTCGGTCAACCGCTGTTCTTCAGCCTGCTCGACGGCGCGACGCCGGACAACATCGATTGGGCACGCCGAAAGGGCAACACGGTCGCGCATTTCCGGCGCAGCTCGTACGCGATCGGTCTGAAAATGCAGCAGGCCGGCAGCACGCTCGCCGACAAACACGGTCTGCCCGCCACCGAATACGCGTCGCACGGCGGCGCGTTTCCGTTGACAGTCACGGGCGCGGGCGTAATCGGTTCGATCACGGTGTCCGGTCTGCCGCAGCGCGCCGATCATGAGTTTGTGGTCGAAGCGCTATGCGCGCATCTCGGTCACGACTACAGCAAGCTCGCGCTTGCAAAGGCCTGAGCCGATGCGGCTGCCGCCTTATGCATTGCTGGGCATCGCCATCGTGGCCGAAGTGATCGCGACATCGGCGATGCGCGCGTCGGAGGGCTTCTCGCGGTTCGTGCCGTCGGCGATTGTGGTGCTTGGCTACGCCGTCGCGTTCTACTGCCTGTCGCTGACGCTGCGCAGCATTCCGGTCGGCATCGTCTACGCGGTGTGGTCGGGCGCGGGCATCGTGCTGATCACGCTCGTCGCGCTGCTGCTGTACGGACAGGTGCCGGACGTGCCGGCCGTCATCGGCCTCGGGCTGATTATCGCGGGCGTCGCCGTGCTCAATATGTTCTCGAAGATGCAGGCGCATTGAAGCATGCTCCGGCGCCTGTGCCGCAACGGTGGGCGCCAACTGCGCTGCAACTGCAACTGCAACTGCGACTGCAACTGAAGCTGAACGCGCTCACTTGCAGCGCACGATCATCGAACGGTTCTTGACGTTGGCCGACACGACGTTCGTCACGCTGCCGCCCGCGGTGCCGCCTTCGTCGTTGTCCTTCGACACGATGTCATAGCCCGTCGCGCCGCACGCCTTGCCGGCCTGCACGTAGCATGAGGCCCAGCTCGAATCGGCGCCGGCGCCGCTGCAATTCACCGCAAAGCCGGTCTGGCCGTTCGGCAGATTGATCAGCGACGTCGTATTCGACGACGCGCAGCCGGCTATGCCCACGCCGATCGCGAGCGCGGCCGGCAACGCGGCAAAAAGCGAAATGCGGCGCAGCAGAGCCCGCGCGAGGCCATGTCGAAGATGGCGGGTGCGCGGCAATTGCGTCATGAAATGCATCGTGATTGTTTCCTTTGATCATGCGAGCTTGCGACGCGCGCAAGCTCAGGGTGCGTCGATAGTGATGCCCGCTGCGCCGACCAGCTTGCGGCTTTCCGCGCCGCTTTCGGTGGCCGCGTCTTCCCAGATGCTGATGGCTCTCGCGATGTCGATGCCGTGACTTTCGGCGTACGCAAACCATCTGTTCGCCGCATCCGGCTCGGGCAATTCGTGGTCGTCCAGAAAATATTTTCCCATATTGCGCTCGCGGAACTGGAAAGGGACCGACTGCATGAGCATGGAGTGTGCCGATAAAGCTCTTCGACCGGCGCCAAGCGCGAACGTGCGGCATACATGCGCAGCGAGCGCGAAGCAAGGGCCTAACAAGGGTGGAAAAGCGCTCAACAAGCGCACGCTCGCAGAACTAATTGGCTTCCCCGGCGCCTTACCTCAATCATTGCATCGAGGAGAACGAACATGGCTGAGCGGGTCAGCGGCCCTTATCGCGGCTATTACATCAGCGCCGCCGCGCGCCTCGTGCCGGCAGGCGACGCGCCAGGCGCGGGCGGCCATTACGTCGGGTCGGTCAGCCTCGCCGAACTCGGCCCCGACGATTCGCACCGGATGGAAACCCTGGTCGATCTCGGCGGCGAGCAGCGCTTTGGCAGCGAGGACGAGGCGCTCGCATTCGTCGAACAGGCCGCGCGCGATTACATCGACCGGCTGCTCGGAGGCCGGCCATGACGGCGCGCGATCGTGGAGTGCGCAAGCACGCGCGCACCGAGGCGCGGAGTCACGCCCGTAGTCACCCCCAAAGTCACGGCAAGAGTCAAACCGAAACGCGCACCGGAAGCCACGCCCAAAGCCAGGCCAGGAGTCGAACCGAAAGCCACTCTGGCGCCGACGCCCATCCCCAACCAACCGCCCACACGCCAGCCGCAGCGCTCTGGACCGCGGTCCGGCCCCGCGAGTACCATATTCGGGTCGTCCGGGGCCGGCCGGTTTTTGCGGGCTCCGGTTGTGTGCCAGATACTTCCGATGAGGCGACCATGGAAATCAGGTTTCCCGCAGGCGCGCCAGCCTACCGCGATTCCAATCTGACCGTTGTGTTTTCCGCGCTCGTGGATGGCGAGCCCGTGCCCTGTGCGATCTCCGTCGAGGCGCTCGAAGATCACTTCGGCGCCCACTCCGAGGACGAAGAAGGCTGGATGCGCGCGTTCGACGCCGGCCGTCCGCGCATCGAAGCCGTTGCGCGCGAGCACTTGCAGATCAGCAACGGCACGCCGGTGCTGCTCAAGAGCGGCCACTTTCCGCCCGGCAACGCGGCGGGCTAAAGCTCAAGCTCAAGCTCAAGCTCAAACTCAAGCTCAAGCTCAAGCTCAAGCTCAAGCTCAAGCTCAAGCTCAAGCTCAAGCTCAAGCTCAACGAACCCCATGCGGCGAGCCGCACCGCAAGACAGCGGCTCGCCGCGCCAACGCACAACGTGCAGCGCGCGCCCGCGCATAGCCGCCGGCAACCTGCCCGACGCCGCGCCGCCTTCCACCACAAACAGGTCCGACGCCGCAGCTACGTGATAACGTTGGGTTTCCCGTGACTCTGCGCCGTCGCGCGTCGTCTTCCATGTCTCTTTCCGCCTCGCCCGCAGCCAGCGACCAGCTCGCGACTTACGTAGCCAACCGCATTGGTTTCATCGAACTCGAAAGACCGCAGGCGCTCAACGCGCTGTCGATCGGCATGATCCGCGCCATGCACGCCGCGCTCGACACCTGGTCGGAAGATCCCAACGTGCTCGCGGTCGTGGTGCGCAGCCAGCATCCCCGGGCGTTCTGCGCGGGCGGCGACGTCCGCTTCCTGTACGAGTCCGTGCAGCGCGGCGACCACGAAGCTCGCGACGCGTTTTTTATCGAGGAATACCGGCTCAATCACGCGATTTTCACGTATCCGAAGCCCTATATCGCGCTGACGAACGGCGTGGTGATGGGCGGCGGCATGGGCATTTCGCAGGGCGCGCATCGCACGGGCGGGCTGCGGGTCGTCACGCAGTCCACGAAGATGGCGATGCCGGAAACGCGCATCGGCCTCTTTCCCGATGTCGGCGCGAGCTGGTTTCTCGCGCGCACGCCGGGCGCGATCGGCCGCTATCTCGCGGTGACGGGCGAAACCATCGGCGCGGCCGACGCGCTGTACGCCGGTCTCGCCGATGTCTATATGGAAGACGCCGCGTTGCCCGCGCTCGTCGACACGTTGCGCAGCGAACTGTTCGAGCGCGGCGCAGATGTGGTGGCGTGCGTCGAGCGCGAATGCCGCGCGTATCAGGATCAGGTGACGCCGCCGCCGGACGAGTCGCCGCTCGCTCGCGCGCGAACGCTGATCGACCGGCATTTCGCGCTGCCGGACGTGCCGCGCATTCTGGCGTCGCTGCAGCAGAAGTGCGATCGCGACAGCGCCGAGTGGGCCGAGCAGGTGATCGCCGTGTTGCGCGAGCGCTCGCCGCTTTCGATGGCGGTATCGCTCGAGGTGGTGACGCGCGCGGAAGGCTCGATGGCCGAGGTGCTGCGCAGCGATCTCGATCTCACGCGCTCGAGCTTTGAACAAGGCGACGCCGTGGAGGGCGTGCGCGCGCGCATCATCGACAAGGACAATGCGCCGCGCTGGCGCTTTGCGCGCATTGAAGACGTCAGCGTCGCCGACGTCGAGAAGATGTTCGAAAGCCCGTGGCCGCCGAACGAGCATCCGCTGCGCGACCTGCGGAGCTAGCCGCTAGTCGCTCGCCACTAGTCGCGGACGAACATCGGAACGAACGCTCAGCGCGCGCTCAATCCGCATCCTCACCCGCCATGAACGCGCGCATGAAGACGAGCGCGCCCCAGCCCCACATCGCGTTCGCGGCAAAGCCCATCGCGAGGCGCGGCAGCATGTTGCCGCTTGGCCAGATGCCGCGAATCGGATCGACGACGAACACGCTGGCCGCCGTCAATACGATGCCGCCGAACACGAACGCCGGCAGCCACGGCGCGCGGCGCTCGGGCGCGACGCGCAAGAGCCACGCCATCAACACCGCCCAGAACGCGCTCCAGATCGCGTTGGCGATGAACTCGGGCAGGCCGAGCGGCATGAACGGGGCAGTGGAAAAACCGCTTTGATCGACGACGCCTGCGGCATGCAGCAGCGCCAGCGTGGATTCATGAAAGAACAGCGATGCCAGAAAACCGGCGACAAACGGCAGGATGAGTTTTTGCATGCATTGCACCGCCAGGGTACAGGCGCGTGATTGCATTGCCTGCACCGGATTATTGGAAACGTGCGCCATTATATCCAGCGCTCGCGGCTTTTCCGCGGGCCTCCGGGGTCGTGCCCGTATGCTGTAGCGTCGGGCTAATCACGGAAGTGGAAAACCTAAGCTCAAAAAAATCGTTCAAAAGCCGCGCCCCCGTCCATAGACTGTTTCTCCATGCAGACGGCGCCTCGCGCCGTTGCCTTTAGCGTCGATACCGCAACCTTTTTCCGTCCCTTCGCGATGCATCGTCCGGTTCATGTCCGATGACCGGCTGGATGCGTGCGTCCGGCGTTGTCTCGATCCACTCCAGTTTCCGAATACGCGGGGAGCAGCAAATGAATGTGTTCTGGTTCATTCCGACTCACGGTGACAGCCGTTATCTCGGCACGTCGCAAGGCGCGCGCGCGGCCGATTACGACTACTTTCAGCAGATCGCCGTCGCCGCCGATACGCTCGGCTACGAGGGCGTGCTGCTGCCCACGGGCCGCTCCTGCGAGGACGCATGGGTCGTCGCGTCGAGCCTGATCGCCGCGACGAAGCGCCTGAAATTTCTGGTCGCGATCCGGCCGGGCATTTCGTCGCCGGGTCTTGCCGCGCGCATGGCCGCCACTTTCGACCGTCTGTCGAACGGGCGCCTGTTGATCAATGTCGTGACCGGCGGCGATGCGGCCGAGCTCGAAGGCGACGGCGTGTTCGTCGATCACGACACGCGCTATGAAATCACCGACGAGTTCCTGCACATCTGGCGCAAGCTGCTCACGGCCGCGCATACGAACGATGCGATCGACTACGAAGGCAAGCACTTGCAGTCGAAGGGCGGCAAGGCCCTGTATCCGCCCGTGCAGAAGCCGCATCCGCCGCTGTGGTTCGGCGGTTCCTCGCCGGCCGCGCACGACATGGCGGGCGAGCATATCGACACCTATCTGACGTGGGGCGAGCCGCCCGCGGCGGTCGCGAAAAAGATCGCCGACATTCGCGCACGCGCGGCTGCGAATGGCCGCACGATCCGCTTCGGCATTCGCCTGCACGTGATCGTGCGCGAGACGGAAGAAGAAGCGTGGGCCGCCGCCGACAAACTCATCAGCAAGCTCGACGACGAGACCATTGCGCGCGCGCAGGCGTCGTTCTCGAAGATGGACTCCGAAGGTCAGCGCCGCATGGCCGCGCTCCACGGCGGCAAGCGCGGCGGACGCGCGGAGCTTGAGGTTTATCCGAACCTGTGGGCCGGCGTCGGCCTCGTGCGCGGCGGCGCGGGCACCGCGCTCGTCGGCAATCCGCAGCAGGTCGCGGCGCTCATGAAGGAATACGCGGAGCTCGGCATCGAGACGTTCATTCTGTCGGGCTATCCGCATCTCGAAGAGTCGTACCGCTTTGCCGAACTCGTGTTTCCGCTGCTGCCCGGCCGCCAGAGCAAGACCTCAAACGGGCCGCTTTCCGGGCCGTTCGGCGAGATCGTCGGCAACAACTATCTGCCGAAGGCGGCGAGTGCGAGCTGAGCGGCGTCCGTTCGGTTACGACACCTTCGACACGCAATGAGGGAAGTCACATGACTCAATCCACTGTGAGTGCGCAACGCGATGAAGGCGCGCGGGGCGGCGCGGCTTTCCGGCCCGCGCTGCGGTCCGCTTTCGGGTCGTTGCGGCAAGTCGGCGCGTCGCTTGCGCCGTGGGTCGCACCGCTTCTGATTCTGCTCGCCTGGGAAGCCGCCGCGCGCAGCGGCGTGCTGTCCACGCGCGTTCTGCCTGAGCCGCTCGCGGTGGTAAAGGCGGCGTGGTCGTTGATCCAGTCGGGCGAAATGTGGGCGGACGTGAAGGTCAGCACGTGGCGCGCGGTGTCCGGTTTTGCGATCGGCGGTGGAATCGGTCTCGTGCTCGGGCTCGCGACCGGTCTCTTCAAGCCGATCGAAATCGCGCTTGATTCGACCGTGCAGATGATCCGCAATATTCCCGCGCTGGCGATGATCCCGCTCGTGATTCTGTGGTTCGGTATCGAGGAGCAGGCGAAGGTGTTCCTCGTCGCGCTCGGCGTTTTTTTCCCGATCTACGTGAACACGTTCCACGGCATCCGTTCGGTCGATTCGAATCTGATCGAGATGGCGCGCAGCTACGGCGTGAAGGGCGTAGCGCTCTATCGGCACGTGATTTTGCCGGGCGCGCTGCCGTCGATTCTCGTCGGCGTGCGCTTCGCGTTCGGGCTGATGTGGGTGACGCTGATCGTCGCCGAGACGATTTCGGCGCAATCGGGCATCGGCTACATGACGATGAACGCGCGCGAATTCCTGCAAACCGATGTCGTCGTGGTCGGCATTCTGCTGTACGCGGCGCTCGGCAAGATCGCCGACGTGCTGGCGAAGAGCCTCGAGCGCGTGTCGCTGCGCTGGCATCCGGCCTATCAACGTGGAGGTAAGGCATGAGCGCAACGACACTGTCGACGACGTTCGGCGGCATCGCGGGCCGCGATCTGGAGGTCGAGCTGGCGCAGGCGCGCGTCGCGGATCACAACGCGGATGTCGCCGCGGATCTCGATGAGCGTGAGCGTGCGCGTCGTCAGGTGCGCAATGAGCGACGGGCGGCGGAGCAGGCGGGCGCCGTGGCGCGCGAAGATGCAAGGGACGCGAACGGAAAAACCCGCACAACCCGCACAGCCGATTACTCGGTCGAGCTGCGCGGCGTCGGCAAGCAGTATGGCGAACGCAAGGTGCTGACGGACTTCGATCTGTCGATCGAGCGCGGCAGTTTTGTCGCGATTGTCGGCCGCAGCGGCTGCGGTAAATCGACGTTGCTGCGGCTCGTCGCCGGTCTCGAGAAGACGAGCGCCGGCGTGCTCGAAAAACGCGCCGAAGACGGCCGGCCGCTCGACACGCGGATCATGTTCCAGGACGCGCGTCTGTTGCCGTGGAAGAGCGTGCTGCAAAACGTGATGCTCGGCCTGCCGCGCGGCGCGCGCGACGACGCGCGCGCGGTGCTTGCCGAAGTCGGCTTGCTCGAGCGCGCCAACGACTGGCCCGCGCAGCTTTCCGGCGGTCAGCGTCAGCGCGTCGCGTTGGCCCGCGCGCTCGTGCATCGTCCGCAATTGCTGCTGCTCGACGAGCCGCTCGGCGCGCTCGACGCGTTGACGCGCATCGAAATGCATGCGCTCATTGAGCGCCTATGGCGCGAGCACAAGTTCACCGCGCTGCTCGTCACGCACGACGTGCACGAGGCCGTCGCGTTAGGCGATCGCATCCTGTTGATCGAAGAAGGGCGCATCGCGCTCGATCAGCCGGTGCCGCTCGAGCGTCCGCGGGCGCGTGCGTCCGCGGGTTTTGCCGCGCTCGAAGAGCATGTGCTGCAGCGCGTGCTGAAAAATGCGCCGAACGACGACGCGTTGCGCGAGGAGGCGCACGATTCGCGCGACGCACGTGGTGCAGGTAACGCTGGCAACGCAGGCCGTTTCACGCGGCCAACAGATGTCCGTTGGGCCATCTGACATCCTTGACTGACTGAATCTAATCGCTTTCCCTGGAGTCACTCGCAATGAGCATTTCCGCAATCAACGTACGCAATCAGTTCAAAGGCAAGGTCAAGGAAATCATCCGCGGACCGGTCGTGTCCGAAGTCGATGTCGACACACCGTTCGGCATCGTGACCTCCGTGATCACGACGCGCTCCATCGACGAACTCGAGCTGCAGGTCGGCTCGGAAGTCGTCGCGCTCGTCAAGTCGACGGAGGTCTCGATCGCGCGCCTGTAAGCGCCGCGCTATTTCGCGTTCGCGCCGCTCGCGGGCGGCTCGTGCATCATTTTGTCGTTGGTGGGCTTGCGCGGACGCTTGATCGGCATGTTGTCCGGATTGCTCGAGCCGGTCGCGCCTGATGCCGACTCGGGCGGCTTTACCATCGACGATGCGGCGTCGGCCGGTTGCGCTGCTTGCGTGGGCGGCGTGGTCGAGCCTGCCGCGTTGGTCGTCGTTGGCGTCGCCGATGCCGCCGTTCCGCTCGCGCCCAGCGCCAGCAGCGCGGCGGCTGCGCTTAGCGCGGCCAGAGTGCTTCGCTTCATCGCCTTCTCCTTTTGCGTTCCTCGCGTCTGCTCGGGTTGCATGGGTTTTCCCGGTAGACCGGCGTCGCCCGCGAAAATTCACGCGCGAGCCATTCGCTCGTGACGATGCGCCAATGCGCCTCCATTCGCTCTCGAAACTTGCTACGATAAATTCAGTCACGTCGACGGAGACCGCCATGTCGAAGTCATTGAGTCCCGAAGCAATCGAAGCGTTGCGGCGCCTGAACGAAGTGGGCGTCGGCCAGCCGGCGCCGAAATTCCCGCAGTCCGTCACCGCGCAGTTGCTGGCGAGCGGACTCGTCGCCGAATCGAGCGGCGACGAAGTCGAAATCACCTGCAACGGCAGGCAGTACCTTTCCGGCGATTGCGACTGAGCGAACCGACGGGCGACGTTTGCGCGACCTTGTTCGAACGAGCCGCAAGCGGGTTGGCAAGGGCAGGTTGCAGCGCACCGCGCTGCCGCCGGTGCCGGCGCGTTCGCGCGCGATAAACGGCGATTGGAACCGCAGTGAAGGGGGAAGTGAAGATGGAGCCGACGGGCCTCGACATGGGCGATTACAAGGAGCGCTATCAGGACTACGACATCGAAGTCGCGGTCGAACAGGTGCTCACCGGCGTCAAGGCGCATTTCCGCGTGCTGCGCGAGAGCGCGGTGGTGGTCGACTGGCGGCTCGTGCATATCGACAGTCTTTGGCCCACCGAGCACGCCGCCGCCGAGGCCGGCTTTCGCGCGGCGCGCGACGTGATCGACGCGGGGCTCGCGGCTTGATTGCGGCGGCGCGTGAAATCGGCAACGTATTCGACTATGCTTGGCGGCTCATTCCGACTCGCTGAGCCTCGTCATGCATCTTGCGCCTGCTGTGCCGATCATCCGCATCTTCTCCGAGGACAAAGCCCGCGAGTTCTACGTGGATTTCCTGGGCTTTAGCGTCGATTGGGAACACCGTTTCGGCGACAACTTCCCGTTGTATGCGCAAGTGCGGCGCTCCGATCTGGTTCTACACCTCAGCGAACATCATGGCGACGCGACGCCCGGCTCGACGATTTTCGTGCCGGTACGGGAGATTGACGCGCTGCATTCCGAGCTCGATGCGAAGGACTATAAGTACGCGAAGCCGGGTGTCGACGCGCTGCCGTGGGGCAAAGTGCTGGAAGTCGCCGATCCGTTTGGCAATCGCATCCGCTTTTGTGAGGCGCCGGAAGAAGGGGCGGCGTAACGCGCGGTGGGTGGCGATTCATTCCCGTAAACGAAACTGGGCGCCGCACCGGAATCCGATGCAGCGCCCAGTTCGCATGCTGCCACCTGGGCAGCAGGGGCAGGAGGGTCGACGGCGAGTGCTTAGTGGCCGAAGAACACCGATTGCGGACCGGAAACCGGTTCGCGGGTGCCCGATTGCGACGACACGTTGTTCACGCCGCCGTAAGCGGTCGAGCCGGCGTTAGCACGTTCGGCCGCGACGGTTTGCGCGTTCTGGCCTTGTTGCGAAGCCGGTGCGCCGACGGACGGGCGATAGAACGGTGCCGGGCCGTAGCCGCTTGCGAAAGCCGGTGCAGCGACGGAAGCGGAAACAGCGACGAGCAAGGCAGCGATAAATTTGGTCTTCATGATGTACCTCCAGGATTTCGATTTTCAGGATGGCGTGGCAGGAAGCCGTGGGCTGTGTCTGCTACGTCGATGGAATGCAGTGTATACCCCTACTATCGAAAATTTGTGCCGATAATCTGAAATTACTATTCTCGCTGCTGAAATAATCCGTCAGAGCCGCGCCGCATATGGCTTAGCAGTGGTTCGACCCTGCTTTCCGCGGCTTTCCTGTGCGTTGGCCGGAGTCCAAATACCTGATCTTGCAAGGGTTTATCGGGCAGTCGAGGGGCACCGACGCCGGCCGCTTCCCGCGTTGCGGTAAAATTGCGGTTTCGATTCAAGTCGTTACCGCCCATGTCTTCAGCTCGTCCCGCCAGTCCGCGCCGCGTCAGCGTCGCCCCCATGATGGACTGGACCGATCGCCACTGCCGGTCGCTTCATCGCATGATTTCGCGCCATACGTGGCTGTACACGGAAATGGTGACGACCGGCGCGCTGCTGCACGGCGATGTGCCGCGCCATCTGGCGTTTACGCCCGACGAAGCGCCCGTCGCATTGCAACTCGGCGGCAGCGAGCCGGACGATCTCGCGCGCTCGGCGAAGCTCGGCGAGCACTGGGGCTACGACGAAATCAACCTGAATTGCGGCTGCCCGTCTGAGCGCGTGCAGCGCGGCGCATTCGGCGCGTGTCTGATGAACGAGCCGCAACTCGTGGCGGACTGTGTGAAGGCGATGCGCGACGTGGTGTCGGTGCCGGTCACGGTCAAGCACCGGATCGGCGTGGATGCCGTCGAGGAATACGGCTTCGTGCGCGACTTTGTCGGCACGATCGCAGAGGCCGGCTGCGATGTTTTCATCGTGCATGCGCGCAACGCGATTCTCAAAGGTCTGAGCCCGAAAGAGAATCGCGAAATTCCGCCGCTCAAGTACGAATACGCCTATCAGTTGAAGCGCGACTTCCCGCACCTGGAGATCATCATCAACGGCGGAATCCGGACGCTCGACGAAGTGGAGACGCACCTTCAACACGTCGATGGCGTGATGCTCGGGCGCGAGGCCTATCACAACCCGTATCTGCTGGCTGACGTCGACGCGCGCTTCTATGGTTCGACGCAGGCGCCGCTCACGCGCGAGCAGGTGGAAGCGCAATTGATCGAGTATTGCGCGGCCGAGATGGCGCGCGGCACGTATCTCGGCGCGATCACGCGTCATGCGCTCGGCCTCTATCGCGGCGAGGCGGGGGCGCGCGGCTGGCGGCGCGTTCTGTCGGACAGCAAACGGCTCGCGGCACGCGACCTCGCGATCTTCGACGAGGCGAGACAGCATCTGCGTGAGCCTGTCGAGATTTTTGAATAAAGGGCTAGGCAAACGCCGTTTGTGTTCGTATAATCTCGTTTCTTCGTTGGTGACCCGGGTTTTTTAGTTGTTTCCGGCGAGTCAAAGCAGATGTCAGTGGTGGCTGTAGCTCAGTTGGTAGAGTCCAGGATTGTGATTCCTGTTGTCGTGGGTTCGAGCCCCATCAGCCACCCCAAAGAATTCAGCGGTATCAAGCAGTTGGAAGTTTCGGAATTAAGCCCGCACACCGTTGCGGGCTTTTTTTCGTTCTGCGCACTTACGCAGTCGACATAAGCCGGCTAGAGAGACCGGGGAATAAAACGATTTCGACGTTAGGGGTGCAGCCGCTCGTTAATTTGGTCGAGTACTACGACTATTAGATTGGCGATGGCAACGGGAGCCCAAGCAAAACCCGGCGTTTGACGCCTACTGCAAGATGTCGCCAGACCGAAGAACGAGACCGAATGCAATCTTGTCGGCACGGCAGATCTCGGCGATGTGAGCCATCAGCGGATTGATGTGCTCGTCGTAGCCATGATCTGCGCATTGCATCAATGACGCCAACCTGCGGTTGGTAAAAAGCGGCGGTGATGTAACACTCTTCATCCTGAAAACCAGCGGGTCGGCACCATCGGTCGGATTGCTTGAAGAACGTCCGGAAGGCGGTGCCCGACTTTGACGAAAGGCTTCTCGAGAAAATGCCATGAAGCAGCACCGACAGCGATAGCCACAGCAATTGAGAAAAGCTGATTTTGCTGCAGGCTAATGTCAGGAAATAAAGCAGTGATCGTTTGCTGTATCGGCCATCCATAAACGTAAACCCCGTATGAATAGTCTCCGGGAAGTTTAAGCGCTTTGATGGGCCTCAGTGTCATCAGCCATAGCGGCGTCAGCAGGAAGGCAGCATAGAACGCGTATTCAAACACTGGTCCGTCTCGAAGCAGCCATGCAAGGAGATAGGTACCGAGGACCACTCGCGCGTCGATGCGGATTTTTTCCTTGAAGAGTGCCAGCAAGACGCCAAATGAAAAGAACGCCGGTAGGCGTCCAGCATCATTGTTGTTGGGCAAGCCAAAGATTGAGATGCTGTCTGGTCGATACAAAAACCAAACGATCACTGCACCGCAAGCAAATGCCGCAACGACCTTCAATCGCAATAAACCACACATGGCAAGCGCCAGTAACGCTGCATACATGAGGAGCTCATAGCAGATTGTCCAAAGCGAGCCATTCGCATCCTGGTATGCATTATTCTGGAACACGCCCGGCATCACGTAACCCATATAGGGTTGCTTGAAAATGTGGATGTACATCCAGGTGTTCCCGAAATATTGGCCTAAAGGTAGCGAGGTCAACATGGGGCCGATGACGAGCATGCAAATGGAGCCGCTCACGATGAGCGCCGGGAAAATGCGGAATACTCGGGCGACGGCGAACTTCACTGGCGACGGCTGGCGAAGCCAGCTAGACGTGACGAGAATCCCACTGAGGAAGAAGAAAAACTTGACCGCAAGCGAGCCGGAGTAGTCGAAACCCAAAAGCGCTCCGATTGGCTCATGCTCGCCCTCGCGAGGAGACAGCCCGAAAGCGTGCCCCCATATCACCGCCAGGGCGGCGATCAAACGAAACAGATCCGCGTTGTTATTTTCACGCCGGAGAGCATCATCGAGTGTCATTGATAAGTGCTCCTGTCACTTGCTCGCCGACAACGTCGCGTGCATATTGTTGAGCCCGGACTGGAGGCGGTATGCGACAAGCTGAGCGATGATCTGATGGCCAAGGTCATTAGGATGGATCGGGTCCGCTGTGCGCTCCATGGGATCGAATTTCCCGGCCTTCTCCAAAGGCATGATGGCCTCTCGCAGGGCGATCATTGGCACGCCGAGTTCCCGACCGATTGGGATCTGGTTGTCTTCCGCGCTTGACCACTTACGATCCATCGTGAAAAGCATCAGTACGGCTGGATGATTGGGCGCAGCCAGGATGCGCTGCACGACTCGCTTGTAGCTCGCTCTCATCTCTGGAGTGATGGCATCGTTATTTGCCCACTCGGTAATTACGAAGTCTGGCTTGTATCTCAGTAGGTCTTTCTGCAGGCGCTTGTCGCCGTATTCGGAATTCGTCTGGCCGATCCCGGCATTGACAAGCCTCATCCTGCTTTTCGGAAAGGTCGCTCGCCACCAGCCGAACACGCGGCCCACATAGTTTTTTTCCTGACTCGTCGCCCATGCACCTTGCGTGATTGAGCCGCCGATCGCGGCAATGGTTATCGGTTTACCCGCCCGGGCTTTCTCGAAAACTTTCCAAAGGCGCGAATCGTCTCCGTATTGGATAACCGACCGGTTCAGTGCGGCTGGGTCGACGACGCAGGATTGAGGCAGCTTCGGATCTGTGATGTAACACTCGGGTCCCGCTGCATGGGCGCAGGTGCACGCGAGAAAGCATGCAACAGAAATTATTTTTATCACGTTGTAAGAAAGTGTAATAACCCGGACCGGGATAGTACACTTATTAGTCGACGCACGCCTAATGCATCGCCGACTGTAGTCGCTACGCGACCAATTCGGCCAACACTTGATGCCCCGGGTCGTTGCATGGCGAGGACCGGATGCCTTCTTCATACAGGGTGCTTCGCGTATGCTTTGAGACCGATAGCCGAGGTCGAACACAAACGGGTAATCCCTTCCGCCATCGCACATCGCCAGCAGCCGTTGCGCTGCCTGACGGCGTTAATGCGCGGGCAAGTAGACACCGCGCCGCATTTCTCGGACAGGAGAAAGAACTAGCGTTTGTATTTCTGGTTTTTGTTCATCATCGAGCCGACGCTTTGCGGCGATTGCGTCGGCTCGATTTTGACTGCATCGCGCTTGCCTATGCGAGTTAGCGATTTTCCAAGTTCGATAAAGGGCCGTTCGATTGCCGCAAATGTGATCGATGCAGCGACACACAAAACTGCTGCGCAGATCAGTAGCGCTGTCCAATAATGCGTCGGCGAGAAAAGCGCCCAGGCTTTGAATGGCGCATGCCAGAAAAGAAGCGTCAGTGGGATGCCTTGCAACAGGTAGATTCCATAGCTGATGTGCCCCATGCGCTGCGCGGGCCGCAGCAAAAGCAGGCCGAACAGGTCGGCGCCGCTGCAAATCAGGTAAAAGGCAATCCCAATCAGGGCGATCTGGATCACGCCCGCGTGTGTCCTGGCGAACGAGAACATTATCGCTAATGCGGTAAGCGCCATGATCGACATCCAGTTAGCGCTGAGCCGCGGCTTGATGCCCTCGTGCAACAGCGATGCGGTCAAGATGCCACAAAAAAACGCGGCAGGAAGGCACCACAGGTCAGACTGCGTTGTGAGAATCAGGGCGAACGACGCGGCCAGACCGACGACCGCAAAAGTCAGGTGCATTCTCAGCTGAATAAATATTGCAGTGATGATCAGTGAGAAGTAAAACCACCATTCATATTTGATACTCCATGTGACTCCCATCAGGATGAATATAGTCCACGGGAATCCATTAATCGGTTTCATATCGTCGTTCAGGCCGAGCGCGAACCACCGGCCCAGATTCGAGACCATTGAATCCAACGGTTCTCGCAGTTCAAAGCCGGTTCGCCAGAATACGATGAGAGTCATTGCCAGAATGGAAAAGACGTAAAGCGGGCCGATCCTGAAAAGACGACCGATATAAAGTCCTTTCCAGTCCGGTCGACCGTCACGCTTCAATAGGCGCGTCCAGAACAGGTAGGCTGTGATCATGAAAAAGAGCATCACCGCGACGCCGCCAAGCGGTCTGTAGAAAAGGGAGTCGCTCGCGATCCATTGGCCATTCGCCTGGTAGTTATAGCTGATCAGGCCGTGGTAGATCATGACGGACAGAGCCAGGAATCCGCGCAAGCCGTCGATGGTGACGACTCTCCCGGAGTCTCCACCGACAGTGTCCACAAACCTGAATATGGGCAGCGCAAACAGGCAGCACAACGCCGCCATGACGACAAAGTACGGCGCGATGTTGTAGAGGCCCATGTCCCATATCTTTCTTAGGATCGGTGCGGACGAGTCTACATGAATTGGTAAGGATTTCAGCGGCTCGAGCGCAGGCATGGCGCGGCCGCCCGGTCCGGCTTCTTGCAGAAATTACGATTGAGTTCGGGTCGTTTGCGAGCCCCGTAGCGACCCGAAGAATTTCAGCGGTAAGCTTCAGTAGGCATTTGCAAGCGGCGTCGTGAGAAACCACAACGCCGCTTTTGTTCTACCGCACGGATCGCGGCAACCATCGTCGCATGAGCTGCGAGCCTCAATGACTCCGTCCGCCATGCCCGCCGCCACCACTCCACGAGCTGCCGCCGCGCGATCCACCATAACCGCCGCCATGCCCGCCGCCACCGCCGTGGCCGCCATGCCAATCACCGCCGCGCCAGTGCCCGCCGCCGCCGTGGTAGCAGCAGGAGCCACCCCAGCCGCCCCAGATCCCGACCGTGCCGTATACCGGCGCATACGGTGCGTATGGCGCGCCGTACGCATAACCATAGTCGGGGTAATACGGCTGCGCGTAGCCGTAGTCATAGCCGGGCGCGACCGCGCATCCGCTCACGCCCGCTGCAATCGCCAGCCATGCCATCGATGCAAAGAGTCTGCTCACGATCGTCTCCCGTCCCCATACGTCCTCACTAAAGAGTCAGAAAGATCGCGCGTCCGGGAGTTCAGCCGTATTTGTGTCGTCGCGTTACAGCGCGGCCCACGCCTTTAGCGTTTGCGCAAAGGCTCGATCAGCGACGACAAACCGTTGTGATCGATCTCATGCATCAACGCAAGCAGCCGTCCGATCTCGCCGGGCGGAAAGCCCTGACTCGCGAACCAGTTGAGGTAGTGGCCAGGCAGGTCGGCGATCAGGCGGCCCTTGTACTTGCCGTAGGGCATGACGCGCGTGACCAGCAACTCGAGGTGTTCGGGATTCATCGTGATTCGATCGACGCAAGGAAGGTTGAGCGCGGCGCATCTTCAGACGCCCGCGACGACGGCATTTTAGCTGTGCTGCAGGCATCGCGCGGGCGTGGTAACGTCAGCGGTTTATGTTCATACAACCGATAGGACAGGTTCAATGGAATACCGCAGACTCGGCGATTCGGATGTACAGGTCAGCCTGATCGGGCTCGGCACGATGACGTGGGGCGAGCAGAACACCGAGCAGGAGGCGCACGCGCAGATCGACTACGCGCTCGATCACGGCGTCAACCTGATCGATACCGCGGAGATGTATCCGGTGCCGCCGCGCGCGGAAACGCAAGGCTCCACCGAGCGCTTTATCGGCACCTGGCTCGCGCAGCATCGCAGCGCACGCGAGAAGATCGTGCTGGCCACCAAGATCGCCGGACCCGCGCGTCAGCCGCACAATCCGCGTCATATCCGCGGCGAAACCAATCAGTTCGACCGCAAGAATCTCACCGAGGCGCTCAACGACAGCCTTAAGCGCCTGCAAACCGATTACGTCGATCTGTACCAGTTGCATTGGCCCGACCGCAACACGATGACGTTCGGCCGCCCGGCCTATCCGTGGGTCGACGACGAATACACGGTGCCTATCGAGGAAACGCTCTCCGTGCTCGCCGATTTCGTCAAGGCGGGCAAGGTGCGCCATGTCGGCGTCTCCAACGAAACGCCGTGGGGCGTCGCGCAGTTCCTGCGCGCGTCGGAGAAGCTCGGCTTGCCGCGCATCGTCAGTATTCAGAATCCGTACAGTCTGCTTAATCGCACTTACGAAGTCGGGCTCTCCGAGTACGCGCATCGCGACAACATCGGCTTGCTCGCGTATTCGCCGCTCGCGTTCGGCTGGCTGTCGGGCAAGTATGAAGGCGGCGCGCGTCCGGCAGGCGCGCGCATTTCGCTGTTCGAGCGCTTCCAGCGCTACAGCAAGCCGCAAGCGGTTCAGGCCACCACGCGCTACGTCGAGCTGGCGAAGCGGCATGGCCTCTCGCCCGCGCAGTTCGCGCTCGCGTTCGTGAACAGCCGGCCGTTCGTGACGAGCAATCTGATCGGCGCGACATCGCTCGATCAGTTGAAGGAGAACATTGCGAGCGTCGACGTCAAGCTCTCGCAAGACGTGCTCGATGAAATCGACGCGTTGCATCAGTTGCAGCCGAACCCCGCGCCCTGAGTTCGCACGGACATGCAACGAAAGGCAAATGTGCCTGCCTGTCGGCAAATCACGACCTAAACTGTGGTGAGCAGTACGGGCTTGTCCTTCTTATCCGGCACGTCGTAAGTTAACGGCGCGCGCGAATAATGCGACTCGGCCCGTGAATCGGCAGCCGCGGCGGTTGTTCCGCCGCGCTGCACAAAACACAGCACCAGGACCAGGACATCGAATGGCTCAACAAAAAACAAACCCAAAACTCGAGCAGGCGCTGACGCGCGGGGATCTTGCAATCCGTCAGGCGAATTCGGCGCGGGCGACTGCGTTGCTGCGCGCGCTGGCCAAGATGATCGTCGAGGCGTCGGCGACCATCGGCGTAGAGGCGTTCACGCTGATCCCGGACGGCGACAAGATTTACGATCCCGCCGACGGCCTGTGGCCGCAAGAGCTGCAAATCTCGCTCGACGGTCCCGTGGAAGACGCCGATCCCGACGAGATCCGCACCGTGCGCCTGATCGCCGACGACCCCGGCACCGTGTTTCGCGTGGAGTGGCAGCGTGCCGACGGCAAGATCGGCCGGCATGAAGGCGGCCCGTTCGCGACGGTCGCGTTTATCTCGGACGTCGACATTCCGTGGACCGACGACGAGGACTGAGTCCGCGGCATCGCCATCATCGTCATGCACGTTCATTCGCGGGCGCCGGCTCCTTTGGAGGAACGCGCGCGAAGCCGTCCGCTACTTCATCATCCTGCGCCGGAACAGCACCGCCGACACAACAAAGCCGCCTACCGCATAAACCGTCAGCACGACGACATGCGATAACGCGTTATCGAGCGGGCGCGCCAGCATCGCCGGGCGGAGCAGATCGACGGCGTGTGCCAAAGGCAGTACTTGCGCCGCACCGCGCGCCGCGGCGGGCAACTGCGAGATCGGGAAGAACACGCCCGAAAGCAGCAGCATCGGCGTCAACACCAGCGTCTGATAAAACATGAAAAAGTCATACGACGGGGCGAGCGCGGTCACCACCATCGCGACACTCGCGAACGCCAGTCCCGTCAGTACGATGACGGGCAGCGCCAGCAGCATCGACGGAAAACTGGCGTAGCCGAGCGCGCCCGCCACCAGCATGATGGCCACGCCCGAGAGCACCGACTTGCTGGCCGCCCAGATCACTTCGCCGAGCACGATGTCGCCGAGCGTCAACGGCGTGTGCATGATCGCTTCCCACGTGCGCTGTACGTGCATGCGCGAGAAGCCGGAATACATCGACTCGAAGCTCGCCGACATCATCACGCTCGACGCGACCGTGCCCGCGGCGAGGAACGCGATATACGACACGCCATCCACGCGGCCGACCATCAATCCGAGGCCGAAGCCGAGGCCGAACAGGTAGATCATCGGATCGGCGAGATTGCCGAACATCGACGCGAGCGCGAGCTTTTTCCACACGAGGTAGTTGCGGCGCCACACGGCGATCCAGTTGACCGCGTTGGCGGGCAGTGCGGCGAGCAGCGCCTGGCTCGGCGGCCTCGCTTCGTTGCTTCGGTAGGTGCGTGCATCCATTGCGTGTCTCGTGCGGGGTTTGGTGCCGTGATTCTCTAGTGTCTCTTTCGGTATCTCGTGCGGTATCGACGAAAGTCAGTCCTGCATCTCGCGGCCCGTGAGCCGCAGGAACACATCCTCCAGATTCGCCGGACGATGCAGATAGCGCAGATCCGCGCGCTGCTTGAGCCGCGCGTGCACCGGCGCCGCGTCGTTCACATAACAGAAAAGCGTCTCGCCGCTGATTTCCGTGCGCTGCGCGAGCGGCGCGAGTTCGTCGCGCAACGCGAGCGGATCGGGGCCGAAAATCTCGATCACGTCGCAGCCGATTTCCGATTCGATCAGCGCCCTCGGCGCACCTTCCGCGATCTTGCGTCCTTCTTCGATCACGCACAGCCGGTCGCATAACCGCTCGGCTTCCTCCATGAAATGCGTGGTCAGCAGGATCGTCTTGCCGCGCGCGAGCAGCGAGCGCAGACGCTCCCAGATCAGATGCCGCGCCTGCGGGTCGAGGCCGGTGGTCGGCTCGTCCATGATCAGCACGTCGGGATCGTTGACGAGCGCCCGCGCGAGCGTCAGGCGCCGCTTCATGCCGCCCGACAGCTCGCTCACGCGCGCGTCGGCCTTGCTTTCCAGACGCGCGAATTCGAGCAGCGACGGCACCATTGCGCGGCATTGCGCGCCGCTCAGGCCAAAGTAGCGGCCGAAGACCAGCAGGTTCTCGCGGACGGTGAAGTCCGGGTCGAGGTTATCGAACTGCGGCACGACGCCGACGCGTGCCCGCGCTACGCGCGCGCGGCCTGGAATCGGCTCGCCGCACAGATGGATCGCGCCGGCGTCCGGCGCGGCGATGCCGAGCAGCATGCGCAGCGTGGTCGTCTTGCCCGCGCCGTTTGGTCCGAGCAGGCCAAAACATTCGCCGGTGTCGACGTGAAACGACAGTCCGTCGACTACCTTCTTTTCGCCGTAGCTTTTTTCAACCTGATCGAACTGGATGGCGGTATCGGGCATGAATGAGATCGACGTCATGGAAAAGGCGCGAATGGCCGGGAAGGCTGCTCATTCTAGGCCATCGGCTGCGAACGGGTGGCCGCTGCGGCGCGCGGTCGGAGCCGCTTCTTGCACCGCCGCATGAACGCCGCCGACGCTGTCGCAACGGCGCGAAGCTCGCATGCACAGGGCAGGGGCATGCACGAGTCGCACTTAGCGTTTTCCATCCCTTGCAAGCTGAATTGCGGCGCACCATGATTAACTCAGACCGCGCTTTTGCGGAAAGGGGAAATACCATGGCGAGCTACCAGAAAATCCTGTTGTGCTACGACGGCTCGCGTGAAGGCCGCAAAGCGCTGCGCTGCGGCGCCGATCTTGCGCTGGACCTCAAAGCGGAAACGCATCTGCTCTCGGTCGTGGACATGCGCTCGAGCATCGCGCAAAGCGCGGGCCTGCTGACCGACGTCGCGTGCGGCAGCTTCGAAAAGACCGCGCGGGACATCCTGCAAGAAGGCGTGGACTGGCTGACGGAGCGCGGCGTGCGGGCTCAAGGGCACTTTGCGTTCGGCCATCCGATCGACGAGATCGCCAATCTGGCCAATGAACTGCATGTCGACCTCGTAGTGGTCGGCCACCGCTGCCGCACCGGCTTGTCCCGATGGTGGATGGGCGCGGGCAACACGCCGCTGCTCGATCGCGTGTCGTGCAGTATCCTGGTGGCGTGTTCATCGGCGCAGGAGCAGCAGCAAGAGGCGGCCTGAGCACACGGCTCGCGCTTGCGACCTTCGCGGCGCGAGTGCGGCTGTCGAATTCGCGAACTTCAACGCCCAAGCGCCGCGCTCCCGCTCACTCGTTCAGATTGACCGCGGCCAGCTTCCATGTGAACAGGCCTTCGCGCAGGAAGATCGCGGAGTAACGCGCGTCGCCGGCGCCGTGCTGGTATGTAACGACGAATTCGTTGATGCCGCGATAACCGGCGGTGGTTTCCGGCGGCTGCGGCGGCGTGGCGCCATGCGCCGCGTTGCCTTCTCCACCGGAGTTGGCGCCATTGCCGGCTCTTTGATCCGCGCCGCTTTGATCCGCGCTATTAGCGCTGCCCGGCGCTGCCGGCGCAGGTCCATTTGCCGCAGCCGGATTGCTCGCAGCCGGCGGCGCGGGCGGCCGTTCGCCCGGTACGCCGCGCGGCGGCATGCCGTTGAGCAACGCGGCCACGCCGTCGGGCGTCGCATACGCATCGACTAGCGGGCCGATCAATGCGACGCCGATCATCGCGCCGATCGCGGCCAATGGGTTGCCGTTTCCGCGCGAGTCGAGCCGCCGCGTCAGCAAACCCGTCACCTGCTGCTTGAGGCTTTCGCGCAACGCCGGGAAATCGACGTACTGATTCACCGTCTGCGCGTCGCGCGCGTCGGCGGCGCGTTTGAGGTTGTTGAGCGCGATATACGGCGATGCATAGCCAAAGCCCAAGCCGGCGATTATCGCGATGACGATCAGCGCGACGACAAGCGGACGAGCACCGCGCTTCTTGCGTATTGATACTGCTGCCATGGGCCGGGATTCTCCATCAGGTGAGATCGAACGTGGACCGGCGTTGCGCCGAAACGATCCCCACTCATGATTCCCGTTCGATGCGACGAACGACGTTTCCCGCAACGCGCCCGCACACCTTACCGCACATCAGGACTCGAACACCGCGCCCTGGACGTTGGTTTCGTCGGCGATGCAACGGTCGATCATTCTGCACACCGCGTCCATGGTGCCGACCATGATGAGCCGCGACGGCCCGTGATAAACCCGCACCGGCGCGCGACGCGCCGGCTCCGCGGTGTTGAGCCCGGAATTCAGCGACACCCGCGCGAACGCCGGCAACGACGACGGCAACAAAGACGCCTGTAAGGATGACGAAGCGGCATGCGCACCGGAGCCGTTCACCGGCGAATCGAACAGCGACGCAGTGGCGGCCGTGGATGCTTCAATCAGTGAGCAGGGCACCAGCTTGCGCAGATGGCGCAAACGGCCGAACTGGCGAAACGGCAACAGGCGGGCAAGGCGTTCCATGAGGCTCTCCGGGCGATTCAACGTGTGTGCTGCGGTAGTGAGTGGCAGGCGAGGGTTGATCCGCCTGTGTACGGTGTACTGACAGGCGACCAACCCGGCAGGCGCGATCAGAACTCGCCGGGGCGAATCAGACCGACAGCAATGCCTTCCAGCGCGAAGTCCGCACTGCCTGTCTCAACGAAGATGTTTTCGTAATCGGGGTTCTCGGCGATCAGCTCGATACCGTTCGGCCGGCGCTTCAGGCGCTTGACCGTGACGTCGTCGCCGAGGCGGGCAATGATGATCTGGCCGTCTTTCGCCTCGCTTCTTTTCTGCACCGCGAGCAGATCGCCGTCGAAGATGCCCGCGTCGCGCATGGACAGGCCGCGCACCTTCAGCAGGTAGTCGGGCTTGCTCGAGAACAGCGCCGGGTCGCACGCATAGTGCTGCGCGATATGTTCCTGCGCGAGGATCGGGCTACCGGCCGCGACCCGCCCGATGAGCGGCAGCGACAGTTGCATGATGCTCGGATGCGGCAGCGTGAACTGATGCTGGGTGCCGTCCTGTCCGAAGTCCTGGCTGGGCAGCAGACGGATGCCGCGCGACGCGCCGGCGGCGAGTTCGATCACGCCCTTGCGGGCAAGCGCCCGCAAATGCTCTTCGGCCGAGTTGGCAGAGCTGAAGCCCAGCTCGGCGGCGATCTCCGCGCGGGTGGGCGGAAAGCCGGTGCGTTCGATCGCCCGGCGGATCAGATCGAAAACCTGCTGCTGTCGTGCGGTGAGTTTTGTCATGGCGCCACTGTATGTATGAACAGGTGACTGTATTTTTATACAGTATTCGGCGCAATTCAAGCTTTACTTTAAGTTCGCGCTCAAGCACCGCGCTGCAACGTCGTCAATCGACGTCAAAACATCGGTTTGCATGCCGCAACGCCTTGTCTGGCTGCCATTACCACTTTTGCGTATTAAAAAATGAGGAAACATTATTTTTAATGATGAAAGCCCTTCGATAGACTGGCCTCCAGTCGCGCTCATGTGCACGTGACCCGACGCAAAACAACACCACTCGCAGCTTTAGCGGACCAACACGCGGAGAACAGGACATGAATCATCGGAACACGGGGCGGGCACGGACTACCCATAAGGCGCGGAGCATCATCGCCGCGCTCGCATTCGGCGCGGCGGCCGCGCTCGGCGTAATTGGCACAATCGGCCAGGCGCAAGCCGCCGACAACACGCTGCTGAACGTTTCCTACGACCCGACCCGCGAGCTCTATCAGGACGTGAACCAGGCGTTCGGCAAGGAGTGGAAGGCGAAGACCGGCGAAACCATCACGTTCAAGCAGTCGCATGGCGGCTCGGGCGCGCAGGCTCGCTCGGTGCTCGACGGCCTGCAGGCCGACGTCGTGACGCTTGCGCTCGCCTACGACATCGACGCGCTCGCCAACAAGGGCTTGATCGACAAGAACTGGCAGAAGCGCCTGCCCGACAACGCATCGCCTTATACGTCGACGATCGTGTTCCTGGTGCGCAAGGGCAACCCCAAGCACATTAAGGATTGGGACGATCTGACGAAGCCGGGCGTGTCGATCGTGACGCCGAATCCGAAGACCTCGGGCGGCGCGCGCTGGAACTACCTGGCCGCGTGGGCGTACGCCGCGCATCAGCCGGGCGGCAACGACCAGAAGGCCAAGGAATTCGTCGGCAAGCTCTACAAGAATGCGGGCGTGCTCGATTCGGGCGCGCGCGGCGCGACCACCAGCTTCGTGCAACGCGGGATCGGAGACGTGCTGATCGCGTGGGAAAACGAGGCGTTCCTGTCGATCAAGGAATTCGGCACGGACAAGTTCGAAATCGTCGTGCCGTCGGTGAGTATTCTGGCCGAGCCGCCGGTCGCGGTGGTGGACAAGGTCGTCGACAAGCACGGCACGCGCAAGCTCGCCGAGGCGTATCTAAACTTCCTGTACAGCCAGGAAGGCCAGGAAATCGCCGCGAAGAACTTCTACCGTCCGCGTTCGAACAAGGTGCCGGCCGAGTTGACCGCGAAGTTTCCGAAGCTGAAGCTCTACACGGTCGACGATTCGTTCGGCGGCTGGACCAACGCGCAAAAGACGCACTTTGCCGACGGCGGCGTGTTCGATTCGATCTATCAGCCGCAGTAAGTAGCATCGTCCAGGTCCGCGCCGCAACCCGGCGCGGACAGGGCAAACGCGACGCGCCGTCAGGCGTCGTGAAGGAGCGCGCCGCGGGCGCGCTTTTGGCCGATCGGGACGCCGAGGCCTGCAACACGAGCATCAACTGAAAGAGTACGAGCATGACGACGTTGACCTTCCGAAAGCCGAGCGCGTTGCCCGGTTTTGGCCTGACCCTCGGCATCACGGTGGCTTATCTGAGCCTCGTGGTGCTCATTCCGCTCGCGGCGACTTTTCTGAAAACGGCGACCCTCGACTGGAGCCAGTTCGTGCGCGCGGTCAGCTCGCCGCGCGTGCTTGCTTCATACCGGCTGACGTTTTTTTCCGCGCTCGGCGGCGCGCTGATCAACGCGGTGTTCGGCTTTCTGGTCGCGTGGGTGCTGGTGCGCTACACGTTTCCGTTCAAGCGCATCGTCGACGCGGTGGTCGATCTGCCGTTCGCGCTGCCGACGTCGGTCGCCGGCATTTCGCTCGCGGCTGTCTATGCGGGCAACGGCTGGATCGGACAGTTTCTCGAGCCGCTCGGCCTGAAGGTCGCCTTTACGCCGGTGGGCGTGCTGGTCGCGCTGACGTTCATCGGCTTGCCGTTCGTCGTGCGCACGGTGCAGCCGGTGCTCGAGGAGTTCGAGCGCGAACAGGAAGAGGCCGCCGCCTGCCTCGGCGCGTCGCGCTGGCTGACGTTTCGCCGCGTCGTGCTGCCGGCGGTTTTCCCGGCGTTGCTGACGGGCTTCGCGCTCGCGTTCGCGCGGGCGCTCGGCGAATACGGCTCGGTCATCTTCATCGCCGGGAATGTGCCGATGAAGTCGGAGATCACGTCGCTTCTGATCATCACGAAGCTCGAGCAATACGACTACGCAGGCGCGACCGCGCTTGCCGTGGTGATGCTCGTCGTCTCGTTCCTGATGCTGCTTTTCATCAACACGTTGCAGTGGTACTTGCAGCGGCGCACGAGCCGCGGCGGTTCCGGTCCTGCGCCCGCAGCGAGCGTGACGAGCGTCGCGGCGATTGGCGGAGGTGTGCAATGAGCCGCCAGTCTGTCGAAACCCTCAAGCCTGCCGAAAGCGCCGAAAGCATTGACGCGCATGCCGCGCCCGCACGCGCGCCGCTGACTGCCGCGCGCCGGCCCGACCCCGTGACTGAGCCGCCCGTGGTGCGCTGGATTCTCATTGGCATCGCGCTGCTGTTTCTCGCGCTCTTTCTCGTCGTGCCGCTCGTCGCGGTGTTTTATCAGGCGTTGAGCAAGGGGCTCGGCTTCTATCTGGAGTCGCTCGCGGACCCGGATGCGCTCGCCGCCATCAAGCTCACGGCGATCACCGCGGCGATCGCGGTGCCGCTCAATCTCGTGTTCGGCCTCGCGGCTTCGTGGTGCATCGCGAAGTTCGAGTTTCGCGGCAAGGCGCTGCTGACCACGCTGATCGATTTGCCGTTTTCCGTGTCGCCGGTGATCTCGGGTCTCATCTACGTGTTGATGTTCGGCGCGCAGGGCTGGTTCGGTCCGTGGCTGCAGGCGCACAACATACAGATTATTTTCGCGGTGCCGGGCATCGTGCTCGCGACGATCTTCGTCACGTTCCCGTTCGTCGCGCGCGAATTGATTCCGCTGATGCAGGCGCAAGGCAACGACGAGGAAGAAGCCGCGCATGTGCTCGGCGCGTCCGGCTGGCAGATTTTCCGCCGCGTCACGCTGCCCAATGTGAAATGGGGCCTGCTGTACGGCGTGATTCTGTGCAACGCGCGGGCGATGGGCGAATTCGGCGCGGTGTCGGTGGTGTCGGGCCACATTCGCGGGCAGACCGACACGATGCCGCTGCACGTCGAAATTCTCTACAACGAATACAACTTCTCGGCGGCGTTTGCCGTGGCGTCGGTGCTGGCGTTGCTCGCGCTCGTGACGCTCGCGCTCAAGCTGCTCGCCGAGCGTCATATGTCGGCGGAGCTGTCGGACGTGCGCGACGTGCCCGCACATGCTGGTCCTGTCACGCTGCCGTCGGCGCTGTCGGCGTCGTCGTCCCCAGCGTCGTCGTCGGCCTCGTCGTCTGGCTCCAGGCCGCTCAAAACATCAGTCTCGCAGCAACACCCGCTCAAGCAAGGAGAGCTGTAATGGGTATCACCGTACGTAACCTGCAAAAGCGCTTCGGCGATTTCGTCGCGCTCGATAACGTCTCGCTCGATTTTCCGCCGGGCGAACTGGTTGCGCTGCTCGGGCCCTCGGGTTGTGGCAAGACCACTTTGCTGCGGGTGATCGCAGGCCTCGAATACGCGGATGGCGGACAGGTCGAACTACAAGGCCAGGACGTCGCCACGGTCGGCGCGCGCGAGCGCGAAGTGGGCTTCGTGTTCCAGCATTACGCGCTGTTCCGTCACATGACGGTGTTCGAGAACGTGGCGTTCGGGCTGCGCGTGAAGCCGAGGAAAGAGCGGCCTTCGGAAGCGGTGATCCGCGAAAAGGTGCATGAGCTGCTGAAGCTCGTGCAACTCGACTGGCTCGCGCAACGCTATCCGTCGGAGCTGTCGGGCGGCCAGCGGCAGCGCATCGCGCTCGCTCGCGCGCTTGCCGTCGAACCGAAAGTGCTGCTGCTCGACGAACCGTTCGGCGCGCTCGACGCCAAGGTGCGCAAGGAACTGCGTAGCTGGCTGCGGCGTTTGCACGACGACCTGCATATCTCGACGATCTTTGTCACGCACGATCAGGAAGAGGCGCTCGAAGTGGCGGACCGCATCGTCGTGCTGAATCATGGACACGTGGAGCAGGTCGGCAGTCCGCAAGACGTGTACGACCATCCGCAGACTTCGTTCGTCTATGAGTTTCTCGGCGCGGCCAACCGGCTGCACGGCAAGGTCGACGCAAGGGGTTTCGTGGTGGACGGCGCGGCGTTGCCGGTTGCGATCAGCACCGACTTCAGCGGCCCGGCTTTCGCCTATGTGCGTCCGCACGATCTGCAGTTGTATCCGCAGTCGGCGGGGCACCGCGAAGGTATCGTCGTCGATGTGCGGCGTGTCGTGACGCTGGGCGGCTCGGTGCGAGTGGAACTCGCGGGCCGCGAAGGCCATCTGCTCGAAGCCGAACTCGATCGCGAATCATGGCGCGAGCTGCAACTCGCGGTCGGCGACGGCGTGACGGCCGTGCCGCGCGCGCTGCGCGTATTTCCGGCGCAATGAGCGGCTCAGCACGCATGCGCAACCCGATTCGATCCAACGCGACCCACTCCAATAATTCAATTTTCGCTGAACCGGACACTTCAACATGAACTTCCAGCAACTGCGCTTCGTGCGCGAGGCCGTGCGTCAGAACATGAACCTGACCGAAGTGGCGAACGTGCTGTACACGTCGCAGTCGGGCGTATCGAAACAGATCAAGGATCTGGAAGACGAACTCGGCGTCGACATCTTCATTCGACGCGGCAAGCGGCTCACCGGCCTCACGGAACCTGGCAAGGCGGTGCATCAACTGATCGAGCGGATGCTGCTCGACGCGGAGAATCTGCGCCGCGTGGCGCGCCAGTTCGCGGATCAGGACAGCGGCCACCTCGTGGTCGCGACCACCCACACGCAGGCGCGCTACGCGTTGCCGAAAGTGATTCGCCAGTTCACCGAGGTCTTTCCGAAGGTGCATCTCGCGCTGCGTCAGGGCAGCCCGCAGCAGATCGCGCAGATGATCATCAACGGCGAGGCGGACATCGGCATCTCGACCGAGGCGCTCGACCGTTTCCCGGACATCGTCACGTTCCCGTGCTATTCGTGGCATCACGTCGTGGTCGTGCCGAAGGATCATCCGCTCGTCGGCCGCCCGAATCTGACGCTCGACGAAATCGCCGAATTCCCGATCGTCACGTATGACCAGGACTTCACGGGCCGCTCGCATATCGACCAGGCGTTCGCGAAAGCGGGCGCGCTGCCCGACGTGGTGCTGACCGCGATCGACGCCGACGTGATCAAGACGTATGTCGAACTCGGCATGGGCATCGGCGTGGTGGCCGCAATGGCCTATGACCCGAAGCGCGACACGGAACTGGTCGCGCTCGATACGCAGCATCTGTTCGAAGCGAGCACGACGCGCGTCGGCTTGCGCAAGGGCGCGTTCCTGCGCGCGTACGCGTATCGGCTGATCGAGATGTTCGCGCCGCAATTGACGGAGGCGGAAATCGCCGTGCAATTGCGCGAGGCGGTGTGAGCGCGCGATTGCTTAAGCGATCTGCCTAAACGATCCGCTTAAGCAACCAAAGGGTTTGTGAGGACTTCAACGGCGCGAGAGGGCGGCGCATCATCGCTTACAATCGCCGCCATGAACACACTGACTTCCTCCTCTTCGTCAAGCGCTGCGGCGCCGCTGCCGCGCATCGCCGTGCTGGCGACCGGCGGCACGATTGCCGGCGCCGCCGCGGACGCCACCAACACTTCCGGCTATCAGGCCGGCGTGGTCGGCGTCGAACAATTGCTCTCCGTGGTGCCGGCGTTGTCGACGGTGGCGCGCATCGCGCCAGAGCAGATTGCGAGCATCGACAGCAAGGACATGGCGATGCCGCTGTGGACCACGCTCGCGCAACGCGTCAACACGCTGCTTGCCGCCGACGACATCGACGGCGTCGTCATCACGCACGGCACGGACACGCTCGAGGAAACGGCCTATCTGCTGCATCTGACCGTCAAGTCGGATAAGCCGGTCGTGCTGACCGCCGCGATGCGTCCGGCGTCGGCGTTGTCGGCGGACGGTCCGCTCAATCTGCTGAATGCGGTCACCGTTGCAGCGAATCCGGCCGCACGCGGGCAGGGCGTGCTGGTTGCGTTCAACAACAGGATTCACAGCGCGCGCGACGTGGTCAAGACGAGCACCTATGCCGTCGATGCGTTCCAGTCGCCGGAAATTGGCGCGCTGGGTTGGGTGCAGGACGGGCGCGTCGAGTTTCAGCGCAGCGTCGTGCGTCCGCATACGCGCGCGACCGAGTTCGTGATCGGCGCGAACTGGCCGCATGTGGAGATCGTCGCGAGCTATGCGGGCGTATCGCGTATCGCCGTGGATGCATTCGTGACAGCCGGCGTGCGCGGCATCGTGGTGGCGGGCACGGGCAACGGTTCGATTCACGCGTCGCTTGCGCAGGCACTCGCCGATGCAGCGTCGCAGGGCGTCGCCGTCGTGCGTTCGTCGCGCGTGGGTTCGGGACATGTGATGCGCAACGGCGCAGCCGCCGACGATGCACTCGGTTTCGTCAGCGCCGGCTCGCTCAATCCGTACAAGGCGCGCGTGCTGTTGATGCTCGCGTTGGCCGCGGGCGGCGCGGGGCCGGTTGCACTGCAAAAGGCGTTCGATACGTACTGATCGATCTCGCGCGAGCGGCCCGATTCAAAGTCGGAAACGTGTCCCGCAGATGAACGTCAAATGACAACGCGGCGCTCAGGTCATCGACCTGGCGCCGCGTTATCGTTTGAGCTTGACGTTTGTCGCGATGGACGTCAGTCCGCCAGATCCGCGGGCAACTTGCCGCCGTTCGCCGCCAGCGCTTGCATTACCTGCTTGTGCAGCCAGACATTCATGCTCGCCGAATCGTTCGTGTCGCCGCTGTACTTCAGTTCGCGTGCGAGTTCCTTGCGATGCTCGAGGCTGCTGTCCACGCCGAGCGCCTTCAGCGTGTCGACGATCGACGTGCGCCAGTTCAACGTTTGGCCGCTCTCGCTGACGAACTGGTCCATCACGGCAGCGACGTCCACATCGGCCAGCGGCGCGGGCGCCGGTGCAGCCTGCGGTGCGGCAGCTTGCGCCGCTGCCGGGTCCGGTGTCGGCTCGACTGCCGGTGCGGGCTGGTCGGGCTTCGCTTTGCCGAAGAGCTTGTTCACGATGTCACCAAAGATGCTCATTCTGAATCCTTTGCAGATGGGTTACCGGCGCAAGCACATACCGCTCACGGGTTGAACACTGGTTGCGAGTCGTTGCAAGTCGTTTCGACTCGGGCGAACGAAGCAGGGCACATGCGCTGCAATGATCGGCAAGCCGTACGTGATCGCCGATACGCTGCAACCAGACTCAGGGAGTGTAGGAGAAAAGCGCGGACCGAAGTGTCAAAAAAGGTCGTGCCGCGGACGCGGAGTTGCAAGCAAATGCAAGCGGACTTGCGAGCCAACGTGCGAGGGAATCTGCAAAGACAGGCGCTGGCAGGCGGCGCGCATGGCGCACCTGCTGCGAGAGATTGGCGGAAAGCGCATAACGATGAATCCGACAGCCGGACACCCGACGACGACGTCTGACCGACCAAGGCTTCCCCGGCGCCGCCGGGTGCCGCTGCGGACCCCACTTTGCCGCTCTCAGCCCAGAGCGGCTCGATTTGCCCGCTCCGCCGCGATGCCGCGCGACGGAACAGGCGCCCCACATTGGATTGCCGTGACGTGCCGAAGGAAGCGGCGTCGGCGGCAATCGGTGTTACTACGCTGCTCCGCAAGCCGCGAAGCAACCTTGCGACATCAGGCCGCTTTCGCCTCGCTATCCGGCGCCTGCGCGACTTCATAGTTGGCCATGATCTCGAGCGCGCGAACCATCGCCGAGTGATCCCACGCCTTGCCGCCGTTCGCTGCGCACACGCTGAACAGTTGCTGCGCGCTTGCGGTATGCGGCAGCGCGATGCCTAGCTTGCGTGCGCCGTCGAGTGCCAGGTTCAGATCCTTTTGATGCAGTTCAATCCTGAAGCCCGGATTGAACGTGCGCTTCGTCATGCGCTCGCCATGTACTTCGAGAATGCGCGACGAAGCGAAGCCGCCCATCAATGCCTTGCGTACACGTTCCGGGTCGGCGCCCGAGCGCGACGCGAACAGCAGCGCTTCGGCCACGGCCTCGATGTTCAACGCGACGATGATCTGGTTCGCGACCTTACACGTTTGACCCGCGCCGTTATCGCCGATCAGCGAGATGTTCTTGCCCATCAGTTCAAAGAGCGGCTTGGCCTGCGCGAACGCTTTTTCGGGGCCGCCGACCATGATCGTGAGCGTGGCCTCGCGTGCGCCGACCTCGCCGCCGGACACCGGCGCATCCAGATAGTCGACGCCGAGCGCGTTGATCTTCTTCGCGAACGCCTGCGTGTCGAGCGGCGAGATCGAGCTCATGTCGATCACGAGCTTGCCCGCTGTCAGACCGGCGGCGACGCCGTCGTCGGCGAACAGCACGTTAGCAACGTCAGGCGTGTCGGGCACCATGATGATGACGATGTCGGCGGCTTGCGCGACGGCGGTGGAATCGGCCACCACGTTCGTGCTCTTGCCCAGGTCTTCCGGCACCGGATACGCGCCGTTCACGAACAGCGTGTGACCGCCCTTGAGAAGGTTGCGCGCCATATGCGCGCCCATGATGCCGAGCCCGATGAAACCGATCTTTGCCATGTGTCTGAATCTCCAGTGTTTCCAGTGTTGTTTGCGCGCCCGCGAGGGGACGTGCTTCAAAGGCGCGCTGCGCCCGGTTCGAGCAATGCGGTGAAGATGAATCGCGCCTGGCTCACGCTGCCGCGTGCGCGGCGCCGCGCGTTTGCCCGGCCACGCTCTGCACCCAGACGAGGCCGGCCGTGGTGGTGGTGCGCGGCTTGTATTCGCAGCCGATCCAGCCGTCGTAGCCGATCGAGTCGAGCAGATCGAACAGGAACGGGTAGTTGATTTCGCCGGTGCCGGGTTCGTTGCGCCCCGGGTTGTCGGCGAGCTGGATGTGCGCGATGTGCGGCAGATTCTTTTTGATCGTGGCCGCGAGTTCGCCTTCCATCCGTTGCATGTGATAGATGTCGTATTGCAGGAACAGGTTGTCCGAGCCGACCGCGCGAATCACGTCAAGACCTTCGCTCGAGCGGTTCAGCGCGAAGCCCGGAATGTCGTACGAGTTGCACGGTTCGACGAGCAGCCGGATGCCCGCTTTCTTCAGTTCGCCGGCCGCGAAACGCAGGTTATCGACGATGGTCGAGCGCGCCTTGTCGGCATCGATGCCCGCGCCGGGAATGCCGACGAGGCAGTTCAGTTGCGGCACCTTCAGCGCGCTCGCATATTCGATCGCGCGGCCCACGCCTTCCTGGAATTCGCTCACGCGATCGGGCAGGCACGCAATGCCGCGCTCGCCGGCTTCCCAGTTGCCCGCAGGCAGGTTGTGGAGCACGAGCTTGAGCCGGTTCTGCTGAAGACGCTCGCTCAGCTCGGCGATCGCATACGGATACGGAAACAGGAATTCGACGGCGTGAAAGCCCGCGTCCGCCGCCGCCGCAAAGCGGTCGAGGAACGGGACTTCGTTGAAAAGCATCGTGAGATTCGCTGCGAATTTCGGCATGGTGCGTAGGTCTCGCTGGTCGGTCGGTGGAGTGGATCGTCATGCAGGCGCAACGCGGCCGCGCATCGCGCCTGCATGATCGAACCGGTGATGTCTTGCGATGTCAGTCGGCGATGCTGATTGCGGTGGGCGCGTCCTCGCGCGTCGTGGCCAGTTCCTCGAACTCGTTGATCGCGTCGATCTCGGCGCCCATCGAAATATTGGTCACGCGCTCGAGAATCACTTCGACGATGACCGGCACGTTGAACTCGGAGAGCATCGACTGCGCTTTTTGCAGCGCCGGCTTGAGCTCCTCCGGCTTGAACACGCGAATCGCCTTGCAGCCGAGACCTTCGGCCACCGCGACGTGATCCACGCCGTAGCCGTTCATTTCCGGCGAGTTGATGTTCTCGAAGCCGAGCTGCACGCAGAAGTCCATGTCGAACGCGCGCTGCGCCTGGCGGATCAGGCCGAGGTACGAGTTGTTCACGACCACATGCACGTACGGCAGCTTGAACTGCGCGCCGGCGGCGAGTTCTTCGATCATGAACTGGAAGTCGTAGTCGCCGGAGAGCGCGACGATCGGCCGTTGCGGATCGGCTGCGCGCACGCCGAGGGCGGCCGGAATCGTCCAACCGAGCGGGCCCGCCTGGCCGCAGTTGATCCAGTTGCGCGCCTTGTAGACGTGCAGGAATTGTGCGCCGGCGATCTGCGAGAGACCGATCGTGCTCACGTAGCAGGTGTCGCGGCCGAACACCTGGTTCATCTCTTCGTAGACGCGCTGCGGCTTCATCGGCACGTTGTCGAAGTGCGTCTTGCGATGCATGGTCTGCTTGCGCTGCTGGCAATCGGCGACCCACGCGCTGCGGTCCTTCAGCTTGCCCGCGGCCTTCCATTCGCTGGCCACTTCGACGAACAGTTCGAGCGCCGCCTTCGCATCCGACACGATGCCGAGGTCCGGACCGAACACGCGGCCGATTTGCGTCGGCTCGATATCGACGTGCACGAACTTGCGGCCCTTCGTGTAGACATCGATGCTGCCCGTGTGACGGTTCGCCCAGCGGTTGCCGATGCCGAGCACGAAGTCGGACGCGAGCATCGTCGCGTTGCCGTAGCGGTGCGAGGTCTGCAGACCGACCATGCCGGCCATCAGCGGATGGTCGTCGGGAATCGCGCCCCACGACATCAGCGTCGGGATCACCGGCACGCCGACGGTTTCCGCGAACTTCACGAGCAGGTCCTCGGCGGCTGCGTTCAGCACGCCGCCGCCGGAGACGATCAGCGGCTTCTCGGAATCGTTGAGCAGCGTGAGCGCGGCCTCGATCTGCTTGCGCGTCGCCTTCGGCTTGTAGACCGGCAGCGGTTCGTAGGTGTCGATATCGAATTCGATTTCGGCGAGCTGCACGTCGATCGGCAGATCGACCAGCACCGGACCGGGGCGGCCCGAGCGCATCAGATGGAACGCCTGCTGGAACACGCGCGGCACGAGCGCCGGCTCGCGCACCGTCACCGCCCACTTGGTGACGGGCTTGGCGATCGACTCGATGTCGACGGCCTGGAAGTCTTCCTTGTAGAGACGCGCGCGCGGCGCCTGGCCCGTGATGGCCAGAATAGGAATCGAGTCGGCCTGGGCGGAGTAGAGACCGGTGATCATGTCGGTGCCCGCGGGACCCGACGTGCCGATACACACGCCGATGTTGCCGGGCTGCGCCCGCGTATAGCCTTCGGCCATGTGCGACGCGCCCTCGACGTGACGCGCGAGCACGTGGCTGATGTTGCCGGCCTTGCGCATCGCCGAGTAGAACGGGTTGATGGCGGCGCCCGGCACGCCGAACGCGGTGTCGATACCTTCTTTTTCGAGCACCAGCACGGCGGCGTCGACGGCTCTCATCTTGGCCATGAATGTCTCCTGAATGTCCTGGGAAATGGCGATTAAGGCTGTTGAACGCACTTTAGGCTCGACCTAAAGGTTTGATAAGATCAGTCCGCGTCGCTTATTTCGAAACAAAAAGTATGGAATGCCGGAGGGCGGGCGACGCGGGCAAAAAAGCGTGAGGAGACAGACATGGACCGCTTCAAGCAGATCGAAACGTTTGTGCGTGTCGCGGACGCAGGCAGCCTCGCGGCCGCCGCGCTGGAAGAGGGCGTGTCGCCGGTGATTCTCGGGCGGCGCATCGACGCGCTCGAAAAGCGCCTCGGCGTGAAGCTGATGTACCGCTCGACGCGGCGGCTCGTCGTCAGCGAAGACGGCGCCGCGTTTCTCGAGCGCTGCCGCGGTCTTCTGACCGAGTGGGATCAGGCGGAAAACGAACTGAGCGCGGGGCGGCGGGCGGTGAACGGCCACCTGATCGTGTCGGCGCCGGCCGCGTTCGGCCGCAAGCATGTCGCGCCGCTCGCGCCCGCGTTTGTCGCCGACAAGCCCGAATTGCAGGTGTCGTTCAACCTGACCGACCGTGTGGTGGACCTGGTGCGCGAGGGTTACGACCTGTCGATTCGCATCGGCGGCGCGGTCGACCCGAACTTCGTCGCGGTGAAACTGGCGTCGAACCGGCGCGTGGTCTGCGGCACGCCCGAGTATTTCCGCCAGCACGGCAAGCCGAAAACGCTCGAAGATCTGCCGCGCCACAACTGCCTCGCGTTCAATCTGCAAGGCGGGCAGAACCGCGGCTGGTATTTCCGCCGCAACGGCAAGCTCGTCACGGTGCGCGTGGGCGGCACGCTCGACTGCAACGACGGCGAACTGCTGCACCGCTGGGTGTCCGAAGGGCTCGGCCTCGGCTGGCGTTCCACGTGGGAAATCCAGCAGCAGCTCGCGCGCGGTGAACTCGAAACGGTGCTCGACGAATTCGCGCTGCCCGACTACGACATCCTCGCGGTCTACCCGCAGCAGCGCTACGTGCCGGCCAAGGTGCGCTATTTCATCGATTATCTGAAGGAGATTTACGCGAGCGAGGACTACTGGAACCGGCCCGCGTATTAGCGCTGTTTCGGGTTCTGCCGCGGTTTTTTGTCAGCGGCGCGCCGCGGCGGGAATAAACTCGGCGCATGGCCGGTTATGCGATGTGAAGCTTGACGACGAACCGCACCGCATAGCCGCACATGCCCTGGAGGGCCGAGGTGGTCCAGATCGATTCAGACGCCGATTCAGACGCCGATTCAGACGCTGCCCGCGCGAACGGCGAGACCGATGCCGCGCGCAGCCGCCGTTTCCAGCAGCTCGCGCTGCCGCATCTCGACGCCGCGTACAACCTCGCGCGCTGGCTGTGCGGCAATCCGAACGATGCCGACGACGTCGTGCAGGAAGCCTTCATGCGCGCGTTCCGCTTTTTCGACACGTTCCGCGGCGATTCGGCGCGGCCGTGGCTGCTCGCGATCGTGCGCCGCACCTGGTACACGGAGTGGCGGCGGCGCGCGTCGTCGCATGAAACAGTGGAGTTCGACGACACGATGGACGACGCCACGTTCGAGGGGTGGAGCGCGGGCGGCGCCGATCCACAGGCGCTCCTGATCCGCGACGAGGACGCGAAGCGCGTGCACGAGGCGCTCGCGCTGCTGCCCGTCGAGTATCGCGAGGTGCTGATTCTGCGTGAACTGGAAGAGATGGGTTATCGCGAGATCGCTCAGGTCGCCGATGTGCCGATCGGCACTGTGATGTCGCGGCTCGCACGCGGGCGGCGCAAGCTCGCGGCGCTCCTCGGCGAGCCGCGCGATGCGGCGGGCGCGCCGAGCGCGTCGGTGACGCCGCTTCGGGCCGTGGCCAACGGCAGATCGCTCAACAACCGCGGCGGCGCGTCCGCCGGCAACGCTCAGGAGACGCCAGATGGACTGTAACGAAGCGCGGCCGCTCCTCGATGCGAACGCCGATCGCGAATTGCCCGCGCCGGATGCACGGCGCGTCCAGCAGCATATCGAGAGCTGCGAGGCCTGCCGGCGCGAAAGCGAGAGCCTCCGGACGATGAGCCACGCGCTGCGCACGGCGCCTTATCATCGCGCGCCGCAGTCGTTGCGCTCGCGCATTCTTGCGGGCTTGCCGGAGACGCAAAGCGCGGCGGAAGACGCTGGAGCGCGGGGTGCGGGCGCTGAGGCGGAGCAGGCGGGGCGCGCGCCGGCACCGCAGCCGTTGGGCGGCGAGCGGCCGCGCAGGCTAGGCGATGGTTTGCGCGATCGGATCGACAGATGGTTCGGCGGGCGTTCCGCCGAGGGCGGGCAGGGCGCATTGGGCGGGGGGAGCCGTCCGGCGGCGCCTCGTGGCGTGGCAGCGCCGCTCGCGTCCGGCTGGTTGGTGCCGCTCGTCGTCGCCTTCGGCGCGCTGGCCGTCACAGTGACGCTCAACCTGCGCCGTCCCGCCGACTTCGCGCCGTTCGCCGACGAACTCGTGGCGAGCCATGTGCGTGCGCAGGTGTCGGGCCGCGACATCGACGTGATTTCGACGGACCGGCATACCGTCAAGCCCTGGTTCAACGGCCGGCTGGATTATTCGCCGCCGGTCGAGGACCTCGCGGCGAGCGGGTTCGCGCTGGAAGGCGGGCGGCTCGATTACCTCGCGCATCGACGGGTCGCCGTGCTGGTCTACCGTTACCGCAAGCACGTGATCGACGTCTACGTGTTCCCGCAGACGGGCGGCACGGACGGCGGCGCGCCGGCGGCGCTTGCCCGCGAAGGCTATTCGCTCGCGCACTGGGACGCCGAGGGCATGACCTGGTGGGCGATCACGGACGCTGCGCCCGAGGCGCTGAGCGGTCTGGAAACGGCGCTCAAGGCGCGCCTCGCGGCCGGCAGCGCGCGCACCGAGAGCGGTTGAGCCGGCGCGGCAAGCCGGCGCCCGCACCGGGGCGCGTTCGCTAAATGCCTGAAAACACGCCCGAACCGCGTGCTGGCGCGGTTCGATGCCTTGCAACCCGGCCCCAATCGGGCTACAATCTTCGGCTTCTCACTTGCCACACCGGTTCGACGCCCGGGTGGCTTCTATCCATAAGTCAGCACAAGGAGTGTGTATGCGTCATTATGAAATCGTCTTTATCGTGCATCCCGATCAGAGCGAGCAGGTGCCCGCCATGATCGAGCGTTACAAGAGCACGATCACCTCGCACGGTGGCCAGATCCACCGTATCGAAGACTGGGGCCGTCGCCAACTGGCCTACATGATCGAGAAACTCGCGAAGGCTCACTACGTCTGCATGAACATCGAATGCGACCAGACCACGCTCGACGAGCTGGAACACGCGTTCAAGTTCAACGACGCAGTTCTGCGTCACCTCATCGTCAAGATGAAGAAGGCCGAAACCGGCCCGTCGCCGATGATGAAGGAAGTGCAGCGCGAAGAAGCCAAGAAGTCGGCTGCTACGCAACCGTCCGAAGCGCAGGCTTAAGACACCCAATTTAAGCTACCAGAGCACAGCGCGCCGCTCTTGCCAAAGGCTACATGAACCGGCTGCAACTTACGGCCAGCGTCGTCGAACGCGAACCGGTGCGGTACACACCCGCCGGCGTTCCGATTGCAGGCTGCACGTTGCAGCACCGCACCGAAGTCGTCGAAGCCGGGATTGCCCGGCAAGTCGAACTGACCATGCAGGCAGTAGCCGCAGGCGAGGCGAGCGGTAAGCTGGAAAGCTGTCCGATGGGCGTCGAAACGCTCTTCACAGGCTTCCTGGCTAAAAAGCACCGCAACGCGAGAACTCTGGTATTTCACATCACAGCATTGCAGGACATTGGAAAGGACTGAACATGCCCCGCCCGACTGGTAAGAAATTCGACAAGCGTCGTCAGCAACAAAATCCGCTCTTCAAGCGCAAGAAGTTCTGCCGTTTCACGGCCGCTGGCGTCGAGTACATCGACTACAAGGACATCGAAACGCTGAAGGACTTCATCGGCGAAAACGGCAAGATCACGCCGGCGCGTCTCACGGGTACGAAGTCGCACTATCAACGCCAGCTGGATACGGCAATCAAGCGCGCGCGTTTCCTCGCGCTCGTGCCGTACACCGACCAGCACAAGGCCTAACCCGACGACGCGATAAGGAGCATCCGAATGCAAATCATTCTTCTGGAAAAAGTCGTCAATCTGGGCAACCTGGGCGACATCGTGAAGGTCAAGGACGGTTACGCACGTAACTTCCTGATCCCGAACAAGCAGGCTCGCCGTGCAACGAAAGAAGCGCTGGCTGAATTCGAAGTCCGCCGCGCCGAACTCGAAAAGATCGCCGCTGAAAAGCTGGCTGCTGCTCAAGCTCAAGGCGAAAAGCTGGCTGGCTCGACGGTTCAGATCGGCCAGAAGGCCGGCGTCGACGGCCGTCTGTTCGGCTCGGTGACGAACGCTGACATCGCTGAAGCGCTGGGCAAGCAAGGCTTCGCAGTGGAAAAGGCGCAAGTGCGTCTGCCGGAAGGCCCGCTGAAGCTGGTGGGCGACCACCCGATCCAGGTTTCGCTGCACACCGACGTGGTTGTGGACGTGACGGTGTCGGTGCTGGGCGAGCACGTTTAAACCGGCTGCGTCGAGCATCCGATAGTATCGGCCAGGAAGTTGCTGGCTAAAGGCAGGGGCCGGGCAACCGGCCCCTGTTTTTTTGTGCGCGTCAAATTGATTTCCTGCTGGCCGCGGTCGCCTCATTTCCACGATAATCCCTCTCCATGAACGCACCGTCCAAAGATCCCCAACTCGAGTCGCTGAAAGTCCCGCCGCATTCGATCGAGGCCGAGCAATCGGTGCTGGGCGGCTTGCTGCTGGATAACGCCGCGTGGGACCGCATCGCCGACTTTCTGTCGCAAAGCGATTTCTACCGCTACGACCACCGCATCATCTTCGAGCACATCGGCAAGCTGATCGCGGCCACGCGTCCGGCCGACGTGATTACCGTGTACGAAGCGCTCGGCACCTCGGGTAAGGCGGAAGAGGTCGGCGGGCTTGCCTATCTGAATGCGCTTGCGCAAAACACGCCGAGCGCGGCGAATATCCGGCGCTACGCCGAGATCGTGCGCGATCGCGCGGTGCTGCGCCGGCTGGTTTCGGTTGCCGATGAAATCTCGGCAGACGCGTTCAATCCGCAAGGCAAGGAAGTCCGGCAACTGCTGGACGAAGCGGAGTCGAAGGTGTTTTCGATCGCCGAAGACGGCGCGCGCGGCACCCAGGGCTTTCTCGAAATCGGGCCGCTGCTCACCGAAGTGGTGGAGCGCATCGATACGCTTTACCACACGGCCAATCCGAGCGATGTGACGGGCACGCCGACGGGCTTCGTCGACCTTGACCGCATGACGTCGGGCATGCACGGCGGCGAGCTGATCATCGTCGCAGGGCGTCCGTCGATGGGTAAGACGGCGTTTTCGATGAATATCGGCGAATACGTCGCGGTCGAATACGGCTTGCCGGTCGCCGTGTTCTCGATGGAAATGCCAGGCTCCCAGCTCACCATGCGTATGCTCGGCTCGGTCGGCCGGCTCGACCAGCACCGCATGCGAACCGGCCGCCTGACCGACGAGGACTGGCCGAAGCTCACGCACGCCGTGCAGAAAATGAGCGAGGCGCAGATTTTCATCGACGAAACCGGCGGTCTGAATCCGATGGAACTGCGCTCGCGCGCGCGGCGGCTTTCACGCCAGTGCGGCAAGCTAGGGCTCATCATCATCGACTATTTGCAGCTGATGAGCGGGTCGTCGTCCGGCGAAAACCGCGCGACCGAAATCTCGGAGATTTCGCGTTCGCTCAAGAGTCTCGCGAAAGAACTCGACGTACCGGTAATTGCTTTGTCCCAGCTCAATCGCGGCCTCGAACAGCGTCCGAACAAGCGGCCGATCATGTCCGACTTGCGCGAATCGGGCGCTATCGAACAGGACGCCGACGTGATCCTCTTCATTTACCGCGACGAAGTGTATAACCCCGACAGCCCTGACAAAGGCACGGCGGAAATCATTATCGGCAAGCAGCGGAATGGTCCGATCGGGCCGGTTCGGCTCACGTTCCACGGCCAATTCACGAAGTTCGACAACTTTGCCGGCGCGCAGAATTTTTACGGCGAGTAGCGTGGTGAGTAGCACGGCAAATAAAGCGGCGAGCAGCCGCGAATCGATGACGTAGCACGAAAGCCGCGACCAAAAGCAGCGCCGAAGCAATGGCGCTGTTGTAACCGCGCTTTGCAAAGTGCGACATCGATCCTGCAACGGTACAATATGGCGGTTTTATGTCAGCCATTATGTGACCAATTTTCGGGATCCCAATGTTCGGTCGATTCATGCCCACCGAGGGCAAGTTTTTTGATATTTTCAACGCGCATGCAGAGTGCATCGTCTCGGCGAGCCGCGAACTCGAACTGCTGATCGACAATCTGCAGGACGCGGAAACCCACAAGCAAAACGTGCAAAAGGCCGAAAAGGCTGCCGACAAGCTCACGCACGAAACCATCGACCTGCTGCACAAGACGTTCATCACGCCGCTCGACCGCGACGAAATCCACAAGCTCATCACCACGATGGACGACATCCTCGATCTGATGGAAGACGTCGCCACCGCTATTTCCCTTTACGACGTGCAGTCCGTCACCTCCGAGGCGAGCCAGCTCGCGCACATCTGCACGGCGACGTCCGAGCGCGTGCAGTTCGCGGTGAGACTGTTGTCGGACATGAAGCAGGCAAGCCAGATTCTGAAGGCGTGCGAGGAAATCGACCGGCTCGAATCCGAAGCGGACCGCGTGCTGCGCGCGGCCATGTCGAAACTCTTTCGCGAAGAGGACAACGTCAAGACGCTTATCAAGCTGAAGGCGATTTACGAATTGCTCGAAACGATCACCGACAAGTGTGAAGACGTAGCGAACATCATTGAAGGCATCGTGCTGGAAAACGCATAATGCAATCGATACAACTCGCTATCTGGGTGGTCGCCGCCCTGGTCGCCGTCGCGCTGATTTTCGACTTCATGAACGGCTTTCACGACGCGGCGAATTCGATCGCCACCGTCGTGTCGACCGGCGTGCTGAAGCCGCAGCAGGCGGTCGCGTTCGCCGCGGCGTTCAACGTCATCGCGTATTTCGTGTTCCACCTGAAAGTCGCCGCGACGGTCGGCAAGGGCACGATCGACCCGGCCATCGTCGATCACTACGTGATTTTCGGCGCGCTCGTCGGCGCGATCGGGTGGAACGTCATCACGTGGCACTACGGCATTCCGTCGAGTTCGTCGCACGCGCTGATCGGCGGGCTCGTGGGCTCGGCGCTCGCCAAGTCCGGCTGGGGCTCGCTGAATTTCGACGGGCTCATGAAGACCGTGACGTTTATTCTCGTCTCGCCGCTGCTCGGCTTCGTGCTCGGCTCGTTCTTCATGCTGGCCGTGTCGTGGATCTATTTCCGCACGCCACCCAGCAAGGTCGACCGGCGCTTCCGCCGCCTGCAACTGGTATCCGCCGGTTTGTACAGTCTTGGGCACGGCGGCAATGACGCGCAAAAAACCATCGGCATTATCTGGATGCTGCTGATCGCGACGGGCTATGCGTCGTCGCTCGCCGATGCGCCGCCGTTGTGGGTGATCGGCGGCTGCTATCTGTCGATGGGTGTTGGAACGTTGTTCGGCGGCTGGCGAATCGTCCGCACCATGGGGCAGAAGATCACGAAGCTGAAGCCGGTTGGCGGTTTTTGCGCGGAATCGGGCGGGGCGATTACTCTGTTCACCGCCTCGTGGCTCGGTATTCCGGTGTCCACCACGCATACGATCACCGGCGCGATCGTCGGCGTCGGCGCGACGCAGAAGCTGAGCGCGGTGCGCTGGGGCGTGGCCGGCAACATCGTGTGGGCCTGGATTCTGACGATCCCGGCTTCGGCGGCGCTCGCCGCCGTCGCATGGTGGCTCGGCCACCATTTCCTGTAAGTTTCACGGCCTGCCGGCGGGGGACGCTGTGGTCGTCCGCCCGGTAGGCGTAACACGGTAGGCGTAACACAGCGTGGCAGCGGTGCAGGTCAACGGCTCTACCGCCGCGGGCGGATGAACGGGCCAAGCCCAACGCCCAGGCTCAACGCCTCACCTCATATCAACGGCGCGCTCGCGCCATCCATCGGCACGATCGCGCCCGTCACATAACTCGCGCGGCGGCTCGCCAGAAATAGCGCGACGTCCGCGATTTCCTCCGGTTTTGCATAGCGCCCGAGCGGCACCTTCGCCTGTCCGCGCGCCAGCGCCTCCGCGCTCCCGATGCCTTGCTGCGTCGCTTCCAACTGGACTGCTTCCTCGACGCGCTCGGTCAGCGTCGCGCCCGGATTGATCGCGTTGATCCGGATGCCGTAACGCGCGTAGTAGTGGGCGAGGCCGACCGTGGCGAGCATCAGCGCGGCATTTGCGGCGCCGCCGGCAATATGGATGTCGCTCGCGATCTTGCCGCCCATGCCGATGATATTCACGATCGTCCCCGGGTCGCCGCCATCGCCTCTTTTCGCGCGCTCCGCCATCCGGCGCAGCACTTCCTGTTGCGGGTAGATGTACGGGAAATACTTGGCTTCCATCGTGGCGCGAAACGCGTCCGCATCGAGCGTTTCGGGGTCGTAGCGGCGCGCCGCGCCGGCGCTGTTGACCAGCACATCGATCGGGCCGACGGCGGTAGTCACTTCCTCGACGATGTCCGCGGCGCTGTGCGGTTCGTGCAGATCGGCGCGCGTGCGATGCACGTGCAAGCCTTCCTGTTTCAGCTGCTCGTAGGCGCGCGCCAGGTTGGCGGGATCGCGCGAAACGATCGCGACCTTCGCACCTTCGATCGCGAACGCGCGGGCACACGCAAAGCCAATGCCCTTGCTGCCACCCGTGATCAAGACCACTTTTTCTTTCAGCCCGAGATCCATTGTCGTCACCCGCTTCGGAAGAATACCGATGACGATAGCAGATCGGCGGCGTCCGCGTGCTGACCGAGCCAGGCTGCGCGCGGTGTTTCTGGACGTGCCGATCGGACGAATCCGATTCATCGCTGGGACAATGTGTGCGCGTTTAGTTCGCGTATTTATCAGCATTGCGAAGCAGATTGACCGCATTGCAGATGGCGGATGCTTTGTGCTCCAGGCAACTAACCAGCATGTATAAGGGCGCGCGCGTTGGCGCGTGCTGGGGTCGCCGCTTTCGCTAGAACTTGCCGTTGGCGAAACGGGCGATCGGGTCGTCGTTGGTCTGCGAAGGAGCGGGTGTGGGTCGCGAGGCCGTCGAGGCGCGCATGATTTGCACGGCGCCGTCATCCGCCTGTGCTTCACCTGCGCGCTGGGCTTGCCCCGTTTGTTCAGTCTGCTGTGCGAGGCGCGCCTGGCGGGCGGCGATCGAAGCCGGTGGCGGCGGTTCGAAAGCGTCGGCGGCTGCATCGATGGCGTCCGGTGTAGCGGCGTTTGCCGTCTGCGGCATCGCGCGCGCTGTGGCTGTCGATTGCGCTTGAACGGGCGTTCCACTGCTGCCGCTGTCGCTGCCATAGCCGCTTGCCCGCGTCGACGCGACCGGCGTCGGCGAGACGGCGCCGGCCGCGCGGGCCTGCAATTGCGCTGCGGTCATCGCGGGCGGCGGCGGCTCGAACGGATCGGCTTGCGGCGCGCGGGTCGCTGCCGTTGAGACCGTCGAGAGCGCGGCCGAATCGCCAGTCGCGTTCGATGTCACTCGCGGTTGTCCGGTAACCCGAGCCGTGGTGGTTTGCGAAAGTCCAGCATCGGCGGCGTAGTCCGAACCCGTCTTCGCCGTCACAGACGGCGTATTCGCGGCGCTCGCGCGGGCACCGCCTTGATCGCTGCCGTAGCCAGTCGCAGCGGAGCGCTCAGGCTGCGGCGCCGCAGCCTGATAGCTCGGCGCGTCGAACGGCGCCGGCTTGGCGGCCGGTCCGGCCATACGGCGGATGCCGTCGAAGCGCTTTGCCCAGTACGGATTGGTCAGGTAGTCGAGCCGCACCGTGCCGCCCGTCGACGGCGCATTCACGAAGCGCAGCTTGCCCACGTAGATGCCCACATGCGAGTGCGGGCGCCCAGTCGTGTTGAAGAAGATCAGATCGCCCGGCGCTATCTCGTCGGGTTCGACCGATTCGCCGCGTCCGCTCATATCCGCGGTCGTGCGCGGCAAATTCACCGAAGCCGCGCGCGCGACCACGTAGCGAACCAGGCCGCTGCAATCGAAGCCGCTATCGGGCGTGTTGCCGCCCCAGCGGTAGGGCACGCCGACGAGGCTCATCGCCTGAATGGAGATTTCCTCGCGGCCGATGCTGTGGTCCACGAAGTTCGGAAAGCCCGGCGGCGGCGGCCGATACGCCCCGTTTGCGACGACGACGGAGCTTCCCGCGCGCGACGACGTCTTCTGCGGCGCGCCGGCACACGCGGCGAGCAGCACGACGGTCAGTAGCGAGAGGGCGAGTCGGCGCATGAAAGGGAAGGCGGTAAACGCTCGTTTAAAGGCGGACGATGTCCGGATGGTAGCCGGTGAAACGCGCAACCGGCAAGAATTCTTGACAAATTACTTGAAGTTCACACGCTAAGTGTTGCCTGCCAAAGACGCCGCAGCCATAAAAAAACCGCGCCCCGGGAAAGCGGGGCGCGGCTTGAGCGGTAACCGGCCTGACGGCCAGCCGGTTGATCTTTAAAGGATTTCCGATGCGTAGTCGGCGAGGCGCGAACGCTCGCCGCGCGCCAGCGTCACGTGCCCGCTGTGCGCCCAACCCTTGAAACGGTCGACCACGTACGTCAGACCCGAACTGCCTTCCGTCAGATAAGGCGTGTCGATCTGCGCGATATTGCCGAGGCAAATGATCTTCGTGCCCGGCCCGGCGCGCGTGACCAGCGTCTTCATCTGCTTGGGTGTCAGGTTTTGCGCCTCGTCGATGATCAGATACTTGTCCACGAACGTCCGGCCACGCATGAAGTTCATGCTCTTGATCTTCAGGCGCGAACGGATCAGTTCCTGGGTCGCGGCGCGGCCCCATTCGCCCGCGGCGTCGTCGGTTTTCTGCAGCACTTCGAGGTTGTCGTCGAATGCACCCATCCACGGCTGCATCTTTTCCTCTTCAGTGCCGGGCAGGAAGCCGATGTCCTCGCCGACGGGCACGGTCGCGCGCGTCACGATGATCTCGTTGTAGCGCTTGTCGTCGAGCACCTGCGCGAGCCCCGCTGCGAGCGCCACCAGCGTCTTGCCGGTGCCGGCCTGGCCGAGCAGCGTGACGAAGTCGATCTCCGGATTCATCAACAGGTTCAGCGCGAAATTCTGCTCGCGGTTGCGCGCGGTGATGCCCCACACGTTGTTCTTGTGATGGCCGTAGTCGCGCAGCGTTTGCAGCAGCGCCGTCTTGCCGTTGAGCTCGCGAACGAGCGCATGGAACGCCGGCTCGCCGTTCTGCGGCTCGAGATACACGAACTCGTTGACGAGCATCGACGGACACAGCGGCCCGGTCACGCGGTAATACGTGGTGCCGGTCTTGGTGTCCTGCCAGCTCTCCATGCCCTTCGCATGGCGGGTCCAGAAGTCCTGCGGCAGCGCGCGGATGCCCGAATACAGCAGATCGCTGTCCTCGAGCACCTGGTCGTTGAAGTAGTCTTCAGCGGGCAAGCCGAGCGCATGCGCCTTGATGCGCATGTTGATGTCTTTCGACACCAGCACGACCTGGCGATCCGACCGGTCGCGCTGCAACGCGCGCACCACGCCGAGAATCTGATTGTCGGCCTTGCCTTCCGGCAAGCCCTCGACCGGTTCGATCGCCGTCAGCTTCGTCTGGAAGTAGAGGCGCCCGGAAGCCTCGCGGCTGCCGAGCCGCGCGAGCGAAATGCCGTCGGACATGTTGCCCGCGTTCGCCACCAGCGCGTCGAGCGTGCGGCTCACCTGACGGGCGTTGCGCGCGACTTCCGACATGCCTTTCTTGTGGTTGTCGAGTTCCTCCAACGTCATCATCGGCAGATAGACGTCGTGCTCCTCGAAACGGAACAGGCAGCTTGGATCGTGCATCAGCACGTTGGTGTCGAGCACGAAGAGCTTTTGCATCTCGACCAACTGTGCGTCCGTGCCGCGTTTTTTGCTCGTGCCGCGCGCGGTTGGCGCGACAGTGGGCGCGCTGGCGGCGGGTTGCTTCGCGCCTGGCTTGCGCGCGATGGCCGGCTGCGGTTCGGCGGACGGCTCGACAGCGGGCTCGGCCTGCGGACGCGCTGCGGGAACCGGCTGCAGCAGCGCGGCGGTTTGCCGGGTCTTGCGCCCGGAGCCCGACGCGCCGCGTGACTGCGCGGCCTCGCCTGCGGCGGACGCGGTGGCGGCAGCCGACGATGCCGGCACCGGCCGCAAGGTGGTCGCGGCATTGGCGGCGTGCGCCATGGGCGTGGCGACATTCGCGCGGCCGTAGTCGGCCGGCTCCGCGGATTCTCCCTCGGCCTGTTTCTTCGCGGCGGAGCGCGCCGGCGTGGCGGCCTTGGCCTTGTATTCGTCAGGGGGCAGGAGATTGCCGAGCTTGCTCGGGGGGGTAGGCAAAGGCATGGTTTCCCTCGAAATTATCGGGTCGCATATCGTGCGCCGCCTGTCGCATTCTGCCGGTGCCGATGTTGCGCACGCAGTTTGCGCCCGGAGGCGCGCATTCGGTCTAGAGATGCCGGTTCGCCTGGTCTTCGATCGGCTCCTTAACGGAAACGCGTGGCCGAATGAACGAACGGCTGCGCGCAATTAAAAAAGCCGCCGCCCCGTCGTACGGGGCAAGCGGCTCGCCTACGGTGTTCGCGTTGCGCCTGACGACTCCGCCAGTCCCGATGAGGGCGACGACGGCGATATGACCGTCAAGTCTTGCGCAGCGACGAAAAATTTGGGGTGGACAGGCACTCATTGCAACCCAATATAACGCGCCTCAAAGCGCTTGTACAGCCTCCAGAATTTCGTCGACATGGCCCGGCACCTTCACGCCGCGCCACTCCTGCTGCAGCACGCCGTCAGCGTCGATGAGGAACGTGGAGCGCTCGATTCCCCGCACTTCTTTGCCATACATTTTCTTCATTTTGATGACGCCGAAGAGCGCGCACAGTTTTTCTTCGGGGTCCGAGATCAAGGGGAAGGGCAATTCGAGCTTCGCCTTGAAATTGTCATGCGAGCGCAGGCTGTCGCGCGAGACGCCCAGAATTTCGGCGCCGGCTTTCTTGAACTTCGGATACAGATCGCGAAACTGCAGACCTTCGGTCGTGCAGCCCGGCGTGTTGTCCTTCGGATAAAAGTACAGCACCACCTTCTTACCCCGCAGGCCGGACAGCGTGATCTCGCCTCCGGTAGCGGCAGCGGTGAAGTCGGGGATGGGTTTATCGACTGCGATGGACACGAGGTTCTCCGGTTGTTATGGTCGGCGTGCGCGTTATGGCGGCGCGGGCCTGGCATCGAAACTTTTTGGGGGAGGGGCTACCGGTGCGCGCATAGTCTCGCGTGGCGGCTGGGCATAAGGGCAGTCTGCCGGCCTTAATCGAACAGCAACCGGATGGCAACGAAGGCTGCGTCGACTGGAAGCGCGCCGACCGACCCGTCACGGCTGGACGATCAACTCGCCGGAGCGCCCTGGAATTTCGCCCCACGTAACAGGGTACGATGGCAGCGCGCCGCGGTCCAGCGCCGCGTAATAGTCGCCCATGGTCGCAAACGTATGGCCTTGCGCGCGCCAGCCGTTCAGCAACTGTTCGAAGATCGGCGCGAGCTTTTGCCCTTCGAGTTCCGCGTGCAGCGTGAAGACCTGATCGTGCGGATTGTTTTCCGTGTGCTTCAGCATGAACGCGGCCACGTTGTGTTCGTCGACGCCGTTCACGCCGAGCACTTCGTCGAGCGTGGGCAACGTGGTCGGCATCTGCACATGCGCAAGCGTCTTGCCGTCGACGACCGGCAGATACGGCGAATGCCCGCGGCCGTCGGACGCGTAGTGCATGCCCCACGCGTCGATCTGCTCGAACGCGTGGCCGTTCATCTGCCAGCCGGCTGCGCCATGCGTGAGCGGCGGCGCGCCGAAAATATCGACGAAACGATCATGGCTTTGCTGCATTTGCGCCGCGGTCCATCCGCGATCTTTCGAGCGCACGTTGTCCTGCCAATAGACGTGGTCCCACGTGTGAATGCCGCATTCGAAACCGGCTTCGTGAATCGCGCGCATCTCCGCCGACGCCTTCACGCCGATATCCGGCCCCGGCAGCAGCACGCCGTACATCAGTTGCCTGATGCCGTAGTGCTCGACCACCGACGTGCGCGACACCTTCTTCAGAAAGCCCGGCCGCAGCACGCGGCGCATCGCCCAACCGGTGTGGTCGGGCCCGAGGCTAAAGAGGAAGGTGGCGCGCGCCTTGAAGCGATCGAAAATACGCGCGAGGTTCGGCACGCCTTCGCGTGTGCCGCGCAGCGTGTCGACGTCGATCTTCAGGACGATACGGGCCAAGGATCAGCCCTTATTGCTGTTCGACGAGCGCGCGTGCTTCGGCGACGTGGCCGCGATACGCTTCGAAAATCTTGCGCAGCGCTTCGTCGAAGGTCGACTTCGGCGCCCAGCCGAGTTCCTGCATCGTGTTGTCGATCTTCGGCACGCGGTTTTGCACGTCCTGATAGCCCGCGCCGTAGTACGCGCCCGACGACGTCTCGACCAGTTGCACTTTTTTCGCGGTCTCTGCGTACTCAGGGAATTCCGCGGCCAACGTCAGCATCTTGTGCGCGAGTTCGCGCACCGAGAAGTTGTTGGTCGGATTGCCGATGTTGTAGATCTTGCCCGTCGCGACGCCGTTCTTGTTGTCGATGATCTTCATCAGCGCGCCGATGCCGTCGTCGATATCCGTGAACGCGCGTTTTTGCGCGCCGCCGTCGACGAGGCTGATGTTCTCGCCGCGCACGATGTGGCCGAGGAACTGCGTGACCACGCGCGAGCTGCCTTCCTTCGGCGTGTAGATCGAGTCGAGGCCCGGGCCGATCCAGTTGAACGGACGGAACAGCGTGAAGTTCAGGCCCTCCATGCCGTAGCCCCAGATCACGCGGTCCATCAACTGCTTCGAGCACGCGTAGATCCAGCGCGGCTTGTTGATCGGGCCGTACGACAGTTGCGATTCTTCCGGATCGAACTGCTCGTCCGTGCACATGCCGTAGACCTCGGACGTCGACGGAAACACGAGGTGCTTGCCGTACTTGACCGCCGAACGCACGATGGGCAGGTTCGCCTCGAAGTCGAGTTCGAACACGCGCAGCGGCTGCTTCACGTAAGTGGCGGGCGTCGCGATCGCGACCAGCGGCAGAATCACATCGCACTTCTTGACGTGATATTCGACCCACTCCTTGTTGATCGTGATGTCGCCTTCGAAGAAGTGCATCCGCTCATGATTGATGAGATCGCCCAGACGTTCGGTCTGCATGTCCATCCCGAAGACTTCCCAATCGGTCGTTTCGAGAATGCGTTTGGACAGGTGATGGCCGATAAAGCCGTTCACACCCAGGATCAGGACTTTCTTCATAAAGGTCGGGGAGTTTGAATGAGCTGGGCGAATTCGGCCGGAGTGACGACAGTTTCGGTGCCGTCGTGCTGATGCCGCAATTCGTGGATGGCGATCGCGCGACCGTCGCCGCATATCGCGAAAACGGCATTATCGCTTACGTGCAGGCCCGGCGGCAAATCCGGGCGAAGCGCGCCGGGTGTCGCGAGGCGTGCGCGCGCAACAACAAAACGCCGGCCGCCGACGTCGGTAAACGCGCCGGGATAGGGCGGCGCGACCGCGCGAATCAGGTTGTAGACCTGTTGCGCCGGCTGGCTCCAGTCGATGCGGCCGTCTTCCGGCTTGCGCCCGCCGTAGTAGCTGCCGTGCGACAGATCGTTCGGCAGATGCGGCGCCTCGCCCGCCAGCAGCGCCGGCAGCACGCGCCACAGCGTCTGCTCGGCGGCCACGGTGACCTTGTCGAACACTTGCGCGGCGGTGTCGTCGGGCAGGATCGGCACCGGCGTTTGCGCGACGATCGCGCCCGCGTCCGGCTTGGCGGCCATTTCGTGCAGCGTCGCGCCGGTTTCGGTTTCGCCGTGCAGCACCGCCCAGTTGGTCGGCACGCGGCCGCGGTACTTTGGCAGCAGCGAGCCGTGCATGTTGTAGGCGCCGCGCGCGGCGAGCGCGAGCACGTCGACCGGCAACATATGGCGGTAGTAGAACGAGAAGATAAAGTCCGGCCGCGCCGCGCTCACCGCCGCGCGCAGTTCCGGGCTTTTCGGATCGGCGGGCGTCACGACGGGAATGCCGTGCTCGGCCGCCACGCTCGCGACGCTGCCAAACCAGATGTTCTCGGTCGGACTGTCTTCGTGAGTGACGACGAGCGCCACGTCCACGCCGCGCGCGAGCAGCACCTGCAGGCAGCGCACGCCGACGTTGTGATACGCGAATACGACGGCGCGCGGTTTCATCGGTTCGGGCCCTGGTCGCGGTGATCGCGCTGGTCGCGCTGGTCGACAATCGGCGCCGGTTGAACAGCCTGCACGACGGTTTGACGCGGCATGTCGGCCACCGCCGTGCCGTTGCGCTCTTCGAGAATGGTCTGCACCAGATAACGCGGACGCGCGCGCACCTGCTGATAAATCCGCCCGATGTACTCGCCGAGCAGCCCGAGCGCGAAGATGATCACGCCGAGCAGGAAGAACGTAATGGCGAACAGCGTGAACACGCCCTGAACTTCCGCGCCGATGATGAAGCGGCGAATCAGCAGCAGCACGAACAGCGCCGCGGAGCCGAGCGACAGGATGACGCCGATGAACGACAGCCACTGCAGCGGCACGACCGAGAAGCCGGTCACGAGGTCGAAATTCAGGCGGATCAGCGAATACAGCGAGTACTTGGATTCGCCCGCGAAGCGCTCTTCGTGCGCCACTTCGATCTCGACCGGATTCTGCGCGAAGGTGTACGCGAGCGCCGGAATGAACGTGTTGATTTCGCCGCAGCGATTGATCGTGTCGATGATGTGCCGGCTGTACGCGCGCAGCATGCAGCCCTGGTCGGTCATCTTGATGCGCGTGATGCGCTCGCGCAGACGGTTCATCGCGCGCGAAGCCTTGCGGCGCCACAAGCTGTCCTGGCGTTGCAGGCGAATCGTGCCGACGTAGTCGAAGCCTTCGCGCATCTTCGAGACGAGCTTGCCGATTTCTTCCGGCGGATTTTGCAGATCGGCGTCGAGCGTGATGACGATCTCGCCGCGCGACTGCTCGAAGCCCGCGAGAATCGCCATGTGCTGCCCGTAGTTGCCGTTCAGCAGGATCACGCGGGTCGTGTCGGGGCGCGCGCGGAACTGCTCGGCGAGCAGCGCGGGGGATTTGTCGCGGCTGCCGTCGTTGATGAAGATCACTTCATACGACGTGCCGAGCGCGTCGAGCGCCGGATAGAGCCGCGCGAAGAGCGCGCCCAGCCCGGCTTCCTCGTTGTACACCGGAATGATGATCGACACTTCCGGTGTGACGGCGCGTTGTTCCGTATAAATCATTTCCGCTTATTTTCCGTATTGTTCGCAAATTTCATTGACTGCGCGGCAGACGCGCTGCACGTCGCCTTCGTTCATCAGCGTGAAGAGCGGTAGGGTGACGTTCGTCGCGCCGAAACGCTCGGCGTGCGGGAACATGCCTTCCGTAAAGCCGCGCGCGCGATACAGCGTGAACAGGTGAATCGCAGGATAGTGCACGCCGGAGCCGATGCCGCGGTCTTTCAATTGACTCATGAAACCCGCGCGGTCGATGGAAAGCTTGTCGAGCGGCAGCGTGATCTGGAACATGTGCCAGTTGCTGTTCTCGAAGTCGGCGAACGGCAGGCCGACGCCGAGCTTCTGCGCCGCGCCGCCCTCGAAGCCGGCGAAATACGCGCGCGCGAGTTTCCTGCGCTGCGCGAGAAAGCGTTCCAGATGCGGCAATTGACCGAGGCCGACGCGCGCGGCGACGTCCGTCAGGTTGTACTTGCCACCGAGCACGTCGCAGTCCATGCCGTCGAAACCCGTGCGCGTGATGCCTTGCAGGCGGTACTTTTGCGCGAGCACGGCTTCGTCCTCATTGTTCAGCACGAGCGCGCCGCCTTCGATCGACGTGAGGTTCTTGTTCGCGTGAAAGCTGAACGAGACCATGTCGCCGATCGCGCCGATGCGCTTGCCGTTCCATGTCGAGCCGAACGCCTGCGCGGCGTCTTCGACCACGCGCAGCTTGTGCGCGCGAGCGATCGCGTACAGGCGGTCCATGTCGACGGGCAGGCCGGACAGATAGACGGGGATCAGCGCCTTGGTGCGCGGCGTGATCGCCTGCTCGAGCTTGTCGAGGTCGATGTTGCGCGTGACCGGGTCGATGTCGGCGAATACCGGCGTCGCGCCGACTTCGTAGATCACGTTGCTCGTCGACACCCACGAGGCAGGCGTCGTGATCACTTCGTCGCCTTCGCCGACGTCTGCAATGCGCAGACCGATTTCCAGCGTCGCCGTGCCGGAATTGAACGTGCGCACCGGACGGCCGCCGCAGAATTCGGAGAGCGCCGCCTCGAATTTCTGGTTTTGCGGGCCCGTGGTGATCCAGCCGGAGCGCAGCACATCGGCTACGCCCTGAATCGTTTCTTCGTCGATTTCCGGTTTGACGAACGGCAGGAAGGGCAGAGACGCAACGGTTGACTGGGTCATGAATGCTTCGCTCGATCAATGAGGCCGGGGCCCGAACGGCGCTGTGGAAACACACTGCGCGCGATTCGAGGCCAAGGCCGAAAAAGGGTGCAACCGCGGAGCATACCGCGATGAACCTTACATTTTGCTTGGCCGGCATGGATGCCGGCTTACGCTGTCTTTACCCCGGCGTTTGCCGCGGCGTTTGCCACGGCGTTCTACGCGACGCGCCTAGCTGCGCGCAAGTATCACCACGCCGACCAGAATCACGCCGATGCCGACGAGCTTGTGCACCGACAGCACTTCGCCGAACAGATACCACGCGGCGAACGCATTGACGATGTAGCCGAGCGACAGCATCGGATACGCGATCGACACGTCCACGCGCGACAGCCCGACGATCCACACCACGACGCTGATCACATAGCACGCCAGCCCGCCGATGATCGGCGGCTGCGTCGCAAGTCGAAAGGCGATCGGCAGGATGTTCGCACGGGTGAATTCGAAGTGTCCAACGGCATTCGTACCGGCTTTGAGCAACAACTGCGCACCGGCGTTCAACGTGACGCCGGCAAGAATGCAAAAGAGGGAAATCGGATTCATCGAATGTTCAGGTCCTGATATGGGGTCACTGCTGCGGTTTTTCCAGCGCCGCGGCCGCCGCGCCCGCCGCGAGCGGCTTCATCACGACGACGCGGCGCGAATCGCGCGCGATGACCTGCATCGGCAGGCCCTGCTTGAGAAGCGTGTCGTAGGTGGACGGCGGAATGAGCGCGAGCGCGTAGCGGTCGGCCTTCCAGCGCTCGACCCATGCCTGCACCGAAGGCAGCCATTTCTGCGGTTCCACCGAAACGCCGAACGCCAGTTCGTCGGGATGCTCGACCATCGTCATCGTATGGCCGATGTAGAACGGCAGCGTGTGATCCAGCACGCCGACCGAGTAAAACGGCGTGTCGGCAGGCAGTTTCGCCATTTGCGCCTTGATCGCGGGCGCGAGCGGCGCGCCGGAACTGAGGCGGCCGAACACGTCGTGGCCCGTGCCGGCGATCGTGCCGAGCAGCAGCCATGCCGCGCCGAAACTGGCGATGGCGCCGAGACTGCTCGCGCGGCCACGGCGATTCAGCCACAGCGCGGCGAGCGTCAGCACGAAGGCAACGGCGAGCGCCGCGAGCACCCACGTGCGGTACTCGGCATACAGCTCGGCCGGATTGCGCGCGCTGCCGAAGCGCGGCAGGAACAGCGAGGCAAACGCGGCGACTACGAGAAACAGCACATAGCCGGTCAGATGGCGGCGCAACTGCTCGCGCGTGACGAGCGGCAGATACATGCCGATCAGCAGCGCGATGGCCGGCGCGATCGGCAGCGTGTACGACAGCAGCTTGGAGTGCGACGCGCTGAAGAACAGGAAGATGAAGCCGATCCAGACGAGCATCATCGTGACGGGCGCGAAGCCGTTCGGCTGACGCGGCAGACGCCACGCGTGACGCACGCTTTGCACCGTCACCGAAAGCCACGGCAGGAAACCGATAATCAGCACCGGCACAAAGTAATAGAACGCTCCGGGGCGGTTCTGCTCAGGCGTCAGATAGCGCTTGAACTGCTGGACGATGAAAAAGAAATTGAGGAATTCCGGATTGCGCTGCTGCACCAGCACGAACCACGGCGTGACGATCGCGAAGAACACGATCAGGCCGCCGATCAGATGCAGACGCTTCCACACCGCCCAGTCGCGCGCGATCAGCGTGTAAAGCACCAGCACCGCGCCCGGCAGAATCACGCCGACGAGACCCTTGGACAGCACCGCGAGCGCCATCGAGCCCCAGCACAGCCACATCCAGCCGCGCTCGCACGAAGTCTTGAGGTTGGGGCGCTGCGCGAGCAGCAACGCGCAAAGCGTGAGCTCCATCCAGAACGACAGGCCCATGTCGAGCGTGTTGAAGTGGCCCATCAGGTTCCAGTACGGCGAGGTCGCCAGCACGAGCGCGGCGAACACGCCGGTCGCCGCATTGAACACGCGCGCGCCGGTGTAGCCGATCAGCAGCACGCCGGCAAAGCCGGTCAGCGCCGTATAGAGCCGCGCCTGCCATTCGCCGATGCCGAACCACGCGAACGTCAGCGCGTTCGCCCAGGTTTGCAGCGGCGGCTTTTCGAAGTACTTGTAGCCGTTGTAGCGCGGCGTGATCCAGTCGCCGGTGACGAACATCTCGCGGGCCATTTCGGCGTAGCGGCCTTCGTCGCTCGGCAGCAGATGGCGCCAGCCGAGCGGCACGAACCAGATGACGGCAAGGGCGAGCACCAGCAGCAGGATGGCGGTGCGGTTGAGCGGTAGCCTCGACGGCGTATCGTTCATGGATTCAAACCTTTCTGGCGACGCCGCTCGCGCGGCGCCGCGTTGTTATTCGGAGATGGCGGCACGCAGCCGGCCTCGCGCGGATGGCGCGCAGTGTACGTGATCGGGCGTGACGCGGCGAGAGCGAGCCTGGGCGCGCGCGGGAGGCGCGTCGGCTGCCGCGCTAGCCTTCGATCAGCAGCGCGGCCGCAACCTTGCGGCCCTCGGCCATCAGAATGTTGTACGTGCGGCAGGCGGCCTTGAAGTCCATGGTTTCGACGCCGATGCGCCTCGCGGTGAGCGCCGCCGTCAGGCGCGGATGCGGAAAGCGCAGCCGCTCGCCGCTGCCGAATATCACGACCTCGGGCGCGGGCTCGACCAGCATCGCGAAGAGCTCGGCGCTCAACTGCTCGAAAGACGTAACCGGCCAGGGGATGACAGGCGCGTCCGGCAGCACGAGAAGGCTGCCCGCGTGACGCACCAGATTGATTTCGACATAGCCGGCGCCGTAACCGGTGACGGTATTGAGGGCGCCGCTGGAATCCTGATGTAATTTCAAATTCGTTTTCCGAAGTCGTCGCGAGACATCATGCGTGTTGAAGGCCTGATCGCGCGAGGCGCGAGCAGGGCGGTTCTACACGAGGTGGGACAGGAAAGGGCCCAAAAGGCTCCCGTTACGCCTGGTGCATTGCGGAAGTCGGCCAAAATCCGCTAAATTATAACTTTTTAGCCGCCTCGCGGCGCCCCTGCTCACGCGCCGTCACAAGTGGCGCTAAGGTTCGGGGTGCGACCCACCGGCTACCTACCTGGTTCCGCCCGCTTTCGTCCATCATGGGCGGCCCGATCCCGGGCGGCCCCGCGGCGTTGCCGCACCCGAATTCCGCAATCGGCGAGCCTGCACGGTCCGTCGATTTGTTCGCCAGAGCCGGTTGGCCGAGCCGTTCGCCGCCAGCCCCGAGCTCAAGCCTTGAAGCCCTCAATGCCCTTAACCGGGACATTAACCAGGACATTAACCAGGATGAAGTGCCCGCCGTGAAACCGATTCTCAAATCCAACAAGTTGTTGAATGTCTGCTACGACATTCGCGGGCCCGTCCTCGAACATGCGAAGCGGCTCGAAGAAGAAGGCCATCGCATCATCAAGCTGAACATCGGCAACCTGGCGCCGTTCGGCTTCGAAGCGCCGGACGAAATCATTCAGGACATGATCCTGAATCTGCCTGGTTCGTCCGGTTACTCGGACTCCAAGGGCGTGTTCGCCGCGCGCAAGGCGATCATGCATTACACGCAGCAAAAGGGCGTGCACGGCGTCGAACTGGACGACATCTACATCGGCAATGGCGCGTCCGAGCTGATCGTGATGGCGCTTCAGGGGCTGCTGAACGACGGCGACGAAGTGCTGCTGCCCGCGCCCGACTATCCGCTGTGGACCGCCGGCGTGAGCCTCGCGGGCGGCACGCCCGTGCACTACATCTGCGACGAATCGAACCGCTGGATGCCGGACCTGGACGACATCCGCGCGAAAATCACGCCGAATACGCGCGCGCTCGTCGTCATCAATCCGAATAACCCGACCGGCGCGCTGTATTCCGACGAACTGCTGCTCGGCCTCATCGAAATCGCGCGCCAGCATGGCCTCGTGATTTTCGCCGACGAGGTCTACGACAAGATCGTCTACGACGGCAAGACGCACACGTCGATGGCCGCGCTGTCCGAAGACGTGCTGACCGTCACGTTCAACAGCCTGTCCAAGAGCTACCGCTCGTGCGGCTACCGCGCCGGCTGGATGTTCATTTCGGGTCTCACCGGCGAAAACCGCCGCAACGCGAAAGACTATTTCGAAGGGCTCGGCATTCTCGCGTCCATGCGCCTGTGCCCGAACGTGCCAGGCCAGTACGCGATCCAGACCGCGCTCGGCGGCTATCAGAGCATCAACGACCTGATCGTGCCGAGCGGGCGCCTCTACAAGCAGCGCGAGCTCGCGTACGACATGCTGACGGCGATTCCGGGCGTGAGCTGCGTGAAGCCGGAGGCGGCGCTCTACATGTTCCCGCGCCTCGATCCGAAGATTTATCCGATCGAGAACGACCAGCAGTTCATCCTCGACCTGCTGCTGGAGGAGCGCGTGCTGCTCGTGCAGGGCACCGGCTTTAACTGGAAGACGCCGGATCATTTCCGCGTCGTGTTCCTGCCGAACGTCGACGATCTGGCCGATTCCATCAACCGGATCGCGCGCTTCCTCGACGGTTATCGCAAACGTCACACGGCGTAGCGCACAATACGGTGCGCAACGCGTGATCTGTCCGCTGCGCGCACCGGCCAACCGGCACCCGAATTCCCTTAATCACTACACGACACCACGCTGCATGGAACCGATCAAAGTTGGACTGCTGGGCTTCGGCACGGTAGGCAGCGGCACCTTCACGGTACTGCGCCGCAATCAGGATGAAATCAAACGTCGCGCGGGCCGCGGCATCGAGATTGCGCGCATCGCCGTGCGCAATCCGGCCAAGGCGACGGCGGCGCTCGGCGCGCAAGCCGCGAGCGTCGCGCTGACCGACGACTTCAACGCGGTGGTCGACGATCCGTCGATCGACATCATCGCGGAAATGATCGGCGGCACCGGCGTGGCGCGCGATCTGGTGCTGCGCGCAATCGGCAAGGGCAAGCACGTGGTCACGGCCAACAAGGCGCTGCTCGCCGTGCACGGCACCGAGATCTTCGAGGCGGCGCGCGCGAACGGCGTGATGGTCGCGTTCGAGGCGGCCGTCGCGGGCGGCATCCCGATCATCAAGGCGCTGCGCGAAGGCTTGACGGCCAATCAGATTCAGTACATCGCGGGCATCATCAACGGCACGACGAACTACATTCTTTCGGAAATGCGCGACCGCGGGCTCGACTTCGCGACCGCGCTGAAGGCCGCGCAGGAACTGGGCTACGCCGAAGCCGACCCGACCTTCGACATCGAAGGCATCGACGCCGCGCATAAGGCGACGATCATGAGCGCGATCGCGTTCGGCGTGCCGGTGCAGTTCGACCGCGCGTATGTGGAGGGCATCAGCAAGCTCGCCGCGATCGACATCAAATACGCCGAGGAACTCGGCTATCGCATCAAGCTGCTCGGCATCGCGCGCCGTACCGACAAGGGCATCGAATTGCGCGTGCATCCCACGCTGATCCCGGCCAAGCGTCTGCTCGCCAACGTGGAAGGCGCAATGAACGCGGTCGTTGTGCACGGCGACGCGGTCGGCACCACGCTTTACTACGGCAAGGGCGCGGGCGCGGAGCCCACGGCGTCGGCGGTCGTCGCCGATCTGGTCGACGTGACGCGCCTGCACACGGCCGACCCCGAGCATCGCGTGCCGCATCTGGCTTTCCAGCCGGACCGTCTGTCGAACACGCCGATTCTGCCCATCGACGAAGTGACGAGCGGCTATTACCTGCGTCTGCGCGTTGCCGACGTGACCGGCGTGCTGGCCGACATCACGCGCATTCTGGCCGACACGGGTATCTCGATCGACGCGCTGCTGCAGAAGGAATCGGAACAGGTCGACGCCAACGGCAAGGGCGAGACCGACATCATCCTGATCACGCACGAAACGGTCGAAAAGCACGTCAACGCGGCGATCAAAACGATCGAAGCATTGAAGACCGTTGTCTCGCAAGTCACGAAGCTGCGCATGGAAGCGCTGAACTAGGCCAACTATGAACTACCTGTCAACGCGCGGCGCCGGAGCCGGCGAGCGCCACACCTTCTCCGAAATCCTGCTCGGCGGTCTCGCGAAAGACGGCGGCCTCTATCTGCCGGCCGACTATCCGCGCGTCAGCGCCGACGAACTCACGCGCTGGCGCACGCTGCCGTACGCGGACCTCGCCTTCGAAATTCTGTCGAAGTTCAGCGACGACATTCCCGCCGAAGACCTGCGCGCGCTCACGCGCAAGACGTACACGGCGGCCACGTACAGCAACGTGCGCGACGACGAAAGCGCCGCGCAGATCACGCCGCTCAAAACGCTTGGCGTCGAAAACGGCGCGCCGCTGTCGCTGCTCGAACTGTCGAACGGTCCGACGCTCGCGTTCAAGGACATGGCGATGCAGTTGATCGGCAACCTGTTCGAATACGCGCTCGCGAAGCACGGCGAAACGCTGAACATTCTGGGCGCGACTTCGGGCGACACCGGCAGCGCCGCCGAATACGCAATGCGCGGCAAGCAGGGCATTCGCGTGTTCATGCTGTCGCCGCACAAGAAAATGAGCGCGTTTCAAACCGCGCAGATGTACAGCCTGCAAGACCCGAACATCTTCAATCTCGCGGTCGAGGGCGTGTTCGACGACTGCCAGGACATCGTGAAAGCGGTGTCGAACGATCACGCGTTCAAGGCGCGGTACAAGATCGGCACGGTCAATTCGATCAACTGGGCGCGCGTCGTCGCGCAGGTCGTCTACTACTTCAAGGGCTACTTCGCGGCGACGAAGAGCAACGACGAGCGCGTGTCGTTCACGGTGCCGTCGGGCAACTTCGGCAACGTGTGCGCAGGGCACATCGCGCGCATGATGGGTCTGCCGATCGAAAAGCTCGTGGTCGCCACGAACGAAAACGACGTGCTCGACGAGTTCTTCCGCACCGGCATCTATCGCGTGCGCAAGGCGGCCGAGACGTATCACACGAGCAGCCCGAGCATGGACATTTCGAAGGCGTCTAACTTCGAGCGCTTCGTGTTCGATCTGCTCGGCCGCGATCCGTCGCGCGTGCTGCAACTGTTCCGCGACGTCGAGGAAAAGGGCGGGTTCGACCTTGCGGCGAGCGGCGACTTTGCGCGCGTGAAGGAGTTCGGTTTCGTGTCGGGCCGCAGCAGTCACGACGATCGCGTCGAGGCGATCCGCGACGTGTTCCAGCGCTACGACACGATGATCGACACGCATACCGCCGACGGCCTGAAGGTTGCGCGCGAACATCTGCAGCCGGGCATTCCGATGATCGTGCTGGAGACCGCGCAGCCGATCAAGTTCGGTGAAACGATTCGCGAAGCGCTGTTGCGCGAACCGGAGCGTCCGGCGGCGTTCGCGGGACTGGAGTCGCTGCCGCAGCGCTTCGAAGTGTTGCCGGCGGACGCGCAGCGCGTGAAGGACTTCATTGCCGCGAATACGGGCGCCTGAGTATCGAAGGGCGGGTCGGTGCCAGCATCGCCGACCCGACAAGGCTCGCCGTTGGCCCGCTACAATGTTCTTTTGACCAGCGGCCTGAAACCACAGATGTCCACTCCCACGCCCCGCGCTCCGATGCTCGCCACTGCCGACGCACTCGCGACCCTGCTCGACGCCGCGCGCGCCGTCGACGGCAGCGAGTCGGTTCCGACGCTCGAAGCGTCGGGCCGTGTGTTGTCGGCCGACGTCGTGTCGCCGCTCGACGTGCCGCCCATGAACACGAGTTCAATGGACGGCTACGCGATCCGCACCGCCGACCTCACGACGCACAGCAATCGCCGCCTGCCGGTATCGCAACGCATTCCCGCCGGCCACGCGCCCGATCCGCTGAAGCCCGGCACGGCGGCGCGCATTTTCACCGGCGCGACCGTGCCGCCGGGCGCGGACGCGGTCGTGATGCAGGAGCAAACGGAAGCCGCTGCCGACGAAGTCACTATCCTGCACGGCCCGCAGCCGGGCGAATGGATTACCGCACAAGGCGCGGACATCCGCAGCGGCTCGGTGATCCTGCCGGCCGGCACGCGGCTCACGCCGCAGGCGCTAGGGCTCGCGGCGTCTGTCGGTTGCGCGGAACTGCCCGTGCGCCGTCGCGTGAAAGTCGCCGTGTTCTTTACCGGCGACGAACTGACCATGCCCGGCGAGCCGCTCAAGCCCGGCGCGATCTACAACTCGAATCGCTTCACGCTGCGTGGCCTGCTCGAGAAGCTCGGCTGCGAGGTGAGCGATTTCGGCATCGTCGCCGATAGTCTGGATGCGACGCGCGCCACGCTGCGGGAAGCCGCGCAGGCGCATGATCTCATTCTGACGTGCGGCGGCGTGTCGGTCGGCGAGGAAGATCATGTGAAGCCGGCCGTCGAAGCGGAAGGGCGCCTCGCGATGTGGCAGATCGCGATGAAGCCGGGCAAGCCGTTGGCGTTCGGCGCGGTGCGCCGCGGGGTGGACAGCGGCTCGGCAAAAGATTCAGCCGCGGCTCCCGCTACCCCTTCAGCCGACACGTTTTTCATCGGCCTGCCAGGCAACCCCGTATCGAGCTTCGTCACCTTTCTGCTGTTCGTGCGTCCGTTCATTCTGCGTCTTGCCGGCGTGCAGGCCGTCGTGCCGCGCGCGCTGTCGCTGCGCGCGGACTTCACGCAGAGCAAGGCCGATCGCCGCAATGAATTCCTGCGGGCGCGCATCAATGCCGAGGGCGGGCTCGACCTGTTCCCGAACCAGAGCTCGGCCGTGCTGACGTCGACGGTATGGGGCGACGGGCTGATTGACAATCCGGCCAATCACGCGATCAGCGCGGGCGAAACCGTGCGCTTCATTCCTTTTTCCGAATTGCTGAATTGAGGCCGGCTGAGCCGGCGGCATCCCATGAAGATTCAACTGCGATATTTCGCGAGCGTGCGTGAAGCGCTCGGCCTGGCCGACGAAACCGTCGAGGTGCCCGAGGGCATCGCGACCGTCGGCGACGTGCGCGCATGGCTGCGCGTGCGCGGCGGCATCTGGGCCGACACGCTGGCCGAAGGCCGCGCGCTGCGCATGGCCTGCAATCACGTGATGACCGACGCCGGCACGCGCATCACCGAAGGCTGCGAGGTCGCGTTCTTCCCACCCGTCACGGGCGGTTGAGCCGCAAGGAGCCCGCTATGCCCGTTCGTGTCCAGACCGAAGATTTCGATCTCACCGCCGAGGTCGCCGCGTTGCGCGCCCGCAATCCGAAGGTCGGCGCGGTGGCGTGTTTCGTCGGCACGGTGCGTGATCTGAACGACGGCAGCACCGTCGAGGCGATGGAACTCGAGCACTATCCGGGCATGACCGAGAAGTCGCTTGAAGCGATCATCGTGAGCGCGCGCGAGCGCTGGCCGGGCATCGAGGTGCTGATCGTGCACCGCGTCGGCAAGCTTTATCCGCTCGATCAGATCGTGCTGGTCGCGACCACCGCTTCACATCGCGGCGACGCATTCGCGTCGTGCGAATTCGTGATGGACTATCTGAAGACGCAGGCGCCGTTCTGGAAGAAGGAAAAAACCGAGGCGGGCGAGCGCTGGGTCGACGCCCGCGTGACCGATGACGCGGCGCTTGCGCGCTGGGGCATCGAGTCGGGCAACGGCGGGTTGGAGTAAGCGCCGGGCGCTCGCTCGGCACGGCGCCAACCGCTCTCACTCGTCCCGCGATTTACCGACAATGCGCGTCGGAAACGGTTCCCCGGCGGGCCGTGCGGGAAGATGCGGTTCGTCGTCCGCCCGAGGCCGCTTCGGCGCCACCCGTTCGAGCAACGCCTGCTGTTCCGCCGGAATCTTGTAGTCCCAGCCGAAGCGGCTTAGCTGCAAGCTCTGCGCGATACGCAGCGCCGGTTCCATGAAGCGCACGGCCGCAGCCGGCTCGTAACGCGATTCGACGGTGTCGAGAAACAGGTACAGCCAGCGGCTGAAATGCTGCGGTTCGACTCCCTCGAGCGGCTGATGCGCCTGCTGCACATTGCCGCGGTACTGCTTCGCGCCGAGCACGAGACTCGCCCAGAACGTGCACATCTTTGGCAGATGGTCGTCCCAGCGGCCCGCGAGCGTTGCGTCGAACACCGGCCCGAGCAGCGGATCGGCGCGCACGCGGTCATAAAACGCGTACACCAGCTCGCGGATGTTCGTTTCGGTAGGCTCGGCGGCGCGCTCGACAACCGGCGCGGCCGGAAAAGACGGTTTCATGCGGGTTCCAGAAATATGCGACGATTGCGCTGCGATTCGTCAAAGCGCGCCACCGGGCGCCACCGGGCGTCCGGAACTGCCATAAAAACTACCAGTTCCGCGGAAGTCAGCTCAAAATAGCGCGCTTTTGGTGTGAATAGGCGCGGCGCGAAACGTTACCATTGGCGTCGAAGGCCCGGATTCATCGATGCAGCATAATTAAACATGTGCCAACCCTGCATCTTATGGCGAAGCCGCGGCCCCCGGCAACCCTTGCATCGACGCGGTTATCCCACGGATCGCGGCTTGCGCTCATTGTGATACTGCAACCATGAGACTGACCGATTACACCGATTATTCGCTGCGCGTCCTTTTATACCTCGCTATTCGCGGCGAGGGCTTGTCGACCATTCAGGACATTTCCGACGCGTACGGCGTCTCCAAGAACCACCTGATGAAGGTGGTGCAGCAGTTGAGCGAACTGGGCTGGGTGGAAACCGTGCGCGGCCGTAACGGCGGCTTGCGGCTTGCCGAGCGCACCCGCAAGCTGACGGTCGGCGAGATCGTGCGCGCGACGGAAAGCGACTTCGCGCTGGTCGCGTGTCTGCCGGACCAGAACGGCGAACGCCGTCCTTGCGTCATTACGCCTCAATGCCGGTTGCGCAACGTGCTCGAGGCTGCGCGTAATGCCTTTCTCTCCGAACTCGATCGCCATACGATCGATGAAGTCGCGGGTCCGCAAGGGCCGTTGGCGGCCTTGCTCGGCATCCGCACGGTGATCCCGGTCGTGCCGGCGGTGCCCGTCGAGCCGGCGAGCGACAACCCGCTGCCGGTCGCCTGAACGCGGCTCGCGCGAAGCGTCGCGCATTTTTCTTCGCGTGCAACGTTAAAAACTACGTCCTGAGGACAAAAAAGCGCTTGAAACCTGAATAAAACGCCTCATTTTGGTGGTAATCGAAATTGGAGGTCTCGCATGAGAATCGACAAACTCACCACTAAATTCCAGGAAGCGCTGGCGGACGCGCAGAGTCTCGCGGTCGGCCATGACAATCAATACATCGAACCGGTTCACGTCCTCGCGGCGCTCGTCGCGCAGCAGGACGGGTCCGCGCGTTCGCTGCTGTCGCGCGCCGGCGTGCACGTTCAGGCGCTGCAAACCGCGCTCGACGACGCCATCACGCGTCTGCCGCAAGTTCAGGGCACCGACGGCAATGTGCAGATCGGCCGCGAGTTGACCGGACTGCTAAACCAGGCCGACAAGGAAGCGCAGAAGCTCAACGACACGTTCATCGCGAGCGAAATGTTTCTGCTCGCGGTCGCCGACGACAAGGGCGAGGCCGGCCGCATCGCGCGTCAGCATGGCTTGTCGCGCAAGTCGCTCGAAAGCGCGATTGCGGCGGTGCGCGGCGGCTCGCAAGTGCACAGCCAGGACGCCGAAAGCCAGCGCGAGGCGCTGAAGAAGTACACGGTCGACCTGACCGAGCGCGCGCGGGCCGGCAAGCTCGACCCGGTGATCGGCCGTGACGACGAAATCCGGCGCGCCATTCAGATCCTGCAGCGCCGCACCAAGAACAATCCGGTGCTGATCGGCGAGCCGGGCGTGGGCAAGACCGCGATCGTCGAAGGGCTCGCGCAGCGCATCGTCAATGGCGAAGTGCCGGAGACGCTCAAGGGCAAGCGCGTGCTGTCGCTCGACATGGCAGCGTTGCTCGCGGGCGCAAAGTATCGCGGCGAATTCGAAGAGCGCCTGAAGGCCGTGCTGAACGACATCGCGAAGGACGAAGGGCAGACCATCGTCTTCATCGACGAAATTCATACGATGGTCGGCGCGGGCAAGGCCGAAGGCGCGATGGACGCGGGCAACATGCTGAAGCCGGCGCTCTCGCGCGGCGAACTGCATTGCGTCGGCGCGACCACGCTCGACGAATACCGCAAGTACATCGAGAAGGATGCCGCGCTCGAGCGCCGCTTCCAGAAGGTGCTCGTCGACGAACCGACGGTCGAGGCCACGATCGCGATCCTGCGCGGCTTGCAGGAAAAGTACGAACTGCATCACGGCGTGGACATTACCGACCCGGCGATCGTCGCGGCGGCCGAGCTGTCGCATCGCTACATCACCGATCGTTTCCTGCCGGACAAGGCAATCGATCTGATCGACGAAGCCGCGTCGAAGATCAAGATGGAAATTGATTCGAAGCCCGAAGAAATGGACCGGCTCGACCGTCGGCTGATCCAGTTGAAGATCGAACGCGAAGCCGTCAAGAAAGAGAAGGACGAAGCGTCGCAAAAGCGTCTGCAACTGATCGAAGAGGAAATCGAGCGGCTCGATCGCGAGTATTCGGACCTCGAGGAAATCTGGACCGCGGAAAAAGCAGCGGTGCAGGGCAGCGCGCAGTTGAAGGAAGAGATCGACAAGACGCGTGCGGAAATCACGCGTTTGCAGCGCGAAGGCAAGCTCGAAAAAGTCGCCGAATTGCAATACGGCAAGCTGCCGGGTCTCGAGGCGCAACTGAAGGAAGTGACGCAGGCCGAGGCGAAGGAGCAGAACAATCCGACGCGTCCGCGCCTGTTGCGCACGCAGGTCGGCGCCGAGGAAATCGCGGAAGTCGTGTCGCGCTCCACCGGCATTCCGGTCTCGCGGATGATGCAAGGCGAGCGCGAGAAGCTGTTGCAGATCGAAGACAAGCTGCATGAGCGCGTGATCGGCCAGGACGAGGCGATCAGCGCGGTGGCCGACGCGATCCGCCGCTCGCGCGCGGGTCTGTCCGATCCGAACCGTCCGTACGGGTCGTTCCTGTTCCTCGGGCCGACCGGCGTGGGCAAGACCGAGCTGTGCAAGGCGTTGGCGGCGTTCCTGTTCGATTCGGAAGATCATCTGATCCGTATCGACATGAGCGAATTCATGGAGAAGCACAGCGTCGCGCGTCTGATCGGCGCGCCGCCGGGATATGTCGGCTACGAAGAGGGCGGTTATCTGACAGAAGCGGTGCGTCGCAAGCCGTATAGCGTGATTCTGCTCGACGAAATCGAGAAGGCGCATCCGGACGTGTTCAACGTGCTGCTGCAAGTGCTCGACGACGGCCGTATGACCGATGGCCAGGGGCGTACCGTGGACTTCAAGAACACGGTGATCGTGATGACGTCGAACCTGGGTTCGCAGGTCATCCAGGCGATGGTCGGCGAGCCGCAGGAAGCCGTGAAGGACGCGGTGTGGACGGAGGTGAAGCTGCACTTCCGCCCTGAGTTCCTGAACCGGATCGACGACGTCGTGGTGTTCCATGCGCTCGACCGCTCGAACGTGCAGTCCATCGCGCGGATTCAGTTGCAGCGTCTGCATGACCGGCTCGCGAAGCTCGACATGCAACTGGTGGTCTCCGACGAGGCGCTCGAGCACGTCGGCAAGGTCGGCTACGATCCGCTGTTCGGCGCGCGGCCGTTGAAGCGTGCGATCCAGCAGGAGATCGAGAACCCGGTCGCCAAGCTGATTCTGGCGGGCAAGTTCGGTCCGAAGGATGTGATTCCGGTCGAACTGGAAGACGGCAACCTGGTGTTCGAGCGCGTGGTGCATTGAGCCACACGTCACGAACGGTCTCACGCGCGGTAATCAAGCGCGCGTAGATGGCAAAGCGGCAACGAAGGTGACTTCGTTGCCGCTTTTTTTTGCTGCTCCGTGGCCGGCAGGAGTGGTTCGCTTGCTTCAGCGGTCCGCTCGGTGCGTCGAGGCGCGCTTCAATCGCTCACGCCGCTCGCGCCAGCCCGATTTCGCTTAGGCCGTGCCCTTGCCGAACAGCGCCGACAAACCGCCGAGCGCGCCCAGCACGGTCGTTGCGTTCAGCTTGCCTTCGGCCGGCACTTCGCCTTCCGGCGTGGCCGCGTTGACCACGTGCGGCAGGATTTGTGCGAGCAGGCCGGTGACCTGATCCGGTTGCACGCCGGCTTTCGCGGCGAGGCCGGCGACGGCGTCGGAACCGAGCACGCTATGCAGCGCGTCGGCGGCGATCGGCTGATTCTCGCCGTTGCTGACCCACGACGATGCGACCTCGCCGAGGCCCTTTTCCTGGAAGCGCTGGATCAGGCCGTTCAGCCCGCCCGGCTGACTGTTGACGAATTCGAGTGCGGCTGTGATCAGCGCTGCCTGGCCGCCGCCTTCGGGCGATTTACCGACCAGGGAACCGAGGGTATCGAGTAGGCTCATGATGGGTCTCTCTTGAATGCCGGCACGTCGATGACGGGCCGGCGGGTGAGGCGCCGCGCGGCTGCGCGGCGTCGAGGGGAAAGAAGGTAGTGCGTGCGGTGCGGTGGTGCCCGTGGTGCGCCAACTGTGCCGGCTGCACTGGGTGCGCCCACGGCGCAAACATCGCTGCGCGGCGCACTGCCTTGCTGTTCGATCAATGTCCGACACGGTTTGCATCGGACGGGTTCTTTATGCGCCGCCGGAAGCCGCCGCTGCCGACGCGGCTTTACTCTTCTTCGCTTTCTTCTTCGATGCTTTGGCGCCCGACGCGTCGGCCGGCGCGCTCGCGGCCGTGGCGGCGGTGGCCGTGGTTGTGGCGGTAGTAGCAGTGCCCGCAGGCGCCGATGCCGCTGCAGCCTCCTTAGCCTTCTTCGACTTGGATGACTTTGCGGATTTGGACGCCTTAGCGCCCGAAGCATCGACAGGCGTGGCCGGCGCCGCGGTTGCCGGCGTTGTGGCCGCGGTCGCGGTCGTATTAGCCGTGGGCGCGGCCTTCGTCTCCGTCGGCTTCGTGGCCGCGGACGGCGTAGCCGCAGGTTTGGCGGCCGCCTTTGCACCCGTGGGCGGCGTCGACGAGCCGTTGATCGTCAGGCCCGCCGCTTCCAGGTTCACGACCGACTTGCTGCCGATGCCCTTGACGCGCGCGGCCAGATCGTCGGCGTCCTTGAACGGGCCGTTCTTGCTGCGTTCTTCGATGATCGCCTTCGCATGCGCGGGCCCGATGCCCTTGACCGATTCGAGCGCCGCCTGATCGGCGGAGTTGACTTCCACTGCTGCCGCGAATCCGGCCGACAGCGAGAACGCGAGAGCAACGCAAAGCATCACGAGCTTTTTCAGCATGGCAAGCACTCCATTGGGGGCAAAAAGTTAGCCGGAAACGGGCGACGCATCGCTCAGCAGGCGCTGCGCATAAGCATAGGACAAATGCGCCCCTTTATTTGCGAACGCCGACGATTTATACCGATCGATTGATGGCAAGTAAATCGCCATGAACAATCTTTAAACCTTTTGCCTCGATATAAGGCGGTTGTGCGCCGATTGCTCACATCGTCCGCGCGCGCGTGGCCGTGTCGACGAATGAGCGGCAATAAACGACAGCGCGAATGACAGCGCGGCGCGCTTGACTTAGAGTGCACTCGAAGTCCTAACCTGAGTCCTGTCATGTCGAAAACGTCGAACGCACTCACCATCGGGCAGGTCGCCGAAACCATCGGCGTCTCCACGCACACGCTACGCTATTACGAGCAGGCCGGGCTGATTCGCGCGGTCGGCCGCACGCAGGCGGGGCATCGCCTGTACTCGCCGGCCGACCTCGACTGGCTGCGGTTCTTGATGCGCCTGAAGGCGACCGGCATGCCGATCGCCGGCATGCAGGCCTTCGCGGCGCTGCGGGCCGAGGGTCAGCAGACGATGGGCGCGCGTCGCGACCTGCTCGCCGCGCATCGCGATGCGGTGCTGGCGCGGATCGCCGAGTTGCAGACGAACCTCGGCGCGATCATCGACAAGATCGCGTATTACGAAGGCGAAGCGGCCGGCCAGACGCCCGCGGCGGGCGGCCGGACACGGCGGATCGACGACACGTCATCCCTATCACACTCGGAAAAGGACTCACCATGGACCACGCACAAAACGACCGCTACACGCAAGGCTGGAACAAGCTGAGGGAAATCGACGGCTCGGCGGGCGAGCAGGTCATCGCCGCGCTCGCGCCGATCGCACCGGACTTCGCGCGTCTTTTGATCGAATTCGGTTTCGGCGATATTTACAGCCGTCCGCAGCTCGATTTGCGCGCGCGCGAAATTGCGACGATCGCTTCGCTTGCCACGCTCGGCTGCGCGCAGCCGCAGTTGAAGGTGCATATCGAAGCAGCGCTGAATGTCGGCTGCTCGCGCGAGGAAATCGTCGAAGTGTTCATGCAGATGGCGTTGTATGCCGGCTTTCCGGCGGCGCTGAACGCGCTCTTTGCCGCACGCGAGATTTTCGAGCGGCATGATCGGGAGGCGGGAGGGGCGGAGGCGCGGGTTGAAGCGGCGGATGCGGGTTGAAGCGGTGGATGCGGGCCGCGTATTTGAGCGGCTGCGTTTAGTCGTCGCCTGGAACCGGCGTTCGGAACCTGCGCTCAACACACGCACTGCACCTATGCCCGGCCCGCCCGCGCCCGGTACGGGGGGCGGACATAGAAACAATCCGCGCTTTCAACCAACCGCACCGCAGTGCGACCGCCCGCGACTTCCACCATCAAACCCCAGCATCCGCCCGCAACGCCGCGGCCGCGCGCACGTGCCGCCTGCTGACCACTCGCCAGTAAAGCAGCAAGCCGATGCCGGCAATCGCGAGGCTCGCGGTATTGGCCACCCAGAAGCCGCGTGCGCCGGTCAACCACGGCGGGATCGTGCCGCTCACATTGAAGCCGAGCAGATAGCCGCCGCCGAGCCCCACGCCCCATAGCGCCACCGCGTAGATCACGGTCGGCACGACCGCGACCTTGTACGCGCGCAGCACGAACGCGGTGGTGATCTGCAACGCGTCGAACGCGTGGTAGCACACGACGATCAGCACGAGCGGCATCGCCGCGGCCACGACTTGCGCATTCGGCGTATAGCCTTCGATCACATACGGGCGCAGCGCGAGCACGATGACGCCGTAACAGCAGGCGATCGCGACGGCCATCATGATGCCGTGCCGCGACAGCGTGCGCGCCGCTTCCGGGCGATGCGCGCCGAGCGCCTGAGCGACGAGCGTCGACGAAGCAATGCCGATCGACAGCGGCGTCATGTACAACACCGCGCCGATGTTGCCGGCGATCTGATGCCCGGCGAGCGTCGTCGTGCCGAAGCGCGCGATGAAAAGCGCCATGAACGTGTACGACGTGACTTCGATTAGATACGACAGTCCCATCGGGATGCCGAGCCGCAACTGCGCCGCCTGGCGCCGCCAGACCGGCCAGCAAAAGCGCCGGAAGATCGCGAAGGGCGTGAACACGTCGACGCGCGTGAGCAGCAGCATGCCGACGAGCGCGAGCGCCCAGTTAATCAGGCTGCTTGCCAGCGCACAGCCAGGGCCGCCGAGCGCCGGCACACCGAGACCGCCGAAAATAAACCACGTATTGAGCGGCACCTTCAGCAACAGGCCGCCGATCTGCAGAATCATCACGAGCCGCGGCTTGCCGACTGCATTGCTGATCGAACCGTAAACGCGAAAGACGAGACCGGCGGGCAGACCGAACGCGAGTATCCGCAGATACGACACCGTGCGCTCGTGCAGCGCCTCCGGCACGCGCGCGAGCTTCAGCAGATGGCCCGGAAAGAACAGGATCAGAAAGCCGATCACCGTCAGCGCAAGCGCGAGCCACAGCGCCTGGCGGATCTCCTCGCCGATCTCTTCATAGCGGCGCGCGCCGTAGAGTTGCGCGGTGATCGGCTGCAGCGCCGTGAGAATGCCGGTCAGGCCGATGTACACCGAAATGTAGATGGACGAGCCGAGGCCGAGCGCGGCGAGATCGACGGCCGAATAACGGCCGACCATGGCCGTGTCGATCACGCCGAACGCGATGATCGCCAGTTGGCCGATCAGCACCGGCCACGCGAGCCCTGCGATTTTCCGTAGGTCGGCGAGCATCGTCGTTCAGTCGGCTTTCTTGTGCCAGCTGCGCCGTTTGACGACGGGCGGCTTCGGCCGGTCGATGCGGACATACAGACGGAAGCGTTCGTCGCGGTCGGCCGCGCGTCGGCCTTCCCATACGAGCTTCCACACGAAGTTGGACATTGCGCTCGGCTCGCCGTAGTCCTGCGTGTCCTGACGCAGAATCACGTCGCAATCTTCATTGAACGCGAAGTGCATGTCGCCGAAATACGCGAAGGTCGCGATCTGCGCATTGCCGAGGCGCACCGGCGATATGCAGGTGTAGTCGTCGGGCAGATGGCTCGAGATCTGTTGGGCCACGTCCTTATATGTCCGGCTGTAGTTGACGACCGGCAGCCACAAGGTCATGAGCAGCACCCACATCAGCGTCGTGCCCGCGCTGGAGAGCACCACGCTGCGCCACAACACCTTCGGATGGCGCGCGAGACGCCATTGCACCAGCACGAACCAGCACACCGTCACCGCGACCGCGCAGACGAACGAAAGAATCTTGAACTGCGGCGCAAAGCCCGGCGCGAGACGCGCGAGATTGCGCGCCAGCGGATGCGGGAAACCGGTCAGCCCGGCCACATAAACGAGCCACACGAAGCTGCCGAGAATCGTGAAGCTGAGCAGGGCGAACCAGTCGATTGCGTTGATTGCGCCGCGCTTGAGCGTAGGCAGCGCGAAGGTGGCCAGCACCGCGAGCGGCGGCAGCAGCAGCATATAGAGCCGGTTCGACTGATGGCTTTGCAGCACCACCAGCACGAACAGCGGCCCGATCACCGAAAGGGGAATCGCCACGTGCGGCCCGCGGCGCAGCCCCGACCAGCTAAACCACGCCCATAGCGCGAGCGGCCACGCGGGCCACGTGAAGAGCGGCAGGTTCTTGAGCGCGTAAGCCGCCACCGAGCCGGGCGGGCCGGCGAACGAGCTCAGGCTCACGTGCACCCACTGGTTCAGATACCAGACGGCGTCGACGGGAAACGCGGCCAGCGCGGCAATCGGCCATGCGACGGAGAGCCCCAGAGCGATCGGCAGGCCCGCCAGCAGCAGCCAGCGCGAGCGCGTTTCGCGCACGATCAAGGTCATCGCGAGGGTGCCGAGCAGCAGCGCGCCGACCAGCACCGGGCTGCTCGCGAGCGTCACGAGGCCGAGTGCGAGGCCCCAGATCGAAGCGCCCTGAATCGGCTTGTCGATCATCCGCACGAGGCCGTACACCAGCATCGCGATGCCGACGAATTGCGCGAGTTGCGGCGTCGTTTCGTGGCCGCGTTCGGCGAGGCCGAAGCACGCGAGCAGGATCAGCAGGGCGCCGTCGGCGAGCGTGCGGCCGTAGTCGCGCGGCTCCGGCTCGCCGCCGAATGCGTATTTGAACGGCTGCACTTCGGCGCGCCGCCCGAGCAGGTAGGCCGCATACCAGACGAACGCGCAGCCCGCGCAGAACAGCAGCCCTGTGAAGACGCGCGATGCATTGCTCGCGTCGACCCACGGCGCCAGCACGCGGATCGCGATCGCGCCGAGCCAGTAGCCGAGCGGGCCGTCTTCAGTGAGGTATTTGCCGACGAGATTCGGCAGCAGCCAGTCGTGCGCGCTGCCGTTCGCCATGGTCCACATCACGCCGAAGCCGGCTGCGTCCTCGTTCTTCCACGGATCGCGGCCGAACAGGCCGAACGACGCGTAGACGATACAGATGGTCAACAGCAGCCAGCGTGGCAGCGCACTGGTCGCGGAGGCAGTGAGGCGAACGACAGGTCTCATGCGGTTTGGGATAGTGGATAAGCGAAAGCCGTCACCGGACTACCTTCCTGCCGGCGATGGCCCGATTGGAGCATCCGGCATTGTAGTCGGGCGGCACTGTGCGCGTCACGGCAAGTAATCGCGTGCAACGGGGCTGCAATCGGCCCGCATAGGCGCTCAGGCGCGAGTTGCGCGATGCCGCTCGTGAGCGCGATGGGCGCGTGAGCATAGCCAGGCGACGCAAGCCGCCCGCGCGCAGGCGACAAAAAAGGGCAGCTTGCGCTGCCCTTCCTTTTCGCTGCACCGCTGCTGGCCGAAACCGGCGAAGCGGTGATCAAAGCGCGTATTACTTTGCTGCTGCCTTGCCGGTAGCGCGCGAGCCGAACTTGTTGCGGAACTTCTCGACGCGGCCTGCCGTGTCCATGATCTTTTGCTGGCCGGTGTAGAACGGATGCGATTCCGACGACACTTCGATCTTGGCGAGCGGGTACGTCTTGCCGTTGAATTCGGCGGTTTCACGCGTCTGGATCGTGGAGCGCGTCACAAACCTGAAGTCGTTCGACACGTCGATGAACAGGACTTCGCGGTAATTCGGGTGAATGCCTTCTTTCATGATCTTTCCTTAAATCTGGCGGTAGCCAACCCGCGTGAGGCCGCTGTTGCGCGGACCGCATTTAGGCGCGAGCCACTTGCCTATGGTCGAAAAACGGCGATTATGCCAGAAAATCAGTCGCTTGACGAATCTGACGAGGTTTTTTGACCGCTTTCTTGACACATTTCCGCCTGAATTCAGCCGCTATTCGGAAAATCACGGTGCGGCGAACGTCAGACCGGCTCGCGCCGGGTCCTGGCGGTAATAGCGCGCGAGCAATCTGTACAGTTCCGGATACTCCGCCTCGAAAGCATGCGGCTTGACGAAGAGCGCTTCGCTGCATACCGCGAAGAATTCCGACGGATGGTCCGCGGCGTACGGATCGATCAGCGACTCGCGCTCGAAGCGCGTCCAGCGCCGCTGCGGCACGGCGTCGACGCGGGCGCAGAACTGGTCGTAGGCGGAATCGAACACGTCCGCCCACGCCTCTGAGTCGAGCGGCGCATGCCAGCGGCGCACGAGCGGCGGATGGCCGTCCGCTTCGCCGTTCAGCATGTCGATCTTGTGCGCGAATTCGTGGATCACCACGTTGTACGCGTCCGTCCCGTCGGTCATCTGCGCGTCTTCCCACGACAGGATCACGGGGCCGCCTTCCCATGCTTCGCCGCTCGCGTCGTGCTCGACTTCGTGGACGACGCCGTCTTCGTCCTCGACGGTCTTGCGGATCACGAACTCGCCCGGATAGACGATCACGCCGACCCATCCGCGATACAGGTCGAGGCTCAGATTCAGCACCGGCAAGCACGCCTGAGCCGCGATCGCGACGGTCATCGCGTCGGTCAGTTCGAGCTCGTGCGCGGTGGAGAACTCCTTTTGCGCGATGAACAGGCTGCTCATTTCGCGCAGGCGCGCGAGGTCCGGCGCATCGAGATGCGCGAGGAACGGCAGGCCGTCGAGCGTGGCTTGCCACAGCGTGTCGCCGATCGCGTAGTCGCGCAGCGCGCGCTCGCGCCGGCGTGAGCCGAGCCATCCAGTGAGTTTCGAAAGCATGGGCGATGAAACCGTTAGTCGATCTGTTTTTGCAACGCGGCGAAAATCCCGCCGCATATCGCGATGCCGATCAGGAAATAGAAGCCGTCCAGCGAACTCAGAAAACTCGCCTGCCGCGCCACGGCCCGGCTGATCTCGACGACGGCAAGCGAATGCGCGTCCGAGGGCGAATGTCCGGCCGCGGAAAACGCCCGCGTAAGTGCGGCCAGCGAATCCTGAAACACCGGATTGTACGGATTCACAAACTCCGCGAGGCGCGCCTGATGCAACGCCTGCCGATGCTGCTCGACGATGATCACCGACGCCGTCGCAAACGAGATGGTCAACTGGCGCACGACATTCTTGAGCCGGTAGCCGTGCGAGAACTCTTCTATCGCGAAGATTCTGAACGTGAGGTTCGCGACCGGCAGCACGATGAACAATAACAGCAGGCCGCGCAACAGCAGCGGTCCCGCGAGCGCGGCCTCGCCGGCGGCGGGCGACATGCGCGTCATCCACGCGGCCGTCAGCGCGGCGATCGCGAAGCCCGGCACGATGATCCACTTCTTGCGCGTGAGCAGCTTTGCATAGCGAAGGTAGACGAAGAGCGCGCTCGCCGAAATCAGCGACGTGACGCCGACGAGTTGCCCGGCATTCTCGACCGGATAACCCAGCCCGCTTTCGAGGAAACGCGACACGAGGTAGCTGAACGCGGTCGACAGGTAGTAGTAGAACATGTAGAGCACGAGGCCCACCTGAAACACCTTTTCGCGCAACGCATGCAGACGCATGAGCGGGGCGGGGTGATGCCACTGGTGATACGCGAACCAGCCGAGTGCGACGATGCCGGCGACCGTCAGCAGAATGAGACCGGGCGACGCGCTGAACAACTGGAAGCGGACTTGCTGCATCACGATCTGCAGCGCGCCTTGCGCAAACGCAAAGATGATGTACGGCCAGAAATGCGCCGAACCACGCTCTTCGGGCAGACGGTTGCCCGCGTCGGGCAACGCGGCGAACGCAAGCACGGCGAACAGCGCGCCCACGGGCGCCGTGCACGCAAAGAGCGCGCGCCAGCCGAAATACCCAATCAACTGACCGCCGATCAACGACGCCAGCGCGCTGCTCAACACGATCAGTATCAGGAACGCGCGGGTTGCGGCGGGGCGCTCTCTGGGTGTGAAGCTCATCTGGATCAGAATGCGGCAGGTGCCCATCATCGGGCCAATGAAGTAGCCCTGAAAGCCGCGCGCAAACGCAAGTTCAACCGACGATTCGCTGAGCGCGGCGGCCACCGCGCCGGCCGCGTAGAACAACATGCAGCCTGCCACATAGCGCCGGTAGCCGAAACGCTCGACCCACCATTCCTGCTGCAGGATACCGAGCACAGCAGCCACGGCATACGCGCTCGAAGCCCAGACGAGTTCATCCGGCGACGCATTCACGCCGCCGGCGATATAGCTCGCGAAAAACGAAAAGACGGAATTGTCGAAGTAGTCGAGGCCGGTGACGACCGCGAGCACCCACGGGAAAAAATCGCCACGCAGCTTGTCAGCACTGAGCCAGCCTGCGTGAGCCCGCGATGTGTTCATGACCGCTCGCGCGACGCCGAGGCACGCGGTTTTTTGGCGCGTTTTGCTGTGGGCTTTGCGTCGGCCTTGGCGGGTTTAATGGCGCTCGCTGTTTTACGCGCGTTGCCGTTTTTTGTCAGCGCGTTGCGGCGTTGCTCGAGCAACGCGTCCGCATTTTCGCCGGCCAGACGGCGCTTCAGATAGTCGAGATCAGGGCTCAATTCGTCGCGCAGTTTCTGCGCTTCCTTCAGCTCGCGGCGCATGGCTTCGATACGCGCGTTCAACGCGTCGACTTGTGCCGCCAAGGCGCCATGAATCTGCTGCAGCGATTCCGTCGAAAAGCGGTGTTTGCCTTCCACTGGTTCGAGCGGCCGTTTCAGCATTTCGGTGATGCCGTGCAGCGAGAAACCGAGCGAACGCAAACGCAGGATGCGCCCGAAGCGCGACAAATCGTCCTCGTCGTAGAGACGGTAGCGGCCTTCGCTGCGCGTCGGCGAAACAAGCCCGCGCTCCTCGTAGTACTTCAGTGTGCGCGGCGTGACGCCGAGGCGCTCGGCGGCATCGGCGACGGTCAGCAGGGCAGGCGGCTCGGTCGGCATGAGCGGTGGCGTTCGGAGTGGCGGCGGGGTGATTGTACTTCAACCTGTACGTTCACGTACAGGTTGGCCGATGCGACCCGAAACGCTGCCCCTATACGCTCACGCAAAACCGCCAGACGAAAAAAAACCGCTCGTCGGCGACGAGCGGTTTTCACATCCGATGCTGCGTTGGTCGGCAAACAGCTTAGCTGCCGCCGCCACGACGCATCATGTCGAAGAATTCGGAGTTGCTCTTGGTCTGGCGGATCTTGTCGAGCAGGAATTCCATCGACTCGACTTCGTCCATGTCGTGAATGAACTTGCGCAGCACCCAGATTTTTTGCAGCACTTCGGGCTTGATCAGCAGTTCTTCGCGACGCGTGCCGGACTTGTTCAGATTGATCGACGGATACACGCGCTTCTCGGCGAGGCGGCGTTCCAGGTGCACTTCCATGTTGCCGGTGCCCTTGAACTCTTCGTAAATCACGTCGTCCATGCGGCTGCCCGTTTCGATCAGCGCCGTGCCGATGATGGTCAGCGAACCGCCTTCCTCGATGTTGCGCGCCGCGCCGAAGAAGCGCTTCGGCCGTTGCAGCGCGTTCGCGTCGACACCGCCCGTGAGCACCTTGCCCGAAGCCGGCACAACCGTGTTGTATGCGCGCGCGAGACGCGTGATGGAGTCGAGCAGAATCACCACGTCGTTTTTCATTTCGACGAGGCGCTTGGCCTTTTCGATCACCATTTCGGCGACCTGCACGTGACGTGCGGCGGGTTCGTCGAACGTGGATGCGATCACTTCGCCCGCCACCGAACGCTGCATTTCCGTCACTTCTTCCGGACGTTCGTCGATCAGCAGAACAAACAGTACGACGTCGGGATGGTTCTGCTTGATGGCGTGCGCGATATGCTGAAGCATCACGGTCTTGCCGGACTTCGGCGACGCGACGAGCAGGCCGCGCTGGCCTTTGCCGATAGGCGCGATCATGTCGATGATGCGGCCCGTGACATTTTCTTCGCCGCGCATTTCACGTTCGAGCAGCAGCACCTTGTTCGGGTGCAGCGGCGTCAGGTTTTCGAACATGATCTTGTGCTTCGAGGCCTCCGGCGGCTGGCCGTTGACCTTGTCCACCTTCACCAGCGCGAAATAGCGTTCGCCGTCTTTCGGCGTGCGTACTTCGCCTTCGATCGTGTCGCCCGTATGCAGGTTGAAGCGGCGGATTTGCGACGGGCTGATGTAAATATCATCCGTGCTGGCGAGATAGGAGGTTTCCGGCGAACGCAGGAAGCCGAAGCCGTCCGGCAGCACTTCGAGCGTGCCGTCGCCGAAAATCGTGTCGCCCGTTTTGGCTCGTTTTTTTAGAATGGCGAACATCAATTCCTGCTTGCGCAGGCGGTTCGCACTTTCGATCTCGAGGCCATTGGCCATCTCGATCAATTCGGACACGTGCAGAGTCTTAAGCTCGGATAAATGCATACGGAGAACCCGCAGGAGAAGGTGCGACGAAATGGAATCTGGGAGGAGAAGTGAGCGGAACCGCTCAAGGACTTACACGTCTTTTCGACGTTTTGCGGATTCTAGCATAGCACACGCCAGTTTCCGCCAGTGCGCCGGCGCGGCATCTTTCTTCTTCGAAACGTTGCCGGCTGACAACAGCACGGCAAGCCAGGACAGCAAGCAGAACAACGCGGGCGCGCGCGGGTCCGGGCGGACCGCGTGACGCACCCGCGCCGCTGTTTTACAGGTTGCCGTCGAGGAACGCGGTGAGTTGCGACTTCGACAATGCGCCAACCTTTTGCGCGGCGACAGCGCCGTTCTTGAACAGGATCAGCGTGGGGATGCCGCGCACGCCGAACTTGACCGGCGTCGACTGATGTTCGTCGACGTTGATCTTGGCGATTTGCAGGCGATCGGCGTAATCCTTGGCGACTTCGTCGAGGATCGGCGCGATCATCTTGCACGGACCGCACCATTCAGCCCAGAAGTCGAGCAGCACGGGTTTATCGGATTTCACGACGTCCTGTTCGAACGATGCGTCGCTAATATGCTTGATTTGTTCGCTCATTGTATGAATACCTCTATCGGTTCGAGGCCCGCCTGAATTGCTCGCCACGATACGTCAAAACCTGGGGAAACTTCCGTTCGCTTAGCCGCACCCGGAGCCCCGCTGCCGGCGCCTGAAAAGTACGAGACTTTCTGGCTTCGGCAAAGGGCCCGCGTTTGCGGGTCATCCGTACGGCAGTTTAGCTTAATTCGCTATGCGTTGCCGGGGGCGATAGTAGTCATCACAGGCAGTGGGGCCAACGGCTGCCGATGAAGTGCCACCGTATTTCATCAACTGCGACGTAGCCTATGTGGAGGCTCGGCGGACAAACTCAAGTGAGCGGCGCGCGCGTCGCAACCGAATCGGCGGGTTCGCGATTCGGCGTGTGCTTGCCGGTTTGGTCGTATTAACAGTCGCACAAAGCGCCACGCGATGATAGAATGTTTCGTGACGGGCCTCCTCGCATGGAGGGATGGTCAACCTGGTCAGGTCGGGAACGAAGCAGCCACAGCCGTTTTCCACCAGTGCCGAGGGTCAGGCTCGTCACCTTCCTCTTTCTGTTTGTCCTGCTTTTCTCCCCTTGCGTTTGCCCACGTTGCATCTACTTCAGATGCCGGTTCGCTTTGCTTCGTCCGTTCGCTTCGCAAGCGTGCTCGCGGTGTCTTGGCCCTTGGCCTTTGCCGCGCGGCGGTGGGCGTACTCTCTGCACAACGCACGCAACGCGCACGGACCCGCACGCAAGCCGCACTGCGCGCCGCGCGACCATTTTTTTCTATCGTTCCATTAGCCGCTTTCAATCGACGGGCGACGCGCGTTCGCGCGGCCAGCCGAATCGGTTTTGCGCGGCATTGTTACTGATACAATTTCCGGATGACCTATCAAGTTCTCGCACGCAAATGGCGGCCGAAGGATTTCGCGTCGCTCGTCGGACAGGAGCACGTGGTGCGCGCGCTCACGCACGCGCTCGACGGCGGCCGTCTGCATCACGCCTATCTGTTTACCGGCACGCGGGGCGTCGGCAAGACGACGTTGTCGCGCATTTTTTCGAAGGCGCTCAATTGCGAAACGGGCGTGACGTCCACGCCGTGCGGCGTGTGCCGGGCGTGCCGCGAGATCGATGAAGGGCGCTTTGTCGATTACGTCGAGATGGACGCGGCGAGTAATCGCGGCGTCGACGAAATGGCGGCGCTGCTCGAGCGCGCGGTGTACGCGCCGGTCGACGCGCGCTTCAAGGTCTACATGATCGACGAAGTGCACATGCTGACGAATCACGCCTTCAACGCAATGTTGAAGACGCTCGAAGAACCGCCGCCGCACGTCAAGTTCATTCTCGCCACCACCGATCCGCAGAAGATTCCGGTCACGGTGCTGTCGCGCTGTCTGCAGTTCAATCTGAAGCAGATGCCGGCCGGCCATATCGTCTCGCACCTCGAACACATTCTCGGCGAAGAGAAAGTGCCTTACGAGGCGCAGGCGTTGCGTCTGCTCGCGCGTGCCGCCGACGGTTCGATGCGCGACGCGCTGTCGCTGACGGATCAGGCGATCGCCTACTCGGCGAATCAGGTCAATGAAGAAGCCGTGCGCGGCATGCTCGGCGCGCTCGATCAGAGCTACCTGATTCGCCTGCTCGATGCGCTCGCGCAGGGCGACGGCGCAACGGTGCTCACGATTGCCGACGAAATGGCGCTGCGCAGTCTGTCGTTTTCCACGGCGCTGCAGGATCTCGCGAGCTTGCTGCATCGGATTGCGTGGGCGCAGTTCGCGCCGTCGTCGGTACTGGATGAATGGCCCGAAGCCGGCGATTTGCGGCGTTTCGCCGAGACGCTCAGCGCCGAGCAGGTGCAGTTGTTCTATCAGATCGCGACGATCGGACGAAGCGAGCTCGGCCTCGCGCCCGACGAATACGCGGGCTTCACGATGACGCTGCTGCGCATGCTGGCTTTCGAGCCGGCGCCGACGGGCGGCGGTGGCGGCGTCGCGGGGTCTGGTGCGCAAGCCGGGCAGGCGGGCGCGGGTGGATCGAAGCGGGCGGGCGCGCCGGCGGTGGCCGCGCAGCCACGCGCGTTGGCTTCGCCTGGGAGTGTTGCGTCGATGGGCGGGGCGGGCAGGGCGGGGGTGGGCGGCGTTGCTGCGGCTGCGTCGCCGGTTGGTGAGTCGCGAGATGTGGCAGCTAAGGTGTCTTCCGAACCCGCTGCGTTAGCCGAGCCGGTTCGTCGAGCCGATTCGATGGAGCCCGCTGGGCGGGATGCGCAGTCCGCAGCGGGGCAGGATGGCGGGAATGCGGCGGAGCGTGCGGCGCACGATGTAGCGCGTACAGCGGCTGCGGCGTCTGAGTCAGCGGTCGAGGCCGCCTCTTCGTCAGTGGTAGAGAGCGCAGAATTGGAGCGATCGGCGGCAAGTGCTCCGGCGTCCGCGCCGTCCAGCGCAACGCCTGCCGCAGCGCAGGCCGCTGCCGCGCCGCCGTTGGCGCCGTGGGAGGACGCGCCGGCTGAGCCCGTAGCTGATAGACGCGCCGCCGCAGACGCATCGGATGCCTCTGCTTCTGCATCCGCTGGCACTGCGTCTTCCGATGCGGCGCAGGCATCCGCCGCGCGGCCTTCCGACGCGGCGCAGGTATCCGCCGCCGGATCATCGGAAACGGCATCCGCCACCGGATCTTCGGAAGTGGGGCAGGCATCCGCCACCGCATCTTCTGATGCCGGACAGGCGTCTTCTGCGCCGACACCTTTGAATACGGCGCAGCCGTCCGCACCCGACACAGCAACTACCACTGCATCCGACTCCGCCTCCACCGACACAAAGCTCGCCGAGGATGCGCCTCCCGCCGCATTGAACCCGCCCGCCGCCGCCGCGTTCGCACGCGCGAGCGAAGCGGTCGATCAAGCCGCAGGCCACAACGCCGCCGCAGCCGAATCTGAAATGCCGCCGCGTCGCGCGGGCGGTGCGAGCGCAGCGCTCGACGTTCTGCGCAGCGCCGGGTTGAAGGTATCGTCCGATCGTGGCCGCGCGAGTGCCGCCACGGCCGCGAAAACCGCGGCGCCGGCAACACCGAAGCCAGCCGCGCCACGCGTGGTAGTCCCCGTGCCCACGCCCGGCGCGCCGCGCGGCGCTGCTGCGCAGCAGCCGCCCGCGTCGACCGTGCGCGCGTCAGCGCAATCGGCTCAGTCGACGCAGCCACCGCAACCAGCGCAACCAGCACGATCAGCACAATCAGCGCAATCAGCGCAATCAGCGCAATCAGCGCAATCAGCGCAATCAGCGCAATCAGCGCAATCAGCGACCCGCAACGACGCGCAGCAAAACGGCTCGCCGGTTCCGCCGTGGGACGACATGCCGCCCGACGACTACATGCCGCTTTCCGCATCGGACGACGGCTACTACGGCCCGCCCGACGACAACTACATGCCTGTGTTCGACAGCGGTCCGGACGACGTCCGCGTGAACGCGTCGGCACCGTCCGCACCGGCACCGGCCGTCGATCGGCGTCCGCTGCCGCCCGCCGTGCCGCTCGACCCGCTGGGCTTCAACGGCGACTGGCCGGCGCTCGCCGTCGATCTGCCGCTCAAGGGCATTTCGTATCAGCTTGCGTTCAACAGCGAACTGATGGCGCTCGAAGGCAACACGCTCAAACTCAACGTGCCCGTGCCGCAGTACGCGGAAACCTCGCAGGTCGCGAAGCTCAAGGCGGCGCTCGCCGACAAGCTCGGCCAGCATGTCGACGTGGTGGTCGAAGTCGGCCCGGCCCGCCGCACTGCAGCCGCTCACGACGCCGCAATGCGCGCGCAACGTCAGCAGGAAGCCGAGCGCGAGATCAGCGCCGATCCGTTCGTGCAGTCGCTGATCCGCGAATTCGACGCGAGCATCGTGCCGGGCTCGATCCGCCCGATTACTCCCGACGCCGGCCAGAACGGCGCGTCCCAGGTTCACTGATTCGCCGCGCCGCTGAACGCAAGCACATTAAAAGCGCGCCCGATTCCCGAATTTCACGCTATCAAGAAGGAGCATTTCCATGATGAAAGGTCAACTCGCCGGGCTGATGAAACAGGCTCAGCAGATGCAGGAAAACATGAAGAAGATGCAGGAGCAGCTCGCTCAGATCGAAGTCGAAGGGCAGTCGGGCGCCGGTCTCGTCAAGGTGACGATGACCTGCAAGAACGACGTGCGTCGCGTGTCGATCGATCCGAGCCTGCTCGCCGACGACAAGGACATGCTCGAAGACCTCGTCGCCGCTGCATTCAACGACGCCGTTCGCAAGGCCGAAGCGACCGCGCAGGAAAAGATGGGCGGAATGACCTCGGGCCTGCCGCTGCCGCCCGGCTTCAAACTGCCGTTCTAAGCGACGCTTCCAGGCGACGCGGCAAACTGGCAACGTCGTCTGCCGGGCGTGCACAAAGCGGCTGAGTAAAGAGGGCCGACGCAGAGCGCGGCACGCGTCGAACTCGTGGTCGGTCCCACCGCGCGATGCCTGACCGTGCGCCTCGCGAGACGACCGCGGACGCGCCTGGTTGCGCATCGTTGCCGTTTGCTGCCGCGCGCTGTCTGACCAGACTCGCCGGTGAAGAGCCGCTCCATGCCACCTGCCGGCAGATCGCCACGCGTAGCTTTGCCCGCTGAAACAAGCTCGTACCACGTTCGCAAAAAACGCGTTCCAATCCGCATTCCCGGGCCTCACTCACCTCGACGCCGATCCGCATGAAACAACCTTCCGCCTTGTCGGCGCTCGTCGAAGCGCTGCGCGTGCTGCCTGGAGTCGGGCCGAAGTCCGCGCAACGCATGGCCTACCATCTGATGCAGCACGACCGCGACGGCGCCGAGAAGCTCGGTCGCGCGTTGCTGTTCGCGACCGAGCATCTGCAGCACTGCGAGAAGTGCAACACCTTCACCGAAGCGCAGATCTGTGAAGTGTGCCTCGATTCGGAGCGCGATCCAACGTTGCTGTGCGTCGTCGAGACGCCCGCCGATCAGATCATGCTCGAGCAGACCATGACCTATCGCGGCCTCTACTTCGTGCTGATGGGGCGTCTGAGTCCGCTCGACGGCATCGGCCCGAAGGAGATACATTTCGACCGGCTGGTGAAGCGCGCGTCGGACGGCATCGTTAAAGAAGTCGTGCTGGCCACCAACTTCACCAACGAGGGCGAGGCCACCGCGCACTATCTCGGGCAAACGCTGAAGGCGCGCGGTCTGGCCGTCACGCGCCTCGCCCGCGGCGTGCCGGTGGGCGGCGAACTGGAATACGTCGACGCGGGCACCATCGCGCGCGCGATGCTTGACCGCCGCTCGATGTAGCGGCAAGCCGCACGAGTGGGCGCCAGCGCTGCCGCCGAAACAGCCAAAACAGCAAAAACAGAGAAGGAGACTATGAGCGCAACTCCCGATTCGGGCGCGAACGGCGCGCCGCAAAACCCACCCGGCGCTGGCCCGCTCGCCGGCGTCAAAGTCCTCGAGCTCGGCACCCTGATCGCCGGCCCATTCGCCGCGCGCTTTCTCGGCGAGTTCGGCGCCGACGTCATCAAGATCGAAGATCCGAAAGGCGGCGATCCGCTGCGCAAGTGGCGCAAGCTTTATCCGGAAGTCGGCGGCATGTCGCTCTGGTGGGCCGTGCAGGCGCGCAACAAGAAGTCCGTCACGATCAACCTGAAGGCCGAGGAGGGCAAGGAGATCGTGCGCCGCCTCGCGCGTGAAGCAGACATCGTCGTCGAGAATTTCAGGCCTGGCTTGCTCGAAAAGCTGGGGCTCGGTTACGACGTGCTATCGGCGGAAAATCCGGGACTCGTGATGGTGCGGCTTTCCGGTTACGGCCAGACCGGGCCGTATCGCGATCGGCCTGGCTTCGGTGCGATCGCCGAGTCGATGGGCGGTCTGCGTCATATCACCGGCTACCCCGAATTGCCGCCGCCGCGCATCGGCATTTCGATCGGCGATTCGATTGCGGCGCTGCACGGCGTGATCGGCGCGCTGATGGCGCTGCATCACAAGCAGGTGAACGGCGGCAAAGGGCAGGTCGTCGACGTCGCGTTGTACGAGGCCGTCTTCAACATGATGGAAAGCGTGGTGCCCGAATACGGCGTGTACGGCATGGTGCGCGAGCGCACCGGCGCGTCGCTGCCGGGCATCGTGCCGTCGAATACGTACCCTTGCCGCGACGGCAGCATCGTGATTGGCGGCAATAGCGATCCGATTTTCAGGCGGCTGATGATTGCCATTGAACGCGAGGATCTCGCCAACGATCCCGCTCTCGCACACAACGACGGCCGCGTGCCGCGCACCGGGGAAATCGACGCGGCGATCGCCGAGTGGCTCGCGCCGCGCACCATCGACGAAGCGCTCGCAGTGCTCAACGCCGCCGACGTGCCGGTGGGGCGCATCTACAGCGTGGCCGATATGTTCACCGATCCGCAGTACCTCGCGCGTCAGATGATTCAGCGCTTCAAGTGGCAGGACGGCCGCGAGATCACGCTGCCCGCGGTCACGCCGAAGCTCTCGGCGACGCCCGGCGAAACGCGCTGGCTCGGCCCCGAACTGGGTGAACATACGGATGAAGTCCTGCAGTCGCTAGGTTATGATGCAGACCACATCGCAAGGTTGCATGCGCAACAAGTTGTGTGAGTGCGGCGTGAGAGACATGAGCGCCATGTGAGCCATGTGACCGACACATGAACGCCGCGCACGCACGCACAACGCAAGCAGCAACCTGCCAATAAAATCGCAACAGCAGAATTGCAAGAGCCTCGGAGACAACCAACATGCATCGCAGAAGCTTCCTCGCCGGTACGGCCGCGCTTGCCGGCGCCACGCTCACGGCCACGCCGCTCGCCTTCGCACAGGGCAAACTGGAAACCACGAAGGTGGCCATTGCCGTCGGCGGAAAGAACCTCTTTTATTATTTGCCGCTCACGATTGCCGAGCGCCGCAATTACTTCAAGGACGAAGGACTCGACGTCGAAATCTCCGACTTCGCCGGCGGCTCGCAAGCGTTGAAGGCGGCGGTGGGCGGCAGCGCCGATGTGGTGTCCGGCGCGTTCGAACACACGCTGCTGTTGCAGGCGCAAAAGCAGTCGTTCCGCGAATTCGTGCTGCAAGGACGCGCGCCGCAAATCGTGCTCGCGGTGTCGAAGAAGACGATGCCCAACTACAAGTCGATCGCCGATCTGCGTGGCAAGAAGATCGGCGTGACCGCGCCCGGATCGTCGACGTCGATCATGGCGAGCTTCGTGCTGGCCAAGGGCGGGCTGACCGCGAAAGACGTCGCGTTCATCGGCGTGGGTGCGGGCGCGGGCGCGATTGCCGCGCTGCAGTCCGGCCAGATCGACGCGCTGGCGAACCTCGACCCGGTGATGACCAAGCTCGAACGCACCGGCGACATTCGTATCGTCTCCGACACGCGCACGCTTGCCGATACGCGCAGCGTATTCGGCGGCGACATGCCGGCAGGCTGCCTGTATGCGTCGCAAAGCTTCATCACGAAGAATCCGAACACCACGCAGGCGCTGACCAATGCAATGGTGCGCGCGCTGAAGTGGCTGCAGACGGCGACCGGCACCGAGTTGATCAACACCGTGCCGGAGAGCTATCTGCTCGGCGATCGCGCCGTTTATCTCGACGCATGGCAGCACGTCAAGGAAGCCATGTCGCCCGACGGCCTCATGCCGACCGACGGCCCCGGCACCGCGCTCAAGACCTTGCAGGCGTTCGACGCGACCGTGCAGGGCAAGCCGATCGACGTGTCGAAGACGTGGACCAACGACTTCGTCAAGAAAGCGCTCAGCACCGTCAAGGCGTAAAACTTCGAGCGCCGCGCGACGACGACATGCCGCGCGCGGCGCGTGTCAGCCTATCATCGAACAACCGATCCTCGAAGCGAGTCGAACCATGACCGTTGCAGCTCTGGCGCTCGAAAACATCACTTGCACCTTCGCCGCGCGCGACAACCGCGCGCAGCGCTATACGGCGGTCAAGGACACCACGTTGCGGATCGCGCCCGGCGAGTTCGTCTCGGTGGTCGGCCCGACCGGCTGCGGCAAGTCCACGTTGCTGAATGTCGGCGCGGGCTTGCTCGGGCCGTCGGCGGGTACGGTCAGCGTATTCGGCGAGCCGTTGAACGGCATCAACCGGCGCGCGGGCTACATGTTCCAGGCCGACGCGTTGATGCCGTGGCGCTCCGCTATCGACAACGTGATCGCCGGCCTCGCGTTTCACGGCGTGGCGCAGCAGGAAGCGCGTGCCAAAGCCGAGGAGTGGCTCAAGCGCGTGGGTCTCGGCGGTTTCGGCGACCGCTATCCGCATCAATTGTCGGGCGGCATGCGCAAGCGCGTCGCGATGGCGCAGACGCTGATTCTCGACCCCGACATCATCCTGATGGACGAGCCGTTTTCCGCGCTCGACATCCAGACGCGGCAACTCATGGAAAACGAGTTGCTAGACCTGTGGGCGGCAAAACGCAAGGCCGTGCTTTTCATCACGCACGATCTCGACGAGGCCATTGCGATGTCGGATCGCGTGGTCGTTCTCTCGGCGGGACCGGGCACGCATCCGATCGGCGAATTCACGATCGACTTGCCGCGTCCGCGCGACGTCGCCGAAATCCGTTCGCATCCGCGCTTCGTCGAGTTGCACGCGCAGATCTGGAGCGTGCTGCGCGACGAGGTGCTAAAAGGCTATCAACAGCAACTCACCGCTGTATGACGTCTCATTGAACGCTCTCTGAACGCAACGCGCTTTACGTCTATCAACCGTCCAAGCCAAACCGAGGCAAACCGAGTCATGTGGAAGACGTTGCGCCCGAACCGGGCGAATCTGGTGATCTGGCAGTGGCTGCTGCTCGTGCTGTGCTTCGTGCTCTGGTACGTGCTGACGAGCCCGACACTGCTGCCCGCGTTTTATTTCGACGATCCGAACAAGGCGGCTTTCTTCTTCGGCGAACCGCAAAAAGTCTTGCTGCGGATCTGGGAATGGTTCACAACCGGCGAGATCTATCTGCACCTGTGGATCACGCTGCTCGAGACCGTGCTCGCGTTTGCGCTCGGCACGGCGCTCGGACTCGGCGTTGGTTTATGGCTCGCGCTGTCGCCGCTTGCGAGCGCGCTGTTCGATCCGTACATCAAGGCCGCGAACTCAATGCCGCGCGTGATTCTCGCGCCGATCTTCGGCGTGTGGTTCGGTCTTGGCATCTGGTCGAAGGTCGCGCTTGGCGTCACGCTGGTGTTCTTCATCGTGTTCTTCAACGTCTATCAGGGCGTGAAGGAAGTGAGTCCGGTCGTGCTCGCGAACGCGCGCATGCTCGGCGCAAACGGCAAGCAACTGCTGCGCTATGTCTATTTGCCGAGCGCGATGAGCTGGGTCTTTTCGAGCTTGCACACGTCGGTGGGTCTCGCGTTCGTGGGCTCGGTGGTGGGCGAGTACCTCGGCTCCGCGCGCGGCGTCGGCTATCTGATCCTGCAGGCCGAAGGCACGTTCGACATCAACACCGTGTTCGCCGGCATTCTCGTGTTGACCGCGTTCGCGCTGATTCTCGATGCGATCGTCGGCGTCGGCGAGCGGCATCTGATGAAGTGGCAGCCAAAGACCGGAGACACCGAAAAGCTGTAGGCGCCGTAAACTTCACAGCGCAAAAAAAACAGCGTGGGCTCGCAGAGCCGCACGCTGTTTTTGTTTGAGCGAGCGCCGCGTCTCAGCGAGGCCGGCTACGGCGTGATCACCACCTTGCCGATCACGCGACGCTCGGCCATATCGCGCAGCGCGCGCGCCGTTTCATCGAGCGGATAACGCGCGGACACATGCGGCTTGAGCTTGCCTTCGCCGATCCAGCCGACCATCTGCCGGAACGCCGCATGATTGCGCTCGGGCTCGCGCTTCGCAAAGTCTCCCCAGAACACGCCGACCACGCTCGCGCCTTTGAGCAGCGTCAGATTGAGCGGCAGCTTCGGAATCTCGCCGTTCGCGAAGCCGACCACCAGGTAGCGACCGCGCCAGCCGATGCTGCGAAACGCCGGCTCCGCATACACGCCGCCGACCGGATCGTAGATCACGTCCGGGCCTTTGCCGTCGGTGAGCGTCTTGATGCGCTCGCGCAGGTCCTCGGTCGCGTAGTTGATCGTCGCGTCGGCGCCATGTTGCAAGCACACCGCGAGCTTTTCATCGCTCGACGCCGCCGCGATCACGCGCGCGCCGAGCGCCTTGCCGATTTCCACAGCCGCGAGTCCCACGCCGCCCGCCGCGCCCAGCACGAGCATCGTCTCGCCGGCTTGCAGCGCGGCGCGGTCGACCACCGCGTGATGCGACGTGCCATACGCGAGCGTGAAGGCCGCGGCCAGTTCGAGGTCGACGTCTTCGGCGAGCGGCACGCAGGCCGACTCGCTCGCAAGCGCCTGCTGCGCGAAGCCGCCCGAGCCCGTGAACGCGACCACGCGGGAGCCGGGCGTGAACTGCGTGACCCCCGCACCGACCGCGCGCACGATGCCCGCGACTTCCGAGCCTGGCGTAAAAGGCAGTGGCGGCTTGAACTGATACTTGTTCTGGATGATCAGCACATCGGGAAAGTTGACGGAGGCCGCCTTCACGTCGATCACGACATGCCCTGGCGGCGGTTCCAGATCAGGCAACTCTTCGACGGTGAGGCTCTCCGGCGGGCCGTACTGATTGCAGCGAATCGCGCGCATCGTGTCTCCATTCGATCAGAGTTCGCAATGGCTTCGAGTGTAATGCATGCGCACGACCGTACGTTTCGCGGGTTCGCGGTCTGGCGGCAGCAGGGCGCCGCGCATCGATCTGCATTTACTGCGCTGCTCACGAGCGCATAGGGACAAGACAACAAGCCCGCATTCACACACCAGCGCAAGCGCTTTGCGTGGCCTGCGCAACGCGCTTGCCGTGTCGTTCGCGCGCCATCTTTCCTCGGTTACAATCGCCGCATGCGAATCCTACTCAGCAACGACGACGGTTACCTGGCGCCCGGCCTCGGCGCGCTTTACGAAGCGCTCAAGCCGCTCGCCGACGTGACCGTGATGGCGCCCGAGCAGAACTGCAGCGGCGCGTCGAATTCCCTGACCTTGTCGCGGCCGCTTTCGGTTTTGCGCTCGGCCAATGGTTTCTACTACGTGAACGGCACGCCGACCGACTCGGTGCACATTGCGTTGACGGGCATGCTCGACCACACGCCGGACCTCGTCGTCTCGGGCATCAACAACGGCCAGAACATGGGCGAGGACACGCTCTATTCGGGCACCGTCGCGGCGGCTACCGAAGGCATCATGTTCGGCGTGCCGGCCATCGCGTTTTCGCTCGTCGATAAAGACTGGGTGCATCTCGAAGACGCGGTGCGCGTCGCCGCGGAAATCGTCGCGCATTACCTCGCGCATCCGCTGCCGGGGCATCCCCTTCTGAACGTCAACATTCCGAACCTGCCGTACGAGCAACTGCGCGACTGGCGCGTCACTCGTCTGGGCAAGCGGCATCCGTCGCAGCCGGTCATCCGGCAGACCAATCCGCGCGGCGAGCCGATCTACTGGATCGGGCCGTCGGGCAGCGCGCGCGATGCGAGCGAAGGGACGGATTTCCACGCAGTCGCGAACGGCCATGTGTCGATCACGCCGCTGCAGCTCGATCTGACGCACACGCAAATGCTCCCGGCCGCACACGACTGGGCGCGTGCGGGCAGCGGCGCTTCATGACGAGCGAGCGCGCGAAGCGCTTTCCACTCGGCCTCGAAGATCTGGTGCGCGAGCCGCGCCGGCCCGAAGGCCGTCCAGGGGAAGTGCGCGCGGCGGCGCTTGCCGCGAGTGCCGCGCTCAATGCGCGGCAGCAGCCGGCGAAGCATGGGCAGCCCGGTTCGGCTGGCAAGACGCAGCCGAAGCAGGCGAGAGCGCCGGCTTCGGTCGCGGACAGATTGCCGGCCGGCACGCCAGCGAGGCCGCTCATCGTGACGCCGCCCAGGGCGCTCGCCGCGCCTGCGGTGAAGACGCCGGCGCGGCCGATTGCGCAGAGCACGGGCGCGCGTCCGTCGTCCGCGGTGAAGGGTGCAGCGTCGTCGTCTACGCGAGCCGCGAGCAAGGCCGTGAGTTCCTCTGCACCGTCCTCGCCGGCCGCCAAGTCCGTGACAAGCCGCTCGAACGAGCGCGGCGCCGCGCCGAACGTCGCGCTGAACCGTGCAACCGCATTGACGTCGGAACGGGTTCGCGAACGCATGGTCGAACGCCTGCGTGCGAACGGCATCACCGATCAGCGCGTGTTGAGCGCGATGTCCGTGGTGCCGCGCCATATGTTCGTCGATCCCGGCCTCGCGGTTCAGGCCTACGAAGATGCGGCGTTGCCAATCGGCCATCACCAGACCATCTCGAAGCCGTCGGTGGTCGCGCGAATGATCGAGCTGGCCGCAACGGGCCGTGCGCTGAACAACGTGCTCGAGATCGGCACCGGTTGCGGTTATCAGGCGGCGGTGCTGAGCCAGGTCGCGCGCGAGGTGTATTCGATCGAACGCATCAAGCCGTTGTCCGAGCGCGCGAAGACAAACTTGCGTCCGCTGCGAATTCCGAACATCCGGCTGCACTATGGCGACGGACGTTTGGGGCTGCCGTCGGCGGCGCCTTTCGATGCGATCCTGATCGCCGCCGCGGGCCTCGACGTGCCGCAAGCATTACTTGAACAACTCGCGATCGGCGGCCGCCTGATCGCGCCGGTCGGCTCGCAGGAAGGCCAGAACCAGGTGCTGACGCTCGTCGAGCGCCTTGGGCCGGCGCAGTGGCGCGAGTCGCAGCTTGATCGCGTTTTCTTTGTACCCTTAAAATCCGGAGTGATTTGACACCGATGAGTATGTTGCGCGCGATGCAAAGAACCAGCCTGAATGTCCCCATGTCCGTAACCCAGCGTAGCGTGTGCGTGCTCGCCTTGTCCCTGTTGATGACAGCCTGTGCATCCCGGCTCGATCAGGCGCCGGTCGTCGACCGCTCCGGCGGCGGCGTGCTCGGCACGCAAGCCGCGCAGGCCGGGCAGCAACCGGCCGTGCCGCTCGGCCCGCCGCCGCCTGGCTACTATCGCGTGAAGCCGGGCGACACGCTGTACCGGATCGCACTCGAGAACGGCCAGAACTACCGCGACATTTCCGCGTGGAACAACCTCACGAACCCGAATCAGATCGAGGTCGATCAACTGCTGCGCGTGGTGCCGCCGGGCGCGAACACCGCTGCGCTGACGCCGGGCGTCGCGACTGCGCCGCTCGGCAGTAACGGCGCGGTGCAAAGCGCGCCGCTCAATGGCGCGGCGCCGTCGACGGGCGCGGCAGCCGGCGTGGCCGCGCCGCCCATCTACGGCTCGAGCGCGAACAGCGCGGCGCTCACGCCGCCGTCGAACGCCGCTGCAGCCAGCGATTCGACTGCCGGCGCGTCGAGCAACATCAGCTTCTCCTGGCCGGTGCGCGGCCAGTTGCTCGGCACCTTCAACGATTCGACCAACAAGGGCGTCAATATCGGCGGCGCGGCGGGCGAAGCGGTGAAGGCCTCCGCGGACGGCCGCGTGGTTTATGCCGGAAATGGGCTGCGTGGTTACGGCAATCTAATTATCATCAAGCATGACGCAACTTATCTCACCGCGTATGCACACAACCGCTCTTTGATGGTAAAAGAGGGGGATGCGGTCACGAAGGGGCAGAAAATCGCCGAGATGGGTAACAGCGATTCAGACCGTGTCATGTTGCATTTCGAAGTTCGCCGGCAGGGTAAACCTGTCGACCCACTGAAGTATTTGCCGCCGCAATAAGCGATACGACCATGCCGAAACCGAAGCGCCGCCTGCCGCAAGCCGAATCTGAAACGATCAGCAATGCCACGTCCGCTTCGGTGGACGACAGCGGCGCTTCGGAAGCGGAAGAGGAGCTCGTCGAAGAGCGCGAGCTCGACGAGCGCCCGAGCGCCGAAGAAGGCGGCGACGCGCGCGAAGGCGCAGCCGAGGTCGTGCCCGACGCGGACGACTTCCGCGCGCTGCTGCAAGCCGAACTCACGGCCGACACGATCCAGCATTATCTGAATCGCATCAGCGTGAAGCCGCTTCTCACCGTCGAGGAAGAGCAGAAGTACTCGCGTCTCGCGAAGGCGGGCGAGTTCGAAGCGCGGCAAGTGATGATCGAGCGCAATCTGCGGCTGGTCGTCAGCATCGCTAAGGGTTATCTGAATCGCGGCGTGCCGCTGCTCGATCTGATCGAAGAGGGCAACCTCGGCCTGATGCACGCCATCGAGAAATTCGATCCGACACGCGGCTTCCGGTTTTCCACTTACGCGACGTGGTGGATCCGACAGAGCATCGAGCGCGCGATCATGAACCAGGCGCGCACCGTGCGCTTGCCGGTGCACGTGATTCGCGAGCTCAATCAGGTGCTGCGTGCGAAGCGCCATCTGGAAAAGAATTCGATGAACTCCGGCGAAGCAGCCGAGCGCCGCGACGCCAGCATCGACGACATCGCTTATCTGACCGGCAAGACCACCGACGAAGTCACCGACATTCTCGCGCTGAACGAACACACCGCCTCGCTCGACGCGCCGCTCGATCTCGATCCGGCCAGCAGTCTGCTCGATCTGTTGTCGGACGACCAGAGCCAGTCGCCGGATGCGGAGGTTCAGCATCGCGAACTGGAAACGCTCACGCGCGCATGGCTCGCGCGTCTGTCGGACAAGCATCGCCATGTGATCGAACGCCGCTTCGGTCTGAATCACATCGAACCCGCCACGCTCGAAGAGCTGGCCGATGAAATGGGCCTCACGCGCGAGCGTGTGCGCCAGATCCAACAGGAAGCGCTTGTGCGGTTAAAGCGCTTCTTCGCCTCTAATGGCGTTCGCAAAGACGCCGTTCTCTGACTTGATGACACCGATTCTTGTTTTCGACATCGAGACGATTCCCGATGTCGCCGGCATCCGCCGTCTCGAAGATTTGCCCGCCACGATGAGCGACGCCGAAGTCGCCGAGCACGCGTTCGCCGCGCGCCGCGAAAAGACCGGCGGCGATTTTCTGCCGCATCATCTGCAACGCATCGCCGCGATTTCCTGCGTGTTTCGCGATAACAACGGCTTTCGCGTGCGCTCGCTCGGCACGCTCGAAGACGGCGAGGCGGCGCTGGTGCAGTCGTTTTATCGCGTGATCGAGAAGTACACGCCGCAGCTCGTGTCGTGGAACGGCGGCGGCTTCGACCTGCCGGTGCTGAACTACCGCGCGCTCGTCAACGGGATTCCCGCCTACCGGTTCTGGGATCTCGGCGAGGACGACCGCGAGTTCAAGTGGAACAACTACATCAGCCGCTACCACGCGCGCCATACCGATCTCATGGACGTCCTCGCGATGTACCAGGCGCGCGCCAACGCGCCGCTCGACGCGCTCGCGAAGATGTGCGGCTTTCCCGGCAAGATGGGCATGGACGGCAGCCAGGTGTGGCAGGCGTATCAGGAAGGGCGCATCGAGGAAATCCGCAATTACTGCGAGACCGACGTCGTCAATACGTATCTGCTGTATTGCCGCTTTCAGTTGATTCGCGGCGCGTTCTCCGCCGCCGAATATGCGGACGAGATCAATCTCGTCAAGAACGCGCTCGCGCTCGAAACCGCGCCGCAATGGGCGGAATATCTGGCGGCGTTCGATCAATAGCCGTGGGGCCGCGTGCACGGAGCCGGGGCGTCGCTCGCGCCGGCTTCGTCTACAATCTCGCCTTTCCCCCAAGTTTGTCAGGAAGTAGCAGGTGTCCCGAACTGCCCACCATCGTCGCTCGCCGAAGCGCCCGTCGAAATACCACAAAGCCGCGCCGGCTCCGGCGCCCGTCATTACCGGCAACGAGCCGGTCGTCGAAATCGTTTCGCTCGATATGGAAGCGCGCGGCGTCGGCCGCATCGAGTCCGAAGACGGCACACCCGGCAAGGTGATTTTCGTCGAAGGCGCGCTGCCCGGCGAGCGCGTGAGCTACTCGACACATCGCAGCAAGCCGAAGTTCGAACAGGCCGAAGTGGTGCAGGTGTTCCGCGAAAGCGTGATGCGCACGAAGCCGAAATGCACGTATTTCGACATTTGCGGCGGCTGTTCGATGCAGCATCTCGACATTCGCGCGCAGGTCGCGGTGAAGCAGCGCGTGCTCGAGGACAACCTTCAGCATCTCGCGAAGCTGCGCCCCGAAACGGTGTTCCGGCCGATTCACGGACCGGCCTGGGATTATCGCTATCGCGCGCGTCTCGCCGTGCGTTTTCTGCCCGAAAAAGGCGGCATGCGCATTGGCTTTCACGAGAAGAAGAGCAGCTACATCGCGGATATGAAAACCTGCGAAGTGCTGCCGCCGCATGTGTCGGCGATGCTGATGCCGCTGCGCTTCATGGTGCGCAAGCTGTCCATCTACGACCGCATGCCGCAGCTCGAACTGGCGGTCGGCTCGTCGGTCACGGCGTTTGTCGTGCGCAATCTCGAGCCTTTGACTGCCGCCGACGAACAAGTGCTGCGCGAGTTCGCCGATGAGCACAAGGTGCAGTTCTGGATTCAGCCAGGCGGCCCGGACACGGTCACGCCGCTGTATCCGCTCGACGTGCAGCTCGACTACACGCTGCCCGAGTACAACATCCGCATGCCGTTCAAGCCGACCGACTTCACGCAGGTCAATCACGCGATCAACCGTGTGCTCGTGAGCCGCGCGCTGCGCCTGCTCGCGCCCGCGCGCACGGACCGCGTGCTGGATCTGTTCTGCGGCATCGGCAATTTCACGCTGCCGCTCGCGCGCATCGCGAGGGAAGTGGTGGGCATCGAAGGCAGCGACGTGCTGACCTCGCGCGCGCTGGCCAATGCCGAGCTGAACGGCGTGGCGGCGCACACGTCGTTTGCATGCCGCAATCTTTTCGAAGTCACCGCCGACGACATGCGCGCGCTCGGCCACTTCGACAAGTTTCTGGTCGACCCGCCGCGCGAAGGCGCACTGGCCGTCGCGAAGGCGCTGGCGGAAATCGCGCAAAGCGGCGATGGACCGCTGCCGAAGCGCATCGTCTACGTGTCGTGCAATCCGTCGACGCTTGCGCGCGACGCCGGTCTGCTCGTGCACGAGGCGGGCTACCGGCTGGTGGGTGCGGGCGTCGTCAACATGTTCCCGCATACGTCGCATGTCGAGTCGATTGCGTTGTTCGAGCGGGACTGATTCGGCTAGTCGATATGGCCAACCCATCCCGCTAACGCATAAAGCAAAACGCCACGACCGAAGTCGTGGCGTTTTGCTTTGCAACTCGTGTTCAGCCGCGGTTCACACCGCGGCGCGGCTTAAAACTGCCACCACGACTTTTCCTTACCCGGCCTTGCATGACCCGTGACGTACGGGCTGTCGGGGAAGGTGCCGGCGAGCACGCGCTTGGTGTCGTCGGCGAGTTGCGGCTGGTTCAGCCTCTGATACGACAGCATCATGATGTGCAGCGCGTCTTCGATAGCCGGTGCGTTCTTGTATTCCTTCAACGCGAGCTGCGCGCGATTGATCGCAGCCACATACGCGCCACGGCGGTAGTAGTAATCCGCCGCATGGACTTCGTGCGACGCCAGCGCGTTCACGATGTAGCGCATGCGCTGGGCGGCGTCCGGCGCATATTTGCTGTTCGGATACCGGTCGACCACGACCTTAAACGCGTCGTACGACTCGCGCAGCGACTTCGGATCGCGCTCGCTCATGTCCTGGCCGGAAAAGCGGCCGAAGAGACCGAGGTCGTCGTTAAAGTGGATCATGCCTTTGAGATAGTACGCATAGGCGATGTCCGGGTGATCCGGGTGCAACTGGATGAAGCGGTCGATAGCCTGATCAGCAGCCGCGGCTTCATTGTCTTTCCAGTTGCAGTACGCGACGTTGATCTGCGCCTGCTGGGCGAAGTGGCCGAACGGGTCGCGGCCTTCGAGCATTTCGAAGTACTTCGCGCACTTGCCGAAGTCGCCGCCGCTCAGGGCGTCGTTCGCCTCCGTATATAATTTGTTGTTGTTCCACGTTGCCGTTTCGTCGGTCTTCTCCGGCAGGCCGTGGCAAGCCGCAACAACCGCGACGGCTGCGGCACACGCAATGTATCCGGCCACTTTCCGGGCCGCGCTCTTCATGGCCTTCAAATTGATCGCCGCTTTAGTGATGGTGTTCAAGGCTCGCATTTTCCAGTCTAGCTTTACGTCCAGGTGACCCAGACTCAATGACCCGCTCAAATACTCCAGGCGCTGCAACCGGTGCCCGGAATAGCAACGAAGATTATAACGTAAGCGCCGACCCCTCCGACGCGTTGGGCCCCGATTCGCTCGACGACGACCTCCCCGCCGACGCGCTCGGCAAAGCCGCGCTCGCCAGCATGGTGCCGAGTGTGGCAAACCGTGTCGCGGACGAAACGCCGCGCAGTGTCGTGGTGCCCGACGAACTGGCAGGCGAGCGCCTCGACAAGGTGCTCGCGCGCCTTTTCCCCGAATTCTCGCGCAACCGCCTGCAAAGCTGGATCGAGGCGGAGCGCGTGCGGATCGACGGCAAGCCGGCAAAGATTCGCCAGCCGGTGCCGCTTGGCGCGACCATCGAACTCGTGCCCGACCTGCTGCCCGAACAGCTCGCGTTCACGCCCGAACCGGTGCCGCTCGAGATCGTCTACGAAGACGACACGCTCGTCGTCATCAACAAGCCGGCCGGCATGGTCGTGCATCCGGCGGCCGGCAACTGGAGCGGGACCGTGCTCAACGGTCTGCTGTACCGCTACGGCGACGCCGCGGCGGGCTTGCCGCGCGCGGGCATCGTGCATCGGCTGGACAAGGAAACGTCGGGGCTGATGGTGGTCGCGCGCACGCTCGAGGCGCAGACCGACCTCGTGCGCCAGTTGCAGGCGCGCACGGTCAAGCGCCGCTATCTCGCGCTCGTGTGGGGCAACATGCCCGAGGAAGGCACGATCGACGCGCCCATCGGCCGCGATCCGCGCGAGCGCACGCGCATGGCCGTCGTGACCGGCGCATCGGGCAAACCGGCGCGCACGCATTTCCGGCGCGTCGATACGGCGATCTGGCAGCGTCAGCCGGTCACCGCGATTCACTGCGATCTCGAAACCGGCCGCACGCATCAGATCCGCGTGCACTGCGCGCATATCGGCCATCCGCTGCTTGGCGATCCGGTGTATGGGCGCGCGCGCGGCAAGCGCTCGGTGACGCCGCTGCCCGGCGAGTTCGCGCGTCAGGCGCTGCATGCATGGCGCCTCGGTCTGATTCATCCGAAGACCGGCCGCACGATGCAATGGCGCGCGGACGTGCCGGCAGATATCGCGGCGCTGTCGGCGGCGCTGGGTCTTGGTCGCGACGATGCGGGCGAGTTCGACGAGACGTACTATGAGGAAGACGGCTACGAGGCCGCGGACTACGACGAGCACGACGACGCCGACGAGCACGATCCGCACGGCGAATACGACGAGCAGGACGAGTCCGACGAGCACGACCAAGCCGACGAACCCGACGACCACAACCCACAGCAAGACAAGGACGATCGCGCATGACCAGCCTGCCCGAACTGAGCTTTGCCGATGTCGTGCAACCCGCGTGGAATGTGGCGCCGCGCGTGCGCGCGCTCGTCACAACGCGTAACGGCGGCGTGAGCAAGCCGCCGTTCGGTCGCTGGCGCGACGGCGCGGACGAACCCGGCGGCCTGAACCTCGGCATGAAGTCCGGCGACGATCCCGCCGCGGTCGCGGCCAATCGGGAGCGGCTCCTCACGCTGGCAGGCGTCGCCGATGCCGCGTGGCTCGATCAGGTACACGCGGCGCGCATCGTGCGAGCCGAGGACGCGCTTCGCGAAGCGCAAGCGAACGGCGCGCCGACGCAAGCGGACGCGAGCGCCACGGATCGCGCGGGCATCGCGTGCGTAGTGATGATCGCGGACTGCATGCCGGTGCTTCTGTGCGACGAAACCGGCCGTGCAGTGGGCGCGGCGCACGCGGGCTGGCGCGGACTCGCTGCGGGCATCGTCGAGCAGACGGCCGGCCGCGTCGCCGAACTCGCCGGCGTAGAAGCGCACGCGTTGCACGCGTATCTCGGACCTTGCATTGGACCGCAATCGTTCGAAGTCGGGCCCGACGTGCGCGACGCATTCCTCGACGGCGCGGAAGCGAGCGAACGCGATGCAACCGCGAGCGCCTTCGTCGCGCATCCGCGAACCGACGGCAAATATCTTGCGGATCTTCCGGCGCTGGCTCGTCTGCGTTTGCAGCGGCTCGGCGTGACGCGCGTTGTCGGCGGCGACATGTGCACGGTCAGCGAGCGCGAGCGCTTCTATTCATACCGCCGCGATCGTGAGACAGGGCGCATGGCCGCATTGATCTGGCTCGACAACGAAGCTCAGACACTCGGCGACTGAGACGAGCGCGACTCGCATTTTGCTGCGCTGCCGGAAGCGTCGAACGGAATCGTTTCGTCCGTTAATACCCGCATTAACACCGAGCAATAAATGTGAATTAAGCGCGGCAATACAGCGTTTTTTCGCAATCCGCCATTCGATTGACATATGTCTGAAAATGCCGGCCAGTGATACAGGGAAAACGATAATTAAAAAACTATCGCACTGCGGCAAAATCGGGAACAAGCATTGACATGCCTTGCGATGGGGAGCAAGAATGTTCCTCACAGCTCCTCGTACATGGGACAGGGCGTGACGAGGGCGCGAGCGATCGCCCACGTGCGCAAGAACCTGCCTCTCAACCGTCCGCAAGGACTTACCGGTCAAAAGCAGGTATGGCAGCTCCTCATTCCCCAGCTTCCCCCAGCACCGACTCCTCGAAGGAGCAAACGCAGCAGGCCGGCACCAGTGGCGCGAGCGGCGCCGCAGCGACCGCGGGCCTTCAGCCATTTTTCGACGCGTGGTTAAACGCCTGGCGCTCGTTGGGCGCAGGCACGGCGGGCGGCGGCAACGGCGCGCCGTTCGCGATGCCGCAATTTCCTCCGGTTCAAGGCGCGGCGCCGTGGAGCGTGCCCGGCATGCCGTCGATGCCATCGTTCCCTGGCATGCCTGACTTCAGCAAGCTCGCAGCGGGTGCAGCGGGTGCCGGTGGTGGGATACCCGGCATGCCGTCGTTCGCCGGTCTGAGCCTACCTGCCGCGGCGATTCCTCCTGAACGTCTGCAGAAACTGCAAGCCGACTACACGCGTGAAGCGATGGTGCTGCTGCAGCAGGCAAGCGGCGGCGGCGCGGCGCCGAAGGCGCCCGAACTGAAGGACCGCCGCTTCAGCTCGGACGCATGGAGCGCCACGCCGGCCTTCGCATTCACCGCCGCATGGTATCTGCTGAACGCGCGCTATCTGCAGGAAATGGTCGACGCGCTCGAGACCGAGCCGAAAGTGCGCGAGCGCATCCGCTTCGCCGTTCAGCAATGGACGGCCGCCGCGTCGCCGAGCAATTTCCTAGCGTTGAATCCCGAGGCGCAAAAGACCTTGCTCGAGAGCCAGGGCGAGAGCTTGCGGCAAGGCGTGATGAATCTGCTTGCCGACATGCAGCGCGGCAAGATTTCGCAGACGGACGAATCGCGTTTCGTGGTCGGCGAAAATCTCGCGACCACCGAAGGCTCGGTCGTGTTCGAAAACGACCTGATGCAGTTGATCCAGTACAAGCCGCGCACGGCGACCGTGCGCGAGCGGCCGCTTCTGATCGTGCCGCCTTGCATCAACAAGTACTACATTCTCGATCTGCAGCCGGAGAACTCGCTCGTCGCCCATGCGCTCGATTCGGGCCACCAGGTGTTCCTGATTTCGTGGCGCAATGCGGACGCCTCCATCGCGCATAAGACGTGGGACGACTACGTCAGCGAGGGCGTATTCACCGCGATGCAAACCGTGAGCAAGATCAGCGGCCGCGAGCAGATCAACACGCTCGGCTTCTGCATCGGCGGCACGATGCTCGCCACCGCGCTCGCGGTTGCGGCGGCGCGCGGCGAACATCCGGCCGCGTCGATGACGCTGCTCACTTCGATGCTCGACTTTTCCGACACCGGCGTGCTCGATATTTTCGTCGACGAAGCGCATGTGCAAATGCGCGAGCAGACCATCGGCGGCAAGAACGGTGCGCCGGCGGGACTCATGCGCGGCATCGAATTCGCCAACACGTTTTCGTTCCTGCGTCCGAACGACCTGGTGTGGAACTACGTCGTCGACAATTATCTGAAGGGACGCACGCCGGTGCCGTTCGACCTGCTGTACTGGAACAGCGACTCCACGAGCCTGCCCGGTCCCATGTACGTCTGGTATCTGCGCAATACGTATCTCGAGAATCGTCTGCGCGAACCGGGTGGAGTGACCACCTGCGGCGAGCCGGTCGATCTGTCGAAGATCGACGTGCCCACCTTCATTTACGGTTCACGCGACGACCATATCGTGCCGTGGCCGTCGGCCTATGCGTCGGCGCCGCTCCTCACCGGACCGTTGAAGTTCGTGCTCGGCGCGTCGGGTCATATCGCGGGTGTCATCAACCCGCCCGCGAAAAACAAGCGCAGCTACTGGACGCTCGAGGGCGAGCAGAAGAGCTTGCCCGAGAACCCGGACGACTGGCTCGGCGAGGCGAAGGAAGTGCCCGGAAGCTGGTGGCCCGAGTGGACCACGTGGCTCGATCAGTACGGCGGCAGGAAAGTGAAGCCGCGCGCCGCGGCGGGCTCGGAGGAATTCCCGGTCATCGAGCCGGCGCCGGGCCGCTACGTGTGCAAGCGCGAGTAAGAACACGATCTCAGATGCCACCCAACGCAACGGGGCAAGACGAGCTAGCAGGTTCACGAGCAACGAGATTTTTAACTTGACGGGCCACGGCCAGATTGGCCGCGAAGCCCGGAGGATATGGAAATGACTGATGTTGTGATCGTATCGGCCGCGCGTACGGCAGTGGGCAAATTCGGCGGGTCGCTGGCGAAGATCGCCGCGCCCGAACTCGGCGCGACCGTGATTCGCGCGGTGCTGGAACGTGCGGGCCTGAAGCCCGAGCAGGTGAGCGAAGTCATTCTGGGCCAGGTGCTGACGGCGGGCTCGGGACAGAATCCGGCGCGCCAGTCGTTGATCAAGGCGGGTCTGCCCGCCGCGGTGCCCGGCATGACGATCAACAAGGTCTGCGGTTCGGGCCTCAAAGCGGTGATGCTCGCGGCCAACGCGATCATCGCGGGCGACGCGGACATCGTGATCGCCGGTGGTCAGGAAAACATGAGCGCGGCGCCGCACGTGCTGCCGGGCTCGCGCGACGGCTTCCGCATGGGCGACGCCAAGCTCGTGGACACGATGATCGTCGACGGTCTGTGGGACGTGTACAACCAGTATCACATGGGCGTGACGGCGGAAAACGTCGCGAAGGAATTCGACATCACGCGCGAACAGCAGGACGCGTTCGCGGCGCTGTCGCAGAACAAGGCGGAAGCCGCGCAGAAGTCGGGCCGTTTCGACGACGAAATCGTGCCGGTCGAGATTCCGCAGCGCAAGGGCGACCCGGTGCGTTTCGCCACCGACGAGTTCGTGCGTCACGGCGTGACGGCCGAGTCGCTGGCAGGTCTGAAGCCGGCGTTCTCGAAGGAAGGCACGGTCACGGCGGCTAACGCGTCGGGTCTGAACGACGGCGCGGCGGCTGTGGTCGTCATGTCCGCGAAAAAGGCCGAAGCGCTCGGTCTCACGCCGCTTGCGCGCATCAAGGCGTACGCGAACGCGGGCGTGGATCCGAAGATCATGGGCATGGGTCCGGTGCCGGCGTCGAAGCGCTGTCTGGAGCGCGCGGGCTGGAGCGTGAACGATCTCGATCTGATGGAGATCAACGAAGCCTTCGCCGCGCAGGCGCTCGCCGTGCACAAGCAGATGGGCTGGGACACGTCGAAGATCAACGTGAACGGCGGCGCGATCGCGATCGGCCATCCGATCGGCGCGTCCGGCTGCCGGATTCTCGTCACGCTGCTGCACGAAATGCAGAAGCGCGATGCGAAGAAGGGCCTGGCTTCGCTGTGCATCGGCGGCGGCATGGGCGTCGCGCTGGCGCTCGAGCGCGTTTGACGACGATCCGCACGCCGACCGCGCATCAGGCGCCGTGCACGGTGTTGACGCGCGCCGCTTTGCGAATCCGGCGCGCGCTCGTGTGACGCCCGAGAGCGGCCTCGCCGGCCGGTCGCCCGGCGGCAGTGTGGACAAAGCATCAGGCGAGGGTAGAGGTAGCCGGCTGGGGCAGCCGGCCGGCGCCTCAAGAACGACAACGGAGTCTAGGTTATGACACAGCGAATTGCGTATGTAACGGGCGGAATGGGCGGCATCGGCACGAGCATTTGCCAGCGCCTGCACAAGGAAGGCTACAGGGTCGTCGCGGGCTGCGGCCCGAATTCGCCGCGCCGCGTGAAATGGCTCGAAGAGCAGAAGGCGCTCGGCTTCGACTTCGTCGCATCCGAAGGCAACGTCGGCGACTGGGAATCGACCAAGGCCGCGTTCGACAAGGTCAAGGCCGAAGTCGGCGAGATCGACGTGCTGGTGAACAACGCGGGCATCACGCGCGACGTCGTGTTCCGCAAGATGACGCACGAAGACTGGACCGCGGTGATCGACACCAACCTGACCAGTCTCTTCAACGTCACCAAGCAGGTGATCGACGGGATGGTGGAGCGCGGCTTTGGGCGCATCATCAATATTTCGTCGGTGAACGGGCAGAAAGGGCAGTTCGGCCAGACCAACTACTCGACCGCGAAGGCCGGCATTCACGGCTTCACGATGTCGCTCGCGCAGGAAGTGGCCACCAAGGGCGTGACGGTCAACACCGTGTCGCCTGGCTACATCGGCACGGACATGGTCAAGGCGATCCGCCCCGACGTGCTCGAAAAGATCGTTGCGACGATTCCGGTGCGCCGCCTCGGCCGGCCGGATGAGATCGGCTCGATCGTCGCGTGGCTCGCGTCCGAAGAATCGGGTTTTTCCACGGGTGCCGATTTCTCGCTGAACGGCGGTTTGCATATGGGCTGAGCAAGCGGCGCGCCGCTCACGAGGCAGCGCGCCCCGCTCGGATGGTTCCGGCGGCGTCCCGTTGCGCAACGGCCCGATTGCGCAGCCGGCACGCCGTCCGCGCTTTACTTGCGCTCAAAGGCGTTACATGACTACTACTACAAAGAAAGCAGCCGAACGACTGATCAAGAAATATCCGAATCGGCGGCTTTACGATACCGAGACAAGCACGTACATCACGCTGACGGACGTCAAGCAGCTCGTGCTGGACCAGGAGGATTTCAAGGTTATCGATGCGAAGAGCAACGAGGACCTGACGCGCGCGATCCTGCTGCAAATCATTCTCGAAGAGGAGAGCGGCGGGCTGCCGATGTTCTCGTCGTCGATGCTGTCGCAGATCATCCGTTTCTACGGCCATGCGATGCAGGGCATGATGGGCACGTATCTGGAGAAGAACATCCAGGCGTTCATCGACATTCAGGCAAAGCTCGCCGACCAGTCGAAGAACCTGTACGAAGGCAAGGCGATGAACCCGGAGGTCTGGTCGCAATTCATGAACATGCAGGCGCCGATGATGCAAGGCATGATGACCAGCTACATCGAGCAGTCGAAGAACATGTTCGTGCAGATGCAGGAGCAGATGCAGAACCAGGCGAAGTCGATGTTCGCGACGTTCCCGTTCACGCCGGGCGGCGCAAACTCCGCGGCACCGTCTGCTACCGCCACTCCGCAGGCGAATCCGGAGCCGGAGAAGAAGTGACGTAGGGTTGTGTCGGCGTTCGCGCTCGTTGCGGACGGCGGACGGCGGGTAGGCGAGCGGCTCAGGTGCGGGTGCGGGTCCGAACGCGTGCCCCGACGTGTGCCCCAACGTGTGCCCCAACGTGTGCCCCAACGTGTGCCCCAACGTGTGCCCAATGCGCGCGGTACAATAGCGGGTTGCGTGCGCGGGGCGCTGAATCTTCAGCAGTCGGGGACATGGGTTTCTGAGCCGCCTGTCCTTGCCACACCGCTTGCCGCACCATCCCCGATCCCCATTGTCGCCACGTCACCGCTATCCGCCGGATTCACCTATGTCGCAAACCACTTCTTCCGCCTCGCCGACGCCTTCCAGTCCGAAGGTAGGGTTCGTTAGCCTCGGCTGTCCAAAAGCTTTAGTCGATTCCGAGCAGATCATCACGCAGCTGCGCGCCGAAGGCTACGAGATTTCGGGCACCTATGACGGCGCGGACCTCGTGGTCGTCAATACCTGCGGTTTCATCGACGAAGCGGTGCAGGAAAGCCTCGACGCCATCGGCGAGGCGCTCAACGAAAACGGCAAGGTGATCGTGACCGGCTGCCTCGGCGCGAAGAAGAGCGCGAGCGGCTCGGGCCTCATCGAAGAAGTGCATCCGAAAGTGCTGGCCGTGACCGGCCCGCATGCTGTCGGCGAAGTGATGCAGCATGTTCACATGCATCTGCCGAAGCCGCACGATCCGTTTGTCGATCTCGTGCCGCCCGCGGGCGTCAAGCTCACGCCGCGCCATTACGCGTACCTCAAGATTTCCGAAGGCTGCAATCATCGCTGCACCTTCTGCATCATTCCGTCGATGCGCGGCGACCTCGTGTCGCGTCCGGTCGCGGAAGTGATGCTGGAAGCCGAGAATCTGTTCAAGTCCGGCGTGAAGGAACTGCTCGTCATTTCGCAGGACACGAGCGCCTACGGCGTCGACGTCAAATATCGCACCGGGTTCTGGAACGGCAAGCCGATCAAGACGCGCATGACCGATCTCGTCGGCGCGCTCGGCGAACTGGCCGCGCAATACGGCGCGTGGGTGCGCCTGCATTACGTGTATCCGTACCCGAGCGTCGACGAAGTCATTCCGATGATGGCAACGGGTCCGTACAAGGGCCACGTGCTGCCGTATCTCGACGTGCCGTTCCAGCACGCGCATCCCGAAGTGCTCAAGCGCATGAAGCGCCCGGCCAACGCCGAGAAGGTGATGGAGCGCGTGAAGGCGTGGCGCGAGATGTGTCCGGACCTCACGATCCGCAGCACGTTTATCGCGGGCTTTCCCGGCGAGACCGAGGAGCAGTTTCAGGCGCTGCTCGACTTCATCCGCGAAGCCGAACTGGATCGCGTGGGCTGCTTCGCGTATTCGCCGGTCGAAGGCGCAACGGCGAACGAGCTCGACGGCGCGTTGCCGGACGAAGTCCGCGAAGAGCGTCGCGCGCGCTTCATGGAAGTGGCCGAACAAGTGTCGGCCAAACGGATCGCGAAGAAGGTCGGCAAGACGCTGAAAGTGCTCGTCGACGAAATCAACGCCGACGGCGGCATTGGCCGCACGGCCGCGGATGCGCCGGAGATCGACGGCGTCGTGTATATCGCGCCGGCCGCGAAGGCGTCGAAGCGTTATAAGGTCGGCGACTTCGTGTCGGTGAAAATCACCGGCGCGGACGGTCACGACCTGTGGGGCGAGGTCTGAACGATGACGGTGAACACGCCCGCTAACCCGGACATTCTCGCGCTTGGCGAGGCGATGATCGAGTTCAACCAGTCGGCGAAAGGCGAGCCGAAGTATCTGCAAGGCTTCGGCGGCGATACGTCGAACTTCTGCATCGCGGCAGCGCGGCAAGGTGCGCGGACGGGCTTCGTGTCCGCGGTCGGCGCCGATCATTTCGGTCGGCTGCTGATCGACCTGTGGGAACGCGAGAACGTGGACACGGCGCAGGTGCGCGTCGATCCGCAGGCGTCGACCGGCGTGTATTTCGTGTCGCACGGTCCGGACGGCCACGCGTTCGACTATCTGCGAGCGGGCTCGGCGGCGAGCCGCTATGCGCCGCATGACCTGCCGCTCGACGCGATTGCCGCGGCCAAGGTCATCCATCTGTCGGGCATCAGTCTCGCGATCAGCCTGTCCGCATGCGACGCGGCGCTCGAAGCGATCGCGCATGCTCGCGCCAACGGCGTGCGCGTGAGCTTCGACACCAATCTACGCCTCAAGCTGTGGCCACTGAACCGCGCGCGCGCCGTGATGCTCGAAGCGATCCGGCAAACCGACATCTGCCTGCCGAGCTGGGACGACGTCACGGAGCTTACCGGTTTGACGGGCCGCGACGAGATCGTCGACTTTCTGCTGTCGCACGGTCCGCGAGTGGTGGCGCTGAAGCTCGGCAAGGACGGCTCGTATATCGCGACGCCGGATGAACGGCGCGTCGTGCCGGGCCACGTCGTCAATGCGGTCGATGCAACCGGCGCGGGCGATTGCTTCGGCGGCGCGTTTATCGCGCGCCTCGTTGAGGGCGACGATCCATTCGAAGCCGCGCGTTATGCGAACGTTGCGGCGGCGCTGTCCACGCAAGGCTATGGCGCGGTCGCGCCGATTCCTTCGCGCGCGGCGGTCGAAGAGATTCTGGCGGGCTGAGCGTCGTAAAGGCGCGCGTGGCGATGCTGGTCACGCCGCAGCAAAACTATCGGCAGAGACTGAAAGAGGAGCGAACGATGCAACGGGACGTAGTGGTGGTGAGCGGTGTGCGTACGGCAATCGGCGGTTTCGGCGGCAGTCTGAAGGATATTGCGCCGACCGAACTCGGCGCGCGCGTCGTGCGCGAGGCGCTGCTGCGCGCCAACGTGTCCGGCGACGAAGTCGGGCACGTCGTGTTCGGCAATGTCGTGCATACCGAACCGAAAGACATGTACCTCGCGCGCGTGGCCGCGATCAACGGCGGCGTCGCGCAGCACACGCCCGCGCTCACCGTCAACCGGCTGTGCGGCTCGGGCTTGCAGGCCATCGTCTCGGCCGCGCAGAGCGTGCTGCTCGGCGACGCCGACATCGCGATCGGCGGCGGCGCGGAGAACATGAGCCGCGCGCCTTACTCGATGCCCGCCGCGCGCTTCGGTCAGCGCATGGGCGACGCGCGGCTCGTCGACATGATGGTCGGCGCGCTGAACGATCCGTTCCAGTCGATCCATATGGGCGTGACCGCGGAAAACGTCGCGCGCAAATACGAAATTTCGCGCGAAGCGCAAGACGCGCTCGCACTAGAATCGCATCGCCGCGCGGCGCACGCGATCACGAACGGCTACTTCAAGGAACAGATCCTGCCGATCACGTTGGCGTCGAAGAAAGGCGATGTCGTGTTCGACACCGACGAACACGCGCGCATGAACGCATCGGCGGAAGACTTTTCGAAGCTCAAGCCCGTGTTCGCGAAGGAAAACGGCACGGTGACGGCGGGCAATGCGTCGGGCATCAACGACGCGGCCGCGGCCGTCGTGCTGATGGAGCGCGGCGTCGCCGAGCAGCGCGGCATCAAGCCGTTGGCGCGGCTCGTGTCGTACGCGCATGCGGGTGTCGATCCGGCGTATATGGGCATCGGTCCGGTGCCGGCGACGCGCAAGGCGCTCGAGCGCGCCGGCCTGACGGTCGCCGATCTCGACGTGATCGAGGCCAACGAGGCGTTCGCCGCGCAAGCCTGTGCGGTCAGCAAGGAACTGGGCTTCGATCCGGCCAAGGTCAACCCGAACGGCTCGGGCATTTCGCTCGGTCATCCGATCGGCGCGACCGGCGCGCTAATCACCGTGAAGGCGCTGTACGAACTGCAGCGCATCGGCGGGCGCTACGCGCTCGTGACGATGTGCATCGGCGGCGGGCAGGGCATCGCGGCGGTCTTCGAGCGGATCTGAATTTTACGAACGGTGTCGCGAACGGCGCACAAGCTGTATCAAGCAATGAGGATCGACGGATGCGGGAAGTGAAATCGGTGGAAGGCGCGGTACGCCGGCGCGGCTGGGCCGTGACGAGTGTTGCCGCATTGCTCTCGGTGAGCGCGGTGGCCTGGTTTCCGGGCGCGGCCTGCGCGCAAAGCGACGCAGTCAAGGAACTCGCCGCGCCGCCGCCGATCCAGTTGCCGCTCAAGCCGAGCCCCGAATTCGCGAAATTGCCGCGCTACAGCGGCACGCTCGGCTCGCGGCCAATCGTGCTGCGCCTAGGCCCGAAAGCCGACGATCCGGCGGGCGTCCACGGCGAATATCAGTTCGCGGATACCGGCGAAGTGATCCTGATCGCGGGGGACCGTGACGGCGACACGCTCGAAGTCGAGGAGTCGAACGACGGCACGCACATCACAGGGAACTGGGTCGGCAAGTTTGCCGCCGACGGTTCGCTGGCCGGCGAGCGGATGAACGTCGACGATTCCGACCCGCAGCCGTTCGATCTGAAGCCGCTGGCGGCGGGGCAAGCGGTGCCGGCCGCGGGTAAGCCGGGTAATGTGACTGCGCCTGCTGCAACCGCACCTTCGTTGCCGGCTCAATCCGCACCCGCAACCGGCGCGGGCCACCCGGTGGGCGGCGTCAGCAATCTCCAAACCGGCGAGTAATCGCGCCACGGCGCGAGCCTCGCGGCCCTTGCGCCCGCCGCGGCGAAAATCCGCCGACTCGTCTACTCTTGCGTGAACGGCGCGGCATTGTCCGCTCGTCGCATTGTCTTTTTCATCGAATTCGCCATGACCCAATCAAAACTCAAGCGGGCTTTGCAAACCCGCATCGTGCAAGCCGAAGACCAACTCACGCCGGGCTTCGAGTCTTTCTCCGTGCCGGTGACGCGCGCGTCGACGGTCGTATTTCCCGATCTCGCGACGATGCGCGCGCTCGACTGGAAAAACGACGCGCAGTGGCGCTACGGCCTGCATGCGACGCCCACGTCGTTAGCGCTCGCGCAGCGCCTTGCCGCCATCGAGGGCGGCAATCACGCGCTGTTGCAGCCGTCCGGCTTGTCGTCGATTTCGAACGTGTACTTCGGGCTTGTGAAGTCGGGCGACGACGTGCTGATTCCCGATAACGTCTACTCGCCGAATCGCGATCACGCCGACTGGCTCGCGCGCGATTTCGGCGTGACGGCGCGCTACTACGATCCGATGATCGGCGCGGGAATCGCCGACCTGATCCAGCCGAACACGCGGCTCATTTGGCTCGAGGCGCCCGGCTCGGTGACGATGGAAGTGTCCGACGTGCCCGCGATCACGGCCGCGGCCCGCGCGCGCAACGTCGTCACGGCGATCGACAACACGTGGTCCGCCGGCCTCGCTTTCCGGCCGTTCGATCACGGCGTGGACATTTCGGTGCAGGCGCTGACCAAGTACCAATCGGGCGGCGGCGACGTGCTGATGGGCGCGACCATTACCGTCGATCGCGAGTTGCATCTGAAGCTGAAGTCGGCGCGCATGCGCATGGGGCTCGGCGTATCGTCGGATGACTGCTCGCTGATTCTGCGCAGCCTGCCGACCATGCAGGTGCGCTTTCAGCAGCACGACCGCTCGGCGCTCGCGCTCGCGCAGTGGCTGAAGACGCGGCCGGAAATTGCCGCGGTGCTGCATCCCGCCATCGCCGACTGTCCAGGCCATGAATTTTACGAACGCGACTTCACGGGCGCGGGCGGACTGTTTTCCGTCGTGTTCGACGCCCGCTATAGTGCGGCGCAAATCGACACGTTCTGCGAGTCGCTGGAGCTCTTTGCCATCGGCTGGAGCTGGGGCGGGGCGCATAGCCTCGTGATGCCGTACGACATCGCGTCGATGCGGACCGAGGCGCAATGGCCGCATCGCGGCACGCTGGTCCGGTTCTATATCGGCCTCGAGGAGGAAGCGGATCTGCGCGCCGACATCGAGCAATGTCTCGCGGCGCTCGCGTGAAGTTTAGGCAAACCTGATGTGAATTTTCCGCGCCGCGACGACGCAATGTTGCAGCGACACAAGCCCACTGGACTTCGGTTTTCAGTGGGCTTTTTTCTTATGCTTTGCCTCACGAACTAGCCGTTTGGCTGAATAGCCGCGGCAGTGCGCAAACGCTACGATCGTGCGTATCCGATTTCACTGCCGAGCACGACCGCGAGCTTCGATGAACCTATTCTTCTGGATGTTGCTGAACCTCGGCGTGCCGATCGTCGGCCCTGTCTTCACGCTGGCGCTCGTCGCGCCGGCACATGGCTGGACGGTGGCGAAAGAATTGATCGCCGACTCGATCAAGGACGGACAACTGTTCTGGTGTGCGATCGGTCTGTGCGCTGCCGGAGTGTATGAACTGGTGACGGCGTTGGAACAAGGCAGCGCTGCTGCGCCGATTCTGGAGTCGGGGATTGTGGCTTTTTGCCTGCTCGCGTTTGCGTGTTCTATTGTGGTGATGACGTGTCTTCTGAGTACACGGTACGCCCGGCCGGCTGCAGCCTCTAACTCCGATACTGCGCGTCCGGCGGCGCGGACGTTCTCCCGAACGGCAATCGGCTGCTCGATCGCATCCACGTGTGCGGCCGCCCTACTATTGGCAATCCTACATATCTGCATCATGTCATTTATGGGATAGTCGGGCCGTTATACTGACCACTCAAGGAGGCACTATGAATAAGGTCGTAAGTTTTCTGGCATCGGAACAAAATCGCACGCGTCTTGTGAAGTGGTCCACCATCTTCATCGTCGTCGACGGGATCAGCACGGCTTTATTATTTCTTCTCGGGCTTCCGAGAAAATAACGTCGCCTGGTTGCGCCGTCAGGCGCAGCATTGGTTGACGATCATGCAGCCGTTTCACCTGGCCATCACATCATCGCACCGTCGCGTCGAGCTATCGCGCCGGTCCGTCGAACTGCATCACGCTTCAAACAACCGCAACAACCCGTCGAGCCCCACGTAGTTGAACGCCACGCTGGCCGCTTCGCGTACTACCGGCTTCGCACGGAACGCGACCGAAAGTCCGGCTTCCGCCATCATCTTCAGGTCGTTGGAACCGTCGCCCATTGCAATCGCGCGCGACGGCTCGATGTTCAGTTGCGCACAGGTCTCGCGCAGCGTGCGCGCTTTGACATCGGCATTGACGATTTCGCCGAGCACTTTGCCGGTCAGCTTGCCGTCGACGATCTCGAGCGTATTGGCGCGCGTGAAGTCGAGTCCAAGCCGCGCCTTCAGCTTCTCGGTGAAGAAGTTGAAACCGCCCGAGACCAGCAGCGTTTTCAGCCCGGCTTCTTTTGCGCCTGCCAGCATCCGCTCGGCGCCTGGCGAGAGTTGCAGGCGTTCTTCGTACACGCGTTCGAGCGCGCTCGCGTCGAGGCCCTTCAGAAGCGCCACGCGGCGCGTCAGGCTTTCGTTGAAGTCCTTGATTTCGCCGCGCATCGAGGCCTCGGTGATCGCCGCCACTTCCGCTTTCAGGCCGCAGAAATCGGCGATCTCATCGATACATTCGATCGTGATCAGCGTCGAATCCATGTCCATCGCCACGAGCCCGAAGTCGCGCAAGCGGCGGCCGCTTTCGATAAACGCGTAGTCCAGCCGATGCGTGCCGCAATAGACGTCGAGGTCGGGGCGCTGCGCGACGTCGGCGTCGGCAATGCGAATCGCGGTCGCATCGATGACGGTCGCGTGCGAGCCGCGTGCGAGCGCGACGAGCGTCTTGTGGTGATCGGCGGAAAGGGGCGCGGGGCTTTGGATGACGAGGTTCATGAACGACGCATTGACGCGGGAAAGGGCGAGCGCGCGAGGCGCGCGGAAAATGCCGCTATTGTAACGGCTCGGGGGCTAGGGGGCCGTCCTAGTGCTTTGCTGCCGCCGTCGAGCGCCTCTGCGCGCGTGAAACGCAAACAGGGCGTTGGCTCAAGTGCAATCCGCGTCCGCCCGGTTCATACTGACGCATCAAACCACGCTCACTGCTCACTGCCATTGCATGCAGAAGCCGCCGCGAGATTTTGGCGTGAAGTTCAAACGGACTTCATTGCACTGAAGCGCCGCGAAGCAGTGGCAACGCACAGCCAACGTACAGGCAAAGCACACGCAAAACGCAAAACGCAGCGAGCGCCCGACCAAAACACGCCCCGCAACACACGAGCACAGAAACACACGAGCACAGAAACACACAACAAGGAGACAACGCATGTCCACGGCGACCGCCGACGCAGCCACCCTCGCGCGCAACTTCGATCTGCGCCACCTGAGCCCCGAGTTCTATGCGGACCCATACCCGGTCTACCACGCGCTGCGCGCTCACGAACCCGTCAAGCGCATGCCGGACGGCTCGCTCTTTCTCACGCGCTTTCGCGACGTGCAGGCGGTGTACCGCGACCCGAAAACCTTCAGTTCGGACAAGACCGTCGAATTCCGTCCGAAGTACGGCGACTCGCCGCTCTACACGCATCACACCACGAGTCTCGTATTCAACGATCCGCCGCGCCATACGCGCGTGCGCAAGCTGATCGCCGGCGCGTTGACCGCGCGAGCAATCGCGGCGATGGAGCCGGGTCTGGTCCAACTCGTCGACGGCTTGCTGGACGCCGCTGCCGAGCGCGGACGCATCGACCTGATCGGCGACTTCGCGTCGGCGATTCCGGTGGAGATCATCGGCAATCTGCTCGACGTGCCGCATGCCGAACGCGCCCCGTTGCGCGACTGGTCGCTCGCGATTCTCGGCGCGCTCGAACCGTCGCTCACCGACGCGCAATTCGAGCGCGGCAACCGTGCCGTCAGCGAATTCGTCGATTATCTGCGCGGCCTGGTCGCGCGGCGCCGACGCGAGCCGGGCGATCCGCAGCACGATGTGCTGACGCGGCTGATTCAGGGCGAGGCCGGCGGCGAGCAATTGTCGGAAGAAGAACTGCTGCAAAACTGCATCTTCATACTGAATGCAGGCCACGAAACTACCACGAATCTGATCGGCAACGGGCTAGTCACGCTGACCGAATGGCCGGACCAACGCGCGGCCTTGCTCGCCGAACCGTCGTTGATCGAATCGGCTATCGAGGAATGCCTGCGCTTCGAGAGCTCGAACCAGCTCGGCAACCGCATGACCACTGTCGATACCGAAATCGGCGGCCTGCCGGTCGCGCGCGGCACGCCGGTCACGCTGTGCATCGGCGCGGCGAATCGCGATCCCGAGCAGTTCGCCGAGCCCGACCGCTTCGATATCCGCCGCGAGCCGAACCGGCACCTTGCTTTTGGCTTCGGCATCCATCAATGCGCGGGGCTTTCGCTGGCACGGCTCGAGGCACGGATCGCCATCGGACGTTTCGTTCGACGTTTTCCGTCGTATCAGCTCGATGGCGAGCCGACGCGCGGCGGACGCGTGCGTTTTCGCGGCTTCGCGGAAGTACCGCTGTTGTGTCGATAGAAGGCGAGGCGGCAATACGCGGGACTCCGTAGTTCTTGCCGCCATCATGCAAGAGTTACAGCACGGCGCGCGCTGATGACGGCGCGCCCGCGCCGTGCGTCGGCAGAGCGCCGTGGCATGCTTGCTGCTTCTCCTAGATTCCAGACCCAGGGGAGCGCACGATGGCACACATGATCTGGAAAGGCGCGATCAGCTTCGGCCTTGTCCACGTACCGGTGCAGTTATATCCGGCCACGAAATCGGAAAAGGTCGGCTTCAATCTGCTCGACAAGCGCACGATCGATCCGGTCGGCTACAAGCAGATCAACAAGCGCACCGGCAAGGACGTGACGCGCGATAACATCGTGCGCGGCTTCGAGTACGAGAAGGACAAGTACGTCGTCCTGAGCGACGAGGAAATCCGCGCGGCCAATCCCGAGTCGACGCAGACGGTGGATATTCTCGCGTTCGTCGACGCCCCGGACATCTCCTTTCTCTATCTCGACACGCCTTACTTCCTGACGCCCGACCGCAAAGGCGAAAAGGTCTATGCGCTGCTGCGCGAGGCGATGAAATCGTCGGGCAAGGTCGGCGTCGCAAGCGTCGTGCTGCACAACAAGCAGCATCTCGCGGCGCTGATTCCAGTCGGCCCCGTGCTCGCTCTGAACACACTGCGCTGGGCGGACGAGGTCCGCGATTTCGACGAATTCAAGTTGCCCGCCGAAGGTGCCAAGGCCGCCGGCGTGAGCGCGCGCGAGCTCGACATGGCGCAGAAACTGATCGACGACATGAGCGACACGTGGGACCCGTCGAAATATCACGACACGTTCCGCGACGACATCATGGCGCTCGTCGAGCGCAAGGTCCGCGAGGGCAAGACCGAGGAAATCACCGACATCGAAGCGCCGCGCGAATCGCGTCAATCGGCGGATATTCTCGATTTGTCCGATCTGCTCAAACGTAGCCTGGGACGCGGTAAGAGCAAGCCCGCGTCGGGCTCGCGCAAGCGTGCCGCGGACGATGAAGCCGCCGACGAAAACTCGGAGGCGGAAGAAGACAGCGGCTCGACGGCAGCGCCTAAAAAGTCACGCTCGACGCGCACGTCTCGCGCCAGCACGAGCGGCAGCAAGACCGGCCGCGCCGCGGCGAAGTCGACGACGGCTTCGCGCAAACGCCGCGCGGCGGCATGACGACACTCCATGAACGACAGACTCGACCTCTATAACCGCAAGCGCCGCTTCGACGAAACGCCGGAGCCCGCGGGCACCGCCGCGAAAAAGCGCGGCAGCCGCGGCGCCACCAGGCCGACAGTCGAACAGGGCCTGTCCTACGTGATCCAGGAACACCACGCACGGCGTCTGCACTATGACTTCCGGCTCGAACTGAACGGCGCGCTGCTGTCGTGGGCCGTGCCGAAAGGGCCGAGCCTCGATCCGTCGGTGAAGCGCCTCGCCGTGCATGTCGAAGACCATCCGGTCGAATACGGGACATTCGAAGGCGAGATTCCGCCGGGCAATTACGGCGCGGGCACGGTCATCGTATGGGACCGCGGCACATGGGAACCTGTCGGCGGCCCGGCCGAAGCGGCGCGTGCGTATCGCGCAGGCAAGCTCAAGTTCCATCTGCACGGCGACAAGCTGCACGGCGGCTGGACGCTCGTGCGCAGCCACATGCGCGGCGACGCGGACAAGGAACAGTGGCTCCTCATCAAGGAACGCGACGACGAGGCGCGCGACGAAAGCGAATACGACATTCTGGCCGAACGGCCCGGCAGCGTGCTGAGCGGCGCGGGGACGCCTGCGGGGAAGGCAAAAGCCGGCAAGCAGAGCGATAAGCAGGCCATCAAGCAGAGCGCCGGCAAAACCAGAACCGCCTCGGTGCGCGGCGATCCGAAGCGCCCCGACATCGTCGCGACGCGCAGCAGCGAGTCGCTGCGCGAACTCGCCGCATCGCCCGCGATAGAAGGCGCGGTGAAGGCCAAACTGCCTGCCTCGCTGAAGCCTCAACTGGCGACGCTCGTCGACGCGACGCCGCCCGGCGACGACTGGACATACGAAATCAAGTTCGACGGCTATCGCGTGCTGGCCCGCATCGACGCAAGCGAGAAAACCCGCGGCGTGCAGGTCTTCACGCGCGCGGGCAACGACTGGACCGCGAAATTCAGCAAGCAGGTGAAGGCGTTCGCGCAACTGGGCCTCGACAGCGCGTGGCTCGACGGCGAAGCCGTGGTGCTCGACGAAAACGGCGTGCCGAGTTTCCAGGCGCTGCAAAACGCGTTCGATTCGAACCGTCCGCAAGACATCGTCGTCTATCTGTTCGACGTGCCGTTTCTCAACGGTTACGACTTGCGCGGCGTGCCGCTGCAACAGCGCCGCGCGATTCTGCGCGCGCTGCTGGAGCCCGTCGACGACAGCGTGCTGCGTTTTTCGAACGACTTCGAGTTCAGCGCCGACGATCTGCTGAAAAGCGCGTGCGACATGGCGCTCGAGGGCATCATCGGCAAGCGGCGCGACAGCGGCTATGTGTCCGGCCGCTCTGCCACGTGGATCAAGCTGAAGTGCCGTCGGCGGCAGGAGTTCGTGATCGGCGGCTATTCGGAACCGTCGGGCAGCCGCGCGGCGTTCGGTGCGCTGCTGCTCGGCGTGCACGACAGCAAGGGCAAACTGCAGTACGCGGGGCGCGTGGGCACCGGTTTCGACGCCGCGTTGTTGCGCTCGGTGAAGAAGGAACTCGACGCGCACGAAACGAAGCGCATGCCGTTCGCGAGCACACCGCGCGAGCGCAGCCGCACGCCTGTGCATTGGGTCGAGCCGGTGCTCGTCGCGGAATGCAATTTCGCCGAATGGACGAGCGACGGCATCGTGCGTCAGGCGTCGTTCGTGAGTCTGCGCAAGGACAAGCCGGCGCGCCAGATCGTCAAGGAAGCACCACGCAAGGGGGACGACGTGCAACAGCAAACCGATATCGAGGCCGAGGTTGCGCCGAAAAAGCGTGCGGCGCGCGGCGAGGCCAACAAAACCGCCGCCAAATCCGCCAGCAAAGTGGCCACGAAAACCGCGAGCAAAGTAGCCACCAAATCCGCCACCCAAAACTCAGCCGAACCCACCGCACCGCGAGCCAAAAAATCCTCGCCCGCCGAAGTCGCCGGCGTCCGCATCTCGCATCCCGACCGCGTCATCGACAAGAGCACCGGCGCGCGCAAGATCGACCTCGTGCAGTACTACGAATCCGTCGCGCAATGGATGCTGCCGCATCTCGTCGACCGGCCGGTGTCGCTCGTGCGCGCGCCGGAGGACATCGGCGGCGAGCTGTTTTTTCAGAAGCACACGCAGAAGCTGTCGATTCCAAACATCACGCAGCATCCCGGGCTCGATCCGGGTCATCCTCCGCTGATCACCGTCGATAGCGCGAAGGCGCTCGTCGGCGCCGCGCAAATGGGCACGATCGAATTTCACACATGGAACGGCGTGGCGTCGAACATCGAAAAGCCGGACCGCGTGGTGTTCGATCTCGACCCGGACCCGTCGCTCGGCTGGGACCGGATGATCGAGGCCGCGATGTTGACGCGCTCGCTGCTCGAGGAACTCGGCCTCACGTCGTTCTGCAAGACGAGCGGCGGCAAAGGTCTGCACGTGGTCGTGCCGCTCTCGAAACACGCGGGGTGGGACGAGGTGAAGGAGTTCTCGCAGGCCGTCGCGCAACACATGGCGAGCACGCTGCCCAAGTACTTCAGCGCGAAGATGGGCGCGCAGAATCGCAAGCAGAAGATTTTCGTCGACTATCTGCGCAATAACCGCGGCTCGAGTACCGTCGCCGCGTTTTCGGTGCGGGCGCGTCCCGGCCTCGGCGTTTCGGTTCCGCTTGCTTGGGACGAAGTTGCGCAAACGACGGGCGGCGATCAGTGGAATATCGAGAACCTGCACGAGCGCCTCGACGAACTGAAGGGAGACCCGTGGGCCGATTATGCAAAGACGCGGCAACGCATTACGGCGGCGATGAGGAAGCGTCTGAGCGGCGCGTAGCTGAGGGTGGCTGCGGCTCGCTGGGCGTGGAGTATTTGGCCTATGTAGCCTATGTGGCATATGTCACGTTGTGATGTATGTGGCGGAAATCGCGTGCGTGACGTTGGCGGCGTATGTCCATACGTGGCGTACATGCCATATGCGGCGTACTTGGCACATACGGCGGCACGTCCTCACCACGTCAAACGCGCCTTCGCACACATAGCACATCGTGACATATCGCCTCTGCCGCATTCCTTCAGGCACCTCAAACGCAAAAAAGGAGCCCATTATGAAGAGCACACCGCAATCGTCCGACGGCGACAAGCAAGCCGATCCGCACGCACCGAAGAATCCTCAGTCGCTGGAGGAAGCTGCCGCGCCGCTGCCGCATGAGAACGACCAGAATGCCGAATCGCAGAACGACGAAGATCCGCGGCGCGTCGGCAAGCAGGCACATCAGGACGTCGAACGCGGTCTGCAGGACACGGACCGCCGCGGTGGCGGCGAATATCAGGAAAAGACGCAGAACGACGCGCACGCCGACACCAATTCGGACGACAGATCGCCCGGCGCGGGCACCGGCAAACGCTGATTCGCGCGAGCGACGCTAGCTAGTCCGGCTCGACGTCCCAATAGGGCGGATCGCCGAAATGAGCGGCGAGAAAGTCGATGAACGCAACTGTCTTCGGCGGTACGAATGCGCGGCTCGGATACACAGCCCAGATCGCCACCTGCTCGGCGAGCGGATAATTTTCGAGCACGCTGACCAGTTCGCCGCTCCGCAAAAGCGACGCGACGTCCCAAGTGGATTTCAGCGCGATGCCGAAGCCGGCGAGCAGCGCATCGCGGATCACTTCGCCGTTGTCGCTGACGATGCGCCCGCTCACGCGCACATCGAGCCGTCCGGCCGGCGTGTGGAAGGCCCAGTCCCGCTGGTCCGACAGAATGATGCATTCGTGCTGCGCGAGATCCGACGGATGATGCGGCGTGCCGCGCTCTTCGAGGTAGGACGGCGCCGCGCACAACACGCGCCAGTTGACCGCGAGCCGGCGCGCCACCAGCGACGAATCCTTGAGTGCGCCAATCCGGATCGCGACGTCGATACCGGCATCGACGAGATCGATCACCTGATCGGTCAGCCGCAGATCGACGCTCACGCCCGGATAACGGCGCAGGAATTCGCTGATGACAGGCGACACGTGCTGCCGTCCGAACGACGACGGCATCGACACGCGCAAGCGGCCTTGCGGCTCCACCTGGCCGCGTCCCACCGACGCGCGCGCGGCCGCCGCCGCGTCGAGCAGCGCTTCGGCGCGCGTCATGAACACTTCGCCGTCCTGCGTGAGACTGATGCGGCGCGTGGTCCGATGCAGCAGCCGCGCGCCGAGCAGCTTTTCCAGTTGCGCGATGCGCGAACTCGCGACCGCCGCCGACAACCCGAACTCGCGTCCGGCCGCCGACACGTTGGCGAGCAGCGCAGCCCGTACGAACAGGGCGACGTCGAGCAGATCGAGGCGCTCGCGCTCGCCGGCAGCGGGGCGCGCATCACGCGATTGTGGAGCAGCAGCAAGGTCCATTCTTCGGAAAATCAAAAAGATGTTTCAGCGATTATGCCGCTTTTGTCGCAGTAAGAGGCGCCTTACGATCACGTCCACGGATCGACGGTTGTACTCGTCACACGCGCACACCGCCGGTCCTCGTCCTTCAACTCTGACCTGAACAAAACAAGGAGCCTGTATGAAAGCCGTCGGCCTCTACCGCTATCTGCCCATCGACCACGAAGAAGCGTTGATCGACGTCGAGATTGCGCAACCGCAAGCCACCGGACGCGACCTGCTGGTGAAAGTCGAAGCCATCTCCGTCAATCCCGTGGATACGAAAGTGCGCGCGCCGAAGGACACCGTCGAGAAGGAGCCGCGCGTGCTCGGCTGGGACGCCGCCGGCACCGTGGTCGCGGTCGGCCCGGAGGCGACGCTTTTCAAGGTCGGCGACCCGGTCTTCTATGCGGGCAGCATCACGCGGCCGGGCGCGAACAGCGAGTTTCATCTCGTCGATGAGCGGATTGTCGGACGCAAGCCGGCATCGCTCGATTTCACGCACGCCGCCGCGTTGCCGTTGACCGCGATCACCGCGTGGGAAGCGTTGTTCGATCGCCTCGGCGTCTCGCCGCAGGGCGCGCACGAAGGCCGCACGGTGCTGATTTTCGGCGGCGCGGGCGGCGTCGGATCGATCGGCATCCAATTGGCCAAGCAGCTCGGCAAGCTCAAGGTGATTGCGACGGCGTCGCGCCCGGAGTCGGCGAAATGGGCGAGCGAGCTGGGCGCGGATCATATCGTCGATCACTTCGGCGACATGCCGGCGCAACTGAAAAAGCTCGGCATCGATCAGGTCGACTACGTGCTGCTCTTCAACGACACCGACGCGAATTTCCCCGCCGCGGCAGAGCTCGTCAAGCCGCAAGGCGGCATTTGCACGATCGTCGAGAACAGCAAGCCGGTGCCGGTCGAACTGCTGAAGGCGAAGAGCGCCGCGTTTCACTGGGAGTTCATGTTCACGCGCTCGATGTTCGGCACGCCCGACATGATCGAACAGCACAAGCTGCTGACGGAGGTGGCGCGTCTCGTCGATGCCGGAACGTTGCGCACGACGGTCGGCCAGCACCTGGGCGCGATCAACGCGGCCAATCTGCGTCGCGCGCATCGTCTGCTGGAGGAAGGGCGCGCGATCGGGAAGCTGGTGCTGAGCGGGTTTTGATGCGTGCGTTGTGACGCGGCTTTAGACGAGCCGCTCGTGACGAGGGGCTTTTAACGCGGCTTTCGCTCAGCGGTTTGTGACGAGTGGCTGCTGACGCGGCTTCGATAAGCAGCTTCTCACGCGGCTTTTCATGAGCGGCTTGCGACGTGCGGCTGTTGACGCAACTTCGACAAGCGGCCCCCGATAAAACGCGTCAGCGCAAGCGGGGTAACACCCGATGCCGCGCGAGCACGCGCGGCATCGCTTGGCGGTAGACTGGTAATGCATCATGCTAAGACGGTTGCGTGTCTCGCGTCCGTTGCCGGCTCCCGCACGCTGTATCTGGACCGTACCTGGGACCATGCGGGAGGGCCGCGCTCTGGCGGGCATGCAACGGCACAACAACGAGGTGACAGTATGAGCTCCAGCTTCAAACTCTCCGCCGTTCCAGTTGTCGCTTCTCTCGCATGCGCGCTTTCTTGCGGCATGCTCGCGCCGGCCGCTCATGCGGCGACGCCGATCACGGTGACGTCGCAATCCGCGCTCGACGGTCCGATTCGCTACACGGTGCGCGTCACGTCGAAACAGTTCGGCAACTCGCAGGAAACCCGCACGATCCGCTCCGGCCAGTCGGATGATTTCACGTGGAAAACGGTGCCGCCCGGCGGGGCGGTGCCTGCCACCGATGCGTGCCCGAACTACGCGTCGCTGCCGCTCGACGCGAACGGCGCAATGATCCGCCAGACGCAGATTCGGCTCGCGCCGGTCGTCGGCGAAGACGGCACGGCGACCGTGCAACTGAGCTTCCAGGCGCACAAGCCGGACGGCATGAAGACGGTCACGGCCGGCGGCAAATCGCTCAAGTGTCCGAACGATGTCAGCATGAGCCAGGTCCTGCGTTTCACGATGCCCGTGAACGGCAGCACCAAATCCCTGACGCTCAGCGACGGCACGGTTGTCGCGATCAGCGCCAGGCGGTGAAGCGTTGGCCCGCGCTCGCCCGGCTCACCGCCGCCCAGCGCTCCGCTCCACCAGCCGCGCCGACAAAAACCGGTGCTCCGCCGAAAACAGCCGCCGGTAAGTAAGCAGCACGGCGCCCACGGTCCCGAGCGCCGACGACGCGGCGATCAGGAACATGATCACGATCTGATAGCGCACCGCCTGCAGCGGCGACTGGCCGGCCAGCACCTGGCCGGTCATCATGCCGGGCAGGCTCACGACGCCGACCACAGCCATCTGATTCAGCGTCGGCATCATGCCGGCGCGCACGGCCTGACGCGCGGGCGCCTGCGCGGCTTCCCAGCGGGTCGCGCCGAGCGCGAGCGCCATGTCGACGCGGTCGCGGCGCGCGGTCAACTCCTCGGTCATGCGTTCGATGCCGAGCGATACGCCCGTGAGCGTATTGCCGAGGATCATCCCGAGAATCGGAATCGCATACTGCGGCTCGTACCACGGGTGAATGCGGATCACGACGAAGAGCCCAACCGCGGCCACCAGCCACGAACTTATCCAGATCGACAGGGCGCTGTCCACGCGTTGGCCCGGGTAAGTGCGGCTGCCGCGCTGCGCGCCCGCGAAGCCGGCAATCAGCGTCATCACGATCATCAGGGGCAGCACGACGAACCAGTGGTCGTAGCGAAACACCCAACCAAGCACATAGCCGATCGCGAGCAGTTGCACGACAGTGCGCACGGCGGCCCATGCGAGCTTGCGCTCGAGATCGAGCTTCAGCGCAACCGATACCGCGCCGTTCACGACGATCAGCAACGCGGCGATCGCGACGTCCCAGAGCGTCAGGTTCTGCAAGGTCATCGGCTGGGTTCCTCGTGAGTGGAGGCGACGGCCGGTTCGTCGAGCACGCCAGCCTTCATCGTCAGATGACGCTCGCTCATGCGCGCGGCTTGCGCGGCGTCGTGAGACACCCAGATCGAAGCGCGCGCGTGCGGCGCGGCGTCGAACCAGGCGCGCACGAGTCCCTCGATGGCGCGCGACGACTCGGGGTCGAGCGACGCGGTGGGTTCGTCGAGCAGCAGCACTTCGGGCGCGAGTTGCAGCACGCGAATCAATGCGGTGATTTGCGCCTCGCCGCCTGACAGTTCGCTTGCGAGCTTGTCAAGGAAGCCGTTGCCGCGGCCCGCCTGCGCAACGAGACTCGCCGCCTGCTCGCGGTCAAAGCGCACATCGCGATACGCGCGCAGTTCGAACGGATAACGCAGATTGTCTTCGACCGTGCCATCGAGCAGAGCGGGCCGCTGCCGGATATACGCGACGTTGCGCCGATGTTGCGGGATCGCGGCGCGCGCGACGGGCGCGCCTCGCCAGACGATGCGTCCCGCGTCGAGCGGATCGAGCAGGGCGAGCGCGCGCAGGAACACGCTCTTGCCGGAGCCCGACGGACCGGTGATGGCGACGCGGTCGCCGGCGTCGAGCGCGAAGCGCGTGGAGTGCAGAAGCGTCTGGCCGCGCGACGGATCGCGCCGCACGATGCCGTCGGCGAGGACGAGGGGGACGTCGGTCATGACAATGGACGAGGCGTGAGAAAACGCGATGAGCGATGCAGCATCATAAGGGCACGGAAGGGCACAAGACGCACAGCATTCGCATGAGTCCGTGCCGCGCTCAAACGCGATCGCGACTCTTACGATACGCAATCGCCGGGCACAATATCTGCTGAACGATCGGCACCCAAGAAGAAAACGCGGAGCCGTTGATGGCAGGGTCGAGCACAATCGGAAGACGGGCCGGCAAAATCGTCGCATGGATACTGGCGATCATCGTCATTCTGATAGTGGCGCTCACGGTTTTCATTCTGACCTTCGACTGGAACCGCGCGCGGCCTTATGTCAATGACAAGGTCACGCAGGCCATCGGCCGGCAGTTCACGATCAACGGCGATCTGAAGGTCGGCTTGCGGCGTCCCGTGGGCGAGACCGGCTTGAAAAGCTGGGTGCCGTGGCCGCGCTTCTCGGCGGCAAACATCACCATCGCGAACCCGGACTGGGCCAAGCGCCCGCAGTTCGCGACACTCGACGAAATCGATTTCCAGGTGAAGGTGCTGCCGCTTCTCGCGCACGACATCGTGATTCCCGCCATCAATCTGGTGAATCCGTCCGTCGATCTCGAACGCATGCTCGACGGACGCAACAACTGGACCTTCGAGTTGCCGAAGTCGAAGACGCCGTCGCAGTGGAAGCTGCAGTTGCACGACATCGTGTTCGCGAAGGGCAACATCGCGCTGTCCGATCAGCAGAAGAAGGTCGACGCGCAGATGGTCGTCGATACGCTCGGCCAGCCGATTCCGATCGGCGAGGCGATGAAGCAGCAGGAAGAGGCGTCGCGCAAGGCATCGGCGGAAGCGGTGGGTAAGGACGGCGCGAAGAAGCTGAGCGCGCAGGCCGATGCGCAGGCGGCCTCGGCGGCGTCCGCTGCTTCCGCGGCCGCGGCGCGCGGGGCTTCGGCGACGGATGTGCATGCGTCGGGGACCACGGCGGCCACGGGCGCTTCGGGTGGGCTGGTCGCGGGCGGTTCGAAGGGGGCAAGCGCGACTGCGCGGTCAGGCGCGAGCGGCGCGGCGGTTGCATCGGCTGCGACGCCGAGCGATGCACGCGGCGCGAGCGGAGCCAATGGAGCGAACCGCGCCAGCGATGCAAACGGAACGAGCGGTACCCACGAAGCCAACGGCGCCAACGAGGCCAGCAATACGAACCCCGCCAGCGCCCCAAATACCGCCCGTAACGGCAAACCCGAACTCCCGCCGTACGCGATCGGCTGGACCTTGAAAGGCACCTACAACAAGACGCCCGTGTCGGGCAGCGGCAAGGTCGGCGGCGTGCTCGCGCTGCAGGACGCGAACCGCCCGTTTCCCGTGCAAGCGGACGTGAAGGCGGGCGATCTGCACGTGGGCCTCGTCGGCACCATCACCGACCCCGCGCATCTCGCCGCCGTCGACCTGCGCCTGTGGGTGCAAGGCAGCAGCATGGCCAAGCTCTATTCGCTGACGGGCGTCACCTTGCCCGACACGCCGCCTTACGCAACCGAAGGACGTCTCGTCGGCCAGTTCAAGACGAGCGGCAACGTCTTCAAGTATGAAAACTTTACAGGCCGCGTGGGCGGCAGCGATCTGAACGGTTCGCTGACCTACACCGCGCGTCGGCCGCGCCCGCTGCTGCAGGGCGAACTCGAGTCGCGCCTGCTGCAATTCTCCGATCTCGCGCCGGTGATCGGCGCGGACTCGAACGCGAGCAAGGCCAAGCGCGGCGATGCGGCGAAGCAGCCGTCCAACAAGGCACTGCCCGTTGAAGAATTCCGCACTGACCGCTGGAAGGCGATCGACGCCGACGTGAAGTTCACCGGCCGGCGCATCGTCAAGAACGCCGATTTGCCGATCACCGACCTGTACACACACATCGTGATGACCGACGGCGTGCTGTCGCTCCAACCATTGAAGTTCGGCGTGGCCGGCGGCACGCTCGCATCGGACATTCATCTCGACGGTAGCGGCACGCCGCTCAAGGGACGCTTCGCGACTTCGGCGCGGCATCTGAAGTTGAAGCAGCTCTTCCCGAACTTCAAGACGATGCAAAACGCACTCGGCGAAATCAACGGCGACGCCTCGCTGACCGCGACGGGCAATTCGCCGGCCGCGCTCGCCGCGACATCGAACGGCGAGGTCAAGGCGCTCGTCACCGAAGGCACCGTGAGCCGCCTGCTGATGGAGGCCGCCGGCCTGAACGTGGCGAACGTCGTGTACGAGAAGCTCTTCGGCAATCGCGACGTGAAGATCAACTGCGCGGCCGCCGACTTCGTCGCGACCAACGGCGTGCTGGATTCGCGCGTGTTCGCACTCGATACCGACGACGCGGTGATCGACATCGACGGCAACGTCAACATGCGCGACGAAACGATGGACCTCGGCGTGCATCCGCATACGAAGGGTTTTCGCGTGTTCTCGCTGCGCTCGCCGCTGTACGCGAAGGGCACGTTCAAGAACCCGCATGTCGGCGTGAATGCTGCCGCGTTGGCATTGCGAGGCGGCGCGGCCGTCGGCCTCGGCCTCATCAATCCGTTTGCGGCGCTGTTGCCGTTGCTCGCACCGAGCAACAACAAGCCGTTGCCGTGCGCGCAACTACTCTCGCAAGTGCGTCAGGCGCCGACTGCGCCGCCGCCGGGCAGCAAGCAGCAGCCGAAGCCCGCCATCTCGCTCGAGGGCGTGCCGGTCAACAAGCGTTCGTCGGGGGCGGGGGCAGGTTCGGGGGCATCGGCGGCTTCTGGCGCTTCGGCGGTTGCACCGGCAACGCGCAAGCCCGCGCCGATGTCGCCCGCGAGCGCCGCCGAATACAAGGGAAGCTGAGGCCAAGGGAAGCTAAGGCACTTGCCTGTTTCCGCCGACTCGTGAAACTCGCACGTTCGGCGGCGGCCTTTCTTTTGTCTTTCTATGAAAGGCCAGCGTGCCTAGCGCAGCGAACGCGGCGTCGCGTCGCCTGCCGCGTCCTGCCGGCGAACTCCGCGACGTGCGCCCACGCGGGTCGCGCCGAACTCGGTCAGGATCTTGCCGCGAGCGCGGCTTGCGAATACGAGGAAGCCGAAGCCGTCGGCTTCATACCAGTAACCGCCGTTCTCGAGACCGTCGAGCGGCTGTTCCAGCGCATTCGTAATGGATTCGATGCAGCGCCGCCGCAGTTCGGCAGCGGCCGGGTAGGGTGGATGTGCGCCGCGCACGCTGCATAGGAGTACGTCGAGTCCCGGCAGCACGTGGGCATAAAGCACCGGCTCGTCTTGCGCCCGAGCGCGTGCGATCTTGGTGTCGAGTTGGCCGAAGGGTTTGAAATGCCGCAGTACCGCGAGGAACGACTCATCGCCGTCCACCTTCGCGCGTCTACGCTTTTTCGGGAAGGACATAAAAATTCGCCTGAAAAAGAATTGCAAGAAACGCAGCGTCCTCATGCGACAACTCCCGGCTTCGCGCGCCGCACGTCGATCTTTTATAGCATACGACAAGGCCGGATTCACGATGATTCGACAATCCCGCCGCCTCACCGTCTCCCGCACGAATCATGCCGAACCGCCTCGCCGTGCGCCTTAGCATTCGAGCACATCTGACTCCATCATAGACGCACGGCGCGCCGAAAAAACATCTCGCACCAATAAAAAAGTCGTTTTTATGTGGGTCGGCGCATCTTTGGGCCACGTTGAAATATTGCCGATTCACGTCGATAATGGCCCGTCCGGCTGGCGGGTTCCCGTGACTTGCCGCGGCGTGAACGACCTTCGGGCGACCATGAAATTATTCACCAAGGGTCTGTTGCTGATCGCAGTGCCTAGCCTCGTCGAACTCGCGCTTCTCGGCGCCGTGTTCGATACGCAGGAAGAGACAGCGCAGGCCGCGCAATGGGTCACCAATAGCAAGCAGATTCTTTATCAGTCGTCGGCGCTCGTCGATCCGCTGCTGCGCCAGGCCGCACGCGTTCGAACCGGCATGGTGATCGGCGATCCATCATTGCTCGACCGGCACACGGTGTGGATCGACATGAGCGATCGTCTGTCGAAGCTCGACGCGCTCGTGGCCGACACGCCGCAGCAAGTGCAACGCGTGCAGAACATGAGACGCGCGATCGACGCTTATCGCGCGCAGACCGCCACCGTGTCGGAGGCGTTGCATGAAGGGCGCAGCGGCAAGTCGCTGGCCGCGCTCGAAAGTGGTGCGCTGCCGCAGCCTATCGCGCTCTTTCGCGACGAACTCGCGGCATTCGGCGAAGAGGCCTCGCGTCTGGATGGCGAGCGTGCCGCGGCGCTCGCGCGGCGTCGCGAGCGTCAGCAATATGCATTGATCGCGGCAGTGATCGGCTCCATGCTGATCTGGGCCGGCACCGCAGTCGTTTTTGCGCGCAGCATCGGCCGGCGCTTCGAGGTGCTGACCGATAACGCGGAGCGCCTCGGCAACGGGCGGCCGCTTGCCGCGCGCCTGTCCGGCAACGACGAAATCGCTGCGCTCGACGCCGTGCTGCATCAGACAGGCGCGCGTCTGCGCGAGGCGGATGCCGAGCAGGCGTCGCTCAAGCGGCGCCTCGAAGCGCGTGCGCACGAACTCGCCAGCGTCAATGAGGAACTGCGCCAGGAGACGCAAGACAACGAAATGTTTATCTACAGCGTATCGCACGATCTGCGCTCGCCGCTCGTGAATCTGCAAGGGTTCTCGAAGGAATTGCAGGTTTCGTGCGACGAGCTGGACGGTATCGTCGGCGAGGCGTGCCTGCCGGCAGCGGAACATAAACGGATGGCGCATATTCTCGACGGCGACGTGCGCGAATCCCTGCAATACTTGCGTGGTGCGGTCACGCAGGCGGCTGCGATTATCGAGGCGCTGTTGCGCATTTCGCGTGCGGGGCGGCTCGAGTATCAGTGGCAACGGGTGAGCGTCGCGCGCGCGGTGGCGCGCGTTGTCGACAATCTGCAAAGTGTCATTGACGAGCGCGGCGTGGTCGTCACCGTGCGCGATTTGCCGCCGGCCTGGGGCGACCCGGCCGCGATCGAACAGGTCTTCAGCAATCTGATTGGCAATGCGTTGAATTACCTCGACCCGGCGCGCATCGGGCGCATTGAGATCGGCGCGCTCGAGCCGGAGCCCGTCGAAGCGAACGGGCCGCGCGCCGTGCGCATGCGCACGTACTATGTGCGCGATAACGGCCTCGGCATTCCGGCCGCGTATATGTCGAAAGTGTTTCGTGCGTTTCAACGTCTGCATATCGACGTGGCAAAGGGCGACGGCGTCGGTCTCGCGGTGGTGCGGCGCACGGTGGAACGGCATGGCGGGCGAGTGTGGGTCGAGTCCGCGGAAGGTGCGGGATCGAGCTTTTTCGTCGTACTGCCGGAACAACCCGCGCGCCTCTGAGTCGCGCGGGCGCAATGAAAACTCGCAGCGCATGATTCGCGCGGCCTGCGCTCCAGCGCAACGCCGGCACTACGTGGCCTTACTTGGCCTTACCTGGCCTTACCTGGCGTGAACTGCCGTGAACTGGGAGAACGGAGGGCATATGAGTCACGGGGAAACGGTCAGCATCGTGTTGATCGAAGACGACGACGGCCACGCCACGCTCGTCGAACGCAATCTGCGCCGTGCCGGTATTTCGAATGGCTTCGTGCGCTTTCGCGATGGACAGCAGGCTCTCGATTATTTCTTCGGCGCGCAGACAGATAGCGAGAGCGCGCCGGGCGCGCATCCCGATGCGGAAGATCTGAGGAATTCCGTGGTTCTACTCGATCTGAAGATGCCGCGCGTCGACGGCTTCGAAGTATTGCGGCGCCTGAAGGAGTCGCCGCAAACGGCGCCGGTGCCGGTGATCGTCCTCACCACGACCGACGATCCTCGCGAAATCGCGCGCTGCTACGAACTGGGCTGCAATGTCTACATTACGAAGCCAGTCGAGTACGATGCATTTATTGAAGCGGTGCGCCGCCTCGGGTTTTTCCTGCAAGTGGTGAAGCTGCCGTCCGGGCATCGCTTTGCGTCGCCATCATGACGTGCCTCAATTTGTTCACATACTCTATCTATCTACCCGACGAAGATCGCGCATGACCGAAGAAGTGTCCACGCAGCCCGCCGCTTGTGTTCTCGTCGTCGACGACGACGAGGGCATCTTGCGTCTCGCGCGCAAGTCGCTCGAACGCGCCGGCTGCCGGGTCGCGGTATGCCCGAGCGTGGAGGCCGCGCGCGAACGGCTCGCCGCGGGCGGCCTCGACTTGCTGGTGCTCGACTATCAGTTGAGTGGACCGGAAACGGGCCTCGACTTCTTTCGCCGGCTGCGTTCCGAAGGCGTGCGGATTCCGGCCATCCTCGTGACTGGTTTTACCGACGAATCGCGTGTGATCGAAGCGCTGCGCGCGGGCGTGTCCGACGTGGTGCCGAAGTCAGGCGATTACCTTGATTACCTGCCCGAAGCGGTGGAGCGCGTGCTGTCGCAAGTGCGCCTGCAGCGCGCGTCGGACGAAGCATTGCTGCTGCGCGATCGCGAGCAGCACTACCGCGACCTGTCCGAAGCGCTGCCTCACCTCGTGTTGACCTGCAACGCCGCGGGCGACTGCGATTTCCTGTCGAAGCAATGGTACGACTACACCGGTCTCACCGAAAACAGCTCGCATGGTCTTGCGTGGCTCGATGCCGTGCATCCGGACGATCGCGAGGAAGTGCGCCGTAGCTGGCTCAAAGCGGTGGCCGGCAATGCGGGCACCTATCGGCACGAACTGCGCATTCGCCGCCATGACGGCGAATATCGCTGGTTCGACACGCGCATCGTCGCCACGCGCGACAACGAAGGCAACATCAGCAAATGGTTCGGCAGCTGCACGGACATCCATTCGGAGCGCGAAGCGATGCAGGAGCGCGAGCGGCTGCTCGCTTCCGAACAGGCCGCGCGCCAGATCGCCGAAGAAGCGAACCGCGCGAAAGACCGCTTCCTCGCGATGCTTTCGCACGAGTTGCGCACGCCGCTCACGCCCGTGCTGGCGGGCGCGAGCGTGCTCGAGATGATTCCCGATCTGCCGGATCAGGCGCGCTCGAGCGTGCGCATGATTCGCCGCAACATCGAACTGGAAGCGCGCCTGATCGACGATCTGCTCGACCTTACGCGCGTAGCCAACGGCAAGCTGCGTCTGTCGCTGGAAACGGTCGACGTGCATGAGGTGATCGACAGCGTGCTCGAACTGTTCCGCAGCGAAATCCAGGTCAAGCAGCAGGACGTGCATGTGCACAAGGACGCGACGCATCACTACGTGCTTGCCGATCGCGCGCGCCTGCAACAGATGCTATGGAATCTGATTCGCAACGCCGCGAAGTTCACGCCCGACGGCGGCCACATCTACGTACGCACGCGCGACGAGCGCATGCATGTGCAGATTTCGGTGGAAGACACGGGCATCGGCATCGAGCCCGAACAGATCGGCAAGCTGTTCAACGCGTTCGAGCAGGGCGATCAGAAGATGACGCGGCAGTTCGGCGGGCTGGGGCTCGGCCTCGCCATCACCAAGGCGCTCACGGACGTGCATGGCGGCACGGTGACCGCACAAAGCCCGGGCCCGCACTGCGGCGCCACGTTCACCATCACGCTGCCGACGGCTGCCGCCCCCGCGCGCACCTCGCAGCCGGTGTTGCCCGACCCGGTGCATCCGGCCGGTGTACTTAACATTTTGCTGATCGAAGATCACGTCGATACTGCCGAAGTCATGGCGCAACTGATACGCACGCTCGGCCACGACGTGACGACGGTGGGCCGCGTGGACGACGCGCTCGCCGCCACGCAGTTGCAAACTTTCGATCTCGTGATCAGCGACGTCGGCTTGCCGGATGGCACCGGCCTCGACTTCATCAAGGCGTATCGCGAGCGTTCGAATGCGCCCGCCGTTGCGCTGACCGGTTTCGGCACCGACGAAGACGTGCGCCGTTGTCTCGCCGCCGGTTTCACCTCGCATTTGACGAAGCCGGTGAACTTCGCGCAACTGGAAACGATGATCGAGAACGCGATCAATCTGAAGGCGCAGAAGGAAATGTGACGCGCGGCGCGTAGGTGTGGCACATAAGTGCGGCACATGAGAGCGCCGCACGGCAAGCATCGGTCGCCTAGCGCGGCGAGTTTTTCAGCGAGTCGCGGATTTCACGCAACAGCAGCACGTCTTCCGGCGGCGGCGGGGGTTCGGACGGCGCGGCAGCGTCCGGCTTACGCAGATTGTTGATGAACTTCACCATCAGGAAAATGATAAACGCGAGGATGATGAAGTTGATGAGCACCGTAATGAACGAGCCATAACCGAACACGGCGACGCCCGCTGTTTGCAGGTCTTTATACGATTCCGGACTGCCTTTGAAGCTCGGCGGAATGTCGCCGAGGCGAATGAACTTGTTCGAGAAGTCGAGGCCGCCCGTGGCGACGCCGACGACCGGCATGATCAGGTCTTTCACGACTGAATTGACAATGGTGGAGAACGCGCCGCCGATGATCACACCGACCGCGAGATCCATCACGTTGCCCTTAAGGGCAAATTCCTTGAATTCCTTGACCATGCTCATAGGGTTTTCCTCCCGAATATCGATGACTTAATCATACCAATCTCAGACGGATAGGCCAGCCCTTAGTTATAGCTTAGTGAGCGTAGTTCGGCTTGGTCGGCATGACTAGCCTAGTCGGGAAACTGCGACGCGCTGTGGCGCGCGCGTTCGATCTGCGCCGCGAAAGTAACCGGGTCGGTGTTGGTGCCGCACAGCAGAACGCCGACACGCTTGCCTTGCAGCTTCTCGCGCAGCGGTCCGAGCAGCGCCGCGGTGGCAGCCGCGCAAGCCGGTTCGACGGCGAGCTTCAGTTGTCCGAACAGGGTCAGCATGGCCGCGCGCAACTGGTCGTCGGAAACCGTGACGAGTTCGTCGATATGACGGCGGCACAGTTCATAGCTGTATTCCTCGGTATGCGGAGCCATCAGCGAATCGGCGATGCTGTGCATATGGCCCATCTTCACCGTGTGATTCGCGGCGAAACTCTTGCCCATTGCATCGGCGCCTTCTGGCTCGACACCGAACACGTGGACGTCGGGATTCGCGAGCCGCATTGCCGTGGCGACGCCGGCCGCGAGACCGCCGCCGCCGATCGGCACGATCACGGCTTCGAGGTCGGGCGTTTGCGTGGTCCATTCGTAGCCGAGCGTGGCCGAGCCGAGCACCGTGCGATAACCGTTGAACGGATGCACGAAGTAGCGGCCTTCTTCCGCTTCAATGCGGCGCACCAGTTCGAACGCTTCGGCGAGATCTTCGGCGAACACAATTTCCGCGCGATATTGCCGGCACAGCGCGACGCGCGCCGGATTGGCCGCGCGAAACAGCACGACCTTCGCGCTGATGCCAAGCCGCATCGCCGCATACGCAACCGCTACCGCATGGTTGCCGCCCGATACGCAGGTGACGCCCGCGCTGCGCTGTGCTTCATCCAACGCGAGCAGGTTCGTGAACGCGCCGCGCGCCTTGAAGCTGCCGCCCGCCTGCAGCAACTCGAACTTGAAGTTCACCACCGTGCCTTCGAGCGACGCGAAGTCGAGCCTGTCGAACACCGGCGTTCGCGCCACCCACGGCGTCAGCGCGAAGTGCTGCGCGGCGATGTCGTCGAGAGTGGGGATCGGCTCGCCGTCGATCGTATGGTCGGTGTGCTGCGGCGTGGCGGTTGACATGGCGTGGGCGACAATGGGTTGATCGGGAAACGCGTGAGTGTCTGCTTCTTTCTCACGCGTTTTCAGAGCGCATGCGCTTCCACCGACATGCTGTGGATAAACTTGCGCAGGAAGCGTTCGCACTGCACGAGCTGATCGAGTGCGACGAACTCGTTGGCCTTGTGCGCCTGCTGAATGTCGCCGGGGCCGCACACAATGCTCGGAATGCCCGCCAGCGAAAACAGCCCGGCCTCCGTGCCGTATGCAACCTTGCGCTTGTCCTGATCCGCGGTGAGCGCGCGCACGAGCTGCGTGATGGCCGCCTGTTCGGACGAATCGAGTCCCGGCGCCGCGGCGATCTTCGTGATCTCGATGGCCGCCGATGGATGCTCGCGCAACATTTTCGGCAGCAGCGTTTCGCGTGCGTACTGGTCGATGCGCGCGAAGATCGGCTCCGGGTCGAGCGTGGGAAGGTTACGGAATTCGAACTGGAACTTGCATTCGGCCGGCACCGTATTGATCGCATTGCCGCCGACGATCGTGCTGGTCTGCGCGGTGGTGAAGGGCACGTCGTACAGTTCGTCGAACGGACCTTGCTCGCGGAACTGATCGGCCATGTCGCGGATATAGCAGATGAGGCGCGCCGCGTATTCGATCGCGTTCAAGCCCTTCGGCGTGAGCGACGAATGCGCCGCCTGGCCGCGCACGCAGCATTGATAAGCGTTGATGCCCTTATGCGCCACGATGGGCCGCATGCTGGTCGGCTCGCCGACGATGCAGCCGTCCGGCTTCACGCCGCGCTTCATCAGGTCGGCGATCAGCAGCGGTGCGCCCGCGCAGCCGACTTCCTCGTCGAATGAAAGCGCGAAGTGAATCGGCTTGGCGAGCTTCGTGCGCTGCATTTCAGGAACGAGAGCGAGCGCCGCGCCGATGAAGCCTTTCATGTCGCAGGTGCCGCGGCCATACAGTTTGTCGCCGCGAATTTCCGGCTTGAACGGATCACTGTCCCATTGCTGACCGTCGACGGGCACCACGTCCGTGTGGCCCGACAAGACCACGCCGCCATTCGTTTCGCCGTCGTGCGCGGGGATCGTCGCAAAGAGGTTGGCCCATTTGCCGCTTTGATCGTGCGTGAGCGTGGCGTCAATGCCTACGGCGCGCAACTCGTCGCGCACGGTTTCGATCAGACCGAGATTCGGATTGCGGCTCACCGTGTCCATCGACACGAGCCGTGTGACCCAGGGCAGCGAGACAGGCGTATCGGAGGCGGAAGCGGATGATGCAGTGGCGGATGTTTGCGAGGACTGCGCTGAATCAGCGACGTGAGACATGACAAGACTCCGGCATTTGAGTCTTTCGATCATACCCAAAAATGCCGTGCCGTATGCGGCTTGTGTACAGTGAGTGCGCTGCTGCGCGCGGGTTGCGCAGCGCAGCATTGCGGAATAACGCTAGACGTAGGGCGGTTTTGTGCGCTGGGCAGCGCGTAACGCGTGCGCTGAATGAACCCGCCCTACGCCATGCCTCAACTCATCGCGCGGCCGTTGCTGCGGCCGTACCGCGGCTCGGCGACCCGAGCGCGCGCAACGTCTCCTTGACGGTCGCGACGCGCACCGCAAGGTCGGGACTGCGCGTTTCGATACGCAGCTTGTCCTGGCCCGCGAGCTTGATGTGCTTGTGCTTCTGCACCATCTCGATGATACGCATCGCGTCGATTGGCGGATTCGGAATGAACTGCAAGCCGATCACGGCTTCGCCCGCGTCGATCTTCGAAATGCCCAACGGCTTCGCCGCCAGCCTCAGCCGATGCGTCTCGACAAGCGCATGCGCCTGCGGCGGCAGCTTGCCGAAGCGGTCGATCAGCTCTTCCTGAATGCCGTCGATCGAATCGCTGTGCTCGCAATTCGCGAGCCGCTTGTAGAGCGACAGACGTTCCTGCACGTCGCCGCAATAGTCGGCGGGAAGAATCGCGGGCGCATGCAGATTGATCTCGGTCGTCGCGGCAAGCGGCGCGGTGAGGTCGGGTTCCTTGCCGTCCTTCAGCGCCTTCACGGCGTCGTTGAGCATGTCGGTGTAAAGCTGGAAACCGATCTCGTGAATCTCACCCGACTGCTTGTCGCCGAGCACTTCGCCCGTGCCGCGAATCTCCAGGTCGTGCATGGCCAGATAGAAGCCCGAACCGAGTTCCTCCATTTGCTGGATCGCCTCGAGCCGGCGCTGCGCCTGCTTCGTCAGCCCTTGCGGATCGTGCACGAGCAGATACGCGTACGCCTGGTGATGCGAGCGCCCGACGCGTCCGCGCAACTGGTGCAATTGCGCAAGACCGAACTTGTCCGAGCGATGAATCAGGATCGTATTCGCGCTCGGCACGTCGATGCCGGTTTCGATAATCGTCGTGCACAGCAGCACGTTCGCGCGTTGCGCGACGAAGTCGCGCATCACGCGTTCGAGTTCGCGTTCGTGCATCTGCCCATGCGCGACCGCGATGCGTGCTTCGGGCACGAGCGCTTCAAGCATCTGCCGGCGATTCTCGATGGTCTCGACTTCGTTGTGCAAAAAGTAAACCTGGCCGCCGCGCTTGAGTTCGCGCAGCATCGCTTCGCGAATCACGCTTTCTTCCTCGCGACGCACGAAGGTCTTGATCGCCAGACGCTTTTGCGGCGCGGTCGCGATCACCGAGAAATCGCGCAGCCCTTCGAGCGCCATGCCGAGCGTGCGCGGAATCGGCGTGGCGGTCAGCGTGAGCACGTCCACTTCCGCGCGCAACGCCTTGAGCGCTTCTTTCTGACGCACGCCAAAGCGGTGTTCTTCGTCGATGATCACGAGCCCGAGCCGCTTGAACTGCACATCCGACGAGAGCAGCTTGTGCGTGCCGATCACGATGTCGACACTGCCTTCGTTGATCTGCTGGATCGCGGCGTTCACTTCCTTGGTCGACTTGAAGCGCGACAGTTCGGCGATGCGCACCGGCCAATCGGAGAAGCGGTCTGTGAAGGTTTGCGTGTGCTGTTCGGCGAGCAGCGTGGTAGGAGAGAGGAGCGCGACCTGCTTGCCGCCCATCACCGCGATAAACGCCGCGCGCAATGCAACCTCGGTCTTGCCGAAGCCCACGTCGCCGCATACCAGACGGTCCATCGGCTTGCCGCTCGTCATGTCGCCGATCACGGCGGCGATGGCCGCGGCCTGGTCCGGCGTTTCCTCGAAACCGAAGCTCTCGGCGAACTTCACATAGTCTTTCGGTTCGAGCGCGAACGCGTGGCCCGAGCGCGCGGCGCGGCGCGCGTAGAGATTCAGCAGCTCGGCGGCCGTGTCGCGAATCTGCTGCGCAGCCTTGCGCTTGGCCTTCTCCCATTGACCCGAGCCGAGCGAATGCAGCGGCGCGCTTTCCGGGTCGGCGCCGCTATAGCGCGAGATCACATGCAGTTGCGCGACCGGCACGTAGAGCTTGCTGTCGCCCGCGTATTCGAGGTGCAGGAACTCGGTTTCGCCTTCGCCCAGGTCCATCGTGACGAGGCCCATGTAGCGGCCAATGCCGTGCTGCGAATGCACGACCGGATCGCCGACCTTCAGCTCGGACAGATCGCGCACCATCGAATCGACGTTGCTCGCCTGTTCCTGGCGACGACGCCCCGCACGCCGCGCGAGCGGTCCGTAAAGCTCGGTCTCGGTGATGATCGCGATGCCGTCGACCGGCACCGCAAAGCCGTTCGCAAGCGGCGCGACGCCGAGCGAAAAACGCGCGTCGCCGGTGAGCCAGTCCTGGAAGCTGTCGCTCGACGCGGGCTTCAGATGATTGTCCGCGAGCAACTGCAATAGCGTTTCGCGGCGGCCCGCCGATTCCGCGGCGAACAGCACGCGGTTCGGCGTCGTGTCGAGAAACGCGCGCAAGGCCGAGACAGGATCGTCCGCATGACGGTCGATCGCGAGATTCGGCAGCGGCGTCGCCCAGCCGCCGCCCGCATTGGCCGGCAGCACGAGGCGCGCGAACGGCTTGGCGAGCGTGAAGAAATCCTCGTCCGTCAGAAAGAGGCGCTGCGGCTCGAGAATGGGCCGGTCGCGATCGTGCGACAGGAAGTTGTAGCGCTGCTTGGTGTCGTTGGTGAAGCGCCGGATCGCCGCATCCAGATCGCCGATAAACGCGAGTTGCGCGCCTTGGGGCAAATAGTGGAAGAGGGTGGCCGTCTCGTCGAAGAAAAGCGGCAAATAATATTCGATGCCCGCCGACGGCACGCCGTTGCCGATGTCCTTATAGATCGACGCGCGGCTCGGATCGCCCTCGAACGTCTCGCGCCAGCGGCTGCGAAACGCGGTGCGCGCGGCTTCGTCGAAGGGGAATTCGCGGCCCGGCAAGAGGCGCACGTCTTTCACCGGATAAAGGCTGCGCTGCGTGTCGGGATCGAACGCGCGGATCGAATCCACCTGGTCGTCGAACAGATCGATCCGGTAGGGCAAGGGCGAGCCCATCGGGTAAAGATCGAGCAGCGAGCCGCGCACGCAGTATTCGCCGGGGCGCACGACCTGGCTCACGTGTTCGTAGCCGGCCAGCGTGAGCTGCGCCTTCAGCTTGGCCTCGTCGAGGCGCTCGCCTTGCGAGAACGAGAACGTATAGGCGGCCAGAAACGACGCCGGCGGCATCCGGTACAGCGCCGTGGTGGCGGGCACGAGCAGGATGTCGCAGCGGCCCTCGCCGAGGTCGTGCAGCGTGGCGAGGCGCTCGGAGACCAGATCCTGGTGCGGCGAAAAGGTGTCGTAAGGCAGCGTTTCCCAGTCGGGCAGCAGGCGCACGCGCGCGTCCGGCGCGAAAAAGCCGATTTCCTGCGACAGCCGCTGTGCATCGACCGCGCTCTCGCAGACGACCGCGAGCAACGGCACCTTCTCGCGATAGGCGAGATGGTAGCGGGCGATCAGCAGGGCGTCGGACGAGCCATGCGTGCCGTCGAAGGCGAAACGCTGGCCGGCCTTGACGAGCGCGACGGGCGGGGAGTACTGCGATGTTGCGGCGATATCTGGCATAGAAAGGAAAAGGCGGCCTCGGGCTCACACGAACCGGCAAGTTTACGCGTGTCGGGGCGTGGATGCGAAGGACCTATTATAAAATCCGTCCTTTACTTTGACCTCGCGGCATCCGCACTCGTGACTTCCCGTCTATTTGCCCTGATTCCGTGCGCAGGCACCGGCAGCCGTTCCGGCGCCGCGATGCCCAAACAGTATCGCACCGTCGCCGGCCGCGACCTGCTGCATTATTCGCTCGCGGCATTCGACGCGTGCAGCGAATTCGCGCAAACGCTCGTCGTGATTGCGCCCGACGACCAGCACTTCGACGCGCGCCGCTTCGGCGGCTTGCGCTTTGCCGTGCGCCGTTGCGGCGGCGCGTCGCGCCAGGCGTCGGTGCTGAACGGCTTGCACGCGCTCACCGAGTTCAACGCGCGCGACGACGACTGGGTGCTCGTGCACGACGCCGCGCGGCCGGGCATCACGCCGGGGCTGATCCGCACGTTGACCGGCGCGCTGAAAGACGACGCGGTGGGCGGCATCATGGCCTTGCCGGTCGCGGATACGTTAAAGCGCATCGACCGCGCATCGGCGGACGGCCGCATTGCCCGCACCGAATCGCGCGACGGACTCTGGCAGGCGCAGACGCCGCAGATGTTCCGCATCGGCATGTTGCGCGAAGCGATCTTGCGCGCGCAGGCCGACGGCCACGATCTCACCGACGAAGCGAGCGCGATCGAATGGGCCGGCCATGCGCCGAGGCTCGTGCAGGGCAGCTTGCGCAATTTCAAGGTGACGTACCCGGAAGACTTCGATCTCGCCGAGGCGATTTTGCTGCGGCCTTCGGCAGCGTGACCGGCGGTTTCATTTTCAGTGAATTCAGTGAACGGACTTGAGGACTTGACGCAGATGGATTTCAGAATTGGGCAAGGCTACGACGTGCATGCGCTGGTGCCGGGGCGTCAGTTGATTATCGGCGGGGTGACGATTCCCTATGAGCGCGGCTTGCTCGGCCATTCGGATGCCGACGTGCTGCTGCACGCGATCACCGACGCGCTGTTCGGCGCGGCCACGCTCGGCGACATCGGCCGCCATTTCTCCGATACGGATGCGAAGTTCGCCGGCGCCGACAGCCGCGTGCTGCTGCGCGAGTGCGTGGCGCGCGTGAAGGCCGCGGGCTTTTCGATCGCGAATGTGGACAGCAGCGTGGTCGCGCAGGCGCCGAAGCTCGCGCCGCATATCGAAGGCATGCGCGCGAACATTGCCGCCGACCTCGGCTTGCCGACGGAAAAGGTCAACGTAAAAGCCAAGACCAATGAGAAGCTCGGCTATCTTGGCCGGGGCGAGGGCATCGAGGCGCAGGCCGTGGTGTTGCTGGTCAAGGACTGACTGGCTTTTTATGCGGCCGCGAAGAGCGGCTCGCGCGGCGTCGACAAAGCCCTAAGCCGCGACGAAATCAACTGCCGTTATTCTGCGGCAATACACTGCGCGGCCGCATTGATCACGGCGGCAATCCGGCCCACGTCGCGCAACTGCGTCGTGCTCATGCCTTCGGCGACCAGCGTATCGAAGTGCGACTTCACGCAGAAATGACACTTGCCGATGATCGACGCGGCCAGCGCATACATCTCGAAGCGCCGCTTGTCCACGCCGCCATGCGACGCATAGGCGTTCATGCGTAACTGCGCCGGTTGCGATTTCAGATCCGCGTTGTCCGTCATTTCGACGTACGGATACCAGACGTTGTTCATGCCCATCAACGCGGCGGCGGTCAACGCGCCGTTCGTCTCTTCGGGCGAGAGCACGCCCGCGTTGCGAATCGCGTTGACGATCACCGTGCTCTTCGCGGCGAAAGCCGCGGCCAACGCGACGCCCACCGCATCGTTACCTTCCAGCGACGAGCGCGCGATCGTGCCGTCGAGATTCAGCCGGATGTCTTTCGCGTAGTCGGGCACGAGCGCCTTAATGGAAGACAAGAACTCCATTGCGATCTCCTATCGGGTTGTCGATAAAAAAGCCCGCGGCTTTTTCAAGCGTGGCGGGCCTGGGCAGACACGGCTTACAGCGTCGCGCCGCCGACTGCGCGGTTGCACGGACAGAGCTCGTCCGTTTGCAGACCGTCGAGAATACGCAGCACTTCCTCAGGATTGCGGCCGACGTTCAGGTTGTTCACCGAAACGTGCTGGATCGTATTGTCCGGATCGACGATGAACGTGGCGCGCAGCGCGACGCCCGCTTCCTTGTCGCGCACGCCAAGCTGGTCGATCAGCTCGCCCTTCACGTCGCCGAACGAATAGTGGTTCAGCTTGCTCAAGTCCTTGTGCTCGCGGCGCCATGCGAGCTTGACGAATTCATTGTCGACGCTGCCGCCGAGCAGCACCGCGTCGCGTTCCTCGAAGTCTTTCGCGAGCTTGCCGAACTCGACGATTTCCGTCGGGCACACGAAGGTGAAATCCTTCGGGTAGAAGTAGATGATCTTCCACTTGCCGGGGAACGACTGCTCCGTGATCTCTTCGAACGCCGAGACGCCGTTTTCCTCGTGGTTGTTAAAGCCAGGCTTGGCAGCGGTGACGGTGAACGCTTCGAGTTTGTCGCCAACGGTTTTCATGCGAGTGCTCCTTCGTGTGTTGGAAAAAACAGCATGTTGAGGCTACCAGCTCGTCATCACGAGCGCGTGTCAGGCTTTTAACTATAGCTCTATGGAACTATCCGCTCAATAGTTTTTAACTAACAACCCGGATAGTTATTATTCAACGGGGCGGGCATTGGCAGTGCGCAGCCTGGTCTGATGTCGCCGGTGCCGCAAGGCGCGGGCCACAGCGGTTCACAGCGGGCTCGCAGTGGACTCAAGCGCCTTTGGCAAGCGGGAATTCGATCGTAACTTCGAGGCCAGGGCCTGGCGTGCGATTGCGCAAGCGCAGCGCGCCGCGATAACGGCCGACGAGCCGCTGCACGATCGCCATGCCGAGACCCGTGCCGTTCGCCTGCGTGCGAGCGGAGTTCACACGATAGAACGGCCGTGTGACGAGCGCGAGTTGGTCTTCCGGAATGCCCGGGCCTTCGTCGACCACCGAAAGCTCGACGCGCGAGTGCGACACACGCGTCTCCAGAATGACGTGCGGAATGCCGTCGCCATCGCTCAAACCGTATTTGCGCGCGTTTTCCAGCAGATTGCCGACGACGCGCCGCATGTCGGTCTCGTCCGCTTCGATCACCGCCGACGGCGCAAGCCGCGTGATCAGGCGCATGCTGTCCTCGCTTTGCATGCGCGCGGCGAGTTCGCTTGCGATCACCGACAGATCGACGGGCTCGGGCACGCGCTGCACCGGCCGCGCGTAATCGAGGAAGCGGCCGATGATCATATCCATCTGCTCGATGTCGTCGACCATTGCGTCTTTCGTGCTTTGATCCGACGGGCTCATTTCCGTTTCGAGCCGCAGCCGCGCGAGCGGCGTGCGCAGATCGTGCGAGATGCCGGCGAGCATCAAGGCGCGGTCGGCCTCGAGCTGTTCGAGGTCCCGCACCATCTGGTTGAAACTGCGATTGGTTTCGGCGGCCACGCCCATGCCGCGCTCGGGCAGCGGTTCGGGCGACTGGCCCGAGCCGACCCGGCGCGCGGCCATCGCGAGACGTGCGAACGGCCGGTTCACGAGACTCGTGATGAAGGCCGCGCCGAATAGCGACAACGCAAGCGCGAACACGCCCCAGCCGGCCCATTGCAGGCCGGTCGCATTGTCGAGCTGATCGCGGTCGAGGGCGACCCAGTAATCGTCGTCGTCGATCTTGAAGCTGATCCACACGCCAGGGATGTCGTTGACGCTTTGCGCGATCACGGTGTCGTCGCCGAGACGGCCGCGAATGTCGTGTTCGATCAGCCGGTTCAGCGACTCGTCGGGCTGCAGCTTGAACTTGTCGGTGGTTTCGCGCGGATACACGCGCACGCCTTCATTGCTTTCCAGATCTTGCAGCAACGCGCGCCGCAGATCGGGATCGGAATAAAGGAGTGCCGTGCGTGTGAGCTTGACGATGGCGACGAGCTGCAACGCCACGCGCTGCGCGCGCGGCTCGCGCTCGATCACCCGGAAGCTCTGGAACCACGCGGCGAGACTGACTGCGATCAACAGCGCGATCAGCAGAAAGGTCCGCCAGAAAAGGCCGCCGAACGCGAGCGTCAGGAGGCGCCGGTCGATCCGCATGGGCCCTTCTTATCTGAAAACAAAAGCTTGAGGTGTGAACAAACTCAGGCTGCGCCGTCGGGAATGAACACGTAGCCAAGACCCCATACCGTCTGAATGAAGCGCGGGCTGCCTGGGTCGGGCTCGATCAGCTTGCGCAGACGTGAGATCTGCACGTCGAGGCTGCGGTCGAACACTTCGTATTCGCGGCCGCGAGCGAGTTCCATCAGCTTCTCGCGCGACAGCGGCTGGCGCGGATGACGCGCGAATACTTTAAGCACCGAGAATTCGCCGGTGGTCAGCGGAATTTCCTGGCCTGCCTTGGTGAGCGTACGGGTCGCGAGATTGAGCGCGAACTCGCCGAACTCGAAGACCTCGGTGGTCTCGGACGGCGCGCCCGGCAATTCCGACGGCGACTGACGACGCAACACAGCATGAATTCGCGCGACCAGTTCGCGCGGATTGAACGGCTTCGGCAGATAGTCGTCAGCGCCCATTTCGAGGCCGACGATACGATCGACGTCTTCGCCCTTGGCCGTCAGCATGATGATGGGCGTGCGGTCGTTGCTGCCGCGCAGACGGCGGCAGATGGACAGGCCGTCCTCGCCAGGCAGCATGAGGTCGAGCACCAGCAGATCGAAGCGCTCGCGCACCCACAGCTTGTTCATGGACGGCGCGTTCTCCGCCACATAAACATTGAAGCCTTGTTCGCCGAGGTAGCGGCGCAGCAGGTCGCGCAGGCGCGGATCGTCGTCGACGACGAGGATTTTCGAAGGGTTTTTGGTTTCCATGGTCGGCATCTTAGCGCGATTAGAAAGTGGTGCGCGGTTGCATCATTTGTCGAGTTACAGTCAGTTACAAAATTTACCCTGCCTGTGGCACGGCGTAAAGCGACGCCAGTTAGACTCCTTTACTGAATGCGGCTGTTCGGTGGATACTTCACTCGACTAAAACCCACGCGCCCGGCTCGTAACCGGGTTTGTCACACGCATTTGAGGTCGCCGGTTGCCGCGCCACGAAGGGAACAACATGAAGGGAGGGGTTTGGCCGAATGTGCGCCTGAACGTGATTGCACTGGCGGTCGCCGGTACGCTCGCAGGCACATTGGGATCAACGCTCGCCCACGCCCAGCCTTCTGCCGACAGAGCTGCGAGCGCGCGCGCGCCCAGACTGAGCCCCTCAAAAGCAAACCGTCATGACTCGAACAGCGAGCGGCCTGCATCGGACGTGATGCTGCGCACCGCGGTTCCCCCCGACCTCGATCAACGCCGCCGCGATGGGCATATGACGCCGGACGAACGTCGTTTGCTGAGGCAGCATATCGAAGATGCTGTGCGGGAGCTTTATAAGCGGTAGGGTTTTGGTGGTGGTGGTCGTCGTGCTTGTTCTGGTTTTAGCGTTCCACGCTGTCTTTCCGTTCTTGTGCTGTCTTGTGCTTGTTCGCACTTGCATCGCTCTTCGCTGTGCTTCCCGTTCGTGATTTTGCTGGGCATGTCTTGCTCATCATGCTGACAAGGTGTGTCGAGTCTTGCATATGGCCTGTGTACTAGAAGCGGGCAGACAAGGGAGCGGCATGCCGCATGCGATGCGTCATCGTGCGTGAAGATGCGGTCTGTCATGAACGCATCGCGCGCCTTGCACATTTGCTCGCCAGTGATTCGCGCATCCTTCCGGACGCCCAATGAAACGACGCAGCTTTCTCTCGATGAGCGCCGCCGCCAGCGCGGCCCTCTGGCTGCCTCGCACATTCGGCGCTGAGCCGGCCGCGCACACGGCACGTCACGTTCCAGCGTTCGCCCGCGATAACGGCAAGCTGCTGATCCTCATCGAATTGAAGGGCGGCAATGACGGTCTGAACACCGTCATTCCGTTCGCCGATCCGGCGTACTACCGGCTCCGTAAGCGCATCGCAATCAGACGCGAGCACGCGATTCAACTCGACGAACGCACGGCGCTGCATCCATCGCTCGAACCGTTGATGCCTTTGTGGCGAAGCGGGCAGCTTGCGATCGTTCAGGGCGTCGGTTACGCGGCGCCCAATCTCTCGCATTTTCGTTCGATGCAGATATGGGACACGGCATCGCGCTCCGATCAGTACCTGCGCGAAGGCTGGCTCAGTCGCGCGTTCGACAGCGCGTCGGCGGCGGCTGGTTTTGCCGCTGAGGGCGTCGTGATCGGCAGCGCTGAAATGGGACCGTTGGCGCTGGGCGGCGGTGACGGGGCGCGTGCCGGTCGCACTCAAGTTGTAGAGGCCGGGAAAGGCATCGCTCAACTATGTGGTCGGCCGCTGCGCGCACAAGACGCAACGCGACTGACGACCGCGTTTCCATGCAGTTCGTTCGGCGCGTCGATAAAGAGCGCGATGCAGATGCTCGCGGCCCGCGATAGGTTGCGCGTGCAAGCACAGCAAGGGCAGGCACTGCGACTACATGCTGCGCAAGCGGACACAACCGCCCCTGCAACCGCAATCCGCCTGACGCTAAACGGCTTCGATACGCATCAGAATCAGCCGGAGCGCCACCGTCTGTTGCTGACGCAATTTGCTGAAGGCTTGGCTGCAATGCGATCGGCGCTTGTCGAACTGGGCCGTTGGAACGACACGCTCGTGATGACGTACAGCGAGTTCGGGCGGCATCCGCGTGAGAATGGCAGCGCCGGCACGGACCACGGCACCGTGGCGCCGCATTTCATGATGGGTGGACGAGTGCTCGGCGGCTTGCACGGCGTGCCGCCGCAGTTGGCGCGGCTCGACGGCAATGGGGAGCTGCCGGTCGGCGTCGATTTTCGACAGCTTTACGCGACGGTGCTCGCGCGCTGGTGGCGTGTCGACGCACAGGCGATCTTGCGGCAGCAGTTCGAGCCACTCCCTTTGCTGCACATCTGACGACGGCGCGCGCCGCCCGTTACGCTTACTTTGCGCGCCACGCGATCCACAGCTTGCGGACCGGCGTCAACGCGATGCGTTGATGCAGCACGTGATAACCGTCGCGCTCTATTTCATCGAGCAACGCGCCAGCGAGCGCGCCCTGCGCAAGCAGCGTGCGCTGCGAACGGCGCTCGCTGCGCGGCACGGCGGCGAGCGCGCTATGCAAGGCATCGCGGGCACGCTTCGTCTGAAAGCGCATGAGCTCCGTAAACGCATCCGAATATTTTCGATTGATCAGGTCCGCGGCTGTCACACTGAAGCGCTGCATTTCGTCAATAGGAATGTAGATGCGGCCGTGGCGCGCATCGTTGCCCGTTTCCGCCACGAGTTGTGCGAGCAGCAGCGCTTCGCCTAACGGTGCGGACCAGCCCGGAGCCTGTGCGCCGTCGGTGGGTGCGCTCGTGGGTGCGCTCGTGGATCCATTCGTGCTCGCCGCGCGCGCCACAAGCGCGGCAAAAGTGCCGCCGACCGCCTGCACATAGCGGCGCAAATTCGGGTAGTCCAGGTAACGCGCCTGGTCGAGATCCATCTCGAAGCCGCCAAGCAGCGTCTGCAACGCGGGGTATTCCGCTTTGACGTCGGGCAGCGAAGCCGCGAGCGCCTTTGCAACCGGATGCGTGGGCGAGCCCGCAGCCAACGCGCCGAGTTCGTTTTGCCACCACGCGAGCTTCGTGCGGCCAATCGCGGGGTCGCTCACTTCCTTGACCGTTTCCTCGAACTCGCGGCGCAGTGCGAAGAGCGCGGTCAAGCGCGGCTGACTGGCGGCCGGCGCTTGCCGCAGCGCGTAGTAGGCGCTCGATCCAGGGGGCGCCGCTTTTTGCTGGCAATATTCGTCGAAATTCACGGCGTGGAATGTGGGGAAGGGCAGGCGAAGTGAGCACGGCATGCGTGCGCGAAGCCGAAAATTGTAGCATCGGCGGGGCAACGGCAGAGGCGCGAGCCGGATGCCCGGCAGTTGCAGACAAGCGCGAATCAATGCGTTAGAATCTCGCGCTTACGCTTTTGGGCGCGTACATTTGAACGCGCCGGAAAGCATGCAGGACATCGGGCGAGACGTACAACGTTGGCCCGGCTGCGAGGGTGGCGAAATTGGTAGACGCACCAGGTTTAGGTCCTGACGCCCGCAAGGGTGTAGGGGTTCGAGTCCCCTCCCTCGCACCATTAACTTCTCGATATAGAGCGGTCTGCGGATTTCCTTGGCGTGTTGACCGGCGGCCTTGAAGCGAATCCGGGATTCTCGGCAGGAACATAACATCATCGAATTTCTTGACGTTGATGTGCTGCCCGAGCCGCGTATAGACATCTTCTGTCTTTCCAATGTATTGGATATTCCGCTGCCTCAAGAAGAAATAGAGTCCGCGGCGCTAGGCCGGAATCGGAACCTGTTGAAGGCCTGCGCGCTCAAGAAGCTTTCCGTGCATCGCTGCATTCTTTTCGCCGTTTTCTTTTCCAAACTTATCCACGGTCTTTGCGCCTGAAGAATCGTCGCCGGCGCGCTTGCGCGCCGTTTGCCAGACGCGGTAAATCTGGTGCGAGCCGGCGTACCGTTCGCGCGTCGTTGGGTCGATGAACAGCGGGCCGTCCGCTATGGCCCACCTGTACAAATGAGACCGTCGGTCCGGTTCCGCAGGTTATCAATCACTCGATATTCGGGAGTGCCGGCCATGCGTCGGGATCTCCACCCATCGCCACACACATGTCCCGCATGAGGTCCGTGCTGACCTCGATCCACTCGGGCGTACCGAACGGAACGTCCTCGGGATTCTTTTTGCCCTGCGCTGAGCGAGTGCGGCGCACGGTCGCGCTGACTTCCTTCATTTCATCGAAATGGGTAGTCCGGCTTGGTTGGTTCGTTATCTGCCATCTCTTGGTCTTTGGTATTTTTTTTTGGTTGATCGGAAAGATACTCCGATTTTCTGATGTCGTAACTTCCAATTTCGGAAAGTTGTGCCGTCCCGTCATGCGGGACAAATCAAAAGCGCGCCCGACAATCTGCTGGCGAGGCTGCAATCAGGAATTGACGGCGGCCTGAAGCGGTACGACGCCGAGTGTTCGCGATCGTCGCGATGTGCAGTGAGAACCCCCGTCAGGTCACAGCACTCGCCGGGGCTCTTTCTTGAATGGTCCTTGGGTGACTCTTTTTTGGTGACCCGGATAGGCGGCGCGCACGATGCAGGCCGGTAGAGGCCCGCATGGCGAGGTCAGGCCGCTCAGGCTTCCGGTGTGGCGGGCGGCGCCTGCGTGCCCGGCAGATCGGATTGCGCGGCGCCCTCGAGAAAGCGCCGCGTCGATTCGAATGCCTGCAACATCGGCTCGGGCCACGGCGTTTGCAGCATGACCGCCTGATGGTTTTCGAATGCCGACGACAACAGCTTCACCAGTTCCGGCGAACGCAGATGGCGGAACAGCACGCTTACCGCGATCGCCGTCGCCTGGCTCGCACCGGCCGTCTGGAGTTCCGACGCCGTGAGCGCCGCGACCTGTTTGTTGATGTCCACTGAAACTTCCCTGAATAGAGTTGGATGACTGGCTCGCGCGCCGCGCGGTTCATCGACTTGAATGGAAGCGATAACCCGGCGCACGCGGCGGACCCGGGATTTTGACACGGTTGGCGTTTTGCCGCGAAGACAGCGTCGCGATCAGTGAGAATGCGGCGCGCGGATAATCGCGTGCCGTTGTTCGGGTAATTGACTCGGCAAAGGCGCTGGCAATAACGGTTCGATTCGGTAAGCGATTCGCTTTAATTAATCGACGCACATCAGCCGCATAATGAGCGATGAAATTTCGGCAAGTGTTGTCGGAGACGTGGCGACATCCGCGTTCAATTGGCTTGCCTGCCGCTCGTCATCATCTATCGGGGGATAGCTGCTTGAAAAGCCCGCTTTGCACGTCGCTTTGCATGTTATTCTGCGCGCCGATTTTCGCTGATTCCACATGCCGTATTCGCGGATAATCCGCGCGACCGAGGTTGCGATCAAACGGGTATCGCCGGAAAACACAATAAAAGAGGGATGCGATGAGCGTGATATTTGCCGTGCTGGGCGCGGTGGTCGGCATGCTGGCTTCGTTGTCGAACGATCTTCCGCTCGGCTACGGCGCATTGTTCGGCGCGCTCGCGGGCTTTGCGCTGGCGCGCTTGCGCAAGAGAAATCCAGCGGGCACTGCGCAGTCGCCATTGCCGGGCGCTACCGCCACGGATGCGCCCGGCGCGCCTCGTGACCTGGCGGCTCGCGTCGAGTGGCTGGAACGTGAACTCGTTTCGCTGCGCGGCGAGATCCGGCAATTGCGTGAGGCAGCGGGTATTGCATCAGCCGACGACGACGCTCGAGCGCCAGCGCCGATGCACGCATCAGACGCCGCAACGATGCGCGATTCAGTTGCGGCAGGCACCACAGAGCATCGCTATGCAATCGCGCCGCAAGAGGCTGTGAAGCTCACGGCGAGAGCGTCGGCGGCGCTTGCGCCAGCGGGCGGGGAGGCGGGCGCGTCGATTGATCGGCAGACGGAAACGTCAACCGGCATGGACGCCGCCGCACAAACACAAGCACAAACACAAGCACAAGCACAAGCACAAGCACAAGCACAAGCACAAGCACAAGCACAAGCACAAGCACAACTCGACGCAGCCGCGCGCGCCCAAGCCGACGCCGCCGCGCCAGCACAACCGAACCTCGCGGGCCTCCCGCAAGCCACTGCGACCGACGCGGCACAACCCGCCCAACCGCAACCCGACGCCGCCGCGCATACCCAACCTGACCTCGCCGCCCCGGCACAACCCAACCTCCCACCCGCCCCCCCACGCGGCCCCGGCGTCGTCGAGCGCCTTTTCAAAGCAGGCCGCGACTGGCTCTTCGGCGGCAATACGGTGGTGCGCGTCGGCATCGTCGTGCTGTTCTTCGGCATTGCGTTCCTGCTCAAATACGCCGCCGACAACAGCCTGCTGCCGATCGAATTCCGCCTCGCCGGCGTCGCGCTCGCCGCGACGGCCTTGCTCGTGCTCGGCTGGCGCATCGGCGACAGTCGCGGCGCGTACGGGCTCGTGCTGCAAGGCGGCGGCGTCGGCGCGCTGTACCTGACGGTGTTCGCCGCGACCCGGCTCTATCATCTGCTGCCCGCCGGCGCAGCCTTGCCGCTGATGATCGCCACCTGCGCGCTGAGCGCGTTCCTCGCGGTACGGCAGAACGCGCCTTCGCTCGCGTTCATGGGCAGCGCGGGCGGCTTCCTCGCGCCGCTCCTCTTGTCCACCGGCGGCGGCAGTCATGTGATGCTCTTTAGCTACTACGCGTTGCTCAACGCGGGCATCTTCGCGATCGCGTGGTTCAAGGCATGGCGTCCGCTGAATCTGCTCGGCTTCGTCTTCACGTTCTCGATCGGCGCGGCGTGGGGCGCGACGGCATATCGTCCGGAACTCCTCGCGAGCACCGAGCCGTTTCTGATCCTCTTCTTCCTGATGTATGTCGGTATCGCGCTGCTCTACGCGGTGCGCCGCGAACTGACGCTCAGGCATTACGTCGACGGCACGCTCGTGTTCGGCACGCCGCTCGTCGCAATCGGCCTACAGTCCGCGCTGATGCGAGGCACCGAGTTCGGGCTCGCATGGAGCGCCGTCGCGCTCGCCGTCTTCTATCTCGCGATAGGGGGCTGGCTCGCGCCGCGCCGCGCGCGCCTCGGCCTGCTTTTCGACTCGATGTTCGCGCTCGCCGTCATCTTCGCGACGCTCGCCGTGCCGCTCGCGTTCACCGGACCGACGACGAGCGCGACGTGGGCAATCGAAGGCGCCGCGGTGACATGGCTCGCCGTGCGGCAACGACGCCTCGTCGCGTTCGCCTTCGGCCTGCTGATGCAACTGGCCGCGGCGGGCGCGTTTGTCGTCGGCACGGTTTTGTCGTTCAGCCACGCGGCGAGCTTGCCGGTGCTGAACGGCGCGTATCTGGCAAGCGTACTGATTGCGCTCGCCGGCATCTTCACCGGATGGCGTTTGCACGGCCGCAGCGAAGCACGCGACTGGCACGCGTGGCTGCCGCAGATTGGCGTGGTCGCGAGTCTGTGGGGTCTGCTGTGGTGGGTGGGGGGCGGGCTCAACGAGATACAGAGCTACGTCCATGCGTACGTTCCGGACGACCGCGACCGAGTCGGCATCGCATTCGTCGCGCTGTTCGCCGCGCTGAGCGCATGGCTCGCTCATGGCGCGCGCCGCAAGCTGCGCTGGCCGCTCGCCGAGTGGCCGGCGCTCGCGCTCGTGCCTGTTCTCGCCGCGCTCACACTCGAACTTTTTGCATTGAACATGAGGCCGGTCAGCGGTTACGGCTGGCTGGTTTGTCTGCTGGTTGCCGTCGCCAGTTACGCGCTTTTATGGCGTCAGCAGCGTGACGTCGGCGAGCGCATTCTCGCGCCGCTGCACACGCTGATGTTCTGGACCGCCGGCACGCTCGCCGCGCTCGAAGGCTACTGGGCGTTGCGCGCTTACGTGCCCGAAGGTGCATGGAGCTGGAGCGCGTGGGCGTATGGCTTCGGCGCGCTGCTGTTGCTGCTGGCCGGCGTGGGGCATCGTCTGCGTTGGCCGGTTGCGCGCTTCACGCGGGCCTATCAGGTGTGGGCCGCGGCGCCGCTCGCCGCGTTGCTGTGGGCGTGGACCATTGCAAGCGTGACGAGCGACGGCAGCGCCGCGCCGCTCTTCTGGCTGCCCATCGTCAATCCGCTCGACGTGGCGCAGATACTCGTGTTCGTCGCGGGCGCAGTGTGGCTGCGACGGCTGCGCGCACTGGGCGTGCAATGGCATCCGCGCGCGTTCGATTATGCCGTGCTCGCGACGCTGTTCCTGTGGTTCAATGCGTTGCTGCTTCGCACGCTGCATCATCATTTCGACGCGGCGTACGACGTGACCGCGGTGCTCGCGTCGTTCACGCTGCAGCAGGTGTTCCTGGTCGGATGGAGCGCGTTCGCGTTCGCCGGTTTGTGGCTCGCGCGACGCGACAACATCGTGCGCCTGTGCGCGATTGCGTCGACGCCGCTCGTGCTCGTGATGTGGCTGTGGACGTTCTACGCCAACCTGACGCAGGACGGCGGCGCGTGGGCGCGGCTGCCGTTATTGAATCCGCTCGATCTCGTGCAGGCCGTGGTCTTTGCACTGGCCGCGCTCTGGCTCGTGCGCGTTCACCGTCTCGGCGTGCCGCTCGACGGCTACCGGCTGCCGCTGCAAGTCGCGGCCGGGGCGACCGGCTTCGTGTGGTTGAATGCGATGCTGCTGCGCACGCTGCATCATTGGATCGGCGTGCCGTACGAGTTCGCGCAGATGTCCGAGTCGATGCTCGTGCAGGCGTCGGTCTCGGTCTTCTGGACGCTCTGCGCGCTGGCGGCGATGATCTGGGCGACGAGGCGCGCAAGCCGTATCGTGTGGTTCATCGGCGGCGGGTTGCTCGGCGCGACTGTCGTCAAATTATTTCTGTTCGACCTGTCGCACGTGACGGGGATCGAGCGCATCGTATCGTTTATCGGTATCGGCCTGATGTTGCTGCTGATCGGCTACTTCTCGCCGCTGCCGCCCAAGCCGATGGTCAGGGAAACTGAACAATGAAGCATCTTCTGAAAGTGACGGGCTGGTGTGCCGCGCTCGTGTGCGCGTGGACCGCGGCGCCCGCGTGGGCCGAAGATTTCGCGCGGCACTTTGCGCTTCAGCTCGACGACGGCGCGGCCTACTACAGTGTGACGCTGCCGGCCGCGGTCTATGCGGCAAGCCAGCGCAACGATCTCGGCGACGTGCGCGTTTTCAACGGCGCGGGCGAGCCCGTGCCGTACTCGCTCGAGGGGCCGCGCGAGCCGGCCCGCACGCCGCCGACGCTGCGTCCGGCCCGCTGGTTCCCGCTTCGTCCGGCCGCCGCAGGTCAGGCGGGTGCACCGCTGGGCGTGACGATCGCCGCCGACGGATCGCTGCGCGCCACCGCCGCGCCGCCTGGGCGCGCGCAGCACGACACCGATCTGATCGATGCCGGTCAGGCGTCGCACGAAGGCCGCGCGAGCGCGCTGCTGATCCATCTGCGCGACGACAATTACCAAGGGCGTGTGTCGGTCGAATCGAGCGACGATCTGCGCAACTGGCAACCGGCCGGCGATGCGCAACTGCTCAAGGTCAGCTACAACGGCAGCACGCTGAGCCAGGACCGGATCGAACTGAACGGTGCGCACGCGCGCTACCTGCGCCTACGCTGGCTCGACGGCGCGCCGTACCTCGAATCGATCGATGTGGAAGTGCAGGCGGCCGGCGCGGGGCGCACACAACTCGCGGACAGCCAGCGCGAGTGGCGCGAAGGCATCGTTGCGCGCGCGGGTCCGAAGGCCGGCGAATATTTCTTTAGCACCAGCGGTCCTTTTCCGGTCGACCGGCTGCGGCTCAATCTGCCGCAGCCCAACACGGTGGCGCCCGCGGTCGTCTATTCGCGCGGCGAACTGGGCGGGGCGTGGCGCGAGGTGTCGAATGCGACGCTGTTCCGTTTGCATAACGGGGACGTCGAACAGAACAATCCGTCGCTTCAATTGACGCCGGATACGGACCGTCACTGGCGGGTGGTTGTCGATGCGCGTAACGGCGGACTCGGCAGCGGCGTGCTGACTGTTGCAGCGGGTTGGCGTCCGGCGACGCTGACGTTCGTCGCGCGCGGATCGGCGCCTTTCACGCTCGGCGTGGGCAATGCGTCCGCAGTGTCGACCGCGGTCGGGCGCGATGAGTTGCTGATGGACGCGTCCTCGGCGATTGCCACCGCGCGCGTCGGCGAGCCGCTCGCGCTTGCGCCGAATGCGAATGCGCCGTCGCCGGCGAATGCGGATGCGGATGCGTATCGGCGCTATGTGCTGTGGGCCGCATTGCTGCTGGCCGTCGGCTCGCTCGCGGCGATCGCGTGGCGTCTGGCGCGCAGCGTGTCGCATCGGGTGCCGGCGGGCGATGCCGCGGCAAGCGCATCGGGCGCGATGGCCGGCGGTCTTGCCAGTACGGCGGCTGCGGCGACAGACTTAAACGTTCCAGCAAGTGCTTCGCCCCAGGATAATGCGAACGCGGTTTCAGCTGGTGCAGGGCACGCGCCGGAAGCCGGGCATCGGCGCGAGAGCAACGACTGAGACGCGCGTGCGTTCGCAACGAACGACACGCGTTATCGACCTCTGTTCATGAGCGCGGCATTCGTCGCAAATTTGAAGCGCCGCGCGTCATGTCTGGCGCTTGCCGGCTTCAGACTCGAGCCGCGTTTCACACGCTTCACGCGTCGCGCGTAGTCATCATCTCGATGACCTTGTCGAGCGCTTCGCCTAGCGCGAGCTTTTCGTTTTCGTCGAGGCAATCGAACAGGTCGCCATTCCACTTGCGCGCGATCGGCATCACCTTGCGATACAGCGCGCGGCCCTCGGGCGTGAGCGACACGAGCACCACGCGTCCGTCGTCGGCACTCGCTTCGCGTTTGACGAGTCCCTGTCTGATCAGACCTTCGGCGGCGCGGCTCGCCTGGCTCTTGTCGAGATTGGCATGCCTCGCGAGTTCCATGATCGAGAACGGTCCAAACGATCCCACCGACGCAATCACGCGAGCTTCCGGCAACGTCACGCCGAGCTTGTCCTGGTAGCGCTCGCTGATGCCGCGCTCAGCAAGCTTGTTGAGTACATGCAGACGATAAGTGAGGAGCTGTTCCAGGCCAGCTTTGGCGGAGTCCTTCATGGTCTTCCCGTGATGAGTGGCGTGGTTGTGGCGCTGTGATTGTTGCCGCAACCATGCCGCCTGGTCAACGCGCGCCGTACTTCAAACGCGTCAGTTGTTCGGCCTCATCCGCCAGGAGCCGCGCGGCGTCGCGAATCGCGAATTCAAGCGTGATCGGACCGGGTGCCGGCGAGAAGCAACCACTGAAAAATTCGGCAAGGCGCGGCAACGCGGCGGAGTCCACGGCGCCCGACAAAAGTGTGGCCGGCACGCCTGCGGCTTGCGCATGACGGCACGCGATGAAGGGCGCTTTGCCATGCAGCGTTTGCACGTCCGAGCGTCCTTCGCCGGTGATCAGCCAGTTCGCGCCTTCGAGCGCGGCGTCGAGCCCGAGTTGCCGCGCGACCGTTTCCGCGCCCGGCTCGAACTGCGCGCCGAGCATGTGCAACGCGAAGCCCAGGCCGCCCGCGGCGCCCGCGCCGGGCAGATCGCGGGCACTGCGCCCGAGCGCCGCTTCGAGGAGATCCGCGTAACGGGCGAGGGCGGCGTCGATCGTCGCGACCTGTTCCGGCTTGACGCCCTTTTGCGGGCCGAAGACGGCGGTCGCTCCATGCTCACCGGTCAGCGGATTGTCCACATCGGACATGCCGATGAATTGCGTGCCCGCGAGCCGCGCGTCGAGTTGCGACACGTCCACGCGCGCGACGCGAGCGAGTTGCTCGGGCGAGGGCTCGAGTTCCCCGCCTTGCGCATCGAAGAGTTTCAGACCGAGTCCGACGAGAAGGCCCGCGCCGCCGTCGTTCGTGCTGCTGCCGCCGAGCGCGACGAAAAATCGCCGCACGCCCGCGTCGAGCAGCGCGCTGATCGCTTCGCCCATGCCGCGCGTGTTGCGCGCCTGAACCGGCACGCCCATCCCGACCGGATCGGTGATGCCGACGATCTCCGCGGTTTCCACGATCGCGCTGCCGTCGGCGAGCACGCCGGTCAGCGCGTCGCGCACCGGCCCGGCCGCACCGCGCACGCTCAGCGTGCGGCGCTCGCCGCCGCTCGTCAGCATGGCGTCGAGCGTGCCTTCTCCGCCGTCCGCCATCGGGCAGATACGGACTTCGGCGTCCGGACGGGCGCGCCGCACGCCCGACGCGATCGCCTGCGCGACCTGTTCGGCGCTGAGCGAGCCTTTGAAGGAATCGGGGGCGATGACGACGACAGGCGTGGACGGCGAATTCGGCATGGTGTCTCTGAATGGTTGGAATGGTTACGAGCCGGGAGGCGGCGGTGAAGCGGACGCGGCGCCGCTCCGAGCGCGTTCGCTAGCTTATCAGCATGGCCGCGCCGACTAAATATGCCGAAAGGCATAGGCGGCATTGTGGAAATTGCGATCCGGTAGCGCGGCGGCATCGCCGGCGAAGTGCGAAACCGACTCGAAAACAGCCCGGAAAGGGCTCCGAATGCCGATAAAAACGCGCGTAATCATCGAATCCCGGCTAGGCGCGCAAATAGTTTGCTAAAATATTCGGCTCTTTGGACCCAACCGTGCTGCCGGCGGCCTGCAAGCCCGCGGCGCAGGCGCGCAAATGCGGCACGAGAAGATAACTGAATTCGCTCGAATAATTTTAGGACGATTGAAGCCATGGCTAACGTTGTTGAGAACCTCGGCAAGCTCGAACGCCGCGTAACGATTTCCCTGCCGAAGGACGCCGTGCAGAAGGAAGTGGACTCGCGTATCCGTCAACTCGCGAAGAACGTGCGCATGCCGGGTTTCCGCCCGGGCAAGGTGCCGCTCAAGATGGTGACGCAACAGTATTCGGGCCAGGTGGAAGCGGAAGTGCTGAGCGACAAGGTCGGCAAGGAATTCTTCGACATCAGCCGCGCCGAAAACCTGCGCGTCGCCGGTCAGCCGAGCTTTGCGCCGAAGGTCGACGCGACTGAAGGCGATTACGCTTTCGACGCGACCTTCGAGGTCTATCCCGAAGTGAAGCTGGGCGATGTCGCCACGGCTGAAATCGAGCGCACCACGACCACGATCACCGAAGCGGAAATCGACCGCACGCTCGAAATCCTGCGCAAGCAGCGCGTGCATTTCCACGCTCGCGGCGAAGCCGGCGAGCACGGCGACGGCGGCGCGGATACGGCGGCCAAGGAAGGCGATCGCGTGTCGGTCGACTTCGTCGGCAAGATCGACGGTGAAGTGTTCCAGGGCGGCAGCGCCGAAGACTTCGCGTTCGTGCTGGGCGAAGGCCGCATGCTGCCGGAATTCGAAAAGGCGGCTACGGGCCTGAAGGTCGGCGAGTCGAAGGAATTCGACCTGGCATTCCCGGCCGACTATCACGGCAAGGAAGTGGCCGGCAAGACCGCGCAATTCACGATCACGATGAAGAAGATCGAGTGGCCGCATCTGCCGGAAATCGACGCTGAATTCGCGAAGTCGCTCGGCATTGAAGACGGCGATCTGACCAAGATGCGCGCCGAGATCAAGGACAATCTGGAGCGCGAAGCCAAGCGCCGCACGCAAGCCATCGTCAAGAATCAGGTGATGGACGCGCTGCTCAAGATTTCGGAACTCGACGTGCCGAACGCGCTGATCGAACAGGATCAGGAACGCCTCGTCGCGATGGCTCGCCAGGATCTGGAGCAGCGCGGCGTGCCGAACGCTAAAGATGCGCCGATTCCTGCCGCTATGTTCAAGGAACAGGCCGAGCGTCGCGTGAAGCTGGGTCTCGTGCTGGCCGAGCTTGTGAAGGCGAACGACCTGCAGGCAAAGCCGGAACAGATCCGCGCCGAAGTCGACGAATTCGCGAAAAGCTACGAAGACCCGAAGGAAGTCGTCCGCTGGTATTATTCGAACCAGCAACGCCTTGCTGAAATGGAAGCGTACGTCGTTGAAGCCAACGTCGTCGAATTCGTGCTGAGCAAGGCCAAGGTGACGGACAAGGAAGTGAGCTTCGAAGAACTGGCAAGCGCAACGGCGCAAGCGTAAGCGTCGCTGCAACGGCGTGCCGGCTGTCGGAGCGACGGCCAGCACGCCGTTTTTTTGTGCTGCATTTTTGTACTGCCTGTCGTGCAGTCGGCGCGCACTTGAATACGGGCCGGTCGACCACACCTGTCTAGCATCAAATATTTAGAATATTTCCAGACAAGGATCCATTGCATGACCTTTCGCGCCCAAATGCTGGACACGTTGACCTCCCAGTCGTCCCGGGATCTCGAAGCGCAGGCGCTCGGACTGGTGCCGATCGTCGTGGAAACGAGCGGTCGGGGCGAGCGCTCGTATGACATCTACTCGCGTCTTCTGAAGGAACGCATTGTGTTCCTGGTCGGCGAGGTGAACGATCAGACGGCCAATCTCGTCGTCGCACAAATGCTGTTCCTCGAGAGCGAGAATCCGGACAAGGACATCTACTTCTATATCAACAGCCCGGGCGGATCGGTTTCGGCGGGCATGGCGATCTACGACACGATGCAGTTCATCAAGCCGGACGTCTCCACGCTGTGCATGGGGCTTGCGGCGAGCATGGGCGCGTTCCTGCTGGCAGCGGGCGCGAAGGGCAAGCGCTTCGCGCTGCCGAACTCGCGCGTGATGATTCACCAGCCGCTTGGCGGCGCGCGCGGTCAGGCGTCGGACATCGAAATTCAGGCGCGGGAAATCCTTTACCTGAAGGAGCGGCTGAATCATCTGCTGGCGCACCACACCGGCCAGCCGGTCGAGCGTATTGCGCGCGACACCGACCGTGACAACTTCATGTCCGGCGACGACGCGCAAGCGTACGGTCTGGTCGATCAGGTAGCCCACAAGCGTCCTTGATCGGGTACGGATTTGCCCTAATTCGGGGCAAATCCGGCGCCTGATCGGTTGTGAAATAATCAAGACTCGTCCGAGCGCCTGCGGCAAACGCCGTCACCTTGCTCAGCCCCGCCGCGCCCAACTGCGAGGCTGGGGCAAACGGCGTATCATGTAATCGAGTGTCCGGAGGCTCACACATCTATGGCGGACAAGAAAGGTTCTAACAGCGAAAAGCTGTTGTATTGCTCGTTTTGCGGCAAGAGCCAGCATGAAGTCAAGAAACTGATTGCCGGCCCGTCGGTGTTCATCTGCGATGAATGTATCGACCTGTGCAACGAAATCATTCGCGACGAAGCAGCAGGCGCGGGTATCGAGGCGGGCTTGTCCAAGTCCGATCTGCCGAGTCCGCAGGAAATCCGTGAAATCCTCGACCAGTATGTGATCGGTCAGGAACGCGCGAAGAAAATTCTCGCGGTCGCGGTGTACAACCACTACAAGCGCCTGAAGCATCTCGACAAGAAAGACGAGATCGAGCTGTCCAAGAGCAACATCCTGCTGATCGGCCCGACCGGTTCCGGCAAGACCTTGCTCGCGCAAACGCTCGCGCGTCTTCTGAACGTTCCCTTTGTCATTGCGGACGCAACCACGCTCACCGAAGCGGGTTACGTGGGTGAAGACGTCGAGAACATCATCCAGAAGCTGCTGCAGAACTGCAATTACGAAGTCGACAAGGCCCAGCGCGGCATTGTCTATATCGACGAAATCGACAAGATCAGCCGCAAGTCGGATAACCCGTCCATTACCCGCGACGTGTCGGGCGAGGGCGTGCAGCAGGCGTTGCTGAAGCTGGTCGAAGGCACGATGGCGTCGGTGCCGCCGCAAGGTGGCCGCAAGCATCCGAATCAGGACTTCATCCAGGTCGATACGACCAACATTCTGTTCATCTGCGGCGGCGCATTTGACGGCCTCGAAAAAGTCATCGTCGATCGTACTGAAAAGACCGGCATTGGCTTTGGCGCGAGCGTGAAGAGCAAGCAGGATCGCGACGCCGGCGAAGTGCTGCGCGAAGTGGAACCGGAAGATCTGATCAAGTTCGGTTTGATTCCCGAACTGATCGGCCGTCTGCCGGTGGTCGCCACGCTTGGCAAGCTCGACGAAGCGGCGCTGATGAAAATTCTCGTCGAACCGAAGAATGCGCTGGTGAAGCAGTACCACAAGCTCTTCAACATGGAACGGGTCGAACTCGAAATTCGTCCGGCCGCGTTGCAGGCTGTGGCGCGCAAGGCGATCCGTCGCAAGACGGGCGCGCGCGGACTGCGCTCCATCCTGGAACAGGCGTTGCTGGACGTGATGTACGATCTGCCGCAAATGAAAGGTGTCAGCAAGGTCATCATCGACGACAATGTGATCGACGGCGACGGCAAACCGTTACTGATCTACGAAGACGCGCCCAAAGTCGCGGGTTCGAACTGATCGGCTTCGGATACCGCAAAAAGCCGTTCATGGCGACGTGAACGGCTTTTTCGTTTATCGTGTGGTCAGAAAGATTGTTTTCACAATGGAGTCACTGAACCTTCGGAGTCACTGAACTTTTCCCACACGCGGAGGCTTGCAATATTTTCTGCCGGCCTCACCTATCGAACGAACTGATTCCACTCATGGGGAAATGAAATGTCAGGAACCCAACTCCTTCCGCAGGAACGCATTACGCTCCCGCTGCTCCCGCTGCGTGACGTAGTCGTTTTCCCGCACATGGTGATTCCGCTCTTCGTAGGCCGCCCGAAGTCGATCAAGGCTCTCGAGGCAGCGATGGAAGGCGGCAAGCACATCATGCTCGTCGCCCAGAAAACGGCTGCGAAAGATGAGCCGACCGAAAAGGACATGTACGAAGTAGGGTGTGTTGCCAACATCCTGCAAATGCTCAAGCTGCCCGATGGCACCGTTAAGGTGCTCGTCGAGGGTTTGCAGCGCGCGAAAACGCTTTCCATCGAAGAACAGGAAACGCAGTTCTCGTGCGAAGTCATGCCGCTCGAACCCGACCACGCCGACAGCGCTGAAACTGAAGCGCTGCGCCGCGCGATCGTGTCGCAGTTCGATCAGTATGTGAAGCTGAACAAGAAGATTCCGCCGGAGATTCTGACGTCGCTGTCGGGTATCGACGAAGCCGGGCGTCTGGCCGATACCATCGCGGCACATTTGCCGCTGAAGCTCGACCAGAAGCAGCACATTCTTGAGATGTTCCCGGTCATTGAGCGTCTCGAGCATCTGCTCGCGCAGCTCGAAGCCGAGATCGACATCCTGCAGGTCGAAAAGCGCATCCGTGGGCGCGTGAAGCGCCAGATGGAGAAGAGCCAGCGCGAGTACTACCTGAACGAGCAGGTGAAGGCGATCCAGAAGGAACTCGGCGAAGGTGAAGAAGGTGCGGATCTCGAGGAACTCGAGAAGCGCATCACGGCTGCCCGCATGCCGAAGGAAGCCAAGAAGAAGGCCGACGCCGAGCTCAAAAAGCTCAAGCTGATGTCGCCTATGTCGGCTGAAGCAACGGTCGTGCGCAACTATATCGACACGCTGATCGGCTTGCCGTGGCGCAAGAAGAGCAAGGTCAACAACGACCTCTCGAATGCGGAACGCGTGCTCGACGAAGACCACTTCGGTCTCGAGAAAGTGAAGGAACGCATTCTCGAGTATCTCGCGGTCCAGCAACGTGTCGACAAGGTGAAGGCGCCGATCCTGTGCCTCGTTGGGCCTCCGGGTGTCGGTAAGACGTCGCTGGGTCAGTCGATCGCTCGCGCCACGAACCGCAAGTTCGTGCGCATGGCGCTCGGCGGCGTGCGCGACGAAGCCGAGATTCGCGGTCACCGTCGTACGTATATCGGTTCCATGCCGGGCAAGATTCTGCAAAGCCTGACCAAGGTCGGTGTGCGCAATCCGCTCTTCCTGCTCGACGAAGTCGACAAGATGGGCCAGGATTTCCGCGGCGATCCGTCGTCGGCATTGCTCGAAGTGCTCGATCCGGAACAGAACCATACGTTCGCCGATCACTACGTCGAAGTCGACTTCGATCTGTCGGACGTGATGTTCGTGGCGACGTCGAACTCGCTGAATATTCCGCCGCCGTTGCTCGACCGGATGGAAGTGATCCGTCTGTCGGGTTACACGGAAGACGAGAAGGTCAGCATCGCGCAACGTTATCTTTTGCCCAAGCAGAAGAAGAACAACGGCCTCAAGGATGGCGAGGTCGATGTGACGGAAACGGCGATCCGCGACATCATTCGTTACTACACGCGTGAAGCCGGCGTGCGTTCGCTCGAGCGTGAAATTTCGAAGATCTGCCGCAAGGTCGTGAAGATGCTTCTGCTGAAGAAGGCGGAAGGCGCGGTGAAGGTCGACGGCAGCAACCTCGACACGTTCCTCGGCGTGCGCAAGTACGACTTCGGTCTGGCCGCGAAGGAAAATCAGGTTGGCCAGGTCACGGGTCTCGCGTGGACCGAAGTGGGCGGCGATCTGCTGACTATCGAAGCCGCCGTGATGCCGGGCAAGGGCAATGTGATCCGCACCGGTTCGCTCGGCGACGTGATGAAGGAATCGGTCGAGGCAGCGCGCTCGGTTGTGCGTTCGCGTTCGCGTCGTCTCGGTGTCAAGGACGAAGCGTTCGAGAAGCAGGACATTCACATCCACGTGCCTGAAGGCGCCACGCCGAAGGACGGTCCTTCGGCCGGTATCGCGATGACCACCGCGCTGGTGTCGGTGCTGACCGGTATTCCGGTGCGTGCCGATGTCGCGATGACGGGTGAAATCACGTTGCGTGGCGAAGTGCTGCCGATCGGCGGTCTGAAGGAGAAGCTGCTGGCAGCGCATCGCGGCGGCATCAAGCTCGTGCTGATCCCGGAAGAAAACGTCAAGGACTTGACGGAGATTCCGGACAACGTGAAGAACGCAATCGAAATCGTGCCGGTCCGCTGGATCGACAAGGTGCTCGAACTGGCGCTCGAACGTGTGCCTGAAGCGTTGCCGGAAGAAGAGGCGAAGCCTGCGTCGCCGGTCGCTGCCGAACCCGGCAAGGACTCCGGCGCGACCGAAGTCGTGAAGCACTAAACCTTCAGCGGTAGTTTCGCTGCACAAAACCCGCGGTCTTATCGCCGCGGGTTTTTTATTGCCTGTTTTCTTTCGAGTGCAAAGAAATTTGCAGCGACACGGTGCTCATTCGAGCGATGAAAATGCCAGGCTGTAAACTGGTTGTGCGCGCATCGAAAGGCGCAAGCATGGCGGCGATAAGCAAGTCCGTTCGAATCTCTGCAAAATCAGGCTCAACCCCGGTTGACACGGCGGTTTCGGCCAATTCTAATGACTCGGCCCGGCGTTGCGCCGGCCACACGATGTCAGGCGCTGCACGCGCCGTTTCGCTTCTAAAACATTCGCGGGGGTAGGATGAACAAGACGGAATTGATCGACCACATTGCGCAGCAGGCGGAAATTTCCAAGGCTGCGGCCGGCCGCGCGCTGGACGCAGTGATCGGCGGTGTAAAAGGCACGCTGAAGAAAGGCGGTTCGGTGACGCTAGTCGGCTTCGGCACGTTCGCCGTCGGCAAGCGTACGGCGCGCACGGGACGCAATCCGCGCACCGGCGACGCGATCAAGATCAAGGCGGCAAAAGTGCCGAAATTTAGGCCTGGCAAAGCCCTAAAGGATGCGCTAAACTAACGGGCTTGCTGCTTCGGCAAAGGCAACAGCGAGGCAGCAGCATCAGAAGTCTGCGAAACGGGTGCTTAGCTCAGTTGGTAGAGCGGCGCCCTTACAAGGCGTAGGTCGGGAGTTCGAGCCTCTCAGCACCCACCATTCGTTTCGCGACCTGCTTCCACGCAGTTCCGTAGTGTTCTGCCGCAGTATCCGAAAACCCGCACAGCTATTGGCTCTGCGGGTTTTTTCTTGGCCGTGGCGCGGCGCGCAAGTCCACGAGCACCCACACCTGCGCTCCTGCGCCCCAGTTGCTATGCTAGTCACCATCGACCGGCACTGGAGCGAGCATGGCCGACCCGCGCGTTCATAGCGACCCACACCGCGCGCACGTTGTCGCTGCGCAAGCGAGCCCGTGCGACGAACTCATCATCCGCATGCAGCCCACCGCACTCGACAGCCCGTGCCGGCGCAAGCGTCTGGCGCTCGCCGCGACGATCCTCGGCTCGAGCATGGCGTTTATCGACGGCTCCGTCGTCAACGTCGCGTTGCCCGCCATTCAGAGCGAGCTCGGCGCGAGCGTCGCGGCGATGCAGTGGATCATCAACGCCTACCTTCTGTTTCTCGGATCGCTCGTACTGGTGGGTGGATCGATGGGCGACAAACTCGGCCACCGCACCGTGTTCATCGCGGGAATCGCGGTCTTCACGCTGGCATCGGCCGCTTGCGGGCTCGCCCCGAACGCGGGCTCGCTGATCGCCGGGCGTGCGGTGCAGGGCATAGGCGCGGCGCTCTTCGTACCCGGCAGTCTTGCGATCATCGGCGCGATCTTCGACGGCGAGGAGCGCGGACGGGCGATCGGCACCTGGGCGGGTGTCGGCGCGATTACGTCGGCGCTCGGGCCAGTGGCCGGCGGCCTGCTCGTCGACGCATTCTCCTGGCGCGCGATCTTCTTTCTCAACGTCCCGCTTGCAGCGGCGACGATTGTGCTCGCGGTTTCGTCGGTGCCGAACAGCCACACGCCGGATGCCCCTCAACAGTTGGACTGGCCTGGCGCGCTGAGTGCGGCAGCGGGGCTCGCGGCATTGACCTATGGCCTGACCGAGGCGTCGGCGCGTGGCTTCGCGCATGCGCTCGTACTGTGCGCGATCGGCGTTGGCGCGCTCGTGCTGGCCGCATTCCTGATGATCCAAGCGAAGAGCCGTGACCCGATGATGCCGCTTGAGGTGTTTCGCTCGCGCGATTTCACCGGCGCGAATCTCGTCACGCTGCTGCTTTACTTCGGTATGGGCGGCGTGTTTTTCTTCCTGCCGTTCACGCTGATCCGCGCACATGGCTACACGGCAACGGAAGCGGGCTCGGCGCTGCTGCCGGTGCCGGTCATCATCGGCTCGTTGTCGCGCTTGACCGGCGGCCTGACGACCCGCTTCGGCTCGCGGGTCCTATTGAGCGTTGGCCCGGCCATCGCTGCAATCGGCTTTGCGATGCTCGCGATGCCGTTCGTGCGCGGCAGCTATTGGGCCGGATTTTTCCCTGCGCTCGCCGTCCTCGGGCTCGGCATGACGATCACCGTGGCACCGCTCACGACGACCGTGATGGGCTCAGTGCCGGCTCATCGCACGGGCGTAGCCTCCGGTATCAACAACGCGGTCGCACGCGTGGCGAGCCTGCTGGCGGTTGCGGTGCTCGGCATCGTGTTTGTGTGGTCGCACGACGCGGCGCTGTCCGCGCGGCTGGACGCACTGCACGTTCCTCACGATGCACGCCAGAGCGCACAGTTATCGGGGTTGAACGCGGCAGCCGGCGCGCAAGCCGGCGGTGCCCATACGCCGCCGCAGACGCCGCAGACGCCGACGGCGCAAGCGGAAGCCGACGCCATCGTTGCCGCGCTGCGCGCAGTCGCGCTGGTGTCCGCCGCGTGCGCGTTCGCAGGAGCGGGGCTCGCGTTGGCAACCATCCAGCGACGCAGGTGAGAGGCTTCACTTCACCGGACGCGTTTGCTCACGGACTCTCTGCTTCCATCTCCGGCTGAGACCGGGCGCCTTCATACAAGCAGCAATCAATCACGGCGCATTGGAATCATCCCGATTGCATGGCGCAAGAACGCGAGCGCACTCCCGATTCATTCAGCAAACCACGACCGTAAACTCGATCCCCGATTCAAAGCCCAAGGTCGTGCTCGAGAAGCGCGGGTCCGCATCGAGATATTGTTTGTACGGCCGAACCGCGTCTTCGGCTGTGTACATGTTGTCGGCGAGAACGATCGATCCGGGGCGCAGCAGGTGTTCGATCCGTTTGAACAGATCCAGATAGGCGTTGGCCCATACGTCGATGAACACCATGTCGAACGTGCCGTCCAGCTCGGTGACGGTCTGGAACACATCGCCTTCCCGCAGCTCGACATAAGCATCGACGCCCGCCGTCGTGATGTTGTCCCGAAGACGTACGCACTTCAGCGGATCGACTTCAGTCGCTACAACGATGCCGCTGCCTGACGTGCGAAGAGCCTCGGCGAGATACAACGTGGACACACCGCACGAACTCCCGAGTTCTAGGATTCGAGCCGGTTTGTGCGACAGCACCATGTTGCGCAGGAACCGTCCCGTCTCCGCCGAGACGGCCAGCGAAAGAGGCGTGCCTTGCGAGGACTCGAAATCTTCGCTGGATAGCCCGAGCGTTTCGAGAAACCGGCCACGCAATCTGGGTGCGAGCGTTTCGTATTCGTCGGCGAGAGTTAGAAACTCCTCGCTCGATCCATGAAACTGCGCGCATGCGCGGGCTATCACTTCTGACTGGCTCTGCTCGTGAAGCTCGCGCAAAAGCACTGTGGTTGATGGACTCATATGCGCTATGCCGTTCTGGCGAGCTTGATCGCGCGTTCAGGGCATGCCGTCACGCAAAGACCGCACGAGCGGCAGGCGTCCGCATTCGGCGTGTAGGCGACCTTCATTCCATGCACGCGCTGCTTCAGGCGATGCATCAAACCGAGGCTGAGATAATCGGCCTCATCGATACGCCGGATCTCAAACACATTCTCCGGGCAAACGTTCACGCAATCGCCTTTGCCTTCGCAACGTTTCAGATGGACGACCGGCGCAATCACGCCCGGCTCCTGTTTGCAGTCGCGCACCGCGTTCTCGCGCATATTCAATCCTCCTTGCGCGGGGCATGGCGCGAGCGCCACGCCGTCTGGAAATGCTCGCGTTCCTCGGGCGTCATCGCTTCCCATTTGCGCCAGTGACGCCGTTCGCGCCAGCCGCCATGTCCGCGGAATCCGCCAAAGAGAATGCGGCTCAAGACCAGCAAGCCCAACGCATGAGCGAAATCGATCGCACGGGCGCCGACGAATAGCGCAGGAATCACCCAATTCCATAGCGTCATGACCACCCACCCAAGCGCGGCGATTGCGACCACCACAAGCAGCGCTTTACCGGCACATCTGATTCGGAATTTCATCCGTTGACTCCTTTAAAGATCCAGTTCGTCGTAAATGACTTGCAGTCGAGCGCGCAAATGAAGAACCGCATAGCGTTTGCGCGCGAGCAGCGTATTAAGCGGCACGCCGCTTTGCGCGACCATGTCCTTGAAGGAACGCCCCTCGAGCTCGTGGGCGATAAATACGTCACGTTGATTCGGCGGCAACTCATCGAGCGCGTCCTGCAAAGCCTTGAGCAATAGAGCGCGAGCGTAGAGCGCTTCGGGACCGGCATCGTGCGCCGGCAGCGCGAGGTCGAGGCGATATTCGCTGCCGGCGTCGTCGTCGGTCTCGAACGGATCGGTCAGCGGCTGCTCTCGTTTCTTGCGAAAACGATCGATGATGCGGTTGCGCGCGGCGCGGAAAAGCCACGCGCTAGCCTGTTCGATCGGAGCGGGAAGCCGGTAAGCCTGCACGAATTCGTGGAACACGTCCTGCAGGATGTCCTCGGCATCGTCCGGGTCGCGTATTCGACGCCGGATGAAATTGACGAGCCTCGTGCGCTCACGCACCACGGTCGCGGTGATGTCGCTGTCTCGGTCGGTCATCGGCTGCGAGGTAGGTGGCGGTTCCATGCGCCTGAAGACGTTTCAGGAACGCGAATATTGTGGCGAGCGTGAAAAATGTTTTGTCGGGCGACTGCGGCCGCTCGTTGCCGCCGATAGAAGAATAATCAACTGTACGCGGCAGGACTCAGACGCGCAAACTGGAAACATAAGATGGCCGTTAGCCGGACAAGCATTGACGTCAGCGCCGCGCATGAACTGCGCAACGTCCGCATCGTCTATCACACCGCAGGCCTGAGACGCCTGCCGCTGCCAACCACAATCGCCGAAAGAACCAGCAGCGCCGCGCCGGACAAGAAGGTCGCGCCGATCGAATAATGATCGAGTAGTGTGCCGCCTAGCTCCGCGCCCACCATGATGGATAGCTGGATAGACGCAACCATCAAGCCTCCGCCGCTTTCCGGCTTGTCCTTCACGCCTTTTGAAAGCCACGTCGACCAAGCGACCGGAATGGCTGCATTAACGGCGCCCCACGCAATTGCCAGCAATGCCGCTGCGCCGAACGAGTGACCCGCGGGAAGCATGATGAGCGTCACGACGGCCAGTGCAACGGGCAAAGCCATCAACAGATGGAAGAGGCGTTTACCGATCAGTGCGCTCGCACCGTACGTGCCGGCGAAACCGGCGAGTCCCATGCCAAGCAGAAGGACTGGTAGCCGTGGCACGCCGACGTGCGTGTAGGTTTCAAAGAACGGCCGGAAGTACGTGAAGACCTCAAAAGCGCCGGCAAACGTCAGCATGACGGCGAGCATCGCAAACGACACATGCGGGCGCCGCAGGAGTGCAAGCGCGTTCGCGCCGCCGTCTTGCGATGCGCGGGTTTTCATAGGCGGAAGCGTCACCAGCAGCATGACCAGATTGATTGCCACGATTGGGACGAGTGCCCAGAACACACCTCGCCATCCGATGACACTGCCCAGGTAACTACCAATGGGCGCGGCAAACGACGTCGCGACGGCGTTGCCCGTATAGAGAACACCTAATGCCTTCGGCACCGATTCCTCGGGAACGAGTCGCATGATCGTTGCGGTTGCAAGCGACCAGAAACCACCTACTGTCACGCCGAGAAGCGCGCGAGCGGCCATCAACATCTCGAAGCTGCGGGCCTCGGCGATCAGCACCAACGACATCAGCATCAGTCCCGCGAGTCCGGCCAGCACATGACGTCGATCGAGACGGCTCGTCACCGAAGGAATGATCAGGCTTGTCGCGACAGCAAAGAGGCCCGAGATAGAAATGGCCTGGCCCGCCATACCGACTGACGCACGCAGGTCTGACGCAATCGGCGTCAGAAGACTAACGGGCATGAATTCGGACGCTATCAGCATGGCCGCGCACATCGCCATCGAGGCGACCGCGCTCCATACCTGGCGTCTGGAAATAGCGGATTGATTCGACACTGTGGACATCGGATTTCCTCGTTCATCTTGGGCGCCGATTCGCTGCAATACTTGAACGTGCTTCGATAAAAGGAATGCGCGACCGGCCAACGAATTGGCAGTCGACAATGCCTGACTACGGCGTTCAGGCGCGACGATACGCGCTCAAGCAGTGAATGGACGTGCGAGTCGCCGGCGCTGCGATCCGTTAAAGCAATGCAGCGGGCGCGTGTTGACTAAAAAGACTGAAGTTAGCGAGTGAATGCCTGACCGATTGAAGTTATTCTAGCTGCGCGGGCAGTTCGGATAAACCCAAGCCGGTCGATTGGACTTATGAGCTGTTGTGATCAATCGGTGCGGCGAATTGGGAGTCGGCTTAGCTTTGGTGTTTCAATGCATCGATCACAAGCGAGAATGCACGCGACGTTTGACGGCGGCTCGGATAGTAGGCGCGGTAGCCGGGCCAGACTGGGCACCAGTCTCTCAGAACGCTTAGCAAATGGCCATTGCGCATGTGTTGGATTACGGCATCTTCCGGGACGAAAGTCAGTCCAAAGCCGTCCAGCGCGGCCTGGATCATTTGAGGCTGCGTATTGACGGTGACCTGTCCTGCAACGCGCACTTGCGTCTCTCTCTTTCCCTTTTTCAATTCCCACGCGTACAGCGCCTTCGTGGTCGTCATGCGCAAGCTAATGCATTCGTGGCGGAGAAGATCTTCCGGCGTTTTCGGAAGTTCTCTATTTGCAAAGTAGCCGGGTGAGCCGACGATAGCCATCGGAATGTCCGGGCTAATACGGACCGCAATCATGTCCTTTGCGACCTGATCGCCGAATCGGACGCCAATGTCATAGCGTTCTTCGACGATGTTCGAAAGACCGTAGTCGACGGTCACCTCGACCTTGATATCCGGGTAGGACGGCAAGAGTTTTCGCAGCTTCGGCCAGATGACCGTCTCCACGGGATGATCCGTTGCGGTGATGCGAATGATCCCAGCGGGCTTGTCCCTGAAATCCGATAAAGCCGCAATGCTTGCATCGATTTCCTCGATGCGCGGCGCCACCGCCTGAAAGAGTTCTTCGCCCGCTTCAGTGGTCGAAACGCTTCGGGTCGTTCGCGTGAGGAGGCGCAGTCCGAGTCGCGCCTCGAGATCGCGGATGGTATGACTCAACGCCGATTGAGAAACGCCCAGTTTTGCCGCCGCACGCGTGAAGCTCTTCTCGCGTGCAACCGCGATAAACACAAGGATGTCATTCAGGTTTTCTCGAGGCATCTCGCATCATCCATTCTTTGTGAGCAAACATCCGGTGCCAGGGGCGAGCAGCGCGTTGCGTGTTCGAGCGTCGCTTCGATCTCGTGATTCATGAATGATACTAATAGGCTCAATGGAAGGCGTCTACTTAATCGAATCAGTAGAAATCCTTAAAGTGTGCATGAGCCGAAGCGATGCCCGTTGCTTCATCGAAGCTATCGGGCAAACCTTGCCCATCTTTCCGGAGCTACGACCATGAAACGCAAACTTCAACTTGTTCTTATCGCAATCGCCATCTCCGCGCCTATGCTCGCCTCGGCGCAAACGTCCTCTCAAGGTTTGACGCGTGAGCAGGTCCGTCAGGAAGCTGCCGACTACGCGGCAGCAGGATATAACCCCGCGCGCATGAATCCGCGGACCTGGGTGGACGACGCGCACGCAGCGTCCGCGAAGGTGACGCTCGCGAAAGCGGAACGCACGTCGAGTCAACTCGCGGCGAATAAGAGCGACGACAACGCGCACTGCAACTGATCGCTGTATTGCGCGACGATAGTTGTCTATCGGTTATCTGCCGACGCTCGCAAGCAAAAGAGGCTATGGGATGCGAGTCCCATAGCCTCTTTGTGCATGTTCGAGAAAACGACGGAACGGCATCGAAAGTTCAAAAGCCGACTACTGCACAGCTTCAATACGGACGCTGAATTCGCCGTCCATCTTCGACAGTTCTTCTATACCGGAAGTGAAGCGACCGAGATGAACCAGATCGTCGGAATGTCGAAACCCGCGATAGTAGGCCACGAGGTTTCCCCACGGCGCATACAACGCAAAGTCGCCTACTGAGGGTGTCAATCCAAAGGACGCGCCTTTGGTTGAGAGCTTGCGCGGAGGATAGGCGACTTTCTCAACTCCGTTGTAGTCCCGGAAGTTCAGCGTGAGCGGCAGCATGGAAACAAAGTCGCGGCTGGCAGGGTTGTCGTTGAGTTCGACCTCCGCTTGCTTACCGTCGAAGTTCAGCCTGATTCGGGCCAGCGCTGTTGAATTGTTCGACATGGTTGCGGCTTGTTTTGCTGAAGCGGTCTGTACGTAAGCAGGATTCGTTTGGCTCTTTAATGCGGACGCGCCACGGCTCATAAAGGGGAGAGCAGTCGTTGCAAATGCAACAGCTAGTGCAACTGTTCGGCAAACCTTCGTGTCCAAATGCTGCTCCTTTGCCTGGGAAGTCCACGTCGCTGTCCACTCTATCCGAGAGTCTTCCTTAGATTAAGTTGCTGTGCTTTCTTGAGGCTATGAATCGGCGTCATCAATGCAGCGCCGCCATGACCGCCGATCGAAGATCTTCCGCATGAACCATCAGCTCGCGAACCCGGCGCAGCGTCGGATACTGATAGAGCAGGGCATGCCACTTCGGAGATTCGAGTAACTGCTGCCAGACTGGTTCTAGAGCGCTTGAATCGGCATCGTGTTCGGTAGCGAGAACATTGGCAAACACCAGACTGGCCTCTGCCGACAACAACTGCATACGAGCGGCGGCACCAAGCAAACGCGGACTCGCTTCAGCAGGAGCGTCACAACAATAGAGCACGGTCTTCGCGAGACTTGCGTCGTCGGTTCGCAGCGCGCTCAGTGAAGCGCCACGCACACTCACCGTGCCTTGCTGAGTGAGGAACGAATAGACCGTGTTTTCATCCGCGTGGGCAAGCAGATTCACACCGCGCAAAAGACGCGGGAAGTCGGTGGTCGCGGCGTCAACGGATGCCTTCGCCTCCACGAGCAGGCATACGTCCCAGGCCGCAGCTTCGTCATTCGCCTTTGCACGTCTTAACAGCACGACGTCCCACTCGGTTTTTGCACGCTCGTGGCTCGCGGGCATCGCGGCCGGAACACGCATCGAGTTGACGATGCGATACGACGCGAGCGAGTCTTCCGCGTCGTTCAGTCGTCGCGCCAATAGCTCGAGCGCGTGCGTGGCTAACGCTTCAACCTGGGCGCCGCGTTCTTTCGATGCAATGCCGAGGGCAATCGCCGCTGCGCTTCCCGGACGATGAGCATGCCGATCCCACAGCGACTGATATTGACGCACACGATCATCGGACGCGAGCAGTTCGAGACGCCGCAAGCGTGACAACTCGGGACTGTCGAGCAATTGCCTCAAGCTGCGTTCGAACGGAAACTCGCCCGAGCAATGCTCGACGCAAAGCCGCCGCAGCGTCGCGTCGAACTCCGACCAGGCTCCCGACGCCGCGGACGCATGCAACAAAGCCAGCGCGTCGCGTTGCCGCCCCGGCGGAGTTCGTTGCTGCTTCGCCGGATGAGCGATGGCGTTCACGGCCGCGTGAATCGTACGGCGGTCCCGCGCGGCACGCGCTGCCAGCGACGCGTACTCGCGCACCTCAGCCGTTCGATGACGAAACGCCATCGCCTGGAAAACGGGGTCGCCGGATTCGGCACGCATCGCGTCACGAATCATCTGAGCGAGCGCTGCGATGAAACGACGCTTCAATTCCGCATCGGGCGCTTCGCCGCGGACCACGGCTTCGCGAGCCCGCTCGATGACGATCGCGAGCGCCTCAGCAGGACTGGCATCGGGCGTCGGCGGAAATTTGCAGGCGTCGGCCGGCAAGCGATAACGCCGCACGACGCGATTCAGCGTGTCATCGAGCAGCGCAGGCACGCGTCGCGCTCACGCTTGCGGCGGCTGGCCGTTCGACGCGCTCAGACCGCCGTCGACGGGCAGATTCACGCCGGTCACAAAACGCGCGTCGTCGCTGGCGAGAAAAGCGATGACCGCCGCGATGTCAGCGGGCTCGGCTGCGCGGCCGAGTGGAATGCGCTCGCGAAACTTTGCCATCAGCTTTTCGTCGCCGAGCATGTCTTGCGTGAGGTCGGTGGCCGTCAGGCTCGGGCAGACCGCGTTGACTCGCACGCCGTCGCGGCCGTGATCCAGGGCAAGCGCCCGCGTGAAATTGGTGACCGCGCCCTTGGCCGCGTTGTAGAAACTCATGCCCCAATCGCCGCCCAAGCCGGACACCGACGACACGTTCACGATCGAGCCGCGCGCGTCGATCAAATGACGAATCGCCGCGCGGCTGCAATAGAAAACACCGTCGAGATCGGTCGACATGATCGCGCGCCAGTCGTCGAGCGAGGCTTCGTCGATGCGGTCAGTCGGCGCGATTCCTGCGTTATTGACGAGCACGTCGATACGGCCGAAGCGCGCGATTGCCGCGGCCATCAGTTGCTCGGCGGCCTCGTAACTGGAGACATCGCAGGGGTGAACGAGCGTGCGTTGAGCGTCGAGGTCGCGCGCCACCCGCTCGAGCTTCTCGTGAGTGCGTCCGGCCAACACGACCGACGCGCCTTCTCCGGCAAAGCGACGCGCCGCACCTTCGCCGATCCCGGACCCGGCGCCTGTCACGACGACCACTTTCGAACTGAACCGGTTGTAGATGAGAGAGTCTTTCATGATGAAATGAAGATCGCTGTAAAACACCTTCGCGCCGCAAGCCGCGTTCCAGCCGATGCGCGAGCCGCAACGCATGAGCGGCGCTATGATGAAACACGCTTCTTCGCACTTAAGAGGAGTCCACGATGAGCGAGCGCATCGCAGAACTTTTCAGGCATTTGACGGCCGGCGTGTATGTCGTCGGCGTTGCGGATGGTAATCGACGCAACGCGTTCACCGCCAGTTCGATCATGCAGGTTTCGTTTTCGCCGTTGCTCGTCGCGATCACGATCGGCACGGACCACGAGTCGTACAAACTGCTGCGAAGCGGCCAGGTCTTCGCCATCAACGTGTTGAGTGCGGACCAGCAGCCGCTCGCGGAACACTTCGGCACGCAGTCGGGCCGCACCGTCGACAAACTCGCGTCCGTGTCGTGGCAACCGGGCCGAACGGGTGCGCCCTTGCTCCTCGAGGCGCTCGCGCACTTCGAGTGCGAAGTGGCGAACGACGTCGAGGCGGGGGATCATCGCCTGGTCATCGGCCGTGTCGTTGATGGAGCAATCATTCGCCGCGACGGCGAGCCGTTGATCTACGCGCAAACCGGCAATCTCGACGGCAGCGCGGCGCTCTATCCGGACCGGTTTGGCTAGCCACGGGCGCGGGCTCACAAGCAGGTCCGCGAGTTTCACCAGCCATGCAGGCGGCTCCACACGGCGAGTTCTCCCGTTGCTTGCAGCGCGTGATATTCGGGGAACTGCGCGCCCGTTGCACACGCGTGATTGGGCAGGATGCGCAGCCGGCTGCCGATCGGAAAGCGGGCCTTCAGATCGCCGTGATCAGGAGCGTGGCCGGCATCGGCCGGTGCAAGAATGCCGTGCTCCTGGTTTGCGCCGATCATCAGATAGCCGTCGAGCGGAGTGCCGTCGAGCGTGCACGGCAGTCCATAGCCGAAATCGCGTGACTGCTTCGACGTGCCGCGGTCACGGCTCATGGCCATCCAGCCCGCATCCACAATCACCCACGATTTGTCCTCCTGATGGCCGATCACCGTGGTCAGGACGCTCAGCGCGATATCGTCGATCGCGCAAACACCGACGTTGTGCATCACGAGATCGAAGAATGCGTAGACGCCGGCACGCACTTCGGTGACGCCTTCGAGGCTGCGTGCGGCGAGCGCCGTCGGCGTGGAGCCGACGCTCACGCTCTCGCACGGAATGCCGGCCGCGCGCAGGCGTTGCGCGGCGCGCACGCAGCCGGCGCGTTCCTGTTCAGCGAGCGCCGCCAACGCTGCGGGCGTATTCAATTCGTAGCTCGAACCGGCATGTGTCAACACGCCGCCGACCTTGATCGCGCCCGCGTGCAGAATGCGGCCGATTTCCAGCAGCGCATCTTCTTCTGGCTTGAGGCCGGAGCGATGGCCGTCGGTATCCACTTCGATCCACACTTCCAGCGATTCGCCCGCTGTTTTGCAGAACTCCACGATGCCGAGCGCGGCGCTCGCATTGTCGACGACGATCTTCAGATCGCATCCCCGTTTCCGCAGCGCCATGACTCTAGGCAGCTTCGACGGAACGATACTGACCGCATAAAGAATATCGACGATGCCGGCCGCGAAAAAATTTTCCGCCTCTTTCAGCGTGGAAACGGTGATGCCCCGAGCCCCGGCGGCGATCTGCGCCTGTGCCACGTCGACGCATTTCGACGTTTTCACATGCGGGCGGAATTTCACGCGGAGGGCGTTCATCCGCTCCTGCATCGCGGCGATATTCTTTTCCATCTTGCGGACATCGACGATGGCCGCGGGCGTTTCCTGTGAATCGAGTGTCATGATGTTTGCGAGTTGTTCGCCGTGAAATGGCTCGCCCAGGCGGCGAGGGAATCGAGTGCCGGCGATTCGATTTCCGGCCGCTGTGCGCCGGCGACGAGCGGCAGGCCGATCCGGTTATGCCAGTACGTCCGCAAGCCGACGGCAGCCGTACCGAACATGTCGTAACTGGAACCCGCGACGAATGCCGCTTCGTGAGGCAGCACGTTCAGCGCGTCGAGCGCCAACTCGTAGGGACGAGGGTGGGGCTTGTAGGCGCCGGCTTGTTCCGCTGTCACGACCACGTCCCATTGCACGGGCAGAATCGATGCGGCTTGCCGGCCGAGCCGTGCCGAACAATTGGTGACCACTGCGAGCTTGCAGTGAGGCTGTAGCTGTTGCAGCGCAGCCAATGCGCCTTCCCACGGCGTCAGTTCGAGCCAGTTGTCCTCGAGCGCTTGCGGCGCGGAGTCGGGAAGGCCGACGTATTGCGCCGCGCGCTTGACCAACGTTTCGTACTCGACGTATTGGCCACAGCCGTAGGTGAGGCGCAGGTACTCCGCGCGCCACGCTCTGCCTGCCTGTTCGGAGCCGGCGCAACGATTCCAGAGCGTCCACGAATCGAGCAGGGCGGTCAACAGGTCGAACAGGACCGCTTTCGGATAGCCGGGTTGAGGTGAGGAATCTTTCGCGGACATGGACGTTGATAACCAATCGGAATCCAGAGACGATTCGATTATAGGTTTCAGCAGCCCGCTGTGAATTTAGCCGCGCTAACTCAGTGATTCACAAAAACTGAACATGCGATGCGTCCTTAAACGCGCCACGGCGGAAGCGGCTTGAAGCGCGCTTGCAGATACTGCATGAAATTCCGGGTTCTTCTCGGCAAGCCGGAACGGTTGTGAGTCAGCGCGATCACGTGAGCATCCGGTGCTTTCCAGCCGGGCAGCAGCCTCATCAGCCGGCCTTGCCGGATATCGTCCGCGACATCCCACTCGGAACGCAGAATGACGCCTCGGCCCTCGCACGCCCATCGGCGGATCACGTCGCCGTCGTTGCAACTCAGTTTCGACGTCACGCGGACGCTGCGGCCGGTTTTGCCTTTGCTGAAATGCCACAGCGACACGTCTTCCTGGTTTTCGCGAAGGACGATGCACGGCAGTCCCGCCAGATCGTCAGGCTGCTCGGGATTGCCGAAACGCTTCACGAAAGCAGGGGATGCGCAGACGAATCGCGCGTTCGGTGCGATCGTATGGCCGACAAGATTGGATGCGCGCAACTCGCCGATATGAACCACGACGTCGAACCGGTCCGCCGCTTCGGTGAGCGGCTGGTCGGATAGCGTGAGCGCGACATCGACGTCGGGGTTCTCCTGCTGGAAATCGGCAATGACCGGTGCGAGGTAGCGCCGGCCGAAACCGAGCGGCGCATTGACCTTCAATGTGCCGACCAGTCCTCCATGATGAATCCGCAGATCTTCCAGCAGCGTGTCGAGTTGCTCGATCAGTTCCGCACCGCGCAGGCAAAGCAGCGTGCCTTCTTCGGTAAAGGTCAGCTTGCGCGCGGTTCTTTCGACGAGCCTGCTGCCGAGCTTCTTTTCGATCTGTTGCAGGCGCTGCGTTACTGCCGAAGCGGTGAGGCCGAGCTTGCGCGAGGCGGCGATCAGGCTTCCGTTCTGCTGGATGGTAAGGAGGAAGCGGATATCGGCGGTATCGGTCATTTGGGTGACGCTAACTGGATCAGTGACGGAGATTGGATTGTGGGCCGGACCGGTCGGGTACGCGCCGAACCTTGCCCGAACCGCATCGGGAGCCGCCCGAACCTCGGGACGCAAAAGTTGCGGACACGCGGCGCCTTCAGCTACAATTCGTTTTTTGCCGCGATTTCGCCGCGATTTGGGCAGTCCCGGCAAGCTGCAGCTTGCAAGAAGAAGCGCAGCCAGGATGCAGAAGTGTGTAGTAGAAGGAGTGGTAGTTCAGTCGGTTAGAATACCGGCCTGTCACGCCGGGGGTCGCGGGTTCGAGTCCCGTCCACTCCGCCAGTATCCTTGAAAGGCGAACTCCGGTTCGCCTTTTTTATTGCCCGCTGTTGTAAGATCGGGCGTTCTGTTTTTGGCACTCACGCATGCTCGATTTTTTCCGTAATCACAAACGCCTGATGATGTTCATGCTCATCCTCGTCATTGTGCCGGGGCTGGGTTTTGTGGGCATTCAGGGCTTTCGCGGCTTCTTTGACGAAAGCGCAAACGTCGCGAGCGTCAACGGTCACAAGATCACGCGGGCAGAGTACGACAACGCGATGCGTCAGCAGCTCGACCGCGCGCGGCAGATGCTCGGCGCGCAGTTCGACATCAAGGCGTTCGACACGCCGGAGCGTCGCAGCCAGATGCTCGACGGCCTGATCGAACAACGCGTGCTGGCCGATGAAACGCAGCGCCTGCACCTCACCGCGTCCGACGACGCCGTGCGCCGCGTGCTGCTGAACGATCCGGTCATCTCGTCGCTGAAAAATCCGGACGGCTCGATCGACGTCGACCGTTACAAGCAGTTGCTCGCCATGCAGGGCATGACGCCCGATCAGTACGACGAGCGCGTGCGCTACAGCATCGCCACGCAGCAGTTGCCCGCCGCCATTCAGGGCAGCGCCTTCACGTCGAAAACGCTCGCGCAGCATTTGACCGAACTCGCCGAGCAGCAGCGCGAAGTGCAGGGCATCGCGTTCCATCCGCGCGACTATGCCGCGAAGGTGCAGCCTACCGACGCGCAGTTGCAGGCCTATTACGACGCCCATCGCAACGACTTCGCGACGCCGGCCACGGCGACCATCCAGTATCTGGTGATGTCGCCGGCCACGGTCGCCGCGTCGGTGCAGCCCGGCGACGCCGAGCTGAAAAAATACTACGACGACAACATCGCGCACTACCGCACTGAAGGCCAGGTGCGCGCGAGCCATATCCTGATCGCAGCGCCGAAAGACGCGAGCGCGGCCGACAAGGCCAAGGCGAAGCAGAAGGCCGACGAGTTGCTCGCACAGATCAAGGCGCATCCTGATCAATTCGCTCAGATCGCGCAACAGAACTCCCAAGACCCCGGCTCGGCGGCGAAGGGCGGCGATCTCGGTTACTTTGGCCGCGGCATGATCGCAGGCGGCAAGGCGTTCGACGACGCGGTGTTCGCGCTCAAGAAGGACGAGGTCAGCGGCATCGTGCAAACGGACTTCGGCTATCACATCGTCAAGGTGACGGACGTGAAGCCGGCCGCTACCAAGCCGTTCGACGAAGTGAAAGATCAGATCGCGCGCGACCTGAAGGCCCAACTGGCGAGCAAGGCGTTCAGCGACGACTCGGAAGGTTTCACGTCCATCGTCTATGAGAAGGCGAAGAGCCTGCAACCGGCTGCCGACAAGTACAAGCTTCAGTTGCAGACGGCCACTGTCACGCCGCAGCCCGATCCGAAGCTGCCGCCCGACAGCCCGCTGAACAACGCGAAGTTCCTCGCCGCCGTGTTCGCGAACGACTCGGTCAATGCGCGCAACAACACGCAGGCAATCGACGTCGGCGGCAACACGCTGATCGCGGCGCGCGTCACCGACTACAAGGCCGCGGCCGTGCCGGCGCTCGACGCGATCAAGGACACCGTGCGTCAGAAGGTCATCGCGGCCCAGTCGAACGAAGCCGCGCATAAGGACGGCATCGCAAAGCTCGCGGAGTTGGAGAAGTCGAAGGCGACCACGGGTTTCTCGTCGCCGCTGAAAGTGTCGCGCAACGACGCGCAAGGCATGCCTCCGGCGGCCTTGAGCGCGATCTACAAGGCGGACGCGCAAAAGTTGCCCGCCTACGTAGGCGTCGATCTCGGCGACGATGGTTACGCGATCTATCGGGTGAACGCGGTCGTCTCGGGCGGAGCAGTGGACCCGCAGCGTCTGGCTGCGGCTCAGCAGCAGATCGCGCAGGTGCAATCGCAGTCGGAAGCCGAGGCCTATGTCGAGGCACTGCGCGCCCGCTCGAAGGTGAAGCTGTACGGCTCGCTCGAAAGCAGCGGCAACGCGCAGGCGAGCGACCAGTAAGGCTCGCGTTGCAGCCCGGTTGCAGCCTCGTTGCAGCCTGTTAGTCAGCAGCACGCAAATGCAAAAAGCCCCGCAACCGCGGGGCTTTTTGCATTTCGCGACACTTTTCATTCGACAAGCTTCATTCGACAACTGAGCGCTCGTCAAACGATCCTGGCGCTGGTCAGCGCCTCGCGATTACAGGCACGAACTGATCGCGCCGGTGGCGTCGCTGCCTGCTGCGCCGTTTGCGCGGAAGCCGACCCACGAACCCTTGCCGGAGTATGAAGGACGCACGACAGCGGCCGCGCCGTTCGGCGGCTGCTGGCCAGGCACATACACGTCGACGGCCTGATCGTTAGCGAGCGTGTCTTGCGACACGACCTGCTGCTGCGAGCCGTCCGCCCACTTTTGCGCGATGCAGGTCGCCACGGCCTTCGGCGGTTGCTGGCTTTGTCCAACGGATTGGACGCCAGCCGGCGGTTGAGCGGCGCAGGCAGAAATTGCCACGGTCAAAGCGATTAACGGTAGGTATTTCACGTTATCTCCTCAGAAGTCGCTCAGAATCGAGCCGGGTACACGGGATTGCGAAGCGTGAGATAGAGCGCGCCGATCCGTGTTCCCGTGATGTCGGACACAAGTTGCTAGCCGCCTGCCTAGCGCGGCGAACTTGCACGAAGGAGTGGCTTCACAGCAGGCCACACGTTGTTCAGTAGCACTGGCTGTGCCTGCTGCGTCGGATGAATCTGGTCCGCCTGGAACATATCGGGCTTGTCGGCAATGCCGGCGAGCAGAAACGGCACCAGCGGCACGCGCAGTTGCTTCGCGAGCTGGCCATAGATGCCGTGGAACTTTTGCGTATAGTCGGGGCCGTAGTTAGGCGGCACGTACATGCCCACGAGCACGACTTTCGCGTGACCTTGCTGCGCCTCTTCGATGATCGTGCGCAGGTTCGCTTCGGTCGTGGCGAGCGGCACGCCGCGCAACGCGTCGTTCGCACCCAGTTCCACGATCACAATGCTGGGCTTCAAACGCTGCATGAGCGCCGGCAAGCGGGCTCGTCCGCCGCTTGTCGTGTCGCCGCTGATGCTGGCGTTGGCAACGCTATAATCGATTCGCTCTTCGGTCAGGCGCTGGCGCAGCAACGCAACCCAGCCCGTATCGCGGGGCAGGCCGTATTCGGCGGAGATGCTGTCGCCCAATACGACGATCACCGGCCTGGCCGCTTCGGGCGCATTCGGTGCGTTGGCTGCGTTGGGTACATTAGCCGCGCGAACAGCGAAACTCGCCGATAGCAAGGCCGCGGCCAATACGACCGGGCCGATTACCACTGAGCTCGTTGCCGGAATAATGGCGTTGGCGCAACGCCTGATGGCGCGCACTTTCAACCTACGCCTCACCATGCTAAACAAAACTGATCCAGTCATTGAAGTGCGGGGTTTGTGCAAGAAGGTTAAGGATGCAACGGGCGAACTGACCATTCTCGACAACATCGACCTGGCTATCCAGGCCGGCAGCAGTGTCGCGATAGTCGGCGCGTCTGGGTCGGGCAAGTCTACGCTGCTCGGCCTGCTCGCAGGATTGGACAGCGCAAGCGCCGGCTCGGTTCGTCTGCTCGGCCGCGAGCTGACGACATTGAACGAAGACGAGCGCGCGGCACTGCGCAGCGGCTCGGTCGGCTTCGTGTTCCAGTCGTTCCAGTTGATGCCGCATTTGACCGCGCTCGAAAACGTCACGTTGCCGCTCGAACTGCAAGGCGGTATCGGCACCCGCGAGGCCGCGCTGCGCGCGCGCCGGCTGCTCGAGCAAGTCGGCCTCGGACAGCGCACCGGTCATTATCCGAAGCTGCTGTCGGGCGGCGAACAGCAACGCGTCGCACTGGCGCGCGCGTTCGTCACGCACCCGGCCATTCTCTTCGCCGATGAACCGACCGGCAGTCTCGATGCCGCGACCGGCCACGCGGTGATCGACCTGATGTTCGAGATGAATCGCGCGAATGGCGCAACGCTGATTCTCGTCACGCACGACGTCGAACTGGCGCGTCGCTGCGATACGACAGTGACGATCGAAGCGGGGCGTCTGGCGTGAGCGAGGTGGAGGACGCACGGTTAACACCGCGCCCATCAGCGAGCTACAACCAGTAAGCGCGACACATGCCGTTAGGTCGAAAAAAAGCGGGCCGCTAAAGGCCCGCTTTCTACTTCACCCGGCACAGCGCATATCCGACACGCCGGCCGCAAGCATCTATTCGACCAGCGCACGAACATCAGCGCTTCAAAGCCGCCCGCGCCCTTGCGATCAACGCCGACGTCGACGAATCATGTTTCTTTTCGTCGACGCTTGCCGCGGTGAGATCGGCTTCAACCACCTTGCCGAGAATCTTGCCCAGCTCGACGCCCCATTGATCGAACGGATTGATGTTCCACACCGACGCCTGCACCAGCACCTTGTGTTCGTACAGCGCGATCAACGCACCGAGTGAACGCGCGGTGAGCGCATCGAGAATCAGCGTGCTGGTCGGACGGTTGCCCGGGAACACGAGGTGCGGCGCGAGCTCCGGCTTGTCCGGACCGGCGACCTTTTTCGCTTCTTCGAACGTGCGGCCGAGCATCAGCGCTTCGCTTTGCGCGAAGCAGTTGGCGAGCAGCTTCGCGTGATGATTGACGAGCGGATGCTCAGGCGTCAGCACGGCGACGAAGTCGATCGGCACAATGGTCGGACCTTGATGCAGCATCTGGAAGAACGCATGCTGGCCGTTCGTGCCCGGCTCGCCCCACGTCACGGCGGAGGTCGGATAGTCGACCATCGCGCCATCCAGACGCGCCGACTTGCCGTTGCTCTCCATCTCCAGTTGCTGAAGATACGAAGGCAGGTAGTGCAGCGCTTCCGAATACGGCGCGACGAGATAGCTCTGCGAGCCGAAGAAATTGCGATACCAGATGCCGATCATGCCGAGCAGCACGGGCAGATTCTTTTCGAGCGGCGCGGTGCGGAAATGTTCGTCCATGTCGTTGGCGCCCGCGAGCAGCTCGCCGAACTGCTGCGGTCCGACCGCGATCATGATCGACAGACCGACTGCCGACCACAGCGAATAGCGGCCGCCCACCCAGTCCCACATCTCGAACACGTTCTCTTGCGCAATGCCGAACTTGACCACTTCCGAAGGGTTCGCCGATACGCCGACGAAGTGCTTCGCGAGCGCGTTTTCCGGGCAGCCTTTCTCGATGAACCAGTCGCGCAGCGAGCGCGCGTTCGTCATGGTTTCGAGCGTGGTGAAGGTCTTCGAAACGATGATGGCGAGCGTCTCTTCGGGATCGATCTGCTGCATCACGTTGTAGAGATCCGCGCCGTCCACATTCGACACGAAGTGCGTGGCGATCTCGGGCGTAGCCAGATGATGCAGCGCGTGCACGACCATTTTCGGCCCGAGGTCCGAGCCGCCGATGCCGATGTTCACCACGTGGCGAATGCGCTTGCCCGTGTAGCCGGTCCATGCGCCGCTGCGCACCTGGTCGGCGAACGCGGCCATCTTGGCGCGCTCGGCTTGCACCTGCGCGTGGAACGGCGCGCTCGGGCTGCTTGCGCGCAGCGCGGTGTGGAGCGCCGCGCGGCCTTCGGTCGGATTGACGACTTCGCCCGCGAACATCGCGTCGCGGCGCTTTTCGACGCCCGCTTCGCGGGCGAGTTGCACGAGCAGCTTCAGCGTGTCGTCGGTGATGCGGTTCTTCGAGAAGTCGGCCGCGAGACCGCCGCCGGCGAACGCAAAGCGTTCGGCGCGCGTGGGCGCGGGATCGTTCTCGGGGGCGAACCAGTCGCGCAGGTGTGCATTGCGAATCTGCTCGTAATGCGTTTGCAGCGAGGACCAGGAGGGGAGCGAGTTCTGGGTCATAGCGTCCGTCTAACCAGGGGCACGAAGAAAGGCGCGCGCGAAGCGCCGCCAGGGATGATGCAACGATGCTGTTAGAGCGAGACCGCACGGCCGCGTTCGTGGTGAAATTTCAGAAGCTGCGGCACCATGCAGCGCTTCGCCGCGGTTCGTGGAATCCATCGCGATTCGCGAGGCACTGCATGCGACACGCGGCGAACATAATCGCTTAGCGCGGTCTATCTACACAGTGGGTCACGCAGTCACTCAGTATAGCGGCGTTGCGTGACAGGCGGCAGGGCTTTAGCCACCCGGTATAGGACGCCTCTTGCCGCACGCGGCGCAATGCCGCTCAGCGCGCCATCACTCATGATTGCGTCGACGGATAGAACATGCGGTTCATCAGGCTGCGCACCATCGGCGCGAGTTCGCCCGCCGTCAATCCGGCAGGGCCATGACCTTGCGCGGTGAGCGTGTCGGCGGCCAGTCCGTGCAGATAGACGCCCGCGAGCGCCGCTTCGTAGCCCGGCAGGCGTTGCGCGAGCAAGGCGCCGATGATGCCGCCGAGCACGTCGCCGGTGCCGCCCGTCGCGAGCGCGGCATTGCCGGTCGGATTGATCGTGAGACGGCCGTCGGGCGCGGCGATCACCGTGCCCGTTCCCTTCAGCACCACCACGCTCGCGAAGCGCGCAGCGAGCGCGCGCGCCGCGCCGAGGCGGTCGCGCTGCACGCCGGCGGCATCGGTGCCGAGCAGGCGCGCGGCTTCGAGCGGATGCGGCGTGAGCACGCACGGATCGCCTTCGACGCCGCGCGCGGTGACGGCCGCGGCCAACGCGGCGTCGTTCGAAATCAGATTGAGCGCGTCGGCGTCGAGGAGCTTCGGCACGTCGAGTTGCAGCACGTCGCGCAGCACGCGCGTGGCGCGCTCGCCGTGGCCCATGCCGCAGCCCACCGCCAGCGCGTCCATTTTGTCGAGCGGCAGATCGTCGACGGCATGCAGCATCAGTTCGGGATGCGGCGGGTCGTAGGGCGGGGCGCCCGCGCCGAGCAGCGCGACGTGGACCTTGCCCGCGCCGCAGAAAAGCGCGGCGCGCGATGCCAGAATCGGCGCGCCGCACATGCCGGTGTCGCCGCCGACCACCGCGAGACTGCCGAACGTGCCCTTGTTGGTCGCGAAGTCGCGCGGCGGCAGGAACGTCGCGAACAGTTCCGGCGCGTTCAGCCGAACCGAGGCGCGCGCCGTGCTGTCGATGCCGATCGGCGCGACCGTCACCGCGCCGGCAAGATCGCGGCCCTGCGCGGTGAAAAGACCCGGCTTCCCGGCGATGAACGTGACGGTGTGCGTCGCGCGCACCGCGGCTTCGCCGTCGTCGACGATCGTGCCGGTGTCGCTGTCGAGACCGCTCGGCACGTCGAGCGCCAGCACGCCGCCGCCATGCGGCCGGGCCCGCGTGCGCTGCGAAAGCCGGCGCGCGATGTCGGCGAACACCCCTTCCAGTGGGCGCGCGAGGCCAATGCCGAACATGCCGTCGACAAGCCACGTGTACCCATCGAACGAAGCAGGCGGCGCCTGGGTGATCGAGACGCCGTTCGCGCGCGCCGTGTCGAGCGCCCAGCGGGCGTCGTCCGGTTTCACTTCGACGGGCATGCACAGTTCCGTGGCGATGCCCGCCTTGTGCAGTTGCGTCGCGAGAATCAGCGCGTCGCCGCCGTTGTTGCCGGGGCCGGCGATCAGCCAGACGCGCTGGCGGGATTTTTCCGTCGACGTGTCGCGCGTGATCTGTTCGCGCAGGAAGCTGGCGGCCGCCTTGCCGGCGCGGTCCATCAGCGTGTGCGCGGGCAGCGACGCCGCGGCTTGCGTTTCGGCGATCCGCAGATCGGTCAGCGTGAGCAGCGGCAGCGCGCGGTTTTGCGGGCGGATCAGCGTCGGCGGCGTGAGGTCGGCATCGGTCATGGCGAGAACAGGGCGAGCACCTTGAGTCAGGCGCGAGAGCTTCTGGAATCGCTATGGTAGTGCCGATGGACGCGCCGCGTGGCAGTTTGGCGAGGCGAGATGAGACGAGGCGAGATGAAGTGAGATGAGGCGAGCTGGTCTGCGGCCATGCAAAGCGCCGGCGGCACTGCTAGCGCTGGCCGGGCGCGAACGGCATTCGCAAAACCGTGGCTACGTCCCACCGCCCGCGCAGCGCTTAAACCCCTTGCCCGAACCGCTCGGCCCGCAACGCGGCGAGCGTTTCCGCCGGGAGATCCGGCGTCTTGCCCGAGATCAGATCCGCGACCAGCTTGCCCGCTCCGCAGGCGACGCCCCAGCCCGCGGGGCCATGCCCGACATTGACGAAGAGCCGCGGATGCAGCGCATTGCCGACCACGGGCAGTCCGTCCGGCGACAACAGCTTGACGCCTTCCCACGGCAGGGCCGCCGAGATGCGCGCGGCGCCGGGAATCCAGTCATGCGTGGCCTGGCCGAGCAGCGCGAGCGCTTCCTTGGTCAGCGCCTCGCCAAGCGGCTTCTCGAGCTGGTTGGCGGCTTGCAGGACCGCGCCGCCGGCAATCCGCAAACGGTGATTCATGCGGCTGATCGTGATGCGCTTGACCGCATCGACGATGGCCACGTGCGGCGCGCACTCCTCATGCGCGATTGGTGCGACCAGCGTGTGAATGCGCAGCGGATAGAGCGGCAAGCGCAAGCCGAGGCGCTCGAGCAGCGCGAGACTGCCTTGACCGGCGGCGACCACAACGGCGTCCGCGTGAATCACGTCGACTTCGCGCGAACGGGAAGTTTCGCCCGGCCGCGGCGCAAGTTCGACCGCCGCGCGCTGGCCGTCGAGGCGGATCGACGACACCTCGCAGCCGAGCATGAACTGCACGCCGCCCTGGTTGTCGAGCGTCTGCTTGATGAGCTTGGTGAAGAGCGGACAATTGGCGGTTCGTTCGTGATCGAACACCACGCCGCCCGCGAATTCCGGCTCGGTGCGCACCGAGTGCTCGTAGGCCGCGCATTCCGCGGGAGTGAGCACGCGATGCGGCACATGGTGAAGCGCCAGCAGACCGAGCGCGGGCTGCAACTGCTGCCACTCCTGCGCGGAGCGCACCAGATAGAGCAGGCCGCTTGCCTGTTCGAACTCGTAGCCAAAGCGCGCTTCCATGTCCGCCATCGCCTCGCGCGAGGACTCGATGAGCGGCCGCAGCATCTCGTACTGATGACCGAACTCGTCCGGCTCCTGCAACGCGGCGAGCTTCTTCACGAACTGGCGCGCCGGGCCGCTGAAGCCGGGCTTGCTGATCACGCCGTTTTTCGCGTTCTGGCGGCTTGCCATGAAGGTCGGGCCGAACCAGACGTCGAGCGGCGTCGGCAGGACCGTGCCGCCGTGACCATAGGTGGCGCCCTGCGCGACGGTGGCGTGGCGCTCCACGACGCATACCCGGTGGCCGGCCGCGCGTAGCTGATAAGCGGTGGCGACGCCAGCAATCCCGCCGCCAATGACGATGACATCCATTGTTCTGATTCGATTTGCCGGGGCGAGGCGCCGAGGCGTGACATGCGGCGCGGCCGCACCTCGCGCGCAGCCATGACGTCCGGAACGAAGTCCGGCGCGGCTCGCGACGTGAGGCCGGCGCAAGGCCACGCCTTGCTCGCACCGATCTGATGAAAGGGCGAATGATAGCAGTCAACGACCGCGCGCGGCGCGCCGGAGCATGGCCGAGAGCGCCTCGCGGAGCGCGGGCGAGCCCACGTCGCAGGCCGCTGGAAGCCCGTTCCCGGGGTATAATCCCGGACTTCCTTTCCGCCTCATGTCGCCATCACGCGCGACTCTTCGGCATCATTGAGCGACGCAACGTCAAGTCCATGGCCCACTTCTCGTGTTTCCCCGGCGCTTCGGCCCTTTCCGATTTCCGTCAAACCCGCCTGCTCGAAACGCTCACGCGCATCGACCCGAACATCACGGGCGTGCGCGGACAATACCTGCACTTCGTCAACGCGCACGCTCCGCTTTCCGCTGAAGACACCGCGAAAATCGAGGCGCTGATGCACTACGGCCATCCGCTCGAAGAAGTCAAAGAGCGCGGCGCCGCAGAGACGTTCCTCGTCGTGCCGCGCTTCGGCACAGTGTCGCCGTGGGCGAGCAAGGCAACCGACATCGCGCATCTGTGCGGGCTCACGCAGGTGCGCCGCATCGAGCGCGGCGTCGAGTACACGGTCACGCTGAAAAGCGGGCTGCTCGGCGGCAAGAAGGCGCTCTCCGACGAAGCCCGTGAGGCCGTCGCCGCCGCGTTGCACGACCGCATGACCGAGAGCGTCGCGCCGTCGCGCGATTACGCGCTGCATCTGTTCGACGAACTGCCGGCCAGGCCGCTGCAAACCGTCGACGTGCTGGGCCAGGGCCGCGGCGCGCTGGAAACCGCGAACACGGAACTGGGCCTCGCGCTCGCCGACGACGAAATCGACTACCTGGTCGACGCCTTCACGAAACTCGGCCGCAATCCGACCGACGTCGAACTGATGATGTTCGCGCAGGCCAACAGCGAGCACTGCCGTCACAAGATTTTCAACGCGGAATGGACCATCGACGGCGAGAAGCAGGACATCTCGCTCTTCAACATGATCCGCAATACCGAGAAGCTCAATCCGCAAGGCACGATCGTCGCGTATTCGGACAACTCGGCGATCATGGCGGGCGGCATGGCCGAGCGCTGGTTCCCGCGCACGCCGGAGCAGCTCGGCGAGAACGAATTGCCCGAGCACTATCGCCGCAGCGTCGAACTCACGCACACGCTGATGAAGGTCGAAACGCACAATCACCCGACCGCGATTTCGCCGTTCCCCGGCGCCGCGACCGGCGCGGGCGGTGAAATCCGCGACGAAGGCGCGACGGGCCGCGGCGCGCGTCCGAAGGCCGGGCTCGCGGGCTTCACGGTGTCGAACCTGGAATTGCCCGACGCCGTCGAGGCATGGGAAAACGCGCGCGACGTCGCCGAGCCGCTCGCGCATCGCAATCCGAACAATAAGTACGAAGCGTATGGCCGCCCGGACCGTATCGCGTCGCCGCTGCAAATCATGATCGACGGACCGCTCGGCGGCGCCGCGTTCAACAACGAATTCGGCCGGCCCAATCTGGGCGGCTATTTCCGTGCTTACGAGCAGAACGTGGCGGGCCTCGTGCGCGGCTATCACAAGCCGATCATGATCGCGGGCGGCATCGGCAATATCTCGGATCAGCACACGCACAAGCACGACTTGCCGGAAGGCTCACTGCTGATTCAGATCGGCGGCCCCGGCATGCGTATCGGCATGGGCGGCGGCGCGGCGAGTTCGATGGCGACGGGCACGAACACAGCCGAACTCGACTTCGACTCGGTTCAGCGCGGCAACCCGGAAATCGAGCGGCGCGCGCAGGAAGTCATCAACGCGTGCTGGCAACTCGGCGACAAGAATCCGATTCTGAGCATTCACGACGTGGGCGCGGGCGGTTTGTCGAACGCGTTTCCGGAAGTCGTCGACGGAGCGGGCAAGGGCGCGCTGTTCGATCTGCGCAAGATTCAGCTCGAGGAAAGCGGTTTGTCGCCGCGCGAAATCTGGTCGAACGAGGCGCAAGAGCGTTATGTGCTCGCCATTGCGCTGTCAGATTTGCCGGCCTTCCAGGCTATGTGCGAGCGCGAACGCTGCCCGTTCGCCGTGATCGGCACGGCCACGGCCGAGCGTCAACTGAAGCTGATCGATCCTGAACTGAAGGACGACAACGCGCATCAACCGGTCGACATGCCGATGGAAGTGCTGCTCGGCAAGGCGCCGCGCATGCATCGCGACGTCAAGCGCGTCGAGTCCAAACTGCAAGCCGTCGATGTGACCGGCATCGCGCTCTCCGAAGTCGCGGTCAGCGTGCTGCGTCATCCGACGGTCGCAAGCAAGTCATTCCTCATCACCATCGGCGACCGTTCGGTGGGCGGCACGACCGCGCGCGACCAGATGGTCGGCCCGTGGCAGGTGCCGGTCGCGGACGTCGCGATCACGACGATGGACTACGCGGGCTTCCGCGGCGAAGCCATGACAATGGCCGAGCGTACGCCGCTCGCCGTCATCAACGCGCCGGCGTCGGGCCGCATGGCGGTTGGCGAGGCGATCACGAATATCGCAGCGGCGCCGATTGCGTCGCTCGACAAGCTGAAGCTGTCGGCGAACTGGATGGCCGCGTGCGGCGCGCCGGGCGAAGACGCGGCGCTCTACGACACGGTCAAGGCGATCGGCATGGAATTGTGCCCGGCGCTCGGCATCAGCATTCCGGTCGGCAAAGACTCGCTGTCCATGCGCACGAAATGGGAAGACCGCGGCGTCGCGAAGGAAGTGGTCGCGCCGGTGTCGCTCATCATTTCGGCGTTCGCGCCCGTCGAAGACGTGCGCCGGCATCTCACGCCGCAACTGCGTCGCGCGAGCGGTGCCGACGGCGTCGGCGACTCGGTGCTGATCGCGATCGACCTCGGCCGCGGCAAGCATCGGCTGGGCGGCAGTATCCTCGCGCAGGTCACGCAGCAGATCGGCGATACGGTGCCGGACGTCGACGAGCCCGAAGACATCAAGCGCTTCTTCAACGCGATCCAGTCGCTGAACAGCGACGGCAAGCTGCTCGCTTACCACGACCGCTCCGACGGTGGCCTGTGGGCGACGGTCTGCGAAATGGCGTTCGCGGGTCACGTCGGCGTGTCGCTGAACGTCGACATGCTGGTGCTCGACCCGCATCACGAGTCCGATTACGGCGACGCCAAAGACTGGGCGAAGCAGACGAGCGGCCGCCGCGAAGACCGCACGATCCGCGCGCTTTTCAACGAAGAACTCGGCGCGGTGGTGCAGGTGCGCGCAGCCGACCGCGACGTGGTGCTCGCCGCGTTGCGCGAACATGGCCTCGCGGCCTGCTCGCATGTGATCGGCAAGATCAACGACCGCGACGTCATCGAAATTTATCGCGATGCGAAGAAGGTCTACGAAGCGCCGCGCGTCGAACTGCATCGCGCGTGGAGCGAGGTGAGCTGGCGCATTTCGCGTCTGCGCGACAACCCGGCTTGTGCCGACGCCGAATACGACACGCTGCTCGACGCCGCCGATCCGGGCATCACGCCGGTGCTGACGTTCGATCCCGCCGAAGACGTCGCCGCGCCGTACGTCGGCAAGAGCGCGCGTCCGCGTGTGGCGATCCTGCGCGAGCAGGGCGTGAACTCGCACCTGGAAACCGCCTATGCGTTCGACCGCGCCGGTTTCGATGCGCACGACGTGCACATGAGCGACCTGCTCGCGGGACGTGCGAACCTCGCTGACTTTGCCGGCGCGGTTGCGTGCGGCGGCTTCTCGTACGGCGACACGCTCGGCGCGGGCGAAGGCTGGGCGAAGGCGATCCGCTTCAACGCGCAGCTCGCCGACATGTTCGCGGCGTTCTTCGGCCGCGCGGACACCTTCGCGCTCGGCATCTGCAACGGCTGCCAGATGATGAGCAGCCTCGCGTCGATGATTCCGGGCGCCGAAGCCTGGCCGAAGTTCACGCGCAACAAGTCGGAGAAATTCGAAGCGCGCTTTTCGCTCGTGCAGGTCGAGGCTTCGCCGTCGATTTTCTTCACCGGCATGGAAGGCTCGCGTATTCCGGTCGCGGTCGCGCACGGCGAGGGTTACGCGGACTTCTCGCAGCAGGGCGATGCGTCGAAGGTCGCGGTGGCAATGCGTTATATCGATCACCGCGGTCAGGCGACCGAGCAGTATCCGTTCAACCCGAACGGTTCGCCGGACGGCATCACATCGGTCACGACGCCGGACGGCCGCTTCACGGTACTGATGCCGCACACCGAGCGCGTGCACCGCGCGGTGCAGATGAGCTGGCATCCGGAAGGCTGGGGCGAGGGCGCCACCGACGCAAGCCCGTGGCTGCGCGTGTTCCAGAACGCACGGCGCTGGTTGGGCTGATCGCCTGGAGCGTAGCCGGTAGAGCCGTAGAACAGGCTGCCGCGTTTTTCGCGGCAGCCTGTTCCGCTGCGCCGAGCCGCAGGTCGCCGTCCTCGCCCTCGCGGCCGCTTCGGTCCAGTTCTCTTCGTACCCGCTCGGGTACGAAACACCTCATTTCTCCTGCTTTTCACCGGTTTCGTACCCGCTCGGGTACGAAACACCCGGTTTCACCCAATTTTGGCCCGCTTCGTATCCGCTCGGGTACGAAAACGGCTTTGCACCGCTGCGCTGTGCCATAATGTTCCCGAGCGGATACGGACGGCGAGGGAGTCGAAAGTGCGGGAATCCGGAGTGTTGATTACTGACATTGCGCAATTGGGCGAACTTGCGCGAGCATCGCGGCTCGCCCAAGGGCTCACGCGGGACGACGTCGCGCTTGCCACCGGCCTGTCGCCCAAATTCATCAGCCACATCGAGGCGGGCAAGACGACGGCGCAGATCGGCAAGGTATTGCATCTGCTTGGCGAACTCGGCATAACACTGCGCGCCGAGACCCCCGTCAATCTTCCTGCGGCCGCGGCCGCAGGTGCACCTCGTCGCCGGCGGAGCAATCGTGGCGGCTAGAACACTCGTTGCATACGCCAACCGCCGGCGCGTTGGCACCGTGAGCGATGAAAACGGCGTCTGGTCGTTCACCTACGACGAGGAATGGCTCGGCTACGGCGACGCGTTCGCGCTGTCGCCCGCTTTCGCGTTCCAGTCCGCGTCTTTTGTCGATGGCTCGAGCGAGAGGCCGGTTCAATGGTTCTTCGACAATCTGTTGCCCGAAGAAGAAATGCGAGCGGCGCTTGCTCGCGAAGCCACCGTCGATGCAAACGATGCGTGGGGTCTGCTCGCCTACTACGGCCGGGAATCGGCAGGCGCGCTGACGCTGCTCGCGGAAGGCGAGCGCGAGGCATCGGGCGGTTTGCAGCCCTTGTCGTACGCCAATCTCGACGCGCGCATTCGCGCCATGCCCGAACGTGCGCTGACCGCCACCGCACCCAAGCGCATGTCGGCGGCAGGCGCGCAGCAGAAGCTTCTTTTGACGTTAAGGGGCAATGCACCGGAGTACGAGCTTCTCGAGCCGCTAGGCAGCGAGCCGTCCATGCATTTGCTGAAGCCCGATATGCGAAGCACGGGCTATCCGCATTCGGCAATCAACGAATTTTTCTGCATGCGACTGGCGCAGGCCATGGGCCTGCCGGTGCCGCCCACGCATTTTCTGCGCGTGCCGTCGGCGTGTTATGTGATTGACCGCTTCGATCGCGACATCTCCAGCGAGCCGGTTCGGCGCCTGCACACGATCGACGCGATGCAGCTGCTGAACTACGACCGCAGCTTCAAATACCGGAACGCGAACGCGCAGGTATTGAGCGATGCCATCGAGATAACCAGCACGCGAGCCGTCGCGCGGCTGCATCTGTTCCGTTGGGCCATCTTCAATGTGCTTATCGGCAATGCGGATTCGCATCTCAAGAACGTGTCGTTTTTCGCGACTTTCCGGGGCTACATGCTCGCGCCGTTCTATGACCTGGTGAGCACAGTCGTCTATCACACGCCGACTTACCAGCCGCACAATCAGGACCGCTGGCCCAACTGCGATCTGACCATGCCGGTCGGTCAGGCAACGCGTTTCGCCGACATCTCCAGGAAGAACATGCTCGAGTTCGGGCAAGCACTGCGCCTTCCTTTGAAAGGCTGCGAGAAATTGCTGGACGAAATGCTGGCACTGGCCGACGCGAAAGTCGCGAACACGCGGCGGGCCGTCGACGAAATCGCGCAGCCGAATGCCGGCGAAGTCCGCCTGCTCGATTCGATCGTTGCAATGCCGCTTGCTGAAATGAGCCGGGCGCTGCGCAAATAAAAAGCCCCGTTCAGTCATCGACTGAACGGGGCCATGAAGCGAACCAGCTTGCCGCTTACTGGATCTTCGCGTTCTTGCGCAGACCTTCTTCGAACGCCTGCAGCTTTTCCTGCTGAATCTGCTGCACGATCTGCGGGCGCACCTGTTCCAGCGGCGGCGGCGTGATGCTGCGCACGTCGTCCACGCGGATGATGTGCCAGCCGAATTGCGTATGCACCGGCGTCTCGCTCATCTGGCCTTTCTGCAGATGCGTGGCCGCGTCCGCGAACTCAGGCACGTAGGCTTTCGGATCGGACCAGTCGAGGTCGCCGCCGTTCTTGCCCGAGCCGGGGTCCTTCGAATATTGCTTGGCGAGATCCTCGAAGCTCGCGCCGCCCTTGATCTTCGCGATCAGGTCCTTCGCCTGCTGTTCGTTGTCGACGAGGATGTGATGCAGGTGATACTCCTTGCCGCCCGCGTCCTTGATCAGCGCGTTATAGCGAGCGGTGACTTCCGCGTCGCTCGGCGTGTTCTTCTTCACGAAGTCTTCGATCAGCGCGCGCAGCACGACCGTTTGCTGTGCGACGGCGATTTGCGCCTTGATGTCCGGCCGATTCGGCAGCCCGCGGCGCAGCGCTTCCTGCATCAGAATCTCGCGATTCACGAGCTCTTCGCGCACTGCCATTTGCAACTGCGGCGTGTTTTGCTGGCCTTGATGAACCAGTTGATCGATCAGCGCGTCGGCGCGCGCTTTCGGAATCGGCGTGCCGTTCACCACGGCGATGTTCTGTGCGAATGCAGGTGCGGCCGCAAACGCAGCCAGCAATACCCAAAGGCGGGTTTTCTTCAAGGTCATCGGAAGGTTTCCTAGCGGGGCAACAAAGCGAATTCTTCGGGCGTGTAAGCCGTGATGGCAAGGGCATGAATGCCGCGCTGCATGGCGTCGGCCAGCGCATCATACACCATGCGATGCCGCGCCACGCGGGGCTTCCCGGCGAACGCGGCGGCCACGATCGTGACGCTGAAATGACCGCCGGCAGAGGCTCCGGCGTGGCCTGCGTGCTGCGCGCTGTCGTCGGTGATCTGGATCGACGCGATGGGCGCGAGCGCAGCCGTGAGACGCGCCTCGATCAGCGCGGCGCGCTCGGCGGTGGTGGCGTGCATGAACACGTCGCTCATGTCATTCCTCCTTCATGTACTTCGACAGCCACAAGCTTTGCCCGACGATAAACACCACCAGACAGCCGGTCGCGCCGAACAGTTTGAAATTGACCCATTGGTCGGTCGTGTAGTTGTACGCGACGAACAGATTGAGCAGCCCGAGCAGCACGAAAAAGATCGCCCAGATGACATTCAGCTTGCCCCAGATCGCGTGCGGCAGCGTGATCTGCTTGCCCATCATCGCTTCGATGAGGTTCTTGTTGAAGGCCAGTTGCGAGACGATCAGCACGACGGAGAAAGCCCAGTACAGCACGGTCGGCTTCCACTTGATGAAGGTGTCGTTATGCAGCACGAGCGTCGCGCCGCCGAACACGGTGACGACGCCGAGGCTCACCCACAGCATCGGATCCACCTTGCGATGGCGGAAGGCCACCCACGCGATCTGCACCAGCGTGGCGACGATCGCCACTGCCGTCGCCGTGAAGATGCCCCACACCTTGAAGGCGACGAAGAACAGGATGATCGGGAACAGATCGAACAGAAATTTCATGTGTGGACGGGGAACTCGGGAAGTGGGTCGGAGAGGCAGGGGCGCCGCGCCGTGATCCGCCAACTGGCTGGCTGCGCCGGGCGCTCAGCTTCAGCATCACGACCGACGGCGCCTGGCGGACCGTGCAAGCGGCCGCCAACCACTCGTCGTGTCCCGCCATCAGCGCACGCGCTGCGTTACTTGGGCTCGAATTGTAACGCAGCCGAATTGATGCAGTAGCGAAGACCGGTCGGCGCGGGGCCGTCCTCGAACACGTGGCCGAGATGCGCGCCGCAGTTCTTGCATTGCACCTCGATGCGCAGCATGCCGTGCGAGCGGTCGGTCTTCTCCGCGATCACTTCGCCGTTGATCGGCTTGAAGTAGCTCGGCCAGCCGCAGCCGGCGTCGAACTTGGTGTCCGACTCGAACAGCGGCGTGCCGCAACAGACGCAGTCGTAGATGCCGCGATCCCAGTGATCGTGATAGCGGCCGGTGAAGGGACGCTCGGTGGCCGCGTGCCGCGTCACCTGATATTCGATGTCGGAAAGCTGCTTGCGCCACTCGGCGTCGTCTTTCTGTACGGCCGGGGCGTCGTGCTTGAGGTCGTCGGGATTGTTCATGGTCGGTTCCTCTCTCGGGCTTGGGTGGGAGCGCGGTTCGCGCGATGCGGCGTCGCGCGCGTCACGACGAGCAGCTCACTTCGAGCGAGCTTGCCCAGTCGGGCGGCAAGCCGGCATACGCCTCATGCTCGGGCTGTTCGTCGAACGGACGGCGCAGCACGGCGGCCAGACGCTCCAGTTCGGAAAAGTCCTTCTCTTTCGCGCGGCGGATCGCCGTTTCCGCCAGATGATTGCGAAGAACGAATTTGGGGTTGACGCGGTTCATTGCAATGGCGCGCGCCGCGTCGTCGCGTGTTTCATGGGACAGCCGCGCGCGATAGTCGTTCGCCCACGCGTCGAACGCGGCGCGATCGAGGAACAGATCGCGCACCGGCGCGTCGCCGCTCGCATCGTGCTTCGAGAGACGCGCGAGATTGCGGAACGTCAGCGTGAAATCGGCGCGATTCGCGTGCATCACGTCGAACAGGCGATTCACGAGGGCCGCGTCGCCGTCCCGCTCGATCTCGAGTCCGAGCTTCGCGCTCATGCGCCGTTCGAGCGCCGGACCGAAGCGGTCCTTGAAACCGGCGAGCACCCGCTGCGCGTCTTCGATCGACTTGTCGCCGCGCACGCTCTCTTCATAGCGTTCGCCGAGCAGCGGCAAGAGCCCTTGTGCGAGGCAGAAGAGATTCCAGTACGCGATTTGCGGCTGCATCCGGTACGCGTAACGGCCTTGCGAATCGGAGTGATTGCAGATATAGCCGGCGTCGAAGCCGTCCATGAAGCCGAACGGGCCGTAGTCGATCGTCAGACCGAGGATCGACATGTTGTCGGTGTTCATCACGCCGTGGCAAAAGCCCACGGCCTGCCATTCGACCATCAGGTCGGCGGTGGACAGCACCGCCTCGTTCAGCAGCGCGAGATACGGGTCGTCGGCTTCGCGGCAATGCGGATAGAAGCGCTCGATCACATGATCGGCGAGCGCGCGCAGCGCGTCCGTGCGGTCGTTCGAATAGAAGTGCTCGAAGTGGCCGAAGCGCACGAAGCTCGGCGCGACGCGCGTGACCACGGCGGCCGTTTCGACTTCCTCGCGCCGCACGGGCTGGTCCGAGCCAATCACGCACAACGCGCGCGTGGTCGGAATGCCGAGATGATGCATCGCCTCCGAGCACAGGAACTCGCGAATCGACGAGCGCAGCACCGCGCGGCCGTCGCCCATGCGCGAATAGGGCGTGCGGCCCGCGCCTTTCAGTTGCAGCTCGAAGCGCTGGCCGTCATGTTCGACTTCGCCGAGTCCGAGCGCGCGGCCGTCGCCGAGTTGACCCGCCCACACGCCGAACTGATGCCCCGAATAGACCGATGCATAGGGCAGCGCGTCTGCCGGCCATTCGCGCGTGGCGTTGCCCGAAAACAGCTCGGCGAAGCCCGGATCTTTTTCGAGCCCCGGCTCCAGGCCGAGCATCGCCGCGGTCTCGGAAGAGAAACCGACGACGTACGGCGCGTTGAGCGGCGTGGCCGGCAAACGCGTGACAAACGTGCTGCCAAGCTGCGCGAACGCGTTTTCGTTGGAGGTGGAAAGAGCTTCGGAAAGTGCCGCCAAAGGCCCGGACAGGCCTGCAATGCTTGGGGAAAACGACATGTTGAGCGCCTCACTATTAACCGATATTGTAAGTCCGCACCCGCGGCGCTGCTGGCGGGCCGGCACGTAAGCCGCGCGGGCCGCGTGGCTGCCGATGCGTGGCGAGCCGCCGGCCCGCTTGCCGACTGCTTCAGCAATTTCACTGCCGCGGCGGGTTTCCCGCGCACGGCGCTTTCCGATCCGCACTCTTTGAAAAGCAAAAGGCGAGGAGACGACTCTTTATGACGATGCCGCTGCTTGGCCAGATGATGGACGTGCCCCTCACCGTGTCCTCGCTGCTTGCGCACGCCGCGCGGCATTTCGGCACCGCCGAGATCGTGTCACGGCGCATTGAAGGCGACATCCACCGTTATACCTATCGCGATTGCGAACGGCGCGCGAAGCAACTCGCGCAGGCGCTCATCGCGCTTGGCGTGCAGCCCGGCGAGCGTGTCGCGACGCTCGCATGGAACGGCTACCGGCATCTAGAAACGTACTACGGCACGACCGGCTTCGGCGCGGTCTGCCACACGATCAACCCGCGGCTTTTTCCCGATCAGATCGCCTACATCGTCAATCACGCCGACGACGCCTACGTGCTCTTCGACACCACGTTCGCGCCGCTCGTCGACGGGCTCGCGCCGCAATGTCCGAAAGTGCGCGGCTGGATCGCGCTCGCCGACGAAGCGCATCTGCCGGCCATGCAAACGCCCGTGCTCAGCTACGAAACGATCGTGAACGCGCACGACGGCGACTTCGAGTGGCCGCTCATCGACGAGCGTCAGGCGTCGTATCTCTGCTATACGTCGGGCACGACCGGCAATCCGAAAGGCGCGCTGTACTCGCATCGCTCGACGGTGCTGCATGCGTTCGGCGCGTCCTTGCCCGATGCGATGGCGCTGTCCGCGCGCGATTCCGTGCTGCCCGTCGTGCCGATGTTCCATGTCAACGCATGGGGCATCCCGCACGCCGCGCCGCTCACCGGCGCAAAGCTCGTGTTCCCCGGCAAGGACCTCGACGGCAAGTCGCTGTTCGAACTCATGGAGCGCGAACGCGTCACGTATTCGGCGGGCGTGCCGACCGTCTGGCTCGGGCTGCTCAACTATCTGCGCGAAAGCGGCTCGCGGTTTTCGTCGCTGGAGCGCACGGTGATCGGCGGCTCCGCGTGTCCGCCGGCGATGCTGCGCAGCTTCGTCGACGACTACGGCGTGCAGGTCATTCATGCATGGGGCATGACAGAGATGTCGCCGCTCGGCACGCTCTCCAAACTTACGTGGGAACAATCGCAGCGGCCCGTCGCGGAGCAGCGCAAACTGCTCGAGAAGCAGGGGCATGCGCTCTATGGCGTCGATATGAAAATCGTCGGCGACGACGGGCAGGAACTGCCGTGGGACGGCGTCGCGTTCGGCGATCTGTACGTGCGTGGGCCGTGGGTGATCGACCGATATTTCCGCAAGGACGACTCGCCGCTCGTGGACGGCTGGTTTCCGACCGGCGATGTCGCGACCATCGATCACGACGGCTTCCTGCAGATCACGGACCGCTCGAAGGACGTGATCAAGTCGGGCGGCGAATGGATCAGTTCGATCGACGTGGAAAACGTCGCGATCGCGCACCCCGCAGTGGCCGAAGCGGCGTGCATTGCGTGCGCGCATCCGAAGTGGACCGAGCGGCCGCTCCTCGTCGTGGTCAAGCGCGCGGGCCTCGACGTGACGCGCGACGAACTGCTCGCGTTCTATAACGGCAAGGTCGCCAAGTGGTGGATTCCGGACGACGTCGTGTTCGTCGACGAACTGCCGCATACGGCGACGGGCAAACTGCAGAAGCTCAAGCTGCGCGATATTTTCCGCGATCATGTGCTGCCGTCCGCGCTCGAAGACCGCATGCACGAAGGCGATTGCCCGCTCGCCAGGGGAAACCCCGCCTGATCGTAAATTGAACGAGCGTGCTTTTTTGTGTATTCTGCCTGCTGACACCGGAACCGCCGACCTAAGCTGAAGACGAAGGCCGGCGCATTCGAGTTGGGCCATTCGCCGGCTCGATCAACCGGACGGGCGGCGCGCGCTGCGCCGCCTCATCTCATGGATGCAATGCATCGCACGGAGGCAGGCAGATGGCAGTGGACTACACAACCCATGACGGCGTAGCCGTCATCACGCTGAACAATCCTCCCGTCAACGGCCTCGGCCTGTCGACGCGCGCGGGGATCGTCGAGGGCATCGAGCGCGCGCAAAACGATCCGGCCATCCAGGCCGTCGTGCTGGCGGGCGCGGGCAAGGCCTTCTCGGGCGGCGCCGACATCACCGAATTCAACACGCCGAAGGCGACCCAGGAGCCGACGCTCGCCACCGTCATCAAGACCGTGGAAGGGAGCGCCAAGCCGGTGGTCGCGGCCATTCACAGCGTCGCGATGGGCGGCGGCCTCGAACTCGCGCTCGGCGCGCACTACCGCATCGCCGCACCCGGCGCGCAGATCGCATTGCCCGAAGTGAAGCTCGGCATTCTGCCGGGCGCGGGCGGCACGCAGCGTCTGCCGCGCGCAATCGGCCTCGAAGGCGCGCTCAACATGATCGTGTCCGGCGCGCCGGTCGACTCGCAGAAACTGGCCGGTTCCGGTCTCTTCGACGAACTCGCCGAAGGCGATCTCACGCAAGCCGCGCTCGCGTTTGCGCGCAAGGTCGGTGCGAAACAAGGCCCGCATCCGAAAGTGCGCGATCGCGAGATCGAGCATCCGAACCCGGAAGGTTTCATTCAGTTCGCGCGCAACAGCGTCGCGGCTATCGCGAAGAATTTTCCCGCGCCGCTCAAATGTATCGACGCAGTGGAGGCCGGCGTGAAAAACGGCTTCGACAAGGGCCTCGCATTCGAGCGCGAGTGCTTCGTCGCGCTCGTGCAAACGCCCGAGAGCCGCGCGCTGCGCCATGCGTTCTTCGCTGAACGCGCGGCGAGCAAGATTCCCGATGTGCCGGCCGATACGCCGGTGCGCGAGATCCGCCAGGTCGCGGTGATCGGCGCGGGCACGATGGGCGGCGGCATCGCGATGAACTTCATCAACGCGGGCATTCCGGTCACGCTGCTCGAGATGAAGCAGGACGCGCTCGAGCGTGGCCTTGCCACGATCCGCAACAATTATGAAGCGAGCGTGAAGAAGGGCAAGCTCAAGCCCGAGGCGCTGCAGGAGCGCATGGCGCTCATCACGACCACGCTTTCCTACGACGACCTGAAGAACGCCGACCTGATCATCGAAGCGGTGTTCGAGGAACTCGGCGTCAAGGAGCAGGTATTCAGGCGTCTTGATGAAATCGCGAAGCCGGGCGCGATTCTCGCGTCGAACACGTCGACGCTCGATGTCGACAAGATCGCCGCGTTCACGAAGCGTCCGCAGGACGTCGTCGGCACGCACTTCTTCAGTCCGGCCAATGTGATGAAGCTGCTCGAAGTGGTGCGTGGCGAGAAGACCGCGAAAGACGTGCTCGCCACCGTCATGAAGCTCGCGAAAAAGATAAAGAAGACCGCGGTTGTTTCGGGCGTGTGCGACGGCTTTATCGGCAACCGGATGATCGAGCAGTACATCCGCCAGGCGTTGTTCATGCTCGAAGAAGGCGCGCTGCCCGCGCAGGTCGATCGGGCCATCGAAAAATTCGGCTTTGCAATGGGGCCGTTCCGCATGAGCGACCTGGCGGGCAACGACATCGGCTGGGCGATCCGCAAGCGCCGCTATCAGGAACAGCCTGACATGCACTACTCGAAAATCGCCGACCGTTTGTGCGAGAGCGGGCGCTTCGGCCAGAAAACCGGCGGCGGCTGGTACGACTACAAGGCGGGCGACCGCACCGCGTATCCGTCGAAAATGGTGGACGAAATGATCGTCGCTTATTCGAAGGAAACCGGTAGCGAGCGGCGCAAGATCGGCGACGAGGAAATCGTCGAGCGCCTCGTGTTCGCGCTCGTGAACGAAGGCGCGAAGATTCTCGAGGAAGGCATTGCGTCGAAAGCGTCGGACATCGACATGGTCTATCTGACCGGCTACGGCTTCCCGCTTTATCGCGGCGGTCCGATGCTGTACGCGGACACCGTCGGGCTTTACAACGTCGAGCGCGCGATACGCCGCTACGCATCGCAGCCGAACGGCGACGCGTGGCAGCTTGCGCCAAGCATCGCCGAACTGGCGGCGCAGGGCCGCACGTTTAACGGCTGAGTTGACGCGTAGAGCAAAAACGCTCGCATCGAACGACAAAGGTGGCGCGGGTCACTCGCGCGCATTAGCGCATTAGCGCATTAGCGCATTAGCGCATTAGCGCATTAGCGCATTAGCGCATGCGCCACCATCGACATTGACACGCAGGAGATTCGCATGACTGACGCCGTAATCGTATCGACCGCCCGCACGGGGCTCGCCAAATCATGGCGCGGCGGTTTCAACATGACCCACGGCGCGACGCTCGGCGGCCACGTGACGAAGGCCGTGGTCGAGCGCGCGAAGCTGGACCCGGCGCGCATCGAAGACGTGATCATGGGCTGCGCGAATCCGGAAGGCGCGACGGGCATGAACATCGCGCGGCAGATCGCGTTGCGCGCGGGCTTGCCGGTCAGCGTGCCGGGCATGACGGTCAACCGTTTCTGTTCGTCGGGATTGCAAACTATCGCGCTTGCCGCGCAACGCGTGATCGCCGGCGAAGGCGATGTGTTCGTCGCGGGCGGCGTGGAATCCATCTCGTGCGTGCAGAACGAGATGAACCGCCACATGATGATCGAAGGCTGGCTCAGCGAAAACAAGCCGGAAATCTACTGGTCGATGTTGCAGACCGCCGAGAACGTCGCGAAACGCTATTCGATTTCGAAGGAACGTCAGGACGAATACGGCGTGCGCTCCCAGCAGCGCGCCGCAGCCGCGCTCGAAGCCGGCCGCTTCAACGACGAGATCGTGCCGTTGACGGTACTCGCGGGCGTCGCCGACAAGGCAACGGGGCGTCTTTATACGAAGGAAGTCACCGTCAGCGGCGACGAGGGCATTCGCGCGGACACGACGCTCGAAGGCGTATCGAAGATTCGCACGGCGCTGCCCGGCGGCGTGATTACCGCGGGCAACGCGAGCCAGTTTTCCGATGGCGCGTCGGCTTGCGTGGTGATGAACGCGAAGCTCGCGGAGCGCGAAGGGCTGCAGCCGCTCGGCATTTTCCGCGGCTTCGCGGTGGCCGGCTGCGAACCGGACGAGATGGGCATCGGCCCGGTTTTCGCGGTGCCCAAGCTGCTGAAGCAGGCCGGTCTGAAAGTCGGGGACATCGATCTGTGGGAACTGAACGAAGCGTTCGCCGTGCAGGTGCTGTATTGCGCGGACAAACTCGGCATCGACCAGGAGCGCTTGAACGTGAACGGCGGCGCGATTGCGGTGGGCCATCCGTATGGCGTGTCGGGCGCGCGCCTCGCCGGACATGCGCTGATCGAAGGCAAGCGGCGCGGCGCGAAGCTCGTCGTGGTGACGATGTGCATCGGCGGCGGGCAGGGCGCGGCGGGCCTCTTTGAAGTGGTCTGAGGTCGCGTGATTACGGCATGCCGGCGCCTGACATCGGCAGGCTGAGCATGCCCTGATCGACGAAACGCGCGGTGCCGAACGGGCCGCCCGCCAGCTTGCCGCGCAGAATATACGGAACCTGTCCCGACTGCGCGGCGCCGGCGAACGCGAAGGCCTGGCGCACCGCGGCGAATGCGGGCACCGTCAACGGCACGTTCAGCACCGTTTCGCCATAGCGCGGCACGGTGCCGGCTTGATCGCTGACGCCGCTCGCAAAAGAGTGGCCGTTCAGTTCGAGATCGAGCGACACGCCGTTGAAGCTCACCGCCGATTCGTTCGGATTCTGCACGCGCAGCTTGACGTTAAAGCGCACCTCCAGCCCCTGGCTTTCGAGCGGTTCGATGCCCGCCACGCTCACGCGCAACGGGTCGCCGCCGAACAGCCCCGCGCAGCCGCTGAGCGTCAGCGTGAGAACCGCGCATAACGCGGCGACGCGCAACAGACTAGCGCCGAACAGCTTGCGGACAAAGGACATGACCGGCACCTCGAAGAGCGGATGGGGTCATGCATTGTAGCGGGCGACAGGCGGCGCGCGGCAACGCATCAGGCAGCGCGCCGCAGCGTCGCTTTGAGAAACGCGGCGAGTTGGCGAATCCCATTCGCGCGCTGCGTATTGCTTCTAGCTGCTGCATGCGATGCGGGCAGTGCGAACGCCGCGGCTTTTCCATGCAACGCGCTGATCGACACCATGCTGCGTTCGGTCGGCACGAAGCACTCGCCTTCGCTGAGCATGATCGATGTCGACGGAACCGCGTCGCCGAGCCACGACAGCGAATGATCGCGGACGACGAGGTGCAGATCGCCTTCGACCGCGACGACGGCGCTCCTCGCGCGCAGGTCGTGCAGCGCGACCTGGCCCGCGGCGAGACGGCACACATTGATGTTGGCGTGAGCTGACATAACGTTTCCTTCGGTGCGTTTGCATGCCATTCAGCTTATTGACCCGCTGCCACGGAAAACAGCCGCAGTCGCCGACAATCTGCACCGGTACAACGCGGCTCTTTGATACGCTGTATCGGTCGAAATGAGGTCGATGTGTATCTGTTGCCGCACGCGGACCGTGCGCACCATCGGCTCATGAGCCGATCAACCTGAACGCAAGCAGAAAAGCCCATGCACGCGTACACCAGCATGCCCCTCGCGCCGCCGAACGATGCCACCGCGAGCGAACCGCTTTACCGCCAACTGGCGGCGCAATATCGCCGCGCGATTCGCAACGGCGTGCTGCGCCCCGGCGAGCGCATGCCGTCGATGCGCGCCTTCATGCAGCGTCACGGCGTGAGCCTCGCGACCGCCACCGAGAGTTATCGCGTGCTCGAACGCGAGGCGCTGATCGAAGCACAGCCGCGCGCCGGCTATTTCGTGCGCGCGTCGCAAAGCGCCGCGTTGCCCGCCGCATCGGAACCCGACCTCGCAACGATGCCTCGCACCGCGCAGTTCGTCGGCATTCACTCGGTCATTTCAACCATCGTCTCGCAATATCAGCGCTATCCGGACGCGTTCAATCTGGGCGGCGCGACCGCGTCGCCGGATCTCTATCCGACCGACGCGTTGCAGAAAGCCGCGCTGCGCGCATTGCGCCGACGGCCGACGCTGTTGACCGCAGCCGGGCCCGATCAGGGCGATCCCGCGTTGCGCGCGATCATCGCGCGCCGTGCGCTCGACGCGGGCATCCAGGTCGGCGCGGACGACATCATCATGACGCACGGCGGCATCGAGGCAGTCAACCTGGCGTTGCGGGCCGTGACGCAACCGGGCGACACCGTCGCCGTCGAATCGCCGTGTTTCTTCGGCCTGTTGCAGGCGCTGGAGAGTCTCGGGCTGCGCGCGCTCGAAATTCCCGCGAGCCCGAGTACGGGGCTCGCCATCGAGGCGCTCGACTTCGCGTTGCAAACGCATCCCGACATCAAGGCCGTGGTCGTGGTGCCGAACCTGCAGAATCCGCTTGGCAGCGTGATGCCCGACGCGCACAAGGCTCGGCTCGTCGAGTTGTGCGCGCGGGCAGGCATCGCGCTGATCGAGGACGACCCGTATCGCGAACTGGTCGACAGCACACAGCCGCTGCGTTCGCTGAAGGCCTGGGACAGCGACGGCACCGTGATCCATTGCACGTCGTTCAACAAGACGCTCGCGCCGGGCATGCGCATCGGCTGGATCAACGGCGGGCGCTGGCATCCGCGTATCGGCATGCTGAAATTCGCGCAGTCGCGTCACAACGAGCAGTTGTCGCAAGTCGTGCTCGCGGAGTTTCTGCAGACCAACGCGTATGAGCGGCATCTGCGGCGCTTGCGCGACCGGCTGAGGATGCAGCGCGAGCGGATGGCGGCGGCGCTGGGCGCGTCCTTTCCCGAGGGCACGCGGTTCACGCCGCCCGCGGGCGGCATCTTCTTCTGGATCGAGCTGCCGCGCGAGGTGTCGTCGGCCGATTTCTTCGACGCCGCGCTGAAAGAGGGCATTCGCGTGATGCCGGGCACCGTGTTCTCGAACGCGGGCCGCTTCGATCACTTCATTCGCCTCAGTTGTCCAAGCACAGATCTGGATCTCGCCGATGACGCGCTGCGCCGGCTCGGACGGCTTGCGACAGCGATGGCGGCGCGGGCGTCGGCATATGCGTCGGCGGCAGACAAACCCACGCCTCTCTCCCACTGCGAAACGGCATAGCAGGTATCATTTCTTCTCTTCCGGCGCGTCGCGTCGCGCGTGCATGAAGGTGCCCGCATCGCCGCTGCATCAGCGCACACGCGCACGCGCCGCCGCACGTCAAGACAAGGAAAACCGAAAGCCGCAATGACCGATTCATCTTCATCCACTGCGGGCGGCGCGTCGTTGCCCGAAAGTCCCTTCGTCGACCGGCTCGGCGCACGGCTCGTTTCCGCTGCGGACGGCGCCAGCGAAGTGGTGCTGTCCCTCTTGCCCGAGCATATGAACACCTGGGACGTCGCGCACGGCGGCGTCACGATGACGCTCGCCGACGTCGCGCTCGCGATGGCCGCGCGCAGTCTCGCCGGCGACGGTGTCGGCGTGGTCACGGTCGAGATGAAGGTCAACTTCATGCAGCCAGGCCGCGGCGAGTTGCGCGCGACGGCGCGCGTGCTGCACCGCTCGACCACCATGGCCTATTGCGAAGGCGAGATCCGCGATAGCGAAGGCCACTTCGTCGGCAAGGCGCTCGGCACGTTCAAATACATGCGCCGCCTCGCCGTGGGCCGCGACGTGACGCGCCAGCGCTTGCGCAGCGACCCGTCGGCGAAACCCGGTCCTAGCGACGGTTGAGCGAGTGGCAAGGTGCGAGGCGGCAACATGCCCGAACATGCCATCGGCGAGCGCGACTTGCCATCGCTGATTCGTAATCGGTAGTCCACAATCCACAACCCAAGGAGACGATCGACATGCCACAAATCAACCGCCAGTTCCTGCTCGCTTCGCGTCCGCAAGGCGCTGTCACGCCCGACAACTTCCGTCTCGTGGAGACGCCGCTCGCGCCGCTTGCCGATGGCGAAATCCGCGTGCGCAATCACTACCTGTCGCTCGATCCGTACATGCGCGGCCGCATGAACGACAGCAAGTCGTACGCGGCGCCGCAGCCGCTCGATGAAGTGATGATCGGCGGCACGGTCGGCGAAGTGATCGAGTCGAAGAACCCGAAGTTCGCGGTCGGCGACAAGGTCGTCGCCATATTCGGCTGGCAGGAATACGGCACGTCGGACGGCGCGGGCGTGCAGAAAGTCGACGACACGCACGTGCCGCTGTCGGCCTATCTCGGACCCGTCGGCATGCCGGGCGTGACGGCATGGTATGGATTGAACCGGATCATCGCGCCCAAGGCGGGCGAGACCGTCGTAGTGAGCGCGGCGAGCGGCGCGGTGGGCAGCGTCGTCGGCCAACTGGCGAAGCGGGCCGGCGCGCGCGCGGTGGGCATCGCCGGCGGCGTCGAGAAATGCCGCTACGTCGTGGAGACGCTCGGCTTCGACGCCTGCGTCGACTACAAGGCCGGCAATCTGTATCAGGACCTGAAGGCGGCGACGCCGGACGGCATCGACGGCTGCTTCGAGAACGTCGGCGGCGAAGTGCTCGACGCGACGCTCGCGCGCATGAACCCGTCGGGGCGCATCGCGGTGTGCGGATACATCGCGGGCTACGACGGTCAGCCGGTGCCGCTCAAGCACCCGTCGCTGATACTGACGCAGCGCCTGCTGGTGCAAGGCTTCATCGTGACCGAGCATATGGACGTCTGGCCGCAGGCGCTCAACGAACTCGGCACGCTCGTCGCGCAGAAGAAGCTGCAATATCGGGAGACCATCGCGCAAGGGCTCGATGCCGCGCCCGAGGCTTTCATTGGTTTGCTGAAGGGCAAGAACTTCGGCAAGCAGCTGGTGAAGCTGATTTGAGTGAGGCTCGGCTCGGTGAGTGAAGCGTGAGTGGGACGCGCGAGTCGCTCATTGAGCCGTTTGTCGATGCGATGCGATGCGTTGCGTTGCGCGGAAGTCGCGGGTTGAGGGCATGCGGCAAAATCAGGCATCAAACGGCACGCAGCCGAAGTCACGGCAGTCGAAGTCGCGCATCGCGAATCACACATTCAAAAGCCACGCATTAGGCCCCACGCAAAAAGGAGTCGCCAGATGTTCGAATTCCCCGCCAGGGTCGCGGTCATCACCGGCGCGGCGAGCGGCTTCGGCCAGGCATTCGCGCAACGAGCCGCGGCGCTTCGCATGAAGCTCGTGCTCGCGGACGTGAACCCCGAGGCGCTCGCCCAGACCGTCGATGCATTGCGCGCCGCGGGCGCCGACGCGATCGGCGTGCCGACCGACGTATCGAACGCGGCGCAGGTCGAAGCGCTTGCCCAGGCCGCGCTCGATGCGTTCGGCAAGGTGCATCTGCTCTTCAACAATGCGGGCGTGGGCTCGGGCGGCTTCCTGTGGGAGAGTTCGGCGAACGACTGGGCCTGGGTGTTCGGCGTGAACGTGATGGGCGTCGCCCACGGCGTGCGCGCGTTCGCGCCGCTCATGCTCGCGCAGAACGAGCCGGCGCATATCGTCAATACGGCGTCGGTGGCGGGGCTGTTGTCGCCGCCTGCGATGGGCGTCTACAACGCGTCGAAGCACGCCGTCGTGTCGCTCACCGAGACGCTGTATCACGACCTGCAACTCGCGCAGGCCGGGCGCGACGCCAACGCCCGGGTCGGCTGTTCGCTGCTGTGTCCGGCCTTCGCGCCGACCGGCATCGCGGATGCCGAGCGCATGCGGCCCGCCGGTCTGCGCAACGAAAACGGCCCGACGCGCTCGCAGATCGCCGCCGGCAAGCAATTGCAGCGCGCGGTGCGAGCGGGCAAGCTGAGCGCGGCCGAGGTCGCCGCGCTCACGTTCGACGCCATCGCCGCACGGCGCTTCTATATCATCACGCACCCGGCCATCATGGCGACCGTCAAGCTGCGTCACGAGGACATCGAGCAGTTGCGCGATCCGACCGATCCGATGTCGCTGAAGCCGGAAGTGAGAAGCGCCAGCGAGATTTGAATGCGGTACGGAAGCCGCCCGCCCGAGCCGTCCCGCGAGTTCTCTTCAACCCACCTCACGTCACATGCCGTTGAATCCGAAGATCGAGCAGGTGCTCGACATGATCGCGCGCGCAAAGCGCCCGAAGCTCCATGAGATGACGCCGCAAGCGGCGCGCGCATCGTATGAAAAAAGCGCGCCGATTCTGGAGATCGCCAGCGCGCCGATGTTCTCCGTCGAAGACCTGCGTATTCCAACACGCGACGGCGCGACGATCGGCGCACGTCTTTACCACGCCGAAGAGCCGAGCTGGGCGAACCCCGCGCCCGCGCTCGTCTACTATCACGGCGGCGGCTTCACGGTCGGCAGCGTGAACACGCACGATGCGCTCGCGCGGATGTTCGCGCGCGACGGCCAATGCGCGGTGCTGTCGGTCGATTACCGGCTCGCGCCGGAACACAAGTTCCCGACCGCCGTCGACGACGCTTTCGACGCGCTCACGTGGCTGCATACGCACGGCGCGGAGTTCGGCATCGACGCGGCCCGGCTCGCGGTCGGCGGCGACAGCGCGGGCGGCACGCTGGCGACGGTGTGCGCGGTGCTCGCGCGCGACGCAGGCATCCCGCTCGCGCTGCAATTGCTGATCTATCCCGGCACGACCGGTTATCAGCAGACCGATTCGCACTCGCGCCTCGCCGACGGATTCCTGCTGTCGGGCACGACGATCCAATGGTTCTTCGAGCAGTATGTGCGCGATACGAGCGATCGCGACGACTGGCGTTTCGCGCCGCTCGACGGCACGCGCGGTGCGCCCGATTTCAGCGGACTCGCGCCGGCCTGGATCGCGACCGCCGAATACGATCCGCTCAGCGACGAAGGCGATGCCTACGCGGACAAGCTGCGCCGCTACGGCAACGCGGTGACGCTCAGGCGCTATCCGGGCATGATCCACGAGTTCTTCAAGATGGGCGGCTTCGTGCCCGAGGTCGCGCACGCGCATGCCGATGCCGCCGCGGCATTGCGCGCGGCATTCGGCGTGGACTGACTAGGCGATTTCCCGCTCGACGTTGAACGCGAAGCTGCGTTCGAAGTCGCCTGGCCGGACGATGCGGTGCGAGCCGTTGTCGTCGCTGCGCTCGGCCACCGCGACGCTGACCATCTCGCCGTTCGCGACGACGCGCAGCGCCGTGGTGCCGCGCGTGCCGTATCCGGGCGTTTCGATGAACGCCGCCGACAGCGCCCGTTCCCGCTCGAGCGCAATGCCGGTGGACGGCAACTCGGCGTCCGCGGCGACGCGCGGATCGCGCATCAGGTCGATCAGATGTTCGAGCGGCGGCATCGAATTGCGCGTGAGCAGCGCGCCCAGTTCGGCGCGCTTCCTGACGAGCTTCGGCCACGGCGTGTCGAGAATCGCGTTCGAGATGCCGTGCGTGCCCGGCGCGAGCAGCGCGGGCGCCAGATTCGAGCGATTGCAGTACCAGGCCAGCTCGCGGCGCGTCCAGTCGCCTACCAGCAGATTAAAGCCGTTGTACAGATCGCCGGTTTGCGCGACGCGGCGCAGATAGGCGAGGGGCGTTTCCTGTTCGCCGTCGTTTGCGTCGTGGTTTTCGCCGCCATTCCGTCCCGCGTCAAATGCGGGCTCCTCGCAAGCCAGCCAGTCGCTGACGAGCGTGCCGCGGGTCGGCGCGTCGGCGCGCATGTCGTGCGGCGCGCGGTAGTTGGTCAGCGCGGCGAAGCGTCCGTGGCGCGACATGCCGAGCCAGGTGCCGCCGCCGACCAGATCGCGGCCGGCCAGCACGCCCCGCGCGTCGTCCCACCAGCCGATCGGCTGGGCCGTGCGGTGGAAAAATTCGTCGCGATTCGCGGCAAGCGTGAAGAGCGGGCCGTCGACCGCATCGGGTCGCCAGTCGAACACGATCAGGCACATCGGGGGCGTCTCCCGGTTGTTGCTTCAATGTTGCTTCAAAACGCAATGGCGAACAGTAGTCGGACGAGGACGCCGGCAAAAAGCGGCGCGTGCTTCGAGCGCACTGCGCCGCTCATCTGCGTACCGCGGAGCGCCGTTCAAACCTCGGAGGGCAGTCCGTACGGCAGCGCGAGAAAGCGCAGCGCCGGGCCGTCCGCGGCGCCCAGATGCACCGAACCGCTTTCGAGCGCCGCGAGCTTGATCTCGACGAGCACATCGACGCCGCCGTCCCGCGCCGACGCCGCGTTCACCACCATGCCGCACGGCTGACCAGGATCGTCGGAGTGAAACAGCTCGACGCCCGCCTTCACGGTATCGAGCTCGCCCGCCACGTTCGCGAGCGACGTGCGCCGCTTGATCGTGCCGCGGTACTGGCTGCGCGCGACCACTTCCTGGCCAGGGTAGCAGCCCTTGCGGAAATTGACCGCGCCGAGCACGTCGAAATTGACCATTTGCGGCACGAACTGTTCGACCACCGGCTGCGTGATGCGCGGCTCGCCCGCGCGAATGTCGAGCCAGTCCCACACGGCCGGCGAAACCTGCGTGAGCTTCTCGCCGAGCGAGGGCAGATGCGCTTCGACCTGCGCCTTCGGCCCGATCCACAGATAACGGAGCCGCTCGAACGCATCCGGCACGCGAATCAGCGAGCCGGCCGCGCCGTCCACCTTGACGTGCACGCCGTCCGGCAACGCGTCGAACACGCCGGACAGCGCCTTGCGCACGTCGCCCGCGAGGCCGATCACCGCCAGCTCGCCGCTTGCATCGGCGAGCTTCGCCTTCGCGCGCAGAACGAACATGGAGAGGCGCTTTTGCACCGCCGCCTGTACGTCCTTTGAGACCAGCAGACGGAGCGTGTCGCCGCTGCGCCAGGTCAGGAACGACGCGAGCAGGCGTCCCTTCGCCGAGCAGTAGCCTGCGAGGCGCGCGTTGGCGGCGTCGAGGTGCTGCGTGTCGTTCGTCAACTGACCGTGCAGGAAGCTCGCGGCGTCGTCGCCGGTCGCGTCGATCACGCCGAACTGCGTGAGCACCGCGTAGGCGCCGTGCTGGAGGGCGGCGTCGAACTCATCGGCGGACGGACGCGGCCACACCGGCAGCGCCGTGACGGCCGCGGCTGACGGATGCACTGCGGGGTTAGCTGGGACAGTGCCTGAAGCGGTAGCGAGCGGTGTGTTCATGGATTCCGGGAACAGTCAATTCTGACTTTAGCTAAGGCAAACAAGTATTATATGCAGTCCAACCCTGCCACGTTTTCATGTCCCTCTTCAAGAAATGTTTGGTTGCCGGCTCGATTGTCCTCGTGCTGGCCGCAGCCGCGATCGCTGGCGGATACCACTGGGCCAACAGCCCGCTCGAGCTGAATCCCGCGCAACTCGACGTCACCGTCAAACCGCACAGCAGCCTGCGCAGCGTCACGCTGCAGCTCAATCGCGGCGGCGTGCCGGTCGAGCCCGAGCTATTCATCGTGATGACGCGGCTGCTCGGCCTGCAAAGCGAGCTGAAGTCCGGCAATTACGAATTCAAGACCGGCGTGACGCCCTACGAAGTGCTGCAAAAAATCGCGCGCGGCGACGTCAACGAATACGTCGCGACCATCATCGAAGGGTGGACGTTCAAGCGCATGCGCGCCGAGCTGGACGCGAATCCGGCGCTCAAGCACGACAGCGTCGCGATGAACGACGCGCAGCTGATGAGCGCGATCGGCGCACCGGAAGCGTCGATCGGCAACGGCGAAGGGCTCTTTTTCCCGGACACCTATCTGTTCGACAAGAACACGAGCGACCTCGACGTGTATCGCCGCGCGTATCGTCTGATGCGCGTGCGTCTCGATGAAGCATGGCTCGCGCGCGCGCCGAACCTGCCGTACAAGACGCCGTACGAGGCGCTGATCATGGCTTCGATCATCGAAAAGGAAACCGGCAAAAAGTCGGACCGTCCGATGGTCGCGGCCGTGTTCGCGAACCGTCTGCGCGTGGGCATGCCGCTGCAGACCGACCCGACTGTGATCTACGGAATGGGCGAGAGCTACGCGGGCCGCATCCGCAAAAAAGACCTGCAGACGGACACTCCCTACAATACCTACACGCGCATGGGCCTGCCGCCCACGCCGATTTCGCTGCCCGGCGTCGCGTCGCTGCAGGCGGCGATGAACCCGGCGCAAACGAGCGCGTTGTACTTCGTGTCGCGCGGCGACGGCAGCAGCATCTTTTCCGACAACCTTGGCGATCACAACAAGGCCGTGGACAAATACATTCGAGGGCAATAAATGGCGCGCGGCAAATTCATCACGTTCGAGGGCATAGACGGCGCCGGCAAGACGACGCATCTCGCCTGGTTCCGCGAGCGGCTGGAACAGAAGGTGGCGGCCACCGGCCGCGCGGTCGTCATGACGCGCGAACCCGGCGGCACGCCGCTTGGCGAGCAGATCCGCGAAATCGTGCTGCATCAAAAGATGGATCTCGAAACCGAGGCGCTGCTGATGTTCGCGCTGCGCCGCCAGCATCTGGCGGAAGTGATCGAGCCGGCGCTCGCACGCGGCGACTGGGTGCTGTCCGACCGCTTCACCGACGCGACCTTTGCCTACCAGGGCGGCGGGCGCGGGCTGCCGCGCGACAAGCTGGAAACGCTCGAGCGTTGGGTGCAGGGCGGCTTCCAGCCGGATTTGACCGTTCTGTTCGACCTCGCGCCGGAAATTGCCAACGAACGGCGCAGCGCGGCGCGCGACCCGGATCGCTTCGAGAGCGAATCGGCGGCTTTTTTCGAGCGCACGCGGACCGAATATCTGCGCCGGGCGGAAGAAGCACCGTATCGTTTCGCTATCATTGACTCTTCGCAGAGCATTGTCCGTATCCAGAAGCAGCTTGAAGAGTTGATTGCAAGTCTTTGATTCTGCCAAGGTAATGTCAAATCCAGGCGAGCGCACGCCAAAGCTCCGGCAAAGCATCAAATAACGTCCCCAACCGATTGATTCGAAAAGACAAACGATGATTTATCCGTGGCAAGCCGATGACTGGAACCGCCTGCAGCAGTTGCGCGGCCACTGGCCGCATGCGTTGTTGCTGCATGGCCAGGCGGGCATCGGCAAGCTGCGCTTCGCGCAGCACCTCGCGCAGGGCCTGTTGTGCGAAGACCAGCGCGAGAACGGCGAGCCGTGCGGCGCGTGCGTCGCGTGCAACTGGTTCGTGCAAGGCAACCATCCCGATTACCGGATCGTGGTGCCCGAGGCGCTGGCCGCCGAGGCCGGCCTCGGCTACGGCGCCGACGACAAAGCGGATAAAGCCGACAAGGCCGACGCCGACGAGGGCAAGAAAACGCGTGCACCCAGCAAGGAGATCAAGATCGAGCAGATTCGCGGCTTGCTCGACTTCGTCGGCGTGGGCTCGCATCGCGGCGGCGCGCGCGTGGTCGTGCTGTATCCCGCCGAAGGGCTGAACATCGCCGCGGCCAATGCGCTGCTGAAGACGCTCGAGGAGCCGCCAGCGGGCGTCGTGTTCCTGATGGTGTCGGCACGCATCGACCGGTTGCTGCCCACCATCATCAGCCGTTGCCGCCAATGGCCGATGAGCATGCCGTCACCCGAAGCCGCCACCCAATGGCTCGCGGCGCAAGGCGTGGCCGAAGCGCCGGCGCTGCTCGCCGAGGCGGGCGGCGCACCGCTCACCGCGCTCGCCCTCGCCAGCGACGAAAACCGCACGCTGCGCGACTGGACGCTCAAGCAACTGGCTGCGGGCCCCGAGTGCGACGCCTTTGCGTGCGGCGAGGCGCTGCAGAAGCTGCCGGTGCCGCTCGTGCTCGGCTGGCTGCAGCGCTGGATGTACGATCTGCTCGCCCAGCGCGCGGCCGGCGCGCCGCGCTACTTTCCGCAGGCGTCGGCGGCGTTGACGCGTTGCGCGTCGCAGGCTGACGCGAGCGCGTTCGCGCGCTTCATGCGGACCGTGACGCGGCAGCGCGCGGTCGAAAATCATCCGTTGAACGCGCGGCTTGTGTTCGAGGAGCTGTTTCTGGGCTACCGCGAGCTTTTTGCATGACGCTCACGAAGCGCCATGCCGTCCATGCCGCAAGCGTCGTCTGAAGAACCGTTTCTGATTTTTTTACCCAGCCTCTCATTCCAATCCGAAAGCACCATGAGCCTGTCTTACCGCGATGCCACGCTCGACGATCTGCCCGCGATCGTCGCCATTTACAACTCGACGGTCGCGTCGCGCCAGGTGACGGCCGATCTGGAGCCGGTCAGCGTCGAGAGCCGGTTGGCATGGTTTCATGCGCACGGGCCGCAGAAACGTCCGCTGTGGGTCGTCGACGACGCCGAAGCGCCCGGCCGCCTGCTCGGCTGGCTCAGCTTTTCGGACTTTTACGGCCGTCCGGCCTATCAGCGCACCGCGGAAGTCAGCATCTATCTGGACGAGCGCGCGCGCGGCAAGGGCCTCGGCAAGCAGTTGCTGGCGGCCTCGCTCGCGGCGGCGCCGGCGCTCGGCATCGACACCGTGCTCGGTTTCATCTTCGGCCACAATGACGCGAGCCTGCGCCTCTTTCGGGGTTTCGGCTTCGACACGTGGGGGTCGCTGCCGCGCGTGGCCGTGCTGGACGGCGTCGAGCGCGATCTGGTGATTCTCGGCAAGCGGCTCGACGCGCAGGGCGCGGCAAGCTGATCCGCCTCAGGCATTCCTTTGCAGGACATCGTCATGTTTGTCGATTCACACTGTCACATCAATTTCGAAGGACTCGCCGACCGTCTGCCGCAGGTGCTCGAGAACATGCGCAGCCACGCGGTCACGCATGCGCTGTGCGTGTCGGTCGATCTGGAAACGCTGCCGTCGGTTCTTGAAATCGCCAGCCGGCACGACAACGTTTATGCGTCGGTGGGCGTGCATCCCGATCACGAGGACATGCGCGAGCCGAGCGTCGCCGAACTGGTCGAGCTGGCCGAACATCCGAAAGTGGTCGCGATCGGCGAAACGGGGCTCGACTATTACCGCCTGGAAGGCCGCTCGATCGCCGATATGGAATGGCAGCGCGAGCGCTTTCGCACGCACATCCGCGCCGCGCATGCGACCGGCAAGCCGCTCATCATCCATACGCGTTCTTCGTCGGAAGACACGCTGCGCATCATGGCCGAGGAGCGCGCGAGCGAGCCGGGCGGCGTCATGCACTGCTTCACGGAGCCGTGGAGCGTCGCCGAGCAGGCGCTTGCGCAAAACTTTTACATCTCGCTGTCGGGCATCGTCACGTTCAAGAGCGCGACGGACGTGCAGGACGTCGCGCGTCGCGTGCCTCTGGAGCGGCTGCTGATCGAGACCGATTCGCCGTATCTGGCGCCCGTGCCGTATCGCGGCAAGCCCAATGAACCTGCGTACGTGAGTTATGTCGGACGTTTCATCGCGCAGCAGCGCGAGATGACGGACGAGGCGCTCGCCGCCGCGACGACGCAAAACTTCTTCCGCCTTTTCAAGATTCCCGCGCCGGCTGGCGCGTAGAGAATGTAAATAAATCAATAGGATAGGGCTTAGCCCTAAAGTAAAATATGACATATTTCACATTAACCCACACACCGCATACCGCTGACACGACGGCCACGGCAGTCTCGTCCGTCCGCCGCGGTTTGTCGCGCGCCGCCTTGGCCGCCACATTCGCCTGTGCCGCGCTGAGCTCGCTGATCGCCGCGCCGGCTGTAGCCGCGCCGATCGACTCGCTGATCAAATCGGTGAAATTCGACGACGTCGACGGCGTCAAGAAATTGCTCGCGAAGGGCATGGACCCGAACAGCGTCGACAACCAGGGCATGCCGCTGCTGGTCCTCGCCGCGCGCGAGAAGTCGGACAAGGTCGGCGCCGCGCTGCTCGCGAATCCGAAGACCAACGTTGAAATCGAGGACAAGGCGGGCGAGAACGCGATGATGATGGCCGCGCTCAACGGCGACCTGGAATTCGTCAAGCAACTGATCGCGAAAGACGCCGAAGTCAACAAGAAGGGCTGGGCGCCGCTGCACTACGCCGCCGCGAACGGCCACGACGACATCGTGAAACTGCTGCTCGACCATTCGGCTTACGTCGACGCCGGCTCCCCGAACGGCACCACGCCGCTGATGATGGCCGCGCGCGGCGGCCATGTGTCGACGGTGAAGCTGCTGCTCGACAACGGCGCGGACCTGACCGTGAAGAACCAGATCGGCCTGACCGCGCTCGATTTCGCGAAGACCTACAAGGAGCCGGACGTGGTCGAGGGCCTCACCGCCCGCCTGCAACAGATGCAGCAGAAGTAAGGCGCGCGGCGAAGCGGCTTGTGCGCGTTTTGCCGCTTATATGCCTGAAGATAGCGGCGGCTGCCTGCTGCGGCCCCGTAAAACAGTGCAGAATGACGACTTTGGCGCGCCTCTCGTGTGCGCGCCCTCGGGATGCGGCAACAGACCGCCTGATAAACGACCTGGAAAGGAACACCATGCTGCGGGCTTTGATTTTCGCCAGCGCGTTTGCCGTACCGTTGTCGGCGGCCGCGTTTACGGGAGGCGACCTCAACAAGCTGTGCACGAAGACCGACGTGGCGTCGCGCAGTGCATGCGCCGCGTACATTGAAGGCGCCGCCGACGGCATTTTCAACACGATCGACGCAATCGGCGGCACGACCGGGCCGCGCGTCGGCCAGTACTTCTGCCTGCCGCAAGACGCGCGTTCGGCGCAGTTGACGGATGCGGTGCGCAAATACATCGCGGAAAATCCGATTGTGGCGGGCTATAACGCGAGCACGGCGATTTCGCTGGGGCTCGGCAAGGCGTTTCCTTGCAAAAGCGGAAGCTGATTTGAGTTGAGTTGATTCGAGCCGGCGCGGTTTGCGGCCTCGTGTCGCGAGGCGTGCGGGTCGCCAGCTTTGTTGTTTTGTCATGGGTTTTTGTCACGGGTTTTTTGTCACTGAGTTTGCTCACCGCGTGTGCCGTATGCCGTGCACGCGTTCAACATGAGCCGGGGCGCCGCTTTGCGCGGTCGCAGCCGGCTTTGATAGCGGGGCGCATCGTTTGATCCGCGCTTTCGCGGGCGTGCCGGCCGGGCGCCTCATCTCTACGCCGTCGCCGCGTCACACGCGGCCGGCCTGTCCCCATCCAAGCGAGGAGGAAACTGTCCTATATGGCTTTTTTCGATCGACTCGACCAGTTGGACCACATCGCCGAAGCGCCGCTGCATACCTGGCCCGGCGCGTTGCTGGTCTCGGTCATCGCCGTGCTGATCGCGATCGGCGCGCACCGCGTGGGCGCGCGCATCGTCACGCGGATCGCGCGGCCTTATCCGCTCACGAGTGTCGTGCTGCGCTATATCGACAAGCCGTCGCTGTTCGTTCTGCTGATTCTCTCGCTCGAAGCCGTCTGGTGGGAGGCGCCGGACACGCTCACTTTTATCGGCCCGTTGCGCGACGCCGCGGCCATTGCGCTGATCGGCGCATTGACGTGGCTGTCGGTGCGCTCGGCGGCGGCCATCGGCGAGGCGATCATTCAGGCCCATCCGCTCGATACCGCCGACAATCTCCACGCGCGCCGCATCCATACGCAGGCGAGGGTGCTGGCGCGCTCGGTGATGCTGGTGATCGTGATCGTCGGCGTCGGCGGCGCGTTGATGACGTTTCCGAACGTGCGGCAGATCGGCGCGAGCCTGCTGGCGTCGGCGGGCGTCGCCGGTCTGGTCGCCGGTATTGCCGCGCGGCCGGTGCTCGGCAATCTGATCGCGGGCTTGCAGATCGCGCTGTCGCAGCCAATCCGCCTCGACGACGTCGTCGTCATTCAGGGCGAGTGGGGGCGCATCGAGGAGATTACCGGGACGTATGTGTCGGTGCGTCTGTGGGACCAGCGGCGGCTGATCGTGCCGCTGCAATGGTTCATCGAGAATCCGTTTTCGAACTGGACGCGCAGCAGTTCGCAGATCATCGGCACGGTGTTTCTGTACGTCGATTACCGGATGCCGCTCGCGCCGTTGCGCGAGGAACTCGCGCGCATCGTCGAAGCGGCGCCCGAGTGGGACCGTCGCGTGCAGGTGCTGCAAGTCACCGAAGGCACCGAGCGCTCGATGCAGTTGCGCGCGCTCGTCAGTTCGCTCGATTCGGGTCTGAACTGGGACCTGCGCTGCCGCGTGCGCGAGGGGCTGCTCGACTTCATCCAGAAGCACTATCCGCAGTATTTGCCGCGGGCGCGCGCGGAGGTGTCGGCGGAACTCGAAAACGGCAAGGGCGAACCGCTCGACTGGGTGCCGCGCGGCACGCGCACGCCGGCCGGCAGCACGGCGGCGCATACTGAGGCGGACCCGGTGGCAAGCCGGCCTGGGCCTGGGCCGTCGTCGGCGGCTGGGTCGCCGCACAAAGTGAAGGAAACGGCCTAGCGCGAAGTCAGAATCCGCGCGACGCTGCGCGGAACGTTGGCAGGCAGTGCTGCGACGATCGGAAGCGCGCAACCGAATTCGCTGAAATGTGCGCGCCGTGCGCTATCTGCCCTGGCCAACCGGCTAAACGATGCAACCGATCGTTCGCCAAAGGGTCGAACCGTCCACTCATTGAATAAACCTGGCGCGGCATGGCGTGCACCATGCAAAACGATGTCGACGCGTCCGCTGCGTGGCGGGCGCGGGCTGCACCCTGGCAGATGCCGCGCGAAACAAGGAGGACTTGCAACATGGGCCGACTGATCGTCGTGTCGAATCGCGTCGCTACGCCGACGGAAACCAAAGGATCGGCGGGCGGCCTCGCCGTCGGCGTGTTCGGCGCGCTGAAAGACGCGGGAGGCGTGTGGTTCGGCTGGAGCGGCGACGTGGTCAGCGAGACCGTCGCCAACGCGGGACCCACGCTCGAACAGGACGGCGCGGTGACCTTCGCGACCGTGGGCCTCACGCGCAAGGATTACGACCAGTACTACCGCGGTTTTTCGAACGCGACGCTCTGGCCGGTGTTCCACTATCGCAACGACCTCGCGCGCTACGAGCGGGAGGAATATGCCGGTTATCGGCGCGTCAACGCGTGGCTCGCGCACAAGCTCATCAAGCTGCTCGAACCCGACGACGTCATCTGGATTCACGACTACCATCTGATCCCGTTCGCCGAGGCGCTGCGCAGCGAGGGCATCACGAATCGCATCGGTTTTTTCCTGCACATTCCGTTTCCGTCGCCGCAAATCCTGCTGAATATTCCGCCGCACGAGGAACTGGTGAAGTCGCTGTCGTGCTACGACCTGCTTGGTTTCCAGACCGCGACCGACGAAGAGGCTTTTCACGACTACGTGACGCGCCACGCGCGTGGCACGGTGTCGAACGGCATGGTGGAGGCGTTCGGCCGGAAGCTGCGCACGGGCGTTTACCGCATCGGCGTGTTTCCCGACGAGATCGCCGAACAGGCCAAGCGCTACGAAAGCCGTCAGCACGTGCTCGACCTGAAGCAGAGCCTGGAAGGCCGCAAGCTGATCATGAGCGTGGACCGGCTCGATTATTCGAAGGGGCTCGTCGAACGTTTTCGCGCGTTCGAGCATCTGCTGGAACGCTCGCCCGAATGGCGCGGCAATGTCACGCTCGTGCAGATCGCGCCGCCCACGCGGTCGGATGTCGCGACCTATCAGAAGATCCGCCAGGACCTGGAGTACGAAGCGGGGCGTATCAACGGCCGCTATTCGGGCCTCGACTACACGCCGATCCGTTATCTGAATCAGCAATACGACCGCTGGAAACTGATGTCGCTGTTTCGCGAGTCGCAGATCGGTTTCGTCACGCCGTTGCATGACGGCATGAACCTGGTCGCGAAGGAATATGTCGCCGCGCAGAATCCGGACGATCCGGGCGTGCTCGTGCTGTCGATTTTCGCGGGCGCGGCGGCTGAGTTGACAGGCGCGCTGCTCGTCAATCCGCATGACGCGATCGGCATGTGCGAGGCGTTGCAGCGGGCGCTGCAAATGCCGCTCGACGCACGGCAGCGGCGTCACGAGATCAACATGGCGGCGCTGCGCAAGAACGATCTGGGCGTGTGGCGCGACAGCTTCCTGCGCGACCTGCGCAGCGTGCCGATACAAAGACCGGCCGCGGGCGGAGGGCACAGGTAATGAGCTTGCGGCAATACGCAACCTTCAACCTCGGGCAGCGGAGGTTGTCGGCTAGCAAGGCGCGCGTGCGTCCACAAGCTTCGTATCTTCGGATGGCCGCGTGCTGAGTGCGCTCGCCATCGCGGGCTATCGGTCTTTGCGCGAACTGATCGTGCCGCTCGGCCGGCTGAACGTCATTACCGGCGCGAACGGCAGCGGCAAATCGAGCGTCTACCGTTCGCTGCGTCTGCTTGCGGAAACGGCGCGCGGCGGCGTGATTACGTCGCTTGCGCGGGAAGGCGGCCTGCCGTCCACCTTATGGGCCGGTCCCGAACGCTTTTCGCGCGGCGTGCTGAGCGGCGAATTCGAGGTTGAACCCACGGCACGCAAGACGCCGGTGAGTCTCAGGCTCGGTTTCGCGGGCGAGCAGTTTAGTTATGCGATCGATCTCGGGCTGCCGCTGCTCAATAAGAGCACCCGTTTTATGCTCGATCCCGTCGTCAAGCGCGAATGCATCTGGAGCGGGCCGGTGCTGCGGCCGTCCGCATTGCTCGTCGACAGGCAGGGTCCGGCGTTACGCACGCGCGATGAAAGCGGCGAGTGGCAAACGGTGCCGCAGCCGGTCGCGAGTTTCGACAGCATGATGACGGAGTTCGCCGACCCGCGCTCCGCGCCTGAGATGATCGCGGTGCGCGAACAGATCCGCTCGTGGCGCTTCTACGATCACTTCCGGACCGACGTCGACGCCCCCGCCCGCATGCCGCAAGTCGGCACGCATACGCCGGTGCTCTCCGACGACGGCGCGGACCTCGCCGCCGCGTTGCAGACCATCCGCGAAATCGGCGATTCGAGCGCGCTCGACGCTGCCATCGACGACGCGTTTCCCGGCTCGCGGCTCGAGATTGCCTCGCAGGACGGCCGCTTCGAAGTGCTGATGCAGCAGCACGGCCTGCTGCGTCCGCTGAAGGGCGCGGAATTGTCGGACGGCACCTTGCGCTATCTGCTGCTGGTCGCCGCGCTGTTGACTCCGCGCCCGCCCGCGCTGCTGGTGCTGAACGAGCCTGAAACCAGTTTGCACCCCGATCTGCTGCCGGCGCTCGCGCGGCTGATCGCGCGGGCCGCCGCGCACTCGCAGGTGCTCGTCGTATCGCATGCGGCGCGGCTGATCGCGGCGCTCGAACGCGAGGACGCCAGCGAATCGCTGGTGCTGGAAAAGCATTTCGGCGCCACGCGTCTCGCGGACGCCGACGAACGCGACATGCCGGCCTGGAAGTGGCCGTCGCGCTGAATCGCGCGGTGCGATGCGGCGTTTATTTCGGTGCCAGGCCGCTTGTAAGCTGAATGTAACAGCGCCCAGGAAATGCAATAACGGGCGCTTTTTAGTCCCTGCCAGGGAATAATGCTCCGATGCCTATGGTGCGCGCGTGCTGCCGCGGTGCACTGATCGAAGACCGGCGCTCAAAAGGGCGCCACTGACGGCGCCGCAAAACGCGGCCTCGGAACAAGCCGGGCCACGAGCTGTCAGTTCACGGAGACAACTATGAAGATTGCGCAGATCGCCCCCTTGACCGAATCGGTGCCGCCGAAGCTATACGGCGGCACGGAGCGCGTCGTGTCGTACATCACCGAGGCGCTCGTCGAGCTCGGCCACGATGTGACGCTGTTCGCAAGCGGCGATTCCGTTACGAGTGCGAAACTGGAGCCGGTGTGGCCGCGCGCGCTGCGCCTCGACCCAGGCATTCGCGATCGCGTCGCGCCGCATATGTTGCTGATGGAACTGGTGCGCCGCCAGGCCGAGCAGTTCGACGTCCTGCATTTTCACCTCGACTATTACTCGTTCTCGGTGTTTCAGCGCCAGGACACGCCGTTCGTCACGACGATGCACGGCCGTCTCGACCTACCCGAACAGCAGCCGGTGTTCGACACGTTCAGCTCGGCGCCGGTAATTTCGATTTCGAATGCGCAGCGCCATCCGCTGCCGCAGGCGCGTTGGCTCACCACCGTCTATCACGGCTTGCCCGAGCATCTCTACACGCCGCAGCCGGTCGAGCAAAAGTACCTGGCGTTTCTCGGCCGTATTTCGCCGGAAAAACGCGTCGATACGGCCATCCGCATTGCCGGTCGCTGCGGCATGCCGATTCGCATCGCCGCCAAGGTCGACGCCGCCGATCGGGAATATTTCGAGCGCGATATCCGGCCGCTGCTGGACCTGCCGTACGTCGAGTTCATCGGCGAAATCGCGGACAATCAGAAGGCGGAGTTCCTGTCGGGCGCGCATGCGCTGCTGTTTCCGATCGACTGGCCGGAGCCGTTCGGCCTCGTGATGATCGAGGCGATGGCGTGCGGCACACCGGTCGTCGCGTTCAACCGCGGCTCGGTGCCGGAAGTGCTCGAAGACGGGCTGACGGGCTTTATCGTCGAAGACGAGATCGGCGCGGTCGCGGCGGTCAACCGTCTGCACAAGATGTCGCGTGCGGGCGTGCGGCAGCGCTTCGAAGAGCGCTTCACGTCGCACCGGATGGCGCAGCAATACGTGGATGCGTATCAGTCGGTGATTCGCGCGCAGAAGCGTTCGCGCTTCAAGGTGGTGGATAGCTCGGGGCGTTGATCGCGGCCAGTGGGCGCGCGATGCTGCTGTCTGGTTTGCTCGCGCGATCAGACAAAGCGGGATTGAGCGAAAACAGGAGAGAGAAACGAAGCCGGCGCTCGTGGCGAGCGCCGGCTTTTTACTGCGAGAGGCTGTGCCGCGTGTGCGGTGAGCCGATGCCGGCATAGCGCACTAGGCGCGCTCGCGGCAACTCAACTGTCGCGATGGCTGCATTACTACGGTTGCGTTCCACAACCCTAGGCCCAGCGGGACACATTGCGTGTCCCGCCGCAAAGACGCTATACCGCCGCAACCAACGCAGCGGCGGCTCGTCGAGCCATTGTCACGCTCACAGAGTCGGCCCGCGGACACAAACCGCCGGGGCCAACCCTTCGGCGTCAAATCTTCAGGCGCGAAACCTTGGTGCCTTGCAACGACAGGTCGCCCATCAACCCGGCGTTGGTCAGCACGAAGACCTCGACCGGCGCGGTTGCCGTGTTCGAATCGATCGCGCCGTTCGCACCCATTTTCACGAGCGCAACGGAGGCGTCGCCGCCGACCGACCAGCCGTCCGCATTGCGGAATTTGTCGAGCGCATCCTGCGTCATGAACAGGAAGATGATGGCCTTCGATTGCGCGCCCGCCTGGAGCCCGAACGAGCCGGAAACCGTGCTGTAGTAGCCGACTGAGGTGCCGGCGACGCGCAGCGCGCCTTCGCCGTATTGCCCGCCGACGATGAAGCCCGCCTGCAGCACCGACGGGAACACCAGCACGCCGCGCGCCTTGGCGACGAGTTCGCGCGAACCCTTCACGGTCGTGTACAGCCGCGACATGGTGCCGTCGACGTCGGCGTCGATCGAGCGGCGTTTGGACGAATCGGTGGCGGCGGTGTCGTGGCCGCCGGTGTTGGTTGTGCAACCGGCGAGAGCAAGGCCTCCGAAAGCGAGCGCAGCGGTAGTCTTCAACATGAAGTGTCGTCTTTGCATCGTTTTTCTCCGTATGGTTCCGGGGCGCGACCGCGAACAAATCGCGCGGTCGCCTCTGAGTTATATCACACGGCACGCCAAAACGCGCCCTCGGTCGCAAGCCTCAAAGCCTTATGCGGCGGGGCTTTGAGGCAAATCGAAAAGAGTCTTCTGTAAATTTGACCGGCTGCCGGGCGACGCTCGCCGACCGCATCAACGCGCAGAAAACGGGCCGCCGTGCCGCGGATCGCGCTCGGTCGAGCCGCCGGGCACGCGAGCCAAAATCGCCGCATTCGCCCATTTTTACCGACTCCAGCGCTTCGCATTTTCTGTCGCGATCGGCGCGAAACTGTTGTCTCGACGCCGCAAATCTGAAGTCAGATGCGCGCGCTATCCGCCGTGATTGGCCGGACTCTTGACCGCCGGTGGCCGCCTGAGCGCGCGGCGCACCGCGCCGATCAACACGCCGATAACAAACAGCGTGAGCGCCGGCACGATCCAGTAGCCGACGAACGCATGCCAGAGATAAGCCATCAGGGTGGAGCGGCGCACGCTGTATTCATTGCGGGCGTCCTGCTGACGCGGCGCGTTGGCCGCGAGCACGTCGGCGGGACAACCGGCGGCTTGCGCCTCGTCCGGCTTGCCGTGGCAGCGCGCGGGGGCGCCGGCCGCACGTTGCGCGTCGGTGAAATTCCAGGTGGTCAGCGCGCGGTCCAGGTCGACGGCGTTGTACGCCATCTCCTCGCGAATCTCGCTGACAGCAACGATCGCCACGGGCACCGCCCAGAACACGATGACGACCAGCCACCGCCTCAACCAGCGGTTTTTATGCTTCGATACCATCCTTGCCTCCAATCGATGCTTTGCGGCATCAACGACAAGATGGCGGCCCGTATGAATGTTGTGTGGGGTGGGCCGTCTCCGCAGCCATCATAGAAGAAAAACGGCGCGTTCGGGCGAGAGGACTGTGAAGGGCGGGCGAAGCGCGGAGCGGAAAAGCGTAGGGGGTGTGGTGCGAAAGATCGGATGCGAGAGTGGGATGCTGGAGTCCGATGCGAGAGTCCGATGCGAACCGCATGCGCCGCGCGAAGCGCGCGGCGCATGGTCGAGCGTGCTGGAAACCCGCCTGGTCGAATCTGGTTGGGTTTAAGCCAAGTTCAGTTAGCCGGCGCCGACGACAGGCAGCTCTTCATGAACGCCTTGCGATCGTCGCCTTTCTTGCCGGTGGCTTGCGTGTTGCATACCTTCATCTTGTCCTGCTGGCTCATCGGCGCGGCGGCCGGTTTCGCCGACAGGCACGTCTTCATGAACGCCTTGCGCTCGTCGCCTTTTTTGTCGCCGGCCTGCTTGTTACAGTCGGCCATCTTCGTCTGCTGGCTGTTCTGCGCGAATGCCGGCGAAACCAGGACGGCGCCGAGTACCAGGGAAGCGATTGCGGATTGGATTTTCATGTGACACTCCATCGGTGTGGAAACGTTTTTGGTCTTCATGCACGTGGGCGTCGACGGGATCCGGCATCCGGCCCTCGGCAAGTCCATTATGGCAAATGCTGTCTGCATCAACGGTCAAAACCGCGTTTGCGTTGACAGCCGCGCCCGCTGGTTTTCCCTGACCAGGCGGAGTGAGTGCGTATTTCAGGCCGATTGGCGTTGAATTGCAGCGAATCCGGACACGCGATTATGTTATGCATTGCAGATTAAACGATGATGCAATCGGACTGCAATTCGCTACCGTATCGCCCACTGCGAGCGGTTGAAAAATTCGCGCTGCATTGTTTTGCTGCATTGTCCATTTGCTGCGCTAGCACATGAATGGCAATTGGTAAGGAAATTCGCAGGGAAATCCTTAACGGCTATTGACAGGTTGCCGTGTCCGTTCACCACCGGCGCAGTAGTGTTTTTTAAGGAGGAATTCGTCATGCACTATCTATTGATCTATGACCTCGTGCCCGACTATCTGGAACGGCGTGGTGAGTACCGCGATGCGCATCTGAAACTCGCATGGGAAGCGGCGGGGCGCGGCGAACTGATGCTGGGCGGTGCGCTGACCGAACCGGTCGACACGGCCATGCTGCTTTTTAACAGCGACACGCCTCGCGTCGCCGAAGCCTTCGCCCAGGCAGATCCGTACGTGCGAGCGGGGCTTGTTACACGCTGGCGCGTACGCGAATGGAAAACCGTGGCGGGCGAGGGCGCGGCGAATCCCGTGCGCTAGCCGTTCCACACACCACGCGGGCGACGCCCCAAGCGAGCGGCTCGCCTGCGTTGCCACATCGATGTCATCAAGCGTTGGCACCGTTGACTCGATGCGCGTGCAACGAACCTGCCACACCGGCAGACAGACAAAGAATGCCTGAATTATTGCGCCGTGATGCGGTCGAATTCGGGCGGCTTATTCGGCGTGTCTGCCGCATTTTTTAGCAGGCCTTTAGCGCGCATTGGCTGTGCTTTTTCGCCGGCTGTCGAGTGGACAATAGCAATTCCGTCGCTATCGCATGAAGCATTTCCGTTACGGCATGACGTGAATTAAGCGAGTGAAAAGCATAAGTTTGTTTCTATCCGTAACACTTGTCTCGCCGATATTCACGCAAACCCTGGTGATGGTATGCTTCGTGCACAATTCTCCCATGCACGAGTGAGACCACGTTTTGTGCTTCGCAATAGGGATAAACCGCACTAACACAGGGCGGGGTTGACCAGCCAACAGAACGTACAAGACATATTTGTGCAACCGAGGGTGACACACGGATCGTGAAGGCTGAATCTGTGGTCCACCCAAAGCCGCGGCCCGGCCAGGCTGCGTGGAGAAAATCCATGTTTTTCGATGAGCTAAGCAATGACGAATGGGCGCTGCTATCTGCGCTTGTCTCCGATGAGCCGGCCGTCCGTCTGAACCGACGTGGGCGGCCTCGCGCCGACCCACGTGTCGTGGCCAATGCGGTTTTGTGGATCCTCACTACCGGAGAGCCCTGGTCGAAGCTGCCAGGCCGTTATCCGTCGGGGCCCACTTGCCGGCGCCGTTTCGAGGAATGGCAACTGAACGGCACGCTGCTCGAGATGGTTCGGCTTCTGTCCAGAACGGGGCGCACGTTCGCCTACGTGCCTCAACCGGCGCCGCCCGTCGCCGCCAAACCCGCAGCGCCTGTCGCGGATACAACCAGCATGCGTGACGAGAGTCCGCGCGGCGTGTCGTGGAAAAGCCCCGAGTCGTGGCAGGCGCCCGGCACGAACGGCCACGCGGCCAACGCGCTGCACGAGGCTCAGGCGTCGCACGCGCGGCCCTGGCGTTCGGCCGATCCGATCGCGGATATCACGCGTCAACTGGCGGGTTTCGACCACGCCGCGCCCGTCGTCGCGCAGGATCGGCAAGATGCCTACGCTGCACAAGCCGCACATGCCATCGCGCGTGCGCCGGCTTTGCCGACTCCATCGGTCGCTTATGCGCCGCGCCCGGCGCTGCGTGCCGACTTGCGCGCGATGAACGAAGCCGGCGCGGTCGGTGCAGCCATGCAGGGTCTGGACGCGGCCATCGCATCGGCGCGCGGAATCTCGGGAGCGGCGCTGCAACGCAGCCCGCTGTCGACGGCTCTCGCGCCGCGCGGGCGGCAAGTCGCCGAGCGGCACGGCTATCTGATCTACGTCGCCGCCGAGCGGGTGCCGAACGCGATGTATCGCGCATGGGCGGAGATCATGAAGGACGGCAAGCGCGTCGAGCGTTCGGGCCTCGTCGGCCCGCGCTTTACGGACGCCGAGGCGGCCGAGCATTATGCGTTCGAGTGGGCCGCGCAGTGGATCGATCGTGAATGCGCGATGCAGGCCGCGGCCTATGCGGCGCCGCAGGTACGGGCACCGCAAGCGTACGGCGCGCCGATGCACACGCAGATGCACAAGCCCGTGTACACGTCGGACGTGTCTGCCGCTCACTCGCCGTATACCGCGCCGCCGGCTCGTCCGATGGCGGCGGGCATGCGTCATGTGCCCGAGTCCGTCGCCGCGCATCATGGAGCGCCGTTGCATGGTCCGTTGAATGCGTTTCGCGGACCGCTGCGGCGCTACACGAGCGAACCCGCCGCTGCTGCCGTCGGCAGCGCGGTGAATGGCGGGATGACTAGCGCAAACGCATCAGCCAATGCAGCATCAGGCGCAGTCGCAGCACCAGGCGCAGCAACCGCAACGCCCGCCAATCCAGCCGCAGCAGATCGAGCAGAACGTTATCCGTCGTACACAGAACTCATCTCCCACGCGGGATGAGCACGCAGCACCCCGCGGCAGTCTGGAGCAACCGCCGCAGGATCCCGCTTCATTCGCTGTGATTCAACGCTGTTCCCGCAACCGACCTCGCGTGCCTGATGTGTGACCCAGGGCTTTACTGGCGTCCGTACGTGTCGTCGAAGCGCACGATATCGTCTTCGCCGAGATACGAGCCGGATTGCACCTCGATCATTTCGAGCGGCATCTTGCCCGGGTTCTCGAGACGGTGCGTGACGCCGAGCGGGATATAAGCCGATTCGTTTTCGGAGACGATAAAGCGCTCTTCACCTCGCGTGACGAGCGCGGTGCCGCGCACGACGATCCAATGTTCGGCGCGGTGATGATGCATTTGCAGCGAGAGGCGAGCGCCCGGCTTCACGACAATGCGCTTCACCTGGAAACGCTCGCCGGTATCGACGGAATCGTAATTGCCCCACGGGCGATGCACCTTGCGATGATTGGCCGCTTCGATGCCGCCTTCGCTGCGAATGCGGCCCACGATTTTCTTTACGTCCTGCACGCGCGATTTGTCGGCGACGAGAATCGCGTCGGCCGTTTCGACGACGACGAGATCCTGCGTGCCCACGCAGGCAATCAGGCGTCCTTCGGAATGCGCGAAGGTGGAGGAGGCGCCTTCGAACATCACGCGCCCGCGGCCCACGTTCTGCTCCGCGTCTTTCTCGGAGATGTCCCAGATGGCGTCCCACGAGCCCACGTCCGACCAGCCCGCCTGCAACGGCACGACCACGCCCGAGGCCGCGCTTTGGTCCTGGCCGAGTTGCTCCATCACCGCGTAGTCGATCGAATTGGACGGCGACGCGCTGAACGCATCGCGTTGCAGGCGGAAGAAGTCGCCGTCCGCCTTGCCGCCCGCGTAGGCCGCTTCGCAGGCGTCGTGAATGGCCGGCTGAAAGTGGCGGATCGCCTTCAACCACGTCGATGCACGCATGATGAAAATGCCGCTGTTCCACCAGTATTCGCGCGATTCGACATAGCGTTGCGCGAGTTCGAGATGCGGCTTTTCGACGAAGCGATCGAGCTTGTGCGCGGTGACTGAAGCACTCGCATCCACAGCGTCAGCCGCTTGCGTTTCATCAGGATTACCAGGCGTACCGATAGCCGCGCCAATGCGGATGTAGCCGTAGCCCGTTTCCGCGCGCGTCGGCACGATGCCCATTGTGACGATCTGACCCGCCGCCGCATGCTGCACGCCCGCGGCGACTGCGGCGTGAAAGCCTTCGAGATCGGTGACCGCGTGATCCGCGGGCATCACCACCATGATGCCGTCCTCGTCCTGCGCAGCAATGGATAGCGCGGCCACAGTCAGCGCCGGCGCCGTATCGCGGCCTACCGGTTCGAGAATCAGGCGAGTCGGTTTGCCGCTCGTGCGCAATTGCTCGGCGGTCGTGAAGCGTTGTTCCTCGTTGGCCACCACGACGAGTTGCCCGGCGAGCGGATAGCCGGCCTCGAGCGCGTCGAGACGGCGCGTGGTGGACTGCAGCAGCGAGTCTTCGCCGAGCAGGCCGATCAACTGCTTGGGATGCTGTTCGCGCGACATCGGCCACAACCTCGTGCCTGAGCCGCCCGCGAGAATGACGGGATGAACCTTCAGTTTGACGTGCGCGGACGTCGTCTGGGTGGGCCGGGTGTCGGCGGACGTGGCCGTAACCGGAGCGGTCATGATGGACTCCTCGGGACTGGATGGATGCGTCCAGTTTTATCACGAAGACCGAAATGAATAAAAGCCCGTTAATTGGAAACTATATATAAGCCGAATAGAGCTAACGTCTTGATGAACAAAAAATGTCGCGGCTATTTTATAAAAAGAAAAATTATGCGGAAATTAACGGCGGGCTATTTTTTTACCGCGGCGCCTGCACGAGAATTATGACGGCGCAAGCCCGCGCGGGCATCGCCGGAAAGCGACAGAAAGGCCGCCGTTACTCGTCATGAAGGCGCAAAAGCATGGTCAAAGCCGCTATTCCGGTAAAAACACCCCACAAAATTCACAAAAAATTCCGAAATTTTGACCGATACATTTTGAGATTTTTGCAGCCTTGCGGCGCGAATTTTAATAACGCTTTATCTATACCTGTAGAAGGACATTCACTCATTCCGAGACACGTTTTTCGCCGCGGCCGAGCGTCCGGTTTAGCAAAGCGGAAAGCGTAATTGCAATTAGCACGGCTTCAATCGGATTCGCGTCGGGCAATTCATTTGCCGGCGCGGCTGCTGGCGTTTTTGCGTGCCGCCCAATCGACCGGGCAGCGCGTTCCAAGCGGCCGGCGGATGCACGCAACGGACTAACAGCAGGATGGCACTTGACTGACGAACTGAGGGGCAGCACATGCTGAGCGTTCTATCGAGACTGATCGACATCGCGATGGTCGCGCTCGGCGCCGCGATCGCGGCGGCCGTGCACAACGGAGAAGTCGTGTGGCTGGACGACATGCAAAGCGTGTCGCTCGCCTTCGACGTGCTGCTCGTCGTCGTGTTCTTTCCCGCGCTCGGCATCTATCAGTCATGGCGCGGCAAGCCGCTCTACGACCTGCTGTGCCGCGTCGCGGGCGGCTGGGCGATGGTCGAAGTCACCGGCGTGCTGATCAGCTTCAGCCTGCATCGCGCGGACAGTCTGTCGCGGCTGTGGCTCGTCTATTGGGCGGCCGCGACCATCGTGCTGCTGATCGTCACCAAGGTGATCGTCTACTCGATTCTGCGCGGGCTGCGCCGCGAAGGCTTCAATCAGCGCGCGGTGGCGATCGTGGGCGGCGCACCGTATGGGCGCTTTCTGATCCAGCAGATGCGCAGCCGCCCGGACGCCGGCTTCAGCCCCGTCGTGGTGTTCGACGAGAACGGCACGATCAACCCCTATGAAGATCCCGACGCGGCCGCCGCGATAGAAGGCGTGCCCGTCGAACGCGACTATCAGCGCATGATCCAGCTCGTGCGTCAGCGCGCGATCCGCGAATTGTGGCTCGCGCTGCCCATCTCGAAGGAAAAGGAAATACATCGCATTGTGATGGATCTGCGCAACGACTTCGTGAACATCCGCTTTATTCCCGACGTGCGCAGCCTCACGCTCTTCAATCAGCCGATGGTGGAGCTGCTCGGCGTGCCGGCGATCAACCTCGCGGCTTCGCCGATCACCGATTTGCGCGTGCTGCCCAAGCGCATCTTCGACCGGCTGTTCGCGCTCGCCGCGTTGACCGCGCTCGCGCCGCTGATGCTCGGAATCGCGGTGCTCGTCAAGCTCAGCTCGCCGGGTCCGGTGTTCTTCCGCCAGAAGCGCAAGGGCATCGACGGAAACGAGTTCGAGATCTACAAGTTCCGCTCGATGAAAGTACACAAGGAAGAGGCCGGCAAGATCACGCAGGCCACGCGGCGCGATCCGCGCATCACCGCGGTCGGCGCATTCCTGCGGCGCACGAGCCTCGACGAGCTGCCGCAATTCATCAACGTGCTGCGCGGCGAGATGTCGGTGGTCGGCCCGCGTCCGCATGCGCTCGAACACGACGACATCTACAAGGATCTGGTGAAGGGCTACATGCACCGCTACCGGATCAAGCCGGGCATCACCGGATGGGCGCAGATCAACGGCTATCGCGGCGAAACCGACCGCATCGAAAAAATGATGGGCCGCGTCAAGCTCGATCTCTACTACATGCAGCACTGGACCTTCTGGCTCGACATCAAGATCGTCGTGCTGACGCTGTGGAAGGGCTTTGTCGGCAGCAACGCATATTGAACACTCACTCCAAACTCCTGCGAGGTAATACATGAACCTGACGATCATCGGTAGCGGCTACGTAGGCCTCGTGACGGGCGCATGTCTGGCCGACATCGGCCACGACGTGTTCTGTCTCGACGTCGACCGGCGCAAGATCGACGTGCTCAACGGCGGCGGCGTGCCGATTCACGAGCCGGGCCTGCAGGAGATCATCGCGCGCAATCGCAAGGCCGGACGCCTCACGTTCTCGACCGACGTCGAAGCGGCGGTCGCGCACGGCGACATCCAGTTCATCGCGGTCGGCACGCCGTCGGACGAAGACGGCTCAGCGGATCTGCAATACGTGCTCGCCGCGGCACGCAATATCGGCCGCCACATGACGGGCTTCAAGGTGATCGTCGACAAATCGACGGTGCCGGTCGGCACGGCTTCACGCGTTCGCGACGCAATCGCCGAAGAGCTTGCCGCGCGCAACCTCAGTCACATGTTCTCGGTGGTGTCGAACCCGGAGTTCCTGAAAGAGGGCGCGGCAGTGGAAGACTTCACGCGGCCCGACCGCATCGTGCTCGGTTGCGACGAAGACGTGCCCGGAGAAAAGGCGCGCGAATTGATGAAGCGCCTCTATGCGCCGTTCAACCGCAATCGCGAACGCACGCTGTACATGGACGTGCGCTCGGCCGAATTCACCAAGTACGCGGCCAACGCGATGCTCGCCACGCGCATCTCGTACATGAACGAGCTGGCGAATCTCGCCGACCGCGTCGGCGCGGACATCGAGGCCGTGCGCCGCGGCATCGGATCGGACCCGCGCATCGGCTACGACTTCCTGTACGCGGGCTGCGGCTACGGCGGTTCGTGCTTCCCCAAAGACGTGCAGGCGCTGATCCGCACAGCCGCCGATCACCACGCGAACCTGCGCATTCTCGAAGCCGTGGAAGCGGTCAACGACACGCAGAAGAAAGTGCTCGGTCAGAAGATCGTCGCGCGTCTCGGCGAGGACCTGTCCGACCGCACGTTCGCTGTGTGGGGCCTCGCGTTCAAGCCGAATACCGACGACATGCGCGAAGCGCCGAGCCGCCCGCTGATTGCCGAACTGCTGCGCCGCGGCGCGCGCGTGAAGGCGTACGACCCGGTCGCAATCGACGAATCGAAGCGCGTGTTCGCGCTCGATCTGAAGGACGTGCCGCAGCAGCACGCGCGTCTGCAGTTCGTGAACGAAGAGATGGAAGCAGCGCAAGACGCCGACGCGCTCGTGATCCTGACCGAGTGGAAAGTCTTCAAGAGCCCGGACTTCAATGCGCTCAAAACGATGCTGAAAACGCCGCTTATTTTCGACGGCCGCAATCTGTACGAACCGGACGCGTTGCTCGAACTCGGCATCGAGTATCACGCGATCGGACGCCAGCATGCGCTGCGCAATGCGCCCGCAAGAGTCGGCGTGAACGGCCTGCCGCCCGTGCATGGCGATACGCACGGCGGTACGCAAGCGGATGCGCTCGCCGTGGCCCAGGCCGGCCAATAAGCCTGCCTGTCACGCCGCCCGCCCGCACTACGCGCCTCATCCCGGAGCCCGACATGTTCGCCAATGTTCTGATCGTCTGCCACGCCAACGTGTGCCGTTCGCCGGCCGCCGAAATGCTGTTCAAGGCGCGCCAGGCGTCGGCGTCCATCGCGTTTCATTCGGCGGGCATTCGCGCGATGAACGGCCACGGCATGGACCCGGTGATGCGGCGCCTGCTCGCCGAGCGCGGCGTCGCATCCGGCGCGCATCACTCGCGGCGGCTTGACCGCCGGCTCGTGCGATCCGCCGATCTCGTGCTCGTGAGCGAGCGCGCGCAGATCGGCGAAGTCGAAGCACTCGATCCGGCTTCGCGCGGCAAGGTCTTTCCGCTCGGCAAGTGGGAAGACCTGGCCGACGTCGCCGATCCGCACGGCGGCGAGGAATCCGCTTACAGGGAAAGTCTCGTGCTCATCGAACATCTGGTCATGGGATGGCTGAAAAAAATATGCTGATGAAAACACTCGCTACACCTACATTCGCGAACCCGAAAACGAAGCTGATCACGAAGTTCGCCGCCACGCTTTTGCTGACGTCCTTTCTGTCGGCCTGCGCCACCGCACCGGGTAATTACCTCGACACGTCGCGTCTGAAAGACGACGGCCAGCACCAGAGTCAGAGCCAGTCCGCCGAAACCTATCCGGTCCATGTGATCGACGCGAGCGTCGTCGCCGCCCAGGCGCAGGCCGAAGCCAGCGCACCGCCGCGTCCGTTGCCGACCTCGACCTTCAGCGATCCTTCGCAGTACGTCTACCGGCTGTCGCCGCAAGACATTCTCGGCATCACCGTGTGGGATCACCCCGAATTGACCACGCCGCAGGGCAGCACGCTGTCGGCGGGCGGCACCAGCACGCAGACCATCGCCGGCGCGTTGCAGCAGCCGTACACGGCCGCGTTGCCGGGCCAGGCCGATCCGTACGGCCAGACCGTCGCCGCGGACGGCACCATCTATTTCCCGTTCGTCGGCCGCATCATGGCCGCGGGCAAGACCGTCGGCGAGTTGCGCGATCAGCTCGCGCGCGGCCTCGTGCGCTATATCCGCAATCCGCAAGTCGATGTGCGCGTGCTGTCGTATCGCGGCCAGAAAGTGCAGGTCACCGGCGAAGTCAAAACGCCGGGTCCGCTCGCGGTCAGTGACGTGCCGCTCACGCTCGTCGATGCGCTCACGCGCTCGGGCGGCACGACTGCCGACGCCGACATCCAGCGCGTGCGCCTCACGCGCAACAAGACGCTTTACGTGCTCGACGCGAACCGCATGCTCGATGCGGGCGACACCACGCAGAACGTGATGCTGCAAAACGGCGACGTCATCAACGTGCCGGACCGCAGCAACAGCCGCATCTTCGTGATGGGCGAAGTGAAGACGCCGATTCAGGTGCCGATGCTCAAGGGCCGTCTGACGATCGCGGACGCGCTCACGCAAGCCGGCGGCATTCTCGACACCGACGCCAATCCGCGGCAGATCTTCGTGATGCGCGGCATGCGCGAGCATCCGACCACGCCGGACGTGTACCGCCTCGACATGACGCAGCCCGACGCGATCATGCTGTCCGCGCAGTTCCAGTTGCAGCCGCTCGATGTCGTGTATGTGGGCACCGCCGCCTCGACCACGTTCAACCGCGTGTTGCAGCAGGTGTTGCCGAGCGTGCAGACGCTGTTCTACCTGAAGCAACTGACGCGCTAACCAGATACGGGATCGAACTGTGAGCAATCAAATTTCTCCACACATGGCCGGCCCGATCAGGACCGAAGAAGAGGACGTGGTCCTCGGGCAACTGGTGCAGGTGATCCTCGACGACATCTGGTGGCTCATCGCGATCGCGGCGGCGGTCGTCGCGATTGCCGGCGCGTACTGCGTGCTCGCCAAGCCGATCTATTCGGCCGATGCACATGTGCGTGTCGAGCAGGCCGACAACACGTCGCAGGCGCTCACGCAAACGCAGACCGGCGCCGCGATCACGAGCGGCTCCAGTTCGCTGCCGACCGACGCCGAAATCGAAATCATCAAGAGCCGCGGCGTGGTGGCGCCGGTCGTCGAGCAGATGAAGCTGAACTTCAGCGTCACGCCGAAAACGCTGCCGCTGCTCGGCAGCATCGCCGCGCGCGTCGCGACGCCTGGCGAGCCGGCGAAGCCGTGGCTCGGCTTGTCGTCGTATGCATGGGGCGGCGAGGTTGTCGACGTCGATTCGATCGACGTGCTGCCCGCGCTCGAAGGCCAGAAGCTGACCATGAAGGCGCTCGACGGCGGCCGCTACGAACTGCATGCGGAGAACGGCGCGCTGCTGCTGCGCGGTCAGGTCGGGCAGCAGGCGCAAGGCGGCGGCGTGACGATGCTGGTCAGCAAGCTGGTCGCGCGTCCGGGCGAGGAATTCACCGTGATGCGGGCGAACGATCTCGACGCGATCAGCGCGTTTCAATCCGCGATCAGCGTGCAGGAGCAGGGCAAGCAGACGGGCGTGATCCAGATTTCGCTGGAGGATAAAAACCCCGAGCATGCCGCGCTCGTCGCCAACGCGCTCGCGCAGTCGTATGTGCGTCAGCACATCGCGAACAAGCAGTCCGATGCAAGCAAGATGCTCGACTTCCTGAAAAGCGAAGAGCCGCGCCTGAAGTCCGATCTCGAACGCGCCGAGGCCGCGCTGACCGCGTATCAGCGTCAGTCCGGCTCGATCAACGCGAGCGAGGAGGCGAAGGTTTATCTCGAAGGCAGCGTGCAGTACGAACAGCAGATTGCCGGCTTGCGTCTGCAGATGGCGCAGCTCACCGAACGTTACGGCGACGACCATCCGATGCTGAAGGCCGCACGCGAGCAGATGGCCGAGTTGCAGGCGCAACGCACGAAATACGCGGACCGTTTCCGCGATCTGCCGGCCACCGAGGTCAAGGCCGTGCAGTTGCAGCGCGACGCGAAGGTCGCGGAAGACATCTACGTGCTGCTGCTCAATCGCGTGCAGGAGTTGTCGGTGCAGAAGGCCGGCACCGGCGGCAACGTGCATATCGTCGACGCCGCGCTGCGTCCCGGATCGCCGGTCAAGCCGAAGAAGGCGCTGATCCTGTCGGCGGCGACGATCCTCGGGCTGATCGCGGGCACCGGCTTCGTGTTCCTGCGCCGCAATATGTTCAAGGGCATCGACGACCCCGAGCATATCGAGCGCGCATTTCGTCTGCCGGTGTTCGGCCTCGTGCCGATGAGCGCCGAGCAGACGCTGCTCGAAAACGGATTCGCGCGCGGCGGCGAGCGCCTGCGTTCCGTGCTCGCGAATGCGCGGCCGAAGGACGTCACCGTGGAGAGTCTGCGCAGTCTGCGCACGTCGATGCAGTTCACGATCATGGATGCAAAGAATCGCATCGTCATGCTCACGGGACCGATGGCGGGCGTCGGCAAGAGCTTCCTCACGGTCAACCTCGCCGTGCTGCTCGCGCATTCGGGCAAGCGCGTGCTGATGATCGACGGCGACATGCGCCGCGGTGTGCTCGAACGCTACCTCGGCGGCACGCAGGAAAACGGTTTGTCGGAATTGCTGAGCGGTCAGATTTCGCTGGAGGAGTCGATCCGCGCGTCGGAGATCGAGAACCTCAGCTTTATCTCGTGCGGACGCCGTCCGCCGAATCCGTCCGAGTTGCTGATGTCGCCGCGTTTGCCGCAATACCTCGACGCCCTCGCGAAACGCTACGACGTGATCCTGATCGACACGCCGCCGGTGCTCGCGGTGACCGATGCGTCGATCATCGGCGCGTATGCAGGCTCGACGTTCTTCGTGATGCGTTCGGGCATGCACAGCGAGGGCGAGATCATCGACTCGCTCAAGCGTCTGCGCGGGGCCGGCGTACATGTGCAGGGCGGCATCTTCAACGGCATGCCGGCGCGTGCTCGCGGCGGCTATGACCGCAGTTACGCGGCGGTGCAGGAATATCTGAGCACGTAACCGTAACGGCCTTGGCTAGCGAAACGCATCGCATCAAGGACTCAGCAACAAGGACATCGCAATGAAAGTGACGGTACTGGTTCCGACTTACCGCCGCCCGGCCGACCTCGCGCGTTGCCTCGCGGCGCTGCAACGGCAGTCGCGCGCGCCCGACGAAGTCGTGGTGGTCGCGCGCGCCGACGACGACGCGACGCATACCTGTCTGCGCGATCCGGCGGTGCCGGGCAAGCTGCCGCTATCGGTGGCGCTCGTCGACGTGCCCGGCCAGGTGGCCGCGCTCAATCGCGGACTAGACGCCGCGAGCGGCGACGTGATCGCCATCACCGACGACGACGCCGCGCCGCATCCCGACTGGGTGCAGCGCATCGCCGCCGCGTTCGAAAGCGACGCGCGGCTCGGCGCGCTCGGCGGCCGCGACTGGGTGCACGAAAAAGGCCGCGTGCTCGACGGCGAGCGGCCATTGGTCGGCAAGGTCACCGCGCACGGCAAGATCATCGGCAATCATCATCTCGGCGTGGGCGGCGCACGCGAAGTCGACATCCTGAAGGGCGCCAACATGAGCTATCGGCGCGACGCGGTGCGCAACATCCGTTTCGATGCACGGCTGCGCGGCGCGGGCGCCCAGGTTCACAACGACATGGCGTTCAGCCTCGCGGTCAAGAACGCCGGCTGGAAGCTGATGTACGACCCGCGCGTGGCGGTCGATCATTTCCCCGCCGAACGTTTCGACGACGACCGCCGCGATGCGCAGACCATGGCCGCATTGCGTAACGCCGCGTTCAACTTCCATCTGATTCTGCGCGACCAGTTGCCGCCGCTGCGCCGCGAAACCGCGTGGTGGTGGTGGACGCTCGTCGGCACGAAGGTGTATCCGGGGCTCACGCATGCGGCGCTCGCGCTGCTGTCAAAACAGGCGCGTTTGAAGCTCTCGCGCTGGCGCGCGGTGCGAACCGGCGCGCACGAGGCGCGGCGCGCGCTGTCGCGGACCGCGTGACGCGGCGGTTCATGCAAGCGGCACGCAGCGGGTTGGACGCGTGGGCATCGGCATCGGCATCGGCAAAGGGAATCTCTACATGACTACCAAGGTTCACGTTCATCTGTTTTACGGCGCCGATCCGCGTTTCTATCGACCGGGCGACAACATCGGTTGCCTGTACGGCTATCACCACGCCGAGTCCGACGCGTTCGCGCTCAGCTATTCGCAAGACGCGCGCGAAAGCAAACCGGTGCGCCTCGCGCGCCGCGCACTGAAGGCGGCGCTCGGCTTCGATTTCATTCACACGTGGCGCAATCGCGCGGACATGCTGAATGCCGACGTGATCTGGACGCATACCGAACAGGAATGGCTTTCCGCCGCGCTGATGCTTCTGCTGAGCGGCCGCAAGGCCGGCGCGAATGCGTCGCCGCTGCTGCTCGCGCAAAGCGTGTGGCTGCTCGACAAGTGGCCTTCGTATGGCATCGTGCGTCGCTGGCTGTATCGCAAGCTGATGACTCGCGCCGATCAGTTGACCACGCTCGCCAGCGAAAACGCCGCGCTGTGCAAGCGCTATTTCGATCGCGACGCGAAGCCGTTGCTGTACGGTCTGAACACGCGCGACTTCCCCGTGAAGACGCCGACCGAATGGAAGCCGCATTCGCCGATCCGCATCGCCGCGATCGGCAACGACCGCGACCGCGACTGGGAGACGCTCATCAAGGCATTCGGCAACGACGCGCGCTACACGGTGAAGCTCGCCACGCGTCGCCGGATTCCCGCTTCGCTGCGTGCGCCGAACGTCGAGATCGCGCTGTTTTCAGGCATCAAGAAACAGCATGAGTTGTATGACTGGGCCGATGTGATCGTCGTGCCGCTGCGGCCGAATACGCACGCGTCGGGCATTACGGTGATGCTTGAGGCGGCGGCGGTCGGCAAGCCGATGGTCGTGACCAACGTCGGCGCCTTGCAGGATTATTTTCCGGCGAGCGAGGCTTTCTACATTCCGCCATTCAATCCGCCCGCGTTGCGCGATGCCGTCGATCAGCTCGCCGCCGCGCCAATGGATGCACTGAGACAGGCGCAAGCGGCGGCGACCGGTCTGCTCGCGCGCGATCTCACGACCGAGCACTACGCGATGCAGCACGTGCGCATCACGCAGGAGATGCTGCGTGCACGCGCTGGAGTGCGCGGCCGGGGCGCGCAGAGCGCCGACGCAGACAAGGCCGCGAGCAAGGCCGCGAATAACGCCGCAAGCAGGCAAGCGCAGGCCGGCGCCGCGCAAGAATCGCGCGGAGGTCTGTAAGCGATGTCGACGTTTCCGCGAGCGGACTTCCCGCCTACGCCCGGCATACCTGGCATGTCCAGCGCTGTAGAGGCGGCGGCCGTGCAGGGCGCAAGGCGAGGCCGCCGCGAATGGCTACCATCGGCGATGCTCTGGCTCATCACGGCGGTGCTGATCGTCGCGCATCAAGGCACGGTGTTGACGCTCGCGTTTCCCGTCCTCGCGATTCTCACGGGCCTGTGGCTCTACTTCAAGAGTCCCGCGCGCTATATCGGCTTCATGTGGTGGCTGTGGTTTCTGAGCCCGGAAGTGCGGCGTCTCGCCGACTGGTCCAAAGGCTCGTTCACGCCGACGAGCCTGATCCAGGTCGCGCCGCTCGCCGTCACGATGATCAGCGCATTCTCGCTGCTGCGCTACTACCGGCTGCTCGGCCAGCGACGCGGTCTGCCTGTGCTGCTGATCCTGCTCGGCCTCGTCTATGCGTACCTCGTCGGCGTGGTGTCGAGCGGTCCGCTCGCGGCCACCTACGACCTCGCGAACTGGCTCTATCCGATCCTGATCGGCTTTCACATCATGGCGAACACGCGCCAGTATCCGCAGTATCGCGACATCATCGTCAACACGTTTATCTGGGGCATGCTCGTGATGGGCGGCTACGGCCTGATCCAGTTTTTCATCATGCCGCAGTGGGACGCGCTGTGGATGCTCGGCTCGCAGATGAACTCGCAAGGCGATCCCGTGCCGATGGGCGTGCGCGTCTTCAGCACGATGAATTCGTCGGGACCGTTCGCGTTCGCGATGATGGGCGCGATGGTCTACGTGATGGCCGCCACGCATCGCGTGCGCTGGGTCGCGGCAGCGCTCGGCTTCTTCTCGTTTGCGCTGAGCCTCGTGCGCTCCACATGGGGCGGTTGGGTGATCGCGCTGCTGATCCAGTTGATCAAGTCGAACAACAAGGTGCGCTTGCGGATCGTCGCGAGCGCGGTGCTGCTTGCGGGGTTATGCGTGCCGCTGCTCGCGGTCGGTCCGGTGGCCGAGCGGATGCAGGCGCGTCTGTCGACCATCGTCAATCTGAACGACGACCAGAGCTATGCCGCGCGCAACGAGTTCTACGCGACCTTCGCGAAGACCGCCTTCACCGATGTCTCCGGCGAAGGCATGGGCGCGACCGGCACGTCGACGAAACTCTCGAACGACGGCGGCCAACTCGGCCAGTACGGCAACTTCGACAGCGGCGTGATGAACATACCGTTCGTGCTGGGATGGCCCGGCACGCTGCTCTATATGTCGGGCATCGTGTGGCTGCTCACGCGCGCGGTGCTCGCGTCGTTCAGATTGCGCCACGACAAATACGTGTCCGCGTGCCTGAGCCTGTGCCTCGCGACCTTCGCGATGCTCGTGTTCACCAATTCGCTCGTCGGCACCGGCGGACTGCTGCTTTTCATGAGCGTTTTTTCAATTCTTTCCGCGGTGCATTACGACAAGATCAACCGCGTCAACGCGGTCAATAGCCCATCGCGCACGCCAATTTTTCACGGAGGCACTGATTGAGAGTCGCCATTGTCACGCACGTTGTGCGCCATAACGACGGCCAGGGGCGCGTCAACCACGAGATCGCGCGCGCGGCGCTCGACGAAGGCATCGGCGTGACGCTGATCGCTTCGCATGTGGCGCCCGATCTGCTCGTTCATCCGAATGTCCGCTGGGCGCCGATCAAGATCGGCCGCTGGTGGCCCACCAATCTGCTGCGCCAGCAGGTGTTCGCGTTCAAGAGCGCGCTGTGGCTGCGCGCGCATCGCCGCGAATACGACGTGCTGCATGTGAACGGCTTCATTACGTGGATGCCCGCCGACGTCAACACATCGCACTTCGTGCATAGCGGCTGGCTCGGCAGCAAGTACTACCCGTTCGGGCTGCTGAAGGGCGTGTGGTCCGCGTATCAGTCGATCTATACGCGCTGCAATGCGATGCTTGAGCGCTGGGCCTACCGGCGCTCGAAGGTGATCACGGCGGTCTCGCAGAAGGTCGCCGACGAAATCCGCGCGATCGGCCTCACGCCGGATAACCGTGTGGACGTGATCTATAACGGCGTCGATACGCAGGGCTTTGCGGCGGCCACCGGCGATCGTGCGAAATTCGGTCTGCCTTCCGATGCGTTCCTGCTGCTGTTCGTCGGCGATCTGCGCACGCCGCGCAAGAACCTCGGCACGGTGCTGGCCGCGCTCAAGCATTTGCCCGAGCATGTGCATATCGCGGTGGCCGGTTTCCTGCCGGGCAGTCCTTATCCGGACGAAGCGAAGGCGCTCGGCATTGCGCATCGCGTGCATTTTCTCGGGCTCGTGAAAGAGATGCCCGTGCTGATGCATTCCGTCGATGCGTTCGTGTTTCCATCACGTTATGAGGCAATGAGCCTGTCGCTGCTCGAAGCGATGGCCGCGGGTCTGCCGGTCGTGACCGCGCGCACCGCGGGCGGCGCCGAGATCATCACGCCGGAGTGCGGCATCGTGCTCGACGATCCCGACGATCCGCGCTTGCTTGCTGCCGCAGTCGCGCGCCTTGCCGCCGACGACAACGCGCGCCGCAACATGGGCAAAGCCGCCAACGAACTCGCAACCGGCTTCGGCTGGGCGCGCATGGCCGCGCAATACATTGCGCTGTATCGGCAGCTCGAAGGGCAGCAGAAAAATCGCCGGCGCAGCGAAGCCGACGCGGCGGCGGTCGCTAAGACCGACGCGCTGACGCTCAACTCGCTGGCCGGCCACAAGAGCGGCGAATGAAGCGACGGCGCGTCGGACACGCGACCATCGCAATCCAACGAATACCTCACGAAATCGACAAGGGGCAATGACAATGACGACGAGTTCAATCAAATCGCTGCAGATCGGGATGCACTGGTTCCCCGAGCGCGCGGGCGGCCTCGACCGCATGTATTACTCGCTGGTCGGCGCGCTGCCGGGCGCGGGCGTCGCGGTGCGCGGCGTCGTGGCCGGCTCGCCGAAAGTGGCCGCCGATACCGGCGGTGCGATCAACGGCTTCGGTTCGGCCGGGCAATCGCTGCCATTGCGCTTGATGGCCGCACGCCGCGCGCTGCGCGAGGAGATCGGCCGCTCGCGTCCCGACGTGATCTCGTCGCACTTCGCGCTGTATACGTTTCCTGGGCTCGACGTCACGCGCGGCATTCCGCAGGTCTCGCATTTTCAGGGACCGTGGGCCGACGAGAGCCATGTCGAAGGCGCCGATTCGCTCGGCCAGCGCGCGAAGCGTTATCTCGAGCAATCCGTGTATGCGCGTTCGTCACGGCTCATCGTCTTGTCGGAGGCGTTCGGCAAGATTCTGACTTCGCGTTATCGCATTTCGCCGGACCGTGTGCGCGTGGTGCCGGGTTGCGTCGACGTCGAGCAATTCAATCTGCCGATCACACCGGCCGAAGCGCGCTTGAAGCTGCAATTGCCGCAGGATCGTCCGATCGTGCTGGCGGTGCGGCGTCTCGTGCGGCGCATGGGTCTGGAGGATCTGATCGACGCGGTCAAGCTGCTGAAGGCGGCCCATCCGGACGTGCTGCTGCTGATCGCGGGCAAGGGGCGTCTCGCGGACGAATTGCAGGCGCGCATCGACGAGGCCGGTTTGCAGGACAACGTGAAGCTGCTCGGCTTCGTGCCCGATCAGCATCTCGCGGCGTTGTATCGTGCGGCGAATATCAGCGTGGTGCCGACGGTGGCGCTCGAAGGCTTCGGGCTCATCACGGTCGAATCGCTCGCGTCGGGCACGCCGGTGCTGGTGACGCCGGTCGGCGGCTTGCCGGAAGCGGTGGCGGGGCTGTCGCCCGATCTCGTGTTGCCGGAGACGGGCGCGCAAGCCATCGCGGCGGGTCTCGCGGGCGCGCTAAGCGGCAGGCTGAAGCTGCCGGACGCCGACGCGTGCCGACGCTATGCGCGTGAGAACTTCGATAATTCGGTGATCGCGAAGCGCGTGGCTGCGGTTTATGGGGAGGCTATTGGGGCGGGTGGGATGCATTGAGCTTTGTGACGGGACGAGACGCTACTACGTGGCCCGGCTGCCGTCCGCATTGAGCAGCCGGAATTCCGCCGGCGACTCTTCGAACGCGTGTGCGCTGCGCATGGCGGGCACGACTGCTTCAAGTTCGGCATAGTCGAAGCCCGCGCACCACGCTGCCATTCGTGCGAGGGAACTGATGAGCGGCTCGGGACGTCCGCTTTGTGTGAGGGCTCTCAGGCAGTCCACGAACTGCGGATGGAAAAGCGTGGGGATAATGATGCGAGCGCGCTCGCCCCGCGAAAGCTCCGCATTCATGATCAGCCGCGACAGACGCCCATTGCCGTCCGCGAAGGGATGAACTTCCGCGATCAGAAAGAGATAAAAAATGGCCCGCGCGAGGCCCTCGGGGACGGTCAACGCGAGGCGAGATCCTTCGGCGAGCGTGCCGCGAACGTGAGAGGGCTCGACGAACTGCGTGGTGCCCGCATAATTTGCCTCGAGCTTCAGATTGCCAGGGTCTGCCTCAGGTCTGCGCTCGAGCATGATCCGATGGCGCTCCTGAAGCACGTCGATGAAATCTTCACCGACTGGCGGCACTATTGCGCGGGTCTCGGTGCGATACGCCAGATTGAATACGCCCAGGATGTCGTGTGAATCCTTGGGTCTTTGCGCAACGATCTGATTGCGCAAGACGATGCCTTCCGCTTCCTCGACAGAGAACCGTGTTCCTTCGACATAGTTGGAAAAATACGATTCAAGAAACGCGAAATGGATGCGGCTGTCGCCCGCAACGGCCACGTCCACGATGTCGGGCAACACCGCCGTGCGTAGCGCGGTTGCCAGCGTGCCGAAGAGCGTCATGCGCGCCATGTCGATAGGCGCGCCCTGGGCGATAGCCAATCCAGCCTTCGTTTTGAGCACGCCCTTTGAATGCGTGCTCAGCAGCGCGCCTATCAGTCCGTTGAGCGTCTCATAGCTCTTTGCTGCGCCGAGCGGTTCGACAAGTTCGCGAGCGCGATCCCGAATCTGGTTGAGGCCTGGCTCTTTGTTCGCGCTCAGGCAGGCAACGAGGCGTTCTTCAATCTCCTCGCGCGACGCCCGGGTTGCGGCCGCCCCCCGCGCGAGATTTTCGAGTAGCGCACGTTCCTGCGAGGCCCAGTAAAGATCGAGCGATCCAAGCCGCAGATCGCGGGGCATAGGCCCGGGGCCTTTCATCAGCACGAGCGTGAGGCCGGGGTAGGTGATACGCCGGTTAAACCGCGTGGGATGGGAGAGTACGACTTCATTGGCCGCGGTGATGCCGCCGGCGAATGCGCTACAGTGGGAGACTACCGCGCCAGGCACCGCGTGCGCGGCGATTTTCTGCCAGTTTCGGCGAATCCGCCCCGCGACCTCTTCCTGATTACCGGGCTCGACGTAGACGCCTCGCGCGACGCGCAACAGGCCGCCTTCCTTCGCGCGCCTTTGAAGCGTGCGGTCGAAGCCGGTGTCACCGGTCGCGAAGACAATTTCATCGGATTGTCGTTTTTCGACTTCGAGGGAGGGCATGGAGCCGGGAATTTGTCGTTAACCAGCTTCCATTCTACCGGTTTTGTCGTTTACCAGCTAAAACGCTATCCGGGAGGCGTGTCGTTTACCAGCTAATCGACACGGGCGGATTGGCGAATTTGTCGTAAACCAGCTAAGGAACGCGGATAAATGTCGTTTACCAGCTTACGACGTGCTCTCCGACCGCGACACGCGGCTCTCGCGTGCCGGCCCCCACAGCCGTCACGCCGTCCCCGCGCCCCTTACCTCAAAACGTCTCCTGATGCTCATTCCGCCCAAGATCCGCGTGAACCATCATGTGACACAGTTGCTCGAGACTCGTCCGCGGCTCCCAGCCTAGCTTCTCGCGCGCCTTGTCCGCGCAGCCGATCAGCAGATCCACTTCGGCCGGCCGGTAGAACTTCGGATTCACGCGCACGAGCGTCTTGCCGGTCGCCACGTCGATACCCGTTTCGCGCTCTTCCTTGCCCGACCATTCGAGTTGATAACCGGCCGCTGCGAACGCCATGCGCACGAAGTCGCGGACCGTTTCAGTGCGGCCCGTCGCGAGCACGAAGGTGTCGGGCTCGTCGGCTTGCAGCATGCGCCACATGCCTTCCACATATTCGAGCGCGAAGCCCCAGTCGCGTTTCGCGCCGAGATTGCCGAGCTCCAGCACGTCCTGCTTGCCGAGCTTGATCTTCGCGACGGTGTCGGTGATCTTGCGCGTCACGAACTCGCGGCCGCGCAACGGCGATTCGTGATTGAACAGAATGCCGCTGCTCGCAAAGAGACCATACGACTCGCGATAGTTGATCGTCGACCAATGCGCGAACAGCTTCGCCACGCCATACGGACTGCGCGGATAGAAGGGCGTGTCCTCGCGTTGCGGCACAGCCTGCACGAGTCCGAACATTTCCGACGTCGACGCCTGGTAATAACGCATCTTCGGATTGAGGATGCGGATGCCTTCGAGCAGATTCAGCGCGCCGATGCCGGTCACCTCGGCGGTCGTGACCGGCTGATCGAACGAGACGCCCACGAAGCTTTGCGCCGCCAGGTTATACAGCTCGTCGGCCTGCGCGCCTTCGAGCAGACGCAGCGTCGAGCCGAGATCGGTCAGATCGTGCTCGACGAGACGCAGATTCGGATGATCGAGCACGCCCAGCTCGCGCATGCGCCAGAAGTTGACGGAACTCGTGCGCCGGTAGGTGCCGGTCACGTGATAGCCCTTGTCGAGCAGCAGCTTGGTCAGATAGGCGCCGTCCTGTCCGGACACACCGGTGATGATCGCTTTGCGTGGTTGGCTCATAGCTTGCCTTCGATATGGGTAAAAGAAAAAAAGAGCACCTCAGAGCGTGCCATCCAGGAGCCGCCGCACCAGCGGTTCGACGACCTCGGCATCCTGCTCGGCCTTGAGCCGGTACAAGCCCGGCTTCGGATGCGCGCCGTCGGACATCAGCGTCTTCCAGTCCGGCAGGCTGCTGATGTACGCGAACTGGTCGACGAGCGGCACATGCTGCTCGGCGGCGACGCGGCGCGTCACCGCGACCATCGACGCGAGCCGCGCGTTGAGCCGGTTATCGGGCATCGGATTCGACGTCTCGAGCACCGGCTCCTTGCCGAGCGCGCGAGCGGTTTGCACGAGCGCGCTTTGCGCTGCGTAGAACTGCTCGGGCGTCTGGTCCTGCATCACTTCGTTGATGCCGTAGTTGATCAGCACGATTTGCGCGGGCGATGCCGCGAGCCGTTCGCGCCACGGCAAACCGGCCGTCGGCCCGGCGCGGCGGTTGCCGGTGCCGTCGCGCAATTGCGTCGCCATCGTCCCGCCGACGCCATAGTTGACGACGCGCACGCGCTCGCCGAAATGCATCTGCAGCTTGTCTTGCAGATAGGCCACGGCGTTTTGCGCTTGCGGCGCGCAACGGCCTTCGCTGCATGAAATGCCGAGCGTCGTCGAGTCGCCGTAGGCATCGATCACGATCTGGTGCTGCGTGGCCTGAGCATGCGCGGTCGTTGCGACAGTGAGTGCCGTGAGCGTGATGAGTGCGGTAAGCGGCGCGAGCATCGCTGCGGCGGCGGCGCATGCGCGGCGCTTCATGCGAGCCATCTCATGCGCCACTTCATGTGCCACCTCATGTGCCACTTCATGCGCGGCCGTGCGGTGCTTGCGGCGCGGCGCGCGGCACACTCGCACCCGCACCGGCCGTTGCGTGCGAACTGCCGCGCGAGCCGAAAATCAGCCGCTTCTCGAACGCGAACCATGTGACGCTTGCATAGGCGAGGGTGATCGCGAGCGCAAGCGTAGCGGTCACATAGCGGCTCATGTTCAGCGGCCACAACGCATACAGCACGCTCAGGTGAATCAGATAGATCGTGTAGCTGATGGTGCCGATGTACACCAGCACCGGATTGCACAACAGCCGTTTGACGATGCCCCGGCTTTGCAGGGCGATGACCACGACGGACGTGCAAAGCACCAACGAAATGCTGTAAAGCCCCGCGTTCGACAGCGGCGTATTGGCCGCGCGAAAACGCGGAAAATGCAGATGCAGCCACGCGAGCGCCGCGAGTGCGGCAATCACGCCGAGCACTGCGAGGCCCTTGAACGGTTCGAGCGCGTCACGATCGCGGCGCACGGCGACCGCGAGCAGCGCGCCCGCCGCAAGCAAATCCATGCGAAAGGGCGTCAGGTAATAGATCGGCCAGAACGAATCGAACCACGGCGTGGCCACCGCGCGCAGCACCGGCACGAGCAGGATCAGCGCGGCCGCGACCCATGCGAGCACGCGCTCGGGCACGAGCAGAATCACGAACGGCCACACAATATAGAACTGCTCTTCGACGGCAAGCGACCACAGCACGTTCAGGCTGTCGTGTCCGCTCTGGTTGAGTGCATCGCCGATGTTGGTCGCGAAGAACGCATACCACTGCCAGTGCTGCGCCCAACCGAAGCCGAACAGGATCGACGACACCACCATCAGCAGCAGATACGGCGGCAGAATGCGCCGCGCGCGGCGTGCATAAAAATAGCCGAAGTACGACTGCCCGCGCGCCTTGCGTTCGAGCAGGATGCCGGTGATCAGAAAGCCGCTCAGCACGAAGAACAGATCGACGCCCATCCACAGCGGCGCTTTCAATGCGTGCTGCGCGAACACCGCGAGCACGGCGATCGCACGCAAGCCGTCGAGCTGCACGATGCGGCGTGAATGAGAAGGCGCTATGGGCAGGGCGCTAGCAGTCATGAACCGTCCATGGTGTGAAGCGGATAAAGCCGCGAGAAGCCGCAAGGCATTGCGAAAGACGCGTCGCGCCGATAACGGCCGCGATCCGGAGCGCAATCGGAATGCAATCCGGCTGCAATCGATTCTAGGCAAAAGAAAATCGCGAAAAAACGCGAATGAAATGGATAAGTGAATCAGATTGCAACAGGGTGTTTCGTTATCCATTTGAAGGCGGTTTTCATGCTTGTCTTGTACCCGGAGCCCGAGTCCGAGTTCATGCGTGAATTCGCCGGATCGGTGAAGCGGAGTCGGTAAAACATGGGCTCATGCATCCGCAAGCGTGCTCCTTATACAGCATGGCACGGCCAAATTTTCTTTTAATCCATTTTTAAATCGATTTCTTTATCCCGGTATAAAGCCGGGAATATTTTTGAATTATTTTTGATTTTCGTCGCCGACTTTTGTACGCGTAATGTGAACCGTGCGGATTGGGCGGCCAAGGACGGCGCGTGCGCCGAGCACCGCATTTCGACGTGGCTTATGCGGCCTGCGTGGCATAGGCGAACGTTCGCGCTTCGTCTTTCATCGGCAACTTGCGGCGCATGCCGTCACCTTCATTGAATGCCTGTGTGTGCGGATAGCAGCGTACGTCTGTGAGGCTCGCGCGCGCTCGCCTATCGGCCTCATCGGTTTTTTAAAGCATCGATCCGTATCGACTGGAGGACATACCTTGCTACGCTGCACGTTCAAACGCCGTCTCGCGATATTCGCGTGCGCTGCCGGGCTGGCCGCTCTATCGGCCGGCTCGATCGCGCGTGCCGAAACGGCGTTGAACGCTAAGACGTCGTGGATCGGCAATACGTTCGGCTTCGGCGACGGCACCTGGACGCAAATCAACATCACGGCAATTGCCGTCGCGCCCGACGGCAAGGTCTACACCAATGCGCCGTGGGACGAAAGCGGTGCCGAGGCGAGCGTCTATCAGAACGGCAAGATGCTCGGCTTCGCAGGCGGCACGCACGGCTGGGGCAACAGCGGCGGCAATGCAATCGCGATCAATCGCAAGTACGCGTTTGTCGCAATTGCAGTCGGCAACGAAAAAGGCCGGCTCGTACAGCCGGGCGTGTGGCCGGAAAAGGGCAAGCAGTGGTTCGGTATCTCGCGCCGGCAGATCGCCGATCCGAAACGCGCCGCACCGTTTCAGCCTGCGGCGAAAAGCGCCGATCCGCATGCGCAGCTCGCAGCCGGCTTCCTGATGATGAACGAAGTGCCGACCGGCACGAGCGCCGAAATCGGCGGACTCGCGGCGAGCGAAACGACGCTCTACGCGGCGAACACCGCGCGTGATCGCATCGAGGTGTACGACGCGGAATCGATGCAACAGAAGACCACGTGGAGCGTGCACGAACCGGGCCGCCTCGCGCTTGCGCCGGACGGCACGCTATGGGTGCTGAGCGGCACGCGCAACGATCGCGCGCCGCATGTCGAGCACTACACGTCGAGCGGAAAACGCATCGACGAGAACTTAGAACTGCCCGCCGATACGCTCGCGGTCGACGTCGCCGTCGATGCAACAGGCCGTGTGCTGATCGCCGATAACGGCCCACGTCAGCAGGTGCTGTTCTTCAGCAAGAAGGAAGGGCGCTACGAAGAGAGCGGTTCGCTCGGCGAGCGCGGCGGCATTTTTAGCGGCGTCGCCGGAAGGCCGGGACCGCGGCGTTTTAACGGACTCACCGGTGTGGGCGTGGATGCGCGCGGCAATGTGTACGTGTCGACCAACGGCATCGGTCCGCGCTATGAGCCGATCGGCGCGGGCCTCGGCGCGACGCTCGAAAGCTACGCGTCCGACGGCAAACAGAACTGGCTCGTTCAGGGACTGCTTTTCGTCGACGGCGCGTGGATAGATCCGTCGCGACCGGACAGCGTTTATACCGGCAACAAACGCTTCGAACTCGACCTCTCGAAACCCGCGGGGCAGGACTGGAAATATGTCGGATTCCTGTCCAACCGATTCAAGTATCCCGATGATCCGGTCTTTCACACCGACCAGTATCCGGGCCTGCCGATTGCCCGCAAGCTGAAGGGCCGCACGTTTCTGTATCTGACGGACATGTATGCGGATCATCTGAAGATCTATCGCTTCGATCCGCAACACGATGGCGAGACGGCGATTCCGTCGGGCTTTATCGCGGGCCGCGAGCGTGCGGTCGCGAAGGTGCCGAACGCGCCGCCGGGCGGCGACTGGATCTGGCGCGACGCAAACGGCGACGGCAAATTCAATTCCGACGAGTTCGCGCTCAACACGACCGGCACCAAGCTCGCGGGTGGCTGGGGCTGGTGGGTCGACAGCGCCGGCGACATCTGGCGCACACGCGATACGAAGGGCATTTATCGCTTCCGCTTCGGTGGCATCGATGCGAAAGGCAACCCCGTCTATTCGTATTCCGACCTCACGCAATACCCGGTGCCGCAACCGTTCGCCGAGCTGCATCGCGCGATTTACGAACCCGACACCGACACGCTGTACGTAACAGGTTATACGCCGGACACGCCGGCCGACCGCGGCTTCTGGAAGGAAGTGGGCCGCGTGCTCGTGCGCTACGACAAGTGGTCGAGCGGCAAGCCGGTGCAGCGCTATTCGATCACGCTCCCCTGGCAGACGCAGAGCAAACCCATCGCGACGATCATCGGGCTCACGGTCGAAGGGCAGTACATCTTCGGCGTCGAACCCGTGGGCGCCGTGCACGTGTGGGACAAGGACAACGGCCGCGAGGTCGGCGTGATTCGGCCGGGCCCCGAAGTAGGCCGCGCGTCGGGCTGGGTCGACGTGCCCAACGGCATCAGCGCGGCGAAGCGAAGCAACGGCGAGTACCTCGTGTTCGTCGAAGAAGACGCGCGCGGCAAGGTGCTCATGTACCGCTGGAAACCGTGACGAATTACCAATCGCAGTCGAACCCAGGGCATCCGATGGACAAAGGCATTCTCAAGAACGTAGCGATCAATTTCTTCGGCCTCGTGCTGCCGACTTTCGTCTCGCTCGTGACCGTGCCGTCGTATATCAAACTGCTGGGCGTCGAGCGCTATGGCGTGATCAGTCTCGTGTGGACGCTGATCGGCTACTTCGGCATTCTCGATCTCGGCATGAGCATGGCCGCGCAGAATCACATTTCGAAAGCGCGCGCATCGGGCGACAAGGACGAAAGCGCGCGCGTGTTCTGGAGCGCGACGTGGCTCAATCTCGCGACCGGTGTAATCGGCGGACTGATTATTTATTTCGGCGCGTTTCTGTACACGGCGTATTTCACGAAGGTATCGCCGGAACTGCAGCACGAGGTCTACATGGCGTTGCCGTGGCTCGCGGTGGCGATTCCGCTGGCCAATGTCTCGTGGGTATTCGCAGGCGCGATCAACGGCGCGGAACGCTTCGGCGTCTACAACACGAATCAGACGATCGGCACTTTCCTGTTCCAGCTCCTGCCGCTCGGCGCGGCGCTGTGGCTCGGCGCGAATTTGCAGAACGTGCTCGCGGCCGCGGTATTCGCACGCATACTTGCCGCGATCCTGCTCGGCCGTTCGGCGCTAAAAGTGCTTGAAATACGCAGTATTCTGCCGCCGCAGCTCGGCGTGGCGAAGGGGCTTTTCAACTTCGGCGGCTGGATGCTGATTGCGAGCGTCACCAACATGATCGCCGAATCGCTCGACCGCGTGATGCTCGGCACTAGTCTCGGCGCGCGCTTCGTCACGTATTACACGGTGCCGCAAAACCTCGTCACGCGTTTGAACATCGTGCCGACCGCGATGGTGCGCACGCTGTTTCCAAGGCTCTCCGCTGTGGGCCGCGCGGACGCCGACACGATCACGCAGCAATCGCTTGAATTTCTCAACGGCGTGTTCACGCCTGTCGCGCTGATCGCGATGCTCGTGCTCGAACCGTTTTTGCATCTATGGGTGGGCAATGAGATTGCGACCGTCGCGGCGCCGGTGGGACGCATCATGATCGTCGCCGTCTGGCTCGTCGGCCAGGCGAACGTGACGCGCATCCTGATCCAGTCGCAGGTCAATCCGGCCACGGCCGCACACGTCGGTCTCTTCGAATTGCCCTTGTTTGCAGGGGCTTTGTGGTTCGGCATCGCGCATTTCGGACTGACCGGCGCGGCGATCGCGGTGGCCGGCCGCGCACTCTTTGACTACGTCGTGCTGCTGCGGCTCTCCGCAATCCGCGCGCGGCAGATCGCGCTCGACATGCTCGCTCACCTCGTTTTCCTGCTGGCGAGCCTCTGGCTCTCCGGCTTCCTGCCCGGCCTCGCGATGGCGATTGTCGCCGGCGCGCTGATGGTCGGCGCGAACATCGCGTGGTCCATCACGATGACTCCCGCATTGCGCGATCTAGCGCGTTCACTGCTGTTGCGACTGAATCCGAGGAAAAGCGCATGAACCACGAAGTCCTTGAAGAAGCCGTGCTGCAACCGCCGACGCGCAGCGCATTGGCCGAACTGACCACGGCTCCCGCTATAGGCACGCCTTCGCGCGCCGCATCGCGCGACAATAAAACCGTGCGCGTCGCGATCGTGCACGACTGGCTCGTCACCTATGCAGGCGCGGAGAAGGTGCTGGAACAGATCGTCGCGTGCTTTCCGGAGGCGGACCTGTTCAGCCTCGTCGATTTTCTCGACGACCGCAGCTTCCTGCGCGGCAAGCCCGTGACCACCTCGTTTATCCAGAAGCTGCCGCTCGCACGCACGAAGTACCGCACCTATCTGCCGCTGATGCCGCTCGCCATCGAGCAACTCGATGTGTCCGCGTACGACGTCGTGATCTCTAGCAGCCACGCGGTGGCGAAGGGCATTCTCACCGGGCCCGACCAGGTGCATATCAGCTACGTGCATTCGCCGATTCGTTATGCGTGGGATTTGCAGCATCAGTACTTGCAGCAGTCGAAATTGACGAGCGGCCTGAAGTCCGCGATGGCGCGGCTGATTCTGCATTACATCCGCAACTGGGACATCCGCACGGCGAATTCCGTGGATGGCTTTATCGCGAACTCGGAGTTCATCGCGCGGCGCATCAAGAAGGTTTATCAGCGCGATGCGCAAGTGATCTTTCCGCCCGTCGACGTGGATGCTTTCACGCTGTGCACGGAGAAGGACGACTTCTATCTGACCGCTTCGCGCATGGTGCCGTACAAGAAGATCGATCTGATCGTCGAGGCATTCGCGCGTATGCCCGAGCGCAAGCTCGTCGTGATCGGCGACGGTCCCGAGATGCAGAAGATCCGCGCGAAGGCCGGCGCGAATGTCGAGATCATGGGCTATCAGCCGTTCGAGGTGCTCAAGGACCGGATGAGCCGCGCGAAGGCGTTCGTGTTCGCCGCAGAAGAAGACTTCGGCATTTCGGTGGTGGAGGCGCAGGCGTGCGGGACGCCGGTGATCGCATACGGCAAGGGCGGGGCGCTCGAAACCGTGCGCGACGTGGCCGAGCCGCGCGCGACCGGCATGTTCTTCGACGAGCAAAGCGCGGACGCGATCATTGCCGCTGTCGAGCGTTTCGACGCACACGTCAAGCGTTTTTCGCCGCTGGATTGCCGCGCGAACGCCGAGCGTTTCTCCGCGGCCAATTTCCGCGAGCGCCTCTTCGCCCATGTGCGCGCTGCTGTCCCCGCGCTGCGCAACGCGACGCTGCCGCCGTACATGCCGTATGTGCCAGAGCGCGCCGGGCCTACGGCGAACGCGCCGCGCATTCTCGCGGTCGATCAAAGCGGCGTGCTGGGCGGCGCCGAACTGTCGTTGCTCGAAATCGTCAAGGCGCTGCGTTCGCGCATCGAGGTCGTGCTGTTCGACGACGGCCCGTTCCGCACCGCACTCGACAAAGCGGGCGTGAGCGTCGAGGTGCTCGACGCCGGCGCGCTGCGCAACGTGCGTAAGCAGGGCGGCTCGCTCCCGAAGGGCGCGGCGCTGAAGGGTTTGTTGTCGCTCGTTCGGGCGACGGCCAAACGCGCGCGCAATGCGCAGGTGATCTATGCGAACACGCAGCGCGCGATGGTGATCGGCGCGGTCGCGGGCAAGCTCGCGAGGCGGCCGGTGGTTTGGCATCTGCGCGACATCGTGAGTCCCGAGCATTTCGGCGGCAAGCAGCTTGCGATCATCAAGTGGTGCGCGCGCCTCGGCCTTAGCCATGTGATCGCGAATTCGGCGGCATCGGCGCGTGCCTTTGCCGAACTCACGCAGTTCGACGACAAGCGTATCGACGTCGTATTCAACGGCATTTCCGCAGCCCCGTTCGACGCGTTGCGCGACGTGCCGCAAGCGACGCTGCGCGAGCGCCTGAACCTGCCGCAGGATGCGTTTCTGGTCGGCTCGTTCAGCCGGCTCGCGCGCTGGAAAGGCCAGCATGTGCTGCTCGAAGCGATGGTCCTCAATCCGCACATGCACGCGGTGCTGGTCGGCGCGCCGCTCTTCGGCGAGGATCAGTACGAGATCGAACTGCATGCGTTCGTCGCGGCGAACAAGCTCGGTGGCCGCGTGCATTTCCTCGGCTTTCAGCACGATATTCCGGCGTGCATGTGTGCCGTCGATGCGGTCGTGCATACGTCGATCACGCCCGAGCCGTTCGGCCGCGTGATCGTCGAAGGCATGCTCGCGCAGCGGCCCGTGGTGGCCGCACGCGCGGGCGGCGTGCTGGAGATCGTCGACGACTACGAGAACGGCGTGCTGTGTACGCCAGGCGATGCGCATGCGCTGGCCGACGCGTTGGCCGAACTGCGCTCGAATGCGGAACTGCGCGAGAGGCTCGTTAAAAACGGCTACAGGACGGCGCTGAGCCGTTTCGGCACGGAAGCGTATGTCGAGAGCGTCGAGCGGATTCTGAGGCGTGTGGCGGCGTCGGCGAAGAAGTCTGCGGATGCGTGAAGCTTGAGGAAGGGACGGCGCTCGCGATTTTGAGCGCCGCTTGCGTGAAAGAAAGAAAGCGGAGCACGAGTCAGCGACGAACTCGCCGGCGTTGCTCCGTTTTTTTTAATCAGGAACGTTACAGCGCGCTTTTCGTTTTCGGTTTGAAACTGGCCGACCACTTCATCGCCGGCAATTCGACGAGACGATAGAACACATACGCGGCAGGCACCGCGACGAGCATATAGCCGAACGACGGCCAGATCGACATCTGCAACGACGAGCGGAACAGCAGCGACGAGAGCAGCACGAAGATCGGCAGATGAATCAGATACAGCGAGAAGCTGAAGTCGCCGAAGCGCGACAGCAGCCGCAGGCCCCAACCGGCGCGGCCGCTGCCGTTGCCCTTATTGCGGTCGTTGGGTTCCAACGCCTTGTACAGATAGAACGCGAAGCCGATCGCCCACAACTGGAACGCACCGTACTGACCGAAATGAAACGCCGCGCAGCCGAGCGCGATGCAGGCCGCCGCGAGCGCGTAAAGCCACCGCGACGAACGCGTTTGCAACACGCTGTGCGCCTTCGCGTCGGCGATCCATGCGCCGAGCGTCCACGAAAACCAGTATGACGTGAAGAACTGAATGTCGTGCCGCTCGAGCGCATAAGCCGACACGACATTGACCACGCCGACTATCGCGAGCACCGACGTCATGCCAATGCGCCGGCGCAGTGCGAACAGCAGCGGATAGATCGCATAGAACTGCACTTCGAGCGAGAGGGTCCACAGCGCGCCGTTCGATCCATACGTCTTGCCGGCCACGCCTTGCAGCGAAAACAGATTGACGAGAAATGCCTCGAGGCCGATCTCGCGAATCTTGTGGCTCACAGGTGGCAATTGCAGACTGAACCAGTCGAGTGCGAACGTCAGCAGCAATGCCGCGAGCAGCACCGGATAGATGCGCGCAAAGCGGCGCGCCCAGAAGTTCGCCGCGCCGAGCCGGTAAGCGGGATTGGCGGCGAGCCGCAATGCGGCGCTGCGATGAATGCAGTAGCCGCTGATCACGAAGAAAATCGGCACGCCGGCCGAGCCCCACGCAATCGGAAAGGTCAGATAGGCGGCAATCGTATTCAGGCTGAATGAATGACCGGCGTTCTGGTGAAAGGCCTGCATGCCGACCCATTCGATCTGCCGGCAATGGAAGTACGCGACGAGCAGCGCGGCGAAGCCTCGCATTGCGTCGATCACATGTTCCTTGCCGGCGCTGTCGGCGCGCGCGTCGCTTTGCGCGCGCGGCGCGGCGGGTTTTGCCGCGGGTTTTGACGTAGGAGACAGGGGCAGGGATGAGCCGGCGGCATCCAGTGCTGAGTCGCTCATGCGCGGTCCTTTATTCGAAGTGGTGCAATGCGGATTCGCGCGATGCGCGCGCGGTGCATCACATGCTAGTGCACCGCGCGCACCAAAAATGGATAAAAAAATCGGCCATATTCTCCATTAAAAAGGCCATTTTGTGACGAATTGTAATTACACATGACGAGCCGTATCGAATAATTATTTATCCGTTTTGTCATGCTACTTTGAAGCACGGATTCTCCTGATGAGAGGTGAAGTCATGAACCTGCATTTGCTGGCCGGCATCGCCGTGCTGCTGATCCTCGTCGCCGCCTCCGCCTACCGGGAAGCGCTGCGCAATGAGCCGATCCGCCGTTTTCGCATCAATCCGGGCAAGCTGCCGCAACTCGACGAAAACGAAGAAGCCCGTTCGTAAAGCCGGCCGCGGCACGCCTCGTTGCGCACGGACTCGCGCGCGCGGCGCGAGAAAATCCACGAGTAAATTTTTCGCAACTGCTTAAAAATAATTCGATTTTGCAATGTAATTGTTGCCTGTCTTGCGCATTACACGCCGCTCCAATGGATGCAAACCGGTTTTATTAAGCATTGTTTGAGAAATTTCACGCGTGATCTCGCGTGGCTTTTTTGTTAGCCTTTCCGGCGACGTCGAGCGGCCGCCATGCCCGCGACACCAATTTCTAACCGATCTGGGAATGCCTACCATGCTGAAAGTCACCAAAGCCGTGTTTCCCGTAGCGGGCCTCGGGACACGATTCCTGCCGGCTACCAAGGCAAGTCCGAAGGAAATGCTGCCTATTGTCGACAAGCCGCTGATTCAGTACGCTGTCGATGAAGCGATTGCTGCCGGCATCACCGAAATGATCTTTGTCACGGGCCGCAGCAAGCGCGCTATCGAAGATCATTTCGACAAGTCGTATGAGATCGAGGCCGAGCTCGAAGCGCGCAACAAGCAGAAGCTGCTCGATCTCGTGCGCAGCATCAAGCCCGCTAATGTCGACTGTTTTTACGTTCGCCAGGCCGAAGCGCTCGGTCTCGGTCATGCAGTGCTGTGCGCGGAAAAGCTGGTCGGTCAGAGCCCGTTCGCGGTGATTCTCGCGGACGACCTGCTGCATAGCTCGAAGCCGGTCATGAGCCAGCTTGTCGATACGTTCAATCACTATCACAGCTCGGTGATCGGCGTGGAAACCATCGCGCGTGAAGACAGCCGCTCATACGGTGTGGTCGACGGCCGCGAGTGGGAAGACAACGTGATCAAGCTCTCGGGCATCGTCGAGAAGCCCGCGCCGGACAAGGCGCCGTCGAACCTCGGCGTAGTGGGCCGCTACGTGCTGATGCCGACCATCTTCAAGCATATTCGCGCGCTGAAGCCCGGCGCGGGCGGCGAATTGCAGTTGACCGATGCCGTGCAGTCGCTGCTCACCGAAGAGCAGGTGCTCGCCTATCGCTACTTCGGCACGCGTTTCGATTGCGGCAGCAAGCTCGGCTATCTGAAGGCGACGGTGGAGTTCGCGCTGCGTCATCCGGAAGTGAAAGACGAGTTTGGAGCCTATTTGCAGGCTTATTTGCAGGCGAACGCGCACGGCGTGCCGCCGGAGTACACGGCTGAAGCGGCCTGATTGGGGCGGCGGTCGCAACGCTCGCTACGGTCTGCGATCGCTGCGGTCCACACGTAAATCACGCAGAAAGCGCGCAATACATCGCGCGCATTGAAATCGGGCGCCTCGCAGCAACGAGGCGCCCGTCTTTTTTGCGGCTGCCGCTGCTCGAACTTCAATGCTTTCGAGCAACGGCGAACCTCACGCCCGGTCCTGCTTCACTTCGAGCCGGAACTTGTGCAGCAACGGCTCGGTGTAGCCGCTCGGCTGCTGACGTCCTTCGAACACGAGCGCCTGCGCGGCCTTGAACGCAATCGTGTCGAAGCCCGGCGCCATCGGCGTGTAGAACGGATCGGCGGCATTCTGCTGATCGACCACTTTCGCCATGCGCCTGAAGGTCTCCTCGACCTGCTCGCGCGTGACCACGCCGTGATGCAGCCAGTTGGCGATGTGCTGGCTCGAGATACGCAGCGTCGCGCGATCTTCCATCAGGCCGACGTCGTGAATGTCCGGCACCTTCGAACAACCCACGCCCTGATCGATCCAACGCACCACGTAGCCGAGAATGCCTTGCGCGTTGTTGTCGAGCTCGGCGCGGATTTCATCGGCGCTCCACTTCGCCGTTTCGACGACGGGAATCGTCAGTAGGCCGTCGAGCAATTCGTCGCGCACCTTCGCGTAATCGGTGCGCTCGAGTTCCTGCTGAACCGCCTGCACGTCGATCTGGTGATAGTGCAGCGCATGCAGCGTCGCGGCCGTGGGCGAGGGCACCCACGCGGTGTTCGCGCCGGCCTTCGGATGCCCGATCTTCTGCTCGAGCATCGCGTGCATCAGATCGGGCATCGCCCACATGCCCTTGCCGATCTGCGAGCGGCCGCGCAGCCCGGCATGCAAACCGACCAGCACATTGCTGCGCTCGTACGCTGCAATCCAGGTGCTCGACTTCATATCGCCCTTGCGCATCATCGGGCCGGCTTCCATCGCGCTGTGCATCTCGTCGCCGGTGCGGTCGAGAAAGCCCGTATTGATGAACGCGACGCGCTCCGACGCCTCGCCGATACACGCCAGCAGATTGACGCTGGTGCGGCGCTCCTCGTCCATGATGCCCATCTTGATCGTGTTGCGCGGCAGCTTCAGCAAGTCTTCGACGCGCGCAAAGAGTTCGCTCGCGAACGCCACTTCAGCCGGGCCGTGCATTTTCGGCTTCACGATATAGATCGAGCCGGTGCGCGAATTGAGCCTGTTTTTGCGGTCGTGCAGCGCGCACAGCGTCGTGATGACCGCATCGAGAATGCCCTCGGGAATCTCGGCGCCGTCTTTCGTCAGCACTGCCGGATTGGTCATCAGGTGGCCGACGTTGCGGATAAAAAGCAGCGAGCGGCCATGCAGTTTGACCGGCGTTTTGCCGTCCGCGCCGACGTATTCGCGATCCGCGTTCAGACGGCGCGTGAACGTCTTGCCGTTTTTCGTGACCTCTTCGGTCAGATCGCCGTTCATCAGGCCGAGCCAGTTGCGATAGAGCTGAACCTTGTCGCTCGCATCCACGGCCGCAACGGAATCTTCACAGTCGATGATCGTGCTCACCGCCGCTTCGACCACCACGTCCTTGACATGCGCGGCGTCGGTCTTGCCAATTGAGTCGTTCGCGTCGATCTGGATTTCGAGGTGCAGACCGTTGTGCTTGAGCAGCACCGCCGAGGGCTCGCTCGCGCCGCCCTGATAGCCGATGAATTGCGCGGGCGCAGCAAGCTCGCTCGTGCCGTTTTTCAGCGCGACGACGAGCTTGCCGTTCTGCACGCTATAGCGCGTCGCGTCGGCATGCGAGCCGTTCGCGAGCGGCGCGGCTTCGTCGAGAAACTTACGGGCATAGGCGATGACCGCCGCGCCGCGCACCGGATTGAAGCTCTTCTGACGCTCCGCGCCGTTCGTATCGGGAATCGCGTCGGTGCCGTAGAGCGCGTCGTACAGGCTGCCCCAGCGCGCGTTTGCCGCGTTCAGCGCATAGCGCTGGTTCGACAACGGCACCACCAGTTGCGGGCCGGCCTGTTCGGCGATTTCAGTATCGACGTTCGCGGTCGTCGCCTTCACGCCGGCCGGCGCGGGCGCGATATAGCCGATGCCTTCCAGAAACGCACGATAAGCGCGCAAGTCGCGCACCGGGCCCGGATTCGCGCGATGCCAGTTGTCGAGTTCCGTTTGCAGGCGATCGCGCTCGGCGAGCAGCGCGCGGTTTTTGGGCGCCAGCTCGTGCACGAGGGCGTCGAAACCCGACCAGAACGCGGCGCTGTCGATTCCGGTGCCGGGCAGGGCTTCGGTTTCGACGAACTGGTCGAGATTGGCGGCGACCTGCAAGCCGCCACGCGGGTTCATCTGAGTCATCGACTGCTCCATCTGTCTGAGTGGGGCCGATGTGGGGTATCGGCCCGCGTTGGGGCTACTGCTGACAAGCTCTCTGCTGCTGTTGCTGCGTTCGGTTCGCGAATCATGCAATCACGACGGCATTCGTGACGCACGCGCCATGCTCACAACGTTGCCGACATCAGACGCCGAGCGCCTGAATGCCGGCCTTCGCGATCTGCGCATCCTGGTCGGACTTTACGCCCGACACGCCGACCGCGCCGATCACCTGGCCTTCGACGATCACCGGCACGCCGCCTTCCAGCGTACCGGAGAGCGGCGCGCTGAGAAACGCGGTGCGGCCATTGTTGATCATGTCCTCGTAAACCTTGGTTTCGCGACGGCCGATGGCCGCGGTGCGGGCCTTTTCGGTCGCGATATAGGCGCTCGCGGGCGCGCTGCCGTCCAGACGCAGCATGCCGAGCGGATGGCCGCCGTCGTCGGACACGACGATCGCGACGGCCCACCGGTTCTTCTCGGCTTCGGCACGCGCGGCTTCGAGGATGCGGGTCGTTTCGGCGATGGTCAGTACGGGTTTGCTCAGCATAATCAGGTTCCTGTCTCGTTCATGGTAGGGAGGCTTTGTGCCACTTCTTCCGGCTCGTGCGCATGTTCATGCTTGCCGCGGGTATCAAACGGGGCTATCAAACGGGGCAATAAAGCGCGGGCCGCGTCGACAGCCATGCTGCGTGCCAAGCTTTGGGATTTTACTTCCACGAGCGGCGGGAGGAAACGGCCGCCGTCCCAAGCTTGCGGCTCGAAAGGAACAAGCGGCGCGATTTGCCGATTTACAATCGCCCAAGTGCCTCATAAAAACCAGCGAGAACCCCACATCATGCCGACCATCAGCGAGCTATTTGTCTATCCGATCAAATCCTGCGCGGGCATTGCGCTGAATGAAGCGCGTCTGCTGGCCACGGGGCTCGAATACGATCGTTACTGGATGGCCGTCGATTCAAACGGCGAGATGCTCACGCAGCGCGCGTATCCGCGCATGGCGCTCATCAAGGTGGAGATTGCGGATCATGAACTCGTGATCCGCGCGCCCGGCATGAGCGAGTTGCGCACGCCGCTCGACGCCGCGCAACTCGGCGCTGCGAACAAATTAACTACGAAGGTATGGCGCGACGCGGCTTACGGACTCGACACCGGCGACGAATGCGCCGCCTGGTTCACCGCGTTTCTCGGCATGCCGGTGCGGCTGCTGCGCTTCGATCCCGAGCGCGAGCGCATTGTCGATCCCACCTACACGCAGAGCGTGGGCGGCGCCACGACTTATTTCGCCGATGGCTTTCCGTTGCTCGTGATCGGCCAGGCTTCGCTCGACGATCTGAACACGCGTCTGAACGCGAAAGGCGCGCCGTCGATTCCGATCGACCGGTTTCGTCCGAACATCGTGCTGAACGGGCTCGATGCGTATGAGGAAGATTATGTGGAGACGCTCGGCATCGACGGCGCGCAAACCTCGGGGCCGCGCGTCGAGCTGCGCCTTGTGAAGCCATGCTCGCGCTGTCCGATGCCGACCATCGACCAGGCGAAGGGCGAGCGCGATCCCGAATGGCCGAACGAACCGACCGACACGATGAGCGCCTATCGCGCGAATCCGCAGAGGAACGGCGCGGTCACGTTCGGCAACAACGCGGTCGTCGCGAGCGGGGCGGGCACGTGGCTGCGCGTGGGGCAGACGGTCGAAGCGGAGTTGGGCTTCGACGATTAGCTGGGTTTTGCAGCGCGGCCGCGCGCGTGACGTGCGTCACGCAGCCCGAGCACGCGCCGATTCATCGTGCGATGCCGCGTCTTGCACCCACATCGCTTCCACACTTTCGCCGATCGCATCGCCCACCAGGATCACGGCGGGACTGCCGAAGCCCGCGTCGGCAGCATCGGCGGCGAGACGATCGAGGCGCGTCATCAAGCGCCGTTCATTCGCGCTGCCGGCCCACTGCACGACCGCTGCGGGCGTCTCGGCGGGCAGGCTCGCGAGCAACGCGGCGGCGAGGCTCTCGATCCGCCGCATGCCCATATAGATCGCGAGCGTGGTGCGCGTCGCGGCGAGCGCGGCCCAATCGGGTTCGCCGTGATCCTCTTTGTGCGCGGTGACGAAGGTCACGCCATGACAATGACGGCGATGCGTGAGCGAAATGCCGAGGCCCGTCGCGGCAGCGAAGCCCGATGAAATGCCGTTCACGATCTCGACCGGAATGCCGGCCTCGCGCAGGCTCGCGAGTTCTTCTCCCGCGCGGCCGAACAGCAGCGCTTCGCCGCCTTTCACGCGCACCACATGCAAGCCCTTCTGCGCGTAACGCCGCATCAGGCGCTCGATAAAAGCCTGCGGCGTCGAGCGGCAGCCGCCGCGTTTGCCGACGCGAATCACGCGCGCTTGCGGCGCGAGCGACACGATCTCGGGATTCGCCAGGTCGTCGAGCAGCACGACGTCGGCGGCGGCGAGCGCTTTCGCGGCCCGCAGCGTGAGCAGATCGAGTTCGCCTGGGCCGGCGCTCAATAACGTGACCTTGCCGGAGTTCGTGTTCATCGCGATGTCCTTTTGATTCTCTGGTGGCCGGCGGCTTTGGTGTGCCTCGTGTGCCGCCGGCGCAAAAACAAAAACGGCGTCCTCTCGCGATGATCACGAGGGGACGCCGTTGTCCGATGCTGCTGCGTTGCTTGCTGTGTTGCTGACTTGTTCGATGCGTCGCGAGGCACTGCGTTGTGTCTCGCGCGATGGTCGCGTGTTGCGCTCTGGCTGCGTTGCCGGAGTCGAACGTCGAACGCGACGCGCATCGTGTTTATGCAAGGAGCAGGCCAACGGAGCGCTTGCGCGGTAACGGCATGCGTATTCGTTCGACGCAAAGCGCCGATGACTCGCGCGCCGACGCTCGCGCTCCCGCATTCGAGTCGCCGTTGCACGCTTGAAAAAGCCGGGTAGGGAGCGCGCTTCCCGCGCCGCCGATCCACGCACGTTTCGCACGCACACAGTGCTGCGTCGCACCATCGCTGTGCTGACGTGCATCGAAATACGTCGCGCGTCGAGTCCTTCATACGATGCCGCGATTCCTCGCAAAACCACGCGCTGCAAGGCTCACGAGCCTATAAAACCCCATTGGCACAGCCCTTGCATTTAACGGTCCCATCGGATCAACGACGATCCGCCGTGAGCGCACACAAAGCGCTCGCCGCAGCACCCAGGTCAGGACAACGGCGTCCCCCGAATTCAGTCATCGACTGGGTTCGCGGGACGCCGTTTTTATTTCCGGCGCCGCTTTGCCGATGACGGCAGCGCGGCAGCCGATGCCCAGCACATTGAGGAAACCGCGGTCATGAAAATCATCGTTATCGGTCACGGGATGGTCGGTCACAAACTGGTCGAGTGTCTGGCGCAAGACGCCGCGCACGGCCTCGACATCACCGTGCTGTGCGAAGAACCGCGTCCCGCGTACGACCGCGTGCACCTGTCCGAATTCTTCGCGGGCAAGTCCGCAGACGACCTCTCGCTTGTCGAGCCCGGCTTTTTCGAGCGCGAGAACGTGCTGCTCAAACTCAACGCGAAGGCCGTGTCGATCGATCGCGACGCGCACACGGTCGCGCTTTCCAGTGGCGAGACGCTTGCCTACGACAAGCTCGTGATGGCCACCGGTTCGTCGCCGTTCGTGCCGCCCGTGGCAGGCCGCGAGCGCCGCGATTGCTTCGTCTACCGAACTATCGAGGATCTCGAAGCGATGCAGGAATGCGGCGCGCGCTCGAAGACGGGCACCGTCGTCGGCGGCGGGCTGCTCGGTCTCGAATGCGCGAAGGCGCTGCGCGACATGGGCCTGCAAACGCATGTGGTCGAGTTCGCGCCGCGCCTGATGGCCGTGCAGGTCGACGAAGGCGGCGGCCGCGTGCTGCGCGCGAAGATCGAGGAACTCGGCGTGACGGTCCACACGCAGAAGAACACCACGGCAATCGTCGACGGCGAAGCGGGCACGCACCGCATACAGTTCGCCGACGGCTCGCATCTGGACACCGACATGATCGTGTTCTCCGCGGGCATCCGTCCGCGCGACGAACTGGCGCGCGCATGCGGCCTCGAAGTCGGCGCGCGTGGCGGCATTTCCATCGACGCGGCGTGCCGCACGAGCGATCCCGACATCTACGCAATCGGCGAATGTGCCGCATGGAACGGCATGGTGTACGGCCTCGTCGCGCCGGGCTACGACATGGCGCGCGTGGCCGCGAAACATCTGCTCGGCGACGACGCGGCCTTCGCGGGCGCCGACATGAGCACGAAACTGAAGCTGATGGGCGTGGACGTCGCGAGCATCGGCGATGCGCACGGCACGACGCCGGGCAGCCGCGCGTACCAGTTCAGCGACGAGCGCAAGCAGGTCTACAAGAAGCTGGTCGTCTCCGAATGCGGCAAGCAGTTGCTGGGCGCGGTCATGGTCGGCGACGCGAGCGAATACGGCACGCTGCTGCAGATGATGCTCAACGGTATCGAGCTGCCCGAGTCGCCCGAATTCCTGATCCTGCCGCCAAGCGACGGCGCCGCGAAACCGGGCCTCGGCGTCGACGCGTTGCCCGACACGGCGCAGATCTGTTCGTGCAACAACGTGTCGAAGGCCGAACTGTGCGCCGCCGTTTGCGCGGGCGCGACCGACATCGGCGCATTGAAATGCGCGACCACCGCGGGCACGTCGTGCGGCGGTTGCGTGCCGCTCGTCACGCAGGTGATGAAGGCCGAGATGAAGAAGCAGGGCCTCGCCGTGAACAATCATGTGTGCGAGCACTTTGCATATTCGCGCCAGGAGCTCTATCACATCGTGCGAGTGGAAGGCGTGCGCAGCTTCGGCGAACTGCTGTCACGGCACGGCCACGGTCTGGGCTGCGACATCTGCAAGCCGGTGGTGGCGAGCATTCTCGCGTCGTGCTGGAACGAATTCGTGCTGAAGAAAGAGCACGCGTCGTTGCAGGACACCAACGACTACTACCTCGCGAACATTCAGCGCGACGGCACCTATTCGGTGGTGCCGCGCATGCCGGGCGGCGAAGTGACGCCGGACGGGCTGATCGCCGTCGCGCAGGTCGCGAAGAAATACGGCCTCTACACGAAGATCACGGGCGGCCAGCGCGTGGACCTGTTCGGCGCGCGCGTCGAGCAGTTGCCGCTGATCTGGGAAGAGCTGATCGCAGCCGGCTTCGAATCGGGGCATGCGTACGGCAAATCGCTGCGCACGGTGAAGTCGTGCGTCGGCTCGACGTGGTGCCGTTATGGCGTCGGCGATTCGGTCGGGCTCGCGGTCGAACTCGAGAACCGCTACAAGGGCTTGCGCACGCCGCACAAGATCAAGTTCGGCGTGTCGGGCTGCACCCGCGAATGCGCGGAAGCGCAGGGCAAGGACGTCGGCGTGATCGCGACCGAGAAGGGCTGGAATCTCTATGTGTGCGGCAACGGCGGGATGAAGCCGCGGCATGCGGAACTGATCGCGTCGGACCTCGATCGCGAGACGCTCGTGCGCTACATCGACCGTTTCCTGATGTTCTATGTACGCACCGCCGACCGTCTGCAACGCACCAGCGTGTGGCGCGAAAGCCTGGAAGGCGGGCTTCAGTATCTGATCGACGTGGTCGTACACGACAAGCTCGACGTCGCCACGGAACTCGAAGCGGACATGCAGCGCGTGGTCGACACGTACGAATGCGAGTGGAAGAAAGCGGTCACCGATCCGGAGACGCGCAAGCGCTTCCGTCACTTTGTCAACAGCGATCAGGCCGACAGCACTGTGACGTTCGTTCAGGAGCGCGGACAGATTCGCCCGGCCACGCCGGAGGAACGTCAGTCGAAGCTCGCTGCGATTCCTGTCGTAGTCGAAACCGTTTGATTTTTAGCGTCATCGAAAATGAGGAGCTCCGCCATGAGTAACGACCGCTTGCCGCAAACCTGGACCCCTGTTTGCACGCTCGACGACATCGTTCCGAACACGGGCGTCTGCGCGCTCGTCAAAGGCGAACAGGTCGCCGTATTTCACGTGAACACGGACCAAGATCAGGCCGCGGTGTACGCGATCGAAAACTTCGATCCGGGCTCGCGCGCGGCCGTGCTTTCGCGCGGGCTGATCGGCAGTCTCGGCGAGCGCGTCGTGGTGGCTTCGCCGATCTACAAGCATCACTTCGATCTGCGCACCGGCGAGTGCCTCGAAACGCCCGCGCATTCCGTCAGCGCATTTCCCGCGCGCGTCGAAAACGGCCAGGTGTGGGTCGCCGTTTGAGCCGGTACGTTTCACCGCTGCATAAGAACGGCCCGCATGGCACAGACGTTGCATTGACAGCGCGGGGTCCAAACAGAGTGATCATTCCGGTGCGCGGCGAAGCATACGGCCAGCCGGGTGATCGAAAATCAGTTTAATGAGGATGTCTGATGAAAAACGTGATGAGCTCGCTTAAGAGCGGCGATTGGCGCGCGCTGGTGGCGTGTTTCCTTTATTTCGACACGGGCTTTACCGTGTGGGTGCTGTATGGCCCGCTCGCGCCGTTCATCAGCAAAAGCATTTCGATGACGCCGGCGCAGCAGGGCCTGCTCGTCGCGGTGCCCGTGCTCTCCGCGGCGATCCTGCGCGTGACGCTCGGCAACCTCTATCAGTCGGCGCACGGCAAGCGCATTGCGCTGCTCGGCGTGCTGCTCTCGGCGGTGCCGACCATCGTGTTGCCGGTGCTGCCGTTCGTTCCGTCGTACACGCTGCTGCTCGTGCTCGGCGTGTTTCTCGGCGTGGGCGGTGCGAGCTTCGCAGTCGCGTTGCCGATGGCCGGCAGCAACTATCCGCCGAAAGTGCAGGGCCTCGTGCTGGGGCTTGCCGCTGCGGGCAACATCGGCGCCGTGCTCGACGGCTTCCTGTTTCCGCAGCTCGCCACGCACTACGGCTGGCAGGTCGCAACCGGCGGCGCATTGCCGCTGCTCGCGATCGCCGCGATCACGCTGTACTTCTGGGCCAACGATTCCGGCGTGAAGACAGGCAGCGTGCTGCGTGCCTTCGGCGGTTTCGCGGTGACGCTCGTCGGTCTGATCGTGCTCGTGCTGCTCGTCGAAGCGGGCATCTTCGGTTCGGGCAAGACCGGCGTGCTGCTGTTGCCGGTGATCGGCGCGCTGCTCGCGATTGCGGTGCTGCCCAAGCGCTATCGCTCGGTGCTCGCGGAGCGCGATACGTGGGTCATCATGCTCGTGTACAGCATCACGTTCGGCGGTTTCGTCGGCATGTCCTCGTATGTTTCGCTGCTGCTCACCAACCTCTATCAGCTCTCGAAGATCGACGCGGGTCTCTTCATGGCCTTGCTCGCCGCAACCGGCGCGCTGGTGCGTCCGCTCGGCGGCCTGATCGCCGACAAGGTGTCCGGCGTGCGCGCGCTGACGGTGCTGCTCGCGACGATTTCGCTGTGCGACCTTGTGTTCGCGGCAGTCATGCCTTCGCTCGCAGGCGGCATCGCGCTGCTGGTGTGCCTGTACCTGGCGTTCGGACTCGGCAATGGTGCAACTTTCCAGCTCGTGCCGCATCGCTGGGCTGGCCGCACGGGCTTGATGTCGGGCATCGTCGGCGCGGCGGGCGGGATTGGCGGCTTCTATCTGCCGGTCGTGATGGGTATCGCTAAGGAAAGCACCGGTTCGTATCAGATGGGCTTTGCGACCTTCGGCGCGCTGGCCGCCTGCGCGTTCCTCGCGATCGTCGCGCTGCGCCGTCCGTGGATGGCGTGGTCGATGCAATCTGCCGGCATGCACGCGCATGCTACGGAGTGATGCGGCGCTTTGATCTGAACCTTCACAAACAAATAGCGTGAGCACGATAGAACGGATTCAGACAGTGCGGGCCGACGCAGCGCAAACCGACGTGTCCAGCGAAGTGTTGAGCTCGTTGATCAACATCGCTGGGCGTCAACGGATGCTCTCGCAGCGCATCGTCTTCAAGGCGATGCTCGCGCTGCGTCAAAGCGACGGCGCGCTCGCGATCGCGCGAGACACGCTGCGCACCTTCGCGGACAGCCACGCGGCGCTCGTGCAAGGCCGCGACGGTCTGCCGGGGCTCTTTTCACCGGCGTTGCGCGAGGCCTTTCACGGGATGGGCAATGACAAAGACAAGGGCAACGGCAACGGACACGTCGCGAAGAAAATCGCCGACTTCATCGCAGTGGCGTCGGCCGCGCTCGACGCGATAGGACGCGACTCGGCACGCGACTCGGCACGCGCCGAAGACGCCGTGCAGGCGTTGATCGCGTGCGCCGATCCGTTGCTGAACGACCTGCATGGCATCACGGCGGTCTACGAACAGGAGAGCCGGCGCATTGCCCGCTTGCAGAAAAAAGAGCAGCAGCAATTGATCGAACGAATCAAGTCGATCGCGAAGGAAGCGCATATCGTGTCCTTCAACGGTCAGATCGTGGCGAGCCGCACCAATGTGACCGGTCGCGAGTTCGCGGTCGTTGCGGGCGTGATGACTTCGGTCACGAAGGAACTCGAGTCCGTGGTGAGCGCCTTCGTGAAGAAGACAGCGTCCGCCTGATCCGCGCGCCGAGGTCTGCCCACCCGATGCTATCCCGGCTATGCTTGACGTTTTCGCCAACGTCGGGTCAGCCATATGAACAGCGGATCGCAAACGGTGTGGGAAACGGTGTGGCAGACGGCCAAGGGTGAGTTCTCGGACCTCGGCAGCGCGGCCGATCTGACTCAGGTGCTGATGCGTCTCGGCATCGCGCTCGTGCTCGGCGGCGTGATCGGTTTCGAGCGCGAGATCTCGCGGCGCGATGCCGGCATGCGCACGCATATGATGGTCGCCGTGGGCGCGGCGCTATTCGTCGTGGTGCCGCTGCAAGCCGGCTTTTCGCAAGACAATATGAGCCGCGTGCTGCAAGGGCTCGTGTCGGGCATCGGCTTTCTCGGCGCGGGCGCCGTCATCAAGCTCAGTGCGCAGCGCGAGGTGCGCGGCCTGACGACGGCCGCAAGCCTGTGGCTGAGCGCGGGTGTGGGCATGGCGGCGGGCCTTGGGCGCGAAGCCACCGCGATTCTGAGCGTGGTCATTGCGCTGCTGATTCTCTCGAGCGCGCGACTCGTGAAAGGCCGCTCGCATCCACGAAAATAAGCGTGCGTCGACGTTAGAACTTATGACGCAGCGCGACTCGCGCGGCGACCTGCGTACCCGTCGACGACGGCGCCTGCACGCCCGGAATAAACGCGTTATCGAGGATCGAATGCGTCGAGTCTCCCGTGACCTTCTGGTACACGCCCTGCACGTAGACGTCCGTGCGTTTGGACAGGTTGTAGTCCGCCATCAGACCGGCCGAATGAATCTTCGGCTTCACGCCGCCTGACGACGCGTCGTAATTCTCCATCGTGTACACGTACTGCGCACCGACGAAAAACGCGGGCGTGAACTGGTATTTGCCGTTCACTTCGAAATTCTGGTACTTCAGCGTGTTCAACGTCACGCCCGCCGCCGCGAGCGGCACGCCGATATAGCCGTTGCCCGTTGGGCTCCTGTAGCTGGAGTTCGTGTAGGCGAAACCGGCGGTGGCCGAGCCGAACGTGTAGTTGATGCCGCCGCCGAAAACCCGCATGCGTCCGGCGATGAAGCTCGCGTCGTTCGCCGTGATTGCGCCGGTCGCGCCCACGCCGGGGTTGTTCGCCTGCAGATAAGCAGCCGCAATCAGAAGCCCGCCGGTCGCGTACTGCGCGCCGAAGCTGTACGCGCGATTGTTCGCGAAGTTCGTGTCGTTGCTGAAGCTGTAGACGCCGCCGATCTGCAGGCCCGCGAAGTTCGGGCTCGCGTATTTCACGCTGTTGCCGAGGCGAAACGAGTTGTCGGTGTTGTCGTTGTCGTACGGATGCGCGAACAGATAGCCGGCCCAGTTGCCGTTCGCCGTGGTCTGCGCGAGGTAATCGACAACCGAGTCGTACTGTCGTCCGAACGTGAGTGTGCCGAACCGGTTGTCGCTCAAACCCACGTACGCCTGGCGGCCGAACATGCGGCCGCCCTGGCCGAGCCGCCCCGAATTGATGTCGAAGCCGTTTTCCAACTGGAACACGGCCTGCATGCCGCCGCCCAGATCTTCCGAGCCCTTCAGGCCCCAGCGACTGCCTTGTGCGTAGCCGCTCGCCATTTCCCATACCGCGCCGCGTCCGGCGTTGTTGGTGTAGTCGAGGCCTTCGTCGAGCACGCCGTACAGCGTCACGCTGCTTTGCGCGAACGCGCAGGGACTGGCCAGCGAGGCGAGGGCGGCGATAGCGCCCGCAATGGCCTTGGCACTAGCCGTGGCGAACAGGTTCTTTCTCATCATCGTGAACTCCAGACGTTGGTAATGAGCGGCCCGATGCCAGGACTCGGCGCGGCCGCTGCTTTTTGGCGAAGCCCGGATTCTGCTATTCGAGATGCGGCTCGCGTATGAGGCACATCCCTGGATAAACGTGATTTTTTCGAATGTTTGTCCCGCGAATTATTCGCTTGTGGCCGGTAATCAGGCCGACAAAAATTCCGTTCATGCACTTTTGCATGAAGCCGGAAACGCAAGGCATGCGTTTTCCGCAGGCAAGAAAACGAAGGAGACGAACATGCGACTCGACCGGAACTACGTGAACGGCCGCTTTCTCGAACCGGCCGCCGATGCCGGTTCACCCACGCATCAGGCGTTGATCGCCGTCCACAACCCAGCGACCGAAGCGCTCATTGCGCACGTCACCGCCGCGACTCGTGCGGAAGCCGTGGCCGCCGTCGATGCCGCCGCGCTCGCGCAAAAGGCCTGGCGCAAACTGCCGTCGGTGGAACGCGGCGCGTGGCTGCACAAGCTCGCCGACGCGCTCACCGAATGCGCGCCGGCCATCGGCGCGGCGCTCGCGCTCGAATCGGGCAAGAGTCTCGCCGATGCCACGAACGAAGCGATCTACGCCGCGCAGATCACGCGTTACCACGCAGAGTGGGCGCGGCGCATCGAAGGCGAAGTGATTCCAAGCGATACGCCCGACGAAAACCTCGTGCTGCATCGCGAGCCGATCGGCGTGGTCGCGTGCCTGATTCCGTTCAACTACCCGGTCTACACGTTCATGCGCAAGGTGGCGCCCGCGCTGATCGCGGGCAACACGGTCGTCGTGCGGCCAAGCAACAACACGCCGACCTCGGCGTTCGAAATCGCCAAGGCCGTCGAGAAGGCCGGTTTGCCCGCAGGCGTCGTCAACATTCTCGCGATGGATCATGCGACTGCCGAGGCGCTCTGCACGCATCCCAAGGTCGGCATGATCACGTTGACGGGCAGCGTCGGCGCGGGCCGCAAGGTGCTCGATTACTGCAAGGCGAATATCGCGAAGCCGTCGCTCGAACTGGGCGGCAAGACGCCGGCCATTATCGAAGCCGACGCCGATCTGGAAAAAGCCGCGCGTGAACTGGTCGCGTCGAAAACCACGCACTGCGGCCAGCTTTGCACGGCGATCGAACGCGTCTATGTGCAGGAAAGCGTGCATGACCGCTTCGTCGCGCTGCTCAAGCGCCACATGAGCGCAGTCGAGTTCGGCGACCGCGGCGAACAGCCGTCGCTGATGGGTCCGCTCGTCAATGAAGCATCGCGTCAGTCGATTCACGCGATGGTCGAGCGCGCGGTTGCAGCAGGCGCGACGCTGGAAACAGGCGGCAAGCTGCCGGCATCGACGGAACGCAAAGGGTTCTTCTATCCGGCCACGTTGTTGTCGAACTGCCGGCAGGACATGGAGATCGTGCAGGAAGAGACCTTCGGCCCCGTGATGCCGGTCGTCAAATACCGCACGCTCGACGAAGCACTCGAGATGGCCAACGATCACCAGTTCGGTTTGTCGTCGGTGCTTTACACCGAGAACTATCGCAGCGCGATGAAGATCGCCAACGGCATCGAAGCGGGCGAGTTGTATGTGAACCGCACGCCGGCCGATCCGTATCAGGGCTTTCATGCGGGCTGGAAACGCTCGGGCCTCGGCGGCGACGACGGCAAGCACGGCATGCTCGAATTCACGCAGACGCGTCTTGTCGTCATGAAGTACTGATGCAAACACGCAGCAAAACGCTGCTCATTCATTACAAAACATCAAAACATATTGGAGACTCACGGGCCGCTCATGCGGCGCGGTGTCTCTCAGGAGGCTCACGTGTCATCTCAACCCGTCCGATCCGCTTCGAACGCCGCTGCACTCGCGTTAAACGAAAACGACCTGCAAGCCGCGCTGCAAAACACCAAAGCGCGCCGTTATACGCAACTGATGTTGCTGGTTCTCGCAGCCGGCGCGATCTATCCGATCCTGTATCTGCGGCAGGTTTATCAGCCGACGATGCTCGAAGTGTTTCATATCACCGATAGCCAACTCGGCTATCTGTATTCGTCGCTCGGCACGATTTTTCTGCTCAGCTATCTGCCGAGCGGCTGGCTCGCGGATCGCATCGCGCCACGCCTGTTGATCTGTTTTTCGCTGATCGCGACCGGCGCACTGGGGCTCTGGTATTCGACCGCGCCTTCGTTTCAGATGCTGATGCTGATCTTCGGCGGCTGGGGCTTGTCGACCGGCCTGACGTTCTGGGCCGCTGTGATCAAACGCGTGACGATGATCGCCGGCGCCGACGAGCAAGGCCGCTTCTTCGGTCTGCTCGACGGCGGGCGCGGGCTCATCGAGGCGATGCTCGCGACCGTCGCGATCACGCTGTTCGCATGGGCGACGCAGACGAAGGGCGAGTCCGTCGCCGCGGGTTTCAGAATGGTCGTCTACATGTACGCGTTCTTGTGCATTGCGCTCGGTGTGGTGCTGGTTCTCGTGAAAGACCCGCAAGGCGAGCAGGGCGCGCGTGACGACGCGGCCAATCGCGCTGCGCGCCGGCGCAACAACGTGCTCGCCGATCTCGCCACGCTCGCAAAGATTCCGGAGTTGTGGCTCGTCGCGGCGATCGTGTTCTGCGGCTATCAGGTGTTCTGGGCGACGTATAGCTTTTCCGCTTATCTGCACGAAGGCGAAATCGGCCTGACCGTCGTCATGGCCGGTACGATCACCACGCTCAAACTGTGGATGCGGCCGATTGGCGGCATCGGCGGCGGCTTTCTCGGCGACCGTTACTCGAAGGTATCGGTGCTGGTCATCGCGCTGTTCCTCGCCGCGCTGTCCCTGCTCGGACTGATGGCCGCACCACGCATTGCGAGCCACGTATTGCTGGTGTTCCTCGTGCTGTTCATCGGCATTCTGACCTACGCGATTCGCGGGCTTTACTGGTCGCTGCTGGACCGCTGCAACATTCCCGTTTCGACGATGGGCCTCGCCATCGGCCTCATCTCCGTACTCGGTTATTCGCCCGATGTATTTTTGCCGCTCATCAACGGTTATCTGACGCAGACGTTCCCCGGCGTATTCGGCTATCAGCTGTATTTCGGCTATGTGGCGGCGATGGCTGCGCTCGGCGGTTTTGCGGGGCTCGCGTTGAGAAACATGCTTAACAGGAAAGAGGTTGCGTAAATGAAAGTTGTCTCGCTCGAAACGCATATCGTTGCCGTACCGCCGCCGCACGTGGGCGGCATGTACTGGATCTTCGTCAAGCTGAAAACCGACTGCGGTATTGAAGGCGTCGGCGAAATCTATTCGGCGACGTTTCATCCGAAAGCAATGACGCATATCGTCGACGATGTGTTTGCGCGCTATCTGCTCGACAAGGACCCGCATCATATTGAGCGCTTGTGGCGCGAAGCCTATTCGAGCGGCTTCACGCAACGTCCCGATCTGACGATGATGGGCGTGGTGAGCGGCCTCGAAATGGCGTGCTGGGACATCATCGGCAAGGCGGCAGGCAAGCCGGTTTACGAATTGCTCGGCGGCATGGTGAATCAGCGTCTGCGCTCATACACGTACCTGTACCCGAAGAACAGCCGCGGCGAATACGACTACGACGATCCCGACCTTGCCGCCGAATGCGCCGCCGGGAATGTGAAGCGCGGCTTTACCGCGGTGAAGTTCGATCCGGCCGGGCCGTACACAGCGTACTCGGGGCATCAACTGTCGATGGAAGTACTCGACCGCTGCGAGACATTCTGCCGCCGCGTGCGTGACGCGGTGGGCAGCAAGGCCGATCTGCTGTTCGGCACGCATGGACAGATGGTGCCTTCATCGGCAATCCGGCTTGCGAAGCGCCTCGAAAAATACGATCCGCTATGGTTCGAGGAACCCGTGCCGCCCGGCCAGGAAGACGCGATGGCGCAAGTCTCGCGGCACACGAGCATTCCGATTGCAGCCGGCGAGCGGCTGACTACGAAGTACGAATTTTTCAGGCTGCTGCAAGCGGGCGCCGCATCGATTCTGCAATTGAACGTGGCGCGCGTGGGCGGTCTGCTCGAAGCGAAGAAAGTGGCCGCGCTCGCCGAGGTGTATTACGCGCAGATCGCGCCGCATCTGTACAACGGTCCGATTGGTGCGGCCGCAAGCATTCAACTGGCGACATGCACGCCGAACTTCCTGATTCAGGAAAGCATCGGCACGTGGGACGGTTTTCATGCGGCGGTTTTGAAGAAGCCGATTCAATGGGAAGACGGCTACATCATTCCGTCGCGCGAACCTGGCCTTGGCGTCGAGCTGAACATGGAAGTCGTCGCACAGCACACGCCGTACACAGGCGAGCGTCTGCATCTGCAAATGGCCGCACAACCTGCCGACGTGAAAGATCTGGCGCCGGCCAAGGGTTAGAGCATGAACTACGATTACATCATCGTCGGCGCGGGTTCGGCGGGCTGCATTCTCGCCAATCGCCTGTCGGCGTCGGGCCAATATTCGGTGCTGCTGCTCGAGGCGGGCGGCAAGGACAGTTCGTTCTGGTTCAGGATTCCAGTGGGTTTTACAAAGACCTACTACAACGAAACCTATAACTGGATGTATTACAGCGAGCCGGAAAAAGCGCTGGATAACCGGCCTATTTACTGTCCGCGCGGCAAGGTGCAGGGCGGCTCGGGCTCCATCAACGCGATGATTTACGTGCGCGGGCAAGCGGGCGATTTCGACGATTGGGCGGCAGCGGGCAACTCCGGCTGGGCGTTTCGCGACGTGCTACCGTATTTCCGCAAGCTCGAATCGCATCCGCTTGGCAATACGAAATATCACGGCGCCGATGGGCCGATCCGCATCTCGCCGATGAAAGACGCCGTGCATCCGATTTGCCACGTCTTTCTGAAGGGCTGCGATCAGGCCGGCTATCAGCGCAGCGACGACTTCAACGGCGCGCAATTCGAAGGCGCCGGTATTTACGATGTCAACACGCGCAATGGTCAGCGCTCGTCGAGCAGCTTCGAGTATCTGCATCCGGCGCTCGCGCGGAAGAATCTCACGATCGAGCATAACGTGCTGGTCGATCGTGTGCTGTTCGACGGCGAGCGGCGCGCGATTGGCGTGAGCGTCACGCAGAACGGCGTCGCGCAGAAAAGCGCCGTGCGGCGTTTCATGGCGAATCGCGAGGTGATCTTGTGCGCGGGCGCGGTCGATTCGCCGAAGCTCTTGCAATTATCCGGCGTCGGCGACAGTGCGCTGCTCACGAAACACGGCATCGCCACCGTCAATGAGTTGCCCGCCGTCGGCCGCAATTTGCAGGACCATTTGTGCGTGAGCTTCTACTACCGCGCGAACGTCAAAACGCTCAACGACGAAATGCGGCCGCTTCTCGGCAAGCTCAAGCTCGGGCTGCAATATCTGCTCACGCGCAAGGGGCCGCTTGCAATGAGCGTGAATCAGTCGGGCGGTTTTTTCAAAGGCAGCGAACGCGAGGCGCAGCCGAACCTGCAGCTTTACTTCAATCCGCTGTCGTACCGGATTCCGAAGAGCAGCAAGGCGAATCTCGAACCGGAGCCGTACTCGGGCTTCCTGCTCGCATTCAACCCTTGCCGGCCGACGAGCCGCGGCTCGATCGAAATCGCGTCGAATCGCGCGGCCGACGCCGCGAAGATTCGGCTGAACGCGCTCAGCACGCAGAAGGACATCGACGAAGTGATTCAGGGTTGCGAACTCGTGCGCAAGATCATGGGCTCGCCGGCACTGAAGGAGATCACAGTCGAGGAAATCTCGCCGGGGCCGCAGGTCGCGTCGCGCGAGGACTTCCTGCAATATTTCCGCGAGCAGTCCGGCTCGATCTATCACCTGTGCGGCTCGTGCGCGATGGGCGACGATCCGCGGACGTCGGTGGTGGATGCGCGTTTGCGCGTGCACGGCATGGCGGGCTTGCGCGTCGTCGATGCGTCGATCTTCCCGAACATCACATCCGGCAACATCAATGCGCCGACGATGATGGTCGCGGAGAAGGGCGCCGACATGATTCTCCAAGACGCCGCCGCGCAGGGTGCGCGCGAGCCTGAGGTGGCGGAGTGGGCTAGCGCCGCTTGAGGGATGTCGGCGTTGTGTTCAAGCTGACGAGGACAGCGCGCCGAGGCAATGCGATCGGCGCGTTTTTTATCGGCACTCTGTGAAAAACAAACGCGGTTGACGCCGCGCGTTTCACTACACGTTAGACGTCGCCGAGCGGCATCGCCTCCGAGCCCTCGAAAGACCGTTCGCCCAGCCACATTTCCTGTTGCAGCCAGTCGCGAAACAGCGCGACGTGCGGCAATTCCTCCTGCCCGGCGCGCGTCACAAGCCAGTACGACTGATGGCCGTCGACGTGCACGTTCAGCACCTGCACCAGTTGCCCGTCGGCGAGTTCACGCGCGACCATGTGACGGTCGGCGATCGTCACACCGAGGCCGTCGATGGCCGCACGAATCGCGTGGTCGAGCAGATCGAATTCATAGCCGCCGCGCGTATCCACATTGTCGATTCCGGCCGCCTTGAGCCAGTGTTGCCACGTGAGGTAGCGCTGATCCGCGCTCGCCAATACGTGCAGCAGCGTGAATTCGTTCAGATCGATCGACGCGCGCCCCGCCTGGCGCGCGAGCAGCGCGGGCGCGCAAACGGCGACGTGCCGTTCGTTCATCAACAGACGATTGTCGAAACCTTCCCACTCGCCGTTGCCGAAGCGGATCGCGCAATCCAGCACGCCGGATTCCGCGAGCTTGTCGTCGATGCGCGTCGACAGGCTCAGTTCGAGATGCGGGTGCGCGTCGCGCAGCCGGCCGAGACGCGGCATCAGCCAGCGGCTCGTGAAGGTGGGCGGTGCGTTGATACGCAGCCGGTTGCGATGCGTTTTCTCCTGCAGGCTGCGCACCGTCAGTTCGATACGGTCGAACGATTGCTGCAGCGCCTGCAACAGCACGCGCCCGGCCGCCGACAGTTCGAGATGGTGATGATGGCGTTGCAGCAGCGTCTCGCCGATTTGCGCCTCGAGTTGACGCACTTGCCGGCTCACGGCGCTTTGCGTGACGTTCAGCAATTCCGCGGCGCGCGTGAAGCTGCCGGTGCGGCCAGCCACTTCGAAGGCTTTGAGCGCGTTCAGCGCCGGCATTTTGCGTTTCAAGATGTTCGACCGGGAGAGGGAAGCGCGACGCGCGATGTGCCCGGTATTTTAGCGGCTGGGGAGAGGGAGGCGAGGTGGTTTGGGCGGGTGTTTTTTGCGGAGGGGACGGGGGAGGGAAGGCGTGTCGCGCAGGTGTTTTCGCGGGTTTGAAGAGATGGCGAGCACGGCGAAGCGCGAGATGCGGACTTGCTGCTGAAACGGCTTCCCGCACCGCCGGGGTTCGGCGCCAGCATTTCCGGGGAACGTTCGTCTTTGAGCTTGCGGGCAGAAACCGCGCGGCCTTTGCCCTCCTACAGCAATCAGTCCGCCGTCCGCCGGTCCGCCAGCGCCTTCTCGCAGTCCGCGAGAACCTGCCGGACGAGCCGCGCTTGCGGATCGAGTTCGTCGGTGTCGAGAATTTCCTCGACGGCGTCGCGGGCCCAGTCAGTGTCGACGAAGCGCGCGTGCCGGCGGGCGATTTCCAGCGCGGTGGCCGACAGCTTGGCGATGGCGAGCCAGTCGGCCTCGCGCGCGCGCCGGTCGAGCCATTTGTGGGCGGCCTGCACGTGGAACGCCGCGTCGGGCCAGTCCTCGTTGAGGTAGTAAGCGCCGAGGCTGCCGCATGTGAGCCAGCACAACAGCTCCAGACGGTCCCGCGGACTCAGATGGTGGCGTACATCACTCATGGCGACGCTCGCTGCGGTAAATTGCTTTCCGGGGGAGGCGGCGTGCGGCCGTCCTCCGCATGGATTAACAATATCACGCAGAATTCATCAGCGGCAATTCCCGGGCGTACCCTGGCGCACGCGGGGCGGCGCTTTGTTCGGGCGCTGGTTTAACGGCGGCCCACTCGCCCCGTTGGCACAAAACCGGACACGAGCGCGAGGCGCGCGGCAAGCAAGCAGCAAGAGCCGGTAACGAGGCGCCCGGCAAGCAACGCGCCCAACCGCGCAGGCACCCGCCGCGCCCCAGCGGAAAATCCGCCAACGCGCTAACGTAACGGTTCCTTCCACCACCGCATCCACGCCCCATGCTGCAGATTCTCGGCAAACCTACCTCCATCAACGTGCGCAAGGTGCTGTGGACCTGCGCGGAACTCGGCCTCGCGTTCGAACGGGAAGATTGGGGCGCGGGGTTCCGTCCAACCAACGTCCCCGAATTTCTCGCGCTGAATCCGAACGCGATGGTTCCCGTCATCAGGGACGGCGACTTCGTTCTATGGGAGTCGAACTCGATCATCCGCTATCTCGCGGGGCGCTATGGCGGCGAGTGGCTTTATCCGGCCGACCCGCGCGAACGCGCGCGCTGCGACCAGTGGATCGACTGGCAGGCAAGCGAATTGAACCGCTCGTGGAGCTACGCGTTTCTCGCGCTCGTGCGGCAATCGCCGGCTCATCGCGATGCGCAGCAGATCGAGGCGTCGCGCGCGAACTGGGCGAAGCACATGGCAATCGTCGAAGGACAATTGCAGCGCACCGGCGCGTTCATCGCGGGCGACGCCTTCTCGCTCGCGGACATTCCGATCGCGCTATCGATCAACCGTTGGCTCGAAACCCCAATTGCACGCGACGATCTGCCCGCGGTCGACACTTATATGACGCGCCTTGCGTCGCGCGATGCGTATCGCGAGTACTGCCGCAACGGCACGCCGTAAGCGCGACAGCATCAGCGAGCGAGGGGGAGAAAAAGCAGAGGAGGAAGCAAACGAGACAAACAATGCGGGGCGCAGCGGCCCCGCATTCTCAAAACGCGGCTAAAACCCGCAAAAACTCAGACCTGAACAAGCCGCGGAATCTGCACGTCGGGATTCACGTCGGCCTCATAGTCGACGCCCGCGATCTCGAAGCCGAACAACCGCAGAAAGTCGGTCTTATAGCCGGCGAAATCCGTGAGTTCGTAGATCGTGTCGTTCGTCACCTGGCCCCACAGCGCTTCCACGCGTTGCTGCACTTCCGGGTCCAGCTCCTTGTAGTCCGCGCGCAAACGGCCTTCTTCGTCGATATGCGGCGCCGCGCCGTACAAGCTGTCCTTGTATAGGCCATAAACCTGCTCGATACAGCCTTCGTGCGTGCCTTTCTCCTTCATCACCTTGAAGAGCAGCGACAGATAGAGCGGCATCATCGGAATCGCGGAACTCGCCTGCGTGACGACCGCCTTCAGCACCGACACGCGCGCGTCGCCGCCTTTGGCCGCGAGCTTCGCGCGGATATCGAGCACCTTCTGGTCGAGGTCCTTCTTGGCCGCGCCGATCGAGCCGTTCCAGTAGATGTCGTGCGTGATCTTCTCGCCGAGGTAGGTGAACGCGGTGGTCTTCGCGCCGTCCGCGAGCACGCCCGCTTCGAGCAGCGCGTCGATCCACATTTGCCAGTCTTCGCCGCCCATCACCGCGACCGTGTGGTCGATTTCGGTTTGCGTGGCCGGTTCGAGCACGGTTTCCTTGATCACTTCCTTGTCGGTATCGATGCCGCGCAGCGTGACTGCCTTGCCGACCGGCTTGAGCGTGGACGTGAACACCTCGCCGGTTTTCGGATGCGTGCGCTTCGGTGCGGCGAGGCTGTAGACCACGAGGTCGACCTGGCCGAGATCGCGCTTGATGACTTCGATGGTGCGCGCCTTCACTTCGTCGGAAAACGCGTCGCCGTTGATGCTCGTCGCGTAGAGGCCCTCGGCGGCGGCGAACTTCTCGAACGCCGCGCTGTTGTACCAGCCTGCCGTGCCGGCCTTCGATTCGCTGCCGCCGCGCTCGAAAAACACGCCGAGCGTGTCCGCGCCGCAGCCGAACGCTGCGCTGATGCGAGCGGCCAGTCCGTAGCCCGTGGATGCGCCGATCACGAGCACCTTCTTCGGGCCGTTCGCAATGGGACCGCGTGCCTTGACGTAGTCGATCTGTTCCTTGACGTTGGCCTCGCAGCCCGTCGGATGGGTGGTTACGCAGATGAAGCCACGCACGCGCGGTTTGATGATCATGAAGCACCTCTTGTCGGAATTGGCGACATTATAGTGGCCCGCGCGGCTGCTGGCGCGGCGCGCGGGATCGGCTGCGGGGAGCGGCAAACAGGCAGCAGACGAGCGGCACACGAGCGGCGAGCGAGCAACAAACGAGCGGCGAGCCGCGGCAAGAACCGGCAAAGCCGCCGAAAAGCATCGGCAAAGCAGCAACAAACGCACAACAAAGCTGCAATAAAGCCACCGCCGTCCCACGGCTGCACGGGCAAAAATCAGCCCAACCCGCACATCTTGGTAGGATTCAGCCTTTTCCCGCAGACGGTAGCCAGCGTGAAGCGCCTTATTCCCCTGATTCTGGAGACACTCGACCGAGGTCTAACCCGCGTGAACCCGCTCGTGGCCGCGGCGCTGTGGCATCTGCGCCATCCGACCCGCCGCGGCGTACTCAAGGCGTGCGCGGCGCTTCCGCTGCTGTTCGTGCTGTATGTGCTGGTCCTGATTCCGTTCACACCGGGCATCGGCGATATTCGCAAGGCGAAGATCGAGCAGCCGGCGCGCATTCTCTCGGCAGACGGCAAACTGCTCGCCGAGTTCAAGCCGTCCAACCGCGAGTGGGTCAAGCTGAAGGACATCTCGCCGAACGTGGTCAATGCGCTGATCGCTACCGAAGACCATCGCTTCTATCAGCATTTCGGGCTCGACTGGCGGCGCACGGCATCGGCCGCGCTGCATACGTTTTCTGGCGACCGGCAGGGCGGCTCGACCATCACGCAGCAACTCGCGCGCAATCTTTATCCCGACGAAATCGGCCGCGCGCCGACGCTCACGCGCAAGCTCAAGGAAGCGATCACGGCCTTCAAGATCGAAGCGCTCTATACGAAGGACGAGATCCTCGAAACCTACCTGAACACCGTGCCGTTTCTGTACAACGCGTACGGCATCGAGATGGCCGCGCGCACGTACTTCGACAAGTCGGCGTCGGAGCTGAACGTGCTCGAAAGCGCGACGCTCGCGGGCATGCTGAAGGGCAACAGCTATTACAACCCGGTGCTCAATCCGGAGCGCGCATTGCAGCGGCGCAATACCGTGCTCGCGCAGATGGTGAAGTTCGGCAAGCTCACGCCCGCCGCGTATCAGACGCTCAGTAAAAAGCCGTTGCGCATCGACTTCGAGCGGCAGACCGAGCCGCCCGGACCCGCGCCGCACTTCGCGCAGCAACTGCGCAAATGGCTTGCGGCATGGGCCGACCGCAACGACTACAACCTGTATTCGGACGGCCTCGTGGTGCGCACCACGATCGATTCGCGTCTGCAGACGATGGCCACGCAGGCGGTCATTTTGCAGGGCAACCAGTTGCAAGGCATCGCGAATGCGGCGTGGGGCAGCCGTGCCGGTTGTTCGAACGGCAAGGACCTGCTCGCGACGTTCCTGCGCGAAACGCCCGACTACCGCGCCGCGAAAGATACGGGCCTCTCCGACGACGACGCGCTCAAGCGCGTGTCGGCGAACCGCGGCCTCGTGCAGTCGGTATGCGAATCGAAAACGCGCGTGCAGGCCGATTTTCTCGCGATGGACCCGCGCAACGGCCAGATCCGCGCGTGGGTCGGCAGCCGCGATTTCAGCCAGGACCCGTTCGATCATGTGCAGCAGGCGCGGCGTCAGCCGGGCTCGACCTTCAAGCCGTTCGTCTACGCGGCGGCCTTCGAGGCGGGCGCGAAACCGTCTGATACCTTGCTCGATCAGCCCGTCGAAATTCAACTCGCGGGCGGCGAAGTCTGGCGTCCGGGCGACGAGGACGAACCGAGCGAGCGGCCCATCACGCTGCGCGACGGCCTCGCGTATTCGCGCAACCGCATCACCGCGCAACTGATGCAGACAGTCGGTCCGAACAAGGTCGCGCGGCTCGCCCGCGCGATGGGCGTGCGCGACAGTCCGCTCGAGGCGGTGCCGTCGCTGGCATTGGGCACGAGCCCGGTCACGCTGAAGGAAATGGTCTCGGCATACGGCACGATCGCCAACCTCGGCGGATACGTCGAGCCGGTGATGGTCACGCGCATCGAGGACCGCAACGGCGAGGTGCTGGCCGACTTCGCGCCGACGCCGCCGCAGCAGGAACTGTCCGCCGATGCGGCGCGCACGCTCGTCGACGTGATGCGCGACGTCGTCAATCGCGGCACCGGATCGGCGATACGCGGACGCTTCGGCGTGCGCGGCGACGTCGCCGGCAAGACCGGCACGACGCAGGGCAACGCGGACGGCTGGTTCATCCTGATCCATCCGCAACTCGTGGCCGGCGCGTGGGTCGGTTTCAACGACAGCCGCGTGACCTTGCGCAGCGATTACTGGGGGCAGGGGGCGCATAGCGCGCTGCCGATCGTCGGCGATTTTTTCCAGCGCGCGCAGCGCTCGAAGCTCGTCGACACGCGCGTCAAATTCGACACCGAGCACCAGCCTGGCTGGTTCGCCGAGCGTTCGGAGCGGTTGCGGGCGTGGTTCCAGCTACTGTTTCCGTCGACGGCGCCGACGGTCAAGCCGGATGCGGCGGTGACTGCGCGGAATACGACGCGGCGCGCGCCGGTTGAGGTTGTTTCGTCGGAGGCGGGGGCGGCTGCGTCGGCTGCTGCTTCGGCAGCCGCGGCGGCGAGCGAAGACACGCGGGCGCTGCCGCCGTTGCTGACGGCGCCTGGCGCGGCTTCAGGTGCGGCGGTTCTGAATGAGCCGGTCCACGGCGAAGCGCGCGGCGCCGGCACAGCGGCGTCGGCACCGACGCCCACGCCCGACGACGTGATGCCGCCGGACGCGGTGAGCGTCGAAGGTCAGCCGAGCGGAGCGGGTGCGTCGGAGTGAATCTCGACGCGAATGTCGACGTGACTGTCGGCGCAAGTCACGTGAGCCTCGCCTAATACTCCGCCACGCCTGGCCGCCCCGGCGCTTCCCGCTGCGCCGCGCCCGCCGACGTCTCCAGCGCCGTATCGTGATGCAGCAGCAGCGCGGCGGCCGCGCCGACGAGTCCCGCGCCTCCGAGGCACAGGAGGCCCGCGCCGAAGCCGCCGGTGCTGTCCTTGATCCAGCCCATCGCGTAAGGTCCGAAGAAGCCCGCGAGGTTGCCGAGCGAATTGATCGCGGCGATGCCGCCCGCCGCTGCCGCGCCCGAGAGGAACGCGGCCGGCAGCGTCCAGATAACGGGCAGGCAGCCGAAAATGCCGAAGCCGGCGATCGACAGCGCGATCATTTTCTGCACCGGATTATCGAGCCCCGCCGACGCCGCGATGCCAACCGCGGCCACCGTCAGCGCGAAAGCGACATGGCGTTTGCGTTCGAGCTTGCGGTCCGAATGACGTCCCCAATAGACCATGCTGATCACGCCGACGATATACGGCAACGACGTCACGAAGCCCGTCTGCAAGTTGGTCAAGCCGAACGACTTCACGATCTGCGGCAGGAAAAAGCTCAAACCATAATTCGTTGCGTTTGCACCGAAGTAGATGAGCGCGATGGCAAGCACCCGCCGATTGAAAAGCGCTTCCTTCACGCTGAATGCATGCGCGGCCTCGCGATGTTCGCGCTCCTGCTTCTGACGCGCGACGAGCCATTCGCGTTCGTCGTCGGCAAGCCAGGTTGCGTCGGCCGGCTTGTCGGTCAGGTAGAACCAGACCGCGAACGCGAGCAGCAGCGCGGGCGCCGCTTCGATCAGATAAACCCATTGCCAGCCGGCGAGCCCGCCGAAGCCATCCATGGAAAGCAGGGCGCCTGAAATGGGACCGCCTATCACCGTGGATAACGGAATCGCCGCCATGAAATAGCCGACCACGCGGCCGCGATAGGCCGCCGGAAACCACAATGTGAGCAGGAAAATGACGCCGGGAAAGAAGCCCGCTTCGGCCACGCCGAGCAGAACGCGCAAGCCGTAAAAAACATGCGCCGCCGAAAACCCCGTGTATTGCGCGATATGTGGGATATACGCCATCGCGCCGGCGAGCAGGCCCCACGTGAACATGATTCTCGCGATCCAGCGACGCGCGCCGAACTTCTCGAGCAGCAGGTTGGACGGCACTTCGAAAAAGAAGTACGCGATAAAGAAAATCCCCGCGCCAAAGCCGAATGCACTCGCGGAAAGGCCGAGCGCCTTGTTCATCTGCAGCGCGGCGAAGCCGACGTTCACGCGGTCCAGATAGGCGATGAAATAGCAGACGATCAGGAACGGCACGAGCCGAACCGTCACACGTTTCATGGTACGTGCTTCGAGTTCCATCGATGTCTCCTCCAGTTCATTGTCCGGATGGTTCAGAAGATGCCGTTACAGACTAGTCGCTCGGCCACGTTTCGGGAAGTGCTTTAAACAGTCCGCGCGCGGCAATGCGTCGAGGCCGCGGTCAGTAAGCGCACGCGGATTGTTCGGGCGAAGGCAACAGTGTTTTCGACCCATGAGGCTGATCTCCAGCGGCAGATTCCGGATAATTCGATTCGCGGAAAAACCATCTAACCGATCCGCGACGACTCCGTCGGCGGATCACGCAACGATCAGCAAACTCAGGTACATCATGTTGAATAAGCTACGCGATTGGGCGCGCGTCGCTCTCGCAGCGCTCGCGATAGGCGGCGCGCTTGCCGGCTGCGCATCGTCGACGCATGTCGTCGCAACCGATAAACCCGGCACGTACACGGTCGCGGCGAGCGCGACGGGCGGGCGCATGGCATGGGCCCGCGCACACGGCGAGGCGCTGAACGAAGCGCGCGATTATTGCGAGCGCCTCGGCATGCAAAGCAGTGTCAAGGAAGAATCGGTGAGCGGGGTGGCGATGCTGACGACGCACGCGTCTTCGCTGAACTTCGAATGTCATCCGAAGTTCTAGAACGAAGCGCGTGCGGCAGGGGTGTTGCGCGGTTGGCGCTGCGGTTGCCGCTTATTTTGCGGCTTATTGGTAGCTTATTTCTTGTGGTCGAACGTGACGAGCTTGTTGTCGTTTGTGTCCGCCACGAAAATGGCGAGGAGGCGGGCCGGCTCGGTATCGCTCGCATTTTCGCTGACGGTGTGATGCGCGCCCGGCTTCTCGATCCAGTGCTCGCCCGCATGGAACACCTGCGCTTCCTTGCCGTCGACGCCGCTGCGAATCGCGCCCGACAACACATACGCGACCACGAAAGCCTTTCCGTGCCGATGCGGCGACGACTTGCCGCCCGGCGCGTAATCGACCACCAGCGCCGTCATTTTCTTGCCGGGCACGTTGGCGATCGCTTCGGCGAAGGCAGGCGTGATAGTCTCGGCAGCGGCAGCGGCGGCGGCTTGGCCGGTTGAGTCGGCGGCAAGCGCGGGTTGTGAAGTGGCGAGCATGCCGAAACCGGCGAGCGTTGCCGCGGCAATCAGGGTGTGTAGTTTCATTGCGTCATCTCCGAGTCTGCGTCTTCATGTTGTGCGGCGTCTGCGTTATTCGCATGCGAAGCCGCGTTTGCCGAATTGGCCCAGCTAGCCGCCACTGCGGATAACTCGCCGCGTGCGCGTTCGAGCGCTTCGGCTCGTGCTTCCTGATTCGCGAACTGCAACGGCTGGGCATCGACGAACGTCGGCGCCGCGACGCCGAGAAATCCGAACGCGGCTTTGAGCGCGGGCGTGAGCGCGTCCATCGACGCGTACGGCGAGCCCGGCCGCAAGTCCGCGCCGCGGCTCGTGATGAACAGCACTTTCTTGCCCGCAAGCTGGCCGACGATGCGGCCGTCGTCGCCATGCTTATAGGTAACGCCGGCGCGCGAAATCGCGTCGACGAACGTCTTGAATGCGGACGGCATCGACCAGTTGTACATGGGCATCGCGAACACGAGCGCATCGGCGGCGAGCACGCGCTGGCAGAGCGCATCCGACGCCGCGAGCCGCGCCTTCATGGCCGGCGTGCGCTCGTGCGGCGCCGCGTAGATTGCGATCGCGAACGCTTCGTCGACGTGCTGCGGCGTATCGACGGAGACATCTAGATAATCGACTTCCAGGTCCGGGTGCCCGGCGCGCAGACGTTCAACAAAAAAACGGCTCAACGCCCGCGAGTTCGAACGCTCGCGTTTCGCGCTGGCATCGACATGCATGAGCTTCATCGTCGGTTCCTTCAGGGTTGAATGGGTGATGTGAGATTAGTGTCTGGAGTGGCTTTGGGAAATGACCGGTTTTTGGGAAATTGAGGTGGCCAGTTCGCGGCTGCGGGCGGACATTTCTAAAAAGCTCTGACATGCGATTTGTTGATAATTTATCTTATGTCAAATCAACTATTCGACGGCGCGCACACCTCATCACCTCCGATCCACCAGGCACTGCGGTGCAGCGCTTCTAACCGTCGCGTATGATTGTTAGCCCATTCCGGCGACGTACCCTATCCCATCCGATGTTCGACCTTCAGACCAGCCACGCCACGCTGCGTATTTTCGATGCGGTAAGAGCTCTCGCTTTCATCGGCGATCTGAGCATGGGACAGCCGACCGATCATTCGTTGCGCACCGGTTGGCTGGCAGTACGGCTCGCACAAGCGGCCGGACTCGAGGCCTCGGCCTGCGACGCGGTCCGCGAGGTGTCGCTGCTACGTTGGTCGGGTTGCACGGCAAACGCGGCAGGGTTCGCAACAGTGTTCGGCGACGACATCGCGGTCCGGACCGCGATGCTCGAGAGCAGGCCCGGCATCGCGGAGACGATTGGCGGCGTCGGCGCCGCGATGATGCCTCTCGCGCAAACTCACTGCGAAGTATCCGGCGAGGTCGCGCGAATAATGGGGCTTTCGAGTGGGACCGAAACGGCGCTGCGCCACATTTTCGAAACCTGGGACGGCAGCGGCGTGCCCGCACAACTCGCCCGCGAGGCGGTGCCGATATCCGTACTCGTCGTCGCGCTTGCTGGCGACCTGGAGGTGTTCAGCCGCACATATGGAGTCGAAGCGGCGCTTGCGCTGATCGAACAACGCTCCGGCGCGCGGTATCCGGAGAGCCTCGTCGCAGTCGCGACGCGCCACGCCGGCAGTTGGCTGACGGAACTGGAGCGCCAGGCGCTGGATGATTTTGACGTCGTGCTCGCGACCGCCGATATGCAACGGACCACGTCGGCGGAATTGATCGCCGACATCATCGATCTGAAATTGCCGTGGATGACGGGCTTTTCACGTGCGGTCGCAGTGACGGCCGCCGAATGCTACGCACGATTCGCGTCGGATGACGCAGCAGGCGCGCTTGTCTATCGGGCTGGATTGATTCATGGCATCGGCAGGGCCGCCGTGCCGAATGAAGTGTGGAACCTACCTACTCGCTTGTCGCCGAGCGCCTGGGAAAAGGTGCGGCTCGTGCCCTACTGGACGGAACGCGCCGGCAAGCAAACCGGCTCGCTCGGCGAAGCCACCGTGCTTGCGTCCCATGCGTACGAGCGGCAAGACGGCTCGGGGTATTTTCGCGGCGTGCGCGACCCGGCATTGACGTTGGAGGCTCGTGTGCTGGCTGCGTCGGTGGCATGGGTTGCGTTGCGCTCGACGCGCCCGTGGCGCGCCGCGCTGACCGATGAGGCGGCCGCACACGTGCTGCAAGACGAGGCTGCCAATGGCCGGCTATGCCGCGAGGTGGTGGACGCGCTGGTGGCGGAACGGATCCCCGTCGCAAGGCGCGCGGCAAGAAGTGTGTCACATGGTCCGCGTCTGTCTGCGAGAGAGATCGACGTCCTGCGTGCGATCTCGCGAGGTGCGAGCAACAAGCAAGCCGCGCAGGAATTGACGATGAGTCCGAGCACGGTGCGCACCCACGTCGAGAGCGTGTTTCGCAAGCTCGAGTGTTCGACACGCGCGGCAGCAACACTCAAGGCGTCGACGATGGGCCTGATCTAGCTGCATGGCGTTGCCCTGCCCTCAGCGAGACGATCCGGCCAGCACAATGTCCGGGACGCCGCCCGCCTGGACCGTGAGATAGACGACATCCTCATTTGTCTCGTTCTTGACGTGGTGAACGGTGCCCGGATCAACCGAGTAAAATTCGCGCACCTCGGTGCTCTGAACCTGACCGTCGATATTCAACTCGACGGTCAAGACGCCCCGGATCACGAGAAACCGGTCACTGACATTCGTGTGGTGATGCCATTGCGTTTCACCGCCGGCTTGAACCGTCGTTTGCAGGATCGAGCACCCTTCCTCGCGCAATAGCGTCTTGTACTGCACCTTGCCGTTGGCAAGCGGAATATCGTTGTCATTCATTTCATTCTCCGATGCGAGTCAGTAGCGTGTTGTGTCGCCGCGGCTCCAACGGCATCATGGCAGCCGACTGATCGCTGAGGTATCGGTCGAATGACCGATACGCGCGAGCGTGCCTCTAAAGCACGTTTCCGTTCCAGTCGAAAGAAGCCGGAATAGCGAAATTCTGCGCGCCTGAAAACACCTTGACGCGAAGCGAAGCCGGTTTTCAAGCCCAGCGAGATACTCCGCTGTCCGAATCAATGTTAATCAGGCTTTGCATGTGTGTCGCAGTGACGAACCAGCGCCTCCCATCCCGCCATCGTCATCTCAGCGACGGCCTGGAGTTCTGCTCTTTCGGCGCCGTCCCGCGCCCGGATCGCCATACCGCTTTGTACTGTTTGCAGGAACCTCGCGAGTTTCGCTATATCCACGGACCCCGGCAACTCACCCTCGGCAACGGCCCTTTCCAGGCGCGACACGAGCACATCAAACGCTCCACCTCGCGCGGCCCGCATCAAGTCGCCGAGCTCGGCATGGCCGTCGCTTCCGACGCTCCCCAGTGTGACCATGCAGCCGTGCGGCAGACCGCAATCGGCCCCAGTCATCGCCACGGCTGAGTCCCACAGATAGGCGAACGCCGCTTCGCGTGCTGTGACCGCCTTGCGAAAGCTTCCCAGCACCAGATGCTCGTAGGTCTCCGAGTAAAACCGCATCGCTTCGGCATATAGCTCGTCTTTCGATCCGAAAGCGGCATAGAGGCTGGTCGGGCCGACGCCGAGCGCATTGGTCAGGTCTGCGATTGAGGTCGCCTCATAACCCTTGATCCAAAAAAGCCTCATGGCTTGCGCCAATGCAGCCTCGCGATCGAAAGCGCGTGGCCTGCCGCGGCCACGAAGTGGGCGTCCAACGGTGCTCGGAGATTTCTCTGATTTTTTTTGCATCGATCACTACACAAATATCTTGACTGTCCGTACCGCCGATTTTACCATTTGTGCATCGATCACTACATAAAAGGCGGACAATGAACAACAATCTAGTCGGAAAACGGGCATTGGTTACCGGCGGGTCCCGGGGCATCGGCGCCGCGATCGCACTTGCGCTTGCAGAAGAAGGCGCGGACGTTGCGCTAACGTTTCAGAACTCAGCCGGGCGCGCGCAGGCAGTCGTGGCGTCAATCGAGAAGCTAGGCCGCCGCGGTGTCGCGATCCAAGCCGACATTGCCGATCCGGCCGCCATCAGGCGATCGGTCGATGAGGCCGTTGGCGCGCTGGGTGGGCTCGACATTCTCGTCAACAACGCTGCCATCGCTCGCTACAACACGATCGCCGACTTCGACCTGGCGGACATCGACGCTCTCCTTGCGGTCAACGTCCGCGGTCCCATTCTCGCGACGCAGGCAGCCATCCCTCACCTCAAAGCGGGCGGTCGGATCATCACGATCGGCTCCGCCGGAGCTGATCGCATCGTGGGCGCAGCGGGAACGGTCTACTACATGACCAAGTCCGCACTACAGTCGTTGACACGCGGGCTGGCTCAGGAACTGGGCCCGAAAGACATCACTGCCAACCTCGTTCAACCGGGCTCGACCGATACCGAAATGAACCCGGCTAATGGCGAGAGCGCGGACTTCCAACGCAGCCTCGCGCCGCTCGGGCGCTTCGCCGCGCCGGCTGACATCGCTGCGGCCGTCACGTTTCTTGCGAGCCCGGCGGCAAGGCATGTCACTGGAACAATTCTCACGGTCGACGGGGGCTTGCTGACTTAGGTCGGTAATGCACGATTTTTCGGCGCTCCAAAATTGCCGAGTGCATACATCCCAACAATCCACCGGCGCCCACCAATCCAGAAAACAATTTGACGGCATCACCGGCTCGTATATGCTGGTTAACAGGCGATCGTGATACCGCCGTCGGAAAACACGTTCATCATGTTTTCCGACGCAGCGAATACACGATCATCCGACGCGCAGCTTCTGTCAATGCCCCGTGCGATCAAGGCAGCGTGTTCAATACGTTCAACGTCGCTAATCGAGTGTCATCGTGAGAGTCCGTGGCCCTTTGGTGAGATGGAACCGCAGTCACGCGAGTCGTCCGCGCGCTGACGGCGCCATCGCCAACGGCAGCAGCGGCAGCCTTGCGTTCCGCCGCTTCCTGTCCGTCTTCAAGATCGTCTTTACAATCATCTCCCGCCGTTCAGTTCGGCGTCACAACTCTATCTCCGCGCGCGCCTTCATCGCGGTGCGTACAGACGAAGTCGCGTCGCTGTTGCCCTAGCGCCTCCCTCCTTTTTGCCGTTCGATCCGTCCGTCTGCGTGAACGCGTTCGCCTGAATCGCGCGTTTGCTTGCGTGCGCCGTTGCCTGACGTCCATCCGTCGCGCACGCGTGCGCCCGCTCGCGCATCGCGGCGGGCGGCATCGAACGGCTCATCAGATCGTCACGCGCGGCGCGTTCCGTTGACGGCGACCGCCTGCCCTGCTCCGAAGCCTTGAAGCAGGCCGTGCGGCCGCGAACTCGCGCCCCGCCGTGTTTCGAAGAATGTCGCGCCGCATTTCGTGGCCGGATAAACACATCTATTCGTTATGCGAACTAAACCACTGGTTGCCATCAGCGCCGACAGAACGACGATAGGCATGCATCCATCACACGTGGCCGGCGAAAAATACATCGCAGCGATCGTGGATGGCTCGCGAGCGCTCGCCATGCTGCTGCCCGCGTTCGGCGAGCGTCAATCGGCGCAAGACGTACTGGCCACTGTCGACGGCCTCCTCTTCACCGGCAGCTATTCAAATGTCGAGCCGCAACGCTACGGCGGCGAGCCGCACGAACCGGACACGCTCTACGACGCGGCCCGCGACTCAACGACGCTGCCTTTGCTGCGCGCCGCAATGGAAGCCGGCGTGCCCGTACTCGCCATATGCCGAGGATTCCAGGAAATCAACGTGGCGTTCGGCGGAACGTTGCATCAAAGCGTGCATACGAGTGCGGGCTTTGCCGACCATCGCGAGAACAAAGCAGACAGCCTCGACGTGCAATACGCGCCCTCTCATTCTATTTCTCTCGCGCCAGGCGGCTTATTGCAGCGCCTCGCATGCGGCGCAAATGAAGCGCGCGTGAATTCATTGCACGGCCAGGGCATCGAGCGATTGGGCGCGGGCCTCGCGATTGAAGCCACCGCGCCGGACGGGTTGATCGAAGCGGTCAGCGTAAAAAACGCGCGTGCTTTCGCGCTTGGCGTGCAGTGGCACCCCGAGTGGAAGCATGCGAGCGACGCGCTCTCCACCGCGATTTTTCGTGCGTTCGGCGACGCGTGCCGCAACCGGCTACGCATGACGACGAGTTACGGCGCGTCATCCGTCGCCGCGAAGCAAGGCTAACAGTAGCGCTATAAAACCGAGAGAAAAATCATGCATGACATCGACGATTTTCTGAAGAAGCACCATGTGACTGAAATCGAAGCGATCATTCCCGACATGGCCGGCATCGCGCGCGGCAAGATCATTCCGCGCAGCAAGTTCGAATCCGGCGAGTCGATGCGCTTGCCGCAAGCGGTAATGATCCAGACCGTCACCGGCGATTATCCGGACGACGGCACGCTGACCGGCGTCACCGATCCGGACATGGTGTGCGTTCCGGACGCCACGACAATCCGAATGATTCCCTGGGCCGTCGATCCAACCGCTCAGGTGATTCACGACTGCGTGCACTTCGACGGCACGCCCGTTGCCATCTCGCCGCGCCGCGTGTTGCGCCGTGTGCTGGAGTTGTATCGCGCGAAAGGTTGGAAGCCCGTCATCGCGCCCGAACTCGAGTTCTATCTGGTCGACATGAACAAGGACCCGGACCTGCCCTTGCAACCGCCGATCGGCCGAACCGGACGTCCCGAGACCGGACGCCAGTCCTATTCGATAGAAGCGGTCAACGAGTTCGACCCGCTCTTCGAAGACATTTACGAGTACTGCGAGGTGCAGGAACTCGAAGTCGATACGCTGATTCACGAAGTGGGCGCCGCGCAAATGGAGATCAACTTCATGCATGGCGATCCGTTGAAACTCGCGGACAGCGTGTTCCTCTTCAAGCGCACGGTGCGTGAAGCCGCCTTGCGTCACAAGATGTACGCGACGTTCATGGCGAAGCCAATGGAAAGCGAGCCGGGGTCGGCGATGCATATGCACCAGAGCCTCGTCGATGAAGAAACCGGCCGCAATCTTTTCACCGCCGCGGACGGCAAGCCGACCTCGCTTTTCACGAGCTATATCGCCGGTTTGCAGAAATACACGCCGGCATTGATGCCGATTTTCGCGCCGTACATCAACTCGTATCGGCGGCTGTCGCGCTTCATGGCCGCGCCGATCAACGTCGCGTGGGGCTACGACAACCGCACAGTCGGCTTTCGTATTCCGCATTCCGGGCCCGCCGCGCGCCGCATAGAAAACCGCATTCCGGGCGTGGATTGCAACCCGTACCTCGCGATTGCGGCGACGCTCGCGGCCGGCTATCTGGGCATCACGCAAAGACTCGAAGCCACCGAGCCGCTGCTTAGCGACGGCTATGAATTGCCCTATCAATTGCCGCGCAATCTCGAAGAGGGTCTAACGTTGATGAGCGCATGCGAACCCATTGCCGAAGTACTCGGCGAAAAATTCGTGAAGGCCTACCTCGCATTGAAAGAGACCGAATACGAAGCGTTTTTCCGCGTGATCAGTTCGTGGGAACGCCGGCATTTGCTGCTGCACGTCTAACGCACACAAAGCCAACAAGCCAAACACTGGAGGCAACATGAGTTACCGGACAGAAGACATCGCTTACATGCAGCCGGCGCAATTCGCGGCGAACACGCCTGCCGCGCAGCAACGCACTACCGCCGATTTCCGCGCACTCGATGCCGCTCACCACATTCATCCGTTCTCTGATATGGGCGCGCTCAATCGCAGCGGCAGTCGCGTGATCGTGAAAGCGCACGGCGTGTATCTGTGGGATTCGGATGGCAACAAAATTATCGACGGCATGGCGGGTCTTTGGTGCGTCAACGTCGGATACGGGCGCAAGGAACTCGCGGATGCGGCCTATCGGCAGATGCAGGAACTGCCCTACTACAACACGTTCTTCAAGACCACGCACCCGCCGATAATCGAGTTGTCTGCCTTACTCGCCGAACTCGCGCCCGAGCCGTTCAATCACTTTTTCTACTGCAATAGCGGCTCGGAAGGCAACGATACGGTGCTGCGCATCGTTCATCAATACTGGGCCACGCAGCGCCGGCATTCGAAGAAGATCGTGATTGCGCGCAGAAACGGTTATCACGGCTCGACCATCGCAGGCGCGACGCTCGGCGGCATGGGTTATATGCATGAGCAGATGCCGTCGAAAGTCGAGAACATCGTGCATATCGATCAACCGTATTTCTTCGGCGAAGCAGAAAGCGGCCAGACGCCCGAGGAATTCGCGCTGGCTCGCGCGCAGCAACTCGAAGCAAAGATCCTCGAATTTGGCGCTGAAAACGTGGCCGCGTTTATCGGCGAGCCGTTCCAGGGCGCGGGCGGCGTGATCTTTCCCGCGTCGACTTATTGGCCGGAAATTCAGCGTATTTGCCGCAAATACGACGTGCTGCTAGTCGCGGACGAAGTGATCGGCGGATTCGGGCGCACCGGCGAATGGTTCGCTCATCAGCACTTTGGTTTCGAGCCCGATCTCATCACGCTCGCCAAGGGGCTCACGAGCGGCTATGTGCCGATGGGCGCCGTCGGTTTGCACGATCGCATCGCAACCGCGATTATCGACAACGGCGAGTTCAATCACGGCCTCACCTACTCCGGTCATCCCGTGGCCGCAGCCGTTGCGGTAGCGAACCTCAGGTTGCTGCGCGACGAGAACATTGTCGAGCGCGTGAAGACGGACACCGGTCCGTACTTCCAGAAAAAACTGCGTGAGACGTTCGCCAATCATCCGATTGTCGGCGACATTGCCGGCGCCGGACTCGTGGCCGGCTTGCAACTCGCGGAACAACCTGCATCGCGCAAACGCTTTGCGAATGGCGGCGATGTCGGCACGCTCTGCCGCGACTTCTGCTTCAACGGCAATCTGATCATGCGCGCAACCGGCGACCGCATGCTGCTGTCGCCGCCGCTCGTGATCAGCAGGGAGGAAATCGACGAGATCGTTGCGAAGGCGAAAAAGGCCGTCGATGCGACAGCACGGCAACTGGGCCTTTTATAACGGACTGCGGCTTCAGGCATGCGCGCATGCGTCAGGCACGCGCATGCCGCCGACGCTCACGCCGACGCCGACGCTGAAAACCGCGCGGCAACGGCGGTTCGTGACACTTCGCATTTTCCGCACCTTAACTTCGCGATTGACAGGTTTATCCGATACGGATACTGCCGCAGACTGGGCTCATCATCAACACGGACATTGTCCGAGAAAGGACCCGATCATGCGAAGCTATCCGCTTAACAGCAAAGAGGCAGCAGCGCGTATCGTCGCGCTTGCGCTCACTTCGGACGGCCATGTGTGCAGTTCGGAAGAACGCGCACTCGAGAAGCTCGACATAGCCGGCGAACTCGGCCTCGCGCCGGCGCAGTTCGCGCAGATCCTGCAGACGCTGTGCGAGGACCGCTCGATCGCGCAGCTATCGTCCGCGCCACCGATGGGCCGCCTGGACACCGCGCTGCTCGCCACGCTGATCGACGAAATAGACGATCCCGCGCTGCGCCGCAAGGTCATCCGCCTATGCGTCGCGGTGACGGTCGCTGACGACTATCTCGCGGACGGCGAAATCGCGCTGCTCGCCGCGGTGTTCGATGCGTGGGGACACCAACTGAAACCGGTCGCACGTCGCCACGGCTTTCCGTCGCATGTGATGCGCAACTACGAGCGCGCGCTCGCCATCACCTGAGAAGCCAGCGCATGATGCTGCCCGCGGCGCGAGCGGATTGCGTGAATCTCTTCGACCACGCCGTCCGCGCGGCCGAGCGGGCGCAAACCGCGCAGCAGCGACAACTCTTCCGCGCCCAGTTCGGCGAGCGGAAACACGCCGAGGCCGCGCGCGGCGAAGACGGCCATCAGCGCGCTGTCCTCGAACTCGCCGACGACGCGCGGCCGGATGCCGTGCGAATCGAACCAGCGATCGAGCCGCGCTCGCAACGCGGCGTGACGCGTGGGCAGTAGCACGGGCAAATCGGCAAGACAGTGCGGAAAACTCGCGCGCGCGGATTTGCGCACGATTTCCGCAGGACCGTACCAGTCGACGGGCGAGCCGACGAGCCGCTGACTCAGCACACGCAGATCGGAATTGTGCGGCGCCGGCTGGCAAGCGAGCACCAGATCGAGCCGATGCAGCGCGAGCTCGGACAGCAACTGCGCGGGCTCTCCCTCGTGACACAGCAGCCTGAGCGACGGCGTGCCGAGCACGGGCGCGAGAAGCGCATGCGCCGCGAGCTTTGAAATGCCATCGGACAGGCCGACCGCAAGGCGCGCGACGCCTTCGCCGCCCGCCTCTTGCATGTCGTCGAGCAGCGCCTCGCCGAGCTGAAAAATCTGCTCCGCGCGGCTGAACGCGGTCTCACCGGCTTCGGTCATCGCGACGCCGCGGCCGGCCGGTTTCAGCAATTGCCGCCCGATGGATTTTTCGAGTTCGCGCACCTGCGCGCTGATGGTCTGAACCGCCATATCGAGCCGCTCGGCTGCGCGCGCAAAGCCGCCCTCCTTCACGACGATCCAGAAATAGTACAGGTGACGGTAGTTGAGCATGGCACGGCCGATATAAATTAGCTTCGGAAAAACTGATATGTCGATCAGCTTAACACTGGTTTATCCGATCCACGCATTGGGCGATCATGATCGCTATCGCATCGCTATTCCACCGTTATTCAACCCCATTCGCCGACGAACTCATGGACACCCTGCTCACACTCGCTGCCGATCCCGCCGCATGGGTCGCGCTTCTCACGCTCGTCGTGATGGAGATCGTGCTCGGCATCGACAACCTGATCTTCATCTCGATCCTCAGCAACAAGCTGCCCGTGGCGCAGCGTGCGCGCACGCAGCGTCTCGGCATCATGCTCGCGCTCGTGCTGCGGCTCGGCCTGCTCGGCACGGTCGCATGGATCGCGCAACTGACCGCGCCCGCGATCACGCTGTTCGACCACGCGTTTTCATGGCGCGATTTGATTCTGCTTGGCGGCGGCCTGTTCCTCGTGTGGAAAGCGACGCGTGAAATGCACCATCACGTCGTGCACGCGCAGGCGGACCACGAAGACCGCAGCGCGGGCAGCACCGTTCAGTTGACCGTGGCGAGCGCCATCGGCCAGATCCTGCTGCTCGATATCGTGTTTTCAGTCGACAGCATCATCACGGCGGTCGGCATGACCGACCATTTGCCGATCATGTTCCTCGCGGTCATCAGCGCGGTCATGGCGATGCTGTTCGCGGCGCGCCCGCTGTCGCAATTCATCGACCGCAATCCGACCATCGTCACGCTCGCATTGAGCTTCCTGCTCGTGATCGGCATGACGCTGATTGCGGAAGGCTTTGGAACGCATGTGCCGAAGGCCTATATCTACGTGGCGATGGCTTTCTCCGCGTTCGTCGAGGCAGTGAACATGCTCGTGCGCCGCTCGAAGTCGAAGCGCGCTGCGGGCACCGCTCGATGAGCGTTTCCACCTCTCGTAACAAGGAGCGACACCATGAAATGCCCTGCTTGCAAAACGCCTGACCTGCTGATGACCGAGCGCCGCTCGATCGAAATCGACTACTGTCCCCAGTGCCGCGGCGTGTGGCTCGACCGCGGCGAGCTCGACAAGCTGATCGCGCAAGACGCCGCCGAAACAGCCGCGCCAGCCGCGCCAGCCCCGCCTGCCCACGCGCGCCCGAGCCACGACGACTATCGGGATCGCGATCGCGGGCATGTCTACGACGATCAACGCCGTTACGACGATCATCGATCGGGTTATCGGACGCACAAGAAAAAGCGCTCGATTTTCGACGTGTTCGACTTCGATTGAGCGCTTAAACCTGCGTCATACGCCTCGCGTGGCCCTGCTACTTCGCGCGCGCTTGCGGCCCGTCACCGCGCCGCGTCGCAATCGGCTCGGCCACGCTGAAGAGCAGCAGCAGACACAGCAGCGCCGTGCCGACCATATACAGAAACACGCTCGTCCAACTGAACTTGTCGAGCAGAATGCCGACGACAAGCGGAGCGCATGCGCCGCCAATCTGCCCGACACAGTTAACGATGCCGAAGGCCGTCGGATAAGTGGACTTGGTCGCGAGTCCCATCGGGTACGCGGAATAACCGGCGAAGCCGATGCCAAGCATCAGGCCCGCGAGCATCAGCGCGACGCCGAGATACGCGACGCTGTCCGGCGCGTCGATCAGCAGCAGCATCATCAGCATGGTGCCGAGCGCGCCGAGCATCATCATCGGCTTGCGGCGGCCGGCGAGCAGCCGGTCCGATATGACGCCGCCGAGCATGTTGCCGGCCACCGCGCCGATAAACGGCGCCGACGCGAGAAAGCCCATTTTTACCGACGCAAAACCCTTGACCGTGACGAGGTACGTCGGCATCCACGACATGAAAATATTGCCGATGCCGATCATGCAGCCATAGCCGATCGCGACGCCCAGAATATTCCACGATCCGAACACCTGGCGGATCGTCTCGAGTTGCGCGACAGGCCTGGTCCGATTGAACGCGTCGAGATACGGAATACGCGCGACTTCATTGCGGCGCGACGCGGTGGCGCCCCGGCCCTGGCGCGGGGTATCGTCGGCGATATAGCGCTGCTCGGCTTCCGAACAGAAGCGGTTTTCACTGGGCGAATTCGTGACGAGAACCATCCACACGACAGCAAGCACAAGGCCCGGCACCGCGAAAACATAAAAGATCTCGCGCCATCCCCACAACTGGATCACGACGATGCACACCGACGGCACGATCAGCGGCCCGAGCTTGGACGCGGCGATCCACAGGCCGGTGGCCGTGCCCTTCTCTTTCGCGGGAAACCAGCGGTTGATCACGTTCGTGCAGCCGATCCCCAACGGACCCTCGGATAACCCGAGACCGACGCGGTACGCCTGGAGCAGAAACACCGACGACGTCGTGCCCATCAGCCCGGTAAATACCGACGTGAGAATCATGAAGACCGAAAACAGAAAGCCCGTGGTCTTTTCACTGAGCCGCTTGTAAAGCAGGCCGACGGGTATCTGCACGAAGCCGTACGCAAACGAAAAGAGACTCACGATGAGTCCCGCCTGCGTGTTCGTGATGCCGTATTCCTTTTTCAGGTACGGCAGCGCAAAGCCGAAATTGGCGCGGTCCGCGCAGGCAATCGCCCAGATGCAGAAGATCAGCCCCATCACGATCCAGCGGTGGCCCGTGCGCTTTTGCGCAAGCGGCGCGGCTTTCGCATCCGCGACCACACTCTCCGCATTATTCATGGCGAGTCCCTCGCGAGCTTGCGTCGGGACGGGAATGCAATTGCGAGTGCAACGGCGGGTGCATCGGTAAAAAACCTGATGCAGCGAGAGGCGTCATGCAGCGGCATGTTTTCACGCTTTGTCTCCGATGTATTTAGAACTTATTAGCCGCTTCCCTTGAGGAAGCAGCCGAAGGAATGCTCCTTCCGATGCTTCGATTCTGCGGGCGGTGTCATGGGCCGTCCAATCTTTTCTCGCTATTAATTGATGCCTGGATTGAATCACCGGCGAGCGCGCCGTTACGCTTCGATCCGTGGATCAACTGATAGCGTTTTGGGATTGGACGCGATTCGTGAAAGGGCCCATCATCCGCCGACATCGCGACTGGATGCGTGCGCCGCTCGCCGCGCCGGCCGGATCGTCGACTACAACAAGGAGCGCCGCTTTGAAACCGAACATTCTGCAACTGAACCCCATTCTGATTCCCGCGATCAACGACACGCTCGCATCGCGCTACACGGTGCATCGCCTCTTCGAACAAAATGATAAGGATGCCTATATCAGTGAGCACGGCGCGTCGATCCTAGGCGTTATCACAGGCGGCCACACCGGCATTTCGAACGACCTGATCGAGCGCTTGCCCGCTCTGGAAGTGATCGCGGTCAACGGCGTGGGCACCGATGCAGTGGATCTGGCATTCGCGCGCTCCCGCGGCATTCCGGTGACAGCGACGTTCGGTGCGTTGACGGAAGATGTCGCCGACCTCGCGATTGGTCTGATGCTCGCGGTATGCCGCGAAATCTGCGCGGGCAACGAGTTCGTCAAATCGGGCAACTGGCAGAAGAATCCGCATCCGGGCGCGTTGCCGCTGTCGCGCCGCTTGAGCGGCAAGCGCGTCGGTATCGTCGGAATGGGCAAGGTTGGGCGTGCGATTGCGCAGCGCGCGAGCGCGTTCAACTGCCCGATCTCATACACGGATTTGCGCCGCATGGACGATGTGCCGCATCCGTTCGTCGCCGATCTGCTGTCGCTCGCGCGCGGTTGCGATTTTCTCGTGCTGGCCGCCGCCGCCGACAAGGCGCAAGGCATCGTCAATGCCGCCGTGCTCGATGCGCTCGGCAAGAACGGCTACCTGATCAACGTCGCGCGCGGCAAGCTCGTCGTGGAAAGCGACCTCGTGCAGGCGCTGCAAGGCGGCGTGATCGCGGGCGCGGGACTCGACGTGTTCGTCGACGAACCAAACGTGCCGCCCGCGCTCTTCGACATGGACCGCGTTGTTTTGCAGGCGCATCGCGCGAGCGCCACGGTCGAATCGCGCACCGCGATGGGCGAAATGGTGCTGGCAAGCCTCGAACAGGCGCTCGCCGGGCAGCGTCCCGAGGGCAGTCTCACGACGTGATGCAGCGACCTGACGCAGCGACGTGATGCAGCACCGGCCCGCGGCTCGCCGCGGCGTCCGGATCGGATGGGGAGCGCGCGCACCTATAATGAGCGTCGACTTCCCTTCCATGCCGATACAAGAATGCTCGATCTCGGACAAGTGCGTTGCTTCGTCGCCGCGGCGACAGAACTGAATTTCAGACGCGCTGCCGCGCTGCTGCACATGACCCAGCCGCCATTGAGCAGACAGATTCAACTGCTCGAGGACAACCTCGGCGTGAAGCTGTTCGAACGCATTGGCCGCACCGTCAAGCTGACCACCGAAGGCCGCGTGTTTCTCGCCGACGCGACGCGTCTGCTCAATCTTGCCGAGCAGGCCGAAAGCACCGTACGGCGCGCGAGCAAGGGCAAGACGGGGCGCGTGCGGCTCGGTTTCACTGGCGCGGCCGGTTATGAGCTGATTCCCGAGTTGCTGGTCGCCGCCGCCGACGTGCTGCCCGAGATCGACGTCGTACTGCTCGAACTCGTTTCCGCCGCGCAGATCGAAGCGTTCGCCGCGAATGCAATCGACCTCGGCTTTCTGCGTCCGTTGCAATCGAGGCAAAAGCTGGAGTTTCTTCTCGTCGACGAAGAGCCGTTGATCGTCGCGCTGCCGAGGCGCCACGCGTTGTGCCAGTTCGAGCGGATCGAACTGAAGCAGCTCGACGAGCAGCCGTTCATCATGCATTCGCCCGCGCAAGGCAAATACTTTCATGACCGCATCATGGGCATGCTCGCGGCCGAAGGCGTGAATCTGAACATCGCGCAATACATCGATCAGACGCCCACGATTCTGTCGCTGGTTCGCGCGGGACTCGGCCTCGCGATTCTGCCCGCGTCTGCGCAACGGTTTCATTACGACAATGTCGAGTTCCGGCATATCGCCGGCAACACGATCCACGCGGAAATGAGCATGGCCTGGCGCGCGGATCAGGACAATCCCGCCGTCACCGCATTCCGCCTGATGGCCGCGGAATATTTCGCGAATGTGGCGAATGTGGCGAACGTCACTAACGCGAAGCGAGCCGCGCCGAACCCATAGCAGCTCTCGCACGACCAGGTATAGCGCTTGCGCGACGTTGCATCACTCCTTCCCCTTCCGTTACGGGACGAATGCGATGATCGTGCACCATCTCAACTGCATTTCGACCTGCCCGCTGGGCGGCCGCCTGATGGACGGACGCACGCGTTCGCTCGCCGAGCGCGGGTTGCTCACCTGCCACTGCCTGCTGGTCGAAACTTCCGCGGGGCTCGTGCTGGTCGACACCGGCTTCGGTCTGCGCGACGTCGCCGATCCGCGCTCGCGGATCAGCCGTTTTTTTCTCGGACTCGTGAGCCCGGATTTCCGCGAGGAAATGACCGCGATCCGCCAGATTCAGCGGCTCGGTTTCGATCCGCGCGACGTCACGCATATCGTGCTGAGCCATCTCGACTTCGATCATGCGGGCGGCCTCGACGACTTTCCGCACGCCACCGTGCACCTGTTGCGCGTCGAGCGCGATTACGCGTTCGAGCAAAGAACGTGGATGGACCGGCAGCGGTTTCGTCCGCAGCAGTGGTCGACGTCCGCGAAATGGCGCGTGTATCAGGCAAGCGAAGGCGAAACGTGGAATGGCTTTTCGCGCGTGCAGCAATTCGACGGACTGCCGCCCGAATTGCTCGTCGTGCCGTTGCGCGGACACACGTTCGGTCATGCGGGCATCGCCGTAAATACGACGGGCGACCGGTGGCTGTTCAACGCGGCCGACGCCTATTTCCATCACGCCGAAATGCATGCAAAACCGCATTGCACGCCGGGGCTGCGCTTTTATCAGTGGATGCTCGAAAAAGATCGCGCGGCGCGCTTCGATAATCAAAGCCGGTTGCGCGACCTCGCATTGACGAGCCAGGCGGTGAGCGTGTTTTGCAGTCACGACGTGACCGAGTTCGAACGGCTCGCGAAGCGTCCCGCGAACATGCCGGCGCGCCGGGCCGTCGACACCACTGCCGCCCCGCACGCGGCCTGGTCGTCCGACAATCGCACGGCCTAGCGCCGTCAACAAAAGAACAGACAACAACGAAGAAGCCGGCGCGCCAGCCACCGCGCCTGCGATGAAATCCAGTATGCTGAGCGCTTCAGCCGCCCGGCTCGAATGGATGTCGTCCTTCGCCCTTCTTCGTCATGAATCTTTCCTTTGAAGTCCTTCAGGTGCTTGACGCCGTCGATCGAACCGGCACCTTCGCGAGCGCCGCGGAAACGCTGCATAAGGTGCCGTCGTCGCTCACGTATCTGGTGCAGAAGCTCGAGCTCGATCTCGGCGTCAAGCTGTTCGATCGCAGTGGCCGGCGCGCCACGCTCACGCATGCGGGGCGCGTGGTCGTCGAGGAAGGCCGCCGTTTGCTGGCCGCAGCAGAAGATCTGGAATGCAAGGCGAAGCGCATCGAGCAAGGCTGGGAGTCCGACCTGTACGTCGCCGTCGACGAGATCATTCCGTTCGCGCTGCTGTGGGATCACGTCGGCGAGTTTTATAAGCTCAAGCTCGACACGCGCCTGAATCTGTCGACGGAAGTGCTGGGCGGGTCGTGGGACGCGCTGCTCACGCGCCGCGCGGATCTGATTGTCGGCGCCGCGGGCGATCCGCCGCCGATTCCGAATCTCGTCGCAAAGCCGATCGGCTCATTGCGGCACGTATTCGTGGTCGCGCCCGATCATCCGCTCGCAAGCATGCCCGGACCGCTGACGCTCGACGTGGTCGCGCGCTATCGCGCGGTGGCGATCGGCGATACGTCGCGCAAACTCGCGCCGCGCACCATCGCGCTTGCCGACAATCAGGAAGTGCTGACCGTGCCGACGCTCGGAACCAAGCTCGCCGCGCAGTTGCGCGGGCTCGCTGCCGGCACGATCCCCGAATGCCTCGCCGTCGAGGCGCTCAGGAACGGCGACCTGGTGCAGAAAGAAGTGCTCGGCATGCGCGAGATCACGCATTTTTATCTGGCATGGCGCGACGACGAGACGGGCAAGGCGCTGCGCTGGTGGGTCGAGCGCCTCGATCATCCCGACCTGGTCGACCAGGCCGTGCAACGGCAAATGCTCGACATGCAGATCAGTCCGCCGTGATGCAGACGCACCCGTGACTCAGGCGTGACTCGGGCATAACCCAGGCCGCTCAAAGCCAATGCCGCGCGCCGGCTAGCATCCTTCGCTCACTCTCGGCTGCCGCGAATGCCTGACAGGCGGCACACGCGCCTCGCCTTCGCTGTGCGCGCATTGCGGCACCATCGCGGCCGAAGCCCTCGCGGTTTCGAGCAGTTGCAGCGCCGCCCGGAAATCGTCGAAATCGAGCCCCTGCGTGAGTTTCGCGCACGCCGATTCGATCAGGCGCACCGCATCGGCAGCACGCCCTTGCGCGCACCACAGGCGGCCGAGACTGGTGGCCGCGCGCAACTGCAACGAAGCGCAGCCTTGCGCGAGCGATTCCTCCATTGCCGCCGTCAGGCACGCGTTCGCATCCATCGCGGCGCTGCCAATTGAAAACACATCGGCATCCTGAAGCAGCAACTCGCCCTGCACGCGCCGCAGTTCGACCACATACCAATGGTCGCCGCTTTCGTCGCATTGGGCCAGCGCGCGCGTCACCGCGGCGAGGGCTTCCTCGCGCCGTCCCGCGCGGCCCAATGCGAGCGCGTACTGCGCGACCAGCATCGCGCGTTGCGCGGCGTATTCGAGCGCGTCGAGTTCGTCGAGCGCCGCGCGAAATGCCTGGAGACGCGCGGGGCTCACGTCGTCGAATGAACGCAGGTACTCGTGGAAACAGCGCGCGCACGCTTGAGAGACACCGAGGCCCGTGCGCGCCGATACATCGCGCAGCAACGCGATGGCGTCTGCGGCCCGCTCGCGTTGACCCGACAGCAACGCGAGTGGAATCTCCGCTTCGACGAGCACGTAGCAGGTGACGATCGCCTGGTCTTCCGCGCACGCGCTCGCGACGCAGGCTTGCGCGAGATCGAGCGCCTCGTCGCGCGCGCCCTGAAACCACAGCAGCCGTGCAAGCGTCGCGCGGCCGACCACGCCCTGATCGATGGATTGACCGAGCGGCAAACCGTGCTGCAGCGTATCCGCTTGCAGCAGAAAGCGTTCGAGCGACGCGCGCGCCTGCTGCTGATTGCCCGCGTAGTGCCACGCTATGCCGAGAAGCCGCGCGGCGAGAATGCCGTTGCTCGTGTCGCCGGTCTGCGCCGCGAGCGACGCAAACCGATGCGCGAACGCCAGCGCATTGCGCGCCGCGCCCGACGACTGGCTCGCGTTCCACATGCCCCACAACGCGCGCGCTTCGAATGCGCGGTCGGCAAGCGCGATGGCGAGCGCCAGCACCTCGGCCCAGACCGCGAGCGTTTCGCGGTTCGGTCCGTTGACGTAGACGAGCGCCGCACCGAGCGCCGCGAGCAGTTGCATGCGCACCCGCAGATGCCGGGTCGACCCCGACGCGCCATGCGTATGCGCGACGCTTTCCAGCGCGCGGCGCGCCCACGCGCAGCATTCGTCCACCAGCGAAAGCTCGTACAACAACGCGACCACCTTGACCGCGAGTTTTTCCGCGAGCGCGTCGTCGCCTTTCGACGAAAGCGCCCAGCCGAGCGCCGCGCGCAGATCGTCGAGCCAGCCGCGCATGCGCGCATGCCAACGGTCGGCGTCGGCATCGGCATCGCCTTCCGACAAGCGCGCTTCCGCCGACATATGACGCTCGAGCAAGCCGGTGAAATAGCGCGCGTGATTGAGCGTGACCGCGCGCCGCTCGCCGTTGTCGTCGAGCTTTTGCAGCGCGTACGCACGCGTGGTTTCGAGCAGCCGATAGCTCGCCTTGCCGCGCTCCACGCGCGCGACCACCAGCGACTTTTCGACGAGCCCCGAGACCGCCGCGATCACCCCGGCTTGCTGCAAGCCAGAGTCCGCGGCGACGGCAATGGCCGCGTCGATTGAAAAACTGTTGACGAAGATGCCGAGCCTGCGCAGCGTCGCGCGTTCGGCGTCGTCGAGCAGGCCGTGGCTCCAGTCGAGCGTGGCCTTCAAGGTCTGATGCCGCGGCAGCGCCGTGCGGTTGCCGCCCGTCAGCATGTCGAAGCGGTCGTCCAGATGATCCGCGAGTGTTTCGATGCCGAGCGTCGCCGCGCGCGCGGCCGCAAGTTCGATCGCAAGCGGTATGCCGTCGAGCCGGCGGCATACGGTGCCGGTCAATTGAATGCTGCGTTCGTCGGACGAAAAACGCGCGTCCATCGCACGGGCGCGCGACAGGAACAACTGCACGGCGCTGCGCTCGAGTACCTGCTGGCTTTGATCGTCGTGCGCGGGAACATCGAGCGAGGCGACCCAGTACAAGTGCTCTTGCGCGAGGCGCAGCGGCTCGCGGCTCGTGGTCAGCACGCGTACGCCCGGACCGGCATTCAGCAGCGCGTCGGCGAGTTCGGCGGCCGGGCCGAGCACATGCTCGCAATTGTCGATCACGCACAGCACGCGCCGCTCGCCCCACTCGCTGCTGACGCGCGTGAGCGTGAGCGGACCGCTCGCCTTGCTGACGCCGACGCTCGCGGCGAACATCGCGAGCACGCTGTTCGCGTCCGACGTCGATGCAAGCGGGATCAGATAGACGCCGTCCGGATACGCGTCGAGCAGGCGGCGCGCGACTTCGACCGCAAGACGCGTCTTGCCGATGCCGCCCGCGCCGAGCAGCGTGACGTGACGCGCCGATGCGAGCGCCTGCGCGACGTCGCGCAGCGCGTCGTCGCGGCCGATCAGCGGCGAGAAGCTCGCGGGCAGATTGTGCGGGATGTGAGCGGCCGCGCTCTGGCGGTCGTTGGCCGCCTGCAGGTCGCGGCCGAAACCGCTCAACGTCACGCCGCTCGCGTGCCGCACCGGCGATTGCCGCGCGACGAGCCGGTAGCCGCGGCCCGAGACGGTCTGTATGAGTCCGCGGCTCTCGCCCAGCACCTTGCGCAGCGCGGACATATGAACCTGCAGATTATTTTCTTCGACGATGGTGTCGGGCCACACTTCCTTCAACATGTCGTTCTTCGACACCAGTTCGCCTTTTGCGGCGATCAGGACGGCGAGCATGTCGAATGCGCGGCTGCCGATGCGCACGGGTTGTCCGTCGAGAAGCAGTTCCCGACTGGCCAGGTCCACCTGAAGCGGGCCGATGCGGATCATGAGGCGGTATCCAGAGCACGAGGGATGAAGATGCTGCCGGGCAATGGCTACCCGGCGATGAGTCCCCGAAGTCTAGACCAACAGTAATCACGCATGCGCGGAAAAAACTGAACCTATCGTTCAAAATTTTTGTACTGAACGAGCGGATGCTGAAGCTCGACCACCGACGCGAGAATCATCGCCGCGGCGTTGACCGGCACCGCGCTGCGCACTCTCGGCTTGTAGATCATGTCGTTCCGGCGGATCGTCGCGCCGCTCAGCGCGCAGCGTCCCTTCAGTCGCGCGCGGCAACTGATCCACACCTGGTCCGCATAACGGCACAGCGTGGCGTCCTGCCAGAGGACCGCAATCGACGTCTCCGACAGGCGCTCGATCACCTCGACCTGCCGATGCCGCGACGGCCCGTTGGCGGCCTCGCGCGTGAGCGGCAGCACGCGATACGGCTCGCCTTCGGCGTCGCCGCGATAGCCTGCGAGAAGCCGTGCGATCACGTGATTCCAGATGGGCGCGCTGGTGCCGTCGCGCGCGTATTCGTGCTCATGTTCAGGTTCGTGCTCGCGCTCGTCGCGCGCTGCACGGCATTCGTCACGATGCACGCCCGCTTCGTGCCTGGCTGCATTCGTGCATTGCTTGGCGGGGGATTCGATGTGCATCGCGATTCTCCTCGAGTGTTGACTATGCGCCGGTGGTCCATGTTGCAGGCGGCTCGCCTCGCAAGGTCGGCTGCATCAGTGGCCGCATCAGTGGCCGCATCAGTGGCCAGGCGCGGCCTCGTAGTTGACCGGCACCCAGTCATACGTGCCGCCGTTTTTTCGAATATGCCCGATGCCTGGAAACGCGATATGCGCGGCGCCGATCAGGTAGCGCCGATTCGCGGCGAGTTCGAGCGCGCTGCGGCGCGAGCGTTGTGCAGCGGCGGCGTCGGTGTCGTATTCGACCGAGGCTGTCGGGTTCTGCAACTGGATCGCGGCCACATGCACGATGTCGCCCCACACGAGCAGATGCTCCGTGCCGCTCTCGATCAGATAACCGGTGTGGCCAGGCGTGTGGCCAGGCAACGCGATGGCGCGGATGCCTGCGTCCAGTTCGATATCGCTATCGACGTCGACATCGAACGGTTTGAAGCGGCCCGCCGCGATATACGGCGCGACGCTTGCGCTCGCGGCGTCGAAGAAGGTGCTCAGAAAAGCCGGCGCTTTCGCTTTGTTGGCCGGATTCAACCAGTAGTCGGCTTCGGCCCGGCTTGCTCGCACGAGCGCGTTCGGAAACGCCATCGTGCCGCTGCTCGCACTGTTGATCACGATCCCGCCGACATGATCCTTGTGCAGATGCGTGAGCAACACTTCGTCGATCTGTTCGGGCCGATACCCGGCCGCGCGCAGATTGGCGAGCAGCTTGCCGCAGCAATCGCCGTACAGCACCCCCGCGCCGGTGTCGATCAGGATCAGCTTCGAGCCCGTGTTGATCAGAAACGCGTTGATCGAGCCTTGCACCGGCGCGCTCAGAAAATCGCGTTCGAGGTCGCGCGCGATCTCGGCCTTCGACACGTCTTCAATCACAGTGTCGATGGGAAACGGATGCGTGCCGTCGAGCAGCGCCGTGACTTCTAACTTGCCGAGCATGAGCCGGTAAAAGCCCGGTCCTTGTGTCTTGACTTGCGGCGCGGCCGCAAGCGCCGCACTGCTTAAAAAGCCCGCGGCCATGCCCAAAATCATCATGCAACGCGCGGCCGCATGCAAAGTCCAGCTACGTTGAAACGACTTCATCTTCTGCTCCGTCAGGAATGAGCCGCGACTTTCGCCGGCTGGCTGAGATACGCATGAATCTGTGCGACGACCGCCGCGCCGTCGCCGACCGCCGCGGCCACGCGTTTCGCCGAATCCGAGCGCACGTCGCCGACCGCGAACATGCCCGGCACGCTCGTTTCGAGCGGATAGCGCAGGCCCGCCGCGGAGCCGCCCGCGTCGCTTCTTGCGATTCCTGTCACGACGAAGCCGCGATTGTCGAGTTCGACGCCGCTCGCCGTGAGCCAATCGGTTTTCGGGTCCGCGCCGATAAAGAGAAACAGATGCCGCGTGGCCACGACTTCTTCGTCGCCGCTCGCTTCGTGACGCACGCGCACTTGAGTGAGGCCCGCTTCGTCGCCTTCGAGCTCGCTCAACGTGCAGCCTGTGCACAACGACACGTTGGGCAGCGAACCGATCCGGTCGATCAGATACTTCGACATGCTCGCGTTGAGATCGCGGCCGCGAATCAGCATGCGGATGCTGCGCGCGAAGTTGGCGAGAAACACCACCGCCTGCCCCGCCGAATTGCCGCCGCCGATCAACACGATGTCCTGCCCCTTGACGAGCTTCGCTTCGATCGTCGATGCCCAGTAGTAGGTGCCGCGTCCCTCGAAACGCTCGAAGCCGGGCACCGTCGGCTTGCGATACGCGGCGCCGCTCGCCACCACGACCGTGCGCGCACTGATGCGCTGGCCGTCGACGAGCGTCAGCGCGAACATGCCGTCATCGCGGCGCACCTCCGTGACCTTGCCGGGAATCGCGAGATGCGCGCCGAACTTGAGCGCCTGCTGGAATGCGCGCGCGGCGAGCGCCTGACCCGAGATGCCGGTGGGAAAGCCGAGATAGTTTTCGATGCGCGAGCTCGCGCCCGCCTGGCCGCCAGGCGCACGCTGATCGAACACGGCGACGGACAGTCCCTCGGTCGCCGCATACACCGACGCGGCGAGTCCGGCCGGACCCGCGCCGACAATCGCGACGTCGTAGCGATGCGACTGCTCGAAGGTCGGCACGAGTCCGAGGCACGACGCGAGTTGCGCTTCATCGGGCGCGCGCAGCACATGTCCGTTCGGGCAGAACACCAGCGGAAAATCGCCGGGGCCGGTCGTCATGCCGCCGAGCAGCGCGACCGCCTCCGGGTCCGAGCGCGCGTCGATCACGGTCGCCGGATACGCATTGCGGCGCAGGAAGCCTTGCAGGCCGACGAGCCGCGCATCGTCGCCATTGCCGACGATGATCGGCCCGAGGCCCTGCTCGATCAGTCCGAGCCGCCGCAAGATCAGCGCACGCATGATGTGCTCGCCGAGTTGCGCATCGGCGACGATCAGCGCGCGCAGGCGCTCGGGTTCGATCACGAGCGTCTCGGCGTCCGTCAGCGCGAGACCGTCGATCAGCGCCGGCTTGCCGGACAGTTGCGCCATCTCCGCCATGAAATGCCCGTCGTCGTGTTCGGTGACGAGCGTCGAGCGGCCGAAGCTGTCGCGCGAAAAAATCCGCACGCGTCCATGCAGCAGCACGAAGAGTCCGAGCGCGACTTCGCCGGTCTTGAAGATGAGTTCGCCCGCCTTGAAGCTCATCGGCCGCGCAAAGCGCCGCACGCTCTGAATCTCCGCCGCCGACAGACGCGGAAACATTTGATGTTGCCGGTATTCGAGCGATGAATAAGGAAACTCGAGCTCCGACGGTTGCGAGGCGTCGAGCGAAAAACCGGAAGTGCTCATTGCGATGACCTTTGTATGCGTGACCCGTTGCCGCTCTCTTCTTCTCTCTTACCTACCAGCCGAACTTCAGCTCCGCGCCGACATAGTCGGCATTGCGCGCGCCGAGTTCGCGCAGCGACGGTCCCACCTGAAAATGCACGGCTTCGAGCGCCGCCGCGAGATTCGCGGTGACGGCCCAGTCGGCGCGCAGTTGCGTATAGAAACCGGTCCATCGGCTGCCGCGTCCCGCCGTGCCCGGCACGACCGCCGAGCCTTGCTGATAGACCGCGTCGGCGGTCGTCTCGCGCCATTGCAGACCGACGCCCGCGAGCAGCGAGAGCTTGCTGGTCGGCTTGACGACGAGCGAGGGCTTCACGTGGATCAGGTTCGCGTAGCCGGTGTAGCCGGCGAGCGCGAAGTAATAACCGTTCGGAAACAGCGGATTGAAGGTGCCGACGCGGCCGTCGCCCGGATGGTTGTCGCCCGATGCCGCATCGACCTGGATGCCGACGCGCGGCGTCCACGGCGCGGACGCGAACGTGTAGCCGGCGAGCGAGCCGACCGCCCATGCGCCGATCGTCTTCGTGCCCACATGCCCCGACTGATACATGCCCTCGACGTCCCAGTCGACGTGACCGAGCTTGCCCGCATAGCGCGCGTCGAACACGTCGCGATGCTCGTCGCCGGTCGCGTCGAGAAAGCGCGCGTTGCTGCGGTTGTAGCGCGAGTAATACGCGGACACGTCGCCGGGACCGACGCCCTGGCGCTCCACGCGCACGCCGCTGAACGTGAGATGCCGGTTCGACACATCGTCGAAATCGCTGTTGTCGCGGTACTGGACCGGCTGCGTCGCGTAGGCGATCCAGCGCCACGGACCGGTCTCGTAGTCGGCCCAGATCGCGTCATACGCCTGGCGCACGTTCGGGCCGTCGCGCACGGAGATGAAGCGCTGCAAGTCGAACGCCATCTCCTGGCGGCCGACGCGGAACTTGATCACGCCAGGCCCGAGCGGCTCCACGATGGCGACAAACGCCTGACGCAAGTCGAGCGGATTCTTGTCCACGGGCGAGACCGTGTTCTTGCCGTAGGGATGCGCGTCCTCGAGTTGCGTGAAGATTTGCACGTGGGGACCGAGGCGCACGTCCGCATGCACTTCGAGGCGTTGCAGCAGATACGTGTCGGCATGCCCCGAGCCGAGACCGAAGAGCGGCGCGTCGTTGGTTTCGAGCCGCTCGCGCAGCACCACGCCGAGCGACACGTACGCGTCGGGATTGCCGAACAGCGGGATGTATTTCAGCGAATCGAACGGACGCTTCGGGACGCACGGATTCGCGAGCGCCGACCAGTTTTCCTGCCAGCGGTTGAACATCACGGCTGGGCGCGCGCATGACGTGCTGGTGGCGGGAGCGCTGACGAGGGCTGTGTCGTCGGCGCTGCCTAGCGCCGTGTTGGTGGCGCTCGCCGTATTCGCGGCGGTGCCCGACGCGCTCTCTGCGGCCAGAGCCGGCGTAGCCGCAGTCAGGCCCGTTGCCAGTCCCGTCGTCACGCTCGTGGCGAAAAGCCACGCACGCAGCGCGGTACGGCGCGCCGTTCGAGCACGCGCCGTCGCCTCCACCTTGCGTGAATTCGCCGCCGCCGACGTTGCGTGCATCGTCTGCGTCATCTGCATCGCGGTCGCTTTAGCGGCCATCGTGTACTTCGGCGATATATCCGCCCGGGAATTCGAGCATCGCGGTCTTGCCCGCCGCGCTGCCATTGGACGCATACGGCGCATACAGCACCTTCGCGCCGGCCGCTTGCGCGCGTTGCAGCGTCTGCGCGACATCGTCGACGGCATAGCCAGTGGTGTCGCGGCCAAACGGGAACGGCAGCTTGCCGTCGGTGACGAACACGACCATGCGGCCAAAGCCCGAAGCGATGCGAATCTCGCGGATCGTTTCGCCCGGACGGCCGATCACGCCGCCATCGGCACGCGGATTGTCGGACAGCACCTTGCCGTGCGAAAAGTGCACCCAGCGGCGCACGAAGTTGTCGGCCTCGTAGCGCGACACGTACACGCGGTTATCCGGCACGCTTTGCAGCGGCGCATAGTTGGGCGCCTTGGTGTGCCAGTAGAGCTGCATCGTCAGACCGCCCGGCCACTGGATGATCGCGTCCTTGCCGATCGGATCGTCGAAGCTGTCGACGAGCACGTCCGCGCCCGCCGCGCGCGCGGCCTTCACGGCCTGATCGATATTGGTAACGAGGTAGCCGGTGCGCTCATTGCCGAACGGATACGGCACCGGCGTTTCGAAGCCGAACACCGAGAGCATGCCCACCGGCGTCTGCACATATTGCGAAGCGGTGCGGCTCGGCGTCGGCGTGACGGTGAAGACCGCGCGCGGCGACGCCTTGCCGCCGAACGTCGCGATGAAGCTGTTGACGAACGCGTCCAGATCCGCCGAAGCGACATACACGTGGGTCGTGTCGTATTGCGGACCGACCGACACATCGGGATGACGCTCGGCAAGCGCGGTCTTCGCGCTCGCGACTTCGGGCGGACCGGCATCGGCGAAAGCGGACGTGAACGGCGTGAGGCCGGTCAGGCCGATGAGCAGCGCGGCGGACACCACCGCGAGAGGACGAAGACGCTGGAGCGAATGGAACATATGCATGACCTGATCGTGTTGGAAAAATGCGTGTGCAATGGAGCGGAGGAATGCGCTGCGATGGCGTGGAATCAACCACCCTCTTTCGCGGCGCCCGGCGCGAGCGGTTTTTGCGCGGCGCCATCCGCTGCGGGCGGCGCGCTTTGGACCGCCGCGCTCGGCGTGAAGAGTTGGCCCTTCACGACAGGGATCGCGTGTTCGCCGAGCACCATGCCGAGCAGGCCGGCGAGCGCGATCAACGGCGGTGCCGGCGACTGCACCTTGAGCAGCCAGTAGAGCAGTCCGACGCCGAAGCCGACGCCCAATGAAATGATGTAGCCCATATCAACCTCCTATCGAGGCCATGCTCAGTTCGGCCATTCCGAACCGAGCACCAGCCCGCAAAAATTCAGACGCCGGTAGTTCGGGTCCCACCGGTCCAGTACGTCGGCGTTCACCGTGCCGAACGTCGTATGCGGACGAAACTCCATGCCGCGCGCGTATTCCTCGAGAATCCGCTTCTTGAAGCCGGCTTCCCGCGGACACGCCTCGACGATTTCGTCGCGCTGCTGCGGGGCGAATTCGTCGTAGCACGCGCCGCGCACGTCCATTTGCACACCCGCGGCAAGCAACGCCGCGAGCGGCGCGAGATGCTCGGGAATGCCCGGCGTCGTATGCAGCGCGACCGCCAGCCAGACTTCGTCGATCGCACTCGCCGCGGCCTTGTGCTCGCGCATGAAGTCGCGCGCCGCGTTCGCGCTATCGACCTCGTAGCGGCACGACGATCCGCGATGCACGATATTCAGGCCCACGTTATGAAACATCGCGCCCACGTACAGCAGTTCGATGTCGAACACCAGGTTCTCGCGATAGCCGGTCAACGCGCCGAATAAAAACGCCCGCTGCGCGTGACGGAACATCAGCGCCGATTCCGTCGCGCGGACCCGCTCGGTTGCCCCGCGGGCCATCGCACTGTCCGGCATCGCGATGCCCGCTATGGTCCTGTTCATCTCATCTCCTCCACGTAGCGCATCGCGCGGGCCTCTTCATCGGGCCGTAGTCCTCGCGCGATTCCTGCGAACACGCGAAAGGCTGCCATCGGCAGGCCATCGACCGAGCCTTGAACAGCGTAACGATTGCCGCCGATAAAAGCCTTGGCGCAAACTTAAAAAGCCTGAAGCGGAAATAAGCGCAAGCGCACGTTCACACGCACACCCGCGCTCACAGCGCGAGTTCGTGAAAACGCCGCACGCCGTCGCGAATCCATTGCAGCAAACCGCCGCTGCCCGCATCGGCATTCGCGGACGGCGCGAGCAGCATCTTTTCGCTTTCGTGATGGACGGAAAGCAGCCGGCACATTTCGCGCGCCACGTCCGGCCGCCGCGCGAGGATCGGTGTCAGCGCGTCCTTGTCGAGCCGGAACACCGTGGCCCGCGTCAGTGCGCGCACGATCACGCCGGTTCTGACACCGGCGAGTATTCCGGACTGGCCGACCGAGTCGCCTGGCGCGAGCCTGCGCAACTCGACCTCGACGCCCTCTTTCGTCACGACCGCTTTCGCGACGCCGCGCGCGAGAATATGCAGCTCGTGGCCGCCCTCGTCGGCGGCGCTGTAGATGGTGTCGCCGGCGTCGAACTCGTGCGGCGTCAATTGCGCGGCAAGCTCGGCGATTTCACCGTCGTCGAGCGTCTGGAAGATCAGCACGTTGCGCAGCAGTCGCTGCTTTTCGTCGGCGGGCTCGCCTATGGGTTCGGCCACCGACAACGGCCGCAACACCACACCGCGCGATAGCAGATGCCGGTGCGCGAGGTCGTAAAGATCGTTGCGCACGCCGATCTTCTTGGTCCACGCGTCGACATAACAAACGATCTCGTACTCGATCGCGTCGTTGGTCGCGCGCTTCACGCTCACCAGCGGCTTCGGCTCGGCGAGCACTTCCGGCGAACTCGCCGCGGCGTGCATCAGCGCCTGCAATACCGTCGCGGGACGAACCGACGGCTTGACCGGCAGCACCACGCTCACGCCGTGCGTGTGCATCGGCTGATTTGCATTGACGATGTTCGTGCGTGCCGCCACGCTATTCGGAATCACGACGATGTTGCCCTGCGAGTTGAGCAGGCTCGTCGCGCGCCAGTTGCTCTCCACGACCCGGCCTTCCACTTCGCCGATGGTGATCCAGTCGCCGATGCGAAACGGCTGCGTCGCATTGAGCACGATGCCGGAGAACACGTCGTTCAGCGTGCTCTGGATCGCGAGACCCAGCACCACCGCGACCGCTCCCGAAGTGGCGAGCAGCCCGCGCACCGGCAGTTGCAGCACGAACGCAATCGCGCCGACCGCGGCCGCGAGAAACACCAGCGCGCCGAGCACGTCCTGAAAGAGACGCTCCTTGTGCCAGGTGTCGGGCAACACCATCCGGTCGAGCACGACGGTGACAAGCCGCGCGCCTTGCAGCCACCAGACGACCTCGAGAATCTGCGCGAGCAGATGGCGCACCGGTTCCGCGGACCACGGCGCCTCACGCAGCGGATTCATCCCGTGGCTAAACAGCACGTAGCTCGACAGGCCGAACATCAGCGCGCGCAACGCGAGCCGCGCCTGCTCGCTGCGCCGGCCCATGAAGCGCCACGCGAGGAAGTCGAGAACCAGAATGCCGAGCCCATAGAGCACGCCATCGGTCAGAGTCGGCATGAGGGTTCCCGCTTGCGACGATGTATTAAAGAGCCGGGCGCAACATCAAGTGCCTGGTGCGTGTGTCGCGCGTCAGAACGCGAAGCAACTGCAGCCGAGCGCGCCCCAGAAGCCGTTCGAATCGCTGACCGGCACGTTCTTGCGCCACGCCCAGCCGTGCGCATGCGCGTGCACGCCGCACAGATTCACGCAGCCGTCCACACAGGCCACCGCGGTCGGCTTATAACGGCTGTAGCCGCCGAACTCAGCGACCGGCGACCACGACGGGCTCACCGGCAGGTCGGGCGGTGCGAGCGGCGCGAACTCGTCGGCCGCATAGACGACCTTGCCGCCCACGACCGTCATCACTGATTCGAGGTACTTGATGCTGGTTTCGTCCACGCTGAAGTAGTCGTCGCTCAGCACCGCGAAGTCCGCGAAGTGGCCCGGCATCAGCGCGCCCTTGCGGTCGTCTTCGTTCGAGAACCACGCGCTGCCCACCGTGTAGCGGCGCAGTGCTTCCATGCGGTCGAGCTTGTTCGCGCTCGAATACATCGCCGTGCCGCCGACCGTCTTGCCCGACACCATCCAGTAAAGCGACACGAACGGATTGAAACTGGCGACGCGCGTCGCGTCCGTGCCCGCACCGACCGGCAGACCCGCGTCGAGCATCTGGCGGATCGGCGGCGTGTGCTTGACCGCTTCTTCGCCGTACTGCTGGATGAAGTACTCGCCCTGATACGCCATCCGATGCTGAATGGCGATGCCGCCGCCGAGCGCGCGCACCCGCTCGATGTTCTTCTGCGTGATCGTTTCGCAATGATCGAAGAACCAGCGCAGGCCGTTAAACGGAATGTCGGCGTTCACGCGCTCGAACACATTCAGGAAGCGCTCGATCGACTCGTTATACGTGGCATGCAGACGGAACGGCCAGCGGTTCGCGACCAGCAGTCTCACCACCGCCTCGAGTTCGACTTCGAGCGTGTCGGGCAAATCGGGCCGCGGCTCCAGGAAGTCTTCGAAGTCGGCTGCGGAAAACACCAGCATTTCGCCGGCGCCGTTCACGCGCAGGAAGTCGTCGCCTTCGCCGGGCTTCGTCATCTTCACCCACTTCGCAAAGTCCTCGATCTCTTTCTTCGCGTTCTGCGTGAAGAGGTTGTAGGCGATGCGCACGGTCAGTTCATTGCGCCTGGCCATCTCCATGATGACCGCGTAGTCGTCGGGATAGGCCTGATAGCCGCCGCCCGCATCGATCGCGCTCGTCACGCCGAGGCGGTTCAGTTCGCGCATGAAGTGGCGCGTCGAATTGCGCTGGTCTTCCAGCGCGAGCTTCGGACCCTTCGCGAGCGTCGCATACAGCAGCCCGGCGTTGGGCCGTGCGATCAGCATGCCGGTCGGATTGCCGCGCTTGTCGCGTTGAATCTCGCCGCCCGGCGGATTGGGCGTGTCCTTCGTGTAGCCGACCGCGCGCAGCGCCGCCGCATTCAGCAGCGCGCTGTCGTACAGATGCAGGATGAACACGGGCGTATCCGGCGCGATCGCGTTGATTTCCTCGAGCGTCGGGCCGCGCCGCTCGGCGAACTGGAATTCGTTCCAGCCGCCGACCACGCGAACCCACTGCGGGGCCGGCGTGCGCGCGACCTGCTTGCGCAGCATGTCGAGTGCATCGGCGAGCGACGGCACGCCGTCCCAACGCAACTCCATGTTGAAGTTCAGACCGCCGCGAATGATGTGCAGATGCGAATCGTTGAGACCCGGAATGACCGTGCGGCCTTTCAGATCGACATGGCGGGTGGCGTCGTTCACGTGACGCATCACGGCATCGCGCGAACCTGCGGCGATCACACGGCCGTTCGCGACGGCAAGCGAATCCGCGAACGAACGCTTGTCGTCCTGCGTCGCGATTTTGCCGTTGAAGAAAACGACTTCGGCCGGGGTGAATCCGGTTGACGGGTCCTGGGACATGACGGGCTCCAGTGGGAAAGGACAGGCAGACTGGGATGAGTGCGGGGCTCGCACTCATGGCGAGTCGAACTGGGAGGCAGTCTATCGGCGGGGTTTTGCCGGGTCCTTGTGCAAGCCCTTAATAGTTCTTAAAAGAACTGTCCGGCGAGGCGTGGCGAGAGGGTGATGCGCCTCAGAACTTTTCATCTTTTCTGCAGGACTTTTTGCAGGCGGAGTTTTTACACTGGCAGCGCGGTAAACCGAATGCTTCGACACGTTCGACCCACTGCTCACTGGCCTTTAAAAAGGAATCGCCATGAAAGACATCAAAGAGGCCGCAGCGCATCGCGCGGCGCCGCTGAAGACGCCGACCCGCCTCAGCGAAGACGCGACGCGCGACATCGCCGCCGCGTTGACCACGCTGCTCGCCGACGTGTTCGCGCTCTATCTGAAGACGAAGAACTTCCACTGGCATATGTCCGGCCCGTACTTCCGCGACTATCACCTGCTGCTCGACGAGCAGTCGGACCAGATCTACGCGACCACCGATCCGATCGCGGAGCGCGCGCGCAAGATCGGCGGAAAGACGCTGCGCTCGGCGGGACACATCACGAAGCTGCAGCGCATCGCCGATAACGACGCGGACTTCGTCACGCCCGACGACATGCTCGCCGAGTTGCGCGAGGACAACCTGGCGCTTGCCGGCTATATGCGCGAAACGCATTCGCTGTGCGACGAGTATGGCGATGTCGCGACGGCAAGCCTGCTCGAAAACTGGATCGACGAAGCCGAACAGCGCGTGTGGTTCCTGTTCGAGTCGGGACGGCATGCGTGATGAGGCGCGGCGGGCGACACGGGCTTAACGACACGAGGTTAACAACACGAGGTTAACAACACGAGGTTAACAACAATTAAGCAATCTGAAGTACGGCGACTATGCGCGCCCGTAGCATTGAAAGCGGCACACAACAACGTCACAGGTACGGAGAATAATTTGGCTAACTCATCCGCAGTTCCATCGGCCAATCGCCGCCAGTTGCTCGCAGCGGGCGCAAGCGCGGCCGTTGCCGCGTTTGCCGCGCCCGGCGCCGCGATGGCCGCGGCATCGGCCGGCGGCGCGAGCCATGCGGGCAACTCATCTCACTCACATCACGGAGAGCGACACAGCATGAACACGGTCACGACGAAAGACGGCACGCGGATTTTTTTCAAGGACTGGGGCACCGGTAAGCCCGTCGTGTTCTCGCACGGCTGGCCGCTCGACGCGGACGCCTGGGACCCGCAGATGCTGTTCCTCGTGCAGAAGGGTTATCGCGTGATCGCTCATGACCGCCGCGGCCACGGCCGTTCGGACCAGCCGTCGCACGGCAACGACATGGACACCTACGCGGACGATCTGGCGGCGGTGATCGACGCGCTCGATCTGAAGGAAGCGACGCTCGTCGGCCATTCGACGGGCGGCGGCGAAATCGCTCACTATATCGGCCGCCACGGCAGCGCGCGCGTCGCGAAGGCCGTGCTGATCGGCGCAGTGCCGCCGATCATGGTCAAGACCGAAGCGCATCCGAACGGCCTGCCGATGTCCGTGTTCGACGGCATTCGCGCGAACGTGGCGGCGAACCGCTCGCAGTTCTACAAGGACCTCGCGGTGCCCTTCTATGGTTTCAACCGGCCGAACGCGAAAGTGTCGCAAGGCCTGATCGACGAGTTCTGGCGCGAAGGCATGCTCGGCTCGATCAAAGGCCAGTATGAATGCATCAAGCAGTTCTCCGAGGTCGACTACACACCGGACCTGAAGAAGATGGACATGCCCACGCTGATCCTTCACGGCGACGACGACCAGATCGTGCCGATCGACGGCGCGGCGCGACTGTCGGCCAAGCTGGTCAAGAACGCGACGCTGAAGGTGTATGCCGGCGCGCCGCATGGCATGTGCTCGACGCACGCGGATAAGGTGAATGCCGATCTGCTGGAGTTCCTGCAGAGCTGATGCTGTTAGCTGTTAATGCCGTTAATGGCTGAGGCGCGGCGCCGCGATTGCAGCGGCGCCGCGCCTTCTTCGTGGCTGCAAAGCGCGCGTTGCCGATTAATAGATGCACTTCAAATACATGACTGTTGTCGGCGCTGAATTTTGACACGCGCTCGATTGCGGCAATACGTCTAAAGAAATCACAAAATCAATTGCCGCCGGGCGTCCGCCATCCCGCTCCTGCGCGCAAAGCCAGTCCCGGCGCGGCTCTCGCCCTTCTTATCGCGTTTCTTATCGCGCTTTTTGCCTATTGTTTGTGCATATGGCGAATGAGCCGCCATCCCCAATTCGCCGGAAAACCCGGCATAATGACAATTCACTTACATTTAATTATTTCCGAGTAAATTAACGGCATGCAGTCGGGCGCTGCGACGAACAGGGGTAACGACCATGCTCAACGATAGGCTTGCATCCGCCGCTTCTTCCACTGGGGCTTCTTCCACCGCTTCTTCCACCGTTTCTTCCACAGGGTCTGCCACCGCGGCTCGCGAGGATTCGCTCGGCTGTCTGTCGAGCCGCTTGCAGCATGACCGCGAACTCGATACCGGCGAGTTCAGGTTCTATCGCAAATGCACGCTCGGCAGCGACACGAACCCGGTCGTCATGGACGGCTCGGGCCGCGGCTTTCTGATCGGCGTATCGCTGAGAACGGGACATCGGCGGCGCATCCGCTCGCAGCATCGATGGACCACGCATGAGTTCGAGCGCGACTCGGTGTACGTGCGCGATCTCGCCGACGACTATCGCGCCGAACTGCTGGGCGGCTTCGACTTCGTGCTGATCGAACTGTCGCGCGCGTTCGTCAGCGACACCTGCCATGAACGCGGCCGCGGCCTCGCACGCATCGCGACCGTCGCGGGACACAAGGACCCGGTGCTCGGCCATCTCGCCCAGGTGCTCGCGCTCACACTCGACGCACAGAACAACGCGAGCCCGCTTTTCGTCGAACAACTCGGCGTGACCATCGGCACGCATCTGCTCGATCGATATGGCGAGCCCGCGCGTGGAACGGGTCAGGCGAGCCGCCGTCTTTCACCCTTGCAGGAAGCGCGCGCGAAGGAGATGCTGCTCGCCAGATCGCAGGGCAATGTTTCTATTGAAGAGATCGCGGGCGCGTGCAATCTGTCGCGCAGTTATTTTATTCGCGCGTTTCGCGAGACCACGCAGCGCACGCCGCATCAATGGCTGCTCGAGCGGCGCGTCGACCAGGCGCGCGAACTTCTGAAACGATCGGACCGTTCGCTGTCCGACATCGCCATGGCTTGTGGGTTTTCGGATCAGAGCCATTTCACGCGCACATTCTCGCAACTGGTCGGCACGCCCCCTGGACATTGGCGTCGGCAGGCTGGGCGTTAAGGCGCGTCAGGCGCCGCACGCAACGCCCCGCCGGCATGACGGCCGCCTGCGCTCGCCATCGCGAGACTTTCCTACAAAGCATCGCACTAACCGACAAGACGCCGAGGCGCGGACGCGGTAATTTCTGCCCTACCGCCTGCACGTTTTTCCCTCAGCCCGTTGTCCGGAAATTGAAAACGACATGATTGAACTAGGCCGCTTTCAAATCGATCTGGAACTGCGCACCTTATGGTGTGACAGCGAACGTGTGCCGCTCGGCTCGCGCGCCTTCGACATTCTCGCGATGGTCGTCAAGGCCGGCGGCCGCCTCGTCACCAAGGACGAGCTGATGGACGCCGTGTGGCCGAACACCATCGTCGAGGAAAACAATATCCAGGTTCATCTGTCCGCGTTGCGCAAGATACTCGGCGCCGACCGCGACCTGATCCTGACCGTGCCTGGCCGCGGCTATCAGCTCGTGCAGCGGCACCGTGCGGCGAGCATCGCGGCGCTTTCGCCAGAGGCACAATGCGCGCCGGTCGGACGCCCGCTTCCGCCGTTACGCATGCAACTGGTCGGGCGCGAAGCGGACGTCATCCAGATCCGCTCGATGCTGGCCCACACGCGCGTGCTGACGCTCGTCGGCGCGGGCGGCATCGGCAAGACGAGTCTCGCCGTCGAAGCCGCGCGCCAGGCCGCGGCAGATGTCACTGAGCCCTTCACGGAGCCCGTCTGGTTGGTCGAACTCGCGACGCTCGGCACACGCGACGAAGTGCTCGCCGCCATCGCGCAAGCTTGCGGACTGCCGGTCGAACACGCCACGCCGGGCCTCGCGCAAATCGCGTCGGCGCTGGACGGACGCCGTCTGCTCGTGCTTGACAATGCGGAGCACGTGATCGAGCACGTCGCCGAAGCCGTCGAAGTATTGGCCGCCGTCAACGCGGATCTGCGCATGCTCGTAACGAGCCGCGAGCCGCTGCGGATCATGGCGGAAGCGGTGTTTCGCGTCGAGCCGCTCGACGTGCCGCAGCCCGGCAGCGCCGATGCAGACATCCTGCGGCGCTCCGCCGTCAATCTGTTTCTGCTGCGCGCCAACTCGATGCAGCGCGAGGTGGCCACGGACAGCGCCGAACTGCGGCTCGTCGGCGAAATCTGCCGGCGGCTCGACGGCATTCCGCTCGCGCTCGAACTGGCGGCCGCGCGCGTCGTGACGCTCGGCGTGGTCGGCGTGTATCAACGGCTCGACGATCGCCTCGCGATACTCGCGGGCGGCTATCGCACTGCGTTGCCGCGTCACCAGACCTTGCGCGCGACCTTCGACTGGAGCTTCGCGCTGCTCGACGCGAAGTCGCAGGCACTGTTCAGGCGAAGCGCCGTGTTCGGCGGCGTGTTCAGCTTCGAAGCGATGTGCGCGGTCGCATGCGATGCGTCGCTGACGGTCGCCGATGCGATCATCGCGATCAGCGAACTGCTCGCGAAGTCGCTCGTGAATGTGGAGTTCGACGGGCCGGTCGCGCGCTACCGGTTGTCGGAATCGACCCGCGCATACGCGCTCGACAAGCTGCAAGCCGAAGGCGAGCGCCAGGAACTCGCGGTGCGCCACGCGCGCTATCTGTCGCAGTGCTTCATCACGCACACCGCGCAAACCGTGCGCGGCAACGCGGACAGCGCCGCCGCACTCGCCGCCGCACTCAAACACACGCTCGACGACGCGCGCCATGCGTACGACTGGGCGTTCTCGCCCGACGGCGACGTGCAACTCGGCGTCGAGTTGGCATCGACGCTGTCGGCTGCGCTGCTCGACGGCGGCATGATCGCGGAATGCTGCGAACGCGCGACGCGCGCCGTCGACACGCTCGACGCGCTGCCCGCCGCAAGCATCGATGCGCGCGACGAAATGCGCGTGCGCGCGGCGTTGGCCTCGGCGTTGCCGCATGTGCGCGGCTCGGTCTCGAAAGCCGAGCAATTGTGGCGCAAGGTCTATGCGCTCGCAACGGAACGCGCCGACGACGCGTACCACGCACGCGCGCTGTGGGGCCTGTGGACCACGATGATTTCAAGCGGCAACATCCACGCATCGGCGGAATTCGCGGTGCGCTTGCGGCAGCTCGCGCAGCAACGCGAGAACGCCTGGCAGGAAACGTTAGCCGATCAGATCGCCGCCATTTCGCAGCATTGCCTCGGCCGCCATGCGGAGGCCAAGGCCGAACTGCTTCGCACGAGAAACCGCTTCGCCGAGCTCGAATACAGCGGACAGCGCGACAACACGATTGCCGTCGATCCACTCGTCTACTGCAATGGCACGCTCGCGCGCATTGCATGGCTCGAGGGACATTGCGGCGAGGCGATGCGGCTCGTCGACACGCTCGTCGGTCTCGTGCGGCCTGACATCATGGAGCCGTCGCTCACGCACACGCTCGGCGCTTCGGCCGCGCCGCTCTCGCTGATGTGCGGCGACCTCGGCCGCGCCGCCGTGTATCTGGACATCATGCGCTCGCAAGTGGCGCTGCATGGGCTCGACGTGTGGCGCGACTACTGCAACTGTTTGTCCGCGCATCGCGACATTCTCGACGGTCAACTGCAACGAGGCGTCGCATTGCTGGAGCGTTCGCTCGACGCGCTGATCGCGCGCGGCTTTCGCCGGCTCATCACGCTGTTCATCGCGGCCTATGCGGAGGCGCTGGTTGCAGCAGGACGAATCGACGAAGCGGTACGCCGGCTCAACGACACGTTGCAGTTCTGCGAGAACAACGGCGAGATGATGTTCGTCCCTGAACTGTGGCGCGTGCTCGGTATCGCCGCGCGCGCACGACGCCGATCCGCCGACGCCGAAGCGCATTTCACCACGGCCATACAAATGGCCCGCAGGCAAGGCGCGACAATGTGGGAGCTGCGCGCGTCGCTGTCGCTGGCCGCGCTGTGGCGTGAAGAATCTCACGACGCGGAGCGCGATTCGCAAGCGCTGCACATGCTCGAGCGCCTCGCGCTGTGTTTCGATGCGCCGTCGAATGCCGCCGATGTGCGTGCGCTGTTCGACACGCTCAGCACGATGGGTGGAGCGGAACGCACGGTGAGCACTGCGTCGCCGATGCTGACAAGTCCGGCACCGCTGGATGATCGTCGCAAAGCCGCGCGCAAACCGAACGCGAGCCTCGCGCGCGTCGATTAGATTGGCGTCGCGCAAGCCCCGAGCGCGGATTTATTACGCCATCCGAACTATTCTTTTTTTCCATCCGCGTCTTCGCCATCTGCCGTCGCCACGTCCGCATTCTTCGCCGTCAGCACCGCCGGCATCGACGGATTCTCCGGCTGCGTATAACGCTCCTGCACGGCGGCCTTGATGCGCGCGAGGCTCGCGGCTGCATCTAGCGAAGCGTCCTGCTCGATCTGCCGCGCTTGCGCCGCGAGATCCGGATCGCCGATTTCCTTTTCGAACCAGCGCGAATAATCGCCGCGCTCGCGATGATACTGCCAGGTGCCCGCATCGACGCCCTCGGCGATTTCGACGAACAGCACGAGGTTATGCGCGCGCAGGTTCAATGCGTTCTGCGGCCCGCGGAAATAGAAACTGCGCTCGGGAATCAGCAGCCCTTCCGCGTATTTGCGCCGATGCCTGAGGCGATGCTTGCTGCCCGGCTCGAGCCGGATCACGCCTTCGGGCTCGGGCTCATCGAGCCGCCATAACAACGCCTGCCCTGTTTCGAGCTGCGTTTCCTGAAGCTGCGGCACGGGGCGGCCGGTGGCATTCGCGAGTTCCTGCACCGCTTTGCCGGCGCTCGGACCCATTGCGAGTATCAGGTTCACCTGACGCAGGAACGCGCCGTCCAGTTGCTGCGGAGAAACGGTGATCGCGAGCGCGGTCTCGAGCGCCTGCGGAATCGCCTGGTTCGCGCCGGCCCAGCCGGCCGGAAACAGATGATGCGCCTCGTCGAATACGAGCCAGTGCGGCCGTCCGGTTCGCAGACGCAACTGCTGCACTTCGAGCAGCAGCGACGCGCAGAACGCGGGCCGCTCGGGCAACGGCACACGCAGCAGATTGACCGCCACCGCCGGACGCGGAGGCCGCAACAGCAACTGCACGACTTCATCGATGACCGGCGCGGTGTGCGCGTCGCCGATCACGATCGTATCCTCGTCGTTCTGATAGTCGCCTTCCGGATCGATGATGCACAACTGCTGATGCATGCCCGCGAGGCGTTCGAGCAGACCCGCGCACGCGGTCGACTTGCCGCATCCCGATTCGCCGGCGAGCAGCGCGACCGTGCCGTGCGCCGGGCAGTAACGGTCCGCGGGTTCGCGCGTGTCGTGTGCATCGCGTGCATCGCGTGCATGTCCGATCAGCACGCGGCTCTTCGGCGCGGCGCACGCGCGTTCGCGCAGGTCGTCCTTTACGATCGCGTCGACCAGTTCCGCGACGCCCGCGCCAGCCGCCTGGCTCGTGACCATGTCGGCGTGCTGCTTCAACGCCGGCAGCGCATTCGCCACCGCCACCGAGAAACCGCATGCGTCGAGCAGCGCGTGATCGTTTTCCGCGTCGCCGACGCCCGCGACGTTGAAGGCCGACAACGCGAGTTCGTCGAGCGCCTCATGCAAGCCGGTTGCTTTCGATATGCCCGGCGACACGATCATCACCGCGTCGCCGTTGAAGATGATCTGCAAGCCGAGGCCGAGATCGCGAATCGCCGCGAGCGCGATCTGTTCCGCGGGCTTCATCATCGCGACGAGCGTTTCGCTCACGCTGAAATGGCGCAGGCCGCGGCTTCGCAATTCGTCGACGAAAGCCGGCGGCGGCGGTGGAGCGAGCAGGCGCCGCGCGCCCGTCGACGGCGTGTACAGCACGCCGCCGTTTTCCGCGACGACTCGCGAAAACAGATCGAGCCGCGGACAGATCGCGAGCAGATCGTCCATCTCGCGGCCGCTCACGAGGATCGCCTGGCGGCCCGACGCGCGCAGGCGTTCGAGCGCGGCCCACGTCGCGTCGGCAACGCGTCCGTCGGATGCAAGGGTGTTGTCGTAGTCGGTCGCAATGGCAAAAAATCGCATGGAAAGTGCTCCGTGATCGCGTGTTGTTCAGCCTTGTTTCAGCCGGCCTCGAGCGGTTGCGCGTCGCACGCGTCGCGCAGCATCGCTTCGTAAATGCGGACGTACCGATCGACCATTCGCTCGACGGTGAAGCGGCGCTCGAAGGCCGCGCGGCATGCGGCGCGGCTGATGGTGTCGATCTTCGCGAGCGCGTCGACCGCTTCGTCGACGGAGTGAACGAGAAAGCCGGTCACGCCGTGTTCGACGATTTCATGCGCCGCGCCATGATCGAAGGCGATCACCGGCGTGCCGCACGCGAGCGCTTCGATCATCACGAGGCCGAAGGGCTCCGGCCAGTCGATCGGAAACAGCAACGCACGCGCGCGTCCGAGGAAATCGTTCTTGTCGGAATCGCCGACTTCGCCGCAATACTCGACATGCGGCAGCTCGAACAGCTCCGCGATTTCCTGCTCAAAATACGCACGATCGCCGTTGTCGATTTTTGCGGCGATGCGGATCGGCCAGCCCGCGCGCCGCGCAATTTCGATCGCGCGGTCGGGCCGCTTGGTGGGCGCGATGCGGCCGAGAAACGCGACGTAGTCGCCCGGCTCTTCATGAAAGCGCAGCAGGTCGACGGGCAAGCCGTGATGCACGGTGGCGCGCCAGTTGAGCCACGGCAACGGCGCGCGTTGCGCGGCGGAGATCGAGACCACCGGCATGTCGGCGAACTGCCGGTAAAGCGTGCTCAAGCCAGGCACGTCGAGCCGCCAGTGCAAGGTCGTCAGCGACGCGCAGTTCAAACGCCGGGCGAATGGAAAGCTCGCGTAATCGGTATGAAAATGCACGATGTCGAATTCGTCCGCGCGTCGCACCACGTCCTCGAGCATCGCGAAATGGAAGGCCTGCGGGTCGGCGGTATCTTCGATCAGACGAACCGCGCAGTCGCTGCCCGAGACGAGTCGCGCGCGCGTGCGCGAGTCGCCGCTTGCAAAGAGCGTCACGTCGTGGCCTCGCGCGACGAGACCGTCCACGAGCCACGCCACCACTCTTTCGACGCCGCCATAGGCCACGGGCGGCACCCTCTCATACAACGGCGAAACCTGCGCGATACGCATGCCCTGCTCCATTCGACGAACCTATGTTCGGAAGCCGCCGCATGGTGCATGCCCGGCGCCGTCACGCGCGAGCCGCAGTACTTTTCGCCGATGGAAAAATGTACAGGCCGGCGATGAAATTAAGCGGTACGCGCGGCAATGGTCAGTCGCAATGGTCAGTCGCGTGGTCATTCGCATGGTCAGTCGCGTGGTCATTCTGAACCTGAGCGGACTGCATGCGCCGCTAGCTGATCGGGCCGCTATAGCCATCGGCGGACGCCGCGGGCTCCGCTCCGTTTGCCCGTTCGACGTGCTCGTCGATCCAGGCCGTCGCGCGTTCGCGCGCGAATTCGAGCGCCTCGTGTTCATCGACGAAATCGCGGTGAAACTCCATGTCGTGCGTATCGTCGCCCGAACTCACGCTGCCTGGCGTGACCTCGATCCTCGCATGTGCAACGATCGCGCCGCCGTCGACGCCTGCCGTCAGATGAACGATGCACCCTCCGTATTCGAAATCGATGATGTTCTCCCGCGTGTCGTGGTTGTGTCGCTCAGTTGTGTTGCCAGGTGCCCTCACGAACCGTTATCGGCTCGCGGTTCGCTGTCTTCGCCGACGGCTTCGTCCGCGCGTCGCCCCTTGCTCGACTGGTCGACGGCAACCGGCGGCTCGGCGTTGCCCGTATCGCCTTCGGCTTCGATCTGCGCCTGAGCGCGTGTCCAGTAATCGTCGGCGCTTCCTTCCGGCGAGCCGTCGCTCTGCCATAGCTCATACGCGCGCTTGCGGATTCGGTCCTCTACGGTGGGTTCGCCCGGCAGGCCGTCCATGGCAATCTCCAAACGTTTGTCGTCAGTCGAAAACAGCGCACGCGATGCGGGCCGCTGCGCCGGTGAGGTGAGCAAAGCGCGTTCCCATGCGCGCTGTGCGCACGCTGCATGTGAAGTCTCGAAGCAAGCGCTTTTGCGCGACTGCGTTGGCTTTCCGCTCGCCTCACGATGAGCCTGTCGTTATAATCGTTTCAGCAAGCATGATTGAAATCTAACGACATTCACATTCTCTCCACGCGCCAGGACCTCCATGCTCAAACCCGATCGCCTTCGCGCTCTGGCCGACGCGCTGACACGGCAAAGCGTGATGCGCCTGCGCGATGCCGCGGCGCTGCTCGGCGTATCGGAAATGACGGTGCGCCGCGACATTGCCGCGAATTCGGATCGCTTCACGTATCTCGGCGGCTATATCGTCAGCGCGACGGACGTGCCGAATAACGCCGGCTATTCGCTGGAGCAGGAAAAGGATCACTTCGCGCAGGCCAAGGCCGACGCGTCGTCGATCGCGGCGGGATTGATCGGCGACAACGAAACGCTTTTCATCGATTGCGGCACGACGCTCGCTGCACTCGCGCGCCTCGTTCCGCCGGAGCGCCATGTGACCGTGGTCTGCTATTCGCTGAACGTCGCCGAGATTTTGCGGCGCAAGCCGAACGTGCGCATGATTCTGCTCGGCGGCGTCTATGTGCCTTCGTCGGATTCGTTCGCGGGCGAGGAAAGTCTCGAGATGCTGCGCCGCATGGGCATCAACAAGGCGTTTATCTCGGCGGGCGGCGTGGACACCGCGCGCGGCGTGACCTGCTGGAATTTCCACGAAGTCGCAGTGAAGCAGGCCGCGATGGCGAGCGCCGTCGAGCGGCATCTGGTCGTGGACAGAAGCAAGTTCGGCGTCGTGAAAGCCGTGCGCTTTTCACAGATCGAAGACTTCGATTCGATCATCACCGAAGAGGGCCAGGCGCCGCGCAAGCGCGCGTAATATGTTTAGCGTGAAGCGGCAGGCGCGCATCGCGACGCGCCTTCCGCTCACACGAACGCAACCCCGCGCGGCGCGTTTTCAGCGCTTGCGTTGCAGCGCGAACAGCGTGCCGGCGAGCAGAATGAACGCGCCGATAATCACCTTCTGCCAGGTAGTCGGCACGCCGACAAGAATCAGCACGCTCTTGATCAGCGTAACCAGCACCACGCCGAGCAGCGTTCCCACCACCGTGCCCGTGCCGCCCGTAATGCGCGCGCCGCCGAGAATCACCGCGGCGATCACGTCGAGTTCCGAGCCGACCAGATCGAACGGATTCGCGAGGCGGTTGTTCGACACATGCAGAATGCCCGCGATGCCGGCAAGCATGCCCGTATAGCCGAACACGAACAGATGGATCGCGCGCAGGTTGTAGCCGAGCCGCTCGGCAATCGCAAGCGAGCCGCCCATCGCGTAGACGCCGCGGCCCATCATCGTTCGATTGAGCAGCCACCAGGTGACGAACGCGGCGGCGACGAGCGCCAGCACCGAGACCGGCAGCACCGCGCGCAAGCCGTCCGCGGTGTGATAGAAAAACAGCGGAATGCGGCCGAAGCGATCCATGCTGTGCGGAATGTTCATGAAGAACGTCGTGCCGATAAACGTCAGCAGCAAGCCGCGATACAGGTATTGCGTGCCGATCGTGACGATCAGCGACGGCGCTTTCAGCCGATGCACGAGCAAGCCGTTGACGACGCCGAGCACGACGCCGCCCACTGCACCCGCTACGAGAATCAGCGCGAACGGCGCGTCCGGCCAGAACGCGAATACGGCCTTGGTGATGCCGTACATGGTCAGCGCGGCAATCGCGGTGAACGACACGTCGATGCCGCCCGACGCGAGCACGACGAGCGTGCCGAGCGCGAACAGCGACATGGTCGTCGCCGAATGCAGCAGATCGAACAGCGTCGCCAACTGAAAGAAGCGCGGGTTGATGGCGCCGACGATCAGGCACGTGACCACGATCAGCGCGACCGTGAACCACTCGGGGTTGCGCGCGAGCCGCATGCGCAAGCCTCCCGGTTCGACGCTCGGCGCGACTTCGACGACATTCAGAGTGGTCATGGTCTGCTTCATGGGCGATTCGGTGGACGAGTCGGTGGGCAAGTCGATGCGCGGCTGGATGCGCGAGTTCATGGCGGTTGACGTCCTCTAGGCCGCTTCGGAAAGCAGCGCGTGATACAGATCGGCCTCGCTCAATGCGTCGGCCTGATATTCGGCGGCCACGCGTCCCTTCTTCATCATCAGGATGCGGTCGCAGTTCTGTAGAAGCTCGGGCAGGTCGTCGCTGATCAGAATGATGCCGATGCCGCGCTGCGAGAGCCGCTGCATGATCCGGTAGATGATGTCCTTTGAGCCCACGTCGACGCCCACCGTCGGGCCGTGCAGAATCAACACGCGCGGGTCGATGGCCAGCCAGCGGCCGATCAGCACGCGCTGCTGGTTGCCGCCGGAAAGCGATTGCACGGGCTTGTCGACGCCGGGCGTCGCGATCTGCAAATCCTTCACGGTCTGCTCGGCAAGCGCCTGCGCACGCGCGCGGTCGATCTGGCCGAAGCGGTCGCGCAGGCTCGAAATCATCGCGGTGATCACGTTGTCGCGAATCGGCTTGTCGAGAAAGAGCCCTTCGTTCAGCCGGTCTTCCGGCACGTAGCCAATGCGGTGGCGTTTCGCGTCCGACGGCGTGCGCAGCGCAATCGGCTTGCCGTCGAGCCGCGCCTCGCCCGCTTGCGCCGGCGCGACGCCCGCCAACGCGCGCGCGAGTTCGTTGCGCCCCGAATCGAGCAGTCCGGTGACGCCGAGAATCTCGCCGCCGTGCAGCCTGAACGTGACGTCGCTGAACTGACCGGCGCGCGTGAAGCCGCGCACGTCGAGCACGACGTCGTCCGCGTGCGCGCTTTCGCGATACCGCTCGTTCGACAGATGGCGGCCCGTCATCAGTTCGCTGATCTGCGCCTTGGTGAACTGCGCGATCGGTCCTTGCGCCATCTTTTGCCCGTCGCGCAGCACGATCACTTCGCCGCCGATCGCATAGCACTCGTCGAGCTTGTGGCTCACGAACAGCACCGTCACGCCTTGCGCGCGCAGATTCGCGAGCACCGCGATCAGATTGTCGACTTCCTTTTGCGTGAGCGACGTGGTGGGCTCGTCCATGATGACGAACTTCGCCTCGCTCGCAATGGCCCGCGCAATCGCGACGAGCTGCCGCGTGGCGAGCGGCAGTTGCTCGACGAGCGTTGCCTGGAAATCCGCGTTGCCGGGCAGGCCCACCGCTTCGAGCGCGCGCGCGGCCGTGGCGGCGAGCACGCGGCGATCGAAGGTGCGCGCGAGCCGTCCTGCATGCGTCGCGAGTTCCGATGTGAGCGCAACGTTTTCGGCGACGCTCATGTTCGGCAGCAGCGACAAATCCTGATACACGGTTTCGATGCCGGCCGCGAGCGCCTCGAGCGCGGAGAGCCGCGCATGCGGCACGCCCTCGATCACGAGTTGGCCTTCGTCCGGCGGCTGCGCGCCGGAAATGATCTTGATCAGCGTGCTCTTGCCGCAGCCGTTTTCGCCGAGCAGGTGATAGATCTGCCCGCGTTCGAACGCGAGGCTCACGCCGCGCAACGCATGTACGCCGGTAAAGCGTTTATGCACGCCGACCACTTGCAGAAAGGGTTGCGAAGACTGGGCGGAAGAGACGTCTTGTCGATTCATGATGAGCGGTCGCGATGCCGGGGCGCGCCCACCGGACGCGCCCCGAAGTGAACAACGGAATCAGAACGGATACTGCTTGTAGTTCGACTTGTCGACGTTCACCCAGCCCTGGCCGCGCACGATGATGCCCTTGCCCGGCCCTTTCGCGACCGTCACCTTCGTGTAGCCCGGAATGCCGAGGTCCGCGCCGTTCTCGACGGTCTTGCCGTCCACCAGCATCTTCGCGACCTTGTTCATCGCGATGCCCGCGAGTTTCGGGTCCCAGAACGCGATGCCGTTGATCGCGCCGCTCTCGAGGAACTTGCCCGCCTCGGTCGGCAGACCCGTGCCGTATACGCAGATCTTGCCCTGCATGCCGGCTTCCTCGACGGCGCGGCCGATGCCGATCACATCCAGCGACGACGAACCCTGGAAGCCCTTCAGATCCGGATGCTTGCGCAGCACTTCTTTTGCGACTTCGTACGCGCGCTCGCCGTCGTTATTGGTTTCGAGCTTCGGCTCGACGAGATTCATTTTCGCGTACTTGGCCTTGGCGTTCCCAATGCCGCCGTCGGCCCATTGCACCTGCGAACGGCTGCCGAGCGAGCCGACCAGCACCGCCCACTTGCCTTCGTTATGCATGCACGACGCGAGCCGTTCGTTCAGACCCGCACCGTAGGCCGTGTTGTCGAACGCCTCGATGTCGACCATCGTGTTCTTTGCGTTGTCCGCTTCATGCGTGACGACCTTGATGCCGCGATCCATCGCCTTCTTCAGCGCCGGTTCGAGTGTCGGCGGATCGTAGGGCACGACTGCAATCGCGGTGACTTTCTTCGCGATCAGATCTTCGATGATCTTCAGTTGCTGCGCCGCGTCCGCGCGGCCCGGGCCCGTCTGGTACGCGGTGATGCCGGTGTTTTCCTTCGCGAATTCCTTGACGCCGTCGTCCATCCGGTTGAACCAGTTGATGCCCGTCACCTTGACGACCGTGACAATGGTTTCGTTGGTGGCGGCCTGCGCCGCGGCGATCGCGCCCACCGCCACTGCGCCTGCTGCGAGCGCGGCACCCAGTCGAGTCAGTTTCATGCAATGTCTCCTTTATCGTTCGATGTCGCCCGTGCTGGCCGTGTCAGCCGTCGCGAACAGGGAGGGCACCCTGTTCGCCTTCATCCGTTGCGTTGCGTTGCGTTTGCTTTTACCGATACTTCGCTATGCGCTAGCGCTTTGGCGGCGTGCCGCCGTCGGCGCGAGCCGCTGCCGGTTCCGTTGCCGGATGCGCAGCGCCGCCGCCGAAGCCGAAGATTGCGCGCACGCGTTCGCCGCCCGCAAAGGCCAGCGAGAGCAGCAGCAAAAAGCCCCACGCGCAGTCGCCGAAAAACTGCGAGACGCCGAGCAGATTAAAGAGGCTCGACAGAAACTGCAGCACTGTTGCCGCAAAAAACACGCAGACGATGCGCCCATAACCGCCTGCGGGATTCACGCCGCCCATCACCGCAATGAGGATCGCGATCAAGAGATACGAGTTGCCGTAATCCCATTTCGCGCTGGACGTATGCGTCGCGCTGATCAGTCCGGTAAGCGACGCGAGCACGCCGCACATCGCATAGGTCGTGATGAGCATGCGCGCGCGCGGAATGCCCGCGTAAAACGCGGCTTTCGGATTCGTGCCCATCAGATAGAGACGCAGGCCGAACGGACTGCGCCTGAGCAGCCATCCCAGCACGATCACCGCGGCGATGAAGATGCAGAACGCAATCGGCACCTGCAACACGGTGCCGTTGCCGATGTCCGACAGCGGCTCGACATAGTCGACGTGCACCGATGCGCCGTTGCTGATCACGACCGCAAAGCCGGTGAACAGCAACTGCGTGCCGAGCGTGCAGAGAATCGGCGTGAGTCTGAGGCGCGCGATCACGACGCCGTTGAGCAGGCCGCCGAGCAGACCCATGATGAGCACGATCGCGCAAAAGAGCGACGTGTAAAGCATCGGCGAATCGTCGCCATTGACGAAGCGCGGCACCACGATCGCCGCGACCATGCCCGAGAGGTTCGCGAGGCCGACACCGGACAGGTCGATGCCGCCGTTGCCCGACACCATCGACAGCATGATGCCGAGCGCGAGCAGACCGAGTTCGGGCAACTGGCCGCCCATCGACTGAAGATTGTCGATGTCGACGAACTGGCCGCGCGAGAGCCACGTCGCGACCAGCACGACGAGCACGTTGACGATCAGAAGGAAGTTGAGTTGCCGGTCGGCAAACAGTTTTCCCGCAGCAAACGAAGACTTCATGGCGCTCATGATCTCCTGACACTGCACTGCACGTTACTGCACGGATGAGTTACGACACCTGCGCGGTCTGGCCCGACTCGCTGTACTCGCTCAACACCTGGTTCACTTCGGCAAGCGTGGGCATCGAGGGCGCGGTGCCTGCGCGCGTGACCGAGATGCCCGCGAGCGCGCAGCCGAAGCGCATCGCCGCAATTGGGTCTTCGCCGCGCGCAAGCGCAGCCGCGAAGCCGCCCGTGAAGCCGTCGCCCGCGCCCGCCGTTTCCACTACCGTACCGCAGCGGAACGCGGGCAGCCACACCGATTGCGTGGCGTCGTGCAGCAACGCGCCGCCTTCGCCGAGCGTCACGATCGCGGCGCCCACGCCTTTTGCGAGCAGCACGTCGGCCGCGCGCCGCGCATCGTCGACATTCGCGATCGGCACGCCGGTGAGCGCGGCCGCCTCGCTTTCGTTCGGCGTGATGTAGTCGCACAGCGGGAAGATGTCGTCGTCAAGCGGCATGGCCGGTGCGGGATTGAAGACCGTGATGACGCCATGCTTACGCGCCACTTGGAGTCCGCGCCGCGCGGCCGCGAGCGGCTGCTCGAGCTGCGTGACGAACACGCGCGCACCGGCAATGTCGGCTTCTATCGCATCGACGTCGGCTGCGCCGAGCGTGCCCGCCGCGCCGGCCGCGACGATGATCGCGTTCATGCCCGTGGTGTCGTCGACGAAGATGTGCGCCGCGCCCGTCGCCACGCCGGGCACCACCGACGCGCGCGCCGTGATGCCCTCGCGCGCCCAGGTGGCCTGTGCGATGGAGCCGAACGCATCGTCGCCGATGCGCGTGCAGAACACGACCTGCGCGCCCGCGCGCGCCGCCGCCACGGCCTGGTTCGAGCCCTTGCCGCCAGGGCCCATCGCGAACGCGGAGCCCGCAATCGTCTCGCCGATGGAAGGCATGCGCGCCGCACGAAACGTCAGATCGGTCACGTAGATGCCGAGAATGACGACGCGTCCGCTCGCTTGCTGCGCGCTCATGACGGCAGCCCTTCGTGCGCCGCGTGCTTCGTCATGCGGCGCGCCGCGTGCGATGGCGCAGCGTTCGCCAACAGCAGGAAGTCCAGAATGTTCGGCACGTTGTCTCCTTCATTTTGTGATCGACGCGCATGCTCTGCGCTGCTTGCGTTGCGTGTGCTGCTGTGCGGTCAATCTCCGTACGGTATCCAGATGTTCTTCACCTGCACGGCCTGGCGCAGAAACGGCCTGCCCTCGCTCGCACGGTCGAACCAGTTGAACTGGTGGCCGTAGTCGGTGAAGGTGCGCTTCAGATTGCCGACCGATGCGCGCTCGATCAGCGCCGAATCCGCCGCGTTGCCGAAGCACCAGACCGCGTCGACGTCGTCGTGGCTCGCGAGCGCCGGCAGCAGCGCCGCGCGTTTGCCTGTGACGATGTTCACCACGCCGCCGGGCACGTCGGACGTCTCGACGACCTGATAGAAGTCCGTCGCGGCCAGCGAACCAGCCTCGCCCGGCAGCACGACCACGCGATTACCCATTGCGAGCGCCGGCGCGATCAGCGAAACGAAAGCCAGCAACGGCGCTTCGTCCGGACACGCAATGCCGATCACGCCGAGCGGCTCGTGCATCGCAAGCGCGACACCGCGCAACGGCGGCGTGTGCACCGCGCCGTCGAACTTGTCGGCCCACGCCGCGTACGTGAAAAGGCGGGTGACCGACGCCTCCACTTCCGCACGCGCCGCGTCAGCCGTCACGCCATGCCGCAACACCAGCCGATGCGCGAATTCGTCGGCGCGCACCGCGAGATTCTCGGCGAGATAGAACAGCACCTGCGCGCGGTTATGCGTGCTCGCCTGCGACCACTTGTGCGCCGCGCGCGCCGCTTCGACCGCGTTGCGTATGTCCTTGCGATTGCCTTCGCTCACCTCGCCGACCGGCGTTCCGTCCGGCGCGTGAATCGTCAGCGAATAGCCGCTGTCCGGGCGCACCTGCTTGCCGCCGATAAAGAGCTTCGCCGTGCGGTCGATCGATACGATGTTCGCGGTGTTCGCGGTGTCCTGCTCGGCAGCCAGCATCTGTACGCGGCCGCTGTCCTCTTGCGTCGCGCCCAGCGGCCGGCGCTTCGGAAGATTGAGCCACGCGCGCGGTTTCAGATATTCGTAAATGCCCTCACGTCCGCCCTCGCGTCCAAAGCCCGACTCGCGATAGCCGCCGAAGCCGACCGCCGCGTCGAACAGGTTCGTCGCGTTGATCCACACGACGCCCGCCGCGAGCCGCGGCGCGACATCGAGCGCGCGGCCGATGGTCTCGCTCCACACGCTCGCAGCGAGTCCATAGCGCGAATTGTTGGCGAGCGCGACGGCTTCTTCCGGCGTGCGAAAGCTCATCGACACGAGCACCGGGCCGAAGATTTCCTCCTGAGCCAGAGTCGATGCGGGCGCAACGTTCGTGACGAGCGTCGGCGGATAAAAGCAGCCGTTGGCAGGCAGCGTCGTATTGCTCGCCTGCCAGATCGCGCAGCCCTCGCGCCGCCCGCTTTCGACGAGCGAGCGAATCCGCTCGAGCTGCACCGGATCGACGATCGCGCCGACGTCGGCATTCTTGTCGAGCGACGTTCCGACGCGCAGCGACTCCATGCGACGCTTGAGCTTCGCGATGAAGCGCGCTTCGACGCCCTCCTGCACCAGCAGGCGCGAACCCGCGCAACACACCTGGCCCTGGTTGAACCAGATCGCGTCGACCACGCCTTCGACGGCAGCGTCGAGGTCCGCGTCGTCGAATACGATGAAGGGCGACTTGCCGCCCAACTCAAGCGTCAGCGATTTGCCCGAGCCCGCCGTGACCGAGCGGATCAGCTTGCCCACTTCCGTCGAGCCGGTGAACGCGAGCTTGTCCACTTGCGGGTGCTCGACGAGCGCCGCGCCCGTCGCGCCGTCGCCGGTCACGACATTGAGCACGCCCGCGGGCAGGCCGGCGCGATGCGCGAGCTCCGCGAACAGGAGCGCGGTGAGCGGCGTGTATTCGGCCGGCTTCAGCACGACGCAATTGCCCGTTGCGATAGCCGGCGCGATTTTCCACGCGAGCATCAGCAGCGGGAAATTCCACGGCACGATCTGGCCGATCACGCCGAGCGGCGCATGATCGGCGAACTCGCTGTCCTGCAACTGCGCCCAGCCGGCGTGATGCAGAAAATGACGCGCGACGAGCGGCACGTCGATGTCGCGCGTCTCGCGAATCGGCTTGCCGTTGTCGAGCGCTTCGAGCACCGCGAAGAGCCGGCTGTGCCGCTGCACCATGCGCGAGAGCGCATACAGATGCCGCGCGCGTGCCGCGCCGCCCGCCGCGAGCCAGCCGGGTTGCGCGGCGCGCGCGGCGGCTACCGCGGCGTCGACGTCGGCTGCATCGCCTTGGGCGACTTCGGCAAGGCGCTCGCCGCTTGCCGGCGCGTGCGACACAAAATGCGCGCCGCTTGCGGGCGCGTGCCACGCGCCGTTGATGAAATGCCCGAAGCGCGCGTCATGTTGCGCGAGCCAGGCGCGCGCGGGCTGGTCGCCCTCGGACGAGGGGCCGTATTCCATCGAAGAAAAATACTCCGCTACGCTCATGGGTTGGGTCTGCTTCAGGCTACGGGGTGACGGTTGAAAGCGGAATAACGGCCGCTCACGTGATGTTCGAGTTGCCGCTCGATGTCGGCGAGCAGGCTCGATGCGCCGATGCGCAACAGCTCCGGTTCGAGCCACGCGCGGCCCAGTTCTTCCTTCATCAGGATCTGATACGCCAGCACCGACTTCGCGCTCGACACGCCGCCTGCCGGCTTGAAGCCGATGAGCACGCCGGTGCGCTCGTGGTATTCGCGGATCATGCGCGCCATGACGAGCGACACGTCGAGCGTCGCGTTCACGCCTTCCTTGCCCGTCGACGTCTTGATGAAGTCGGCGCCGGCCATCATGCAGACCATCGACGCGCGCGCCACGTTCGACAGCGTGCGGATGTCGCCGGTCGCGAGAATCGCCTTCAGATGCGCGGGGCCGCAGGCCGCGCGAAACTCGCGCACTTCGTCGTAAAGCGCCTGCCAGTTGCCGGTCAGCACGTATTCGCGCGTGACGACGATGTCGATTTCCGCGGCGCCGTCGGCGACCGACGCCTCGATCTCCTTCAGCTTCAGCGGATGCGGAATCAGTCCGGCCGGAAAGCCGGTCGACACCGCCGCGACGGGCACGCCGCTGCCTTCTAGCGCATCCACGGCGGCGGCGACGAAGCGGTGATAGACGCATACCGCGCCAGTCGTGATGCGCTGCGGCGCCATGCCGAGCGCGTCGAGAATATCGGCGCGCACCGGCTGGCGCGCCTTCGCGCACAGGCGCCGCACGCGGCCTTCGGTGTCGTCGCCGCTGAGCGTGGTGAGGTCGATGCAGGTGACCGCTTTGAGCAGCCAGGCGGCCTGCGCGTCTTTCTTGACGCTGCGGCGCGTGACGAGCGTGGCCGAGCGCCGTTCGACCGCCGACTGGTTGACGCGCAAACCGTCGAGCCACGAAGCGTCGAACGGCATGCCCGGATTGCGTACCGGATGAACGAGCGGCCCGCCGCGCAGCGCGACGACCGATGACGACGGAGAAGAATCAGGCATGAGGCGTCCGGGGTTGGAATGCGGCACGACGGCGAGCCGGCGAATGACGGGGCTATGTTACTCCGTTTGATAGGATTGTCACACGCAGTACGGGTAAATCCTCACATTGCGGGCGGCGAACGCTGTTGCTGCGGTGTTTGCATGTGAGGCGAGGCGCTTGAACGTGATGTAGATGTCACAAACGAGGTTGCGAGGTTGTTGGGCTGCCCCCTCCCAAGCCGCCAATCTGGCTGCCTTCTCACGCGAGAACGTGCGGGTTTGCCCGCAGCCGGCGCGTCACAAGGCAAAATACGGGTTTTGCGCGCGCGGATTGCGCCGGTCGCGCCAAGCGAAGCGCACCGCTCGCTGCGTCGCAGGCTTTCCGCGATACGTGCATCGCCACAGGGCGCCGTGGGCCGTTTCGCCCGCCGCGCCCACTCCCGGACACAGGACAGCTCGTCCTCTAACAGAGCCTCTCAGGAGCATTTATGACCGATTCGAACCCATCCTTCCTCGGCAGGATTTCGCTGGCCGTCAGCGCGTTTTTCCGCATTCTCGGCGATGGCGAATTCGCCGCCGCGGTGCTGCGCGTGCGCGACGGCGGCGCGGCTGCGCAAGCGCAAACCCAGGCGCCCTCGCCGGCCCCCAAGGCCGCGCCGACGCTCAAGGAAGCCAGCCCCGACGCCGCGCTGCAACTGCTCGGCCTCTTGCAACGCGACGCGCGCTTCATCGATTTCGTCGAGGAAGACATCAAGCGTTTCAGCGACGCCGACATCGGCGCCGCCGCGCGCCTCGTGCACGAAGGCTGCCGCGCGACGCTGCGCGAGCACTTCACGATCCGCCCGGTGCGCGACGAGGCGGAAGGCAGCCGCGTCACGCTTCAGGAAGGTTTCGACGCGAGCGCGATCCGTCTGACGGGCAACGTGGTCGGCCGCGCGCCGTTTGTCGGCAGCATCAGCCACCGCGGCTGGCGCGTCGACGACGTGCGTCTGCCGAAGCTCGCGGAAAGCCATAACGCGAAGGTCATCGCGCCGGCCGAGGTGGAGCTATGAGCGGCGCGCGTTATTCCATCGGCATCGATCTGGGCACCACGCACTGCGCGCTCTCCTACGTCGACACCAGCGCAAGCGACGGCGAAAAGACCACGCTGGCCGTGCTGCCCATCGCGCAATTGACCGGCCCCGGCGCAATTGCCGATCTCGATCTGCTGCCCTCGTTCCTGTATCTGCCGCATCCCGACGAACTCGGTTCCGGCGACCTGCATCTGCCGTGGACGGGCGAGCGCCAGTTCGCGGTCGGTGAATTCGCGCGCAGCCGCGGCGCGGCGACGCCGATCCGGCTCGTCTCGAGCGCGAAAAGCTGGCTGTGCCATCCGGGCGTCGACCGGCGCGCGGCGATTCTGCCGAGCGATGCGCCGCCCGAAGTCGCGCGCGTGTCGCCACTCGAAAGTTCGGTCCGCTATCTGACGCATTTGCGCGAAGCGTGGGATCACGCGCATCCGGACGCGCCGTTTCACGAGCAGGACATCACGGTGACGATTCCCGCATCGTTCGATCCGGCCGCGCGCGAACTGACCGCCGAAGCCGCGCAAGCCGCAGGCTATGGCCGCATGACGCTGCTCGAGGAACCGCAGGCCGCGCTCTATAGCTGGATTCAGAAGAGCGGCGGCCAGTGGCGCAAGCAGGTCAAGGTCGGCGACATCATTCTCGTGGTCGATGTCGGCGGCGGCACGACCGACCTCTCGCTGATCGCGGTGGTCGAGCGCCAAGGCAATCTGGAACTGCATCGCGTGGCGGTCGGCGAACACATTCTGCTCGGCGGCGACAACATGGACCTCGCGCTCGCGCACGTGGTCGCGCGCAAGCTCGCGGCGCAAGGCACGCAGGCCGACGCGTGGCAGTTGCGCGCCCTCACCTATGCGTGCCGCTCGGCGAAGGAAACGCTGCTAAGCGACCCGACCACCGACACCGTGCCGCTCGTCGTGCCGAGCCGCGGCTCGAAGCTGATCGGCGGATCGATCCGCACGGAACTCACGCGCGCGGAGTTGACGCAGACGATTCTCGACGGCTTTTTCCCGCAGGTGGAGAGCGCCGCGCGGCCGGTGAGCCGCACGCGCGCCGGCCTCACGCAACTCGGCTTGCCGTATGCGCAGGACGCGGGCATTACGCGGCATCTGGCGGCGTTTCTCGGCCGTCAGGTCGGCGCGCTCGCGGAACTGGAAGGCTTGCGCGAGACGGCTGCCGACGCGTCGGCGCAAGGCGCGAGCTTCCTGCATCCGACGGCGGTGCTGTTCAACGGCGGCGTGTTCAAGTCGACGCTGCTCGTCGAGCGGATCATGAGCACGCTGAACGGCTGGCTCGCCGCGGAAGGCGCAGCGCCCGCGCGCCTGCTGGAAGGCGCCGATCTCGATCTGGCCGTCGCCCGTGGCGCGGCGTACTACGGCTACGTGCGGCGCGGCCAAGGCGTGCGGATTCGTGGCGGCACGGCGCGGGCGTACTACATCGCGATCGAATCGGCGATGCCCGCCGTGCCTGGCCTCGAGCCGCCCATCCAGGCGCTGTGCGTCGCGCCGTTCGGCATGGAAGAAGGCACCGAGGCCGAGTTACCGGCGCAGGAGTTTGGGCTTGTCGTCGGCGAGCCGGTGCATTTCCGTTTCTTCGGGTCGTCGGTGCGTCGTCAGGATCAGGTCGGCACGCTGCTCGACTTCTGGGGCCCCGATGAGTTGCAGGAACTCGAAGAGATTCAGGCGACGCTGCCCGCCTCCGGCCGCACGTCCGGCGAGGTCGTGCCCGTGAAGCTGCACGCGCGCGTGACCGAAGCGGGCACGCTTGAACTCGAAGCCGTGCCGCGCGGAGCGGACGAGCGCTGGAAAGTCGAATTCGACGTGCGCGGCAACGCGAATGCATGACTGAGATGAAGCGGTACAGCGTCGGCATCGACCTCGGCACGAGCAACACGGTGCTTGCGTATGCGCAGGCCGGGTCGCAGGAGATTCGCGTCTTCGAGATCGAACAGCTTGTTAGTCCGGGCGAGGTTGCGGCGCGGCCGCTACTGCCTTCGGTGCGGTATCACGCCGCGCCGGGCGAGCTGGATGCGGGGGATTTGCAGTTGCCGTGGACCTCGGGACGCGGGGTGCAGGCGGTCGGGGCAAGCGTCTCGGTCTCGGGCGAAAGCGCGGCGCGAGCCGCGGCGCCTTCCACCGACGATCAGGACGCGCCGCCTGTCGTCATCGGCCGGCTTGCGCGCGTGCTCGGCGCGCAGGTTCCCGGACGCCTCGTCGCCAGCGCGAAAAGCTGGCTCTCGCATGCCGCCGTCGATCGCGTCGCGCCGATCCTGCCGTGGGGCGCCGCCGACGATGTCCACAAGGTCTCGCCCGTCGAAGCCAGCGCGAGCTATCTCGCGCACGCGCGCGCGGCGTGGAATCAGCGCTTTCCCGACGCGCCGCTCGAACAGCAGGACGTGGTGCTCACGGTCCCCGCCTCGTTCGACGAAGGCGCGCGGGCGCTGACCGTCGAAGCGGCGCGCATGGCCGGGCTGCCGTCGTTGCGGCTGCTGGAGGAACCGCAGGCGGCGTTCTACGACTGGCTGTTCCATCATCGCGAGCGGCTTGCCGACGAACTGGCGCACACGCGTCTCGTGCTGATCTGCGACGTCGGCGGCGGCACCACCGACCTGACGCTGATCGAAGTAAGCATGGCCGACGGCGAGCCGCAACTCACGCGTATCGGCGTCGGCAATCATCTGATGCTCGGCGGCGACAACATGGACCTCGCGCTCGCGCATCTCGTCGAAGCGCGGCTGCCTGGCGGCGGCGAGCGCGCGCGTTTGTCGGCGGCGAGCCTGTCGCAACTGGTCGAGCGCTGCCGCGGTGCGAAGGAGTTGCTGCTCGGGCCGCAAGCGCCCGACTCCGCGTCGATCACGCTGCTCGGCGCGGGCGCGAAGCTCGTCGGCGGCGCGCGCACCGCGCAGGTCACGCGCGACGAGGTGGAGCGTGTGATCGTCGATGGATTCTTTCCGGCGGTGGCTGCACACGAACGGCCGGGCCGGCCGCGCGGCGCGATCGTCGAGTTCGGTCTGCCGTATGCAACCGATGCCGCCGTCACACGCCATATCGCCGCTTTTCTGGGCCGCTTCGAGGCGCAGTCGCGCAAGGCGTTGGGGCGGGACAAAGATGAATCCGCCCCACTCCCCGTCCCCGATACGCTGCTGCTCAACGGCGGCGTGTTCCGCGCGCAGGCGTTGACGCAGCGCCTCGCCGACACATTGGGCGCGTGGCGCGGCGAACCGCTGCATGTGCTGGAGAACGACAATCCGGACGTCGCCGTGGCGCGCGGCGCTGTTGCCTACAGCCTCGCACGCGCGGGCGGCGCGCCGAAAATCGGCGGCGGTTCGCCACGCAGCTATTTTCTCGTATTGGACGAACCCGCCGACGCGCGCGAGGAACGGCAGCGTTCGCAACCCGCACAGCCCGAGCAAACCACCCAACGCGGCATCTGCCTCCTGCCGCGCGGCACCGAGGAAGGCCACGAAATCCTCATCGCCGATCGCACGTTCGCGCTGCGGCTCGGGCATCCGGTGCGCTTTCACCTGGTGTCGTCGAGCGCGGACACCGTGTATGCACCAGGCGAACTGGCGGACCTCGCGGGCGGCGACTTCGTGCGCCTGCCGCCCATCGCCACCATCGTCCCGCCGCAGGGCGCGGGCAGCGCCCGCGAGCGAGCCGTGCGCATCGCGACTTCGCTGACCGAAGTCGGCACGCTCGAAGTCCACTGCATCGACCGCGACAATCCCGCCGAGCGTTGGTTGCTCGAGTTCCAGTTGCGTCGTGAGCATGCGCAGGTCAACCTCGCGGACGATGCCGCCGCGGCGCGGCATCCGCGGCTCGACGAAGCCATCACGCAGATCGACCGCTCGTTCGGTTCGCGCTCGCAAGACGTCGATAAAAAGGAAGTCAAACGTCTGCGCGCGCAGCTCGAACAACTGCTCGGCCCGCGCGAGAGCTGGAACAGCGCGCTGCTACGCGAACTGTTCGGCGCGCTGTGGGAACGCGCGCGCAGGCGGCGCCGCTCGGCGGATCATGAGCGGCTCTGGCTGAACCTCGCCGGCTATTGCGTGCGGCCAGGCTTTGGTTATCCGCTCGACGAATGGCGCGTCGAACAACTGTGGTCGCTCTTCGACGACGGTATTCAGTACGTCCAGGAAAGCCAGGTCTGGTCCGAATGGTGGACGCTGTGGCGGCGCGCCGCGGGCGGCCTCGACGAAACCGCGCAACTGCGCGTGCTCGATGCAATGACCTATCTGCAAACGGCCGCGCAGTCGCGTCACAAGCTGCCGTTCGACGTCGCGAAAACGGGTATCGCCGATATGGTTCGGCTGAGCGCGTCGCTGGAACGCATTCCGGTGGAGCGCAAGATCGAACTCGGCGAGTCGGTGCTCGCGCGCTTGCGCAAGCCTTCGGAGAATCATCAGAGCTGGTGGGCCGTCGGGCGGATCGGCGCGCGCCGGCCGTTCTATGGCAGCGCGCACAACGTCGTGCCGGCCGATGTCGCGAGTGGATGGCTCGACGCGATTCTCGCGCTCGACTGGAAGAAGATCGACCCGGCCGCGTTCGCCGCCGTGCAGATCGCGCGCATGACCGGCGACCGCTCGCGCGATCTGCCGCACGAGTTGCGCGACGCCGTGATTCGCAGGTTGGAGGCGGCCAGCGCGCCGCGCGCGTGGATCGCGATGGTCGGCGAGGTCGTCGAACTGGATAACGCGGACGAAGGCCGCGTGTTCGGCGAGTCCTTGCCCGCGGGGTTGAAGCTGATTTCCGACTAAGTTGGGACCGGCGCCCAACACGCCCCTCAAGGCCGCTCGCCCCGCGCGAGCCGCGCGTCGATATCGCGGACCACCGGCATCAGATCCGCGACGCTGTCGATCACATAATGCGCGCCCGCGGCCCGCAATCTGTCGATGGCGGCCGCGCGGCGCCGCGCGAAGTCGTCGGGCGCGAGCGCCTTGACGTCGTCCTCCGCCATACCGAACGCATTGCCGCTGACGGCGACACCCACCGCCCACGTGCCGCCGTTAATGCCTTCCTCGATGCCGACTTCCGTATCGTCGACCTTGATCGCGTCTTTCGCGCGCCACACGCCCAGTTCCGGCAGCGTCTTGTAGATCATGTACGGCGACGGCCGCCCTTCGGGCGTATCGCCCGTGCACACGATGCTGTCCGGCGAGAAACCCTGGGCCGCCGCGCCCGGCACGATCTCGGCCATGATCTCGCGCGTGTAGCCCGTCGTCGTGCCGATGCGGATGTCGTCGCCGCGCAGCGCGCTCGTCACTTCGGCGACGCCCGGAATCACCGAACTGTAGCTCGCGGCCACCGCGATATTCTTCGGCACGAACACGTCGTACACGGCGTCGATGTCGGCGTCGCCCGGCGCGTGGCCATACCTGTCGGCCCACGTGCGCGCGACGCGCGGCAGCGCCATCAGCGCCGCGATATGCGGGCGCTTGGCCATGCCCATCGGTCCGCGCGCTTCGTCGATCGTGATCGGCACGCCGAACTGCTCGAAGGTTTCGACAAACGCGCCCATCGGCGCAAGAGAACCATAATCGACCACCGTGCCGGCCCAGTCGAAAATCACCGCCTTGACGTGCTTCATCGTGTTTCGTTCGCTTCCATTCGATGTTGTCTGCTATCGCTCATGCAAGCTCCGCCAGCAGCTTGCGTTCTTCGATGGCCGCGGCCGGCGGCGCGGCGTGATCGACGCCCATCGTCCGCAGCGCGCTCGCGCACGCTTGCACGACGCGGCGCATCACCTGCGCGTCCACCTGGCCGATGCAGCCGATGCGGAAACTCTCCACCACCGTCAGCTTGCCCGGATAAATGATGAAACCCTGTTGCTTCATTAGTTCGTAAAACTGCTCAAAGCTGAACGCCGGATGCGCCGGCGAGAAAAACGTCACGATGATCGGCGAACGCCAGCGCGCATTCAGGAGCGGCTCGAAGCCGAGTTCCTGCATGCCCGCGACCAGCACGTCGCGATTGTTCGCGTAACGCGCGAGGCGAGCGGGCTGCCCGCCTTCGAGCTTGTGAAGCCGCAGCGCCTCGATAAACGCGGCGACCGTGTGCGTTGGCGGCGTAAAGCGCCACTGGCCGGTGCGGTTCATCACGTCCCATTGATCGTGCACGTCGAGCGCGAGCGAATGGCTGCGCCCGCGCGCGTCGTGCAGCGCGCTCTTCTTCGCAATCACGAAGCCGAAGCCGGGCACGCCCTCAATACACTTGTTCGCCGACGAGACGAACGCTTCGCACGCGATCTTGCGCACGTCGAGCGGCACCGCGCCGAATGCGCTCATCGAGTCGATCAGCAGCTTGCGGCCTTTCGCCGCCGTGACCGCCGCAATCTCTTCGATCGGATTGAGAATGCCCGAGCTCGTTTCGCAATGCACGGCGACGACATGCGTGATGGCCGGCTCGGCATCGAGCATGCGTTCGACTTCCGTCGCGCGCGGCGGCAAGTAATCGCCCTTGTCGAGCACGGTATGCGCGCGGCCGAGATAGCGCAGCGTCGTCGCGATGCGTTTGCCGTAGGCGCCGTTCGCAAGCACGAGCGCATTGCCGTCGCGCGGAATCAGACTGCCCAGCATCGCTTCGACGCAATAGCTGCCGCTGCCTTGCAACGGCACGCAATCGTATTCGCCGGCATCGTCGCTTGCGTCACCTGCGATGTCGAGCAGGCTGCGGCGCAGTTGCGCCGTCATCGCGCGAAAATCGCCGTCCCACGAACCCCAGTCGCGCAGCATCGCCTGCTTGGTCGAGAAGGCGGTGGTCAGCGGGCCCGGCGTCAACAGATAAGGCTCGCCTTGAGCCGGCGGGGCGCAGCTTGCGCTTTCTTGCGCTGTCGCCGGGGAATTGCCAGTCGCGTTTTGCATGCCCAATCTCCGGTCTGGCTGGTTGAGATAGCGCCTACAGTACCGAAACGTGGTGCATCGGTAAAATCGATATAATCGATGCGCTCATCGTAAATACTTATAGCTGGCGAGTTTCGCTGCGACGGAGGCTCAGGTGCAATACGCGCAATTGCGGGCGTTTCATGCGGTCGCGGAACATGGCGGCTTTTCGCGGGCCGCCGAGGCGTTGTCGCTCTCGCAACCGGCGGTGTCGGATCACGTGCGGCGGCTCGAGCAGGATTACGGCGTGAAGCTGTTCGAGCGCGGGCCGCGCGGCGTCGAGACCACCGAACTCGGGCTACGGCTTTTCAGCGTGACGCGGCAGATGCTCGGTTGCGAGCGCGACGCGCGGCAGTTGCTCGAATCGGCGGGCGGCCTGGAGTCGGGGTCGCTGTCGCTCGCGGCGGACGCGCCCGATCTCGCGGTCGCGCTGATCCGCGCGTTTCGCAAGCTGCATCCGGGGATCGTGGTGACGCTGTCCATCGCCAATGCGGCGGACTGCATGCAGCGCGTGCTGTCGAGCGCCGTCGACGCCGCCATTACCGCCGCGCCGCAGGTTCACAGCCGGCTCGAATCGCGCGTATTGCGGCGCGACCCGCTGGTCGCGATGGTGCCGGTGCGCTATCCCGTCGCGAAGAAACGCAAGCTGAGTTACGGGGAACTCGTGCAGCAGCCGATGATTTTTCGCGAACCGCAATCGGTCACGCAGCAATTGCTGGAGATCGAACTGGTGCGCGAGTCGCTGCAAGTCGAGCCGGTCATGTATGTCGACGGCCGCGAGGCGCTCGAGGAAGCCGTCGCGCAAGGCATGGGCGTCGGCGTGATCGCGCGCGCGGAATTCAACCCGTCGCGGCGTATCAGAATGATTCCGCTCGACGATTGTCAGGTACGGATGACCGAATCGCTCACGCGGCTCGCCGGACGGCCGGGGTCGAATCTGCTCGATGCGCTCTTTGCCGTCCGCTTGCCGGGGAGCGAGGAATAAGCGAGGAATAAGCGAGGCAAAAAGCGACGCGCAAAAAAAGCGGCACCCGAGGGCGCCGCTTTGCCGCTACTTCAATGGATATTCTTAACGCACGCCGCCGCTGACGATCAGGCTTTCGCCGGTGATCCAGCGCGCGTCGTTGGATGCGAGGAAGGTGACGACGTCCGCGATGTCGTCCGGCTGGCCGAGGCGGCCAAGCGGCGTCGTGCTCAGCGCCCACTGCTCCAGGTCCGAACCGATGATGCCCGCGCTATGCGTGCCTTCCGTCACGACCATGCCCGGATTCACCGAGTTCACGCGAATCTTGCGCGGCGCGAGGTCCTTCGCGAGCACGCCCGTGATGCTGTCCACCGCGCCCTTCGTCGCCGAATAGACTGCGCTCGTCGGCGGCGTGATGCGGCTCGCGACCGAGCTCACGTTGACGATGCTCGCGCCCTCGCCCAGATGCTTGACCGCTGCCTGCGTGACCAGCAGCAGACCGAGCACGTTCACATTGAAGTGCTTATGGAAGTGCGCTTCGGTGATGTCCTCGATCGCCGCGAATTCGTACACGCCCGAGTTGTTGACGAGAATATCCAGGCGGCCGTAGGTTTCGACGGCGCTGTCGATAATGCCTTTCGCATCGGCGGCTTTCGATACGTCGCCGCCGACGGCGATGGCCTTGCCGCCCGCGGCGGTGATCGCGGCCACCACTTCGTCCGCGCCGGCCTTGCTCGACGCGTAGTTCACGACTACCGACGCGCCTTGCGCGGCCAATCCCTTTGCGATTGCCGCGCCGATACCTTTCGATGCACCCGTTACGACTGCGACCTTGCCTGTGAGCTTACTCATGATCTGGTTCGTCCTTTGACTGGATTTGCGCCGGCGTGCTGCCGCGGAAAATCGCGGCATTCACGCTGCTTCAGCAGGACGCTGCGGCGCTGACACTGGTGACAATGTAAGCACCACGGCCACGCGGATAAAGCGGCTCAAGGCGAATAGATACGTCAAGGCAGCCGAACAATGGGAAAGATGCGGTCGGCCGGCGATGTGTCGCGCTCACCGCTTGCGTCCGAAGACGAGAATATGCAGAGCGATGCTCAGCAGCACCGCCAATGCACCTAAAGTATCCAATGCAGCAGACAACACGATCGTCTCCTTGGCAGCTCGGGCTGCTCATTGCTTGAGAACGATTGCATGGCCCTTCGATTAAAGGACTTTTGCAACGCGCGCCGCGAATCAGGCAAACAACAGGGCAACCAACAATAGAGCAAACTTCCGACGACAAGTCCGCCCGCCGCAGTAGACAATGCCCTGATCCCGGCTACCGCACGCCATGCCTATGAAAGCGCAACGTCCGCGTCGTCCTCCGCCGCTTCCTCGCGAATCGCTTCATGCCGAGTGGCGCGATCACACGCTGCCCTATATCGTCGTCGCCGCGGCGGTCGCGCTTGTCGTCACGCTGATCGTGTGGCTCGTCGATCCGGCGCCGCCGAAAACGATCACGCTCAGCGCCGGTCCGCAAGATAGCTCGTTTGTCGCCGCCGCCGATCAGTACAAGAAAATTCTCGCGCAAAACGGCATCAAACTGAACGTACTCGAATCGGACGGCTCGGTGCAGAACCTTCAGCGTCTGCTCGATCCGAAGCAGCACGTCGACCTCGCGCTCGTGCAAGGCGGCGTGGCGGACGGGCTGGATACGTCGTCGCTGATGTCGCTCGGCAGCGTCTTTTATGTGCCGATCGTGGTGTTTTATCGCGGCACCGGCGTAACGGAGCTGGCGCAGCTCGAAGGCAAGCGGATCGCCGTGGGCCGCGAAGGCAGCGGCACGCGCCTGCTCGCGCTGAAGCTGCTGGACGCGAACGGCATTGGGTCCGGCGACGATACGACGCTCGTGCCGAGCGACGGTCTGCAAGCGGCCACGCAGCTCGTCGCGGGCGAGGTCGATGCGGCGATTCTCAGCGGCGATTCCGCGACCCGCGGGCTGATGCTGCGCCTGCTTCGCGTGCCCGGCATTTCGGTGATGAATTTCGACGAAGCCAGCGCCTATACGCGGCTTTTTCCGTATCTGGATCAGATCGATCTGCCGCCTGGCGTGCTGGATCTGCGGCACAAGATTCCGCCCGAGACCGTGCATCTGATCAGCCCGACCGTCGAGCTTGTCGCGCGTACCGATCTGCATCCGGCCATTTCCGATCTGCTGATCGAGGCGGCGCAGGAAGTGCACGGCAGGCCGGGCCTGCTGCAGCGCGCGGGACAATTCCCGAGCCCGATCGCGCACGAGTATCAGATCAGCGAGGACGCGCAGCGCTACTACCGCACCGGCAAGAGCTTCCTATACCGGACGCTGCCGTTCTGGCTCGCGAGCATCGGCGACCGCACGCTCGTGCTGCTGTTGCCGATCGCCGTGCTGCTTTTTCCGGCGATGCGGCTGGTTCCGGCGCTGTATCGCTGGCGTGTACGTTCGCGCATCTATCGCTATTACGGTTCGCTGATCGCCATCGAGCGCGGCGCGCTCGCGCAAACCACCGACGAAGAGCGCAAGCGGCTCTTCGCGGAACTGGATCAGATCGAGGAATCGTTGAATCGGCTGCGCATGCCGCTCGCTTACGCCGACGCGTTCTATGTGCTGCGCGAACACGTCGGCTTCGTGCGCGGCCGGCTGGGGGCGGCGGTGCGTTGAGCGGCCACCGGGTGATTGGTGGCCGATGCTCAGGCTTCGCGAGTGGCGGGAGCCGTCTCGGAGAGGTTGGCGGATTGCGCAGCGAGTTTGTCGTCAGACGGCGCATCGGCGGCGGTGGACTGCGGCTCGTTGGGCTCGGCTTGTTGCGGGGTGGCTTGCGACGCTTCTTGCGAACCCTGCTGTGACGCTTGCGCATCCACAGGCGCTTGGTTCTGCGCACCCACAGCATCGGCGGAAGCAGCAGATGCAGCCGGCGCAGCCGCTGCCGCCGCACTCTTCGCGCTCTTCGCCGCGCGATGCGCCTGCAGGCGCTGCGCGCCCGCCGCTTCCTGAGCCGTGACCTTGCCCGCCTCGGCGCCCGTCAGGTCGACGCGCGCGGCGCCTTCCACGAGACACTTCCAGTAGCGGCTGCCGCGGCACCACGTCTTGATCGCGTCGCGCAACTCGGCTTCGCTCAGCGACAGTTCCTTGGCATGCACCACGAGGTCTTCGAAGATGCCGACCTTCAGCGGCAGCTTCGGCGCCGGGTTCTTCGGGAACGCGTTCGGGAAGCGCTTTTGCAGACGGCCGATGGACTTCACCACCGGATCGACCGGCTTGGCGTCCGCGGCCGGCGCGCCAGCATTGGGACCCCCGCCGGGACCGCGCCGCGATTGTGACGGCTGCGACGGCTTGCCGGCAGGCCGCGCGCCCTGTCGGGCGCCCGCACCGGGGCCCGCGCCCGGCTTCGCGGATTTCGCAGCCGGCCTGCCATCGCTCCTGACATCGCGCCTTGAATCCGGCTTGCCCTCGGGCCTCGCGCCGGATTTGCCGTCAGCCTTCGCGGCCGGCGCAGCCTGGGCCCGTGCCGCGGCCAGTTGCTTCTTCAGTTCAGCGAGTTGTTCGAAACCCATAGCGCACAACCAATCAAGAAAGGGGAGATTGTAGCAGCGCTCCGTAAGAGATTAGTGACGGCATTGCAACGCCGGGCGGGCTGCCAGCATGCGCGGGCGCCTCTTTGCGATGCCGTTGGGCACTAACGCAGCGGATTATGCAAGGTGCAATAACCGTTCGGACGCTCGCTCCCCGCCCGGCGAGCGAACCGGGTGTCCGCGCGGGCATTGCGTCGGCTTCGCCCGCACGAGGGTTGCAGAAGGTTTCGGGATGCTGATTAACTTGCCGGCAAGTTTCCACTCAGCGGGCCGCTCAGCGCGGCCACTAAGCGCGCCCACTAAGCGCGCCCACTAAGCGCGGCCAAGATAACCGCATCGGCGCACGACGGGCCGCGCTCACCGAAGCCGGCGACGCTCGAGCGCGGCGTTCACAGCCACGCCAGACGCTGCGGCGATCTCGGCGATCGCAGCAAGCGCGGCGCTCGCCGTCATCATGCAAAGCGCCGCGCAACGATCGCGAACGTGTGCGCGGCGCTAGCCGCATCGCCGGCTAGATAGGCTTGATGTCCGCGGCCTGCTTTCCTTTCGGCCCCTGCTTCACTTCGAAGCTGACCTTCTGATTTTCCTGCAGCGATTTGAAACCCTCGGAGCGAATCTCCGAGAAATGGGCGAACAGGTCTTCACCTCCGTCGTCGGGTGTGATGAAGCCGAAGCCTTTTGCGTCGTTGAACCACTTTACTGTACCGGTAGGCATGTCGATTCCTCATGTGCATCTGGTTGACTGGGACTGCCGCTCGACTGTACGCCACTTGACGCGCCGGCGCTCTCCCCGGGCTTTCCATGACTAGCGCCTGGCGTCGACGCACAGGCCGCGGCGGCCGTCCGGAAACTGGGGTCGCAAGATGCGTGCCGCGCCCGCCGCGAGCGGAGCGGCCGCCGGTACGTTTGAGCGCAATCAGATAAGATGTTTCCTTATCGGCAGTCCATTCTCGGCCACGCGCGTTCGGCTCTGTACGCGAGCGCAGCGCAGCCTGTCGTTTTCCCATTTACAGGAACCAGCATGGCAATTTCGAGCTATACCGATACCCGACTTCTGATCAACGGCGAGTGGTGCGATGCCGCGAGCGGCAAGACTCTCGACGTATTGAACCCCGCTACCGGCCAGGTCATCGGCAAGGTGGCGCACGCCGGCATCGCCGATCTCGACCGTGCGCTCGAAGCGGCTCAGCGCGGCTTCGAAGCCTGGCGCAAGGTGCCCGCGCACGAGCGCGCCGCGGTGATGCGCAAGGCAGCCGCGCTGGTGCGCGAGCGCGCGTCCGACATCGGCCGCCTCATGACGCAGGAACAGGGCAAGCCGTTCGCCGAAGCGAAGGTCGAAGTGCTGGCCGCGGCGGACATCATCGAATGGTTCGCCGACGAAGGCCGCCGCCTCTATGGCCGCGTGGTGCCGTCGCGCAATCTCGCCGCGCAGCAACTCGTGCTGAAGGAACCGATCGGCCCGGTCGCCGCCTTCACGCCGTGGAATTTCCCGGTCAACCAGATCGTGCGCAAGCTGAGCGCGGCGCTCGCGAGCGGCTGCTCGTTCCTCGTGAAGGCGCCGGAAGAAACCCCGGCGTCGCCGGCGGGTCTGTTGCAGGCGTTCGTCGAAGCGGGCGTGCCGGCGGGCACCGTTGGCCTCGTGTTCGGCGATCCGGCCGAAATCTCGAACTACCTGATCCCGCATCCGGTGATCCGCAAGGTCACGTTCACGGGCTCCACGCCGGTCGGCAAGCAACTGGCCTCGCTGGCCGGCGCGCACATGAAGCGCGCGACGATGGAGCTCGGCGGCCACGCGCCGGTCATCGTCGCTGAAGACGCCGACGTCGCGCTCGCGGTCAAGGCAGCCGGCGGCGCGAAGTTCCGCAACGCGGGCCAGGTGTGCATTTCGCCGACACGCTTTCTGGTGCACAACAGCATCCGCGAAGAGTTCGCCGCGGCGCTCGTCAAGCACGCCGAGGGCCTGAAACTCGGCGACGGTCTCGCGGACGGCACGACCCTCGGGCCGCTCGCCAACGCGCGACGCCTGACGGCGATGAGCAAGGTGCTCGACGACGCGCGCAAGACCGGCGCGAAGATCGAAACGGGCGGCGAGCGCGTCGGCACCGAAGGCAACTTCTTCGCGCCGACGGTGCTCACCAACGTGTCGCTCGAAGCCGACGTGTTCAACAACGAGCCGTTCGGCCCGATCGCGGCGATCCGCGGTTTCGACAAGCTCGAGGAAGCGATCGCCGAAGCGAACCGCCTGCCGTTCGGTCTCGCGGGTTACGCGTTCACGAAGTCGTTCGCGAATGTGCATCTGCTGTCGCAGCAACTGGAAGTCGGCATGCTGTGGATCAACCAGCCCGCCACGCCGACGCCGGAAATGCCGTTCGGCGGCGTGAAGGATTCGGGCTACGGCTCGGAAGGCGGACCGGAAGCGATGGAAGCGTATCTGGTCACGAAGGCCGTGACGGTGATGTCGTCGTAACGCATGCAGTAACGCGGGCAACGGCTGATCGTTGCTGGCTGTAGAGAGTCCGCGAGTTGATGCTCGCGGACTTTTTTATTTCATCGACAAACGTTTTGTGTGAACTCATGCAACCCACGCTGACGGGCAACACGGTCGAACTGCGGCCACTGCAACGCGATCACGCGCAAGCGTTGCTCGAAGCCGCCGCCGATGGGCAATTGTGGAATCTGACGCTGACTGTCGTGCCAGGGCCCGGCACGATCGACGGTTATATCGACGCGGCGCTCGCCGGACGTGACGCGGGAACAGTCATGCCGTTCGTGATCGTGCGCCGCGATACGGGTGCGGTGGTCGGCAGCACGCGGTTCTGGAAAATCGACTACGCGAATCGCAAGCTCGAAATCGGGCACACGTGGCTCGGCGAATCGGCGCAGCGTTCGGCCGTCAATACCGAGGCGAAATATCTGCTGCTGCGTCATGCATTCGAAGCAATGCAATGCGTGCGCGTGCAGTTCACCACCGACGAGCTCAACGACAAGTCGCGCGCGGCGATTCTGCGAATCGGCGCAAAGCAGGAAGGCGTGGTTCGCCACGAGCGCATCATGCCGGACGGCCGCAAGCGCAACTCGGTGCGCTTTAGCATCATCGACGACGAATGAGCGCACGTTAAGGCCATGCTCGAAACGAAACTGGGGCCGCGTTAAAGCGGCCCCGGCGTTTCTACGCTCGGTCAGCGAGCATCAGCGCGCATGCTCACACCCGCTCACACATGCACGTCGCTCTCCTTCAGCGGCGTCGCCGCGGGCGTCAGCAATTCCTCGCGCAACGTATCGCGCGCGTGATGACGGCGCACCCACAGCGCGGTCAGCATCGGCACCAGAATCGCGGTCACGAGGCAGGCGGTCGCGACCATCGCCGTCGCGGCCGGCACGAGCGGCTTGAAGCTCGGAATCATCTCGCCGATGATCGCCGGGTTGGCCACCGCCGCGCCCGCCGTCGACGAAGCCGCGAGTCCCGCCGCGCCGTTGCCGCCCGCGATCCAGCGGTCCGCGAGAATCAGCGGAATGCCGGTCACGACGATCACCGCAAGGCCGAGCAGCACGCCCGCCATGCCGCTCTTCGCGATCACGTTCAGGTCGATGCCGTTGCCGAGCGCGAAGCCGAAAAACGGAATCAGCGGATGCACGCAGCGGCCGAAGAACTCGCGCAGATCGCTGTCGATATTGCCGAGCGCGAAACCGATCAGAAACGGCAGCACCGCGCCCACGAAAAGCCGCGGCTCGAAGAACGCGACGCCCGTCGCGCCGAGAATGATCATGCTGACGAGCGGCCCCGATTCGACCGACATCAGCACGAATGCGCCGGCCTCCTCTTTCGTGCCGTACTGCTGCATCACCGCGGCGTAGAGACCGCCGTTGGTCATGTCCATCGACGTCGTGATCGCGAGCACCGAGAGCCCGGCGAAGAGCCCGGCCTTGATGCCGTCGATGGGAATGAAATGCGATGCCACGAGGGTCGCGATCCACGCGACGACCATCTTCGTGACGAGCAGCGTGCCGGACTTGCGCAGCACAGTGCCGGTGGCGCGCAGGTCGATCGTCGCGCCCATGCAGAAAAACCAGACCGCGAGAATCGGCACGGTGCCGGCGATCAGGCCGTTGGTGAACGAGCCGAAATACTTGCCCGCGCCGGGCGCGAACGTATGAACGCAGGCGCCGAGCAGCAGCGGCACGAGCATCAGGCCGCCAGGAATGCGGTCGATGGCCTTCTTGAGCTTCATTGTCTCCTCCGTGGACTTGACGTCCAGTTGTCCGGTAACTCCACCTTGGGTAAGCACCGGTCTGACGCCGGCTGCTCCCTTTCGGCGCAATATAGCATCGAGTCAGGAACGTCGTTCCGGTTTTTTGCGCGACGAGGATAATCGTTTACCCGGCCTATGCTGGCGGGCCTCCGCTGGCTCACCCATGCCTCGCAATTTTTTATGGACCACTGTTCCGAAAAGGCGAATAACGCGCTACAGTCGAGCCCATGCGTGCGCCGCCGCTAAGCTGGGTAACTGCGGGAAGGCGCCCACCCACCGGAGACACAATCATGGAAGCAACGCTGCACGTGAGGCAGGCCGTCAACAGCGAGTATGCGAAGACGCTGGACACCGCCGGATTGCGCAAGGAGTTCCTCGTCGACGAGGTGTTCGAGCGCGACGCGCTGCGGCTCACGTATAGCCACATCGACCGCATCATTGTGGGCGGCGCGTGGCCCGCCGCGCGCGCCGTCGAAGTGCCCGGCTCGCTCGGCAAGGCGATCGGCGTCAGCTATCTGCTCGAGCGGCGCGAACTGGGCGCGATCAACATCGGCGGCGACGGTTGGGTCGACGTCGACGGCACGCGCTACACGGTGCGTAACGAGGAGGCGATCTACATCGGCCGCGGCGCGCAATCGGTAGCCTTCGGCAGCGACGACGCCGCGCAGCCGGCCAAGTTCTACCTGAACTGCGCACCCGCACACGAGTCGCATCCGACTCGCACGATCTCGCTCGCGCAGGCGTCGCCGCAAACGCTCGGCGATGCCGCGACGAGCAACCGCCGCACCATCTACAAGTTCATCGTGCCCGAGGTGCTGCCGACCTGCCAGTTGTCGATGGGCATGACCAAGCTCGAACCCGGCAGCCTGTGGAACACGATGCCCTGCCATACGCACGAGCGGCGCATGGAGGTGTATTTCTATTTCAATGTCGCCGACGATGCCGCCGTCTTTCACATGATGGGCGAGCCGAGCGAGACGCGGCACATCGTCGTGCATAACGAACAGGCGGTGATCTCGCCGAGCTGGTCGATCCACTCGGGCGTCGGCACGCGGGCCTATACGTTCATCTGGGGGATGGTCGGCGAAAACCAGGTGTTCAGCGACATGGACCATATCGCGGTGCGGGACCTGCGCTGAGCGCATCGCATCGCATCGCATCGGCCGCTCGCCATACGAAACTCACGACATGGGCTTTGACATTGTGAATATCTCCGCCACCAACCGCCCCGTGACCCATCCGTTCGATCTGACTGGCAAGGTCGCCATCGTCACCGGCAGCAACGCGGGCCTCGGCGCGGGCATGGCGCTCGCGCTCGCCGAGGCGGGCTGCGACATCGTCGGCGTGTCGCGTGCCGATGCGGGCGATACGCCCGAGCGCGTCGCCGCCGCGGGGCGCAGATTCGCAGACGTGCGCGCGGACCTCGCGTCGATTGCGCCAGTGGACGACATCGTGCGCGCCGCAGTGGAAGCGTTCGGACGTGTCGACGTGCTGGTGAACAACGCGGGCATCATCCGTCGCGAGAACGCGCTCGACTTCACCGAGGACGACTGGGACGCCGTGATGGACCTCAATCTGAAAAGCCTCTTCTTTCTCGCGCAGGCCACGGCAAGACAATTCGTCGCGCAGCAAAGCGGCGGCAAGATCATCAACATCGCGTCGATGCTGTCGTTCCAGGGCGGCATACGCGTCGCGTCGTACACGGCGTCGAAAAGCGGCGTGCTCGGGCTCACGCGGCTTCTTGCCAACGAATGGGCCGCGCAGCGCATCAACGTGAACGCGATTGCGCCCGGCTACATGGCCACCGCGAACACCGCGGCGTTGCGTGAGGACGCGCAGCGCAACGACGAAATCCTGAGCCGCATTCCGGCCGGCCGCTGGGGCGCGCCGGACGATCTCGCGGGACCGGTGGTTTTTCTGGCGTCGTCCGCGTCGGACTACGTGCACGGGCATACACTCGCAGTAGACGGCGGATGGCTCGCGCGCTGAGTCTTCAACATACGCGACGAGACGCGGTATGCTCGCGGCGTCCGCCGCAACGCGGCACGCAATAGCGTTCGAATACGGTTCGAATAGAAGTTCGATCAGGGAATCACGGAAATGGCAGCAACCGGCAAACAGCAGCGTAAGGACGTTCCCGCGACCCTTGCGCACGACGCGGACAGCGTCGAGTGCGGCAGCGACAAAGGCGAATCGGCTTCGTCGATTGGCCGCGTGTTCGCGATTCTCGGCGCGATCGGCGACAGCGGGCAGATCGGCATCAGCGAACTGTCGCAACGGCTCGGCATGTCGAAGACGACCGTGCATCGCGTCGTGCAGACGCTGAAGGCGCTCGGCTACGTGACGCAGGAAGTCGAGACCGAGCGCTACCGTCTGACCATCCGTCTGTTCGAACTCGGCGCGAAGGCGCTGGAGAGTGTCGATCTCGTGCGCGAAGCCGACGTCGAAATGCGCCGCATCGGCCAGCTCACACGCGAGGCGGTGCACCTCGGCGCATTCGACGAAGACGCGATCATCTATATCCACAAGATCGACGCCGATTACGGGCTGCGCATGCAGTCGCGGATTGGCCGGCGCAATCCGCTTCACAGCACGGCAATCGGCAAGGTGCTGCTCGCGTGGATGGAGCCGGCCGACGCGCGCGAGGTGCTGTCTCACGTCGAATTCCGCAAGTCGACGCAAAAGACGTTGTCGTCGGCCGAGGCAGTGTTGAGCATTCTGCCGCGCGTTCGCGAGCAAGGTTACGGCGAAGACAACGAGGAGCAGGAAGAAGGCTTGCAGTGTATCGCGGTGCCGGTGTTCGACCGCTTTGGCCGCGTGATCGCCGGCCTGTCCATTTCATTTCCGACCATGCGCTGCGGCGCCGATACGAAGTCGCACTACGTCGCGCTGCTGCGCGAGTCGGGCCTTGCGATCTCGACGCGGCTCGGCTATCGCGAAGCAGCCGCGCCGCAGCATGCGGCCGCCGAACCGGGTTGATCGAGCGCTGATGCAGCGTTCAGGTTGCGTTCAGGTTGCGTTCAGGCAATCGCACCCGCTCAAGGCAGCATCCGCTGCAAGACATCGTCCTTCAGCACGAAGCGATGAAAGAGCGCGCCCGCCACATGCAAGCCGATCAGCACGAGCAAGACCCACGCAAGATACCCGTGGATGTCGCCCATCTCATGCCCGACGCTGGAGCCGGTCGGCGAAATCGACGGATACGGCAGCACGCCGAAAAGCTTGATCGTCCAGCCGCGCGATGACGCGTTCGCCCATCCGAGCACCGGCACGACGACAAGCGCGAGATACAGCAGTCCGTGCGTGATATGCGAAACGACGCGAAAAAACGGCGACACCGATGCCGGCGACGGACGATGCGTGGCACGCCAGACGATTCGCAGCACGACGGCCGCGATTAAGGTTGCGCCCACACCGAGATGCCACGCAATCAGCCCTTCGGGCAGCGTGCCCTTGTGAATGTCCGGCATGGTCCAGCCGATCACGAACTGCGCCGCAATCAGCAAGACGATCAGCCAGTGAAGCAAGCGGGCGACGCCGTCATAGCCGGTCGCATAACGGCGCGCATTCGTATCGAAGGATTGCATCTTCATAGGACGTCTCGTTTCTCGTTGGGCATCGTGGGTTGGGCACGGGGCGGGCGCCGGCGTGCGAGCCAGTATGCTACCGGTCAAATATTAATAAAAGCTGAACTGCGGTCCGGCCGATTGACCAATCTCAGGCCTCGCGTCGCAAACGATCAACGTAAAACGCCAGTCTGCAACCGAATGTATCCGCGCGGCATATAGGCCGCGTCTCGCCCTGCCTTCCGCTTTTCAGCGCTGCTTGCACCACGCCTTTGTTGCGCCACGCCTCATCCAAGACCTGCGTACGCGGCCTTTTCATAGCGTGCTCAATGGCTTGCCCCTCGTTTGCACTTCGTAGCCGCGGTCATCACGCGGCACGTGCGCCCTCGCCTGCCCGCGCCCTGCACAAACAGTCCACGCGATGCACGCGACACGTCCTGTTACACACGAACACAACGGTAATACCGCCTCTCAGTAGAGTTCGGATCAACAGCAACGAGGAGCAATCTCATGAAACGAATTTTTGCGCTGGTCATTCTGGCGGCGACGCTCGGCACCGCGTTGAGCGGTTGCATCGTGGTGCCCGATGGCGGCTATCACAACCATTACCGTTACCACGACCGTTACTGATCGCGGCGCGCGCCGAGCCCTACACACTCAATCATAAGAACACGGGAACCCACCCCATGAATCAATCACGAAGCCGCTTGCTCTCTATTGCGATCGTCGCCGGTGTCGGCATCGGGGCGTCGTCGGCGGCGCTCGCTCACGTCGACGTCGGCGTGAACATCGGCGTTCCGGGCGTCGTGTATGCGCCCGAGCCGGTCTATGCGCCGCCTCCGCCGCCGGTGTATGCGCCGCCGCCACCGGTGGTCGTCGTTAGTCCCGGCTGGTATGGCGAGCGTTACTACGACGGTCATCGCTATTGGGAACGTCGCGAATGGGAAGAGCGTCATCGCGAACGCGAATGGCGCGACGCGCGCGGTCCGCACGGAGACTGGCGCGGCCACGGCGAAGGACATGGCCGCGGCGAGTGGCACGGCCACGGCGGCGATCATTGATCGCGCGTAGTGCGGCGCTACACGTTATGACGATCGCGCCGCGCTGCATTGGGCTTTGCCTTTGCATTGAGGTCTGCGTTTGCGTTTGCATCGGCAGCTTGCAGGAGCGACAACTTGGTACGCACTGATCCACGACGAGTCAGCGCGCAGATCGACGGCATGCTCGTCTGCGCGGAGTACAGCGAACAGACCGGCCAGTTGTGTTTGCGGCAGAACGGCGCGCTCGTTCGCGAATGGTTTCCACCGCATTCGTGGATGGCGATTGCGTCCGTCGCGGGCGCGCGGCATTGGGGCACGCGACCAACCGACGACGACCTCATCGCACTGCTGCGCAACGAGATGACGTTGTTGCGCTCGCCGCAATCCGGCACGATGCAGAAATAGAAAACCGCGCGGCGCCTAGGGCGTCATGCGGTTTTTTCGTTTGCGGTTTGAACGCGAAAACTCCGCGCCCTGCTCTTTCGACAAACTTTATCGTGCGTTATAAACCGGCGGCGAATACGAACTGAACGTGACGTCGCCGCCGCGGCCCGCTTGCCACGAACCGTGGCTGCCCGAACCATAGCCGCTGTTCTCGACTCGCGCGGCGCCCTGCTGGCCCGCGGCCTGACTTTGAATAACCTCGACGCCTTGCTGCGCGGCTTGCCCCGACGTCTGCGCCATCGAAACGATCGGCGCGCCCAGCGCGACGGCAACTGCAACAGCCTGAATGAGCGATTTCATTTGACCACCTCCAGTCATGCTTCTTATGTGTGCTGCGAACGGAATTCGTTGCAGCGGTGAAGGCAGTGTAGGTGCGCCGTCGTAGACGATAAATCCGCTAATCCTGAATTCACTGTTGCTGTTGCACCGACAATCGCAGCCGCCGGCGTTGCGCTCAGTCTTGCGGCACGGCCACGCCGACGTAGTTCTCCGCCATCACCGTGGCCGCGCTGCGCGACGTCGTCACGTATTCCAGTTCGGCCACCTGAAGCTGCTGCTCGAACGGCGACGCGCCCTCGATCCGATGCATCATGCTCGTCATCCAGTACGAGAAATGCTCCGCGCGCCAGATGCGCTTGAGCGCCGTTTCGCTATAGCGTTCGAGCAGATCGCTGCGGTTCTCGACGTAGAACGCGTTCAATGCCTTCGTGAGCAACCGCACGTCGGCGACCGCAAGGTTCATCCCTTTTGCGCCGGTCGGCGGCACGATATGCGCGGCGTCGCCGGCCAGGAAGAGCCGGCCATGCTGCATCGTCGCCGAAACGAAACTGCGCATGCCGACAATGTTCTTCTGAAATATCTTGCCGTCCTTCACGTGCTGACCATCGTGCGAATCGACGCGTGCATGCAGTTCGGCCCAGATGCGGTCGTCGGACCAGTTATCGACGGAATCTTTCGGATCGCATTGAAAGTACATGCGCTGCACGTTGGCCGAGCGCGTGCTGATCAGCGCAAAGCCGCGGTCGTGGCGCGCATAAATGAGTTCATCGGAAGACGGCGGCCCTTCGCATAGGATCCCGAACCATCCGAACGGGTACACGCGTTCGAAGTCGCGGCGCAACGCCTGCGGAATCGATGCGCGCGAAACGCCCTGCGAGCCGTCGCAGCCGATTACGAAGTCGCACTGCAACTCGCAGAGTTCGCCTTCGTGGCGGTAGCGGATCGACGGCTTGTCGGTGTCGATGCCATGCAGCGACGTCTCCGATACGCCGAAGCGCAATTCCCCGCCCGCTGCCACGCGCGCCGCGACCAGATCCTTGATGACCTCGTGCTGTGCATACACGGTGATCGAGTGGCCCGTCAGTCCGGTCAGATCGATGCGGCGGCGCTTGCCTTCGAACGCAAGCTCGAAGCCGTGATGCAGCGCGCCCTCCGCCTTCATGCGCTCGCCGACGCCGGCTTGCGTCAGCAGATCCATCGTGCCCTGCTCGAGCACGCCGGCGCGTATCGTCGATTCGATCTGCTCGCGCGTGCGCGTTTCGAGCACGACCGACTCGATACCGCGCAGATGAAGAAGATGAGAAAGAAGCAGGCCCGCGGGCCCCGCGCCGATGATGCCAACCTGAGTGCGCATGATGTGTCTCCTGAGTGCAAGTGTGATTTGCGCCCAGTTTGACGATTGGCCCGGCTATCGCGCAACGCGATACGGCGGATACGCTGTATCGTCTTTTGAGATAGCAGGACAGCGCTGCAAGCGTCACGCAAAGCCGCCGATACGGCGCGACGCCCTGCTGACGGCGCTTGCAGCGCAGTGCCTGTTTATGCGGTGCGATTGCTCGTACGTGAGGCGCTCAAGGTAAACCCCGAGTGCGCCGATAACGTTCAGCCGAGGAACAGCCGGTAAACCGGATTCTGCGTCTCTTCCCAGTACGGATAGCCGAGCGTCGCGAGGAAGCGGTCGAACTCGGCGTTATCCGTTTCCGGCACCTGGATGCCGACGAGAATCGAGCTGTAGTCCGCGCCCTGGTTCCGATAGTGGAAGAGGCTGATGTTCCAGTCCGGCGCCATCGACGAAAGGAATTTCATCAGCGCACCTGGCCGCTCGGGAAATTCGAAGCGGAACAGACGTTCGTCGTGTGCGAGCGGCGAGCGGCCGCCGACCATATAGCGAATGTGTTGCTTCGAGAGTTCGTCGAAAGTCAGATCGACGGTGGCGAAGTTGTGCGCCTCGAAGGCGCTTGCGATCTGCGCCGATTCGCTGCGGTTCCTGATCTGCACGCCCACGAAGATATGCGCGGATTCGGCTTGCGCAATCCGGTAATTGAATTCGGTCACGCTGCGTGTGCCGACCAGTTCGCAGAATCGTTTGAAGCTGCCGCGCTCTTCCGGGATCGTCACCGCGAATACCGCTTCGCGCGCCTCGCCGACTTCGGCGCGTTCGGCGACGAAGCGCATCCGGTCGAAGTTCATGTTCGCGCCCGACGTGATCGCGATCAGCGTCTGGTTCTCGATGCCTTCGCGCTCCGCATATTGCTTCGCGCCCGCGACTGCGAGCGAGCCCGCCGGTTCGAGCACGCTGCGCGTATCCTGGAAGACATCCTTGATCGCGGCGCAGAGTGCGTCGGTGTTGACCAGCAGCACGTCGTCGAGATATTCGCTGCACAGGCGGAAGGTTTCTTCGCCGACGAGTTTGACGGCGGTGCCATCGGAAAACAGACCGACTTCATTCAGCGTCACGCGCTCGCCCGCTTTCAACGACGCGGCCATCGCGCACGAATCGTCGGTCTGCACGCCGATCACCTTGATCTCCGGGCGCACCGATTTCACATACGCCGCGACACCCGCCGCGAGTCCGCCGCCGCCAATCGGCACGAAGATCGCGTGAATCGGGCCTTGATGCTGGCTCAGAATTTCCATCGCGACGGTGCCCTGGCCGGCGATCACATACGGATCGTCGAACGGATGCACGAAGGTCAGGTCGCGCTCTTTCTGCAACTGAACCGCGTGGCCGTACGCATCGCTAAACGATTCCCCAAACTGCACGACTTCGACCGTCGGCCCGCCATGCGCGCGCACGGCATCGACCTTGACCTGTGGCGTCGTGACCGGCACCACGATGATCGCCTTAACGCCCATGCGTGCCGCCGACAACGCCACGCCCTGCGCATGATTGCCCGCCGACGCGGTGATTACGCCGCGCGCGAGCGCGTCGGCGGACATGTGCGCCATCTTGTTGTACGCGCCGCGCAGCTTGAACGAGAACACCGGCTGGTTATCCTCGCGCTTTAGATACACGGGATTACGCAGACGCGCCGACAGATGCCGCGCGCGTTCGAGCTCGGTCTCGCGGGCCACGTCGTAGACGCGCGCGGTGAGGGTTTTTTTCAGGTAGTCGTGACGAAGCGCGACATGGTCGACGGCTTCATCGAGCGGTTGTGATTCGCGTGAGGGCAAGGCAAGCTCCTGTGCGGCAAGGACGTGTCATCGAAAGTCGACCAGGAGGCGGAGCAAGCGGACATAAAAAACCCGCCTCGTGGGGCGGGTTATGTGTGACTGCTATCAGACGCGCGCTAACCCACCATTCGATGAATGATGCTAATAATCAGCGCAATACGGATGTCGAGGCAGTTCATGCGGACGATCATCGTTGACTGGTCAGGATTTGTCAATGCAAGTGTGCCGCGAGTCCACCGTGCGAAACGAGCGCGCGATCAGCGCACTCAATCCCGCACGCCGCTCTGCTTCTTGAACGAACTCAGAATGCGCCGCTCGAGCGCGTTGTAATCGCCGCCGAAATGATGGTCGCCCGACGTGCGAATCACTTCGATGCCGGTCTTCGTCAGCGTCGGACACAGCGTGTCCTCCTCGTTCTGGCCGTAGATGCATTGCACGATCGCGGGCGGCACACGCGCCAGTTCAGGGCGCACTTTCAGCGCCTTGTCGCTCGCGGGCATGCCGAGCCAGCCGCCGACGCGAATCTGGAAATCCGCGTCAGGCGCAAAGCCGAGCAGCGAGATCAGCGACACCTTCGCGCGCAACGCCTCGGGCAAGCGGTTATACGCGAACGGCATCACGTCCGCGCCGAACGAATAGCCGATCAGTGCAATGTGCTCGGCATGCCAGCGCGCGCCGTAGGTTTGCATCACGCGCGCGAGGTCGCGGCTCGTTTGCGCGGGCGGCTTCTCGCTCCAGAAGTAGCGCAGACTGTCGATGCCGATCACCGACACGCCGTCTTTCTGCAACGCCTGGGCGATGGTCTTGTCGAGATCGCGCCAGCCGCCGTCGCCGGAAATCACGACGGCCATCAGGCCGTTCGGATGCGCGGCGGGCAGTTCGATGAGCGGCAGATCGGAGACGTCCTCGTCATGCGTCGACACGGTTTGCAGATGCGGCGCGATCAGCGCGACAAGACGCGCGCGGTCGGCGTTGCCTGCGTTGCCTGCGTTGCCTGCGTTGCCCGTCGATGCCTTTTCGACGAAGCCCGGAATCTTGTCGCGAATGATCGTCGAATCGGGCGGGCACGGCTTGAAGCGCGGATCGAGCGTGTGCTCCGCATCCACGACGACAGCCCCGGCGATCGTGTTCGACGGCGCCTGCTCCAGCACCTGCATCGCGAGCGTCGCGCCCTGGCCCGTGCCCGCGACGATCGGCGCGAAGTAATGGTTCGACAGCGACTGCCGCTCGAGTTGATGGCTCAACGCTTCGGCATCGCCGACGAGCTGATGGCAGGCTTCTTTCTTCTGCGCAGGATCGGTCGCGAGCTTCGCGGCATAGCGCGCGGTATCCACGCCGACGGTCAATGCGCCCTGCTTCGCCAGCGCGTCGGCGCTTTGCTGATCGGCCGCGCTCCAGCCGCTCGCCTGCGAGTAAAGCACCACGAAGCCGCGCAGGGGACCGACCGGCTGCGTGACGGTGACGTTGCCGTAGCGGCCGCCGGAAATGGTGGTCGTCGCCGCGTTCGCGAGCGTGCTGCCCGCCACGAGGCCCGCCACGACGGCGAGCCTGAAAAACGATTGCAAAGTCATGAACGCCGGCCTCCCGCCAGCAATGACAGGTCCGCGAGCGTGAAGACCACGCCCACCGAACCCGACGCCGCGAGATAGCGCGGCTCCCAATGCGGCTGGAACTTGCTCTTGAAAGCGCGCAGTCCGCGGAAGTTATAGAAGCGGCCGCCGAAGCGCCACACGATGCCGGCAAGCCGGTGCCAGCGCGACGCAAGCGGCGTCGGCTGCATGCCCGAGAGCGGCGCGATGCCGAGACTCAGCGAGCGGAAACCGGCCTGCTTCAGATGCAAGGCCAGTTGCGTGAACAGATATTCCATCGCGTACGGCGACGCGCTTTCCACGTGACGCATCACGCCGACGGTCGCCTCGGTGTTCAGGTCGGTCGTCATGAAGGTGACGAACGCGACCGGCTCGCCGTTCTGGCGGACCAGCATCACCGATTGCGCGGCGAGGTATTCGTCGGTGAAAGCGGCGACCGAAAAGCTCTTCTCGCGCGCATCGCGGCTATTGAGCCAGCCGTTGGAAATGCCGCGCAACGTTTCGAGCGACGCCGGCACGTTCGCCTGGTCGATCACTTCGACCGTGAAGCCGTCGCGCTCGCCGCGCTTGAGCGCGTAGCGCAGATGCGCGCGGTGCGAGCCCTTGAGATCGAAATCATCGAGCACGACGTGCGCTTCCTCGCCGAGCTTCATCAGCGAGAGGCCCGCGTCGAGATAGAGCGGTAACGCGTTCGCGCGCACCTGGTAGAAGGCCGCGCGTCCGCCGTGCGCATGCGCGAGCGCGACGAACTTGCTGATGAGACCGGCCCACTCCGCGCGCGGACCCACGGGATCGTGCAGCGCGGCCCACGTGCGGCCGTATTTCGCGTACATCAGGAACGCTTGCCGCGACTCCGAGAACAGGAAGCTCTTGTCGCCCATCAGTGCGAGGCCGGCGTCGCTGCGCTCCTGCGCGCGCACGATGCGCGCCGCGTCCTGCAAATCTTCCGGCGCGGGCTTCACGAAGTGGCCCGGCGCGGGACGCAGCAACTGCCAGAACGAGAACGTCGCGGCGAACAGGCTCGCAGCGAGCGTTGCGCGCAGCGCACGCGGCGCGCGTTCGTCGAAGGCGAATTGCCACCACAGGTCACGCGTATAAGGAACGTCGCGGAACGCGAACAGCATGACCCACGTCGCGAGCATCAGCACCATCGCGACCGAGACGAGCCAGCCGGCCGTGAAGCGCTCGGCGAACAGCGACGAATGACGATTGAAGCGCCGGCGCGTCGCGAGCAGCAGCACGATCAGCGTGCACAACACACCGGCTTCGACGAATGCCAGCCCCTTGGTCAGCGACAACGCGAGGCTCAGCACCGCGAGCAGCAAGGTCATCCACCAGGCGGCATCGAGACGCCGCAGCAGCCCGCGCGCGACGAACAGCAGCAGCACGCCGAGCACGCTGCACAGCATCTGCGAGCTTTCGAGCACCCACAGCGGCAGCACGTCGCGAAGAATATGAAGGCGCTGCCAGAACGCGGGCGTCGCACTCGAGATCACCAGCATGCCGCCGACCACGAACGTGACGAGGCTCAGAAACAGCGGCGCGAGTTTCGACGCGGCCGCCGCATGGCGCAGCGGCAGACGGCCTTTCAGCGCGCGGCCCTCGAAACCCGCGAGCAGCGCAGCCGATACGACGAGCGGCGCGCCGAAGTAGATCGCTCGATAAGCGAGCAGCGCGGCGACCATTTGCTGGGTCGCGACGCTGCCGTTCAGCGTGAACACCATCGCCGCTTCGAACACGCCGACGCCGCCGGGCGTATGGCCGATCAGGCCGAGCAGCATGGCCGCGGCATAGACGGTAATGAAGGTGACGAAGCTCACGTGTGCATGCGGCAGCAGCGCCCACAACGCGAGGCCGGCGGCGATCACGTCGACGACCGCAAGGCCGACTTGCTCGAGCAGATCGCGGCGCGCGGGGATGTCGAACGAAAGCCATTGCCAGCGCGTGCGGATCGCGCGCGTCTCGGCGCGGCATGCGGCGGTCAGCAGAATCAGCGCGGCGAGCAGCAACGCACCGACCCAGCGGACGGTGCCGGGCGAAAGATGCAGCATCGGTGCAAGCGGGCTGGCGAGGCAGACCATGCCGAACGCCGTCATCAGGACCAGTGCAAGCGCGAGCGAGACGCTCGTGAAGACCGTCATGCGGCCGATCTGCGCGGGCGTGATGCTCGAGGCGCCATACACGCGGGCGCGCACCGCGCCGCCCGTCAACGCGCCGAAGCCGGTGGCGTTGCCGAGCGCCGAGCCGGCCGTCGCGCCGATCCATAGCGCCGGGCGCGGCACACTCGCACCCAGGTAGCGCAAGCCGACTGCATCGCGGCCGACGAGCGCCACGTAGCTGAGCGCCGTGGCGGCCAGCGCGGCGGTCCACTCGGAGGCGGACAAGCGGCGCAGCTCGTGCATCACCGAGCGGTAGTCGACGGCCTGCGACAAATGCTGGAGCACGCCGAGCAGCAGCGCGCAGATCGCCAGCGCGAGCACGGGCGAGAGCAATCCCCTGATGCCTCGCGCTTTGGATGCGCGGACGAACATCGCGCCCAGCCGGTCGAATTTATTCTTATATCGATGGAACATGGTCAATGCGGGCCTTGCGTGGAGCTGTCAGCTGTCGCGGCGACGGGCCGTCTGCCGCCAGGTCGCCTTGCGGCGATTACAACTGGATAACGGCAAGCAGATCAAAAGGTTGACACTGCGGGCCTTTGCGCCGGGGTTTAACCTGGGCGGAACCCGCGCCGCGCCGGCCGGCCCGGAAGTCAGGGGGCTGAAGTTTAAACGCTAATCGTGGACGGTCAACGAAGATTCGTCGCGGGTTGACGTGAGCTGTGAGCCACGGCTGGCTAAGCTTTTTGCCGCAAGTGCCGTAATCGCAAGCAATAGCCTCGCGAGATGCGATCCGTTGGTCGCACAAACGGGGCACTTGACGGGAGAAACGATGATGGCCGAACAGGATTGGATGATGGCGGGCTTGTATCTGGCGGCCCTCGCGTCGACCGTGCTGGCGATGAGCGCCTGGTCCGCGCGAGCGGCGAAAATGCGGCGAACGGTTACGCTTATCCGTTTGCCGCGTCGTTCGGGCGAGTAAGCCGCGAGTCAGCCGCGAATAAGCCACGGGAAGCGCGCGGCGTTCACAAAGCAAAAGCGGCGCGAAATGCGCCGCTTGTTGCTTGCTGACCCGCGTTCGTTTGACGCGCGACCGTCTTTAACGCGCGACCGTCGACAGCGCCTTTCAGCGTGCCCGGCCGCGTTTGCCGCTTACTGCGGGCGGCGATGCGCCTCAGCGATCACGGCGCAGTTTTGCAGATGCAGATTCAGTGCGTGCAGCGCGAGAGCGCGCAGTTTCGCGAGCCAGTTGCCCTTGGCGGCGACGGTGTTACGGGCGGATGCAGCGTTCGTGGCGGTGTTCATATCGAGGCTCCTGTATAGGGTTTCTACCTAGGGAATAACCCGATTATAGTCCTCTCGTTGCGCAGTGCAACAAAAAATAAAGCTGTTGCGCAAGAATCACAGCGGCGTCGGCAGCGCGCTCCGAGGTCGATGACCGCAAAAAGGGCGGCATGCAGGCCCGCAGTATTAACAAACCGCACCGTACAGGTGCAATAATGACCCCTTTGCCTGCGACCGCCCGCCGCAGCTTTGTCCATGACCGCCGCCCGCACCGCCCTGATAGCGCCTCTGATCGTCGCGTGCGCGATGTTCATGGAAAGCGTCGACGCCAACGTGATCGTCACCGCCCTGCCCGCGATGGCGCGCGACTTCGGGCGCGACCCGGTGGCGCTGAAAATCGCGGTCACGAGCTACGTGCTCGGGCTCGGCGTGTTCATCCCCGTTTGCGGGTGGCTCGCCGACCGCTTCGGCGCTCGCACCGTGTTTCGCACGGCAATCGGCATCTTCGTGGCCGGCTCGCTGCTGTGCGCGGCGTCGAATTCGCTGGCCACCTTCACGCTCGCGCGCTTCGTCCAGGGCGTCGGCGGCGCGATGATGGTGCCGGTCGGCCGCATCATCATCTTCCGGGTCGTGCACAAGGCCGACTTCATCCGCGCGATGAATTATCTGAGCGTGCCCGCGATGCTCGGCCCCGCAGCCGGGCCGCTGCTCGGCGGCTTCATCACGACTTATCTGCACTGGCGCCTGATTTTCTTTATCAACGTGCCGATCGGCATCCTCGGCATCTATCTGACGAACAAGCACATCGCCAACACGCGCGAGCCGCATCCCGGCCCGCTCGACTGGATCGGCTTTTTTCTGTCGGCGGCGGGCGCGGTGCTGCTTCTGCTCGGGTTGTCGCTGATCGGCGGCGAGCTGATCGCCAATCGCGACGCGTTCGGCATGTGCGGGGTCGGCGCGGTGCTGCTGGTGCTTTACGTCGTGTATGCGCAGCGCGCGCGGCTGCCGCTGCTCGATTTGCGCTTTTTCAAGGTGCCGACGTTTCAGGCGAGCGTGCTCGGCGGATCGCTGTTTCGCATCGGTCTCGGCGCGCTGCCGTTCCTGCTGCCGCTGATGCTTCAGGAAGGACACGGCATGAGCGCGTTTCAGTCCGGCCTGATTACCTGCGCGTCGGCATTCGGCGGCATGTTCATGCGCACGGTCGCGTCGCGCGTGCTGCATCGCTATGGTTTTCGCTCGGTGCTGGTGGTCAACGCGGCGCTGTCGGGCGTTTCGATCGCGGCGTGCGGGCTGTTTTTTCCCGGCACGCCGACGTGGATCATCTGGGTCGTGGTGCTGCTCGGCGGCTTCTTTCCCGCGCTGCAATTCACGAGTCTCAATTCGTTGACCTACGCGGAAATCGCGAGCCGCGACGTCGGGCGGGCGACGAGCCTCGGCAGTGTCGTGCAACAGATGTCGCTCGGTCTCGGCGTGACGGTCGGCGGCATCGTGCTGCAGATTTCACGCATGCTGAACGGCCACGACGCGATCATGTGGTCGGATTTCTGGCCCGCGTTTCTCGTGGTGGGATTGTGCTCGTTCGCGTCGATTCCGGTGACGTTGCGGCTGCCGCGTGGCGCCGGGGAAGAAATCTCGCGCGGTGGGCGCGGCTGACGACGAGCCGATAGCGCGGGCTGCGGGGGCTGGTGGCTTGGCGAGCTGGTGACTTACCTGTCGCGCTGCTGGTCTGTCGCGCTGCTCGTCTGTCGCGCTGCTCGTCTGCCACGCTGCTCGTCTGTCGCGCTGCTCGTCTGCCACGCTGCTCGTCTGTCGCGCTGCTCGTCTGCCACGCTGCTCGTCTGTCGCGCTGCAGGTCTCCCGCGCTGCTCGTCTGCCCCGCTGCCCGCCGCGCCGAATTCACTGCTCCTTGCGGATCACGCTCACTTCGCCGTTGCGCTCGAGAATCGCCGCGGCGACCTTGTCGAGCGAGCGGGAGCCGATCTTCTGCCGCACGCTTTCCCGCACATCGTTCGAGGTCATCAGCGCGGCCTGCAGTTGATCGTCGTTGAATGCGCCGTTGCTGAACAGCTCGCGCTCGACGCCGCCGACGAGCCGCTCGATCGCATGCGAGCGCATGCAGATCCACGCAAGCAGGCGATGGCAAACGACGATCACGAGCGACGCCAGCACAGTCGCGACGAACGGCGAGGCGCCCACGATCGCGCGGCTCAACGTGGCGCCCAGCAGAATGACCACCACCGAATCGAACGGCGAGCGCTGTCCCAACGAACGCCGTCCGGAGATCCTGATCAGCACGAGTGCGATCAGAAACACGACGACCGCGCGCAGGCTCATCTGCAGCGGGTCGAGATCGCGCCCTTGCCCGAACAGCAGATAAATCGCGTCCATCATTGTTTTGTCCTCCGGGTCCGGCCCGCCTCCGTTCGATGAAGGCAAGGCCATGCGCAGTACCGGCAGCAGATGCCAAGGAGAAGCAAACCATGTGCCGATCGCCGGACGCGGCGACGCTATTCCGAGGCGCTATTCCAGGCGCTATTCCAGGCGCTGTTTGAGGCGCTACTTCCCCAGCTTCGCCCGCACACGCGACACATCGCGCGACGTCACCGGCGCAGCCGCGTTGCCCCACGTATTGCGGATAAACGTCAGCACGCGCGCCATTTCGTTATCGGTCAGTTTGTCCGTGAAGGACGGCATCTTGCGCGGCTCCGGACCGCTGAGTGTGTGCGGACTCTCGCCGCCTTCGACCAGCAAGCGCACGAGCGATGTACTCGATGCCCCGAGCACGGCGGGATTGCCCGCCAGCCGCGGATACTTTTGCGGCACGCCGGCGCCGTCCATCTGATGACATCGCGCGCAATACGTTGCGTAGATGCCGGCGCCGGGCCGCTCGACGTCGCCGGTTCTGAGCGCCCGCACGGTCTGCTGCGCGGCGCGCGAGTTTGCGTTGAAGCGGCCGTTCGGCGCGCGCGGCGGCAGGCTCTTCAGATATGCGGCGATGGCGGCGCGGTCGGCATCGCTCAGGTACTGGGTGCTGTCTTCGACCACTTGCACCATGCTGCCGAAAGTCACGAGTCCGCCGCCGTGGCCGGCTTTGAGGAAGGCGGCGATGTCGTCGGCGGAAAATCGGCCGAGGCCCGAGCCGGGATCGGCGGTGAGGTTCGAGGCGAACCAGTTGTCGTTGGTGCCGCCCGTCAGATACGTCGAACTCGAATGGCTGTAGCCGCGCTCGTTGAACGCGGGGCCGCGCGGCGTGTGGCACGCGCCGCAATGTCCGAGCGATTGCACGAGGTAGGCGCCGCGGTTCCATTGCGCGTCATGCGCGGGGTCCGGCTGGTACTGCCTGGTCGGCGCAAAAACCCAGTCCCAGAACAGCAGCGCCCAACGCTGGTTGAACGGGAACGGCAGACGCGTCGTCGGCGCGGGTGTCGGCACAGGCTGCACGCCGTGCATAAAGTACGCGTAGAGGGCGTGCATGTCGTCGTCGGTGATCTTCGAAAACGATGGGTATGGCATCGCCGGATAAAGCCGCTTGCCGCCTCGCGCGACGCCCTCGCGCAACGCGCGCGCAAAGTCTTCGTAGCTGTAGCGGCCGATGCCCGCTTGCGGATCGGGTGTGATGTTCGACGAATAGATGGTGCCGAACGGCGAGCCCATGCCGAGGCCGCCCGCGAACGGCGGCGTCGCTACCGGCTTCGCGCCAGGCTGGGGGATGCGCGGCGGGGCTGTGTGGCAGCCGGCGCAATCGGCGGCTTTCGCGAGGTAGGCGCCGCGGGCGATTTCGGTGGGGTTGGTGTTGGTAGCGTTGGTGTTGGCGTTGGCCTCGCCCGTGGCCGTGCTGTTCGTTGCGGTGCTGGTTATGCCCTTGCCCGCCCCGCTCGCCGCGGCTTCTCGCGCATGGCTCGCGGCATCGTGCAACAACATGCCCATCACCGCGAGCGCGACCGCGGCCACACTGCCCGCGCGCCAACCTCGCGGCACCAGGCGGCCGCCGCGCATCACGATAAAATCACGAAGGCCGCGCATCGTCACCACCATTTGCACGGCGAGACGATCGCGATGGCGGCGTCGACCGCAATCAAAGCGACCAGAAACAGCGTGCTGCACAACGCCGCGACCCTCAGCAGAAAGCGCTGCAACTCTACCCGCTTGCGGCGCGCGGCATCGAGCGCGGCCCACTCGACCGGCGCAAGCTGCCGCATTTCGCGCCACGCGACCCAGGTGCCGAATGAGCCCGCCGCGAGGCACAATGCGCCGAGCACGATGAGCGCGGTTTTCATCCACGGCAGAATTGGTTCGGATAACGGATGATCGAACGGATAACAGCTTTGCGCAGCGAGCATTTCGGCGACGGTCATCTGCAAGAGCCAGGCGAGCGGCGCGACCAGCAGACCGATCAGCACATGGCGCAGCGGGTGCGGCGCGCCGGGCAATGGGCTCGTCGAAGGCGTGTTCATGTCCTGGGCCATGACCACTCCTGAAAGAGGTAAGGCGTCAGATACAGCGTGCTGAAGATGAACAGCCAGACGATATCGACGAAATGCCAATACAGTCCGCCGATCTTCAACGCCGCGCAACGCCGCTCGTCGAAATAGCCGAGCGCGGTCCATATGAGCAGCAACAGCAACACGACGATGCCGACGGCGACGTGCGCCATATGAAAGCCGGTGATCGTGAAGTAGAGCGAGCCATACAGATGCGTCGTAAGCCCGTAAGGATGGTCGTGCCACTCCGCAAGCTGAATGCCCATGAAGACGATGCCGAGCACGACACCCGTGGCCATCGACGCGACTGCCCAGCGCACGCGTCGGCGGCGCACGCAACGCTCGCATAGCCAGACGAACACGCTGCTAGTCAGCAGAATGACTGTGTTGACGACGCCGAGCGTGAGTTTGGGCAAACCTTCCGGCGGCCAGTGCTGCGGATTTTGCGAAGCGAGATACAGATACGTGAAGATCAGGTATCCGAACAATGCACCTTCGGTCAGCACAAGCGTGAGGCAACCCCACCAGCCGCCCGAACGCTCGCCCGCGCTGCCTATCGGCAACAGACCCGCCGGTTCGTCCGGCTCGCGAGGCTCACGCGATGAGCGCTGCAGGTTGACGGCGTCGCTCATGTCAGCCTCCGGCGTCGTGGACGGCAACCGGTTCGCGCTGAATCAGTTCGCGCTCCGGCCACAGCCATACGATGATCGACACCGCGCAGCCCGCCAGCATCGCGCCCGCGAAAAGCCACGCCGCGAGCGCGAGCGCCGCGAAGAAAAGCGCGGCGAACAACGCAAGGAAGAACGGCGCGTACGAGTCGCCAGGCATCTTCAGAATCACGTCGGGATTCGCTTCGAGCGCGGTCGTACCGAGCGCCTCGCGCCCTTCCGCCAGCAGATAACCTTCGTCGATTTGCGAGCGCACGTTGCCCGCGTTGCCGGGTTCCTCGATACGGCCTTCCCACAGCGGATGGCGGCTCGCGAGCGTCGGCACCACCGCGAAGTTGTACGGCGGCGGCGGCGAACTCACGGCCCATTCGAGCGATGGTGCGTCCCACGGATTATTGCCTGCCGGCTTGCCGCGCTTCAGACTCACCGCGAGATCGGCGAGAAAGATCAGGATACCGAACGCAAACAGAAAGGAGCCGAGCGACGTAACGAGGTTCACCGTATTCCAGCCCATATCGGCGGGATACGTGTAGATGCGGCGCGGCATGCCGAGCAGCCCCGCGATATGCATCGGGAAAAAGCCGATGTTGAAGCCCGCGAACATCACCCAGAAACCAAGCTTGCCAAGACGCTCGCTCATCATCTTGCCGGTGAACTTAGGAAACCAGAAGTAGATGCCGCCGATCACCGGGAACACGTTGATGCCGAGCAGCACGTAATGCAGATGCGCGACGACGAAGTAGGTGTCGGTGAGTTGCCAGTCGAACGGCACGGCCGCGGTCAGCACGCCCGAAACGCCGCCCACCACGAACAGAAAAACGAAGCCCGCGAAAAACAGGAACGGCACGCGAAACACCGGCCGCCCCGTCCAGATGGTCGCGATCCACGCAAACGTGGCCACTGCGCTCGGGATCGCGATCACCATGCTCGCCGCGCCGAAAAACGACAGCGCGAGCGCCGGAATTCCGGTCGCGAACATGTGGTGAATCCACACGACGAAACCAATCGCCATCGTCGCGACGGTGGCGAGCGCGACAGGACCGTAGCCGACCAGCGGGCGCCGGCAGAACACCGGCAACGCATCGGACACGATGCCCATCGCCGGCAACACGACCGCATAGACCCACGGATGCGCGAAGATCCAGAACAGATGCTGCCAGAGCAGCGGCCGTCCGCCGTTCAGTACGTCGAAGAAATGCGTGCCGATGCGGCGGTCCATCCACAGCAGGAAAAATGCGAGGCTCACTGACGGCACCGCGAGCAGATTGCCGGCCGATGCAGTGAGCGTGCCCCATACGAGCACCGGCACGCGATCGAGCGACATGCCCGGTGCGCGCATGCGCAGCAACGTCACGACGAAGTTCATCGAGCCGACTGTCGTTGAAATACCGAGCAGCACCATGCCGAGCGCGTAGACGTCGATGTTGGGTCCGGTGCTGTATTCGAGGCCCGAGAGCGGCGCGTAGTTGAACCATCCCGCGTCGGGCGCCTGGCCGGTCGGAAAGCTCGCGTACAGGAAGATGCCCGCGAATAGAAAGATCCAGTACGACAGCGCATTGAGCCGCGGAAAAGCCATGTCGCGCGAACCCAGCACAAGCGGCCACAGGTAGTTCGAGAAGCCGGACAGCACAGGCAGCGCATACAGAAAGATCATCGTCACGCCGTGCATCGTGAAGAGCTGGTTGTACTGCTCAGGCGTGAGCACCGTCGCATTCGGCCGCGCGAGCTGGACGCGCATGATGAGCGCTTCGACGCCGCCCATCAGCAGAAACAAGAACGCGGTCACCAGATAGCGCAAGCCGATCGTCTTGTGATCCACCGACGAAAGCCAGCCGCGCCAGCCCGGCGGCGTTTCCCAGATCTCGCGCATGCGTTTTTCGTCGGCGCTGCCAGGCGGCACGCGGCCGCGCCGCGGCCGGCGCGCGAGGCGCGGCGCATGTGCAGCCGCTAACGAAGACGATGCGCCCGAGCTCGGCGCGTCGGCATGATCGGACATCGAAATGCGCTCCTTACGTTAGGCGGTCGCGCAAACTCGCGACCGGCTCGGGTTCAATGCAGCGTCGCGAGATAAGCGGACAGCGCGGCGGCATCGCTCGTGGTCAATGCGATGCTCGGCATCAATGCTTCCGGTTTGATTCGCTGCGCGTGCTGTACCCAGTCGAGCAGATGCTCGGGCGTGTTCGTCAGCGCACCGGCCGCGATCAGACGTCGCGAGCCGAGATGCGTGAGGTCAGGGGCCTGCGAGCCGTGCGCGTCGGTGCCGCGTATCGTGTGGCAGCCGGCACAGCGCTCGTCGAACAGTTTCTTGCCCGCGCTGAATTGCGCGTCGTGCGCGTCGTGCGCCGATGCCTGCGTCGGCATCGCGTTGCGCCCTTGCGCGTCTCGCCACGCATCGAAATCGGCGGCGCTTTGTGCGACGACTTCGAAGGCCATATGCGCATGCTGCGCGCCGCAGAACTGCGAACACTGTCCGCGATAAATGCCGGGACGATCGGCCTGAATCCATTGCTCGTTCGTTTGACCGGGAATGGTCTGCGTCTTGCCGGCAAGCTGCGGCACCCAGAACGCGTGGACGACATCGGCGCTTTTTAACCGCACCTTCACGGGCTCGCCGACAGGAACATGAATTTCGTTGGCGGTACTGAAGTTTCGCGCGGCGTCGGGGTCGTCGGCGTAATCGACTTTCCACCACCAGTCGTAGGCGGTCACGGTGATGACAAGCCGCGCATGCGATGCGGGCGAAGCGACGGATTCGAGCGTCGTCATCGTGTAGACGAGCATGCCGAGCAACGCCACACACGAGGCACCGGTCCCCACATAAATCCAGCGCAATCCGCCCGCTTCGGGACCAATCGTGTCCGCCGGTTCAGCAGGCCGCTTGCGAGCGAGCGCCACGACAAGCAAGCCGCTCACGATCAGCACCACCAGCACGACGATTGCAGTCAGCACCCAGCCGAGGCGCATCGTCGGCGCAGCAGCGGGCCCTGCGGTATGGAGAAAATAAGCGAGGGGCGCGGAGTCGGCAGAAGCTGTGGATGGAAGAACAGCGCTCGCGGACAACAGGCTCAGCACGAACCACGCGCTCGGGCGCGCGAAAAAGTTTGCCCTGTCCGATGTGATTCGCGCGGTCCTCGTGCGTGGCATGCCGCTCGGCTCCGATTGCGTTTCGACCTGGGACTCACGCTGCGCGGCGCGGCGCCCGACCCTCGTGCGAAGTGCCCGGCGCTTCGTCGAGCAGCGCTCATCGCGCAGCAAGAAACGAACCTTTCAGACCGCTAAACACGGGTCAGGTCTCGCACTTGCTTTATCGACACACGATCAATTCAACATCAGGAGCTTGCCTTGAAACATGCCTCTCTCGCCACGGCTCTCGTGGTTTCATTCGCGTTCGTTCACGCCGCGGCGCATGCCGAAGGTTGCACCAAAGGCGCGGTGGTCGGCGGCGTCGGCGGACATATTGCGGGTGGCCACGGCGTGGCCGGCGCAGCAGCAGGCTGCGCGATCGGCCATCATGAAGCAAAGAAGAAAGACAAGGCGGCCAGCGCGGCGGCGGCCGCGAGTCAGCCTGCGGGAAAATAGCAGCTTGTGATGTAAAAAAGACCCGCTGCGATCGGACCATCTTGCAATCGTGCGGTCTCCAGCGGGTCTCTTTCAATCGTCTTGCAGGCTCAGCCTGCCGCGCTGACTTTTTCCGCGAGCTTCGCGTCGTAACTCGAATGGACGTGCACGCGTTTGCGCTCGGGATACGCATACGAATACGCTTTGCGCAGCGCGAGCGACGCCTCGTGAAAGCCCGACAGAATCAGCTTCTGCTTGTTCGGATAGTTGGCGATGTCGCCGACCGCGAAGATGCCTGGCCGCGAGCTCTCGTAGTTGGACGTATCCACATCGACGCGGCCGCCGTGCAGGCTCAAGCCCCACTGCCCTATCGGACCGAGGTCCGCGACCAGTCCGTATAGCACGACAAGCTGTTCCGCCGGCAACTCGGTCTCGCCTTCGATATGTCGCAATGTGATGGATTTGAGCGCGCCGCTTTCGGCGTTCTCTTGCGCGTCGCTTTGCACCTTCAACCCTGAAATGGCGCCGACGATAAAGTCCATCTCGCCCGCTTCGACCGCGCGCCGCATTAACTCGACGCTTGAATCGGCGGCGCTGAATCCGTTGCGCCGATGCACGAGCGTCACGCGCCGCGCGACCTTGCGCAACGCGAGCGCCCAGTCGAGCGCGGAATCGCCGCCGCCTGCCACGACCACGGTCTTGTCGGCGAAATCGGCGAGACGCTGCACGCTGTAGTGCACATGGCGCGATTCGAGCGGCACGGCTTCGGCAAGCGGCAGCTTTTGCGGCACGAATGCACCGTTGCCCGCGGCCAGCATGATTGCCGCGACGTCGAACACAAGACCGCGATCGGTGCGCACGGTCCACCGGCCGTCGCTGCGCTGCTCGACGGATTCCACACGCTGCTCGAGATGAATCGGCACGTCGAACGGCTTGCATTGCGCGAGCAGGCGGTCCACGAGTTCACGCGCCGTGCACGATGGAATCGCGGGAATGTCGTAGATCGGCTTGTCGGGATAGAGCTCGGTGCATTGACCGCCGATCTTGCCGAGTGCATCGACGATCTGGCAGGACAAGCCGATCACGCCGGCCTCGAAAGCGGCGAAGAGCCCAACGGGACCCGCGCCGACGATCAGCACGTCGGTGCGGATAGGCGGTGAACCAGGTTGCACAACAGGCTCGGCGGCGGACGTCATTCGCTATCTCTTCATAAGGTGATGACCCACCATACCGAATCGCCGTGAGCGCGGCAACGATGCCATTACAGCCAGCAAGGGCGCTTAAGCGGGGATTCGCAGCCGGTTGCGGACGTTCAAGTGGCCACCTATAAATCGTCGAAAATGGCCATTTTGCAAAGCCAATGCCGGGACTAGTATTCACTCATCGCATCACCGGATGCGTCCCACCAAAGCCAAGGAGTGAATCATGAAACAACGTCTGAACTACTACAAAGCCAGTCCCGCCGCGATCAAGGCAATGCTGGGCCTCGAAGAACGCATCGGCAAATCGTCGATTGAAAAGTCGCTCGCGGAACTGGTTCGCCTGCGTGCGTCGCAGATCAACGGCTGCGCGTTCTGCGTGGACATGCATACCACCGACGCCCGTAAAGGCGGCGAAACCGACCGCCGTCTTGCAACGGTCGTGACGTGGCGCGAAACACCGTTCTTCACGGATCGCGAACGCGCCGCGCTCGAATGGACGGAAGCGTTGACGCTCATCTCGCACGATCACGTGCCCGACGCCGTGTGGGAAGCGGTCCGCCCTCACTTCAGCGACGAAGAACTGGTCGACCTCACGCTGCTCGTTTCCACGATCAACGCATGGAACCGCTTCGCGATTTCGTTCCGCTCGATGCCTGAATAAGCGCGTCACTGTACATAGCAGCACCGCTGGCGCAGCGCCTCTTTCAACTCGGCTGGATCACGCGATTCAAAGAGGCGGCTCGCGCTGCGCACTCGTACCGCACACCTCCACCGCTCGCACGCCCTCCCCATTCCCGCCTTGCAACACCGCTCAATGCCGTATCATTGAAGCGTTTGCTGACAAAAAACTCCGCTTAACCGGCGCCCGCGCGCCGCCGCTTGCCATCACATGACCAGGGATTCGTCGCATACCGCGCTGCTGTGGATCGTCGCCGCGGGCTTCTTCATGCAGTCGCTCGACACGACGATCGTGAACACGGCGCTGCCGTCCATCGCGCACAGCCTGCATGTCGCGCCGCTTGCGATGCAGCCGATCGTGGTCGCCTACACGTTGACGATGGCGATGCTCACGCCCGCCTCCGGCTGGCTCGCCGACCGCTTCGGCACGCGGCGCGTCTACTTCGCCGCGATCCTCGTCTTCGTGATCGGCTCGATTTGCTGCGCGAGCGCGCACACGCTCGGCGAACTCGTGCTCGCGCGCGTGCTACAAGGCGTGGGCGGCTCGATGCTGCTGCCGATCGGACGCCTCGCCGTGCTGCGCAGCGTGTCCAGTGAGCAATACGTCGCGGCGCTCGCGTTTATTTCAGTCGCCGGTCAGCTCGGCCCGATTGTCGGACCAACGCTCGGAGGCTGGTTCGTCCAGGCGATCACATGGCACTGGATCTTTCTGATCAACGTGCCGATCGGCGCCGCCGGTCTCTACGCGGTGCAGCGTTTTTTGCCGCCGCATGGCGAGACCCAGGCGCCGCCGTTCGACTTCATCGGCTGCGGGTTGTTGTCGCTTTGCATGATCGCGTTTTCGCTGGCCGTCGATGCCCCCGTGCCGACGCATCAGGCGGCGTGGTCCGCGGCGCTGTTCGCGCTCGCGGCGGTGAGCGCGCTCGCCTACATTCCGCACGCGAGGCGGCGGCGTAACCCGCTCTTCAAACTGTCGCTGTTCAGCGAGCCGAATTTCAGCGTGGGGCTGATCGGCAACCTCGTGTGCCGCATCGGCTCGAGCGCCGTGCCGTTTCTGGTGCCGCTGCTGTTGCAGCTTCAGCTTGGCTACACGCCGCTGCATTCGGGGCTGATGATGCTGCCCGCGGCGCTCGCCGGCACGGTCGCCAAACGCTGGATCGCGCCGCTCGTGCGGCGCTACGGCTACGACCTCTTCCTGCTGGTGAATACGCTCATCGTCGGTTCGTCGATCGTGGCGTTTGCGTCGATCTCGCGCGGCACGCCGCTCATCGTCGAAATCGTGATTCTCGCGATATTCGGCGCAGCCAACTCCATGCAGTTCGCGGCGATGAACAGCGTCACGCTCAAGGGCCTCTCGCACGAAGACGCCGGCAGCGGCAACAGCCTCTTTTCGATGGTGCAGATGCTGGCGATCGGCCTGGGCGTATCCATCGGCGGCGGGCTCGTGAAGCTCTTTGCCGCGCAATGGGGCTCGGCGGCCCTCGGCTTCCGGCTGAGCTTCGTCTGCGTCGGCGCGATCACGCTGCTGTCCGCGTGGGTGTTCCGCCATCTCGACGCGGCGCCCGCCGTGCGCGCGCCGGCTAGCCAGGGCGCGGGGCGCTGATTCGCGCTCGGGTTCGGGTTCGGGTTCGGGTTCGGGTTCGGGTTCGGGTTCGGGTTCGGGTTCGGGTTCGGGTTCGGGTTCGGGTTCGGTAACGTTGCAACTGAGTCCGCGCCGCCGCGTTGCTTTCACACGCTGTCGCTTCTCATATGCGCCGCGCATGACGGACCCGCGATCCTTCGTGGACGGGCTCCCCGCCGCACGTTTCGCGTTAGCATGTACCGCGTCAACGAACAAGAAAAGGATTCTCCGATGCCATTTGACGAGCGCGTGCTGAACGGCATGGGCGTGCTGACAGCGATCGTCGATTGCGGCAGCTTCGCGGCAGCAGGCGTCGCGCTCGACATGTCTCAATCGGGCGTAAGCCGTTCGGTGGCGCGGCTCGAGGCGCGGCTCGGCATCCGGCTATTCGATCGCACCACGCGCTCGGTCACGCTCACCGACGAGGGCCGGCGCTTCTACGAACAGATCGTGCCGCTGCTAAGCGGCCTCGAGGACGCGGCGGCCAGCGCCGCCCGAGGCGCGACGGCCGTGCGCGGACGCCTGCGCGTGAACATGGACCCGTTCTTTTCGCGCCTCGTGCTCGGACCGAGACTCGGCGGTTTCGTCGACAAACATCCCGATTTGCAGCTCGAACTGATCACGCGCGACCAGTTGGGCGATATGGTCGGCGACGGTTTCGACGTCGCGATCCGCTTCGGCGAGCCGCCGGTGTCGTCGCTGATCGCGCGCAAGCTGCTCGACACGCGCATTCTGACGGTGGCCGCGCCGTCGTATCTGAAGAAGCATGGGCATCCGGCGAATCCTGCGGAACTCGAAAGCGGCCAGCATGCGTGCATCAAGTTTCGCGATCCGCTGACCGGTTATCCGTTCAGTTGGGAGTTTCATCGCGGCCGCAAGAAAATCGTCGTCACGCCGCAAGGCCGCCTGACCGTCAACGATGTGGGCACCTTGCACAGCGTGTGCGCCGCGGGCCAGGGCATCGCGCAAATCCTCGCGCTCGGCGCGGAATCCTTGCTCGCGAGCGGCAAGCTGGTCGAGCTTTTTCCCGAATGGGGCGACGAGCTTTATCCGCTCTACGCGCTCTATCCGTCGCGGCATCATCCGCCCGCCAAGGTGCGCGCCTTCATCGATTTCATCATTTCGCTGACGGGCGCCGCTCACGCCGAGTGAAGTGCGGGCCCAGGCTTTGCTTCCTGAGTAAGTCTTCAAGATCAGGAGAACGCCATGGCCGACCCCAAGCAAGGCAACGACAAGCCCGACGACATCGCCCATCCGCACCCCGCGGTACATAGCGACAACGAAAAGAGCAAGCTGCCGGAGCGCGGCGACGCCGACCGCGATCAGTCGCCGGCGGACCGTCCGGGTCAGAAGCCGGGTGAAGGCGAGCCGTCAGTCGGCTGAAATTAAGCGCAGGTCTGGAAGCGGCTTTGCTGCGTTGGAGCGCGCAAAGCCGCATAAATTTTTCCCTTTCCGCAGCTTTCATACAGCAGACATTTTTTCCGCTTTTTTACCGAATATTTTTTCGGCGCGATGCACTACTTTTCTGCTTGCAGCGATGTATGCGAACAAGCAGCCGGCTGCCGCCCCTTCAACAGATAACAAAGGCGACGCCCATGTCCATTCCCGTGCCCTCCGCCGAGCCAGCCAAAGTGTCGATCTGCGTGCCGACCTGCAACCGGCCGGAGCTGATCGTCGAGTGCATCGACTCGTGTCTTGCGCAGACCTACGGCAATCTGGAAATCGTGATCGGCGACGATTCAAACGATGCGCGCACCGCGCAACTGCTCGCGTCGCGTTATCCGCACGAGTTGAGCGAAGAGCGCATCCGTTATGCGAGGAACGAGCCGCCGCTTGGCCAGGCGCGCAACGTCGCGAGCCTGTTCGAGCGCGCGCTCGGCGACAAGATTCTGCTGCTTCACGACGACGACCTGCTCACCACCGACGGCGTCGAAAAACTCGTGTCGCTGTGGAAGCTGCATCCGCAACTCGATGCGGCGTTCGGCGCACAGTACGAAGCCAACCATGACGGCGCGATCGACGTCGAGGCCAGCGCGCGGCTCAACGCGGCGTTCAGGCGCACGAAGGACGCCGAAGGCTTGCAGCCGCTGCCGGGCAGAACCGGGCTCGTTCAGATGTTCCCGAACAACGGCTGGATGGCGGACGCGCGGCTCGTTAGGCACGTCGGCTATAAGGAGCAATACGGCGCGTGCTGCGACTTCGTGTTCGGCACCGAGCTGTGCCTCGCGGCGCGCGAGGTCTTTTATCTGCACGATTACGTGTCGGTGTATCGCAAGACCGCGACTTCGATTTCGCACAGCACGCGCGGGACCGCGGCGGCAGCCACGCTGAGCGCCTACGCGTTCGTCAGGAAGCTGAAGTTGCCGCCGCAGCTCGAGCCTTCGCGCAAGCTCGCGCTGCGGCGGCTCGCGCCAATCGTCGTGTCGGTGCATGCGAGGAATCGTCAGGCGCGGCTCGGGTTGAAGATCGCGCTGGGTCATCTGTTCGCGTATCGCTATGGATTCAGCGCGCGGCTTTACTACCACCTGCTGATGCTTTCGCGAGCGGCGGTGAATGCGCGCGGGCGGGCGGGGATTGCTGCGGGGGATGTGGTGATGGCGGAGACGGAGAGCGTGGTGAGGGCGAGCGCCGCAGCCACGGTTACGGCGGTGGCCGCAGCGGGCGCAGCCGGCGCCGTGGCAACGGCGGCTCCTGTAGCAGCCTTGACCGGTGAACCCGGCACAACCATCAAAGAGCTTGTCGCGGAACTCACCGCCGATACGACCGAATCGCGCTGATCGCGGCGACGTCGTCGGCGGTCGCCGACATGCGCCGTCAGCGCGTTTTCTGCTAAGCATCCTCTGCTTAGCAAAGGCGTATTTGTTGCTTGGACTCGCGCGCGCCGCTGATTACGATGAGCCGGACACGTCATCAAGTCCGAGGTGATTCGCCATGTCCGACAGTGCCTGTTTCAAGCCGCGTGTGATCGAGCCGGTCGCCGCCAATCAGCCCGAGGGATTGGGACTGGCGGTGGAATTGTGGCTCGCTCAACCCATCGACGGAATTGCCGGGCGAGCCGTGCAGATCCACCTGCGCAGCGACGCGAAGATGGCGCAGGCCGAAGCGCTGCGCGACCTTCTGCACGTACTGGGCACCGAAATCGTGGTGGCGTGAACACGCACTGAGCACGCACCTAAGCACGCACCCGAGCCCGCGCCTCGGCTCACGGTTCGTGACGCAAATACCCTTCTTTCGACGGATCGCGCATGCGCAGCGCGACGATGCCGGCGATCGCGCACATCAAGGTCACGTACCAGTAGAACATCGGTTCGCTGCCGGTCGACTTGAGCCACAGCGCCACGTATTCGGCCGAGCCGCCGAAGATCGCATTCGCCACCGCATACGAGAGGCCCACGCCGAGCGCGCGCACTTCGGGCGGGAACATTTCCGCCTTGATGAGGCCGCTGATCGACGTATAAAAGCTGACGATGGCAAGCGCCAGCACCACGAGACCGAACGCCGCATACGGGCTCGTCACGTCCTTCAGCGCATGCAGAAGCGGCACCGTGCCGATGGTCGCGAAGAGGCCGAAGCACAGCATCGAACGACGCCGGCCGATGCGGTCCGACAGCGCGCCGAACAGCGGCTGAAGCAGCATGTAGACGAAGAGCGCCGCGGTCATCACGTTGCTGGCGGTCTTCGCATTCATGCCCGCCGTGTTCACCAGATACTTCTGCATATACGTGGTGAACGTATAGAAAATCAGCGAGCCGCCCGCCGTGAAGCCGAGCACCGTCATGAACGCGACGCGGTGCTGCCACAAGCCGCGCAGCGTGCCCGCTTCCTTGCGCTGACGCGTCGCGGCGGTAGTGGTTTCATCGAGCGATTTACGCAGATAGAGCGCGACCAGCGCCGCGATCGCGCCGATCACGAACGGCACGCGCCAGCCCCAGGCTTTGAGTTCCGCGGTCGAGAGCGTCTGTTGCAGGATCACCAGCACGAGGAGCGCGCACAACTGGCCGCCGATCAGCGTCACGTACTGGAACGACGCGAAGAAGCCGCGCCGCCCTTTCAGCGCGACCTCGCTCATATACGTTGCACTGGTGCCGTATTCGCCGCCCACGGAGAGTCCCTGGAACAGCCGCGCGACGAGCAGCAGCGCCGGCGCGAGCGCGCCGATCTGCGCGTACGTGGGCAGCACGGCGATCACCAGCGAGCCGCCGCACATCATGAAGACCGAGATCATCATCGCGGTACGCCGGCCGTGCTTGTCGGCGAGACGGCCAAAGAACCAGCCGCCGATCGGCCTCATCAGAAAGCCTGCCGCGAACACGCCGGCCGTGTTCAGCAATTGCGTGGTGGTGTTGCCGCTTGGGAAGAACGCGGGCGCGAAGTACAGCGCGCAGAACGAGTAGACGTAAAAGTCGAACCACTCGACGAGATTGCCCGATGAAGCGCCGACGATCGCGAAAATGCGGCGCCGCGTGTCGTGGGCGGAGGCCACGCTGTGGTCTGTGAGGTCGGTCATGTTGTCTTCCTTGTCTCTTGAACGGAGGCGACGGTCGTGGCGCCGCCTTCAGCACGCGATTTTTAGCGTGGGCGAATTTTACAGAATCGCAAGTAAAAGTTGGGGGTTTGTTGGCAAGCGCTACGGCGAGCGCCGTCGCCAGTCCGGTCCCGGCACAGTTCGGAGCTCATTCCTGGTTTATCCCTCGGGTTTAATCGTGAGGTATAAATTTGACTGTTGTGAATTTATACCTTAATGCTCAATCACAGGGTATGAGGAGACGCCAGCAATGGCCAGCTTCCACAACGACGCATTGCAAACGCTGTATTCGTCCGTCACCGAGCGCGCCGGCGCACAAGGTCATATTCCCCTGCACTCTCCGGGCTCGGCGGCCCAGAAGACCGTCGACGGGAAAACGTACACCTATTGGCGCGTCTATCTGGCATCGGGAAAGCATAAGGAAACGTCGCTTGGCCGCGCAGGCGAGCCCGCTACCGAGGCTGCGCTCGAGGCGAAACTACTCGAGAGCGCGGAGATGCGCGCGCTTGCCGCCGAGGTCCAGATACTGCGCAAGGCGAACTTTGCCGCCGCGGACAACTCTTCGGCGCTCACGCTGGCAACGCTCTTCAACGCGGGCATCTTCAGCCACGGCGGAGTGCTGGCCGGCTCCCACGCCTTCGGCGCGCTTCTGAACAGCCTGGGCGTGCGGCTGCCTGCGAACTACCGGACGGAAGATATCGACATTGGCAGCGCCGGGAGCATTTCGGTGGCTATCCCCGAAGAGCGCAGCTTTCTCGACATCCTTCGTGATAGCGGCATTCCGTTTCTCGAGATGCCGGAACTGCACTCGCGAAAGCCGTCCACGTCGTTCAAGGCGCGTGGACAGCACCTCAAGGTGGACTTGCTCGTGCCGGGTACGGAAGCGTACGAGACGAAGGCCTTGCCGCACTTGCGCGCCCACGCAACCGGACTTCCCTACTTCAGGTATCTGGTAACGAACCCTACGCAAGGCTTTATCCTCGGCAAGGAACACGTGGTGCCGGTCATGCTGCCCGACCCCGCCAGATTCGCGCTTCACAAGCTTGTCGTCAGCACGCTTCGCGACCCGTCGCGGGCGCTCAAGGCGGACAAGGACCGGCGGCAGGCCGCCGTGTTGATCGACGCGCTCGCGGAGAAGTTTCCAGACTGGTTGACGACAGCCGCCGACGAACTCGAGGAAAACGCGCGCAGCCGGGTCGGCACGGCGGCCACCCAGGCGCTAAACCTCGCGCCGGGCTTGTCGGAACGCGCCCGCGATTTTCTGGCTGATCTGGGTGCCCACGCGTAACTCGTGACAGGCCGCGCGCGAATCGCCTGCCAGGCTTCGACACCATAAAGACTGGCGCGCCGGCCACGACAGTGGCGGGCGCGCCCAAAAGACCCTCACGCCGTGAGACGTCCTCACGCCCTCACGGCCGGCGGCACGTAGCGGCACTCGTAACGCTTCCTGACCGTGCCGTTTTCGTCGACGCTTTCCAGATACACGTCGAACTGCCACAAGCGCGCCATGTGCTTGAGCACCTCGTCGCTATCGGACGAAAGATGCCGGTTGTCGCTCATGAAATGCCGCAGCGTCAGACTGCGGTCGCCGCGCGTATTCACCGACCACACCTGAATGTTCGGCTCGCGATGATGCATGTCGTACTGCCGCGACAACGCCTGGCGCACGTACTGATAGCCGCTGTCATCGTGGATCGCCGAGACTTCCAGCGCGTCGCGCATGTCGTCGTCGAGTACTGAGAACAGCCGCATTTCGCGGATCAGATGCGGCGACAGATATTGCGCGACGAAGCTCTCGTCCTTGAAGTTGCGCATCGCGTAGTGCATGGCGGGCAACCACGGACTGCCGGCCAGCTCCGGGAACCACTTGCGGTCTTCCTCGGTCGGGTTTTCGCAGATGCGGCGAATGTCGCTCATCATCGAAAAACCCAGCGCGTACGGATTGATGCCGCTGTAGTACGGCTTGGTGACGGGCGGCTGATAGACCACATTGCTGTGCGAATGGAGGAACTCCATCATGAAGCCGTCTTCCAGCTTGCCCTGGTTGTACATTGTGTTAAGCAGCGTGTAGTGCCAGAACGTGGCCCAACCTTCGTTCATCACCTGCGTCTGCCGCTGCGGATAAAAATACTGCCCCACTTTTCGCACGATGCGGATCACCTCGCGCTCCCACGGCTCGAGCAGCGGCGCGTTTTTCTCCGCGAAATACAGCAGGTTTTCCTGCGGCTCAGGCGGATAACGCTCCTCGATTTCCTCGGGCAGCGGCGTATGTCGCGTGGGCAGCGTGCGCCATAACTCGTTCACCTGCGATTGCAGATACGCCTCGCGTTCGCGACGCGCGGCGAATTCTTTTTCCAGCGACAGCTTCTGCGGACGCTTGTAGCGGTCCACGCCGTAGTTCATCAGCGCGTGGCACGAATCGAGCAGTTCTTCCACGCGGTCGAGCCCGAAGCGCTCCTCGCATTCCGCAATGTAATTCTTCGCGTAGACGAGGTAGTCGATGATGGCATGCGCATCCGTCCACAGCCGGAACAGATAGTTGCCCTTGAAGAACGAGTTGTGCCCATACGCCGCATGCGCGATGACGAGCGCCTGCATCGTCATCGTGTTCTCTTCCATCAGATACGCGATGCAGGGGTTCGAGTTGATCACGATCTCGTACGCGAGCCCCATCTGCCCTCGACGGTAGCTTTTTTCGGTAGAGAGAAAGTGTTTGCCGAACGACCAGTGCCGGTAATTCACCGGCATGCCGACGGACGCATACGCGTCCATCATCTGTTCAGCGCTGATGAGTTCGAGCTGGATCGGATACACGTCGAGTTCATATTGCTCTGCAACACGGGCAATATGGGAGTCGTACTCCTCGATCAACTCGAAGGTCCAGTCGGACGGGCACGGCAAAGGCCGTCTATCGGCTACGTTCATACGGACTTCCCTTTGCCCCTCGATGGGCGTTCCGGTGTGTCCCCGTGCGTCAGCGTTGTCGACTGCTCCGGCTGCGGCGGCCCGCTCTTCGTCCGCCCCTGCCTCGGCATGCCCCGACTCACGCTGCGGCACGCCTGTCCCACGCTCCGGCTGATAGCCGCGCGCTTCGTTATGCAAATGTTTGGTCGTCATGACGACGCCACCTGCTTTTCAAACAACTCGCGAAACACCGGATAGATGTCAGCCGCGGTTTCGACCTTCTTCATCGCCATATGCGGCTGGCTCAAGGCCAGTTGTGCATATTCGAGCCACAGGTTCTGCTCTTCGGGCGTCACCTGAATATACGCAAAATAGCGCACCTTCTCGAGGATGTCATCCGAGAGTATCTTGCGGCACTTCGGCGAGTCGTCGGTCCAGTTGTCACCGTCGGACGCCTGGGCGCCGTAAATGTTCCATTCAGTCGGCGAATAGCGCTCGTCCATCACCTTCTGCATCAGCTCGAGCGCGCTCGATACCACCGTGCCGCCGCTTTCGGTCGAGTGGAAGAACGTGTCTTCGTCGACCTCCTCGGCGCGCGTGTGGTGGCGGATGAACACCACCTCGATCTTTTCGTAATTGCGCTTGAGAAACAGATAAAGAAGGATGAAGAAGCGCTTGGCGAGATCCTTGCGTTGCTCGTCCATCGAACCGGACACATCCATCAGACAGAACATCACGGCCTGGCTCGACGGCGTGGGCTGCTTCACGCGGTTCACGTAACGCAGGTCGAACGGGTCGATAAACGGAATGCGCCAGATGCGCCCGCGCAGATGGTGGATCTCGTCTTCGAGCAGCTTGATTTCTTCGCGGCGATCGTCGGGGTCGGCCTTCAGCACCTCGAGTTGCCGCTCCATTTCGTGCAACTGGTTGACGAGCGGCGCACCGAGCGCGATGCGGCGGCCAAGCGCGCTGCGCAGCGAACGGACCACGTCGATGTTGTTCGGCGTGCCTTCGGCCGCCCAGCCCGCGCGGATGCTCTTCCATGTGGGCACGGCCATCAGATGGGTTTTGACGAGCCGCGGCAGTTCGAGATCGTCGAAGAAATACTGCATGAATTCTTCGCGGCTCAGCTCGAACACGAAGTCGTCCTGACCTTCGCCTTCGTTGCTCGCCTGACTGCCGCCGCCTCCGCCGCCACCGCCTTGCGGCCGCTGAATCTTGTCGCCGCGGATGTAGTCGGAGTTGCCTGGATGCACCATTTCGCGCCGGCCGCCCGGTCCGTGCCGGAACGACGGCTCCGCGATGTCCTTACGCGGAATGGTGATGCTCTGGGTGTTCTGAATGTCTTTAATGCTGCGGTCGCGCACCGCTTCCGAAACGGCGCGACGAATGTAGTTCTTGACGCGGCGCAAAAAACGCTCGCGATTTGCAATGCTTTTGTTCTTGCCTGCCAACCTGCGGTCGATGATTTGATGAAGCACGCCCGGTCTCCCATACTGCCCAAATTCGGGTGCGCGAGACGCACGCTGGATGGCCCGATGCTATGTCCATGCAGCTTGCGGCTCGCAGGGTGCTCGCGCGGTCGGACCGCGCGAGCGGCACGCAGTGCGTATCATGACGACTTGCGCACGCGCAGATACCAGTCACACAGCAAGCGCACCTGCTTCGGCGTGTAGCCCTTCGCCACCATCCGGTTGACGAAGTCTTCGTGCTTGCGCTGTTCTTCCGCCGAACCTTTGGCGTTGAACGAAATGACCGGCAACAGTTCCTCCGTATTCGAGAACATTTTCTTTTCGATCACGACGCGCAGCTTTTCGTAGCTGATCCACGCAGGATTTTTCCCTGCATTCGCAGCACGCGCGCGCAGCACGAAGTTCACGATCTCGTTGCGGAAGTCCTTCGGGTTGCTGATGCCCGCGGGCTTCTCGATCTTCTCCAGCTCGGCATTGAGCGCCGCGCGGTCGAAGCTCTCGCCGGTGTCGTGATCGCGGAACTCCTGATCCTGAATCCAGAAGTCCGCATACGTCACATAGCGATCGAAAATGTTCTGCCCATATTCGGAGTACGACTCGAGATACGCCGTCTGGATCTCCTTGCCGATGAATTCCGCGTAACGCGACGCGAGCACGTCTTTAATGAACGACAGGTACTTCTGCTCGGTTTCCGGTGGGAACTGCTCGCGCTCGATCTGCTGTTCGAGCACGTACATCAGATGCACCGGATTGGCCGCGACTTCGGTCGAATCGAAGTTGAACACGCGCGACAGAATCTTGAACGCGAAGCGGGTCGACACGCCGGTCATGCCTTCGTCGACGCCCGCGAAGTCGCGGTATTCCTGGTACGACTTCGCCTTCGGATCGGTGTCCTTCAGATTCTCGCCGTCGTAGACCTGCATCTTCGAGAAGAGGCTCGAATTCTCGGGCTCCTGCAAGCGCGTGAGCACCGACATTTGCGCCATCATCTTCAGCGTGCCGGGCGCGCAGACAGCATTAGCCAGCGACGAATTGCGCAACAGCTTCTCGTAGATCTTGATCTCTTCCGAATAGCGCAGGCAGTACGGCACCTTCACGACGAAAATCCGGTCGAGCAAGGCTTCGTTGTTGCGGTTATTGCGGAAGGCTTTCCACTCCGACTCGTTCGAGTGCGCGAGGATCACGCCGTCGAAAGGAATCGCGCCGAAGCCTTCCGTGCCCTTGAAGTTGCCTTCCTGGGTCGCGGTGAGCAGCGGGTGCAACACCTTGATCGGCGCCTTGAACATTTCGACGAATTCGAGCAGGCCCTGATTCGCGAGACACAGGCCGCCGGAGTAGCTGTAGGCGTCCGCATCGTCTTGCGCGTATTGCTCGAGCTTGCGAATGTCGACCTTGCCGACGAGCGAGGAGATGTCCTGATTGTTCTCGTCGCCCGGCTCCGTTTTGGCGATGCCGATTTGCCGCAGGATGGACGGATAGCGCCGCACCACGCGGAACTTGCGGATGTCGCCGTTGTACTCGTGCAGGCGCTTGACCGCCCACGGGCTCAGAATGCTTTTCAGGTAGCGGCGTGGTATGCCGTATTGCTCTTCGAGGATCGGACCGTCCTCGTCGTAATCGAACAAACCGAGCGGCGATTCGTTCACAGGCGAGCCCTTGATCGCGTAGAACGGCACGCGCTCCATGAGCTGCTTCAGACGTTCGGCGATGGACGATTTACCGCCGCCGACCGGGCCCAACAGATACAGAATCTGCTTCTTTTCTTCGAGCCCCTGGGCCGAGTGCCGGAAGTAGGCGACCACCTGCTCGATCACCTCCTCCATTCCGTAGAACTCACGGAATGCGGGGTATACCTTGATGACCTTGTTCGCGAAGATGCGCGACAGGCGCGGATCGTTGCGAGTGTCGATCTGTTCGGGTTCTCCGATTGCCGTCAACATGCGTTCGCCAGCCGTGGCGTACGCGGCGGGATTGTCTTTGCAGAGCGCGAGGTACTCCTCGAGCGAGAGTTCGTCCTCTCGCGTTTTCTCGAAGCGGGTCGCGAAACTGCTGTAGATATCCATGCTACCTCCTCGCCGAAGTCTAGACCGATGTCGTGCGCGGCGCGCTATTCGGAAACGACATCGCTCGAATTCATCCTAAACCCTTTTAAATTTTTTTTCACGAACTACGTTGCGAAAATCGCGCCGTGCGGGCCTCCCGACATTCATCACTTGGAAACACCGTTTCGACCACCTACAATCTTGCGCGTCGAACAGTGCCGCGAACGTTGCTTGACGACCTCGCTTCACAGTGTCGCTTCACTACTTCTTTGACGGCACTCATCAGCAGTTACATTCACGCGTTGCCTGCACACGCACGTCGCGTACCTTGAAGCCTCGCATCAGCCGCACATCGCGCATTTTCGCGCTACGTCCCCACTCTTTTCTGCTTTCGCCTCTTGCTTCCTTAACGCTTTGACACGCATTTGGTCTACCTGTGTGCGCATCTGTTACACGTCGATCGACCAAAGTTGCAAGCGGCGTTCGGCGTCGCACGTTCATGCAGTTCGTCCATGCACGCGAGCTTTTGTTCCATCACATCGCTGCGCATGCTTTGCTATCAATGCGATGCTTCACATGCTTTGCATAACCGCGTCGACGGCATGGTCGGCTTTGCTCCGCTTTACGTTGTCGATGCCTCGTTGAACTGTCGTTCAACTTTGTTAACTGGATAACGGCGCGGCGCGCAACCGCTTCAATAGGGTATACGGCTAAGGAGTCCTCGGCGACGCGTCAAATGTAAAACGGCCGCCCGTGGGCAGCCGCTTGATGATGAGTTTGTAATGCGCCGTTACAAGGACGGCGTCGAAAGAAATGCAGCGCTGTGTCACATGACACAGTGTCGCGCAATCAGGTCAGTTCGATCTCGACCTCTCCGAGTCCGTCGATGTGGCCGCGCACGATGCCCGGCTTTCCCACTTTATGCGCACCGACGTAAGAGCCGGTGGTCAGCGTCCATTCCGGTTCGATCGTGATGCCCATGGCGGCGCAATGGTTGACGAACCACACCAGCAATTCGCGTGGATCGCCGGCCGGATTGCCGGTGGCGTCGGGCACGAGCGACTCGCCGTCGAAGCTCAGTTCCAGTTCCGGCGACACGAAGTCGAAGCCGCGCGCGAGCCCCGCATACGGGACCGGATGACCGGTGACGAGCGCCCCGTTGTTTTGCGCGTCGGCGAGTTGAGCGAGCGGCGCGATGTTCGGCCATTCGGCGAAGCGGCTATCGACGATTTCAATGGCCGGCAGCACCACGCCGACGAGCGCGAGCACCTCGTCGCGCGTATAGGCGCGGCTGCGCGGCTCGATGACCTCGGTGAAACGGAACGCGATCTCCAGCTCGACGAGTACGCGAAAGAAGCCCGCATGCTCGACGCGCGCCGGCGAAGCCCGCACCAGCGAAGCCGGGATCGGCGCGCCCGAGGTCGATCCGCCGGGCGCCTTCGCGCCGATCTTCCACGCGCCGGTGGAGTCGCCGAGGCCTGCTATGACCGCCTGCTGGATCGCATACGCGGTCGCGGCGTCGGGCGGGAACTGTTCGGAGGGCAGCCCGTCGATCGGGCGATGCTGCCGGCGTGCTTCGACGAGGCGATGCGCGAGGTCGTGTGGCGTCATGTCGGTCCTTTGTGGCTGGCGCATTGAACGTGCGTTTGAAGCATGAGAAGCGTGAGAAGCGTGAGGGCGAGCGGCTGGCCGGCTGACCGGCTGACCGGCTGACCGGCAAGCGTGACGTGACGTGGAGCGCGATGCACTGGTCGGGCGCGGCGCCGACTTGCACACTGCCGCTTTGCCAACCCGTGCTTCGCCGGCGATCCGGTTACGAATTACCGTCACCCGCCCGTCAATGTACCGGATCGCGAGGCTCGCCAGGGCGCCCGCCGCTTCGCAAATGCGACTTAATGCGCACGCCATAAAAAAAGACCGCGGCTGCGTCAGCAGGCGCGGTCTTTTCGTTGCTGTCTTCAATATAGGCGGCTCGGGCGTCGTGACGTCGATTCAGACGCCGTCGCGCCGGGAACGCCGGTTGCACGGCGCCTGTCCGGCGCTCGCGCAGCCGTGCGGCAAACGCCGCGGATGCCGTCAGAACGTTTCCCAGTCCTGATCGCTGCCGGCGCTGACGACGGCGGCGGACTTCGCCGGCGCGCGCGGAGCCGGCGCGGCTTTCGGTGCCGCAGGCGCCGAGGCGGCGGCCGGAGCGTGCGCAGCCGTCACGGGCTGCGCAGGGGCTGCTGCGGCCGCACGCGGCGCGGCGGCTGAGCGTGCGTGGGCGACGGTCCGGGAAACTGCCCGCGGCGCAGCAGAGACGGCACGCGCAGGCGTCGGCGTGTGCTTCGCCAACGAACCGCCCGACGCCTTGCCTTCGTCGCTGAGCTGGAACACGGCGACCGCGCCGCGCAGCTTGTCCGCCTGATCTTCGAGCGACGACGCTGCCGCCGCCGCTTCCTCGACGAGTGCGGCGTTTTGCTGCGTGACTTCGTCCATCTGCGTGACGGCGCGCGCAACCTGGTCGATGCCGCTGCTCTGCTCTTCCGACGCCGCGGCGATTTCCCCCATGATGTCGGTCACGCGCTGCACCGCGCCGATGATTTCGTTCATCGTGCGGCCGGCCTGATCGACGAGCGCCGAGCCCGATTGCACGCGGTCGACCGAGGTGTCGATCAATTCCTTGATTTCCTTCGCCGCCGCCGACGATCGCTGCGCGAGGCTGCGCACTTCGCCCGCCACGACCGCGAAGCCGCGCCCTTCCTCGCCGGCCCGCGCCGCTTCCACGGCCGCGTTGAGCGCGAGGATGTTGGTCTGGAACGCGATGCCTTCAATGATCGAAATGATGTCGGCGATCTTCGCCGAGCTCTGGTTGATCTCGCCCATCGTACCGACGACCTGGCCGACCACCGCGCTGCCCTTGTTGGCGATTTCCGACGCATTGGCCGCGAGCGCGCTCGCCTGACGCGCGTTGTCCGCGTTCTGCTTCACGGTGCCGGTCAGTTCTTCCATGCTCGACGCGGTTTCCTGCAACGCCGACGCCTGCTCTTCGGTGCGCGAGGACAGGTCGATGTTGCCGGCGGCGATCTCGCGCGTGGCAGTCGCAATCGATTCGCTGCCGCCGCGCACCGCGCGTACCGTTTCGATGAGACTGCGCTGCATCTTCGAGATGCCTTCCAGTATCTGGCCCATCTCGTCGCGTGAGCTGACGACGACCTGGCGGCGCAGATCCCCTGCGGCGATCGCGTCGAAATGGTCGAGCGCCTCGGCGAGAGGCCGTGCGATCGCGCGGCTGAGCGCCACGTACGAGAGCAACGCGGCGAGGATACCGGCAATCAGCGCGCCGATGCTGACCATGCGGAACATATGGAAGTTCGATTGCGCGTCATCGTAGCCGGCTTGCGCCAGCTCGAACTGATATTTGCGCAGTGCGTCGTCGGAGGTCGCCAGTTCGTTGTAGGCGCTTTGCAGAAGCTTGGCACCGTCGATCAGCTTGCTCTGGTCGCTCGCCGCGACCACCGCGGCGAACGCGTCGGCCCGCTGGTGCAGCGCGTCGCGCTTGCTGACCACGTCGCGCGCGAGACGGTCCTCGTCGGCGTCGCGCGGCAGATCCATATACTTTTTCCACCACATGTCGGAGGTCGTGCGCATCGAGCGCGCGCGTTCCAGCGTCGGCGCGCTTTCCGGCGTGCCGATCATGAAGGCCGCGCGATCGAGCGCGAGACGCTCGCGCGCCGCATAGAGTTCGGCGTTGCCGATGTTCACGGCGCTCGGCATCGAATTCGTGAAGGTTTCCTGGTAGGCGTCGTTGGAACGGCTCATGCCGAACAGCCCGAACGCGCCGATGCCCAGCAGCAAGGCGGCGAGAAAAGCCATCGTGAGGCCAATGCGGGCCTTGATCGAAATGCCCTTGTTCAACATAAAGTGTCCTGTGCTTGAGAGGCTGCTTTGCAGCAATAAAAGTCCGATGACGGCCTGCGCGCGGTTGGTTGTTATTGGTTTCGTCGGCGCTCTGATAGCCGCATTAACGGCAGTTGCGATGCGGACTTGAAGTTTTTATACGTCTGAGGAAAGGCGGGAGATGAGGCGGAAAGAGTTACAAGGTGGGTGGGAGGATGGCTGAGCGGGGGGGCGGTAGTTGCAAGGCTGCGCAGGGACAAGCTGGGAGCGACGGACGAATGCAGCTTGCCGCGAGGCGTCTGCGGCTCGAGCGGCAATGTGAGGGCTTTGAGTTGCGGGAAAGGAGACCTGCGGCTTGGGCCGCGCGTCTACGGCTCGGGCGGCAATGGCGAGTTTAAGCGGGCAAGCTGGCCCGCGCGCGCTTGGGCGCACCGCGTCTGCGCTGCGCAGCCGAACACAAGCCTTTGAACTACGACGAAGAAACCAGGCGAGCGCAGTTCAGCGTCGCCCCCAACAACCTACCCGCCCAACTCCGCCCGCGTCGGAATCGAAGGCTGAGCGCCGGCGCGCGTCACCGACAGCGCCGCGGCGCGCTGCGCGAAGCGGATCGCCGCATCCACGTCCGCGCCTTCCGCAAGCTGCGCGGCGAACCCGCCGATGAACGTATCGCCCGCCGCCGTCGTATCGACGGCTTCGACTTTCGGCGCGTCGTACAGCACAGGCGCCGCGCCTTCGAGCGCCGCCTGCACGCCGCGCGGGCCGAGCGTCACCAGGACATTGCGCGCGCCCGCCGCGCGCAGCACGGCAGCGGCCGTCGCCGCCTCTTCGGGCGAGCCGACCGGCAAACCAGTGAGCGTCGCGGCTTCCAGCTCGTTCGGAATCAGATAGTCGATCAGCGGCAGCCACTCGGCGGGCAGCGGCCCGGTGGCCGGCGCCGGGTTCAGAATGACCGTCTTGCCGAGGCGCCGCGCCGCGGCAAGCGCCGCGTGCACCGTGGCGAGCGGCGTTTCGAGCTGGCAGATCACCACGTCGGCGGCAGCCAGCACCGCTTCGTGGCGCGCGATCGTCTCAGGCGTCACCTCGCCGTTGCTGCCGGCGACGATCACAATCGCGTTCTGACTCGCGTCATCGACGACGATCAGCGCCACGCCCGTCGCCTCGCGCCCGGTTTCGAGCGCCGCGCAGTCGATGCCTTCCGCCTCCAGCCCCGCGCGCAATTGCGCGCCGTTCGCATCGGCGCCGACGCAGCCGAGCATCGACACCTGCGCGCCGAGCCTCGCCGCGGCCACCGCCTGGTTGCCGCCCTTGCCGCCCGCGACCTGCGCGAAGGTGCGGCCGGCCAGCGTTTCGCCGGGATGCGGCAGACGCGGCGCGCGCGCCACCAGATCCATGTTCAGACTGCCGACCACTGCCACGCGTGAGCGCGTTTCCTTACTGGCCACTCATTTCTCCCGTTGTCCTGCTTCTAAGCTGCCGATACGCCGCGCTGCACTGCAGCCCGATCACGCGGCCAGATGACGCTTTCCCGCGCCCGCCCACGTCGCCGTCGATTCGCGCACGATCAGCCGCGGCGACACGACGCGCCTGCGCCCGCCCGGCCGCGCGTTCGCCGACGACTTGCCGGCAATCCGTTCGATCAGCGTCTGCGCGGCCATGTCGCCGAGCGCGCGCACCGACTGCCCGACCGTCGACAGCGCCGGATAGGTGAAGCGCCCGAGCTCGATGTCGTCGAAACCGATGATCGAGCAGTCGCGCGGCACGCTGATATTGCGCTCCGCCGCCGCGCGCAGCGCGCCGATGCCCATCATGTCGTTGCAGGCGAAGATCGCCGACGGCTTCACGGTGTCGAACAGTTGCGCCGCCGCGCGATGGCCGCCGGTACCCGAAAAATCGCTTTCGACGATCGCGTCCGGCGGAATCTCGATGCCGCGCTCGCTCATCGCGCGAATGAAGCCGTGCACGCGCATCGCGCTCACCGCCGTGTCGACCGGCCCGCTAATGCAGCCGATCCGCACGTGCCCCAGTTCCAGCAGATGACGCGTGGCGAGATACGCGCCCTTCTCGTGATCGATCTGCACGAGGTCCGCGTTCACGCCTTCAATATTGCGGTCGACGATCACAAGCGGCTCGCGAGCGTCGGCAAGCGTCTGCGCGAGCACCGCGTCGTCGCCGGCGGACGCGACGATCAGCCCGTCGATACGCTTTTCCTGCAGCACACGCAGATAGTTGCGCTGCTTCGCGGGGTCGTCGTCGGAATTGCAGAAAAACACGCAGTAGCCGTTGCGGGAGCAACCGTCCTCGATGCCGCGCGCCAGTTCCGCGAAATACGGGTTGGTGCTGTTCGGCACCACGAGTCCGATGGTCGCGGTGGCGCGCGCCTTCAGCGAACGGGCCACCGCCGAGGGCACATAGTGAAGCTGGCGGATGGCGAGCTCGACCTTCGCGCGCACGTCGGCCGACACCGGCCGCGAGTTGTTCACGACGTGCGATACCGTCGTGAAGGACACGCCCGCCACGGCTGCTACATCCTTGATCGTCGCCATAACCTGTTGCTCTCCCGCCTGTTTTTCCCGCCAGTCAGACTTTGCGCCGACCCCGGGACGTCCTCATCGAACACGCCGTACTCATGAATTCTTACGCTTTACCGCAAATCGCCCTTCTGGCACCCGCCACACGTTACGCTGAACATGTCAGGCGCGTTTGCGGCGGCTGCGATACGTATCCAGCACCACCGCGACCACGATCACCGCGCCGGTAATCATCCGCTTGGTCGGCTCGTTCGCGCCGATCTGCGCGAGGCCGGCCGCCAGCACCGAAATGATCAACACGCCAAAAAACGTACTGATGACCGAACCGCGCCCGCCCATCAGACTCGTGCCGCCGATCACCACGGCCGCGATCACCTGCAGTTCCATGCCGACGCCCGCGTTCGGGTCAGCCGCTTCCAGCCGCGAAATCTGGAACAGCGACGCAAGGCCCGCGAGCGCGCCCATCAACGCGAACACGATCACCTTGTACGGCCGCGGATTGACGCCCGCGAGCCGCACGGCTTCCTCGTTCGTGCCGATGCCGACCAGGTAGCGGCCGAACACCGTGCGCGTGAGCACGAGCTGCGCGATGATCATCACCGCCACCGCGATCAGGAAGGCCGGCGAGATGCCGACCGCGATCGGGTTCGACAGAAAATCGAACGCATCGCCGATATAGGCGGTGCGCGAATTCGTCATCTGATACGCGAGGCCGCGCGCCGCTTCGAGCACGCCGAGCGACACGATGAACGACGGGATCCGCCAGCCGACCGTGACCGCGCCGGTGACCGTGCCGGTCAGCGCGGCGGCTGCGACGCCGAGCAGTGCGGACGGCAGCGGGCCCCAGCCCCACTTCAACGCGGCCACGCTCACCACCGACGCGCCAAGCGCAAGCACCGACCCGACCGACAGATCGATGCCGGCGATGATCAGCACGAACGTCATGCCGACCGACATCACCACCAGATCCGGAATCTGGTTGGCGATCGTGCTGAACGTGTCGTACGTCAGAAAGTGCGAACTCAGCAGCGAGAACAGCACGATCATGGCGAGCAGCGCACCGGCGAGGCCGAGGTAGTTCGAAAAGCCGAGCCGGGTGCCCGCGGGTTTGCCGCTCGCGAGCGGCGCCGACGGATCGGCCGGCGGCGCGGCGTTTGCATTCGCATTCGCGGCGGCCTTGCTCCCATCCGCGCCATGTTTCGCGCCCGGCGCGTCGCGCAACGATTGATCGGTCATGACAAACTCCCTGCTTCATTGGCGTCGAGGTCGTGCAGCAGCGCTTCGCGGCCGCGATAGCCGGCGAAAGCGGCGGCGAGCAACGCGTCTTGCGACCACGTGCCGCGCTCGAACACACCGGTCAGGCTTCCCGCCGACATCACGCCGATCCGGTCGCAGATCAGCATCAGTTCGCGCAGATCGCTCGACACCACGACGAGCGCGCGCCCTTCACGAGCCAGCGCGCCCATCAAGCCATAAATATCGAACTTCGCGCCGACGTCGATGCCGCGCGTGGGTTCGTCGAATAACAGCACGCGGCAATCGCGCGCGAGCCAGCGGCCGATCACGACCTTCTGCTGATTGCCGCCCGACAGCTCGCCGACAATCTGCGCCGGGCCGGAGCTGCGAATCCGCATCGCGTCCATCTGCTTTTTCGCCAGCGCGTTCTCGCGCTTCGCATCGACGATGCCGTGCCGCGCCACGCTGCCGATGTTGCCGAGCGACACGTTCGCCGCGATCGGCTGCGGCAGCAGCAGACCCTCGCCTTTGCGGTCTTCGGTGATGAGCGCGATGCCCGCGCGCACCGCGTCCGACGGCGAATCGATCCTGACCGGCGCAGGCGGTGCGCCGGGCGTCGGAGCCAGCGCCACCGTGCCGCCGTCTTTCGGGTCGGCGCCGTAAATCAGCCGCATCAACTCCGTGCGGCCCGCGCCGATCAGCCCGCTGATGCCGAAGATTTCGCCCGCGCGGACTTCGAACGACACGTCGCGGACCACCTTGCCGCGCGAAAGCCGCTCGACCCGCAAGAGCGGCGCGCCGATCTTGCGCACGCCGAGATCGATCTGCTCGCCAAGCTCGCGGCCGACCATCCACGTGACGATTTCGTCGCTGGTCAGATTGGCCATTGCGTCGACGTGCACGAGGCGGCCGTCGCGCAGCACCGCGATCTGCCCGGCGACTCGCGCCAGTTCTTCGAGCCGGTGCGAGATATAGACGAGCGCGACGCCGCGCGCCTTCAGGCGCTCGATCTGCTCAAACAGCAGATCGACTTCGCGCGCGGTCAGCATCGCGGTCGGCTCGTCGAGAATCAGCACGCGGCAGTCGTCGATCAGATTGCGCGCGATCTCCACCATCTGCTGATGACCGATGCCAAGCTCGCCGACGAGCGTATCGGGGTCGATCGCGTCGAGCCCGACTTGCGCCATCGCGTGACGCGCGTCCTCGCGCAGCTTGCGGCGATCGATCCAGCCGAAGCTGAACGCGCCCGCGCGCGGCAAGCGGTTCAGGAACAGATTCTCGGCCACCGACAACGTCGGCAGCAGATTCAGCTCCTGCATCACCATGCGCACGCCGAGCGCCTCGGCTTCGGTGCGGCTCGCCGGCGCATACGGTTTGCCGGCAAGCTGCATGGTGCCGGCGGTCGGCTCGACGAGTCCGCCGATGATCTTGGACAGCGTGCTCTTGCCGGCGCCGTTCTCGCCGGTGAGCGCCAATACCTCGCCGGCGCGCAGCGACAAAGACACGTCGGCGAGCACCGGTTCGGCGTAGGTCTTGCCGATGCCGCTGACGGACAGCACGGCAGGCAAGGCGTCGTGGTCGGTTGAATCCATCGCGATCCTGTTTCGCGGCGCGAGGCGCGTCTCACACGATCTGCTCGGGCGAGACGGCGCCGGGCGCCGCGCGGTCAATGCCGGCCCAATGCGCGGAATGCGCAGGCGCTCTGGCCGCGCTCCCTCTCGCCGCACGGCCGCCGTCATGACGCTTACCTCTGAATTAACGGCGGCCCGGCGGGTTTCTTGAGCGGCTATTGAGCGTTCATTGAATAGTAGGCGCGGATTCGCGTGCTGATGCGGCGCGAATCCGCGCGCCCTGCTAGTCGGTCATGCGCTGGCGGCGCTTATTTCGTCACCAGGTCGCACGGCGTTTCCACCACGCCCGACAACTGCGACTGCTTCTTGTGCTCGCTCAACGCTTTCAGCGCGGTGTCGATGCCGAACACGGCCTGCTTGGCGGCGTACTGGTCGGCGGTGGCGAGCACGCGGCCGTCCTTCAGCATCGGCTTGATCGCATTGATGTTGTCGTAGCCGACCACCATCACCTTGCCTTGCTTGCCTGCCGCGCGGATCGCGGAAACCGCGCCGATCGCCATGTTGTCGTTGCCCGCGAGCAGCGCCTTCAGGTTCGGGTACTCGTTGAGCATCGCGGAAGCGACCGCGTTGCCCTTGTCGATTTCCCATTCGCCCGACTGCACGGACACCACCTTGGCGCCGACCGCCTGCATCGCGTCCTTGAAGCCGGCCGTGCGCTGCTGCGCATTGGTCGTGGTCGACACGCCTTCGAGGATGCCGACCTCGTCGCCCGCCTTCAGCTTCTTCGCGAGATAGTCGCCGACCTTCTGCGCGCCCTTGCGGTTATCCGGTCCGACGAACGGCACGTTCAGGTCTTTCGACTTGAGCACGTCCGGGTCGAGCCGGTTGTCGATATTCACAACGATGATGCCCGCGTCCACCGCTTTCTTCACGACCGGCACGAGCGCCTTCGAGTCGGCCGGCGCCAGCACGATCGCGTCGACCTTGGAGACGATCATCTGTTCGACGATGCGGATCTGGTTCGCCGTATCGGTCTCGTCCTTGATGCCGTTCGTGATCAGGTCGAACTGCGACGGGTTGTGCTTCTGATAGTCCTTCGCGCCGTTTTCCATCGTGAGGAAGAACTCGTTGGCGAGCGACTTCATGACGAGCGCGACTTTCGGCTTATGAGCGGGCGCCGTCTGGGCATAGGCGGCGGAAAACGGCAAGGCGGTGCTGGCGGTGGCGAGGATTGCGGCCGCCACGATGCGGCGGCGAATGCGATTGCTCATGCATATCTCCTGGGTTTGTCAGGCTCTGTCGAGCCGTATTTTTAGTTACGCGCAAACGTTTGCGGGACTCATTCTCAGCGCATCGCGGCCAAACTGTCAACGATCCAAAGTGTTGCAGTGCATCGGCGCGCAAAAAGTGCGGCGCGTCGGGGCGGCTCGCACGAGCGCCCGACGGCCGGGCTCCGAAACGCCTCGCAGACGGTCCGGCAGACGATGGTTGGCAATGGGTCCTCGCTTGTGTCCGCGTGTGACGGTGTTGCCGTCGGCTGCAATCTCCGCCGCCGACGGGCCGCCTATGCTGGACTTTTATTGCGCCGCGTGCAAGCAGGACCGGCGCGCAAGCGCGGCTTTGCGCTCAGAGCCAGCCGGCCTTGCGAAAACGCCAGTAGAGGATGAGGTCGACGGTGAGCATGATCCCCAGGCAAAGCGGATAGCCGTAGCGGAAATGCAGCTCGGGGATGTTCTGAAAATTCATGCCGTAGATGCCGGCGATCATCGTCGGCACCGCGAACAGCGCGGCGAACGAACCGAGCCGCTTGGTCACTTCGTTCTCCGCAAGCGAAATCATGCCGAGATTCACCTGCACGGCGGTTACGACCATTTCGCGCCGTCCGTCGATGATCCGCACGATCCGCTCAAGGTGGTCGTACACGTCGCGAAAGTAAGCCTGCATGCCTTCGCAGACGCTCGGAATGCGCCCGCCCGTGAGCTTGCTGATCGCTTCCTGCAGCGGCGCGATGTGATGCTGAAGAATCACGAGGCGCCGCTTCAGCGAATACAGATCCTGAATGATCGCGCGCGATGCCGCCGAATTGTTGCGCTCGAAAATGCGGTCTTCGATGGCTTCGATCTCGGTGTTCACCGCGTCGATGATCGGGAAATAACGGTCGACGATGTCATCCGCAAGCGCATACAGCACGAACGCGGAGCCCGCCTTCAGCAACTGCGGCTCGCGCTCGCAGCGCGCCCGCACGTTCTGAAAACCCGCGCGCGTGCCGCGCCGCACCGACAGCACATAGTTCGCTCCGACGAATACGTCGACCTCGCCGAGCAGCAGTTCGCCGTCCTCGTCCATCTCGACAGTGTGCATGACCGCGAACAGCGACTCGCCGTACTCCTCGATCTTCGGCCGTTGATGACCGTTTTGCGCGTCTTCGATTGCGAGGTCGTGCAGACCGAACTCGTGCTTCATCACCGCGAGCTCGCCCGGGCCCGGATCTTTCAACGCGACCCACACGAAACACTCGGGCCGCGCGACGTAGTCGCTGATGCTATCGATGTCGATGTCTGCCAGCTTCCGGCCGTCCTGATAGGCGGCGCAATTGATCAGCATGTTGGTTACCCTGAAAGCGGAACAGAGCGGGCTGCATCGCGGCACACGCGTGCAAGCCCCTCTGCATGAATGGAACAAGTAACCGTCATGTTAAGGGCTGCGGGCTGCGCTCATGTATCGATTTGTTAAAGGCCCCGGCGCTTGCGCGCCTCTGCGTTCTTCTTCATGATCGATGCAAAGGAAGACAGTAAGGAGACTGCAATGTGGTATTTGAATTCGATGCCCGCTATTGCCGCGGCGGTTCGGATGGAGGACAGCTTGTCGTGAGCCGCCTCGTTTTTATTTGCGGTCACGCGGGCACCGGCAAGACGACGCTCGCAAAAATGCTGATCGGCAGGTTGATGAAAGCAACCGGGTCGCCGTTCTGTCTGCTCGACAAGGACACGCTGTACGGCGGCTATAGCGCGGCCGCGATGGGCATGCTGACAGGCGACCCGAACGATCGCGACAGCCCGCTTTTCCTCGAGCATTTGCGCGAGCCGGAGTATCGCGGGCTGATCGACACCGCGCGCGATAATCTCGAACTCGGCGTGAGCGCACTGGTGGTCGGGCCGCTGTCACGCGAAGTCCGCGAGCGGCGGCTTTTCGATCGCGCGTGGCTCGGCGTCGGCGACGATGTCAGCGTGCGCGTGGCGTGGGTGCATGTGTCGGAAGAGACGGCGCAGCAGCGAATCGTGGCGCGCGCCAATCCGAACGACGCGTACAAACTCGCTCACTGGGACGAATACCGTCAGCGGCGCTTCGTGCCGGCCGGCGACATGTGCAACGATCTGCTGATGTTCGATAACACGGCGCCGAGCGCGGCCGATTACGACGCGCTGCTCGCGCGTATTCTCGGCGAGCCGCAGTAAACGAAAAAACGCGCAAAAACGCCCCACGTATGGGGCGTTTGCGCTTTCAGCTTCTATCGAAGATGGTTCGTCAAACCGTCGCGAGTGTTTGCAGCGAGTCCAGAGTTTGCCCTTCATAAAGCTGGCCGAAGCGGTTGCCGAGGAAGTCGCGCAGCGACACCTGCTCCTGACGCACGAAGCCGCGTTGCGGCAGCTTCTTTTCGCGGAACAGATCGAGCACCGCGCACATCGCGCCGGCCGTCGTGATCTGGATCGCGCTCATCGGCACGCCGCAAACTGTCTTCGCGAAGATCTTGCGGGTAAACACTTCCTGCACGAGTTGCCCGTCGCGCATGCCGCTCACGGTGATGAACACGAGCACCACGTCTTGCGCGGTCGACGGCACCGAGCGGCGCATGATGCTCTTGAGCGTATCGCGGTCGCTGGAAAGACGCAGGTCTTCGAGCAGGAACTGCATCAGATTGCGGTGGCCCGGATAGCGCACCGACTTGTAATCGAGCGATTCGACGCGGCCCGACAGCGTTTCGCAGAGCGTACCCAAACCGCCCGATGTATTGAACGCTTCGTACTCGGTGCCGTCGAGCGAAAAATGTTCGAGGCCTTCGAGCGGCTGCACCCACTGCGTGCGGCTATCGCGAATCGCTTCGCACGGCTGGCAATATTCGTTGATGAGGCCGTCCACGCTCCACGTCAGGTTGTACTTCAGCGCATTGGTCGGGAATTGCGGCAGCGCGCCGACCCGCATCTTCACGTCGCGAATCTCCGTGAAGCGGTTCGCGAGTTCGTGCGCGGCAATGCCGATGAAGCCCGGCGCGAGACCGCATTGCGGCATGAATGCGTGTTCGGCGTCGTCGGCGATCGCGCGGATTGCGTGGGTCGCGCGCACGTCTTCGGTTAAGTCGAAATAATGCACGCCCGCGCCCTTGGCGGCAGCCGCCACGTTCACCGCGAGATAATACGGCAGGGCATTGACGAGCGCATCGAAGCCATGAATCGCGGCGCGCAGTGCGGCGGCATCGGCGGAATCCACGCGGCGGGTCGCAATGCCTTGCGCGGCGAGTTTGTCGAGCGCGGGCTGATCGCGGTCGAATGCGACGACGTCATAGTCGCCGGTTTCGCGCAGCATATGCGCAATGGTGTGACCGATCAGACCTGCACCAACGATGGCAACTTTCATGTTCTTCTCCTTTGTCGATCGGAGCGGCGCGTGAGCACCTCGTCCGGTTCATTTCGTGCGCTGTCTCCAGCTTCAGGTGCGCCGCGATCGAGCGCGGCGCGCGGCGGGCTGAACCCTCGAACGACAGTGTAGGGAGAAGCAAAACCAGTTCATACGCGCAAAATGCTGCGTAATGACCATCAACTTCGACGTTTTGACGAGCCACGCCGACGAAACGTCAGGAACGCGTCAAAAGCGCCATAAAAGATCATCTAAAAAACGTCGGCAACGTGCGCTTCACACCATGCCGCGATCGATCTTGCGCGCGAGAATGATCGAGGTCGTGGTCCGCTCCACGCCCTCGAGTCCGCCGATCTGATCGAGCAGATCGTTCAGACGATCGGGCGAATCCGCACGCAGCCAGGCGACGTAGTCGAATTCGCCGCTCACCGCGCATAGCAGTTGCACCTCGGGCATCTTGCCGAGGCGCTTTTGCACAGCGGGCCCATGCTTCGGCGCGATGATGATCCCCACATACGCATAGATGCTCGAATCGAGCACGTCCTGGCCGAGCCGCACGCTGTAGCCCGCGATCACGTTGCTGCGCTCGAGCCGCGCGATTCTGGCGATCACGGTGGTACGCGCAACGCCGAGCTGGCGCGCGAGATTGGCGACGCTTTCTCGCGCGTTTGCCTGAAGCAGCGCCACGAGGTTGCGGTCGAGATCGTCGAGTTGGTCGAGGCGCGGAGGTCTCATCGGAGAAGGAAGAAGAAGTGGTCGGAGTGGTGCGGATTATCGCGCGTCTTCAGTGCCATGCGGCGCGTCTTCAAACGCCGAAGCGCTCGATCACGAAGTCGATGAAGCTGGTCAGCTTGGGCGTGGCGCGCCGATCGCGCGGATAGACGAGATGCACGGGCGCGCCTTGCGGCAGATGCTCTTCCAGCACCGACACCAGTTCTCCGCTCTCGATCTCGCGTGCGAGCAGCGCCTCCGGTTGCAGCACGAGGCCGAAGCCGCGCAATGCGGCGACCTTGAGCGCCTGACCGTTATTCGCGCGAAAACGTCCTGCGCGGAGCGGGTTTTCCGTTGCGCTTTCGCCGCCGAGCCTCCATGTCCCCTCGCGGCCCCAATGCAGGAAACCGAGACATTCGTGATGCGCGAGATCGGCCGGCGTGCGCGGAATGCCCGCGCGCGCAAGGTACGCCGGCGACGCGCACGCGCGCATGCGATACGGCTTCAATGGCCGCGCGACAAAACTCGAATCCGGCAGATGGCCGATGCGCACCGCTGCGTCGAAACCTTCTTCGACGAGGTCCCTCATGCGGTTCGACAGGTCGAGTTCGAGCGTGACGTCGGGCCATGCGCTCAGATAATCGGTCATCGCCGAAGAGAAGACTTCGACGCCGTAGGTGAGCGGCACCGTCACCTTCAGCACGCCGCGCGGCGCGGCGGCCATCGCTTCGGCGAGCGACTCGGCGTCCTTCACGTCCGCGAGAATGCGCCGGCACTGCTCGTAGTATTGCCGGCCGATCTCGGTCAGGCTTTGACGGCGCGTGGTGCGCGTGAGCAGCCGCGTGCCGAGCCGCGTCTCGAGCGAACGGATGTGTTTGCCGACCATCGCCGACGAAATGTCGAAGCGCTCCGCTGCCGCCGTGAGGCTGCCCGCCTCCACCACGGCCACGAAAATCTCCATGCTGACGAATTTATCCACCCGCTATTTCCTGTTCGTTTCGGTTGTAAGCGTTTGTCGCACAAGAGCCGCATTGTAGGGATATCGTGATACTAATAGCGGCGACCGTAAGGATCGAGCGATCCGCATCATGACGCCTGGCGAGTTATCCGGCGTTATGTCACGTTATGCCGCGTCATGACGCGGAACGCTCGCCGCACGCACTGGTCCAATCGTCCCAATTCGAATAGACATCAGGAGTTTCGATGAAAAAAGCACTGGTCTTGCTGGCCTCCGCAGTCGCGATGAGCGGCGCATTCGCACAACAAGCCTCGGCGCCGGCAGCGGCGCCCTCGGGCACGGCCGCGTCCGCGCCCGCCGCGAAAGCTGGGCATGAGCGCAATGTCGAAGACCGCATCGCCTATCTGCATTCGCAACTGAAGATCACGCCCGAGCAGGAGCCGCAATGGAAAGCATTCGCCGACGTAATGCGCGGCAACGGCCAGACGATGGGCGAACTGTTCAAGGAACGCCGCGCCGCGACAAACCTGTCCGCGCTCGACGACATGAAGCAGTATGCGACCATCGCGCAGGCCCATGCGGACGGCGTGAAGAAACTGGTGGACGCATTCGATCCGCTCTACAACAGCTTCTCGCCGGAACAGAAGAAGCTCGCCGATACGACGTTCCATCGCGAAGGCGGTGCTGAGGGCGGGCGTCGTCATCACGGCAAGGGCAAGAGCGGCAAAGCGGCGCCGGCTCCGGCGAGCGATGCGACGGTGAAGCCTTAACGGATTGCAGGCGCGGTGCGTGATGCAAGCGGCGCGGTTCGAAGCTAGACGCCGTTTGTTCTGAGTGCCGCGCCCGCTTCGCGATGTGCGCCGGATTGCATCACGTCGAATCGGATCGCATCGCGTCCCGCACGTCGCACCGCAAAAGAAGCGCTCCGTAAGATGCGTCTGGCATGATGCGAGTCCGCGCTCGATCACATCGAGATCGCGGCGCCGCCGTCAACACACCTTCTGCCCCGCTTCATGAACCACCTGAAAAATCTCGACCTGAGCCAGGACCCCGCCGCCCGGCGTGTCGTCAAGGACGAAACGGTCAACGTCGAATTCGCCGCCACGCAAGGCGAACTGATGAGCCTCGAAGGCCCGAACCGCTATCTGCCAGGCGACGCGCTGATCACCGGCTCGACCGGCGACCGCTGGGTCGTGTCGCGTGAACGCTTCGACGCGAAGTATGTTCCCGCCGATGCCGCGCTCACGCACGGCGAGCCCGGCGCCTATCGCAACCGCCCGGCCGTCGTGCTCGCGAAAGAGATGCACGAAGCGTTTTCGCTGGCCCGCTCGGCGAACGGCGGCGACGTGCTGCGCGGCGTGGCCGGCGACTGGATCATGCAGTACGCGCCCGGCGATTACGGCGTCGTGCAGGCCGCGCGCTTCGCAAAGGTCTACCGTCTCGCGGACTAAAGCACGTCACGCGCGCGTTACGCAAATTCGTCGCCGAGATCCACGGTGACTTCGCGCGGCACCGCTTCGCCATTCGCATACTGTTCCTCGAGCGAGCCGATGCTCGCCTCGACATACGCGCGCAACACCGCGAAGCTGCGGCCGCGCAAGCGTGCAGGCAGCGCGCGGTAACGCGCGAGCGCCGCCGGCGCGATCTGCACCGTCATCACGATGCGTCGCGCGGTCGCGCCGAAGCGCATCGCGACCCAGTGAATCGCCAGCGTGGGCGTGCCGTCTTCGGCGGCACGCTGGATGAACTGCGTCTGCTCGGGAAAGAGATCGCTGATGACGCGCGCCAATTCCTCGAACTCGGGATTCGCGCAGTCGTATTGGTAAGCTTCCATGGATGTGCCGAAGGTCATAGGCATGCGGTGGATGGCCGTCGATTGTAAAGCAGCGGCTATCGAGGCCGCTGCGGCGCAGCGGCCGCAGCGACGCCATCATCCTAGCGAGGCAGTTCCGTCACAGCGTCCGCGACGGGACGCCGCAACGTCTTGAACAGCAATCCCACGACGACGACCGCTGCGAGCGCATAGACCGCATCGACCGCGGCAAGCGGCACGAGCTGCGCCTGGAACAGCGCGGCGGGCACGTCGACGAGCGCATGCAGCGCGATTGCGAGCGGCAGGATGCCGCGCCAGCCGGCGCGCAGCCCGCGCCACATCAGCACCGACAAACCGATCTGGAAGACGAGCGCCGCGATCCGTTCGAGCGCGAAAATGCCGGCTGTTTGCGGCGTCAGACTCGCGAGTATCAGGTGGATGCGCATCAATGATTCGGTCGGCAGATTGCTCAGATAGCTGTCGAGCTGGCCGCGGTTTTCGAACACGGCGAACAGAATCCATTGAACCTGCACCATTACGCCGACGAGCCACGCTTCCGCGCCGCCATGACCGAGTCCGTACGCGAGCGCGGTGCCGTCGTCGGTGCGCGGGGTTTGTTGCGCGGACGCGGGCGTTGCAGCCGCCCTTGCAGACGCACGCTTAATCAGCAGGCGCATGCCGATGAACCGCCCCACTTCCTCGCAGATTCCCGCGGCCAGCGCGCCATACACGACGAAGGCCAGCGGATGCGACAGGAACGTCGCGGTCGCCTCGTTCCGATGCAGCACATAATCGTTCAGCGCGCGCTCGATGACCATCGCGAACAGCGCGAATACGGCGATGCCGGCGATCGCCGGGCGCGGCTTCAGCGCAAGCGGCCGGCGCAGGCGGCGGTAAATGACAAACGGCAAAGCGGCGACGACGAGCGTCGCGAGCGCGAGGCTCGACAGAGTGAGCGGTGCAACGACCATGAGTTTCCTTGCGATGACTGGCGCGCACCCGCTGCGCGCCGCAGCCCGAATGATCGCAGATCGGCGGGAAACGGGCGGCGAAGTTCGCGAGGATGGGGGTGCGGCGAGTGGCGGGGGCGAATGACGTCGCGCGGTGTCGCGCAGTGCCGCGCAGTGCGCTCGCAGCGCGTGAGCCTGTCAGCTCGCCGTCGATGCCCGCACGATCAACTCCCCCGGCAGCAGACAATCGCGCGCCGTGGTCTGCACGCCCTCGATCCGCTCATGCAGAAACTCGACCGCGCGATAGCCGATGTCATAGGTCGGCTGGCGAATCGTCGTGATGCCGGTCAGTTCGGCCCACTCGGGGTCGTCGATGGAAAGCAGTGCGACGCGTGTCTGCCAGGCGTCGCCGTAACGCGCCTTCAGATGCAGCGCGAGCCGCAGCGCGACCGGCGCATTCGCCGCGAACACGGCGATGCGGGCATCAACGCCGATTCTGCCTGCGCGTTGATGCGCGGTGTCGATGGCGCGGTCCAGTTCGGCGAGGCTGTGATCTGTTTGCGCGACGTCGGCGAGATTGAGCACGAGCGTATGACCTTGCGCAGCGCTTGCATCAGCATCGGCATGGGCACCCGCATCCGCATGTGCCCGCATCGCGTCCCGAAACGCCGCCTCGCGCAGCCGCCGCGAGCTGACCTGCTCGAACGGCTGCACGACGAACCATATTTCCCGAAAGCCTCTGTCCAGCAGATGCCGCGTGCCCAGTTCCGCCGCCGCGCGATTGTCGAGTCCGACGATGTCGGCGGCGAGGCCTTCGACGGAACGATCGACGAGCACCGCCGGAATCCCGCCGCCGCCCACCGGCCGCAGCGTTTCCTCGCGCACGCCGAGCGCATTGACGATCACGCCTTCGACGCGATACGTGGTGAGCAGTTGCAGATAGCGCCGCTCCATCTCCACTTCGTTCGCCGCGTGGCAGATGAGCGGCATCAGGCCGAGCGCGTGGCATGCGGCCTCGACGCCTTGCAGCACTTCGACGGTATAAGGATTCGTGAGGTCGGCGAGCAGCATGCCGATCAGCCGGTTGCGGCCGCGCTTCAGGCCGCGCGCCATCTGATTCGGCTGATAGTCGAGCCGCTCGATCGCCGCCTCGATGCGCGCGCGCAGTTCCGGCGACAACACGCTCATCTCGCCGTTCAGGTAGCGCGAAATGCTGGTCTTGCCGGTGCCGGCTTCGCGCGCGACGTCGGTGATCGTCGCGCGGCGCGGCGCGCCTTGAGATGTGGGCGTCGCGCTCATCGCGTGCTCACGCTCGATGCCATACGACGCCCCATGCAACTCAAGGTGCAACGCAAGATGCGTCGCTTAACGAACGACCCGGCCGCCGAACGCTTCATCGCGACTGCCGTCACCGTTGCAATACTTCGCGATTGACGATGTTCGTCGTCAGCGTACCGGCGAGCGCGGCGACGAGGTTTTCGGCGGCATTGCGCGCCATCGCATGACGCGTCTCGTGCGTCGCCGAGCCGATGTGCGGCAGCGCGACCACGTTCGCCATCTGCAATAGCGGCGAGTCGGCGGGCAACGGTTCCTTCTCGAACACGTCGAGACCCGCGCCGTGAATCGTGCCGTTTCGCAGCGCGTCGATCAGCGCGCTTTCGTCGACGATCGCGCCGCGCGACGCGTTGATGAGGATCGCGCTTTTCTTCATCGACGCGAGTTCTTTTGCGCCGATCATGTGCCGCGTTTCTTCCGTGAGCGGCACTTGCAGACAGACGAAATCGGCAGTGGCGAGCAGTTCGGCCAACTCGACGCGGCGCGCGCCGTAAGCCGCTTCGGCCTCGGGGTTCGCGCTGCGGTTCGTATAGAGCACCTGCATGTTGAAACCGAGCGCCGCACGCCGCGCGACCGCGCCGCCAATGCGTCCCAGGCCGACGATGCCAAGCGTCTTGCCCTGCACGTCGACGCCGAATAGCGCGGGCCCGATGCTGTGCTGCCATTGCCCCGCCTTCACCCACGCGGCAAGCTCGACCACCCGGCGCGCGGACGCGAGGATCAGCGAGAACACCGTGTCCGCGGTGGATTCGGTCAGCACGTCCGGCGTGTGCGCGAGCACGATGCCGCGCCGCGTGAGATCGGCGACGTCGAACTGATCGAAGCCGACGGAGATCGTCGAGAGCGCTTTCAATCGCGTCGCGCCCTCGAGCATGGCCGGCGTGATCTTCACGCTCGCGCCGATGCCGCCGTCGGCCTCGCGCAACGCGGCGACGAACGCATCATGGCGGGCCGGGTCGACCTGCACCACTTCGACATGTTGTTGCAGATACGCAAGCACGTCTTCAGGCAACGACTTCCACGCGACGATCTTCTTCATCAGCTTATTTTCCTTGCAACGGTGTAGCGAGCTTGTGCCGCGGCGCTGCCGCCTGCTGTTGCGGCTTCACGATCAGCGTGAGGATAACGGCGGCGATCAGCGCGACGCTCATGAACGCGTACGATGCCGCGGGCGATCCCGTCGCGCCGTTCAGATAGCCGACCACATACGAGCCGACGAACGAACCGAGCGCGCCCATGCTGTTGATCAGCGCCATCGCGCCGCCCGCGACGTTCTTCGGCAGCAGTTCCGGCACGATCGCGAAGAACGGACCGTACGGCGCGTACATCGCGGCGCCGGCAATCACGAGCGCGGCATACGAGAGCCAGAAATGCGTGGAGCCGAGCGCATACGATGCCGCGAACGCGACCGCGCCGATCAGCAGGAACGGCCACACGAACACTTTACGGCGGTTGAGTTTATCCGATGCCCACGACGCCGCCAGCATCGCGATGGTCGCGGCGAGATACGGCAGCGCCGACAGCCAGCCGGTTTCGACCATGCCGAGCGTCGAGCCGTTCTTCAAAATGGACGGCAGCCACAGCACGAAACCATACACGCCGATGCTCCAGCAGAAGTACTGCGCACACAGCTTGATCACCGCCGACGAGCGGAACGCCTCGGCGTAATTGCGCACCGGCTTGATCGCGGCCTGCTCGGCGCGCAGCGTTTCGGCGAGCGTGTCCTTCTCCTGCTGCGTGAGCCACGACACCTGCTGCGGCTTGTCCTGCACGATGAACCACCAGCACACGGCCCACAGAATCGCGGGCACGCCCTCGGCGATGAACATATGGCGCCAGCCGAACGAGTGCACCAGATAACCGGACACGACCGACATCCACAACACCGTCACCGGATTGCCGAGAATCAGGAACGTGTTGGCGCGCGAGCGCTCGTTCTTCGTGAACCAGTTGCTGATGAAGATCAGCATCGCCGGCATCACCGCGGCCTCGACGACGCCGAGCACGAAGCGGATCACCATCAGCGACGGAATATTGCTGACCATGCCGGTCAACGCCGCGCAGCCGCCCCAGAGAACCAGGCTCCAGAACACGAGTTTCTTGACGCTGCGGCGCTCGGCGTAAATCGCGCCGGGAATCTGGAAGAAGAAATAACCGAGGAAGAACAGCGCGCCGATCAGCGACGACAATCCCTTGCTGATGCCCAGGTCCTGGTTGATGCCGGCGGCCGCCGCGAAACCGTAGTTCGCGCGGTCGAGATAAGCGAGGCTGTAGGTGATGAATACGATCGGCATGATCGTCCACCAGCGGCGGATCGCGAGAGATGAAGTCATGGGGTGTCTCCTTTTACGGCTTCCCGAAACAATGATGGACGGAGCTGGTGCGGCGCTTGTCGAGCGCTCTTGCTGTTATCGGTGCGCGGCTCGCGCCGTGCTTTGCTGGATCTGTCTTCGTTGCGCGCGGCGCTTCGATGCGTGTGCTTGCCGTTTCGATGCATGCGTGTGCCGCTGGCTGCCGGTGCGTGCGCGCGCTCGCCAGTGCGCGCCGCCTCTGCCGCCGAGGCGCCTGCGCCACGTTCGCCGCGCCTGCGCGTCATGCCGCATGCGCGACGCTCGCCGCATCATCGCGTTCGAGCGCATCGAGTTCGGCGCGGCTCGGCAAGCCTTCCGAATCGCCGATCACCTGAATCGCCAGCGCGCCGATACGGTTGCCGCGCGCGACCGCCTGGGGCAGCGTCTTGCCTTCCAGCAGCGCACTGATCACGCCGACGGCGAAGCCGTCGCCCGCGCCGACCGTATCCACGACGTTCGCGACCGGCTGGCCGGCGATCATCGCGGCATCGTCGGCGGTGCGGAAGTACGCGCCCTCGGCGCCGAGCTTGACGATCACGCCGCGCGCGCCCCGCTCCAGATAAAAGCTGGCGATGTCCTCGGGCTGCGTGTAGCCGGTCAGAATCTCGCCCTCGCCGATGCCGGGCAGCACCCAGTCAGCGAGCGCGGCCAACGAGTTCAAGCCTTCGACCATCGCGGCGCGCGACGGCCACAGCGTCGGGCGCAGGTTGGGATCGAACGAAATGGTCTTTCCGGCTGCGCGCATCTCACGTGCCAGATGAAACGCGAGTTCGCGCGAGCTCTCCGAGATTGCCGGCGCGACGCCGGTCAGATGCAGATGACGCGCGGGCAACACGTAGTCCGCCACGTAATCCGCGACCGACAGGTGACTCGCCGCCGAGCCGCGGCGGAAATATTCGACGGCGGGATCGCTGCCGTCGTCGTTCTTCGACTTGAGCTGGAAGCCGGTCGGATAGCGCTCGTCCGTGGTGACGCAACGCTGGTCGATGCCTTCTCTCGTCAACGTGTCGCGCACGTACTGGCCGAATGAATCGTTGCCGACGCGGCTCATCCAGCCGACCTTGAAGCCGAGCCGCGCAAGGCCGATCGCCACGTTCAGGTCGGCGCCCGCGATGCGTTTCGTGAACTGGCCGACGCGCGCGAGCGGGCCGGTTTCGGCGGCCACGAACATGGCCATGGCTTCGCCGTAGGTGATGATGTCCAGTGCTGCGGGCGGGTTGGTCATGCGTTGCTCCTGCTTGTGCGTCGGGCTTGTGGTGCGGTGGTGCGGTTGCTGCGGTTGGTGCCTTGGTGCCTTGGTGCCTTGGTGCCTTGGTGCCTTGGTGCCTTGGTGCCTTGGTGCCTTGGTGCCTTGGTGCTGTTGCTGCTGTTGCTTCTGTTGTTATGTCTTGTTTGCTGCTCGTTCTCTCAGGTTCTGGCTCTCGGCTTTCGGCTGTCGGCTTTTCGCTTTCGGCTCTTGGCTGCTCGCTCTCGGCCGCTGACTCTAGGCTGCTGACTCTCGGGCCTCAGTCCTCGCCACCGCCTACGCTGCGGCCAACCAGGCGACGCGCCGCGTGGCGTCGTCGTCGATGCAGGCGGGATCGAGCGGAAACTCGATCCCGCGCGGCACGCGGCGCGGCAGCCGGTCCAGCACGGCGGCGAAGCGCGCATCGTCGGCAGCCGGCGCGGCCGCAAAACGCCGCGCGCCCTCGCCCGCCGCGATCTTGCAATGCACGTACTCGACGTAAGGCGCGAGCGCCACAGCGGCGTCGAGCGCGGGCACGCCGCACCACGCCCAGTTGCCGACGTCGAACGTCATGCCGAGCAGATCCGCGTGACCTTCGCGCTGCAGTCCGTCGAACAGGCCGACGAACTGATGCAGCGAACCACCCTGCGTCAGTTGCCCGTTTTCGACGACGAGCCGAACGTTCGCGCCGTGCAATTGCGCGGCGATCGCGTCGCCGTGCGCGCGGTCCGCGAAGCCGCCGAGTTGCAGTTTGACGAAGCGCGCGCCGAGGGCCGTCGCTTCATCCACTGCGCGCCGCAGCGCGGCCGCGTCGAGCTGACCGTCTCCGGCGTACAGCGACGCCGGTGTCGAGTACACCGACCACAGGCCCAGCTCCGCAATCTGCTTGCCCAGTACCGCGAGGCACGCCGGCTCCGCGTCGGCTTCGTCGCCGAACAGCTCGCGACGCACTTCGAAACCGGTCGCCCGGGCGCGCCGGCTCGCCTCCGCCCACTTGCGATGACCCGCCGTGCGCACCGCGTCGGCGCCGAAAGCGCTGGCAACAATCGCTACTTCCACTGCATCCGTCATGTCGTCACTACCGTGTGTTTCGTCCCGCTTCCATCTATGGAACCGGTTCCAAAGGCGGATTTCAAAAAAGCGCCGAAGCGCTTGCGATAGGCGAATAGTGCGCTTGGGTTCGTGTCGGAGACCATAGTGGAAATCCCCAGGCGGGGCTGTGGGCTGTGTTGGCACGGCGCGCCGCAGCGCTCGGTGTCTACGCCCCATCCTCCAGACACAACGCCAAAAACCGCTTGACCGCACGCGACGGCGCGCTCGCGTGCGGCACGACAATCGACAGCCGCCGCGTCAGCGGCTCGGGGCTCAGCGAGAACACGCGCAGCGCGCCGTTTTCGTGCCGCATCGACATTGCCGAGACGAAGCCGATGCCCATGCCCGCCCGCACCGCTTCCTTGACGCCTTCGACGCCGGCAATTTCCAGCGCCACGCGCATCGGCACGCCCGCGCGGGCAAACGCACGCTCGACGACTTGCCGCACGCCCGAGCCCGCCTCGCGCACGATCAGCGGCTCCGCGCCGAGCGCGGCAAGGTCAAGCCCGGCATTTGCCGCATTTGCCGCGTCTGCTCCCATCCCCTCCGCGAGCCGATGCGTGCGCGGCATGATCGCCACGATCTCGTCCTCGCGCCACGCGTGCACGGCCGTATCCGGCGGCAGGTCGGTGCCGACCGGCCCCTCGATCAGTGCGATGTCGACCGAGCCGAGCGCGCCGACGATGTCGGTCGTATTGCCGTCGGCGGTATGCAGCGTCACGTCCGGATACTGCCGATGAAAATCCGCGATCAGGTAAGGCAGCAGATAACTGGCGGGCGTGGTGGTCGCGCCGATCCGCAGCGTGCCGTGTTCGAGGCCGCGCAGCGCGTCGCGGTACGCATGCGCCTGGCGCCAGGTGTCGCGCAGCCGCGCGGCGTACTGCGCGAGTTGCTCGCCCGCGGGCGTCAGACGCACGCCGCGCCCGTCGCGCTGATAAAGCGGCTCGCCGAATTCATCCTGAAGCTGGCGCAGTTGCCCCGACACCGCCGGCTGCGACAAATGCAGAGCCAGCGCGGCGCGGCTGATGTTCAGATGCTCGGCGACGGCGGCAAACGTTATAAGCTGATCAGGGGTCATCGCAACGAACTATCGGCAGCGCGGATAGTTTCCATTCTAAATCACGATTTTTCATATTCATATATCTAACTTAGGATTAGACCCATCGACTCAGTCAGTCCAAAGGCTGCACCCATGACCACCGCCCGCCTCACCGCCGCCACCGCCGAAGCGTCATCCGCCCGCGGCCAGCTCAACGGCATTCTGTTCGTCGCCCTGTTCGCCGCCGCCGTCACGCGCATCGCCCAGATCCCTGCGATTGCGGGGCTGGGGCTGAGCCCGCTGATCGTCGGTATCGTCGCCGGCGCGATTTACGGCAACGCGCTGCGCGACGGCATGCCGGCAAGCTGGGCGGCCGGCGTCAATTTTTCCGCGCGCAAGCTGCTGCGCATCGCCGTCGCGTTCTTCGGCCTGCGCGTGAGCCTTCAGGAAATCGCCCAGGTCGGTTTGCCGGGCCTCGCCGAATCGGTGTTGATCGTCGTGAGCACGCTCGTAATCGGCACGTGGGCCGGCATGAAAATCATGAAGCTCGACCGCGACACCGCGCTGCTCACCGCTGCGGGCAGCGCGATCTGCGGTGCCGCGGCCGTGCTCGCCTTCGAGTCGACGCTGCAATCCAAGCCGCACAAAAGCGCGATGGCGGTGGGCAGCGTCGTGCTGTTCGGCACGCTCTCCATGTTCCTCTACCCGGTTCTCTTCAAGGCGGGCTGGCTGCATCTCGACACGACGGGCGCCGGACTCTTTTTTGGCGGCACGATTCACGAGGTCGCGCAGGTGGTCGGCGCGGCGAGCAACGTAAGCCCGGAAGCGACGCATATCGCCACCATCGTCAAGATGACTCGCGTGATGCTGCTCGTGCCGGTGCTGCTCGTGGTCGGCTTGTGGGTCAACCGTGCGGCGCGCCGCGACGTTGACGCATCGTCTGCCAGCTCGCAACAAGGCGCTTCGGTTCAACAGCGTCGTCCGGGCAAGCTCGCGATTCCCTGGTTCGCGCTCGGCTTCCTCGCCTTCGTCGTGATCAACTCGCTGCACGTGCTGCCGCAAGCCGCCACCAGCACGCTCAACACGCTCGACACCTTCGCGTTGACCATGGCCATGACCGCGCTCGGCATCGAAACGCGCATTTCGCAAATCCGCGAGGCAGGTCCGCGTGCGCTGACCACGGGCTTCATCCTGTACGTGTGGCTGATTGCGGGCGGACTGGGTATCACATGGGCTGTCCAGCACTTCTTCGGCTAAGCCGCACTTCGCCCGAACACACCCCGCCGCGTGCGGGGTTTCGTGCGTCTGGGAAAGCATCCGGCCGCGCCGCGCGGCATACTGGCTGGCGTGCGAGAAACGCGAACAACGCAAACGACGCGAACGACGCAAAACAGCATCGCCAGCGCCCGCAGCAGCAAGCGCGACGCGTTCCGCACACCCTTCCCGCAACCCGAATGAGGACAGATCGATGAGCCTGGAACTCTACTATTGGGACGGCCTGCAAGGCCGTGGCGAATTTGTGAGGCTCGCGCTGGAAGAAGCCGGCGCGGACTATGTCGAAGTGGCGCGCGGCGAGCCGTCCGAAGGTCTCGGCACCGGCGCGATGATGGCGGTCATGAAAAGCAGGGACGAGCCCTATCCGCCGTTCGCTCCGCCGTTTCTGAAAGACGGCGACCTGGTGATCGCGCAGACCGCGAACATCCTCTTTTATCTCGGACCGCGCCTGAATCTCGCGCCGTCCGTGGAAAGCTTGCGCTACGTCGCAAACGGCCTGCAATTGACTATCGCCGACGTGGTGACCGAAGCCCACGACACGCATCACCCGCTTGCGGCCAGCCTCTACTACGAAGACCAGAAAGACGCCGCGAAAACGCGCGCGCATGATTTCATCGACAACCGGATTCCGAAGTTCATGAAGTATTTCGAGCGCGTGCTGAAACAGAATCCGGCCGGCGACACCTTCATGGTCGGCGACTCGCTCACCTACGTCGATCTCTCGATGTTCCAGTTGATCGACGGACTGCTTTACGCCTTCCCGCGCGCGCTGAAGCGCTTCGGCGAGCAGTATCCGCGGCTCGCCGCCTTGCATGCCGCGGTGATGGAGCGGCCGAATATCGCCGCCTATCTGCAGTCCGAGCGCCGCATTGAACATAACGAGGCGTGCATCTTCAGGCACTATCCCGAACTCGACAAGGCGGCGGCTTGAGCCGCGCCGCCCTTCCCCGTTCACGTCCGGCAGCGCGCCCGCTTCGTCCAGCGGGCGCGCTGCTGTTACCGTGCGCGCTTTTCAACGCTTCTTCCCGCTCCGTACCGCCGACGTGCTTTCATTCCTGCTGAAGCTGCGCACCCGCGCGCAAGATCTTTTCCGTCTCTCCGACGCCCATACGATGCTGGTCTGGTCGGTGGTGGTCGGCGTCGCGGGCGCCTTTGCGACGATCGCCTTTCGCCGCGGCATCGAGATCCTGCAACTGCTGGTGGCCGGCAAGGCCGGCAGCTTTGTCGAAATGGCGCGCAGCCTGCCGTGGACGGTGCGCATCTGGCTGCCGGCGGCGGGCGGCCTGATCGCCGGTTCGCTGCTGCTGATCGCCCGTCGTCACGCCGACAAATGCAATCACATCGACTACATGGAGGCGGTGGCGATCGGCGACGGCGTGGTGCCGGTCAAGCTGAGTCTGTGGCGCAGCGTCTCGTCGCTGTTCACGATTGCAAGCGGCGGCTCGATCGGCCGTGAAGGTCCGATGGTGCAGCTTGCCGCGCTCGCGGCCTCGCTGATCGGGCGCTGGGTGCACTTCGATCCGCCGCGGCTGCGCCTGCTGGTGGCCTGCGGCGCGGCGGCCGGCATCACCTCGGCGTATAACGCACCGATCGCGGGTGCGTTCTTCGTCACCGAGATCGTGCTCGGCTCGATCGCGATGGAAAGCTTCGGGCCCGTGGTCGTCGCGGCAGTCGTCGCCAACATCACGATGCGCGAATTCGCCGGCTACAAGCCGCCGTATGAAATGCCGGTGTTTCCGCCGGTGGCGGGCGTCGAGGTGTTGCTGTTCGTCGCGCTCGGTCTGCTGTGCGGCGCAGCCGCGCCGCAGTTTCTGCGGCTGCTCGACGGCTCCAAGGCGCTGTTCGGCAAGCTGCCGTTGCCGCTGCCCGCGCGGCTTGCGCTCGGCGGGCTCGTGGTCGGCATTCTGTCCGTATGGACGCCCGAGGTGTGGGGCAACGGCTACAGCGTCGTCAACTCCATCCTGCATTCGCCGTGGACGTGGACCGCGCTCGTCGTCGTGCTGGTGTTCAAGCTGGTGGCGACCGCGGCCACTGCCGGTTCGGGCGCCGTGGGTGGCGTGTTCACGCCGACGCTGTTCGTCGGCGCGGTGGTCGGCTCGCTGTTCGGGCAGAGCATGCACGCGTTGTGGCCGCACGGCACCTCGGCGCCGTTCGCGTATGCGATGGTCGGCATGGGCGCCTTCCTCGCGGGCGCGACGCAGGCGCCGCTGATGGCGATCCTGATGATCTTCGAGATGACGCTCAGCTACCAGGTGGTGTTGCCGCTCATGCTTTCGTGCGTCGTCGCGTACTTTGTCTCGCGGGCGATCGGCAAGACGTCGATGTACGAAATCACGCTGCGCCGCAATCAGGAAGAGCAGGAACGCACGCGCCTGCGCGCGACGCAGATGCGCGAGCTGATCCGCCCTGCGCAGACCGTCGTGCCGCCCAATGCGACCGTGCACGACATGACGCGCGTGTTCCTCGAATATCCGGTCAAGTATCTGTATGTGGCGAACGAATCGGGCGCGTTTCTCGGCGTCGTCGCGCTGAAGGACATCACGTCCGATCTGCTCGACAAGCGCGATACCTCGACGCGAACCGCCGCCGACTATCTTCAGCCGCACTTCGACGTGCTCACGCCCGACATGCCGCTCGGCGTCGCGTTGCAGCACTTCATGGCGTTCCAGGGCGAGCGCCTGCCGGTTGTCGAAAGCGCCGCGCATCCGCGGCTTGCGGGCGTGGTTTATAAAACGTCGCTGCTGGACGCGTACTTCCGCATGAATCCGACGCGCTGAGCACGGCTCCGCACGCGGGCGGCGCGCCCGTGCAAAGCATCGCAGAATCTCTACAATGAAAAGACGCTGTGGCGGCATCGGCAGCGCGAGCTTACGCCAGGCCGGGCGAGCGCGACGCCCGCCATCCGATCGGAGGGAAGATGAGCGAACCGTCCCTTGACGCCGCGCGCCGCGACCAGGCGGGCTGGATTTTCCTGCATATCGAAGGTGAGCCGTACGATCGCGGCGAACAGCACGGCCAACTGCTCGCAGCCGAAATCCGCAACGCAATCCGCACCGCCCGCTACCTTGCGAAATGGGACACCGGCGAAGAGTTCGACACCTTCGTCGAGGCCGCCGTCTCGCAGTTCGCCAACAAGCTCGACACCGAATTCGCCGACGAAATTCAGGGCATCGCGGACGGCGCGAAACTGCCGTTCGCCGAAGTGCTCGCGTGGAACGGCTACATGGACCTGCTGCAAAGCTGGTGGCCCGCGCACGCGGCCCAGCAAAAGCCCGGCCTCGGACTCAAGCCCTGGCGCGGCCGGCGCGGCCATCATTGCAGCGCGTTCATCGCAACGGGCAACGCCACGCGCGACGGCCGCATCGTGATGGCGCACAACTCGTGGGACCGCTACGCCGCGGGCGACGCGTTTAACGTCATCTTCGACATCGTGCCCGACGAGGGCAACCGCATTCTGATGCAGGGCCTGCCGGGCTGCATTTCGAGCCTCACCGATTTCTGGGTCACGGCCGCGGGACTGATGGTGACGGAGACGACCATCTCGAACTTCGTCGGCTACAACGCGGCGGGCGCGCCCGAGTTCTACCGTTCTCGACGCGCGTCGCAATACGCGAACAGCATCGGCGAATGGTGCGAAATGTTTGCCGTGGCGAACAACGGCGGCTACGCGAATAGCTGGCTGCTCGGCGACATCAAGACCGGCGAGATCGCGCGCTATGAACTGGGGCTGCACTACTCCGGCTTCGAGAGCACGAAGGACGGCTTCTACAGCGGCTACAACACGGCGACCGATCTGAAGATCCGCAACCAGGAATGCATCGGCGAAGGCGAGGACTATACCGACGTGCGCAAGAACGGCGCGCGGCGTCTGCGCTTCATGCAGCTCGAGGAGATGCACCGCGGCAAGATCGACGTCGAGCTCGCGAAGGCGATGATCGCCGATCATCACGACGTCTATCTCGATCGCAACGACAACCCGTGTTCGCGCACGATCTGCGGACATCTGGAACTGGACGACGCGCGTTTCGGCGGCTCGGATCACGGGCCGTTCAATCCGTGGGGCGCGAACGACGGCAAGGTGGTCGACAGCGAGATGGCGCGCGACATGGCGTTCTCGGCGCGCTGGGGACATCCGTGCGGCCGGCCGTTCGACGCCCAGGCGTTCATGAAGCGGCATCCGCAGTGGAACTGGCTGAACGGCTATATGCGCGACCGGCCGTCGTGGCCGTGGACGCGCTTCGATGTGCTGAGGTAGCGGCGGCGTGCAAGGATGGAGCGACGCGAGCTTCGCGACGCGCGAACAGCCGCTCGCGCGATCAGCCGTGCCGCGCCGCCGCGCCTGCAAACTGCTGAACACCACTGCCTTTTGACTGCCATTCCCGCGCCATCATCGGCGATTTACAATGGGTGGTCACGAGGCGCGCGGCAAGCTTGCTTTGCAGGCCGCTGGGCAAGCATTACGCGCCCCGCCCGACCAAAGCGCGCGGCCTTTGCAGCCCGGCCTCGCGCGGCTTGCGCTTTCCTTTCGACGCGGGGACGGCACAGCCCTTGCTGAATGCTTAGCGCCGCATGAGCTTAGGAGGTCGGGCATGAAAACCTCGACACTGTTGACCATGGTGACGCTGTCCGCTTCGTGCTTTGCCGCGCCGGTTCACACCGCGCAGGACGGCACGCCGGCGAGCACCCTCGCCGAACGCGCGAACGCCGCGCCAGTCGCCCCCGCAGCGCCTGACGTGGCCGTCACGGACGACAATCGTCCGCAGCAATGGCAGCATATCGTCCTGCCGAAGTCGCGACATCCGGAGCGTGGGTTTGCGGCGCGCAATGAGCGCTTGCAGACCTGACAGCAGCGCCCGTTGCGTGGCTTTGCTCGGTCCGCTTCGACCGAGGGGTCGAGTGCGGCGAACCGGCCGGCAATACGGAGTTCCGGCTCGCGGCGGTCCGCGTGCGGCTTGAGCGGCGCCGGCGGCTTGTGCGGCTCGGGCGGCGCCGCGATTCATTCCAACTTTATCTGCAGGAGCGCTTGCATGACGGCATCGTCCATCCCCGGGGAATCCATCGACTTGCAGATCTCCGACGTACTCAGCGAAATCCATTTCCCCGCCAACAAGGACGCACTCGTCGACGCGGCGCGCGAGGCAGGTGCGAGCAACGAAGTCCTGTCGATGCTCGACGGCCTGCCTGAGCAGGACTACGCGGACGTCGATTCGGTCACGCGGCTGATCGGCGGCAATTTCGGGCCGGGACTCAGTGTGTGAGTTTGTCCGCAGGTGAGTGCGGGCGCAGGTGAGCGCGGTCAAAAGCCCGACCTAAAGGCGACCTAAGCGCGACCTAAGCGCCGCCGCTCGCGCCCCGCTCCCGCGCACAAACGTTCCAGACGCGCCTCGTCCGCGCGCGCTATGCTCTTTCCCGAGACAGCAACCCTCTTTGGAAGGAGCACCACATGTCCGACGTCCAGCCAGAACAACAAACCTACCGCGCGATCAATTTCGCTGAAAAACTCGCGCTGTTCCAGGACCAATGGCAAGCGCGCGTCGTTGCCGAAATGAACGACTATCAGTTCAAGGTCGTGCGCATCGAAGGCGATTTCGTGTGGCACGAGCATGCCGACACCGACGAGACTTTCATCGTGCTGGACGGCCAGTTGCGCATCGACATGCGCGACGGTTTCGTGACGCTGTCGGCGGGAGAAATGTTCGTCGTGCCGAAAGGCACCGAACACAAGCCGTTCGCGGAGCGCGAAGTGAAGCTGCTGCTGATCGAGCCGCGCGGCGTCAAGAACACTGGCGAAGCAACCAACGAACGCACGGCCGTCAACGATCTCTGGATCTAGCCCGGCGCCGTTGCGAGACCGGCGGCGGCGCCCGCTCGTGGCCGCACATGCCGGACTCCGCAACCCGCGAGCGCACCTGCACGCTTCGCATGTCGCGAATCGCGCGCCGGCGCCGTGAAGTCCGACTCGAAATGCTCGACGAGGTGATCGACGAAAGTCCGCACCTTCGCCGGCAAGTGAAGGCGGCTCGGATAGACAATCGTGATCTCGATCTCGGGCAGGCGGTAATCGCCGAGCAGTTCGACAAGCCGGCCCGACGCCAGGTCGCGGCCAATCAGATAGCTCGGCAGAATCGCGACGCCCATGCCGAGCAGCGCGAACTGCCGCAGCATTTCGCTATTGTTCGCGGCAATCGCGTTGGTGGTCCTCACGCGCACGAGCCCTTCCGGTCCGCTGAACACACGCTCCTCGCCGCCCTGCTCGGGCGCCCGGCTCAGACACGGATGACGCAACAGATCGTCGGGGCGCGTCGGCGTGCCGTGCTGCGCGAGATAGGCCGGCGTCGCACAAACGGTTAGCTGACAGGTGGTGAGTCGCCGCGTGACGATGCTCGCACTGCGCGCCGGACGCCCGACCATGATGCCCACGTCGAAACCTTCTTCGACGAGATCCGCCTGGCGGTCGGCGAGCGTCACATCGGGCACGACGTCCGGATAGCGCGCCGCGTACGACTGCACGGCCGGCGCGAGGCTTTGCAGCCCGAACACCACCGGCGCGACGATCCGTAGGGTGCCGACCGGCTCGTGATGGCGCGCGGCCAGCATCTGCTCGACGCCTTCGAGATCGTCGAGCAGATGACGCACGCGCTCCAGATAGGTCGCGCCCGACTCCGTCAGCGACAGACGGCGCGTGGTGCGATTGAGCAAACGGGCGCCGAGGCGCGCTTCCAGATCGGCCACATGGCGCGTGACGACAGCGGTGGAAAGATCCAGCGCGTTTGCCGCGCGGACGAAACTGCCGAGGTCCGCCACTTTGACGAACACGCGCATGGACTGCAATTGATTCATGGGGCGACTCCTGCGTCGAGATGCCGGGCCGGGCGCGCGCTGCCGCCTCCATCACCCCGCGCGGCAAGGCTCGCGCGGATTTGCCCAACGAATCGATTGTATCGACCCGACCTGTCCCAACCCTGACCTCTACATGACAATCCCGCCAGCTTGGCCGATGCGTGCGCGCGACGTTTCACCCGTGATTGCGGAGTCAGACTAGGTATAAACCCTTAGATGCTGGTAAGATGGCGCCTGAACAATTTCACCGCTAGCTATTTCGTCAGCCTCTAGCCATGCCACACCGTTTCCAGCTTCTCGAAAAAATCGCGTTTTCTCTGGTCTGCTGGTCCGCCGCAGCCTGCTCGGCGTTTATCGCTTACGAGCGCTGCCCGGACATCAAGGTCGTTCTTCATGCGGGTAAAGAAGTCCTGCGCTACAGCGGCGAATATTCGTTCGTGTGCGCGAGCCCCGTCGTCGATACCTGCACGCAGTTCACGACAAACTGATTCCCGCAGCGGGACTTATGCGCAAAGGCGTGGGGCATCTTCAGCCCCACGCATGCTCGCGCTTCACGCGCCCTCGCGCGCTTTAAGCACCTCGCGCCCTCAGGCGCTGCGCCCGTACACCACGCGCGCGAAAAATCCAGCCAGCACCGCTTCTGCCGTTTCACTCGGCACATTCTGCGGATCGACCGTGTAGAAGAACTGCACGCCGTCGCACAAACCCATCAAGCCCAGCGCCAGCGTCGCGGCCGGCAGCGGCAGCGGTGTGCCGACCCGCTCCGAGAACTCGCTCACATACGCGGCGAGCTGCTCGAGCTTCTCGTGCATGAACGCGTTGAACCGCAGCCGGAAGCGGCCGTCGCGCACCGCCAGCAGCTTCGCCTCGACCCACAGCAAAAAACATTTGTTCTCGCGATGCAGGTTGCTGTAGTAGCGCATCACGCGCTCTTCCATTTGCTCGCGCGTGACCGCCTCTTCGAAAATCGCGCGCAAGCCCGCCTGCATGGCCTCGTGGTCGCGCCGCAGCAGTTCCAGGAACAGTTCGTTCTTGCTGCGGAAGTTCGAATAGAACGCGCCGCGCGTGTAGCCCGCCGCCGCGGCGATGTCCTCGACACTCGCCGCGACAAAGCCCTTCTTCATAAAAGTTGCCTGCGCAGCGTCGAGCAGACGCTGCCGCGTCTGGTCTTTGCTTTGCTCGCGTGTGAGTCTTTGCCGTTTCATGGGCGCAAGTCTAGCACCGAAAAGAATTCTAATTCACATCGACATTCAGATACAGGTGTGTATTAGAATGCGAGGCATCATTGAAAATCAGATGCGTATGCCAATTGCATGACCGGGCGTGCGCTCTTCGCTGGTATGCCGCTGCGGCCTGCCATGTTCTTCGCTGTTTCCGGTTGGGGTCATTGTGAAGCGTCCCGGTTTCCGCGCATCTGAAGCGATGCGCCAGCAGTCTCCTCGCCTCGCGGGGCAACGGCGTGCGCGCCGCCTCGCCGTTGCGCTCGCGCTTGCGGGCGTCGTCGCGTTGAGCGCGTGTTCGAAAAAGGAAGCCGCGGCGCCCGAGCCGCGGCCCGTCGTGGCCGTCGCCGTTCATGCGGACGGCAACGCCGCGCCCGTCGCGTCGCTGCCCGGCGAGGTGCAGGCGCGTTATTCGACGCCGCTGTCGTTTCGCGTCGGCGGAAAAATCGTCGAGCGGCGCGTGCGTCTTGGCGACGTGGTGAAGAGCGGCCAGATCGTCGCCCGCCTCGATCCCGCGGATGCGCAAAAGAACGCTGCGAGCGCGCAGGCGCAGCTCGCCGCCGCCGAGCACAGCTATCAATACGCGAAGCAGCAGCTCGACCGCGACCGGGCGCAAGCCAAGGAAAATCTGATCGCCCCCGCGCAACTTGAGCAGACCACCAACGCATATGCGTCGGCCGCTGCGCAGCGCGATCAGGCGGCGCAGCAGGCGGCGTTGTCGAAAGATCAGTTGCAATACACGACGCTCGCCGCCGATCACGCCGGCGTGATCACCGCCGAGCAGGCTGACACAGGTCAGAACGTGTCGGCGGGCCAGGCCGTCTACAACCTCGCGTGGAGCGGCGAACTCGACGTGGTCTGCGACGTGCCGGAAAGCGCGCTCGCCGGCCTCTCCGTCGGGCAAACGGCGAACGTCACGCTCGGCGCACTGCCTGGCCGCAAGTTCACGGCGCGCGTGCGCGAACTGTCGCCCGCCGCCGATCCACAGAGCCGCACCTATCGCGCGAAACTCACGCTCGAGAATCCTGGGCCCGACGTGCGCCTCGGCATGACCGCGGACATCGCGCTGTCGGCGCGTTCGTCTTCGGCGGCGAGCAACGCCGAAGGCGAGCACGGCTTTTTCGTGCTGCCGTCCACCGCGCTCTTTCACGACGGCACGCAGCCGGCCGTGTGGGTCGTGCGAGCGGCGGACAGCGCGCTGGAGCTGCGCCGCGTCACGGTCGCGCGCTATAACGAGCGCACGATCGTCGTGAGCCAGGGCCTGAAGAACGGCGAACACGTCGTGCTGCAAGGCGTGCATACGGTCAGCGCCGGTGAGAAAGTCCGCGCGATTGCGCCACTGCATCCCGAGGACTTCGCTTCATGAGCGCGACACACGAAGAAGGACGCTTCAATCTGTCCGCGTGGGCGCTGCGCCATCAGGCGCTGGTCGTCTTCCTGATCGCACTGGCCACCGCGTTCGGCGCCCTCGCCTACACGCGCCTCGCGCAATCCGAAGACCCGCCGTTCACGTTTCGCGTGATGGTGATCCGCACCTTCTGGCCCGGCGCGACCGCGCGCCAGGTCCAGGAACAGGTGACGGACCGCATCGGCCGCAAGCTGCAGGAAACGCCCGCCATCGACTTCGTGCGCAGCTACTCGCGCCCCGGCGAGTCGCTGATGTTCTTCACGATGAAAGACTCCGCGCCCGTGAAGGACGTGCCCGAAACCTGGTATCAGGTGCGCAAGAAAGTCGGCGACATCGCCGCGACCTTGCCGCAAGGCGTTCAGGGTCCGTTCTTCAACGACGAATTCGGCGACGTCTACACCAACATCTTCACGCTCGAAGGCGACGGCTTCTCGCCCGCGCAACTGCACGATTACGCGGACCAGTTGCGCACTGTGCTGCTGCGCGTGCCCGGCGTCGCCAAGGTGGATTACTTCGGCGATCCCGATCAGCACATCTACGTCGAGATCACGAACACGCAGCTCACGCGGCTCGGCATTTCGCCGCAACAACTCGGGCAGGCGATCAACTCGCAGAACGCGGTGTCGCAGGCGGGCACGCTGACCACGACCGACGACCGCGTGTTCGTGCGTCCCACCGGCCAGTTCAAGGACGTGAACGCGCTTGCCGACACGCTGATCCGCATCAACGGCCGCTCGTTCCGTCTCGGCGACATCGCGACGATCAAGCGCGGTTACGACGATCCGGTCGTCACGCAGATGCGCGCGGGCGGCAAGGCGGTGCTCGGCATCGGCGTGACGATGCAGCCGGGCGGCGACGTGATCCGTCTCGGCAAGGCGCTCGACGCGCAAATGGTCGGCCTGCGCAAGGCGCTGCCCGCCGGTTTGCAATTGACCGAAGTGTCGAGCATGCCGCACGCCGTCGCTCATTCCGTCGACGACTTCCTGGAAGCCGTGGCCGAAGCCATCGCGATCGTGCTGGTGGTGAGCCTGGTGTCGCTCGGCGTGCGCACCGGCATGGTGGTGGTCATCTCCATTCCGGTCGTGCTCGCCGTCACCGCGCTGTGCATGTACATGTTCGACATCGGACTGCACAAGGTATCGCTCGGCACGCTCGTGCTTGCGCTCGGCCTGCTGGTCGACGACGCGATCATCGCCGTCGAAATGATGGCCGTGAAGCTCGAGCAGGGCTGGAACCGCACGCGCGCCGCGGCGTTCGCCTACACCAGCACGGCATTTCCGATGCTGACCGGCACGCTCGTCACCGTCGCGGGCTTTCTGCCGATTGCCTTGGCCAAGTCGAGCACCGGCGAATACACGCGCTCCATTTTCGAAGTCTCGGCGATCGCGTTGATCGCGTCGTGGCTCGCGGCGGTCGTGCTGATTCCGCTGCTCGGTTTTCACCTGCTGCCCGAGCGCAAGCGCGAGGCGCACCACGCTCCTGATCACGAACACGACATCTACGACACGGGCTTCTATAAGCGTCTGCGCGGCTGGATCGGCTGGTGTATCGAGCGGCGCTTCATCGTGCTCGCCATCACCATCGTGCTGTTCGTCGTGGCGATGGCCAGCTTCGCGCTGGTGCCGCAGCAGTTCTTCCCGAGTTCGGACCGGCCCGAACTGCTGGTGGACGTGCGGCTGCCCGAAGGCGCATCGTTCGACGCGACCTTGCGCGAAGCGAAACGGCTCGAAAAGGTACTTGTGGGACGCCCTGAAATCGATCACTCGGTGGACTTCGTCGGCACCGGTGCGCCGCGTTTTTATCTGCCGCTGGACCAGCAACTGACGCAGCCGAATTTCGCGCAGTTCGTGATCACCGCAAAGTCCGTGGAAGAGCGCGAGAAGCTCGCGCAATGGCTCGAGCCCGAACTGCGCAATAACTTTCCCGCGATTCGCACGCGCCTGTCGCGCCTCGAAAACGGGCCGCCGGTCGGCTATCCCGTGCAGTTTCGCGTGAGCGGCGACGACATCGCGACGGTGCGCTCGATCGCCGAGCGAGTCGCCGCGACGCTGCGCGCCGACCGCGATACGCGCAACGTGCAGTTCGATTGGGACGAGCCGGCCGAACGCTCGGTGCGCTTCGAAGTCGACCAGACAAAAGCGCGCGAACTGGGCGTGAGTTCAGACGACATTTCGAGCTTCCTCGCGATGACGCTGTCCGGCTATACCGTCACGCAGTATCGCGAGCGCGACAAGCTGATCAGCGTCGATCTGCGCGCGCCGAAAGCCGAGCGCGTGGACCCGGCGAAGCTCGTCACGCTCGCCATGCCCACGCCGAACGGCGCGGTGCCGCTCGGCACGCTCGGGCATCTGCGCAACGATCTTGAGTACGGCGTGATCTGGGAACGCGACCGTCAGCCGACCATCACCGTGCAGTCCGACGTCGCGCCGGGCGCGCAAGGCATCGACGTGACGCATGCCGTCGACAAGGCGCTCGCGCCGATTCGCGCGAGCTTGCCTGTCGGCTACCGGATCGAGATAGGCGGTTCCGTCGAAGAAAGCGGCAAAGGCCAGGCGTCGATCAATGCGCAAATGCCGATCATGATCGTCGTCGTGCTCACATTGCTGATGATCCAGTTGCAGAGCTTCGCGCGCGTGCTGATGGTGGTGCTGACGGCGCCGCTCGGATTGATCGGCGTGGTCTTCACCCTGCTGCTGTTCGGCAAGCCGTTCGGCTTTGTCGCGATGCTCGGCGTGATTGCGATGTTCGGCATCATCATGCGCAATTCGGTGATTCTGGTCGACCAGATCGAGCAGGACATCGCCTCGGGGCAAAAGCGCTTCGACGCGATTGTCGGCGCGACCGTGCGGCGCTTCCGGCCGATCACGCTGACCGCTGCCGCCGCCGTGCTCGCGCTGATTCCGCTGTTGCGCTCGAACTTTTTCGGGCCGATGGCCACCGCGCTGATGGGCGGCATCACGAGCGCGACCGTCCTCACCTTGTTCTATCTGCCGGCTCTCTACGCGCTGTCGTTCCGCGTACGCAACGACGAGCGCGAGCCGCAAACGCCGCCCGAATCCGGCGCGGCGCACACGGGAAATTGAACATGAACCAGTTCGCACATTCCCGCCTCTTGCGCAGGTTGGCGGTTTTCTCGCCGGCACGCGTCTCGCGCAGCACGGCGCTTGCGGGCTTCACCTTCGCGCTCGCCGCTTCGCTTGCCGGCTGTTCGTTCGGACCGAACGGCGAGCCGCCGGCGATGCCGCAGCCGCTCCACTACGGCAGCGAGGCGCAACCGGCGCAAACCGTCGCCGCGCAAGGCGTCGCGCAGCAGTTCATGGTCGGCGGCAAACCGGTGCCCGAGTGGTGGACGCTGTATCGGTCGGATGCGTTGAACGCGCTCGTCGACGAAGGCTTGCGCAATAGCCCGACGCTCGCCGCCACCGAACAGACGCTTGCCGCCGCGCGCGAGCAACTGCGCGCGCAGATCGGCAGTTCGATGCTGCCCACCATCGACGCGGGCGGTCAGGCAACCCGCAATCGCGCGCTGGCGATTCCGGAGATCGGCCCGAACACGTTTCTGTACAACATCTTCGTCGGCCAATTGCAGGCGCACTATACGATCGACCTGTTCGGCGCCGCGCGTCTCGCCGATGCCGCGCTCGCCGCGCGCGTGAACGTGCAGGCCTATCAACTCGACGCCGCGCGGCGCGCGCTCGCTGCGAACATCGTGAGCGCCGCGATCACGAGCGCGGCATTGCGCGCGCAAATCGACACAACCGAGCGGCTCGTCACGCTCGCGAACGATCAGGCTCACGACACCGCGCGGCGCTATGCGCTTGGCGCCGTCTCGCATGCCGATCAGTTGAGCGCGCAACAAAGTGCGGCGAGTTTGTCGGCGAGTCTGCCGGGGCTCAGGCAGCAATGGCAAACGACGCGTCACGCGCTCGCCGTGCTGCTGGGCCGCACGCCGGACGCCGCACCGGACGATCTCCAACTCGCGAGCTTGCATCTGCCCGAGCAGGTGCCGGTCGTGGTGCCGAGCGAACTCTTGCGTGCGCGGCCCGACATTCAGGCCGCCGACGCCGCGTTGAAAGCCGCCGCCGCCGATGTGGGCGTGGCGACCGCGCAGATGTATCCGAGCCTGTCGCTGAGCGCGTCGATGGGACAAGGCGGCTTCAGTTGGCCGGTCGCGCTTTCGGGCGCGGGCGCGATCTGGAGCATCGGCGCGTCACTGTCGCAGCCGCTCTTTCACGGCGGCGCGCTGATGGCGCAGCGCCGCGCGGCCATGAACACCTACGAGGCCACGGTGTCGCAATACAAGCAAACGGTGCTCGCCGCGTTCCAGAACGTCGCCGATACGCTCGCCGCGCTCGAGCATGACGCGCAGGCGCTGGATGCCGCGAGTACGGCGGCGCGTTCGGCGCAGGGTGTTTTCGATGAAACGTCGGGGCGCTATCGGCTCGGCGCCGTGCCGGTGTCGTCGACGCGGACCAGCGAGCAGCAGTTTCGTAATGCGCAGCTCGATGAGATTCGCTACACGAGCGCACGGCTCGCGGATACGGCGGCGCTGTTTCAGGCGATGGGGAATCCGCCTGTGGGGGGTGACGGTGGGCAGGCGAGTTTGGGCGAGGTTTCGCGGGGAGTAGAGGCGAAACCTGGTGGTACGAATTAGTCGGCCGGAGTTATCCCCAGTTGATGTTCATGAGCCTGTTGAAAACTTTCTGATAAGCAGGCTAACTCGTTGAGCGGGCTGGGGTTATCGGCAGCGGTGCGGAATGAAGCATAAGCGGCGGGGATTGCCTTAAAGACGTAGACCTCGCGCGACCATTAATCGAGATAGCCTTCTGCGACCTACCGATATATATAATTCGCCGCTCCATGGATACCTCGGGAATTCTTCATGCGAGTCGCCGTTATTAGCCCGTACTATAAAGAGCCGCTTGACGTTCTACGAAGGTGCCACGAGAGCGTCCTTGGACAGCAAGGGGACGTCACTCACTTCATGGTCGCCGATGGGTTCCCTGCTGCCGATGTCGATAGCTGGGAAAACGTCGTCCACATCAAGATTCCGAATCACGGTGACTATGGAGACACTCCTCGTGGAGTAGGTGCCGCGTGCGCGGCTGCCAATGGTTTCGATGCGATCTGCTTTCTCGATGCCGACAACTGGTACGAGCCAAACCACATCGAAACGATGCGCTCAATAGTACAGATGACGGGTGCGCAGGTGGTCACGGCTACTCGCACAATAATTGCGGCAGACGGCCGCGTGCTTGGCATCTGCAAGGAATCCAACGGGATCGATTTCAACGACACGAATTGCTATTTCCTGACGCGAGCTGCGTTTCCCGCATGCGCAGTCTGGCTCTTCAAGGACTCGTCTGAGAGCATCGTCGGCGACAGGGTTTTCTGGCGTGCCGTGAAGACCGGTGGCTACACGCGAGCCCACTCAATCGTGCCAACTGTCAACTATGTGACCACGCTTGCATTTCACTACCAGATGTTTGGAGAAACGCCACCCGACGACTCAAAGCTCATCGCCCAATTTAACGACGATCAGCATTTTCAGATAATCAGTTACGCACAACTGAAAGAGATACGCCGAGAGGCAGGCTACTGAAAGAGAACCTGCACCGGGCCATGTTCGGCGGCATTGCACGCCGCGGCCCTCCGCTTAGTCTCAGCGACACGGCAGACCCGCGCATAAGTCCGCATTGCCTTGCGGTCTGCACAGAACACAGCGCGTGCGAGCACCGCTCGCACGCGCTTCCCATCTTCAAGGCTTATTCGACTCAAACAGATCCATGATCTGCTTCTTCTCGTTCGACGACACGCTCGGCGGCGGCACCGCCGGCGGCGTCATACCCGCAGGGCCCACGCCGCCGACCGCATCGCTCACACCGGCCGTCGGATTCGCGGAATCGAGCCCGATACTCGCCACGAAACCATTCCCCGGCGTCATATCCGAATAGAACAGCTCGCCGTCGACTGAAGTCACGCCGTCCGGTTGCGCCGGCTCGCTTTGCGGCACGCCGCGCAACGCGCGCTGCATGTACTCGACCCAGATCGGCAACGCGAGTTGCGCGCCGAACTCGCGGCTGCCGAGCGTCTTCGGCTGGTCGTAACCCATCCACGCAACGGCGACGAGCGATTGCTGATAACCGGCGAACCAGCCGTCCTTTGCGTCGTTGGTCGTACCCGTCTTGCCCTGCAAGTCCGAACGATGCAGCGCGTTGGTGCCCGCGCCCGTGCCCGCCGTCGCGACCGAATGCAACAGGCTGTTCATGATGTACGCGTTGCGCGGCTCGAGTGTGCGCGGCGCGTCGCGGCCGGCCGTGAGCGGCTGGGCTTTCGAAAGCGGCTCGCCGCGCGCGTCCGTGACTTCGCTGATCAGATACGGGTTGATCCGATAGCCGCCGTTGGCGAACACCGAATACGCGCCCGCCGATTGCAACGGCGTGACGAGCCCCGCGCCGAGCGCCATCGGCAGATACGGCGGGGTCTTGTCGGCATCGAAACCGAAACGCTGCGTGACGAAGTCTTGCGCGTACTTCGTGCCGATATACGACAGGATGCGGATCGACACCAGGTTCTTCGACTTCTGCAACGCGAGACGCAGCGGCATCGGACCATCCGGCTGATCGTCGTCCTTCGGCTCCCATGCGTCGCCGCCTGGCGTGCTCGACGGGAAGTACAGCGGCGCGTCGTTGATGATCGTCGCCGGTCCGAGGCCCTTGTCGAGTGCGGCCGAATAGATGAACGGCTTGAAGCTCGAACCCGGCTGACGCCATGCCTGCGTCACGTGGTTGAACTTGTTCTTGTTGAAATCGAAGCCGCCGACGAGCGCGCGAATCGCGCCGTCCTGCGGCGTCAGCGACACAAGCGCGCCTTCCACTTGCGGAAGCTGCGTGATCTGCCAGTTGCCCTTGTCGTCGCTCATCACGCGCACGATCGAGCCGGGCTTGATCTTCGTCGCCGACGCGGCGCGCGCGCTCAGCGCATTCGCCACAAAACGCAAGCCCTCGCCGCTCATCGTGACTTGCGTGCCGTCGACGAGTTGCGCCTTCACCTGCTTCGGACTCGCGTCCGTCACGACGGCGGCGACGAGTTCGCCGTTATCCGGATGATCGGTGAGCGCGTCGTCGATAGTCTGATCGCGGTCGTCGCCCGCAGCCGGCAATTGCACGAAACCTTCCGGCCCGCGATAACCGTGGCGCCGCTCGTAATCCATCACGCCCTTGCGCACCGCGCGATACGCGGCGTCCTGGTCGGCGGAATCGATCGTGGTCGTCACGTTCAGGCCGCGCGTATAGGTTTCGTCCTTGTACTGCGCATACATCATCTGCCGAACCATTTCGGCGATGTACTCGGCGTGCACGCTGTATTCGTTGCCCGGATTGCGCGTGTGAATCTCTTCCTTCACCGCCTGGTCGTACTGCTCCTGGCTGATATAGCGAAGCTCGAACATGCGCCTCAGAATGTATTCCTGACGGATCTTCGCGCGCTTGGGGTTCACCACGGGGTTATACGCGGACGGCGCTTTCGGCAGACCCGCGAGCATCGCGGCCTGCGCGAGCGTGATGTCTTTCAGATCCTTGCCGAAGTACACGCGGGCCGCCGCGGCAAAACCATACGCGCGCTCACCCAGATAAATCTGGTTCATGTACAGCTCGAGAATCTGGTCCTTCGTCAACGCGCGCTCGATCTTGTACGCGAGCAGCATTTCATAAACCTTGCGCGTGTAGGTCTTTTCGCTCGACAGGAAGAAGTTGCGCGCGACCTGCATCGTGATCGTGCTCGCGCCCTGCGACGCGCCGCCGTGCGCGAGGTCCGCGAAACCCGCGCGCAAGATGCCGAGAAAGTCGACGCCGCCGTGCTCGTAGAAGCGATAGTCCTCGATCGCGAGCACGGCTTTTTTCATCTGGTCGGGGATGTCCTGGAAGCGCACGAGGGAGCGCCGCTCCTCGCCGAATTCGCCGATCAGCACATGGTCCGCCGTGTAGACGCGCAGCGGCACTTTCGGACGATAGTCGGTGAGCGCGTCGAGCGAGGGCAAGTTCGGCCCCATCACGACGAGCGCATAGCCGACGATCAGCGCGCCCACCACGGCGACAATCGCCGCGAAGCTCGCGAACCAGATCGCGATGGTCGCGCCGATCGGGCGGCCGCGTTCTTCGCGATCTCGCGAAGCGGCGTTGCGTCCCTCGGTGCGGCGGTAGGAGTCCCGGTCTTGACCGGCGGGAGAATGCGAAGAATGCGGTCGTTTGATGATTGGCATGACTGGAATAGTGGGCGCGTGAATCAATGGCGTGACTCAGTCTCATGACTCAGTGGATGACTGAATGCCATGACCGGATGCCATGATTCAACGCCTTGTTCTCGCGCTTGAAGCGCGCATGAATCCTGAGCGGGCGTTGTCCGGGACGCAAACCGCCGCGCGACCCTTTGCCCCCGCGAGTCGCCACGGCGCGCCCGAACAGTGTCCGGCGCAACGTAACAGCGCATTTTAAAGAAATCAAGCCGCGCTCAACGCAGTTTTTTTGTAAGAATTCCCTTCGCGGCGGCCCCGGCGGCGCGGGCTTGAGTAGATTCGGCAAGCTTTCGATGCGCTTGCGCACACAGCGCGAGTTATCAACAGAAAACGTTCACAAGCCTGTGGACAAGCCCACCAAAAACGCCACAAGCCGTTGATGTCACGGCATTTTCACGACGCGCCCGTTTGCGATCGGCGCAACTCGTCATATGATGGATTCGGCGCACGCCGATGCGCGCCGCGAAGCGCCACACCAACAAAAGTATGCGAGCCGATCATGACAAAGCCCAGCGAACGCATCGTCGTATTCGTTACGCCCGCGCAGAAACGCGCGATCGCCGCCACCGCCGACGAGCTCGGCATCAGCGTCAGCGAGCTCATGCGGCGCGCGGTGCTGAGTTTCGACGCGACGAGCGAGCAGGTGAAAGCGGCGAGCATCGTCGACAGGCTCAATGCGCCGCGCGCACCGGATGCGCTCGACGCCGCGCTGCGGCGCGTCGCGCAGGACACGGAGCATGCGCGCGCGGCGCTGCCGCCAGGCTTGCGCACGCGCGCGAGCAGCGAGGCGAGCGGACTCGCGAACGCCGACGCAAACCACGCACTGCCCGATGCGGCGAACCGCGCGGCGCATGAGCCGATGACGTCGTCAGGCAAAGCGCTTGCGGGTAGCGCGCCGCACGCATCTCAACCCGCTCCTTCCGAACCCGCCCCGCTGCTGCCCGCCGATGTGCTGGCCGCGCTCACTGCCGATGTCGATGAAGACGCCGTCGCTACGGCCGAAGCCGTCGCGCGAGTCGCCGCGGCCCGAGCGGCTGCCGATCAGAAGCCGGCGCCCGCTGCCGTCACCACGCAGACGCAAGTACAGACGCACATAAAGAGCGTATTGAAGCGCCCTCGCCTCGACATCGCGCGCGATGACGACGATCCGCAAGGCGATCTGGGCCCCGAAGGCGGACGCTTCGCCTAGCGCCGGCGAAACGCAATGGAGGTGTAAGGCGAATGTACGATGCAAGCTCATCGTCTCCGCGCGCTTACGCTTTCGCAACCATCGCTCAATTCACGCCGACGACACTCGCCGCTCGCACACTGAGCGGCTCGCGCATCGTGCCCTTTAAGCGCATTTTAAGAGAGCCCGTGGTGTAATATCCGCGAGCCGCTGGAGGGACGCGCTCGCGTGTTTATCATCGAAGCTTGCCGCTTCATCACGCGACGCATGCGCGAACCGGCCGGACAATTTGCGCTCGTGCTATTGCATTCCGCACGCGCGCCCCGACCTCCGGTCCGAACGCTGCGCTGCTTGTCGCGCGGCGGCGTAAAGTAGCAGTGGCAAGCAATCGAACGCGCGTGAACTATTCAGCGCCGACACCATTCTTTGGAGGTTTTCATGTCGCTTTTTGACAGCATTTCGCGCACGCTAAAAGGTCTCCTGAACGACGCGGCCGACTCCGTGCAGGACCCGTCGCGCGACTCGCGCCAGATCGTGCGCGAACTGGACGAGAGCATCGGCAAGGCCGAAAATTCGCTGATCGAGATTCAGGCGCAGGTGGCCACGCAGCAAAGCAAGCGCGATGTTGCCGCCGACAAGGCGAAGAAGTATGAAGACGGCGCGAAGCGTGCGCTGCAATCCGGCGACGAAGCGCTCGCGCGTGAAGCGCTGAGCGCGCAAGCCACCGCCGAGGCGGAACGCGATGCACTGACGAAGGAACTCGCCACGCTCGAGCCGTCGGTCGCGCAATTGAAGAGCCAGATCGAAGACATGCGCGCGCGCCGCAACGATCTGAACGCGCGGTCCAACATTCTCCAGGCCAAGCAGCAAATCGCCGAGGCGAAAGACGTCGCTGCGACGGCGCTCGGCGGCATCGGCGGAAAAAACCTTTCCGAAGATTTTCAGAAGCTCGAGGACAAGGTCGCACTGTCGAATGCACGGTCGGACGCACGCCTGAATTCCGCCGACGTCAAAAGCGGCAAGGCGCTCGACGACAAGCTCGCGGATCTGAACCGCGGCCCGTCGGTGGAAGACCGTCTCGAAGCGCTGAAGAAGCAGCTCAATACGCCGGCCCAGTAATTGCGTGAGTAGTGTCTGACGGCAGGCCGGTGAGCGTGGATGTTTAACCGGCCGCCGGCCGCCGGCCGCCGCCGGATCGCCGGCCCGGCGCAATCGACTGAAGGAGACGGGCGTATGACGCCCGGTCCGCAAATGAAAAAACTTATCGCAAGCGCATTCGTCTCGCTCATGCTCGTTTCGGCCGCGGCGTTTGCCGTGCCGACCGTGCAGCAGATCGAATCCGCGATGTCGCAAGGCAACTGGCAGCAGGCCGACGCCGGCTTGTCCGAAGTGCTGCAGGCGCATCCGAACAATGCGCGCGCGCATTACCTGTACAGCCAGGTGCTCGACCGTGAAGGCCGCTATGGCGACGCGCTCGCGCAGCTTCAACAGGCAAAGACGCTCGACCCGCAAATCCGTTTCACCGACCCCACGCGCTTCGCACAAGTCGAGGCGCGCATTCGTCGGGACGCCGAACGGGTGGGCAACGCCAACGCCAAATCGACGAGCCGCGCGGACAACCCGTTCGCCCAGCAAAACGCGAATGCACCGGCCGTGCAGCAACAGGCCGGACTCGCGCCGCAAGTGCCGCAAGCGCCTGAGCGCCACGGCCCGGGCATCGGTATGTGGGTCGGCATTCTGCTTATCGTGGGCGTGATTGCGCTCGTGTTGCGCTGGACCTTGCGCCGCGCCCGCACGCAAGACGACACGCGCGCGAACGACGATCGTCGCGTGCAACTCAAGCGTGCAACCGACCTGCTCAACACCGTGCGTTCGCTGAAACTCGACGTGAAGCTCTCCACTGCGCCCGGTCACGAAGCGCTCGAAAAGGAAGTCGAAGCAACCGAAGACCAGTTGCGCACGCTCGTCGAAGCGTTGTCGAACAGCAAGAATCCGGTGCCGCCGTATCAGCTCGATGAACTGGAGCAGCGTATCGGCAGCCTGCGCGCACGCGCCGAAGGCCGGCCCGATCCGAACGCAGCAGCCGCGGCAGGCAACGAGCAGTCGCCGTATGCGCGCGAAGCCGAGCGCTTCGGCAATCCGCCGCAAGCGCCCTATCCGCAGCAAGGTCCGTATCAGCAGCAACCGCCTGTTGTCGTGCAGCAAGGCGGCGGTTTCGGCGGCGGCATGGGCGGGCTGCTGACCGGCGTGCTGCTCGGCGAGGCGCTGAACTCGGGGCGTGAACGCGTCGTGGAGCGCGACGTCATCGTCGACGATGAAGGGCGCAGGCGCGGCAACTCAGGCGACAATGGCGGCGGGCTCGATTTCGGCCAGGGCTCGAACGACTGGAACGACAACAGCGGTGGCGGCATCGACATGGGCAGCAACGACGATTCCGGCGGCTGGAGCGACGACAATACCTGAGTCCTCGCGCTCTTTCAGTCGCGGCACTCTCCGCGTGTGCATTGAAGACAGGCTCCTACACGGAGCCTGTTTTTTTTGCCTGCACGTTCAGCGAAAATCACGCGCGCCGCGAGACAGGCGCCCGCACCTCCTCCTGCTGCGCGAGCAGCACCGAGCCCGCAAAAAGCCTCACGATAAAACGCTCCGCATAGCCGACGAGCGCATCGCGGCGCGCGGCGTCGGCATCGAGATACTCGGCGGAGAGATGAAACAGTTGCAGCACGATCTGCGTGCAGACTTCATCGACGACATCGTGCGAAAGTGTGGGCATTAGCTGCAACTGAACGACGTCGTCGGCCATTTCCGCTGACACCGCATGAAGCGTCGCGCGCACCGCTTCGCGCAGTGCCGGCGACGTGCCGTGATATTCAGCTAACGCACTGAGAAACGCATCGCGGTTTTCGAGCGCAAACATGAAGAACGCGACGCACGCGCGCCGCGGCACGCTATGCGGTTCGTCGTGCGCGGCGAGCCAGCGCTCGCGTCGCAGCATCGGCCGCAAGCGGCGGCTGACCGAATCGACGGCCTCGCGCGCGAGCTCGTCGAGCGTGCCGAAATGCCGATAAAACGTGTTCGGATTGAGTCCCGCCTCGCGTGCGAGTTCGCGCAGACCCAGACTCGCGAAGCCGCGCCCGCCCGCGGTCAAGCGCAACGCGGCTTCGATCAGTTTGCGTTTGCCGGGCGGCAGTTCCTGTTCTGCCGCAGCGTCGCGCGCGGGCTGCCGCGCCGTTTCCGATACGGATTTCATCGCGTTCATGGTGACTTTCAATCGCCGCGCGGGACGCGCGTTTGATAGACGTACTCTAAACGATCTTGACGCGAGGTGTACAGTTGTCTACCCTGCGCGTTACGTTTGGGCGGCTACGCGGCTTGCCGTGTGCGCAGGCAGCGCCCGACTTCCACTTGCAGGAGATCGACGTGACGTCCGCTGCATCCGCTGCATCCGCTGCATCACCACAAGCTGTCGCGCCGCGCATCGCCATTGTGGGGAGCGGCTTCTCCGGCATCGGCATGGCGGTGCGGCTGCAAAAAATGGGCATCACGTCGTTCACCCTCTATGAAGCCGCCGCGGACATCGGCGGGACATGGCGCGACAATACCTATCCGGGCGCCGAGTGCGACGTGCCCTCGCATCTGTATTCGTTTTCGTTCGAGCCGAACCCGGCGTGGTCGCGCGCCTTCAGCGGCCAGAACGAAATTCTCGCTTATCTGAAGCATTGCGCGCGCAAGTATGGCGTGGACCGTTACGTGCGTTGCAATGCGCGCGTGGTGGCGGCACGCTTCGACGAAGCACGTCATGTGTGGCAGATCGAACTCGATGCCGGCGGCATGCGCGAGAACATCGAGGCCGACGTATTGATCGCGGCGAGCGGTCCGCTGTCGCGGCCGGCGATGCCGCGCATCGCGGGACTGGAGAACTTCGAAGGCAAGCTGTTCCATTCCGCGCGCTGGGATCACGCGTATCCGCTCGAGGGCAAGCACGTCGCCGTGATCGGCACGGGTGCGAGCGCGATTCAGTTCGTGCCGCAAATCCAGCCGCGCGTCGCCCGGCTCGATCTGTTCCAGCGCACCGCGCCGTGGATCATGCCGAAGCCGGACAAGTGCATCGGCGAACGCGCGCGCTGGCTTTTCGAACATCTACCGTTCACGCAGCGATTCGTGCGCAGCGCGATCTACTGGAAGCTCGAATCGCAGGCGGTCGCTTTCGTTAGTCATCCAAAGCTAATGAAGCGCCCGATGAAGCTGTGCCTCAGCTATCTCGAGCGGCGCGTGAAAGACCCTGAGTTGCGCGCGACGCTCACGCCGAACTACCGCCTCGGCTGCAAGCGCGTGCTGCTGTCGAGCAACTACTATCGCGCGCTAGTCGAGCCGAATGTGAACGTGATCACGACGGGCATCCGCGAAATCGTCGCGGACGGCATCGTGACAGAGGACGGCGCGCATCATCGTGCGGATGCAATCATTTGCGGCACCGGCTTTCAGGTCAACGACGTCGGCGCGCCGTTCGACGTGACCGGCGTCGGCGGTGCGGACCTCGGCGCGCTGTGGCTGCGCGACGGCCCCGAAGCCTATCTCGGCGTGAGCGTCGCCGACTTTCCGAACTTCTTCATGATCGTCGGCCCGAACACAGGACTCGGCCACAACTCGCTGATCTACATGATCGAGTCGCAAGTGCAGTACATCGCCGATTGCCTGCGGACGCTGCGCCGGCGCAACGCCCGCACGATGAACCTGCGGCCCGACGTGCAGCGCGACTACAACGCGCGCCTGCAGCACGATATGCGGCGCTCGGTGTGGTCGAGCGGTTGCCATAGCTGGTATCAGACGCGAAGCGGCAAAGTGACCGCGCTGTGGCCGGGATTCACGTTCAGCTTTCGCAAAAGGACGCGCCGCGTGCGGCCAGGCGATTACCGCTTTCTGCCTTGAGGAATGACGCTCACGCGGTGCGATTGCAAGTCACGTCGCCCGATCCGATGGCGATTATTTAGTATCCCGATTCAAATAAAAAAGGGAGACGGAAAACATGGCAAGCATCGATCCTCGTTCGTCGAATTCGTCGAACTCGTTGACGCACAGTTCAGTCGCGGCGCTGCCGCCCCGCTCGCTCGCCGCGCGCCTCGGCATCACCAGCGTGCCGCGCGACGAACTGCGGCGGCGCTACACGCAAAGCGGCTCGAAGTTCATCCGCATCATGGGCGCGGACGTGCATTATGTCGACGAAGGCCGCGGCGACATCATCGTGATGATTCATGGCTTCGCGTCGTCGCTGCACACATGGAATCGTGTCGCGGATGAACTGAAGCACGCTTACCGCATCATTCGTCTCGATCTGCCGCCGTTCGGCGTGACTGGGCCGCTGCGCTCCAGCACAGGCGCGATCGAAACGATGGACCTCCCGACCTACCGGCGTTTCATCGACACTTTTTTGCAGGCACTCGGCATTAGGCGCGCGACTTTCATCGGCAATTCGCTTGGCGGGCTCATTTCGTGGGACTACGCGGTGCGGCATCGCGAGGCCGTCGAGCGGCTCGTGCTGATCGACTCCGCGGGCTTTCCGATGCGGCTGCCCATCTATATTGGCCTCTTCAACAGCGCGCTGGTGCGCGCGAGTTCGCCGCGCTGGCTGCCGGAAGCGATCATCAAAAGCGCGGTGCGCAACGTGTATGGCGATCCGCGCAAAATCGATGCCGTCACGCTGCGGCGCTACGTCGAGTTTTTTCACGGCGAAGGCACGCGCGCCGCGATCGGCAAGATGGTGCCGACGCTCGATTTCGCCGAACTGGATACGAATGTGCTGACAACACTCGCGCTGCCGACGCTCGTATTGTGGGGCGCGAAGGACCGCTGGATTCCGACCGCGCACGCGGCTGAATTCGCGCAGCGCATTCCGGGCGCGAAATCGGTCATGTATCCGGGCCTTGGACACATTCCGATGGAGGAAGCGCCCGAGCGCGTGCTGACCGACCTGCGGGCGTTTCTCGGCACGCATGCCGCTCCGAAAGCAGGCACCGTCGCGCGCGTCTAGCCCCTTCCTCCGAGCAAGCGCAGCAAGTCCCAGAGAAATTTAAAGAGCATGACGATCAGCTCCCACAGATGGTAAAGCTGTTGCCAGCCCGAAGCGCGCGCGAAGGAATCGAACATCGTTAAAGTTGGTCAGGAATGGCGGCGCTTGCCGCGGCGCCAAACCGGACATCATAACGACTGCGGCGTAGCGACTGCGGGATACCCCGTATCAAGTCCGCCGAAAGCCAGCCGTAAACGCGTCGAGAAGAGGCTGTGTTCGTGCTCGACGAGCGCGTGACCGGCAGCGTTGCTAGCGTCATCAAGGAGACGTTCATGTCGCGTTTCAGCTTTCGCCGGACGGGCCGACCGCAAGGGGTCGTCGGCGATATTGCCGCGCAGGCGGGCAAACTGGGTATCGAAATCTGCGATGTATCGGGCCACGTCGATGAAGTCGCCGCGCGCGTGCAGCATCAGGCACAGGTGTGCCGGGCGTTGCGCGAATCCGCCGCGCAGACGCTCGCCGGCAATCATCGGATCGCGACCGCCGCGCGGGGTATGCGCGACGTGTCGGCGCAAGCGGCGACCGGCGTGCAGGAGTCGCACGAGACGCTGGAGGCGTCGCTTGCCGACATCCACGGACTGGTGGAAGGCGTGACCGTGATCGAGAGCCAGATCGGCGCGCTGCGCAGCGCGCTCGCGCATGTGAGCCGCGTCTCCGAGGAAATCTCGCTGATCGCGCGGCAAACGCATCTGCTCGCGCTGAACGCGGCGATCGAAGCCGCGCGCGCCGGCGAATCCGGCCGAAGCTTCGCGGTGGTGGCGGCCGAGGTGAAGAATCTGTCGGCGAAGACCGCGCAGGCGACCGGCCAGATCGAGACCACGCTCGCGCAACTCACGCAGCAGACCGAGCAGTTGATCAACGAAGGCTCGGTGAATACGGAGCGGGCGCATCGGGTGCGCGAGGGCACGCGCAAGATCGGCGACGTCGTGCATTCGACGGGCGACGCCATCGCGCATCTGAACAACGAGGCCGAGCAGATCGCCGCGTTGACCGGCGAGATCGAGACGCAGTGCGGCGGGCTTGAGGCGCAGGTGCTGGAAATGGCGAGCGGCGTCGAGGATTCGAGCGAAAACTTCGTGCAGGCGAAGGATCGGCTCGGCAATCTGCTCGGCGTCTCAGAGACCTTGATCGAACTGACGGCGGCGGCGGGCGTGGAGACGCCGGACACGCGTTTCATCGAAGCCGTGCAGGACGCGGCGGCGGCGGTGAGCAAGCTGTTCGAGGCGGCGGTCGCGCGCGGCGAGATTTCGCTCGACGATCTGTTCGATCAGCATTACGTGCCCGTGCCGGGCAGCAATCCACAGCAGTTCATGACGCGGTTCACGGCTTTTACCGATCGCGTTTTGCCGGCGATTCAGGAGCCGCTACTCGATCTCGATCCGCGGGTCGCGTTCTCTGCCGCAATCGACGTGCGCGGTTATCTGCCGACGCACAACCTGAAGTTCTCTTTGCCGCAGCGTGACGATGTCGTGTGGAATATGGCCAATTGCCGGAACCGGCGCATTTTTAACGACCGCACTGGACTGGCTGCCGGGTCGCATACGAAGAAGTTTTTACTGCAGACGTATCGGCGCGATATGGGCGGTGGACAGTTTGTTTTGATGAAGGATGCGTCCGCGCCGGTTTTTGTGCAGGGGCGGCATTGGGGCGGGGTTCGGATTGGGTATAGGGTTTAAGCTGCAATTCGTGAAACAGGGCAAGCGCACTTGCCCCGTCACCTACCCCCTCACCTGCACCCTTCTCCTCTCCGCCCGCTGCATAAAATAATTCACCGCCACCACGCCAACCGTCACCACCGCGATAAACAACGTCGCCAACGCATTCATCTCGGGATTCAAACCCAGCCTGACGCGCGAGAAAACCACCAGCGGCAATGTCGTTGACCCAGGCCCCGACAGAAACGCGGATAAAACCAGATCGTCGATCGACAACGTAAAAGACAATAACCAGCCCGACACCAGCGCCTGTGAAATCAGCGGCAACGTGATCGAGAAAAACACCCGCAGCGGCGTCGCGCCGAGGTCGAGCGCCGCTTCCTCGAGCGAAGGATGCAACTCCTTGACACGCGACTGCACGATAATCGCCACGTACGAAATACACAGCATCACGTGCCCGATCCAGATCGTGAAAATGCCGCGCCCCGCCGGCCAGCCGAGCCACTTCGCCATTTCGATAAAGAGCAGCAGCAGCGATATGCCCTGAATCACTTCGGGGATCACGAGCGGCGCGTTGATCATGCCGGTATAAAGCGTAAAGCCGCGAAAACGCCCCATGCGCGCGAGCACAAAACCCGCCCATGTGCCGATAATCACCGACGCAAACGCCGTCAGCACCGCTACTCTCAACGACAGCCACGCCGCCGCAATCAGTTCGTCGTCGTGCAATAACGCCGCATACCAGCGCGTCGAAAAACGCGTCCATACGGTGACGAGTTGCGATTCGTTGAACGAATAGACGACCAGACTGATAATCGGCACATACAGGAACAGAAAGCCCAGCGCCAACGCGGTGAACTGCAAAATCCGGTTCGGCTTCATCAGCGTTTTTCCTCCATCGCCTTGGCCTGCGCGTACTGGAAAAACGCCATCGGCACCAACAGCAGCACTACCATCGCACACGTCACGGCAGAAGCCATCGGCCAATCGGCATTGTCGAAAAACTCATTCCACATCACGCGGCCGATCATCAGCGTATTCGCGCCGCCGAGCAATTCCGGAATCACGTACTCGCCCACCGCCGGGATAAACACCAGCAGGCAACCGGCGATAATGCCATTCTTCGAAAGCGGCAATGTGATCTGCCAGAACGCTTTCCAGGGTCTTGCGCCCAGGTCGTAGGCGGCTTCGAGCAAGGTCATGTCCATTTTCACGAGATGCGCGTACAACGGCATTACGAGAAACGGCAGATACGAATAGACCATGCCGATATAAACCGCCGTATTCGTGTGATACAGCTCGATCGGCGAATGAATCAGACCGATCGACATCAGGAAGTTATTCAGCAGCCCGTTGTTTTTCAGAATCCCGATCCACGCATACACGCGAATCAGGAACGACGTCCAGAACGGCAGCATCACGGCCATCATCAGCAGATTACGGCGCGCCGGATCCGAACGTGCGATGTAATACGCCATCGGATAACCGATCAGCAGGCACAGCAGCGTCGAAATTGCGGCCACGACAACCGAATTCACATACGTCGCGAAATACAGGCTGTCGGTGACGAGAAACGCGTAATGCGACAGATCGAGCTTGAGATTGATCGCGCCGTCCGCGAAACTCGTGAGCTCGGTATACGGCGGAATGCCGAGCTGCAAATCGGCAAAGCTGATCTTCACGACCAGCAGAAACGGCACCAGAAAAAACAGCAGCAGCCAGACGAACGGACCGGCCACCACGGCGGTACGGCCCGTCAGGTTAAAGCGCCGCACCGGCCAATTGAGAACCGAATGGAACTGGCGCTTCATGACGTCAGCACCACACCGGCCGATGCGCTCCAGCGCACGTACACTTCGTCGCCCCAAGTGGGCGGATCGATCTCCGTCAGCGCGAGGCTCGTCACGTTCGCGATCACGGTTTTGCCGCCGTCGAGCTTCACGTGATACAGCGAATAGCCGCCCATGTACGCGATATTCGACACGACGCCCTTGCCCCAGTTGAACGCGCCCTCGGGCGGCTTGCTCGTGAGCGCGATCCGCTCGGGCCGCACCGAGATCGTCACCGGCATGCCGAGCGGACCGGTAATGCCGTGGCTCACATACAAACGGCAAGTCAGATCGGGCGTTTCGATAAAGACGTGATCGGGCTCGTCCTCGACCGTATGGCCTTCGAACAGATTCGTCGAGCCGATGAACTCCGCCGAGAAGCGGCTGTTCGGATACTCGTACACCTCGTGCGGCGTGCCGAGCTGCACGATCTCGCCTTCGCTCATTACCGCGAGGCGCCCCGCCATCGTCATCGCTTCTTCCTGATCGTGCGTGACCATGATGCAGGTCACGCCGACCTTGTCGAGAATGTTGACGAGCTCGATCTGCGTGCGCTGGCGAATCTGCTTGTCGAGCGCGGACATCGGTTCGTCGAGCAGCAACAGCTTCGGCCGCTTCACCAGCGAACGCGCCAGCGCGACCCGCTGCTGCTGGCCGCCGGAAAGCTGATGCGGCTTGCGCTTCGCAAAGCGGCCCATCTGCACGAGTTCGAGCGCGGTCTGCACGCGGTCCTTCAGCTCGGCCTTGGCCACGCCTTCCTGCTTCAGACCGAACGCGACGTTCGACTCGACCGTCATATGCGGAAAAAGCGCATACGACTGGAACATCATGTTGACCGGCCGGCGATACGGCGGCAGTTGCGCAAGGTCTTCGCCGTCGATCAGGATCTTGCCCGAGGTCACGGTCTCGAGGCCGGCGAGCATCCGCAGCAAGGTCGACTTGCCGCAGCCGGAACTGCCGAGCAGCGCGAACAGCTCGCCCTTTTTCACCGACAGATTGACCTGCTTGACCGCCACGGTCTCGCCGAATTTCTTCACGACGTCGACGACCTGCACGAAATTATCGGCGGCGTCGTCGATCGCGGCGTTGCCGCCGGCGGGCGGCACGGCCGTCCGGTCCAGCGCGCCCGGCTGCTCACTACTCATCACAATGCTTCACTCCGGCGTTTGACGAACAAAGCCCCCGGTGAACACCGAGGGCTTCTTGATGATGCTGTTACCCGTTCACTCCGGCCGCGCTTCAGCGGCCGGACTTGAACTCGGTCCAGAGCCGCGTCTGCAGCCGCTGCACTTCGGGCGGCAACGGCTTCAACAGGAACAGCGTCTTGATGACTTCGGGCGGCGGGTACACGGCGGGATCGTTCGCGACGTCCTTATCGACGTATTTACGCGCTTCGAGATTCGCGCTCGGGTAGTAGACGGCGTTGGTGATCGCGGCATGCACTTGCGGCGTTTCGATGTAGTTGATCCACTCGAGCGCGGCTTCCTTGTTCTTCGCGTCCTTCGGAATCGCCATCACGTCGAACCATACGGGCGCGCCGCCCTTCGGAATGTAATACTCGATCTTGTACGGCTTCTTCGCCTCGATCGCGCGATGCTTGGCGATCACGACGTCGCCCGACCAGCCGTAGGCGAAGCACACGTCGCCGCCCACCAGATCGTTGATATAGCCCGACGAGTTGAACTGCGTGATGTACGGGCGAATCTTCTTGAGCATCGCGAGCGCCTCGCGATAGTCGGCCGGATTCGTGCTCATCGGGTCTTTGCCGATGTAATGCAGCGCGGCGGCGAACATCTGATCCGGCGCATCCAGCACGGACACGCCGCACGCCTTCAGCTTCGAGATGTTTTCCGGCTTGAAGAGCACGTCCCAGTTATCGAGCGGCACGTTCTTGCCGAGAATCTGCTGGGCCTTCGTCACGTTGTAGCCGAGGCCGGTCGTGCCGTATGCCCAGGGCACCGTGAACTTGTTGCCGGGATCGGCGCCGGCCACGAGCGCCATCAGCGACGGGTCGAGGTATTTGAGGTTCGGCAGCTTCGATTTGTCGAGCGGCGCGAAGATGCCCGCGGCGATCTGCTTGCCGGCGTAATTGCTGGTCGGCACGACGATGTCGTAACCGGAATTGCCGGTCAGCAGCTTGGCTTGCAGCGTGTCGTCGCTATCGTAGTTGTCGTATTTGACCTGGACGCCGGACTGCTTCGTGAAGTTCGGAATGGTGTCCTTGGCGATGTAATCGGACCAGTTGTACACGTTGAGCTGCGTATCCTTCGCTGCCGCCGTCAACCACGGCGCCGCGCACAAGACCAGCGCAGCCACTTGCCCCACTACCCGTCTTTTCATCCCGTTCTCCGATCGTGCCGGTCCGAGCCGGCCGTCCTCACGCACGCCGCGAGCAGCGCCATGCTGCGCTAGCGGCTCCCCTGAAAAACCCGAAAACTACCATCAATTATTGCGCGGTCCAAAAAAAATGCCGCACTGTCGCGCAAACGGTACAGCGTAAGCCGCGCCGCCGGAAAATGGGCGCAATTTTAGCGGGTTATGGGCGCGTGTCTACCCGAAAAAAACGCCGCCACGCTTAGGCGCTCTGGCGGCGGCCTCACGCAGGCTCCCCACGCGCATGACAAGCCAAACGCGAAGCCGGGCGACGGAGCACAATAGCTGACAACGGACAAGGGGCAACAGCGGCGAGGCGCGGGCTCGATCGGCAGCAACGCGCGCGGCGGGCACAAGCCTTGCGAAACCAGGCAGTCTTTGACCTCAGGCATCCATGAACACCAATCCGTTCGCGCTGCGCCCAAACCGCCGTCGACGTCTGCCCGAAGGAGGACCCGCGCACTGGTTCTCGTTCGTCGGCGCGGGTGCGCTGATTGCCGTCGGCTATATCGATCCCGGCAATTGGGCGACGGCGCTCGGCGCGGGCGCCGGCTACGGCTACCAGTTGCTCGGCATGGTGGTGCTCTCGAGCCTGATGGCGATGCTGCTGCAATGGCTGTCGTCGCGGCTCGGCGTCGTGACCGGACGCGATCTCGCGCAGGTTTGCCGCGAGCGTTCGGGGCCGCGCCGCACGATCTTCCTGTGGCTGACCAGCGAAGTGGCGATCATCGCCTGCGATGTCGCCGAAGTGGTCGGCAGCGCCGTCGCGTTGCAATTGCTGCTGGGCGTCTCGCTGACCGTGGGTGTGCTGATGTCGGCGGTATGCACGTTCGCGCTGCTGGCGCTTCAGCAGATAGGCGGCCGCAAGCTGGAAGCGGTGATCGCGTTGCTGATCGGCTTCGTCGGCTTGTGCTTCGTGATCGAACTGGCGCTCGCGCGGCCCGACTGGCATGCGGCGCTGGCGGGCACCGCGCCGAGCCCCGAGCTTCTGCGCAACGCGGGCATGCTGTGGCTCGCGGCGGGCATCGTCGGCGCGACGGTGATGCCGCACAACCTCTATCTGCACTCGTCGCTCGTCAAGCATCACGCGCCCGACAGCAGCGACGCGCAGATCAAGGCCGCGCTGCATGTCGTCAATATCGACACCATCGGCTCGCTGCTCTTTGCTTTCGTGATCAATGCCGCGCTGCTGATCGTCGCCGCCGCCGTGTTCCATGCGAGCGGCCACCGCGACGTCACCGATCTCGCGGACGCTCATCGTCTGATCGCGCCGCTGCTCGGCACGCGCTGGGCCGGCATCCTGTTTGCCGCGGCGCTGCTGGCCTGCGGACTGAGCGCGACCGTCACCGGCACGCTGGCCGGCCAGGCGGTGATGGAAGGCTTCCTGCAACTGCGTCTGCCGCGCTGGAAGCGTGCGCTGCTCACGCGCGCACTGGCAATCGGACCGGCGCTGGTGGCCGTGACGATGTTCGGCCAGGAAGGCTCGAATCAGTTGCTGGTGGCAAGCCAGGTGGTGCTGAGCCTGCAATTGCCGCTCGCGGTCGTGCCGCTGATCCGCTATGCGTCGGATGCCAGCCTGATGCGCGACTGGCGCGTGCACGGCGTGCCGCTGGTGCTGGCGTGGATGTCGGCGGGTTTCATCATCCTGCTTAACGGCGCGCTGTTGTGGCAGGTTGCGTTGGGTGAGTGAGCCGCTTCGCGAGCCGCGAGGCCATTCGCCAATCGTTGCAACGCAGTTGTAAATATTCTTTTAGTATTTCGAGTTGAACGGCGCCGCCGCTGGCCGTGGCGCCGCCTTCGCCGTAGTCCCGATGGCTGCCTGCGCTATTGCGGCGGCCATTCGCTTGTTTGTCTTGCCACCGCGTTGTGCCGTCTGCGTGCCGTATCCGCCAGGCGGCGGCGATGACGCCATGCCCCGAGCATGACTTCAGTCGACACGCGGCGCGCCGTTTTGCTCACCGCCCTTGCTCCTGGACGACAGCCCATGCCGCTTCCTGCTTTGCCTCCGGCTTTCCTCATTGCTCCATTCGATCGCCTTACCCATCGCGCCTCCAACCGACCGTTGCGCGTGCCCGGCCACCGCTTCGGCCGCGGCAGGTTCGTCTGCGTCCTCGCTGCGCTGTTGTTGTCGAGCGCCTTTTCCGGCGAGGTTGCGGCCACGGTCGCGATGCTGCAGCCGGCGCGCATCGCCGCTGCGAACGAGCCGCTGCAGATCACGTTGCTCTATTCCGCCGACGACGCCGCGCCGCTCACCGTCGCCGTGCCGCAAACACTGCGCGTCAACCTGAGCGGCGGCGAGCAGTCTCCGCAGCCGCTCGAACTCGCGCGCGAAGCGGGCGTGCCCGACACGCTGCGTCTGCGGCCGGGCCAGTTCCGCAAGGTGCGCTTTTCCGCGCCTTGGCCGGACTCGGCTCGCGGAGAAGTGCGTGTCGATCCGATCGGTTTCGATGCTTCGCCCGCGGTCGTCGTGATCAATCGCGGTCCCAACCAGAACGCCATAGCGCAGGCCGAGCGCAGCGAAAGCCAGGCCCGCACGCCGGCCCAGGCCGCGGCGACGGCTGCCGCGCTCGACGGCCCCTCGGGCGACGCGATCTCGCCGCCAGGCGACTCGCTATCGACGACCGGACGCGGCGTGCTTGCGCACGTTTCCTACTACGACCCGATGTATATCGGCGTCGGCCACAACGGCGACACCAATGCGCGGCTGCAACTGAGCTTCAAGTATCGCTTGCGCATTCCCGACGACCTGCGCTCCAAAGCCTTCACCGACAACCTCTACTTCGCCTACACGCAGACGTCGATCTGGGATCTCTCCGCCGACTCGCGTCCGTTTCGCGACACGACGTACTCGCCGCAGCTTTTCTACTACGTGCCGGACACGGGCTGGCGCAGTCCGTTCTTCACGCGCATGGGTTTTGCGGCGGGCGTCGCGCATGAATCGAACGGCAAAGGCGGAAGCGATTCGCGCAGCATCAACATGCCGTTCATCCGCCCGACGTGGGAATTCGGCGATCTGACGGCCAACCATCTGACGGTGTCGCCGAAAATTTATTACTACGTCGGCACGTCCAGTAATCCGGACATTGCGGACTATCGCGGCTATGTCGATCTGCTCGTCAAATACGGCAGCCCCGATGGCTGGCAACTGGCGACCACGCTGCGCAAAGGCACGAAGCACTGGTACGGCAGCGTCGACACGCAATTCACCTATCCGCTCGCGAAGCTGCTCGGCAGCGCGTGGGGCGGCTATCTGTGGATCGGTTATTTCAACGGCTACGGCGAGGATCTGCTCGACTACAACAACCGTCAGCACTGGATGGCGCGAATCGGTTACAGCATCGCGCGGTGAGGCCGACGCGGGCCGCGCTCGGCGGCGGCGCAGTATCGGCCTCGCGGACGGGCTCGGGCGGCTTCACGTCCCGTATCGGTTAACATAGCGGACCTCCGCTTTTCTGCTGCAAGGTTTCCGATGGCTTCCAATCTCCACGCTCTACCCGACAGCCCGTGCATCGGCGTGTGTTCGACACTTTTCGACGAAGTCTGCAAAGGCTGCGGCCGCACGGCCGGCGAGGTATCGAACTGGGTATTCATGAGCGATGAAGAAAAGCGGGCCGTGTGGACCCGCATCGAACGCGAAGGCACGGCCATGCGTTTTCAGAACGACAAGCTCTGAGCTTTTCGCTCAGAAGCGCATGCCGACGCCGAGCCCCACCACCACCGGATCGATGCTCACGCGGCCGAGCGGCTGCCCGCCGAGCGAGGCATCCGTGTGCATCCAGATCTTCTTGATGTCCGCGTTGACGAAGAGCGTCTTCGTCACCTGCACGTCGACGCCTGCCTGCAATGCCGGACCGAAGCTGTGATTGCGGATCGACACCGGCTGCCCGCCGGCGTGCAAGCCATTGTTATAGAACAACGTGTAGTTCAGACCCGCGCCGACATACGGACGCACGCGCCCCGCGTGATTGAAGTGATATTGCAGCAGCAACGTGGGCGGCAGCACGTTCACTCCGCCAAGCGGGCCGATGCTCGAAGTCAACTGATGACGCGACGTGCCGAGAATCAGTTCGACGCCGAGATAATCGCGGATCATGTAGGTCAGATCCAGTTCCGGCACGATCGCGTTGTTGACGTCGGTGTTCAGCGTGGAGAGCGTGCCTGTCGTCGATACGCTCGGCATGATGCTGATCGCGCGCAATCGAACGATCACGTCGCCGGCGTGAATGCCGCTCATCGAATCGTCGCCGGCGGCATGCGCCTGCGGAATGAGCGCGGCGGCGCAGAGCAGCCCCGATGCCAACGCAGCCGTCCTGATGGTGTTGCTGAGCGAGAGCTTCATTTTTCTTCCCCTTTTTGTTGATCTACGGGGATTGTCGAAGCTCCCGCCGCGCGTCAGTTTGACTCCCATCAACCGAGCGAGAAAGCCAGCCGCCCTGCGACAGCCGGTCGCGTCGCGCCAGTCAGCAGCAGTTCGATCAGGTCGTGCACGCTGCGAATCGCCGAGCCGAACGGCAGCGCTTCCTTGCCGCGGAAAAAGAGGCCGTTGGCCACATCGCCGCGCAAGGCCGCGGCAAGCCGCGTGTCGATGCAGAAGTGCCCGAACTTTTCGACGCCGTCGCGCCACCCGCACACGCTCAGACACTGGAGCGCCGTCGGGCACGCCTGCCTGAGCGCGCCGACCTTCTCGCGAATCCTCGCTTCATGCCGCAAATAGCGCGTGAGCCACGGCGTTTTCACGGCACGCGCGGGCAAACCCGTCACGCTGACGAATTCGACGATGTCATCCGGCGCCGCCTCGGCCAGCACGCGCTTGAAGTTCGGATGCGCGTCGCCTTCCTCGGTCACGGCGAACGGCGTGCCGAGCTGCACGCCGTTCGCGCCCGCGTTCAGCAGCGCGCGCACGGCCTCATGACTATTGATGCCGCCCGCGAGAATCAACGGCACCTGCTTGCGATCGATCCCGAGCGACGTGAACACGGTCTCGAGTTCATCGAGAATGCGCCTGAAGTCGAAGCGCTGATCGTTCATATCGGCGATGTTCGTGACGCCGAGATGGCCGCCCGCATGCGCCGGATGTTCGATCACGACGGCGTCGGGCAAGCGGCCCTTCTTCATCCACTTCTTCAGCACCAGCGCGACGCCGCGGCTGTCCGACAGAATCGGAATCAGCGCGATGTCGTGGCCTTGCGTCATCTCCGGCAAATCGAGCGGCAGGCCCGCGCCCATCACGATCGCGTCGGCGCCGTTTTCGCAGGCGGCGCGCACGTAATCGGCTTGCGCGCTGACCGCCTTCATCACGTTGACGGCGATCATGCCGCGGCCTTCGCTCAGCTTCTTCGCCGCATGAATTTCACGCGCGAGCGCGGTGAGATTCGCCTCTTCGAGCGTGGCACGGTCGGGCGACTGCCGGCAACGTTCGACGAGATCGGGATGATGATGGCGTAAATCAATACTGGCGATGGTGCCGAGCGCGCCCTCGCGCGCGACGCTGCCTGCGAGCCGGTGCGCCGAAATGCCGACGCCCATGCCGCCTTGCACGATCGGCAAGAGCGAGCGGCCGCGAATGACCAGCGGAGAAAACGAATGAGAGTTGAGCATGGCTGACCCGACGGACGATTATCAAAGCGTGGATAATCGTCGGTCGGGCGCGGCCGGGGTTGCGTCAGATCAAGCGGCGCGCGCATGCCGTTGCGGCGCGCGCGGGTTCGTTGATGCCGGTCATCCGCGTCAGACTTTGAATTGCATCGACTTGAGTTCGAGATATTCCTCGAGTCCAAAGACGCCGTTCTCGCGTCCGAAGCCCGACTGCTTGAAGCCGCCGAACGGCGCCGCCATATTCCACGCGCCGCCGTTGATGTCGATCTGCCCCGTGCGGATGCGGCGCGCGACGCGTTGCGCGCGCTCGTCGCTGCCGGCCCACACTGCGCCGCCGAGTCCGTATGGCGAATCGTTGGCAATCCGAATCGCTTCGTCTTCGTCCTTGTAAGTCAGAATGGACAGCACCGGGCCGAAGATTTCTTCTTGCGCGATCGTCGCTTTCGGATGCACGCGGCCGAACACCGTCGGCTTGACGAAAAAGCCTTTCGACACGCCGTCGGGCAGCCCCGCGCCGCCCGTCACGAGTTCGGCGCCCTCCTCGATGCCCTTCGCGATGTACTGCTGCACGCGCGCCTGTTGCGCGGCGGAGGCCAGCGGGCCAAGGCGCGTTTTCTCGTCGCGCGGATCGCCGGCCGCGTAGCTTTCGGCCGCCTGTTTCGCGAGCGCGCACGCTTCGTCGTAGCGTGCTTCGGGCACCAGCATGCGCGTGTGCGCCGAACAGGTCTGCCCCGAGTTGAGGAAGCACGCGCCGACCGTGCCTTTGACCGCGGCGGCGAAATCGGCGTCGTCGAGAATGACCGATGCCGATTTGCCGCCCAGTTCGAGCGCGACCCGCTTGATCGTCGCCGATGCCAGTTCCGACACGCGCTTGCCGGCGCGCGTCGAGCCGGTGAACGACACCATATCGACCGATGGATGGCTCGCCAGCATTTCGCCGACCACCGGCCCATAACCGCTGACGAGGTTGAACACGCCGGCGGGCAGCCCCGCTTCGTGGATCGCTTCGGCCAGCACGAACGCATTCAAAGGCGCGATCTCCGACGGTTTCAGCACCACCGTGCAACCGGCCGCGAGCGCGGCCGCGACCTTCAGCGTGATCTGATTGAGCGGATAGTTCCACGGCGTGATCGCCGCAACCACGCCGACCGGTTCGCGCACGACGAGCGAATTGCCGACGCGTTCTTCGAACTGGAAGCTGCCCGCGAGCTTCGCATAGGCGTTCCAGTTGTAGACGGGACTGCCGACCTGGATCGCGCGCGCGAGCTTCAGCGGCATGCCGACTTCGCCTGCGATCAGCGCGGCGAGTTCGTCGGTGCGCGCCTTGAGGTTCTCGGCGATCCGCTCGAGGTATCGGCCGCGCTCGGCGGCGGGCGTGGCGGCCCAGCCGTCGAAGGCCACACGCGCGGCCGCGATCGCGCTTTCCGCATCGGCGTCGACGCCCTCGGGGATGCGGCCCATGACTTCCTCGGTGCCGGAGTCGATCACGTCGATCGTGCCGGTGCCGCACGGCGCGATCCATTTGCCGTCGATGTAGAGTTTGTCGTAGATCTTCATGATGTCGGCCCTGGCTTCCGATGGTGGTTGTTCTATTTTAGCCAGCGTCGGGGGAAGGGTTCGGTGGGCGAGATGGGCGGTGAGTTGCCGGCATGCGGCGAAGTACCCGCGGATAAGGGCACTATTTTGTAGTTTGATCGCCGCCTAGCTCCCGTCTTACCTCTGCTACGATGCCGTCGACAAACATAAAAGGGACCAAATGAAAGCCGTTCTGTCCGTAGCTCTATCCGCTCTCGCGCTTACCGCTTGTGTCTACGTCCCGACCGAATACAAAGCCGGGCCGGTCCAAGGTGATCCGAAGAAAATCGTGGAACGCGTTATGTACGAGCAGCCCGGGAGCAAACGGCCGGAATACGTCGATGTTACTGATGACTATGTGGAATTCGGAGCCGGCAGTAAAGGCTCGTCTCGCGAGACGCTGACCGGGTTCAACCATTCGTCCAAGAAGGACGTAACGAGGCTCTACTATCGAACGATGGCCGACGTAAAGCTGTTAGATCGTGCTTCGTTGAAGGGTCACTGGTACATAGTCGAGCCGCGCACAGGGCAAGGACGAAAGCTTGCTGACGTGTACGTGGAGAATCAGAAAGATGCAGAGAGCTTTGTTGACGCACTGATCGCGCTGAAGGCGGCGCTGCCCCCAACGGAGTAGCGATTCCACGCGGCGGCTTCCCGGCGGATATGTCGGCCGCCATTGTCCCAACGGGACAATCCCGCAGGACAACGGCGTCACATGAATAGGCGTTCCGGGACCCTTACTGCACGCCTTGGCTCGCCAAAAAGTCCTCGTAATTCCCGCCAAAGTCGTTCAGCGTGCCGTCCGTCTTCACTTCGATAATCCGGTTCGCCAGCCCGCTCACGAACTCGCGGTCGTGCGAGACGAAAATCAGCGTGCCTTCGAACTTGTCGAGCGCGATTTGCAGCGACTCGATCGATTCCATGTCCATGTGATTGGTCGGCTCGTCCATCATCAGCACGTTGTGGCGGCCGAGCATCAGCTTGCCCCAGATCATGCGGCCCTTCTCGCCGCCCGACAGCACCTTCACCGATTTGCGAATGTCGTCGGCATTAAAGAGCAGCCGCCCGAGCGTGCCGCGCACCATCTGCTCGTCGTCGCCTTCCTTGCGATAGGCGTCGATCCAGTCCATCAGCGTGACGTCTTGCGGAAACTCTTCGTACGTGTCCTGCGGCATATAACCGACGTTCGCGTTTTCCGCCCACTTCACCGTGCCGTGATCGAGCGGCAGATTGCCGAGCAGCGAGCGCAGCAACGTGGTCTTGCCCGCGCCGTTCTCGCCGATGATCGCAATGCGCTCGCCCGGCTGCACGCTGATGCTGAAGTTATTGAAGATGGTCCGCTCGTACTTCTTCGAAATGTTTTCGGCGACCACTGCGATGTTGTGCAGCTTCTTCTCGAACTCGAAACGGATAAACGGATTCTGCCGCGACGACGGCTTGAATTCCTCGATCTTGATCTTGTCGATCATCTTGAGACGGCTGGTTGCCTGACGCGCCTTCGACTTGTTCGCCGAGAAGCGGCGCACGAAGTCCTGCAGGTCGGCGACACGCTCCTTCGCCTTCGCATTCGCGTTCTGCTGACGCTCGCGCGCCTGCGTGCTCGCGAGCATGTAGTCGTCGTAGTTGCCCGGATAGACCTTCAGCGTGCCGAAGTCCATGTCGGCCATGTGCGTGCACACCTGGTTCAGGAAGTGTCGATCGTGCGAGATGATGATCATCGTCGAGTTGTACTGGTTGAGCACGTCTTCCAGCCAACGGATCGAGTTGATGTCCAGGTTGTTGGTCGGCTCGTCGAGCAGCAGCACGTCCGGCTTCGAGAACAGCGCCTGCGCGAGCAGCACGCGCAGCTTCCAGCCCGGAGCCACGTTGCTCATCGGACCGTTGTGATCTTCAATGGCGATGCCGATGCCGAGCAGCAGTTCGCCCGCGCGCGCTTCGGCGGTGTAGCCGTCGTATTCGGCGAACTTCGCTTCGAGCTCGGCGGCGTGCATGTAGTCGTCGTCGGTCGCGTCGGGGTTCGCGTAGATCGCGTCGCGCTCGGTCATCGCGGCCCACATTTCTGCGTGGCCCATCATCACGACGTCGAGCACGCGCACGTCTTCATACGCGAACTGGTCCTGGCGCAATTTACCGAGGCGCACGTTCGGCTCCAGCATGACGTTGCCGGAACTCGGCTCCAGGTCGCCACCGAGGATTTTCATGAAGGTGGACTTGCCGCAGCCGTTAGCACCGATCAGGCCATAGCGGTTCCCTCCCCCGAATTTGACCGAGATGTTCTCGAACAGGGGCTTTGGCCCGAATTGCATGGTGATGTTGGCAGTAGACAGCACGGCGCGTCCCTTTGAATGTGATATCGGCGAAAAACCCAATATTTTAGCAGGTTACCGGGATTTCAACCGGACGGGAATTCGGCGCGCGCCGCGCCCTGCTGGCTGGGGGCGTCCGGCGTATCGGGCATGCGACGTGCGATAGAACGCGTTCACACGGCGGCCGTGCGCAACCGTCCGCGTTACCTATACTTTTTGAACGCCAACGAAGATTAAAGGAGAGATTTCATGTCAGACCACGTCTACAAGCAGATCGAACTGACCGGCTCATCGACGAAATCGATCGACGACGCGATCAGCACCGCCATCGCCAAGGCGTCGAAAACGCTGCGCAATCTGCACTGGTTTGAAGTGACGGAAACGCGGGGCCAGATCGAAAACGACCGCGTCGCTTACTGGCAGGTGACGATCAAGGTCGGGCTGCGCATCGACGATTGAGGCAGAGCACGTCGCGCATGTGGCGCGCTGACGCCCAGCCCCACAAGCACAAAACCGTAAACCGAAAGAGCTGCCATCCGCCAACAACGGATGCAGCTCTTTCTCAACAAGTAATCAACCAGGCGAGCAGCACAACCCGCCCGGCATCACCCGCTTACTTCGGCAACGACCCGTCGACACCTTCGACATACCAGTTCAGCCGCTGCAACTCCGGGTCCGTCAGCGTCTTGCCGGCCGGCACCTTGACCGTGCCCGACTGATCCTTGATCGGACCGGCGAACACATCCCACTTGCCGCTCGCCAGTTCTTCGCGCTTGCCCGCAACCTTCTTCTGCGCGTCAGCCGGAATCGCCGACGTGTTCAGGTCCTCGAGATCGACCGCCTTCTGCGGAATGCCCCACCACACCGGATCGTTCTTCCACTTGCCGTCGAGCACCTGCTGGATCGCCGAGTTGTAGTACACGCCCCAGTGCGCGACCACCGAACCCAGATGCGCGCTCGGGCCGAACTTCTTCATGTCGGAATCCCAGCCGAAAGCATGCACGTGCTTCTCGGACGCGGTCGCGAGCGTCGCGCTCGAATCCGTGTTCTGCAACAGCACGTCGGCGCCCTGGCCGATCAGCGTTTCAGCGGCCTGCTTTTCCTTGCCGGGATCGAACCAGCTATTGATCCAGATGACCTTCGTATGCACCTTCGGATTCACCGAGCGCGCGCCGAGCGTGTACGCGTTGATGTTGCGGACCACTTCGGGAATCGGCACCGACGCGACGAAGCCGAGCGTGTTGGTCTTCGTCACATAGCCCGCGGCGACGCCGGCCAGATACGCGCCCTGGTACATGCGCACGTCGTAGGTGCCGAAGTTCGGCGCCTTCTTGTAGCCGGTTGCATGCAGGAACACCGTGTCCGGGAAGTCCTTCGCGACCTTCAGTTCGAAGTCCTGATAGCCGAAGCTCGAACCGATGATGACCTTGTTCCCCTTGTTCGCCAGATCGCGGAACACACGCTCCGAGTCCGCCGATTCCGGCACGTTCTCGATACGCGTGATCTTGATCTTGTTGCCGAACTTCGCTTCCGCTTCCTTCGATCCCTGGTCGTGCGCGAAGGTCCAGCCGGCATCGCCCGGATTGCCGAGATAGACGAACGCGACGCCCGGTGCATCCGCCGCCTGCGCGGATTGCGCGAATGGCGCCGTCACGGCTGCACCGAGCGCGAGCGAGGCGGCGCCCCATGCGAAAGCCGTCAGCAGATTCCTTTTCTTCATGTTTTCTCCAGTCGTGTGATTAGTCATTGAAACGTATGGCGATGTCTGGTTATGAAAGCGGCGCGTCAGCCCGCCGAGAAAAACGGCTTGCCGAGCGACGCCGGCGCATTCAGGCGAATCGTGTTCGGGTTGCGCGAAATCAGCACCAGCACGACGACCGTCGCGACATACGGCAGCATCGCGAGGAATTGCGTCGGCACGGGCACGCCGATCGCCTGCGCGTAGAACTGCAGGCCCGTGACCGCACCGAACAGCAGCGCGCCGATCAGCAAGCGCCCCGGCCGCCACGTCGCGAACACGACGAGCGCAAGCGCGATCCAGCCGCGGCCGGACGTCAGTTGCTCCTGCCACAAGTGCAGATTGACGATCGAGTAGTAGCCGCCCGCGAGTCCCGCCATGCCGCCGCCGAACGCGACCGCGCCATAGCGCACGCCGACCACCGGAAAGCCGACCGAATGCGCGACCTGCGGCGACTCGCCGACCGAGCGCAACACGAGCCCCGCGCGCGTGCGATACAGAAACCAGCCGATCGCCGCGAACATCGCAAACGCGAGGTAATCGAGCGGCGTCAGACTGAAAAGCGCGGGCCCGAGCACCGGAATCTTCGAGAGGCCCGGAATGGTCCACGTGTCGATGGTGGCGCGCACCGCCGCCGACGTGTACGGCTTGCCGACATACGCGGAGAGGCCAATGCCGAAGATCGTCAGCGAGAGGCCCGTGGCGACCTGGTTGGCGAGCATGGTCAGCGTGAGAAACGCGAACAGCAGCGACATCGCGAGACCCGCGCCAATCGCGGCAAGCACGCCGAGCCACGGGTTGCCGGTGATCGCGGTGACCGCGTAGCCGGTGACGGCGCCCATCAGCATCATGCCTTCGACGCCGAGGTTGAGAACGCCCGACTTTTCGGCGACGAGTTCGCCCGCGCCCGCGAACATCAGCGGGATCGCGGCGGTGACGGCGCTCGACGTGAGCGCGCTGGCTTGTTGAATATCCATGAATGGCGTGAGCGAAGCGGTGAGCGGGTCAGTGGGCTTGCGCGGCAACGGAGCGCCGGCGCACACGGTAATTCACGAACAGATCGGCGCCGAGCAGGCAGAACAGCAGCAGCCCCTGGAACACGCCGGAGAGCGCCTGCGGCAATTGCATCGAGGTCTGCACCGCTTCGCCGCCGAGATACAGCAGCGCCATCAGCAGACTGGCGAGCACGATGCCGAGCGGATGCAGCCGTCCGACGAACACCACGATGATCGCGGTAAAGCCGTAACCCGGCGACCACGTCGCCTGCAACTGACCGATCGGCCCGGCGATCTCGCCCATGCCGGCAAGACCCGCAAGGCCGCCGCTGATGAGGAGCGACATCCAGATGGTTTTTTTGTCGGAAAAACCGGCGTAGCGCGCGGCCAGCGGCGCGAGACCGCCGACGTTCATCCGGTAGCCGGCGAAGCTCTTGCGCATGAAGATCCACACCAGCGGAATCGCGATCAGCGTGACGAACACGGACGCGTTCAGCCGCGTGCCGCGCAGCCATTTCCAGTGCCAGTCGCCGTAAAACGTCGGATAAAGCGCGTCGCCGCTGAACATCTCCGAGAGGGGAAAATTCATGCCCTGCGGATCGCGCCACGGGCCGCTCACCAGATAGATCAGCAACTGCGTCGCGACGTACGTGAGCATCAGGCTTACGAGAATTTCGTTGGTGTTGAAACGGCTCTTGAGCAGCGCGGGAATCGCCGCCCACAGCATGCCGCCGATCACGCCGGCCAGCATCATCAACGGCAGAATCCACCAGCCGCTCGCCTGATCGAAATAAATCGCGACGCCGCTCGCGGCAATGCCGCCGAGCAGCATCTGCCCTTCGGCGCCGATATTCCACACGTTCGCGCGATAACCGATCGCGAGGCCGAGGCCGATCAGGCACAACGGCGACGCCTTCAGCAGAAGCTCGGACCAGCCGTTCACGCTCGACAGCGGTTCGATGAAAAACGCGTGCATGGCTTGAAGCGGATCGCGGCCGACCAGCCCAAAGATCACGAAGCCGATGGCGAGCGTGAGCAACGCGGCGATCAGCGGCACGGCGATCTGCATGGTGCGCGAGGGCGTCGTGCGCGCTTCGAGTCGATACGGAAGAATCATGAGTAGCGTGTCGTGTTGTCGGGTTCTGTTATTGGACGCAAGGCGCGCATAAACGCACGGATAAACGCGTGGACAGGCGCGGTTCAGGCATGCGCCGGCTGTTCCGCCGACGGCGCCGCGCCTTCGCGGCCGCCGAAAAGCCCCGCCATCCAGCGGCCGATTTCCTCGGCGTTGGTCGCGCCTGTCGCGCGCACCGGCGAGAGTCTGCCGCCCGCGAGCACTGCGATCCGGTCGCAGATGTCGAACAGTTCCTCCAGCTCTTCGGAAATGACGAGGATCGCCACGCCGCGCGCCGACAGATCGAGCAACTGCTGACGAATGAACGCGGCCGCGCCGACGTCGACGCCCCACGTCGGCTGCGCGACCACCAGCACCTTCGGCGCCTGCAAGATCTCGCGGCCCACGATGTACTTCTGCAGATTGCCGCCCGACAGACTCTGCGCGAGCGCTTCGGAACCGCCGCAACGCACGTCGAACGCTTCGATACAGCGCTTCGCAAACGCACGCATCGCGCCCGCGTTGATCCAGCCCGAGCGCACCATCTTCTGCCGATGCCCGGTCAGCAGCGCGTTTTCAGCGAGCGTCATCGCGGGCACTGCGCCGCGGCCAAGCCGCTCTTCCGGAACGAAGCCGAAACCGAGCGCGCGCCGCGCGCCCGCGCCGAGACGGCCCGCGGGCTTGCCGCAGATCGTCACCGCATCGGCGCGCACGCCCCGCTTCTCACCCGACAACGCCGACAGCAACTCCGCCTGACCATTGCCCGACACGCCCGCAATGCCGAAGATTTCGCCCGCGTGCACGGCGAACGACACGTTATCGAGCGACGTGCCGAACGGGTCGTCGCTTGCCACCGAAAGCGCCTTCACTTCGAGCAGCACGTCGCCGGGCTTGTGCTCGCGGCGCGTGTAATCGGGCAGCGAGTGGCCCACCATCAGTTGCGCGAGCGATGCATGCGTTTCCTGTTTAGGCTTCACATGGCCCGTCACGCGACCGCCGCGCATCACCGTGGCCGTGTCGCACAGTTCCTGGATTTCGTCGAGCTTGTGGCTGATGTAGAGAATGCTGCAGCCTTCGGCCGCGAGCCGCCGCAGCGTCGCGAACAGCTTGCGCACCGCTTGCGGCGTGAGCACGGACGTCGGTTCGTCCATGATGAGCAGCCGCGGGTTCTGCAGCAGGCAGCGCACGATCTCCACGCGCTGCCGCTCGCCGACCGTCAGGCTATGCACGTGACGCTGCGGGTCGATGTCGAGGCCGTAGTCGGCGGACACTTCGCGAATGCGCTTGGACAGCGCTTTCAGATCGAACGGTTCGTCGAGTGCGAGCGCAATGTTTTCGCCGACCGTGAGCGTCTCGAACAGCGAAAAGTGCTGAAACACCATGCCGATGCCGAGCTTGCGCGCGGCCGCGGGACTCGCGATGTCGAGCGCCTCGCCTTCCCAGTGAATCTCGCCTGCGTCGGGCCGCACGGCGCCGTAGATGATCTTCATCAGCGTGCTCTTGCCCGCGCCGTTTTCGCCGAGCACCGCATGGATCTCGCCCGGCGCGACGATCAGCGTGACGTCGTCGTTGGCTCGCACGGCCGGATACTGTTTGGTGATGCCCTTGAGCATCAACCGGGGCGCCGCCTGTTCCGGCCTGGGTTCCGATCCGGCTGCCGGCTGCGCGGCGGCGCCGTCGCTATAAGAAGAGTCGCTCATGTGATTCCGTAGTGCGTCAGTGACTGCGGTCGCCGTGCGTTCGCCCACCTTCCCGGCGGCCGATCCGTCACCACAACCGGATGACAATACCTAATTCGCCCCGCTCAGTCGAGCCGACAAAATTCGCTGAAACCCGCGCCACAGCAAGCTCTGCGGGTATGCCTCCCTTGACGCCGTTTTTCGTTCATATTAAAACGCATATACCCCTGCACCCCATCGATCAGCCAGAACATATATTTCGGAGAAGTCATGAGTCAGCAACGCGAGGCGATCGATACCTATCTTTTACGCGTCTTGCACACCCTGTTGATGGAACGCAGCGTCACGCGCGCGGCCGTCAAACTGAATCAATCGCAACCGGCCATTAGCGCCGCGCTGCGCCGCCTGCGCGACATCACCGGCGACCCGCTGCTGGTGCGCGGCAAATCCGGCATGGTGCCCACCGAGTACGGCCTGCGCCTGCTCGAACCGGTGCAGAACGCACTGCGCGAAATCGAGCGCATCAAGTTCCAGCAACACAACTTCGATCCGGCGACGTCGATCCGCTGCTACCGGATCGGCTGCCCGGACTACCTCAACGTGCTGTTCGTGCCGACGGTGGTCGAACGCTTTCGCCAGGCCGCGCCGAACGCGACGCTCGAATTTCATTCGCTCGGCCCCGCGTTCGACTACGAACTCGCGCTCGAAGACGGCAAGCTCGACATCGTCGTCGGCAACTGGCCGGAGCCGCCCGAGCAGCTGCATCTGTCGAACCTGTTCGTCGACCAGATCGTCTGCCTGATGAGCAACACGCATCCGTTCGCGAAGCGCGGCGGGCTCACGCTCGATCAGTATCTGAACGCGCCGCATCTCGCGCCAACGCCGTATTCGGTCGGCCAGCGCGGCGCCATCGACGTGCATCTCGCGCGCGAGCGTTTGAAGCGCCATGTGGTCGTCACGCTGCCGTACTTCAATCTCGCGCCGTACGTGCTGATCAAATCGGATCTGATCTTCACGACGACGCGTCTCTTCGCCGATTACTACGCCAAGTTTTTGCCGCTGACCGTGGTGCCCGCACCGCTCGATTTTCCGCCGATGCAGTACTACCAGCTCTGGCATGAGCGCGTTCACTACTCCGACGAAGTGCGCTGGCTGCGCAGCCTCGTCGCGGAAGCGACCAGGACGTTGATCGACAAGCCTTGAAGCTTTTGTGGCCGCGCGAGCGGTCGACGGCGATTTCGTGCATCTGCATCCCCGCACGCGGCCGCCTTTTGCCTTCGCCTCACACCGCGGCTTCGTAAAGCGCCTTCGCCAACCGGTTGTGCCGCTCGATGACCGGTCCGAGTTCCAGCGTCGTCAACTGTCCGTCCTTCACCACGACCTTGCCGCCGATCACGCTATGGCTCACCTGCGGCGGCGCGCAGAACACCAGCGCCGCCACCGGATCGTGCAACGCGCCGGCGAAGAGCGGTTGACGCAAATCGAACGCGACAAAGTCGGCCGCCATGCCCGGCGCGAGCGCGCCGATGTCGTCGCGATTCAGAACCTTCGCGCCGCCGAGCGTGGCGATCTCCAATGCTTCGCGCGCGGTCATCGCATCCGGCCCAAAGCCGACGCGCTGCAACAGCAGCGCCTGGCGCACTTCGGCGACCATCTGCGCGCCGTCGTTCGACGCCGAGCCATCCACGCCGAGACCCACCGGCACACCCGCGAGCCGCATCCGCTTGATCGGCGCGATGCCGGACGCGAGCCGCATGTTCGAGCACGGACAATGCGCGACGCCCGTGCCGGTTCGCGCGAACAGTTCGATGCCGGCGTCGTCGAGTTGCACGCAGTGCGCGTGCCATACGTCGCGCCCGACCCAGCCCAGGTCTTCCGCATATTGCGCGGGCGTCATGCCGAATTTCTCGTGGCTATAGGCAACGTCGTTCGTGTTCTCGGCGAGGTGCGTGTGCAGCGATACGCCGTAGTGCCGCGCCATCACCGCCGATTCGCGCATCAGATCGCGGCTCACCGAAAACGGCGAGCATGGTGCAACGACGACGCGCAGCATCGCGTAACGCTCCTCGTCGTGGTAACTCTCGATGAGCCGCTGCGTGTCCTTCAGAATGTCCGCCTCGCGCTCCACGACCGAATCCGGCGGCAGGCCGCCGTCCTTGCGCCCCACGCTCATGCTGCCGCGCGCCGCATGAAAACGCATGCCGATGCGGCGCGCCGCGACGATGCTGTCGTCGAGCCGGCTGCCGTTCGGATAGATATACAAGTGATCGCTCGACGTCGTGCATCCCGAGAGCAACAGCTCGGCCATTGCGGTCAACGTCGAAATTTCGATCATCTCCGGCGTGAGGTTCGCCCACACCTTGTAGAGGCTCGTGAGCCAGCCGAACAGCTCGGCGTTCTGCGCGGCGGGCAGCGCGCGCGTGAGGCTCTGGTACATGTGATGATGCGTGTTCACGAGGCCGGGAATCACCAGATGTCCGCGCATGTCGAGCACTTCGTCGGCGGTGGGCGGCAGTTCCGCCGTCGGCCCGACCGCGACGATGCGGTTGTCCTCGATATACAAGCCGCCGTCGCGCAGTTCGCGCCGTGCGCCGTCCATCGTGACGAGCACGTCGGCGTGCTTGACCAGCATCGTTCTGTTCGGTTTGTTCGTATTGTTGGTTTCTTGTGCTGCCTGTTCCATCGTCATCCGCTTTCTCCGCCTGATTGCTTCCGTGCAAAGTCGTTCGAACGCGATGTGACCGCGCGTGAGCCGTGTCGCCGCGCCGCCGCGTCCCGTCGAACGCCGTTGGCCCGGTTACCCGGCGTGCTCCGCCGTCTTCGGGACGTGTGCCGCGCATAAGCCTTGAGTTGCTCGGGCCTTATTGCTGCGGCGCACAGACGTAACCTTCGACGGCCAAAATAACGCTGGCAACTCGCGCCGTTGCGATAACCATCCTCAGGCCGGCGATATAGTCGGTCATTTTTGACGACGGTACGATCCAACGGGGATCGTCTACACGGCAAGGCCGCGCGAACGCATCCGCCGAGGATTTCAGCAGACTGTCGTTCATGCGCCAGCTATTATCTTTCTTATCGCGCGCGCGCTCGACAGAACAAGTTTTTACAATGGCTGCCACGGCGCTCGCTTCAATTCGCCGACGGGTATGTAGCCACTGACGTGGAGCCTCGATCCGCCGCAACGTATCTGGATCGGGCTGCCGCCGAAACCTCGCAAACACACAAGGAAAACTGCGAATGGGAAAGCTCACTACCCATGTGCTCGACACCGCGAACGGCCGTCCCGGCGCGGGCATCAAGGTCGAACTCTTCGCGCTTTCGGGCGACACGCGCCGCGCGCTGAAAACCACTCTCACCAATGACGACGGCCGCTGCGACGAACCGCTGCTGCAAGGCGACGCGCTGGTTCCGGGCGAGTACGAACTCGTGTTCGCCGCGGGCGATTACTTCGCGTCGATCGGCACCAAGGTGCCCGAGCCGCGTTTTGTGGATCGCGTCGTGTTGCGCTTCGGTATCGCCGATGCCAACGCGCACTATCACGTGCCGCTGCTCGTATCGCCGTGGTCGTACAGCACTTATCGCGGCAGCTGATCGATCGGGAACCGCAAAAGCGTGCGGTCGATTGCAGAAGCGCAATAACAAACCTTAGAGACGAGTGAACGACGACGCCGTGCGAACTGAGCGCACCGCGTCTTTCACCCCGCAGTCCGCGGGGCGGCGTGACGCACACCACGCCGCCGCGCGAGCAACGAATCAGAAGTGGAGGAGTTTCATGGAAGGCTTTATCACCGACTGGTTGAATCTCGCGATTCGCTGGTTTCACGTCGTCGCCGCAATCGCATGGATCGGCGAGTCGTTCTATTTCGTCGCCCTCGACAACAGCCTGAAACCGCCGCAGGACCCGAACCAGCGCAAGCGCGGCGTGTTCGGCGAACTGTGGCATGTGCACGGCGGCGGCTTCTACAACATGCAGAAGTACACTGTCGCGCCGCCGGAAATGCCGGACGACCTGCACTGGTCGAAGTGGCCGTCGTACACGACGTGGCTGTCGGGCTTCGGGCTTTTCACGGTGCTGTATCTGTTCTCGCCGTCCACGTATCTGATCGACAAAAACGTGCTCGACATGGGCCCCGTGGTCGCGGTCGCGTCGGCGCTCGGTTTTCTCGCCGCCGGCTGGATCGTCTACGACTCGCTGTGCCGCCTTCTCGGCAACAAGGACAAGGTGCTCGGCATCTGCGTCGGCGTGTATGTGCTGATCGCGGCGTGGCTCGCGTGCCATATCTTCGCGGGTCGCGCGGCGTATCTGATCATGGGCGCGATGCTCGCGACCATCATGTCGGCCAACGTGTTCTTCGTGATCATTCCGGGCCAGCGCAAGATGGTCGACGCGATGCTCAAGGGCGACACGCCGAACCCGATCTACGGCAAGCGCGGCAAGCAGCGCTCGGTGCACAACACGTATTTCACGTTGCCCGTCGTCTTCGCGATGCTGTCGAATCACTACGCGATGACGTACACGCATCCGCACAGCTGGGCGGTGCTCGTCGTCATCATGCTGGCCGGCGCACTGATCCGTCAGTTCTTCGTGATGCGTCATCGTGGCCAGGTGCTGTGGTATTTGCCGCTCGCCGGCATCGCGCTGATGTTCGGCGCCCTCTTCTGGACGATGCCCAAGCCGATGGTCCCGCAGGCGCAAGCGGCGAATGCGCCGACGGTGAAAGTGGCCGACATCGCGCCGGTGTTGCAGCAGCGTTGCGTGGCATGCCACTCCGCGCATCCGACGATGATGGGCAGCGCGCCTGCTGGGGTGTTGCTCGATACGCCGGACGAGATCTCGCAGAACGCGCAGCGGATTTATCAGCAAGCGGTGACGCTGAAGGCGATGCCGCTTGGCAATGTCACGCATATGACGGACGACGAACGGATGAAGATCGCTGCGTGGTTCGAGGGGGGTGCGGCGAAGTGATGGCGGGACTGGGCCTTTGCCGGATGTGAGGTCGTTGGGGCCGAGGTCGCTCAGCATCATGGAGCGGGCTTTTCGCGGAAGCGGGAAGCCCGTTTTTTGTTTGCTGCGCGGTGATGGTTGAATTGCTTGCTGGACGCTTCCTCTGTCCCGCAGGCATTCTGTACGGCCTGCTGCCGGTCGACGTTGGTTTCACCAGTCATGGCCGCAGCCGAGGCGCCGGCTAACGCACGTTCTCAGTGATGCCGCCGCTGGCCAAGTCGAAGCCGACTCGCCGATGTTGAGGACCGTCAAAAACCAAAAGAGCCCACGGCATTTCTGCCATGAGCTCCTTACCATCATCCTGCTCGTCAATTGCCAATTACGCCGGAACAGGAACGCTAAACCGCCACCCCACTCAACGCATCCTCAGTCAACCACAGCGGCTCCACAAGATCCTGCTCGTTAAGATTAAGCCCCTCCCCGCCGCGATCGACGACGATAAAGTCGCTCACTTCGCCCAACGCGATCAGCGGATGGTGCCAAACCCCCTTCGCATAATTAACGCCCTGCCAACCGCTCGTCACGAATGCGCGAATCTTCGATTCGTCGAGATCACCCGCGGGCGCGACCACCACCAGATACGGCTTGTCGTTCAGCGGCACGAAAGCCTGACTGCCGAGCGGATGCCGTTCGAGCATCTTCACTTCGAACGGAAGCGTGCGCGGCTGTCCGCGAAACAGGTTGATCAGCGTGCGGCCGTTCTCGTCCGTCACGTCCACCTTTGCGAGGTCGTGATAGCGGATCGTCGTGCCGAGGTTGATCGGGATCTGCTTCGCGCCCTCGAGTTCGATCACGTCGCCGAACGCGGCGAACGCTTCCTTCGTCAATGGTTCGATAGCGAGCGTTTTCATGATGCCAGCGTGCCCCACAAACGCAGACGCGATACGCCGCCGTCCGGAATGATGTTAAAGCGCACGTGCGTCACCGGACCGAGCGCCGCGATCTCGCTTTCGAAGTAATGCTGCTTGTCCATTTGCAGCTTCTGCTCGCCGAGCAGCACGGGCCAGAACATCGCTTGCGTGATCAGCGAACTGTCCGTGCCGCCCGTCACATACGCGGCCTGAATCGAGCAGCGGTCCGGATAGTTGCCCTTGAAGTGCGCGGTGTCGACTTCGATCTTCGAGATCACGCCCGGCTGTGCCAGCGCGACGATCGCCCAGTCGTTGCCCGGTTCGCGACGGCGCCGCGTTTCCCAGCCGTCGCCCATGTTCACGCCGCGGCCCGGCATCAGAATCGTCGACGCCGCGCCGAAGTGCTGATTGTTCGCCGCGACCAGATACGCGCCGTTCTCCATCGCGGCGAGGTCGAATTGCTGCGTGCGGCTGGCGCCCGCCCAGTCGACTTGCGGCTGACCGTACACACGCAGCCGCGCAATGCCGCCATCCGGATAGATGTTCACGCGCAAGTGCGTGTACGCATTCGTGTCGCCGACTTCGAGATAGTGATGGCTGTTGCCTTGCAACGTGATCGACGGCACGATTTCGGTCCATTGCGTCGACTGATTCGGCACGCCGTCCACCACGCGCGCGGCTTCGACGGAAGCGGCCGGCGGAAAGTTACCGGTGAAGTGGCTCGTGTCGAGATCGAGTCCCTTGATCACGCCCGGACGCGCGAGCTTGACGACGCACCAGTCGTAGCCGGTCACGCGCTTGCGGCGCGTTTCCCAGCCGTCCATCCACTTGCCGTGCTCGTCGTACTTGCCTGGAATGAAGACGGCCGGCTCCGGGTTCAGCATGCGGTCCTTCGGCGCGAAGAATTCGTCGCTGGCCTCGAGCGCCTGCGCGCCCAGGCGCGGGTCCGCCAGATTCACGTAACGCCGCGTGAATTCGGGTGCGTTGGGGTCGAGAGTCGGGAGTGCCATCTTTGTCTTCCTTGATGTGTTTGTTAGTGCGAGAAAACGTTCCGTGAAGCCGCGCGTTGATTCAAACGTCCATTCACGCGCTAATCAGGTCTTCGAGCCGGAAACGTGCGATACGGTAGATCTGATCGAGGCTCGCGCGCAGTTCGTCGGCGCGGCTGTTGTTCACGCGCGCCTCGAAGTTCGCGATGATGCCGTGACGGTCATAACCGCGCACCGCGAGAATGAACGGAAAGCCGAACTTCTCGCGATACGCCGCGTTCAGCGCAAGCAGCCTGTCGAACTCTGCCTGCGTGCATTGCGCAAGGCCCGCGCCGCTTTGCTCGCGCGTGGATTCCGCGGTGAGTTCGCCGCGCACCGCCGCCTTGCCCGCGAGCTCCGGGTGCGCATTGATCAACGCGAGCTGCTTGTCTTCGCCCGCCGTCTCGACAATCTTCGACATCTTGCGATGCAGCTCGTCGATGCTCGCAAATGGCCGCTCATTTGCGGCGATTTCCGCGACCCACGGCGAGTGCTCGAAGATGCCCGAGAGCGCCGCGACGAATGCGTCGGTGGAAACGGTGTTGAGTTGGTCCAGTGTGTATTGCATCGCCTTCATGCCGCCGCCTCGCGGTTGTTTTGCTGATACGGATGATGTTCGCGCCAGTGCCGCGCGATGTCGACGCGCCGTGTCACCCAGACGCGATCGTGCTGTTCGATATGGTCGAGAAAACGCTGCAGTCCGCGGAAACGCCCAGGGCGTCCGAGCAGCCGGCAGTGCATGCCGATCGACAGCATCTTCGGCGCTTCGTCGCCTTCTTCGTAGAGCACGTCGAACGCATCGCGCAGGTACGTGAAGAAGTGGTCCGCGGTGTTGAAGCCCTGCGGGCTCGCGAAGCGCATGTCGTTGGTGTCGAGCGTGTACGGCACGATCAGTTGCGGCACGGTCGAGCCGCCTGTGACCTCGACGTCCATCCAGAACGGCAGGTCGTCGCCGTAGTAATCGGAGTCGTATAGAAAGCCGCCGTATTCGGCGACGAGCCGATGCGTGTTCGGACTGTCGCGGCCGGTGTACCAGCCAAGCGGCCGCTCGCCGGTGACGCGCTCGATCGCCTGCATGCCGAGCCGCATATGCTCGGCTTCTTTTTCCGGCGATACGTCCTGATAGTGAATCCAGCGATAGCCATGACACGCGATCTCATGGCCGAGTTCGACGAATGCACGCGCCACTTCGGGATGCCGTTCGATCGCCATGCCCACGCCGAACACGGTGAGCGGCAAGCCGCGCTTTTCGAATTCGCTCAGAATGCGCCACACGCCCGCGCGCGAGCCGTATTCGTAGATCGACTCCATGCTCATGTGACGCGCCGGATACGCAGCCGCGCCGACGATCTCCGACAAGAACTGCTCGGAGCCGGGGTCGCCGTGCAGCACGCAATTTTCACCGCCCTCCTCGTAGTTGAGGACGAATTGCACGGCGACGCGCGCTCGCCCTGGCCAGTTGGCCTGCACGGGGTGGCGGCCGTAGCCGATCAGATCGCGTGGATAGTTGGGGTCGAGTGGCATGGTTTGACGAATGCGTAGTGACGATACGTGTGGGCTCGCGAAGCGCGCTGCAGGATCTGTTGAAGCCTTGTGCGGCGCCGCCGCGATAACCGTCGCGACGGCCACCGAGATGGCCACCGAGATGGCCACCACAACGGCCACCACAAGGCAGCGCACAGCACGTCGGACGGCCCGCGGCGAGTTGGACCAGTGTAGCGAAAACGCGTTGGTGCGCCCATACACCGGCGCAGATAGTGCGTGTCAGACTGAATGTATGTGCGGCTCTGCTTCGCTGGTGTTTACCCGCAGCGAATCGGCATGGCTCACGCGCGGCGGCGCGGGATTCGGGTCCGCTGCCGACGGACTGAACGATTCCAGCGCGCCGTCATAGCGCTTGGGCAATGGCCGCGCATAGTCGCCGCGCTTGGCGGTCGACAGCCGCAGTGCGACGAGCGCTTCCGTCCACTTGACGGCGGCCGTCACGCCTTCGATCACCGGCGCGCCGAGCGCGTCCTCGATCTCCGCGCACAACTCGGCCATGCCCGCGCAGCCGAGCACGATTGCATCGGAACCGTCTTCGGCCAGCGCCCGCCGGCATTCGTCGAGGATGATGCGGCGCGCCGCCGAGCCAGGCTTGTCGAGGTCGAGCACGGCGACGTCGGTCGCGCGCACGTTGCGGCAAAAACGCCGCATGCCGTAACGCTCGGCGAGATGCCACGCCATGCCGCAAGTGCGCGCAAGCGTCGTGACCACCGAAAAGCCCGGCGCGAGCACGCTCGCCGCGTGCATGGCCGCCTCCGCGATGCCGATCACCGGGCCACGCGCGAGCTCGCGCGCCGCGTAGAGACCAGGGTCGCCGAAACACGCGATCACGTAGCCGTCGCAGCCCTCGCGCTCGCCCGCCATCACTTCGGCGAGCAGGCCCGGCGTCGCGAGCGCTTCGTCGTAATAGCCTTCAATGGACGGCGGCCCCATCGTCGGACTGACCGCGATCACCTCGGTGCCCGGCGCGGCGACTTCGCGCGCGCAGCGGCCCATTGCATCGGTCATGCGTTGGGTCGTGTTCGGGTTGATCAGTTTGATACGCATCTCGTCTCCTCTTTCGACTGCATGGGCAATGCACCGGCACTGCCCTTCACCTACCGAAGCTCAGCGTGCCAGCAGGCGATAGAACAACGCCCCAAAACCCGCGCCGATGAACCACGAGAAGTTCGCCATGCCGTCGAGCGACGGCACCATCACGCACAACACGGCGATCAGCGCGGCCGGCAACAACGCGGCAACGGCCCGATAGTTGACGCCGTTGCGATACCAGTACGAACCCGTCGGCGCGACCGTGTACAGATCGTCGAGCACGATCTTCTGGCGCTTCACGAGGTAGTAATCGACGATCAGGATTCCGTACAAAGGTCCGATGAAGCTGCCGAGCACATCCAGCGTGTAGTGAATCACGGCCGGGTTATTGAACAGATTCCACGGCGTGATGAAGATCGACGCAACCGCCGCGAGCATGCCGCCCGCGCGCCAGCTAATGAGCCGCGGCGCGACGTTCGAGAAGTCGAAGGCCGGCGAAACGAAGTTCGCGACGATGTTGATGCCGATGGTCGCAATCGTGAAAGTCAGCGCGCCGAGAATCACGGCGGTCGGATAGTCGATGCGGCCGACCGTTTCCACCGGGTCCGTAATCAGTTGACCGAACACCGGCAGCGTGGCCGCCGTCGTAATCACCGTGACGAGCGAGAACGCGAGAAAGTTGACCGGCAGTCCCCAGAAGTTGCCGCGCTGCACGCTGCGAAAGCTCTTGCCGTAGCGCGAAAAGTCGCCGAAATTCAGCATCGGCCCGGAGAAGTAGGACACCACCAGCGAGGTCGCCGTGATCATCACCGGCAGCACTTCCATGCCGTGATATTTGACGCCGCCCAGATTGATGCCGATGTTGCGCCAGCCCGCGCGATACACCATGTAACCGGCGAGGATGAACATCACGACATAAACGGCCGGACCCGCGAAGTCGATAAACTTCTTGATCGTCTCCATGCCGTGCCAGAACACCAGCGCCTGTAACACCCAGAGCAGCATGAAGCCGGACCAGCCGAGCGTCGAGAGGCCCATAAAGCCATGACGATGCACGTCCGCGTACGGCAGCAGTTGCGGCACGAACTTCAACACGACGATCACCAGCGCACTCGACGCGAGATACGTCTGGATGCCGTACCACGCGACCGCGATCAGCCCGCGAATCACGGCGGGAACATTGGCCCCGAGCACGCCGAAAGTCGCGCGACATGCGACCGGATACGGCACGCCGTTCGCCTGGCTCGGCTTCGCGATCATGTTGCACAACACGTTGACGATGCCGATGCCGACGAGCAGCGCAATCAGCACCTGCCAGCTCGTCAGACCGAGCGCGAAGAGACTGCCGGCGAACACATAACCGCCCACGCTGTGCACGTCCGACATCCAGAACGCGAAGATGTTGTAGGCGCCCCAGGTCTGGTGACGCAGCGGCGCGAGATCCTCGTTGTATAAGCGCTCGCTGTAGCCGGCCGGCATGGCGGGATTGCCGGATGCGTCGCCGTCTGCATAAGGGGGGATTGCGGAACTGCCGGGCGCTGCACTGAACTGAGCCATGATTCCTCCTTGTGATGGGACCGTCGATTGCGAATCGAAGGGCAATGCATTGGCCATGCCACTTGCGGCTTTGCTGCCGGTCCCGCGCCTGCTGTCGTTGCAAGCGCAACAGACTCGGGCCGCCGCGATGGCCACGCCGCGGATGTCTCCGTACTGAAGTACTTGTGGTTATCGCATTGCCGGCGTTCCGCGGACGTCCGGCAATGGGTCTGCTGCTACTTTCGTCCGGCGCGTTGGCGACGGACGCGCGTGCGCCGGCCGGCAGCGCCCGCGCCGGGCCGCCTTGCAACGCTCGCTCTATCGGTTCAGTTCAGTGCGGCGCGCACCAGCAACGGGCGCACGCCGGCCGCTTGCCTCAGCTTGGCGCGGACTTGCGTTTGGATAACGCTTTGGGTGATTCTTCACGCGATGTTTTCGCGGCGCCGCGTGGTGCGCCGCTCATTGCGCCGCTGCTTGCGCCGCTTATGCCGCTCATGCCGCTCATGCCGCTCATGCCGCCGCTCAGCGCGCCGAATACTTCATGCAGGTCGGCTGCGCCGCGTGCGGGCCGCTCCAGCATCTTCAACTCGACGCTTTGCAGATGGCGCGACATGAGTGCCGCCGCCTCTTTGGCATCGCCGGCGTCGAGCGCGGCGAGAATCGCTTCGTGGTCCTCGAACGAACACGGGCTTCGTCCAAGCGACTCGTACAACGCCGAGATCAGCGTGGAGCGCGCGACCAGTCCGTTCAGGCAATCGCACAGCACGGTGTTGCCGGTGAGTTGAGCCAGCTCCGTATGAAACTCGCCGGACAAACGAATCCACGACGAAAAGTCGCGCGTCTCGAACGCCTTGCGTTCGCGGCCGATCATGCCGCCGATGCTCTTTAACCGCCGCATGCCGTGTCCGTTGCAAATCTTTTCGACGACGGCCAGTTCGATGATGCGGCGCATCTCGAACACCTCATGCACTTCCTGAAGCGACGGACTCGCGACGAACGCGCCGCGGTTCGGCTCAAGATCCACGAGACGATCCGTCGCGAGTTGCGCCAACGCTTGCCGGATCGGACCACGCTTCACCGCGAATACTTCGCACAACTGTGCTTCGGTCAACTTCGCTCCGGGCGCCAACCGATGCTCGAGAATCGCGGCACGAATGCGCTCGGCAATTGCTTCGGGCTTCGAACTATTTACGCTGACGGATTCGGTGTCGGTGTCGGTGTCGGACATGATGTGTGTCTCGGTATGTTGGTCATATTAGGATGGACATAAAGATTGTCAACAATTTTTGCGGCGATCATCGACAATTTTTCGTGGTGCGGTGCGGCGTGAATTGGCCTGGGTGATTTGGCGGCTTTGTCAGCAAGGACGCGCCGCTCGGCCGGCGAGCACAGTCGCTGTCTTTGAGCGGCTATTTTGTCGACAAAATCGTTACTTCACCGCTGCCTTCGTTGCCCGAACGGGCGTTCGGATGAGGCCGTTAGTTGCGTTGACGCGCCATGAAAAACGGGCCGCAGCCCGCTTCTTAGGTGCCCGGGCATTCAACCCAGGAATGGATAGTTGGATAACGTCAGCCTGAAGCCGCGGGCGTCGGCGATGAGGTGCGCGTCGGCGCCCACAGGCAGCGTCACCATGTCCGGCACATGGCCGAACTGCAGGCCAGTGACGATCGGAATGCCGATCACCGATCTCATGTGCTCGATCATGGCTTGCAGGTCGTAGCCGTTGTCATAGTCATACAACTTGCCGCCCGAAAAATCGCCGAGCACGAGTGCCTGCTGCTGACCCAGGATGCCCGACAGATGCAATTGATAAAGCATCCGCTCGATACGAAACGGTTGCTCGTTGACGTCTTCGACAAACAGCACGCCGCCTTGCACTGGTGGCATGTACGGCGTGCCGATGAGCGACGTCAGCACCGCCAGATTGCCGCCCCACAAGGTGCCGGAGACGTCGACCGCGTGCGCTTGCGGGACGTTTCGCGCGATCGTCACGCTGGGCTTTGTCAGCGCGGACCAGAAGTGCTGCATCGTGAATTCGCTGACGTGTTCCGCGCCGAAGTCGCTCATCAGCATCGGCCCGCTGAACGTTTTCAGCCCGGCGCGCGCGAGGAGCGCCAACTGAATCGCCGTGAAGTCGCTATGGCCGACGAGCGCGACCGGTTGATCGGTCAGCCGGCGTTGCAGCCCGTCGTAATCGAGGCCGTGCAGGAGACGCATCGCGCCGTATCCGCCGCGCACGGCCAGCACAATATCGGGCAACGCGCGCGATGCATCCGCGAGCCGGTTCAGGTCCGCAGCGCGCTCGCCGTCCGTACCGCCGAAGCGCTGATAGCGACGCCGCGTCGCGTCGACGCCCTCCACCCGATGCCCTTGCCCGCGCAGGCGCTGCAACGCCCGATTCAGCACCTCGGAGTCAGGCGGGTAGCCGGACGGTGCGATCAGATCGAAGGTACGGTGGACAGTCATCGGCGGGACCTTGTTATGGTGTTGGCTGCGGTTGTTGGTTGCGGTTGTCGGCTGCGGTTGTTGGCTGCGGTTGTTGGCTGCGGTTGTTGGCTGCGGTTGTTGGTTGCGGTTGCTGATCGAGGTTGCTGGTTGGAGTTGTGCGCGCGGTTGCTGTTCAGAGCGGCTCGCCTGGCTTGCTTTGCGCACCGACGCCGGCGCGCGCCGCCGCCCGCGCTTCGCGGCTTGCGCGCCGCCGTTCCGCGAAGAACGACTTCAGTGCGGCGCCGCATTCGCTTTCGAGCACGCCGCCCGTTACCTCGGTGTGGTGATTCAACTGCGGGTTCGCGAACGCATCGACGACGCTCCCGCACGCGCCCGTTTTCGGATCGCGTGCGCCGAACACAACCCGGGCGATGCGCGCATGCATGATCGCGCCGGCGCACATCAAACACGGCTCGAGCGTCACATACAGTTCGCAGCCCGGCAAGCGATAGTTCTGCGCAACTTGCGCCGCGGCACGCAACGCGACCATCTCCGCATGCGCCGACGGATCGTGCGCGCCGATCGGATGGTTGAAGCCCGTCGCGATTACTTCGTCGCCGCGCACCAGCACTGCGCCGACGGGCACTTCGCCGGCCGCGCGCGCCTCTTCGGCGGCGGCCTGGGCGAGCGCCATGAAGCGGCGGTCGCGGTCGGAGATGGGGGTGGGGATGCCGGTGGGCGGTGCAGCCGGATCGCTTGCGGCGGTTGCGGCAGTTGCGGCAGTTGCGGCAGTTGCGGCAGTTGCGGCAGTTGCGGCAGTTGCCGGAGTTGCCGGAGTTGTGGCAGAGGCAGCGGTTTCAGCAGAGGCAGCGGTTTCGGCAGGTGCAGCAGTTTCGGCAGTCGCAGCGGCTGCGGGGATCGCGGCAGTTGCAGCAGGAGCACCAGACCCAGCGGTTTCAGCAGAGGCCGTTGTAGTTGCGGGTGAAGGCTCAGCGACGGCCGACTGCGCGACCAGCGGCCGCCCTGGCGCGGACACGCCAGTGGCGTCGACGCGCGGCGTGCCCCCCGCGCAAGCACCGCTCGCCGTGTCAACGCCCTCGACAACAGCAGGCGATCCATCCGACGCCTTGCTGCCCTCGATCCGATCCGGCTCGGCATGCGCCGCGCCCCGATGGACGACGGGCTCGCTCACCGCGACCTCGCAGCGACGTTCTCCGCGCCGGACACAACCGACGCCGCGCTTTCCAATCGAGACGTTTCGTCATTGGAAGCACGCTCGGACAGCCGTTCGGCGATCCGACGGCAATATTCGCGCGGCAACGCCATAGCGCTCCCGCGCAGCGATTCCAGCGCCATATCGAGCGCCAGCATGCGCGCCTGGAGGCGACAGCGCGTAGCCTTGTCGCTCACGGCATTCAGCTCGGCCTGCAAGTCACGCAACGCGCGCAACTGCTCGACGGCAGGCGGCACGAAACCCGCATTTTTCAGAATCCGGTTCGCGACGCGCACCTCTTCCGGGACGAGTGCATCGTCGTCGAGGCAAAGCGGCGCGCCCGCGCCCGGCAAATCGTCGAACTCGCCGCGCGCCGCGGCGGCGGCAATACGCTGTTCGACTAACGCATCAAGCAATCTCATCTGCAATCCACTACGTTGCGGCCCAAGGCATTCTATCAGGGCGCGCGACGGTTGCCTCCGCCGGGGCGACCGGCGCCGCCGCCCCTTCGCATCTTGCGCGGACATTTCGTGGATGCTGTGTATGCGGCGTTTGTGGACGCAAGCCGGCCATGTGAGCGCGCCGAGCGTGCAATCAATTCGAGCCCAGTTCCGCGGTAGCGCCGGGCCCTCGTACGATCCACAGCAAGCCCGAGAGCCCACGATGCGGACTTCCCTCCCCTATGACTCGGCAGCTTCGAGCGGCCACCGCGCAAGCGCGATATGCCGGGTACGCCCCAACAAGCTATGTATCAACGCAAAACCGCGCACATTCCAGCAGACCGGCTCGACCGGGCGCGGCGCAGCCCACGGCAAACCGTAAGCCAACGTCACATGCGGCGTAAAAGCCACGGCCCCCGAGCCCCGATGACTGTCGAGGCCGCAGCTCTCCAACGCGCTGCGCAATGCATCATGAAGCGCATGCAGGCCGACGACGCCCTCAGTTCCCGTCAGCACCAATGGCCCCGGCCGTGGCTTCGAAGCGAAGCTCTCGACCGTATCGAATTCGACGGTAAACGGCGCCACGCGCACCGACGCGGCCGCCTGCATGGCCGCCGCCACCTGGGCCTGCGGCAGCCCGCCTGCAAAAGTGCCGAGGTGACGCAGCGTGACGTGCAACCGATTGGCGGCGAGCGGCTTGCCGCGGGCGCGCGCCTCCCCGCAAAGCTCCTGCGCGAGCTTTGAAATGCTGGCCGCCGTGCTAGTGTCCGGAAACACAGCGAAGAACAGACCGTCGGTCGGGGTTGGCGGCGCCTCGAGCCCGGGCAACCACAGTTGTTCAGGCATCTTGCTCCTGCGTGGTGAAAGCCGGCATCTACACGGATCCTCCTTCACATTAACTGGCCATTAACTGACTCGGGGGTGCTGCGAGCGCGAAAGCCGCACTGCCGCCCCCCCAAAAAAACGCTTGCCGTACCAAACCGTCTACGTAGAATACTGTACATTCATACAGTACGGGCGGCAACGTGAAATTGCAGAAAAACCAGAAGTTCTGGCAGAGAAAACAACAGGTCTACCTCAATGAAAGACGACGTCGCGCAGGTCCCTTTTTCCACGGCGTTCTGGTACTGGCTGCGGCTCGGCTTCATGAGCTTCGGCGGTCCGGCGGGCCAGATTGCGCTCATGCATGAGGAACTCGTCGAAAGAAAGCGCTGGATCTCGGAAAAGCGCTTCCTGCATGCGCTGAATTTCTGCATGGTGCTGCCGGGCCCGGAGGCGCAGCAACTGGCCACGTACATCGGCTGGCTCATGCATCGCACGTGGGGCGGCGTGATCGCGGGCGGACTGTTCGTGCTGCCGTCGCTCTTCATTCTGATGGGCCTTTCGTGGGTCTATCTCGTGTTCGGCAGCGTCCCGGCCGTGGCCGGCGTGCTTTATGGCATCAAGCCGGCCGTGACGGCGATTGTCGTGTTCGCCGCGTATCGCATCGGCTCGCGAGCGCTCAAGAACGCGTGGCTATGGACGATCGCCGCCGCCGCGTTTCTCGCGATTTTCGTCGGCAATGTGCCCTTCCCGCTGATTGTTCTCGTCGCCGGCATCATCGGGTACTTGGGTGGCAAATATGCGCCGGCCCGCTTCGCGATGGGCGGGAAACACGCCGCCGCCGCACAGCTTCATGGTCCGGTGCTGATCGACGACGACACGCCGACGCCTCGCCATGCGCTCTTCACGTGGAAGCGCTTTTCTATTGTGCTCGCGAGCTTCGTCGCCTTATGGCTCGCGGCGATCGGTACGCTGGCGGCGCTCTACGGATGGAGCGGCGCGCTCACGCAAATGGCCTGGTTTTTCACGAAGGCCGCGCTGCTTACGTTCGGCGGCGCCTACGCTGTTTTGCCGTACGTCTATCAGGGCGCGGTCGAGCATCAGCATTGGCTCACGGGACTTCAGATGATCGACGGCCTCGCACTCGGCGAGACGACGCCCGGCCCGCTGATCATGGTCGTCGCGTTCGTCGGCTTTGTCGGTGGATGGACGAAAGCGATATTCGGTCCGCACGCGCTGCTCTTGTCCGCGGTCGTCGCGTCGACGGTCGTGACGTTCTTCACCTTCCTGCCTTCGTTCATGTTCATTCTGCTTGGCGGCCCGTTTATCGAGACCACGCACGGCAACCTGAAATTCACCGCGCCGCTGACGGCGATCACCGCAGCCGTGGTCGGCGTCATCGTGAATCTCGCGGTCTTCTTTGCGTTGCACGTTTTGTGGCCGCACGGCCTGCATGGAAGTTTCGACTGGCCGTCGCTCGTCATCGGGTTCGCGGCGGCGCTTGCCCTGTTTCGGCTGAAGGCCGGCGTGATACCGGTGGTGCTGACGTGCGGCGCGGCAGGGCTCGCGTTCCGGCTGCTTGCATGAAGCGCGGAACGCTGCTGCGTCGCGGCGTCCGTCAAGAACGGTTCAGGTACTCGCGAGATGAAGCGCGGAAGGCGGGTGCATCGTGGCCTCCGTCGAGAGCGGGCCAAGTACTCTCAGCATGAAGCGCGAAACGCCGCTGCCTCGCGGGCGTCCGTCAAGAGCGGGCCAGGTACTCGCGACACTAAGCGCGGAAGGCCGCTCAGCGGCGTCCGCCAAGAACAGCCTTACATACTCGCGACCAATAGCTCTTCAGCATTGCTCGGCGGACGCAAACCGTCGGTCCTGTCCGCGAAGTAGCGCTGCGTGAGATCTGCCGCCGAAACGTGCCGGGCCTGCGTGAACCCGGCTTCGTACGCAAGAGCCAGCATATCCGCCGGCGTGAAGAAGCTGAGAAAAGGCGTGCCGCTTGCGAGCGCGCCCTTCTCCGCCATTTCCAGTCCGGGGCGTACCTCGGGGTCTGCCATCTGCAGCGGCAGCAGGAAAGTCATGGCGAGCGTCGATCCGCGCGCGAAGGCCGCGACTTCGCGCAGCGTGGCCGCGTTTGCATCGCGTGTCAGATACATGCTCACGCCCGTCGAGACCACGATTGCCGGCTTGCTGCTGTCGAAGCCCTCGGCCATCAGCCGCTCGCGCCACGCTTCGCCGGCCTCGAAATCGACCGGCACGAAACGCAGCCACTGTGGAATGCCGAAGCCGAGCTCAATCAGCCGCCGACGTTTCCACGCCTGCGGCACAGGCTGATCGATCTCGAACACGGTGAGGCGTGAAGCAAGCTCGGGCCTGCGCTGCGCAAAACTGTCGAGGCCCGCGCCAAGTATCACATACTGATCGATTCCGTGCGCGGCCTGCTCGGCCACGAGATCTTCGATGAAGCGAGCGCGAGCCACGATCGATGCGCGAAACGGACGCGTGAATTGCGGGTCCATGTCGCCGCGCTGACGCCAGTCGTCGCCAGGAGACAGCAGCTTCAGCCCAATGGAATCGTCGAAAACATGCGGCGCGGCGTCTGCCTCGGTATGCAACGCACGCCACAGGGCGACGCGGGCCGCGGTGCTGTCGGGTGCCAGCTCTCGCTCTTCGTTCATGATCGCCGATCCTCCTCATTTATGCGATGCGTGTGCTTCGCTTCATCGCCGGCTGGGGGAGCAGCAGCACAGAGCGCAGCACCGCAGTCTCAGTACGCGGCAACCCACGCACGGAAAGCTCCGCGCCATAACCTCTGCTCTGCGCGCCCAGCCCGCAGCAAACAAAAAGCATAGCATCGGCACACAACACCATACAGATCCCCACCGCGCCGAATCGCCACTCAACATCCGATCCCTTCGCATCTCTATGCGATCATCCTATGAACCAGACCAGACCTCAGGGAGATCGCCATGAGCAGCAGATGGTTTTCGAACTTCGCGAGCTATCTTTCGACGATGACCGGCCGGCCGGGCACCTTCGTCATCGCCGTCTCGCTCGTGATCGTGTGGGCCGTTACGGGGCCGTTCTTTCACTACAGCGACACGTGGCAGCTCGTGATCAACACATCCACGACGATCGTCACGTTCCTGATGGTCTTCCTGATCCAGAACACGCAGAACCGCGATACGGCCGCGATGCAGATCAAGCTCGACGAACTGATCCGCGCGATCGAAGGCGCGCATAACGCACTGCTCGATCTCGAAGAACTGGAGGAGAAAGACCTCACGCGCTTTCGCAAACAGTACGAAAATCTCGCGAAAGATGCGCGCGTCGCGCTGCGCAAAGGCGGCAGCGATACCGATTCGCCGTTCGTCGACAATCGCGACATGAGCGACGAAAAGCGGAGCGACGACGACCGCCATCGTGACGACGACAAGCAAGACAAGCGAGACACACCAAACCCACACGAGCGAAAAAACTAGCGCACGTTTCCTAACGCGACGCAACGCAACGCGGCCAGGCGAGGCGAACCACGCACCCATCGATAACAGCAAAGAAGGCCGCTTCGCCTCACCGCACCACCGCGTCTCCCTTCAAACGAAACACGGCCACCGCATCGTTCAACTCGCGGCTCTGCTCCTCAAGCGACACCGGCGAAACGTCGAGCGCTTGCCGCGCACCGACGCTCCTCCGCCGTGCAGGCCCTTGCGAGACGCGCGGGCAATCCCTGTGAATTCCGTTTAAGATCGAACGCTTCGCGCGGCCTCACGCGCGCTCGCGCGTCGGCACCTGATCCGCCTTACGCCAACCACGCTGCAACAGAAAAACCATGAACATCGCTCAAGCCGTTGTCCCCGCTTTCGCGCCTGCAAGTCCGCTTCCCGTACCCCTGGCCTGACCCGCGCATGCTCAGCTATACCGGCGGTCTCGTCCTCGTCGCGGCCCTGCTTCATGCAAGCTGGAACGCGTTGCTGCACGGCAACCGCGACCGTTTCCTGTCGATGACGTGGATGAGCATCGCCATCGCGGCGGTCAGCACGGTCATCGTTCTGTTCACGTCGCTGCCGGCCGCCGCGGCGTGGCCGTATGTGGTCGCATCGGGGCTCGTGCATATCGGCTACAACGCGAGCCTCGTGCACGCGTACCGACGCGGCGATCTGGCGCAGGCGTATCCGGTCGCGCGCGGCTCGTCGCCGCTTCTCGTCACGCTCGGCGCGGCGCTCTTCGCTCACGAGGCGATCGGCCCGCTGCACGCGCTCGGGATCGCGATGATCTCCGGCGGCATCATCGCCATTGCACTGCAAGCGGGGCGCGTGTCGCGCGCGGGCGTGCTGGCCGCCTTGACGACCGGCGCGACCATCGCGCTCTATACGGTGATCGACGGCATCGGCGTGCGGCTGTCCGGCGGCGAGGCGCTTGCCTACACCGCGTGGATGTTCCTGTTCTACTGGCTGATGCCGCTGCTGTTCATCGCGAGGCGCGGGCTGCCCGCGCTGTGGATGCCGATACGCTCGGCGCCGGCGGCGGTCGGCTCGTCGCTCGTGGGCGGGCTTGTGTCGGTGGCGGCGTACGGCATCGTGATCTGGGCGATGCAGTCGGGCGCGATGGGCACCGTCTCGGCGTTGCGCGAGACCAGCGTGGTGTTCGCCGTGCTGATCGGACGCGTGTTCCTCGGCGAAACGGTCAACGGCAAGCGCTGGCTTGCCTGCGTGGTGGTCGCGGCCGGCGCGGTTTGTCTCGGGCTCTGATGCTCAAGCCCTCGCCGCGCCGCCGCGCTTGCCGCACTTGCCGCACTAGCGCCCATTACATCGGCGGCGCGACGCCATCCTTTTCGACGACCACGCGCTGAGCGACATACGCGCCGCCCTGCGATGCGGCGGTTGCCACGACGAACACCTTCTTGCCCGGCGTCAGATCCGAACGGGCAGCCGGCGTGAAGGTCACGACAGGCACGTTCGGCGGCACCGTCACCTCGTTGCTGCCGCCCTTGTACGAGAGCTTCAGGTTGCGGCCGCTCGTGCCCTGGACCACCGTGTCGACGTTCGCATTCGTCATCGTGCTGTTGGGGCCGAGGTCCCAGCCATAGTGACCCTCGCCCGTGCCGCGCGCGGCTTCGGGGAAGACGACGACTTCGGTTGCCGTGAGCTTGCCGTCAGTGCCGGTCGTCGCGGCCGTGCCGACGAACGAGCCCGGCTTGATGTCGGAAAGCTGCATCGACTTGACCGCCGACACGGCGACAGCCGGCTTCAGTTCAATCGATACCGTGTCGCCGCTGCGGCGATGCACCTTCAGCACGTCGCCGTCGAGCGAAACGATATCGCCGCGAATGCGCGACGGTTTGGCGGCGGGCGTCTGTGCGAGCGCGGCGCCGGCAAAGGCGAGCGTCGCGAGCGTGATGCCGATTTTCAGGCGAATAGACATGAATGAATGCTCCGTGAGAAACGATCGAAAACGATCAAAAAAGAACTGCAAAGCGGGGACTGCAAAACGACAATGCAAACCGAAACTGCAACACCCTGAACGGCCCGCTGCAAATCACGAACCGCCGAACCAGTTATAGCCCTGGTTCTCCCAGTAGCCGCCGGGATAGTCGTTCGTCACGCTGATCGCGACGATATGCTTCGGATTCTTGTAGCCGAGCTTGGTCGGCATGCGCAGCTTCATCGGGAAACCATATTTCGGCGGCAGCGTCTCGCCGTCGTAACCGAGCGTGAGTTGCGTCTGCGGATGCAGCGCCGTCGGCATGTCGATGCTGGTCCAGTAGTTGTCCGCGCAATGAAACGACACATATTTCGCGGTCAGATCGGCGCCCGCTTGCTTGAGGAACGATGCAAAGCGCACGCCGTCCCAACGGCCAATCGCACTCCAGCCTTCAATGCAGATATGGCGCGTGATCTGGCTTTCCTGCGGCAACGCGCGCAGTTCGTCGAGTGTCCACACGCGCTTGCCGTTGGCAAGGCCGCTCACTTGCAGCCGATAGCTCGCGGCGTCGACCTCGGGTACGTCGTCGATATCGTAGAACGCGTTGAACGGAAACGGCCGCGTGATCATCGACTCCGGATAGGTCGGCGCGAGCGTAGTCGGACTGAAGAGCAGCGCCTGCACGTCGTCGTTGAAGGACGACATCTTGCGCAACATGCTGTTCACGGACTTGTCGTTCGACAGATCGCAGCCCGACAGCATCGCGATTCCGCCGAGCGTGAGAATGCGCTTGCCGAGCAGGCGGCGTGCGGGATTCTTGAGCTCGTTGCGCGCATCCTTGATGATGCTCTCGGCATGCGACGAAGCAAATTCGCTTAGCCTTCCTGACTTGTTTCGAAGCGTCATGATCAGCGCCCCCGAATCATTATGAGAAGCGAGCGCGGCACCAGCGCGACCATCGCCACATGCACGACGAAGAACGCCACCAGCACGCTCATCCCGACGAAATGCACGACCCGCGCGTTGTCGTATCCGCCCATCAGCGTGCGCAGCAGCGGGAACTGCACGGACTTCCAGATCGCGAGCCCCGACAGGATAACGAGCACAATATCGACGATCACCACGAGGTACGCGAACTTCTGCACCGCGTTGTAATGCGCGAGGTCGTCGTGCCCGAGCTTGCCGCGCAGCGCGGCGGCGAGATCGCTCATCAGCGAGCGCATGCTGAGCGGCAACAGCTTGCGCTGCAAACGGCCCGAAGCAACATTGAGCGCGACGTACACGGCGAAATTCGCGACCAGCATCCACATAATCGCGAAATGCCATTGCAGCGCGCCGCCGAGCCAGCCGCCCAGCGTGATGGCGGCAGGAAACCGCACACCCGCGAAGATCGGCGAAGCGTTATAGATCTGCCAACCGCTCATCACCATCAGCGTGACGGCGAGCGCGTTGACCCAGTGTGAGATCCGAACCCATGCGGGTTGAATCGTGGCATGACGAATTCTGGCGTAATTCAAGGCGGCCTCGTGGTGGATAGCTGCAAAAAATCGGCACTGTCATGGGCGTTAACAGCGCGTGTGGGCAGCTATTCCATCGCACGATAAATTTATTTCGGCTCCACCCTTCATACGCCAAACGGATACAGGTCCGGCGCGCGTTCGGTCGCGCGCGTGGCCAGCGGCTCGACGGCGCGCGTCGTGTCGAACCAGACATAGGCATCGAATTGCTCGGGCAACACGGCTTCCGCATAGTGGCTATGCAGTTCGGTCTCGGGCCGGTAAATCACGCCGATAAAGCGTTCGAGCCGCGCCTCGCTCAAGCGCGCGCGCAGCAGCGCGTCCGCGCCGTTCGACAGGTCCACGACGCAGCGCGGCTCGCCGGACGCATGAAACTGATACTCGTAACTGTCCTCGCGTGAAGGCCGCACCGCCTTGATTTCCATCGGTCCGTCCCAGTCGGACGCGGCGGCGACGTCGCCAGCATGCGTGCCGAATCCGATCAATGCCGCGGCGTCACCGAAACGTTCGCGGCATAGCTGCCCCACGTTCAGCTCGTTGCGCACGCGGCCCATTTCGGTCGCGGCCGCGTTGCCGATGTGCGAGTTATGCGCCCACACCACCGCGCGGCTGTCGGGGCCTTGCGAGTCGAGCAGGCTTTCGAGCGTCTCGAACATGTGCGTGTCGCGCAGGTTCCAGCTTGCGGCGGAGCTGCGGTACATGGTCCGGTAATAACGTTCCGCCGATGCCACGAGCCGCGCATTCTGCGTCGCATCGAACCAGTGCTCGCCGTCGACGTTGGCCTCGTCGAGCCGTTTGCGCAACAGGTCCTGCAACTGCTGGATCACCGCATTCTCGCAAGTCCTGAAGCCCGCCGAAAACGCCGCGCGTCCGTACACTTGCGGGTCCTTCTGCCACGGCGTGAGGCAGCCGTAGCGCTCGCGTGCGATCCTGGCTGCCTCGGGATCGGTGCGATCGAGATAATCGAGCACGGCGGCAATCGACGCCGACAGGCTATACATGTCGAGCCCATAAAAACCACAGCGCCGCCCGTCGCTCTGCTGTTCGTTATGCGCGCGCAACCAGCGGACGAACGCCGCGAACTCTTCGTTGCGCCACATCCATACCGGGAAGCGCTGGAACGGCGGCTCGCCGTTGCGCGGCTCGCGCGCGCGTGCGTAACTGTCGATGACCGCGGCATCGGGCCAGTCCGCTTCCACTGCGACGATCATGAAGCCATGCCGCTCGACGAGCCGCCGCGTAATCGCCGCACGCGCCCGGTAAAACTCCGACGTGCCGTGACTGCATTCGCCGAGCAGCACCACTCGCTTCGTGCGCAGATGATCGAACGCGTCGGCGAAGGTTTCGTCTTCGGGCTCAGGCAGCGGACGCGCGCTCGCTGCGATCAGGCCGGCGAGCGAATGGGGTTGGCGCTGGGTTCGCGCTTGCTTAGGCGTTGGTCTTTGCGTTGGTCTTTGCGTTCGCCCTCGGGTTGGCCCTCGTTCTTGCCCCTGCGGCTCATCCACCGAAACGCCACCACCCGCTTCACTCGACTGCTCAGCACCCGCCGCCGCAACGCCGTCTTCCTCCGGCCAGCCCTGCTCGCCGATCAGCGGCACGAAATGCACGCCGCAGATGTCCTCTTCGTCGAACTCCGTGTCGCTGCGGCGCGTGACCTTGATAAGCCGCTGCGTCTCCGTCGACGCCCCCACGGGCATCACGAGCCTGCCGCCGATCGCCAGTTGCTCGCGCCACGCCTGCGGCACATCGGGGCCGCCGGCAGCCGCGATGATCGCATCGAACGGCGCCGCGGCGGGCCAGCCGCGCGTGCCGTCCGCGTGATGCACGACGACATTGTCGAAAGCGTGCTCGTGCAGCGCTTGCCGCGCGCTGTCGGCGAGCGACGCATGCCGTTCGATGCTGTCCACGTGGGCCACGATCCGCGACGCGACGGCCGCCGCATACCCCGAACCGGTGCCGACATCGAGCACGCGATCGCCAGGCGACAACTGAGCCGCCTCCAGCATGCGCGCGACGATCACCGGCTGCGAGATGGTCTGGCCATCGTCCAGCGGCAACGGCGTGTCGCTGTAGGCAAACTCGGCAAGCTCCGGCGGCACGAACAGATGCCGCGGCACCTCGCGCATCGCGTCGAGCACGCGCGCATCGCGCACGCCGCGCGCGGCGATCTGGCTTTCGACCATCTGCTGCCGCGCTTCGTCGAACGCCTCTTCATTGACTGTCGATTCGTCCATCATGGGCCTTCACGCATCACGATGCCATTGCGCGGCACGCTTTCGCGCACGCGCGGCACGACGCAGCACAATCCTTGCAGTGCTGCGCTTCGTGCTTTTCGCATTCCGCTGCGCAGGCGTCGCAAATGTCGGCACACATGCGGCAGATCGTGGCTGCCTCGCTGCTGCCGCGCGCCATCGCAGCCGATGCGAAGTGGCAAGCCGCCGCGCAATCGATGTCGAGTTCGATGCATCGGGTCATGTCGGCCACGCCCTCTTCCGCGAGGCAAGAGCCGGCGCAGTGGCCGCAGGCGAGCGCGCACGCATCGCAGGCTGAAATACAGGACTGAAACTGTTCGTGCGTCATGGTGACCTCCATCTGACGAGTCGAATTTTCAATCGACGACGCAACGCGCTCTCGCGTCGCGCGTCCTGCATGATGAGCAGCAAAGCGCATTCCGGCTGCGGTTTTTCTGCTTGGGCAGCAGCGTCGCGCCGCAGTGTTTCGGTGCCAATGCGCTCGCGATTCGCAGGCGCGGGTATTAGGCAAACCTCGCGTGCCGATGCGTGTCAGCGCCGCAGATTTCTCACGTCAACTTCGGCCAACGTCAGTTGCACGGTCTTGCCGCTTTCCCACGCGTTCGCGCCCTTCACGACTTGCGGCTCGGCGATGTCGGCGCGCTTGCGTCTCTCTTCGACGGTCGACGTGCGAAACCGCGTGTCGCGCGCGTCGAGCATCGGCGGATTGATCTGCCCGTCGCGTGTGAAGCCCATCATCAGTTGCGGGATGCCGAGCGGCAGGCTCGCGTCGCGGTCGATCTGCCATGTGTGCCAGGTCTTGCCGTAGGTCGTCACGAGGTCCTGCATCAGCGCATGTTCGGCGAGTTCGGGAATGCGCGGCGCGACGAGTTCGCCCGACTTCACCTCGTAATGATGGCTGTGCCAGAGCTTCTTTTCGTCGTCGGGCAGCGATTTGAAAATGCGCTCGCTGACGATGTACTCGATGCCGATCAGCTTCGCGTTGCTCTCGTTGGAATCGAAGATCACGCACTGGTGAAAATCCTCGGTCACATGCGTGCAGAAGTGATGCGCCTCGACCTGGCGGCCCATGTCGTCCGCGTAAAAATGAAAGCCGTTCAGGTAGGCGCTCATCGCGTCGATCGGCTTGCGGTTCTGCAAGACGTCGGCGCCCGCGTCGAGCGCCTTGCTCTTTGCGCTCTTTTGCGACCCCGGCGGCGGCACGCCGAGATTGTGCTGCGCCCGCGCCTCGGGCACGAAGAGGCTCGCGAACGGCAGCAGCAGCACGCTTTTGAGTATCGACGACGTGAAAGCGCGGCGGCAGCCGCACGCGGCAGGTCGGTTCATACGGGTTTCCTCCACGGATGGGCGCGGCCGGCGCGTGGCAGTCCGGCTTCGCGCGGCGGTTCGGTTTCAAGGCGAGGCGGCGCTGACGCGTCCGCACGGCGGGTTGCCTGGCGGCGGCGCCGTCGAAGGCTCAGGCTCAGGCCCAGCCTGATCAAAGCCAGCATCGCCTATGCCCAGCCGCGCGCGATTCGCAGCAAGCCGGCCGTCAGCCGACCGCCCGCCCGAGCCGCAAATCCCGCCAAGCCGGCGCGGTCCAAGCCGCCCAATCCCCCCAACGGCGGGCGATGCGCACGAACACACGGACAAAAACTATTGGATTTCTCTAGAGTTGATGGATCGCCGGCCAATGGCGGCTGGCGAAGCCGCGCTAACACGCAGCGCGGGTCATCCAGAGGAAACCAGGGAAAAACAAATGGGAACGTCTCTTTACAAAGATCGATCGACCGGCCAACACGGGCACGGCACCTCGAGGCTGCATCTATCCGGTGCGCCGCTGACACTCAAGCACACGATCCACCCCGAGCAGATTCGCGACAATCTGCCGGCGGGCCAGGGCGGTGTCGGCTTTCTCTTTCACGCTACAGACTGGGATACGCTTGCTTTCTCCTTTCACAATGTCAAAACCCGAAGCGAGTCATTCGAAGAAGAGCTTTGGCGCACCAAGCCTTTTATCGCGTCGCCGATCTATTCGGGCTCGCAGATGATCGGCGCGAACATTGCCTGCCCGGTGCCGCTCGAGCTTTGGCTCGGCAGTCCACGCGGCATCAAGCGGTTTCGCGAAACGCAATTCTTCCCCGCGCTGGAACTGGCGAGGCAGGCCGGCTTGAACATGGTGGCAATGGGCGCCTCGACGCCTTATGCCTGCAACTATGGGGCGCTGCCGCGGCAGACGAAGCCGCCCCACATCACCACGGGCCATGCAGCGACTGCGGCCATGCTGAAGGACTGGGCGATTCACTGCTGCAACGAACTCGACCTCGAGTTCGGCAAGACCAAGCTCGCGCTCTTCGGCGCGGCCGGACGGCTCGGCACCACGGTGGCGAAATATCTGCTGTACAAGGAAACACCGACGGAACTGGTGCTGATCGACCTGCCCGACAAGGTCAATCTGCTGGCGGACCAGGCGCGCGAACTGATGGCGGCCGACCTGCTCGGGCGCACGAAGGTATCGGTCCACACCTTCAGCCCCGACACGCCGTTGCCGCAGTTCGACGGCGCGATCCTCGCGAGCAGCACCAGCGTGCCGTATCTCACCGCCGCCGATCTGAAGCGCGCGCGCTTCTGGATCGACGACTCGCATCCGCGCGCGGCAAGCGTGGAAGCGGAACTCGCGTCGCGCGGACATACGCTATATATTGAATGCTTCGCGCGCGGCCCCGCCGGTCTCGATTCGAGGTTCCCGTTCCGACTGCCCACCACGCGCGACTGCTATACCTGTTTCGCCGAGGGCTATGCCGCCTGGCAGGAAGGGATTGCTTCGGACTTCATCATCGGCAGTCCGCCTGTGTGGTCCGTCTCCTATACTCATGGCCTGCTGAAAAAGTACGGATTCTCGGTCGGACCTTTTCACGGCAAAGACGGCTCGGCGATCAACCTCGATCTGGGCGTGACTGCAAATATGACTTGACCGGGTCGTCAATGTCTCTGGAGGCCAGATGATCATACCGCGCGAAAGCATGCAGGACGTGCTTGAACGAAGCCGGTTTGCAATTCGATGGGGAGGCGTACTCGGCCTCGTGTGCCACCCCATCTATTACCTGGTCTGGACTTACATCCTGCCGCAGCCGTACGACAACCTGGCGCTGCGTCTGAGCGCCGCGTTGCTCTGCATTCCGTTGATCTTCCAGGCGCGCTGGCCGAAGCGCTTCAACCAGTACCTGCTGATCTACTGGCACATCTGCCTGATCTACGTGCTGCCGTTCGTTTGCACGTTCCTGGCTATCCGGAATTCGTTCTCCACCATGTGGATGATGACGGAGGTCATGATGATCTTCATCATGGCGCTGTGCATCGACAACCCTTTCCTGCTGATGGGCTGCATCGGCATCGGCATGCTGTCGGGCGCATGGGCCGCGGTGGCCAGTTCGCCCGCTCCTATCGTGCTCAGTACGGCGAATCAATCGGATCTCGCGGTGCTGCCGGTCGTCGTGCTGTGCAGCATGGCCTTCGCTCATGCGATCAGCAAGGGACGCATCTTTGTCGAGAAAAATCGCGCGCTGCAGGCGCTCGCCGGGTCGATCGCGCATGAAATGCGCAACCCGCTCAGCCAGTTGAAGCACGTTCTGGATCGCGTCGAAGAAACGCTGCCCGCGCTCACCGAAACCGGCCGCGGGCCCGCTCTGTCCGGTGCAGGCGCGGGCCTGCTGTACCGGCATATCGCGCATGGGCAGTTGTCGATCGAGCGCGGCCTGCGCGTGATTGCGATGACGCTCGACGAAGTCAGCGCGAAACAGATCCGCTCCGACTCGCTCACTTACCTGAGCGCGGCGGCCACCACGCGCAAGGCGCTCGACGAATACGGCTTCGCGGATAAAAAGGAGCGCGGCAAGGTTCGCCTCGTCGTGCTCGAGGATTTCATGTTCAAGGTCGACGAAACCGTCTACCTGTTCACGCTTTTCAATCTGATCAAGAACGCGCTGCATCACATTGCGCCGCTTGCTTCGGCCACGCTCACGCTGACGGTGGACCGGCATACGGTCACGGTGCACGACACCGGCAGCGGCGTCGCGCCGGAAATCCTGCCGCATCTGTTCGAGCCGTTTCGCACCGCCGGCAATTCGGCCGGCACTGGCCTCGGGCTCGCGTACTGCCAGCGCGCGATGCGTGCGTTCGGCGGCAGCATCGCGTGCAAGTCGGAGCCCGGCAAGTTCACGCAATTCACGCTGCAGTTCCCGCCCGTCACCGAAAGCGAGGTCGCCGCGCACGAGCGCGCTGTCGTTGCGCGCGCAACGACGGTGCTCGACGGCAAGCACGTTCTTCTCGTCGACGACGACGCCGCTCAGCGCATGCGCACGCGACGCACGTTATCGAAGGTCGGCATGCAGGTGAGCGAGGCCGACAACGGCCATACCGCGTTGACGATGCTGCGCGAAGCGACGGCTTACGACCTCGTGCTGATGGACGTCAACATGCCGGTGCTCGACGGCTACACCGCCACCGAACAGTTGCGCGCGGACCGCGATCATCCGAACTGGAACGTGCTGGTTGCCGCGTACACGTCGGAGCCGGGCAACATCGCGCGAGTGCTGGCGCGCCGTGCCGGCATGGACGACATGATCAGCAAGTCGTGCAGCGTGATGGAACTGTTCACGTCGCTGCAGGCGCTGTTCGAGAACGGCAACCGGCGCCATCTGAACCAGCGCTTCGACGACTTCTCCGGCAAGTCGATTCTCGTCGCCGACGACGACACCTACAGCCGGCTCGTCGCCAAGGCGTATCTGGAGCGCTTCGGCGCGAGCGTCGTCGAAGCGGAGCATGGACAGGCGGTGCTGGAACGGCTCGATGAGGAGCCCGTCATCGACGCGATCGTGGTGGACATGAACATGCCGGGCATGGGCGGGCTCGAGACGGCCGCGGCCATTCGCGCACGCACCGACGCGCACGCGAGCGTGCCGATCATCGCGCTCACGAGCCAGTCGGATATTGGCTCGGTGCAGGCGTGCATGAGCGTGGGGATGAACGAGGTCATGGTCAAGCCGGTGCAAGGCGGGTCGTTGTACGCGTGTCTGACGAGGCAGTTTGCGCAACAGCGTGGTGGTGGCGGTGGTGGCGGCAAGAGTGGCAAAAGTGGCAACGGTGCCGGCGCTGCGGTCGAGCTGCGGCGCTTGCCGACGCTGCTCGACTCCGGCAACACGCAAAACGCAATCCTCGAGAACGATCTCCTCGACACGAACCATCTGCGCGAGCTGGCCGCGCTCGGCCTCATCGACGAGACGTTTTCAAGCGGTATCGAGCAGATTCGCACGCTGATTTCGCAGCTTCGTGCGCACGCCGCGGACCGCGACCTGGACGCCACGCATGGCGCGCTGCATCTGCTGCTCGGCGCGAGCGGCAACATCGGCGCGAAGGCGTTGCAGCAGTACACGCGGCAAATTTATCCACGCACGCTCGAAGGCGCATGGCCCGCGGAACCCGACTGGCTGGAACGGATCGGCGAACTCGGCGAGCGCTCGACCGAGGCGCTGCGTCGGTATCTCGAGTCGGTGACAGTAAGGCCTGGCCCGCCCGAATCGTCAGGCGATCCCGCGTCGGCAAGCGCGAACGGCATCGCGATGCGCGAGCATTAACTAAGACTAAGGCGTCCGCGTCAAACTATCGAGTCAGATCGCGCCGCTGTCGCGCGCTTCGCCGACGCCACTCTGCACCCGGCCTCTGATGCCCGGAAAGCGCATCGTCACGGTCGTGCCCTCGCCGACCGCCGATTCGATCCGCAGCCCGCCGCCGAACGATTGCATGATGCGGTTGCAAAAGATCATGCCCATGCCGTGACCGCCGCGGCCGGCGTGCGTCGTCACCGGATCGAGCAGCAAGCGCGCCTTGACCTCCGGTTCGATGCCCGGACCATTGTCGTGCAGACGAATTTCCGGCTCCGGTTCGCTTACCACTTCGACACGCAACGAAGGCGCGGGGCAACCGTCGAGCGCGCGCAACGCATTCGAGATCAGCGACGAGAGAACCAGCGCGACGCAATTGGGCATCGCGTGAATGACAAAATCGCCGCGCGCGTCGACGGCGACCCATTCGCGCTGTGCGCCCGCAAACGGATACGAGTCGAGCAAGGTGGCGATGAGGCGCGTCGCCTTCACCTCGCGCGCCGCGCTGCCCGACGCCGGCTGCGGGCCGCCGCTCTTGTGCACCGTCGCCCAGAACGACGAGATCAGCGTCAGGCAATACTGCGCGTTGTTGAGCATGGACGTGGCCGCGAGACCGATCTCGCGCTGACGCTCGGGATCGTAGTCCTGCGCGACGTCGTTCTCCACCGAGCGCGCAAAGAGCGAGATCGCGGCGAGCGGCGTGTTCAGTTCGTGAGCGAGGAACGCAAGCGTCTCGTCCATCGCGAGCAGCCGCTGCTGACGCGTTTCGCGCTCGGCGTACCGCGTCACCGCCTGCCGCAGCACCTCGCGCACGGACTCCACGCGAAGCGGCTTTTCGAGGATGCGGAACAGGTCGCCGGTATTGAAGGTTTGCAGCAGCATGTCCTTGTCGGCATACGCGGTCACGAGGATGCGCACGATCTGCGGATACGTTTCTCCGACTTCGCGCAGCAGATGGCCACCGTCGCGGCCCGGCATGCGAAAGTCGGTGACGAGCACGGCAATCTCGGGACCCAGATCGTGCAGCAGCGCCATCGCTTCGTCGGCGTCGCGCGCGAGATGCACGCGGTAATCGTCGCGGACGGCGCGGGCGAAGTGGTTGCGCGACATCTCATCGTCGTCGACGAACAGGACGGAGAACGGTGTTTGGAGCGGCGCGGGCGTTGCCGTCTGATTTGTCGTTTGTGTTGAATCGCTCATTGCGTTTTCGGGCACATCCATTCGTGGATGCCGACAGTCGGCGGTCGATTGCATTCTACCGTTGCGGCGCGGGCGCATCGGAAAAGCTTGCGGGGCTACGCAAAACGGCGAAGTCATTGCGACCGGATGAGGCCGCGTTTGCAATTGATCGGGCAATTGATCGGCAATCCATTCCGCAATTCATTCCGCGATTCATTCCATTACATATCGCATGCACTTTCGCAAACAAGCCCGATACAATAATTACATTAAACCGACACTCGGCTTCAATTGCGCATTCAGCACGATAATTGCTCCCAGGATTAACACCGATAACGCTGCGCGGATTCCTGCAGACGCTTAAAGGTCGGCGTACACTCGCGCTCGAAGACCATGCCACGGGCGTGTCGGTCATCGGCATCGCGCGCGGCTTACCGAAAACGGAATGGAGACCAGGAGAACAATCCATGAGCTGGACACGCGAGCAGAGAAACGTCACGATCGCCGCCTATCTCGGCTGGACACTCGACGCATTCGATTTCTTTCTGATGGTTTTCGTATTGAAAGATATTGCAGCGGAATTCAATACGAAAATCCCCGATGTCGCGTTCGGCATTATGCTGACGCTGATGATGCGGCCGGTCGGCGCGCTCATTTTCGGCTGGCTCGCCGACCGCTACGGCCGCCGGCCCACGCTGATGGTCAACATCGCGTGCTTCTCGCTGCTCGAATTGCTATCCGGTTTCTCCCCTAACCTCGCCACGCTGCTGGTGCTGCGCGCGCTGTTCGGTATTGCGATGGGCGGCGAATGGGGCGTGGGCGGCGCCTTGACGATGGAGACCGTGCCCCCGAAGTCGCGCGGCATCGTCTCCGGTTTGCTGCAAGCGGGCTATCCGAGCGGCTACCTGCTCGCGTCGGTGGTGTTCGGCCTCTTCTTTCCGTATATCGGCTGGCGCGGCATGTTCTTCGTCGGCGTGTTGCCCGCGCTGCTGGTGCTGTACATTCGCGCGCACGTGCCGGAATCGCCCGCGTTCAAGACACTCGAAAAGCAGGCACGGCCCGGCCTCGTCGCCACGTTGAAAAAGAACGTGAAGCTGTCGCTGTACGCGATCGTGCTGATGACCGCGTTCAACTTCTTCTCTCACGGATCGCAGGACCTGTACCCCACTTTCTTGCGCGTGCAGCATCAGTTCGACGCGCACACGGTGTCGCTCATCACGATCACGCTGAACATCGGCGCGATTTGCGGCGGGCTCTTTTTCGGCATGTTGTCGGAGAAGATCGGACGCAAGCGCGCAATCTTTATCGCCGCGCTGATCGCTCTGCCGGTGCTGCCGCTGTGGGCTTTTTCGAGCACGCCGGTGCTGCTCGCGGTGGGCGCGTTCCTGATGCAGATCTCCGTGCAAGGCGCATGGGGCGTGATACCGGTTCATCTGAACGAGATCTCGCCCGATGAAATCCGCGCGACCTTCCCTGGTCTCGTGTATCAGCTCGGCAATCTGATTGCGTCCGTGAACGGACCGCTGCAGGCGAGCGCCGCCGAAGCCCACGGCAACAACTATGCACTCGTGATGGCCGTCGTGATCGGCGTCGTCGCGCTCGTGATCTGCGCGCTGATTCCGTTTAGCCGCGAGCGCCGCGGCATCGACATGACGCAGTCGGCCGCGCATGTCGGCGAACACGTGCAAGGCCGCCCCGTTGGAGGACAGCTTTAAGCGTTCGAACCAAACAACTGTTTCGCCGCGCGGTTATCGGGCACAATAGACGACAAGGCGGCTCGAACCGCCACGGCACGCAGCCTGTATGCACAGAGCACCACGGCATACATAGCGCGCGTGCCGCTTGAACTAGCGCATAAGCGCAGGCCAAACAGAGTACCGATCAGCACCGATTCATACGAGGCCGTTCCGATTCGTCGGAACGGCCTTTTTATTTTTCGCGCGCGAAGCGTTGCGCCCAACCTTGAGTCTTCTAGAGGAGTTAATCGACACGCAACCCTTGCTCAGCTTCACCATCCTTCATATCCTGAAAAAAACGGCTGTTTCAAATTGACATTTGAATCGCCTGTTTGCGGGCCGGGCGCCCGGCAACTGGGAGACGCAACATGGCAGGTCGCACAACAAGCCGGCACGCCGGCGATACGAAGTCACGCATTCTCGACGCCGCTGAGACGCTCTTCATCGATTGCGGATACGAGGCCATGTCGCTGCGGCAGATCACTTCGCGCGCCGAAGCGAATCTCGCGGCGGTCAACTATCACTTCGGCAGCAAGGAATCGCTGATTCACTCGATGCTGTCGCGCCGGCTCGACCGCCTCAACGAAGAGCGCGTCAAGCTGCTCGATCGCTTCGATCAGATGCTCGGCGAACGGCTCACCTGCGAGCATGTGCTCGGCGCGATGTTCATTCCGGCGCTGCGGCTGTCGCGCGATCCGCGCGTCGGCGGCAAGGCATTTTTGCGCTTGCTCGGCCGCGCTTACACGGACCCGTCCGCCTTCATTCGCGACTTTCTGAATGCGCACTATGCGTCGGTGGCCGTGCGTTTTTTCGACGCGTTCCAGCGCGCGCTGCCGCATCTGCCGCGCGAGGAACTCGGCTGGCGTCTGCACTTTGCGATCGGCGCGTTGTCGGGCGTGCTGGCAGGCGCCGACACCGAGAGCCTGATCGCGGAGTTCTCGCAGGGCAAGTCGATGAACGACCTGCAACTGATCGCCCGTCTTGCATCGCTGATGGTCGCCGCACTGAAGGCGCCGCTGCCCGACGCGTCGCAACTGGCGATGTTCGCGGCGGTGCTCGGCGACGCGACGGATACGGATGCCGAAGCGGATGCGGACAGCGACGCGAGCACCGCCACGGCCGCGCAGAACAGCCAACACGCTACGAACGATGCCGCGAACGAAGCACATCGCGACGCTGACGACTCAGCGAGGTCATCTGCTTCGCGAGGCAACCCAGGCATGTCGGCTGCATCAGCACATGTACATGCACATACACATGCACATACACCGGCACATGCGAGCCTCGACGGCGAGTCTCGCGGCAGTGCGATAGAAGCCTGTCCGTTGCAGCAGGTGTGGCACGGCGCGACATAAAAACGCCGTTCGACAAAAAGCAGGCCAAGCGCCAATCGACGCCAAGCCTGCTCGCACAACATCAAAAAAGCGAACCGTCCACGCGCCGTGGATGCGTTCGCGCGCATCATCGAAACAGGGAGGAAACGTCATGTCGTGGTTCGTTCTACTGCTGGTCGTCGGCGCGCTTGCGCTCGTGTACGTTCAGGCGCGCGCGCTCTGGTGGCTGGTCTTCATGGTCGCGTGGGTCGCCGCCGTGCGCGTGAGCGGAGCGGCGGGCGTGGCCGCGACCACGCTGTTCGCGATCGTGCTGGTCCTGCCCGCCCTCGTGCTCGCCGTGAAGCCGCTGCGCCGCGCGTGGCTCGCGAAGCCGGTGCTCGACACGTTCCGCAAGATCTTGCCGGACATGTCGCCGACCGAGCGTGACGCGATCGAAGCCGGCACCGTCTGGTGGGACGCCGAACTCTTCTCCGGCCGTCCGCATTGGGACACGCTGCTAGGCTACGGCCCAGCAACATTGACGGCCGAAGAGCAGTCCTTTCTCGACAACGAATGCGAACAGCTATGCGACCTCGCGAACGACTGGGAAACCACGATGGTGTGGCAGGACCTGTCGCCGCAAGCGTGGCAGTTCATCAAGGAGCGTGGCTTTCTCGGCATGATCATTCCGAAGCAGTATGGCGGCAAGCAGTTCTCCGCGTACGCGCATTCGCAGGTCATCATGAAGCTCGCCACGCGCTGCTCGGCCGCGGCCGTTTCGGTGATGGTGCCCAATTCGCTCGGCCCCGCCGAACTGCTGATGCACTACGGCACCGACGAGCAGAAGAACCACTATTTGCCGCGTCTCGCGCGCGGCGATGAAATCCCCTGCTTCGCACTGACGAGTCCCTACGCCGGCTCGGACGCCGCCGCGATTCCCGATGTCGGCATCGTGTGTAAAGGCATGCACGAAGGCCGCGAGACGCTCGGCTTTCGCGTCACCTGGGACAAGCGCTACATCACGCTCGGGCCGATTGCCACCGTGCTCGGCCTCGCGTTTCGCGCGCTCGATCCCGACCGTCTGCTCGGCTCGAACGACGAACCCGGCATCACGTGCGCACTGATTCCGACCGATCATCCGGGCGTGAACATCGGGCGCCGTCACTGGCCGCTCAACGCGGTGTTCCAGAATGGCCCGAACTCCGGCAAGGACGTCTTCATTCCGCTCGAGTGGGTGATCGGCGGACGCGCGCAAGTGGGCAACGGCTGGCGCATGCTGATGGAATGTCTCGCGGCGGGCCGGGCGATTTCGCTGCCGTCGTCGAATGTGGGAATGGCGAAGCTCGCCGTGCGCGGCACGGGCGCGTATGCCGCCGTGCGCCGCCAGTTCCGCACGGCCGTCGGCAAGTTCGAGGGCGTGCAGGAAGCGCTCGGCCGCATGGGCGGCAATCTGTACGTGATGGACGCCGCGCGCCGCCTGTCCGCGCATGCGGTAGATCTCGGCGAAAAGCCTTCGGTGATTTCGGCGATCGCGAAGTATCACATCACCGAGCGCGCGCGCATGGTCATCAACGACGCAATGGATGTCACCGCCGGCAAGGGCATTTGCATGGGGCCGTCGAATTTTCTCGCACGCGCCTATCAGCAGGTGCCGATTGCGATCACCGTCGAAGGCGCGAACATTCTCACGCGCTGCCTGATCATCTTCGGTCAGGGCGCGATTCGTTGCCATCCGTACGTGCTGAAGGAAATGAGCGCAACGCGCGAAGCCGACCGCGCCAAAGCGCTGCGCGATTTCGACGACGCCTTCTTCGGCCACGTCGGCTTCACGCTGTCGAACGTCGTGCGTAGTGTCGTGTACGGCATCACGGGCGGCGCCTTCATCGCCACGCCGCGCGCCGCGCATGCGCCGCTGCACGCGTACTATCGCGCGGCCACGCGCATCGCCACGGTTTTCGCGCTGCTCGCGGATGTCTCCATGTTCGTGCTCGGCGGCGATCTGAAACGCCGCGAACGCATTTCGGCGCGTCTTGGCGACGTGCTCTCGCAGCTCTATCTGATCTCCGCAACGCTGAAGCGTTTCGAGGACGAAGGCCGTCAGGAAGACGATCTGCCGCTCGTGCGCTGGGGCGTGGAGGACTCGCTGTATCGCGCGCAACAGGCGCTCGACGGCGTGCTCGCCAATTATCCGAATCGCCTTGCCGCCGGCCTCGTGCGTGTGCTCGCCTTCCCGTTCGGCCTGCCGCATCGCGAGCCGTCCGACCGCCTCGGCAGCGCGATCGCGGAACTGATGCAGACGCCGGGCGCGGCGCGCAACCGGCTGGTGTCCGACTCGTACGTGCCGCATCCCGACGTCGATGCGCTGGGCTACGGCGAACTCGTGTTCGAGCTGAACCCGCGCTTCACGCAGATCGAGCAGAAGCTTCGCGAAGCGGTGAAAGCGCGCCGCCTCGAGCCGATGCCGCAGAGCGTCGTGCAACTGGGCGCATGGGCCGACGCCGCGCTGCAGCAAGGCCTGATCGACGCCGACGAGCGCCGCGTGCTCGACGAGTACGCGCGCTACGCGGCACACGTCGTGAAGGTCGACGACTTCCCCGCCGACTTCGACCTGCTCGCCAGTCTGCAACGACGCAAGGACGCACTCGAAACGGCGCTCGAAGTCGCGCTGTGACGCGCAGCAGGGCTCGGGCCTCGCCATGAAAAAACCTCGCTGCGAAACACGCCGATGCGCGAAACTCAGTGCACACTGACGGACGTGCGGACGTGTCCAGCGGAGCAACCAACAACATGAACGACTCTTACCTGAACTTCGTCAATTCGCCGTTCGGCGCGCGTCTTGCGCGTTCGCTGGGTCTGCCGAAGCCCGAGGTGCTGCGCCGCTATCGCGCGGATCGCCCCGAGTTCGACGGCCTGATTGCGATCGGCGCGGGACGCGGGCCGCATCTGCTGGATGCGCTCGCGAATCTCGTCGCAAGCATCGGCGTGACGAGCGTCGCGCATGAAAGCGCCGGCTTGTGGATGCCGCTCGCGCATCGTCACGGTCTGATGACGGGGCGTTTTCAGGCGGCGGAGGCAGGCTCGGCCACGCGTCTTGCCGCGTTGATCTTCGATGCGAGCGGTATCGAGGACAGCAGCCAGATGGAGCCGCTGCATGCGTTCTTCCACGACACGCTGCGCTCGCTCGGCAAGTGCGGGCGCATCATTGTGCTCGGGCGGCCGCCGCAAGACTGCGCGAATCCGCGGCAATGGACCGCGCAGCGCGCGCTCGAAGGCCTCACGCGATCGCTCGGCAAGGAAGCGCGGCGCGGCATCACCGCGAACCTGGTCTATGTCGGCGAAGGCGCTGAAGCGCGGATCGAGGCCACGCTGCGCTTTTTTCTGTCGCCGCGCTCGGCGTACGTGTCGGGTCAGGTCGTGCACATTACCGCCGACGGCCCCGACTCGAGCGCCACGCGTTCGCTTACGAAAGACGGCAAAGCCGCGGCCTTCGATTGGCAAGCGCCGCTCGCGAACAAGCGCGCGGTGGTGACGGGCGCGGCGCGCGGCATCGGCGCGGCCATTGCAAGCGTGCTCGCGGCGCAAGGCGCGCATGTGATCGGCATCGACATTCCGTCGGCACGCGACGCGCTCGACGCGACCATGCGCCAGTCGAACGGCACCGCGCTCGCCTTCGACATCGCCGCGCCCGAAGCGCCCGCGCAGATCGCCGCCGCGCTCGACGATCAGGGCATCGACATCATCGTGCACAACGCCGGCATCACGAAGGACAAAACCATCGCGAAGATGACCGCCGCTATGTGGCAGAGCGTGATCGACATCAACCTGTGCGCGCAGGAGCGCATCGACGACGCGTTGCTCGCGGCCGGCATTCTGCGCGACGGCGGCCGCATCGTCGCCGTGTCGTCGATCAGCGGCATTGCGGGCAATCTCGGGCAGACCAACTACGCGACGTCGAAAGCGGGTGTGATCGGCCGCGTGCAAAGCATGGCGCCGCTGTTGCGCGCGCGCGGCATCACGATCAACGCGGTCGCGCCGGGCTTCATCGAAACGCAGATGACCGCGAAGATGCCGTTCACGCTTCGCGAGGCCGGCCGCCGCATGAATTCGCTCGCCCAGGGCGGCCAGCCGGTCGACGTCGCGCAGACCATCGCGTGGCTCGCGCATCCGGGCTCGGGCGGCATCAGCGGCCAGGTGGTGCGCGTGTGCGGACAAAGCCTGATCGGAGCGTGACCATGCAAGAACCCGGTGATCCGTTCGGCGGCCAGCACGCGTCGACTCTCGCGCAACGCGATGCGGTCCGGCCGAAGACCGTCGTTATCGATACCTTGCCCACGCCGGCGCGTCTTTATGCGCGCGCGTTGTCGGGCGTCGTCAAGCGCGGACGTCCAGCGCAGTTGCCGGCGTTGCGTCTGGTGCGCCCCGCCGTCGCGCTCGATGCCGGGCCGGCCTGGCGTTACGCGCGCGTGTGCGGATTCATTCCCGAACACGGCGTGCCGCTCACGTATCCGCATCTGCTCGCGTTTCCGCTGCATCTGCTGATGCTCACCGATCCGGCGTTCCCGTGGCCCGCGGTCGGGCTGCTGCATCTCGCCAATCATGTGCGTCTGCGCCGGCCGCTCGCGTACAAGGACGTTTTGCGTATCGAGGTGGAGTTCGGCGCGCTGCTGCGTCACGACAAGGGCCAGGCGTTCCTGCTGCATACGCGCATTTACCGGCGCGGCGAAGCGGTGTGGGACGGCGACAGCGTTTATCTGAAGCGCGGCGTGGCGGCGAGCGGCGCGCCGCTCGATCCGCTCGTGGTGGATGCCGCCGCGTTGCAGCGCATCGCTCGCTGGCAGCTCGCGCCGCAACTCGGCCGCGATTATGCGAGCGTGTCCGGCGACTACAACCCGATCCATATGAGCGCGCTTTCCGCGAAGGCGTTCGGTTTTCCGCGTGCGATCGCGCATGGCATGTGGACGCTTGCGCGCGCCGCATCGTCATTGCAGCCGCCGAAGCCGCTTGCCGAAGCCACGCTCAGCGCCGAATTCAAGTTGCCGATGCTGCTGCCCGGCGAAGCGACGCTATGGAGCGCGTCGTCCTCGCTGATCGAACGCGATATCGAGGTGCGCGACATCGCTGGAGAAAAGCCGCATTTGCGCGGGCGCATGCAATGGAGACTGCAATGAACGCATGTCCTGCAATCAGACCCGCGCCGGAACAACGATAGCGGCGCTTGCCGCTGTCTACGCGAGCCACATCAATCCAACACGCCACAAGAAGGAGCCGAGCATGCCTCACCCGCTGCCACCCGTGCGCCGCGTCGCGATTATCGGCGGCAACCGGATTCCGTTTGCCCGCTCGAATACGGCCTACGCGACCGCGTCGAATCAGGACATGCTGACCTTCACGCTGCAAGGACTGATCGACCGCTACAACCTGCATGGCGAACGTCTCGGCGAAGTCGCGGCGGGCGCCGTCATCAAGCATTCGCGCGACTTCAATCTCACGCGCGAATCCGTGCTGTCCACCACACTCGCGAAGGAAACACCCGCGTACGATGTGCAACAGGCATGCGGCACGGGGCTCGAAACCGCGATCCTCGTGGCCAATAAAATTGCGTTGGGGCAGATCGACGTGGGCATCGCAGGCGGCGTGGATACGACTTCGGATGCGCCGATCGGCGTGAACGAGAACCTGCGCAAGATTCTGCTCGAGGCGAACCGCGGCCGCAGCCCAGGTCAGCGCGTCGGCGCGCTGGCGAAGCTGCGGCCCGGCATGTTTTTCAAGCCGCTGTTGCCGCGCAACGGCGAGCCGCGCACGGGTCTTTCGATGGGCGAGCATTGCGAACTGATGGCGAAGCGCTGGAACATCTCGCGCGAGGCGCAGGACGTGCTCGCCTACGACAGTCACCGCAAGCTCGCCGAAGCGTACGCGCGCGGCTTCGTCAACGATCTGATGACGCCGTACCGCGGCCTTGCGCGTGACAACAATCTGCGCTCCGACCTCACGCTCGAAAGGCTCGCTTCGCTCAAGCCCGCGTTCGATCGCGACGCCGGTACGCTGACCGCCGGCAATTCGACGCCGCTCACCGACGGCGCATCGGCGGTACTGCTCGCGAGCGAGGACTGGGCCGCGCGCCGCGGGCTGCCGGTGCTGGCGTATCTGAGCTGGTCGGAAGCGGCGGCCGTCGACTACTTCGACAAGAAAGAGGGCCTCTTGATGGCGCCTGCGTATGCGGTGCCGCGCATGCTCGCACGCGCGGGACTGACGTTGCAGGACTTCGATTTCTACGAGATCCACGAAGCGTTCGCGGCGCAAGTGTTGTGCACGCTCGCGGCATGGCAGGATGACGAATATTGCCGCACGCAGTTGGGCCTCGACGGCCCGCTCGGCGCGATCGATCGCGAGAAGCTCAACGTCAACGGCGGCTCGCTCGCGACGGGTCATCCGTTTGCGGCGACGGGCGGGCGCATCGTCGCGGGTCTTGCGAAGATGCTCGCGCAACTCGATAAGCCCGCGGGCACCGCGCGCGGATTGATCTCGATCTGCGCGGCGGGCGGCCAGGGCGTGGTGGCTATTCTGGAGCGCTGACCGGCGTCGCGCGAACCATAAGCAAAGCACTGCACAAACAGCACACAAACACATGAAGCCCCGGCTTCAGGAGACGACCGATGACCGAGCCCACTCAAGCCTCGCCCTCGCCCGCCGCTGCGAATCAGGCAAGCGGGCGTGCCGGGCGCGCGCCCAACACCGACGGTATCTGGTACGCGTCGTACCCGGCCGGCGTGCCGCATGAAATCGACGTCAACAAGTACGAGTCGCTCGTGCAATTCTTCGACGAATGCATCGCGCAGTTTCGCGAGCGCGTTGCGTACGTGAGCGTCGGCGCGAGCATGACGTATGGCGAACTGGGCCGCAAGGCGACGGCCTTCGCCGCGTATTTGCAGAGCACCGGCGTGAAGCCCGGCGAACGCGTCGCGATCATGCTGCCCAATACGTTCCAGTATCCGGTATCGCTGTTCGGCGTGCTCAAGGCGGGCGCCGTGGTGGTCAACGTGAACCCGCTCTACACAGTGCGCGAGCTTGCGCATCAGTTGAAGGACAGCGGCGCGCAAACCATCATCGTGTTCGAGAACTTTGCGAAGACGGTACAGGACGCGCTGCCGGGCACGAAGATACAGAACGTGATCGTGACTGGACTCGGCGACCTGCTCGCCGACGGCCTGAATATCAAGGGACGTCTGCTCAATTTCATGCTGCGTCATGTGAAGAAGATGGTGCCCGAGTATCAGTTGCCGCAAGCGGTGCCGCTTCTGAAGGCGCTCGCCGTCGGCTATGCGCGGCCGCTCACACCGGTTCGCCCGACGCATCACGACATCGCGTTTCTTCAGTACACCGGCGGAACCACGGGCGTCGCGAAGGGCGCGATGCTCACGCATCGCAACATCATCGCCAATCTGCTGCAGGCGAAGGCGTGGTCCGAAGGTCAATTGAGCGGCGAGATAGAAACGGTGCTCACGCCGCTGCCGCTTTATCACATCTATTCGCTGACGGTGAACGCGCTGATCTTCATGGGACTCGGCGGGCGCAACATCCTGATCGCGAATCCGCGCGACATGAAGCGCGTGATGATGATCATCCGTCATGAGAAGTTCACCGGCATGACCGCGGTCAATACGCTGTACAACGCGTTTCTCGAGAACGAGGAATTTCGCAAGCGCGATTTCTCCGACCTCAAGCTCGCGATGGCGGGCGGCATGGCGACGCAAAGGTCGGTGGCCGAGCGCTTCAAGGCGGTGACGGGCAAGCCGATTATCGAAGGCTACGGCTTGACCGAATGCTCGCCGATCGTGTCGATGAATCCCGTCGACGTGTCGAACCTGCGCGACTTCGAAGGCTCGATCGGCTTGCCCGCGCCGTCGACGCAAGTGCGCTTCAGAAAAGACGACGGCAGTTGGGCGGACATCGGCGAGGCAGGCGAATTGTGCGTGATGGGCCCGCAGGTCATGAAGGGCTACTGGAACCGGCCTGAGGAGACCGCCAAGGTGATCGACGACGAAGGCTGGCTCGCGACCGGCGACATCGGCGTGATGGATTCGCGCGGCTTCATTCGTCTCATCGACAGGAAGAAGGACATGATCCTCGTGTCGGGCTTTAACGTTTATCCGAACGAGATCGAGGACGTAATCGCGGCGCATCCCGACGTGCGCGAAGTGGCGGCAATCGGTGTGCCCGACGACGCCCAGGGCGAGCGCGTGAAAGTGTTCGTCGTGAAGCGCAATCCGTCGTTGACCGCCGAACAGGTGATCGCGCATTGCCGCAAGAATCTGACGGGCTACAAGGTGCCGAAGGTCGTGGAGTTCCGCGATGAGTTGCCGCAAACCAATGTCGGCAAGATTCTGCGCCGCGCGCTGCGGGACGAGGAACTCGCGAAGCAAAAGTCTGCCTGACTCCCAAGGCGCTCGCGTGAAGCGTTGCGCCACCTTTCGGGAGAGTTTTGATGACGCCTTGCCTGTTCGCACGCTTGCGGTTGTTTCGCGCGATGCGCTTGAACGCGACAGCCGCTGTTTGCGCGCCGCCGGCTCAGCGCGACAAGCTGCCGTTTCGCAAGCTGCGGTCCGGCGCGCTCGTCGCGTGCGCCGTAGCATGTGCAATCGTAAGCATCGGCGTCTCGCCCGCCTTCGCACAAAACGACGACAAGCCGCCGCCGCTCGAAACCGCAAGCGCGGTCAAGCCACCTTCGACGCCCGCTTCGCAAGTCGGCAAGTTGACGCTCGATCAGCAGGTCAAATGGCTGCGCGCCGCTCAGCAAAGCGGCACGCTCGAAGCACTCGACGACGCGCAACTGGTCGCGCTATTCAAGTCGCTCGATCCGCTCGCGCTGCCTCGCTATATCAAGGAAGGTCCGAACGGCTACGCGTCGTATGAGTTCACGATGTCGCGCTCCGAGCGCGTTCGCGGCCAGTGGCCCGACAAGCCCGATCACATGCTGGTGCGCGTCGCGCACGACCCGCTGCGCATCTACGCAAAGTGGCTGCCCGACGGCGGGCACGCGGGCCAGGAAATCATCTACGACGAATCGAAGCGCAGCGACGAAATGTATGGGCACCTCGGCGGCATCATGAACGTGATGCCGTTATGGACGTCGTTGAACGGCGCGCTCGCCCGCTCGCAATCGAATCACCAGGTGCGCGATCTCGGCACCGAATACATCGCGCAGCAGTACCTCGCCGAGGGCAAGAAATTTATCGAGGCCGGCTTGCCGCGCTCGATGCAGATCGACGTGCAGACCATCGACGGCGTGCGCGTGGTCGCGTTCACGTTCGAGACGCCGACCGGTCAGCCGCAGTTCTACGCGAAGAAGGAGACGCTCGGGCTCGATTTGCGGCATCCGTATTTCCGCACCGTCGAGTCTTATGACAACGACGGCCGCATCTTCGAGAAGATCGTGTTCGAAACCATCACGCCGAAAACTTTCGACGACTCGACTTTCGACCCGCAAAACAAGGCCTATAAATTCTAGTCCTAGCGTCGTCGCGGCTCAACGCGGCGCGAATACGAAGCTGACGTGAGCGGGCTTGGCATCGGCGGACTGCGCGGCCTGTTCGTGACTATGCTCGATGCGATGCGTCGCGCGAGTCGCGAGTTCTCTCAACACGAAGTAATCGGACGCGCGCGTCACGCCGATCAGCCAGCGCGCCGCGTTTGCATTGGCAGCCGATGCGTGCAGCAGCGGTGAAAGCGTGGTGTGCCATAGCAAGCCGATGTCGTCGCCGGTTTCGAAAGTGGGCAGGTTCATCGCGGCGGCGTAGCGGGCAAACGCGGCGCTAGCCGGCAGCGTCGAATCGGCGATCGCGAAGGTGTCGCCGCGTGCCGCCGCGTGGCCGAGCCAGGGCCACACGGAGCCCGCCGTGGTGGAAAGCCATGCGCTCGTCATCATGAAAGTGCGCCGGTCCATGCTCGTGCTCCGGTTGTTCGATGCGGCTCATTTCGCCGCTTGCGCTCACGTTGCGTTCACGTTGCGCTCCACTTTGCGCTCCACGTTGCGCTCCACTTTGCGCTCATGTTGCGCTTACGTATAGCCGCGCCGTCGGCGCCACGCCGCCGGCCAGATACCCTGCTTGCCCGGCGCAAGAATGCCGTTCGGGTCGAGCGCGTCCTTGATCGTTTCCGAGAGCCGCAGCAAGGCGCCTTCGTTGAAGCTGTACTGCGCGGCGGCGAAATCCATATACGCGAGATGCGCGCGGTATTGTCCGTAACCGGCCGCGCGCGCGTCGCTCATCAGCGAGCGCAATAGCGCGCCGGCCTGCTCGACCTGGTTCGCATCGTCGCGATCGAAAATCGCCGCGAAGATGTGATGCAGATGACGCACGCCCGCCGTGAATCCGCCGTAGTAATCGAAGCCGTATTCGGCCGCGCGCGCCTTCACCATGAAGTACTGGCGCAGCGCATCGCGCCCGGTCGCCGGGCACACCGGCGCGAAGTCCACATGCGCGCCCGCGCCGCCGCGCCAGTCGAGCATGCGAAACGCGCTCATCGCCGGGATGCCGGCCAGATTGCGATCGCCGCCCGCGGTGGGCTCGGCGTCGCCCGCATAACGCTTCGCGAAGATTCGCGCCTGCGGCACACGCGCGAACGCGCGCTCGACGATCGCGTAGCGTGCGTCGACCAGCTCGGGCGTGCCGTACAGCGCGAAATGCAGATTCCAGCGGCCGACGTTCAGCTTGTCGAGCATCGCGGTGATGGCGCTTTCCGGCATCGCGCCCGCACCGTCGTACCACTGCGCGCGAGCCGACAGTCCGGCAGCGCGCCGCAAACCGCCTTCGATCACCGCATGATTGCGGATCGTCTCGTCGAGCCGCAACGGCCGCAATATTTCGACGATGGCTTCGAGATCCGTTTCATGGCGAAACTGAATTTCTCCGAGCAGATACGCGGGCGGTGCGGGCATCAGCCACACGCCGATCTTGGTGACGATGCCGTAGTTCGACTGCATGAACATCGCGTCGAACGACGGCCCGTAACCCGGCTGATAAAGCTGCCATGCGGTGCTCGTGTCGATGCCGCCCATGCCGGTGCGCAGCACGTCGCCGTTGGCGAGTATCACTTCCATGCCGCACTGCGTGGCCGCATGGTCGCCATACGACGTGTAGCCGAAGCCGCGCTCCAGCGTATTGCCGACCACACTGCCCCAACCCGCCGCCGGTGGATCGACCCACAGCCGATAGCCTTTCTCGCGCAAGTGCGCGTGCAGATCGAAGTAGCTGACGCCCGGTTCGACGAGCGCATACGCGAGCGATTCGTTGACCTCGACGATGCGCTTCATCCGTTGCAGATCGAGCACGACCGAGCCGGTCAGACGCGGCGCGGCGCCGCCGTACGCGAAGTTGCGTCCGGTGGAAACGGTCCACAACGGAATGCGATATTGATTGGCAATGCGCAGCACCGCACGGATTTCATCGACGGATGCGGGCAGCAGCGCGGCGCTCGCCGCGAACGCCTCGCGCTCGCCGGGCGCGAACGGGTCGAGATAGGTCGACAGCGCGGTCGCCGAATTCACCACATGCTGGTCGCCGACGATCGCGCGCCAGGCAGCCAGCGCAGCGTCGAACTGCGCGGCGGAAACGTTCGGCGGCAGGGTGCGGTTCAAGGGGTCTCCGTTTGTGGCGCGCGCGTCGCTACTGCCACGCTTCCGGCTTGCCGCCGAGCGCGCTGCAGACGTCGACGGCAATTGAGCGCAGCTTGCCCTCCGCGATCGGTCCGGACAACGCGTAGCCCATGCCGTCGCTGATCCAGTAGAAGGTGCGCCGGTTGCCGTCGCGCAGCAGACGGAACGCGTTCTCGTCGCGCGCGGTGCCGGTCACGTACAGCGTGAGGCGCGCGCCGCCGCGGTTCTCGTACATGAACTGCGCGGCCGGTCCCGCCTCGCCGGGCAACAGGCGGCCGCCCACGAGCGAGTAGCCGTATTCCTGCAACGACGGCACCGAAAGCGGCCGGTTCAGACGCTTGGAGAGCCAGGCGATCAGATGCTCTTCCTCGCTCGCCGCCACTTCCACCGGATGTCGCCGCTCGGGCGTATAGACCGCATACGCGATGTCGGCGCGTTCGGCGAAACTGGGCGCGCTTGCACCGAGACCGTTCCACGCGCCGCCCGTCAAACGCGGCGCGAGCGGGCCGAGCGCGAGCGCGAGGCCGGCGCCCGCCGCGAGCCAGCACGCGGCCACGCCGACGCGCCGCCACCACGGCGTGCGCGGACGCAGCACGATGACGGCGGGGTCGTCGGCGGCATGAGGTTCATCGGGGCCGCCAGGCTCGGCATAATCCGCCGATACGCGCTCCGCTTCGCCAGGCGACACGCCGCACAACACGCGCAGCGCGGCCTTTTGCGCGCGCCACGCGGCCACCCGCGCGGCCGCTTGCGGATTTCCGGCGACGAGCGCCGCGATGCGCTCGCGCTCGTGATCCGGCATTTCGCCGTCGACGAACGCCGACAGCGCTCGCAGGTCCACCCCGTCGGGCAAGCTGGAATCGTGGTCGTCGTGGTCGTTATTCATCGCGGATTTCTCACTACTTTCAACGGCGGCGGCTTGCGCGCCGGCCCTTGCGCGGGCCCCTCCAGCAACGCGCGCAGATGCTCGCGCCCGCGCGACAGCCGCGACATCACCGTGCCGACGGGCACACCGAGCGCCTTCGACGTCTCCTGATACGTCAGTTCCTCGACGCACACGAGCAGCAGCACCTCGCGCTGTTCGAGCGGCAGGCGATACAGTGCGCGCTGCAGATCGCGCAGCACGAGACCGTCGACCTCGCGTTGCGGCGCCTCGAGATTGCGCCACGGGGCGCTTTCTTCATCGACGGCGATTTCGCGGCGCCCGCGCAGCTGATCGATATAAAGATGCCGCAGGATGGTCAGGAGCCACGCGCGCAGATTGCTGTTCGGCCGGAACGCCGCCCAGCGCGCGAGCGCGCGCTCGGCCGTGTCCTGCACAAGGTCATCGGCCCACGCGCGGTCCCCCGTCAGCGCGCGCGCATAGCGGCGCAACTGCGGGAGCCACGAAATCACTTCCGCTTCGAAGCTCACCCCGAGCGCAGCGCTCAGTAGCCGCCGCTGCTGCTGCCGCCGCTCGTGCCGCTGCTGGACGCGCCGCTGTCCGTCGACGAGCACGCCGTGGTGGCGAGCGAACCCAATGCGAGTGTGAAAAGCATGACGATCATGCCGAGGATGCGAGTGCGTTTCATGTGAGTCTCCGTTGTCATGCAGGGCGCTTACTTCCGTCCCATGCGAGGCTGTCGATCAAACTCGGTGCTCATCTTTCCTGCACCGTCCCTCTCTTAACGCTGCAGCCAGGCGATTTATTCCGACGATGCATCCCGCGGGGCCAGCTTTTTCCGCCATCGGCATCGGGAAGCGCCCGCTCTGGCCGAAGAAGCCGGTCAATCATCGGCTGATTTGGTAACTCAACGTTACAGCCCATAGTTACCAGGTGCTTATGTGGGCGCAAGCCGTTATAGTGGACGCAGTTCGCCCGCCGACGCGTTCCGCCCCGCACAGGGTAGAATCGCGGCGAACAACCGTCTTTCTAACCTGAATTGTCCATGGCTTCCGCAGAATCGCATCCGCAAAACGACTTCATGAACGCCGCGCGCAAAGAACGAAAGCGCGTTGAGATTTACCTTGTCAACGGCATCCGCCTGACAGGGTGCATCGAGTCGTTCGACCAATATCTGGTGATGCTGCGCACGCCCGTCGGCCTGCAGGGCATCTACAAGCGCGCCATCTCGACGATCCAGCTCGATACCGGAACCCGTCCGGCTCCGCGCGCGGGCCGCCCGTCGCATGGCGAGCACACCACCCGCGGGCCGCACGGCTCGCGTGAGCCGCGCGAGCATCGGGAACCGCGTGAACCGCGCGAATCGTACGGCGCACCGTCTGACCGGCCCGCATCGGAGCGCGGCAGTTCGTCCGATACGCCGGTGGTCGTCACGCGCCGGCGCCGTCTGTTCGGCACGGGCGGCGACGGCGGCAACCACGGCAATCACGGCAGTGGCGGCAGCAACGGTAATGGCAACGGCAACGGCGGCCACGAGTAAGCAATAAGCGGCGCGCAGCGCCGCTTACTTCTGCAGAGGGCCGAGCCGCTGCAGAATTTTCTCCACCCTCGCCACCTGTTGTTCTGACAGCTCGAACCTGCATTTGACCGCCAACAGACGACGCCGCCAGTAGCCGGCGTCCAGCATCCGTTGCGTCGGCTGTTTCGTTGCCCAATCCAGATGATCCAGTTCTGCTTCCACCACGTGTGAAGCGTTGAAACGCCTTGTGCGCACGTGTTTCGTGTTCATGGTGTTCGCTGCCTTGTTGTTGGTCGTTTGAGTTTGCGCCCCTCCCGAAGCTGGACAGTGTCGTTGCGCCGCATGCGGTGCGATGGGCCGGTCCACGCGACCGTCCGATGATGGTTGTTTTCCGCACTGCATTCCTGCGACACACGGAAAACGAGCCGGCGAACCTACGTTTGAAGTTTTTCTTTACTAGATGGCGCGGTGTTGGCGTTGCGCGTCGCGGTCCTATGCCATCCGGCTAATGTCGCCGGCGCAGTGTTTGCGCTATGCTGGATCGTCGATTACGTCTAAGGGAGCCCGTCATGACGAGCAAGAAGCACACTGCGCCGCCGTCCACCGGAAACCAGCCGGAGCGGGTGCTCGACTCTACGGAAAGCCGCCTCGACGAGGCGCTGGAAGAAAGCTTCCCCGCGAGCGATCCGATTGCCGTCCACGAGAATCACGCGCCTCGTGCGTCGGAGGCGCAACCGCATTCGCCGGGGCAAGCGCAGAAGCCAGGGGAAGAGAAGAAGCGGCGCTAGCGCGCAACGGCAACGCAGTCGCGCGCCACGAACGCATGGCGCGCGCAGGCACAGTGCGCAATTCGCAAGCGCCTTCGGCACGCGCGCCGTGATGACGCCGGCCGACAGATACGCTGATTTATGCCAAGGACAAAGCCGGTCGAGTAACGCCTCGTATGAAAGCAAGCCGAGCGAGCGTATTGAGCATCGCCCACCCGGCTTATCTGGTGCGAGCAGACCGTCAGACGGTCAGCCGCTTCCGCCTCAATGCACCGGCAAGCCGCTTTCAAGCTGCCGCTGCAGTTCGCGCACCTGACGCTGCGCCGCACGCAGTTGCTCCTGCGCGGCAGCCTTTTGCTGCGCGAGCGCCACGGCTTCGGCGCGGGTCTGTTGCTGCTGGTTGGCCACGATCGTCTGCTGCTGGCGCGCAACATCGAGGTCGGCCTGCAGGCGATTCGCACGGTTCTGCGACAGCGCGATCATGCGTTCGGTGAACGCCTTTTGCGCCTCGAGTTGCGTGCGGCGAATTTCCACGTCCGACAGTTGCAGCGTCTGGCGCGCGAAATCGCGGTAGATCATTTCGGCGCGCGCCGCGTCCTGCGTCTTGATGACACGCCAGAAGTTCTTTTGCTGGAAGAGCGCGACGTAGTACGTCATCTCCTTGCCGTGGAACAGCAAGCTCGCGCCGTAGCTGCCGTTGTACGTGGTGCGCAGTTCGCTGAGGTCCGAGCCCTTGATCATCTGCTGCAATTCGGCGACGTTGCCCGCGGCGGATTGCTTCGCTTCGTCCGGCGTGAGCGCGGAAGTCTGAACCTGAGGCTGCGCAGGCTGCGTCGACGGCAGCGCGACTGTCGCACCCGGTTGGGAAACGACGCCGGATGCGCCATTGTTGTCAGACTGAGACTGAGACTGAGGCAAAGACTGAGCCTGTGCGCATGCGCCGTGTGCTACCCCCAACGCCATGATCGCGGCAACGGCGATCTGTCGTAGTTTCGACTTTTGGTCCATGTAATTCCTGCTTCGACAGTTTTTGTTTTAGTTCCCAATCGTCTCATTATTACTCACTTTCGCGGGTTTCGGGCTCTTCGTCGAAAATTTGGTACTTGCGCATTTTCTCCCACAGCACCTTGCGGCTGATGCCCAGATAGAGCGCCGTGTCCTGACGCCGCCAACTGTTGGCGTCGAGTGCGGCGATCACACGGTTGCGCTCCGCCATGTCCCATTTGCTGCGGTCCACCAGCACTTCGGCCGCGCTCTCGGCCGGCACCGGCTGACTGCTGCGGGCAAGCGCGAGCAGACGCTGCAGACGCGCGGCGTCCCATGCGCCGATCTGCCGCACCGTCACACCGATCCGTTCGGCGAGATTGCGCAGTTCGCGCACGTTGCCCGGAAAATACGTATCGGCGACGGCGTCCGCGAGCCAGTACGGCAAATCCGGCAAGCCGGCGAGGCGCTCGGCGCCCACCACATGCGCGATAAACGCCTTGAAGATCGCGATCTTGTCGACGGCGCCCCGCTCTTCCAGCGACGGGATTTTTAGCTCGATCACCGCCAGCCGATAATAGAGGTCCGCGCGAAAAGTGCCGTCCTTCACGAGCTGCGGCAGATGCTTGTTGGTCGCCGCGACGAGCCTGAAGTCGAGCTTGACGGGCGTCGCGGACCCAATGCGCGTGACGGCGCTGTCTTCGAGCACCCGCAACAGCTTGACCTGCTGATAAAGCGGCAAATCGCCGATCTCGTCGAGAAACAGCGTGCCGCCGTCGGCCTGCTCGAAGTAGCCTTTGTGCGCGACCACGGCGCCCGTGAACGAGCCCTTCGAGTGCCCGAAAAACAGCGACTCGAACAGGCCATCCGGAATCGCGCCGCAATTCACCGCGACGAACGGGCCCTTGCCGTAGCGGCTATGTTTTTCGTGCAGCAGTTGCGCGATGCGCTCCTTGCCGACGCCGGTCTCGCCGTGCACCAGCACGCTCGTGTCGCAGTCGGCGAAGGTATCGACTTCGTGCAGCAGCGCCTGCATGCATTCGGAGTTGGCGATGATCGCGTCCGACTCGTGCGTCTTCGCGCTGTGTGCGCGCATTTGCAGCACGAGCTTCGTCACCATGCCGCGCAACTCGGCGCACGTAAAGTCGAGCGGCAGAATGTGCGAATACTCGGCGGGATACATCGACGGATCGTGGTCGCGCGGCGCCGCGCCGACCCACACGACCGGAATGCCGTGAGCGGCCTGCCAGTCGCGCACGATCAGCGCGCCGCTGTCGATCACCGAGACGCTGATGATCGCGAGCGACGGCCGCTGCGCGGTCCGCTCGGGCGAGATCGCGATGTCATCCGCACGGATCACTTCGACGTCGAAGCTCGCCATGCAGCGCGCGACCCGGTCGACGATGTCGGCCTTGCCCTCCCAGACGTAAATATCGAGTTCCTCGATTTTGGTGGTGGTTCTCATGGTCGCCGAATCAATAAACCAGTTGTGCCTGACCGCAGGCAAGTCCGAGGCTGTGAACCGTGCTGACGCCGACCTGCACGCCGAGGAGTTGCAGAAGCGGAACGAGCAGCAGGTCGAGCGAATTCAGTACGGGCGTGAGCGTCCCGGCGAGCGCGCCAACGAGCGGCGCGGCAAGAACGGTGATGTCGAGGCCGAGCGCGCTCGCATGCATCGAGCCCGCGAGCCCGGCCGCGAGCTGGCCCACAAGACCGCTCGTCGCCGAACCGAGCGCGTTGGTGTTGGTGCTCTGAAAGTCGTCGGCATCGCCGGCCACGTTGTTAAAGCGCAGCACGCTCGACTGCGGCTGTATATGAAGGTTGAAGCCGTTCGCCGGCGAACTGCTGCCGACCGTCACGTCGATTACGCCGAGACTCAGCAACGGCACGCTCACTGAAGTCAGCGACGCGGGCGTCGAGCAAGTGGTCGGCACGCTGCTATTGGTCAGGTTGCTGGACGCGTCGCCGCCCACGCACATCGACAGCACGCCTGGCCTGACGTCGATCCCGCTATAGCTCGTCGACTTCTGCGTCGAACACTGCGTGCTTTGCAAGCCGGCGGTGCCGGGCGCGACTTCGAGGTAAATCGGCAGATTGAGAAGGCTCACGTTGACAAGCGAAGGAAATCCCGCCCCGAGCCCGAGCTTGGCGTTGACCAGTTGCACGTTCAGATAAAGCTGCACCGACGCCGAATGCGCGCTCGTCCGATAGCGGCCGTCCGGATAGGTGCCGGCCTCGCCCACCGCGATCACGGGCGGCTTCAGAACCCGCGCTTGCGCCGTGACGTTCGCGACCGGGCTCAGATTGAGCGCGGTGCCCAGGTTCACCGCCGAGCTGCCGTGCGCGATCTCGGCGGCGATCATCAGCGCGTCGAGCGCGTTGATGGTGGCGGACGCGGCCGCCTCCGGGTTCGCCAGACCGATCGCGAGCAAGCCGTTTGCGCTCGTCGTGTCGCCGAGCCGGATCGCCGTCGATCCCGTCGATGCGCTCGCAATCGCGCCCAGCGCGCTGGTCGCGCTCGCGCTCGCCACCTTGCTCTGACCGAGCACGGTCGCCATCGCGGTGGCGAGCTGGCTCACCGTCACCTGCGTCTGCAGCAACTGCGACATCGACGCGACGCCCAATGCGGCCGCCAGATCCGCCAGCTTGACCTGCGCGGTGGCGAGCCCCTGATAAGAGCCGACGTCGAGATTCAGGCTGGTGCCGAGCAAGCCGTTCAGCAATCCGTTGAGCAGACCGCCGGAAAGGCTCGCCACCGACGTGCTCAGCGAGAACGAGCTGATGTTGGTCGCCTGCGCGACGGCGCTCGCGCTCAGGTCGCGCGCCTGGCCGATCAGAAACAGAAACGGCACGGGCCGGCTCGCCACCACTTGCACCGCATTGAGCGGCGTGCCCGACGCAACGAAATACGACTGGCCCGCATTGGCCGACGGGTCCCATCGTCCGCAAGTGACCTGGACGGTGCCGTCGGCCGGCAGACCGTTTGCGGTTGCGTTCAGCCGCGCCGTGTTGGCGGCCGCCGCGCAGCCGCCCGCGCTGCCGATCACCTGAGCGCCGGCCGCCGCGGCGAGATCGGCGGTTCGCTGCAAATCGCGGCGCGCGTAATAGAAGTGGCCGATGTCCACGGCGCCGAGCGCGATCACCGCGACGCTCACGAACACCGCCGCCAGCAGCGCGATCGCGCCGCGCTGCCGGCGCGGGGTGAGCGCAAGGGCAGCGCCTGCGCGACGATGCGTGCGCAGCGATCGCAAACGGCGGTGGACGGAATCGGCTGATCGCATATCAGTTCTGCGGCAACTGGCCCGTGAGCCCGCCGCCCTGCCCGCCGCCGCTGCCCTGGTTGAGCGCCGAACCGTACAGATCGGGAATGCGCGATTTGAACGACTGCATGTAGCGCCGATAGGCGAGCCCCGCCTCTTCGCCGAGCATCGGCTGAGGGGCTGCGGCTTGCGCGTTGCTGCGCTGAAGCTCGAGCCATGCTGAAGTCGAATGCCCGACTTCGCTGCTTACGACGGCGGGCTCACCCGCTGCCGCCGACTGAGCGCTCGCGTGCACGGCCGCACCCGCCGCCAGCACGAACACCGACGCGCGCACTGCAAAGCACCACCAGCGCCACCGCATCCCGATTCTTTCGTTATTTTTCACGCTACCCTCCGCGGCCGCGCCGCCTGTTATTGTGCGAACCGTTGCAAGAGACGCGGCGCCGGTTCCATCGTGTTCTGCATGCTCGCGACCGTGCCCGCCGGCGCGTTTCGCGCACTCGACGGAACCGTCATGCCGGTGACGGCAGCGCCCGCATGCGCACCGTCGCGGCTCGCGGCGGCGACTTTCGCCGCATCGCTGCGGATCGCCGCGCGCACGTCGAGCGCGAGCTTCTGCTGGTTCATCAGCGCCTGTGCAGCGGCCGCCTGCCCGTTCGCCAGCAGAAAAAGCGCGACATTGCTGACGACCTTCGGGTTCGTCGAATCGAGTTCCGCCGCCTTCATCAACGGCACGCGCGCGCCAGCGACGTCGCCCGCACGCAGGCGCGCGTAACCGAGGTCGGAGAGCACCGTCGCATCGGTCGGCGCGAGCTGCGCCGCCTGTTGCAACTCGCTCGCCGCGCGGCCGAAGTCGCCCTGTCCGCCCGCGATCAATCCGAGCCCGCGATGCCCGCGCGCCGCCAGCGGCGTCTGTAACAACTGCGCGTAAGCGGCCGCGCTCGCCTCCGGCTGATCGGTCATGCGCAATGCGTCCGCGCGCAACAGGATCGAATCCGGCGTGACGCCGTACTGCTTCTCGAACGCGTCGATATGCGCGAGCGACGCGAAGTAAAGCCCTTGCGACTGCATCCGGTCGATCAGACCCAGGTACATGCCCGGCGTGTCCGGCGCCGGATCGCGATTGGTCCGCTGCAGCATGGCCTGCCGCTCGGCCTGCGGACCGATGCCGTAGCCGGACTGCTGCGACGCGCACGCGCCGAGCAACGCGAGCGCCAACGCGCTGCAAGCGCAGCGCATCGCACGCGCGGAATAGTTCGGTATCTTGATCAATTGCATTGCTGTTTCCTTACCGATGCATCGACTTCAGCGAATGGGACACGGACATCACACCCGGCCCCGCGGTGACGATCATCAGCGCGGGAAGCAGTGTCAGGATCATCACGCCGGTCATCTTCACCGCCATTCGGCCGATCCGTTCGCGCAGCATCGCGCGGCGCGTTTCGCGCAGGCGGTCGCCGAACTGCTTGAGCGGTTCCTGCACTGCGCCGCCGTGGCGGTCCACCTGAATCAGCAGGCGCACCACGGCGCGCAGGTCTTCGTTGTCGAAGCTGGACGCAAGTCGCGACAGCGACTGCTCGCGCGTGCGGCCCGCGGCGAACTGACCTTGCGCGATTTCGAGTTCGCTCGCGAGCACGGGCAAGACGCCGCGAAAATCGTTGACCATCACCTGAAGGCTTTGATCGAGCGAGAGACCGACACCCTGCAAGAGGCGCAAGAGATCGACGAGCATCGGCAATTCGTCGACGACCGCGCCGCGACGCGCCGCCGCGCGCCGGCGCAACACCAGCTTCGGCGCCATCACGCCGCACATGAACGCGACGATCACGACGAGCACATAACGCGGACCGTCGACATGCGCGTGCGCGATCGGGCCGGCGACGAGCGGCAGCACAATCGCGCCCGCGATCCGCGCCATCAGGAACAGTCCGCGCGCGCGGGCATCGACGAAACCGCACTGTTCGAGAAGCCGCCGGTCCTCCTGCGCGACGACCTGCCGGCCAATCGACGTGTCGAGCCAGCGCGTGCCGGCGTCGGCGCATCGTTCGAGCAGGCCTTTCATGCCGCGTGCGCGCTTGACGTTGGCCGAAGTGCCGCGCGAGGACGATGCGTTGGACGCGTGCGACCCGCTAGCCAGATTAGCCACGCTTGCCACGCTTGCCGCGCTCGATGCGTTCGCAGCACCGCCGCCCTGCGCGGCATTCGCCGCATTGCCCGCCTGCGCCCCACGAGCGCCCGCTGCCGCCGCGCTTTGCAGCGCGCGTCCGTCGAGTGCGTGCGCGAGCGTGCGAGCGCTGCGGCGTGCCGCGGCAAGACGCGCGACCAGCAAGCCGGCAAGCAGCAGCAAGCCCGCGGCGGCGAACGCAAGCGCAAGAGCGAAGAGTTCGTTCGGGCGCATCGTCATGCCTTCAACCGGGCGAGCCGGTAGAGCAGATACGCGCCCGTCAATTGCAGCGCGAACGCGAGATAGAGAATCTGGCGGCCGCCCGGATCGAACCACATGGAGCCGAAATAGCGCGGGTTCGTCAGAATCAGAAAGCCGCCTATGCCGACGGGCAACATGCCAAGCACCCACGACGACAGCCGCGTTTCCGACGACATCGCGACGAGTTCGCGTTCGGCCTGCTCGAGATCGCGCATGAACGACGACATGCGGTCGAGCATGACGTCCGCGCGGCCGCCGTATTTAACGGAGAGCCGCAGCACCGCGCCCACCAGTTCGAGTTCGCGCGCGCCGTACAGCACCGCGACGTGAGACAGCGCGCGGTCGATCTCGACGCCCGATCTGAGCATCCGCGAAACGTGGTCCAGGCATTCGCGCAGCGGCGCCTCGGTGGTTTGCAGCGAGGCCTGGAACGCGGCGGGCACGCTGTTGCCGAGCGTGATCAGACGCACGATGCCGTCGAGAAACGACGGCAGTTGCCGCACGATCGCCTGACGGCGCCGGCTTGCGCGCATCGACGTCACGAAGTAGAGGAACACCGCGCAGCCCAGCAGCGTGATGCCGGCGGCGAGCGGGCCGCCCTGGCTGCCGGCCACGAGACACAAGGTCGCGACGATGGCCGCAACCGCGGCGAGCGACGCGCGCGCGTTGCGCAGTCCGGCGCGGTTGAGCCTCGCGCCGATTGCATAGCGCACGCGTGCGCCCAGATAACGCAGATGCGCGTCCCAGCCCGCGTCGGCGGCCGGCGCTCGCGGCGCGAACGCGACGCCGGGCGCGGCGCGGCGTGCGGAAGCGGACGCAGATCCCGTGGCCGCGCCCGAAGACGAAGACGAAGACGAAGCGCCGCCCGAAGACGATGCGCCACGCGGCGCGCTTGCAGCACCGCTTGCACCCGCTGCGCCCGATGCCATCGCCGCGCCGCTCATCGCGGCAGTCGACGCGACGCTCATCCGGCTGTCGATAAAGCGCTCCGCGCTCGCCTGCTCCTTGCGTTGCGCGCCGCGCTGCAGGACGAGCAGCGCAAGCGCCGCGCACAGCAGCGCGAGCGCGGCAAAGATCAATGCGGCGCTAGACATTGAAGCCGCCGAAACCGCCACCACCGCCGCCATTAAAACCGCCACCGCCGCTACCGCCGAAGCCCACACCCCCGAGCGGCTGACGGAAGCGCGCGAGCTTCGGCGAATGCGGATGAATGCCGAGCGACACCCATTGATCGAGCTCTTCGCCGTCCGCGGACAGCACCGGCTCGTAGCGGTACAACTCCTGCGTCGCGATGATGTTGTCCGACAGGCCCGTCACTTCGGTGATCGACAGAATGCGGCGGCGGCCGTTCGAAAGCCGCCCGATCTGCACGATGAAGTCAATCGCGTTGGCGATCTGACGGCGCAGGCTCGACTCGGTGCCCTGGAAGCCCGCGAAGCCCGCCAGCATTTCGAGCCGGTACAGACACTCGCGCGGCGAGCTTGCGTGAACGGTGCCCATCGAGCCGTCGTGGCCCGTGTTCATCGCCTGGAGCATTTCGAGCACTTCGCCGCCCCGCACTTCGCCGACGATGATGCGGTCCGGGCGCATGCGCAGCGTATTGCGCAGCAGGTCGCGGATCGTCACGACGCCCGCACCGTCGAAGCCGCCCGGACGGCTTTCGAGCCGCACCACATGTGGATGGTTGAGCGACAGTTCGGCCGTGTCCTCGATCGTCACGACACGCTCCGGCTCGGGGATGTGAAAGGCCAGCGCGTTGAGCAGCGACGTCTTGCCCGAACTCGTTCCGCCCGACACCAGCACATTGCAGCGCGCCATGACCGCGGCTTCGAGCAGCGCGCCGATTTCGGGACTGTAAGTGCCGTTGCCGAGCAGATCGTCGGGACGCAGCGGGTCCTTGCGGAATTTGCGGATCGACACGATCGGCCCGTCGATCGACAGCGGCTCGATCACCACGTTGACGCGTCCGCCGTTCGGCAGGCGCGCATCGACCATCGGATTCGATTCGTCCAGACGCCGGCCGATCGGCGCGAGAATGCGCCGCACGATGCGCAGCAAATGCGCGTTGTCGGCGAAACGCACCGGTATCTTCGTGAGGATGCCGTGGCGCGACACGTACACGTCGTTATAGCCGTTGATCAGGATGTCTTCGACGGCCGGATCGTTGAGCAGATCCTCGATCGGTCCGAAGCCCGCGAGCTCCTTGGTCAACGCGTCGGCAATCGCGCGCACCTCGGCCTCGTTGATCGGCACGCGCCGCAGCCGCACGAAGCTGTCCATTTCCAGATCGACGAACTGATTGATCGCGTTGCGCGACCAGCGGCCGAACTCCGAGCCGAGTTCCTCGATACGCGTGAGCAGATGTTCGTGCGCGGCGTTCTTGATGTCCTGGAACTGCTGGCTTTGCGCAAACGACGGCGCGTTGTCGGCGAATTCGATTTCTTTTGCCATCGTCTATGACCGTCTGGAAGAAGTTGGGATGAAGCGTTTGAGCGCGCCCAACGCGAACTTGCCGCGCGCCGGCGCGCTCGTGTGTGCCGGGCCCGCGAGCCGCTCGATCAGCGGCTCGAGCGCGCGCACGTACGGGTCGCGCGCGGCGGCATCGGCGAGCAGCAAGCCCTGGTTCGCCGTCTGCCCGAGCGCCACGCGGCGATCGGGCAAGCTCGCGACGAGCGGAATCTCGAGACGCTCCGCGATCTGCGCGGCGCCGAGGCCGAGATCCGGGTCGAACTTGTTCACGATCAGCCTGACGTTGGTCGTGTCCGTGCCCGCATCGCGCAATGCCTCCAGCACGCCGACCGCCGATACGATCGACGCCACGCCCTGATCGCAGACGAGCCACGCTTCGTCGGAAGCACGCACCACGTGCGCGATGAATTCGATGTTCGAGAAGCCGCCGAGGTCGATGATCTGCTGGTCGAAAAACGCGCGCAGCCGGTTCAGGAGACTGATCGACGACGAATAGGAAATCTCGCGCATGTCGGCGAGATTCGGCGGCAGCGTGGTGAATGCGAGGCCGCTCGTGTGATGCGAAAGCGCCGTGTGCACGAAGGTCTGATCGAAGCGCCGCAGATTGCGCACGGCTTCGACGAAATGAAAGTCGCTGCGGGTGTTGAGCATCAGCAGGCCGTCGCCGGCGGGCAAGCCGAGATCGAGCAAGGCCGCCTGCCTGCCCTGCTGCGCGTCGCGCCGTTGCAGCATGACCGCGAGATTGGTCGCGAGCGTGCTCACGCCCATGCCGACGCGCGCGCCGAGCAGCGCCGTCACGCGGCCATGCCGGCTCACCGGTTCGACCAGGTTGTCGAGCACCTGCTGCGTAATGCGCAGCGCGTCGGCGGCGGGCGCGGTCAGATCGATGAAGTCGCGCACGCCCGCGCGCAACGCAGCCAGCGCGCTCTCCGGCTCGGCGAGCGAACCGATCGCGACGATCTGGAGCCCCGGATACTGCGCGCGCACCGCGTTCGTCGCCGCGCTCGCCGCCGCGCCGCGTCCGCCCGAAAAGTCGACGAATACGAGCGACGGGTTGAGCGTCGCGATACGCTGCGTAAGAATCGACGGATCGAGCGTGACCGCCTCGACCGCGCCCGCGGCAAGCAAGGTCTCCGAGAGCCAGTGCACATGTTCGTCGGCGAGCGACGCAAACATGAAATAGTCGGTGACGGCCCGGTCAGTCAACGAGTGCGTTCTTGCGTTCATCGTGCCCATCCTCTTGCGGCATCGGCGCAACGACGCGTGCCTTTGCCTTTCGTTGCCCGCCGCAGCCTAACTGCGGCAGACGCGCGCCGATCTTGCAGCGGCAAGCCGTGCGCGCGCCGCGAACTGCCGCCTGGCCGCGCGCGTTCATTTCGAAAATCCCGGCGCCGCGTCGCGCGCCGCCACGCCGCCGATCAGCGAGCGCCACACCGGCGCGTTGCGCTGCTCCGACTGCTCGCCCGGCGTGGCCGGCAAGGTCGCGCCTTTCGCGAGCGGCGACACCAGATGCGGCGTGACGATGATCACCAGTTCCTTGTCGTTCTGCTGATAGTTGAGCTGCTTGAAGAACGCGCCGATCACGGGCAGGTCGCCAAGCAGCGGCACCTTGGCCACGTTCGAAATCGTTTCGCGATCGATCAGCCCGCCGATCACGAAGCTCTCGCCGTCGCCGAGTTCGACCGTGGTGTCGGTGCGGCGCGTGGTGATCGCGGGCACCGATACGCCGCTGATCGTGACCGCGTTCGCGAAGTCGAGCTGGCTCGCTTCGGGCGCGACCTTGAGCGCGATGCGCTGCGGGCTCAACACAGTCGGCGTGAGCGTGAGACCGACGCCGTACGGCTTGTATTCGATCGACGTCGTGCCGAGACCTTGCGGAATCGGCACCGGAATTTCGCCGCCGGCAAGAAAGCTCGCGCTCTGACCGGACAGCGCGACGAGCGTCGGCTCGGCCAGAATCCGCGCGAGGTTGTTGCTTTCCATCAGGCTCAGGTCGGCGAACAGGCCGTGCGTGGCCGAGTTGAACACGAGATTGAACGCCGACGAAATCGGCGCGACCGAACTGAACGACGGCGTGGAGCCGTAGGTCGCCGAGGTCAGCGCCGACGGCGCGAAGGAGCCGAACGTGAAGCCGTTGTTCTGCTTGAGAATGTTCAGGCCGACCTGCTTGAGGACCGTGCGGCTGAACTCCACCACGCGCACGTCGACCTGGACGACCGAGCGGGTCGCGATTGTCGAGGTGTCGTAGATTTGCGCGCTGTTTGAGGCGCTGTTTGCGGCGCTGTTTGCGCTGCCGTTTGGTCCGCCGTTTGCACCGCTTTTTGCTCCGTTCACAGCGCCGATGCCGCCCGCGCCGCCCAGCGCCGCGCGCTGATGTGCCTCGATCTCGGCGGCGGCTGCTGCGCGGTGATGCGCTTCCATCGTCGGCGCGGCGCCCGTGATCAGTGCGGTGTCGCCGAGCACCTTCACGGACGGCGTGCCGGGCCCGAGCAAACTTTTCGCGGCCGGCGAACTCACGTTCACGACGTACGACAACGGCGCGTCCTTGCCCTGCTCCCACAACATGACGTTCGTCGTGCCCGGCGATTTGCCTATCAGCAGCACGCCGCCCGTTTTGTCGCCCTTGATGATGAGCACGTCCGCGACGCTCGGATCGCCGATCGCAACGCGCCGCAGCGTATGGCCGCCCGCAAGCGACTGCTGCGAGCCGACCGCGATGTCGAGCTGCTCCGCGCCGCCCGCTGCAAAACTCGCGGACGACATCGCCATCGACGAGCCGCACAGCAGCGCCGTTAATCCGTACCCGAAAATGCGTTTGTTCATTTTTTTATGGACGCGCGTGGCCGCGCGGCTCCCTGAAACCGCTATCGGGCGACCGTCTCGGCGCGCCCACCCCGTATCACTTCGATGACGCCGCCCGCGCTTCCCGCATGATTCACGACGCGCGTGACGGGCGGCGCTGCATGCGGTGCGGCCGGCGTGCGTGGCGCGGCATTGCCCGCGCCGCCCGACAGCGCGTCGAGCGAGACGCCGGCGGCCGCGCGCGTTAAATCGCCGGACGGCGCGGCGTCGCCCGCTCGCGTCGCTGTCTTCAACACCGCGGGCAGCGGCGCGAAGGCGGCGGCGTCGATTACTTCGGCATCCTTGGGATTGCGCAGCGCGAACACGAGCCGCCCCGAACTTTCGGCGAGCGTCAGACGGTCGACATCGGCAACCGGCACCGCGAGAACCGCTGTCCTGACCATGCCGTTCGGATCGCCGGACGTGTCGCCGGCAGCCGTCGCGTTGCCGAACGCGAGCACGCGCACCTTCGACATCAACAGACGCGCCTGGGTACGCTCGATCTCGCCGCCGCTGCCCATATTGCCGTCGCGCTTGAGCGTGAAGAACACGTCGACGAAATTGCCGGGCCGCAAGCGGTTGCCGACCGCATTCGATTCCTCGACGCGCACCGCGACCGCGCGCTCGCCCGGCTCGATCCGCTCGGCGAGACCGGACGACAGTTGCTCCTCGAGCACCGGCGAGTCCGCGCCGATGTCGGCGGCGGGCACGCGCCCCGCGACCAGCGAAGGATCGGCGAACGCGCCGTTGGGGTTGATCGGCAACGGCTGAACACGCAGCGCATCGGCGCCGATCGGCTTGCCCGCGGGCAGCACGCGCATCGCCACCACCACCGGAAACACCGTTTGCTTGACGGACGCGACCGGCGCGGGCGCGGGCCGGCGCAGCAACATCACGGCGAATACGCCGAGCAACAGCGCGACGGCAATCAGCGCGCCGGCAACGATGCGGGTCAGCTTCAGCATGGCCGGGCGCGCCATGAATCGCGCGAGGCCATGCGGCCGTCATGCGCGGACGAGCGAGCCGGAGTCGACGGAATCGGAGCGTGTGCGTCAGTCAAAGTATGTTCACCGGATTGAGTTGCACCGTGGCGGTACTGGTCAGGTTGTCGGGCAGCACGAGCCCGAGCAGAGGCAGGTTCGGCACGAGCGGATGCGCCGCGTAGTTGTAGGTCAGGGTCACGGCAATGCAGGTCATGGCCGGCTGGTAGCTGCATGCGGCGGGCACGGTCTGGCATGCGGCGGTGCTGATCATCTGCGCGACCATGTTTGTGGCGGTCGTGCACGCGGCTGCGGCGCGCAGATTGATGGCGGCGGGGACGTCGTTCGCTTTCTGATAGTTCAGCGCGGCGCGCGCGCCCTCCTCGCTTGCCAGCGTGAGACTCTGCTGCGCGACGAAGATCAGACTGAAGGTCACGATCGCATAGAACACGCAGAAGAAGAGCGGGAACACGAGCGCGAATTCGATCGCGGTAGCGCCGCGCTGGGAACGGCGGGGGTGTGTGTTGCGTGCGTGTGCGTTGCGTGCGGGGACGCGCGGCGCGGCGTCGATACCGTTGGCGGGTATCGAGGCCAGTCTCGAGGCGGGTCTCGAATCGGCCTGCCTGCCGCGTTGCGGACGCGCGATCATCGGGCGCCTCCTACAACGAGTTGCGCGGCGAGCCATACCATCAACGGCACGGTGAGGCATGTGGCGAACGGCGTCGAGCGCCGGCCGGCCAGCTCGAAGGTAGGCGCCCGGCGTTGCAGCAGCGCGGCCACGCGCGTGCGCGTCGCGACGAGCACCCACAGCGCATGCAGCCCGGCGGCGACGCTCGCCACCGCCCACAGCCCGAGCAGCGCATGAACGCCGCACCACGCGCCAAGCACCGCGAACACCTTGACGTCCGCGGCGCCCATCACACCGAGCGCGAAAAACGGCAACAGGGCGATGAGGCCGACGGCGGCGCCGGCCGCGGCCTGAGCGGCGGAAATACCGAACGGAGAAATGTTAAATAGAGCGCACAAAACCGCCGTTATTAAACCGACAACGACAAGCGCATTGGAAATATGCCGGCTGCGGTAATCGCAAATGGCGACGCACGCACACCAGAGCATGAATACGAGAAGCGCGAAGGATACTTGCATATTAGAACTCGACAGACGCATCAATTCACCCGGATTGCAATCGCAATCCGGGTGCGCCTATCAGGCAAGATCCCGGCAGGAATAAGAACGTAAAACGTTAAATTAATAATGCCTTACGCCGTGCTTGCCGAGACCCCATTGCTTTATTTGCTAATGAGGCAAAAGCCCGGCGATCGTCTGGAATGCCGTATTGAGCTGCGTGCCCAGACCCTGCACTGTCGAACCGATAACGACGACGATCAGACCTGCGATCAGACCATATTCCAGCGCTGTTACGCCCCGGTTATCTCTCAGGAAGCTTGCGGTGAACTTTTTCATTGTTACCCTCGATTTTCGATTTATTCGTCATTCTGTGTGCCGCGTGTTGCAGCCAGGTCCAGCACGCACTGCACCGTTGGTCTCTCGTTCCGGTGCGCGTTGCTACCGTGCAGCATCTGAGCGTTGCGGCCGCCCCCAATAAAACGGATGTGCATGAGCTGTCTGTTCGATAACCCACCTCCCTCGTGAATCCGTCCGGCTTTTGGGCTTTATAGCTGAACAATCTTTTTTAAGCAATTCTCGTGTGCCCGCACGGATGATTGCCCGTTGGTTCTTCCCGTACACATAGGTTAACGGCTGTTCGTGCGTTGCAGCACATAGTATTAACCATAATTTTGAATCGGTGCACTAATTAACTATTTGAAAGGATGTTTCAAGCGGAACACGCCGCGATATGCGCTCGCGTTACGGCGAATTCCGTAACGGCGTCCCCGGCCCGTTACGTTACGCCGCTATCGCCAATGCGCCGCGGCGCCTTTTTCCCATGCATTTTCTGATTTAGCGCTTGCTCCATCGAATTCGGCAACGCCTTATTCGATAAGGCATTGCGACGCCCATTCGAAAATCTTCGCTATTGGTCAGTCGAAATGGCATGGGTCGTGCAGAGAGAGCCCGCAGCAGGACCACACACAACACATGCGATGCGAGGGCGACATGAACATTCAAACAATCGGCACGAACCACACGACCAACCTCAACGGAACAATCCGGATCACGAAGGCGGCGAACGTCGTCACGTTGCGCACCACGCTGATCGCGGCCGGCGTGGCGGCGCTGCTTTCGCTCGGCGCGTGCGGAGGCTCGGGAAGCCTCAGCTCGGGCACCGGCAGCAACGGCAGCGGTTCGGCAGGCGGTACGCTGTCGACCGGGAGCGGCAGCGGCTCGATGGGCTCGGCCGGTTCGGGTAGCGGCGGTTCGGGCGGCCAATCTAATACAAACACCAGCACGAATACGAATACCGATCCGAACACGCACACCGATCCCGGCACCGACCCGAGCACGACGCCGGTCGCGAATGCGATCGGCACCGTGGTCGGCAACTCGGGCGGCGTGATCGGCGACGTCGGCTCGACGGTCTCGGGCGTCGGCACGGTAATCGGCTCACAGACGCTGCCGGGCGTGAGCCCGCAGACCACCCAGGCCGCAGGCGGCATCGTCAACGAAGTCGGCGCTGCCGTCTCCACGCTCGGCGGCGGCGTCACGCAGGGGCTCGGCCAGCTCGGCACAGGCGGCAACGCGGTCGGGACCACGGTGTCGAGCCTTGGCGGCGTCGTCGGACATGCCGGCGGCGCGGTGACGGAAACCGGCAAGCTCGTGACGAGCCTCGGCAGCGGCCCGCTCGCTCCGTTGTCGGCACTCACGACGCCGCTGGGCGGCGCGGTCGGCACGCTGGGCGGCGCGGTCACGAACGGCGGCAGCGTGCTCGGCACGGCGCTGTCGACCGGTCCGGTGCAGCAGGTCACGCAGACGCTGAGCACGGCGATTACGCCGATCACGTCGATGGTGGCATCGACGACACAGACCGTCGGCAACACGACGGGTCTCGGCGCGCCCGTCAACACACTGCTGTCGACGCTCGGCGGCGGGCTCGGCCACGCCGGCGTACTGCTCGGCGCGAGCGGCGGCAATCCCGTGACGACCGCGCTCGGACGCACGGTGACGGATACGGGCGCGACGGTCGCGTCGGTTGGCGGTCTTTTGACGGGGGGAACGGGCGGCAACCCGCTCGCGCCGCTGACGGGGGCGCTTGGTGGGTTGGGTGGCTTGACGGGGGGAACCGGTAGCGGGCCGCTTGCGCCGCTGACGAGTGCACTTGGTGGGCTTACTGGCGGAACGGCTAGTGGGCCGCTGGCTCCGGTTACCGGCGTGCTTGGCGGGTTGACGGGTGGCACTAGCGGCGGGCCACTTGCGCCGGTTACCGGTGTTCTCGGCGGCTTGACGGGCGGCGCTGGCAGCGGGCCGCTTGCGCCAGTTGCCGGCGTACTCGGCGGCCTGACGGGTGGAACGGGTAGCGGGCCTCTTGCGCCAGTTACCGGTGTGCTCGGCGGCCTGACGGGCGGAACGGGTAGCGGGCCGCTCGCCCCTGTTGCCGGCCTGGTCGGCGGCCTGACGGGCGCGGTCGGCGGCGCATCGGGCGGCACCAACGCGCTTGCGCCCGTGACCGGCATTCTCTCCAGTGTGACGGGCGGACTCAGCGGCGCTGCCGGCGGCGGCGCCACCAGCAGCCCGCTTGCACCCGTCACCGGCTTGCTGTCGACCGTGACCGGCGCCATCGGCAGCGCCACTGCGCCTGCAGCGGCAACGTCGAGCGCGCCGGGCGCCGCGCCCGCGAGCGTGTCGCTCACGGCGACCTCGGGTAATGCGACCACGAACAATCCGCTCGCGCCCGTGACCTCGCTGGTGGGCGGTCTGCTCGGCGGATTGTCGAAGAAGTAAGAAGCGCAACCGCTCGCGCGTCGCCGCGCGCTCAGTGCGGCTGGCGCGGCACGCGCCGGGCGGCGACTAACGCGAGATGAACCTGCAATCGACGCACATCCGCACAAGCTCGCCTGCGGCACGGACAGCGATGTTCAACGGCGGCCTTCGCGCCCGCTTTGAATGCAGTTTCACGGGTTTGGGCACAGCGTCGAACACGGCTTCAGATACGGCTTTGAGCACGCTTCCAACCGGGCTCGACACACGGCTTCGAATGCAGCTTCGAACACGGCTTCGAACCCGGCCTTAAACACCACGCGCCGCCACCCACCACACAAACGGCACGTTCCAGCAGCAAACACGATCGCCAGAAAAGGCATTGAGGAGCACACATGTCCACGCACCGCCTGTTTAACCGCCGCCCCGCCGCGAGCGCCTTTCTGTCGCTGCGCACTCCGTTGATCGCGGTGGCCGTCGCCGGCCTGCTCGCCGCGTGCGGCGGCAGCACCGTCAACTCGCCGCCGACAGCGAGCACCGGCACCGGCGGCGGCTCCGGATCGACGGGCGGCGGAGGCACCACGACGACCACGACCGGGACTTCCGGCGCCGTTACCGGCGCGGCCAAGACGACCAACGACCTGGGCGCGTTGATCGCCGCGCAGACGATTCCCGGCCTCAGCCCGCAAGTCACGCAAGGCCTCGGCAACGCCGTGTCGGGCACGAGCGCCACGCTGAACTCGCTTGCCAATGCGGTGACGAGCGGCGTCGGCCAGATCGGCGCGACGCCGAACCCGGTCGGCGCGACCGTCGCGGGCCTCGGCTCCGTGGTGAGTTCGACGAGCGGTGTCGTGCAAGGACTGAGCACCGCCGTCGACGGCCTGGGCAGCGGTAATCTCGCGCCGCTGTCGCCGGTGACGACGCCGCTGGCCGGCGCGCTCTCGACCACCGCAACGGCGCTCAACGCGGGCGGCGCGACGCTCGGCAATACGCTCGGCTCCGTGCCCGTCCAGCAGGTCACGCAGCCGCTCAGCACCGCGATCACGCCGATCGTCACGACCGCGGGTCTCGTCACCCAGGCGGCCGGCACGCAGACGGGCCTGGGCGCGCCGGTCGGCGGTCTGCTGGCTCAGGTGGGCGGCGCGCTCAGCTCGGCCGGCTCGCAGATCGGCGCGGCGAGCGGCAATCCGGTCGGCGCGGATGCGGGCGCGCTGGTCGCCTCGCTCGGCAACACGGTGACGAACGCCGGCGGCCTCGTCAATCCGAACGGCCCGAACGGCGCACTGCCGATTCCTGGCCTGATTACGAGCCTCGTCGGCAACACGAATCTGAGCGTGGCCAACGGACCGCCGTCGAACAGCAGCCCGTTGAGCCCGCTGCAAAGCGTGCTGGCCAGTCTCGGTCTGGGCGGCAATCCGCTCGGCTCGGTGTCGACGCTGCTCGGAGGCACGCCTCTCGCCGGCCTCGGCTCCGGCCTGAGCGGCGCACCGCTCGGCTCGCTGACATCGACGCTCGGCGGCACGGGCAGCGCAGCGAGCCCGCTGTCGTCGCTGTCCTCGCTGGGCGGCGCGCTGTCCGGCGTTGCAGGCGGTACGGCAAGCGGTTCCGGCGGCGGCGCTCAGGCGCTCGGGCCCGTGACGGCTCTCGTCGGGCAACTTACCGGCACATTGAGCGGCGCGGCGGGCTCGACGGCTTCCGGCGGTTCCGCTGGCGCGTCGGGCAATCCGGCGAGCGGACTGACGACGCTGGTCGGCGGCCTCCTGCCGGTTAATCGTAAGTAGTCCGCATAAGCGGTGCTGAGGCGCGGATGCGGCGCGCGTGGCATCGGCCGGAACACTCCACGGTTCCCGCCGATGCCGCTCGCAAAGACAGTGAGACTCATCGCGCGACGCCTGCTGAAACGAACACGCTTCGATTGTGCGGCTGCGAGGCTCGCCGTCGATGCCCGCGACACTCCGCGCGATGGGCGCTGCATTCAAGCTTCGTGCACTGCATGACGTAATACATGGTGGGACGGCAAAGTTCGTCCGGCCATACATAAGCGGGCGCCGTCAGGCGGCAAGGCCATGCCGCGCATCGACAGGCGCCCGTAAAACAAGATGGCATACGAGGACAATCCGATGAAACTCGGGTACGGCAGCACCTGGACCTTCGTGCTCGCGGCGCTCGCCGCGAGTGCATGGCAAGCACCGGCGCACGCGCAATCGCGCCCGGCACCGACGGCAGGCGGTAGTACGCTGGGCGGCAATCCGCTCGACTCCCTCCCCCAGATCAAGGCGCCCGACAAAGGCCCGAACGTGACCGTGCAGGTCGCGCCCCAGGCGCCTCAACTCCAGGAACTGCTCGCGCGCCATCTCACGCCGACGCGCGTGCAGGTCGAAGGCGTCAAGTCCATTCCGTTCGACGACGTCGCGCAGCGCTTCACGCCGCTCGTCGGCAAGGACACGACCATCGGCGATCTGATCCAGGTGGCCAATGGCGTGACCAAGCTCTACCAGGACCGCGGCTTCGCGCTCTCGTTCGCATTCATCCCCGCGCAGACATTCGACGACGGCGTCGTGCGCGTGACCGTCGTGGAAGGCTACGTGTCCGCCGTCAAGGTGACCGGCAGGGCCGGCGCCGTGGAAGACCGGATTCGCGCGATCGCCGATCACATCACCGCCGACCGGCCGCTGCGGCGCGCGACCTTCGAGCGCTACATCAACGTGCTCGGACTGTTGCCCGGCGTGAAGGTCGCGGCCAACGTGCCACCGCCGCAAAACACCGACGGCGCGACCACGCTCGCGCTCAACGTGGAGCGCAAGCCTTTCGACGTCAGTACGGGCATCGACTTCAATCATCCCGGCGTGCAAGGTCTGCTGACCGCGACCGAGAACGGCCTCACCGCGCTCGGCGAGCAACTGAGCGTGTCGGCGCTGCTGCCGAAAGGCCGCGACAACGTCACCTATCTGGCCGCGCATGCCGCCGTGCCGATCGGCAGCAACGGCCTGATTTCGAAGCTCGACGCGTCGCACTATCGCGGCAATCCGGTCAACAATCCGGGTTTGCCGTCGTATGTGGAGCGCACGGTCATCAACGACAAGATCGGCGGCTCGCTCGCGTATCCGCTTCTGCTGAGCAATACGCAAAGCGTGATCGGCACGGCTTCCGTCTACGCGTCGCGCAACGAGGACCGCTATCACAATCAGGTGAACGGCGCGCAGATCGGTCTGCGCTCGCAAGTGCGCGTAATGCAGTTGCAAGCCGATTACGCGAGCGTCGGAACCGGCCAGGTGCGCCGCGCGAGCATCAACGTGGCGAAGGCGTTCGACATTCTCGGCGCGTCGAAATCGGGCGATTCGAACGTGCCCGGCACCAGCATCAACAATCCAGCTTCGATCAATTTCGTGCGCACAGGTGCGAGCTTTTCGCAAACCAACGAGTGGCCGCTGAAGATCGGCACGGCGATTTCGCTGACGGGGCAGTACAGTGCGGTGTCGCTGCCCACGTCCGAGCAGATCGCCTTCGGCGCGCAGCGTTTTGCGCAGGGCTATCAGCCGGGCGAAGCGTCGGGCGATTCGGGTTGGGGCGCCATGTTCGAGATCAACCGTGCGTTCACGCCGGGCTTCACTTATCTGCGCACGTTCACGCCCTACGTTTCGTTCGACATGGCGCGCGTCTATCTGCACGCGGGCACGCCGTCGCCGTCGCGGCTTGCGTCGATTGCGTTCGGCTTTCGCATCAGCGACGCGAAGTATTACAGCCTCGATCTTTCCGTGGCGAAGGCGGTCGGCGATGCTCCAGTGGAAAGCGCGTCGCGCAGTCCGCGCATCAATGCGACGTTCTCGTATCAGCTCAATTGAGCGGCGAGTGCCCTGCTCCGATTAGAGGTTCCACTATCAAACCGTGCGCGCACTTTCGCGCGCACATCACGTATTCTGCATCGATCGCATCAAGCGGCCGCGCCAGAGCCGCCAGCCGAGCCCCGTGTGCGGCGCGCGTCGGGAGAACCTAAAGGCATCACGCGGCATCACCGGGCATCACGCGGCATCACGCGGCTCGCGCCTCACGCGATGCCAATAACGCTGCGCGACCACGATCGCGCCGTCTTTTATCAAGGAGGAAGACAATGATGCAGTTCACCCAACGTGCCCGCGCGATCGCGCTTCGTACAGCGAAACAGGCCGCGCTGGCCGGCGTGCTGCTCGCGAGCGCCGTCACCGCGATGGCGCAAGCCGACACGCCTGTGGGCACCTGGCAGACCATTGACGATCACACCGGCCAACCGAAGGCGCTCGTGCAGATCGTCGACAGCGGCAACGGCACGCTGAGCGGCAAGGTGATCAAGGGTCTCGGTCCGAACGACCAACCCGATCGCCGTTGTACCGCCTGCACCGATGCGCGCAAGGATCAGCCGATTCTCGGCATGACGATCATCGATGACATGAAAAAAGACGGCGATGCCTGGGATCACGGGCAGATTCTCGACCCGGAAAACGGCAAGCTCTACAAGTGCAAGATGCACCTGGAAGACGGCGGGAACAAGCTGGTGGTGCGCGGGTATATTGGCGTGTCGCTGCTCGGGCGCTCGCAAACGTGGGTTCGTCAGCAGTAGCGAAGACGCGCTAACCCGGCGCGCGAGCGAAAAAAGAAAACGGCCGACGAGATGATCGTTCGGCCGTTTTTTCTACGTGATGTCGCGTGATTTGAATCGTCATGCAGCGTGTTTGAAGGGCGACGTGAAAGCAAACGGAGACGACGGCAACGGATTGACCGGCGGCGGGGTATATACCGCAGGGGCCACCGGAGCCGGCGCTTTCTGCGCTGCAGCGACGTTTTTCTTTTCCGCGCTCAGATGCGTGCGCATGCGTGCTTCCATCATTGCGCACAGTTCTTCGCTGGCGGCGCCGAACAACTGTTCCATGACGCGCTTGAGCACGCCGGACTGATACCACGCCTTGAAGCGGCGATGACAGGTTTGATACGACGGGTACTTGCGCGGCATGGCGGACCAGGTAGCGCCGCTGTACATCACCCACAGCACGCCGTTGAGCACCGACCGGGTGTTGGCCAGCGGGCGGCCGCGCAATTCGGAGCGCGGACGCAGTTCGGGCAGCAACGGCGCGATGCGCTGCCATTCTTCGTCGTTGATGTCGCGATAGGGATTCATGGTTTCTCCTTTGTCAGATACCCGACAAAGATAGCCAGTCACCCGAAGGCAAAACATCGGAGCAATCCGAATCTTGAAAATACGCCGTTAGGCCTAGGCCGCTAGGCGCAGGCGATGTGACCTATCGCAAAAGCACACCCGGCAGCTTGCGAACGCGCTCGCCGCGGCGCCGGCTTCAAGTCAGCGACGTATCGACGATCCGCCGCGGCGCATCGAGATACTCCTTGCTCTGCATCTCGACGATGCGCGACACCGTGCGCGTGAATTCGTTGGCCATCGGGCCATCCACGTAAAGCTGCTCGGGCGGCACCGCGGCCGACATCAGCAGCTTCACCTTGTGGTCGTAGAACACGTCGATGAGCCACGTAAAGCGGCGCGCTTCGGACGCCATGCGCGCCGACATCTGCGGGACCGCGGACAGAATCACCGCGTGAAAACGGCTCGCCAGTTCCAGGTAGTCGTTCTGCGAGCGCGGACCGCCGCACAACGTCGCGAAGTCGAACCAGACGACGCCGTCCGCCTTGCGCAGCGCCTTCAACTCGCGCTTTTCGATGTGCAGGATCGGGCTTTCGTCGGGCACCGCGGCGAGGCGCGCGAACGCGTCGCGCAGCGACTTGTCGGCGGCCGCGCCGAGCGGCGTGTGATACACCTCGACCTGCGCCAGCGTGCGTTGCCGATAGTCGATGCCCGCGTCGACGTTGATCACGTCGAGCTTCTGCTTGATCAACTCAATCGCCGGCAACATGCGGTCGCGATGCAGGCCGTCCGGGTACAGCGTGTCGGGATCGTAGTTGGACGTCATCACGAACTGCACGCCGTTCTCGAACAGCTTGTCGAGCAGGCGATAAAGAATCATCGCGTCGGCAATGTCGGACACATGAAACTCGTCGAAACAGATCAGCCGATAACGCTTCGAAACGCGCCGCGCGAGTTCATCGAGCGGATCGGCCTGCCCTTTCAATTCTTCGAGCTCGCGATGCACCTCGCGCATGAACTCATGAAAATGCAGCCGCGTTTTGCGCTGCACCGGCACGATCATGTAGAAGCTGTCCATCAGAAAGCTCTTGCCGCGCCCTACGCCGCCCCACATGTACACGCCGCGCGGCTGCTCCGGATGATTGATCAGCTTCTTGAACGCATTCGAGCGGCGCGACTTGTACTCGACCCACTCTTCGTAGCACCGCTGCAGACGGTCCACCGCCGCGCGTTGCGCCGGATCGGATTGGTAACCCCGCGTCTGCAGTTCTTTCTCGTAGTATTCGGTGACGTTCATTGTGTTGCTGCAAAAGTGTTGCTGCAAAAAGAAAGGCGGGAGGGATTGAACCCGCCCGCCTTGTGATGCCAGAAATGCCGAAGTTGCGTTCAGTCAGGCGTGCGCGTTTACATGTTCAGCGCGCGCTTGTCCACGGCGAGCGCCGCTTCGCGCATGACTTCCGACAGCGACGGGTGCGGATGGCAAATGCGGCCGATGTCTTCCGACGCCGCCTTGAACTCCATCGCGACCACGGCTTCTGCGATCAGATCCGATGCGTTTGCCGAGATGATGTGCACGCCGAGCAGTTCGTCGGTCTTTGCGTCGGCGATCATCTTGACGAAGCCATCCGCCTTGTTGATGCCGAGCGCGCGGCCGTTCGCCATGAACGGGAACTGGCCGGTCTTGACCTCGCGGCCTTCCGCCTTCAGTTGCTGCTCGGTCTTGCCGACCCACGCGATTTCCGGCTCGGTGTAGATCACCCACGGGATGCAGTTGTAGTCGATATGCGGCTTCTGACCGTCGATGATCTCGGCCACCAGCACGCCTTCGTCCTCAGCCTTGTGCGCGAGCATCGGGCCGCGCACCACGTCGCCGATCGCGTACACGTTCGGCACGGCCGTCGCGCAATGATCGTCCACGTCGATGAAGCCGCGCTCGTTCGCCTTCAGACCGATTGCTTCGAGACCGAGGTTGTCCGTATTCGGCACGCGGCCGATCGACACGATCAGGCGGTCCGCTTCGAGCTTCTGCGCGTTGCCGTCCTTGTCCGTGTAGTTGATCGTGACGCTGTTCTCAGTGGTCGTGACTTCGCCGACCTTCACGCCGACGTGAATGTCGAGGCCCTGCTTCTTGAACTGCTTGGCCGCTTCTTTCGCCAAAGCCTGGTCAGCCGCGCCGAGGAATTCCGGCAGCGCTTCGAGCACGGTCACTTCCGCGCCCAGACGACGCCACACCGAGCCGAGTTCCAGGCCGATCACGCCTGCGCCGATCACGGCGAGCTTCTTCGGAGCCGAGTCGAAAGCGAGCGCGCCTTCGTTGTCGGCGACGATCTTGTTGTCGACCGGAATGTTCGGCAGATGGCGCGCCTTTGAACCCGTCGCAATGATCACGTTCTTCGCCGTGACCACTTCGGTTTCGCCTTCGCCGCTCACTTCGATCTGCACGCCGGCGTCCGTCTTGCCGGTGAACTTGCCGTGGCCCTTGAGCCACGTGATCTTGTTCTTGCGGAACAGGAATTCGATGCCCTTCGTCATCTTGTCGACGATGCCGTCTTTGCGGGCCATCATCTTCGAGATGTCGACCTTCACGTTTTCCACGGAAATGCCGTGGTCCGCGAGGTGATGCGATGCGTTTTCAAATTCTTCCGACGACGCGAGCAGCGCCTTCGATGGAATGCAGCCCACGTTCAGGCAGGTGCCGCCGAGCTTCAGCGCGCCGGCCGGGTTCTTCCATTTTTCGATACATGCGACGGTCTTGCCGAGCTGCGCTGCGCGGATCGCGGCGATATAACCGCCAGGGCCGGCGCCGATCACGACGACGTCAAATTCTTTGGACATGACAATCCTTTTGATGACGGAACGGCGCGGCCACGCTTATTGGCCAAGCTTATTGGCCACACTTGGTGGCGCGGCTCGTTCCAGTACTGCGGAATGCGAAAGACGTATTGCTCATCTGGAGCCGGCTTGCGTGTTTTACAAGCCGGCTCCGGTCGGACCGTTGCTTACAGGTCGAGCAGCAGACGCGCCGGATCTTCGAGCGCGTCCTTCATGGCAACCAGCGACAGCACCGCTTCGCGGCCGTCGATGATCCGGTGGTCGTACGACAGCGCCAGATAGTTCATCGGGCGGATCACGATCTGGCCGTTCTCGACCACGGCGCGTTCCTTCGTGGCGTGCACGCCGAGAATCGCGGACTGCGGCGGGTTGATGATCGGCGTCGACAGCATCGAGCCGAACACGCCGCCGTTCGAGATGGAGAACGTACCGCCCGTCATTTCGTCGATGGACAGCTTGCCGTCTTTCGCCTTCTGACCGAACTCGGCGATCTTCTTCTCGATGTCGGCGAGGCTCAGCTGATCTGCATTGCGCAGGATCGGCACCACCAGACCGCGCGGCGAACCGACAGCGATACCGATGTCGAAGTAGCCGTGATAGACGATGTCGTTACCGTCGATGGACGCATTCACCAGCGGGAACTTCTTCAGCGCGTGAACAGCCGCCTTCACGAAGAACGACATGAAGCCGAGCTTCACGCCATGTTCCTTCTCGAACTTGTCCTTGTACTTGTTGCGCAGATCCATGACCGGCGCCATGTTCACTTCGTTGAACGTGGTCAGGATCGCGTTGGTTTGCTGCGACTCGAGCAGACGCTCGGCGATACGCGCGCGCAGACGCGACATCGGCACGCGTTGTTCCGGGCGGTCCTTCAGCCATTGATCAGCCGATGCCGGCGCCTTCACGTCCGGCAGCGACGGCTTGGCGGCCTTCGGTGCGGCAGCCGGTGCCGGCGCTGCGGCCTTGGCGGCGGGTGCGCCGGCCGTCAGCACGTCGCCCTTGGTGATGCGGCCGTCGCGGCCCGTGCCGGCGACGTCGCCCGACGACAGGCCCTTCTCCGCCATCAGCTTGCCGGCAGCCGGCGAAGCAGCGGTGTTCGCACCCGTTGCGGATGCGGCTTGCGCGGCCGGTGCGGCAGCAGGAGCCGGAGCCGGCGACGCTTCGGGAGCCGGCTTCACTTCGGCTTCGACGGCAGCGGCGCCAGCCTTGCCTTCGGTGTCGATCTTGGCGATGACCTGATCGGCCGTGACGGTGTCGCCGTCGTTCGCGATGACTTGCGCGAGCACGCCGGCCGAGGGTGCCGGCACTTCGAGCACGACCTTGTCGGTCTCGATTTCGATGAGAATTTCGTCTTGCGCCACAGCCTCGCCGGGCTTCTTCTTCCACTGCAGCATGGTGGCTTCCGAGACCGACTCGGACAGCTGGGGAACCTTGACTTCAACAATAGCCATTATGAATATCCTGAATACGTATCGGGTGACGGCGCGGTGAACGACGACCGCCTGCGAACCCTGCGTGCCGCGCTTCAACCTTGATGGGTTGCAGAACGCGGCACGGGAAAGCGCGCTGCGCTTTCCCGGTTCGTCTGTTCTCTTTATTTAGCGATCGACGTGCTCTTGAGGCGGCCGAAAGCGCCTTCGACCAGCGCCTTCTGCTGCTCGTAGTGCTTCGCGTAGTAGCCCACTGCCGGCGAAGCCGAAGCCGGACGGCCGCTGTATGCCAGCTTCTGTCCTTCCTTCATGCCTTCCTTCAGGTGATGCTCGATGTAGAACCACGGGCCCTGATTCTGCGGCTCGTCCTGGACCCACACCACTTCCGTCGCGTTGTCGTACTTCTTCATTTCCGTTTCGAACTGCTTGTGCGCAAACGGATAGAGCTGTTCGATACGGATGATCGCGACGTCGTTTGCCTTCGCTTCGCGGCGATGCGCGACGAGGTCGTAGTACACGCGGCCCGAGCACGCCAGCACGCGCTTGACCTTCTTCGCGTCGATGGTGTCGTCCACTTCGCCGATAACCGGCTGGAACGAACCCTTCGCGAGTTCCGACAGATCCGACACCGCTTCCTTGTGACGCAGCAGCGATTTCGGCGTGGCGACGATCAGCGGCTTGCGGAACAGGCGGATCATCTGACGGCGCAGCAGGTGGAAAATCTGCGCCGGCGTGGTCGGCTGAACGACCTGCATGTTGTGGTCTGCGCACAGTTGCAGGAAACGCTCGATACGCGCCGACGAGTGCTCCGGACCCTGGCCTTCGTAGCCGTGCGGCAGCAGCATGGTGAGACCCGACACGCGGCCCCACTTTACTTCGCCCGACGAGATGAACTGGTCGATCACGACTTGCGCGCCGTTCACGAAGTCGCCGAACTGCGCTTCCCACGCGACGAACGTGTTCGGTTCAGCCGTCGAGTAACCGTATTCGAAGCCGAGCACCGCTTCTTCCGACAGCACCGAGTCGATTACCGTGAACTTCGCCTGACCTTCGGCGATGTTCTGCAGCGGCACGTACGTGCCGTCGTTCCAGCGCTCGCGGTTCTGGTCGTGCAGCACCGCGTGACGGTGCGTGAACGTGCCGCGGCCCGAATCCTGACCCGTCAGACGCACGGCATAACCCGATGCGACCAGCGACGCGAACGCGAGATGCTCGCCCATGCCCCAGTCGAGCTTCGCTTCGCCACGGCCCATCGCGCGACGGTCGTTGATGACGCGCTCGACCAGCGGGTGAACCTTGAAGTTTTCCGGAATCGTGGTGATGCGCTCGGCGAGGCGCTTCAGTTCCGCGAGCGGCACGGCCGTGTCGGCTGCGTCGGTCCACTTGCGGTTCAGGAACGGCACCCAGTCGACCGCGTACTTGCTCTTGTAGTTCGAGAGCACCGGATCGACCGTGTGATGGCCTTCGTCCATCGCCTTGCGATACGCCTTGACGAATTCCTCGCCTTCCTCGGCGGTGATCACGCCTTGCTGCACCAGCTTTTCCGCGTACAGCGCGCGGGTGCCCGGATGCTTGGCGATGGTCTTGTACATCAGCGGCTGCGTGACAGCCGGCGTGTCCTGCTCGTTGTGACCCAGCTTGCGGAAGCACACGATGTCGACCACGACATCCTTGTGGAACTGCATGCGGAAGTCGATAGCCAGTTGCGTGGCCAGAACGACCGCTTCCGGATCGTCGCCGTTCACGTGCAGCACCGGCGCCTCGATCATCTTGACGACGTCCGAGCAGTACAACGTGGAGCGCGAATCGCGCGGGTCCGACGTCGTGAAACCGATCTGGTTGTTGATGACGATGTGCAGCGTGCCGTGCGTGCCGTAACCGCGCGTTTGCGCGAGGTTCAGCGTTTCCATCACGACGCCCTGGCCGGCAAAAGCCGCGTCGCCGTGGATCTGCACCGGCAGCACTTGCAGGCCGCTGTCGTCGCCGCGACGGTCCATACGCGCCTTCGCCGAACCTTCGACCACCGGGTTGACGATTTCGAGGTGCGACGGGTTGAACGCGAGCGACAGGTGAACCGGGCCGCCTTCGGTCGAGACGTCCGACGAGAAACCCTTGTGGTACTTGACGTCGCCGGCCGGCAGGTCGTCGACGTGCTTGCCTTCGAATTCGGCGAACAGGTCAGCCGGCATCTTGCCGAGCGTATTGACCAGCACGTTCAGACGGCCACGGTGAGCCATGCCGATGACGATTTCCTGGACGCCGCGAGCACCGCCGTGACGCACGACTTCGTCCATCGACGCGATGAAGCTCTCGCCGCCTTCCAGCGAAAAGCGCTTCTGGCCGACGTATTTGGTGTGCAGGAAGCGCTCGAGGCCTTCAGCGGCCGTCAGGCGATTCAGGATGTGCTTCTTCTTCTCGTTCGAGAAGTTCGGCGTGGAGCGGATCGACTCCAGCTTTTCCTTCCACCAGCGCTTCTGTTCCGGATCGCTGATGTACATGTACTCGGCGCCGATCGTGCCGCAATACGTGTCGCGCAGTGCCTTGACGATCTCACGCAGCGACGCGCGCTCGAATCCGAAATACAGATTCGTGGCGCTGAACTCCTGGTCCATGTCGGCTTCGGTGAAGTCGTAGAACGCGGGTTCGAGTTCGGGGATTGCGGGACGTTCGCGGCGCTTCAGGGGATCGAGATTGGCCCATTGCGAGCCGAGGAAGCGATATGCGCCGATGAGGGACTGCACATAGACTTGCTTTCGCGCGGTAGCGAGGTCTTCGCCGCCGGGTGCGGTGCGCGGGATGAAGGCATTGGCCTTGGCCCGTTGCGCAAACGATTCGACGATCGGGCCGTGGGCCACGTCGTTGGCATTGCTGCCGTCCGATGCGGGAACATTCTGCAACGCGTCGAAATAGCTGCGCCAGTTCTCGGGCACTGACGCCGGATTGTCGAGATATGCTTCGTACATTTCTTCTACGTACGGAGCATTGCCGCCGAACAGATAAGAGTTCGACTGGAATTGCTTCATCATTTTTACGCTCACCTTTCTTCGAGTTTCTCGAGAAATAGCGGGTTACAGAACCTTCCGCGACACGGCCTGACCGTTTAGCGGATTGCGCGAATCAAGTCTTGCTTGGAAGGACCTAAAACTTGCACCCGGGGAGCATATCACAGAACCGATAGTCCAGATAGCAGACGGATTGCCGCCCGGGCCCGCAACGACGGGCCTTCGCGGCGATTTTCGCGGCGCGCAACAGTCTTCTGCGATTAACGGAGACAAACGCGCATAAACGAAGTGCGAACCGGCGGTAAGTGCTGATAACGCTATCGGCGCGGCAAAAACAAAAAGCCACCCGAAGAAGGCTTCGGGTGGCTTTTGAACAGCAGTCAGAGCAAAGGCGCCGTAACCGGCGCGCGCTGCTCCTAGTCCACCGCGCCCTTACGGCTTGCGCTGCGGCGCTCGTGTTCCTTCAGGTAGCGCTTGCGCAGACGGATGGATTGCGGCGTGACCTCGACCAGTTCGTCGTCGTCGATAAACTCGACCGCGTATTCCAGCGACATCTGGATCGGCGGCACGAGGCGCACGGCTTCGTCCGTACCCGACGAACGCACGTTGGTGAGCTGCTTGCCCTTGATGGGGTTCACGACCAGGTCGTTGTCACGGCTATGAATGCCGATGATCATGCCTTCATACAGCGGCTCGCCCGGCGACACGAACATACGGCCGCGGTCCTGCAGCTTCCACAGCGCGTAAGCGACTGCGGCGCCGTCGTCCTGCGAAATCAGCACGCCGTTGCGGCGCTCGCCGACCGCGCCTTCCTTGACCGGCTGATACGAGTCGAACGTGTGGCTCATCAGGCCCGTACCACGCGTGAGCGTCAGGAATTCCGACTGGAAGCCGATCAGGCCACGCGCCGAAATACGATACTCGAGACGCGTGCGGCCACGGCCGTCCGACGCCATGTCGAGCATTTCGCCCTTGCGGCGGCCCAACTCTTCCATCACGCCGCCCTGGTGCGCGTCTTCCATGTCGACGGTCAGGTTTTCGTACGGCTCGTGCTTCACGCCGTCGATTTCCTGCATCACCACGCGCGGACGCGACACGGCCAGCTCATAGCCTTCGCGACGCATGTTTTCCACGAGAATGGTCAGGTGCAGTTCGCCGCGGCCCGCCACTTCGAACGTGGTTTCGTCGCCGGTTTCTTTCACGCGCAGCGCGACGTTGTGGTTCAGTTCCTTCATCAGGCGGTCGCGAATCTGACGGCTCGTGACGAACTTTCCTTCACGGCCAGCCAGCGGCGACGAATTGACGAGGAAGTTCATGGTCAGCGTCGGTTCGTCGACGGTGATCATGGGCAGCGCTTCCGGCTGTTCCGGCGAGCAGATGGTCACGCCGATGCCGATTTCCTCGATACCGTTGATCAGCACGATGTCGCCCGCTTCCGCCGACTCGACCTGCACGCGCTCGAGACCCTTGAACGACAGCACCTGGTTGATCTTGCGGTTCAGAATCGCGCCGTCCGGACCCGAACGCACGGCGACGGCCATGCCCGGCTTGATGCGGCCACGCGTGATGCGGCCCACGCCGATACGGCCGACATACGACGAGTAGTCGAGCGACGTGATCTGCAATTGCAGCGGGCCTTCCGGGTCGGCTGCGCGCACCGGCACGTGCTTGAGCACGGCTTCGAACAGCGGGCGCATGTCGCCTTCGCGCACGTCCGGCGTGAGGCCGGCATAGCCGTTCAGGCCCGACGCGTAGACGATCGGGAAATCGAGCTGCTCGTCGGTCGCGCCGAGCTTGTCGAACAGGTCGAACGTCTGGTTGATCACCCAGTCGATACGCGCGCCCGGACGGTCAACCTTGTTGATCACGACGATCGGCTTCAGGCCGAGCGCCAGCGCCTTCTTGGTCACGAAGCGCGTTTGCGGCATCGGGCCTTCGACGGCGTCGACGAGCAGCAGCACGGAGTCGACCATCGACAGCACGCGCTCCACTTCACCGCCGAAGTCGGCGTGTCCCGGCGTGTCGACGATGTTGATGTGCGTGCCTTCGTATTCGACGGCGCAGTTCTTGGAAAGAATCGTGATGCCACGTTCTTTTTCGATGTCGTTCGAGTCCATCACGCGTTCGGCAATCTGCTGGTTGTCGCGGAACGTGGCGGTCTGACGGAGGAGCTGGTCGACGAGCGTGGTCTTGCCGTGGTCGACGTGGGCAATGATGGCGATGTTGCGTAGGGCGCGGGTCATAGGAACCTGGAGACAGTTGAGTGCGCCGCTTGCTCATGCCGCTTACCCCTGCCGCTTACCCTTCTATCAGAGCAATACGAGGACAAAATTACGACAAGCCCAAAGCGCACTTTTGGGAACCCAACATTATAGCACGCGATGGTGACGCTTTCTGGTATTCCCCGATAGCGGACGCCGCGGCGTGCCATTTGCAGCCCGCAACACTGACAGCGCACCTCATTTGCGCCTACGCAAAAACGCGCCGATTCCTTCTTGAGTGCGGAAAATTCCTTGCCTAAGCTGTAATAACCCTTGCCGCGTCAATCATCCGGCTCCTATAATCGTGCATAGTCAACCATTGCATTCGCACGAGAATCATGACGGAGCCGTCCTCAACACCCGCGCCGGAGATCAGCGAGTATCAGCTCGGCGAAAGCGTCGGCTACCTGCTCGCGCGAGTGAAGTCGACCATGTCGAACATGGTCACCCAGCGCAGCATGGCCGAACTGGGCATCACCAGTCAGCAGGGCAGCATCCTGTTCATGGTGGCGAGCGGCAAATGCGTGCTGGCGGCCGAACTGGCCCGCGAATACGGCATCGACGCAAGCGCCGTCACGAGGCTGATCGACCGGCTGGAAAAGCGCGGGCTGCTGACGCGGGTGCGCAGCAGCGAAGACCGGCGCGCCGTGCGGCTCGCGCTGACGCCGGAAGGCCACGCAATCGCGGCGAAGATGCCGAAGATTTTCACCAGCGTGCTGGATAGTCTGCTCTCCGGTTTCACCCCGGAAGAAGTGGGCTTCTTAAAGAGCATGCTGCGGCGAGCCCTGATCAATTCCGGCGAATGCACGGCATTTGCTCGCGATGCGGCAAGCAGCTCCGGCAACAAGACTTAAAAATTACTTGCAGCGTCCATCATTACATTCCACTCAAAGAGTCGAGCGATGAAATCCCTTTCCCTGTCCGCGCCCGCGTTTCCGCGCCGGGCCGCTGTCGCCGCCGCGGTGGCAGCGCTCGCCCTCGCGGGGTGCGCGAACTACTTCGGTGTCAAAAGCGACAAGCAGATCTCGTCGCCGGAGCAGTACGAGTCCACGCAGAGTCTGACGGGCCAGGGCGGCCAGTGGCCGTCGCTCGAGTGGGCGAACCAGTTTGGCGATCCCCAGTTGCCGAAGCTGATTGACGAAGCGCTGGAAGGCAATCCATCGATCGCGCAGGCGCAGGCGCGTCTCGCGAAGGCGTCGTCGTATATCGAAAGTTCGCGCTCGGCGCTCTATCCGAAGGTCAACGGCAGCTATTCGTGGACGCGCGAACTCTTCTCCGGCAACGCGCTCTACCCGCCTCCGTACGGTGGCACCTGGTATAGCGAAAACAACGTGCTGGCGAGCGCCTCGTGGGACCTCGACCTGTGGGGCAAGAACCGTCAGCGGCTCGGCCAGGCGGTGTCGCAGGAAAAGGCGGCTCAGGCGGACATGCAGCAGGCGCGCGTGACGCTCGCGGCCTCCGTGGCGAGCACCTATAACCAGCTTGCGCAGCTCTACGCGCTGCGCGACATCGCCGCGCGCGAGATCGAGAATCGCCAGGAAATCGGCCGGATCACGAATGGCCGCGTCGCCGCGGGCCTCGACACCAACGTCGAACGCCAGACCGCGACCGGCAATATCGCGACGAGCCAGTCGAACCTGACCGACCTCGACGGCCAGATCACCGTGGTGCGCTATCAGTTGGGCGCGCTGCTCGGCAAGGGGCCCGACCGCGGCCTGCAGATCGCGCAACCTGTGCTCGGCGCCGGCAACGCGGTGACCCTGCCCGACAATCTGCCGGCCGACCTGGTCGCGCGCCGCGCGGACATCGTGGCCGCACGCTGGCAGGTCGAAGCGGCGATGCACGACGTGAAGGAAGCGAAGGCCGAGTTTTTCCCCGATGTGAATCTCGCCGCCGCTTTCGGCTTCGACGCGTTCGGCTGGGGCCGCTTCCTGAAGGCCGGCAGCCGGCAGATACAGTTCGGCCCGGCGGTTCATCTGCCGATCTTCGACGCCGGCGCGCTGCGCTCGCAGTTGAAGGGCCGTTACGCCGACTTCGACCTGGACGTCGCGAATTACAACCAGACGCTGATCAATGCTTTGTCGGATGTAGCCACGCAAGTCTCGTCGATCCGCTCGATCGACCAGCAATCGGGCGACGCACAGCGCGCGCTCGACGCATCCACGAAGGCGTATCAGCTCGCCGTGATCCGCTACAAGGCCGGGTTGTCGCCGCAATTGCAGGTGCTGACCGCGGACCAGAACCGCCTCGCCGCCGAACAGACCGTGACCACGTTGAAGATGCGCCGCCGCGATCTGCAGATCGGTCTCGTCAAGGCGCTCGGCGGCGGTTTCGACGCGACGCAAACCGGGCTCGTGGTGCCTGGCGACGGACCCCAGCAAGCAGCCGCGCCGGCCGCCGCGGCAAGCGCCAGCGGCACCGCGGCCACCGCCACGACCACGGCTGCGGCTGCGAAGTAACAGCGCGGACCGCAACGGATCGACAGCAACAGACCACACACGAACATCCGAATAAACGACGACGTTAGAGAGAACCCGGAGCACATCAATGAGCACCCCCCAGCAGCCCGCGGCTAACAACCAGCCGGCACAGCCGAACAAGCCGGCGCAATCCGCGAACAACGGCAAACGCAAGCGCATGATGACGCTGCTCGTCATCGTGATCCTGATCGCCGCCATCGCCTACGGCCTGTACTACTTCCTCGTGGCGCGCTTTCACGAAGACACCGACGACGCCTACGTGAACGGCAACGTCGTGCAGATCACGCCGCAGGTCACCGGCACGGTCGTCGCGGTCAACGCCGACGACACCCAAACGGTCAAGGCCGGCGACCCGCTCGTCGTGCTCGATCCGGCCGACGCCCGCGTCGCGCTCGAACAGGCCGAAGCGAATCTCGCGCAGACGGTGCGCCAGGTGCGCGGCCTCTTCGCCGACGACAACCAGTACCAGGCTCAGGTCGCCCAGCGCCAGTCCGACCTGTCGCGTGCTCAGGACGACCTGAAGCGCCGCATGACCGTGGCTCAAACCGGCGCGGTGTCGCAGGAAGAAATTTCCCACGCACGCGACGCCGTGAAGAGCGCCCAGGCCGCCGTCGAGGCCGCCCAGCAACAACTCGCGTCGAACCGCGCGCTGACCGCGAACACGACGATCGCGAATCACCCGAACGTGCAGGCTTCTGCCGCGAAGGTCCGCGACGCGTATCTGAACAATGCGCGCAACACGCTGCCGGCACCGGTCACCGGCTATGTCGCGAAACGCTCGGTGCAGGTCGGACAGCGCGTCTCGCCGGGCACGCCGCTCATGGCGATCGTGCCGCTCGGCGCCGTCTGGGTCGACGCCAACTTCAAGGAAGTGCAGCTCAAGCACATGCGCATCGGCCAGCCGGTCGAACTGACCGCCGACGTGTACGGTTCGTCGGTCGTCTATCACGGCAAGGTGGTCGGCTTCTCGGCGGGCACGGGTTCGGCGTTTTCGCTGCTGCCCGCGCAGAACGCGACGGGCAACTGGATCAAGGTGGTGCAGCGCCTGCCGGTGCGTATCGCGCTCGATCCGCAGGAGCTTGAAAAGCATCCGCTGCGTATCGGCCTGTCGATGCAAGCCGACGTCAGCATCAAGGACGAGAACGGCGGCCAGCTCGGCAACGCGCAGAACACCGTCTATCAGACGAACGTGTTCGCGAAATACGGCGACGAAGCCGACGCCGAAATCGCCCGCATCATCGCGGAAAACGCAGGTCCGAACGCTGGCGCGCAGAAAGCCGTGCAGTCGGGAACCGGCAAGCCCGCGGCTGCGGCCGCAAAACTGATGTAAGCCGCGCGGCGACTCCTACAAGGCTTTTTGAATGGCTCAGGCTCAGGCGCAAGCCCCTCATCCGCCGCTCGAGGGGGCGCAACTGGTGATCGGCACCATCGCGGTGTCGCTCGCCGTTTTCATGAACGTGCTCGACACGTCGATCGCGAACGTCTCCATCCCGTCCATTTCCGGCGACCTCGGCGTGTCGGCCGATCAGGGCACGTGGGTGATCACGTCGTTCGCGGTCGCCAACGCGATCTCCGTGCCGCTGACCGGCTGGCTCACCGACCGCATCGGCCAGGTGCGGCTTTTCATGGCGTCGATCGTGCTGTTCGTGATCTCGTCATGGATGTGCGGCCTCGCGCCGACGCTGCCCTTCCTGCTCGCCTCGCGCGTGCTGCAAGGCGCGGTGGCCGGCCCGATGATTCCGCTGTCGCAAACGCTGCTGCTCGCGAGCTATCCGCGCGCGAAGGCGCCGATGGCGCTGTCGATGTGGGCAATGACCACGTTGATCGCGCCGGTCGCCGGCCCGATTCTCGGCGGCTGGATCTCGGACAACATTTCGTGGCCGTGGATTTTCTACGTCAACATTCCCGTCGGCGCCGTCGCCGCGGCCGCGACGTGGATGATCTTCCGCAACCGCGATTCCGTCGTGAAAAAGGCGCCGATCGACGGTGTCGGCCTGGGCCTGCTGATCTTGTGGGTCGGCTCGTTGCAGGTCATGCTCGACAAGGGCAAGGACCTCGACTGGTTTTCGTCGACCACGATCGTCGTGCTGGCGCTCGTCGCCGTGATCGCGCTCGCGTTTTTTATCGTGTGGGAATTGACGGCCGAGCATCCGGTGGTCGACCTCTCGCTCTTCAGCAAGCGCAATTTCACGGGCGGCACGGTCGCGCTGTCGATCGGCTACGGCCTTTACTTCGGCAATCTCGTGCTATTGCCGCTGTGGCTGCAAACCGACATCGGCTACACGGCGACCGACGCCGGTCTCGTGATGGCGCCCGTCGGACTGTTTGCCGTGCTGCTGTCGCCGATCACGGGCAAGGTCTTGCCACGCACCGATCCGCGCTACATCGCGACCCTGTCGTTCCTCGTGTTCGCGCTGTGCTTCTGGATGCGCTCGCGCTACACGACCGGCGTCGATACGTACTCGCTGCTGTTGCCCACGCTGATTCAGGGCATCGGCATGGCCGGGTTCTTCATTCCGCTCGTGTCGATCACGCTGTCGGGCTTGCCGGGCAACCGGATTCCGGCGGCCTCGGGCTTGTCGAACTTCGTGCGGATCATGTGCGGCGGCATCGGCACGTCGATCTTTCAGACGGCGTGGGACCATCGCTCTATCATGCATCATGCGCAACTGACCGAGCGCGCCAACGCCTACAACCCGGTCTTCGATCAGTCGATCCGGCAAATGGGCGCGGCGGGTTTCAGTCAACCGCAAGCGTATGGGCTCTTCAATTCGATGGCGACGCAACAGGCCGCGCAATTGGGCGTGAACGACCTGTTCTTCGTTTCGGCCGGCATCTTCGTCGCGCTGATTGCGCTGATCTGGATCACGAAGCCGGAAAGAGCCGGTGGCGATGCGGGCGCGGCTGCTGCGGCGGCGCATTGAGACGAGCAGACCAGACTGACAACCTGCTGCACCGGGCTGGCGCCACAGACGGATCAGGGCATGACGGGGGGATGGAAGGTCAACGTCCCCGCAAGAATCCACAGCATGAAGATCACGAGCGGAAGATGCACGATGAACTGGGTAAACGTGAAGCCCACCACGTCGCGAGCCCGCAATCCCAGCACGCCTAGCAACGGCAGCATCCAGAAAGGGTTGATCAAATTCGGCAACGCCTCCGCCGCGTTGTAGACGGTTACCGCCCAGCCCAGATGAACCTGCAGTTCCCTGGCTGCCGCGATCACGTACGGTGCCTCGATGATCCATTTCCCGCCACCTGACGGCACGAAGAATCCAAGGACGGCAGAGTAGATGCCCATCAGCGCCGGAAACGACGCATGCGACGACACTGCAACGAAGAAATGCGAAAGATGATCGGCCAACGGTAGTCCCGACGGCGCGGAGGCTTTCGTCAGCATGTACGCAATGCCTCCGTAGAGAGGAAACTGGATCAACACGCCAGCCACGGACGGCACCGATTTCGCCACGGCGTTCAGGAAGCGGCGGGGGCGCCAGTTCAACAGCATCCCGGCCAACAGGAACACGAAGTTGTAGGTATTGAGATTCGAGATCGCCAGCACCGGATTTTTCGCGGTGAATTCGTGCCATGCCCAAACAGAGCCGAGTGCGACGATCAGGATTGTGATCAACGGGCTGTACTCGAGCCAGTCGCCGGGGCGTGAAGGCGCTGCTACTTCGAGTTCCGCCTCGTTCAGCGAGATGCCCAGATGCTGCGCGGTTTTGGCGCGTTCGGTGCCCGGCGCAGAGAGATACGCGATCAAAAGCGATACGACGGTCAGAGCGGCGACTATCAGCAACGACTGGGGAAGAAAAATCGTTTCGGAGAACGGAATGACACCGGTGATCGCCAGCAGCGCTTTCGGCAAACTGTCCGGATTCGCCTGCAATTGCGATGCCGACGAACTCAATCCCAGCGCCCAGGTCGCGCCCATGCCGAGATAGGCGGCGGCACCCGCCGCTCGATAGTCCATACGGAGCCCGGTGCGACGAGCGAGCGCACGAACCAGCAGGCCGCTGAAGATCAGGCTGATCGCCCAGTTGAAAAGCGACGCCGAAATGCTGACCAGCGCGACGAATGCCACCGCAGACTTGCCGTTCGACGGCAAGCGGGCAAGCCATGCGATCAATTTGGCGGCAGGCGGAGATACCGCGACCACGTAGCCTGAAATGGCCACGATCGCCATCTGCATCGTAAAGGGAATCAGGCTCCAGAATCCGTCTCCGAAGGCAATGCCCACACGTTGTGCAGGCGCGCCCGTCGCCAGCGCGCCGACCGCGACGACGACAACCGCGATCGCCGCGAATATGTATGCGTCGGGAAACCACTTTTCCGACCAACGGGTCACTGCTGCGGCCATACGCTCGAGTCCGACTGCATCGTCGGCTGTCGAGGCTGCCAGGTCTTGCTGACGGTTCAATTCCTTCATCATGGTCTCCGACGCTTCGAGTGATTAAACATGCTGTTCATAAACCTGCACTGCCGCAGCCAGGTCTTCGAGTGCGGTCCCCACCGCTTTGAATACCGTGCGCTCGCTGCCGTCGAATCGCCCACCGACGTCGCCCCGGCACAGGGCCGCGAGCGTACCGTTCAGGTCCGCCGGCGAAATCACGTTGCGCGACAACGGCCCAATCAGGTCGCCGGACTTCTGCGGCGCCTCGTCCGTATCCACAAACACGCGTGCGTGGCGGAAACAATCGTCGTCAGCCTCGCGCATCTGCGGCGTGAAGCTTCCGATAAGATCGAGATGCGTTCCCGCTTTCAACCACGAGCCGCGTACGATCGACTCGGTGGCGAGCGTCGCGCAGCTCACGACATCCGCGCGCGCCACGCTGTCCGGCAGACTGGCGACAACGGCCGCATTGAAACCTTCGCCTCGCAGTTGCTGCACGAGTCGCGCGGCCGATTCCGGATAGATGTCCCAGACCTCGACATGCGTGATTGGGAGCTGGCTTCGATACGCTGACGGCACCAGGCTTGCCACGCGTCCGGCGCCCAACAGCACCATGTGCGAGGAGTCGTCGCGCGCCAGAAAGGTTGCAGCGAGTGCCGAGGCGGCGGCGGTCCGGCGTGAGGTGATTTCATTGCCGTCCATCTGCGCGAGTGGCTCACCCGTGCTGGCGTCGTACAGCACGTAAGTCGAGTGCAAGCCGGGCATTCCGCGGCCCTGGTTACCGGGGAAAATGTTCACGGTCTTGATGCCGAGATATCCGTCCGCCTCCCACGCCGGCATGATCAATACGGTGCCGCTATTGCCGTCGCCGCTATTGATCGTGTGCGAGTGCCGGAGTGGAACCTCACACCCCTTGATGAACGCCTTCTTCAGCGACGGAATCAGCGTGGCGAAGTCCAGCGCTTCGCGTGTCGCTGGCGTGTCGAAAAATTTCATGCTCGATTTGGCTCCTCGTGGGTCATTCACGCTTCAATGGAAATATCAGTGGCCGGGATCGCCTGGCAGGCGAGGCACATATCGGCTTCATCCGGCCCATGCCCCGTCATATGCGACACCTTGCCCGCCAGGACCTTGACGGCACAGCTCTCGCATTGCCCGACCCGGCAGCCGCTCGGCATGCTGATGCCGAGGCTCTCGCCGAAGCTGAGCAGGCTTCCCCGTTCGGGTGCCCATTCCGCCTTGATCCGCGACCGCCGGAATTCGACGGCGAAGCGCTGTGATGGATCGAGGGCCGGCTTTGACGGAGACCGAAAGGCCTCGCTGAAGATATCGAACGGCGGTACGCCGCGCTCGACGAGGCCTGCCGTGATGGCGTTCATCATCGGCTCCGGGCCGCATAAATAGAATCGCGCGCGGTGCTGTATCAATGCGTCGTCCACGACGTCCGCAGTGAGGTAGCCCTGCATCTCGAAGTCGCGTCCGAGTACTTCGTCGCGCGGCTGGTTATAGCAATTCACGACCTTGAGCGTTGGCAACGCACGCTGCAATTGCGCAATTCGTTTCCGGAACGCATGAGTCGAGCTATTGAGATTCGCGTAAAACAGCTGCGATTCAGGCGCTTGTGTGCCCAGTTCCCCGATCGTTTCCAGCCACGAAATGAAGGGCGTTATTCCAATCCCACCCGCGAATATGACGACCGGTCGCTTCGAAGCCGGCGGTACGACGAAGGTGCCGCTGGGGGCTTGAAGCAAGACCCTGTGTCCAACTGCCAACTCGCGATGAATATGCGAGGACATGACGCCCTCGAACTGCTCACCATCGGCACTTCGGCCTCGCTGATGGCGCACGGAGATCGAGTATGTCCGGCGATCGCTTTCAATCGCATGGCCAGTGAGCGAATAGGCACGCGTCGTTCCTCCTTCGCACAACTCCGGAATATGGACCGTCACATGCTGTCCGGGCAGATAGTCGGGGAGCGGTCCACCGTCGGCTGCGCTGAACGTAACCGTGCGAACGCCTTCGGCTTCTCCATGTACGGCCGACACGACAAAGTCCCGGAATCCTTGCCATGCCCGTCGCGCTGGATCGACCGACGCGTCGAGCGTGACGTCGCATGGCACGGCACGAAGCGGCGACGAACCGCTCAGCGGATCGACAATGGCGCCGGACACGATGCTGTTGTAGTTACTGTTTGCGCTTCCCAGTGCCGCCGACGATTCCATGCCGATTTCGTCGCACGCCTGCCACCAGCCATACTCCGCGACTACGACATCCGGCGCGAGTTCGGGGACAACTCGCGCACGAAATCGCGCGGTGCCGTTGGTACTGGCGACGCGTATCCAGTCGCCGTCGACAATGCCCTTCACGGCCGCCAGATCGGCGCTCAGTTCCGCGACGGGATAAGGGGCACGGCGACGAAGGCTTGGCAGGCTACGATGCTGGCTGTGGCAGTAGTAGCCGTTCTTGAAGGAAGTGAGCGTATAGGGAAAGCGTCGACGCTCAGCTGCGCGTGCTACTTCTCCGCGGCTCGGCGGTACATAGTGAGGTACGGCCGGATAACCGTACCGATGCAGCTTCTCCGAATAGAACTCGACGCGCCGCGTTTCGGTCGCAAAGCCTCGCGGGCCATTCGGCGTGGCGCAAGCGTATTGCTTTTCCTGCTGCCTGAGCGGCCGGTAAATGCCTTCGGGATGTGAACGCAGCGTCGCGACGTCCAGGCCCAACGGTTCGAGAACATGGTTCCATCCTTTTTCGACGTCGCCACCGAAGAATTGATCCCCCATCCCGAGCCTGACCGCCAGATCCAGCACGATGTTGTAGTCCGCCCGGCTCTCCCCGCGAGGCGTCACCATCCGCTGCCGCAACTGGACCAATTCGACGGCCCGCTCATTGATCTCGAAGCCGAGACGCAGTCCTTCCCGTTCCCAAGGCGTATTGACCGGAAGGAGAATATCCGCATAGCGGGCGGATGGCGTTTCGAACAGGTCGCAATGGACATGAAAATCCAGTGCGCACAGCGCGTCCCGCGCCAATGCGCTGTCGGCTTGCGACATCACCATGTTGGTGCCGAACGCGACAAGCGCGCGCACCCGATAAGGCCTGGACTCGAGAATCGCACGATAAACGTCGCGCGCGGTCACCCATCCCTGGGACGGCGGACCGAGCGGTCGCTCGTCAAGTCCGAGCGCCTTTGTTCGCTGCTGAGGACTCAGCATGGCGTAATTACTGAGAGGATTTGCTGGCTGCTTCAGCAACTCGCGGTTTGAACCCTGCGTATCGAATGCACCTGTCAGTGCATACAGCGTAGCGATCGCCCGCTCCGTTTGCGTCGCGTTCGTATGTTGTCCCACGCCAGACCACGCGTGATAGGCAATGCGCTGGCGTGGGCTGAGCATCGCCGCCACGATTTCGATCGCCGAGGCGTCGACACCGGTGATTCTGCTCACGTGTTCGGGCGTGTAACCAGACAGCGCATCGCGGTACACCTCGAAAGCGGGCGTACACGTGACTTCTATCACCCGGCCCGTCAGGTCGAATACGCGAATCTGATACGAGGCTGAAATCGAAAGATCGGACGGCGACGTGCTCGCCTCCTCTCCGACGAGTTCGAGTCGATTGAGCGCGCCATTCCAGACCGCATATCGATTGTTCGACGACTCCGGATCGATGTCGCGCTCACGCAGAAAATATCCGCTATCACGACGAACCAGGAACGCGCCATTCGTCCACTCGCGGACAAATGTATCGTCGATATTTCCCGTCGCGATCATTTGCCGGGCAATTCCCATAGCAAGCGCGCCGTCCGTGCCTGGCTGCACGCGCAGCCATACATCCGCATCGCGCGCAAGCGCCGTGGGTCTCGGGTCCACGACAATCAGCTTTGCGCCGTTGCGCCGACCCGCTGCGATACTGTCCGCCTGGGCCAGCCACGTGTTGGCTGGATTCGTACCCCAAAGCACGATGACGTCGGAATTCCGGTAATCGGCCGTTGGCATGCCGCAACCGAACGTAAACACGTGCGCGAAATCCTTATGCCAGTTGCAGATCTCGGTTGCGTAGCAGATATTCGGACTCCCGAAAGACCACACGAATCGCTCCACCCAGTCGATGCTGTCGCTCATCGGCGTACCGCTCGGGGTGGTGACGCCGAACACCACCGATTCAGCGCCGTTTTCCCGCTTGACGTGCGCGAGCGTGGTCGCGATCTCGTCAAGGGCCTCGTCCCAGCTGATCCGTTTCCAGCGCGGATCGGCCGCCCCTTTTGGGGCAGTGCGGCGCATGGGATACAACACCCGGTCGGGGCTGTGTACGAGTTCCGGCGCGGCCTTGCCTTTCATGCACATCGCGTTGCCGGTCGGGTGCGTGTTGTCGGGACGAACCTTCAGCAACACGTCGCCGCGGACCGTATTGATCGTGCCGCATCTTGACCGGCATAACGTGCAGTACCCCTTCTTCTCCTGCGTCTCCATCATCGTTCCACTGTTTCCTTTCATGACGGGATGCTATGCAGCCGAAATTGCCCTGCCTAATTCATATTTCTTGCCTCGCGATATATAATTTTTCAATACCTCAGTTCGGTCGTGGGTTCGCGCCGTCGGTTTGCACGGCGCCACAACCTAGGGGAGTACGTCAACGTGGCCACACACATTACGCTTCGCCAGATCGAATACTTCATCTCGGTGGCTGATACCGGGCAGATCTCCAGATCTGCCAATCTCTGCGCCGTTTCGCAGTCGTCGATGACGATCGCGCTGAAGAATCTCGAAGACACCGTGGGGGTGCCGCTGCTGCAGCGCCACGCAAGGGGCGTCCGCCTGACCCGAGCAGGCGAGCGATTTCTTCGGCATGTGCAGAACGCGAATGTGTCCGTCGGGCGCGCCGTGGTCGCGGCCCAGGAGGAACCTGAACAGATTTCGGGGCACGTTCGGGTGGGCGTCACGGAAACCGTCTCGGCTTACCTGATGCCGTCAATGCTTGCTACCGTCTCGCAGCGCTTCGAGCACCTGACTGTCGAGGTCATCGAAGACGCGCGCGAGGATATCGAGCAACGTCTCGTCGACAATCAGCTTGATATCGGTCTGATGCTTGTGTCCAATACGGCCAACGTGGACGAGCTGAAATACGAAACGATTCTGCGCTCCATGCGCCGGCTTTGGACCCATCCGGATCACCCGTTGCAAGATGCACAACAGGTCACGCTGCAGGACATTGCGCAGGAGGACTACCTTTTACTCGACATGGACGAGCATGTCCGAACTGTTCGCAAGTATTGGGGAAAATATGGCCTCGCACCGCACGTGCGTATCCAGAGCAAGTCGATAGAAGCCGTGCGAAGCATGGTCGCACTCGGGTTGGGCGTCACGATTCTTTCGGACCTCGTCTATCGTCCGTGGTCGCTCGAAGGGAGCCGGATTATGAGGCGTGACCTGAGCATTCCGATCCCGACCATGGACGTCGGCGCCGTCTGGCACCGAAAGAGCATCCTGCCGACGCCCGCGAAAGTGCTGCTAGATCTCTTCCGGTCCTGGAAGAAGACAATCCAATAGTTGATCGTTCCTGACGGACATAGCGGACGTTCGGTATGCGAGCGACCGGGAATTGATGCGAAGCCGACACACGAACGTCACACCTACGAGCCAGGTGAAGGCGAACGGCAGATTCTTGGGCCGACAGGCAAAAGGCGCTACTTGCCGAGCCGGCAAAACTAAACGCTTTCGCCAGAACGTCAATATCAGGCATCCTGCCCCGCAGCCCTGACATATCTCCCCGGCGTCTCGCCAAAAGCCTTGCGGAACATCGCGATGAAACTGCTTGGGCTGGCATAGCCCAAGACGTCTGCGACCGCCGAGACGCACTCGCCCTACGCGAGCAGATACACGGCACGCAGCAGCAACGCCTGCTGTCGCCACTCGGCCAACGATATGCCGAGCGATACGGAAAACAGGCGCCGAGCGGTTCTAGCCGACAGGCCGGCCATTGACGACAGTGCTTCCAGAGAGTGTTCCCGGCTCAAATCCTTCAGCACGATGCTGACCATCTTCAGCAGGCGCTTGTCGTCCGGTATGGGAAGGTGCAGTGGTTCATGCTCTGCCGCGCGCATTTCGTCTATCAGCACTGAGACGACCCGCGCCTCTTCAGGCGTCCGCTCGACGGGATGGTTCCACGGTGCGACGCGCTGTATCAGCGCTCCGAGCAAAGGTCCGACCGCCAGGACCTGCGGTAGCAGTCTTCCTGCTGGGACGACATGGCCCGCGAAGTCGGGACTGACGCTCGTAGGCGATGCCGCCCACGTAATGCCGCCAATGGGCGCAGGCGTCAATCTGGCCATGCTTGACGCTGCCGAACTCGCTGAAGCAATCGTCGCGGCGGCAAACTGGCGAGACGCGGTTTGCGCACAGGAGCAAGTCATGCTTGATCGGGCGGCGCCTATCGTTGAAGAATGTTTGCGCGGTTTCGGCGAATGGTTCGACGCGTAGTGGCGCTCGCACACACTGCTTTACGGGAGCACAAGCGGCATCAGGCGGCAGAGTTCGTGCGCACCGGGCACGCTTCTTCGCAGAGCAGTCTCCTCGAGACGGCTCTCCCGCCGAAATGTCTATCGGACCGGGAGGGATGGCGCGCGCTGGCGCTGGGTCCATCCAAGCCTCGCCTCTGCGAGACTCAATGACATACCGAGAGTCAGTTCCTCGGCATCACGCGTTCCGCAGGCAGGGAGCCGCGGATCGTAGCGACCTATGACCAACGTCTCGCGACGCCCATTCAGGCGATAGTCGAACGGGAAACTAACTACCTCAGACGACGTAACGGCCACATACAGGCCACGTTGGTCGGCCACTTTGGTGGCCACCTTGTAGATACTGCCGGTCGGGTTGAGCGCCCGCAATCCGGGGTCCGTAAGCGTCGGGGAAATCCAGGCGCTTATGGACCTCTGCAGACCTCTGCAGAGGATCCTAAATCACTCCCACTCAATCGTCGCCGGCGGCTTCCCCGAAATGTCGTACACCACCCGGTTAATCCCGCGCACTTCATTAATAATGCGGTTCGACACATGCCCCAGCAACTCGTGCGGCAGATGCGCCCAATGCGCGGTCATGAAGTCGAGCGTCTGCACCGCGCGCAGCGCGACCACATACTCGTAAGTCCGGCCGTCGCCCATCACGCCGACGCTCTTCACCGGCAGAAACACCGCGAACGCCTGGCTCGTCAAATCGTACCAGGACTTGCCGGTTTCCTTGTCGATGAACGTGCGCAGCGTCTCGATGAAAATCGCGTCCGCGCGACGCAGCAGGTCCGCAAACTCGCGCTTCACTTCGCCGAGAATCCGCACGCCAAGACCGGGACCGGGGAACGGATGGCGGTACACCATCGCCGGCGGCAGACCGAGCTTCACGCCGAGTTCGCGCACTTCGTCCTTGAACAGTTCGCGCAGCGGCTCGAGCAGCTTCAGGTTCAGCGTCTCCGGCAGGCCGCCCACGTTGTGGTGGCTCTTGATGGTCTGCGTCGCCTTCTTGCCCTTGCCCGCCGATTCGATCACGTCCGGATAGATCGTGCCTTGCGCGAGCCACTTTGCGTCGGTCAGCTTGCCGGCTTCCGTCTGGAACACTTCGACGAATTCCGCGCCGATGATCTTGCGCTTCGCTTCCGGATCGGTCACGCCTTCGAGCTTGCGCAGGAACACATCGCTCGCGTCGACGTGAATCACCTTCACGCCCAGGTGATCCGCGAACGTGGCCATGACCTGCTCGGCTTCGTTCAGGCGCAACAGGCCATGATCGACGAACACGCACGTCAGTTGATCGCCGATCGCGCGATGCAACAGCGCCGCCGCGACCGACGAATCCACGCCGCCCGACAGACCCAGAATCACGTGCTCGTTACCGACCTGCTCGCGAATTTTCGCGACCGCCTCGTCGATGTAATGGCCCATCTCCCAGTCGGGACGCGCGCCGCAAATCTGCAGCACGAAGCGCTCGAGCATCGCGCGGCCTTGCACGGTGTGCGTGACTTCCGGGTGCCATTGCAGACCATAGAAATGACGCTGCTCATCGGCCATCGCGGCGATCGGGCACGATTCCGTCGATGCCATCAGCGCGAACCCCGGCGGCATCTCCAGCACCTTGTCGCCGTGGCTCATCCACACCTTCAGCATGCCGTGGCCTTCGGGCGTCGTGAAGTCGCTGATGCCTTCGAGCAGGCTCGTGTGATTGCGCGCGCGCACTTCGGCATAACCGAACTCACGCAGATGGCCGATGTCGACCCGGCCGCCCAGTTGCTCGGCCATGGCCTGCATGCCGTAGCAGATGCCGAGCACGGGCATGCCGAGTTCGAACACCACTTGCGGCACGCGCGGCGTGTCGGTTTCAGTGACCGAGCTCGGTCCGCCCGACAGGATCACGCCCTTCGGCGCAAAGTCGCGGATGAACGAAGCATCGACGTCATACGGATGGATTTCCGAATACACGTTGGCTTCGCGAACGCGACGTGCAATCAGTTGGGTGACTTGCGAACCGAAGTCGAGGATCAGGATCTTGTCATGCATGGCAGCGGACGATGTCAAAAGTGAGCGGATACGGAATGCCGCGCGTACGGCGCGGCGTTGAATTCAAAGCGGTCCACGAGGGAACAAACGGCCGGGGCTTGCGACGGTGAAGCGCAACGGCGGGAAAGCGGAACGCAATGCTGATGCCCGCGTGACGTTCGCTCGTTGCGCCCGAAGCCACAACATGGGTCACCAGGCTGCGGTGCGGCGCGCGTGCGGATTCCGGTTGCTTCGGCAAACGAGTCGCGCGCGGCCAGTCAACCATGGAACGGAGGCCGTGGCGCATTCGCGGCGTCGTCGGCGGCATTGCGGGCATCGTCGCGTGCGGCAGCAGCAGCTTCAGCGCGTGCCGCTCGCTCCGACGGGCTCAGCACTTCGCCCGTCGTGGCATGCAAATGGGCGGAGGTCGTCGGGTTGACCGGCGACGCTTCGGACGCCGCGGGCACCACAGGCGCCACGCCAGGCCTTGCAACCGGATCAACTCCACGCCCGATAACAGGCTCAACCACCGGCTCCGCGTGATACACCGGAAACCCCGCCGTAGCCGGCACAACCGGTTCACGGCGATTTGCCTCGAGGTTCGCCGCGTTTTTCGCGGCGTCTTTTGCGGCCTGCTTTTCGGCGCGCTCAGCGGCAACAGCCTCAGCGACGCGCAACTTCTCGCGCCGCCGCACCGCGCCCGACAAACGCACGCCGCCAAGACCGAGCACCAGCAGCACGACACCGGTCAGCACCGCGACGATCTGCCCGAACGCGCTCAGCGACGGCGTATGCAGCCCGAGCAGCCACACCAGCATGAGCACGCCGGTCAGCCAGTTCACATGGCCGACCACGCGTGCCACCGACGAAGTCAGCGCCCCGTCGATCGACGCATGCAACGCCAGCCAGGCGAGCCCGATGAGCGCCAGGCCAAACGCCTGGCCGGCCAGAGCCGGCTGCGTCTGCACCAACAGCAGCGCGTTGTACAACGACGTCCAGGGCGTCAGCAGGAACAGCAAGCCGAACGCGAGCAGCAACAGCGCATCGACAATCAGTACAGCGCGCAGCAATGGCTTCATTGGCGTTTAGTCCACGTGGTAGTTGGGCGCTTCCTTGGTGATCTGAACATCGTGCACGTGCGACTCGCGCAAACCCGCGCCCGTGATCTGCACGAACTCGGCCTTCTCGTTCATCTCGGCAATCGTGCGGCAGCCGCAGTAGCCCATGCTCGCGCGCACGCCGCCGATCAGCTGGAACAGGATCGCGTTCACGGAACCCTTATAAGCGACGCGGCCTTCGATGCCTTCCGGCACCAGCTTGTCGATATTCGCCGAGTTGTCCTGGAAGTAGCGGTCCGCCGCGCCGTCCTTCATTGCGCCGACCGAGCCCATGCCGCGGTACGACTTGTACTGACGGCCTTGATAGAGGAACACGTCGCCCGGCGCTTCTTCGGTGCCGGCGAACATGCTGCCCATCATCACGGCGTTCGCGCCCGCTGCCAGCGCCTTGCTGACGTCGCCCGAGAAACGCACGCCGCCGTCTGCGATGACCGGCACGCCCGTGCCCTTGAGCGCTTCCGACACGTTCGCGATTGCCGTGACCTGCGGCACGCCGACACCGGCGACGATTCGCGTCGTGCAAATCGAGCCCGGGCCGATGCCGACCTTCACGCCGTCCGCGCCGTATTCGACGAGCGCTTTGGCTGCCGCCGCGGTGGCGATGTTGCCGCCGATCACCTCGACGTGCGGGAAGTTCTGCTTGACCCAGCGCACGCGCTCGAGCACGCCCTTGCTGTGGCCATGCGCGGTGTCGACGACGATCACGTCCACGCCCGCCTGCACCAGCAGTTCGACACGCTCTTCGTTGTCCGCGCCGACGCCGACGGCCGCGCCCGCGCGCAGCTTGCCGTGCTCGTCCTTACAGGCGTCCGGGTGTTCGGTCTGCTTGGTGATGTCTTTCACCGTCATCAGGCCGCGCAGCTCGAATGCGTCGTTGATGACCAGCACGCGCTCAAGGCGGTGGCTGTGCATCAGCGCCTTGGCCTCGGCGAGCGACGTGCCTTCCTTGACGGTCACGAGGCGCTCGCGCGGCGTCATGATGCTGCGCACCGGCTCGTCCAGACGCTCCTCGAAACGCAGGTCGCGGTTGGTCACGATACCGATCAGCTGCGAGCCTTCCACCACCGGAAAGCCGGAAATGCCATGCTGCTGCGACAGCGCGATGACGTCGCGCACCTTCATTTGCGGCGGCACCGTGATCGGATCGCGCACCACGCCTGACTCGAACCGCTTGACCTTGGCCACTTCACGCGCCTGTTCGGCAGCCGTGAGGTTCTTGTGGATGATGCCGACGCCGCCCATTTGCGCCATCGCAATGGCGAGACGGGCTTCGGTGACGGTGTCCATGGCGGCGGACACGAGCGGCATATTCAGGGAGATGTTGCGGGTCAGCCGGGTCTTGAGGCTGGTGTCGCGCGGCAGAACATCGGAGAAGGCCGGGACGAGGAGCACGTCATCGAACGTGAGTGCTGTTTGGATCAGACGCATGGCAAATCCTATAGGCGCAAAAGCGAATTATACGCGATACCTCCCCGCTTTTCACTGCGCGAACAGCAGCTTAGCGAATTTCGGGCGCATTTTTTCGTGGCTTTTACACCCTTGATTTCGCTTCGCCGTTCGCCTCGGGTTCGATCGCGTTTCGTTTGCTCGGGCCCGAATGCAGAATCAAACAAGACGCCCCTCGCGCCGGCCGGCTACGCTTGCGACCATTCCAGTTTTTTCGCAGGAGCAGTCGATGCAGCGCGGTGTCGCCTATGGAGTCATGGCCGGAGCCCTATGGGGCATGGTGTTTCTGGTCCCGCGCGTGCTGCCGGATTTTTCGCCGCTGTTGCTGTCGGCCGGCCGCTACACGATGTACGGCGTCGTCGCGCTCGCAGCGGCGTTGCCCACGGCGCGTTCGCTGCTCAAGCGCCTGACTCGCGAGGACCTCGTCGCGCTCGTCAAGCTCGCGCTGGGCGGCAATCTCCTGTACTACCTGCTGCTGACGGCGGCGGTGCACCTCGTCGGCATCGCGCCGGCGTCGCTGATCGTCGGCGTATTGCCGGTGACGGTCACGCTGATGGGCCGCGGCGACCGCGGCGCGGTGCCGCTCGCGCGCCTCGCGTGGCCGCTTGCGGCCGTGATGGCGGGCATCGTCTGCATCAATATCGACGTCTTTACGGCCGCCGACGGCACGCCCGCCGGCGTCCTGACGAAGCTGCTCGGCCTTGCCTGCGCAGTCGGCGCGCTCGGCTGCTGGACGTGGTTCGCGGTCGAGAACACCCGCTACCTGCAACGGCACACGCATTTCAGCGGCAACGAGTGGTCCGTGCTGTGGGGCGTCGTGACAGGCGCGCTCGGCGCCGCGCTGTGGCTCGCGATCGCCGCGCTGCCGCCGGGCGGCCCGCAGGGCGAACTCGCGCAAAGCCGCTGGCACAGCTTCTGGGCGCTCAATCTGGTTCTCGCGATCGGCGCGTCGTGGCTTGGCAACGGGCTGTGGAATGCGGCGTCGAAGCGGCTGCCGTTGACGCTTTCCGGTCAGATGATCGTGTTTGAAACGCTGTTCGCGCTGCTCTACGCGTTCATTTACGACGAGCGCCTGCCGCGGCCGCTCGAACTCGCCGCGATTCTGTTGCTGGTGGCGGGCGTGTGCTGGTCGGTGCGTCAGCATGCGGACGACGATTCCGGCGGCACTGCGCCGGTCGAAGAAAAGGCTCAGGGTTCGGCGCCCTAGCACGCATGGTCCACGGGCCGCCCCGCATTGCAGGGCGCGCACCGCGCAACGTACGCGTTTAACGCGAATCCTTGTTCTGCCAGCGACGCCCTTCGATCGAGCCGGCCTTGCGGGTCTTCTCGACGCGACGCTGGCGTGACACCTTCGGGTCCACGAGCAGCGGCCGGTAGATCTCGACGCGGTCGTGATCGGCGAGCACGGTGTCGAGCGGCTTGAGCTTGCCGAATACGCCGACCTTTTGCGTCGCTAGATCGATCTGAGGAAAACGCTGAAGAATGCCGCTTGCCTCGATAGCCTGTGCGAGCGTGGCGCCCGCCGGCAATTGCACGTCGACGAGCGCCTGTTCGTTCGCGAGCGCATAACAGACCTGGACGGACAGACGCCCGCTCATGCCTTGCCGTAGCGCTGGTCCGCGCGCTTCACGAAAGATTCGACGAATGTATTGGCGATGTGATTGAACACCGGCCCGATGATCTTTTCGAGGATGATGTTGGTGAACTCGTAGTGCAGCGCGAACTCGATCTTGCAGGCGTCCGCGCGCAGCGGCGTGAAGCGCCAGAAGCCGGTGAACTTGCGAAACGGCCCGTCGGCGAATTCCATGTCGATGCGGGTGGGCCGCTCCATGCTGTTGCGCGTCGCAAAGTGCTGCTTGATGCCCTTGAAATTGATGTCGATCTTCGCCTCCATGCTGGTATCGTCCCGATGACGGACCTCGACGCCTCCGCACCAGGGCAGGAAGTTCGGGTAATCGGCGACGTCGGTGACGAGGTCGAACATCTGTTCCGCCGAATGGCGGATCAACACGGTTTTCTGGACATCTGCCATAAATTGAACAGCACGTGGCAAGGGTGGACGGGCGCGGCGGGCTTTCCTTGCCCCGCTTTGCTAAAATCGTGATTTTAAACGAGTTGGGCACTTTCCATTCATGAGCATTATCGACAACAGAAAAGCGTTCTACGACTACTCGGTCGAAGAACGTTACGAAGCAGGGCTCGTGCTCGAAGGATGGGAGGTCAAGGCGCTGCGCGCCGGGCGCGGCCAGATCAAGGAAGGTTACGTCGTGATCAAGAACGGCGAGCTGTTCCTGATCGGCACGCACATCAGCCCGCTGCCCGAAGCCTCGACCCACATCAACCCCGACCCTGTTCGCACGCGCAAGCTCCTTTTGCACAGCGAAGAAATCAGCAAGCTGATCGGCAAGGTGGAACAGCGCGGCTACACGCTCGTGCCGCTGAATTTTCACTACAAGGGCGGCCGCGTCAAATGCGAGATCGGCCTCGCCAAGGGCAAGAAGATGCACGACAAGCGCGAAACCGAGAAAAAGCGCGATTGGGAGCGCGAAAAGGCGCGTTTGATGCGCTCGCCGACCTGAGTCGTGGGCGGGCGTTTGCCGCGACGCTGCCAGAGCAGCGTTTACCGAGCACGATAAAAATGGCCCGCTTGCTGCGGGCCATTTTTTTACAGCAATGGCGCAACGGCGCCCAACGCAAAAACCAACGCGCGCTCAGCGCGCCTCCGCCACCCCGCTCTTGCCCTTGTTCACGATGGTCAGCGCCGATGCGATCATCGAACTCATATCCGCGAGATTGCCGGGCACGATCAGCGTGGTGCCCTGCTTCGCCAGATTGCCGAACGCGTTCACGTATTGCTCGGCGACCTTCAGGTTCACCGCCTCCATGCCGCCATGCGACTGAATCGCAGCAGCAATCTTCTGGATGGCTTGCGAATTGGCCTCGGCAACCGCAAGAATCGCCGCGGCCTGCCCTTGCGCCTGGTTGATCGCCGCCTGGCGCTCGCCTTCCGATTTCTGGATTGCCGCCTCGCGCCCGCCGGACGCGATGTTGATCTGCTCCTGCTTGCGCCCTTCCGAAGCCGCAATCAACGCGCGCTTTTCGCGCTCGGCCGTAATTTGCGCCTGCATCGCGTGAAGGATTTCCTTCGGCGGCGTCAGATCCTTGATCTCGTAGCGTAGGACTTTGACGCCCCAGTTCGCCGCTGCTTCATCGAGTGACGAGACGATGCTGTGATTGATGAAGTCGCGCTCCTCGAAAGTCTTGTCGAGTTCGAGCTTGCCGATCACCGAGCGCAGCGTGGTCTGCGACAACTGCGTGATCGCGAACACAAAGTTGCTCGATCCATACGACGCCTTCATCGGATCGGTCACCTGGAAATACAGCACGCCGTCCACCTGCAACTGCGTGTTGTCGCGCGTGATGCAGACCTGGCTCGGCACTTCGAGCGGAATTTCCTTGAGAATGTGCTTGTACGCGATCCGGTCGACGAAAGGAAACGCGAAGCTCAGGCCCGGCGTGAGCGTGCGGTGATAGCGGCCGAGCCGCTCCAGCACCCACGCGTGCTGCTGCGGCACGATCTTGATGGTCTGCGCCGCCAGCACGATCACAATGACGAGCAGCACTGCCCCGATAATGGTGGAATCCATTTACGCCCTCCAATCTTTAGTTGGTTTGATTAGTTAGTTCGGTTAACTAGTTCGGTTGACTGGTTTGGGTCAAACAAGTCAGCGAATGTCCGACGCTTACCGCGTATTAGCGTGATGCGTCGCGGGCCGCTTCGCCGCGACCACAAGACAACTGCCGTGCAGTTCGATGATTTCGTAGGTTTGAGCATCTTCGGGCTCGCCGGGCGCCAGTTCGGCGTCCCATTGCGCGCCGCGATAGCTGACCCGCGCGCGACGCTCGTGCCACGCGGGCACGCTGAGCGTCTGCCCAATGTCGAGATTGACGTCCGGATTCGCGGACGCTTCCTTGCGCGTCCTGCGGCCAAAGCGCGAACGCTTGAGCACAAACACGGCCGCCAGCGCGACGACCGCGGCAACGGCGAACTGCACGTCGGCGGCGGCGCCCGCAATATGCGCGATAGCCGCCGCGACGCAACCGAGCGCGATCATCAGCAGATAGAACGTGCCGCTGAGCAATTCCAGCACGACCAGCACGCCCGCCCCGACCCACCAGAACAATCCCCCTGGCGCCACGTCGACCTCCACAAAGCAAAACACCCCGGATCTACCGGGGTGTTTATAGCACGAAGCGCGGACAAATTACCGGCATTCAGGACGCGCTTCACTGCGCCGCTGACGCGCGTTTGACGCGCCGTTGATATGCCGCACTTTTCGTTATGCGTGCCGCTTAGGACGCGGCACGCCGCACGCTTACTTCGTCGACGATTTCGCCAGTTGCTGCCACGTCTCGATGATCGTGTCAGGGTTCAGCGAGATCGACTTGATGCCTTCATCCGTCAGCCATTGCGCGAAGTCCGGATGATCCGACGGACCCTGACCGCAGATGCCGACGTACTTGTCCAGACGCAGACACGTTTCAATTGCGCGCTTCAACATGAACTTGACCGCCGGATCGCGTTCGTCGAAATCGACCGCCAGCAGTTCCATGCCGGAGTCGCGGTCGAGGCCGAGCGTGAGCTGCGTCAGGTCGTTCGAACCGATCGAGAAGCCGTCGAAGAATTGCAGGAACTCTTCGGCGAGAATCGCGTTCGACGGCACTTCGCACATCATGATGAGACGCAGGCCTTTCTCGCCGCGCTTCAGGCCAAACTTCTCCAGCAAGCCGACCACGCGCTCAGCCTGCTTCAGCGTACGCACGAACGGCACCATGATCTCGACGTTGTCGAGGCCCATCTCTTCGCGCACCTTCTTCAGCGCGACGCATTCCATCTGGAACGCTTCGGCGAAGTCTTCGGCGATGTAGCGCGACGCGCCGCGGAAGCCCAGCATCGGATTCTCTTCGTCCGGCTCGTAGCGCGAACCGCCGATCAGCTTCTTGTACTCGTTCGACTTGAAGTCCGACAGACGCACGATCACAGGCTTCGGATAGAAGGCCGCGGCGATCGTCGCGATACCTTCAGTCAGCTTGTCGACGTAGAACGCGCGCGGCGATGCGTGACCGCGAGCGACGCTTTCCACGGCCTTCTTCAGGTCCTGGTCGATGTTCGGGTACTCGAGAATCGCCTTCGGATGAACGCCGATGTTGTTGTTGATGATGAACTCGAGACGCGCGAGACCGACGCCCGCGTTCGGCAGTTGCGAGAAGTCGAAAGCCAGTTGCGGGTTGCCGACGTTCATCATGATCTTCACCGGAATGGGCGGCAGTTCGCCGCGCTGCACTTCGGTGATTTCCGTTTCGAGCAGGCCGTCGTAGATCTTGCCTTCGTCGCCTTCCGCGCACGAAACCGTGACGAGCGCGCCATCCTTCAGCACGTCGGTCGCGTCGCCGCAGCCGACCACGGCCGGCACGCCCAGCTCACGCGCGATGATTGCCGCGTGGCACGTGCGGCCGCCACGATTGGTGACGATTGCGGACGCGCGCTTCATGACCGGCTCCCAGTTCGGGTCGGTCATGTCGGCGACCAGCACGTCGCCCGGCTGCACACGGTCCATTTCCGACGGATCGTGAATCACGCGCACCGGGCCCGCGCCGATCTTCTGGCCGATCGCGCGGCCGGTAGCCAGCACGTTCGATTGACCCTTCAGCTTGAAGCGCTGCTCGGCCTTGCCCGTCGCCTGGCTCTTCACCGTTTCCGGACGCGCCTGCAAGATAAAGATCTTGCCGTCGCGGCCGTCCTTGCCCCACTCGATGTCCATCGGACGCTGGTAGTGCTTTTCGATGATGACCGCGTATTTCGCGAGTTCGATCACGTCTTCGTCGGTGATCGAGAAGCGGTTGCGCTGCTCGTGCGTCACGTCGACGGTCTTCACGCGGCCTTCTTCACCGGCCTTCGTGAACTCCATCTTGATGAGCTTCGAGCCAATCGAGCGGCGGATGATCGGATACTTGCCTTGCGCGAGCGTGGTCTTGTAGACGTAGAACTCGTCCGGATTCACCGCGCCTTGCACGACCGTTTCGCCGAGACCGTAGCTCGACGTGATGAACACCGCGTCCTTGAAGCCCGATTCCGTGTCGAGCGTGAACATCACGCCGGCCGCGCCGACGTCCGAGCGCACCATGCGCTGCACGCCCGCCGACAACGCGACTTCAGCATGCGTGAAGCCCTTGTGAACGCGATAGGAAATAGCGCGGTCGTTGTAGAGCGACGCGAACACGTGCTTCATGCGATCGAGCACGTCTTCGATACCGACCACGTTGAGGTAGCTTTCCTGCTGACCCGCGAACGATGCGTCCGGCAAGTCTTCCGCCGTTGCCGACGAACGCACGGCAAACGACAGCTCTTCAGGCGAGCTGTTTTGAAGCGTGTCGAAGCCCGCGCGAATGTCGGCTTCGAGTTGCGGCTGCATGGGAGCGTCGACGATCCATTGACGGATCTCCTTGCCCGCTTCGGCAAGCGCCTTCACGTCGTCGACGTCGAGCGTCTCGAGACGTTGGGCGATGCGTTCCGTCAGGTTGTTGTGATGCAGGAAGTCACGGAAAGCCAGTGCCGTCGTGGCGAAACCGGTCGGCACGCGCACGCCGGCTTCGGCAAGCTGACTGATCATCTCGCCTAGCGACGCGTTCTTGCCGCCGACAATCTCCACATCGGTCATCCGCAACTGCTCGAACGGAACTACATACGCCTTATCCTTTGCGACGGTAACTGCGTTAGTCATACAAGCCCCTAAGTGTGAAAGAAATTCACGGCTGTGCAAGTGGGCTCGAACGCGAGACGCTCATTGGAAGCGTGAGCTCGCGTCTTGCACAACCTGTTGGAGAAGCAATCGCTTGTGGCGCCGCGCGGGTTCGGGCTTGCGCTCCCGTTCCACACGAAGAAGGCGAATCGACGCATTTAGCGCCCGATCAATCGCGATCCGCCCGCTTTAGCACCAGATAACATCGCGTTGAACGACCGTTCGCAGCGAGTTAGACGCCAATCGCCTGCAATTGCTTATCCAACAGGTTGCCGCTATTCTACCGTGCCGACTCTCGAAATGTGACTGTCGGACGAGAATTGCGCCTCGAATCGCGCCAGGCTGCCCGCAGGGCTCTTCCAATGCATGAAGAGAGCCTCCAGGCCAGTCCTGGCGTAGTAGCGGTGCCCACGGCGCGCTGTTTCGACGCCGCTGCATGAGTGGTCAGCCACCGCGCAGCGAAGTCGCTCCAGCAATGTTCCATTCGAGCGCTTTTTGCCGCTCACGTTCCCTGCCCCACTGATGCCGCCCACCGTATTCATCGTCTCCGACGGTACCGGGATCACTGCCGAAACCTTCGCGCATTCGATCCTCTCCCAGTTCGACCAGAAATTTCGCCTGGTCCGCGTGCCTTTTGTCGACTCGACAGAAAAGGCCTACGCCACGCTCGAAAAAATCAATGAAGCGGTCCAGCAGGACGGTCGCCGTCCGATCGTCTTCACCACGCTCGTGGACAGCGCATCGAATCAGATCGTCAAAGGCTCGAACGCGCTCGTGCTCGACATGTTCCAGACCTTCGTCGAGCCGCTCGAACAGGAACTGGAGCTGAAGTCGAGCCACGCGATGGGGCGCGGCCACCAGAACGCGGACACCGAGGAGTACAAGAACCGCATCGAGGCGATCAACTTCTCGCTCGCGCACGACGACGGCCAGTCGAACCGCAATCTCGCCGACGCAGACGTGATCCTCGTCGGCGTATCGCGCAGCGGCAAGACGCCGACGAGCCTCTACCTCGCGATGCAGTACGGCGTGAAAGCAGCGAACTATCCGCTGATTCCGGAAGATTTCGAGCGCGGCAAGCTGCCTACGCCGCTATTGGCGCATCGGCAGAAGATGTTTGGCTTGTCGATCGATCCGCAACGGCTTTCGGAGATTCGCAACGAGCGCCGGCCTGGCAGCAAATACGCTGCGCCGGAAAATTGCCGTTACGAGATCAACGAAGCCGAGGCGATGATGCGTCGCGAAGGGATCAAGTGGCTGTCGTCGACGCACAAGTCGATCGAAGAGATCGCGACCACGATCCTGCAGGAAATCAAGCTGGATCGGCCGTCGTATTGAGCGAGCCTTCGCTCGTTTATGCGCGGCTCGCGCGCTGCTGTCTGCATTGCTCGAACACGCAGACAGCCGCGGCCGCCGCGACGTTCAGCGATTCCATGCCGCCCGGCTGCGGAATCGTCACGCGCAACGTGACCGCGTCGCGCCATGCTTGCGACACGCCGGCGCCTTCATTGCCGAATACCCACGCCAGTTCCGCGCTCAGATCGCAATCGTAGATCGCTTCGGCGCCGTGCGAATCCGTGATGACAACCGGCACCGCGAGGCGCTCGATCAACGTCTGCGCTTCGACGTCTTCGTGAATCTGCAGCAGGAAGTGCGCGCCCATGCCCGAGCGCAATACTTTCGACGACCAAGCGTATGCCGTGCCCGGCGCGCAGAACACCTGCTGAATGCCGGCCGCGGCCGCACTGCGCAAGATGGAGCCGACGTTGCCTGCGTCCTGCACGCCGTCGAGCACGATGCAGGTTTGCGCGACCGTGTCGGGCAGCGGCGTATCGAGCTTTTCCACGAGCAGCAGCATGCCGACGCCGTGCACGACATTCGACAGTTGTCCGAACAGCGCGTCTGGCAGCGTGACGATGCGTTGCTCGTCGATACGCGAAACGATCGCCTGAGCTTCGTCGTGACGAAGCGCGCCCTCGGTGACGATGCACATTTCCGGCTGCCCCGCGACGTCGAGATACGCGCTCGCGAGATGAAAACCTTCCAGCAGCGCATGACCGCTGCGACGCTGTTGATGCGTCGATCCGGCAAGCGCCTTCAGGCGTTTATAGAGCGGATTCTCCCGCGAGGTGATGGCTTTCACAGGCAGCGAAGACGATGAGAAATGAGGAGAAGGATGAGCGCGTTGCTGATCGCAGGCGGTGCGGCTAGGTGCTGGTTACGGCGACGGCAGCATTGACGGGCGATTGTGCCACGTTAGCTGTGGCGTCTTATGCTCACGCGCCGCTGCGTTCGCCGAACGCGTCGCTGTCGAGCAGCGCATCGTCCAGCACGCCGTCCGCGAGCATTTCCGGCACGGCGATAATCTCGCCCGCCGGCAGCGGCACGCCGGTGCCAAATCGCAGATGCGCTTCGCGCACGGGTGCGAACGAGCGCCGGTGATGCTCGCACGGCCCATGTTCACGCAAGGCCGCCAGATGCTGCGGCGTGCCGTAGCCGGCATGCGCGTTAAAGCCGTACACGGGATAAGTCTGGTGCAATTCGAGCAGCATCCGGTCGCGCGTCACCTTCGCAAGAATCGACGCCGCGGAAATGCTTTTGACCAGTGCGTCGCCGCCGATCACCGCTTCGCTGCGAACGCTCAGCGTGGGGCAGCGGTTGCCGTCCACCTTCACGAGCGTCGGCGTGACGGACAGCCCTTCTACCGCGCGCTTCATGGCCAGCATGGTGGCGTGCAGAATGTTCAGCGTATCGATTTCCTCGACCGTTGCCGAGGCGATGCAGTAAGCGAGCGCACGGTCGACGATCTTCTCGTACAGTTCGTCGCGCTTTTTCGCGGTAAGCACCTTCGAATCGTCGAGGCCGCGAATCATCGGCTTCGACGGATCGAAAATCACAGCAGCAGCGACGACCGGCCCGGCCAGCGGCCCGCGCCCGGCTTCGTCGACGCCGCAGACGATGTCCTCCGCCGTCTCGAAGTTCAGGCCGACCTGCCGAGTCGCCGCGCTGGCGACGGCCGCGGTCTTGCGGCGTGGCGAGCGGGCAGCGGCGTGCGCAGCGGCGTGCTCGTTAGTGCGCTTGGTGCGTTCGTCGCTCACGGCCGCGCCCTGCGCTTCTCAACGACACTCGCGACCACTTCCGCCGCACGCTGCGCGGTGTTCTGCTTCAGCACGTGATGCATCTCCGTGAAGATTTCCGTCAGCGTGCGCCGGTTGGCTTCATCGCGCAACTGTTTCAGCGTGGCTTCGGCGAGCGCCTGCGGCGTCGCGAAGTGCTGCAGGATTTCCGGCACCACGAAGCGGCCCGCCAGAATGTTCGGCAAGCCGACGTACGGCAGATAACCCTGCCGGCGCATGATCTGGCCCGTCAGCCAGGGCACCTTGTACGAGATGACCATCGGCTTTTTCAGAAGCGCGGCCTCGAGCGTGACCGTGCCGCTTTTCACGAGGATCGCGTCGGCGGCGGTCATCGCGAGTTGCGACTGGCCGTCCGTAATGGTCAGCGCGAGGCCGGGGTGCGAATCGACCAGCGGGCGCAGCATCTCGCGCAACGCCGGCGTCGCCGCGGGCATCACGAAGCGCAGACCGGGCTCCTGGTGCTGCATCATTTCCATCGCGGCGAAAAACGTCGGCCCGATCAGATCGATCTCCGAGCGGCGGCTGCCCGGCAGCACCGCGATGACCGGACCGCTTTCCGCCAGACCGAGCGTGCGGCGCGCGCCGAGCGTGTCCGGCTCAAGCGGAATTTCGTCGGCGAGAGGATGACCCACGTACGATGCCGCGACGCCCGCCTTTTCGAGCAGCGCCGTTTCGAACGGGAACACGCACAGCATATGGTCGACCGCCTTGGCGATCTTCTTGATGCGCCCGCCGCGCCACGCCCAGATGGACGGGCACACGAAGTGAACGGTCGGGATGCCGGCCTCGCGCAGCGGATGCTCGAGCCCGAAGTTGAAATCGGGTGCATCGACGCCGACGAACACCGAGGGCGGCTCGGCCAGCAGTTGGCGCTTCAGGTCGGTGCGGATGCGCAGAATCTCGGGGATATGCCGCAACGCTTCGACATAGCCGCGCACGGACAGCTTCTCCATCGGCCAATGGGCGTCGAAACCGGTGGCGACCATGCGCGGACCGCCGATCCCGTAATAATGCGTGGCGGCAGGCAGGCGGCTCGCAAGGCCGTCCAGCAGCGACGACGCCAGCAGGTCGCCGGACGGCTCGCCGGCCACCATCGCGATGCGCAGCGGACTGGGTTGCAATGCCATCGCTTAGCGGATGATGCCGCGCTGCGACGCTTCGACGAATGCGAGCAGCGTCCCAACCGGGCCGTCGCCGTCGCCGCCGGCGGATGCAAGCTCACGCAGTTGCGCCTTGGCTTCCTCGAGCGACAGGCTGTTCTTGTACAACAGACGGTACGCCGAGCGCAGCGCCGAAATGGCGTCCGGCGAGAACCCGCGGCGGCGCAGACCTTCGACGTTGATGCCGTGCGGCTCCGCCTTGTTGCCGGCCGCGATCACGAACGGCGGAATGTCCTGCACGAGCGCCGATGCGCCGCCCAGCATGGAATGCGCGCCGATGCGCACGAACTGATGCACGCCCGACATGCCGCCGACAATCGCGTGGTCGCCGATCGTCACATGGCCGGCCATCTGCGCGTTGCTCGACAGAATGACGTTGTTGCCGACATGGCAGTCATGGCCGATGTGCACGTACGCCATGATCCAGTTGTCGTCGCCGAGCGTGGTCACGCCTGCGTCCTGCACCGTGCCGGTGTGGATCGTGGTGAACTCGCGGATCGTGTTGCGGTTGCCGATCTCGAGCCGCGTCGGCTCGTCTTTGTACTTCATGTCCTGCGGACGGCCGCCGACCGATGCGTAGTGGCCGATGCGGTTGTCTTCGCCGATCGTGGTGTGACCTTCGATCACACTGTGCGAGCCGACCGTGGTCCGCGCGCCGATCGTGACATGCGCGCCGATCACGGCATACGGTCCGACTTCAACGGATTCGTCGAGTTGTGCGCCCGGTTCGACGATCGCAGTGGGATGAATCCTGCTCATGCGTCCTCGCTTCTGATTCTGTTGCGTTGTCTGGATGGGCTGCGGCGAGCCGGCTGCGCTGCATGAGGCGCCGGCTGGCCGAAGCTCGAGTCAGGTGCCCTTGATTCAGGCGTCCTTGTCCGTGTGACGCACCGCGCACATCAGGTCGGCTTCAGCCGCCACCACGCCGTCCACCTCGGCTCGCGCCTTGAACTTCCAGATGCCGCGCATATGCCGTTCGAACGTGCAGTTGAGGATGAGCTGATCGCCCGGCTCGACGACACGCTTGAAGCGCGCGTTGTCGATACCGACAAACAGATACAGCGTGTTCGACGGATCGCTCGGCTCTTCCGAGAACGTCAGCAGCGCCGCCGTTTGCGCAAGCGCTTCGAGGATCAGTACGCCAGGCATGACCGGACGCGTCGGGAAATGCCCCTGGAAATACGGCTCGTTGATCGACACGTTCTTCAACGCTTTGATGCTCTTGTGCGGCTCGAGTTCGAGCACCCGGTCGACCAGCAGGATCGGGTAACGATGGGGCAGCAGCGTGAGAATCTTATGGATGTCGAGATTGATTTTTTCGGTGCTCATGGTGTTTCTGCTCACGCATTGACTGCGCGATGATGACTGCGGATGCTGGTGCAGGTGGGTTGTCAACGCGTTGTTAGCGCGTGATGAGCGCATGCTGCCGGCGCTCGCCGTGAACCGGTTGCCATGCCACCGCGGGTCACGGCAACCCTCTTCGCTTCCTGATATTCGCCCGCCATTTTACGCGGAGTCGGCGGGCCGTCCGGAAAACTAGCTTTTCTCACTCCGTGCATGACCTGCCGCGCCGGATGCCGCGCTCGCCGGCTTGCTGTCCTGCTGATCCGCTGCGGCGTTTTCCAGTGCCTTGATGCGGTCGCGAAGCTTGTCGATATTGCGCAGCAAGGCCGCGCTCTTGTTCCAGTCGGCGTGATTCACGGCCGGGAACGCGCTGGTGTACATGCCGGGCTTGAGCAGCGACTTGGACACGCCGGACTTCGCGGTCACGATCACGTGATCGGCCAGCGTCACATGCCCGGCAATGCCGACCGCGCCGCCGATCATGCAGTGACGGCCGATGGTCGTGCTGCCCGCAATGCCCGCGCAACCGGCAATGACCGTGTATGCGCCGACTTTGCAGTTGTGCCCGATCTGCACGAGGTTGTCGATTTTCACGCATTCCTCGATGATCGTATCGGCCATCGCGCCGCGGTCGATCGTGGTGTTCGCACCGATTTCGACGTCCGCCGCGATCGACACGCCGCCCACTTGCGGAATCTTCACCCAGCTACCGGTGCGCGCGTCGCCTTCGCCGACGAAATCCGGCGCGAAGCCGAAGCCGTCCGAACCGATGACCGCGCCCGCGTGCACGATCACGCGCTCCGCAAGCTTGCAGCCGTGATACACGGTGACATTCGGATAGAGATGCGAGCCAGCGCCGATGCGCGTGCCGCGGCCGATGGCCACGTTCGCGTCGAGCCGCACATTCTCGCCGATGACCGCGCCCGCTTCCACCGTGACATGCGGTCCGATCACCGCGCTTGCGGCGATCTGCGCGGACGGATCGATCGTCGCGCTCGGATGAATGCCGGGCGCGACCTTCGGCGTGGCGAGGTCGATGAAGGTTTGCGCGACGCGCGCGAAGTAAGCGTACGGGTTCGGTGTGACGATGAAATTACGCCCGCTGCCCGATGCGAGCTTCGCGAGGTCGTCCGCATTGATCAGCACCGCGCCCGCGCGGGTTGTTTCGACTTGCGACAGGTACTTCGGGTTGGCGAGGAACGCCAGCTGGTCCGGGCCTGCCTGGTCGAGCGGCGCCAGACTGCCGACGCGCTGCGAACCGTCTCCCACTACTTCACCGCCGAACCGCTGGACGATGTCCTCGAGCGTAAAAGCCATGCCTATCGTGTCTCCTGCTGATCAGTACAACTTGTCGGTGCGCGCTGTCAGTGCGCGCTGTCGGCGCTCTACTACCGCCTTCAGTTGCCTGAAGCCGCGAGAGCCTTGAGCACCTGATCCGTAATGTCGATGCGCGGGCTCACATACACCGCTTCCTGCACGATCAGGTCATAGTGCTGCGCCTCGGCGATCTGCTTGATCACCTTGTTCGCGCGATCCAGCACCGCTGCCAGTTCTTCATTGCGGCGCTGATTCAGGTCTTCGCGAAACTCGCGTTGCTTGCGCTGGAAGTCGGTGTCGAGTTGCGACAGATCGCGCTGCTTTTGCGCACGGTCCGTGGACGACATCGACGCGCCGTTCTTGTCGAGCGAATCGGACATCGACTTGAGCTTCTGCGCCATGTCCGCGAGGTCCTTGTCGCGCTTGGCGAACTCGGCCTCGAGCTTGACCTGGGCCGCCTTCGCCGCCGCCGATTCCCGCAGAATCCGGTCCGAATTCACCGCGGCGATCCTGGCTTCCTGAGCGTGCGCCACTCCGACGCCCAGCGTCATTGCCAGCGCCAGCGCGCAAGCCACACGTTTCGAAAACATACCGGTTAGCAAAGTGATCCTCTCGATACTGTTGTTTGGCGAGCCGTCCGCAACGCGGATCAGAACGCCGTCCCGATCTGGAACTGGAACTTCTGATACTGGTCGCCCGTGTGCTTCGTGAGCGGGAAGCCCAGGCTCAGCTTGAGCGGCCCGATCGGCGAAATCCATGCGAGACCGACACCGTAGCCGTAACGCAGACCGTTCGCGCCGTTCGAATTGGCCGCAGCGCTCGCGTCCGCCCAGACGTTACCGGCGTCGAGGAACGTGAACACGCGCAAGGTGCGATCATAGCCGGTGCCCGGCAGCGGGAATGTCAATTCGATGTTGCCGACGAGCAGCTTCGAGCCGCCGATCGGATCGCCCGTCGTCTTGTCGCGCGGACCGAGCGAGCTCGGCTCGTAGCCACGGACCGAACCGATACCGCCCGCGTAGTAGTTCTTGAAAATCGGGTATGGCTTGCCGCCCGTGCCCTTGCCGTAGCCGCCCTGGAAGTTGAAGCCCAGCACGAAGCCGCGCGCAAACGAGTAATAGTACTGTGCGTTGATGTCGGCCTTGTAATACTGCGTGCTGCCGATCGGCGTGCCGTATTCGGCGTTCGCCTGCGCGAAGTAGCCGCGGCTCGGCACGAGCGCGCTGTCACGCGCGTCGCGCGACCAGCCCACCGTGACCGGCACGTTGTTCGACACGCGGCCGAAGTCGTCGACGTATTGCTTGTACGATGCCGGCGTGTTCGCGTCGACGTCGAGCTTGTTCTGCTCCAGACCCGCGCCGAAGTACACCGTATCGACTTCCGAGAACGGAATGCCGAACTTCAGGTCGCCGCCCATCGTGACGATCTTGAAGCTCGAATCGGTCGAGTAATACAGCGGCTGATACGTGCGGTAGTAGACGTCGGTAATACGCTTGATGCCGTCCACCGTGAAGTACGGGTCGACCTGCGTGACGGTCAACGTGCGATACGTCTTCGCGGTGTTGACGTTCACCGCGAGGCTCGTGCCCGAACCGAACACGTTGTCTTGCGAGACGCCTGCGGACAGCACCACCTTGTCCGTCGACGAGAAGCCCGCGCCCAGCGTAATCGCGCCGGTCGGTTTTTCGGCGACCTTCACGTCCACGTCCACCTGGTCGGGCGTGCCTTCCACGGGGATCGTGGTCACGTCGACGTCGGTAAAGTAGCCAAGACGGTTGATACGGTCTTTCGACAACGCGAGGCGGTTCGAGTCGAACCACGAGCTTTCGAGCTGGCGCATTTCGCGGCGCACCACTTCGTCGCGCGTACGGGTGTTGCCCACCACGTTGATGCGGCGCACGTAGACGCGGCGGCTCGGGTCCACTTGCAGCGTCAGGTCCACCTTGTGATTCGACTGGTCGATCTGCGGCTGCGCGTTGACGGTCGCGAACGCGTAACCGTATTCGCCCAGCTTGTCGACGATTGCCTTGGTCGTGGATTGCAGCTTTTCGGCCGAGAAGCGGTCGCCCGGTTTGATCTTGATGAGCTTGGCAAGCTCCGGCTCGCGGTCGAGCAGATTGCCGGCCAGCTTGATGCTCGAGATCGTGTACGGCTCGCCTTCATGCAGCGTGACCGTCAGATACATGTCCTTCTTGTCCGGCGTGATCGACACCTGGGTCGACTCGATGTTGAACTCGAGATAGCCGCGGTTCAGGTAGTACGAGCGGATATTTTCGAGGTCGCCGGTGAGCTTGTCTTTCGCGTACAGGTCATTCTTCGTGTACCACGAGAACCAGTTCGGCGTGGACAACTGCATTTCGTCGCGCAGCGTGCCGGTGCTGAACGCCTTGTTGCCGATAAAGTTGATCTGGCGAATCTTGGCGCTCGGCCCTTCGGCCACCGAGAACAGCACCGAGACGCGATTGCGGTCGATCGGCGTGATGGTGGTCGTGACTTCGGCTGCATAGTAGCCGCGCGTCAGGTACTGGCGCTTCAGTTCCTGTTCCGCCTTATCGACGAGCGCCTTGTCGTAGTAACGGCCTTGCGACAAACCGACCGCGCGCAGCGCCTTGGTCAGGTTTTCCTTGTCGAATTCGTGAATGCCCGCGAAGTCGATCGTGCCGATGGCCGGACGCTCCAGCACCTGCACGATCACTACATTGCCTTCGGTCGCGATCTTGACGTCGTTGAAGAAACCCGTTGCGTACAGCGCGCGAATCGCTTCGGATGCCTTGTCGTCGTTGAACGTGTCGCCCTGCTTGATGGGCAGGTAGGCGAACACCGTACCGGGTTCGACGCGTTGCAATCCCTCGATCCGGATGTCTTGCACCACGAAGGGCGTGGTTGCGTGAGCAACCAGCCCATGCGCGGCGAATGCCGCGGTTATAACCGTCTTCGGAACAAAGCGATGAGGTTTAAACAACGTGCTTCCCCAGTGTGTATAGCTGCATCAGGTCGGACGGTCGCTATTGTGAGCGCCGCCGGACACTTTAAAAGTGGATTAAACGAGCGAGATCGTTGAACAGTGCAATCGCCGACAAAGCGACGATGCAGGCGAGACCCGCCCTCTGAAAAACGAGTTGCCAGCGATCGGAGACAACTTTACCGGTCACAGCTTCAACCAAATAATATAACAGATGACCCCCGTCCAATACCGGAATTGGTAGCAGGTTCAGTACACCGAGGCTAATACTGACGAGGGCGAGGAACGACAGGAATGCAGAAGGACCCAGACGTGCGCTCTTTCCTGCGTAATCGGCGATGGTCACCGGACCCGACAGATTCTTCAGCGATGCATCGCCAACGATCATGCGGCCGAACATCCGCACCGAGTAAACCGCGAGATCCCACGTGCGGCGCGCGCCGAGCTGAAGACTTTCGACCGGTCCATAACGCACGTTGATGGACGGCACCTGGGTCGCAAGCTCAGCGCCGATGCGACCGACCTGCTGCCCCGTTGCCGCGTCGCGCTGCGCTTGCGGAACGATCCTGATGTCTTCGAGCTTGCCCGAGCCCTGCGCTTCCGTTTGACCCGCGGCTGCGCGCTCTACTTGCAGCGTCAGCGGTTGGCCGGCGTGCGATTTTACATACGCGATGAAGGCTGTGGCGTTATCAGTCGCGACTCCGTTGATCGCGCGCAAGCGATCGCCCGGAAGAAGGCCCGCCTTTTGCGCGGCACTGCCCGGCTGCACGCCGGCAACCGTCAGCTTGCCCCCGCCGGGTTCGAAGCCGAGCCGCGACATGAAGTCGTCGTCGACGTCCTTTTCGGTGACACCGCGCAGATCGAGCTGGAAGTCGGACGGGCCGTTCGCGCCTTTCGCGATCAGCACGACGCGCTTGTGATCGAACGCCGCGCCGAGCAGCTTCCAGCGCAAATCCGACCACGAGCGCACCGGCTCGGAGTCGGCCGCGTTCTCCGCGCGCACCGCCACCACTGTTTCGCCGCCTTCGAAACCGGCGGCCGCAGCGGTCGTGTTGGGCGCGGGCGTGGCAAGGATCGCCGCCGGTTCGGTGACGCCGGTCGCGAACACGAGGCCGAACAGGACGATGGCAAGCAGGAAATTCGCGACCGGCCCGGCCGCGACGATTGCGATGCGGCGCCACACCGACTGCCGGTTGAACGCATGCGGCAACGCTTCGGCGGGAATCGGCGCGCCGCCCGTCTCGCGCTCGTCGAGCATCTTCACGTAGCCGCCGAGCGGCAGCGCGGCGACCGTCCATTCGGTGCCGCTCTTGGGACTAACCCATTGGAACAGCGGCTTGCCGAAGCCAATCGAAAAGCGCAGCACCTTGACGCCGCACAGCCGCGCCACGCTGTAATGCCCATATTCGTGGACGACCACCAGCACGCCAATCGCGACCGCGAAGGCGAGCACTTCGATCAGCAGATTCATAGGCGCCTCACTGGACGGCGCGTTCCGTGCGGCGGGCGGCGTCGGGCAGACGCGCGATGAATTCGGCTGCGGCGCGACGCGCGGCGGCGTCCGCTTCGATCACGTCTTCGAGCGCATGCGCGCTGCGATTGGGCAACGCGTTGAGCACCGAGTCGACCACCTGCGCGATCGCCATGAAGCCGATCTGGCGCGACAGGAACGCTTCAACAGCAATTTCGTTAGCGGCATTGAGCGCCGCGCTGGCGACGCCGCCTTCGGCGAGCGCCTTCATGGCCAATGCCAGGCAAGGGAAACGCGTGTAGTCCGGCTTTTCAAACGACAGCGACGCGATTTCCACGAGATCCAGTTGCGCGACGCCCGAATCCACGCGATCCGGGAACGCGAGCGCGTGCGCGATCGGCGTGCGCATATCGGGGTTGCCGAGTTGCGCGAGCACCGAACCGTCGGCGTACGACACCAGCGAATGAATCACGCTTTGCGGATGAATCAGCACGTCGATGCGTTCGCCCGGCAAACCGAACAGCCAATGCGCCTCGATGACCTCGAGGCCCTTGTTCATCATGGTCGCGGAGTCGACGGAGATCTTGCGGCCCATCACCCAGTTCGGATGCTTGCAGGCTTCATCGGGCGTGACGTCGGCGAGCGTGGCCGGTTCGCGCGTGCGGAACGGGCCGCCCGACGCGGTCAGGATGATCTTGGAGACGCCACCATGCAGCGCGGCTTCGCGCGGCAGGCACTGGAAAATGGCGTTGTGTTCGCTGTCGACCGGCAAGAGCACGGCGCCGTTGTCATGCACGGCATCCATGAAGATCGCGCCCGACATCACGAGCGCTTCCTTGTTCGCGAGCAGAATGCGCTTGCCGGCGCGCGCGGCCGCGAGGCTCGGCGCGAGGCCGGCCGCACCGACGATGGCCGCGACCACGGTGTCGCAGCCGTCGCTCTTCGACACCTCGACGAGCGCCTCGGCGCCGTGCGTCACCTCCGTCTTGCAGCCCGCGTCGCGCAGCTTGGCCGCGACGCGCGCCGCCGTGTCGGCGTCGCCGACCACGGCGACTTCTGGCCGGAAGCGCAGGCATTGCTCGACGAGCTTGTCGCCGTTGCGGTGCGCAGTGAGCGCATAAACCGAAAAGCGCTCGGGATGACGCGCGACGACGTCGAGCGTGCTGTCTCCAATCGAGCCCGTGGAACCGAGCAATGTCAGACGTTTTTGCATATCTCTTTCTCTAGCCGAGCAGCAGCATGGCAAGCGGCAGCACCGGCAACAATGCGTCGATGCGGTCGAGCACGCCTCCGTGCCCCGGCAACAGGCCGCTCGAATCTTTCACGCCGGCCTGGCGTTTCATCATGGATTCAAAAAGGTCGCCCACCACGCTGAACGCCACCAGCAGCGTCAGGGCAAGCAGCGCGCGCGGGGCGCCCCAATGCGCCCACAGCTCAGAATACAGGGTCGGCTCGAACGCATGCGAAAGGACCGCCGCCACCGCGACGATCATCACCGCGAGCCAGCCGCCGATCGCGCCCTCCCACGTCTTGCCGGGACTGATGGCGGGCGCGAGCTTGTGCTTGCCGAACGCCTTACCCGAGAAGTATGCGCCGATATCCGCGAGCCATACCAATAGCAGCAGCGACAGCACGAACGGCACGCCTTGCATGCGCGCGGCGACGAGAGCATGCCAGCAGGCGACGAATATCACAATCCCGACAAGCAGCAGAAAGCTGCGCCAGGCGCCTTGCGCGAGCGTCGGCTTGCGCAGCAGCACGAACGGGCCGGCGATCACCCAGAAAATGGCGGCCGCCTTGTAAAACGGCTGCGCGCTGTCCACGCCGATGCCAAGCCGCGTGCTGGCCACGAGCGCGACCGCCGCGACGAGCGCGTAGATAACCGGGCCGGCGCCGCCCAGCTTCAGCAGGCGGGCCCATTCCCATGCGGCGAACACGACGACGAAAGCGATCAGCGCGCCGAACGCGCCGACCGGCGCGAACAACGTGACGGGCAGGAACACCGCCAGAAGCACAATCGCCGTGATGACACGGGTTTTTAGCATGGAAGCGAATCGACGTTTTGCGATTGCGGCTCGAGCTGAGCGCTGGTGCGGCCGAAACGGCGCTCGCGCTCGCCGTATGAGGCAATCGCGCGGCCGAGCGCGTCGGCGTCGAAATCCGGCCAGAAGGTGTCGGTGAAATAGAACTCGGTGTAGGCGAGTTGCCACAGCAGGAAATTGCTGACGCGCCGCTCGCCGCCCGTGCGGATGAAGAGGTCGGGCTCAGGCGCATAGGCCATGGACAGATGCTCGGCGAACGAATCCTCGTTCACCTCGACCGGCTTGCCGGCGAGCGCGGCCTGTTCCACGAGCTTGCGGGTCGCCTGCATGATGTCCCAGCGGCCGCCGTAATTGGCGGCGATGGTCAGCGTGAGGCGGGAATTGCGCGCCGTCTTGGTTTCCGCCCGTTTGATCAGGTCGCGGATGCGCGCATCGAAACGTTCGAGATCGCCGACCACGCGCAAACGGATGCCGTTTGCGTGCAGCTTGCCGATTTCGCGCTCCAGCGCCGTGACGAAAAGGCGCATCAGGAACGACACTTCGTCGTTCGGACGGCGCCAGTTTTCGGAGCTGAAAGCGAACAGCGTCAGATATTCGACGCCCTGGCGGGCACACGCCTCGACGGCCGCGCGCACCGCGTCGACGCCGCGCGTATGACCGGCCACGCGCGGCAAGCGGCGCTGGGTGGCCCAACGGCCGTTGCCGTCCATGATGATCGCGATGTGTCGCGGCACCGCGGCGACATCAGGCACGCGCACGGTTGAACTGGTGTAGGTCATGGCCGTCGGGACAATAACTGCAAATGAAGAAGTAAAAATCCTGAAAGTGTGAGTGCTCCCAGACCTGGCGCTTCACGACTCGGACTTCGCGCGAGCTCCGCACAGACAGTAACGCCGAAGCGAGCCGGCGTTCTGTTCGGAGCCTCGCAGCCTCATACCGTCATGATCTCTGCTTCTTTGGTCACAACAAGCTTGTCGATTTCAGCGACGAATTTGTCCGTCAGCTTCTGAACGTCGTCGCCGGCGCGGCGTTCGTCGTCTTCCGAAATTTCCTTGTCCTTAACGAGCTTCTTCAGTTGCTCGTTCGCGTCGCGGCGCAGATTGCGCACGGCGACTTTGGCCGTTTCGGCTTCGCTCTTGACGACTTTCGTCAGTTCGCGGCGGCGTTCTTCGGTCAGCGCGGGCATCGGCACGCGGATCACGTCGCCCTGGGTAGCCGGGTTCAGGCCGAGATCCGACTCGCGGATCGCCTTTTCGACGACCGGGACCATCTTCTTTTCCCACGGCTGCACGCCGATCGTGCGTGCGTCGATCAGCGTCAGGTTCGCGACCTGCGAGATAGGCACCGGCGAGCCGTAGTAATCGCACTGGATGTGATCAAGCAGGCCCGTGTGCGCACGGCCCGTACGGATTTTCGACAGATCGTTCTTGAACGCGTCGATGGAACGCTGCATCTTTTGTTCAGCGCCCTTCCTGATATCAGCCACAGACATTTTAAAACCTCCGAACCTTCAAAACGGTGCGAGCCGGCCAGCACGCGCGATATGCGGCGGCCCGGGCTCGCGTCAAAGCCCACGTTATGTGAACGAGAGTTTACACGTGGACGAGGGTGCCCTCGTCCTCGCCGAGCACGATGCGCTTCAATGCGCCCGGCTTGACGATCGAAAAAACGCGGATCGGCAGCTTCTGGTCGCGGCACAGCGCGAACGCCGTGGCGTCCATGACCTGCAGGTTGCGGCCGATTGCCTCGTCGAAGCTGATCGTGGTGTAGCGCGTCGCGCTCGGATCTTTCTTCGGGTCGGCTGAGTAGACGCCGTCCACCTTGGTGGCTTTCAACACGACTTCGGCGCCGATTTCCGAGCCGCGCAGCGCGGCGGCCGTGTCGGTCGTGAAGAACGGGTTGCCGGTGCCGGCCGCGAAAATCACGACTTTGCCTTCTTCGAGCTGGCGAATCGCGCGCGGACGGATGTACGGCTCGACGACCTGGTCCATGCGCAGCGCGGATTGCACACGCGCCTCGATGCCGGCGTGACGCATGGCGTCTTGCAGCGCCAGCGCGTTCATCATGGTGGCCAGCATGCCCATGTAGTCGGCCGTGGCGCGATCCATGCCGGCCGCGCCGCCCGCGACGCCACGGAAGATGTTGCCGCCGCCGATCACTACCGCCAACTGCGTTCCAAGACGGACCACTTCGGCCACGTCCGCCACCATTCGTTCGATGGTCGCGCGATTGATGCCGAAGGCATCGTCGCCCATCAGAGCTTCACCGGAGAGTTTGAGCAGGACGCGTTTGTAGGCAGTGGGCATAGGGGTATCCAGATCGCGCAGAACAGGGCAACAACAAGGGACTAATGTAGGGGTGAAACGCCGATTCGGGCAAGCGCCGCCAAATTGATGAACCCGGAAGGTCCACCGGCGGCGGCCGCGCGGCGAGGATCAACCCGCGCGCAGCCTTGCGGCGCTGCCGACCGCGGCACAGTCTTGCTGCGCCGCGGGTACAACGGTACTAGCTAAGACTCGCGATGCTTATTGTTGCTTCGCAGCAGCCACTTGAGCGGCAACTTCAGCGGCGAAGTCGTCCTGCTTCTTCTCGATGCCTTCGCCGACCACGAAGAGCGCAAACTTCTGGACGCTCGCGTTGCCCGCCTTCAGCATCTGTTCGATCGTCTGCTTGTCGTTCTTAACGAACGTCTGGTTCAGCAGCGACACTTCCTTCAGGTACTTCTGCACGCTGCCTTCCACCATCTTCGCGACGATTTCAGCCGGCTTGCCCGATTCGGCGGCCTTCTGCTCGGCGATGCTGCGTTCCTTGGCGATCAGGTCCGCCGGCACGTCGTCCGACGACAGCGAGACCGGCTTCATCGCGGCGATGTGCATGGCCACGTCCTTGCCGACCTGCTCGTCGGCGCCGGTGTACTCGACCAGCACGCCGATGCGCGTGCCGTGCAGGTACGCTGCCAGCTTGTTCGACGTCTCGAAGCGCACGAAACGGCGGATCGACAGGTTTTCACCGATCTTGCCGACCAGCGCGAGGCGCACTGCGTCGACGGTCTGGCCGTCGAGCGGCAGAGCGGACAGCGCGGCGACGTCGGCCGGGTTTTGCGTGGCGACCAGTTCGGCGATCTTCTTCGAGAAAGCCAGGAAGTCGTCGTTCTTCGAAACGAAGTCGGTTTCGCAGTTCAGCTCGACCAGCGAACCTGCATTGCCGCCGATGAACGATGCGACCACGCCTTCAGCCGTGACGCGCGATGCCGCCTTGCTGGCCTTGTTGCCCAGCTTCACGCGCAGCAGCTCTTCGGCGCGCGCCATGTCGCCGTCGGCTTCCGTCAGCGCCTTCTTGCATTCCATCATCGGCGCGTCGGTCTTTGCGCGCAGTTCTGCAACCATGCTTGCGGTAATTGCCGCCATCATTTGCTCCTTGAGTTCCGTCTGTGTTCCGTGTCACACGCCGCCCGCACTTCGATACCGGCGGCAAGAATTCGTTTCAGCGTTATGCGAATTTTTTACGGATAACGCCTTGCTACAGCGTCGCGGCTTAAAAAAAGGGGGCCTGTAGAAAGCCCCCTTTTTTGCCGGACACGGGGCAGCTTTACGCTTCCGCGTTGACCTCGACGAACTCGTCGCCGTCGTCGCCGCGTGCAGCCTGCACCACTTCGTTGACCGCGTTGGCACGGCCTTCGAGGATCGCGTCAGCCACGCCGGCCGCGTACAGAGCGACGGCCTTGCTGGCGTCGTCGTTACCCGGGATCACGTAGTCGATGCCTTCCGGCGAGTGGTTCGTATCGACCACTGCGATGACCGGCACGCCGAGCTTGTTCGCTTCGGTGACGGCAATCTTGTGGTAGCCGACGTCGACCACGAAAATCGCGTCCGGAATGCCGCCCATGTCCTTCACGCCGCCGATCGACTTCTGCAGCTTGGCCATTTCGCGTTCGAACAGCAGAGCTTCCTTCTTGCTCATGCGTTCCGTTTCGCCTGCTTCCAGCGCCGCTTCCATGTCCTTCAGGCGCTTGATCGAAACCTTCAGCGTCTTGAAGTTGGTCAGCATGCCGCCGAGCCAGCGTGCGTTGACATAAGGCATGCCGGCGCGCTGCGCTTCCTGGGCGATCGTGTCACGCGACTGACGCTTCGTGCCGACGAACAGGATGGTGCCGCGATTGGCTGCCAGTTGACGCGCGTACTTCAGCGCGTCGTTGTACATCGGCAGCGTCTTTTCGAGGTTGATGATGTGAATCTTGTTGCGATGGCCGAAAATGAAGGGGGCCATCTTCGGGTTCCAGAAGCGCGTTTGGTGACCGAAGTGGACACCGGCTTCCAGCATTTGACGCATGGTAACTGCCATGAAAATCTCCGCGAGGGTTGGGTCTTAAGCCGGCTGCCGTATCCGCCGCGCCGCCATGTCTTGTCTGGCTGAGCGCCGCGAACACCCTGGGTGCGCCGGCTTGCGAGTCTGCCGCCTTGATACTGCTCTCACCCGTGGCTCGGGCGACAAGCGCCACGGGAAGCTTCACCTCTATCTGCCGTTGGTTGATTGGTTGCTGGCCCGCTGCCACCATAATCAGCCTAGAGTCGGTCTGAACGATGACAAGAAGCCACCAGGACAGGAAAAGGATCGACTTAGCCAAACATTATAGCATGCGACTATCGGCCGACTCAACCTGCCGGGTGGCTCCTTCGCGCGGGCTCCGGTTGCACCCGGCGCCTGGCTGGCCGCCTCGCGCGTCGTCTTCCAGCCGTGAACCGCAAAGCCCTCCGCTCTATCGTTACAGCCGCCGAAACGCCGCCAAAAGACTGCGGCACGGGGAATATGGTGCGATAATCCCGGAATAAATCGCATTTCAGGCCCGACTCATGGCTATCACGCTCAAAAACGAACACGACATCGCGCAAATGCGCGTCGCCTGCAAACTTGCGAGCGAAGTGCTCGACTACATCACGCCGTTCGTCACGGCCGGCGTCACGACCGGCGAACTCGACCGCCTGTGTCACGAATATATGCTCAAGGAACAGGGCACCGTGCCCGCGCCGCTGAATTATCAGCCGCCCGGCTATCCGCCCTACCCCAAGGCCACCTGCATCTCGGTGAACGACGTGATCTGCCACGGCATTCCCGGCGACAAGACGCTGAAGAACGGCGACGCGCTGAACATCGACATTACGGTGATCAAGGAAGGTTACTTCGGCGACACGAGCCGCATGTTCATCGTCGGCGAGGGCTCGATTCTCGCGAAGCGGCTGGTTCAGACCACCTTCGAGTGCATGTGGCTCGGCATTGACCAGGTCCGCCCCGGCGCGCATCTGGGCGACATCGGCTATGCGATCCAGAAGCACGCCGAGGCGCAAGGCTACAGCGTGGTGCGCGAATATTGCGGCCACGGCATCGGCACCGTGTTTCACGAAGACCCGCAGATTCTGCACTACGGCCGCCCCGGCACCGGGCTGGAACTGCAAGCCGGCATGATCTTCACGATCGAGCCGATGATCAACGCCGGCCGCCGCGACATCCGCACCATGCCCGACCAGTGGACCGTCAAGACGAAAGACCGCAGTCTGTCGGCGCAATGGGAACACACGGTGCTCGTGACGGAAACCGGCTACGACGTGCTGACCGTGTCCGCCGGCACGCCCGCGCGCCCGCCGGTGATCGCCGCCACGGCCTGATCGATCCCGCCTTTTCACCGCCAGCCGCCCATGAGTAGTGTTCCAGCCGTCGCCCGATCCCACGCCACGTCGCTCAAGGCGGACTACAAAGTGGCCAAAGCCCAGTTGCTGGAACGCTTCAGGACCGCCACCAACGTAGAAGGATTGATGGCGGCGCTCTCGCGTACCACCGACGACTCCCTGCGCGCCGCCTGGAACACCTGCGAACTGCCGGCCGAGCTGGCGCTCGTCGCCGTCGGCGGATTCGGTCGCGGCGAACTGGCTCCGCATTCCGACATCGACATTCTGGTGCTGCTGCCGGACGCGCCGCTCGAGCATCTGGAAGCGCGCATCGAGCGTTTCATCAGCCTCGCGTGGGATCTCGGGCTCGAGCTGGGCAGCAGCGTACGCAGCGTCTCGCAGTGTCTGGAAGAAGCCGCTAACGACGTCACCGTGCGCACGTCGCTGCTCGAAGCGCGGCGCATTACCGGCAGCGCGGCCCTGTTCGACGACTTCGCGAAGCGCTATCGCGAGGCGCTCGATCCGAAAGCGTTTTTCCAGGCGAAAGTGCTGGAAATGCGTCAGCGTCACGCCAAGTTCCAGGACACGCCTTACGCGCTCGAGCCGAATATCAAGGAAAGCCCCGGCGGTCTGCGGGATCTTCAGCTAATTCTGTGGGTGACCCAGGCGGCCGGCTTCGGCAGTAGCTGGCGCGAACTCGAGGCGCGCGGACTCATCACCGAGCGCGAAGCGCAGGAACTGCGGCGCAACGAGGGCTTCCTCAAGTCGCTGCGGGCGCGGGTCCACGTCACTGCCGGCCGTCGCCAGGACATTCTGGTGTTCGATCTGCAAACGCCGGTAGCCGAGAGTTTCGGCTACAAGCCGACCGCCACCAAGCGCGCGAGCGAACAGCTGATGCGCCGCTATTACTGGGCGGCGAAGGCGGTCACGCAGCTCGCGACAATTCTGATCCAGAACATCGAGGCTCAGCTTTTTCCCAGCACGAGCGGCATTACGCGGGTGCTGTCGGACCGTTTCGTCGAAAAACAGGGCATGCTGGAAATCGCCAGCGACGACCTGTTCCAGCGCGAACCGAACGCCATTCTCGAAGCCTTCCTGCTGTACGAGCAGACGCCGGGCGTGAAAGGGCTTTCGGCGCGTACGCTGCGCGCCATCTACAACGCGCGCGAGGTGATGGACCAGCACTGGCGCCGCGATCCGGAAAACCGGCGTCTTTTCATGGACATCCTGAAGCAGCCGGCCGGCATCACGCACGCGTTGCGCCTGATGAACCAGACCAGCGTGCTAGGGCGATATTTGCTGAATTTCCGGCGCATCGTCGGACAGATGCAGCACGACCTGTATCACGTCTACACGGTCGATCAGCACATTCTGATGGTGCTGCGCAATCTGCGGCGCTTCGCCGTGGCCGAACACGCGCATGAATATCCGTTCTGCAGCCAGTTGATCGTCAGCTTCGACCGGCCGTGGGTACTGTACGTCGCGGCGCTCTTTCACGACATTGCGAAAGGCCGCGGCGGCGACCATTCCACGCTCGGCATGGCCGACGCGCGGCGCTTCTGCCGCAATCACGGCATCGAGGGCGACGACGGCGAACTGGTCGTCTGGCTCGTCCAGCAGCATCTGACCATGAGCCAGGTCGCGCAAAAGCAGGACACGAGCGATCCCGAGGTCATCAAGCGATTCGCGGAACTGGTCGGCACCGAGCGCCGCCTGACCGCGCTGTACCTGCTGACGGTGGCCGACATCCGCGGAACCAGCCCGAAGGTCTGGAATACGTGGAAGGGCAAGCTGCTCGAGGACCTGTATCGCGCGACGCTCGCCGTGCTCGGCGGCGCGCGGCCGGACGCGCATTCGGAACTGGAGTCGCGTCAGGAAGAGGCGCTTGCGCTCTTGCGTCTCGAAACAGTGCCGGAAGGCGCGCAGAAGGCGCTGTGGGACAAGCTCGACGTCGGCTATTTCCTGCGTCACGACGCGGCCGACATCGCTTGGCAAACGCGTGTGCTCTACCGTTACGTCGAGACGCCGACGCCGATCGTCCGGGCTCGCCCGTCGCCGATCGGCGAAGCGCTTCAGGTGCTCGTGTACGTGAAGGACCAGCCGGATCTGTTCGCCGGCATTTGCGCGTATTTCGACCGCAATGGCTTGTCGGTGCTGGATGCGCGCGTCAGCACGACGCGTCACGGCTACGCGCTCGATAATTTCCTCGTCGCGCATACCGAAGAAGACGTGCATTATCGCGACATTGCCAATCTCGTCGAACAGGAACTGACCGCGCGCCTCACCGGCGACGGCACCTGGCTTCCGGGCCCGTCGAAGGGCCGCTTGTCGCGGCTGTCGCGGACCTTCCCTGTTACGCCGCGCGTCGATCTTCGGGCCGACGATCGCGGCCAATACTACATCCTGTCCGTGTCGGCGAACGACCGGCCAGGCCTTCTTTATTCGATCGCGCGCGTGCTCGCCGAACATCGTGTCGGCGTCGCGTCGGCACGGATTAATACGCTCGGCGAACGCGTCGAGGACGTGTTCCTGCTGGACGGGCACGGTCTGTCGGACAACCGCCTGCAAATTCAGGTCGAGACGGAACTGCTGCGCGCGATCGCAGTGTGAGATTTCATGCGAGTCAAATTAACAGCCAAGCACCCGCGGCCGGCTTCGTCCGAACGCGCCCCTGTCCGTAGCGGCAGCACGTCGGCGCGCAAGCCGACACGGCCGGCGGGACCCAAACCGTCGACGTCCGGCCCGGGCGAGGCGCGCGGCGAAGGCGCGGGGGCGTCGGCGGGCGAGAAACGTTCGGCTGGCGCACGCGCGCCGCGTGCTCCTCGCGAGGAAGGTGGGTTCGCGCGTGAGCGTGGCGCTGGCGGGGCTGGCGGCGCGGCTGGCGCGCGGCGGAGCGGGTCCGATCGGCCGCCGCGTCGCGAAGGTACGAGCGGTGCGCCTGCACGGCGTTTTGAAGGAAGCAGTGAGCGCGGTGGCGAGCGAGCGCCGCGACGGTTTGAGGATCGGGCCGGTGGTCGCGAGCGCGCACCGCGTGCCCCAGCCGGCGACCGCGCTGAGCGTGGGCCGCGGCGCTTTGAAGATCGCGCCGGTAGCAGCGAGCGCGCACCGCGACGGTTCGAGGATCGCGCAGGTGGTGGTGAGCGAGGGCCTCGTGCCCCGGCCGGCGAGCGCGCCGAACGTGGGCCGCGACGCTTTGAAGATCGCTCAGGTGGCGGCGAGCGAGCACCGCGACGGTTCGAGGATCGCGCAGGTGGCAGCGACCGCGGGCCTCGTGCCCCGGCCGGCGACCGCATCGAGCGCGCACCGCGACGCTTTGAAGATCGTGCCGGTAGCAGCGACCGCCCACCGCGGCGCTTCGACGATCGCGCAGGTGGTGGTGAGCGCGGACCTCGTGCCCCGGCCGGCGAGCGCGCCGAACGGGCACCGCGACGTTTTGAAGATCGGGCGGGCGGCAGTGACCGCGCACCCCGACGCTTTGACGATCGCGCAGGTGGCAGCGAGCGCGGACCTCGCGCACCGGTCGGCGACCGCGCCGGCAGCGCCGACCGCACACCCCGACGCTTTGAAGACCGCGCCGGCAGCAGCGACCGCACACCGCGACGCTTCGAAGACCGCACCGGCAGCACCGACCGAGCCCCTCGCGGCGCAGGCGCGGAACGCGCCCCCCGTCGTTTCGGAGACAGCACCGAGCGCCCGCCCCGCCGCTTCGACGGCAACGCCGACGGCGGCGCCGCGCGCAAATTCGGTGGAGACCGTGCGCCGCGCGGCGACAGCGGCGAGCGCCGGCCATTTGCTGGACCACGCACCGGAGCAGGCCGTCCTGCGGAAGCCGGTGCGCGCGGCGAACGTCCGACGGGCCGCGAGCGCGACGCATCCGATCGCCCGCGTTTCGGCAGCGAGCGCGGACCGCGTAGCGACAGCGCCCCGCGTCGCTTCGAAGGCGAACGCGGAGAGCGTGGAGAACGAAGCTTTGCGAAGCCCGTGAAGAGCGGCTACGGCGACCGCCCGGACCGTGAAGCACGCGCGCCCCGTGACGAACGCGGCGAACGCACACCCGCCCGACGCGATTTCAGCAACGCCTCCGCCCCGCGCACAGAGCGCACGGACCGCGCCCCCCGCAGCTTCGATAAGCCATCCGCCACACGCCGCGGCCCCGACGACCGCCCCGCGCGCGCCGGCAAGCCGCGCGGCGCCGCATCGGCCGACCGTCACGCGCAAGCCGAGCAGGCCCCGCGCACACCGCGTCGCGACATCGAAGACGCGCCAGGCACGCTGCGTCTGTCCAAGCTCATGTCGGAGCTTGGCCTCTGTTCGCGCCGCGAGGCCGACGAATGGATCGAGAAAGGCTGGGTGCTCGTCGACGGCGAACGGATCGACACGCTGGGCACTAAAGTGCGTCCCGATCAGCGGATCGAGATCGACCCCGCCGCCGAAGCCGTGCAAGCGAGCCAGGTCACGGTGCTGATCCATAAGACAGTCGGCTACGTGTCGGGCCAGGCGGAGGACGGCTATCAGCCGGCCATCACGCTCGTGACGCCGGAAAACCGCTGGGAAGGCGACCATTCGGACATCCGTTTTTCCGTCGCGCATTTGCGTCAACTGGCGCCGGCCGGGCGTCTCGACATCGATTCAACGGGCTTGCTGGTGCTGACGCAGGACGGCCGCATCGCCAAGCAACTGATCGGCGGGCATTCGGAGATCGACAAGGAATATCTGGTGCGCGTCGCCTACGGCGAGCATACCGTCGACGTCGAAAGTCACTTTCCGGCGGAAAGCCTCGAATTGCTGCGCCACGGCCTCTCGCTCGACGACGTCCCGCTCAAGCCCGCGCAGGTCAGCTGGCAAAACGGCGAGCAGTTGCGCTTCGTGCTGCGCGAGGGCAAGAAGCGCCAGATTCGCCGGATGTGCGAACTGGTCGGCCTCGAAGTGATCGGCTTGAAGCGCGTGCGGATGGGTCGCGTGGTGCTCGGCGCGCTGCCGCCCGGACAGTGGCGCTACCTGGCCGCCGACGAGTCGTTCTGACAGACGTCCGAAAAAACAGCCCGATCAGCGTAAGCCGATCGGGCTGTCCCAGTCATCCAGCAATCTCATCGAACCCACTCATTTGCGTGAGTTTTTTCTTTCGCCTCGAACTTCCGCCTCAATCGTCGCTATTCGGGTCCAGGTCCGGAAACAGCACTTCCGTAAAGCCGAACTTCGCGAAATCGTTGATTCGCATCGGATACAGCTTGCCGATCAGGTGATCGCATTCGTGCTGCACGACGCGCGCATGGAACCCTTCGGCAACGCGGTCGATCGGTTTGCCGTACTGATCGAAGCCGTGATACTTGATCATCGAAAAGCGGCTGACCGCGCCGCGCAAGCCCGGCACCGACAGGCAGCCCTCCCAGCCCTCTTCCATATCGAGCGAGACCGGCGTGATGGTCGGATTGATCAGCACGGTTTCCGGCACGGGCGGCGCGTCCGGATAACGCTCATTGCTGCCGAAGCCGAAGATCACCACCTGCAGATTGACGCCGATTTGCGGCGCGGCAAGCCCTGCCCCGTTCGCGTCGTGCATGGTCTCGAACATGTCTTTAATGAGCTCATGCAATTCCGGCGTGTCGAAGTGATCGACCGGATCGGCAATACGCAACAGGCGCGGATCGCCCATCTTGAGAATTTCGCGGATCATGACTGCCCCTCCAGGAGCTTACGCATACCATCTTCGTCGAGTACGGGAATGCCGAGTTCCTCGGCCTTCACCAACTTGCTGCCAGCTTCGGCCCCTGCCACCACATAGTCTGTTTTCTTCGACACCGAGCCGGCCACTTTCGCGCCGGCCGCTTCCAGCATTTCCTTCGCTTCTTCGCGGGCAAGGCTCGGCAACGTGCCGGTCAGCACAATGGTCTTGCCGGCCAGCACGCCTTGCGGCGCCTTCGGCGCGGGCGGGCCCTCGGGCCATGTGACCTTGCCGTGCGCGCGCAGTTGCTCGATCACCGTGCGGTTGTGCTCTTCGGCGAAAAACTGGTGAATGGATTCGGCGACAACCGGCCCGACGTCGTTGACTTCGAGCAGCGCCTCCACCGAAGCCTCCATGATCGGGTCCAGCGAGCCGAAGTGCTTCGCCAGATCCTTTGCCGTGGATTCGCCGACATGCCGAATCCCCAGTGCGTAGATGAAACGCGAGAGCGTGGTGTGCCTCGCCTTCTCGAGCGAGTCGAGCAGGTTCTGCGCGGACTTGTCGGCGAAACGGTCGAGTTGCGCGAGCGTCGAGAAGCCGAGGTTGAACAGATCGGCGGGCGTGCGCACCAGGTTCTGTTCGACGAGTTGATCGATAATTTTTTCGCCCAATCCGTCGATGTCCAACGCGCGCCGCTGCGCGAAATGCCACAGCGCCTGCTTGCGCTGCGCCGGACAAAAAAGGCCGCCCGTGCAGCGCGCAATCGCCTCGTCCGGCAGCCGTTCGATGTTGGAGCCGCACACCGGGCAATGCGTCGGCATCACGAATTCGCGAGCGTCATCCGGACGACGGTCGATGAGCGCGCTCACCACTTCGGGAATCACGTCGCCGGCACGCCGCACGATCACCGTGTCGCCGATGCGGATGTCCTTGCGGCGCACTTCGTCTTCGTTATGCAGTGTCGCATTGGTCACCGTGGCTCCGCCGACGAACACCGGCTCGAGCCGCGCAACGGGCGTGATTGCGCCGGTGCGCCCGACCTGCACGTCGATCGCGACGAGCTTCGTAAGCGCCTCCTGTGCTGGGAATTTATGCGCGAGCGCAAAACGCGGCGCACGCGATACAAAGCCCAGCGCTTCCTGCTCGTCGCGCCGGTTGACCTTGTAGACCACGCCGTCGATGTCGTACGGCAGCTTGTCGCGCTTCTCGCCCACCGCGTGAAAAAACGCGAGCAAACCTTCGGCGCCCTTCACGACCGCGCGCTCCGAATTGACCGGCAGGCCAAGCTCCTTGTACCAGTCGAGCAGTTCGCTGTGCGTGGCCGGCATCTCGATGCCGTCGAGCACGCCGATGCCATAGGCAAAGAACGACAGCGGCCGCTGCGCGGTGATCTTCGGATCGAGCTGACGCAAGCTGCCTGCGGCTGCATTGCGCGGATTGGCGAACTCCTTGTGTCCCGCCGCGCGCTGACGCTCGTTCAGACGTTCGAAGTCACGCTTGAACATCAGCACTTCGCCGCGCACGTCGAGTATGTGCGGCACGCGCTTGCCTTTGAGCCTGAGCGGAATCGAACGGACCGTGCGGATGTTTTCGGTGACGTTCTCGCCCGTCGCACCGTCGCCGCGAGTCGCGGCCTGCACGAACACGCCGTCGACGTAACGTAGCGAGATGGCCAGGCCGTCGAACTTGAGCTCCGTTGCGTAGTCGACGGGCACCGGCGGCTCTTTCGCATTGTTGCCGAGCGCGTCGCCGACGCGCTTGTCGAACGCGATGATGTCTTCGTCGGCGAAACCGTTGTTCAGCGACAGCATGGGCTGGTCGTGAACGACCGGCTCGAAGCCGCTCGCCGCTTCGCCGCCCACGCGCTGGGTGGGCGAATCCGGCACGATCAGATCCGGGTGCTCCGCCTCGATGCTTTCGAGCTCCTTGAACAGCTTGTCGTATTCGGCGTCGGGCAGATCAGGCTGGTCGAGCACGTAGTACGCGTAGTTGGCGCGTTCGAGTTCCGCGCGCAGCCACTCGGCGCGTGCAGCCGGATCGCGCTCGGCCGGAGCGCTCGTGGCTGAATGTGAGGCGGGAGTTCGAGCCATGCTGTGGGACGCTTCTTCAGTGAAATCGGACACTGGATTATCGCAGGAAAGCGTGCCCCTTTACATCGTCCGAATGGCCAGGTTTCGGGCCTCGTGCAATGGCGTTAAAGTGAGCGCAACGTCATTTGCAAACGACAACGGCCGCGCATCGCGCGGCCGTCGGCAACACTGGAAACCTTCGGTGAGTTACTGGCTGAAGAGGCGCCGCGTGGCCGGCGAGCCCGCCGGAATGCCGGCCTGCTCGAGCTTCGCGTAAAGCGTCATGAGCTGCTTTTCGATCGCGAGCAGCGCGGTCTCGGGCAACGGGCGCCGACCATCGTCGACCACTCGCCCGCCGATGCGCTCGGCCAGCGACTTCGCGTAGTCGCACATCAGACGGAACGGCAGGATGTCTTCGTCGGCGACCGGCACGTCGAGCACCAGCGTGATCATCTGCCCGCCCTTGTACGTGAGGTCGTCGCGCAGGAAATTGGTGTCGCCGAACTGCAGCATGAACACCGGGCTCTGGCGCGCGTCGAGCTTGACGAAGCGCGTGCCGTCGCGCGACAGCAGCAAGCCGTCTTGCGAAGCGACCGCCTGCACATAGTTGGCCGACCACGGCGCGCCGTCCGACAGCACGTTGATCGACAACTGCGCGTCGCACTGCGCGGCGAAAGCGTCGAGCTCTCGCGCCATCGCAACCGTTTCGAGCATGTCGGGAAATTCCGGCGATGCGTCGAGCGCGTCGGCGAACTGCTGCACGCCTGTCACGAACTCGGAGAACTCGAGTTCGTTGAGCGCGCCGCTGCGGTTGGCCAACTGCGCGGCCGCGCGCAACTCTTCGTAACGCGCGCCGTTTTGCAGCAGTTCCCACGCGCCGCCTTCGAGCTTGCCTTCGATATGCACGGGCTTGCTGCCCGCGCGGCGCAAACGCTGCGCAAGCGGGATGACCTTGTCGCCCGCAACCGGTCCGTTCAGACGAATCGGCACGATGCAGTCGATGCGGCGATCGACGATAGCCGGCGGCGCCGACGAGATAGTAGTGGCCGCAGGCAGGATCGGTTCGATGTGCTCGTCGGGCTCGCGCGAAGCGTCGGCGGATTGTGCTGCCGCTGCGTCTTTGTCAGCACCGGCGCTCGCACCGCGCTCGGCATCGTCGTCATTGCCCGCTGGTGTAAAACCGTTCGGCGTAGTCGTCTCGGCCTGAATATCAGCCGGCGTATCGAGCGGCGCAGCGCCCACCGGCGCGCCGAAAGTCGGCTCTACACGTGCCGACGCCGTATCGGCAGACGTATCCGCGCCGACCACCGGCTCGCGGCGCGTGGTCGGCCGGGCCGGTTCGATGAACGGGCTCTGCTCCTCGTGGTCGTCGCGCGCGAAACTCTCCGCGGCGTCCGCCGGCATCGGCCGCGGCATCTTGCGACGCACCTTGGCGCTCTGCCACGCGTTGTACACGACCACGCCCCCGACCACCACGGCGCCCGCGCCGATCAAACCGAGTGTCAACTCGTCCATGCATGCTCCATCAGCAATTCTTTATATGCGCGGCCCGATGCCCGCTCCACGTGTCGCGCAGCCGCGGCCGCAGCGCTGAACGCGGGCGGCCGCGCTTCCATGATTCAAACGAAATTCGAACCGAATTCGAACCTAAGCTCAAACGATATTCTGGGCGAAACCCGCAGCCGTTTCCATGTCGACGGCAACGATGCGCGACACGCCCTGCTCCTGCATCGTCACGCCGATCAGTTGCTGCGCCATTTCCATCGCGATCTTGTTGTGCGAGATGAAAAGGAACTGGGTCTTGTCGGACATCGCGCGCACGAGGTTCGCGAAACGTTCGGTGTTGGCGTCGTCGAGCGGCGCGTCCACTTCGTCCAGCAGACAGAACGGCGCGGGATTCAACTGGAACATCGCGAACACCAGCGCGGTCGCGGTCAGCGCTTTTTCTCCGCCGGACAGCAGATGAATGGTCGAGTTCTTCTTGCCCGGCGGTTGCGCCATGACCTGCACGCCGGCGTCGAGAATTTCGTCGCCGGTCATGATCAGCTTCGCCTGGCCGCCGCCGAAAAGACGCGGGAACAGTTCGCCGAAATGACGGTTCACTTCGTCGAACGTGCCTTGTAGCAGCGTGCGCGTTTCCGCGTCGATCTTGCGGATCGCGTCTTCGAGCGTTTCGATCGCGCTCGTCAAATCGGCCGATTGCGCGTCGAGGAACGTCTTGCGCTCGGTCGCCGCCTTCAGTTCGTCGAGCGCGGCCATGTTGACCGGACCGAGCGCGGTGATCGCGTTGTTGATGCGCGTGACTTCGCCCTGCAGGTACGACGGCTTCATGTCCGGCGTGAGCTTGGCCTGCAGTTCCGCCTCGTCCACGCCGGCTGCCGCCAGTTGCTCGACGAACTGCTCGCCGTTCAGCCGCGCGGCCTGTTCCTTCAACTGCAATTCGTTGATGCGGTCGCGCAGCGGTTGCAGCGCGCGCTCGGCGGTCAGACGCGTTTCGTCGGCGGCGCGCAGCTTGGCGGTCAGGTCGTCCAGTTCGAGGCGAGCGGCGTGCAACGCCTCTTCCTTGACCGCGCGAATGTCGAGCGCGTCCTGCAAGCCGGTGTGCGCGGTCTGCTCGTTGATCGTTTCGAGTTCGGCGCGCGCGTCTTCCAGCGACGCCGCCACGCGCTCGCTCTGCTCATGCGCGACCTGAATGCTGCGCTTCAATTCGTCGATGCGAGCGGCCATGTTGCGCGCGGCGAAGCGCGCGTCGGTGGCGGCGCGGTCGAGATCGCGCGCCTGTCCGCGGGCCGTGGTCAGCTCTTCGTCGAGCGCCTCGAAAGCCAGTTGATGATCTTCGAAACGCGCCTGCAATTCCGCGAGTTCGCCGTCGTAGCGCTCGAAGTTCGCTTCCGACTCGGCACGCAGCGCGCGCTGTTCGTCGATCTGCGCATTGATCTCTTCGAGTTCCTCGCGAATCTGCGTGCTGCGCTGCGTATAGCGCTCGTGCGCCTGCGTGAGCTTGAGCACGTCGAGCTGCAACGCATGCACACGCTGCGTCGCGCGCTCGGCTTGCTGGCGCACGTCGGTCAGCGCCTGCGCGGCTTGCGTGTGCGCGGCTTCGGCGCGGATCGCGGCGGCCTTCGCTTCGTCGGCGAGCAAAGCCTGAGCGCGCACCTGGCGCGCGAGATTTTCGATTTCCTGCTGACGGGCCAGCATGCCGGCCTGCTCGGAATCGGCGGCATAAAGCTGCACGCCGACGCGCGTCACCACGTGCCCCGCCTTCACGACGAACGAGCCGCCTTCGGGCAACTGCGCGCGCATGCTGAGCGCCTGCTGCAGATCGTCGGCGACGAAAGCGAGGCCGAGCCAGTCGTTGAGCACGGCGCGGATGCCCGCGTCGTCGATCCGCACCAGCGACAGCAACGGCCGCAGCCCAGCGGGCGCCGCAACCGGCTGACCGGCGACGGGTGGTGCGTAGAACGCGAGCTTCGCGGGCGGCGCGTCGGTGGCGAACGCCTTGACCCAGTCGAGATTCGACACTTCGAGCGCGGCAAGCCGCTCGCGCAGCATCGATTCGAGCGCGGCTTCCCAGCCGGCTTCGACATGCAGCTTCTTCCACAGACGCGGCAACGCACCCAGTTCGTGCTTTTCGAGCCACGGCTGGATCTTGCCTTCGGTCTGCACGTTTTCCTGCAATTGCTTGAGCGCGGCGAGGCGCGCATCGAGCTGATGAATCTGCGCGCTTTCGGCCTGCACGCGCTCTTGCGCGGCGCGCCGTTCGGCGTCCAGACGCGGCAGCGTTTCCTGCGCATCCGCGAGACGCGCTTGCGCGTCGTGCAAAATTTCTTCGTGCTCGGCGAGCTGCATGCGCAGTTCTTCGAGTTGCGCTTCGTCGGGCGCATCGAGACCGCCGGCTTCCGCTTTCAGCCGCTCGTGACGCTGCTGCAACTGCTGCAATTGCTGGTCGGCGTTGCGCTGGTGCGCGGCTTCGAGCTTGAGCGCCTGTTCGGTCTGCGCAATGCCGCCGCGCTCCGCGTTCAGCTCCGCTTGCGCGTCGCGCCAGCGCGCTTCGAGCGCGGGCATGGCGTCGTGTTTCGCCGCGGCTTCTTCCTCGGCGACTACCGCTTTTTCTTCGGCGACGGCAAGCTGCTCTTCGGCGTCTTCCAGATCGCCTTGCGCCTTTTCGGCTTGCGCGAGCCATTGCTCGCGCTGCGCGGTGAGCGCGGCAATCTGCGCCTGCACGCGGTTGCGCGATTCGACAATGAACTTGATCTCGGCTTCGAGCTTGCTGACGTCGGCGTTCGCCTCGTAGAGCGCGCCTTGCGCGCCCTGCATCGCGTCGCTCGCCGAGTAGTGCGCGACGCGCAGCGTCTCGAGTTGCGCTTCCACTTCACGCAGTTTGGCGGTTTGCGCCTCGAGGTCGATCTGCGCCTGTTCGATCGCGCGCTGCTGACGTTCCTGCTCGCTGCCCGCCTCGTTCTTGCGCAACAGCCACAACAGACGCTGCTTTTCCTCGCCGTCGGTCTGCAGTTCCTTGTAGCGCGTGGCGACGACCGCCTGCGCTTCGAGCTTCTCCAGATTCGTGCTCAGTTCGCGGACGATGTCCTCGACCCGCGTCAGGTTTTCCCGCGTGTCATGCAGACGATTCTCGGTCTCGCGGCGGCGTTCCTTGTACTTGGAGACGCCCGCGGCTTCTTCGAGAAACACGCGCAACTCTTCAGGCTTCGCTTCGATCAGGCGCGCGATCATGCCCTGCCCGATGATCGCGTACGCGCGCGGCCCGAGGCCCGTGCCGAGGAAAATATCCTGGATGTCGCGGCGGCGCGCCGGCAGGTTGTTGATGTAATAGCTCGAGGTGCCGTCGCGCGTCAGCACGCGCTTGACGGCAATCTCCGCATATTGGCCCCACTGGCCGGCGGCGCGGCCGTCCGCGTTGTCGAACACGAGTTCGACGCTCGCGCGGCTGCCCGGCTTGCGCGCAGTCGAACCGTTGAAGATCACGTCCTGCATCGACTCGCCGCGCAGCTCGGAGGCGCGCGATTCGCCGAGCACCCAGCGCACGGCGTCGATGATGTTGGACTTGCCGCATCCATTCGGTCCGACCACGCCGACTAGCTGGCCCGGAACCTGGAAATGCGTGGGATCGACGAATGACTTGAATCCAGCGAGTTTGATCGAGGTCAGACGCACGGCGATTTCGCTGTTTGAGAAGGAAAAATAATAGGTGGCTCACGAAGACCGCACGAGCCGTTCGCGGCTGCGGCGAGACGGCCTACGGTCCTTGCCAGCCCTCGGGAATTGGGGCGCCGGTTGCACGCGGGTCGCGCATGCGCCGGCTAATGAGGGGCAATCATACCATCGCGCGTCGGCGGTTCTTGCGGTCGTTAGACTGTTCGCCCGCGCTGTCGTGCTTGTTGTCGTCCTTGTCGTCGCGGTCGGCCGCGGCGGCGTCGCCAGTGTCCTGATTGGCGGGATCGGGCGGCATGGCCTTCGGGCGATGCATCCAGCTCGACAGCGCCGACGCCAGCACGATGCACGCGCCGCCCGCCCATTCGCGCGGGCCGGGCGTTTCGCCGGCGAAGAGCCATGCGGAGAGCGCCGTCACTACCAGTTCGAACAGCATGATGATCGACGCCCGGTTGGCCGGCACGCGCGAGAGCCCGTACTGCACCAGCATGTTGTTCGACGCCAGCAGGAAACCGAGCCCCAGCACGAGCCACGCCGCGGTGCCGAGATGCGCGCCCGTCGGCGGCGAGGGCATCGCTTCGAACAGCGACGCGCACGCGCCGAAAATCGCCGCGCCGCCGAAGATGGTCGCGGTGCGCATCTCCGGTTTCATCTGCGGCAACACGCGGCTTGTCTTGAGGATCAGGACGTTGCTCATCGCGAAGCCCATGCCGCCCGCGAGGCCCGCCCATTCGGCGAGGTTGCCCGGCAGCGGAATGCCGAGCTGCGGCGACCATAGCATCGTCATCGCGCCGACGAGCGACAGCGCGGCGAGACCCGCGCCCGGCCAGGTCAGGCGCTCATGCAGGATGAAATGCGCGAACAGCGCGGTCCACGCGGGCGTCAGATAGAAGAGCAGCAGCACGCGCATCACCTGGCCGTGGATCGAGCCCCACACGAAGCCGAGATTCGTGATGCCCGCGGCGAGCGCAAGCGCCGGCAGCAGCCAGTGCCAGCGCACGGTCCGGATGGCCCGATGACGCACGAGCAGCACGAACAGGCAACCCGCGCCGCTCGTCAGCGCGCTCGCCGCCGTGCCCGTAACGCCGAGCGACGCCAGCATCCGCAACGGATACCAGATCACGCCCCACACCGACGCGCCCAGCATGATCGCGAGCGTCGGCCAGCCTGTGCGCAGCCAGTTCGTCATGGCGACGGGCTCCGCGAGAGCGTGGCGGCGATTCGCTCGACGGCGTTGCTGGTGTTGCTGGTTTTGCTCGCGTTACTGCTGTTGCTGGTGTGGTAAGCAGCGGTGTTTTCACGGCTGCATTGCCTGGATGTCTGCCCGGCTCCTGCGTACATTGCTGCTCCTGCGGTGTTGCTGTTCGTGTTGCTGCGTGTCTTGTTGCTTGTGTTGCTGCTTGTATTGCTGCTCGTCGTTGTTTGCGTTGCTGCTCGCGTTACGGCCCGCGCCGTCCGCGCCGCGCCAGGCCCAAGCCCGCCCCACGCCACGCTATAATTCCCTGCTCGCCGCCGCCGTCCCGCCGCCACTTAGCGCGGCTCGACAGGACACCAGCGGAGGCGCATGCGCCGTCGCACCTCTTTCCGCGCTTTCTTCGATCAGGCCCGATCCGCCCAGTGAATCCGCTACTCGACTCCCTTCAGCCCTATCCGTTCGAAAAGCTGCGCGCGCTTTTCAAGGACCTCACGCCGGCCGCCGGCCTCGCGCATATCAGCTTCGGCATTGGCGAGCCCAAGCATCCGACGCCCGCGCTGATACGCGACGCGGTGATCGCATCGCTCGGCGGTCTGTCCGCGTATCCGGCGACGCTCGGCTCGGCGCCGTTGCGCGAGTCGATCGCGACCTGGGTCACGCAGCGCTACAGTCTGCCGCCCGTCGATCCCGCGACTGAGGTGCTGCCGGTGTCGGGCTCGCGCGAGGCGCTGTTCGCGCTCGCGCAAACGGTCATCGACCCGAAGCGTAATGCAGAAGGCGAGCCTGCGATCGTACTCTGTCCCAACCCGTTCTACCAAATCTACGAAGGCGCCGCGATCCTCGCGGGCGCCGAGCCGTACTTCGTGAACAGCGACCCGGCGCGCAACTTCGCGTGCGATTACTCGGCGGTGCCCGAAGCGATCTGGGCCCGCACGCAGTTGCTGTACGTGTGCTCACCCGGCAATCCGACGGGCGCTGTGCTGACGCTCGAAGACTGGCGTGAACTCTTCGCGCTGTCGGACCGTCACGGCTTCGTGATCGCCTCCGACGAGTGCTACTCCGAAATCTACTTCGACGAAGCCAACCCACCGCTCGGCGGCCTCGAAGCCGCGCACAAACTGGGCCGCGGCTACGATCGGCTCGTGATGCTGTCGAGCCTCTCGAAGCGCTCGAACGTGCCGGGCATGCGCTCGGGTTTCGTCGCGGGCGACGCCGCCATCCTCAAGGACTTCCTGCTGTACCGCACGTACCACGGCGCGGCGTTGTCGACCGTGTATCAGAGCGCCAGCATCGCGGCCTGGAACGACGAGGCGCATGTGCGCGAGAACCGCGCGAAATACGTGCAGAAATTTTCGACGGTCACGCCGATGCTCGCCGAGGTGCTCGACGTGCGTCTGCCGGACGCCGCGTTCTATCTGTGGGCCGACGTCTCGCGCACCGGCCTCTCCGATACCGAGTTCGCCCAGCGTCTTTACGCCGACTATAATGTGACCGTTCTGCCGGGTTCGTTCCTCGCGCGCACCGCGCACGGCGTGAACCCAGGCCGCAATTTCGTGCGCATGGCGCTCGTCGCCGACGTCGACGAATGCACGCAGGGTGCGCAACGAATCGTCGATTTTTGCCGCGGGCTCGCGGGCTGACTGTCGTGCTGCCGCGTTTGCGCTTGCCGGCTTTGCGCTGCCGGCTTTGCGCGAACACTGCACACCGCCTCCCTTCTTCAGACTTCAACTCTTCATAAAGCACGCATATGTCGCAACAACTTCAGCAGATCATCGACACCGCCTGGGACAACCGCGCCGAGCTGTCGCCCAAGGCCGCTCCGGCCGACGTGCGCGAAGCCGTCGCCCACGCCATCGAGCAACTCGATAAGGGCGCGCTGCGCGTCGCCGAGAAGAAAGACGGCGACTGGGTCGTCAATCAATGGCTGAAGAAAGCCGTGCTGCTGTCGTTCCGCCTGGAAGACAATGCGCCGATGCCGGCCGGCGGCTACAGCCAGTTCTACGACAAGGTGCCGTCGAAGTTCGCGAACTACACCGCTGAAGACTTCGCGGCCGGCGGCTTTCGTGTCGTGCCGCCCGCCATCGCGCGCCGCGGCTCGTTCATCGCGAAAAACGTCGTGCTGATGCCGTCGTACACCAACATCGGCGCTTACGTCGACGAAGGCTCGATGGTCGATACGTGGGCCACCGTCGGTTCGTGCGCGCAGATCGGCAAGAACGTGCACCTGTCGGGCGGCGTGGGCATCGGCGGCGTGCTGGAGCCGCTGCAGGCGAACCCGGTCATCATCGAGGACAACTGCTTTATCGGCGCGCGCTCGGAAGTGGTGGAAGGCGTGATCGTCGAGGAAAACTCGGTCATTTCGATGGGCGTGTACCTCGGCCAGAGCACCAAGATTTACGACCGCGAAACCGGCGAAGTGTCGTATGGCCGCATTCCGGCGGGTTCGGTCGTGGTGGCGGGCAATCTGCCGTCGAAGGACGGTTCGCATAGCCTCTACTGCGCCGTGATCGTCAAGAAGGTCGACGCGAAGACACGCGCGAAGGTCGGCCTGAACGAGCTTCTGCGAGGCGACTGATGGCGCGCGGCACAAAAACTGTCGTCTACGGTATTCCGAATTGCGACACGGTGAAGAAAGCGCGCGTGTGGCTCGAGGAGCACGGCGTCGAGTTCGAGTTTCACGACTTCAAGAAGGCCGGCGTGACCGAGCCGCTCGTGCAGGACTGGCTGAAAGACGTGAAGCTCGACGCGCTGCTGAACCGTCGCGGCACCACATGGCGCGGCCTGTCCGACGACATGAAGGCCGCTGCCGACACGCAGCCGGGCGCGATCGCGTTGATGATCCACAAGCCGTCGGTGATCAAGCGGCCGGTGCTGGTGGTCAACGGCCGCGTCAAGTCGCTCGGTTTTTCCGCCGACGAATACGCGGCGTTGTTTGCGTAAGCGTAGCGTTGTTTATCTAAAAACGCGGTCCGCCGCGTTGCGTCAAAGCTGTTGCCGGCTGCGGTGCTTCACCGCCAGCCGGCATTTTTTCATTTCCAAGTGGCTTGTACTGAATCCATGTCCGGCACCCTCGCCCTTACCGAACAACTGATCGCGCGCGCCTCCGTCACGCCCGACGACCAGCATTGCCAGCGCCTTCTGATCGAGCGCCTGTCCGCGCTCGGCTTCGAGCACGAAACCATCGAATCGAACGGCGTGACGAATCTGTGGGCCGTGAAACGCGGCGTCGACGGCCGGGCGGGCAAGCTGCTCGCGTTTGCCGGTCATACGGACGTGGTGCCCACCGGCCCGCTCGATCAATGGCAATCGGCGCCGTTCCAACCGACGCATCGCGACGGCAAGCTGTACGGCCGGGGCGCAGCCGACATGAAAACGTCGATCGCCGGCTTCGTGGTGGCGAGCGAGGAATTCGTCGCGGCGCATCCTCAGCATCGCGGCTCGATCGCGTTCCTGATCACGAGCGACGAAGAAGGCCCCGCCACCGACGGCACCGTCAAAGTGGTCGAAGCGCTGCAGGCGCGCGGCGAACGCATGGACTACTGCATCGTCGGCGAACCGACTTCGAGCGCGCAGTTCGGCGACACGGTAAAGAACGGCCGGCGCGGCTCGATGTCGGGCAAACTCGTCGTCAAGGGCGTGCAAGGCCATATCGCGTATCCGCACCTGGCGAAAAACCCGGTCCATCTGCTCGCGCCCGCGCTGGCCGATCTCGTCGCCGAACGCTGGGACGACGGCAACCAGTACTTCCCGCCCACCACCTGGCAAGTGTCGAACATTCATAGCGGCACGGGCGCCACCAACGTGATTCCCGGCCACGCCGACATCATGTTCAACTTCCGCTTCTCGACGGCCAGCACGGTCGAAGGATTGCAGCAGCGTGTCCACGCGATCCTCGACCGGCACGGCCTCGAATACGATCTGCAATGGACGGTCAGCGGCCTGCCGTTTCTCACGCCGCACGGCGAACTGTCGAGCGCGCTGGCGAAAGCGATCAAGGACGAAACCGGCGTGAGCACCGAACTGTCGACCACGGGCGGCACGTCGGACGGCCGCTTCATCGCGCGCATCTGCCAACAGGTGGTCGAGTTCGGCCCGCTGAACGCCAGCATCCACAAGATCGACGAACATATCGAAGTTGCCCACATCGAGCCGCTCAAGAACGTGTATCGCCGCGTGCTCGAACAACTGATCGCTTAACCCTCGGCACATACGAGGGACATTCAAGGACTATTGCGATGACGCTGCCCTTTTCCACCGTCCGCGACCTGCTGCGTTTCGCGGTGTCGCGCTTCAACCAGGCCGGGCTGTCGTTCGGCCACGGCTCGGCCAACGCCTACGACGAAGCCGCCTACCTGGTGCTGCACACGCTGCATCTGCCGCTCGACCTGCTCGAGCCGTTCATGGACGCGCGTCTCTCGGCAGCCGAAATCGACGCCGTGCTCAACGTGATCGAGCGCCGCGCCAGCGAGCGCGTGCCGGCCGCGTACATCACGCAGGAAGCGTGGATGCACGGCTTTCGCTTTTACGTCGACGAGCGCGTGATCGTGCCGCGTTCGTTTATCGGCGAGCTGCTGCAGGACGGCCTGCAACCGTATGTGGAAGATCCCGAGCAGGTGAGCGCCGTGCTCGAACTGTGCACGGGTTCCGGGTGTCTCGCGATTCTCGCGGCGCACGCGTTTCCGAATGCCGACATCGACGCGGTGGACCTGTCCGCGCCGGCCCTCGAAGTCGCCGCGCGCAACGTGGCCGACTACAAGCTCGACGACCGCATCGCGCTCTTCGAAGGCGATCTTTATGCGCCGCTCGCGCAGCGCCGCTACGACGTGATCATCAGCAATCCGCCGTATGTGAACGCGGCGTCGATGCAGGAACTGCCCGCCGAGTACAAGCACGAGCCGGAAATGGCGCTTGCGGGCGGCGCGGACGGTATGGACATCGTGCGGCGAATCATTGCGGACGCACGCAACTGGCTGACCGAAGACGGCGTGCTCGTGATCGAGATCGGCAACGAGCGTCAGCATGTGGAAGCGGCGTTCGGCGGCCTGAACCTCGTCTGGCTGTCGACGAGCGCCGGCGACGACAACGTGTTCCTGATTCAGGCCGCGGATCTGCCTCTCTGATGTTGTGACGATGTTTTAGCGCCGAGCGGTGTGTGGGCGAGAGGCGCCTGCGCGCCGGTCGACGTTGGCTTGCCGCTTTTGCTGGGCTGCCCGCCGAAGCCAGCCAGCACGCGCGCCGCCGCGCGCACGCGCCGTCCACGGAAGCTCTAAGCCCGCCCCCGCCGTCGCCCCACACAAACCCCGCCCTCACCCCAACCGCCTCGCGTTCGGTAAGATGAGCGCCGTTGCCCGCGTTCCTCCGACGCCCCGGCACGGCATTTCGCTCAACCCTTCGCTCGCCTATGCAATTCGACCTGCTTCACGTCGGCACGCTGGTGGCCCTCGCGCACATACTCGGCGCGGTCGCGGCGTGTCACGCGATTCTCAATACCCGCACGTCGCAAGGCGCGATCGCGTGGGCCGTGTCGCTGGTCGCGATGCCGTATCTGACACTCGTCCCTTACCTGTTCCTCGGGCGCAGCAAGTTCGCCGGCTATGCCGACGCCCGCCGCGTCGAGAACGAACTGTTGCGCACGCACGCGCATCCTCCGCAGTGGGACAAGCTGGCTTCGTCGGTCGAACTGCCCGCGCATGCGCTGGGAGGCAGGCTCGTGCACTCGCTGACGCGCCTGGGCGGCATGCCGTTTCTGCCGGGCAATGCCGTGCGTACGCTGGTGAACGGCACGGCGACTTTCGAGGCCATTTTCGATGCCATCGAGCACGCGCGTCACTACATCATCGTGCAGTTCTTCATCGTCCGTGAAGACGCGCTCGGCGAGATGTTCAAGGAAGCATTGATCGCGAAAGCGCGCCAGGGCGTGCGCGTCTATTTCCTCTACGACAGCATCGGCAGCTTCGATCTGCCTCATCGTTACGTCGCGTCGTTGCGCGCGGGCGGCGTGGACACGCATCCGTTCGCGACCAATCGCCTGTTCGTCAACCGGCTGCAACTGAACTTCCGCAATCACCGCAAAATCGTTTCCGTCGACGGCGAGCGCGCGTTTGTCGGCGGACACAATGTCGGCGTCGAGTATCTGGGCGCGAAGCCGCCGCTTTCGCCGTGGCGCGACACGCATATCGAAGTGCGCGGGCCGGCGGTCGCGAGCATCCAGTTCGTGTTCACCGAGGACTGGTACTGGGCCACGCAGCAATTGCCGCAACTCGATGTGCCGCCGATGCCGGTGGACTCCACGAACGCGTCGCTCCCCGCAAGCTCAACGCCCGCCGCCAACCACGACATGCACTGCCTGGTTGTGCCGAGCGGCCCCGCCGACAAGCAGGAAACCTGCTCGCTGTTTTTCGTCGAAGCGATCAACGCGGCGCGCGAGCGCATCTGGATCACGACGCCCTACCTCATTCCCGACGAAGCCGTGTTCTCCGCATTGCGGCTCGCCGCGCTGCGCGGCGTCGACGTGCGCATCATGATTCCGAGCCGGCGCGATCACGTCGTGGTGTTCGAAGCGTCGAAGCTGTACGCGTACGATTCGCTGCGCGCGGGCATCCGCATCTTTCGTTATCAACCCGGCTTTCTGCACCAGAAGGTCGTGCTGATCGACACCGTGGCCGCCGCGGTGGGCAGCGCCAACCTCGACAACCGTTCGTTCCGGCTCAACTTCGAGATCATGGTCGTGACCGTCGATCAGTCATTCGCGAAAGAAGTCGAAGCCATGCTGCTCGACGACTTCGCGCAATCGCGCGAGATCGACCGCAACGAGTATCGTCAGGCAAGCGCGGTGCGGCGCGTACTCATGCACGTGGCCCGGCTGTTCTCGCCGATCCTGTAAAGCCCCGCCACGTGCCGCCGGTTTCACAGCAGCTTTTCGATGTCCTCGGTAATCGTCTCCGGCTTGGTCAGCGGCGCATAGCGCTTGACCACGTTGCCGTCGCGGCCGATCAGAAACTTCGTGAAATTCCACTTGATGCCTTCCAGGCCGAGCAGCCCCGGCGCTTCGCCCGTCAGATAACGGAACAGCGGATGCGCATTCGCGCCGTTCACGTCGATCTTGTCGAACATCGGGAACGTCACGCCGTAGTTCTTCTCGCAGAAGCTGCCGATCTGCGCGGCGTCGCCCGGCTCCTGCTTGCCGAACTGATTGCATGGAAAGCCCAGCACCGTGAGCCCGCGCGCCGCGTAGCCGTCATAGAGCTTCTGCAAGCCCGCGTATTGCGGCGTGAACCCGCATTCGCTCGCCGTATTGACGATCAGCAGCACTTTGCCTTCGTACTGCGCGAGGCTCACTTCCTCGCCGCCTAGCGTGCGGGCCGTAAAAGAATAAATCGATGTCATATGCTCTCCCCACGAAAGCCGTCAGTCTATGTCAAAAGCGCGGCCGATACAGTCGGCCGAATGGCCGATGCCGGCTAAGGTCCCGGTGTCATCCCCGGCAGTCTAAAATAGCGTTTTTCTTCAGCCGGCCTTTTCGTGATCCGCTTTAACCAGTTCAGCCTCGCGCGCGGCACCAAGCCGCTCTTCGACAACACCACGTTCACGCTCAATCCCGGCGAAAAGGCCGGCCTCGTGGGCGCAAACGGCGCGGGCAAGTCGACGCTGTTTGCCGTGCTGCTCGGCGAACTGCACGCGGACGGCGGCGATTTTTCGATCCCGCCCACGTGGCAGATCGCGCACGTCGCGCAGGAAACGCCCGCTGCCGACAAGACCGCGCTCGCCTATACGCTCGACGGCGACGCCGCGTTGCGCGCGATCGAAGCACGCATTGCCGCCGCCTCCGCCGCGCACGACGGCGCGGCCGAAGCCGAAGCCCACGCCGCCTTTGCGGACGCCGACGGCTACACGGCGCCCGCGCGCGCCGAAGCCTTGCTGCTCGGTCTCGGCTTCACGCTCGAGCAGACCCGCGAGCCGGTCAGCAGCTTCTCGGGCGGCTGGCGCATGCGCCTGAATCTCGCGCAGGCGCTGATGTGCCGCTCGGACTTGCTGCTGCTCGACGAACCGACCAACCACCTGGACCTCGACGCAATCGTCTGGCTCGAGGAGTGGCTGCATCGCTATCCGGGCACGCTGATCGTGATCTCGCACGACCGCGAATTTCTCGACTCCGTCTGCAACGTCACGCTGCATCTCGAACAGCAGCAGATCAAGCGTTACGGCGGCAACTACTCGCAATTCGAAGTGCTGCGCGCGCAGCAGATCGCGCTGCAACAGAATGCGTACGAGAAGCAGCAGCGCACGGTCGCGCATCTGCAGAGCTACATCAACCGTTTCAAGGCGCAGGCCACCAAGGCGCGCCAGGCGCAAAGCCGCGTGAAGGCGCTGGAAAAGATGGAACTGATCGCGCCGGCGCACGCCACGTCGCCGTTCACGTTCGAATTCCGCACGCCCGATTCCGCGCCGAATCCGATGATGGTGATGGAAGACGTGCGCTGCGGCTACCACAGCGAGGACGGCGCGGAGATTCCGGTCGTCGAGCGTGTGATGCTGTCTATCCAGAACGGTCAGCGCATCGGCCTGCTCGGCGCGAACGGCCAGGGCAAGTCCACGCTGATCAAGACGCTGGCCGGCACGCTTGCGCCGCTCGGCGGGCATGTGCGCGAAGGCAAGGGTTTGCGCATCGGCTATTTCGCGCAGCATCAGCTCGAAACGCTGCGTGCCGACGACACGCCGTTGCAGCACCTCGCGCGTCTCGCGCCCGACACACGCGAACAGGAATTGCGCGACTTCCTCGGCAGCTTCAATTTTTCCGGCGAAATGGCGACGTCGAAAATCGCGCCCTTCTCCGGTGGCGAAAAGGCGCGGCTCGCGCTTGCGCTGATCATCTGGCAAAAGCCGAACCTGCTCCTGCTCGACGAGCCGACCAATCACCTGGATCTGGAGACGCGGCATGCGTTGACGATGGCGCTCGCGCAGTTCGAAGGCACGCTCATTCTCGTCTCGCACGACCGGCATTTGCTGCGCGCCACGACCGATCAGTTCATGCTGGTCGCGAAGCACCGTCTGCAGGAATTCGACGGCGATCTCGACGATTACCGCGACTGGCTCTTGCAGCACGCAGCGGAGCAGCGCGCGGCGTTGAAGGCGGGGAATGCGGCGAACGGCGCGTCCAATGGTGGCTCGAACGGCACCGACAACGGCGCTGACGGCGGCGTGAATCGCAAGGAGCAACGCAGGCTCGAAGCAGAAACGCGTCAGAAGCTCGCGCATCTGAAAAAGCCGCTGCAAAGCCGCATCACGAAGATCGAGAAGGAAATGGACGCGCTCAACGCGGAGAAGGCGACGCTCGACGCGTTCGTCGCCGATCCGGCCAGTTACGAGCCCGCTCAGAAGAGCAAGCTGACGGACGCGATCCGCCGTCAGGCAGATGTGAACGCACGCCTCGAGGCGCTCGAAGCCGAGTGGCTCGAGACACACGAGGAACTCGAACAAATCGGTTAGCGGAACGCTCGCTGCGATCCGCGCCGGCATCGACGAGAGGTTGGCTTTGTCATCTGCGACGTCTTCCGCTGCATCTGCTGCATCTGCTTCGTCTTTCGGCGAGTCCGCGCCGGCCGACGCCGCGCCACCGCCTCTAAAGGGCCTGCGCGTGCTCGACCTCACGCGCCTGCTCCCCGGCCCCGTTGCCGCTTTGCGGCTTGCGGAACTCGGCGCCGACGTCCTGAAGATCGAAGCGCCCGGCGCCGGCGACCCTACCCGCACGATGATGCAGTCGTCGAGCGACCGCGTAGCCGGGCGGCCCGGCGCGTTCTACCGGCTCGTCAATCGCGGCAAGCGCGAGACGCGTCTCGACCTCAAATCCGAAGCGGGACGCAATGTGCTGCGCGCGCTCGCGTCCGAGGCGGACGTGCTGATCGAAAGCTTCCGGCCGGGGGTGATGGACCGGCTCGGCGTCGGCTACGCGACGCTGCGCGCGGCCAATCCACGGTTGGTGTACTGCGCGATTAGCGGCTACGGCGCACGCGGACCATTCGCCGATCGCGCCGGGCACGACCTGAACTACATCGGCTACGCGGGTGTGCTGGATCAACTCCAGAGTCGCGACGGCACGCCTATCGTGCCCAACTTTCAGATCGCCGATCTGCTTGGCGGCGCGCTTAGCGCGGTCACGCAGATTCTCGCCGCGTTGTGGCAGGTGTCGCGCGGCGGCGAGGGCCGCTTTGTCGACGTTTCCATGACACACGCCACGCATGCGCATAACGTGGTCGCGCAAGTTGCGCTTGCCAATGAGAATGCCGCGGCAAACATAGCGGCAAGCGCAGCGGGAAACATGGCGGCAAGCGCAGCGCGACAGGCGCCGGAAGAAACACGCGCGGGTTCGGGTCTGCTGAACGGCGGCGTGCCCTGCTACAACCTCTACCGCACGCTGGACGGCCGCTGGCTCGCGGTCGGCGCGCTCGAACTGAAGTTCTGGGAGAGCTTGTGCATGGCGCTCGATCGCCCCGAGTGGGCCACGCGTCACTGGAGCCTGGGTCAGGCGATTGGCGGACCGGACGCCGCCGCGCTCACGCAGGAGCTTGCCGACGTGTTCGGCTCGCGCGCACTCGATGAATGGGTCGCGCTGCTCGAGCCGCTGGATTGCTGCGTCTCGCCTGTACTGACGGCGGCGGAAGCGGCGCGGCATGTGCTGTTTGATCCGCGGGCGTATGAAACGCAGGAAGCGGATCAAGCGCATGAGCCGAACCACGAGCTCGACGCGTTCGGTCAGCGCAACAAGGAAAGCGAAGGCTAAAGCGCCCTTCGCTCCTCATCCCAACCCGAGGACGCCGCCGACAACTACCGCCGCGCCACCGTCTGCCGCGGCAACGTCTGACGCGGCGTCTTTTCATCGTCGTAAAGCAGATGCTTGCGGCCTTCCACGTGGCGATTGATGGTGGCGCGCACGTCGGCGGCGGTGGCGTCGCCCGCTACCACGCGGCGTGAAATCTGTCCGGTCCGGTCGATCCACTCGACAATCCGGCAAGCGCCGCCCCACGGTTGCTGAATGGGCGCGGAGACCCGGCAACCGCGCACCTGTATCGGCCGCTCGGCTACGGTTTCATGTGACTGTTTCAAGGCGCGATCCTTTTTCCGGCATCGAAGGGATGCAATACCCTGGCAGCTTAAGGAAAAAGGAAGGGCTTGTTGGTTACAGCCAACCTGGAGATATTTACCGCGCATTACGGCAAGCGCCGCGCGCGCCCCGGTCGCGGCAGCGGCGAAAGGCCCGTCTACTCGAGCGTACGAACCCGGTCGATTGCCTGTTCGATACGCTCGACCGCAACGACCTGTAAGCCTTCTATCGGCTGCTTGGGCGCATTGGCCTTCGGAATCACGGCCACCGAAAAGCCGAGCTTGGCCGCTTCCTTCAGACGTTCCTGACCACGCGGCGACGGCCGGATTTCGCCGGCGAGGCCGACTTCGCCGAACACCACGAGGCCTTTGGGCAACGGCTTGTTACGCATCGACGAATGAATCGCGAGCAGCACCGCGAGGTCAGCGGCGGGCTCCGTGATCTTCACGCCGCCCACCGCGTTCAGGAACACGTCCTGATCGAAACAGGCAATGCCCGCATGCCGATGCAGCACCGCGAGCAGCATCGCGAGACGATTCTGTTCGAGGCCGACGGCGAGACGCCGCGGATTCGGCGCATTGGCGGAATCGACCAGCGCCTGCACTTCCACCAGCAGCGGCCGCGTGCCTTCCTGCGTCACCAGCACGCACGAGCCCGGCACCGACTGTTCATGCTGGGACAGAAAAAGCGCCGACGGATTGGCGACGCCGCGCAAACCGCGCTCGGTCATCGCGAACACGCCAAGCTCGTTGACCGCGCCGAAGCGGTTCTTGATCGCGCGCACGAGGCGAAACGACGAATGCGTGTCGCCCTCGAAGTACAGCACCGTATCGACGATATGTTCCAGCACGCGCGGCCCCGCGAGCGCGCCCTCTTTCGTGACGTGGCCGACCATGATGATCGTGGTGCCCGACTGCTTCGCGATGCGCGTCAATTGCGCCGCGCACTCGCGCACCTGGGCGACCGAACCGGGCGCGGACGTGAGCGCGTCCGAGTACACGGTCTGGATCGAATCGATGACGGCGACATCCGGCCGCTGGTCGGCAATCGTCGCCTGAATTTTTTCCAGCTGGATTTCGGCGAGCAATTGCAACTCGCTCGCCTTCGAACCCGGTTCGAGCAGCGACAATCGTTGCGCGCGCAACGCAATTTGCGCAGCCGATTCCTCGCCGCTGATGTAGAGCGCGCGCTTGTCGGCGGCAATTTCAGCGAGCGACTGCAGCAACAGCGTCGATTTGCCGATGCCCGGATCGCCGCCGATCAACACCACGCCGCCCGGCACCAGACCGCCGCCGAGCACGCGGTCGAATTCGCCGACGCCGGTGGTGAAGCGCGGCACGTCGGACGCTTCGATGTCCGCGAGGCGCCGCACCGGCGCGCTCTTCGCGAGCGACTGGAAGCGATGCGTGGAAGGTGCTTCCGCAACCGATTCGACCAGTGTGTTCCAGGCCTGGCATGACGGGCATTGTCCTGCCCATTTCGGCGATTGACCGCCGCATTCACTGCATACGTACAACGTTTTTGCTTTTGCCACGCGTTCCTGCCCGAGTTGCGGTTGTTCTAATGTTGCTTGGTTGTTGTTTGCCGTTGCCTACGTCATTCCGCGCGCACCGGAACGCGTGGCGCGACCGCGCACATCAGCTCATAACCAATCGTGCCGCACGCGCGCGCCACATCGTCGATGGGCAAGGACGCGCCCCACAATTCGACGCGCGAGCCGACGTTCGCCGTGGGAACCGGCGTGAGGTCGACGGTCAGCATGTCCATCGAAACGCGTCCGACGATCCGCGTGCGCACGCCGTCCACGATCACCGGCGTGCCTTCGGGCGCGACCCGCGGATAGCCGTCCGCATAGCCGCACGCGACCACGCCGATGCGCATTGGCCCGCGCGCCTTGAAGAGCGAGCCGTAGCCGACGGTCTGACCTTCCGCGATGTTTTGCACGGCGATCAGTTCCGACGCGAGCGTCATGGCCGGCTGCAAGCCCGTGCCCTGGATCGCCGCGGACACGCCCGAAGGCGACGCGCCGTACAGAATGATGCCCGGCCGCACCCAGTCGAAATGCGATTGCGGATGCCACAGCGTCGCAGCGGAATTAGCGAGGCTGCGCGCGCCGGCGATGCCTTGCGCGCCGCGCTCGAACGCTTCCATCTGGTGAGCCACGCCGCGCTCGCTGTCGGCGTCGGAGAAATGGGTCATTAGCGTGATCTGGCCGACGCCCTGGCAGGCGCGCGCCCGCTCCCACGCCGCGCGGAATTTTTCCGGCGTGTAGCCGAGCCGGTTCATGCCGCTGTTCATCTTCAACTGGATGTTGACGGGCTTGGAGAGCCGCGCCATTTCCAGCATGCGCAACTGCTCGTCCGAATGCAGCGCCGTCGTGAGGCTATAGCGGTCGATGACGTCGATGTCCGTCGGACGAAAAAAGCCTTCGAGCAAAAGAATCGGGCCGGCCCAGCCCAATTCACGCAACTTCACGGCTTCTTCGAGGTCCAGCAACCCAAAGCCGTCGGTTGCCCGCAAACCTGGAAAAGCGCGCGCGAGGCCGTGCCCGTAGGCGTTGGCCTTGACGACCGCCCAGATCTTCGATTTAGGCGCATAGCGGCGCGCGACGGCAAGGTTATTGGCAAGGGCGGACGTGTGAATCGTGGCTGAGAGGGGGCGCGGCATGGAATATTTTCGTAAAGACGCTTGCGAATCAGCGGCTTACAGGGCGTTTTCAACGCGCGGCAGCCCGCTGGGCGGTGCGATCAAGGATTCTGCTAGTCTGAATGCAGCTATTTTCATGATATAAAGCCGTGCGCACAACCCATTTCGAACGGCATAAGCCCGGACGCATAACAAACGGCCGGGGCGGACAGACCGCAGCGAGGACAGCATCGCATCAGATGAAAAAAGGTTTTTACACCATCATGGCCGCGCAGTTTTTTTCGTCGCTGGCCGACAATGCGCTTCTGATCGCCGCTATCGCACTGCTGAAAGATCTTCACGCTCCGAACTGGATGACGCCGCTGCTCAAGCTGTTCTTTGTGCTGTCGTACGTCGTTCTTGCCGCCTTCGTGGGCGCCTTCGCCGATTCCCGTCCGAAAGGACGCGTGATGTTCATCACGAACACGATCAAGGTGCTCGGCTGCATCACGATGCTGGTCGGCGCGCATCCGCTTATTGCCTACGGTATTGTCGGTTTCGGCGCGGCGGCGTATTCGCCGGCCAAATACGGCATTCTCACGGAACTGCTGCCGCCTGACCGCCTGGTTGCCGCCAATGGCTGGATTGAAGGCACCACGGTCGGCTCGATCATTCTCGGCACCGTGCTCGGCGGCGCGCTGATCAGTCCGCATATCGCGGCGCCCATTCTGCGGCACCACATTCCCACAGTGAACACGCCCGCCGAAGCGGCGATGCTCGTGATCATGGTGATCTATGTGATCGCGGCGCTCTTCAATCTGCGCATTCCCGATACCGGCGCGCGCTATCCGAAGCAGCAGCACGGTCCGATCAAGCTCGTGACCGATTTCGCCGACTGCTTCGTCGTGCTGTGGCGCGACAAGCTCGGGCAAATCTCGCTGGCCGTCACCACGCTCTTCTGGGGCGCAGGCGCGACGCTGCAATTCATCGTGCTGAAGTGGGCGGAAGTGTCGCTCGGCATGTCGCTCTCCGAAGCCGCGATTTTGCAGGCCGTGGTGGCCGTCGGCGTCGCGGCCGGCGCGATCTTCGCGGCTTCGCGCGTGCCGCTCAAAAAGTCGCTGTCGGTGCTGCCGGTCGGCATCATGATGGGCATTGCCGTGATGCTGATGGCGTTCTACACGCGGCATCTGTTCCCCGCTCACTGGGGGCTGTACTTCGGCCGCATGCATGTGCCCGGCTATCTGATCTTCGCGTACATTTTCCTGATGATCGTGGGCGGCCTGTCGGGCTTCTTTGTCGTGCCGATGAATGCGCTGCTCCAGCATCGCGGCCACGTGCTGCTGTCGGCCGGCCATTCCATCGCCGTGCAGAACTTCAACGAAAATCTCTCCGTGCTCGTCATGCTGTGCCTGTACGCGGTGCTCGTCTGGCTCGACGTGCCCGTCGCGGCGGTGATCGTGCTGTTCGGCACCTTCGTCTGCGTGATGATGTGGCTCGTCATGCGACGTCACCAGGCGAATCAGCGCGCGTTCGACTCGGTCGCGCTGATCGGCGAAGTCAAGCACTGAACCACGCGCGCGGCCCGGTTGTCGGGCCGCCCACCGTCAACCGTCTCCGCGGCTTTACGCTGCTGTGCCAGTCCGCTTTGCCATGACCCAATCGATTCCCAATGTGCTGACGATCGCCGGTTCCGACTCGGGCGGCGGCGCCGGCATTCAGGCCGATCTGAAGGCCTTCTCCGCGCTCGGCGCTTACGGCGCGAGCGTGATTACCGCGCTGACCGCGCAGAACACGCGCGGCGTCACCGCGATTCACGCGCCGGACGCGGGCTTCGTCGGCGCGCAACTCGACGCGGTGTTCGACGACATCCGTATCGACGCGGTGAAGATCGGCATGCTGGCCAATGCGTCGATCGTGCGCGCCGTCGCCGACGCGTTGCGCCGGCACAAGCCCGCGCACATCGTGCTCGATACCGTGATGATCTCGAAGAGCAACCATGCGCTGCTGCTGCCCGACGCGGTCGCGGCCTTGCGCGACGAACTGCTGCCGCTTGCCGATCTGCTGACGCCCAATCTGCCCGAAGCCGCCGCGCTGCTCGGCGGCGCGCAAGCCGCTGCCGACGAAGCCGCGATGCTCGAACAAGGCGAAGCGCTGCGCGCGCTCGGCGCCCGCGCGGTGCTGATGAAGGGCGGCCATTTGAACGCCGCCGACAGTCCCGACTGGCTGGTGCAGGAGAGCGGCACGCTGCGTCTGGGAGGTCCGCGCGTGCCGGTGAAGAACACGCACGGCACGGGCTGCACGTTGTCGTCGGCGATTGCAGCGCTGATCCCGCAACGCGGCGATCTGGCGAGCGCGGTCGCGGATGCGAAGGAATATCTGACCGGCGCATTGCAGGCGAGCGATCGCCTCGACGTCGGCAGCGGCGTCGGCCCGGTGCATCATTTCTATCGATGGTGGTAACGCAGCGCGCCCACTGCTACTGCTGCCGTGCGTAGTCCCTTGCCCGCTGCGGCCAATCGTCGGGCACGATGAAACCGCGACTGCGTTCGAGCAGATTGCCCGTCGTGTCTTCGTCGAATGCGGCGACCATCGTCGGAACGTGTTGCTGCGAGGTTTGAGCCGCGAGCGTTTGTGCATCGACGAACGGCGTGCTGGCCGCGTGTTGTTCGCCAACGCGATAGCGACGCGGCGCCAGCCATTCGAGACGCGGCAACGTGCGCCAATGCTGGCCATGCGCCGACGCGAACCGCAGCCACTCGCCATGCGTCACCCACCAGCCGCGGCCATGCGCGGGATCGAGTTCGACGGGATCGGCCGGCGTCTCGCCGTGTCCGTGCCGATAGAACAGCCAGCCTTTGATGAACATTTGCGGCGTCCACAAGCCCGGATAACCGGCCGACGCAAAGTCTTCACGCGCGCTCAACAGCAATTGATGGCCGAGCAAATGGGCGAGCTTCAGATCGAAGCGGTCTTTCAGATTTGGGCCGACATAGTCCGATAGCTCTGACGCGTGGTGCGTGCCGGAATGGCCCGCATGCAGATAGCACTTCACCGCGAGTTCCCAGTGAAGCCGCGCGCCTTCTTGCGTTTCGAGCAGAAAATCGCATTCGCCAAGCGTGACGCCCGCGCGCCGCAACGGCACACTGGCCGCGACGAGCCGCGCCGCCGGTCCGTGCTGCAGAAACCAGCCCAGCAGACGTTCAGCGTACCGGCCAAGCCGCGTCATGCGCGTCGCCGCGAGATCGCGGTGCAAGGGCTCGGGCGCGGCGTCGAGCGAGCGCAGAAAGTCCAGCGTTTCGGCGAGTTCCTGCGGCGTATGAAAAAGCGTGGCCAACTCGCCTGCCGGCGGTTGCGGACGCAACAAATCGACGCTCAGAAGCAGCCACGCGAGATCGCGCACCGCGGGGTCATGCAACGCGTCGAGCAAGGCGCGAAGCATCGCCGCGTCGGCGCGCGGCGCGTCAGGTCGGGCCGCGTCAGGCCGGGCCGCGTCAGGCCGGGGCGCCGACGGTGGGTCGACCGTCACTGGCTCGCCGCATTCGACGACTCGCCGCCCGCCTCGCGCCACGTATCGCGCGCGAGGCACAGATCGGCCCACGCCTTGGCTTTGTCGGGCAGGCTGCGCAGCAGATAGGCCGGGTGATACGTGACGATCACCGGCACGCCCTCGTATTCGTGGACGCGGCCGCGCAGCGACGAAATGCTCGCATCCGTCTTGAGCAGGCTTTGCGCGGCGAAGCGGCCGAGCGCGACGATCAGCTTCGGCTTGACGAGCGCGACCTGCCGTTGCAGATACGGCTCGCAGCGCGCGACTTCGTCGGGCTCGGGATTGCGGTTGCCAGGCGGCCGACACTTGATGACGTTCGCGATATAGACGTTGCTGTCGCGCGCGAGCGTCAGCGAACGCAGCATGTTGTCGAGCAGCTTGCCGGCCTGGCCGACGAACGGTTCGCCCACGCGGTCCTCGTTTTCGCCTGGCGCTTCGCCGATCAGCATCCAGTCCGCGTTCCGATCGCCGACGCCGAATACGGTCTTCGTGCGTTTCTCGCACAGCCGACAGCGCTCGCAGGTCGAGACGCGCTCGCTCAGTGCGTCCCAGTCGAGCGTGTCGATTGCGGGCAGCGCCGGCATGGCGGCGTCGGCGTCGCCCTCGCCCGGCGGATGCAGCGGCAGATCGTCGAACCACGCGAAACCGTCGTCGGGCGGAGCGTCGAAAGAAGACGGCTCCGATGTGCGCGGCGGCTGCGCCACGGCCGGCTCATCGCTTGCGGCGATGGAAGGCTCGCGCTCCGGCTCAGGCGTGCGCGACGGTTGCGCCGTTCGCGGATCGCTGCCGTCGGCTGCGGGTTGCACGCGCTGCTGCTGCCGCGCTTGCGACGCAGGCGGCGCAGCGCGGTCGTGCTTCTCCGCGCCCTGCTGCGCGCTCTCGACGAAGCGCGTGGACTCGGCGGCGCGCCCGGCCGGCTCCGCGCTCTGCGACCGCTCACGCGGCAGCGCTGGCGCTCGTGGCGTCTGAACCCCGTCAGCACGCGGTCCGGTTTCAACCGACGTTCGCGCGTGGACCGCATCGTCGGCCCGTGTGCCCTGCGGCTCGTCGCTCAGCCCGGCAGCCGCTTCCTGCACCGCGCCCATGCCGCGACGCACCCAGCGCGGCGCGAGTCCGAATTCTTCCAATACCGATTCATGCAGCGCCATCCGCGCCCTCCCTGACAAACGATAAACGCATCACGATGGCGTCCTCCCGGCTGCGATGCCGCGCCGGATAATAGTTTTTGCGCCGGCCAATCGACGTAAAGCCGAAGCGCTCATAAAGCCGGATCGCGCGATGGTTCGACGGCCGCACTTCGAGCAGCAGTCCGTCGAGCTTTTCGGCGCGCGTGATGCGCACCGCTTCGCGCAGCAGCGTGAGCCCGGCGCCCGCGCCTTGCGCATCGGGCGCGACGCACAGATTGAGCAAATGCATTTCGTCGACGACGGGCATCAGCACGCAATAGCCAATCAACGTGCCGGTGACGTGCCGCAGACAGATGCCGAAATAGCCGTTGCGCAGCGAGTCGCCGAAGTTACCGCGGCTCCACGGAAATTCATAGGCGAGCTTTTCGATGGCGGCCACTTCGTCCAGATCGCCTTCGGTCATCGGCGACATGTAGCGATCCGCCAGCAGCACGCCGCTCATGGCCGGCCCTCGCGCAACGGGGTGTCCTCCGCACCGTTCGGGCGCTCCGCGAGCGCCGCCGCCTGCTCCGCTTTCGCGGCTTTTTCGGCGATGCGCTCCGCCGTGGTCTGCGCGACCTTGTTGCGCACGTACTCGGGCGCGGCCTGGTCGGCGGGCACCGTGCGTCCCGCGTGGAACGCCCGCAGCGCGGCGTAGGCGAGCGGCAACGCATGCGGCAGCGCGTCGTGATCGACGGTTCGGGCGGCGGACGCGGCCGGCAGACGCGCGCCGAAAGCCGCGGCGGCGTTGCCCGCGAGCGTGAACGGCTCGGCGGGCACGACAAGCTGCTGAGGCGTGTCGAGCGACGCTTGCTGCAAGACGCGCCACTCGCCTTGTGCTTCGTCCCACGCGTAATCGGCCCAGTAAATCTCGTCCATGCGGGCGTCGAGCGCGGCCAGCACGCGCGTCGCGGCCGGATCGCGGCGCCGGGCGCTTTCCGCGCAAACGAGCAAGGTGCTGATCGGCACGACCGGCAGATCGAGGCCGAACGCGAGTCCCTGTGCGACGCCGGTCGCGGTGCGAAGTCCGGTGAAAGAGCCGGGGCCGGAGCCGAATGCGATCGCGTTGCAATCGGCGAGCGTCAGGCCGGCTTCGTCGAAAAGTTCGCGGATTGCGGGCAGAAGCCGCGTGCTGGACACGGCGCCGGTCTGCTCGTGGCGGACCCACGCGCGCGGCCCGGTTTGCACGTGGCCGGCGGCGTCGACGGCGACGGACAACAGCGCGACCGAGCAGAATTCGGTGGAGGTATCGAGGGCAAGAAGCACGGTCTGAGTCATGGACGGTATTGTAATCGGCACGGCGCGCGCGGATGCGGTTTGGGCCCGCATCCGGTTGCCCGTTTGCCGATCAGCGATCGCCGGCGTTTGGAATAAGCCCTCGGCCACGCCGCGGCATGCAATTGTTATGATCGTCGGCCACCCGATCACCGCGCCGGAGCGCATCAAGATGACGAACCTCGACACGCAGTTCACCCAGGCCCAGGAAGACGTCAAGCAACTGCCCGAACGCCCGGGCAACCTCACGCTGCTGCGCCTCTATGCGCTCTTCAAGCAGGCCAGCGAAGGCGACGTGCAGGGCGACAAGCCGGGCTTTACCGACATCGTCGGCAAATACAAGTACGACGCGTGGGCCGCGCTCAAGGGCACAGCGCAGGACGCAGCCAAGCAGCAATACGTGGAACTCGTGGAATCGCTGAAGAGCGGCGCCTCGGCCTGACACGCGTGCGGGCGGGAATCCGGCTGGAAATTCGGCCATAAGCGCAGCCATAAAGCGGCCGAAACACGCGCCCCAACGCACCGCAGCGCCGGGCGGCGCCGCAACTTTCGCGCTAGGAAATATCCTAACAGTGGCGCAGTGCAACAAATACCTATACAATGCTGCCTGCGCTTCACTGCTTTGCCCGGCTTTCTCAAGCGGCCTTTGCGGCGCAGCGCCTCGTAGCGTTTAGCTCCAATCCAGTTTAGAACCTGTCCCCTCCTGCCTAGCCCCCTACGGGCGATCATGTCCCAGGCTGGCGGCAAGCCAATGTTGGCGTGTCGCATCCGATACAGCTTCTAACGAAAAACTCGCCCTCCATTGGTGCGAGTTGCCCCCGTTTTTCGATTTGCTCGCTGCTTCTTTGCTCGCTGAATCCGACGACTTGGGTATGCCGATTGGCGCCGACGTTTTAATTCCCTGTGTTTTAAGGATTCTCATGACTTCGAGCAATACCCCCAGCAGCCCGTTGAACGCCATCGCCGACCAGGCCCTCGGTTTCGCCGACGCACCCGCGCAAGCCGCAGCACCCGCTGTTGCCGCTGCCGCGCCTGCCGTCGCCGCTGAAGCCGCCGCCCCCGCCGGCCCGTCGTTCGCGTCGCTCGGCCTGTCCGCGGATGTCGTCTCCGCGCTGACCGCCGCTGGCTATCAGAACCCGACGCCGGTTCAGCAACGCGCAGTGCCCGCCGCCATCGCCGGCCGCGACCTGATGGTCTCGAGCCCGACCGGTTCGGGCAAGACCGCCGCGTTCATGCTGCCCGCCATCGAGCGTTTCTCGCAATTGCAAAAGGCGCAAGCCAGCCAGCCGCGCGAACCGCGTCCGGCCGACGGCGCCCGCAACACGCGCCGTCCGCAACCGGTTGCACGTCCGACCATGCTGGTTCTGACGCCGACCCGCGAACTCGCGATGCAGGTCACCACCGCCGCCGCCACGTACGGGAAGCACCTGAAGCGCCTGCGCACCGTCAGCATTCTCGGCGGCGTCGCTTATGGTCAGCAATTGATGCTGCTGGCAAAGAACCCGGAAATCCTGGTTGCCACGCCGGGTCGTCTGATCGACCACCTGGAACGCGGCCGTATCGACCTGTCGCAACTGCAGATTCTCGTGCTCGACGAAGCTGACCGCATGCTTGACATGGGCTTCATCGAAGACATCGAAACGATCGTCGCCGCTACGCCGGCTACGCGTCAGACGATGCTGTTCTCGGCCACGCTCGACGGCAAGATCGGTTCGCTGACGGGCCGTCTGCTGAAAGATCCGGAGCGTATCGAGATCGTTCAGCGCCTGGAACAACGCACGAACATCGCGCAAACCGTCCATTACGTGGACGACCGCGATCACAAGGACCGTCTGCTCGACCATCTGCTGCGTGACGAAGGCCTCGACCAGGCTATCGTCTTCACGGCAACCAAGATGGACGCCGATCAACTGGCCGGACGTCTCGCCGACGCCGGTTTCGAATCGGCCGCACTGCACGGCGACCTGCCGCAAGGCGCGCGTAACCGCACGATCAAGGCATTGCGCGAGCGTCGCGTGCGCGTGCTGGTGGCAACGGACGTCGCCGCTCGCGGTATCGACATTCCGGGCATCACGCACGTGTTCAACTACGACTTGCCGAAGTTCGCCGAAGACTACGTGCACCGTATCGGCCGTACTGGCCGCGCCGGTCGCTCGGGCATCGCGGTGAGCCTCGTGCATCACGCCGAACAGGGCGCGCTCAAGCGCATCGAGCGCTTCGTGCGCACGCCGCTGCCGGTGAACGTTGTCGTAGGCTTCGAGCCGCGCAAGTCGGCTCCGTCGGGTAACGGCCGTCCTGGCTTTGGCGGCCGCGGCCGTCCGGGCGGCGGCAATAGCGGCGGCCGTCGCTTCGGCAGCGGCTCGGGCAAGCCGGCCGGCAGCGCAGGCAGCTCGCGCAGCGGCAGCGGCAATGGCAGCGGTTGGGCCGGTAAGCCGGCAGGCAGCGGTTCGCGCGAAGGCTACGGCGGCTCGCGTGACGGCGGCTACGGCGCACGCCGCAGCGACGGTCCGCGTACCGCGCGTCGCGGCAGCTAACGTACGCAGCGCTACGCTCTGCGTAGCAATGAGTTGAATGACCCCGACAGCGCTTCATCGTCGGCTGGTCGACAGAAAAACCGGTGCCCAGGCACCGGTTTTTTTTCGCCTGCGACGCATCGCCGCCCAAATTTCACGATGTGGAAAAAATTTTTGCGTCGTAAAAAATCGTGCTGCACGGCACAACGACGGGCATTGCAGCAGGGAAAATAACGTTTCTTAATGCGGAACGTCGAAGATAAGCCACTGATTATCCGAACAAAGATTTATTGGAAAATCGCGCCCGCCCCGCTATTGCGCGTCTGTCGATTTGCCTAGACTCTTATATAAGACTTCACGAAACGGAACGCTTAGGCGCTGAGCGCCGGCCGGCCCGCTTCGACGAAGACAGAGTCCACCATCTGTTCATTAGGCAACCAAGGAGAAAATCATGACGACGCGCGAAGAACAAGCCCGCCAACTTCAACAGCAATGGGAAACCGATCCGCGCTGGAAAGGCGTCAAGCGCAGCTATACCGCCGAAGACGTGATCCGCCTGCGCGGCTCCGTGCAGGTCGAGCACACGCTCGCGAAGCGCGGCGCCGAAAAGCTCTGGCATAGCGTGAACACCGAGCCGTTCGTCAACTCGCTCGGCGCGTTGACCGGCAATCAGGCGATGCAGCAGGTCAAGGCAGGTCTGAAGGCGATCTATCTGTCGGGCTGGCAGGTCGCGGGCGACGCGAACGTGGCCGGCGAAATGTACCCGGACCAGTCGCTCTACCCGGCGAATTCGGTGCCGCTCGTCGTCAAGCGCATCAATAACACGCTGACGCGCGCCGACCAGATCCAGTGGTCGGAAGGCAAGAATCCGGGCGACGAAGGCTATATCGACTACTTCGCGCCGATCGTCGCGGACGCAGAGGCCGGTTTTGGCGGCGTGCTGAACGCGTTCGAACTGATGAAGGCGATGATCGAAGCCGGCGCCGCGGGCGTGCACTTCGAAGACCAGCTCGCCTCGGTGAAGAAATGCGGCCACATGGGCGGCAAGGTGCTCGTGCCGACGCGCGAAAACATCGCCAAGCTGACCGCCGCGCGTCTCGCCGCCGACGTCTCCGGCGTGCCGACCGTGCTGCTCGCCCGCACCGATGCGGAAGCCGCCGACCTGATCACATCGGACGTCGACGAAAACGACAAGCCGTTCCTGACCGGCGAGCGCACCGTCGAAGGTTTCTATCGCACGAAGCCGGGTCTCGAACAGGCGATCTCGCGCGGCCTCGCCTACGCGCCCTACGCCGACATGATCTGGTGCGAAACGGGCAAGCCGGACCTCGAGTTCGCGAAGAAATTCGCCGACGCGATCCACAAGGAGTATCCGGACCAACTGCTGTCGTACAACTGCTCGCCGTCGTTCAACTGGAAGAAGAACCTGGACGACGCGACCATCGCCAAATTCCAGCGCGAACTGGGCGCCATGGGCTACAAGTTCCAGTTCATCACGCTGGCCGGGTTCCATGCGCTGAACTACTCGATGTTCAACCTCGCGCACGGCTACGCGCGCAATCAGATGACGGCGTTCGTCGAGATGCAGCAGGCCGAATTCGCGGCAGCGGAAAAGGGCTTCACCGCCGTCAAGCATCAGCGCGAAGTGGGCACCGGCTATTTCGACGCGGTCACGCAGACGGTCGAGCGCGAAGCATCCACGACGGCGCTGCACGGCTCGACGGAAGACGAGCAGTTCTTCGACAAGAAAGTCGCGTAACGGTCTCGCGACCTGATCGCAAAAATGAAAGGCAGATAGACAGCGGACGGGCGGCGCAGCGGTTGCGCCGGCTGGCCGCCGTCGGCAGGGAGGAGCTTCGGCGGCGCATCGGCGGTTCTTGTGCGCAGCGCCGGAGGGAGTTGACGGTAAGGCGGGGGCTGCATAAAGCCAGCACAGCCAGGCATCACCGGATTGTGCGGCGAATGGACGACGCGCCGGCCCAGGCGCCGGCGCGTTCTCCACTATCGGCGATCACGACGGCCGTAACGACGGCCGTAACGACGGCGGTAACGACGGCGATAACGACGACGATAAGCGCCGGTATCCGCGATTTCAGCGATACACCAGCACGGGAATTTTCGTGTGCGTGAGCACGCGCTGCGTTTCGCTGCCGATCAGCAGACTGCCGAGACCGCGCCGTCCGTGCGACGCCATGAAGATCACATCGCAGCCACCGCGCTCCGCGGCTTCGATGATCCCGAGATACGGCGCGGGATGCACGCTCGTGCGTCGATCGACGACCACGCCGACGCGGCTCGCCGCAAATTCGACTTCGCGCAGATGCTCTTGCGCTTCGCGCTCGCTGCGGTTGAGAAACTCCGACGGCGGTTCGACGGCGATCTCGGAGAACGGCGCGTACGGATATTGCGGCAGGCACGCGTACGCGGTAATTCGCGCGCCGACCGCCTGCGCGAGATCGATGGCGCCCGCGATCGCTTTGCGCGAGAGGTCCGAACCGTCGGTCGGGACGAGAATGTGCCTGAACATGTGCCCTCCGTTTGCGTGCCCGGTTGGGTTGCTGCTGCGGTTGCGGGTCGGATTTGAGCAATCCCCGCGACGCTTTTCATCCACGCCTTAAAACCGATTGTAGGCCGCAGAAACCGGCGCCCAGGTCTTATTGCGGGTCTGTCCGAATATCGAAAACCCGTTGCGCGGCGTCATCCCCAGTAATCTGGAAGGCCATACGTATGCTTGAGAAAATCCAGGAACAGCCGCACGCGCAGCGGCAAATGGCGGCGCTGCGGAAACACCGCATGAATGCCGATGGGCGGCGCGGCGAACTCGTCGAGCACGCTGACGAGCCGGCCCGCCGCGATGTCCGCGCCGACTTCCCACCACGAGCGCCACGCGAGGCCGTGGCCTTCGAGGCACCACTCGTGCAGCACCGCGCCGTCCGAGCATTCCATCGTGCCCGATACCTTGATCGATACCACTTTGCCGTCCTGCTGGAACATCCAGCCGCGCTGCTGATTGGCGCTCGCGCCGAGCGCGAGACAGTTGTGCTGCGCGAGATCCGCGAGGCTGTGCGGCGCGCCGCGCCGGCTCAGATACGCCGGCGACGCCACGCACACGCGCCGGTTTTCGCCCAACTTGAGCGACACGAGCGACGAATCAGGCAATTCGCCGAGCCGCACCGCGCAATCGAAACCTTCGTTGACCAGATCGACGAGCCGGTCCGACAGATCGAGCGTGATCGACACATCGGGATGCGCGACGGTGAACGCCGGCACCAGCGGCGCGACGTGCCGGCGTCCGAAGCCGGCCGGCGCGGAAACGCGCAAATGCCCGCTCGCCTTCACGCCGCCCGCCGACACGCTCGCCTCGGCGTTCTGCATGTCGTGAATGATGCGCTGACAGTCCTCGAGAAACGCCGAGCCTTCGAAGGTCAGTGTGATCTTGCGGGTCGTGCGCACCAGCAGCTTGACGCCGAGGCGCTCTTCGAGCGCGTCGATACGGCGGCCGATGATCGCCGGCGCCACGCCTTCGGCAAGCGCCGCGGCGGACAGGCTGCCTTTGGCCGCGACTGTGACGAAAGTCTCGATCTGCTTGAAACGGTCCATGGAAGAAGCGCCGCTCGCGCGGCAAAGTTGGCCGGTGCGCGCCAGATTAGGTGGATGAAAGTAAAAGATCAAGTGATCTTTAGCCTCTTTTTTAGCGCGCAGTACCGCTAATACAATCTGTCCCGACCTCTGACAGGAGCGCACGGCAATGTCGGCCACAACGACACTCTCCCCAAAAGCCATCATTTTCGACGCCTACGGCACGCTGTTCGACGTGCACTCGGTGGTCGCCGCGGCGGAGCAGATCTTCCCCGGGCGCGGCGACGCGCTCTCCCAGTTGTGGCGCCAGAAACAGATCGAATACACGCAGTTGCGCACGCTTGCCGATGCCGGCGAAGGCGCCGCGCACTATCGGCCGTTCTGGGACATCACGCTCGACGCTCTGCGCTTTTCCGCGAAAAAACTTCAGCTCACGCTCGGCCGTACCGCGGAAAAACGTCTGATGGACGAATACGCGTGTCTGTCGGCGTTTCCCGATGCGGTGCCGGCGCTGCGTCTGTTGCGCGATGGGGTTTCGTCGTCAGCGGCGACTAGCGCGCGCCCCGGCCTCGCGATTCTCTCCAACGGCAATCCGCAAATGCTCGACGTCGCCGTGAAAAGCGCGGGCATGAGTGGCCTCTTCGACCAGGTGCTTTCCGTCGACGCCGTGCGCGCCTACAAACCCGCGCCCGTCGCGTACGCGCTCGGCACCCAGGCTTTCGGTGTGGAGCCGCGCGAGATCGTCTTCGTTTCGTCGAACGGCTGGGACGTGGCGGGCGCGACGTGGTTCGGCTTCACGACGTTCTGGCTCAACCGCCAGAACGCGCCGCTCGAGGAACTGGGCGTGACGCCGCACGGCACGGGCGCGGGCATGAACGATCTGCTGGCTTTCGTGAACACGCTCGCATCTGCCGGCGATGCGCCGCGCCCAAGCCGCGCTACCGCCGCGAGCCGCACGCGCCGTCCGCGCAGCAGCGGGGGCGCATAGCCACGCTCCGTAGCCGACTCATCAAGCCCACTCAAACGATTACAACCGCACCTCAACTTTGCATCTTCGCAATCTGACCGACCAAGGAGAAAACATGGCGAATTCGCTGCCATCGCTGTCATCGTTAGACCTGCCGCAAGGCATGGAAATCACCGGCGAAATCAAGCCCGGTTATGAAGCGATTCTCACGCGCGAGGCGCTCGAGCTCGTCGCCGCGCTGCATCGCACGTTCGAGCCGCGCCGTCAGCAGTTGCTGCAGGCACGCGCCGAACGGACCAAGCGCCTCGACGCTGGCGAGCGCCCCGACTTCCTCGCCGAGACGAAGAGCGTGCGCGAAGGCGACTGGACCATCGCGCCGCTGCCGCGCGACCTGCAATGCCGCCGCGTGGAAATCACCGGGCCGGTCGAGCGCAAGATGATCATCAACGCGCTGAACTCGGGCGCGGATTCGTACATGACCGACTTCGAGGATTCGAATGCGCCGAGCTGGGAGAACCAGATCATCGGCCATATCAACCTGAAGGACGCGGTGCGCCGCACGATTTCGCTCGAGCAGAACGGCAAGAGCTACAGGCTGAACGACAAGGTCGCCACGCTGATCGTGCGTCCGCGCGGCTGGCATCTCGACGAAAAGCACGTGAAGGTGGACGGCAAGCGCGTGTCGGGCGGCATCTTCGATTTCGCGCTCTTCATGGTGCACAACGCGAAGGAACTGGTCGCGCGCGGCTCGGGCCCCTACTTCTATCTGCCGAAGATGGAGAGCCATCTCGAAGCGCGTCTGTGGAACGACATCTTCGTCGCCGCGCAGGAAGCGGTCGGCGTGCCGCGCGGCACGATTCGCGCGACCGTGCTGATCGAAACCATTCTCGCCGCGTTCGAAATGGACGAGATCTTGTACGAGCTGCGCGAACATAGCTCGGGCCTGAACGCCGGCCGCTGGGACTACATCTTTTCCGCGATCAAGAAGTTCAAGTCCGACCGCGACTTCTGCCTTGCGGACCGCTCGCAGATCACGATGACGTCGCCCTTCATGCGCGCCTATGCGCTGTTGCTGCTGAAGACTTGCCATCGCCGCAATGCGCCGGCTATCGGCGGAATGAGCGCGCTGATTCCGATCAAGAACGATCCGGCCGCGAACGACAAGGCCATGGCCGGCGTGCGCTCGGACAAGGCGCGCGATGCCGGCGACGGCTATGACGGCGGCTGGGTCGCGCATCCGGGCCTCGTGCCGATCGCGATGGAAGAGTTCGTGAAGGTGCTCGGCGACAAGCCGAACCAGATCGGCAAGCAACGCGACGACGTGCTCGTGACCGCGACGGATCTCACGGACTTCCGCCCGGAAGCGCCGATCACCGAAGCGGGTCTGCGCAACAACATCAACGTCGGGATTCACTACCTGGGCTCATGGCTCGCGGGCAACGGCTGCGTGCCGATCCATAACCTGATGGAAGATGCCGCGACCGCCGAGATTTCGCGCTCGCAAGTGTGGCAGTGGATTCGCTCGCCGAAGGGCACACTCGACGACGGCCGCAAGGTCACGGCGGAACTGGTGCGCGAACTCGCCGTGCAGGAACTCGACAAGGTGAAGCAGGCTGTCGGCGGCGATACGAAGCCGTACGAGCGCGCGGCGCAGATCTTCGAGCAGATGTCGACGTCGGAGCAGTTCACGGACTTCCTGACGCTGCCGCTCTACGAGGAAATCTGAGCAAGGGCGCCCGCGTCGCAATGCAGTGGCGAGCGGGCGCACGGCGGGCGCAAAGAATGACCGGCCTTACGGCCCGCGAGGCTTGCTGTCTCGCGGGCTGTTTTTTTTGCGGCGTGCCGGCGCTTGTGCGGGCTATCTATCAGCGCGTCGCGCGATACTTGACCCAATCGCCGGATTTGATTTCCGGCAGTCCCTTCACCGTGTTCGGCGCGACCGGATAGAAGCGGCAGTTCACCACATTGCCGTCCACTTTCACCATCACGTCGCGAGCCAGAAAACGATCTTCGACGCCGGGATACACGGCCTCGATTTCGTCGAGTACGGCGACGAGTTCATCGTCGATTTCGTACACATCGCCGATCACGTCCACACCCTGATCGTCGACCACCAGGCCCGGATACGAGCCGAAGTCGAACAGATGGCCGCGAACCGTGGCCGTGCCGAGCAGCGTCGGCTCGGCGATCTCGTTGCGCGCCGCAGCTTCGCGGATGTCGTTTACTTCGCCCGCTCGCAGCGTGCCGTAGACAAAGACGGTTTGCATCGTCGTTCGTGCTCCTCGAGTATGTGGTCGGTCAGACTGGCCATTATGCAACGTCGCAAAGCGCGCACGCTCTACAATAGGAAACCGCCCGCCCGCGATCGCGCTTCGTTCAGTGGCGTTTCGTTTTATGGATCGACCTTTGCCCATGACTCCGTACGCCGGCTCGGACCGCTCGAGCTTCGTCAGCCTGACCGACACGCCGCCAGAATTTCAGCCGAACGAAGCGCACCCGATTCGCGTGCGCTCGCGTCCTATGCCGATGGGTTCGCACTTCGCGCGTCACCAGCATGCGTGGGCGCAGGTCGCGTATGCGTCGCGCGGCGTGTTGCGCGTCGCCACAACCGGCACGACGTGGATGGTGCCGCCCTCGCGCGCCATCTGGGTGCCGCCGCATGTGACGCACGAAGTCGTGGCCGTCGAAGACGCGTTTCTACGCACGTTGTACATCACCGAAAGCACGGTGCCCGCGGGGCTCGACGCGCCCCGTGTCGTCGAAGTGTCGAATCTGCTGCGCGAAGTCATTGCCGCGCTGGATACGCCCGGCCTCTCGCCCGCGCGCGAGCGCCTGCTTGGCGCACTCGCGCTCGACGAGCTGACGCGTTCCCAGCCGCTGCCCCTTTCGGTGCCGATGCCCAACGAAAAGCGCCTGCGCGCGCTCTGCGAAGCGGTGATCGCCGACCCGACGCCCGGTGAATCGCTAGAGCAATGGGCGGCGAGCGTGGGCGCGAGCACGCGCACCATCGCGCGGCTTTTTCGGCAGGAACTCGGCGTGAGCTTTTCGCAATGGCGCCAGCAGGCGATTCTGGCGCGCGCGATTCCGCTGCTGAGCCAGGGACGGCCGCTGTCGCACGTCGCGCAAGAGTTGGGCTATCAAAGCCAGAGCGCTTTTTCTGCGATGTTTCGCCGTGCCTTTGGCGAAAGCCCGCGCGCGTTTATCGAGCGCGGCTCGGAACATCGGCTGGAAAATGGCGAAAGCGCTGACGACGCCGATCAAGACGAAATTTCTCTTGAACAGACTTTGCCGACGAGCGCCGATCCGATCGCGCCGGGCGCGGACCGCCGCTAAGCGCCGCTCGGCGAACTCAAACCCGCCGCGCCAGATGACGAATCGCGCCGAGTTGCGCGAGGCGCGGCCCCGCGAGCTTGTAGCCCTTGCGCTGATAGAGACGTGCCGCGGGATTGTCGACGAACACGCGCAGTTGCAGCTCGCGTAGTCCACGTTCGCGCGCCCATTGGTGCGACATGTCGAGCAGGTAGGTGCCGGCGCCGAGCCGCCGGTAGCCCTCGGCGATTTGCACGTCGCGAATATGCAGCGAATCGCCCTCCTGCGTGATGCGCAGAACGCCGATCGGCTTGCCGTCCATTTCGAGGATGAAGTTTTCGGACTCGCGCCAACTGCCGAGAAAAAGATCGCCGCGCCAGACGAGATGATGCCGCTGATAGTAGCCGCCCATGTTGCCGTGAGTCAGCGCCTCGGCGAACTCGAAGTCGTCCATGCTGGCTTTGCGCAGATGGAACGGTGACGGAGCTTCGGTTGGATCGAACATGGCGGCACGACGAAGAGAAGTCGGATAAACGGTAAAACAGGCCGCGCGCGCTGGCAATGGCTGTTTGTCCCGAGCATAGCCAGGCGGAAAGGCAGCGCAAATAAAAAAAGCCCACTTCTTTCGAAGTGGGCTTTCCAAAATCTGGCGGAGCGGACGGGACTCGAACCCGCGACCCCCGGCGTGACAGGCCGGTATTCTAACCAACTGAACTACCGCTCCAGATTTTTACAACTGACCGGCAAGTGAGAAGCAAGGCTTTGCTCGCTCGCCAACCGCACCGTTCAACTTCTTACCGAACGACGCCGATGTTCTGGCGTCCCCTAGGGGATTCGAACCCCTGTACTCACCGTGAAAGGGTGATGTCCTAGGCCTCTAGACGAAGGGGACAACGTACTGCTTACACCTTTAATGAAAAAGCCCGTTCAAGTTTGCATGAACGGGCTTTGTCTGGCGGAGTGGACGGGACTCGAACCCGCGACCCCCGGCGTGACAGGCCGGTATTCTAACCGACTGAACTACCACTCCAGTCTTTACACCCTGGCTTGCGAGCGTCGGTTATGTCTCTGCAAGCTGCGCTGCTTTACTGCTAAAGCGACGCTGATGTTTGGCGTCCCCTAGGGGATTCGAACCCCTGTACTCACCGTGAAAGGGTGATGTCCTAGGCCTCTAGACGAAGGGGACATAATCTTTTCAGACTCTGTCTTTAACTCGCTGCTGACTCGAATCAACTGAGATACTAACCGCACTTACTGGTCAGATATTCGTTTCGTCAACTGCGAAGACCGCTATTTTAACTACGATACAGCGGCTTGTGAAGTCTTTTTTGCTACAAGCTCCAGACTTCGGAACGACTTCACTCTGCTCTGATGGTGGAGGTAAGCGGGATCGAACCGCTGACCTCTTGCATGCCATGCAAGCGCTCTCCCAGCTGAGCTATACCCCCCTTGCAGAACAGAAACGAGATTCTAGAGGCCGTTTTGCGCTTTGTAAATACCCTTTGAGCAACTGCCTGCGACTTTTTTCCGAACTCGCACGCAAACCATCTCAATGCACGGGCGAATGCGCTTGCGCCCTTCCGCGTCTTAAGCCAGCGCCTTCTCGATACGGCTCACGACAACCTCACGCCCGAACAGCATCAGCACCGTATCGATCGACGGCGTATGCGTCGTGCCCGCCACCAGCAAACGAACCGGCATCGCCAGTTGCGGCATCTTCAGCTTGTGCGCGGAAAGCGTTGCCTTGAGCGCGGCGGCGATGGCTTCCTTGGTCCACTCGACCGTTTTCAGCGCGGCGGCCAGTTCGCCGAGCGCCGGGCGCACCGCATCGGTCACGTGCTGCGCGAGGGCTTCGGCATCCGGCGCCGGCGTGCGATAGAACATCGCCGCGTTCTGGGCGATCTCCTTGACCGTGGACGCGCGATCTTTCAGCAAGCCCACCACCGCGGTCAGATCGGCGCCTTGCGCAATCGTCGCTTCGTCGATACCCAGGTCGGCGAGGAATGGACGCGCGAGGCCGGCGAGGCGCGCGTTATCCGCTTCCTTGATGTAGTGCGCGTTGAGCCAGTTGAGTTTGTCGTGGTCGTACTGCGCCGGCGACTTGCCCAGATGCTCGAGATCGAACCATTCGACGAACTGCTCGCGCGAGAAAATCTCGGCGTCGCCATGCGACCAGCCAAGGCGCGCGAGATAGTTCACCACCGCTTCCGGCAGATAGCCGGCGTCGCGATAACCCATCACGCTCATTGCGCCGTGACGCTTGCTCATCTTTTCGCCCTGCTCGTTGAGCACGGTCGGCAGATGCGCGTAGACGGGCGGCTCGGCGCCGAGCGCGCGCAGAATGTTGATCTGCCGCGGCGTGTTGTTCACGTGGTCGTCGCCGCGAATGACGTGCGTGATGCGCATGTCCAGGTCGTCCACCACCACGCAGAAGTTGTAGGTCGGCGTGCCGTCCGGCCGCGCGATCACGAGGTCGTCGAGTTCCTCGTTCGAAATCTCGATGCGCCCTTTCACCGCATCGTCCCAGGCGACCACGCCGGTCAGCGGATTACGGAAGCGCAGCACGGGCTGCACGCCCGCCGGCGGCTCGGGCAGCACTTTGCCCGGCTCGGGACGCCATGTGCCGTCATAACGCGGCTTTTCGCCGGCTTCGCGTTGACGCTCGCGCAGCGCGTCGAGTTCTTCCGTCGACATGTAGCACGGGTACACGAGCCCGGCGCTCTGCATCTGCGCGAGCACTTCGCGATAACGGTCCATGCGCTGCATCTGGTAGAACGGGCCTTCGTCGAAATCGAGGCCGAGCCATTCCATGCCTTCCAGAATGGCGTCGACGGATTCAGTCGTGGACCGCTCGACGTCGGTGTCCTCGATCCGCAGCACGAAGGTCCCTTTCATCTTGCGCGCGAACGCCCACGGATAGAGCGCGGAGCGGATGTTGCCGAGGTGAATGAAGCCGGTGGGACTCGGTGCGAAGCGGGTGCGAACGGAGGTGGTCATTGGCGGTTACTCGAAGACGGGCGCCGGCGTCGGACAGACATCGCCCGTCAGGCGCGGCAGCGAAGCGCGCCCGGACGGCACAAAGGCTGCCGCGCGCGGACACGAAGGAATCAAAGCAAGAGCCGAATTATACCTTTCACGGACGGCCCGCCCGCCCTCGTCCGAATGGCCTGGCGAGGCCCCAGGGAAGCGTCCGTGCAACGTTTCATTACGCGCCGCCGCGAGCGCGCCGCTTTGCTTTATGATGTGCGCGCGCTGGGGCGCGGACGCGTCAGCGCGCTGGAGCCGCTTTGTTTGCGGCCGCGTGGACTTTGTCCCTGGCGCTGTCCCTGGCTTGTCCCTGACCCTTGCCTGATCGCGGCAGTTGGCGGCGCCCATTTCGCCGCTTACGCCGTTGCTGGAGAACTCGTTGAAACCTTCGTCGCCTCGTTACGGCCGCCGCCATTTTTCGCTCGCGGCCGCCTCAGCGGTGCTCGCCGCCTGCACCACGGCCGGCAGCAAAATCGACGGCGTGTCGTCGAACGCCGCCACGCCCACCACGAACGCGCCGCCGCTCGACAAGCCGCAGCGGCCGCTGCGCGTCGCGCTCGCGCTGGGCGGCGGCGCGGCGCGCGGCTTCGCGCACATCGGCGTGATCAAGGCGCTCGAGGCGCGCAACATTCAGGTGGATCTGGTGGCCGGCACGAGCGCCGGGGCGGTGGTCGGCGCGCTCTACGCGTCGGGCATGAACGGCTTTGCGCTAAACAAGCTCGCGCTCACCATGGACGAAGCGTCGATCAGCGACTGGGCCATGCCGTTTCGCACGCGTGGCTTTCTGCAAGGCATCGCGCTGCAGAATTATCTGAACACCACGCTCAACAATCGGCCGATCGAGAAGATGGTCAAGCCGCTTGGCGTCGTCGCCACCGACCTGAAAACCGGCCAGCCGATTCTTTTTCAGCGCGGCAATACCGGCGTTGCGGTGCGCGCGTCGTGCAGCGTGCCGTCGATCTTCGAGCCGGTGAAAATCGGCGGACATGAATATGTGGACGGCGGCCTCGTGAGTCCGGTGCCGGCGTCGTTCGCGCGCAAGATGGGCGCGGACTTCGTGATCGCGGTCGACATCTCGCAGCGCCCGGAAAGCGGCCTCACGGCCAGTTCCTTCGACGTGCTGATGCAAACCTTCACGATCATGGGCCAGACGATCAAGGCGTACGAACTCGACAAATACGCCGACATCGTGATCCGGCCGAATCTGGCGGCCATGAGCGGCAGCGACTTCTCGCAACGCAACGCCGCGATTCTCGCCGGCGAGGAAGCCGTCGCGAAGATCATGCCGGAGTTGCAGCGCAAGCTGGCCGCGAGCCGGGTGGCGGCTTAAGGGCTTAAGGGCTTAGTGGCGAAGGACCTAAGGGCTTAGCGGCAACACGCAAAAAAGCCTGCTTCTTTAAGAAGCAGGCTTTTTTCGCTGGATCAGCACAACAACCGCCGGCGAACCGGAATCAGTTATTTCCGCCGATCGTCGCATTCACGCGCTTGCGCAGATCTTCGCCTTCCTGATACGACGTCTCGATCCGGCGTGCGCCCGTGAAGCGCTTTTCCCAGTAGCCGCTATCCATGTCGTCGACGCGGATCGTGCTGCCCGTGGAAGGCGAATGCACGAACTTGTTGTCGCCGATATAGATGCCGACGTGCGAGAACGTGCGGCGCATCGTGTTGAAGAACACCAGGTCGCCCGGCTTCAGGTCGCTCACGCGAACCTTTTCGCCGACGCGGCTCATTTCCTCGGCGCGGCGCGGCAGTGCCATGCCCAGCGTGTCCTGGAACACGTAGCGCACGAATCCGCTGCAATCGAGCCCGGAGTCCGGCGTGTTGCCGCCCCAGCGGTAGCGCACGCCGATCATGTTCAGCGCGCCGACGACCACGTCGCCCGCCTTGCCGGCCATGCCGGAAAGAAACGATTTGGCGCCGCTGTCGGTGTTGCCGGCGAGCGATTGCGAACTGGAGGAAGACGAGGAATTCGCCGGGTTAGTCGGCGAAAAGGAGGCATTCTGATTGAAACTGCTTACTTCGTCGGCGAAAGCGCCGGGAGCTGCTGCGATCAAGACGCCAATGAACATCCCGGCGACGGCGCGCGTGCAAGCCTGGGTCAGATTTCTGTGCTGCATTGGTCGGTATTTTTTGCTAAAGAATCAGGGGTCTACGGAAAAAAGTTTGGTCGATACTAGCCAGTAAGTATTCACGTGTCAAAACAAATAGAAAAATACAATCGAGACACGCACCCAATTGGTGAAAGGGTGAAAAATCAGCGGTCTGATGCGGCTTTCAGGAGTTTTCGAGTGTACGGGTGCGAAGGCGTCGCAAAGATCTTCTCAACGTCTCCACTTTCGACGATAGAACCGTTTTGCATGACCGCCACGCGGTGTGCCATCGCCCCGATCACGGCCAGGTCGTGGCTGATGAAAACGAAGCCGAGGTTGTACTTCTGCTGCAGTCCGGCGAGGAGTTTCAGCACCTGCTGCTGGATCGAAACATCCAGCGCGCTGGTCGGTTCGTCGAGGATCAGAATGCGCGGCTCGACCACGAGCGCCCGCGCAATCGCGATGCGCTGGCGCTGCCCGCCGGAAAACTCGTGCGGATACCGGAAAAGCGCGGTCCGGTCGATCGCGACCTCGCGCAGCACGGCAAGCACCTTGTCGCGCCGCGCTTGCGGCGACATCTGCGGCCGGTGCAGCGCGAGCCCTTCCCCAACAATGCGTTCGATCGTCTGACGCGGCGAAAGCGAGCTGAACGGGTCCTGAAACACGACCTGCATGTTCGAGCGCAACGTCGTCTGCTCCGTGCCGCGGTAGCTGCCGAGCGCCCTGCCCTGAAATTCGATGTCGCCATGCGCGGTGCGCTGCAGGCCGAGCAGCGCCATCGCGAGCGTCGACTTGCCCGAGCCCGATTCGCCGACAATCCCGAGCGTCTCGCCTTGCCGCACGGCAATCGTCGCGTCGGCGACCGCACGAAAGCGCCCCGAGCGGAACCAGCCGGCCACGCCCGGCAACTTCGTTTTGAAATCGACGGATACGCCGCGCGCTTCCAGCAGCACGGGCGAAATGGGCAGCACCGGCACGACCGTGCGCTGCGGCCGGCTCGCGAGCAGCCGCTGCGTGTACGGATGCTGCGGCGACTCGAACACCTGCTCCACCGATCCGCTTTCGACGAGCACGCCGTTTTCCATCACCGCGATGCGCTGCGCGAAGTGGCGCACGAGGTTCAGGTCGTGCGTGATCAGCAGCACGGCCATGCCGCGCTTTTCGGCTTCGTCGCGCTGCAGTTCGAGCAGCAAGTCGACGATTTGCGCGCGAATCGTCACGTCGAGCGCGGTGGTCGGCTCATCCGCGAGCAAGAGACGCGGACGGCACGCGAGCGCCATCGCGATCATCGCGCGCTGTCGTTGTCCGCCGGAAAGCTCGTGCGGGTAGCTGTTCACGCGCTTGCCCGGCTCGGGAATGCCCGTGCGTCCAAGCAGCGCGACCGCGCGCTTGCGGGCTTCCGCTGCCGGCACGCCGTCGTGCACGACGATCGTCTCCGCAATCTGCTCGCCGATCGTGTAGAGCGGGTTGAGCGCCGTCATCGGCTCCTGAAAGATCATCGCGATGTCCGAGCCGCGCAGGCCGCGCATCTCGCGCTCGCTCTTGGCAAGCAGATCCTCGCCGTCGAAACGGATCGCGCCGCTCACCTGCGCGTCGCTCAACAGACGCAGGATCGACAGCGCCGTCACGCTCTTGCCCGAACCCGATTCGCCGACCAGCGCGATGCGCTCACCGCGGCGAATGGTCAGCGTGACGTCGTCGACGGCGACCGTTTCGCCGAAGCTCACATGAAGGTGATCCAGTTCCAGTAGCGGCGCGTGGCTCCCCGCTTCGCCGCCGTCGTGCTGCTGTCCGTTCGTTTGCCGTTGCATGCTCACTGGTTTCCTCCGGCGCGCATCGCATCGGAGATGCGGGTGTCGAGCGCGTTGCGCAGCGCGTCGCCCATGAAAGTCAGCAGCAACAGCATCGCGACCAGCACCCCGAAGGTCGACAACGAAATCCACCACGCGTCGAGATTCGCCTTGCCCTGCGCGAGCAGCTCGCCAAGGCTCGGCGTCGGCGAAGGCACGCCAAGGCCAAGGAAATCGAGACTGGTCAGCGCGAGAATCGAACCGCTCATGCGAAACGGCAGGAACGTAATCACCGGCGTCAGACTGTTGGGCAGCACGTGACGCCACATGATCTGCCAGTTGGACAGGCCCATCGCTTTCGCCGCACGCACGTAGTCCTGCTGACGGTTGCGCAAAAACTCCGCGCGCACATAGTCGGACAGACCGATCCAGCCGAACAACGAGAGCAGCACGATCAGCAGAATAAATCCGGGCTCGAAGATCGACGAGAAAATGATCAGCAGATAAAGCTCCGGCATCGCGCTCCATATTTCGATCAGGCGCTGCCCGACAATATCAGTACGTCCTCCGAAATAACCTTGCACGGCGCCCGCCGCGATGCCGAGTATCGTGCCGATGAAAGTCAGCACGAGGCCGAATTCCACCGAGACGCGAAAGCCGTACAGCAGACGGGCGAACAGATCGCGGCCGCGATCGTCGGTGCCGAGCCAGTTTTCACGCGAAGGCGGCGCCGGGTTCGGCGCTTTCGAAAAATAGTTCAGCGTGTCGTAGTAATAATGGTTCGGCGGATACACGGCGAAATTGCCCGGCGCGTCGAAACGCTGCTTGATATAAGGATCGAGATAATCCGCGGGCGCGGGGAAATCGCCGCCGAAGGTCGTTTCCGCGTAGGTGTTGAAAAGCGGGAAATACAGATGGCCGTCGTAGCGCACCACGAGCGGTTTGTCGTTCGACCAAAGCGGCCCCGCGAGGCTCGCAGCGAACGCCACGACAAATACGATCAGACTCCAGTAACCAAGACGCTGTTGGCGAAAGCGCTGCCATATGCGGCGCGCGGGCGAAGGCGAGACGAACGCGCGCGCGGGTTCGACGCGCGCTGCTGCATCGGCTGAGAGGCGGGCTCGATTCATCAGCGTTCCAGTTGTTCGAATTGGATGCGGGGATCGACCCACACATAGCAAAGATCGGAAACGAGCTTCGTCGCGAGGCCGATCAGCGTGAAGAGATAGAGCGTGCCGAGCACGACCGGATAGTCGCGCCGCACGACCGACTCATACGACAGCAAGCCGAGACCGTCGAGCGAAAAGAGCGTCTCGATCAGCAAACTGCCCGTGAAAAAGGCGCCGATAAACGCTGCGGGAAAACCGACGATCAGCGGCAGCATCGCGTTGCGAAACACATGCTTCCACAGCACGCGTTTCTCCGAGAGACCTTTGGCGCGCGCGGTCAGCACGTATTGCTTGCGAATCTCGTCGAGAAAGGCATTCTTCGTGAGCATCGTGACGACCGCAAAACTGCCCACCACCGAAGCCGTGATCGGCAACGCGATATGCCACAGGTAATCGAGCACCTTGCCTACGACGCTCAATTGCGCCCAGTTATCCGACGTGAGATTGCGCAACGGGAAAAGCTGCAGGAACGTGCCGCCGCCGAACAGCACGAGCAGCAGCACGCCGAGCACGAAGCCCGGGATCGCATAACCGATCAGCACGACGAGACTCGTCGCGATGTCGAAGCGCGAGCCGTTGCGCACCGCTTTCGAAATGCCGAGCGGCACCGAAATCAGATACGTGAGAAAAAACGTCCATAAACCGATGCTGATCGACACCGGCAACTTGGACACGATCAGCGACCACACGCTCTGATGGCGGAAATAGCTCTGTCCGAGATCGAACGTCGAGAAGCGCTTGAGCATCAGCACATAGCGCTCGAGCGGCGGTTTGTCGAAACCGTAGAGCGCCTTGAGTTGCGCGATCTGCTGCGCGTCCACGCCGCTGTGCGCGCGCAGGCCGAACGGCGCCGCGCCCTCGGCGCCCTTGCGCAGTTCATGCTGCATCTGTTCGACGGGACCGCCCGGCACGAACTGGATCACGACGAAGGTCAGCGTCAGCACGCCGAGCAAAGTCGGAATCATCAGCAGCAGGCGTTTGAGAATGTAGCTCCACATGGCGGCGTTCCGTTGCGAGGGCGGTGTGTGAATGACGATAGCGTGCGGGTTCAATGCGGTCGATTACTGCGGCTTCGCCTGACTCGCCGCTTGCGGCTCTGCGAACCACCACGTCGACGTGATCCAGCCTTCCGCGCCATAGTACAGGGGCAGCGTCGACGGCCAGGCCAGCCCGCGCTTGAACGCCACCCGATGCGTCGCGCTGTACCAGTGCGGCACCACATAATAGCCATGCATCAGCACGCGATCGAGCGCATGCGTCGCATCCAGCAGTTGCTCGCGCGTTTGCGCCTGCACGAGCGCGCGCAGGATTGCATCGACGGCCGGCGACTTCAAGCCGATTACGTTGTCCGAGCCGTGGGTATCCGCTGCCTTGCTGCCGAAGCGCTCGATCTGCTCGGAACCTGGCACCTGCACGTCGGGCATGCGAATCGTCGTGGTATCGAAGTCGAACGCGTCGAGGCGCTTCTGATACACCGCGAAGTCCGCCACGCGAAACGTTGCCGTAATGCCGAGCTTTTTCAGGTTCCGAATGAAGGTCGCGACGATCGGCTCCATTTGCCCAGCCGATCCTGAGTCGTCGAGTATCTCGAACTCGAACGGCTCGCCTTTCGCGTTGCGCAGCGCGCCGTCGCGATAGGTCCATCCGGCCTCTTGCAACAACGCGCGGGCTTGCAGCAGATTCGCGCGCAAAGAGCCCGGCGGATCGGTGTCGGGCTGCTTCGGCGGCGGCCCGAAAACCGCAGGGTCGAGCTTCGCGCGCCACGGCTCGAGCAGCGCCAGTTCACCGGGCGAAGGCAGTCCCTTTGCCTGCAGATCGGTGTTGGCAAAGAAACTGTCGATACGGCTGTACTGATTGAAGAACAACTGCCGGTTCAGCCACTGGAAATCGAGCGCGAGATCGAGTGCCTTGCGCACGCGCACGTCCTGGAACAACGGCCGTCGCGTGTTCAGCATGAAGCCCTGCATGCCGGTGCCGTTGTGCTGCGGGAACACCTTCTTGATCAGTTCGCCGCTATCGAACCGCTTCCCAACATCGCGCCGCACCCAGTTACGCGCGACATACTCGACGAGTGCATCGTATTCGCCCGCCTTGAACGCTTCGAGCCGCGCGACGCTATCGGAATACAGCTTGTAGACGATGCGATCGAAGTTGTACATGCCCACGCGCACCGGCAGCGCCGCGCCCCAGTAATCGGGGTTGCGTCGATAGGCGATGGTGCGCCCGTTGTCGTAGCGTTCGATCAGATACGGACCGCTGCCAATGGGCTTTTCGAACGCTAGCTGATCGAACGGAATATGGCTGCCGTCGGCTTTCATCCCCCACTTGCGCGAGAACACGGGCATGCCGCCCGCGAGCAGCGGCAACTCGCGATTGCGCTGGTGAAATTCGAAGCGCACCGTCTGCGGATCGACGACGACCGCGCGCACGATCTGACCGAAGATCGACATGAACTGCGGCGCGGCTTGCGGACTCTTGAGCGTGTCGAGCGAATACTTGACGTCGTCCGCGGTAACGGGATCGCCGTTCGAAAAGCGCGCGCGCGGGTTGATATGGAAGGTGGCCGACAGACCGTCCGGTGCAACCTTGATGTCGTCGGCGAGCAAGCCGTAGGCGGACGCCACTTCGTCGCTGCTACCGGTCGTCAGGCTTTCGAACAGCAGGTCGACGCCGGGCGCGGTATTGCCGCGCAGCGTGAACGGATTGAATTTATCGAAGCTGGTCAGGCGGCTCGGATTGGCCAGCACGAGCGTGCCGCCCTTCGGCGCATTCGGGTTGACGTAGCCAAAATGCTTGAAGCCGGCCGGATACTTGGGCTCGCCGTACTGCGCGATTGCATAGACCGCGCGAGCCTGCGGCGCCGCGAAGAGACCTACCGCAGCGACCACGCCACACCCTATCGCGACGCAGGCTTTGCGCGATGACCGCGATGCAACGGCCGGACCGACACGCGAGCGCCTCGAAGTAACGCGTCGAATAACGTATTGGATAACACATTGAAGCGCACGAGGCGATGGAACCCGTCGCGAGCCAGTTGTCATAAGCGCCTTTGGTCAGTGGGCAATTGCGTGGTGAGGGAATTCTACCGAATAAACTCACGCCAACTGTAGGTTCGCTGGCCACATCGCCGACGCGCGAAGGCATAAAAAAACCGCCCGTTGGGGCGGTTCGGTTTGTCTCGTCGCTGAAGCTAAAGGCGCCAAAGACGCTAAAGATTCGCGGCTGCCGTTCAATGCCAGCCGCGGCCGTGATCGTAGTGATCGCGGCGATAGTCATAGCGGCCCGGCGGATGATGGCGATACCAGTCGTCGCGCGCCCAGTAGCGGCGGCCGTCCCAGTAGCGGTCGCCATGCCAGCCGATCACGACGGCCGGCGCGCCGTAATACACCGGCGCCGGCTGATACACGACAGGCGGCGGGGGCGGCGGAGGCGGCGCATAAACGGGAGCCGGCGCCACGTAGACCGGCGCGGGAATGCCGATATTGACACCGATATTGACGCCGCCGGCCATGGCTGCACCCGACGCGCCCAACGCGATAACCCCGAGAAGAAGCGGAACAAAACGAGCGGACTTCATCGATCACCCTTTGGAAGAATGTGTTGTTGGCGGAAATATAGCCCAACCCCGCAAGCCGCGTATTTCAACTTTGTAATAACTGATGCATAAGATCGCAGCATCGGTCTGACGTTACTTCCGGTTACATCCTGGGCGGTTCCGAGTAGGTGAACGCAGCGAGTGGAAAGCCAGGGCAAAGGCGCGCATGCCTGCTTTTGCGGTCTCTGCAGTCGTCGAAATACATAGGATGGCGAATTATTATGCCGTTTAAGCCGCCTGCGGCCCGGCGGCGGTCCCCTGCCCGCTTGCTGACGCACGCGGGCATGAGCGGGCGCTGCACGGCGGCGACCACGCCGATCGTCAATGAACATTACATGTTCGAAAGAACATTTTAATCGCCCTATGATAAGAAAGCAGTCGTCGGACTTCGTTACGGTCGCACGACCGCGTCTCCCATATACTCACGTTAAATCCGGCCATACAGCGCTACAAACAATGGTTTTCCCTAGTATGAAACAGCTTTCTCAGTGATACGATGACTGACACTAAACGCCGATAAATGTTCGAATTCGCGCATTGCCGCGTCAGCGGCTGGCCACCGGACATGCGGGCACGGAGACAGACTTTGAAGACAATCATTGGTTTGCGCTGGTGGATCATCGCTCTCGTATGTCTTGGGACGATCGTCAATTACCTGTCGCGCAACGCGCTCGGCGTGATGGCCCCCGAGTTGATGAAGCTCATGCACATGAGCACGCAGCAGTACTCGTATGTGGTCGGCGCGTTCCAGGTGGGCTACACGGTCATGCAACCGGTGTGCGGTCTCATCATCGATCTGATCGGTCTGCGCCTCGGCTTCGCCCTCTTTGCGTGCCTCTGGTCGCTCACGGGCGTGCTGCACGGCTTCGCGAGCGGCTGGTTCTCGCTCGCCGCGCTGCGCGGTCTGATGGGCCTCACTGAAGCCGTCGCGATTCCGGCCGGCATGAAAGTGGTCGCCGAATGGTTTCCGAATCGCGAGAAATCGGTTGCGGTCGGCTACTTCAATGCAGGCACGTCGCTCGGCTCCTTGCTTGCGCCTCCGCTCGTCGTGTTCCTCTCGCTTCGTTACGGATGGCAAAGCGCGTTCGCCGTGACGGGCGCGCTCGGCTTCATCTGGGCCGCGGCGTGGTACACGTTGTACCGTTCGCCGGCCGAGCATGCGCACATCGGCGAAGCCGAACGCCAAACCATCATCAGCGGACAGACGCCGCCGGCCGCGCGGCGCAGCAGCATTCGCGAAGTGCTGCGCACGCGCCGCTTCTGGGCAATCGCGCAAGCGCGCTTTTTCGCCGAGCCCGCATGGCAGACCTTCAGCTTCTGGATTCCGCTTTACCTCGCCACGCAGCGCCATATGGATCTGAAACAGATCGCGCTGTTCGCGTGGCTGCCGTTCCTCGCGGCTGACCTGGGCGGTCTGTTCGGCGGCTATCTGTCGCCGTTCCTGATGAAGCATCTGCGCGTGCCGCTGATCTGGTCGCGCATTGCAGGCGTCGCGCTCGGCGCATTGATGATGCTCGGGCCCGCCTGCATCGGTCTCGTTGCTTCGCCGTACGAAGCAATCGCACTTTTCTGCGTCGGCGGCTTTGCGCATCAGATGATCTCCGCGCTCGTCAACACGCTCGCCGCCGATGTCTTCGATCCGGGCGAAGTCGGCACTGTCGCGGGTTTCGCGGGCATGTCCGCGTGGATCGGCGGCCTCGGCTTTTCGCTGCTGGTGGGCGCGCTCGCGGACACCATCGGCTATACACCGCTCTTTGGCGCGCTCGGCGCTTTCGACATCATCGGCGCGACGCTGCTGATCATCCTGATGCGCGGCGTTTCGCGCGACGCACGTCCGCGCGAAGCCGATGCGGCCTCGAATGCAGCGGCGTGATTTCATCGAGAACTCATCATGCGCTCAATCACGAATCTGAAGCATCCGCCGCGCTTCGCGCTAGCGTCTCACGAAGGCAATCGCATCGTTCTCGCTTCGCCCGCGAATTGCCGGATCGAACTCTACGTTCTCGCCGAAGACATCATCCGCGTGCTGGTGTTGCCGGACGGCGAACTGCATGGCCCGCGCACCTGGGCCATCGCGCCCGGCGCGGAAGACGTTGCGCTCGAAGGCCGCGAACGGCGCGACATGAGCGGCTTCACGCCGCCGCCCATTCACGTATCGAACGACGGCGCGCAACTCGTCGTGCAAACGGCGTGCATCCGTCTACGCGTGACGCTTAACGGCGGCTTCTGCGCGTGGGACATTCTGCGCGGCGCCAAATGGCATTGCGTGATGAACGACCGCAAGACGCAGGCGTACAACTTCGGCTGGTGGGACGAGCGCGTTTATCACTACGTCGAGCGGCGCAAGGACGAGATCTACGTCGGTCTCGGCGAGAGAGCCGGCTCGCTCGATCGCGCGGAGCAGTCGTACGAGATGCGCAATATCGACGCGATGGGCTACAACGCGCGCACGACCGATCCGCTCTACAAGCACATTCCGTTTTACGTGACGTGGCAGCCGCAAACGTCGACGGGCTTCGGGCTCTTTTACGACACGCTCGCCGATTGCCGCTTCGACATGGGCCGCGAGCTCGACAACTATCACGGCCACTATCGCCATTTCGTGGCGGAGCATGGCGACCTCGACTATTACTTCATCGCGTCGGCGGATACGCCGTTGCATGCGGTGCGCCGCTTTACGTGGCTCACCGGACGTCCCGCGTGGATGCCCAAATGGGGACTCGGCTATTCGGGCTCGACGATGAGCTACACCGACGCGCCGGACGCGCAGCAACGCATGGGCGAATTCATCGAACGATGCAGCGAACACGACGTGTTGTGCGATTCGTTCCACCTGTCGTCGGGCTATACGTCGATCGGCCCGAAGCGCTACGTCTTCAACTGGAATCACGAGAAGTTTCCGGACATCGACGGCTTCGTCAACGGCTATCTCGAACACGGCGTGCGTCTGTGCGCGAACATCAAGCCGTGCCTCCTGCAGGATCACCCTGCATTCGAAGAAGCCGCGAAGGCCGGCCTGCTGATCGAGTCGCGCGACGGCGAACCCGCGTGGGTGCAGTTCTGGGACGAAGTCGGCGCGTACCTCGACTTCACCAATCCCGACACGATCGACTGGTGGAAGTCGCGGGTGAAAGAAAGCCTGCTGAAACACGGCATCGCTGCAACCTGGAACGACAACAACGAGTTCGAAATCTGGACACGCGACGCCATCGCGCGCGGCTTCGGCAACGCCTATCCGGCGCACCAGGCGAAGGTGCTGCAAACGCAGTTGATGATGCGAGCCTCGCGCGACGCGCAACGCGAATTCGCCCCTGAACGCAGGCCTTTTCTCGTTTCGCGTTCGGGCGGCGTGGGCATGCATCGGTATGTTCAGACGTGGTCGGGCGATAACTACACGTCGTGGGAAACGCTGCGTTTCAATCTGAAGATGGGTCTCGGGCTCGCGATGTCCGGCGTGTCGAACAGCGGCCATGACATCGGCGGATTCTCGGGCCCCGCTCCCGGTCCCGAACTGTTCGCGCGCTGGGTCGCGTTCGGCATCTTCCTGCCGCGCTTTAGCATTCATTCGTGGAATGACGACGGCACCGTCAACGAGCCGTGGATGTACCCTGAAGTGACTCCGCAGATCGCCGCGCTCATCAAGCTGCGCTATCGGCTGATTCCGTATCTGTACGAGTTGCTCTGGCAATCGCACAGTGCCTACGAGCCGGTTTTGCGGCCCATGTTCGCCGAGTTTCCGCATGACCCGCGTTGTCTCGTCGATGGCGACGACATGATGCTCGGCTCCTCGATGCTGATCGCGCCGGTGGTGGATGCCGGTCAAGCGACGCGCGACGCCTATCTGCCCACGGGAACGCGCTGGGTGTCGTACTGGAGCGGCGAATCGTTCGACGGCGGCCAGAGCGTGACGCTGCCCGCACCGTTCGAGCAACCGGTCATGTTGTTGCGCGAAGGCAGTGTGATCGCATTGAACACTGCCGAGCAGCACTTCGGCCAATCCGCCGACGAACGCGCGTTCATCGCCGTGCCTTACCTGGGCGCAGGCACAGCAAATGGCGGCTCGATCGAAGACGACGGCGAAAGCGAAGCCTGGCGTTCGGGCGCGCAAGGCCGCTGGAACGTGACGATTGCGAGCGACGCCGCGACGCTGCGCGTTGCCATAGAACGCGAAGGCGCGATGCCGCACACGCAGAACGAAGTCCGTCTGTTCGTGCCTGCACACGAAACGCGACCGGTCACGTGCACACGCGGCACGCTGCTTAACGACGAATCCGCCGACGGCTGGCGATGCCTGACCATTTCCCTCGCGCCCTGAAACGCGCGCTATTCCGTTGCATCACACAACACCGAAAACACCGAAAGACTGGACCGGAGACTTCTCACCATGAATTCATCGAAGCGCGCACGGACCCGCGCGGTCATGTCGTGCCTGCCGCTCGCGGGCGCATTGCTGTCGAGCGGCGTATCGGCACAAAGCAGCGTCACGCTATACGGCGTGGTGGACAACGCGTTCACCTATGTCAGCAATCAGCGCGGCCATGCGAACTTCTACATGAGCCAGGGCAATCTGCAAGCAAGCAAATTCGGCCTGCTCGGCGCGGAAGATCTCGGCGGCGGCACCAAGGCGATTTTTCGGCTTGAAAGCGGCTTCAATTCGCTGACGGGCGCGCAGAGCAGTTCGGGTTTCATCTTCAACCGTCAGGCGTACGTGGGACTCAGCAATGACCGCTATGGCACCGTGACGCTCGGCCGCCAGTACACGCCCTACTTCCAGATGGTCGGCGCACTAGGACCGACCGGCGTGCTGACCGGCGCAACGGGCGCGCATCCCGGCGACATCGACGCACTCGACACCACGCTGCGCCTGAATAATTCGGTTACCTATCTATCGCCGACACTCGCAGGTCTGCAATTCAGCGCGCAATACGGGCTCGGCGGCGTGCCGGGCAGTGTTGCGAACGGTAGCCACTTCAGCGCGGCGTTCCGCTACGACTACAAACCGTTCGCCATCGCGGCGGGCTATGTCAAGCTCAAGGACATTGCGACGAGCGCCGCGCTCGGCACTTACGCGATCAATTCGCCGGTGAATAGCGGCTACGCGACGGCGCGCAGTGCGCAGTTGTTCGCGGCCGCGGCACGCTACACGGCGCAGGATCTGATGGTCGGCATCAACTATTCGAATGTGCAATACGCGCCGGGCCACGGCTCGCTGTTCGCAAGCGAAGGCGTGTTCAATACCTACGGCGTGATTTCCACGTACCGGATCACGCCGGCCGTAATTGTCGGCGCCGGCTACAGCTACACGCGGGCGAGCAAGGCGAACGGCGTCAGCGATCCCGCGCGCTATCACCAGATTTCGCTCGAACAGACGTACAGCCTTTCCACTCGCACCACGCTCTACGCGCTCGAGGCGTATCAGCTCGCGCGAGGCAAGACGCTCGCCGCGGCGGGCAGCAGCGCGACGAGCATCATCGACGCAGTGGCCGTGGTCGGCGACTCGCAGAACACGACGCCGTCGTCGGGACCTTCGCAGTTCGTCGGCATGGTCGGCTTGAGGCACGCGTTCTAACTTTGCATCCGGGCACGATGCGCTGCCGGCGTTGCAGCGCATCTTCCGCGCTTTCATTCTTCTAACTCCGCGGCGAGAAATACAAAGCAGAAAAACTTGGTTTGATCGCAGACGACGTCTTACTAGACTCACATCGTCTTGTCATAACAAGTTTGAGCGATGTCGAAAACGACTCTCGTACCGCTGGGCGCCGACACTGCTCCCGCCTCGGTCTCCCCGCTTCCGCTGTACGCGCAGATCAAGGACGCGCTGCGCGAGCGCATTCTCGACGGCACGTATGCGCCGCATTCGCAGATGCCGTCCGAACACGAACTGTGCCGCAGATTCGCTGTGAGCCGCATCACCGTGCGCCAGGCGCTCGGCGATTTGCAGAAGGAAGGTCTGCTGTTCAAACTGCATGGCAAGGGCACCTTCGTCGCGAAGCCCAAGGCATTTCAGAACGTCACGTCGCTGCAGGGCTTTGCCGAAGCGATGTCGTCGATGGGCTATGAAATCGTCAACCAGTTGCGCAGTTTCAGAACGGTCGAAGCCAGCCGCCACGTCGCGATGCGCCTGAACATTGCCGAGGGCGCGCCTGTCACGGAGATTCATCGCGTGCGGCTGCTCAATCGCGAGCCCGTCTCGCTCGAACTGACGTGGGTGCCCGAAGCGCTGGGCAAGCGCCTCGCGAACGCGGACCTCGCGACGCGCGACATCTTCCTGATTCTCGAGAACGACTGCGGTGTGCCGCTCGGTCACGCCGATGTGTCCATCGACGCGATTCTCGCCGACGCCGATATCGTCGATGCGTTGCGCGTCGAAGAAGGCAGCCCGGTATTGCGTATCGAGCGTCTCACGCACGACGCGTCGGGACAGCCTGTCGACTTCGAATATCTGTACTTTCGCGGCGACGCCTTCCAATACCGGCTGCGCGTGGACCGCGAGAAAGAACAGCAAAAACAACAGCAAAAACCCCTGCAAAAAAGCCCCAAAAACGCAACGGAGGCACGATGAATACCCATGTACTCGACTACGACGTCGTCGTGGTCGGCGGCGGCACGGCCGGCCCAATGGCCGCCGTCAAGGCGAAAGAACGCGATCCGTCTCTGAAGGTATTGCTGCTGGAAAAGGCCAACGTGAAGCGCAGCGGCGCGATCTCGATGGGCATGGACGGCCTGAACAACGCGGTGATTCCCGGCCACGCGACGCCCGAGCAGTACACACGCGAGATCACGATCGCGAACGACGGCATCGTGGATCAGGAGGCCGTGTACGCGTATGCACGCCATAGCTTCACGACGATCGAGGAACTCGACCGCTGGGGCGTAAAGTTCGAAAAGGACGGCAACGGCGACTACGCGGTCAAGAAAGTGCATCACATGGGTTCGTATGTGCTGCCGATGCCCGAAGGCCACGACATCAAGAAAGTGCTGTACAGGCAGCTCAAACGCGCGCGCGTCGCGATCACGAACCGCATCGTGGCGACGCGCCTGTTGACCGATTCGCAAGGCCGCGTGTGCGGCGTGCTCGGCTTCGATTGCCGCACCGCCGACTTTTACGTGGTGCGCGCGAAGGCCGTCGTGCTGAGTTGCGGCGCGGCCGGAAGACTCGGGTTGCCGGCGTCCGGCTATCTGATGGGCACCTACGAGAACCCGACGAATGCCGGCGACGGCTACGCGATGGCCTATCACGCCGGCGCCGCGCTCGCGAATCTGGAGTGCTTCCAGATCAATCCGCTCATCAAGGACTACAACGGCCCCGCGTGCGCGTATGTCACCGGTCCGCTCGGCGGCTTTACCGCGAATGGCAAGGGCGAGCGCTTTATCGAATGCGATTACTGGAGCGGCCAGATGATGTGGGAGTTTTATCAGGAACTGCAAAGCGGCAACGGCCCTGTGTTCCTGAAGCTCGACCATCTCGCGGAAGAAACCATTCAGACGATCGAACAGATTCTGCATACGAACGAGCGCCCGAGCCGCGGCCGCTTTCATGAGGGACGCGGCACCGATTACCGCAGCCAGATGATCGAGATGCACATTTCGGAGATCGGGTTTTGCAGCGGACACAGCGCGTCGGGCGTGTATGTGAACGCGCGCGCGGAAACCACCGTGCCGGGACTGTATGCTGCCGGCGACATGGCGGCCGTGCCGCACAACTACATGCTCGGCGCGTTCACGTATGGATGGTTCGCGGGGCACAACGCGGCGGACTACGTGGCGGGCCGCGAACATGCGGCCGTCGACGAAGAGCAGATCGACGCCGAGCGCGCGCGCATTTATGCACCGCTAGAGCGCAGCAACGGTCTCGCGCCCGCGCAGGTCGAATACAAGCTGCGCCGGATGGTGAACGACTACCTGCAGCCGCCGAAGGTCACACGCAAAATGGAAATCGGTCTACAGCGCTTTGCTGAAATCAGTTCGGATATCGAATCGATGTCGGCCACCAATCCGCACGAGTTGATGCGCGCTGCCGAAGTGCGCGCGATACGCGATTGCGCGGAAATGGCCGCACGTGCATCGCTTTTTCGCACCGAGAGCCGCTGGGGGCTTTACCACCATCGCGTGGATTACCCGCAGCGCGACGACGTGCAATGGTTCTGCCATACGCATTTGCGCAAGGACGCGAATGGCCGCATGACGAGCGAAAAGCGTGCGGTCGAGCCGTACATCGTCGCGCTCAACGAGAACGAACGCGACGCCTATCGCAACCTGCGGATCGGCGAGCCCGCGCTCGACGCCGCCACAGCCTGACGGAGCATGACGATGTCCTCGACGCCGCTTACATCACCGCCTACCGCCTTTACGCCACACGATATTTTCCAGCGCAGTTCAGCGCCCGTCACGATCGACGAAAGCAAGTGCATCGCCGAAAAAGGCTGCACGGTATGCGTCGACGTGTGCCCGCTGGATCTGCTCGCAATCGACATGACGAAGGGCAAGGCGTATATGCAATTCGACGAATGCTGGTACTGCATGCCTTGCGAGCAGGATTGCCCGACGGGCGCCGTCAAGGTGTCCATTCCGTATCTTCTGCGTTAAGCGATGCGCGGAATGTCTACTCTTCCATCACGTCCATTCATGACCGATTCGACCGATCCGAATGCTTCGCTCGATGCCGTTCCCGCGGAAGCCATCGCGCTGCTGTCTCGTCTCGCGTCCGAAGACGCCGTCGTGCGCCGGGTCGCGTTAATCGATCTCGCCGATCTCGAGGATGCCTGCGTGATCGAACCCATTGTCGATGCGCTACGGCGCGACGCGTCGCCTGAAGTGCGTAGCGAGGCGGCGCTCGTGCTGGCTTCGTGGGAGCGCGACGATGTGGTCGAGGCGCTGTGCGGCGCGTTACTCGACGGCGACGCGTCCGTGCGTGCGAATGCGGCGCAGAGCCTCTCCGAACTGAAGCACGCGTCCTCGGGCGCGATCCTGCTCGAGTGGCTCAAGCGTCCCGATTCGTTCATGCGCGCCGCGCTGTTGCGCGCGTTGCGCGAACTTCGCGTGGCCGATGCGTTCGCGCCTGCATTGCAGGCGCTCGCCGATGCGGACGCGAACGTGCGCGAGCAAGCCGTCGGCGTGTTGGGATGGTTGAAGAATCCGCTCGCGCTTGAACCGTTGGCGTCGCTCGCAACCAGCGACGCGGATGCTTCGATCCGGCGTGCCGCGGCAGCGGCGCTTGGCTTTGCGCCGCCCGCACATCGCGAGACGATGGCGGCGTTGCTCAGTGCATTGCGCGACGACGCCTGGCAGGTACGCGAAGAAGCCACGACGACGCTCGGCAAACTGCGCGCCGCCGAATCGCGCGAGGCTTTGGAGAAAGCACTCGACGACGCCTACTGGCAAGTGCGCTTGCGTGCGCTGCGCGCGCTCGGACAGATCGGCGACAGCGCGAGCGCGGCGCGCGTCGCTGCCCTGCTCTCGCATTCGATCAGTAACGTGCGCAAGGAAGCCGCGCTCGCGCTAGGCGAGATCGGCAGCAGCGACGATGCGCCCACATTGTCCGCGCTCGAAGCAGCCGAGGCCGACGGCGATCCCGAAGTGCGCAAGGCGGCGCGAATCGCGCTGCGTCAAATCGCCGGGCGTCGGCCGTGAACATTCCAGACCATGTGGCGATCGACGCAAGCAGCGCGAGCCTGTCGATACGCTGGCCCGACGGCTCGGCCGCGCAGTTGCCGTTCGCCGCATTGCGCGCGGCGTGTATGTGCGCGCAGTGCCGCAAGCGCAAGTACGACGGGGAAGCTCCGTTGTCACGACCCGATGTGAAGCTGCTCGATGCGCGGCCGTCGGGCTATGGCTTGCAGTTCATATTCGACGACGGGCATGAGCGCGGGATTTTTCCGTGGGTCTATCTTGAGCGGCTCGCGAAGGCTCAGCGAAACGATGAGGTGTAAGTTGGGCACCATGAGACATATCGAAACGGCCACGGACGACCGGGCGTTACTCCGGCTGCTATGTGGGCGCCACTGTGTCGGGCGATTTCTCCGACCATACGCTGGCGAGTGACGCCCACCTTCACACCTGCAACGCAGGCGCCCGTGGGTTATTTATTGTGCACCATTCACGCTGACGATTCAAAGCGCGGGACGATCCAACTCTAGCCAGCGCTGCACCGAGGGTCGCTCCCATTGACGCGCGGCGTAATCGATCAGCTTTGCAGGCACCGGATCGCCATTCAGGATCAAACGATTGAGCATCAACGCGAGATCCGTATCTGCAATGCACCACTGCCCGAAGAGGTTCGCGTTGTTTTGCGCGAGCAAAGTCTCGGCTGCGGCGTAGAGTTTGTGTGCCGCGGCCTCGGCTGCCGGGCTCAGCGGCGCGCCTCGTCGTCCGTAGAACACGACTTCGGTCGAGCGCTCCTGCCGGATCGGCATCAGATCGCTTCGCAGCCAGGCTTGCAGTTGCCGAGCCCTCGCCCGAAGCTGTGTGTCTTGAGGATAGACCGGCGTATCGGGAAAGGCGTCGTCGAGATATTCGGTGATGGCCGACGACTCCGATAAAGCGAAGTCTTCGTTTACGAGCGTGGGCACGCGTTGTGTCAACGACTTCGCCGCATAGCTTGCTTGATGGTTTGCACCGATACCGAGATCGACCGTTGTAAGGGTGAACGGTAAGCGCTTTTCTTCGAGCGCGACAAATACCGACATGGCATAGGGGCTTGCGAACTGGGCGTCGGTGTAGAGGTGAAGGTGGGGTTGGGGCATGGGGTCGTTGTGGTTGTCAGTGCTCGGTGCTCGGTGCACGCTCAGTGCAATCCAGGAGCCGGGTTTTCTACGGAGTCATTTCTCTCACTATAGCTCGTCAAGTCCCCACCCCCGCACAAAACGAAAATGACTTTTGCCTCACCTGATCTCGCCGACATTCCCAACTAGACTCCCCTACAGGCGAATCAAAATCAGCGGCGTCGAGGCCGGTTGAAAAACCAGGAGCACCTTTGCTCAACACCATTCTCAACGGACTTCTGCCGGTCGCGTTCGTGATCGTGCTGGGCTGGCTATCGGCGCGCATAGGCTTGCTGAAACATGGCGATGCAGACGTGTTCGCGACGCTCGTCATCCGTTTCGCACTACCCTTCGCGCTCTTCGAAGGCGCGGTCAGGACTTCGCCGGACAAGCTGCACAACGTGGGGTTCGCGTTATGCCTGACACTCGGACTGATGGGCACGTACGTGATTGCATTGGGGATCGGCCGATTCGTCTTCAGACATGATCTGCGCACCGCCACCATGCAGGCGCTGGTGTGTGCATTTCCCGACATGGCCTATTTCGGCGCGCCGATTCTCGCCGCGGTGTTCGGGCCGGAAGGATTTCTGGCGGTGCTGGTCGGCAATCTCATCACGAGCCTGTTCATGCTGCCGCTGACGATAGTCCTGACCGGGCTCGGCAACAACGGAAAGGCCGGCGAGCGATCGGACGTGTTGCGGGTGTTCCGGCAAAGCATTGCCCGCGCCGTCATCCATCCGATTGTGTGGCTGCCGGTCTCAGGCATGGTGCTGAGCTTTTGCCACATCACGCTGCCCGAACCGGTGCTAACTTCTGTCGGCCTCATTGCAAAGGCCGCCGGCGGCACGTCGCTGTTCGCACTCGGATTGATGCTTTACGGCGAGCGCTTCGTGATCAACGCCAACATCCTCGTGAATCTCGGCATGAAGAACTTCGTCCAGCCCGCGTTGATGGCGCTCGGCGCCGTACTGTTCGGCGTAGTCGGCGCCCCCGCACATCAGGCCATCATTACGGGGGCCGTGCCGACCGCGACCGCCGCCGCCATGTTCGCGATCAAGAGCAACACCTACACACGCGACGCCACCGCAACGATTCTCGTCAGTACGATTCTCGGCGTGTTCACTGAGGGATTGCTGATCGCCTGCTTCTTTTGACGAGGCCAGCCAGCAATCCCACACGCGAATGAACAGCCTCGCGCAAGATCGGCCCGCTGCCTAACGCAAGTTGGTGCGCGCCAGTTCGACGATCTCGTCACCGCGTCCATTGAGGATCGCGCGCATCATGTAAAGGCTGAATCCCTTCGCTTGCGCCAACTCGATTTTGGGCGGCATCGCCAGTTCATGTTTGGCCGTGACGACGTCCACGAGCGCGGGCCCCGGATGATCGAATGCCTGCTTTAACGCAGCCGCCACATCTTCCGATTGCTCGACGCGCACACCGAAGATACCGGCACCCTTTGCGATCGCCGCGAAATCGGTTCTGGCCAGATCGACATTGGTATCGAGGTAGCCGGCCGCCTTCAGTTCCATCGAAACGAAGCCGAGCAGGCTGTTATTGAAGACCACGACCTTGATCGGCAAGTCTAGCTGCCGCGCGGTGAGCAGATCGCCGAGCAGCATCGACAGGCCGCCGTCGCCGGACAGGGACACGACTTGCCGCCGCGGATGCGCCCCTTGCGCGCCGAGCGCCTGCGGCATCGCGTTGGCCATCGAGCCGTGATTGAAAGAGCCGTGCAACTGGCGCTTGCCGTTCATCGTCAGATAGCGCGCGGCCCAGACCGTGGGCGTGCCGACGTCGGCGGTGAAGATCGCGTCGTCGCTGGCGGCTTCGTCGATCATCTTCGCCAGATACTGCGGATGGATCGGCCGCCCTGGCCCCGCCGGCGTCGCCAGATCGTCCAGATCCTTGCGGGCCGACGCGTAATGCCTGCGCGCGTTGTCGATGAAACCGCGATCCGTTTTGCGTTGCAGCCTTGGCAGCGTCGCGGCGACGGTCTCTTTCACCGTGCCCACGAGTCCGAGCGCGAGCGGCGCACGGCGGCCGAGCCGTGAGCCTTTCCAGTCCACCTGAATGATTTTCGCGTGAGCGGGATAGAACGGACGGTAGGGAAAGTCGCAGCCGAGCAGCAACAAGGTGTCGCACGACATCATCGCGTGATAGCCCGAGCTGAAGCCGATCAGCCCGGTCATGCCGACGTCGTAAGGGTTGTCGTATTCGATGAACTGCTTGCCGCGCAACGCGTGAACGATCGGCGCACCGAGCGTATCGGCAAGCGCCACGACCTCGTCGTGCGCGCCTTGCGTGCCGCTGCCGCACATGATCGTCACGGCGTCGGACGCATTCAGGAGCGCCGCGAGACGATCCAGGTCTTCTTCCGCGGGCAGGATTCGCGGCGCGGCGCTTTCCGTCCACGACACTGGCTCGGCCGGGCCTTCGCTCAGCGCGACGTCGCCGGGCAGCACGATCACCGCGACGCCGCGCTCCTCGATCGCCGTGCGCATCGCGCGGGCGAGCACGCGCGGAAACTGCGCCGCCGACGACACCACTTCCACATAGTGACTGCACTCCTTGAACAACTCCTGCGGGTGCGTTTCCTGAAAGTAACCGAGGCCGATTTCACTCGAAGGAATATGCGCCGCAATGGCCAGCACGGGCTGATGGTTGCGGTGGCAATCGAACAGACCGTTGATCAGATGCAGATTGCCGGGACCGCAACTGCCCGCGCACACCGCGAGGCGCCCGCTCGAAGCCGCGTCGGCGCCCGCCGCGAAAGCGGCGGCTTCCTCGTGACGCGTATGCATCCAGCGTATCGAGCCGACTTCATCGAGGCTGTAGGCGAGCCCGTTCAGACTGTCGCCGGTCACACCCCAGATTCGCTCGACGCCCGCTGCGGCAAGCGTTCTCGCGAGGTATCCGGCAATCGTGTTACTGGCCATGCTTGACTCCTTTTCAGTGAATGAAGACTGGCGGCAAGCAATGACGGGACCGCAGCATTGCCATGCCGAATTGATAACCTACGAGACCGTCGTAAACAAGTCCTGAATTACGCCTGAAAACAACTGAAGCCGGTGTATGAATCGTCACGGCGCGGTGGTCGGTTGCAGCGGCGCCATCAACTCTAGCGCCGATTCGAGAATCATGGCGTGCGCGTTGACGGGTTCCGGGTTCGACCGCCAGGGATGATAAATACGATCGCCGCGACGAATCCGTTGTCCGGTCAGGACACACACGCCTGAAACCTTGGCGCCGGCCACTCGCCATATCTGCGCGCCGTAGAAGCAGCTCGTGGAATCGCGCCACTGAATCGTGACGGCGGACGGCGAGGTTCGCTCGATCAGACTCACGACAGGTCGGGCAGCGCAGTTCACGTTCGAGTACGCGTCTGAACGGCACGGCGTCATACGCTCGTGCGCGGAAGTTCTTCGCCCAGCGCATTCCTCGCATCGCGATCCGGATAAAAGCAGATGTATCGTCTGCGCCCACGGGTCCACTCGCTTGGTCATGATCAAGTGCGCTCTCCAGTAGAAGACACGTCGGGTGAAGGGAACTTTGCACGCAGACCATGCCCCGACGTCTATTTCGCCTTCCATGAAAATAGCGCTTTTGCTCACCTGGAAAACCGATGCAGCACGAACAACACTTGATCCCCGGTATCAACAATGGCCTTAAGGCGCAGCCCCCGCGGACGGCAGCGTGAAGTGAAAACGCGCCCCGCCGTGCACGGACAGATTGTCGGCCTCGATGCGTCCGTCATGCGCGTCGATGATCGAGCGGCATATCGGCAAGCCCATTCCCATCCCGCCTTCCTTCGTCGTGAAGAAACTTTGGAACACGCGATCCATATGCTCGGGCGCGATGCCGGGACCACTGTCCTCGATAGCGCAATGCAGCGTGCCCGCGTCCGGCGCATTGGTGCGAATGGTGATCCGCCGTTCCGGGCTGCCGGTCTGCTCCATCTGCTGCATCGCATTGACCACGAGGTTGACGATCACCTGCTGCAACTGCACGCGATCGGCGCGCACTCGCCTCACGCCCGGCGCAAGTTCGAGCGAAACCTGGACGTCGCGCGTCTGGATCTCACGGCGCAAGAAAACCAGCGCCTCGTCGATGAGCAGCGCAAGCGGTTCGAGCGTGTATTTAGGCCCACGCCGCAGCGCCATCCCGCGAATCCGGCCGATGATGTCGACGGCCCGCTGCGCATCGGCGGCGATGCGCTGGTTCGTGTCCCGCACCTCGTCCAGTTCGGGCACCGGCCGGTTCAACCAGCGCTCGCTGACCTGGCAATTTATCGCGATCGCAGCGAGCGGCTGGTTGAGTTCATGCGCGATCGACGCCGTCAATTCACCCAGCATCGAAATGCGCGCCGCATGCGCGAAATCCGCCTGCAGCCGCTGCAGCATGTCCTGGGCGCGAACGCGCTCGGTCAGGTCGACGAGGCTAATCAGCGCGATCCCCAGGTCGTCGACCGTGCGCGGGCGCGCGACAGTCAGCAGAACGTCGATCACGCGCCCGTCGAGCGTCGGCAGCCGGGTCGTTTCCTGGAACAGCATGTCCCCGCGATAACGGCTCTCGAGCGCGCGCCGCAGCGTATCGGGACTCTCCTTCCAGACCCACGGCAGCGGACCAAGCAGCGCGCGCCGTTCGGTCGCGCCGAACATCTGAAGCGCATGGTCGTTTGTCTCTTCGACGACAAGCGTGTTCTTCGCGCGCTCGAGCCAGTCTGCGTGGTCGCTGATATATGCCGACAGATCGTCGACACCTTGCCCGCGCAGTTCGGTCAGCATCGCGGTCAACGGCTGCGCCTCGATCTGCCACAGCCCGACCGGTATATCGCGAAAGAGGCTGCGATAGCGTTGCTCGCTGCGCGCAAGCGCGGCGTGCGCCTGCTTGCGTGTCGTGATGTCCATCAGCGCGCCGACCAGCCGCCTTTGACCGGGCCCATCGGCCACCACGTGCGCCACGACCTGCAAGTGACCATGCGAGCCGTCCGGCATCGACAGCCGATGCTCGATGTCGAACGCCTGGCCGTCGCGCGCGGCGCGATCGAACGCCGAGCGCACGAAGGCAAGATCGTCGGGATGGACGCGATCGAGCATCAACTGCAACGTCGGCGTGATGCTTGCGTCGTAGCCAAAGATACGGAAACTCTCTTTCGACCAGAACATCGCATCGCCCGTCACATCCCAATCGAAACTCCCCGTGTGACTCAACTCCTGTGCGGCCGTCAACAGCGCTTCCGCATGTTGAAGATCCGCGTATAGCCGCAACGTTTCGAGCGACAGCGCCGCCTGCGATGCCAATAGCCGCAACACGGCCGTTTGGGCCGGCGAGAATACGTCCACCGTCAGCGTGTTTTCGAGGTACAGCACGCCGATCAGCCTGGTCAGTTTGACGAGCGGAAGACACAGGATTGAGCGGCAGTCATGCGCGCGAATGTACTCGTCCTGTGAATAGGGGTTGGGCGCAGTCACGTCGTCGAGCATGAGTATGTCCCGGGTCCGCGCGACATAGCGAAGGATGGACATAGGCAGATCGGCGGCGCTCGGGCGCGATTTCGGCAAACGCACTGCCACCGTATTACCGACTGTCTCGGCTTCCGCTTCGATGCGCAGTTCGTCGCCGCGCGCGAGAATCAGCAGCCCGCGGTTGGCACCGGCGTGTTCGAGCGCGAGCAGCATCAGCTTGCGAATCAGCTCGTTCAGATCCATGCCGCTAAAAATGGACTCCGATACCTTGACGACAGTCGCGAGGTCCAGTTGTTCTACCGATGTCGCAACCGACCCTTCTTCGTCGACCAGTTCGGCTCTTAACTGCGGGTAGATACTTTCCAGTTGACGCACCTTGCCTTGTGCGCCCCAGCGTTCGTAGCAGGAGCGCGCATCGGCCAGATAATGATCGGCAAGCGTCGCGCGAGCTCGCGAGGCGTGAAATCGCGCGGCCAACTCATTGGCCATCGCCTGGTTCTGAATGAAGCCGTGCACGCGGGCGAGCCGCAGCGCGTCTTCGTAATGGTGCATCGCGTCGACGTCGCGACCGTCGATGCGCGCCAGTTCCGCCAGCACCAGCGAGTAACGGTTTCCGTAATTCGCGGGGCAATGTCGCGCCCACATTTCAAATTTCGGAAGCTTCTCTGTGATGACCTGCCGATACGCCTGCTGCTGGCCGGCAGACGCGTCGGCATAAAGCGCGCTCAGTGTGAGCACATGAAAAAAGTGAAACGTGGGCTCGATCGCCAGTGCCATCACCGAACTGAGGACCGCGTCGGCCATCGCTGCGGCGTTCAGTGCGTCGGCATAGCGGCCATCGAGATACGCGAGCATCAGCTTGATGATGTGATAAACGCCGATGCCGCAGCCGAAATTGGATTTGACGATGGCCTCGCAACAGGCGGCTTCGTCGAAGTGGTCGTCGTTGAGCGTGAGCATTCCGCTCGACAGACCTCGCAAGCTCGCGACGAACTGCTGCTCGATACGAATCGTTTCATGAACCGCGTCGTTATGACTCTCGAGCATGAGCGTTGCGTATCGTGCCGAATGCGCGTGCACGTCCTTGAGCGCGTCGCCTTTTTCGATCGACTGCCATACGGCATTGAACGCGAGATTGCCGGCGAACACGAGGTCGCCCACTTCCATGCAGGCAACGGCCGCCTGTTCAAACACCGGGAGGTTCTCGTCGATGTTACATCGCCAGAAATTCACATGACTGCAATACAGATGAAGCAGCTTTCCGTACAGGCGGCGATTGCCGAACTTTTCGTTCAGACGCAACGACATTTCGGAGAACTGCACGGCAGCCGGGATATCGCCGATACGGGAAACCAGCATCAACGCAAAATTGCCGTACGCGAAACTCGAGTTGTCGGTATTGCCGTGACGCAGCGAGAGATTGACCGCCTTCAGCGTGAATAGCGGATAAAAGACCGGACGCGCGGCGAACGCGCACGGCATGGCTTCGACAAGCAGATTGATGACCGCGCGGCTCGCCGGGTCTTCGGCCACGGGTGCATCGACCAGTGCTTCAGTCGGACGACCCGCCTGGTTGATGGGCACCTCCAGCAACGCGTCGTCGACGGCCGCGCGGAGTTCGTCGTCAGCCTCCGGAAAAACGATACCGAAGTCACGCAGCGCCGCGAGCGCGGCGGCGAAGCTCTCGTTGTACTTTCCGGCGAGCTGATATAACTCCATCCGCAGACTGAATACTTTGGCCCGATCGAGATTGTCATGCGCCCTTTCGAGTACTAGATCGGCTACGGCGTCCGCCCTGGCGAAATCGCCAACCAGGTACTCGCATTCCAGATACGCGAGATAGAGTTCCAGCGTGCTGTCGTAACGCTCGTCCCACGCGGCGTCCGAGAGCAGCGCGACGCCCTGGGCGAGATAGCTTCGGGCCGACGAGTACGCCGTCGAACTCATCGCGCGCTTGCCTGCAATCAGGTTGAGTGCCGCGGCTTGCTCGCGCTCCGTCTTGCTCTGTATTAAAGCCGCACCGCGATTGAGGTGATTGACGATGTCGAAAATCGCCTCGTGAAGCGCCTCGGGCGGAGTATGCGAGGCGAGCGCTCGGCCGATTCGCAAATGCGCCGCGGGCCGCTCGCCGGCGGGAATCAACTCATACGCGGCTTCCTGCACGCGGTCGTGAGCGAACACATAGTTCGAGCCCACGCGAAACACCAGTCCGCTGCGTATGGCTTCCCACATGCGGGCGTTGGTGACCTCCTCCGCTTTGTCTTCCGCTTTGTCCTGCACCCATGTCAGCGCGGTGACATCGGCCACATTGCCGAGGCACGCGAGTTGTCCCAGCACGTCACGTGTTTCGGCGGACAAGCGGCCGAGCTTCGCAGCCATCAGGTCGGCGACGTTGTCGGTATAGCCCTTTGCGCGGATGCCCGGCAAATCCCACGTCCATACCGCGGCGCGATGATCGAAGCGGATCAAGCCTTCATCGTGCAGCGCGGTCAGAAACTGGATCGTGAAAAACGGATTGCCGCCTGTCTTCTCATGCACCAGTTGCGCAAGCGCCTCGACCGGTGCGCCGTCGCAGTGCAACGCATCGGAAGCAAGCTGCGCGATGCTTCGCGCGTTCAGCGGCTCGAGCACGATCTGCTGCACGTTGCCGGCCGCGCTACGAATCGAATCGAGCGTGCGCGCAAGCGGGTGCGACGCATCGACTTCGTTGTCGCGGTATGCGCCGATCAGTAAAACATGGCGCACTTCGGGATGCGTGACGAGATGCTCCAGCAGTTCGAGTGTTGCGGTATCGAGCCATTGCAGATCGTCAATGAAGAGCGCGAGCGGATGCTCGGCCCGCGCGAACACACCCAGGAAGCGACGGAACACCCAATGAAACAGGTTTTGCGCATCTTGCGGCGGCAGATTCGGAACGGGCGGCTGCTCGCCGATGATGAGCGCGAGCTCGGGAATCAGGTTCACCATCACCTGGCCATTCGGCGCGAGCGCCTCCATCAACTGTTCGCGCCAGGGCTCGATCTCCGTGTCGCTTTTGCTGAGCAGATCGCGCAAGAGCCACTGGAATGCCTGCGCAAAGGTGGCGTACGGAACGTCTCGCTTGTACTGATCGAACTTGCCGGCAGCAAACAGCCCGCGCGGCGGCACCAGCACTTTGTGCAACTCGTTGACGACCGACGATTTGCCGATGCCGGCATAGCCCGCAATCAACACGAGTTCGGTCGCGCCGCCCGCGACGATTCTCTCGAACGCGTCGACGAGGTGCCCGATCTGCGCCTCGCGCCCATAAAGTTTTTCGGGAATCAGCAGACGGTCCGATGCATCGTGCAAGCCGAGCGCAAACGGCGCAATCGAATGATTCGTGCCCCACGACGCAACGCACGCACGAAGATCCGCTTCGACGCCCGCCGCGGTTTGATAGCGGTCTTCCGCGGCCTTGGCCAGCAGTTTCAGCACGATGCGCTCGACAGGCTCGGGAATGCCCCTCGCCCGCTCGCCTGGCGGCGGCGGCCTGCGCGCGATATGACAATGGATCCATTCCATCGGGTCGGATGCCGTGAACGGCAGCGAACCCGTAAGCATTTCGTACAAAACGACGCCGAGCGAATAGAGATCGCTGCGGGTGTCGATCGAGCGATTCATTCGCCCCGTCTGCTCAGGCGCCATGTATGCAAAGGTGCCCGCCACGACTTCCGGCGGTATGGGCGGCTGATGCTCCTGCGGCAATTGCGAAGCGATGCCAAAGCCGGTAAGACGCACGCGATCGTTGCTATCGACCAGCACATGCGCCGGCTTGATGTCTTTATGTATGAGACCGCATTGATGAACGCGGCCGATGACCTTTGCGAGGTTGACGGCGATACGCAACACACGCGCCAGTTCGAGAGGACGGCGCAAGATGCGCCGCAAAGGCTCGCCGCCGTCGTCGTCGAGAACCAGCATGGGCGGCTCGCGGCGCGGGTCGAGCGCGAGCGGATGCGCCGCCCAGCTTGCATCGAGGAACGGCGCCAGACGGTACTCATGCACGAGGCGCGCGACACTGCGCGAAGTCGGCCGCGCGGCGACCAGCGCAAGCATCGTCACGGCATGACTGGCTTTCCTCGCCCGATACAGCGAGAAATCGCCGTCGTCGTGTAATGGCTCGAGTTCGTACCCGGTGAGGATCACGCCGCCTCCTGTCGTCGAGTGCGCCGAACGGACAGGAACGGAGCCAGCGCGGGACCTTGCGCGCCCGATCAGCCAACAACATCACGCTCGCGATCATTGAGCGACCATTCTTGTACGAATAGACAACAAACGCAAAGCAAAACTTACGGTTGCACGCGCAACGGCGACGCCCCACCAACCGCGCTCCGCGTCGCCGCATTCGAATCTTTCAGCCTGTAATGCACCGATTCAACGCAGTTTCCCGACGGTGCCTTCGTCATAGCACGATGGTGTGGCAAGCCATACCATCGTGTGATGGACTGGCCTTCCGACTCGCGGTTTCATCTACTCATCGCAGCGGTCTGAGCGGGTACGACGACAAACCTGGCAGAACTGCTAACGATCGATGCAGCCCGCGTTGCTGCACACAAAATGCTCGCTCATATCGATTCATAACGATTACTTCGATCTCGTCGGCGTCGCCTCCAGGAGTCGCATCATGGACCATCTTGAAACCATCCGTATCTTCGTGAAAGTTGCCGATACATCGAGCTTCAGCCGCACCGCGGAGCACTTCGCCGTGACCACAGCCGTCGTGACGCGACGCGTCGTCGCGTTGGAGAAACGTCTCGACGCCCGGCTATTTAGACGCACGACTCGGCACGTCGCATTGACCGATGCCGGCGCGACGTTTCTGGAAAGCGCGCGCCGTATTCTCGACGACATCGACGAGGCCGAAATGGCCGTTGCCGGTCAGGAGCGCCGCGCGTGCGGCGTGCTCAGGATCGCGTCTCCCGTTGCGTTCGGGCTGCGGCACCTGAGTCCGATCCTGAAGTCGTTCCGCGACGCCTATCCGCTCGTCATGCCGCATGTGGCGCTGTGCGACGACACGATCAACCTGGTCGAAAGGCGGGTCGATGTCGTGATCGTTCCCGAAGTGGAAGCCAGCGGCAATTCGCTCGTCACCAGACGGTTCGCGTCCAGTCCGATGCAGCTCGTTGCATCGCCGATGTATCTGCAGCGGCACGGCGTACCGGCCACGGTGGCCGCGCTGAACGATCATGTGGTCTTGCAGCATTCAGGCAAGCAGTTCTCCGAATGCCTGCGCCGGCTCGAGCGGCTGGGCGATGGCCGCTGTCATCCGGACAGCCTGATCATGTCGAACAGTCTTGCGATGCTGCACAAGATGTCCGTGGACGGTCACGGCATCGCCGTGCTGCCGGCTTATCTGGCGGAGCCGGATATCGACAGCGGTCTGCTCGTCAATGTGCTGCCAGACATCGACATGCCGCGTCTCGACCTGTCGGTCGCGTTCGAAACGCGCCATAACATGCCCGCGAGAATTCGCGCGTTCATCGACTTCATCGTGAATCACTTCAACATCGACGACATCGCGACAGCGCCGCACGTCGCTCCCGTCACGGTGCGAAAAGCCGCCACGCCGCCTTGCATGGCGCGCGCCATCCATCATTCGTTCGACGCGGTCGGCTCGCCGGTTTACGACTGAGTACGACTGAGCGCGTCTATTCACCCGCCAGCCGCGAGAAACCGGTGTATCTGCCCCACGACAGCCGCGCCCTCGCCCACCGCCGAGGCGACGCGCTTGGTCGAACCCGAGCGAACGTCGCCGATCGCGAACACGCCTTCGATGTTCGTCTGCAACGGCATCGTCGACGCGCCGGCTTCTTCCAGGTCGGCGCCGGTCAATATGAAGCCGCTGCTGTCGAGCGACACCGCACATTGATCCAGCCAGCCCGTATTGGGTTCAGCGCCGATGAAAACGAACAGGTGATGCGCCGTCATGCTTCCTTCGATGCCGCCGGCACCACGGTAGTGCACGCGCTCGAGACGCGCATTGCCGTCGAGCGCGGTCAGTTCCATCCGCGTATGAAGCGTGAGGTTCGCGAGCGACGCGACACGATCGGCGAGATAGTGCGACATGCTGCGAGCGAGGGTCGCGCCCCGAATGAACATGTGCACATGTTCCGCGTGCCCGGCGAGGAAAACGGCAGCCTGTCCCGCGGAATTGCCGCCGCCCATCAGCACGACGGACTCCTTGCGGCAGAGCCTCGCCTCGATCGGCGTCGCCCAGTAATAGACGCCGGAGCGTTCGAAGCGCGAGAGGTTCTCGACGGAAGGCCGGCGATATTCAGCGCCGCTCGCGATCACCACCGTGCGCGTGGTAATGCGGCGGCCGCCGATCAGTTCGACGACAAGCGGTTGCCTGTCGCAGTGCAGTGCGCTGACCTCGCACGGGATTCCGATATGCGCGCCGAACTTCTGCGCCTGGACCAACGCGCGGCCCGCGAGTGCCTGCCCGGAGATGCCTGTCGGAAAGCCCAGATAGTTCTCGATGCGCGCGCTTGTGCCGGCCTGCCCACCGGGCGCGCGGCAGTCGAGCGCCGCCACCGACAATCCTTCGGACGCCGCATAGACTGCTGCTGCCAGGCCCGCCGGACCCGCGCCGACGATCGTCACATCGTAGACATGCGTCGGATCGAATTCCGGAATGAGGCCGAGGCACGATGCCAGTTGCCCTTCATCGGGGTTTCGCAGCACCGTGCCGTCCGGACAAAAGATCAGCGGGAAGTCGTCGGGCTGCGGCGTCAGTCGCTCTAGCAACGCGATGGCTTCGGCGTCCTGCTCGCTATCGAGCGTCATGTTGGGAAACGCGTTGCGCCGCAAGAAATTCTGCAAGGCGGCCAACTGCGGATGGCGCGACGAGCCGACGAGAACGACCCCCTGTCCGCGTTCGATGACGAGCACCCGCCGCAAGATCAGCGCGCGCATGATCTTTTCGCCGAGGTCGGCTTCGCTCACCATCATCGCGCTAAGCTCGGCGGGCCGCACGAGCACGGCTTCGACATCTTCGAGGACATGCGCGTCGACCACGGCCAGCTTGCTAGATAGCTGGGTGACGTCAGAGGTAAATTCGCCGCGCTTCGTGTAGGTGTGAATCACGCGTTCGTGGCCGAGGCCGTCGCGGCCGACTATCCGGACCTTGCCTGACAGCACGACGAACATTCCTGGGCAACGGCTTCCGGCACGGTAAAGCAAGTCGCCCTTGACGTAGCGCGACACGCTGCCAAACCGCCGTATGCTGTCGATCTCCGCAGCGGAGAGGACCGGAAACATCTGGTTGTAGCGAGGATGGTCGCGCACCGCAGGGTCGTCGGCGAGCGCCTCGTCATCAACGCGGCTCGTGTTCTCCGTCACTTCGCGGGCGGGCGCCTTGCCTGGCGACTCTGGCTCGTTGCTCATTGCCGAACCTCCTTGACCGGCCGGCTGGCGCCCGCGTGGCGAGGCTGCGCGCCGTCGCGGCAGGCAGGCGGCAGCGCCGGCAAATCACGCCCTGCACTCGCTAGGCCCGCAGGAGCTTGATCAGTTCTCTGGCAGCCGGGCCAGACGAAGCCGGATTCTGGCCTGTGATCAGCCGCCCGTCTACGATCGTATATACCGACCAGTCCGGGCCTTTTTCAAACAGGCCGCCCAGACGCTTCAGCTCGTCCTCGACCAGGAACGGTACGACCGCGGTAAGCTGCACAGCCTCTTCTTCGCTATTGGTAAAGCCCGTGACACGCTTTCCCTTGACGATGGGCTGCCCCTGATACGTGACGTTGTTCAATACGGCCGGCGCGTGACAGACGGCGGCGACCGGCTTGCCGGCGTTATAGAACGCCTCGATCAAGGCGATCGAGTTTCTGTCTTCCACGAGGTCCCACAGCGGGCCGTGCCCGCCCGGATAGAAGACCGAATCGTAGCCGTCGGAGCTTACTTCGGACAGCTTGACGGTGTTGGCGAGAATTGCCTGGGTGGCAGCGTCTTTCTTGAAGCGCTCCATGGAATCTGTCTGGTTGCCGGGCTCGTCGCTTTTGGGGTCGATCGGCGGCTGGCCGCCTTTGACGGAAGCCACGGTGACCTCCACGTCGGCATCGACGAACGCATAGTACGGAGCCGTGAACTCTTCGAGCCAGAAACCGGTCGGCTTGCCGGTGTTTCCAAGCACGTTGTGCGAAGTCAAAACCATCAAAACCTTCATTGTCAGTCTCCGGTTGATTGCGAGGACATGCCTGTGCGACGGCTGGGCGGACACCGGTAACGCTACGCCCAATCGCGGCGGCACACCATACGTACAACGCATGTCGGGCGACCGCCGTTCGATTGTTCAATCAATACCTACGTATGGCGTTGCCGGCCTGTGCGGTTGCGCAGAACGAGTACTTCGTCTTCAGCGCCCGGCTCGAGTGGCAAGATGCAAAACCCTCTACAAAAACCTGGCGATAAGCGGGACGGTTGCTTACTATACGAACGTATCCGCGTCGGCTCAATGCAACCAGTTCTGGATGAGCAAGCGATGAAACATGACAATGCGATGGGCGCAAGGGAATCATTGTCGGACTCGCTTGTTTATGTGGTCGACGACGATGAATCCATTCGGGGCGCACTGACTTCTCTGCTCACTTCCGTCGGCATCAAGGTACTGGCGTTCGAATCGGCGGACGACTTTCTGGCCGCGGAAATGCCCGACGTGCCCAGTTGCCTCATTCTCGACGTTCGGCTGCGAGGCACGAGCGGCCTCACGCTGCAACAGCATCCATTCCGGGAGAGCGTCCCGTTTCCGGTTATTTTTCTGACCGGGCACGGCGACATCGAAATGTCCGTGAAGGCGATGAAGGCAGGGGCTTTTGACTTCATGACAAAGCCGTTCAAGGATCAGGACCTGATCGATACGATCGCCGCCGCGCTGAAGCGGGATGGAGAATTGAAGCGTCAGGCGAAGATCGTGGCGGGCATCCGTCAAACGTACGAATCCCTGACGGCGCGCGAGCGGCAAGTCATCAAACTGGTCGCCGATGGACTGCTGAACAAGCAGATCGCGGGCCAGCTTTCTCTGAGCGAAGTGACAGTCAAGATCCATCGCGCGCAAGCGATGCACAAGTTGAATGCACGCTCAGTGCCTGACGTCGTGAGGAAGCTACAGCAAGTGGCGCCTCTGCACTAGGAGCGGCTCGACAAACCGGCCGGGCCTATCGCACTGCCCTTACCTCTTCCTCAATCACGACGAATGCGCTCAGGCTAATACACACTGTCATCCGGATCATTCGAACGTCTTATTGCTGCTTCGCCCATTGGCCTGTAAGTTGCAAGAAGAATCAGCTTGTTCGAATCCGTGTCCGTGCTCTGTGGATTCCTGATGAAATCAAAGCGCTCTCCTGCAACTATTGCAGTGGTGGACGACGACGAATCCATCCGGATGGCGATATCCAATCTGCTTCGTTCGGCGAACTGGCACGCTATTGTTTACGAGTCCGCCAACCATCTTCTGGTCGATGCGTCGCGATCGCAACCGAATCTGGTTATCGCCGATATTCACATGCCCGGCATGGACGGCTTTGCGCTTCTTGAGTCGATCAAACTATGGCAACGTCCAAGCCCCGTCATTTTTATTACGGCTTACGCGACGCAACAGCTATTCGAAAAAGCGCAAGCGAGCCGAGCCGCCGGTTTCTTCTCGAAGCCAGTGGACGGCGTGCGGCTACTCGCGCTGATTGGTGAAATACTACAGACGTAACCTTGCTTTTATCGCCGCCATCATCACGTCAGCCCTTTGTCCCGTGTTTCGATCAGTACGGGACAAGGCGACCGGTCGATCACTTCTCCGCTGATCGACGGATTAGCCCAGCGGCGCAGCCGTGACAGATGGTGGTGCCCCATCACGATGACCTCGGCGGCCAGCAGCCCGGCTTGTTCGATGATCACATCGGCCGGCGGATTTCCCGCGCGAAGGTGCTGCTCCACGATCAGATTGTGGCCGGCAAGCTGCCCGGCTGCTGTGGCGAGGACGGATCGCGCAAACGATGTCTGCGCGCTTGCGGGCGGATAGGTCAGCCCGTCGGGCGCGATACCGCTTTCGCTACCGGGAGGCAGTGCATAAGAAGGATCGATAACGCAGAGAAGATGTACGGTCGCGCGACCCGGCGACGCGACGCGCCGCACCAGGTCGATGACATTCGCACTTTGAAGCGTGCCGTCCAGCGGCACCAGAAGGATATTGAACATGGTGAGCCTACCCATCGAAGATCAGATTCACACGCGGGCTCCGTCGCCACACGAAGTCAATTTCCGGGCTCGTAGACCGTGAGCCGGCTGTCCACGCGATGAACGCCTCCTACGTTTTCCGCTGCTGTTCCGGCCGACTGGATTTGCGCCTCATCGGGCGCAGTTCCCGCAAGCGTGATGACGCCGCCGTGCGCCAGCACGTTAATGTGCGAGGAGTCCAGCCCTTTCACTTTCGTGAGCGACTTGCGCACGGCATGACTCAAAGCGCGATTGTCGGCTCGAAGCTGCTTCTTGCTCGGAGCGTCCGTGCTGACGGACGACGAATCCGCAGCCGAAGTACTCGGTATGCCGCCAGGCAAAGCCATCGTAAAAGCGGCCACGGCCGTCATGGTGAAGATCAGTACTCGGGTTTGCATGTCAGGCTCCTGCCGGTAAGCAAATCATGGACGATCGATAGTCAGTCGCGGGCAATCCTGATTACATGACGTCACCCGCATTGCGCTTCTACCCGCCGTATCTGTGCGGTCAACGCAGAGACCGAAAGCTCACGCGCAGCTCTTCCGAGAAAACTTGCGGTTGTTCCCACGCCGCAAAGTGGCCGCCTTTCGGAAGGCGGTTGTAGTGGATCAACTGTGGATATGCTTTCGCTGTCCAGCTTTGCGGCGCAGCGTAGATCTCATCGGGAAAGACGCTCACGGCAACCGGAATAGCAACGTGCTTCGGCGCAAAGAAGTTCAGCTTGTTTTCCTCATACAGGCGCGCCGATGAAATTGCCGTGCCCGTGAACCAATAGAGCGTCACGTTATCGAGCACGTCGTTGCGTGTGATCCCTTCGGACTGACCGTCAAATACTCGCGCGATCAGTGCCTGGCTGGCGGCGTCGTGGTCGATCATCCACGCGGCGAGGCCGAGCGGCGAATCTTCGATGCCATACAGCGTCTGCGGACGGTTCGCCATTTCCAATGCGTAGCCGAGGCCGTGCTTGTAGAAATAGTCGAGCTGATCGAACGCGTGCTTCTCGTCGGCTGACAGAGACGCGGGCGCCGGTTCTCCGAACTTGAGTGCCTGCGCGATGTCGTCGGGCACCGTCGCCGGCATGTTGGTGTGAATGCCGAGCAGTTCCGGCGGTGTCAGCAAAGCCATTTGCTCCGTCACCGCATTGCCCCAATCGCCGCCTTGCGCGACGTACCGCGTGTAGCCGAGCCGCTGCATCAGTACGACCCATGCGCGTGCGATGCGAACGGGGTCCCAGCCCTCCTCGGTCGGCTTCCCCGAGAAGCCGTAGCCAGGGAGCGACGGAATCACGACATCGAATGCATCGGACGCAGTGCCGCCGTACGCCGTTGGGTTCGTCAGCGGGCCAATAATCTTCAATTGCTCGATGATCGAGCCAGGCCACCCGTGCGTGATGATGACCGGTAACGCATTGGCGTCCTTCGAGCGAACGTGGATGAAGTGAATGTCGACGCCGTCAATCTCGGTGACGAATTGCGGCAGCGAGTTCAGTCTCGCCTCGACGTCGCGCCAGTTGTAGTCCGTCACCCAGCAACGGGCGAGCTTTTGCATGGTTGCGAGTTGCACGCCTTGAGACGCATCCTTCGCGGTTTCGCGCTCAGGCCAGCGGGTCGCCTTTATCCGCCTCTTTAGATCGATAACTTTTGATTCCGGCGCGTGCACACGGAGTGGCCGAATAGCCGATTTGTCGGCACTGCCCGATGGCGATGCGTCAATGATCGATCGATTCGGTTCTGCGAACGCCAGTCGGCTTAGTGAACCAGCAACAGCGGCCGACGCCGCCACGCCGATAAAGCGACGGCGCGATGCGGTCTCGGGAAAGATATCGTCGGCCATACAGACTCCTGTTGGCAATAAGTGCGACGCCGCACGTCGCAGTGGTGGTAGCGATTGTGGGTAAACAAACCTTGCGGGTAAACGGCCGGGTTAGAACAACAGTTGTGTCGGCCGCGAATAGATCTTTTCCGCTGCAATCAGCGTGGCCGCAGCGATACATACGATGCGCGTAAAGCACCGTGTGAGATGTCATGCGACGGCAACGCAGCCGGATACGCCAGCCGTTTTTTCGCGTCGCTCAATACGGTATCAAGACTATTGATCGAGCGATGGCGTCACGCTCATTGGTCTTGCACAAGGCCGCGACTAGACTACCTGGGTGGACCGGATGCGCCGCACGCTTTTTGTCCCGCGAATCTTCTCAGGACCAAAAGGAAGCAAACATGAACCCGACTCAATTTGTGGTGGCATTGATCGCAAGCCCACTGTTTTTCAATAGCAGCGCGATCGCACAAGAGAATCAAAGCGGCGCTGCCGCGAAGCAGGCGGTGCAACTGGAAGCGGGCGCAAAGCCGGAGTTCGGCATCAAACGCGTAACGCCGCAATACTGGCGTGTCACGATCGATCATCCGCCGTTCAATATCTTCGGCCCCGAATCCATACCTCAGTTGAACAGCGTCATCACGCAGATAGAAAACGATCCCGAACTAAAGGTCGTGGTGTTCGACAGCGCCGTACCTGGTTTTTTCCTGACTCACTATGATTTCGTGCCCCCGCTCGAAGCGACTACGAGCATGCCGCCCGGACCCACCGGTATGCCGCCATTGCCCGATATGTTGAGTCGCCTGAGCCGCTCTTCTGTCGTGTCGATCGTATCGATCCGGGGCCGGGCTACCGGCGTTGGCAGTGAGTTGTCGCTTGCATCCGACATGCGCTTTGCCAGCCGCGAAAAAGCCGTGCTTTCGCAATTCGAGGTGGGCGCCGGGTTCGATCCGGGTGGCGGACCGATGTCGCGTCTTCCCCGCCTGATGGGACGGGGCCGTGCGCTTGAAATCCTGCTGAGCGGCAGCGACATCAACGGCGAACTTGCGGAGCGATATGGCTATGTCAACCGCTCGCTGCCAGATGCCGAGCTGGATAAGTTTGTCGACACACTGGCCCGGCGCATCGCCTCGTTCGACAAGCAAACCATTGGGGAAATCAAGCATTTCGTCAACATTGCCACTCTCCCGCCCGATAGCGAACTCGGCCCACAATGGGACGCCTTCATTACTTCTGTGCAGCGTCCGCAGGCACAGCACGATATCGGGAAGCTGATGGAACTCGGGCTGCAGAAAAAGCCCGACGTGGAGATTCATCTGGATCGATATACGGGCGAAGTAAGTCGGGGTGGCAAGTAGGCATAATGGCGCAATGCGACCGGTTCATTAATAACGGAGAAGTCACAGTGGAAGGCAAACCCCTAACCCGCGGAATAGACCATATCGGTCTGACGGTTCGAGACCTCAAGCTCACGGTGGAGTTCTTCACCGAATGCCTCGGCTGGACTCTCGTTGGCGAGCGCCCGAGCTACCCTGCGGCGTTCGTGTCCGATGGACACGTCACGCTGACGCTTTGGCAAGTACTCGACGCGGACCGGCGCGTCGAGTTCGACCGCAAGACCAACGTCGGCCTGCACCATCTCGCATTGAAGGTGGGTAGTGAAGAAGCATTAAACGAGATATTTGCGCGCGTTTCGGAATGGGCAGGCGTGGTGGCCGAATTCGCGCCTGAAGACCTCGGTCAAGGACCAAAGCGGCATGCGATGGTTTATGAACCCGGCGGCATCAGGCTCGAATTCGATTTCGACCCGCGCGTTTAAGAAACGAATTGCGACGAGCTCGCGCTCGAGGGCGGTAGCCGCGAACACCGCGCGGTGCCATCGTCCGATACGGTGTGGCGCATCGTGCGCTCGTGTGTTCATGTAATACGTTCGGATGGACTCGTATCCGGGGAAAGCGGAACCCATGACCCCGGCCAACGCATCAAAGCTGCGATCGCGGAATAAACCCAGGATTGCCGGTCTTCACGACTTCATTGAAGCGCTGCCTTGTCTGAATGTCATTGATCGCGTCGAAAGCGTCATCGGGCAGCGGCGCAATGTCGAAGTTTTCACGCGCACGCGCGTCAGTCTTGGGTGTCGTCAATACAGCGGTGCCGCGCTGCACTGCCCATGCGATCAGCACTTGCGCAGGCGTCTTTCCAACTCGCTCGGCAATCCGCAAGACAACCGGATCTTCGAGTGGTCCGGGCCTTATGCCATGCCCCAATGGCGCAAACGCCAGAAAGACGATGTCGTTCTTTTGGCAGAACTCCAGAAGTTCTCTTTCCGGAAGATAAGGATGAGCCTCGACCTGAACGACCGCCGGCTTGATTCGCGCAGCTTCATACAGCGGCTCGAGCTCATTCAGACCAATGTCGGAAAGGCCGATCGCGCGGCATCTTTTACGGTCGACGAGATCTTCCAAGGCCCGCCACGTGTCGAGTAAAGTCACACGGCGATCATAGAGAATGGCTCCATGCTCGTCTCGCGGGTCCTGCTCGTCGCCAGGTTGAAACGCGAACGGCGTATGAATCAGGTAAAGGTCCAGATAATCGAGCCCGAGTCTGTCCAGACTCGCATTGAACGCAGGTTCGACGCGCTCGGGCCGGTGATTGGAATTCCACAGTTTCGTCGTGACGAAGATGTCTTCTCGCGAAAGCTCTCGTGCCGACAGCGCGGCCTGTAAAGCCGTGCCCACCTCGCGCTCATTGCGGTATCGCTCGGCACAATCAAGGTGCCGATATCCAACTTTTAGCGCAGCGGTCGTGGCGCTTGTCGTGACGGCTGCATCGGCAATCAACGTGCCAAATCCGACTGCGGGCATATGGCCGCCGCCGTGACTGAGCGCTATTCTTTTGAGCTGGAAATCGGAAGGCTCATTCATGACGACACCTCCAGGAGTTTGTGCAAATGTCTTCCGGCGGCTGCCGGACTTTCAGCATAGGATGATTTGCGCGGCATGCCCGACTATTTCGACGAAGCTCTACGCGGGCGCGATGCTGACAAGTTGTCACTCACCTGCGTGGCAAACGCGAGGATCACTTCTTCATTGCGCGACAGGAAAGTCCACTGCCCTGCCCGCGTCGCAACAAGAAGCCGGGCCGCGACGAGTGTTGCGATGTGGGCCGAGACGGTCGACTGCGATAGACCGCTTTGCGCATGAATCAGATTCGGCGGTACGCCATGACTGAAATCGAAATGGCCCTGCTCGAATACTTTGGCAGGCGTCTTCAACCATTCGAGAATGTCCCGCCGAAAGGGATTCGCAAGGGCTTTATAAATCCGGTCGATATCGATCATGGCGATAGAAGAAGGCATGGTCAGAACATGTCCGCAGCGTTCAAACGCACTGCGCCCTGATCTCCAGCTTCTGGCGTGCGACGCGAAGGGATGAAAGGCCCCGTGATCATCTCCGAGTAGCTTTGGCCTGGCCCCACCATCGGGAACACGTCGGCGTTCTCATCGATCATCACTTCGAGAAAGGCGGGTCCTTCGAACTTCACGAATGACTTCAGTTTGTCCTCGAGTTCGCTTATCGCTTCGACGCGGCAGGCAAATTTGAATCCGTCGGCGCGCGCCGCCATCACAAAGTCCTTCTGATGAAGCGACTTGTCGCTGACAAACGTCCGGCCCTCGTAAAAGAGACGCTGCCACTGCCTGATCATCCCGTCACCGCGATTGTTGAGCAGCAGCACCTTGACGGGGACGCCATACGTGCTCGCTGTTTCCAGTTCGCCCGCATTCATCCGGATACTGCCGTCACCGTCGATGTCGATTACCAGCGCATCCGGCCGCGCCAGTTGTGCGCCAATAGCCGCGGGCAATCCGAAGCCCATGGTTCCCATGCTGCCTGACGTCAGAAAGCTGCGAGGCTCGATGAACTCGAAGAATTGCGCCGTCCACATTTGATGCTGGCCGACGCCCGTACTGATAATGGCTCTCCCCTGAGTAATTTCGCTGAGTTTCTCGACGACGAATTGCGGCTGAATCAGCGGACTGCGCCTGTCGTAGTTCATGCCGTGGCGCTGCTTGAGTTCCACCACTCGTTCGAGCCATCCGGCAGGCGATTGCACACCTGCACCGTGCTCCATCAACGAACGCAACGCGTGCTTCGCATCGCCCACGTGGCTCCAGTGCGTACGCTTCACTTTGTTGATCTCAGCCTCGTCGATGTCGATATGCGCGACGTAACGTGCGCCGGCGGCAAATGCATCCGGGCGGCCACCGGCGACGCGATCGTCGAATCGGGAACCCACGGCAATCAGAAAGTCGCAATCTTCGACTGCATAATTCGCGCACGCGGCGCCGTGCATGCCGAGCATGCCAAGCGACAATTCGTGTTTTGCCGGTATGGCGCCGAGACCCATTAGCGTCGTCACTACCGGGATCCTGTAACGCTCCGAGAACGCGCGCAGCTCGGCTGCTGCGCCCGCTGCGATGACACCGCCGCCGACGTATAACAGCGGACGTTCGCTCTGCCGCAGAAGATCGAAGAAACGCGCGCGTTTGTCCTCGCCGAGATCGCTGCCTTTCGCGACCATGCGCAGGCGATCGGAATAGCCGCGAAACTGCAACGTGCCTTTGCCCTGATAAACGCCCATCCAGTTCTGAATGTCCTTTGGCACGTCGACGACAACGGGACCGGGACGTCCGGTGCGTGCAATCTCGAATGCGCTTCGCAGGGTCTGCTCGAGTTTCGTTGCGTCGGTCACCAGGAACACCTGTTTGGAGCAGGCCGACATGATGTTGAAGACCGGCGCTTCCTGAAAAGCATCGCTGCCGATCGCGGCGCGCGGCACTTGCCCGCATATCAGTACAACAGGAATCGAATCGCCATTGCAGTCCGCAATGGGTGTCACGGCGTTCGTCGCGCCAGGTCCGGACGTGACCATGAATACGCCCACTTTTCCGCTCGCTCGCGCGTAGCCGGCGGCCATGAAGCCGGCCGCCTGTTCATTGGCCGGCACGATGAATCTGATTTGGCGCTCGGGATGCGACGCGCACGCTTCATTGAATCGAAACACCGCGTCGTAAGTCGGCAGGATCGCGCCGCCGCTATAGCCGAATAGTGTGTCGACGCCCTGTTCCGCGAGTACACGCAGAATGATGTCGGCGCCCGACATCAGTTCGCCTTCATGTGTCGGGTCTGGACAAACTTGCGAAGCTATTTGTGGATTCTGGGTCACGGCTGACTCGTATGGAAACCGGCGCTGAGGGCATCAGCGGCCGCGATTGGGGAATATCCCGTTCAATTCGAGAACAGCGTATGTTCGGCGCCAGTTCATGGACCATTACTGCGGCGGGATCTCCATACCGGTGCAGTCCATTTAGCACTTCCTTGGTGTGCATCTGGAAGAATTGCGAGGATGAATTGATTCTGCCAACTATCGGGACCTGCTGCGCGGGGATGCATTTGCGTCACAGGCCAAAAGAGTTCGCTTTCGGGCCACGCGGTCTTTGACGCGGTCTTCGTCGAACGTGTGAGCCAGCAATGTCTCCGCAATGCAATGCGCCACATCCACGCCCAGATCTTCTTCGACCAGAGCCAGCGCGAGGCCAACACCGGCGCTCACGCCGTCAGAAGAATAGAGATTGCCGTCTTTCAGCCAACCCGCATCTGGCACGACGTGCACCAATGGAAAGTCCCTCGCGAGACGATGTGCGTCGCACTCGCGAATAGTCAATGAGCGATGATCGGCGAGACCGGCACGCGCCAGCAGAAACGCACCGTTGGATATGCACGCGATCTTTGTCGCAGTACGATCCACGCCGCCGAGCCAGTTCACCAGTTCCCGATGCTCACGCGCCGAGCCAACCGCCGGAGAGCCGGGCACGATGACGATATCAAACGATGTCCGTGAATCGCGCAGCGATTCGGTCGTCCGTACCGCGGTCCCGTTCGAGCACATGACCGGCCCGAGTGTCGGGCCAATGACATGCTGTACATAGAACCGTTCACCGCATACGCGGTTTGCTTCCTCGAATACATCCATCGGCCCGCTCACCTCGAGCAGTTGAAAGCCTGCATACAGCATCATTGCGACACGCATGCGCCATTTCTCCGCCAGTGCACCCAACCCAGAACGAACGATTCTTCAAACGAAGTCTAATCAATGCGGCCCATGTGCGACTGCGTAGATCGCGCGATGTCAGGCCATTCGATGCGGGATTTGCGCCACCTTGCAAAAAGAGGCGTTCCCACGCGCAGGCGAGGCGCTTCTCTCTTTACGCCAGCGAAAAAGTCATTTACCACTTGTGACGGGCGGGCCGCGCCATCATTGGGGTAAGCTAGGCGCTCGCTCGTTGCCGCGGCTTATCGCAATGCATGGAATTCCCACGAAAACACGGTCTGCACCGTCAAGGCGAGCGTGCTCTTACTCGATGAAGGTCACGGCATGAAAGTCGCCATTGTCATATTCGAAGGTGCGCAAGCACTGGATGTAGCAGGCCCACTCGATGTATTCGCTGAAGCGAATGCAAACCTTCCCGAGCATCAGCGATATGAAGTGTCGCTCGTCGGTAGCAAAGCCGGCACGGTCACGTGTTCAAACGGCATGCAGCTTGCCGTTCCTTATGGCTATGCGGACTCCGTCACTCAGTTCGACCTCGTACTGGTGGCAGGCGGGCCCCGGTTGCCTGACTGCAATCCACCGAACGAATTGCTGACCTGGCTGCAAAACCAGGCACGCGGAGCGGCGCGCTTCGGCTCCGTTTGCAACGGTGCATTCGTGCTTGGACATGCTGGCTTGATCGACGGCAAGCAGGTAACGACCCATTGGGCCGATGCAAGGCGCCTCGCGGACAACTTCCCTCTTGCTCGAGTACAGCCCGACAGGATCTTCATTCGTGACGGTCGTCTTTTCACCTCTGCCGGTGTGACGGCGGGCATCGACCTGTGTTTGTCGTTAGTGGCGGAAGACTGGGGACACGAGATGGCGGTACGCGTTGCCAAACGTCTGGTTGTCTATATCCAGCGAGAAGGCGGCCAGTCGCAGTACAGCCCCTACATTGGTGCAGGCAAGGAGGAAAACCCGATCATCGGCAAGGTGCACCGCTATGTCACCGAACATATCACCGACGCATTGTCGATCGAACAACTGGCAGGCGCTGTTTCGGTAAGCCGGCGCACCTTCTCGCGGCTCTTCGCCAAGTATGCAAAGGTCACACCGTCGGCGTTCGTCGAGCAGGTTCGCGTGGACACTGCGAGGAAACTGCTTGAAGACTCGGACGCTCCGTTGAAAACCGTCGCGTTTCAATGCGGCTTTCACAGCGCCACGCAAATGCGGACCACGTTCACCCGAAGACTGAACGTTACGCCGAAACAATACCGCCAAAGATTTCGCGGCACAGTAAGCGCACCGCCGCGGACCTATAGCGGCGCCGATCAGCACGCCGCATCTCAGCTTTCGCCGCAGTTGTGATTCCTGAAGAGTTGGCCCCTTCTCTTCCGGATGTTCTCGAGCCGGGTTTGTCGCTGGTCTTTTGCGGTATCAATCCTGGCGTGCGTGCGGCAACGACCGGCCATCATTTCGAGGGCAGAAACAACCGGTTCTGGCGTGCCGTTCATCTCGCGGGTTTTTCTCCGCAACAGATTCGGCCTGAAGACGACCGCAGCTTCCTTCAGTATGGATGCGGTCTCACTACAGCAGTATCGCGCCCAACCGCACGCGCCGACCAGCTATCGCGAGCGGAAATCGAAGCAGGCGCGGCTGCGTTCGAGCAAAAGATCAAACGCTATGCGCCACGCTACATTGCCTTTCTCGGGAAGATGGCGCTATCCGCTATGTCCGGCAAACGCGAGCTTCAATGGGGACTTCAGCAAGAACCTTTCGGTGGTGCGCGTGCGTGGGTGCTGCCAAATCCGAGTGGCCTGAATCGTGCCTATAGCCTCGAATTACTCGTGCGTGCTTACCGCGAACTTTACGTCGCCGTTGCGTCTTCGGATTGAAGATGCGGATTGCTGCGCAGGCTCTCCGTCACGAAGTCGACAAAAGCGCGGACCTTCCCGCTCGCGCCTCGCCGTTCGATATGCAAGAGACTCACTGGTGTGGGCTCCGGCTCGAATGCCGTCAGAATAGGCTTGAGTTTGCCGTCCTGTACCTCTTGAGCTGCCTGATAGGACAACAATTGCGTCAATCCCACGCAATCGAGTGCCGCCAGAACGGCAGCCGCAGTCAGGTCGACGATCATTCGCGGCTGGATTCGAACCGGCATTCTCGTACCGTTGCCATCGAACACCCACTCGAGCGGATGAGAGACGCCCGTGAACGACACACATTGATGATCGGCGAGATCTTTTGGATGACGCGGCTCGCCATGCGCCGCGAGATACGCAGGCGCGGCGTAGGTCCGACGCCGCACAAACCCCAACGGAATAGCGAATATCGACGAATCTCCAAGATGGCCGATGCGAACGGCGATATCCACGCCTTCTTCCAGTAGCCGCGTGGTGCGGTCGACATAGATGGCGTTGACGGTGACTTCCGGATAGCGCAGCGCAAACGCATTGATGAGCGGCGCGATAAAGCGCTGACCAAACATCACCGGCGCGGAAACAGTCAGTGTGCCAACGGGATTCAGATGATCGGCGGCGACATTGGCGTCGGCCTCGGTGATCGCGTCCAGCACTTTGCGGCAAGCGTCGAGATAGCCGAGACCTGCGTCGGTCGGCCGTATTGTCCGCGTGGTTCGCGCGAGCAGTTGCGTGCCGAGACGGGCTTCGAGTGAATTGAGCGCGCGAGAAACCGCGGGCGTCGACATGCCGAGTTTCTCCGACGCGCTCGTGAAGCTCCCACGATCCACGATGGCAACAAAGACTTCCATCTCGCGCAATTTGTCCATTCCGACTTCCCATGCGGTAACGCTCACGTCTACACCGCGATTGTAGGCGCCGTAATAGCCCGAATCCCGCATTGGCCTGAATTCGACTCAAATTGGCCCGCTTCTTACTCTTCCGGGTGACTGCAAAGCGAGTTTTCATGATGCTCGTCGCGAATCAAAGGCACTCTGTTGCGCGGCAGGAAAAACACTTGTTCGCCGCATGAAAACGGTGATGAAGCTTTTCGCGGCGCTGGCAAATTTCTCCACGTTATTGGCCCGATACGCGAGCCATTCCGGCTTCTGCAATTCCCACGCGTCGCGGACAATCAACTCGCCACTTATCGTATCGCCAAGCAAAGGAAGAGTCCGTTATGTTTTCTGCAATGCTCGAAGTCAATCCGCTACCTGAACAGTTCGACCTTTACCTCGGCATGGCAAAGATGCTGCGCCCGGAACTCGAGAAGATCGTCGGCTTTATCGACAACGCCCGCTACGCCAGCCTGACGCGCGAGGGATGGCTTCTTTCCCTATCGAGCTGGCGCGACGAGAAGTCGCTGGTTCGCTGGCGCACCACGACGAAGCATCATCAGATACAACAGGCGGCGCGCGATCGTGTGTTTGCCGACTATCGGCTGCGCATCGGCCAGACTGTGGCCGATACACGCGTGCCCGAAGGAGAAGTTCTGCTCGAGCAACGGCTCGATGTCACCGAGGCGGGCGCGGGTACTGCGGTGACACTGCTCGATGCGCAGCGCGCGCCCGAGTGGGCCAAAGAGGCCGGCGCAGAAGCCGTGGCAAGGTCGCTCGGATTTGATGCAACAACAGCGACAGCGGCAGCGGGCCTCGTGGCGTGGGACATATTCGACGCGCTAATGGCGCCCGGCGATGTGATCACTGTGCTGACCTGGCGCGATCACGCCGCCGCCGAATCTTTCGAACGCAAGGCTGCATTGCCGGAAGACGTGCGTCTGCGGCATATCCGCGTGGTGCGCGAGTACGGCATGTTCGATCGTCGCGAAGCGCCTCAGTACTTTGCGGACGTGCAACCTTCCGCATAGACAGTAAAGCAGCGTCCGGGAAACAAAAGACTATTGCGATGGACGCACATTGTCATTGTGCCAGGCCGAGCCGTGGCCTGATTTGCGAACGAAATGGCCAACTGCGCCAGCTCTGTTGTCTTCGAAGAGCAAGGCGATCTCCTAGAATGAATCAACGTCCGATTCATAGCCTTATTCAACCTTACTCGATTCGCGCACTCATATGACCATCGCTACGCCATGGAACGCGGGAACGGCAACATCGGACGTAGCAGATGCGTCGTCACCGAGTGTCGTCCGCGAGACAGAGAGCCCGCTTCCTCCTAAGTCCGCGGCAGCGGAGTTGTCGCCTCGTCTTGCGACGGGTCTCGTCGGGATGCTTCTCGCGTCTTTGTTGGCAATACTTAACGAGCAGGTCACCGCAGTGGCGATGACCGACATTCGCGGTGCGCTTTCAATCGGACACGATGACGGAAGCTGGCTGACCGCCCTCTTCGAGGCCGCGAATGTCGCCACGATGGTCTTCGCGCCCTGGTTCGCGATAACGCTCACGCTGAAGCGGTTCACGCTGGGCGCCGTAATAGCCGCGATGCTTATCGGTGTTCTTTGCCCGTTTGCACCGAACCTCCCGGCGCTTTATGCGCTGCGTGTGCTGCAGGGAATAGCCGGCGGCTGCCTGCCTCCCATGTTGATCATCGCGGCGCTGCGCTACCTTCCGCCGAAGATCAAGTTATACGGCCTTGCCGGCTACGCGCTGACCGCAACCTTTGGACCATCGCTGGCAACGCCGCTCGCGGCTCTGTGGACCGAGTACGTCGACTGGCGAATGGCATTCTGGCAAATCGTACCGCTCGGCCTGATTAGCTGCGTAGCGATACAGCAAGGACTGCCCGACGAATCCTCGAAGACAGAACGCTTCAAGTCGTTCAACTGGACCGGCTTCGTCACCGGCTTTCCCGCTATCGCCATGCTCGTGATTGGTTTATTGCAAGGCGACCGCCTCGACTGGCTGAATTCCGGCTTCATTCGCGTCATGCTCGGTGGAGGAACGCTGTTGCTGGCCGCGTTTCTCATCAACGAGTGGTTTCATCCCTCGCCGTTCTTCGGCCTTCAACTACTACGCCGCAGAAACTTCACACACGGCCTGATTACACTCGCGGGCGCGGTGATCCTGCTGACCGGCGTAGCCGTCATTCCCGCGCAATACCTTGCGAAAGTACACGGATACAGGCCGCTGCAAACCGCACCGCTCGCGCTGCTGGTCGCGATTCCGCTATTGATTGCGCTGCCTCTGACTGCCGCGCTGCTGAACATGCAGCGCGTGGATCGCAGATGGGTCATCGCGATCGGACTTTCACTCATGGCTACCACATGCTTCCTGGGAAGCTACATGACTTCCGAGTGGATTCGCGACAACTTTTATTGGCTGCAGTCGTTGCAGATTGCCGCGCAACCAATGGTGATCCTCTCGATCCTGATGGGCGTAACCGGAGGCTTGCCGCCAACAGAAGGCCCGCTTGCTTCCGCGATGTTCAACACGCTAAAAGTTTTCGCCGGCGTGGCGGCCACCGGTCTCATTGAAGGGCTCGGTACTGCGCGCCAGCACTTTCACTCGAGCATGCTCGTGGACCGGCTTGGCAATAACGCGTTGATCACGACTCAAAGCGTCGATGCAAATCACGGTTTCGGCGCACTCGCGCAGCGCATTCACGAGCAGGCAATCGTGCTGACATCCGCTGATCTGTATCGCGTGATGGCGTGCATTGCCGTCGCCCTGCTTTTTCTTGTTCCGGTGTTACCCACGCGCATTTATCCGCCCTGGAGCACCACGCCGCCATCTTCACGCTAAACGACAATAGATATGTCCGTTCTCACCCGCCCTTCCAACAAAACGCTTCGCCTCATAGCGTATGTGTCAGTAGCTTGCGCCATTGGTGTCGCCTGCCTATGGCTGCTCGCGACGCCCAATAGCGAGTCGACCAACGACGCCTATGTCACGGCCGATTTCACGCTACTCGCAGCGCGTATCCCCGGCCAGCTTTCCGAAGTACCTGTCGCGGACAATCAGCAGGTGAAGACGGGGCAACTGATCGCACGCATCGACGACCGCGATTTTCGCGCCGCGCTGATGAGCGCCGAAGCGGACGTCGCTGCGGCGAAAGCATCGGTCGTTAACTATGACGCCGAAATCGCGCGTCACCCCGCGCTCGTCGCGCAGGCGCGAGCCACGCTTCGCTCCGACGAAGCGGAGATCCAGTTTGCGCGAGCAAACGCCGCGCGTTACAGCAATCTTTCGGAAGCCGGCGCCGGAACGACGCAAGAGCAGCAGCGTTCTTCCAGCGCATTAGCCGAGCAACTGGCGCAGCAATCGCGCAATCAGGCAGTGCTTGTCGCGACCGAGCAGAACCTCGACGTTTTGCGTGCACAGCGCGACAAGGCGGCCGGCGCGTTAGCGCATAGCGAAGCCACGCTCCAGCAGGCAAAGCTCAACCTGTCGTATACGGAGATTCGCGCACCGGTCGACGGCAAGATCGGCAGACGTTCCGCGCGTGTGGGCGCATTTGTTACGCCGGGCGCCCCGCTTGTCGCCATCGTTCCGCTATCGGACGCATACGTCGTGGCTAACTTCCAGGAAAACCAGCTCGCGAGAATGCGGCCCGGCGCACGCGTGCGTATTAAGGTGGACAGCTTTCCAGGCGTCGTGATCCGAGGCCACGTCGACAGTCTTGCGCCTGCTACCGGCGTGAGCTTCGCGCCCATTGCGCCGGAGAATGCTACGGGTAACTTCACGAAGGTCGTTCAGCGTGTGCCTGTCAAGATCAGCATCGACCCGGGGCAACAGGCTGCATCTGCATTGAGCGTGGGCCTCTCTGTCGAAACGGAAGTCGATGTCGGCAAGCCCGCCGAAGTGTCGATCAGCGGAGCGGACCCAAAATGAACGCGAATCTGTGTTCAATCCGTACACCGGTGCTCGCGACGCTGCTTGGCATGTTGCTCAGTGCATGTATGGTGGGCCCCAATTTCGAACGCCCGCAGACCGCTGTGCCCGATGTATTCAGTCGCACGCAATCCGCACAGGCACCAAGCCGCGCGATCGAAGCCGGCTTTGATTCGGACTGGTGGAAGCTGCTCAACGATCCCACGCTGGACTCGCTGGAGCAACGCCTCACCGATGCGAATCTCGACGTGGCAGCCGCGTCGGCCCGCTTGCGCCAAAGCCGTGCGCAGCAACGTATTGTCGGCGCCGACGAGTACCCGACCGTGAGCGCCGCCGCATCGTATAACCGCGAGCGAGGCAGCATAAACGGCATTCTGTCTTTGCTCGGCGTGACGCCGACAGGAAGCCAAAGCCAATCGGCCTCGGGCGCGTCGCCTACCGGCGTGGCCCCATTGCCAGGCGACAAAGGCTCGCCCGCTTATGACCTCTATCAGTTCGGCTTCGATGCATCGTGGGAACTCGATTTCTGGGGACGCGTACGACGCGGTGTCGAAGCCGCGACGGCGGTGAGTAACGCATCATATGAGGACCGCAACTTTGTGCTCCTGTCCGCGCGGGCCGAATTGGCTCGCGACTATGTGCAGTTGCGCGACACTCAGGCTCTGCTTGAAATAGCCCAGCAGAACCTTGAAATAGCACGCGATGCCACGAAGCTCACGGAAACGCGCGTGCGTGAAGGCGTCACGACGAATCTGGACGTCGCGAATGCGGCCGCCCAGGCGGCGTCGATTGAAAGCCTGATTCCGACTCTTGAAGCCAACTGCGAGACGACCATCAACTCAATTGGCTTATTGCTCGGAATGCAGCCTGGCGAACTACAGCAAACCTTGAGCGCGCGAGGCGCTGTTCCGAAGCTTCCGAACAATGTGCCTATCGGCTTCGCATCGGAAGTCGTGCAACGGCGGCCCGACATCAGAAGAGCCGAGGCGCAGTTGCACGCCGCCACCGCTGCGATTGGAATGGCGAAAGCCGATTTCTATCCACGCATATCGCTGAACGGCAGCGCGGGATTTCAGAGCCTTCAGCTTTCGAATCTCGCGGACTGGGCATCGGGACAGTTTGTTATCGGACCGTCGATCACGCTTCCCATCTTCGAAGGCGGCCGCCTGAAAGGAACACTTCATTTGCGCGAGGCGCAACAGCAGGAAGCCGCAATCGTCTACAAGCGCACGGTGCTGGCCGCGTGGCGCGAAGTCGACGATGCGCTGGTTCTCTACGACGCCGAACAGCGGCGCAACGAGCGCCTGCAACAGGTCGTACGTCTGAATCAGAGTGCGCTTTCGATTGCGCGGCAACGATATAAAGCGGGAGCGGTCGACTTTCTCGACGTGCTCAATGTGCAGAAGCAGCTGCTCGACGCGCAAAGCAATCTGGAGCGCAGCACGGCGAACGCGGCGACGAATCTCATCACGTTATGCAAGGCACTCGGCGGCGGTTGGGAGTCGACGTATGCGCAGCAGGATGCCAGGCAGTAACTTCCTGCATGCCAATGCTCTCCTTCTAACAATCGACACGCAATAGCGAATTGCGGCACTGATGTGGCACTAACGGGGAACCAATGGGGCACTTGAAATCAGCAGTTCAATCTGCGCGATTCTATTGGTCATCGTGATCGACTAATCAGAACCGTTCTTTTAATCGAGGTGGAAAATGAAAGTCTCTCTTGCTTCAGTACTCGTCGCAACGGCGCTCTTTGCCGGATCGGGCGTTGCATTTTCGCAGCCGGCCGGCAATACCAGTCAGGGGGCGAACTCAACGCTGTCTCAGCCGCCGATGGCGCAGTCTTCCGGCTCCATGAGCGGCAACGACTCCCGCGGACCGCAGTACAGCGGATCGACCGCAAGCGGACGCGCGAGGAATGGCGGCGCTTGTGTCGTGGGCTTGTCTTGCGACATCTATCAGGGCAGTTAGCCGGGCCGGGCCGGGCTGGGACGCGTGCCGCCGATGAACGACAGGCAGTTCCTCGGCTCAGCAACGGATCGAAGTCTGTATGAGGGCCGCCCGGCTGTCATAGCGGGCCCCGGCAAGCTTCTGCACTGGCGCCCCTCATCAAGACAAAGAAAATAGCGTTACCTTCATTCCGCCACAGGAATCCAGGCAGCACTCGCCGCATCGCTAGACCTGAACGCCGGAAACCTGGCCCCCAGCTCCGTGACAGTCTTGATGTCGTTCTTCACGAGATCGTCACGCGTAATAAGCGTAGGCTTGACCACGATATGATGCGCAAGCCCCTCACCCGCCACTGCCAAAGCCGCGGCCCGCACAGAAACAGCGCCAACCACCGCGGGATTAGTCGCAGCGGTCGCTACCCACGCACTATTAGGCGCGCGAATCGCCTCTATATCCGCAGTCGAGATATCGGCACTGTAAATGCGAACCTTTGATCCTAGTTTCGCTTCATCCGCTGCCAGCTTCGCGCCGCGTGCAAATTCATCGTAAGGCGCAAAGACCACACGAATGTCAGGATGCGCACGGTACGCCGCCGCGGCCTGGTTCGCGACCGATTGCGCAATCGGATTGTTCACCGTCCCAAAGCGCGCCTTCTCCTGCACCTGTGGATGCGCACTCTTGAACTCGCGCCACACGGCATCGCGCCGGTCCAGCGGCGCAAAGCCCGCCACATAGACATAGCCGGCGGAGAACGCGTCGCCGTTATCCTTGACCGCCTGATTCAACAGCAGCGTCGCAAGGTCATGATCGCTCTGCTCGATCTGCGGCACCTTCGGGTTGTTCAGGTCGACGTCAAATGCAACCACCTTGATGCCTTTATCCAACGCTCGCTGCACCACGTCCTTAAGCGATTCCGGCAAGCCATGATTCACGATGATCGCCGACACGCCAAGGCTGATCGCCTGCTGAATCTGCTCGCGTTGTTCGGCAGCATCCTGCCGCCCCTCGTAAATGCGCAGGTCGATCCCAAGCGCCTTGGCCTGCTTCTGCGCGCCGGCCTCATAGGCCTGGAAGAAATCGCCCTCCGAAAGATAGTTGACCAACGCAATCTTCACGCCGCCCTTGTCGAACGGTGCAGGTGCGCCCTTGAGCGGCGCGGCGTGCGTCGGCTGACCAACGCCCAGCATCGCCGCCGCGGAGAACAACGTCAATGCAACAGCCATGCGTCGCGCGCGCAACGTGTGACTAAAAATCGATTTCATCGGAGGTCTCCTGCAAACCGGTTAACGTAGTGATGGGTGAATGCAAACTCATTCGGCGTGCGCCGTATGTCGAGCCCGATAGCGCGCGCCAGGATGCGGTTCCGCAAGACGCGCCCCCTTGCCATGCAATTTTTCGCGGAGCGAACCGTTCGAATACTCGGTCTTGTACACGCCGCGGCGCTGCAATTCCGGCACGACGAGATCGACGAAATCGCTAAACGTTTCGTGCGTCAGTGCATAGGCGAGATTGAAACCGTCGACGTCGGTCTCTTCGACCCACGACTGCAACTCGTCGGCAATCTCCTGCGGATCACCCACCGACAACGGTCCAAGTCCGCCAATGCCGCCCCACTTCGCAATCTCGCGCACGGTCCATACGCGCGTGGGATCGGCGCTCGATAGAGCCTCCACCGCGGATTGCACCGCGTTGCTCTCGACGTGACGCAGCGGCTCGTCCAGTTCGTACTTCGACAGGTCGATGCCTGTCCAGCCCGACATCAACGCGAGCGCTCCCTCGTCGCTTGCATAGCGCCGATAATCCGCATGTTTTGCATGGGCCTCGGCGGAGGTCTTTCCGGTAATCACCGTATGCAGATTGAAAATCAGCACGTCATGCGGATCGCGGCCGAATGACTTCACGCGAGCGCGAATATCCGCGACGAACTGCTTGAGAATGGTGCGCGACGGCGCCGCGATGAAAATGCACTCGGCGTGCTGCGCGGCGAAGTCCTTCCCTCGCTTCGATGCGCCCGCCTGGTACAGCACCGGCGTACGCTGCACAGAAGGCTCGCAAAGGTGGATGCCCGGCACGTCGAAGTACTTGCCGTGATGCTCGATGGGATGCACCTTCGACGGCTCGGTAAAGACCTGTCGTTCGCCATCGCGCACAACGGCGTCGTCTTCCCATGACGACTCCCATAACTTGTAGCAAACGTCCAGATATTCTTCGGCGAGCGCATAGCGTTCGTCGTGGTTCGCCTGGCTCGGCAAACCGACATTGCGCGCCGCGCTATCCAGATACGACGTCACGATGTTCCAGCCCACGCGCCCGTTGGTCAGATGATCGAGCGTCGACATGCGCCGCGCAAACGGATACGGGTGCTCGTACGAAAGCGAGCACGTCACGCCAAAGCCGAGATGCTGGGTGACATTCGCCATCGCCGAAACGAGCAGGACCGGATCGTTGACGGGCACCTGCGCCGCCTGGCGGATCGCCGCTTCGCCGTTGCCCTTGAAGACATCGTAAATGCCGAGCACATCCGCGATGAACAGGCCATCGAACTTGCCGCGCTCGAGCAGCTTCGCAAGATCGGTCCAGTAATCGAGGTGCTTGTATCGCCACGATGTGTCACGCGGATGCGCCCACAAGCCCGGCGACTGATGCCCAACGCAATTCATGTCGAACGCGTTTAGACGGATCTGTCTGGCCATAATCGGATCCAGTTAGGTTGATGCAAAAAGGAAGCGGCGAGCGCCCTAAATGGCGCCGTGACGCGGTGGCAGCACGTCGTTCAGAAAGTAGTTGCCGACGGCGATGTATTTCCAGCGCACCGGATCATGCAGCGTATGCGTGCGGGCATTGCGCCAGTGGCGGTCGAGGTTGTGCTCGCTCAACGTGGACTGCGTGCCCGCCAGTTCGATTAGACGCGTCGAGGCCTGCAACGCTATTTCCGTTGTGGCAGCACGCGCCTGCGCCACCGCAATCGATGCGGCAGCAACGGTCTGCTCATTCGACTCCTGAGCCGCGAGGTCCACCTTGCGTCCTGCGCGCTCAACCAGCGCGTCCGCGGCATTGAGTTGCAACGCGAGCTTGCCGAACAATTCGATCGTCAGCGGATCGTCGCTTGCGCGTTCCACGCCGCTGTCGATCCACGGACGCGACCGCTCGCGAACGAAGCGCCGTGCATCGGCGAACGCGGCACGCGCAATGCCAAGATCCACTGCGGCGTGAATCAATTGACCGACCGGGCCCACCGTCGTGGGCTTCGCATTGAACGCCGCGCTATACGGCACGACCGCGGCGGCTTCCACATAAACGTTATCGAGCGTGGTCGTGCCGCTACCCGTGGTCCGCTGGCCAAAGCCCGACCAGTCATCCACCACGGACAAGCCTGGCGTCTGCGCGCTCGCAAATGCCACATGCAGCGTATTGTCGGAAGCCTTCGCGACAATGGGAATCCACTGCGCAAACAGCGCACCCGTCGAATAGAACTTCGTCCCGTTGATGCGAAAGCCGTTGCCGTCCGGTGTCAACGTGGTGCGGTAATCAGCGACGGTTCGGGTGCCGCGCTCAGACAGCGCATTGCCAAATCGTTCGCCCGCAAGCGCCCGTTCGAAATAAAACGCCTGCTGTTCGCGCGTGCCGTTAACCCGCAACACGTCCAGCATATAGAAGTGATTTTGCGGAATCTGGCCTATTGCAGGATCGGCTTCGGAGATGATTGCGGTTACCTCGGCCAGCGTCGCAAACGACACCTGGGGTCCACCAAATTCGCGTGGCACAGCAATGCCCCAAAGACCGCTCGACGAGTAGGCTTCGATTTCCGCATGCGGCAAGCGGCGCTCACGGTCACGCTGCGACGCTTCGCGGGCGAAGTCCCGCGCTAACTGGCGCGCGACGTGCAGCGCTTCTTCGTCGTTGGCAATCCGCCTTGCTTCGCTACGCGCCGCCGGTTCTGTCAAGGCATTCATAGCATCAGTTCCACGCATGCCGGGCCGGTTTGACGCCGTTCAGATAGTAGTTGCCGACAAGGTGATATTTCCAGCGCACCGGATCATGCAAGGTATGCGTGCGCGCATTGCGCCAGTGGCGATCCAGATTGTGTTCGCTCAAGGTGGACTGCGTGCCTGCGAGCTCGAACAGCTTTTCGCTCGCCAGTAGTGCGATTTCCGTGGTCAGGACTTTGGCCTCGCCGACTGCGACGGAAGCTAGCGCCACATCGTCCTCGCTGGTGTCGCCCTTGGCGGCGATCGCGTCGAGTGTCCGTGCGGCGCGTTCCAGCAGCGCCTCGGCGGCGTGCAACTGAATATGCAGGTGGCCGATTTCGCGCACGGTCAGCGGATCGTCGCCGGCGCGCTCGACATTGCTATCGATCCACGGCCGCGAGCGCGTGCGCACGAACGTCAGCGTGTCGTTCACCGCGGCCTGTGCGATACCTGCGTCGATCGCCGCCTGAATGATCTGCGAAACGGGTCCGTTCAAGGTGGGGAAATCGGACACGCGATGCGCAGGGAACACATGCGACGCAGGCACGCGCACGCCCTCGAGCACGACCGTACCGCTCGCCGTCGTGCGTTGCCCAAAGCCCGACCAGTCGTCGATCACATTCAGACCCGGCGTGCCCTTCGGTATATACGCGAGCCAGCCTTTACGCTCGTCATCGAGGCCCAGCACCGGCACGAAGTGCGCAAACAACGCCCCCGTCGAGTAGAACTTGGTGCCGTCGACCACGTACTCGTCACCGTCACGCCGCACGCGCGTCTTCAGATCCAGTACGTGTTTTGTGCCCTTTTCCGAAAAGCCGTTACCGAAGCGCTTGCCGCTCACTATCTGCGCAAAGAAATAGCGCTTCTGTTCTTCGGTCCCTGTCAGCGAAATCACATCTACCAGACCGAAGTGGTTTTGCGGCAACTGTCCGAGCGACGGATCTGCTGCTGCAACGATCTTGATCACTTCCGTCAGCGTCACGAAGGACACGCCCGCGCCGCCATACGCCTTCGGCACGGTGATCGCCCACAGGCCCGATTGCGAAAACCATTCAATTTCCTCGTGCGGCAAGCGGCGTTCGCGATCACGCTGAGCGGCGTCCCTGGCGAGACGCACAGCCAGTTCATGGGCGACGGCAATCGCCTCGGCGTCATCCGCAATGACACGCGCGGCATGTTGATGCACACCGCTTACCTGCGACGCGTTCGCTTCGTTCGCTTCATGTACCTCGGCCATACGAATCTCCGCTTGAGTGACTGATTACACAATCTATCAGCGGGTACGACGCGCGCAAACTGAACGTTTATGAAATGAATATTCCTTCGGATGGCAAACGAATTTTTCCGCAACCGCAGATAAGCACTTCGCAGCCGACCTGATAAAGATAGTCCGATTCGATAGTTTCATGCGCGATGCGTTGTTGATTAGAGTCATCGCAGGATGGACCTTCTTGCCTCTTCAAACCGGACACCATGAAACGCCCTCTGCCCACTCTGCCCACTCTGTTCTCGCTGCTCGCCGCAACCGCTTTCACACTCGCCGGAGGCCTCTTCTCTCCAGCGCACGCGCAAGGCGAAACGCCCGTGGCGGCGTCCACGGGCGATAACGTCGCGCCGGTGCCCTCGCTCAAGGGCAAACGCATCGGCATTACTGTGGCAGGCACGGATCATTACTGGGATCTGAAAGCCTACCAGGGCGCCGTGGATGAAGTAAAACGCCTCGGCGGCACACCGATCGCGCTCGACGCGGGCCGCAACGACAACCGCCAGATTGCGCAGATCCAGACGCTGATCGCGCAGAAGCCCGATGCGATCATCGAACAATTGGGCACTGCAACAGTACTGGAGCCGTGGTTGCAGAAAATACGCCAGGCCAACATCCCGCTGTTCACAATCGACACAGCATCTCCGTCGAGTATCAACGACACGACTTCGGATAACTTCTTCATCGGCGAACAGCTTGCGCTGAAGCTCGTCAACGACATTCACGGCGAGGGCAACATCCTCGTATTCAATGGTTTTTACGGCGTGCCGGTTTGCGCAATCCGCTACGACCAGTTGAAAGCCGTGCTGAAGTACTACCCGAAAGTGCACATCATCCAGCCCGAGTTGCGCGATGTAATCCCGAACACGGTGCAAAGCGCGTATGCGCAAGTGAGCCAGTTGCTCGCGAAGTATCCGAAGGGGCAGATTGCCGCGATCTGGTCGGCATGGGACGTGCCGCAGGTCGGCGCCACGCAGGCCGTGGATGCCGCGCATCGAAATGAAATCAGAACCTACGCCGTGGATGGCAGCCCGGACGTCGTGGCGCTCGTCAAGGACCCGAAGTCGAGCGCAGGCGCCGTGGTCGCACAGCAACCGGCGTTGATCGGCAAGACGGCCGTGGACAACGTCGCGCGCTACCTCGCGGGCGACCGCACCTTGCCGCCCTACACTTACGTGCCGTCGATTCTCGTCACCAAGGACAACGCCGGCAACGTCCAGCAAACCCTGGGACAACTCGGCTCGAAATGAATCCAAAGGCGCATCCTTCCGCGCTTGTGCTGCGCGACGTCGTCAAACATTTCGACGGCGTGCCCGCGCTGCGCGGCGCGTCGCTCAACGTGGCGCGCGGCAGCGTACACGGTCTGATCGGCCAGAACGGCGCGGGCAAATCGACGCTGATCAAGATTCTCGCCGGTATTCACGCAGCGGATTCGGGCACGATCAGCGTCGACGGCATCGAACAACCGCTCGATGCGTCCGCTCACACGCATGGGTCCGGCATTGGCTTCATCCATCAGGAACGCATGCTGCCGCCCACCTTCACGGTCGCGGAAGCGCTCTGGCTGGGCGACGAACGCAGCTTCGGTCCACGCGCGGCGGGCCCGTTTCGTCTACTGGACGTGCGCCGCATGCAGCGCGATGCGCGTGACGCGTTGCAGAAACACTTCGGTGTCGACTTGCCGCCCAACCGGCTGATAGCCGATCTCAGCGTCGCTGAACAGCAGATCGTGCAGATCACGCGCGAACTGATTCGCGAGCCGCGCATCCTCGTCTTCGACGAACCGACCGCGGCGCTGGTGAGCCGCGAAGTGGACCGCTTGCTGCAGACCATCGATCGTCTGCGGCAACGCGGCCTGACCATCCTTTACGTGTCGCATTACCTCAATGAAATCGCCGCTGTCTGCGATCGCGTGACCGTGCTGCGCGACGGCGCGGACGTCGCTCATGTCGATGCACGCACCACCTCTACGGAGTCGCTCGTCACGGCAATGATCGGCGCGCAGCCGCAAACGCGTATGCCCCAGTCGGCGCGCACACCTGGCGAAACCGTGTTGAGCGTACGCAATCTGAGCGCGCAAAACCGCTTCGAAGACGTCTCGTTCGATGTGCGGCGCGGCGAGATTATCGGCGTGACCGGTTTGCTCGGCTCCGGCGGCAAGCAGGTGATCCGCAGTCTGTTCGGGCTTGAACGCGGCGTCGAGGGCGTGATCGAAATCGACGGCAAGCCGGTGCGTTTGCGACGTCCGCAGGACGCCGTGCGCCGACGCATTGCCTTCGTTCCGGAAGACCGGCGCGCGCACGGCGTTGCGCCCGCGCTTTCCGTGCGCGAGAACACGACGCTTGCCAGTCTCGCGCGCTTCAGTCGCTTCGGGCTGCTGAAGCAACGCAGCGAGACCCTCGCCGTGCAAGGTCTGATCGAGGATCTGGCCGTGCGCACGCCGGGCACGGAAGCGCCGGTGCGGCATCTGTCCGGAGGCAACCAGCAGAAAGTCGCGCTCGCGAAGTGGCTGAGCCGCGCGTCGTCGGTGTATCTGCTCGATGAGCCTACAGTCGGCGTCGACATCGGCGCAAAAACGGAGATCTATCGTCTGCTGGACCGGCTTGCGCGGGACGGTGCCGCCGTACTGCTGTTCTCCAGCGATCTGATCGAACTGCTCGGCATGACCGACCGCGTGCTGGTGATGGCGCGAGGCCGGATCGTACGCGAACTCGTCTCACGCGAAGCCGATAGCCAGGACGTGCTCGCATGGGCAACCGGTGCACGCGGCGCGTCGTCGCAACAGGAGGTTGCCGCATGAGCAAGGTTCTCGAAAACGCGCCACGTAGCGGCAAATTCGAATTGCCCGAACGCTTCTTCGGCGCGCAATGGTGGCTGCGCAGCGGTGCGGCGCTCGCCTTTGCCGCAGTGTTCGTCGGCTTTGCCATCAGTTCGCCGCTCTTTTTCAGCCTCGCCAATCTGGCCAACGTCGTGCAGCAATCCGCAGTCGTTGGAATACTCGGCTTTGGGTTGACGATTGTGCTGATAGGCGGCGGTGCCGATCCGATCAGAGGCGGCCTTGATCTGTCCGTCGCGGCCAATCTCGGGCTGAGTGCGGCGGTGTACGCGGTGACGCTGCGCGAGGGCTTTTCGCCTTTGAGCGCTTTCGCGCTGACGCTAGCAGCGGGCGCCGCAGTCGGTGCGCTCAACGCGTTCGCCGTGATCGTACTGCGCATCTTCCCGTTGCTTGCCACCCTGACGACGATGAATCTCTGCGCCGGATTCGAACTGGTGCTCACGCAGAATACGTCGGTGCCTGCAAGCGGAGCATTGCCTGGCTTCCTGCTTGACAATGGCGCGCTTGGCGTGCCCCATCTTGCGTATACGTTGCTGCTCGTTGCCGCGCTCTTCACCTTGCTGATTCACTACACACCGTTCGGATTGCGCTTGCGCGCGGTCGGCGCTCATCGCGACGCCGCGCAGGCAGCGGGCGTTCGAACTCATCGCTACATTGCGGCCAGTTACGTGTTGAGCGGCGTGGCGGCTGCGTTGGCGGCACTGGCTTCCACCGCGCTACTCAGCGGCAGTTCACCGGGCGCGGGAGAAAATCTGCTGGCGACCGTCGCGGCGGCATTGCTCGGCGTCGTGTTTTCGCGGCGCCTCGTGCCGACCATTCCGGGCACGCTGCTCGCCGTGCTTTTTATCGGCGTGATCAGCAACGGCTTTCAACTCGACAATGTATCGAGCTATTGGGTCAACGGAGTGGAAGGCGTGTTGATTCTGTTTGTGGTCGCCACCACTGCTCTGGTCCGCCGCCGTCATGCGGGGAGTCACGCCCATGATTGAAACCATCGGACGCTTTCAGCGCTTCGCGCTAGTCGGCGCATTGATCGCCGTGATCGTTTTCTTTGCGGTTTTTGCGCCCGGTTTTGCGCGGGCCGGCAATCTCGCCGACGTTCTGCTCAACAACTTCGCATTGCTCGCTATCGCCTCGCTTGGCATGACGCTCGCATTGTCCCTGGGTGCGATCGATCTGTCGCTCGGCACGTCTATCGACGTCGCCAGTCTCGCGTTCGTGCTGTTGAGCGCACATCATGTGGGCGTGTTGCCGGCGGCATTGGGCGGTCTCGCCGCCGCATTCGTAATTGGCGCGTTCAACGGCGTGCTGATCGGCAGACTCGGCATCGCGCCGTTTCTCGCGACGCTCGGCACGTTGTTCATCGGACAAACCGTGCAACAACTCGCGACCGATGGCGGACAGCCCGTGTATCTGTTGAATATGGCGTTGCCGCCGCTATTCAGTGCGCTCGCGCATGGCGCCGTAGCCGGCCTCCCGGTGCCGTTATGGATCGTCGCTGCATTGGCGCTTATCGTACACGTCACGCTTTCGCGCTCCGCGTTCGGCAGGGCGATTACGGCGCTTGGCGCGCAACCTGGCGTTGCACGCTATTCGGGGCTGCCGGTGGCGACGATCACGGCAGTGACTTTTATCGCCAGCGCGTTGATTTATGGCGTCGTGGGACTGCTGCTTTCGTCCACCGTCAAAGCGTACGTTCCGCAGGCCGGCAACGGTTATCTGCTCAATGCGATCGGTGCGACGTTTATCGGCACCACGTTGTCGCCGACGCGCCGTCCTGGCGTCGTCGGCACCTTGCTTGGCGTGCTGCTGCTCAGTCTGGTCGCAAACGGACTCTTGCTGATCGGCTGGAATTTCTACTGGCAACAAGTGGCGACCGGCGCATTGATCTTCGCCGTGCTGGCCGTCAGCTTCGCTCAGCGCCGCGCCCGTTATGCGTGAGATTCCGCGCCACGTCCCACGCTAAACGTAAATGCCAACGCGCCGACCAGCAGCACACCCTTGATGAAATCCTGCATGTAGTACGGCGCGTTGAGCATCGTCAAGCCGTTCAACAACACACCGACGAACACTGCGCCGACGACCGTGCCGAACACGTTTGGCCGCTTGGCGCCCCACACCGCGTATCCGACCAGCGATGCCGCGACGGCATCGAGCAGCATCGAATGGCCCGCGCTGACATCGCCACGGCCGACGCGCGCGGCAATCAGCACGCCGCCCAGCGAAGCAATCGCGCCCGACACGACATACGCGGCGATCCGGTAGCGCGCAGTCGGTGCGCCAGCGAGACGCGCCGCCGTCTCGTTACCGCCGATTGCGTAAATGACGCGGCCCCAGCGCGTGCTTTCCATCAGCACGCAAGCCACCACCGTCAACACGGCAAGCACGATCACCGGCAGCGGCACGATGTCGAATAGACGCAGACGTCCGAGCGCCAGGAACGCATCGGGGAATACGCCGGTCGTTTCCGTGCCGTCGGGCAGGATCGTACCCGTGGCGAGCGAACGGCCACCTGTGGGTATCAATTGCAAGCCGGCCAGCAGAAACAGCGTGCCGAGCGTGGCAAGCTGATCCGGCACGCGCAGGCGCGTAATCAGCAGGCCGTTGAAGAGACCCGCCAGCACGCCGAGGACGAAGCATGCGGCGACCGCCGCGAGCGTATTGCCGTGCCAGACGATCAACACATAGCTCGCCGCCATCTGCGCCGATGCGGCCACGCTGCCCACCGACAGATCGAAACCGCCCGCCGCAAGCGTCACGGTCACGCCGATTCCGAGCAGCGCCACAATCGACACCGACTGCAAAATGCTGAACAGGTTGTCGATATTCAGAAACGCCGGCTGGTTGAGCGCAAAGACGACGATCAGTAGCGCGAGCACGAGGAGCATGCCGGTTCGTTCGAGGTGGCCTCGCAGGCTGCGCAATGCGCCGCCTTTGCGTGCGACCGGGGTTCGTGCGGCGTGCGCGTTTTGATCGACGGCCTCGGATGCAATCGAAGAGCTGGTTTTCATGAGTGAGTGTGGAGATTGAGGTCGGAATGGGCGGCAGGCTCGAGCGTGGCCCGATCGAAACGGACAACGCGATCGGCGATCTCGAGCGCCTCTTCGAGATCGCTGACGAAAACGAGCGTGGCGCGTTGGCCGGCGTGACGCCGCAACGTATCGACGATATCGGCGCGTGCGCCCGCATCGACGCCCTGAAACGGTTCGTCGAGCAGCAGCAAACGCGCGGGCTGCGCATGCCAGCGCGCGAGCACGACTTTCTGCTGATTGCCGCCTGATAGACGCGTGAGCCGGTCATCCGGACCCGTGCAGCGAATCCCGAAGTTGTCGATTGCGTCGGCCGCCGCGCGCTGTTCGCGGCCGCGATTGACCACGCCCCGCCTGAACCAGCGCGTGAGAAACGGAAAGCTGAGTGTGCCCGCGATCGACGCGAACGGTACGCTGTCCGGAAACAGCGATGTACGCCAACGGTCTTCGCCCGCGAGGAAGACACCGGCGCGGATTGCGTCGGCAGGTGAGCGCGGACGCCACGGCTTGCCGTCGAGCGTCATCGTGCCGGACGCTGTGCGGATCGCGCCGAAAATGGCCCGTGCAAAACGCGACTTGCCCCCGCCGACCGGCCCGGCGATCGCGACGATTTCGCCTTGCTGCACGTCGAGATCGAAAGAGACGCTGCCGGGCGTCAATTGCAGATCGCGTACGCTGAAGCAGGGCTTCTGAGCGCAGAGAGCAGCATGAGTGGAGACGGCCGCGTTGCGATCGCTGCGCAGTTTGCGGCCGATCATCGTTTCCACTGCGGCGTTGAAATCGATCGGCGCGCGCAAGTCGGAGACGATGCGGCCGTCGCGCACAATCGTCACGCGCTGCGCAATACGACGCAGGTCGCCGAGCCGATGCGATACCAGCAGAATCGCAACACCTTCATCGCGCAAGCGCTCGAGCAACGCAAAGAGACGCTCGGCCTCCGGCTCGGACAGACTGGCCGTGGGTTCATCGAGAATCAGCAGCGCCGGTCGCGTAGCCAAAGCACGCGCCAGCGTCACGAGCTGCTGCGCGGCGAGCGACAGCGACGCCAAGGGCGCAGCCAGATCGGCGTCCAGCCCTACCCGCGCGGCCAACGGCGCTGCGTCACGAATGCGCGCTGCCGGCGGCGCGCGCCACGGCGAGGCCGGATCGCACAGGCGGTCGAGCAACAGGTTGTCCGCTATGGAAAGCGTCGGCACCACCGCATCAGCAATGGACTGGTGGACGGTGGCAATGCCGAGCTGTTTCGCGTGATGCGGCGACGCGGGCTGGAACGGCTCGCCACGCAAGCTCAGATTGCCGCCGTCGGGGCGATAAACCCCACTCAAGATTTTGACCAGTGTGGATTTGCCCGCGCCGTTGGCGCCCATCAGCGCGACGACTTCACCGGCGCTGATCGAGAAGTCGACGGAATCGAGCGCCAGCGTGGGGCCGAAGCGTTTCGAAACGGCGGCGACGGTCAGAATGGGAACGGCCATCGAAGAGCGCGCAGCGTGACTGCGCTCGTAGCGAATGACCGACCATCGTAGCTAGCGGATATCAGCCGGCCAACGAAGCGTTGCTCATATCGATAGTGTGGCCGCTTTCTCTTCCCTGGCCCGATATCGGCCCGGAGACCGAACGGCAAGCAACGGGCGACTAGCCTCCACCCAAATGCCAAACGCGCATAACCTTCGATGAATCGCTTATTGGAGCAACGCGCGCTCTTCTTTCTATACTCGATTCCGGTCAGCACTCACCAACGACGAGTGCCAAAACTCACACGCGGATATCGAACCATGAGCCTACGTCCTTTGCATGACCGCCTGATCGTCAAGCGTCTCGACCAGGAAACCAAAACCGCTTCGGGCATCGTGATTCCTGAAAGCGCTGCCGAAAAACCCGATCAGGGCGAAGTTATCGCCATTGGTCCGGGCAAGCGCGATAGCGACGGCAAGCGCGTCGAACCTGACCTCAAGGTCGGCGAGCGCGTGCTGTTCGGCAAATATGCGGGACAGTCGGTCAAAGTCGACGGCAACGAACTGCTCGTGCTGCGCGAAGAAGATGTCGTGGCAGTGGTCACTCAATAACGAACGGAGCGTCAAATCATGGCAGCAAAAGAAATCATTTTCAGCGACGTCGCCCGCTCGAAACTCGTGGAAGGTGTCAACATTCTGGCCAACGCGGTCAAGGTCACGCTCGGTCCGAAGGGCCGCAATGTTGTGCTCGAACGCAGCTTCGGTTCGCCCATCGTGACCAAGGACGGCGTCTCGGTCGCCAAGGAAATTGAATTGCCGGACCGCGTGCAGAACATCGGCGCGCAGCTCGTGAAGGAAGTCGCCTCGCGCACCAGCGACGCCGCCGGCGACGGCACCACCACCGCGACCGTGCTCGCGCAAGCCATCGTCCGTGAAGGACAGAAGTATGTGGCGGCGGGCCTCAATCCGCTGGACCTGAAGCGCGGCATCGACAAGGCCGTGATCGCCGCGATCGACGAGCTCAAGAAGATCAGCAGGCCGACCACGACCAGCAAGGAAATCGCTCAGGTCGCGACGATCTCGGCCAACGGCGAAGAGTCGATCGGCCAGCGGATTGCCGAAGCGATCGACCGTGTCGGCAAGGAAGGCGTGATCACCGTGGAAGACGGCAAGTCGCTCGACGATGAACTCGACGTGGTGGAAGGTCTGCAATTCGATCGTGGCTACCTGTCGCCGTATTTCATCAACGATCAGGACAAACAGGTGGCCGTGCTCGATAACCCGTTCGTGCTGCTGCACGACAAGAAGGTATCGAACATTCGCGATCTGCTGCCGGTTCTCGAACAGGTCGCGAAAGCCGGCCGCCCGCTTCTGATCATCGCGGAAGATGTCGAAGGCGAAGCGCTGGCTACGCTCGTGGTCAACAACATTCGCGGCATTCTGAAGACGGTTGCTGTGAAGGCTCCGGGCTTCGGCGATCGCCGCAAGGCGCTGCTCGAAGACATCGCGATTCTGACCGGCGGCCAGGTGATCGCCGAAGAAACGGGACTGTCGCTCGAAAAAGCGACGCTCGCGGAACTCGGTCAGGCCAAGCGGATCGAGGTCGGCAAGGAAAACACCACCGTCATCGACGGCGCGGGCGACAGCAAGAACATCGAAGCACGCGTGAAGCAGATTCGCACGCAGATCGAGGAAGCCAGTTCGGACTACGACCGCGAGAAACTGCAGGAACGGGTCGCGAAACTGGCGGGCGGCGTGGCGGTCATCAAGGTCGGCGGCGCGACCGAGATCGAGGTCAAGGAAAAGAAAGACCGTGTCGACGACGCGCTGCATGCAACGCGTGCCGCTGTCGAGGAAGGCATCGTGCCGGGCGGCGGCGTCGCGCTGATTCGCGTGAAGCAGGCTATCAGTGCGCTCAAGGGCGTGAATGCCGATCAGGATGCGGGCATCAAGATCGTGCTGCGCGCGCTAGAAGAACCGCTGCGGCAGATCGTGACGAATGCCGGCGAAGAGGCCAGCGTGGTCGTCGCGAAAGTGGCGGAAGGCACGGGCAATTTCGGCTACAACGCACAGACCGGCGAGTATGGCGACCTGGTGGAATCGGGCGTGCTCGATCCGACCAAGGTGACGCGCACGGCGCTGCAAAACGCGGCATCGGTCGCGGGTCTGCTGCTCACCACCGACGCCACCGTCCATGAAGCGCCGAAGGATGCGCCGGCAGCGGGACAGCCGGGCGGTCCCGGCGCGGGCGGGCCGGGACTCGATTTCTAAGTACCCGTACCGTCTGCCGCAAGGCATCGCGCACTTGCACTGCGCGCGGTTAAACGCAAGGGACACGGGCCGGTATTCGCTTTATCGCGAGCCGGCTTGTGTCTGTTCTGCTCTCGCCTGCTCTCCGCTCACGGCCCGCAGCCGATGCGCAAACTCATCGCATCAACGCACCGCCACGCCGTGTTGTTCATCGCGCACCGTACTGGCCTCGGTTTCCATTTCCGTTGCCGCATCGATGCGCGTCACGTGAACCGCCCGTTCCCGCAACAACACCCGAGACGCGATCCATTGCAGCGCGGAGCACAAAACCAGATACACGATCCCGACGAATACGAAAATCTGCGCGGGATAAATCATCAGACGGCTGTTGACCTGATTGGCGAGAAACGTGAATTCCGGCACGCCGACGATATACGCGAGCGACGTGTCCTTCACCAGCGACACCCACTGATTCACGAATGACGGCAGCATGATGCGCACGGCCTGCGGCAGCACCACATGACGCAATGCCTGCCAGCGCGTGAGCCCGAGCGACAGCGCCGCCTGCTGCTGGCCCGCGCCGACCGACACGATCCCCGCATGCACCGCATGCGACAGATACGCGCCGCCGATCAGCGACAGCGCGCAGACCACCGCGACGAGGCCCGGCACGTCGATATGCAGCAGCGTCGGCATCAGGAAGAAGGTCCAGAAGATCAGCATCAGCACCGGAATTGCGCGGAAAAACGCGACGATTCCGAGCAGCACCACGTATGCGCCGCCGCGTGTCAGCGCGAGCGCCACGCCGCCCGCCAATCCCACGACGGCGGACAGCAACGCCGACACCACCGAGAGCACGACCGTCAGCGCCGCGCCGCCCAGCGGCCCGTTGGGAAACGCACCGAGCAGCAGATAGCGCAGCGTCGGCAGCCACTCGAGGGCGGTCATGCTCGCCCCCGTTGCAGCGCGCGTACGCCCGTGTGCTGCCAGATCACGAGAGCCGTTTCGATTAGCGCGACGGTGCCGACATACAGCACGGTTGCCGTGCCGAACGCCTGAAAAGTCCGGAAGCTTTCCGTGTCGACCTGGCGCGACGCATACGACAACTCGGCGACGCCGATCGCCATCGTCAGCGACGAGTTCTTCACGATATTCATGTATTGCCCCGCGAGCGGCGGCGTGGCGATCCGCACCGCTTGCGGCAGCACCACGTGCCGCAAGGTCGCGTAACGCGTCATGCCCAATGCCGCGCTCGCCTGATATTGCGCGATGCCCACGCCGCGGATTCCGGCGCGAAACTCCTCGGCGATAAAGGCCGTGCTGTAGCACGTCAGCCCGAGCCAGCCGGCGAACAGTTCGAAGCTCGGCCAGTGCAGCGCAAACGGCCCGGCGCTCAGGACATGCGGCGTGTTCAGCCACGTCATCCACGCGGAAGGCAGCAGCATTGCCGCGCCGAAGTACCAGAACAGCAATTGGACCAGCAACGGAGAATTGCGAAACACGAGTACGTAGAGCTTCGCCGCCGTGGCGACCGCGCGATGTTGCGCGATGCGGGCCATTGCCAGCCCGAATCCAAGCAACGTCGCGCACACGCTCACGCACGCCGACAGGATCAGCGTGATCAGGAAGCCGTGCGCGAGCCAGCCGAGATAGCGCGGGCCCAGCCAGAAGTTCATCAAATGCATTTGGAGAAAACGCGGTCCTGTATCAGCAAGAAGGCCCGGTCACGCGTTTCGTGACCGGGCCATGTCGAGGCGGCTGTCAAGCGACGGGCGTTCAGCTCTTCTGCGGATCGCCGATCCTGAACAGACGCGGCAGCGGCGCGGCGCTCTTCGGGCCGAACCAGGTATCGTAGATCGTGCCGGCCGTGCCCTTGGCTTCGAGATCCTTCAGCGTGTCGTTGACGACATTCAGCAGGCGCGTCTCGCCCTTCGGCACGCCCACGCCTTCGTAGTCGTTGGAGATCGTGAACGGCGGGATCTCGTAGTTCGCCTTGTCCGGCACCTTCGCCAGCAACGCGACGAGCTTCGGTCCGTCCTGCGTGATCGCCTGCACGTTGCCCGTGCGAAGCGCGGCGAAGGCGAACGGCGTGTCGTCGTAAGCGATGATCGTCGCGCTCGGGAATTGCGCGCGCACCTGCTGCTCATTGGTCGTGCCTTTGTCGGCGCCGATCCGCAAACCGTTCAACTGTTGCGGCGAAGTAAGCGTGCCCTTCTTCGCGATGAATTGCGTGCCCGACGCAAAATACGGCGTGCTGAAATCCACTTCCTTCTTGCGGTCGTCGGTAATCGTGAAGTTGGCGAACACGAGATCCACCTTGCCCGACTTCAGGAACGCGATGCGGTTCGCCGGATTGGTCGGCTGGATCTCGAGCTTGACGCCGAGGCGCGTGGCGAGCGCTCGCGCATAATCGACGTCGAGCCCGACGATCTGATTGCTCTTCGGATCGACGAAGCCGAACGGCGGATTGCTGTCGAACGCGGCCACGCGCAATACGCCCGCCTTCCTGATGTCGTCGAGGCGATCCGCGTGCGCGGCGGCGGACATGACAAGCAGACTTCCGGCGATCGCTGCGCCAAGCACTCTGAGATTCATAGCGGTGGTTTCCTGTTGTTTTGATGGGCCGCGCGCGAGGTCGAATAGCGCGTGCCTTAGCGTGAGAAGTGGACTCTAGCAACGCTCGCGCACGGCACAAACCAAGCAATTTTCAGGTGCTAAGCAGCGTTTCTGATAATGGGTGGGGCGCGGCGGCGGGGTTGGGTATTCCCGTGTTCGCGTTTTCAGTGCGGGTGTCCGCGCGGAACCTGTCGTCTATCCACGCAACGCACCAGGGCAATCCACAATCCGTCGCGCTCACGACCCCGTTTCCGCCGCAAGCGATCCGCCGAGATAAGCATCGCGAATCCGTTGATCGCCGAGCAGTTCGCTTGCGGTGCCCGACAACACCACGCGGCCGGTCTGCAGCACATAGCCGCGATGCGCGCATCGCGGCCAGGTCATCCGGTTGTCCCATTGCCGACAACCGCGCAAAACCGCGCTTCTGGCATCCAATGAGTTGCTACGCGACCGACGTCACATATCCGCCATCGGGCGCGTCGTGCGGAAGGGACCAGCCGAAATAGACCTCTGCCTCGACGATCTTGCCGCCGCGGACGGTCAGCCGCTCCGTATTGCGGAATCGTCGACTGCCAAGAGTCGTTGCTTCGTAAACGACGAACACCTGTTCGCCATGAACAACGACATCGACGAACTGAAAGTCGGTAATCGTCTCGCTGTTCGGCCAACAACGCGTGAAGTAAGTGCTGCGATCCAGGCGGTTATCCAGAGGGCTAGTGAAATGGAAGTCAGCGCCGATCAGCGCCTCGATGGCGGCGCGGTCCTTATGTACATAGGCGAGATAACTCGCACGGGCGATGTCGGCAGGATCTTGCTGCATATACGTCGTCTCCATTGAATGTTTCAGGAAAGCGCCTCAACGGCCTGTTCCCGCAGGCTGACCTGCGGAAAACTCAGGTGCATCGCAGGCTCCTGGCCATTGTCGACCCGACCGGCGCCGCCTTCTTTGCCCCTCATGCGTCCACGATCACTTCAAACCCGCCGTAGATCAGCCGCTTGCCGTCGAAAGGCATCGGATTCGTGTCGGGCTGCAGCCGTGGGTCGGCCATCACCGCTTTCATGCCGTCGTCTCGTGCCTGACGCGAAGGCCAGACAACCCAGGAGAACACCACCGCCTCGTCATGCTGCCGTTTGACCGCCATCGGAAAAGACGTCAGCTTCCCTTCCGGGACGTCGTCTCCCCAGCACTCGACCACCTTCAATGCGCCGTGCTCCTTGAAGACGGCCGCTGCCGATTCGGCATGCTTCCTGTACGTTTCGCGATTGGCCGTGGGCACCGCGGCGACAAACCCATCTATGTAAGTCATGAACGATCTCCGGTTTGCGTGAGTCATGAATAAGGGCGCAAAAGCGACATCGGGACCGCATTGCCGCAATCTTGCCGCCCTATACACACGACGAACCACGCTTGAGGAAATCGACAAAGCTCACGATAAATTTCGTCCGCGTGCGCGCGCACTGGAAGATCAGGACTGACTCGAGCCGCCGGCGACAGGCACCTGAATCCTCACAACGGAAGCCCGCGAAATAATCAGACTAACAGCGGAAAGTGCGAGGAAGCCCAACGAGGTGCAGATGACACCCGCAAAACCGAACACCGGATAGACATGCCCCGCCACTGCCGAACCAAAGCCGATTCCGCAAAATACGAACGACGCAGTCAACGCTAATGCAGTCCCGCGCCGGTCCGGCACCATCTCGACGATCCGGCGCTGCTGGGAAGGCCACAGCAGATCCGTGGCGAATGCCCAGGCAGCAAGCGCAACGAAGAACCATTGCAGATGGGGTGGCGTCATCCAAAGCAACGCGAGGTCGAGGGCGAGCAGCGCGAGCCCAGCGGTCAACATCGCTTCCGCGCTATAGCGCCTCGCGGCACGCGTCACGAAAAGGTTGCCTGCGACGCCGGCAACGCCCAGCACGACAAGCGCGGCCGATACAGCGCTGGAACCGGCATGGAACGTGTCGCGAACAATCGGCGCAATAAACGAGTACGTCGAATAGACGCCTGCCGCGATGAAAAACACGACGAGAAACGCGCTGAGTGTCTCGGTACGGCTTAGCAGCGATGTAACGGTTCTGAGCTCGACATGCTCGCCCTCGCTGGAATCGGGCACGACCGCCACGATAAGCGCCGCTGTTGCCGCGCCCGCGCACGCAATCGCAACGAATAACGCCCGCGCCCCCCACACGTGAGCGACCCATGCCGAAAGCGGCATCCCGACGAGACCCGCGATACTCAGTCCGAGCAGAACGATGGCGATCGCGCTGCCCTGATGCCTGGGTTCAACGAGGCTCGATCCCAATGCGCCAAGCACAGGACCAATAAATCCCGCGCCCAATCCCATCAGCACGCGCGACAGAACGAGGACGGAGTAGTTTGGTGCGGCCGCGAACAGCAATGCGGCGGCGCTGAAGAGCGAGAGCCCGATGAGCACCTGGCGACGCCGTCGCAAATGTCCGAAGCCGACTTGCAGAAAAGGCGCGGCAAACGCGAAGGTCACGCCAAAAAAAGATATCAGGTAGACGCTTTGCGCGTCGGCAAGACCCCATTCACGCGAAATCGCATTGAGACTGCCGACGACCGACAACGCGCCTGTCGCTTGCACGAAGTACGCAAAACTGAGCGCGCGAAGCGCACGCGTGGTTTTCGCAGGGATAGCTGGGGTCATGAGCGAGTACTGGAGTTGAGCGATTCCGGCGCCGGACGGCGGACGGCGGACAAGCGGCCGGACCGCGCAAGCGGCGCCGAGCGCCGCTTTGTCGCGATCGCCGTTCGGGTACGTCAGGCTACTGGAATGGGGTTGTCTTTCAACGAGAGGTTGAACTGGTCGACGAACGCATACTCGTTAGGTCCGACGTTGTCGCGCAGCGGCTGGGCAGCGCTGACCACCACTTCCTGCGTCGCGGTAGCGAGCTTGTCCAAGGTCTCGGCGATGAACGCATCGAGCGGCATTGCACGCGGATCGCCACTCCTGTGGACGAGATCCGTGTCGACCCACGGCGGCGCGATTTCGAGCACGCGCACGCTGGTGTCGCGCAGCATGAATCGCTGCGACATGGTGTACGAGTGGACTGCTGCCTTGGTTGCGGAATACAGCGCAGTAGCAGCCAGCGGTACATAGGCGAGCACGGAACTGTTGTTGATGATCGTCGACTCCGGCTGCTGCTTGAGATGTTCGACAAGCGCCGCACTCATCCGCACCGGACCGAGCAGGTTTGTATTGATCAGATGCACCGCCTGCTCATCGTCGAGCGCACTGCCCGCGTTGTCGAACGGCATGATGCCCGCGTTGTTGATCAAGACGTTCAGCGTGGGATAGCGCCCGATCAATTGCCTTGCCACCTGTTGAATCTGCGCGCCGTCTGCAATGTCGAGTTCCATGACACCGATGCCCGGGTTCGCCTTTGCGACCTCGTCGAGTAACGCTTTGCGCCGCCCGGCAATGATCACCTTGTTGCCGCGTTGATGGAACGCTTCGGCGAGCGCGCGTCCAATACCCGACGTGCCGCCCGTAATGAATATCGTGTTGCCTGAAAGTTTCATGATCACCGCTTCCTTAATGTAGATGTGTATCGGCAACCAATGTCAGTGAGTGGTCGTGTAGCGCGGTGCCGGAACGTTGGTCGACAATAGCGGCGACATTGCACGCCTCGCGCTTTCGTATTCTTCCCATTTGGCGACGTCGTGCAGCGAAGGAATCGTCACGAGCTCGCCCCGCTCGAACCCGACCAGCGCCGCATCGACCATGTTTTCCGCGGACATCACGATCGACTTGTCCAGGTTTTCGAGGGGTAGCCCTCCCGTTTGCCAGAAATCGGTAGCCGTTGCGCCCGGCAACACGGCCTGGATCCGAATTCCTTTGCCGGCAAGCTCGTGGTGCAGGGACTGGCTGAATGCGAGCACGAAGGCCTTGCTTCCACCGTAGACACCATTGAGCGCTTCCGGCGCAATCGCGACGATCGACGAAATATTGATGACAGCGCCTTTGCCGCGCGACACAAAGCCGGGCACGGCGGCGTAGGTAAGACGCATCACGCTCGTCACGTTGAGATCGATCATGCGCGACATCGCATCGACGTCGCTGTCCTCGAGAGGCGTGTGCGTACCGACGCCCGCGTTATTGACCAGCAGGGTGATCGTCGCGTCCTGTTTCAGCTTTGTTTCGACGATCGAAAGGCCGGCCCGAGTCCCGAGGTCGGCGTCGAGAATCTCGACACTGCGTTGGGTTTGCGTCGTGATACGGCTGGCTAGCGCGGCGAGGCGCTCACGGTTGCGGGCAACGAGTATGAGTTCGTAACCGCGTCGCGCGAGGCGTTCGGCATACACCGCACCCATACCGGACGATGCGCCCGTAATCAGTGCTGTGCCCAAATGTGCTTGCGTCATCATGTCACTCCGGTTGAAGACAGTTGTGCCGGAGTGAATTGTGGTGCCGAAGGCCACCAACTCAAATGACGTTAAAGGTCATGTTTTAGGACATTCCAGATAGAAGGGATGACCGACTGGCAGCCCGTCGAATTTCTCGCGGCACTAAAGCCGTCTCTTTCTATTCGTCGATCGGGTGATCGTCGCCGGTCACATTCCGCGACTCTCTCCTCAACGACTGAGGAGTGATTTGATAGGCCCGCGTGAACACTTCCCGGAGATGACGCCTGTCACGAAATCCTGTTTCGCGCGCAATTGTTTCAAGTGAATGACGGCCACGTTCAATCAGATTTCTCGCCTCTTCCAGACGCAGACGTTCGATTGCCTTCGCGGGAGATATGCCGGTCTCGGAAAGAAAAATGCGCGCGAATTGCCGGCTGCTCAGATGCGCTGCCTTCGCTAGATCGTCCACGCGCAAGGGTTTGGATAAATTGAGGCGTGCATGTTCGAGCGCCTTCTGGACCCGGTCCGACTTTGGCGCGAGCGCCAGCATTTCAGAGTGCTGCGACTGCCCGCCCGAGCGCCGATGCGTCATGACCATCGCACGCGCCACCCTGGTCGCGAAGTCCGCACCCATGTCCTTCTCCACCAGGCCAAGCGCCAGGTCCATCGCCGCCGTCAAACCCGCTGACGTCCATATCGGGCCATCGACGATAAAGATGCGGTCGGCTTCGACCTGAACGAGCGGCCAGCGCGCCTGCAAAGCGTCTGCGAACGCCCAATGCGTGGTCGCGCGTTTACCGTTTAGAAGCCCGGCTTCAGCGAGAACGAACGCACCCGTACAGAGGCCCGCGGTGCGCCGTGAGCGCGCGGCCGCCTCGCTGATGAATCTGAGTTCTTCGGCGGTTGTGGTGCGGCCGGTTGGATTGGCCACGCCGCTGATCATCCAGGTGTCTGCCGTCGCATTCGAATCGGCCGGCCTGGTCATGACGGAGACGCCGAGCGACGAGCGGATTTCTCCGCCCTGCAGCGAGTAATTCGTCACATGATAAATAGGCTCGCGCGCAACGACGTTGGCGATTTCAAATACGGTCTGGGTCCCAATGGCCATGACCTGGAAGTCGTCCGTCAAGAAGTAGCCAATCCGATGCATTAATACGCCAGCCGTGGTGTCCGAAAACGTGAGTATAAATGTCGTTGTAAAAGCCTGCCTGCGGCATGGATGATAAGCATCCTATCCGCCAATACCGTGCCGCTAGTCCGGCATAACAGCGCGCTGTGTCGATGTCTGTGTCGACGTCTGTGTCGATGTAATAGCCGGCTCAATCAGGCGCGTGGAACTTCCCATCGCGCACGCAACCGCAGGAACGCAAATGAGCAGCTCCACATGGTTAGCGCCAGCTACCGACCGTCATGAACAGAAGTATCCGCAACTGACCGAGGCCGAATTAGCACGACTGCGTCAATACGGCGTTGTTCGTTCGTGGACATCGGAACGGATTTTCGAAGTCGGCGCGCCAGGGTTCGGGATGTGCGTGGTATTGCACGGGATGATTCGCGTGAGTAGCCGCGACGCGTTCGGGCGTCATGCCGTCGTTAGCGAAAACGGTCCGGGACACTTCGTTGCGGAAGTCGGACAGCTATCCGGCGGTCGATGCATAGTGGACGGCGATGCGGTCGGCGATGTATCGGCCATTCACATCCTCCCCGACAGACTGCGGGCGCTCCTGATCGCCGAAGCGGAGCTGGGTGAGCGCATTATGCGGGCGCTTATTCTCAGGCGGGTTGCGCTTATTGAGCGAGGCAATGGGATCGTTATAGTCAGCCAACCGCATAACGCCCGCCTCCACGCATTGCAAAGTTTCCTGCGACGTAACAATGTTCCTCATGCGGTCATCGGCGCGTCGTCAGAAGACGACGACACAGCCCGTTACGTAGCGAAGTGGGTACGCGATGACGCCGACTACCCGCTCGTGCTGCATCCAGACGGGACCATCTTGCGAGCACCCGATGAAGCGGAGCTTGCCAACGCGCTGGGCTGGCTCCCTGATTTCGATCCGGAGCATGTCTACGACGTCGCAATCGTCGGAGCGGGTCCGGCGGGTTTGGCGACAGCCGTCTATGCCGCGTCCGAGGGGCTGAGAGTCATCGTACTCGATCATAGTGCGCCAGGCGGACAGGCCGGTGCCAGCGCCCGCATTGAAAACTTCTTCGGATTCCCAACAGGCATCTCCGGCCATGCGCTCACCGCCCGCGCGTACGTACAGGCACAGAAATTCGGAGCCGACGTAGCCATTCCCGCTCAGGCGGAAAGCCTCGATTGCGGCATAACGCCGTTCGCGCTGCGCTTGTCCTCCGCCGTGACCATCCGGTCCCGAACGATCGTTATCGCTTCGGGCGCGGCTTATCGCAGACCCGACATTCAGGGCTTGGAACGCTTCGAGGGACGAGGAACATACTATTGGGCTTCGCCGGTCGAGGCGAAGCTTTGCGCGGGACAAGACGTATTGCTGGTCGGCGGCGGAAACTCCGCGGGACAGGCCGCCGTGTACCTCGCGTCGCGCGCGCGGCGAGTTCGCATGCTGGTACGTGGACAAAGCCTGAAGGCCAGTATGTCGCAATATCTCATCGACCGTATCGCTGCTCTGGACAATGTCGATGTGACGTACGGCACTCAGATCACCGCGCTGAGAGGCGCCAGGACGCTCGAGGAAGTAGAGCTTTTGAGCGGGACGCAACGGTCGGTTGTATCCGCGGAACACGTGTTCCTGTTTACCGGTGCATCTCCCAACACGTCGTGGCTTGACGGATGCGGCGTCGCCGTCGACAAAAACGGCTTCGTGCTTACGGGCGAAGGCGCCGGACCTGGGTCGCAAGAGCATGAAACAAGCGTGCGCGGCGTGTTCTGTGCGGGGGACGTCCGCTCGACTTCGACCAAACGTGTTGCCGCGGCGGTGGGAGACGGTGCTGCCGTCGTCGCGCAGATTCATCGTCAACTGGAGCGGACGGTCGCTCAGGCATAAGCGCCGTCGTGATGGATTGGCGTGCAGCACACAGCACGATGCTAGTGCTGATTTTCAAGGTACCGCCGATGTCGGGCGATGATAGTTGACGGGCAAAAAGGAACTCCGCGATGACAACGATCGAGCACTTCGAATATGTATTTCTTGGCGGCGGCAAAGGTGGCAAGACACTGGCGATGGAACTCGCGCAGGCGGGCCGCAAGGTTGCCGTGATCGAACGAGGCATGATCGGCGGATCGTGCATCAACGTGGCATGCATACCGACCAAGACGCTGATCCAGACCGCGCGCACCGAATACATACTGCATCGACAGGATGGCAGGGCCGCGGACATGGCCAAAGTGTCGCAGCGCGTGAAAGCCGTGGTCGACGGTATGGTGGAAATCAATCGCAACGCGTTGCGTGACTCCGGCCTCGAACTCGTGCTGGGCACGGGCCGCTTTGTCGGACCGCGCCGGCTCGAAGTGAAAACCAATGACGGCGGTCTGCGAATGATCGAAGGCGAACATGCTTTTATCAACACGGGCACGACGGCGGCGATTCCCGATGTGCCGGGATTGAAGGCCGCCGAGCCGCTGACGCACGTCGAAGCGCTGGTGCTGACGACGTTACCCGAAAGCCTGATCGTTCTCGGCGGTGGATATATCGGGCTCGAAATGGCGCAGGCATTCCGTAGACTGGGCAGCAAGGTCACGCTGATACAGGACGCGCCGCGCGTGGCGATGCGTGAAGACGAGGACGTCACCGAGGCGATCGAGGCGGCGCTGAAAGAGGAAGGCATCGATATCAGAACCGGCGCGAGACCCGCCAGCGTGACGGGCAAGTCGGGAGAGTTGGTGACAGTGGTACTGCAGAATGGCAGCACGGTGAGCGGGAGTCATCTTCTGGTCGCGGCGGGCCGCACCCCTGGCACGTCCGGTATCGGCCTCGACGCCGCCGGGGTCGAAGTCGACGCGCGCGGCTTCATCAGAACGGACGAACGTCTCGCGACGACAGCAGAGCGCACATGGGCCATCGGCGAGGTCGCAGGCACACCGATGTTCACGCACGCATCGTTCGACGATTACCGCGTGTTGCGCTCGCAACTCGCTGGGGAAAATGCGAAAACCACGCGCGACAGAATCATTCCGTATGCGCTCTTTATCGAGCCGGAACTCGGTCGTATCGGTCTCAGCGAAGCCGACGCGAAGGCGCGCGGCATCGCGGTACGTGTTGCAAAGCTGCCGATGGCGGCGGTGCCGCGGGCGCGGACGAACGGCGCGACGAAGGGCTTCATGAAAATGCTGATCGACGCGGACTCAGACGCCATCCTTGGCTTTGCGATGCTGGGCACCAATGCCGGCGAGGTAGTGACCGCGGTGCAGATGGCGATGCTCGGCGGATTACCTTATACGGCCGTGCGCGATGCAATCATTGCGCATCCGCTGATCTCCGAGGGCCTCAATATCCTGCTTGCGAAGGTGCCGCAGCGTGCGCCCTAATGAGGAGCCGCGATAGAGACTTGCAGCGATGAACCTCCTTGCTTGTCTGCGATTACCCAGGCCGGTCCAACCGGCGGCATGCAGCCCGCGCACGGCGTGCGCGAAACCATGTCGAACGACACTGCTTTTGTCCGGGGAGTTTGCAAGAATCGCGTGACGTTGGCGGCCCGCTCTCTCACCCAGCGAAACGCGGCTCCGGCAAACCGCGCACTCCCAGCCCCGTCACCGCGAACAACCCGCCCTTCTCGCGTTCTTTCTGCGGAATGCCCCACATCGGGCGGCCCATCGTCGTCACGTAGAGCGTGTCGAGATTCGGGCCGCCGAACATCACGCTCGTCAGATTGCGCACCGGGAATTCGACGACGCGGTCGAGCTTGCCGTCCGGCGCGAAGCGCAAGATGCGCCCGCCGAACACCAGCGCGGACCAGACGTAGCCTTCCTCATCGACGGTTGCGCCGTCGAAAGTGCCGGCCATGTCGCGCGCCGATGCGAACAGGCGGCGGTTGCCGGCGGCGCCGGTTTCGATGTCGTAGTCGTACGCGTACATCTCACTGCTATACGTGTCCGTGAAGTACAGCGTGCGATTGTCGGGGCTCCAGCAGGGTCCGTTCGAACAGCTGATGCCCGAGTCCAGCCGCGCCAGCGTGCCGTCGATATCCAGGCGGTACAGACCGCCGCTGCGCGTTGAGCGCTGGCCGCGATCCGCGTCGTAGCGGTCGAAATCGTAGGACATCGTGCCCGCGATGAAGCGGCCGCGCCGGTCCACCTTGCCGTCGTTGAAGCGGGTCTCGGGATCGTCGCTTTCCGGATCGGCGATGAACTGCACCGTCTGCGCATCGAAGTCGTAAAAATGCAGGCCGTTGGCAAGCGCCACGACCGCGCCGCCCTGCTCGCGCAGCGCCATCGAACCGATATGACGCGGCACGAAAAAGCGCTTTACCTCGCTGCCGTCCGCGCGGCAGCTATAGATTTCCGCGGCGGTACTGTCGATCCAGTACAGCCGTTCCTCCTTGACATCCCATAGCGGGCCTTCACCAAGATGATTGTTCGCATCCACGAGCAAGCGTACTTCAGGCATCGTCGTCTCCTTGTTGGCACGATGTTGGCGCTTCGGTTCACTCGTTGTCCTTGAGCGCGCGCCGATGAGCGAGCAGCGCCATCAGACGCCGATCCCGCCAGCGGCTGCGCTCCTCGATACGCTCGCGCGGCAGCGCGGCACGCCGCTCGGCATCGAGGCGGTCCAGCGTGGCGGCGGCCCAGTCAAAAGGCACGCGCGTTTCGGCGATGCTGCGGTATGTGCCGCCATAGCGCTGTGCATAGTCGGCCACGCCGCCCGGCGCGTTCAGATCGATCGTCTCGAACGGGCCCATGAAGGACCAGCGCATCGCGAGACCGTCGCGCATCACGGTGTCCAGATCGGCGGCGCTCGCATAGCCCTGCTCGTAGAGGCTCAACGCCTCATCGAGCACCGCGCCTTGCAGGCGGTTAAGCAGAAAACCCGAGATTTCGCGATTCACGGTGACCGGCTTCTGTCCAGCTTGCTCATAGAAAACGCGAGCACGTTCGAGCGTGTCCTGCGATGTCCAGGGCGCCCCGCACAACTCGACGAGCGGCACGAGCGACGGCGGGTTCACCGGATGCGCGACGAGACAGCGCGCGCGGCCTTGCAACGCTTCGGTGAACGTGGATGCCGGCAGACCCGAGGTCGAACTGGCAAGCAGCGCGTCGGGCTTCGTCAGGCGGTCTAGCTGCGCAAAGAGCGTGCGCTTCACGTCGACGATTTCGGCAATGTTCTCCTGCACGAGATCCGCCTCTGCGACCGCTTCGGCAAGGGTCTCGCATGTTGTGATGCGCGCGACGATCGCCTCTGCCGGCTCGTCGATCAGATCGAACGACGCGAGGTCCTCCACGCTTTCGCGAATGGCCGGGACAGCGTCCCTCAGCATGTCTTGCGAGGCGTCGTGCAACTTCACGTCGAAGCCGCTGCGCGCGAACACAATCGCCCACGCGCGCCCGATGCGCCCCGAACCGATTACCGCTGTCGTCTTCGTCTGCATGAATGTGTCCCGATGTTATGCGCGCCGGTCGCGCAGCGTGATGACGGCCGCCAGCACGACGAGCCCATTGATGATGTCGCGCACGGCGGGCGGCACGGTCGTGCCCGCGAGCAGCGTGCCGAGAGCGGTCAGCAGCAGCGCGCCGCCGAACACGCCGAGATAATGCCCGCGCCCGCCGGTGATCAGAGCGCCGCCCACGACGACCACCGCGATGGACGGCAGCAGATACGGATCGCCCATACCGAGGAACGCCTGCGAGCTGAACCCCGCGAGCAGCAAACCGACGAGCGCCGAGCACAATCCTGAGAGGCAGTACACGGCGATCAGCGTGGTGCCGACACGCACACCTGAGAGCTTCGCCGCGACCTGCGAATTGCCGACCGCGTACACGCGCCGCCCGAACGGCGTGCGATGCAGCAGCAACAGCGCAAGCGCGAGAAACACCGGCACGCTCCATGCGGCGAACGACAAGGGCCCGAGTTTGCCGTTGGTGAATTCGCTGATCGCGGACGGCGACCAGCCTTGCGGCGAGCCATTGCAGTAGATCAGCGTGAGACCTTGCAGCAGGCCGTTGGCGGCAAGCGTCACGACGATTGGCGGAAGGCCCAGCATCACGACGCCCACGCCGTTGAATGCGCCGACGAGCAGGCCGACGCCGAGCACGGCCGGGACCGCCCACGCCGCCGCGGCGTTCGCGCCGTGCGTGAGGCCCGTGAGAAGAACGCCGGCCAGCGTGATGAGCCAGGGCATCGAGAGATCAAGTCCGCCGGTCAGGATCACCGCGCCCTGTCCGAGGCCGAGAATCGCGAGGAACAATGTCAGCGTCAGCAGGCTGCTGTAGAAGTTCGCGCTGGTCAGCACCGCTGGGCCATACACGAAGCCGGTGATCGCCACTACCGCGAAAAACAGCAGATACGCCGGCACGACATACTTCACCCACTCGCGGTTGCGCTCGATCCAGTCCGCAATCGCGCGGCCCTTCAGCTCCGTGTTGGCGATCGGCTGAAAACCGCTCACTTCGAAGGACACGCGCCGCGCGTGAGCGTCGTTCTTCACTCGCGTGCCGGTTCGCATCGCCCTCAGCCATTGTGCCGCGTGACGCGCGCATTCATGCGCGGCCGACTGTTTGCCGATCGACGAACCGAGTACCGCGAGAATCAGGATCACCGCTTCCGCGATCGTCGTGAAGAACGCCGACACGTTCAGCACCAGCAGGATATTCACGGTGACCATCAGCGTCATGGCGGCGAACACCGTGCCGACGCAGCCGCCCCGCCCGCCGCCGAGCAACGTTCCGCCGAGCACCACGGCGGTAAACATCGACAGCAGCAGCGGACGGCCGACGAGGGGATCGGCAGAGCCCGTCTGCGCCGACACGTACAGGCCCGCCGCCGCGTAGAACATGCCTGCGAGCGCGTAGGTCATGATGCGATAGCGCGTGACGGGCATGCCGTTGGCGTACGCGCTGTCCGCGTCGCTGCCGAGCGCGTACAGACCGACGCCGAAACGCGTGCGCCGGATAAACGCCCATATCAGCAGCGCGGCGATCAGCACGCCGGCCGACATCGGCAGTTTCCCGTCAATCAGATCGGATGTGATGAACGCGCCGAACTCGTCGCCGACGCTGCCGCCGGGCTTGTTCTGGATCAGCAGCGTCACGCCCTGAACCATGAACATGGTCGCGAGCGTGACCACGATGGATTGCAGGCGGAACCACGCGATCAGCGCGCCATTGATCAAACCGATGCCGCCGCCTGTCGCGAGAATCAGCGCCGCACCCGCCCATTGTTGAAGCGGCGTGCCATGCACGAAGCGCACCGCGAGCACGTTGGCGAGCGACACGACTGCCGACGCGGACAGATCGAAGCCGCCCGACAGCACGACGATGGTCTGTCCGAGCGCGGCGAGCGCGAGCGTCGTCGCGCTCGAAATGACGGAGCCGATGTCGTACGCGCCCACCGGCGTGGCCGACAGCGCGCCCCACGCAACGAGCATTGCGACGAGCGCGCCGATCGCGATGATCAGTCCGCGATGATGATCGACTCGCGCGGCCCAGGCAGCGCCCGCGCCTCGACGCACGATCCCGCTGTCGGGCGACGCAATAGCTATTTTCATGGCCAACCTCTCAGCTGGAAAGCATGTTGCGCATCACGGCTTCTTCCGTGAGCGCATCGCCGGACAATTCTCCGACGTTGCGGCCGCGATACATCACCGACACGCGGTCGCACACATTGACGAGTTCGGGAACATCGGTCGAATAAAACAGCACGGCGCCGCCTGCCGCGGCGAACGCGCGCATCAGCACGAAAATCTGATGCTTGGTGCCCACGTCGATGCCGCGCGTCGGATCGAACATGAGCCAGACGCGGCTTTGCGTGAGCATCCACTTGGCCATTGCGATCTTTTGCTGGTTGCCGCCCGAGAACGACAGGCACGGCTTGTAGAGCGCGCGCGGATTCACTTCCATCTGCGCAAGCGACCTGGCGATCGCGGCCTGCTCGCGCTTGCGGTCGATCAGTCCAAAGCGCGCATAACGTCCGATCACCGGCAGCGACACGTTCTCTCCGCCGGGCAGACGCAGAAACAGACCTTCGGTCTTGCGGTCTTCAGGCAGAAAACTGGTCGACACACCGGCCTTCAGCGAATCGGCGGTCGAGGTCAGCGTGACCGGCTTGCCGTCGATACGGATTTCGCCGTCGTCGATATAGGTGGCGCCGAACAGCGCCTCGAACAGTTCGCGCTGGCCCATACCCTGCAACGCCGCGATGCCGTGCACTTCGCCGGCGACAAGCGTCAGGTCGAAGTCGCTCACCACGCCGTCCACGCGGATGCGGCGCGCCTGCATGGCGGGCGGCCGGGTTTGGCCCTGCGCCAGCGCCGGCGGCGCGACCTTCGGCGGATATTTCGCTTCCATGGAGCGGCCGATGACGAGGCGGATTACCTCGTCGTCCGAAATGTCGGGCGTGTCGAATGAGCCGACATCGCGGCCATTGCGATACACGGTGAGGCTGTCGCAGAACTCGCGCACTTCCTGCATGCGGTGCGAGATGAACACGAACGTGACGCCCTTTGCCTTTAACGCATCGATCCGGCGCGAAAGCCACGCCACGTCCGCGCCCGACAGCGACGAAGTCGGCTCGTCGAGCAGCAGTACTTGCGGGCCACGCAGGATCGCCTTCGCAATCTCGATCTTTTGCCGCACCGGCAAGGACAGATCGCGAACATACGCACCGGGGCGCACGTCCGGCAGATCGAGTTCTTCGAGCCACTGCGCCGCCATGCGCTGCGCCTCGCGCGTTCTGATGCGGCCGAAGAGCCCGGTCGGCTCGTACGACAGAAGCAGGTTCTGCGCGACCGTGAGATCGCGCACCAGCGTCATCTCCTGAAACGCCGTCTGCACGCCGGCGCGATGCGCGTCCTGCGGGCCGCGCATCGTCAGGTCGCGGCCCATCACGCGGATGGTGCCCGCGTCGGGCTGCATCAACCCGGACAGCAGCTTGACGGTGGTGGACTTGCCTGCGCCGTTCTCGCCGAGCAACGCGTGCACGGCACCGCGCTTGACGCGAAACGACGCGCCGTCGAGCGCGACGGTGGCGCCGAAGCGCTTGGTCACGTTCGACAGGTCGATGGCGAGAGATGCGTCGCTCATGACAAGGTCCTCAGTCCTGGTTGCCCGTGAGCGCCGCGTTGAAGCCGACCTCTCTGGTTTCCTCGGAATAGATGTCCGCGAACCAGCCCGGCGGCACCTTGTCCGGCATGAAGGCCGTGCACCCCGCCTTCAGTTCGTCGATGCTGCCGGTCTTGCACAGCCTGGACTGCGGCGTTTCGACGAGCGGCAGCTTGAGCGTGATGCGCTGCGGGAAGTCCTTGCCGTCCAGCTTCTGCACGGCCATCTTGAGCGCCATTGCACCCGAATACGGCGGCGCGCCATACGAAATCGAACGGTAGCCGATCGAGCGATAGGCGCCCTGCCCTTTCACCTCGCCAGGCGGCAGCATCTGCACGCGATGACCGTTCGACGACTCACCCGCGCAGGGCTTGATCTTGTCGTCGGCGATGCCGGCATCGAGCTGCATCGACGCGGCGGTGAAGCAGCCGACCTGCATCCACAGCCCGTCGATCTTGTCCCAGCTATTGGTCGCGAGAATCTTCGACAGCTCGGTCTTGGCCGTGGCCTGACTCCACATGCCCGTGCCTTCCGCCACGACCTTGATGCCGGGGTACTTCGAGAACACGGCCTTGGCGGCTTCGGTGCGGGCGCGATCCACCGACGTGCCCGGAACGCCGTTGATCAGCACGATGTTGCCCTTGCCGTTCAGCGTCTTCGCAAGCCATTCCGCCGTGACGGTGCCGGCCTGGTGCTGGTCGATCGTCACGTTGTGGGCGCACGGTTCGGTCACTTCGCCGTCGTAGGCCGCGACGACCACGCCCTTCGAGCAGGCGTTCTTGATTGCGCGGTTCAGCGCCGTGGGCGAGATCGGATAGATGATGATCGCCTTCGCGCCCGCCTGCACCATCGAGTTGATCTGCTGGATCTGCTTCTGCGCGTCGGTGCCCGCGACCTGCACCTCGAGATCGACCTTGTCCTTCAGCGCGGGCGTGTTCGCCATCGCCTTGACCATGTTCGCGGCCTCGGTCTGCCAGTCGTTGCCGACATAGCTCATCGACAGGAACACCTTGTACTTGCCCGCCGCATGCGCCTCGCCGGAGACAGCGAGCGCCGCAGCGAAGCCGATACCCATACCGATACCGAGCGCCGTCAGTCCCGCACGACGAATAGATTGCGTCCATGCTTTCATGTCATCCTCCAATGTTCGTTTTTTGTGTCGAACTACGCTTCAGCCAGAAACCGGTACATGCGGCAAGTGCGCACTGGCCGGCAATGCGATACCCGCGCTGCCCGGCACGACGTTGGGATCGTGGCCGGGGATCACGTAATCGGCGATCTGGCGAATGCGCGTGAGCGAGCCCATTTCCGCAAGCGTCTCGTGCACGATGCCCACCGGCACCAGATCGACGATGTTTTCCATGCAGTTCGCGCAATCCCCCGCGATCAGCACCACGCCGTCTTCCGTATCCACCGCAACGGATTGATGGCCGGGCGTATGTCCTGGCGTCGGCACGACGCGCACGCCCGGCACGATATCGGCGACGCCATGCACGAACTGCCAGCGGAAATACGCGAGCGGCTCGCGGCCGATCAGAAACTCCTGGTAGTACGTGGCCTGCGTCGGCAGAGGCTGGCCCGCGTATTCCCACTCTTTCGCCTGCACGATAAAGCGCGCGTTTTTGAACAGCGTATTGCCGCCCGAATGGTCGTAATGCAGATGCGTGTTGATGACAATGTCGACCTCGTCCGCGCTCCAGCCGACGTATTGTTTGAGTGCGCGCTCGAGCTTCTCTTCCGGCGCCTGGTCGCAAGGACACACGAAGTCCGACACCCAGCCCGGATCGTGGATACCTGTATCCACCACGATCTTTTTCTGCGCGCCGACAATCGCCGTGGACCACACCGGCACCTTGATCGACTGCCCGAAATAGCGGCCGTACACCTGTGACGAGCGATCGACGGTGAGCCAGCCCGTCGGCATCGCGACTACTTTCAATCTGGCGTTCACGCTGCGCTCTCCGCTATCAGAAGTTGGTGTTGGCCGCGCCCTTGAGTTGAAGCATCTCGCGCGCTTCGGCGGGCGTCGCGATATCGAGCGACAGGCCTTCGATCACCTGGCGTATCTTGCGGACCTGCGCCGCGCTCGATTCCGCGAGCTTGCCCGGCTCGATCCACAACGAATCTTCAAGGCCGACGCGTGCGTTCGAGCCTTGCGCCACGCCGATCGAAGCGAGCGGAATCTGATTGCGTCCCGCGCCGAGAATCGACCACACGTAGTCCTTGCCGAACAGGCGATCCGCCGTGCGGCGCATATGCGCGAGGTCTTCCGGATGCGCGCCGATGCCGCCGAGCAGACCGAATACGCTTTGCACGAAGAACGGCGGCTTCGCGAGCCCACGGTCGACAAAATGCGCGAGGTTGTACAGATGCGAGATGTCGTAGCACTCGAACTCGAAACGCGTGCCGTTCGCCCCGCAAGACGTCAGGATGTATTCGATATCCGCGAACGTGTTCTTGAACACCAGATCGCGGCTGTTCTCCAGATGCTTGCGTTCCCAGTCGTACTTGAGTTCCTTGAAGCGCTCGAGCATCGGATACAGGCCGAAGTTCATCGAGCCCATGTTGAGCGACGCCACTTCCGGCTGAAAATGATGCGCGGGCTTCAGGCGTTCCGCGACCGTCATATGCGGGCTGCCGCCCGTGGTGAGGTTGATGACTGCATCGCATTCGGCCTTGATGCGCGGCAAGAACTCCTGGAACACGGCGGGGTCCTGGGTCGGATGACCGTCGTCCGGATCGCGCGCATGCAGATGAATGATCGCCGCGCCTTCTTTCGCCGCGGCAAGCGCGGCATCGCCGATCTGTTGAGGAGTAACCGGCAGATACGGCGACATCGACGGTGTATGGATTGCGCCCGTCGGCGCGCACGTGATGATGACCTTGCGTTTCGTTGCCATGTGAGCCTCGTGCGGTTAGAGGAATTCGACGTTGCCGCAGACGGATATCGCTTGTCCCGAGATGCCGCTGCCGGCGGGCGAACACAGAAAGAGCGCGGTGGCGGCCACTTCTTCCGGCGTGGTCATACGGCGCAGCGAGATTTTGGCGAGATACTGCTTCTCCATCTCTTCGTAGGAAAGCTTGAGCTGCTTCGCGCGCGCCGCGATCACGCGCTCGATGCGCGGGCCTTTCACAATGCCGGGCTGTATCGCGTTGACACGGATATTCGAAGGCCCGAGTTCGATGGCAAGGCTCTTGGTCATGCCGACCACCGCCCATTTGGTCGCGGCGTAAGGCGTGCGGAACGCATAACCAAGACGCCCGGCCACCGACGACAGCGCGATGATGGTGCCGCCATCGCGCGCCTGCCTGAGAAGCGGCACCGCGCGGCGCGCGAAATAAAACTGCGCGTTGAGATTCACGTCGACCGTGTTGTTCCATTCCTGCTCGTCGAGCTCGTCGACGCCGCCGGTCGGCCCGGCAATGCCTGCGTTATTGACCAGCACGTCGAGACCGCCAAGCTCCGCCTGCACATCGACGAAAACGCGCTCCACGGCCGCGCGATCCGCCACGTCGGCGAGCGTCGCCGTGATGCGGTTCAGTTCCACACTTTCCTGGGCTTTTTGAAGCGCGTCGATCGCCTGCTGGCTCGCATCGCAAACATGCACGCGAGCACCTGCTTCGATGAACGCCTGGGCCATCACGAGGCCGATGCCCGATGCGCCGCCCGTGATAAGCACGCGCAAGCCCGCGTGCGGCTTCAGCATCTGAAGAACCGTCATTGTCTGTCTCCGTTGTCCGTGTTTTTACAACTCAGGCGCGTGCCTGTTCGCCGGGGTCTTCGCCGTCCTGTATCGCGCTTTGCAAGCGCTCCTTCAGATCGGCGGCGGCTTCGCCGATGTCCTGCTCGATGCCCGCGCGCGCGCCCTCGCCGTCGCTGCGCCACAGGGCCTCGACGATATGGCGGTGTGCATCCATCGACCTGCGCATGTGCGGAATGTCGGGGGCCACGAGATTCAGAAACGGGCCGATGCGCATCCACAGGTTTTGAATCGTGGACAGCGTGATATCGCTCGCGCCGTGCGCATAGATCGCGATGTGAAATTCGAAGTTGCTGCGCAGATAGGCCGGCACATCGCCCGCTTCGACGTGCGCGTTCATGGTGTCGAATACCTGTTGCAACACAGCGAGATCTTCGCGGCTCATGCGAGTCGCAGCCCGCTTTGCAACGGCGCCTTCGAGCGCGATACGCACGTCGCGCAACTCTTCGAGGAGTTCGACTGTCATGGGCGGGACGATGAGCGCGCGGCCCGGTCCGTCGATCAGCGCGCCCTCGGCTTGCAGGCGTGTGAGCGCCGCACGCACCGGCATGGTGGACGAGCCGACCGCGTCCGCCACGCTGCGCAGGCTCAGCAATTGTCCTGGCGCGAAGCGTCCGGTCATGATCGCTTCCTTGAGTTGCGCATAGACGCGACCGGCCATCGTTTCACGCGCCACGAGCTGAAGCTCGGGCAGGTCTGAACTCGTGCGTGGCGCCACTAATGCCTCCGTGGATTCGCTGCGATGTGAGATTCCGGCGCAAGTGTGACCTGTGATCACACTTGCGTTGAAAGAAGTTTGGCCTTTGCTCGAGCCCGAGTCAACCGTGGATTGCTAGGGGAAAACGCGGAAGGCTTTCCATCGCGTTGGGCCCCAAACAGGCTTCAACCGATGCGGCGGCCGCAGTACAAAAACGCTCGGCTTAAATGAAACAGCCTGAACGCTCATGATCTCGAGTCGAGACGTCGCTGGTGCCGCGCTTACGTTTTGCCGATGCCGTCGAAGAAGAGATCGATCAGGTGGGTGACGCGGGATCTGGTTGTGCCGCCTTGCTCGACGGCGAGAGCGATCGCCGTCACGACACACACGAGATCGCCGATGGAGACGTCCTTTCGAACCGCCCCCGCCTTTTGGGCCCGCTCGAGCAGCCGGCGTCCTTCTTCACTGCCGGCGCGGCAGCCAGGCGTCCCTTCCTGTAATACCGTTCCGAGCAACGCAGCGAGCCCGCGATAGTGGTTCGCGTGGTTCACGAGCTCCTTGACGAAGGCGCGCAGGGACGCGATCGGTTCGAGCTTGTCATCGCGTGCGCGGCTTGCTTTGGCAAGCGACAGCAGGCGCTCATCACTCGCCGCGGCAAGCAGCGCGTCGCGCGTCGGGAAACGGCGGTAGAGCGTGCCGATACCAACGTTGGCGCGCCTCGCGATATCGTCAAGCGAAACCTCAGCGCCGCGTTCGAGAAACAGCGCTTCCGCCGCTTCGAGAATGCGTTCCCGGTTCCGGGCTGCATCGGCGCGCAGCGGTGCTTCGTCGGTCGTCGAACACTTTCTGTTCATCGTTGCCTTGATTTCTGTTGATAAGTGGATGATGCCTCCATATACTAAGTGGAGCAATACTCCACTTAACGAGGAACGCATATGGCAAAGCGATTCGGGAACAAGGTTGTAGCAATCACCGGCGGCAGCGAGGGCATCGGCCTTGCGAGCGCCAGGCTTTTCGCGGACGAAGGCGCGCGGGTCTACATCATGGGGCGCAGGCAAGCTCGACTGGACGAGGCGATACAGGAAATCGGCAACGGTGCGGTGGGCGTTCGGGGGGACGCGAGCAACCTCGCCGACCTTGATCGACTGTATGAGCGCATCCAGCGCGACCACGGCAGGCTCGACGTGGTTTTCGCAAATGCAGGCGTTGCCGAGGTGGAGCCGCGTCCGCTGGGCACCATCGACGAGGAGGGTTTCGACAGGCTTTTCGGCCTCAACGTGCGCGGCATGCTCTTCACTGTGCAGAAGGCCTTGCCACTACTTTCGTCGGGTGGCGTTGTCGTCCTCAATGGCTCGGTGGCTGGCAGCAAAGGCTTTCCTGGCCAGTCGCTCTACAACGCAAGCAAGGCGGCTGTGCGGTCGTTTGCGCGAAGCTGGACGACCGACCTGAAAGAGCGAGGCATTCGCGTGAACGTGGTCTCGCCGGGCGGGACCGAGACAAGCCCGATGCGAAGCTACCTCGATGCGCGGCCCGGAGTCGAAGATATGCTGAACCAGCTCGTGCCGCTGGGGCGTCTGGGCCAGCCGGATGAAGTCGCGCGCGCCGTGCTCTTTCTGGCGTCGAGCGAGAGCAGCTATATCGCGGGCGTTGAACTGTTCGTGGACGGCGGGTCCATTGCCGTTTGAGCCCTCGATGTCGCTGTCGCGCCGCTCTCGCCGGGCGGGCGCGGATTTCCGCGGCGAGTGAGCGAGGTTATGCCGGACGTACGAATGCGCGCGCCTGGCTCACTCGTCAGTCTGTGAGCGAAGAGAACCCACCGCATCGACAAGAATGCACCCTGCGTCATCGATATGTTTTTCCATCAACGCACAGGCACTCCGATCGTCTTTCGCTTTTATCGCTTCCAAAATCTCCAGATGCTCGTTTTCTGATTTGACGTCCCACTCAATCAGCGTCGATGTCGCATACATGTAGCGAAGTCGCGCCTCATGCAGGGCGTCAATATGTGAAAGCAGCCGAGGCATTTGGCAGGGTCGATAAATACTTGCATGGAATTCCCGGTTGGCGGCCTCCCACGTGCTGATGTCACGGGCCGTGTTCCCTTTGTGCATCGCGTTTTCTGCACACGTGATGTCATCTTGAGTCAGGTTGGGTATCGCGTACCGGAGCGCCAGAACCTCAAGTGCGGTACGCATCCGGGTAATCTCAATGATGGATGCCTGATCGAGCAGTGGGACATACACGCCTTTACGCTCGCGCGAAACCAGCAGGCCGCGAGCTTCCAGACGCCTGAATGCTTCCCGGACCGGAACGTGACTGGCATTGAACTCATCTGCGATTGCGTCCTGCCGAACTCGCGCTCCCGGCCTAAGATCGCCCCGGATAAATCTGTTCGGCCAGCGCCGCCGCAATGCGTGCAGGAAGTGAATCCGAGCTGTCTACATCCACGTTTGCTTTCCCTATGCCGAAGGTGCCCAGATATCGCCGCAGGCAACCGAAACCGCTTCATTCAGCGTGCCGTTTTGTACCAGGCATTTTACCGCTTCGACATCGTCATGCACCCACCGATCGTTACCCATCATCGCAGGAACGACCGATCTGACTTTCTCCAGCGCCGTGGATGCGCCAAGGCCGAGCGGCAGGTGTGAGAGCGCTTGGCGACTAATATCGAGCGCCTGAGATGCAATCAGAATTTCGGCGCAGACAACCGCCTGCGCATTTTCGACAACCGTCCGCGTGCGCCGCGCAGCGAAACAGGAATTACTGATGTGGTCTTCCTGGTTACCTTTGGCAGGCAGACTCGTCACACTGGCTGGACTACATAGCCCTATGTTCTCGAGCACGAGTCCGGTACCCATACTCTGGATAACGGCGAAACCCGTGTTGATGCCCGGCTCGGTAGCGATCATGTTTCTCGGCAATCCGTAGTTGCAGGCCGGATCGATCAGCTGATTATTACGGCGATCACAGATTGCGCTCAGGTCGGTCGTCACCAACGCGAGAAGGTCCATCGCTTGCGCGACGTATTGTCCGTGAAAATGCCCGCACGAGACGATGTCGTAGCCTGCATCGGAAGCGAATATCAACGGATTGTCCGTTGCGCTATTCATCTCGGTGACGAGTATGCCGTCAATGTAATCGAGTGCATCAAGAACGGGCCCGTAGACCTGTGGCGCGCAGCGGAACGAATAGACGTCCTGTATCCGCGGTTGGACCGTGTCGCCCGGCGCGGCAAGAGCATCGATCGGAATGGCACGTGCCTCGGTGCTGCATCGCATGGAACCATTGAGCAGCGTGCGAACGGCCGCAGCGACGCGGCGCTGCCCCGGATGTGGACGCGCTAGCATCACACGGTCTTCAAAGCAGGCCCGCTCCGCCCGCATTGCCTCCAACGACAACACCAGTGAGATCGTTGCGCTAGTCAGCAGGCGACGCGCGTCGAAAGCGGCGATGACCGCGTACGCCAACGACGCCGTCGAGCCATTGATCAATGCTGTCGCATCCTTTGCTTCCACATCGAAGGTCACTGAAAGGCCCGATCGCTCAAATGCGGAGCGCGCGCTTGTTACGGCGCCCTGGAACGTCACTTTCGATTGTTCCAACCCAAGCAATGCACCGCTCATGATGGCCAACGGTGCAAGGTCCCCGCTGGCACCGACGCTTCCTTTTGCCGGGATGACGGGCGTAATGCCCTCGTTGAGCATCGCGACAAGCCGCTCGACCACTGCGACGCGTATGCCGGAGTGATTGCGAGCAAAGGTGTTCACCCGGATCGCCATCATCGCGCGCACGACCTCAAGCGGCATGTTTTCGCCGGTGCTCGCGGAGTGCGAGTGAATAAGATTGCGCTGAAACCGCGCGATGTCCGAAGCGCTGATACGTTGATTCTTCAAGGCTCCTACCCCGGTGTTGAACGCATACATCAGGGGAGCGTCGTCGACCAGCCAGTTTTCCTCAATGAATCGTCGAGTCGACAACAGATTCGCCCGAGCCGCGTCAGACAGACGAACGCGAGCGCCGTGACGCGCGATCGCGATGATCTGGTCGATCGTCAGATCGGAACCTGTGAGTGCGATTTCGTTTTTTGCCATGAGGGCCTCGAGTGGTTTTTATCTATATCTATAGAATGTGCTCGACTAGCAATCTTTTCGACGATCGCAACTCAATCGCACTAATAGTCAGTCGTCGGGCACACCACTGTTTAGGCCGATAAGCCTGTCGACGAGAGTCGCAATGAGTGTGGGGCTTCCGGGCGTGGGCCTGCGCTTGTGCTAGCGCTTCCCGGTTTCTTCCTGGAAAGTGCGGTCGTAGAAGTCCCGGATCGCCTGATACGCGAGCAAGCGATTTTTCTCGAGCAAAACGAGGTGCGTGGCTTCGCCTATTTCAGCCCATTGACGGTAAGGCGCGTTCCTGAGTTCAAGGAAAAGCGACTGCGCGAGGTCAATAGGCACATCGATATCCCACTCGCCATGGACAAGCAACACGGGCACACGAATCTCGGCCGGCTCGTAGTATTTTCGTCCCGCACGCCAGTAGTCACGGATATCCTGGATCGGGCCGTTACTGGCCCGCAACTGGTGCGGCGCGCGCTCCCGGCTCCAGGGATCCTCGGCCAGCGTGAAATCGGCCCACTGCTCGAACCAACCTTCCGGGACCAGGCTCGCGCGTCCGTGTTCCGGTGCGGTGCTGAGCCAGCGGGCCTTGCTTTCGCGCACCGGAACCAGGCGCCACGCGTCGAGCCTCCCGCCAGTGTCGATAGGAATCGGCCGATCGCTCAGCCACTGCGGCGCCAATAGGACCAGTTTATGGACCTTGTCGTTATTGCGGCTGGTATAGGCACCCGCCACTGTGCCGCCCCATGACATGCCAAATACCGATACTTTGTCCAGCTGGCGACGCTTGAGGACGTAATCGACCACGGTGCCAAGATCGGCCAACCCGATGTCGGTGCCGACGACCGGAGGACTCAGATCCGCTGCCTGCTCCATCTCCGCCGGGCGTGTTGAGTGGCCGTAACCACGCACGTCGAGCGCATAGACGTCATATCCCGCCGCGGCAAGAAAGTCGATGAACGACATTCCGTTGAACGGAACGTCATACAGGCTTCCCGACGAAAAGGTGGCACCGTGAACCATGACGATGGTGCGTTCCGCCGTGAAGGTCTCGAGCGCGGCGGGGCGCTTGTTGCGAACGTAGAGGTCAATGCCGGGGGTACCGGTCGCTACGCGCAATTCCTCGAAGACAAGTTGCTTTCCTTTAACCACGATGTTCTGCCTCATGATGGGTAGCTCCTGGGTCTGGCTCATTATTCATAGCGCCAGGAGAAACGGTCGCCCTGGCTGGTGACGTAACCGGCCGATGTCTCGGCGAAGTGCGGGGTGAACAGCAGCAGATTGCGTTCGGCGCCCTGCTCCAGCACCCAGCGGCGCGACGCGCGGGCCTCGTCCTGCCATTCGCAGAACACCGAATTCCAGTCGGGGCGCACCACCTGCAACGGGTGATGCATGACGTCTCCGGTAAAGAGCGCCGCCTGCCCCTTCGAATGCAGTTCAATCGACATGTGGCCAATACTGTGTCCCTTGGTCGGGCGGAACACGAAGTTATCGAGGTACTCGCCCCCGTCGTTGCTGATGCGTTCGGCCTGCCCGGAGGCAATGATCGGCGCGACGCTGTCCTCGAATACGCCAAGGCTGGGCACGTTCACTTCGTTGTGGCTGTCGGGGCCGCCGTAATAGTCCTCCTCCGCCCTCGCGAACACGTGCCGCGCATTCGGGAAGGTCGGCACCCAACGGCCATCGACGAGCCGTGTATTCCAGCCGACATGGTCGACGTGAAGGTGCGTATGCAACACATAGTCGACTTCCTCAGGGCGCACGCCAACCGCGGCGAGCCGCTGCAGATACGGCGTGTTCAGATGATGGAAGATCTGATTCTGCGGCCGTTCCTTGTCGTTGCCGGAGCCGGTATCGATCAGGATGGTGTGATGCGGCGCGCGCACCAGCCACGTGTGAATGCTCTGGATCAGGTTTCCGGTCGTCGCGTCCATGTTGCTGGGCGTAAGCCAGTGAAGATTGGGCTCGAGTTGTTCAGGTTCCCACGCCGGGTAAAGAAAGGACGGCGGCGCGACGTTCAGGCGCATTTCTTCGATCTTGGTGACGGTCACATCACCGATCCGGTAGGTTTTGTTCGGATGAACCATGCTGGGTCTCGCTTGGCTGAAAGGACGTCCGTAGTCTATGATTCGAGCAACGAACGAACAAATCGATTCAAATCATGAGCTCCATCGATCACTTCAATTTATGGTCTTTCGACCTGAATCTGCTGGTCGCCTTCGATGCGCTGATGCGCGAGCGCAGCGTCACCAAGGCAGCTACGCGGTTGAAGATCCAGCAGTCGGCCATGAGCCACAACCTTGGTACGCTGCGTATGCTGTTCGATGACCAACTCTTCGTTCGTGTGGGGCACACAATGAAGCCGACGCCCCGATCTGAAGCGCTCGCGGCGGCAATCGGCACGGTTCTCGAGCAGGCTCAGGATGCGATCACTGCCCGCGAAAGGTTTCGTCCCGAAACCGAGGAGCGGACTTTTTCGATCGGCTTTTCGAGCGAGCTCGAGGTGCTCCTGATGCCGTGCTTGACCGCCCACGTACAAAGGTGTGCTCCAGGAATCCGGCTACTCGGTCGCCCGGCGCAACCGGGCGACGTGCACAGGATGCTGGATGACGGCGTGATCAATCTGGCGATTGGATGTTTTGGCGACGGCGCTGAACGGCATCGAAGGAAACTGCTGTTCGAACAGTCCTTGATGTGCTGCTTCAACCCCCGCCTGCTCAATCTGTCGATGCCCGTCAGCCGAAGTGCGTACCTGGCTCAGAAACACGCCCTTGTCTCGCAAAACGCGAGTATTCGCGGATGCCTGGACGACGCCCTGCGCGCCGCCGGCGTTGAACTTGACGTGGCCATGGCTGCGCCCGAATTCCTGACCATTCTCGGCGCGGTCATGCAAACGCCTGTCATCGCTACGTTGCCGTCGAGGATCATCAAACGGTACGCCGCGCTGTTGGGGCTGGTGGCAAGCCCCGTCCCGTTCGACTTTAGAGTCACACCAATTTCGATGGTCTGGGCTGCCTATTCAGATCGAGACCCGGCTTCTGAGTGGCTACGGCAGCAGGTTGAACCAATCCTGGCGCAGATCGAGGAAGCCAGCCCGTCATTCGAAATCGCCACCGACAAGATTAGTTAAACCAAGGGGTCCTCCGGCGCGGTCCGGCCCGTTGTTCATACGGGCTCGTCAATGCGCGCGCTGAAGGGGGCGCCGAGCGGAGCGATGCGCAAACCGGGTCGCAAGTCCTTCCAGGGAAGATCGCGCGGATCGGCGCGCATGGCTCCCGGCGCTTTTGCGACGAGTGTCGCGCAAGCAATGGCGTCGAAGTCGGCACGAAAGTGCACCGAACTTTTGTTGACAAGAATGCGCATGTTCTCGGGTTCGATACCCGCCACCCGATAGAGATTGCGATCCATCATCTGAGGTGGACGTTCGCTGCTGACAATGACGAAAATCTCGTGGATTTTCAGCAATGCAGTCAGCCCCAACTGAACCTGCATGCCATTCAGCATTGGGCCATCGAACACACATTTCCCGTCCGACAGTTCGACGACTTCGAAAACACCACGAAAGCGCGCACCATTAGGCAAGCCGGATTCACCACCCAGTTCAATTTCCAGCGAGCGGCCGATGCCGGTCTGCTGTGCTGCGATAGCGGCCTCGGCATCATGAACAACGCCGAATGCAGCACTACTGGCGCCCTGGGCGATGAGTGCCCGAAGCATTCCGGTGGTGTTGGATTCGCCCCCGGCGCCCGGATTGTCCTGCGTGTCGGCAATCACGACCGGTCTGTTCTTGCCGTCGGACAGCTGCATGGCTTGCGTCACGGCGTCCTCCGGCGTGAGGAAATCGACGGCCCAGTCCGCCTCTGAAAGCGCTATCCCGTCGAAAATTTGGCCGACGGCGGCTTCCACAGGATTCCTATGTGTCCCGTACGCCCACACCATCGGCCCGCATTCGGGGAAGTCGGCGGCAGGAAAGCCGAGTGTGAACGACATTGAGGCAAGACCGGCCTTCTCACGTTGCTCGACCTTCTCAAAGGCCGACTTTGCCGGGTCGACGAGGGTGCACATTGCGTTCAGGGGAATAAGAAAGGGCAACCGGCGCCAGGCGCAGTGCCAACGCTCTCCACCCAGAAGCGCCCGCAAAAGGCGAGCAGCTCGCGCGCCCGTTGCAGCCATGTCGACGTGGGGATAGGTTCGGTACGCGACAAGCGCGTCGGCGCAAGCAAGCATGCGCTCGGTGACATTCGCGTGCAAATCGAGCGACGCGACGATAGGAACGCGAGGTCCGATCACGCTTCGCAAGCGGGCCAGCAGTTCGCCTTCGCCATCGTTGGTCTGTTCGGCGACCATGGCGCCGTGCAGATCGAGGTAAACAGCATCCGGCACATGCATTCCAGCCGCCTCGACGATTTCGCCGGCAATCTTCTCATACGTGTCATGCATAACGTGTGCCGAGGGACCTGCGCCTGCCCAAAGTACCGGGACAAGCGTATGACCGTCCGGTTCGATCTCGCTAATGAAGCCCCCGATCGGAAGGTTGACGTTTCGGAAACCAAGCACTTGCTGGCCGCGCCTCAACGCGGGGAACGTTTCACCATTCACGAAGTTCTGGTAGAGCGCCTTTCGCTCGACGAATGTATTGGTTTCGTGCTGGAAACCCGCGATCAATATTTTCATTCCGCTTTGTCTGGTAGGTTTGACGGGTAATTGCCATGCCGCGAGGCATAGACCGATGCAATAGCGCAGGCTTCAATGCTCGATCCAGACCCGAGCGCGCGGCAACAGCAAAATGCGGCCTTCGACGCTGCCTGACGGGCAGCACGCTGACACAGACCGGTACCTCGCCCCCGGATGCACGCTCTGACATACTGCTAACATTTCAACAGCCCGGAAGGTCGCACGGCTGTCGGGTTCATCGCGACTCGCCTCAGACGAGATCATTCCGACAGATCAGGAGAACCGAATGGCCATTGGTGAAATCAACCAGCGCCGTCTGCGCTACTTCCACGAAATTCTGGCGCGCGGCTCGATCCGCGCGGCGGCGGATGCGCTCAACACCGCGTCCTCAGTGCTGACACGACAGATGAAGCTGCTCGAGGACGAAATCGGCACGCCGTTGTTCGAACGCGGCAATCGCGGCGTCGCGCCGACCGAGGCAGCGCACGCGCTGCTCGCGTACTGGCGCGGCTGCCAGTCCGAACGCGCGGTGTTTGAAAATACGCTGCAAAATTTGAACGGCCTTCGGATCGGCAGCGTGCGCCTGGCCATCAGCGAAGGCTTCGTCGACCCGCTCATGGATCATGTGCTGACACCGTTTATCAACGCGCATCCGCAATTGAACATTAGTGCGAAAACGCTTGCGGTCAACGACGTCATCAGCGAAGTTGCGAACGATGAGGTGGACATCGGCCTCGCGTACAACCCGCAGCCCGCGGCGCGTGTGACGCAGCATGCGATCGCCGCGAACCCGGTCTGCGTGCTGATGTCGGGCGCGCACACGCTCGCGTCGCGGAACACACCGCTGACAATCGCCGAACTCGCGCCGTTTCCACTCGCGCTGATGTCGTCGGCTTTCGGGCTGGGCCAGATCGTGCGCACGGTCGCCGACCTTGAGCGCGTGCGGCTGACGCCGGCGCTCGTGTCGAACTCGGTCGCGATGCTTAAGCGATTCGTGCGCAGCGGCAACGGCGTTACCTTCCTGACGTACGCGGCGACGCTCATTGATAGCGCGGATCCGGCCTTCTGCGTCGCGCCGCTCGCGCATCCCCTGTTCGGTGCGGCACAGTCGTGCGTGCTGGTCCGCGAGGGCCGTCGATTGCCGAATGCCGCGCAACGCGTGCTCGATCTGATCGTCGAGCAAATGCCGCTATTCGGCTCCGAAGTGCATGTGAGCAGTGCGCTTGTGCGATGCTGACCGAGCGATGCCGAAAAGGCAGCGCAACGGCGATGCGATTGCTGTTGTGCCCCACGTTTTGACCGGGAAACATTGTCCACACCTCCCATCCCCCGACGGTGTATGACAACATGCAAAGCGACGCCACGTGGTCGTTGACGACCTCCACGAATAACCTGTTTGCGCGGATCAACTGGCGGCTCCTGCCTTTCTTGACGCTGTGCTATGTGTTTGCGTATCTCGACCGGATCAATATCGGTTTCGCTAAGTTGCAGATGCAGGCCGACGTCGGCCTGAGCGACGCCGCGTACGGTCTCGGCGCCGGCGTCTTCTTTCTCAGCTACATGCTTTTCGAGATTCCGAGCAACATCCTGCTCCCGAAAATCGGCGCGCGGCGCACGCTGAGCCGCATCATGATCCTCTGGGGACTGACCTCGGCGAGCATGATGTTCGTCACGAGCGCGAACGCGTTCTACGTGATCCGCTTCCTGCTCGGCGTGTTCGAAGCTGGCTTCGCGCCCGGGCTGATTTTCTACCTGACCTACTGGTACCCCCAGAACCGGATGGCACGCGCGATCACCGTGATCATGCTGTGCGGGCCGATCGGCGGGATCTTCGGCGCGCCGCTGTCGACCGGCACGATGATGCTGCTGGACACGGTCGGCGGCCTCCACGGCTGGCAATGGATGTTCATTGCCGAGGGACTGCCGAGCGTCTTGCTCGGCGTGTTCGGCCTATTCTGGATCACCGATCGCCCGGCCGAAGCGAAATGGCTCAGCGACACCGACAAGCGTCTGCTCGCCGCCGAGCTGAAGCACGACACAGCAGGCAACGAACCTCGTCACCATTCGTTCCGCCAAGTGGTCTCCGATCCACGCGTGCTGCTTCTCGGCGTCTCGTACTTCTGCATCATCTGCGGGCATTACACCGTGAGCTTCTGGCTGCCGACCATCCTTAAGAGCGCTGGCGTCACCAGCACAATGACGATCGGCATCCTCGCGGCGATTCCCTACATCGCGGCGATCTTTGCGATGGTCTGGTGGGGACGCCGCTCGGACCGTCTTGGCGAGCGCCGCTGGCACACGGTGTCGATGCTCACGCTAGCCGCCGTCGCGTTGCTGATCGCCGCGCTGAACGATACCAGCCTGCTGATCACCATCATCAGCCTCACGGTGGCGACCGCCGGGCTGTGGGCCGCGTACACGGTATTCTGGGCGATGCCGTCCGACTATATGAAGGGCGACACGGCAGCCGGCGGCGTCGCGCTTGTCAACACGATCGGACTGTTCGGAGGCTTCGTGAGTCCGACCTTAATCGGCTATTTCAAGACACTGACGGGTACGATGCAGGCCGGCCTGCTCGGCATGGTCGGAATTCTCGTGATCGGTAGTCTGCTGCTGTCGTTCAACCGCCTGCCTTCGCCGGCAGGCACACAGGATCTCGCCGCCGCGGAGTTCGAGTCGTCATGAATGCAGCGGTTCTCCTACGTGCCCGACTGAGACAGCGGATGAGCAGACCGCGCACGCTTGCTGCTCCCGGCACCTTCGATCCGCTATCGGCGTTGCAGGTTCAACGCGCAGGCTTCGAGGTCGCCTACGTCGGTAGCTATGCGCTATCGACCAGCGTCGGGCAACCAGACGTCGGCTGGCTCGATCTGACGACGCTGTGCGCGAGGCTCGCCGAGTTCTGCGACGTACTGAGCATTCCCCTGATCGCGGATGCCGAAGGCGGCTTCTTCAACGCGACAGGTATCGGCAAGACGATCCGCGCTCTCGAGCGAACCGGCGTTAGTGCGATCCATATCGAGGATCACGTCAGCGGCAAACACACCAATATGCCAAAAGCAGTGCTCTCGACGAGGGAAATGGTACAGAAGATCCGCGCGGCGCTCGATGCGCGCGAAGATCCGAACTTCCAGATCATCGCGCGCACTGATATCGCCGACGTCACCGGCAGTCCACTGGATGCGCTAGAACGAATGCTCGCGTATCTTGACGCTGGGGCCGACGCGGTCATGCCGGGCGCGCTTGATGTCGCCCAACTGGCGACAATCCGCGCGCGGATTCCGGGCAAGGTCGTGCTGGTCAACACGGCCGGCGCGAGCGTCGCCGACGAGCAGGCGGCCGGAGTCGACGTCGCGATCTATCACGGCCTATGCCTGCAAGCGGCACAACATGCCATTGAGCAAACCCTGCGGACGTTCACGGAACAACGCGATATTCGTGCACTTGATGGATCGCTCGCGTCCAGCGCCGCGCTCGACGCACTTACCGGTTACGAAGACTTCAATCGGCGCGCCGCTGAATATTGCTTGATCGATCCATGAACCAACATCCGGGCGCTCGTCTCTCGAAGTGTCCTGACACCGAAACTGCGACGCCTCTTCAGCGGAACGTGTCGAACGCGGAGCGCGTAAGCCGATCGAGGAAGACCATCAGTTCATCGCCCGCGACCGTCGCTTCGTCGGCCGCACCCTTCGCGATCGCGCGCAGCACGGCCGCGTGGCGAGCGGCGCCCTCCGCAAAAGCCTCGCTCTGCTGTACGTGCACGAACCAGAAGCGCCGTGATTGAGCATGGATGACCTGCATGGTCGTCGTGAGCATCGAGTTGTGCGTTGCGGTGACTTCCAGTTCGTGGATCGCGCGATTCACCCGGAAATATTCATTCACATTGCGCTGCCTGGCCGCCCGGACGATGTGGTCGGCGAGCGATTTCATCTCCGTGCGCTGCTCGCTTGTGGCGCGCGCGCATGCTGCTGCCACGACAAGAGGCTCCAAGGCGCGACGCACTTCCAGCAGTTCCAGTTGCTTGCGAACATCGACGGTCGACACGAATGTGCCGCGCCGCGGATGTGTTTCCACGAACCCGAACTGCTTCAGGCGCGCCAGTGCCTCGCGCACTGGCGTGCGGCCCACATTGATCTCGTTTGCGAGCTGCACCTCGGACACGAGCGCGCCCGGTGGCAGTGCCCGCGTCACGATCATCTCTTCTAGACGCCGATAGGCGTAATCCACCTTGGGCTCGTTTGCATCGGGGTCGGCGGGCGTGGCACGCGTGCTGGATTTCGTCATGAAAGCCGGTTAGAGAGTTCGATTGGACCAAAGTGAGTATTACATATCGGCCGCGTGAGGCGGCTTGCGCCGGCCCCGATCCTGCCGCACCGTGCGCTTCGCGATGCGCCCTCGGGGTTAACCTGCAATCGACAGCGGTTGACGCGGCCTCACTCCAATCGCTATCCTGATGTTGTGTTGACATGTCAGGAGTATATTATGAGTTTATCAGTGGTGGAACATCGCCTGGTCGATGCACTTTCCACCGACGTTCTCGTCGTTGGCGGCGGCGCGGCGGGCGTGGCGGCTGCCGTCACGGCGCGAAGGCAAGGCTTGCGCGTCACTGTGCTCGAACGCTATGGCTTTTGCGGAGGCGGCGCGGTCGCGGGCCTCTCTGGCACTGTCTGCGGTCTGTATCTCGCGACGGAGCGCGCCGGCGCCAAACCCGAGCAGGTCGTCTTCGGTTTCGCGGACGAATTCGTGCGCGCGCTGGAAACGCGCGGAGGACTGGCGGACCCCGTCCGGTACGGGCGCACCTGGACGCGCGTGCACGATCCGTTGATCTGGCGCGATACCGCCGACGCGCTGCTCGCCGGTGCCGGCGTGCAGGTGATCTATCACTCGATCGCGACCGGCGCGCTGATGGATGGGGCGCGCGTGGAGGGCGTACGGGCATGGACCAAGCAAGGTCCGCTCGATATCCGCGCGAAGCTGACCATCGACGCAAGCGGTGACGCGGACGTCGTCGCGATGGCGGGCCTGTCGAGCTTCATCGGTCATGACGGACGTGTGCAGAACCCGACGATGATCTTCCGCCTGCTGGGCGTCGATATCGGACGCTTTCTCGCTGCCTACGGCGACGACACCATCATGGGCGAAGAAGTCTCGCTGAAACTGCGCGCCGCCGCAGACGCGGGCGCGAATCTGCCGCGCGCCAAGATCTGGCTCTTCACGACGACGCGGCCCGGGGAATTGCTCTGCAACTGCACGCGCGTGACCGGTGCGGACGGCCGCGAGTTGAACTCGCTGCTGCGCGATGACTTCACCGAAGCGGAAATCGAAGGGCGCAAGCAGGTGCATGCGTACGCACAGTTCTTCCGGAAGAACCTCGCGGGATGCGAAAACGCCTTCGTCAACGACACGGGCGTGCAGGTGGGCATACGCCAGAGCCGGCAGGTCAGCGGAGTCACGCGCCTGTTGAACGACGACGTGCTCGCGGCTCGCAAGTTCGACGACGGCATCGCCGTATCGCCGTGGCCAATCGAACTGCATGCGGGTGCAAAGCCGAAGGTCGAGTGGATTCTCGACGACTTTTACACGGTGCCGTATGGCTGCTTCGTGCCGCAGTCGGGAGATGGCCTGCTCGTGGCCGGCCGCTGCCTGTCGGCGGAACACGAGGCGGTCGCATCGGCGCGCGTCACCGCGCAGTGCTTCTCGTACGGGCACGCGATCGGACATGCGGCGGCCATCGCCATCAACGAAAGATTGGAGCCCCGTCAGGTGGAGCCGTCGGCGATCCGCCGCGCGCTCGACCGCGACGGCGCACAACTGAGCTAAGGAGAATACAAATGCAAATCGAAGACATCGGCGGCGTGCGGCAACTCGTGCTCGACCGTCCGCAGCGGCGCAACGCGCTCAGTCAGGCGCTGATGGAGCAACTCGAACAGGAATTGCGGAGGGCGGAAAGCGACGCTTCGGTCGCCGCGATCGTGCTGTCGGGCGCCCCACCGGCCTTTTGCGCGGGCAGCGACCTGAAGGAGCTCGGCGGCCTCTCGATCGATCACATGTGCGAACACGAACTCGAAACGGCGCGGATCGCGCGCGGCATAGCGGGACTATCGAAGCCGGTGATTGCCGCGGTGGAGGGCTTCGCGCTCGGCGGCGGCTTCATTCTCGCGGTGTCGTGCGATCTCGTCGTGAGCGCTGTCAACGCACGCTGGCATCTTCCCGAGGTGCCGAACGGCTGGCTGCCGCCGTGGGGCTTGCAGGCGCTCATCGCGCGGGTCGGCGCGGTCCGGGCGCGCATGCTCGTGTGGGGCGACGAACCCATCGACGGCGTGGAAGCACACCGGTTGGGCGTCGCTGATCATTTGGCCGAAGCAGGTCATGTCGACGCGCGGGCAATCGCGCTCGCGCAACGCCTCGCCAGACTCCCACGCGGTGCTGTCGCGTCGGCCAAGCGCTTTTTCGAGCCGTTCATCGCGCTCGATGGCGAGCGTCTGGACCGAGAAGCAGCCCGCATTTTTGCCGACGACTGCAAGTCCGATGCGGCCCAACAAATCTTCGCAAAATTCGCGGTGAAATCATGAATATGAGCAAGGTCGTGACGGCCAGGCAGGCCGTGGAATCAATCAGGGACGGCCAGACCGTCGCATCCGTCGGCGTCATCGGCTGGGTCGTGCCGGACGCCACGCTCGCGGCACTCGGCAAGCGCTTCGAGGACACCGGTACGCCGCGCAACCTGACGTTCTATTTCCCGTGCGGAACGGGCGACGCCGTCGGCATCAAGGGTATGGACCATGTCGCGCGTGAGGGCCTGATGAAGCGCATCGTCGCAGGTTCCTATATCAATCCCATCGATCCGCGCACGGGCAAGCGGCCCGCGCTGATGCAACTCATCCAGGAGAACCGCATCGAGGCGTATTCGTGGCCGATCGGTGCGTCGATGCACTGGCTGCGCGAAGTCGCACGAAAGAGCCCCGGCTATGTGACGCGCATCGGCGTGGGCACGTATGCGGACCCCGCTCAGGGCGGCGGCAAATTCACCGCGCGCTGCACGGACGATCTTATCCAGAAGATCACGCTAAACGGTGAGGAATGCCTCTTCTATCCAACCTGGCCGATCGATGTTGCAATCATCCGCGCAAGCAGCGCCGACGAATTCGGCAACCTGTCCTTCGAAGACGAGCCGCTTGTCTCGTCCGGTCTCGCACTTGCGCTCGCGGCGAAGGCCAGCGGCGGACGCGTAATCGCGCAGGTGCGACGCATCGTCGGACGAGGCGAGCGGCCCGCGACACAAGTGCGCCTGCCGGGCATCTTCGTCGATTCGATCGTCGTCGATGCGGAAATGATGATGACGACCGGCACGCCCTACGATCGCAACTACCTTGTCTCGGCGGGCGATCGCCACGTGTTTCCTTCGATTCCGTTCGGGCCGGACAAGGTCATCGCGCGGCGCGCGGCGCTCGAGGTCAGGAAGCGCGAGCTCGGCATCTTCGGCTTCGGCGCAGCGGCCGACATTCCGCTCATTCTTGCGGAGCAAGGTCTGATCGATCCGCAGACCGGTTCCGAGGATTACTGGTTCACCACCGAGCACGGCTCTTACGGTGGCATCGTGATGAACGGCTGGCAGTTCTCCGCGAACCTGCATCCGAGCGCGCTGCTCGACGGCCTTCAGCAGTTCGACGTCATCGACGGCGGCTTGTGCGAATTCGCCGCGCTCGCATTCGCCGAATACGACTCGCATGGAAGCGTGAACGTCAGCAAGTTCGGACGCGCGAATCCCGGCGCGGGCGGCTTCACCGATATCGCGGCCAACGCGAAGCGGCTCGTGTTCACCGGCACGTTCACAACCGGCGGGCTCGACGTCGACTATGCAAACGGCCGGATGAACATTCGCCGCGAGGGGAAGGTCAGCAAATTCGTGCGCGACGCCCAGAGCATCACGTATTCCGTTCGCAACGGCGTCGCGCGCGGCCAGAGCGCGCTGATCGTCACAGAGCGCGCAGTCTTCGAAGCCACGAACGACGGGCTCGTGCTGCGCGAGATCGCACCGGGTATCGACGTGCGGCGCGATGTGCTCGACCACATGGCGTTCGCACCCGCGCTCATCCTCGATCCGCTGCCGCTCATGGATGCGGCGCTCCTCCAACCCGGCGTGCAGGCAGGCGCCGATCTCGACGAAACCGCGCTCGGCGAACACGAAGTTTCGTAAGCGCCACCCGGGCGCTCCGAATCCAATAGACACGCGTCAGGAGAAGCGCCCGCAAGGCACTTCTTCCGGCGACGCGCGTCCATCGGTTGCGCGGCGGCGACCCAATCCCTATCGCATGCAGGAGACACTCATGCAGCTCCGCTCACTACGCTGGTTCATCGTACTCATGCTGTTTCTCGCCGGCGCGATCAGCTACCTCGACCGCGCTGCGCTGTCGGTTGCTGCGCCGCTTATCGCGAAAGATCTCCAACTTACGCCCGCGGAACTGGGCATCGTGTTCAGCGTGTTCTTCGTCGGGTATTCGCTGTTCTGCTTCGTCGGTGGCTATGCGGCCGACAGGTTCGGCGCGAAGCGCGTGCTCGTTGCGAGCATGTCGCTGTGGTCCGTGTTCTGCGGACTCACGGCGGGCGTCGTAGGCATGGGTTCGCTGATCGTCGTGCGTGTGATCTTCGGTGCAGGCGAAGGACCGTATGCGACGTGCACGAACAAGATGATTAGCGGCTGGTTCGAGCGCAACAAACAGGCAAGCGCCGTCGGCTATGCGAACGCGGGACAGCAATTCGGCGGCGCGATCGCCGGGCCGATCGTCGGCATGCTGGCGCTTTCCGTCGGCTGGCGCGTGTCGTTTGTCGTGATAGCGGCGCTCGGGCTCGTCTGGGTCGCGCTGTGGGCACTGCTGGTCACCGACCGTCCGCAAGAGAACCGCTGGCTTGACGCAAAGCCCGCGCATCATCGCGACGACACGCCCGTTGAATCCGCATCGGTCACCGAAGACGACGGCCGGCCGCTCGGCGCGTGGCTGCGCAGTCCATCGATTCTTGCGACGGCCTTCGCCTTCTTCGGCTACGCCTACATCCTGTACTTCTTTCTCTCGTGGTTCCCGAGCTATCTGACGATGGAACGCCATCTCAGCCTGCAGTCAATGAGCTTCGTGAACGTCATTCCATGGGCGTGCGGGGCCGTCGGTATTGCACTCGGCGGTGTGATATCAGACCTCATCTACCGCGCTACGGGGAGAGCCGTGCTCTCCCGCAAGATCGTCATCGTGACGAGCCTGGTCGTGTCCGCCGTGTGCGTTGCACTGGCGGGCCGCGTCGCGACCCTTCCGCTCGCCGTCGCGCTGATGGCCGTCACCGTGTTCTTCATGAACCTCACGCTCGGCGCGTATTGGGGAATCATTCTCGACACCGTCCCGCACACGCGCATGGGCAGCGTCGGCGGCTTCATGCATCTGATCGCGAACACGGCGGGCATTCTCGCGCCCGCAGCGACAGGCTTTCTGGTGCAGGCGACCTCTGTGTTCGCAAGCGCATTCATGCTGAGTGGCGCCATCGCCCTGCTCGGTGCACTGGCAGTCGCGGTCTTTGTACGCGCGCCACGCGCACCGGCCGACCAGAGCCTCACACCCGAAATCGCGACGTCGACGCGATAAACACATACGACTAGCCAAGGAGACAAAAATGCGGCCTCGCGTAGCTTACCGATGGATCATCGCGTTCGTGCTGTTCATCGCGTACAGCATCCAGTATCTCGATCGCGTGAAGAGCAGCGTGCTCAATCCAGCGATCGCTCACGACATCGGATTGACGACCGCGGATATCGGCACCGGCGCCTTCCTGATGCTGCTCTTCTACGGGCCCGCGCAATACGTATCGGGCTTGCTGACGGACCGTTTCGGCGCCAGGAAAATGCTGATCTTCTCGGTCATCGTCTGGTCCGCAATGACGATGTATATGGGGCTCATCCAGACGCGCGAAGAATACCTCTGGCGGATGGCGATCTTCGGTATGCTGGTGGGCACCGAATACGTTCCTTCGGCGCGCGTGCTCATGCGCTGGTTCAACAAGGAAGGCCGCGCGCGTGCGCAAACCGTTCTGGCGTGGGCGTGGATTATCACGCCCGCATGGGCGAGCGTCCTTGCTACGCAATTCGCGGCGCACGCGGACAGCTGGCGCATCGTGTTTTTTGTCACGGGCGCGCTCGGGGTCGTGCCGCTCGCCCTGATCGCGGTGTTCGTGTTCGACCGGCCGGAGCACTATCGCCATGCGACCGAAGCCGATCTCGAATACGCGTACCGCGACGAGCTCGAAGCAGGCACGATCACACGCGGACAATATGCATCGGCGCAAAAGACCATTCTCAAGGGCGCCGGCGTGCGCTTTCTCGATCTGTTCAAGAATCGCACGTATGTCGCAGTCGTTTTCGTCGATATCGTGATGCAGATTACGCTCTACGGCGCGCTCACGTGGATTCCGCTATACCTGTCCGACACCTTCGGCTTCAAAATGCAGACGATGGGCTGGTGGAGCGGCCTCTACTTCGCGGCAGGCGCAATCGGCAGCTTCATCTCATCGTACATGTCGGACAAAGTCTTCAAGGGTAACCGCAAGATCATGATCCTCGTGTGCTTCATCGGGCTCGCGCCGTTCGTGGTTCTGCTCGGCACGTTGCAACAGGCGAATCAGGTTCTGCTCGCGGTCGCGCTCTGCGGCATGGGATTCTTCGGGAACATGGCATGGGGCCCGTTCCTCGCGCTGCCTGCCGAAATCTTTTCCCCCGAGGTTTATGGCAAGGCGATGGGCTTTGTCAATGGCGCGGGCTACTTCGTCGCGGCTTTCTCCGCGAAGATCTTTGCAGCGCTCGTGGTCGTCGACGCATCGGGCCACAAGACCTATACCAACGGCTGGTTTTTCATCGCGTTCTGTGTGGTGGCGGGAATTGTCGCGGCGAGTTTCATCCGGACCACGGGTCGAGCCCCAACGATTGCGATACGTTCTGCGACGTCTTCATGACGCAGCCGATTCGGCTGAGCACCCAGGACTTCCATCGCGGTCTCGGTACTGGAGTGGCCTGAAAGCCTTCGACCACCTGCACCCTATGCAGACTAGCTGCCCGCCTGAATTGCGAGCACTAGTGGTCGAGTTCCTGCATATCTGCCGCACATCAACGCTGCTTTGTCGCAGACAGGCGCCGAAATGTGATGTATCCACGATCGCGGTGACTGCACTTCGTGCAATTCGCTCACGCCGTGCCTCGATCGGATGAACACTTTCGAACAGCGTCGTGCGGCAGCGCGCTGCGAGCTCGCGTGCATCGGCTAGCGAGACGACATGCAGTGGCCCCAGCATATCGGCTCACGACGCAGCGCGCACTGCTTCGTTCGCAGGATTCGGCATTCTCATTGGCCGGCTCGCCTCCGGCATACTCGCGGATCGCGTGCACGCACCGATCGTGGCCTGCCTTTTCTTAACGGCCGGCGCTGCCGGGTTTGTCCTGCTAGCGCAACTCGACAGCTACCCCAGCGCGCTATTCGCCTCGGCGCTCGTCGGGCTTGCAATTGGCGAAGGCGACCTTCTATCGCATCTCCTCGTCCGCTCGTATATCGGCTTGAAGCGCTTCGGCCTGTTCTATGGGATCGCGTTTTCGGGCTACGCCTTTGGCGCAGTGTCTGGACCGGTCGCGGTCGGGAGGTATTTCGACTTGCGGCACAACTATGGACTACCGCTGCAAGTCGCCCCGCTTCTGCCGCTTGCGGCCGGCGTTCTGCTGCTGTCGCTTGGCAGTTGTGTGAATGCGGGAGCCCTGCATACCGCAGGGCGTTGATACTTGCCGCTACACCTGACTGCTCGGACCGGGCGCAATGCCGTCGGAAAATGACCGTCGGCAGTTAGCTGCGCTCAGTTGACGCTATTCGAAATCGAAATGCACGCGCCATTCGAATAGCGTTCAACAGGGCCGCCCGCGTCAGGCAATCCATCCGCCGTCGACTGTCAGGCTTTCGCCGGTCGTGTAGCCTGCTTCGGGGCTGGCGAGATATGCGACGGCCGCCGCGATTTCTGCGGGTTTGCCGAAACGGCCGACGCTCGCGAGCTTTACCATCGTCGCGTGATCTTCCGTGCCGGGCTGCGGAGCAAGTTCTGTATCGATCGGGCCGGGCTGAACAGCATTCACGGTCACGCCGTATTTGCCGAGTTCACGCGACAGCCCGCGCGTGAAGCCTCTGAGAGCGAACTTCGACGCGATGTAGAGCGTCACGCCAGGCAGTGGCGCGGCTTCGCCAAAGGCCGAACCTACGTTGATGATGCGCCCCCAGCCAGCCGCGACCATGCGCGCCGCCGCGTCTTTTGCCAGTTCGATCGGCGCACGAACATTCAAGTTGAAGTGCGTGTCGTACGAGCTCTCCGAAGAATCGAGAAATGGTCCGTACTCGACTGTGCCCGCGTTGTTGACAAGGATGTCGAGCCGCCCCTCGAAACGGCCGCCGAACGCGCCGTTCAGCGAGTCGACGAGGCTTCTGACGCCTTCCGGTTTCGACAGGTCGGCGCCCACAGCTTCAGCCTCGCCGCCGGCATCGCGAATCTCGTTGACGACTGCTTGGGCGCGCTCCGCACTCGACGCATAGTGAACGATGACGGATGCACCATCGCGCGCAAGACGTGCCGCAATGGCTGCACCGATTCCGCGCGAAGCGCCGGTAACGAGGGCGAGTTTGCCTTTCAGAGCTTGAGTCATGGTTTTCCTCAACGGGTAGGTTTTGAATCGGTTCTCCCGCAGGAACTGCAGGAGAGACCGCTGCATCAGAGCCAATCTGTGATGCATTGGTTGATGCGTATCCTCCGCTCAGGCGGCGTCGTACGGTAGTCGTGGCCGAGGAATAGCTCCTATTCCTGCGGCAAGGGAACAGGTCGGGGCGAATCGAACCGGGCTGCACTGCGGCTAGGCAATCGGGTCGTCGCTGGATTTGTGCTCATTGAGAATGTGCTCGACGAACGCGACGAACGCGCGCGCTTTCGCTGTCGTCATACGCCCGGCGGGAAAAACTGCCCACAGGTCGATGGTGGGCAAGGTCCAGTCAGTCAGGACGGCCTGCACCGTGCCGTCCGCGAGTTCAGGCGCGAACATCCATTCCGATGCGACAGCAAGGCCCATGTGAGCGAGCACTGCCGTGCGCATGCCTTCAGCCGCGTTCACGCTGATTCGGCCGGACAGGGTCACGGTTGAATCAGATCCATCATCGCGGCTGAACAACCATGATTCACCGCCGCCTCGCACGGAATAGACGACCGCCTGATGCCGGCCGAGCTCGACAGGTGTTTGCGGAACTCCGGCTTCCGCGAAATATGACGGCGTGCCGACTACGACTCTCCGCCCGCTCGCGATGCGACGCGCAGTCATGGACGAGTCGTCCAGCGTGCCCATACGCAAAGCGACATCGACGCCCTCTTCCAGTAAATCGACGGACCGGTCGTCAAGCACGATGTCGATGCTCAGATTGGGGTGTTGATGGAGGAAAGACCTTAGCGCCGGCAAAACGTGCAGCCGGGCGAAGGTGACGGCCGCGCCTATGCGCAGTTGCCCCGACAGACCATCGGAAGACTCGCGCACGGCCTGTTCGGCTTGATCTGCCTCATGGATGGCCCTGAGCGCGTGCTCATAGAACCGCTGCCCGGCCGCCGTCGGCGCCAAGCCACGAGTCGATCGTAATAGCAAACGGGCGCCCAGACGTTCCTCCAGTTGGGCGACCGCCTTTGAGACAGCTGGCTGACCTAGCTTCAACCGACGGGCGGCGGCAGAGAATGAACCCGCATCGACAACCGTCACAAAGGTTTCCATCGTCACCATGCGGTCCATGCGCATCCTCCTGGCAAGCTTGTCGGCGAAAATGCGCAGTGTAGCGAAACGGCGAGCAGCTCAGGAGGACATGTCAGTACCGTTTCCGATACCGACAGTTCCATCAGGTAATCAGGTATAGCCCAGACCGTGCAGCCCCATGCCGGACAATGGTGTCAGGGCGCAATTTCGCAGGCGCCCCCGACGCGCTGCCGCCTATCGCGCCGTCACGAGATCAAAGGCACGTAATGGAGCGGTCCGATCGTCGAGGCGAACTTTTCGGGGACATCAGTTCGGCCATTGCCGGAACTCAGGTGACGATGTCCGTGAGGCAGTTGTAGATCGGGCCCCTGCCGTTCGTGTATCAATTGGCCCAATGCAGGGTCCGGATGTCAGCGAACGCGTGCTTTCGGACCCGAAGCGGTCGTCGGGCCCGTCCTTACCCGAAGGGCGCTTTCAAGCTATAACGGCCATTCTGACGGTCATTTTGGTCGGCGGGTCATCGGGGTCGTTGCAGCCGTTCGAGTGTCGGCCACTGTTAGCGGCCTCGACTCTTATGTCAGCCTTTCCCCGTTGTCGCCGCGGCGCTCACACGCACCCGCAGCGAGAGGCCGCCGTGGCGATCGATATCAATGGTTCGGCGATGCAAGAAGACCGATCCGCCCGACCTGGTCGAAGGGGATGTCTGCGCATGCCGCCTCGGTTCTCCTTTTCGCTACGCACCGGACGGTCCAAGGGTGATCGGAATCACTGAGCCTGGAAATCCACAAGCCGACGCCAATACTCATCCTGTCGCCCCTCGGGACTTCCTTCCTGCTGCCACAGAACGTAGGCGCGCTCCCGAAGATGCTGGTCGAGAGCGCGATGCCAGTATTCTTCCGCACGTCCTTCAGGGCGCCCGTCTTTCTCCCAGAGCAGATAGGCGCGTTCCCGAACAGCCTGCTCCAGGCCCGATTTCGTTTCCGAGTCCCTCAAGAAGTCATCGCCGTAGGGAGCCATCTGACCGCCCCGGCTCGTGTGCATCCTGGCCGTCAGGGTACCGAGTTCAGCGTCCGGCACAAGCCGGCTGTGCGCTGCTGCTTCCAGCGCCTTGGCCAGGTATTCGGAGTCGTCGGCGTTGCCCGACTCGCCCAGCGTAATCGGGTATGTGTGCAGCACAGTGCCGCTGCGGTCTATTACGTCAACCAGTCGCTCGATCATGATCGTCTTCCAGGTGTTTTCGTTGGGATGGAGGGGCCAGCCCATTGTCGGCCCCGGACCTGCACCGCTTGGGACGCCAATAGCGGCCCGCACAACTTGAACGCGTATCATGCCTGGCGGTAGGCCCGCACAAGGCCATTGGGAAGAACCTCCGTCAGCGCGCTGCATTCAAACGCTATGACAAATTGCACACGGACCGGGGAAGTTTCCGAAAGAGCAGGCTTTTCAGCTTCTCGTCGCAGGTGACAGGAAGTGCGCAATTTTCATGCTGGACCCGGACGGTTTCATCAGAACGTGGAATGCCGGCGCCAACGCTTCACGGGCGATGCTGCCAGTGAAATCATCGGCCTGCACTTTTCGTTTTTTTGAGGGAGCATGACCGCGCTACCAACCGCTGAGCAGCAGGTCAATACGAATGGTATCGACTGGCGCTCTCAGTCCGAGCGAATTTTTCTATGCGGACCTGCATAACGTTTCGGAAAACTGAACGCCAGGGATGCAGGTAAATAAAGACGTCGATGCCAGCCAAAGGGTATACAGTGGGTAGACCGGTCGTCCATGAGCGACCTCCAGCTTAGGAGCCCCATCATGCGATCGCAATTCAAGCCCGCTTCTGCTGCAATTGGCAGGGAGAACGAGTACGCCGCCGAATGCAGGACGCGTGCTCATATACTCGACGCAGCGGATGCTCTGAGAGCAGAGAAAAGACGCGCCAGTTACGCCACGATCGACTCCAACGCCACTAAGTGGCGCTACTCGGCCGTGTACGAGAAAGACTGATCGCGGTGCTTAAATTTCCCAACCCCAGCCGTAGCTACGATGCCGCCCGACATTGCGTGTGTTTCTGGGGGTACGACGATTCGCGCGAGATCACCTTCATGATCGACGACGCAATGCTCAGAAATCTGCAACCTGGCGTTGGGTCCGACGAGCGTTCGCTGCTTGGTGCCTTTGACGAGTTTCGTGAAAAGGTTCTCGAAATCGCAAACAGGCAGTATGTCGGCGGCCCGCAGAACCGGTATTCGATTTCATGATCTACAGCCCTGTCGCGAGAATGTTTCCTCATCTGTGAACACCGGCTTCGTGCAGGAAGCGCGCATGGTTTCGACGCCATAGTTCGCCAACCTCCCGCCTGGAATAAGACCCGTACCAAGATATGCGCTGGCCGGAACTGCAGCGCCCGGGCATGTGCCGGCTCGCCCCCTCTCCGATTTATTTCTGACGCATCGCGGTTCATCCCGGCGACCGTCGGGCGGTGGCCTTGCCTGATATCAATGCGCGCTCGACTTCATTGAATACGTTAAGCAGTCGGGTTACGCGCCTGGTGCCGTCAGGAAGCAGACTCTGCTGCAGCGATAGCGACGAGACTCGACGCTGCCAGTACGCTAGCGCCAGGGGATTTCCGTGCACAAGTAACGGAATGATCCGTTCGAGATGCGCCAGATCTCCTTCGAATTGGTAGCGCGACATCAGGATCCTTGCAAAGGTGATTCGGTGTCGCGGATCAGCTCTTTATGGGCCGCGCGCTCTGCGCGCTCCCGTACCAGCGTGTGAGGCGTCCCGAACGTCTCACACGAGCCATTGATGGCTTTACGCGCATGGCTTCAAGTCGAAATCAAGGTCGCATAAAGCCGCCTCCAGCACCCAGCAATTTCCTTGCGTGCCGGATCCACTGCTTCGGCCCTCTGTATTGAGTGCCGTCGACAACCCGCTTTTCATCTTCGGGGCCCACGGGCATACCATCATCCGTCGCATTCGCCGCGGCCTCTCTCTGTTTCCTGCTTTCTGCCAGTTCTTCGGCATTTACCTGGTCATCGATCATGATGCACTCCTGCTATGGAAAAAACTGGTTCGCCATCAGGTGGTCGGCGTCGCCCCGATAGCGGGACGACGCGACCCATCGCAAGGTCGGGTTTTGAATGCTGACGCGGTCGTGGCGCGCGATGGAAGCCGTCCGCGAACACCCACCGTAAAACCGGCATCTAGGACAATTGCCCTTCGTCCCGGTTTCCAAGTTCGTGCACGGCAGCCAGCGTAAAGAACATGGAGCGCGTCGAGTGTCGCCCTTTTGCTGCAGCATCCACTCGCTGCAGCAGACTCTCGGGCAGACTGAATTGAACGCTCACAGCTTTCGAGGTAACCCGCGTCAGGTTGATCTCGACGAACATCCAGATCCCTTGCCCATCGTCCATGTCGAGCGATTGCAATTCGGATGTACTGCAGGTTGGAGCGGGTATGAGTTGCTCGCTGCGGTCATACATCAGTTCGACAACCTCTTGCGCGTTGCGTCTCAGCTTATCGAACGAATGGCCGCTCGCAACTGCTCGGGGAAGATCGGGAAAACTGGCGCGAAAGCCGGCAGTTCCGTCACGGTGCACATAAAGCGGATATTGCATGACCTGCTCCACTCAGCTGCGTGCTGACTCGCATGCGGTACGTCATAGCGTACGAACGACGGGAACTGCCTGGGTCCTTTGGCATACGGATCACGATGCAGAAGGAATGCGTGGTGAGAGTACGTACATAGCTCGTACTCTCTGTATTCGATAGTGGAGATGGTCATGATCGCGCGCTCCTTAAGCGATACTGACCGTCATGAACCGATACCTGTCCGGATGCGAAAAAGGGCCGTCAGGTACATCTGGATCTTCACCATGCGCTCATGGCCGTCGAAAAGCAAACTAAATCGTGACAGTGTGAAAGGAAAGCGTGCGTCGCGCCTGCATCGCCGGGACGGCCTGCTCATGCAGGTCCAGAAAGCCCGATTATCAATGACGGACAATCGGCTAGCATGCTTCGAAGCGCTGCCATTTGAATGATTCGCTCAACACGTGCACTACCATGCCATCAACCGGCATTGAGTCAACCGAGCCGCACCACGCGGCAGGATACGCCTGCTGCAATTTCCCAACGGCATACAAGGCCGCCCAGACTTCGTGGGTCATCTGTGCTTTTCGCCGCAGCACTTCGCCGGCGTACAGGCGTTTAACATCGCATCCATACCGCACGAGCCCGCCGCTCGCCACGTAAGTCTCACGCATCGTCAGACGGCGCACCGATTGCCCAGTCTCATGGCACTCGTCGCCGGCGGTTTGCTCCCAATGCTGATTACGCGAAAACCACAGTACAGGCGTCCCGGTGGGCTCGGCCCCGATGCCGCCGGGGATGAGCATCCCGCTTGCGCTGATCTGCCGGAACTTTTGTCCCGTGGTGTAGTGCCATGCCAACATCGTTTGCTCCGGTCGGATTTGCCTGTCATTACCACTATTCGTCTCCTGTTTTCCTTTCGGAGCACGATGCGTGCTTCGTCACGCGACGTACGCGCCCGAGTTCACGTCTTCCCTTACGCGGAGACAAAGCGAAATCAGGCGCTTGTGCGAGCCGGCATCGAGCGGTACGCGCACCCGTCCATCACCACATTCGAGACTCGCGCCGTCGAGCACCGCGCGCGTCACATCGAGCTCGTCAGCGGCTTCGACGTGAATCTCATACCGCGTCGAATCCATCGTCACCGTTGCTTCAAACCCCGGCCACGTGTCCGGAATACACGGATCGATCACAAGAAAACCGCCCTCGCGACAAATCCCGAGAATGCCCTCGACACCCGCCCGGTACATCCATCCAGCGGACCCCGTGTACCAGGTCCAGCCACCGCGCCCGGCGTGCGGCGGCACGGAATACACATCGGCGGCGACGACATAGGGCTCGACCTTGTAGCGGTCGACTTCTGTCGGCGTACGCGCATGATTGACGGGGTTAAGCAGTGAAAACAGCGCGGCGGCCTTGTTGCCCTCGCGCATTTTGGTGAACGCGAGGATCGCCCACATCGCTGCGTGGCTATACTGCCCGCCGTTTTCACGCAGCCCCGGCGGATAGCCCTTGATATAGCCTGGATCGTGCGACGTTTTATCGAATGGCGGCGTGAACAGCAAAGCAAGCCCGTCTTCCGGACGGATCAGGTGCTTTTCCAGCGAGGTCATCGCCAGCGCCGCGCGGGCGGGATCTGCCGCGCCGGACAGCACCGCCCACGACTGCGCGATCGAATCGATCTGGCACTCGTCACTGTCTTTTGAGCCAAGCCACGTGCCGTCGTCGAACGTCGCCCGGCGATACCATTCGCCGTCCCATGCTTCATGCTCCAGCGCCTCGCGCACCGAGCCCGCATGCGCACGCCAGCGTGCAGCATGCGCAACGGAAACCGCATCGCGCGATTCAGCCAGCGGGGCAAACAATTCGATCGTCCGCAACAAGAGCCAGCCAAGCCAAACGCTTTCTCCCTTGCCGTGCGCACCGACGCGGTTCATGCCGTCGTTCCAGTCACCCGTGCCGATCAGAGGCAAACCGTGCTCGCCGGTCAGTTCCATACATTGATCCAGGCCCCGCGCACAATGCTCGAACAGCGACGCTGATTCATCCGCGACCATCGGCTGGAAGAACGCATCGTGCTCGCCAGGTCGCAGTGGCGGTCCATCGAGAAACGGCACGATCTCGTCGAGAATCGCGACGTCACCCGCGCAGCCAATGTAAGTCGCCGTCGCGAACGCGAGCCACACGCGGTCATCGGAAATCCGCGTGCGCACGCCTTGCCCCGACTGAGGCAACCACCAGTGCTGGAAATCGCCTTCGATGAACTGCCGCGCCGCAGTGCGCAACAAATGTCGCCGGGCCTCGTCCGGCTGCGCCAGCGTCAACGCCATGCCGTCCTGCAACTGATCGCGGAAGCCATACGCGCCGCTCGCCTGATAGAACGCCGAGCGTGCCCAGACGCGACATGCGAGCGTCTGATACAGCAGCCAGCCGTTTAGCATCAGATCCATCGCGCGGTCGGGGGTCTTGACCTGGACGGTGCCGAGCACGTTCTGCCACTGGGTCGTCACCTCGGCGAGGACGGCGTCGAGGTCGGCCTTGCGATAACGCTCGATCAATGCGCGTGCGTCTTCGACGCACGCGCACTGCCCCATGAACGACACGACTTCGACGGTCTCACCCACGCCCAGCTCAATCACGCGCTGCAACGCCGCGCATGGATCGAGGCCCGCGCCGGTTGCGCCAGACAGCGGCGCGTTGCCGGTTAGCGCGGCGGGTGCCGCAGTCCGCCCGTTGCGGCCGAGAAATTCGGTGCGGTCGGCCGTCCACGAGGTCTGCCGGCCGCCCAGGTCGGCGAACGCGACTCGCCCCGCGAACCCCATGCTCCACGGATTGCGCGCCAGCATCGCGCCGGTAGTGGAGTCGATTTCCGTCACGATGAAGGGTCCGGATGCGCCGCGCGATTTGCCAAGCACCCATTCCATCCACGCCGTCACGGACAGACGGCGCGGCATGCCGGACAGATTGCGCAACGTCAGCCTCGAAATCTTCAGTGGGTCGGCGAGCGGCACGTATTGCAGCAAGTCGAGCGCGATGCCATTCGCCTCGTGTTCAAAGCGGCTATAGCCATGCCCGTGACGCGCCACATACGTCCCGCCGTCGCGGATTGGCAACGCGGTGGCGCCCCATACATCGCCAGTGACTTCGTCGCGCACATAGATGGCTTCGCCGGCCGGGTCTTCGACGGGGTCGTTCGACCACGGCGTGAGTTGGTTCTCGCGGCTGTTTTCGGCCCAGGTGTAGCCGCTGCCTTCCGCCGCGACCTGAAAGCCGAAGCCGGAGTTGGCGATCACGTTGATCCACGGCGCGGGCGTGGTCGCGCCCCCCACGAGGACGCTCACGTATTCCCGGCCGTCTTTATCGAAGCCGCCCAGACCGTTGAAGAACTCGAGCCTCGACGCAACCGGCGAAAGCGCGCGAGGCGGATGAGGCGCCGCGGGCCATGGCGACGACATCGGCGGCTTCTGCCGGCGTAGCGCCAATGGCTGTCCCGGCGACTGCGGCAAGCGCGCGAGCTGGTCGGCGATCGAACCGCGGCGCGCAATCAACGCGACACGCGCGACCGATTGCAGCAGCGCCCGCGCCTCCACGCTCATCAAATCGGCGCGCAGCGTAAAGACCGCTCCTTGCGCGAGCTCTTCGCCGATACGCGGCCGCAATTGGCTGCTGCGCACGGCTGTCTCGATCGCACCCTGCAACTCCTGGATATAAGACGAAGCCCGTTCGTTGACGATGACGAGATCGACGTCCAGCCGCTTCATCCGCCAGTACTCGTGCGCCCTCAATAATTGCCGGACTTGCGCGATGTCCTCGACGTCATCGATACGCAGCAGCACGATCGGCAGGTCGCCCGAGATCGCGTGCGGCCAGACTCCGGACTGAGGACCTGCTCCTCGAACGATCGTGTCCGACGGCGCCCTGAAACGCGCATCGGCGTAAATAACCGGCGCGGCGAGGCGTTGAAAATCCGCAGCCTCGTCGGCTTCGACATCGAGATGACGCAACTGCACCTGAGCCTGCGTCCAGGCTAGCGTTTTGGCGCGGTCGAACGCGTTGCGGTCATGGTGTTTGTCGACCAGATCGAGCAACAGCGCTCGCGACTCGGCCACTACTGTCCAGAACGTCACGCGCGCGACCTTGCCCGGCGGCACCAGCACGCGATATCTGAGCGCAAGGACCGGATCGAGTACGGTCCCGGCAGTATTGCTCAGCGGCTGATCGTCGAAGATCGCTGCCGCCGTGCCGGCGTTGCGCCCGCGTCCCAGAAAGCGCGCGCGATCCGATTCGTATTGCGGCTCGGCAACGATCTCGCCGTCGACAACCGCGAAATGCGCAGCCCACAGTTGTCTTTCGTCGTGCGAACGCAGACGGCGCGTGGCCACCAGCGCGCCGAACTCCGCAAGGTGCTCGGTCTGGACAAACATCCGTGAGAAGGCGGGATGCGCGTTGTCGGCAGCCGGCGTCGCGAGCACGATTTCCGCATAGGATGTCAGTTCGATCTCGCGCGCGCGGCGTCCACTGTTGGCCAACGAGACGCGGCGCACTTCACCGTCTGCTTCACCGGAAACCAGTACGTCCATCGTCGTTGTCAACGAGCCGTCGCGGCGGATGAATTCAGCATGGTCCTCGCCGAACACAACCTCTTCGTAATCGGCAGCGCTATCAGCCGGCTTTGCGCCCGCCGACCACACGTGGCCGCTCTGCGTGTCGCGCAGGAAGATGAAAGAACCCCAATCGTCGCGGGTTGCGTCTTCGCGCCAGCGCGTCACGGCGAGATCGCGCCAACGGCTGTAGCCGGCGCCGGTCGCAGTCAGCATGACGGCGTAGCGTCCATTCGACAGCAGGTGTGTCACGGGCGCCGCGCCGGCAACGGCCGACGCTGTGAGGCGCCGTACGGTCGGCGGCACGACGCCGGCGACCGTTGCTGACGTTTTCACTTCTTCGGCACGGGGATGCGCGACGGCGACATTGCGCGGCATACGCTCCTGCAGCAACAGTTCGCTGGCCTGGATCATGGGTTCGCGATGAAAACGTGCCCGCATCTGCGCGTCGAGCAACGTGTTCGCGATCGACACGATCGTCATGCCCTGATGATGGGCCATGAAATTGCGCACGATCGCAACATCCTCGTTCTCAGGTAGCCGCGAGCGGGTGAAATCGAGTGCTTCGTAGAAACCATAGCGCCCCAGCGCGCCGAGCGCGGCGAGTCGTGCGTAGTTCTCTCGCGCGGCTAGTGGGTCGACCATCGCGGCTAGCCCCGTTGCATACGGTGCGATCACCCGGTTCTCCGAAAGCCCTCGCTTGAGGCCAAGGCCGGGCACGCCGAAATTCGAATACTGGTAGGTAAATTCGATGTCGCGTGCGTTGTACGCCGATTCCGAAATGCCCCACGGGATGCCAAGCGAACGCCCATACGCGGCTTGCCGTTCCACCACCAGGCGGCTTGTCTGCTCAAGCAGGCTGCCGACCGGTGCACGCATCACCAGCGAGGGCATCAGGTATTCGAACATCGACCCCGACCACGAGATCAGCGCCGAGCCGTCACCGACCGGCGTTGCAGCGCGACCGAGGCGGAACCAGTGGCGCGTCGTCACGTCGCCTTTCGCGATGGCGAACAGGCTTGCGAGACGCGCTTCGGACGCCAGCAGGTCATAGCAGTTCACGTCCAGGCTGTTGTCGGATTGGGAATAGCCGATCGACAGCAGCTTGCGTTCCGGATCGAGCAGGAATGCGAAGTTCATGTCGAGCGCCATCGCCCGCGACGTATCGGCGAGCGACTTCAGGCGTGCCTGCAGAAACTCTGGTGCCGCGATGAGTTGTTGCCGGTCGCGGGCATGTTCGACCAGGCTTTTACTCAACGCATCGATCCAGAACATCAGGTCGGCAGAACTATCGCCGCCGCCGGCGGGCACGAGTTCACGCGCTGCCTTCGCGGCCTTTTCGGTCAGCCGCGTGAGCGATGGCGACAGCGCTTCGAACGCCTGCGGACCGTGCAACTGCTTGCTGATCTCTTCGAGGATCGCAACCAGTTGCCTGCCATGTTCACCGCCTGCGGCGGGCAGCGTGTCGATGGCTTCACGCGCGAGTCGCAGGTTATCCATCAATCCGGACCGCGCGGCCGGCGCGAGCAATTCATGCGGCCACTCTTCGCACGCGTTGGCGAGAACGATCAGATGACCGGCCAGATTGCCGCTATCGACCGACGAAACATACGCCGGTGCCAACACCTGGAGATCGAGCGTCCCGTACCAGTTATAGAAATGCCCCTTGAAACGCGTGAGCTTGTGCATCGAAGCGAACGCCGCTTCGAGCCGTTCGACGGTCTCCGTCGTCCCCGCCCAGCCAAAATCCCGCGCAGCAACCGCCGACAGCAGATAGAGCCCGAGGTTGGTCGGCGAGGTGCGGTGCGCGACGACCGGCTTCGGATCTTCCTGGAAATTATCGGGCGGCAGCATGTTCTCTGCCGGCGTAACGAAGGTCTCGAAGAAACGCCACGTGTGTCGCGCGATCAGGCGAAGGCCGCGTGCGTCCGCGTCCGCCATCGCGAAACGCCGCGCGACGGTCGGCGACCGGCTCGACCACAGCGCGAGCGCCGGCGCGGCGAGCCATAACAGCGCAAACGGCAGCACTAGCGGCCAGTGCGAGGGTGCGAACGCGATCGCACCAGCCGGCAGCACAAGGCCGAGCGCGACACCGCCTTTCATCTGCCGATAAAAGCCGCGCAAGTCGAGGCGGGGGCTGCCCTTCGACTGGGCGGCGGTGGTCCATTCGAGCAGCCGGCGATGCGTCACGAACAGCCGTATCAGCGTGCGGAGAATCGCATCGCCCATGCGCCACGCCTGGTCAGCGAGGAACGCGGTCGACAGAACTGTTTGCAAGGTTGCGAGCCGCACATCGGCGGCCAGCACGTCCAGATGATTGCGCAGATGGATGCCGCTGCGGCGCGGCAGGATCGCGAACAGCGTCGGCAGGAATGCGGGAATCGCGAGCGCGCTTAGCACCAGCAGCGAGCTTGCCATTCCGGCGTGGATCGGCATCAGCCAGCATAGGCCGAGCGCGGCGACCATGAAGGGAGCGAGCAGCGAGCGGCGCAAATTGTCGAGCATCTTGAAGCGGCCGATCGACGGCATCGCGTGTCGGTCCCGGCCGCGATAGCCGACGATCCACGGCAGCAATTGCCAGTCGCCACGCGTCCAGCGATGCTGGCGCTTGCCGATCACGTCGTAACGCGACGGCACTTCCTCGACCACCTCGACATCCGACGCGAGTCCGGCGCGCGCAAAAATCCCTTCGAACAGATCGTGACTGAGCAGCGCGTTTTCGGGCACGCGTCCACGCAAAGCCGCCTCAAACGCATCGACGTCGTAAATGCCCTTGCCGGTATACGACCCTTCGCCGAACAGGTCCTGATAGACATCGGACACCGCCGCCGCGTACGGGTCCATCCCGCCGGGGCCGGAGAAGACGCGCTGATGCAGTGACCCTTCCTGCCCGACGGGCAGCGATGGCGTGACACGCGGTTGCAGGATCGCGTATCCGTTGACCACGCGTTGATCGGCGTCGCTAAACGTCGGCCGGTTCAGCGGATGCGCCATCTTGCCGATCAGCCGCAGCGCGGCGTCGCGTGGCAGACGCGTATCGGCGTCGAGTGTGATGACGTAGCGCGCCTCGGGCGGCACCTGCGGTGCACGGCCGGCGATCGACACAAAGGTCGTATCCGTCGCACCGCGCAGCAGGCGGTTGAGTTCGTGCAGCTTGCCGCGCTTGCGTTCCCAGCCCATCCATTTGTTCTCGCTCGCATTGAACACGCGGCGGCGATGTAGCAGCAGGAAACGGCTTCCGCCGGGGCCTGGCTCGTAACGGCGGTTCAGCTCGTCGATCGCGCCGGCGGCCACGGCGAGCAGGTGTGCGTCGTCCGGCAGCACTTCCTGATCCGCATCGAGCCCGTCCGCGAGCAACGCGAAGGACAGGTCGCCACCGGCTCCCGCGAGGTGATGCACTTCGAGGCGTTCGACCTGCTCGCGCAGATCGGCTTCGCTCGTCAGAAGCGTCGGCACGGCAACCAGTGTGCGCAATGACGACGGCACGCCGGCAGTCAGTTCGAGAGCGGGCAACGTGATTGCGCCGAAACTCCATGTCACCGCGCGATTGATTAGCGCGGTCGTGACCTCGGTGACAGGCAGGAATGCGCATACGGCAAACAGCGCGAGTACCCAGGCTTCGGTACCGGGCGGCGCTAGTGTGGATAGTGCCCACAACGCGAGCGCGAGTAACGCCAGGGCGAGCGTCAGGATTGTGGCGACATAGCCGTGGATGCCGAGGCGGACGTTGAGGCGCGTGATCCGCAGACGCGCAGGCGCCCGGAATCCGATCGCCCGCTCCAGTGCTCGCCGGCCCTCGGCGATCAGGTGATAGCCGGGGTCGCCGGCGCGTTGCGCATGTGCGCCATCGCCTGCTTCCAGCGCCGCCACCCGGGCCGATTCCAGCGCTAGTCCGGCGACTTCGAGTTCGGTGAAAGAAGAGCCGCGCGCCAGTTGCTCGATCGCGCTGCGATACAAGTTGCGCGTCGGGAAATCCATCGTCGGAAAGCCGCTGTCCGCGCGCAACCGCGCGTCGACAAGACTCACGCTCTCGAACAGTTCGGTCCAGTCGATGTCGGAAATCAGCCGCATGCTGGTGATCACATTGCGCACGGTGACGTTCGACGCGCCCTGCCGCTGCTGTGCGTGTTGCACGACTTCATCGACAGAGACGCCCTGAAGCTTGAGCCGCTCTTCCAGCCAGCCAAGTGCCGGCGTGATGCGCGGATCCTGGTCACGCAGCCGTTTTGCGAGCTGTGCGGCGAACAGCTCCGACAACAGGCCTGAGGAGCGCGTGGAAATGTCCGCTTCGAGCGCCGAACGGGCACTCCCCGATTCGAGCAGACGGTCGGTGAGTGCATCGGCGTCAGCGCGTGCGCTGCGGCCAGCAGTAATCTGGTCAGTCAGGCGTCGCAGGTTCTCGATCAGCACGATGCGCAACGTGATCGCCACGGCCCACAATTCGCCGATTGTCAGCGGCTGAATCCGTTGATACGCGCTGATGAAACGCCGCAGGATCTGCGGGTCGACGTGGCTGTCGGTATGCGCAACGAACGCCCACGCAATACCGAACACGCGCGGATACCCGGCGAACGGACCTGCGGCAAGCTTGGGCAACTGACGGTAGTAGCCGGGCGGCAAGTCGTCACGAATCTCGCGGATCTGCTCCTCGACGAGGTGATAGTTGTCGAGCAGCCATTCCGCGGCGGGCACCACGCCCCGGCCGCGCTCCAGTTCTTCGGCGCTCGCGCGGTAGGCCGCGAGCAGGACCGCGGCATTATCGTTCAGTCTCGTGTGCAGCGATAAAACGGCAGGCGGTGTCTTCGTGACCGGTTGCGCGGCAGCGAGGCTTTCCGCATGTTGCTCGAGCCGTTCGACGCCGAACAGCTCTTCGCGCACCGGCGCGGTGTCGGTCCACGGCGCCGACGGCGAACGATGTCTCGCGACATACCGGAGGATCGTTTTCACAGGCGCACTTCCTGCGGCGCCGATGAGTTCGGCCGGGTGGACCGGTCGCGGTGGCGTGTCATGTTAGCGGCGCGCACAGCGCTTGCCGTCGGGTTTGCCATCGTAATAGCGACCGACGGCTCATCGAGTTGGAACATGATCGGATCTTCCTTCGGCGAGGCCACACCCCACCTTCGCCTGCATGCACGCCTGCGGGATGTGGCTTGATTCACGGTGTGGGCGGACACGCGAGGAACCGTCAGGACAACCAAGCAGCTATGCGGCTTCTGCGGAAGCGGTCGGCAATGACTCGCCCCCGCGCAAAACGGTAGCTGCCGTCGAGGGGCACACTAAATTTGGCAGATAAGCTTCGATGTGACCGGTGCCGCAATCGGCGACGGGCGGGAGCACGTATGCACAGCCCCGTCGACGCAGCTTGCGGCTGAACATACGGAAACGATGGAGCAGAAAGGACACGGATCCGTGTCCCAGGCGCCTGCTATTTCTTCCTGGCCGGTGCGCTGCCTGCGGTGGTCTTCGAGGCAAGCGCTGGGGACACGCCTACCGCAGGAGACACTACCTTTTTGGGTTGTTTGGGCTTTTTAACTTCGCGATTACCGCGCATCGTGCTCTTCGCCAATATGGTTCCCCGGTTTTGCCCGTCGCGAAAGCAACGGCCATGTCGCCCAGTGTGAACGCATCTGGTGACGCTGTCGCGATTTATATTTTTTCGAGTACCGTGTAGATGCGTTCCCGACGAGTCGGCCAACTCGACGATCGCCGGATCGTCTGGATTTACCGGCGCATGCCATGCATGCACGATGCCATCGGAGCAAACGCCCTGTCCGAACGTAGCGATAGGGTGGACCGACTAAGGGGACTCGCGACGATATCGCCGCGCTCTGTCTCGTTGCCCGTCGGTAGCTACTTTGCACCGCTACTCAGTTTTGTGTGTTTTCCTCGCAATCTTCCCAGTACCTCAGCGGGTCGTGGTGTTGTGGATAGCGTGAGCTGAGCCACGCCGACAGCCTGGTCCAATCTGGATGGTTGGTACCGGTTCGAGCCGACCATGTTGACGACCTCTCGAGAATTTGACCGGTCCCGCGATCACGGACAAGCAAGCTGCCCAGTCCGCTCGATCTGTTCGCCTGCGACTCAACAACGTACCGTGGAAGAATCCTGAGTTCCGCATCCGTGGCCCACCCGTATAAGGCACGGACCACGCCGGACGGATCTCGCAACTCTATGGGGCCGGTCTCGGGGCGAACGGCGGTCCACCCTTCCGGAAACTCCGCGACAACCTCGTTTTTGCCCTCCCTCACCCACTTCACGCGCCAGGCCCGCGCCATCGCCTCGCGCAGGCGCGAGACCGACTCGTAGCCGGTCGGCAACTCGATCGACATCGGAAGAGTAATGAGGCTGTCTTTCCAGAGTTTGGTTTCGTCGTCGACGCGCTCGACCACGTCGAACACCCCTGCTTCGAATGGGTTCTCCGGCCGGTTCGATCCTGTCGTCTTACTGACGGGCAGCCCCTCGAAAAGGCGCTCAGCATCATGGCGGGTGAGTTTTGTCTTTCCTTTCTTCATTGATTCCTCTACAGCAAAGTTGCCTCGGTAACGGAAAGCCCTGATGACCGAAGTCTGGCACCGCTTCCTCTCACGCGCGTTTGAAGGTGCTCACCATCCAATTCTGCCCCATTACACTTTTTCCCGCTTGCGCGGCGGCGCTCGCACGGCTTGTGCCGCCGTCCCTTTCGCCGGAGTCGGATGCATCGTAGCTATGGGGATTGATGATCCGGCATCCTCAGCATTGCAAGAGATTTTCGAATGCTTCTTACCCCGCCGGACGCGAGGAGGACAGAGGCGTACCGGATCGGATTGTTCATCATCGCGGCAAATCTCGCATCGTTCTGGCGGTGAATCTGGAATGGCTGGTGGCCAAGGCGCGGCGCACTGACTCAATCATTGAATTCGTACCGCAAGTGGGTGATTTCGTCGCGGTGGACGAACCCCTGTTCTATCTGTACGGAATTGTGGCGCAATCGATGAAAGGAGGCTCCGCACCCTGGTCGCTTTCGGGACGGAACGCAGCATCGAGCAGGACCCTATGTTCGCGTTTCGCATCCTGGTCGATATTGCGCTGAAAGCGCTGTCGGCGGCGATCAACGATCCGACGACGGCCGTGCTTGCCATCGACCAGTTTGCACCGACTATTGCGCGTGGTGGGCAAACGGTCTCCGCACATCGAAGAGATGGTGGATAAGTCGGGGCAGGTGCGCATGATCTTGCGGACGCCCAATTGGGAAGACTTCGTGCATATCAGTTTTCGCGAGATACGACAGTACGGCGCGGGCAGCGTTTAGATCGCGCGACGTCTGCCCGCGGCCATTGAGAATCTCGTTCAGAGCCTTCCGGAACATCGTCATGACGCGTTGCGCGTCGAATTGGCACTGCTCGATCGCGCGACCGTCAGCCTTGCACCAGGGACCGGCCGAGAACCAGTAGCTCGTTGAACTGGGTCACCAGTTCAAAACACAAAGCAAACATCACGGCATAGAAAGGCCCGGGGAATCTTTGCATCCATCCGAGGATCGGAGCTGAAAAGCGGGTCCTAATGGGGTCCCGAGTCATGCACCAGGTGATGATCACCCCAATCGCCGCCCCCGCGAGTATGTCGGTCGGATAGTGCCAGCCGAGATAAACGCGCGGCAGTAATATGACGATCGCGGTGTATAAAAGTGCGAGCACGCCGACGCCGCGTCGAACCAGGAAAATTCCCATCGCAACCGAAATCCACAACATCGCGTGGTCACTCGGAAACGAACTCCACGCGGGAAGTACGGCCGGATCGAGGCCACCTGACGGAAAATTGAAGTGCAGGTCGGGATTGAACATGGGCCGCATCCGGAATGGCAAATATCGGGCGATAAGCCTGAACACCGCGAGTGCGAGAAGACCGCTCGCGATCGTCGCGACAACCATTTCACGCTCCCATTCGCCCCGCTGGCTGGGTTTGAACCATATCCACCACAATACGGGTACGAGCACCAGGCCTTTGAATGTGTAGAGGTCCGCGATGACTCTTATCGGGTGGTTCAATACACCGCAAGTCATCGCAGTGTGCGTCAGAAAAGCCTGGATTGCCGTATCGAAAGGGTTCATCTTTGCATCTTCTCCCGATCTTCTAGTTATGGAACTGCGCAGCCAAACGTTGGATCGGAGCGATGACGAGTTCATCGATATCCGACCTCTCGAGCGTGTCGTCGCAGCACATGCTTCACACTCACAAACGTTAGCCGTCAACGCCGCAAGCCTCCTTGAGAAAGCGCGTGGCGGTCGCCGGGAGTTGCGGCAGCGCCTTACCGTTTGAGCATGGGTATATGCTCTCGACACCACGTCCGTCTGGATCCGGTGAACCTCGCATGGGGTCGTTCGCCTTTGGCTTCCAGGTCGCGCAGCCGGGCGACCACAGATGTATGGCCGATAGCGTCCTTTAGGCGATTTTTCGGCCGGCAACGTTGTTGAAGACATCCGTCGCTCTATTCTCCTCCGCGACATTTGCCGGATCGGTGTGGCATCGAACCTTCTCCGGCCGTTGGCGCTTGTTTGCCGCGCGGTAGACCAGATCATAGGAGTCGGGCGAAAAGCGTGGTTGGCGGGGCGTTGCGTCTCGCCGGGCTTCACCATGGAACATGCGGTGGTTTGGTAAAGGTACTGTCGGCCACTTCACCGGCTGCTCTCCCATCTTGGCCCGGACAAAGTCCGACGAGCGACGGCTCAGTTCGGAATCAGCAGCCATTTTCTGCGCTCCCGCGTGTCCGGCTCACGGGTTACATCTGCGCGTGCACCCCGGCGCGACACTCTCTGACGCCGGGGGAAATGGAAGATCGGTTCACATTCGAATGCCTCGCGCCGGAATGCACGATAACGATGCCGACGGCCCGAACCGCGTCAATTGCCGTCGGGCACAGGGCGGCTTCGCCGTGAGATTGAGACGATTGAGCGTCCGCACATCCAACGGCGCGAAAGACTCTTCATGGCCGATCTCTGCATGATGCCGCCGTGTGCCTGAACCCACGACCCGCGCGTCGCGCAGACGACCGTAGCCCAGCCACTTCTGCCGCTCACACCAATGCCGTATGAACGCCAGCTTCGGGACCTGGAACGGTCATCGGCGCAGTATAGCGAGGCGGTTCAAAGCATCGCGCAGTCGATGACACTCCAGGCGTCGAACCATGCGAGGCACCGGGTTTCCACTCATCCTGCAGGCATGGGGCAGGCGCTCCCCGTAGCGACGATCCGGTCAGCACCGGCGCGCAGGAACGCGAGAAGATCGGCGGCACGCAACGGCCGGTTCAACAGGAAGCCCTGCATTTGATCGCAGGCAAGTTTGCGATTCGCCGCGAACTTGCCGTTTCGGACGTCTACTTAATCAATGCCGGCATCGCGATCGGCCGGGCAGGCGTCAAAGCGTCGGATAGCGCAGTCAGCAGAGACGGCTCCTGTTTCGATAGCTCGATGACCGCGGTGGTACTCATCAGGCGTCTTCACGTCGCTCGTTAGCGAACGCCCTGTGGCTGCGCATGCACCCGCTTTGCTGAGTCTCAGCCGCCGTCCGCCTCGGCGACGGTCCGCGTGGTTCGTTGCTCCCAGAACACCACGCGGCGTTGCACAACGCGCACGGTCTGCGCGCCGCTCACGCCGATCACCGCAAGCAGCACGACGCCCGCGAACATCGTCGAGACACTCATGTTCACCGACGACGAACTGATCAGATAACCGAGCCCACGCTGCGACGACAAAAACTCGCCGACCACCGCACCGATAAGCGCGAGCGAAATGCCGATCTGCAAGCCGCTGAAAATCTCGGAGGCGGCCGAGGGCAGCTTCACATGCAGGAACAGAAACGCCCGCGACGCGGAAAATGCGCGGCACGCGTCGAGCAGATCCGGGTCGGCGCGCCGCAGTCCGTTGACCGTATTGATGAACAGCGGGAAAAAACATACCAGCACCACGAGCACGATTTTCGACGCGCTGCCGTAACCGCACCACACGAGGATGATCGGCCCGAGCGCGACTTTCGGCATCGCCTGCAGGCCGGCGAGAAGCGGAAACACGAAGCGCTCGAACATCCGCGACTCGGCCAGCAACGCGCCCAGCAGCACCGCGAGCGCGGAGCCGATCGCATAGCCGGCCAGCGTTTCGACCAGGGTCGCGCCGATGTGCGGCCACAGTGTGCCGTCCGCGAAACCGCTCGCCAGCGCGTCGAATACCTGCTGCGGTGCCGGCAGGATGTAATCGGGAATCGCGAACAGCCGCACCGCGGCCTGCCAGACGGCAATCACCACGAGCAGACTGACGAGCGGATAAACGAAGGCCGGCACCGCGGGTAACACGCGTCGGGCGGTCATTGGAAATGTCCTCTCAGATAACGGCAGGCATCGACGAACGCGGCGCTCGCCATCGTGTCGGCAGTGCGCGGACGCTCGAGCGGCACCGCGAAATCGTCGACGATACGACCCGGCCGCGCCGACATCACCACCACGCGGTCGGCCAGAAACACCGCTTCCGGAATGCTGTGCGTGATGAACAGCACCGACTTGCGCTGAGCCATCCAGATGCGTTGCAGTTCGAGCGTCAGCGCCTCGCGGGTCATCGCATCGAGCGCGGCGAACGGTTCGTCCATCAGCAGCAACCCGGGATCGTGCAGCAGCATCCGCGCGAGCCCGACGCGTTGCTGCATGCCGCCGGAAAGTTCTGCCGGATAGTTGTTCGCGAATGCGGCAAGGCCGACCAGTTCCAGCAAGTCCCGCGCGCGCTGCGTCGCCGGGCCTAAGGCAAGCCGTAGCGTGCGCGCCGGCAAAAGCACGTTGTCGAGCACGGTTTTCCACGGCAGCAGGTTCGGCTTCTGGAACGCGACACCGACGTCGCGGCCAGGCCGGTCGAGCCGCTTGCCGCCAATCGTCGCGCTGCCGCCCGTCGGCGCGATCAGGCCGGCCGCGACTTTCAGCAGCGTCGATTTTCCGCAGCCGGACGGTCCGAGCACGGCCACGAACTCGCCGTCCGCGATGCGCAGGTCGATGTCGCGCAGCGCGTCGATCGCGCCGCTGCGGGTTTGATAGCGCACCGAGATCCGTTCGGCGGCAAACGCAGCGATCGAACTCATGCCGCGCCGCTCGCCGCTTTGACGAATTCGAGCACGCGCGGCCACGACGCTTCGTTTGCGTGCGCATTGGCCGCCGCCATGCCGCCCGCTGTGATCCGCACGCCGGCCACCGGATGCGGGCGCGCGACCAACGTGGTCGGCACGTGCGGGAACAGGATCGAGTGGCCGGCGCCCTCATAGCGCAAATGCTCGACCGGATGCGCGAAGCCGCGCCGTGTCAGGTCGTCGACGATCATGTCGGCGTAACGGGTCGACGGCCAGAAGCCGTCGTCGGTGCCCGAGATCAGCAGGATCGGCGCGGCAATGCGCTCGACCGCGATCCGCGAGCGGGCCACCGCGTCGGCGTCGTCGAGTGCGGACACGAACGCCGGCGCCTGGCGGATCGGCTCGCCGGGCGCCGGTGGATGCCGGAACGCGCTCCAGTCCGCACGACGGTTGTCGTCCCACACGTGCGGCAGCGCGTTGCCGCCGAGTGTCCAGGCGACCGCGTCCGGCGCCTCGCCGACGGCGCCCGCGCGCAGCGTGCCGTGCAGCACCGCGCTCGGTACGTAGCCGATCACCGCCGATACCCGCTCCGGATACGTCGCGCCGAGCAGCAGCGCGAGTTCGCCGCCGCGCGACTGGCCGGCGACCGCCACGAAGCCGTTGCGCGGCCGAACGGTCTGCCGCAACCAGTCGAGCGCCTGCGCGAAGTATTCGAGCGGCGTGCGGGAAATGGCCGGCGGCAGTCCCGGCGCCTTGAAATAGCCAAGCGCCAGCGCCGTGATCCCGTGCGCCGCATACAACGCGGCGCGCGGCTCGTTGATCCCGCCACCGGACCCGTTGAGCACGACGACGGCCGGATGCGGACCGGGCGTCGCGGGCACGAACAGCGTGCCCACCACGCCGTGTTCGCGGATCTCGCGACGCGTCACGCCCTCTGCCACGATCTGCTGCATGAACGACGCCCGCGCGATCGCATCGGGCCCGTCGCGCACCTCGCGTGCTTCGCCGCGTGCTTCGATATCGACGTGCAACGGCGCGATGCCGTCGACGCCGGGCGCCTCCTTCACGCAGCGCATCGACCAGACGATGCCCAGCGCTTGCGCGCCGCTTCCCGCGTAGTCGCCGGACACCGGCGCGGCGGTCCGCAGATCGACGGAGCCGCGCTCGTCCGCGACGAAACGGTTGACGCTCTCCCATTCGCTGCCGTCGTGCTGCCGCTGCCGCGCGGTCACGTCGACTTCGGCGCGCGGCGCAAAACCGGACAGCACGATCGCGCGCGCCACATCGATCAGCGCGACGCGCGGCGTCACCTCGATGCGCGCGCTCATTGCTGCCTCGCACGTTCGCGCAGCGCGGCCGCGTCGAAGCGGCTGAAGTCGGCGACGAACTGGTTCGAGAAAATCTGCTCGACGGGCACGTCGCCCTTCGGGAATTCGCCGACCTTCTGCATTTCCGCCAGATTCGCCCGCACGGCCGGCAGGTTGTAGGCGCCGGGCTGGCGCGGTTTGCCGTCGGCGCCCAGCAGCACGCGGTCGAGCCGGCGCTTGAGCAGTTCGACCGCTTGCTGCAGGTTCTTTGCGTCGTCGCCTTGTGGTTTCGATTCCGGATGTTCGGCCCAGAACGCCTTCACGCAGAACGCCGGATTCGCCTGGCAGACGACCTGCGCCTTGGTGTAAGCGCGGCCGAAGCGTGCGATCAGATCCGGATGCTCGGTGAAGGTATCGCGATGCGCGATAAAACCGTTGCCCGCGGTTTCGTCGAACACGGCCGGGTAGCGGATGCGCCGGATCGGCGTACCCGACAGTTCGAGCATGTCGTCCCAACTGCTGTTGAAATTGAGCGCATCGACAGCACCGGTTTTCAGCGCATGAAAACCCGCGCCCAGCGCGCCGACCGCTACGTAGTCGACGTTGTCGCCGGGTTTGAGGCCGGCTTCGCGCAACGCCGCGCGGCCACCCGGAATCGTGCCCCAGCTCAGCGCGCCCACGCCGATCTTCTTACCCTTCAGATCACCGATCGTTTTCACCGGCGACGACGCGAGCACCGCGAACTCCATCGTGTTGGCCGGCACGCCGTTGTAGAAATAGCGCACGGGTAGCGGCGTGCCGCCGTTCAGATAGCTCGACAGCACCGGCTCCGCGGTCGGATAGCCGAATGTGATGCGCTTGCTCGCCACTTGCGGAATCAGCGCGCCCGCGCCCTGGAACACGATCAGCTTCACGTCGAGCCCTTCTTCCCTAAAGAGCCCGAGTTTGCCGGCGGCAGCGTACGGCGCGCCGTCGTGCACGGCCGGCGGAATCGCGAGACCGACCGTGACCTCGTCGAGCGCGTGCGCGCTGACGGCGTCGAGAAGAAGGAACGAACTGCAAACGAGCTTAAGCAGCGTAGCGTGAAGTGTTCTCATGCGTGGTTTCATTTTTTTATGGACTCCTGCTGACGGATGGATCGGCGGCAACACGTTGCGCCGCGACGCGTTTGAGCGTGGTCCGATCGACCTTGTTGGTCGACGCGAGCGGAATCGTGTCGACCAGCCACACGTGACGCGGATGTTGATACGCAGGCGCGTGCTCGAGCGCAAAGCGCTTGACGTCTTCAGCGGCAAGCGACGCACCCGGTTTCAGCACGACGAACGCGACGGGTTTGGTCCCTTTGATGTCGTCGGCGACAGGCACGACGCAAGCTTGCTGGATCGACGGATGACGTTCGAGCACGGCCTCGACTTCGCCGGGAAAAATGTTCTCGCCGCCCGACACGAACATATCGTCGCGCCGGCCGACGAAAGTGTAGAAGCCGTCGGCGTCGCGTTGAAACACGTCACCGGTTCGGTAGAAGCCGTCCGGCGTGAACGGCCGCGCGAGTTCCGGGCGGTTGTGATAGCCGTTCATCAGGCCGGGGCTGCGGATCTGCAACTCGCCCTCCTCGCCGACCGGCACACCCTGTTCGTCGGCGAGCCGCAGATCGACCAGCGGATGCGCAAAGCCCACCGCGCGCGGCGGCGTCGGCAAACCGCCCGGATGCGGGCCGAACACCACCGGACCGCCTTCGGTCGTCCCATAGGCATTGATGACGCTCGCGTTGGGCAGCAACGCATGGATCTGTTCCAGCAACGCGTCGCTGACCGGCGCCGAGCCCATCCGCACATAGCGCACCGACGACAGATCGGTCTGCGCGAGCAACCCGCGCTCCTGCAGCATCATCGCGATCATCGGCGGTACGGACGTGAGCCACGTGCAGCGCCACGCATCGATCGCCTGGATGTATCGACGCGCGTTGAACTGCGGCAACAACACGGTGCTCGCGCGCGCGGCCAGCGCCAGAAACGCGAGCGCCAGCGCATTCATGTGGAACAGCGGCGCGGCGATCAGCAGGCGCTCGTCGTGCAGCGATTGCGCGGCGAGCCGCGTCTGCACGACCCACAGCTGGCTTCGATGCGACAACACCACGCCCTTCGGACGACCGGTCGAACCCGACGTATACAGAATCAGTGCGGCTTCGTCCGTTGCTGGGACGTGGGCGTCGAACGGCGTATGTGGCTCTGTGTTGCGGTAGCCGGTGAATGCGGAGAACGTGACGGCGTCGTCGGGCAACGGTGTCTGCTGCGGGTAGTCGAATACCACGCGTGGCAGTCCGGGCGGCACGTCCGCCGCGCGCGGCGGATCGCAGAACACGACGCGCGCGCCGCTATCGGCGATCACGTCCGCGATCAGGGCGCGGGGAAACTTGAAATTCACCGGTACGGCGACCAGCCCCGCCCGCATGACGCCGAGCACGGTCGCGATGTATTGCGCGGAATTCGCGGCCAGCACCGCAATGCGCTCGCCGCGCGAAACCGTCGCACTGAGACCGCGCGCGACGGCGTCGGCCATCGCATCGAGTTCGCCGAAGCTGTAGCGAAGCGCCGGCTGCCCTTCCTCCAGGTCGATCAGCGCGAGCGCGTGCGGGTCCTGATCGCGATCGATCAACGCGCCGAGATTGAGCGGAAAAGTCATCGAACGAATTCCAGCAGCGTATCGAAGCGCGGCAGCGCCACCAGCGTGCGGTCTGGTTGCGTCACCGTCGGCAAGCCGGCCGCGGTTGCCCGCTCGCCGATCTCGCGCCATTGCGGCGTGCGAACCGTGATCGCCGCATAGCGCGGCGTGCGCTCGACCACATGCTCCGCGAGCGGAGCGAAGTGCGCGTCGAATTCGCCACGGGTGTGGAACGCCAATTCGAAGCCCGGTGCGAGCGCGCCCAACCGCGCATACGCGTCCGCCGGCGCACCGATCAGATGCAGGCGCTCGAGCGCATACGCGCCGTTCGGATGCGCGCGCCATTCGTCGCGAAACACCAGCTCGGGTGTCAGATGCTGGCAGAAGTACACGCGGCCGCCGGGCAACTGATCCGGCGCGAGCCGAACCGTCGTGAAGCGCGCGTCGCCGAGCGGCGGCACCGGGCGCGAGAAAGTCTGCGGCGGCGTGGCTTCGAGACCGGCATCGCGCAACGCGGCGAAGGTCGCGTCGGGGTCGTCGATACGAAACACCAGACCGTCCGCGCCCAGTGCGCTCGACGCGATTTCCTCGCGAATCGTCTTGCCGTCCGCCGGCAGGCCGATCAGTTCCAGGTAGTGGTCGTCGGGGTCGCCGAACACGATCGCGTGATTCAGCGAGCCGAGCGTGTGATAGCCGCGCGGCGCCAGCGTGAAACCGAGCTGCTCGAACAAACCCTGAGCCGCGTCGGTATCGAAGCGCGTGTTGATGACGAGATGATCGAGCTTCAGCATCAGCTTTTCGCGGACTGCGGCGTCGCGCTCGCCGTGCTTGCCGCGGTTGCCGCGGTTGCCGCGGTTGAATACACGCCGCGGCCGCTCGCGACGAGCTTGCCGTCGAGGTCGTACACATGGGCCTCGGCCGTCGACACCTGCGAGCCGAATTTGATGACCTTGCCCTTCACGCGCAAGTCGCCTGGCAGCGCCGCGCGGTGATAGTCGACGCGCAGATCGATCGTCGGCACGCCGCGGCCGGTCGTCGACACCAGCGCCCAGTCCGCCGCGAGGTCGACGAGCGCAGCAAGAATACCGCCGTGCGTGTAGCGCTTGTCCGGATTCACGACCCACTCTTCGCGCCAGGTCGCGCTCAGTTCAATCTCGCCATCGGCTACCGCGATCACCTTCAGGCCCAGCCATTCATGAAAAGGCGCGCGACGCAGTCGCGCCTCGATCTCGTGCGGCGCCGGCAATGTCGTTTCGTTCATGTTGCTTCCTTCTGATTCGGACAGTGTTCAGGGATTGACTACGACCTTGCCCAGCACTTCGCGGTCGCGAATCAGGCGCAGGCCTTCGGCGGCTTCTTCGAGCGGCAGCACGCGATCGATCCGCGGCTTGAGTTCGCCCCTGGCGATCTGGCCGAGCAACGCGCGCAGGTTGTCGTCGTAGAAGCTGTTCGAGCCGAGCACCTTCAGCTCGAAGCTCCAGATGTAGCGCAAATCCTCGGCGGGCGCGTGGCCCGCGGTTGCTCCGCACACCAGCAGCGTGCCGCCGCGTTTCAGGCATTTCAGCGACGGCACCCACGTGTCGCCGCCGGTGAAATTCACCACCACGTCGACACCGCCTTCATTGCTGCGGCGCTGCGGCTTGCCGTACTGGCCGATCGCCCACTTCGAGAAATCGGTAGTCTTGTAGTTGACGACATGGTCCGCACCCAGCGCCTTGAGTTGCGCGGTTTTCTCGTCGCTGCCGGCGCACGCGATCACTTCCGCGCCGAGTTGCTTCGCGAGCAGCAGCGATGCCGTGCCCACGCCGCCGCTCGCGCCGAGAATCAGCACACGGTCGCCGGCCTTGACCGTGTTGTGCGTGATCAGCATCCGGTGCGCGGTGCCGTAAGCGACCGGCAACGCGCATGCGTCGTCGAAGCTGACTGCGTCGGGCAACGCGATCAGTTGTTCGGCCGACACCGCGCAGTACTGCGCCATCCCGCCGTCGAGCATTTCGCCCATCAGTCCTTTTTCGCGGTTCAGCGGATTCACGAGCACGCGATCGCCGGCCTTCCAGCCGTCCACGCCCGCGCCCACCTGGACGATCTCGCCGGCCATATCGAGGCCGATCACGACCGGCAGCGGCACCTTGATGCCCGGCATGCCCTTGACGGTGAACACGTCGTGATAGTTGAACGAGGAGGCCCGCACGCGAATCACGACGCCGCCGGCCGCCGCGCCCGGCACGGCCTTATCGGTGACGACGCGCAGTTGGTCGAGATCGCCGTGCTCGTTCAGCACGAGCGCTTTCATCGTCGAAGGGATGGGTGATGCCATGATCTGCTCCAATGGGTTCTACTGAATAGTTATTGAATCGATTTCGATGCGATGTACGGGCCGGTGACGAACAGATCGTCGGGCAACTCGCCCTTGATCACACCGCCGTCGACGAAAATCCGATGCTCGCGTTTCAGCGTGTCGAGATCGATCGGCTCGAAGGTCACGCGATTGATGTCCGACCAGCGCGCGGCGTAGGCTTGCGCGTCGTTGGCCGGCAGATTGGCGCTCTTTTGCAGGATCGCCGCCACTTCGCTCTTGTGCGTAGCGCCCCACTGCAAGGCGCTGCGCAAGCCCGCGATCAGTTTCGCAACGTCTTGCGGATGCTTGTCCAGATAGTCGGCGCGGATCGCGCTCACGCCGATATACGGCGTCGCGTCGGACTTCGTCAGCTTCTTCCACTGATCGCCGAAGCTGCCGAGCCGGCGCACTTTCAGCTCCTGCAGTTGCGCGATCGTTACCGAGCGCAGCGCGGCCGCGTCCACCTGCTTCTGCACGAGGAATTGCGCGAGGCGGCTTTCGTTGCCCGGCACGAGCGAGAAGTCGCCGCTTCTGATGCCGTCGTTGCCTTGCAGCACCGCGGTCGCGATGGCCGCGACCGAACTGCCCGCTGGCGACATCCCGACCTTCTTGCCGCGTAGCTCCGCGAGCGTCCTGATCGGCGAATCGTCCGGCACGACGAAATCGACGTCGGCGGGTTGCGTGGCCAGCACGATCTTCAGCGGCACGCCTTCGGCCGCCGTGCTGAAGACCGCCGCGGCCGGCGCGGCGAACGCGAAGTCGATCGCATTCGCGGCGAGCGCGCGGTTCGGCGCGTTCACGTCGGCAAAGCGCACGAACTGGACGTCGAGGCCGCGTTGCTGGAGGAATTTCTGCGCTTCGAGCACCGCGCCGAAGCCGAGGCTCACGCCGCTCGTCCAGTAGCCGACGCGGATTGGCTCCGCCTGCGCGGTCTGTGCAGTCTGCGCGAGCCCGAGTACGGCGCCCACTGCGAGCGCCGCGGACAATACCGCGTGTTTCAGCAAAGGAATACGCTTCATGGTCTATGCCCCGTTATGGTTAAGCTGTTTTTTTCCAGCGGAAGAGCCGCCGTTCGAGCGGTTTGAGCACCCCGGATTCGAGTGCGAGCATCAGCGCGACGAGCGTCACGGTCCACGCGAACACCTGGTCGGTCTGCACGAGGTCCGCCGCCTGACGCAAGCGGTAGCCGATGCCGTTCGACGAGCCGATCGTCTCCGCGACCAGCGACACGCGCCAGCCGAAGCCGAACGCGAGCCGCGCGCCGGCGAAGAAATGCGGCAGGATCGTCGGCAGAAAAATCTTGCGCATGATCTGCGAGGAGGTCATCCGGAAACTGCGCGCCAGTTCGACATGCTGACGATCCACCGTCAGCGCGCCTTGCCAGACGTTGGTCAGGATCAGCGGCATCGCGGTCATGAACACGACGAAGATCGTCGTCGCGTTGGAGATGCCGAACCAGATAATCGCAAACACCGCCCAGATCGCCGACGAAACCGTATTCACGATCGACAGCAACGGCTCGAAAAAACGCGCCGCGCGCGGACTCGAACCCAGCACGATGCCAAGCGGCGCACCGACGATCGCGGCCAGCACAAACCCCGCGAGCACCCGGTACAGCGTGATGCCGAGATCGTCGAAGAAGGTCTCGCTATGTACCAGCGCGATGAACGCGGCCCCGACTTTCGCGGGGCCAGGCAGCACGAATTGCGGCATACGCACCGATGCCAGCCACCAGGCGGCGACGAGCAGCGCAACCAGCACGGCGCGCTGGGCAACGAGTCCGGCAAATGAACGGGACGACAAACCAGACGGCGCAGTGGACATGGCTCAGATCAGCAGACGGAGTTGGCGGATCGCCTCGGCGACGGCGGGATCGGTGACGACGCGCGGCCGCGGCAGATCCACGCCGACGATGTCGCGCACACGGCCCGGCCGCGGCGCGAGTACGACCACGCGGTCCGCCAGCACGACCGCCTCTTCCACGTCATGCGTGACGAACAGCACGGTCATCCGGTGCAGTTCGCGGATACGCAGCAATTCGTGGTGCATCTGCTCGCGCGTCTGCGGATCGAGTTTCGAAAAGGGTTCGTCCATCAGCAGGATGCGCGGCTCGGTGACCAGACTGCGGGCCAGCGCGACGCGGCTGCGCATGCCGCCGGACAGTTGATGCGGATGCGCGTCGCCGAACGCGCCGAGGCCCACCAGTTCGAGTGCGGCAGCGGCGCGCGCGTGGCGTTCGCGCGTCGGCACCGGCGGCTGTTGCGCCTCGAGACCGAACGCCGCGTTCGCATGCGCCGTGCGCCACGGCAGCAGCCGGTCCTCCTGAAACATGTAAGCGAGCGCGTGGCGCTCCCGCGTACCTTCCGCTAGCCGGCCTTCAATCCACAGTTCACCCGCGTCCGGCTCGACGAGACCGGCGACGATGTTCAGCAGCGTGCTCTTGCCGCAACCGGAGGTGCCGAGCAAGGCAACGGTCTCGCCTTGCGCGACGTCGAACGCGATCTGCTGCAACACCGGCAGCGCGCCGTAATGCTTGCTCACGCCGCGCAACGAAATGGCCTGCGAACTCATCGGCGCAACTCCGCCACGCTTAAGACCGGCAGGGAGGCGCCCGCGCTCGAGAGGCTCGCGTAGACTTTCTCCATCGTCATCGCCTGGAAGGTCTCGATATGCCGGCGCGCAATCGTTTCGGCGCGACGGCCGTCGCCGGCCTCGAACGCGTCGATCATCGCGTTATGGTCGTGCTTGATCTCGGGCTTGGTGCCCTGCACGCCGAAGCCGAGCGCGACGAGCCGGGACATTTCGTCCATCAGACCCGCTAGCGCGCGGTGCAGCCGCTCGTTGCCGCTCGCGGCCGCGATGGCGAGGTGGAAGTCGCGATTGGCGTCGAGGAATACATCGATCTGGTCGGAGAGCGCGCGCTCCGGGTACGGCACCCGGCAGGCGGCTTCAAGACGGCGCAGCAGCGCGATGTCGACATGCCCGCATGCGAGCCGCGCCGCCAGCGGTTCAAGTTGCACCCGCAGCGCGAACACCTCTTCGACGTCGCGCAGCGTGACCGGCGCGAGCCGATAGCCCTGACGCGGAATCGAGCGGACGAACCCCTCCTGCACCAGACGCACCAGCGCAATGCGGCAACTGTTCTTGCCGATCGCATAGGTTTCCATCAACTGGCTCTCGCTGACGGTCGAGCCCGGCATGAAGCGGCACGACAGGATATCGCGGCGGATTCGCGCGTAAGCATCGTCGCCGCGCGAGACTGCCGCACGGCTGTCGGCTTCGGTGGGATCTGCTTGTGGGTCTTCGTGGATTATCGACGACGGCATTGGTGAGCTGCTCACGACAGTTGCTTGAAACACTCAAGCGGGTATCGTAGGCGGTCTTTGCCGAATCGCTAACGAACAAAATGCGCTATCGATCTCATGCATTTTGCTAGCGTGGGCCGCCCAGCAGCGAACTCGTGCCTTCGGACGATCAGGTCGCCAGGCGGTCGAATGTGAGCCGCACGCCGATGCGCGACGCGTTGGGAGAGTTCGAGCGTGAGGCGGTAACGTGGTGCCGCGCGTCGAGTGGATGCGGGATGAGCAAATCGCCCTGAGCGTGCACCGTCCCCCTGCACAACGACCGTACACGATGCGCGGGAGATCCGCTGTAACGTCTAACGGGCGACCCGCAATACCTTCGCGATGGCCACCGGATCGTGTTACTGACGCTTTGGGCTTGCCATTGCACATCAAGGTCGTCTGCCTCGCGCCAGCCGCGAGGTTTATTCGACCCTCCGGTAACCCATCATGACCATCTCGTCGCGCCTACGCCGATTCATTCCAGGCCTCGCCCTGCTCACTTTCTCTACGATCGCCGCGGCAGGCGAACAACCAGTGCCGCGTAGCTGGATTGATCCCGATACCGGCCACCGCGTCATTCGACTGACCGACGAGCCCGGATCGGCCAGCCTCTACTTCAACATCAACGCTTTTACGCCGGATGGCAAGCAGATGGTCTATACCACTGCCGATCACGGTATCGGCGTAATCGACCTCGCGACCTTCGCGTCCCGGCCCCTCGTCAAGGGGCCGGTGGGCGGCGGCCCCGGCGCGGTGGTCGTTGGACGCAAGACACCTACGGTCTATTACTTCAAGGGCTCGTCCGACGACCCCCGATATGCGTCGCTCTGGGCGGCTGATATCGACACCGGCAAGCAGCGCAAGATCGCTGAGTTGCCATCCCGCGCCGGCATCTTCTCGATCAATGCCGACGAAAGCCTGGGTGTGGGCAGTTACATCGTCGGAGATGGCGAAGATTTCAATGGCCGTCAGGCCGGCCAGGCCACGCCTGCGAACTGGATCGCCGAGCCATTGAACAAGGAGCAGAAAATGGCCCGGCGTCTGGCCGCACGGCTGCCGATGATCGTGTTCACCGTTGATCTGAAAACCGGCCGCATCAAGCCCATCTTCGCGAGCACGGACTGGATCGATCATCTGCAGTTCTCGCCGACCGATCCAACGCTGCTGATGTATGCCCATCAGGGTGCATGGCAACAGGTCGAAAAGCTGTGGACGATTCGCACCGATGGGTCCGGCAACCGGCACATCGATCCACGCATCATGCAGATGGAGGGCAGCGGCCACCAGTGGTGGGACAACAACGGGAACATCTGGTACGACCTGCACTTTCCCGAGAACGTGGATGCCTTCGTGGCCAGCTACAACGTCGGGAACGGCAAGCGGATCTGGTATCACTACGACCAGCAGCAGTCGTCGATCCATTTCACCCGGTCTGCCGACGGCGCACTGTTTGCGGGTGACGGCAGCACGGCGCCGGGCGCACAATGGATTTATCTGTTCCGCCCGGAACTGATCAAGGACGACCACAGCCTCGGGGAAAACCTGATCCAGCCGGGACGTCTGAGAGCTGAGCGGCTGCTCAACATGTCCAGGCATAACTACCGGCTGGAACCGAACGTGCGCTTCACCCCCGACGGCAAGTATCTGATCTTCCGCTCGAACATGCTCGGACCCGTCTACGTCTTCGCTGTGGAGGTCGCCCGCGCAGTCTCCTCGTCTGGGGCCGAGTAAGTCTCACAGACTCAGCTTTTGCAATGCGGCCCGGGCACCCTCGCGGCATCGGAGTGGCGGCCCGGCTGCCAGGCTCGAGCCACCATGATGGTCAACGGCTCGCTGCGTGACCCACCCGCATGAGTCGGTCATACCGGCGCAGTGTGGCCTCAGAACTGGTACGTGAGCGTGCCGCCGATCGTACGCGGTTCGCCGATCCAGCCGATCACAGAACCATAATCGCTCTCGACCAGACGACGGTAATAGGTCTTGTTGAACAGGTTATTCACCCATACCGAGGCGGTCCAACTGCCGCGATTGAACTTGCCTCCGGTGCCCGCCGAGAGCGCTACGAGCCCGTAGCCCGGAATGCGTGTGAACGCCGAATCGTCGACGGTGCCGAACGCCCACGTGCGATATGAATAGCGGGCGCTGACGAATGACGTCAAGCCACTGAGCGTATGCCACGTATAGCGCGCCGTCGCATTGAAAGTCAGCTTGGGTGCGTTGAACACCTGATGCCCGGTCAGGTCACAGACAGCCGAGGAGCCCCCTGGTCCAAGCGTGACTTCCGGCGGGCAGATCGCCGGGTGATAGTTGAGATAGCGCGCGTCGTTATAAACGGCCGACGTTTGCAGCAGCAAGTGATCATCGGGCGTGTATTGCAGCGAGAACTCAGCGCCTCGCGAGCGGAACGTACCCGCGTTCGTCAGATATGTCGATTGCGTCGACGGGTCATACCCTTGCGTCTGGAAGTCGTTCACGTACGTGAGAAACACGTCAGCCTTCGCGTTCAATGTGCCATCGAACAGCGTGCCCTTGATGCCCAGCTCCGCGCTTTTCGTGCGCTCTGGCCGGATCACGAGTGAGTCCAGGCCTTCCTTCGCGGCCGCGCCCGATGAAACGTTGAGACCGCCCGCCTTCTCGCCGTACGACAGTGCAAGATAGCTGGAGACGTCGCGTGAGATGAGGTACTTGAAGTTCAGCGTCGCCGACGGCAGCGTATTGTATTGAGTCATGTAGCCCGAATCGAACGCGTTTTTGTTGTACCGCACGAACTGGCCGCCCTTCTTGTCATACGTGAGACGCACGCCCGAGGTGATATCGAGGCGAGGCGTCGCGTGAAACGTACCTTGCACGAAACCCGACCACATTTCGTCGTGCAACGTGCCATCGCGAATGACGGTGAGACCTTTATAGATAGTGGAATCGTAGTAGATGTTGGGCAGCGCGCTGTGACCGTAGCGCGTAAAGGCCTGGGTCGACTGGTTCTCACCCATATAGGTCGCGCCGAGCGCGAAATCGAAATACTTGCCGCGCGGCGAATCGAGGCGGAAATCCTGTAACCAGGAGCGGTCGAGAAACTGCGTGCCGCTGTCTGCGTAGATCGGGACGCTCAGGCTGTCGGCGGTGGAAGGAACGTAGCTGAAGTAGCGGTACGAACTTACCGAGCGCAGGTTGTAGCCGTTGTCAAAGCGGTAGTTCGCTTCGGCGGAGGCGCCGCCCTGCACGAGATGGAAGCTGTTTTCGTCGTCCAGTGCGACGGTGTGACCGCTGCCGCCGTACACCACCTCGTTGCCAACCCGCTGCGAATGGGTCAGAAAACTGTTGACGCCGTTGACGGAGTTCGACGAGTACGTCACTGGCGTCGGCGTTCCGTTTTCGTTGTCGTAGTCGGCGCTCAGGCGCACGCTGAACCGGCTGTTGGGCTTGATCAACAACTGGCCCCGCAGCGCGTTGCTCGAGTTTCCGTTGAGCGTGTGCCCGTTGATCACATTTGTGACGTCACCATCCGTGCTGGCGTGCGCGTAGTCAATGCGGCCCGCCACCGTATCCGAAATCGGGCCGGATAACATCGTGTGATTCATTACGGTGCCGCGCTCGGCGATCGACAGACTCTCCGAGCCGGTCAGTTTGAACCTGGGCAGCGGCGTGTGGACGTCGACCACGCCGCCGGTGGAGTTCGCGCCGAACAACGTACCTTGAGCGCCGCTCAGCACGTCGACGTAATCGACATCTGCGAGCGCGCCGGCAAGCATGCCGGGCCGCGGCAGATAGACATTGTCGAGATAAACCGCCACGCTGCTCGGCATGCCGATGTTTTGCTCGCCGCTCATCTGCCCTCCGCCGTCGCCGATTCCTCGAATGGTGATTTGCGTATCGGACGGATCGGTGGTCTGCACGTTCAGTCCCGGCACGATCTGTTGCAGGTCCGCCAGCGACGTGATGCGCTGCTGCTGCAGCTCCGTGCCCGTCACCCGGTAACTGGAAGTAGGCGCGCGCTGCGGGTCCTCCTTTCTCGCTTGGCGAGTTGCACTCACCGTCACGGTGCCGAGCTCCGTCGTCTTCCCGGCGGTGCCTGCTGACTGGGTCACCGGCCGTTTTGGCCGGTCAGCTTTTGGGCCGCTTCCCTCCGTTGTCGACACGGCAGCCTGCACGCGGCGCACAGTCAGCGCGCGGTTGTCGATTGCCGCGACTTCGAGTCCCGTTCCCTTAAGCGCCTGAGCGATCGCGCCCTGCGCGCTCAGCTGGCCGTCCACCGGCGCAGCAACCAGATTCTCGACGATATGCGGATCGTAGCTGAGCGGCACACCGCTCTGCGCGGCGATGGACAGCAACGTACGGTTGAGCGGCTGCGCCGAAAGATGGAAGGAGTGCGTCGCAGTGCTCTGTGCGAGTGCAACGCCACTGGAGAAAACGAGCGCGGTTGCAAGAGTGCACAACGTTGTGCCGCTTCTGATGGTCGCTCGCGGTGACGCGCCGCATCGCGCGTTTTTGCCTGGTCGTTTCACGGTATCCCTGTCGTTGTACAGTTGCTTTTCAAGTTGATCGACTCGTGGAGCCGCGGCGCCTATGGCCAGTGGCCGGCGCGCGTCTGTCACATGGCGACGGTGGACATGTGCAGCCAGGGTGCGAAAGCGTCAGCGAGCGACGCGTGGACTTGCTGCATTTCACGCGTTTCAGAGCAATCGATTCGTGGAATACGCAGCACAACGAACCTGATAACGATTCGAGAAACGGTGCTTTGGGCGACGCGACGCGCAACTTAGAATTGCCGCTCCCGCATTTGCTCACCTTGCTCAAGACGCGTTGTGCGCAGCGCGTCAAGCCTGAACGTTATGGCGATCCCATCTCAAAGCTTGCGCGCCGATCGCACCGGCAACGCTGATACGCTGATCAGTCCGGCGCTCATGCGCGAACGTTTTCTCAGCGACGAATTCCGCCGCAGCTATGGCTGGCTCACCAGTTGCATGCATCGACTGGTCGGCTCCAGCAGCGACGCCGAAGACCTCGCCGCAAGTGCTTTCACCGAACTTGCAGGGTATCCGGACGTCAGTGCGATTCGTCAGCCTCGCGCGCTGCTGACAACGATCGCGCGACGCCTGACGTTCGAGCACTGGCGGCGCCGCGACATTGAACGCGCTTACCTTGCGCGGCTCGCTCTCGCACCGGAGCCAGTGGCACCGGCACCCGAAGTCGCGCTTGAAGCGGTGCAGGACATCCTGCTGATCGACGCCGCCCTGCAACGCCTGTCCGCTCGCGCTCGCGAGGCGTTCATCCTCAGCCAGTACGAGGACATGAAATATGCGGACATCGCGGCGAGACTCGGTGTCTCGGTCAGCATGGTGCGCAAGTACGTTGCACAGGCACTGGCGCTGTGTTGCGAGGTGTCATGAGCGCGCTTGCCGGGGCCAAGGTGCAAACGGCCGAGCGCACCGCAATCGAATGGGAGGTCCGGCTGCGCGAAGCAGAGCTGAGTCCGCACGAACAGGCCGCCTTCGACACATGGCGCAGCGACGAAGCCAACGCCCGCGCGTGGCAAGCGTTGCAGGCGCGCCTCGCGCGGATGCGCCCTGCGGTGCCGGCTGAACGCGCAGCTGTCGCCGACGCGTTGCGCGTGCCATCCGGGAAACGTCGCAGGCTGCTGCGTGCCGGGTTCGGCGGCATGGTCGCCGTACTCGGCTTCGCCACGGTGCGCGACGGTGTGCACCGGCTCGGGCTCGATGCCGACTGGCGCAGCCCGATCGGTCAGCGTCGCACCGTGCGTCTCACCGACGGCTCGCGCATGACGATGGATGCGGGCAGCCGCGTGTACCGCATAGCCGCGCCGAGCGACCGCGCGCTGCGCGTGTCCGCAGGCCAGGTGCTGGTTGAAATGCCCTCGTCGCGGGCCGGTGCGCCCGGGCGCTTCGAGACCGTACACGGCGTGGTCGAAGCAGACGGCGGTGCGCTTAACGTCGGGCGCATACATCGGCATAGTGTCGTGTCCGTTGGCCGGGGCGAAGCGCGCATTTCCCAGCCTGGCCGCACGCCCGTCTACGTCGCGGCGGGCGAAAGCGTCGCGTTCACCGAAGCAGGATTAACGAGGTTTGCGCAGCCTTTCGATCTCGTGAGCGCGTGGACACGTGGCATCTTTGTCGCCGACAACCTGCCGTTGCCCGCGCTTGTCGATGTCTTCAATCGCTATGACTCCGGTGTGATCCGTGTGACTGGAGGGGCAAACCAGTTGCGCGTGAGCGGCGTCTTTCTTCTTGGCGATATTCCGCGAGCGCTCACTCAGGTCGCGGACAGCGCCCCCGTCGAGCTGACGCGAATCGGCGACTATGTCAGCGTTTTCAGCTAATTTTTGTTACGGGCACTGACGCTTCTTGAGTCCCGTTGCACATGTCCAATATGAGCCGCGAATGCGGCTTCGTCTGAACAACTTCCCTGCAACGTGACGGATTCCAGGACGTGCGCAACATTCCCATCGCGGCGCTCGCGCTGCTGGCCTGCGCGCCGCTTCAGGCAGCGCAGCATACGATCGTCAAGGACGACTTCTCCTCGTTCGACGCCCGGCGCTGGGTCGTCGAAGCTGAGCCCGCCTCCGCGAACGGTCCTACTGTTTCGGCTGCGCCTCGTGCGTCCGCACCGAGCAGCAAGCCGCCCGTTTATACACAAGCGCATGCGCTGGTGCTCAACGGCACACGCGGTCTGACCGTGTGGCTTCGCCAGCGTCTGAACGGACATTATGAAATCAGCTACACGCGCACAGTGCTCGACCACGGCGACCCCAACGACCGCGTGTCCGACATGAATCAGTTCTGGCTCGCGAGCGCGTCGCACGCGGGACACAGGAAGGATGATCATGCGCCACCGTTCGGCGGTTCGGGCCGCTTTACCGACTACGACTCACTGACGCTGTACTACGTCGGCGTGGGGGGCAACGACAACACGACCACACGTTTTCGTCACTACGACGGCACGCCGTCGCGGCCCCTGCTTGCCGAATACACCGCTCCGCCCTGGCTGCTGCGTGCCAATCACGCATACCGCGTGCGGATCGTCGTCGATGGCAGGGGCACACGTTTCTATCTCGACGGCAAGCCGTGCTTCGCGGCGGCTGGGCCGCTGCCGGACGCAGGCTGGTTTGGCTTCCGCTCGACCGCTTCGCGCCAGACCATTCGCGACTTTGCGATTCGCGCCCTGCCTTAAGCGAAGCGTGCGTCAAGCAACGAGACGATACCTATCAATGTCAATTAATACCTTTACGCCCGCGGGAGCCGCACGATGAGTGCAGCGCTCAGTCATCGTTATGCCGCTGTACGCCGGGCCGCGCAGACACAGAGATCAGCGCAGGCAGTCGCTCATCGTGACGATGAGCAAGCCGCCCAGGCACGCGCCGCCGCTGCGAGCGTTGAGCGTCCGGCTGGCGGCTCAGCCGCGCACCAGGCAGGACGCCAACCGGGCGTATCGCCGCCCGCGCGTCTGGCGACATCTCGAGCGCATCGTACGTTCGCACTGACGGCGATCGCGGTCGTCACGGTGCACGGAGCGCTCTGGTGGCTCGTCCACTCGTGGCAAACGCACGCGCCCGCTCGTCCACCGCAACCGTTGCCGATGACCGTGACGCTTGGCGCCGCTCCGCGTGCGCTGCCACAAGCCGCTCATGTCGAAGCTGCTGCGCAACGACCGTCCGTGGAGCCGCCGCGCGAGGCGAAGCGGCCCGCTCCTGTGCCGGCGCGGCCAGTCGAACACCGGGTGTCCGATCCCAGGCCGACATCGAAGCCTGCGATAACCCAGAGCGAGGCGCCGCCGCAAACTGCGCAGCAGACATCGCCGCCCGCGGGAGAGGCGGCCACTCAGCCGGCCACGCAATCAGCAACGTCAGCGGCATCGCCCGCGCAGCACGCCGACACGCCGCCCACCACTGCGCCGATCGGCGACGCCGCGTACCTCCGCAACCCTGCGCCGGACTATCCACAGATTGCGCAGGATCAGGGATGGCAGGGCCGCGTGCTGCTGCGCGTGCACGTGCTCGCCGACGGATCGCCCGAATCCGTAACGGTGCAGACCGGCTCCGGCCGCCGTGTCCTCGACGAGGCCGCGCGCGATGCCGTGCGCAACTGGCGCTTCGTGCCAGCCAGGCGCGGCGAGCAGGCGGTCGACGGCTGGGTGACGGTGCCGATCGACTTCCGGCTTGCACAGTAAGGCGCCATCTTCCTCCCGCATCGACCACGCTTACGATCCATAAAGGAACACAACATGACCGGTTCATCGACTCAATTCATCGTACAGGGCGCCCTATGGCTGCTCGGAATCTTCTCTGTGATTACGTGGACGCTCATCGTCGTCAAGGCTTTTCAGGCGACGCGCGCGGCAGCCGGCAGCCGACGCTACGGCAGCAGCTTCTGGGCAGCTCCCAGCTTTGCGGCAGCTGCTGCGCTCGACCGTCCGGACAGCCCGCTTGGCAGACTGGCATCGGCGGGCTTCGACGCGCTGGCCGGCGCGGACGATAGCGGCGCGGGAGACCTTGAACACAGCTGGAGCCGTCATGATCTGCTCGAGCGCCATCTGCGCCAGCAGATCCAGACGGAGCGCCGCCGCGCCGAAGCGGGTCTCGCCGTGCTGGCATCGATCGGCAGCACGGCCCCATTCGTCGGTCTGTTTGGGACCGTGTTCGGCATCATCCACGCGCTGGCGGCGATCTCGCATGCGGAGTCGGCAAGCATTGCGGTGGTTGCCGGTCCAATCGGAGAGGCGCTGGTTGCAACTGGCGTTGGCATTGCCGTAGCCGTGCCGGCTGTGCTGGGCTACAACTTTTTCGTGCGCCGCGTGAAAGGCGGCGCCGCAGACCTCGACGCCTTCGCAATCGACTTTGTCACGCTCGCGCAAAAGGCCGGGTTTCGTGTGCCGCGCGCGCAGGCCGCCCTCGCCCACCCGCTCAAGGAGGTACTCGCATAATGGCGTTCTCGTCTTCATCCGACGACGATGACGTGTTGAGTGAAATCAACATCACTCCGCTCGTCGACGTAATGCTCGTTCTGCTGGTCGCGTTCATCGTGACGGCGCCGTTGCTGAATAATGCGTTGCACGTGAAGCTGCCGAAAACGGAATCCACCGCTCCTGCGCCGGCCACCAAAACGGTGATGGTAAGCATTGATGCCCACGGGCAGATCTACGTGGATCGCGAGACTCGCACGCTGGAGCAGCTCGATGCGGCAATGCGCGCGCTCGCCGCGCGAGACCCGAACTCGGGCGTCTCGCTGCAAGCCGACGCGAGCGTGCCTTACGGTACGGTCGCGAAGGCGATGGCAGCGATCGAGCATGCGGGCGTGACAAAGCTTGCCGTTCTTACGGAGAGCGCGGGTGCCTGACAAATCGCTCGACGTCTGCCAACGTGCAATGGGTTGCAGAAAAGCTTCGTTGTTCAGCGATTGACGGCAGCCTGGATTGCAGCGAGCGGCATTGCGAACCACGGCGCGCTGCATTCGGTGCTCGCCGCGCAGCGCGTGCAGGATTCGCGTCGGCCCTGATGTTGCCTGCATCAATCGCGAATCCTTCACCCCTACGAGTCCTTCGGACATACAGCGACCCAGCACTGTCTCGAACACATGCCGCAGTACATCACTATCGCGAAAGCGTCCGTGACCGTCCTTTGAGAACGCCGGGTGTTCTGGAACATCACGGAGCGTTGAGCACGGTGCAAATCAGCTTCTGTGCATGCTCGCCGCGTTGCGCCGACGGGACCGCCGCCCCATACGTTTTTCAGTTTCCCGGAACGGGAAACTATCATCAGGCGGCGCGCCTGGGAGTGTTAGCGCTAACGGCGCTTCTCGTAGTGGTTGCCGTGCGAGCGTTTTTGTAGTGACCGCCCTTATGAAGGCATTGGTTTCGCGATTGCCCGCGCGCTTAACAACGCCGGAGCCAACGTTGTCCTAAACGGTCGCGCCAAACAGAAAGTCGATGCGGGCATTGCGCGCCTTGGGCGCGCGCGGGGCCATGCCTTCGATCTCGCACCGCGGACGGTTGTCATGGCCTGATCGAAGCCGAGGTCGGGCCAGACATCGTCGTAAGCAACCTGGGGATTTTTCAACCGAAAGATTTTTTTGATACCGATGACGATAGCTGGGATCGTCACTGGCAGGCACACGTCATGGCGGGTATGCGACTCGCCCGTGCTTATTTGCCCAGGATGGCAGGAAAGGCGTGGGGTCGTTTCGTCTTCCTTTGACATCGCCCTTCGATCAGCCGGACGCTAGCGCTCGCTACCCTCATTGACCGGAATGGGCCGGCCTGACCGCTGCTCAATTCAATGCGCTTGCTCATCGTGCTTCGACATCGGGCCGATAGATACCGTGTCTGCTATCCATCAGCGATTCCCCGATAGCCGCTACCTCGCCGTCTGACTTGCAGCCGAATGACCCGCTGCATTTCGCAACCAGCCTTCAGGGTGGGCGGCAGCGAACTGTTCGTTCTACCGCTCCCCGTTGTCAAAGTCATTGACGAACTTCTCCGCAATGAAATCCATCACGAGACGCACGGCCGCCTGCCGTCGCATGTCAACGTGGGCGATCAGATAAATATCACGCGACAGTTTTTCTGCGTCCACAGGCAGCGCGATTACGCGTTCATCGTCTGCCGCAAAAAAGTGGGGAAACGCAGCAATGCCCAGACCTTCGCGCGCCGCGGCAAGCTGGCTCACCAGATCGTTGCTCCTGAACCCGATGCGGCGGCCACCCGCGAAGTCAAGCAGCCATACCTGCTCCGGTACGTGATCGAGTGCCGCATGGTACGCAATGAACTGCCACTCGCCGGATGGCCGGCTGATGTAGCCCTGCGCCGCATACAGCCCGTAACTCACGCTTCCGATCCTGCGAGAAACATAGCTTGGTTCGGTAGGTTGGGTCAGGCGAACGGCAATATCCGCCTCCTGACGACTGAGCGAGATCATCGGCTGAGTGCCCAGGAGCGTCAGTTCGATTTCGGGATGCCGTGAAGCAAGTTCGGCAAAACGAGGCGCGAGGAAGACGCTCGCGAAAGCAGGCGGAGCACTGACAACGACTCTCGCCCGCGCTCCCGTGTTACGGCTTCGCACCGCCATTTCCAATGCATGAGCCTGCGTCTGCATGCCCTCGGCGACGCGCGCAACGTCGAGGCCCGCATCGGTTAACCGCCAACGTCTCGCAAGGCGGTCCACCAACGTTTCTCCCAACGCGTGCTCGAGCGCTGCAATACGCCGCGCAACTGTGGCGTGATCCACCTGCAGCTTGCGCGCCGCACCCGACAGAGTGCCCGCCTCCGCCAGGGCGATGAAATGTCTCATGTCATTCCAGTCGAACATTGGTGCAAATTCTCACAAGCGATGTGAATGCTTTCCGGGTTTCCGACTTCCGGTACCAGTGCTATTTTGCATGATGCTTGACATCTTATCGTGATGCCGGCGCCGAGTGCATGCGTCGCATCGCGTGGCATCTATTGATGGCGATGGAAATTAACGATTCCCGAGGAGCCAGGTTGATCAGGATTCTTCCCTTATGCCTCGGCACGTTTGCGCTTGGCATCGACGCGTACATCATGGCGGGCTTGCTGCCCGGCATCGCCAACACCTTCGCGGTCTCCGCCTCCGTGGCAGGTCAAACGGTCACAATGTTCACCGCGTGTTATGCCGTTGCAGCGCCGGTGTTTGGCGCACTGACGGCAGGCAAGCCCGTGCGGCGCGTGCTAGGCGCAGCGCTGATCCTTTTCACGCTCGCGAACACGCTTAGCGCACTCGCAACGAGCTTCCCCGTCCTGCTCCTGTCGCGCGCAGCAGCCGGAGTCGGCGCAGGCCTATATGGTCCCAGCGCATTCAGTGCTGCTGCAAGCCTGGTTTCTCAGGAACGACGAGGCCGCGCACTCGGTCTCGTCGTGGGCGGCCTCGCACTGGGCACCGCCGTCGGCGTACCGTGCGGTCTCATCGTCGCTCACGGTTTCGGCTGGAGAAGCGCGATGTGGCTGATAGTGGCGCTAGGTGGAATCGCATTCACGGGCGTCGTTTCGCGCATGCCCGAAATCGCCGCCTCGAGACCACCTTCGCTTCGCCAACGCGTTGCAGTACTGGTCGACCCTCGTGTCGCTGCAACCATTGCTGTTTCATTCGTCACATCTGCCGCATCAATCGGGCTCTACACCTTCGTGGCACCGCTGCTGCGCGCGAGCGGCGGCATCACTGATCCGTTGCCTTATCTGTGGGCCTGGAGTGTAGGCGGGGTTCTCGGCATCTACTTCTGCGGCGCGCTGATCGACGCCACAGGCCACCCGGAATGGGCGATGTCGGTCGTGCAGATTCTGATGGTCACAGTTTTCGGAACCCTGGGACCAGCGCTGCCCTATCCCGCAGCGGCTCTCGCCCTGTTTGGTGTGTGGGGCGCCGCGGCGTGGTCCTCGCAGGCGCCACAACAACACAGATTGCTGACTTTGCATCCGGACAAAGCAGGCGTCGTCGTCGCATTACAGAGCTCCGCGCACTATCTCGGCAGTGCTGCCGGCGCTGCGCTGGGCGGGCTCGCCCTTGCCGCGGGCATCCGCCTTACGCAGTTGCCGATGTTATCTACGGCACTGGTCGTCATCGCCCTGTCAGGGCAACTCGGCATTGCCCTCTGGGCAAAGTCGGACTCGATCCGCTCTCGCCCAGGCGAGGCATGATCCCATCAAACAGGAAGTCCTCAATGAAAGCCATTCAGTATCGAAAATTCGGAGGCCCCGAAGTCCTCGAGTACGTCGGATTGCCCGACCCCGAGCCGCGAGCGGGCGAAGTGTTGATCGAAACCACTGCTATCGGTGTCAACTTTCCGGATGTTCGGGAGCGCATGGGTGTCTACAACCGGGCAGAGACGCAGGTCGGCGGCGTGACGCTACCTCAGGTCGGCGGGCTGCAAGTGGTCGGCCGTGTGCTGAATGCCGGCACCGAGGCGCACGACCACCTGGTTGGGCGCAAGGTGATGGCCCTGATGTCGAAGGGCGCTTACGCGCAACGCGCAGTGGCTCGCACTGACATGCTCGTTGAACTCGAAGACGATACCGATGACGTCGTCATGGCGAGCGTGCCGTGTCAGGGCGTGACTGCATTTCTCGCTCTTCAGGTTTGCACAGTGCTGCGCCCGGGCGAAAGCGTGCTGGTTCATGGCGCAGCCGGCGGCGTCGGCAACCTCGCGGTCCAGATTGCGAAAGTACTCGGTGCGGCCACGGTAATCGGGACCGCGAGTTCAGACACCCGCCGAGCCTTCGTATTGAGCCGTGGCGCCGACCATGCGATTGCTTATGACTCGCCGCACTGGCCGGAATCGGTCCTGAGCCTCACTGACGGCAAAGGCGTTGACGTGATCCTCGAAACAGTCGGCGGCGACGTCTTCGACGAGAACTTCGCCTGCCTTGGCATGCTTGGCCGATGTGTTGTCATCGGTTCGACGCGCGGCCCCGGCAAACCTCTCGCGCCGCGTCGGTTGATGGCAAAAGCGCAAACGCTGACCGGAGTCTATCTGCCCTCGTTTTTTCAGCGCCCGGATCTTATCCTGCGTGGTCTGCGCTTCCTGAAAGACGGCATTGCACAAGGACTGATTCGACCGAGGGTTGCGGCTACGCTCCCGCTGAGCCGCGCGGCCGATGCGCACGCCATGCTCGAACGCCGGGAAGCCCAGGGCGTCATCGTCCTCGATCCGAGGTACTGATCAATGGCCCTGCTCCAACGCGTTCGCGCAGATCAGTCATGGTCCCGCTCGCTGAACGCTCTCCGCGAGGATCGCAATCCCCAGGATTATTTATGAAAAAAAATTACCTCGCCGTGGCCGCGCTCGCCGGTGCGTTGATGTCTGCAGGTGCAACGTACGGCGCACAAACGGATGTGGCTCCTGTGAATCTTGACTCCGCGCACCCTTTGCCCGATGGATCGCTTGAAGATGTGAAGAACCGCTTCCGGCAATTGACATTGGCGGCAAACCGTCACGACGCTGCAGCCATAGAGAAGATGTTCTGGGACTCACCGTCAGCGCTGCTGGTCGCAAAAAGCGTCGATCCCGCAGAGGGAAGTTGGGCCGGCTTTTGGGGATCTGAATCAGTGGCGCACAAGCTTCAGGATATCTACGCTGCCGGCACACTCACACTGTTTCCCGACTGGGCAAAACTAAAGGTGGTGGGTATTTCTTCAACAGTCGCACAGACGTATGCGCCGATGAAAATCGCCGTCAGCTACGGCGGCCAGGATCCATCTCCGCGTCCGTTTATCATGATCATTCAATGGCTGAATCTGGATGGTCAATGGAAAATCGCGTCGGAAATCATCTTGCCAGTGCCGTCGCCCTGACCCGCCGCGATTTAGTCCGAACTCGCGAAATAGCACAACTCACCGCTGATCCAGGTCCTCATTGCCGATCAAGTTGGCCGCCGCCTGTCATAAACATCGCTGCTGCCACGAAGGTCATGGCAGCAGCGCTTTCTTGGCCTCCCGGAGGATGGACGACGACAGTTGCTCGTCGTTCACCATACGCGCCATCGTAAGTGCGCCCATCATGGTTGATAGCATGACAAGCGCCTTCTTCCTTGCCGCAGCGGGTGGCAGTTCGGTGAGACGGCTTGCGATGAGGTTGACAAGGTTCACGACGCCCTCGGTGGCCGCGTCGCGCACCTCGTCGCTGGAGCGTGCCAACTCGCCTGCAAGTGCGACGAAGGGACAGCCGCTGCCAGGATCGTCCCGATGCTCCAAAGAAAGATAGTCGTTGATTGCCGCATTCAGACCTCGGACGTCGGTCGAACGCGACAGCGACGCTTCCATCGATTCGCGCAGCGACCCAGCGGCGAGTTGTAGCGACTCCAGTACTACGTGTTCCTTCGATGTGAAATGTTTGTAGAATCCGCCGTGCGTCAGGCCCGCCTGCGACATAAGATCGGCGACGGCAGTCCCGTCTATGCCGTTTTCCCGAAACCGGCTGGACGCCGCCTCGACGATGCGTTGGCGGGTCTCGGCCGCCTCCTGTCTGGATTTTCTCATGACCTCGATGATCTTTCGTTAATTTAGATTTGATATAACATCCAGCTTGCCGGTGCAAGTCGGAGATGCACTCATTGCGTAGGGAGTGACGCGAATCGTCGCGCCTTTCGGGTCCACCACCGGCGGGGCCATCAGTCGATCAAAGGCGCCTCTGCGTCGACGCGATAGCCACTCGAAGACGGATTACCAAGATCGAGGTTACCCCAGAAATAAAGGGCTTTTTTCCAATAGCTCCGCCGCCCACTCCACAAAGACGCGTGCCTTAAGGGCGATCTGCCGGCGGTGCGGAAACACGGCTGCAACCGGCATCGGCCCTGGCTGCCACTGAGACAGCACTTCGACGAGTGCGCCCGAGTTCAGGTATGGCGCAAGTATGAACCGGGGAGCCTGAATTAGTCCCATGCCGTTAGCGCTGCATATTGCACAGCTCTCCGCGTCGCTGATTGAAAGCGCAGCCGGCAAGCCGACCTCGACCGCATCACCGTTGATGTCAAACATGAAGTTCGCGACTCTTCCGGTAGCGTGTGAGAGGCAGTGCACTGCAAGATGTTGCGGAATATCCTCCACGCGTTGAGGTTCGCCGTAACGGACAAGGTAGTCGGGGCTGCCAGCGGTCACTATCTCCAGATCACACAGCCGGCGCTGAATGACGCCTGGGTCGTCAGGCTCCCCCATACGGATTGTACAGTCGAGGTTCTCATCGCTCGAGTGAATGGGCTGATCATCCAGACCGATCATCAGCTCGAGATCGGGGAACCGTTTGTGAAAGTCGTCGATGGCTGGCAAGACGACAATTCTTCCAAGCGCCGTCGCGATCTGCACGGAAAGCCGACCTCGCGGTCCGTTCCGAGCGCTAGCAAGCATCTCTTCGGACTCCCTGATCTCGGCCAGGATACGTATGCAATGCCTGTAGTACTCCGCTCCTTCCGAAGTAAGACTAAGGTGTCGGGTCGTCCGCTGCATCAGACGAACCCGCAGATGTGCTTCCAGCTTCCTGACCACAACAGACACCGTCGAACGCGGAAGACGGAGCGCGTCCGCCGCACGGGAAAAGCTGTTCAGCTCGACCACCCTGGCGAACACCTGCATTGACTGAAACCGGTCCATATCGTCTCCAAGTCGACGCCGTATCAGACAACCACCCGGCTCACGAAGGAAACAAGGCAACGGCCCAGGCATCTCACCTGACCGGAACCGCCGGTGGAGAACTATTCGTTGCCACGCGGGCGTCCGGGGAGATGTCCCAGCCGCCGCCCAGCGCACGAAATGCCCCGACCGCGGCGCGCGCCGCGTCCGCGCGTGAGCTGTCCAGATCGTCACGCGCGACGAGGAGTTGACGGTCCGCGTCCAGCACATCTGTGAGGGTTATGGCCCCTGCTCTGTAGGCGCGTTCGGACAAGTCGCGGGCGCGCGTCAGTGATGCCACTTCATCCTGCAACTCCTGCCGTCGAGCCTCTGTCTGGGAAAGCGCTGTGAACGCGTTCTCAACATCCTCAGCGGCCTTGAGCACCGCCTGGCGATACAGTGCAAGCGCCTCTGCGTTCGCGCCTCGCGCCTGCTTAACCTCCGCATCCACCTTCCCGAAGTCAAACAGACGCCACCGAAGCGCCCCCGTACCGACCGGCTGAAACGCTGCCGCGGTAAAGAGGTGATTGGTGCTCACGCTGTCAAAGCCAAGCGCGCCAGACAGGGAGATCTTCGGGTAATAGCCCGAGATTGCCGCGCCGATCCGCTCACTTGAAGCGGCCACTCGCCGCTCCGCCGCGATGATGTCAGGTCTACGCCTCAAGACGTCCAGTGGCTGGTCGTTATCGTCAATCTTCGGGATCGCGGGGATGGTGGAGGAGACGGACAGTTCATGCGCGTACGTTCCCGGCTGCGCACCCATCAGCACATCCAGGCGGTTTAGTTGCGCCTCAAGCGACGTGCGCAGGATAGGTACAGTGGACCTTGCCTGTTTTAGCAGCGCCTCGGCCTGGGCAATCTCCCTCTCGTCCGCCGCGCCAGCGCGACGCCGCACCCGGACAAGCTCAAGAAGGCGTCCGTCGGTGTCAATCTGATCCTGCGCCACCGCAAGCCGCGTCTGGAACCCTCTGACCTGCAGGTATGCATCGGCGGCGTCGGCGGCCACCGTAATCCGCGTGCCGAGTTGCTCAGCCTCGGCCGCCTGCACTTCGTCACGCGCCGCAGCGGCGCTGCGGCGCAGTCCGCCGGCCAGATCGATTTCCCAGCTCGCGGTAGCCCCAACGTTGTATTCGCGCTGGTCGCGACTGTAGCCAGGAAACGTTTTCGCGATGGTGCCGACCGGACTTAACAGGCTCTGATGCTCGGCGGTTCCCGTCGCGTCGAAATCGAGCGTTGGCAGAAGCTGCGCGCCCGCCCCCGCTGCGACCGCCCGCGCCTGCTGAACGCGGGCAAACGCCGCCGCAAGGTCCAGGTTCTGCGCAAGAGCACGCTGAACGACGGTTACGAGCATTGGATCATCAAATCCGGTCCACCAGGTGTCGAGGTGCGGAGACGGTCTGGCCGCTTGCTGGGTGCTTGTCTCAACCCGGTTATGGAACGGCACAAGCTGCGTAGTGGGCGCCGCATAATCTGGCCCCACCGCACAAGCCCCCAGGCCCGTCGCGATTGCTACGCCCACGCATATAACACGGAGCAGGCTCGTTGAAGGCCGGCGCATGACCGTGTGACGTCCGTCTTCAGCCGCCTGCCGCCGGCACGCCGGTTTCGCTCCGCTGATCTCGGGCAGATATGGGGCGCCGTCATGCGGCTCGTGTCGAAGATTGCCAGCTTCACTATGCGAACCTGAAACACACATTAGTCCGCGAGCAACGGCAGTAGTGAAGATCATGTGCGCTCCTTACGGCCAAATTTGCGGATGAAAACATAAAAGGCAGGAGTGAACAGAAGTCCGAAGCAAGTCACACCCAGCATGCCGAACAGCACCGCCGTTCCCAGCGACTGGCGCATTTCAGCGCCTGCTCCTGTGGCGACCGCGAGCGGCGCCACTCCGAGGATGAAGGCAAAAGACGTCATCAGGATAGGACGCAGGCGTGTGCGTGCAGCGTGCACCGCGGCGTCAACCGGTGCGGTCCCCTCGTCCTCCTTCTGACGCGCAAATTCGACTATCAGGATGGCATTCTTCGCAGCCAGTCCGACGAGAACGACGAAGCCGATCTGCGCCAGGATATCGATGGGCATGCCGCGAGCGATCAGGCCAGTGACCGACGCGAGAATACACATCGGTACGATCAGGACGATCGCAAGCGGTAGCTTCCAGCTCTCATACTGCGCGACGAGAACGAGAAACACGAAGAGCGCAGCTGCTCCGAATACCAGGAGCGTCGGCGTGCCGTGTTGCTGCTGCTGGTAAGCCAGGTCCGTCCATTCGAAGCTGATACCCTGCGGCAGCACCTGATGGGCAAGCTCTTCCATGCGATGGAGTGCTGTACCGGTGGCGATGCCGGGCGCTGCGACGCCCTGAACTTCCGCGGCAGGATACAAGTTGTAGCGAGGCACACGATAGGGAATCGTACGGTTCTCCATTTGCGCCACTGTGCCGACCGGCACCATCTCACCGAACTGGTTTCGCGCTTTTAGACGGGTAATGTCCTGAGGCGTATGCCGGAATTGCCCGTCAGCCTGAACAATGACCTGATAAGTTCTGCCAAGGTAGTTGAAGTCGTTCACGTACTGTGAACCCAGATAGACCTGCAGTGCGGAAAACACATCCGTGGGTGTGAGCCCGACCTTTTCGGCCTTTACACGATCAATATTCGCGAAAACCGATGGCGACCCCGCATTGAACAGGGTAAAGACTCCGGCAAAACTGGGATCCCTGTTGGCCGCAGCAACAAGGGCATTCGCCGCATGCACAAGCGCCTCCGACCCAAGTCCCGCGCGGTCCTCCAGCATCATCTTGAACCCGCCCGAATTGCCAAGACCCTGCACAGGAGGCGGCGGAATGGTCAGCACATAAGCGTCCTTGATGACGGAAAGGCGTTTGCGCAGGTCGGCCAGTACCGTGTTCGCGGTCACTCCCGGAATCTCGTGGTTGTACAGCGACGGCAACCCCGAAAAAATCGTTCCCGAGTTCGACGCCACGGTCAACGTTGTTGCGTCAAGCCCAACAAATGGGGCAACGTGTTCAATTCCGCGCGTCGTCAGGATAATGTCAATGGCATTTCGGACCACTTTCTCGGTACGGTCGAGTGCCGCGCCCGGCGGAAGTTGAACCACGGTAATCAGATAACCCTGATCCTGCTCCGGAATAAAGCCGGTTGGCGTACGCGAGAATTCAAGACCCGTAATGCCAATCAGCACGACGTATATTGCGAGAACGACGGTGAGTCCACGAACGATACGACGTGTGAGGTTTCCGTACCCGAACGACAGTCTGTCAAAGCCCCTGTTAAAGCGATCGAAGCCCGCATGTAGCAGACGCTGCGCGAGGCCCCTGTGCGACGCGATATGCGGCTCATGCGACTTGAAGAGCACCGCGCAGAGGGCGGGACTCAGCGTAAGCGACACAAAGCAGGATATGACAGTCGATGCTGCGATCGTCACCGCAAACTGGCGAAAGAACAGCCCCGAAATCCCGCTAAGGAAGGCGGACGGGATGAAGACCGCACATAGCGTCAACGCAATCGACAGCAGTGCCCCGCCCACTTCGTCCATCGTCCGGTGGGCCGCCTCTACCGGCGACATGCCAGAGCGCATGTTGCGCTCGACGTTCTCGACTACGACGATCGCATCATCAACGACAATGCCGACCGCCAGCACGAGGCCAAACAAAGACAGGTTGTTTAGCGATATTCCGAACGTGGCGAGTACGATGAACGACCCAAGCAGGGAGACCGGAATTGCAACGACGGGGATAATCGTGGCCCTCCAGTTCTGCAGGAAAAGAAAGACGACGCCAACAACCAGCAGGATTGCGACGAATATGGTGACAATCACCTCGTCGACCGATTTGCCGATAAAGATGGTCGGGTCGTAGATGATCTTGTAGTCCATTCCTGCGGGGAACTCATTCTTTAGCCCGCGCATCGCGGACAAAACCTGCTGCTCGACTGCAAGCGAGTTCGCACCGGGCTCCGCGTAGATGAGCAACGTCGAAGCGTTGTCACGGTCCATGAAAGCGGTTGAGCCGTAGTCTGCGGCGCCGACTTCGACCCGGCCAATATCGCGTATCCGCGTCACGCGACCCTGTGCGTCGGACTTGACGACGACGTCGGAAAATTGCTGTGGCGTGGACAGCCGGCCGAGCGCCTCTACGTTTATCTGGTACGCGTCGCTGCCCGCCGTGGGCGGCTGGTTCAGGACACCAGCCGATACCTGCAGGTTCTGTGCGCGTAGTGCTGTGAGCACTTCACTCGCGTTCAGATTGTTGGCTGCGACCTTGTCGGGGTCGATCCAGATACGCATTGCGTACTCACGGGCACCCTGGAACTGCACGTCGCCGACGCCTTGCAGACGCGCTAGCGTGTCCTTCACGTGCAACGTCGCGTAGTTCGAGAGATAAAGTGTGTCGCGCGTTCTGTCAGGTGAGTACAGGTGAACAGCCAGCAATATGCTAGGTGTGGACTTCCTCACCTGAACGCCAAGGCGCCGGACGTCTTCGGGCAGGCGCGGTAGTGCATCCTGAACCCGATTCTGTGTGAGCATCTGCGCGACGTTCAGGTCGGTGCCGATACGAAACGTAACCGTGACCGTCAACCGGCCGTCTCCCGTGGACTGGCTGCTCATGTAGAGCATGTTCTCGACGCCGTTGATCTGCTGCTCAAGCGGCGTGGCCACTGTTCGCGCAATCGTTTCGGCCGACGCACCCGGATACGATGTCGTCACCTGCACAGTCGGGGGAACGATCTCCGGGTACTGTGCGACGGGAAGCACGAACATCGCGCCCAGGCCAATTAGCGTCAGAAAGGCACTGACCACCGTCGCGAAGCGCGGCCTGTCGATAAAGAAATGGGCAATACGCATGGCTTCACTGTCCGCTAGTTCTGTTTAGGCTCATAGCGGATCGCACCATCGCGCGTCGCCACTTTCGTTCCGGGCGCCGCAAAGGGCAAACCGTCGACGATCACGCGATCGTCCCGAGACAGGCCCGAGCGGATCACACGCAATCCCCCGCGTATCTCACCGACCTCGACATGCTTTGCCACAACCGTTCCGTCGGTGCTAACCGTCATCACGAGGTACTCGGACTGGTCGGGTAAAACGGATGCGTCCGGCACGAGCAGCGTCGGTGCGGGATGCGCCACCGCGAGACGCACGCGCGAGAACTCGCCAGGTGTAAAGCGCAGGTCGGCATTGGACACCGTCGCTCGGGCGTGGATTGTGCCGCTGGAACGGTCCAGCACGTTGTCGATGAAATCAAGCGTGCCTTGCCGTGTGTAGGTCGTCGAATTGCCCGCCGCCAGTTCGACGCGATTTGCAATCGGCCCTTTGGCGTCGCCGCGATACTGCGAAAACGACTGGAAGTCCGCCTCGCTCATATCGAAGTCGAGGTAGACCGGATCGAGCGAGACGAGCGTCGCGAGCAATGTCGTCGGACTCGTTGCACCACGGCTGCCTGCAATAAGGTTACCGGTGGAAACAAGATGCCTGCCAATGCGGCCGGTAAACGGCGCCGTGATGCGGCAGCGATCCAGATCGAAGCGGGCGTCGCGGATCTGCGCCGCAGCATCGTCGAGTGCGGCTTGCGCAGCATTCAGTTCGGACGTGCGCTGCTCGACGTTCTGCGTCGTGCCAGCATCATTGCGCTCAAGCTCCCGTGCACGCGCCAACTCCTGCTTTGCCAGAACGAGGCGCGCCTCAGCGGTCCGCCGCAAGGCAGTCGCCTGCGCGAGCCGAATCTCATACGGCACGGGATCGATGGTGAACAGCAGATCGCCCTTGTGAACGATGTCGCCGTCCCTGAAGTGAACACCTGTGAGCGTACCGCCTACCTGTGCGCGCAGTTCCACCTGATCGACGGCCGAGAACTGGCCAAGAAATCCGAGTCGGGTGTCGAGGTCGCGTACCAGCGGCCGGCTGATCGTTACCTCATGGGGCGGCACGGGTCGGGCATTGGCGACGCTATCACCGCCATCATGCGAGTAGAGAAACCACGCGCCCCCGCTTGCCATGATCACAGCGGCCGCGGCAGCCCAGGTTCTGGCGCGTCGGCCCACCGTGCCATATCGCGCACGACGAACTGTTCTGCCGTCTTCCAGCCTTGTTTTCGTATCCAACTTCGATCACCTCGAAAAGTGTTGTCGTTCGCCTCGTCGCGAAACGGCGTCTCGACCAATCGGCGCACCAACTGATTGCGCGGACCGGACAACGCGGCTATTTAGATTTCGCACAACTTCTAACTGGCGTTAGATTACATGTGAAATCTAATACGTCAAGACTTTTCAAGGCGCTAACCAGTAGCTCTACCGGCCCTCAACCGATGCATCTCAGAACCAGCAACGCTTCGCCCGATTGTTCGCGCCTGGCAGCATGTGTATTCATCATCGACGGATTTATGCGAACAACTGGATCCGCTATGCTGTGCACGCTTTTAACTACTGTGCGCGTGGAATCGCTTTCGCGTGCCATGGCAGGTGATTGCGTTTGTTCTTTTTGCGGCATGAAGGAGCGCTCCTCCATACCGGTCCTTCTTTTGTCGCGGCGCACGTTCCCTGAAGTGCGCTTTTTTTTGAGGCGCAAGACATGATCGGCGACGACGCGATGAGGCGATCCATTTGTGAGCGCGAATCGCGTGCACACAGGCTGTCCCGGCAAGATGTGCTTTCCGACGTTCTGGATCTGATACGGCTACGAGGCGAATCAATCGAGATATACGAGACGGTCGAGGCGCAACGCAAGCCCTTTGATGCTGGACGCGCCCGCTTTCACTTTATTCAGGACGGCGCCTTCCGGCTCGACGCGATCGCTATCGGTACGACCACGTTAGTCGCCGGTGATCTTGTTTTGCTACCTAAGGGATGTGCGCATGTTCTCTCCGCAATCCATGCGCGTGACTCTCTGCCCGGATCACCCTCGCGACCCGATGAATGTCGCGGCTTCGCCGAAAAGCCCTTTCGCGTCCTGACGGGCTCGTTCGTATTCGAATCCGCATCCGCCGGCTCATTGATCGCGGGTCTCCCGGACGTCATTCATCTCCGGGCCGACGCATCGGGTACACCGGAATGGCAACACGCGATCCTGCGGTTCGTGCGGCTGGAAGCGAGCGAGCCGTCGCCAGGCGCTGCGCTCATGATCTCGCGCCTGATCGATCTGCTGGTGATACGGAGCTTGCGCGAGTGGGTGGCGAAGAGTCCCGCTCATAGCGGATGGCTCCGGGGCCTCGGCGACGCACGACTTGGGCGTGCACTGGCGGCCATGCATGAGGATCCCGCGCATGAATGGAAACTGGGTGCGCTTGCGAAGATTGCGACCATGTCCCGGTCGCACTTTGCGGACCGATTCACGGAGATTGTCGGCGAGCCGCCGCTCAGGTATCTCGCACGGTGGCGCCTGAGCCTTGCCGCCGACCGGCTGCGCAACGGTCGTGTGCGAATCAGCGAGGCAGCGTCTGTCGCCGGTTACCAGTCGGACTCCTCGTTCTCGCGGGCCTTCAAGGCACATTTCGGATATTCGCCCGGTGCCATACGTCATGGTGCAGATCCGGATCAGAGCATGCCGTCACGCTGAGCTTCAGTCGAAAGCGATCATGCCACGCTCTACGCCGGACCTCGCCATCACGGCAGCGAACCATCGCTGAAGTTGCGGATACCGCGCCCAGTCGATCGACGGCGACTGCGCGGCCACTATGCTGACAGCAGCGATGTCTGCGAGCGTGAATGACTGCCCTGCCATAAACGGTGCGTTTTGCAGAAACCTCTCGCTTGCAAGGAGCATCTCAAGGCTGCGCCGTTCCATCAACCCTTGCCCCTCCTTGCACCCTTTGTTCTTCAGAAAGAAGGCCGCGTGGCTGGGCGCAATCACGTCAGTCACGAAAAAGAAGAATCGCTCGAGTGCAAAGGGCGCCGATGCATCCGTTTCGGGCGGTAACAACCTGCCTCCCGCTCGTCGCGCAAGGTAAAGAAGAATCGCATTGGACTGCGCGAGGACGAGCGGAGGCGCCGCCGACGAGCGAACTCGCAGCACCGGCACTTTTCCACTCGGGTTCAGTGAAAGGAAGTCTGGTGTGCGCTGCTCCCCCGCCCGAAGATCGAGCTTCACGACCTGGTGAGCGATCGCGAGTTCCTCCAGCGCAATCGCCACACGAAGACAGTTACCCGTCTTCGCGCCATACAGGGTAACGTCGGCGGACATTGTCAGGGAGCCGGCGTTTCGGGCATGACGATGCGCTCGTACTGGCCTCCGGCCGCAGCTTGCCGGTACGCAGGCGCGTCAATCATTGACTGCGGAAAGATCGGAGCCAATGCACTGGCATCATCCAGCCGCTCGACGTGATGCTGTGCAAGCGTGAGCTTTGCAGCGCCAAGGTAGCCGATAGCTGTTCGCTCGTCCGAGGTCCAATGATCGGCAGCGAACCCTTTAGCAAGACCCACGCTACTGCCACCTCGGATGGCGTGACCCCAAGCTCGGTCGCAACCGCGAGGGTGGCATCGACGATCGCCGTACGCTGGCCGGAATTTTCCTGCTGGAATACGGCACCGCCCAGTGCTTCAAGGCGCCCTTTCTCGCCCCGACGGTACTTGCCCGAAAGCAGTCCACCACCGAGCGGCGACCACGCCACCATCCCAAGTCCAAGTGCCTGGCCTGCCGGCATCAGTTCGTGCTCGGCTGTGCGCTCGACCAGGCTGTGCTCGAACTGCAAGCCGGCAACTCGCGCCCAGCCACGCAACTCGGCGATCGTTGCCGCCCGCGCAACGCGCCACGCAGGGAAGTCGGACAGTCCGATATAGAGCACCTTGCCGCTGCACACCAGGTCGTCCAGGCCTCGCACGATCTCGTCCGTTGGTGTGATGCCATCGGAAAAGTGCACCCAGTAGAGGTCAATGCGATCGGTCTTGAGACGCTTGAGGCTCGCCTCAACAGACAGGCGCATCGCGAGCCGGCTATTGCCCGTCGCCAAAGCGCCCGCGTTGGGCGCCGCTGCCTGAGTGTACTTGGTCGCAACCACGAAGTTATCGCGACGGCCCGAGAGGAGCTTACCGAGAAACTCCTCGGATTCTCCGAACTGATACACGTCGGCGCAATCCAGAAAGTTACCACCCGCGTCCGCATATCGGTCGACGATCTCGCGTGCGGCATCAAGATCTGATCCGTACCCCCACCGGCCGCCGAAGTTGGCTGTACCAAGAACCAGCTCAGACACGCGCAGGCCCGTATGTTTACCGAAGACACGATATCGCACGATTACACCCCTTGAAGCTTCGGGAGATACGGCGCCACGGCAGCTGCCGATGTGTCGGCAGGCGTGAGGACACGACTGGTGGTCGAACCGCCGATATAGCGCTCATAGATCCTCCACCCCGCCGCCGTCTTGCGCAGCCGGTCACGCATCGGCGAATACAGCCAGATCGCGGGCAGCCCGGTATCGTTGTGCATCACCTGGCCCGCACCGAGTTTCGACGCATCCTCGGGCGAGGCATAGCGGACCAGCAGGTTTTGATATCGCACGACCACGCCGTCTTCGTCCTCATCGACGATATGGTTTGTGGCATGACGCCCCACGCCAGGTATCAGATACGGATAGTCATGCTCGAAGAAGCGCCGGATTTCGGTGTGTCCATTAATCGTTCCGTGAAAGTGGTACGCCACGGCGTCGGGCAGGAATGCCTCGATCATGGCTTCGACGTCCCATGTCTCGAAGAACCAGTTGACGCGATTGACGAAGTCGACGGCGCTCGCCCGGTCTTCGGCGCTGACTGTGCTCACATGCGGAACGGAAGGAAAGGCTGTCATGCAAAGTCCTTGAAAGAAGACGTTGATCGGAATGAGACAGATAATATGTGCAATTACACATATGAACGAAAAATTTTCAGCCTGCAAAGACGACGGTCAACAGACCTGCCCGCAGTGCAGCCGCCTGTTTGCGACTGACGCCAGCTTCGAACTCCGCCTGCGCTGCTCGCCAGCAGGGCTCAGCCTCCGACAGCTTCGCCTTGCCCGCAGCGGACAGCGTGAACGTCAGTGCCGCTTTCGGACCTTCCGCATCGCTCGTCAACCAGTTTGCGTCCCTCAGGGGTCTGAGTGCACGTACCAACGTGGTCCGCTCCATCACCATCAGGTCCGCCAGATCGGCAACCGCGATTCCTGGATGCTCTTCAACGAGCGCAAGTATCGAAAATTGCGAGATCGAAATGCCCACGCCTGACAGATGGCTATCGTAAATACGCGACACGTACCTGGCAGCGCGACGTGCAGCCAGACAGTGACAAAGATCGGGACCAGTGAGCGGTTTCATGTTTCTTATTCTCATGTGCTATTACACATTTGTCAATGCTTCGGGATAGCGGCTCACGACTCAGCCAAAGAGGTGCTTTTGTGAGGGGCCGCCTCAGAGATCGGCCGACTTTTCCGTCGCCCACGCTTCGCCGGCCGACATTGCAACGGGCTGGCGGATACGGTCGTATCGACCATCGAAAAATCTTCTCTCTTATCTTTCGGACGCAATGTCATTGAAACCGGACGACGTGCAATAGGCGGCGCCCCTGAGCCCGGTTACCGTTCGTGTTGGCGTCGCGCTCGTCCTGATACTTCCTGTCGCTAGACGGGCGCGATATTGAAATCTCATTTGGCGTCTTAACGTTCCTAACATGAAGTCTTACATTCTGCGGCTCTTTGCTGCTCTTGTCGTATCGCTCGGTCTCGTCACCCTCGCATCCGTTGCGGCATGCGGCAGCTCTTCCGCAAGCACCACGGGCACGGTCGTACTCGTACACGGGGCGTGGGCCGACGGGTCTAGCTGGTCATCAGTCACGCGCGTACTGCAGGCGCGTGGCCTGAAAGTAGTGACTGTTCAGCTTCCCCGCACGTCGCTAGCCGACGATGCCGCAACCGTCACCCGTGCCATCGATGCCCAGCAGGGCCCCGTCCTCCTGGTCGGACACTCCTACGGCGGCGCCGTCATTACGCAAGCCGGCAGCATTAACAAGGTTGCAGGTCTCGTTTATGTGTCAGCATTCGCGCCCGCAGACAATCAGTCGATCTCGGATCTGACGAGTCCCTTTCCGAAGCCGGCCTGGCAGGCGGGTCTGGTATCCGACGAAACTGGATTCCTTACGCTCAACACTGACACCTACCTGAGCAGTTTCGCACCGGACCTTCCGAAAGACACATCCAGTGTGCTCGCCACGGCTCAGGGGCCGCTCAATGCGCGCTGTCTTACCGATAAGGTGTCTGTGGCCGCCTGGAAGTCCAAACCGTCGTGGTGGGTCTATGGCGACCAGGACCAGATCATTCCCGCGGCGCTCCAGCAGGCCGAGGCTAAACAGATCGGCGCGAAGATTACGTCGATTGCTGGCGCGAGCCATGTAGCACTGATGTCTCAACCTGCCGCAGTGGCCGCGGTAGTTCTCGACGCGGCACGAGCCACCGGCGTGCTCTGACTGGTCTCGAAAGCATCAGCGCGGCGGGGCTAACGCCCGCCGCGCCCGCCCTCTTGCGCAATAGCTCACGCAGTGACAGAGATATCATTTTCCTGACGACCTTAAAATGATCACACGCAAAATATTCGTGGTAGCTGCGACGCTTCTGTCGTCATTGCTATTTTCCGCTTGCATGGCAACCACATCCGGCCAATCAGCTACGCAACGGATCTCACCCGTCAGCGCTTCGCCTAATGAAACTGGCGTGAGCAGGAGCGACGTAGATGGCCAGCAGGATCAACATGCCGGCGACGCGGAAAAGCATAACCTCGAGATTCTTCGCTTTGTCCGCGGTTTCTAGCCGACAAGGAATGACGGTCACAGCGAGCGTAATGCGTTGCGATCTGGTGACGGGGTGATGTACCCCCAAGCAGAGATTTTAGGAAGGGGCAGCGACGTCTTCGTCCTGCCAATCTCCACGGCGTGCAGCATAGCGAGACCGTATTCAGCGATGGACCGCGTGTTGCGCCTTTCGCCGCTGCGTCGCATCGCGCCATGAAATACCGCAGTGGGTTATGACGTACGTCTCACTACGACTGGCTCCTTCCAAAGGGTGCGGCCAAAAAACGTCAGTGTGCGGTCCCACGCGAGTTGCGCCCAAACCGGATCGTATTGCGTGCCTGATATGCGCCCATCGCCCACGGCGGTTTCATTGGCGAACGCATGATGTGCAAGATAGCGATGGAATTCCGCCGAGACCTCACTGCGGGCGAACCTCTCCTCAAGCACATCCACACCCGCGGCAGGAAAGAATGCATCCTGTGTGGCCCAGTGCGCCTGGATGGGCGCTTTGATGCCAGAAGCGTCCAGGCGATCCAGCGGCGGGAATCCATACCATATAACGCCAGCCGCAAATTCAGGGACAGCGCTGAGGGCAAGAAGCGTCAATGCGCCGCCCATGCAAAACCCGGTCACACCGATATTTCTCGTGTACGTACTCAGGTATTGAACCGCGCCGCGAACGTCCTGAGAGATTGCGTCAGCAAAGTCCAGACTATCCATGTAGTGGTGAGCCTCTTCTTCCTCGACTGTAGACTTTCCTCTGTAGAGGTCGGGCACCAGCGCGATGTAGCCCGCGTGAGACAGACGGTCCGCCACGCCCCGGATCTGAGCGTTAAGCCCCCACCACTCCTGGATCACAACGATTGCCGGCGCGCCTTCCAGCTTCGCCGGATTAGCAAGATAGCCCTCAACGGCTTGACCGTCCGGACGGCAAAAGCTGACCATGGTTCCCACGTTGCGCATCGGATTTCCTCCCATAATTTATCGACAGTTCAAGTTAAGCGCGGCTGCCTGCTTATTGCGTGGTCAACCGGCTTTCAGAGTCGCAAAGGGCATCCGTGTACCGCCTATGACCACGGAACCCCGCGCCTGAGAGTTGAAAAACTCGTCTCTTGTCGCTGCGAGGTTTCTCCGTGGCTAGCAGCTATGAGACGATGAACATAAGCGAGCACCGGCTGCTGCATGAAGGTTCTAGTCTTCGCGATCGAGAAAGGCCGTGACATCGGCCACGAAGCGCTTGGGATACTGATACTGCGCCCCATGACTCGAGTCAGGGTACAGAATCAGCTGAGCGTTCGGCAGCTTCTCCTCCAGGGTGAACGAATTCACCGGATAATGAACGATGTCGTGATTGCCGCCCACGATGAGCACAGGCTGCTTGATGTTTTTCAGGTATGCATCCGCATCAGCGTGAGGCGCGCCCCATGCCGCGAACGCCGCTACCTGCGCCGGTGCGACCTTATCATTCACGTCCGGGTCACGATCGCGCGAACGAGCATGAAGGCGATTGAGGAATTCACGTCCCGCAGCGCGACTCGCGTCTGATTGCGTGAAGAACACATCAAGCAGCAGTTGATCGTTGTTTCCGCTGTCCTTCTTGATCATTTCCTGGAACTCTGGCGTAAGCGTGGCCATTCCAGCCCCGCCGCGAGGTCCGCTCCCCACCAACACCAGATGTCGAACAACTTCAGGGCGCTCAACGGCAACTTCCTGTGCTACGAGACTTCCCAGAGAAAATCCGAGAAGATCAGCCCTTTTGACGTTGAGTGCGTGAAGCAGGTCGATAGCATGCCGTGCCATCCCCTCGACGGTGCTGGGAACTTCTCCTTCTGAACTGGCGACGCCGGCGTTGTCGAACAGAATTACCTCTCGATTTTTAGCAAAACCGTCAATGACCGCAGGGTCCCAGTTGTCCATGTTGCCCACAAAGTGCTGGAAAAAGACCAGCGGCACATTGCCGGGTTTTCCGAAACGGCGATAGGCGAGCTTCGTACCGTTTACATCGATAAACCTCGTCGGCGCTGTCTGATGCGTGTAGACGGCGCGCAGATTCTGCCCTTCCCCTGCCGCATTGGATGGCGTAGTTGCGAAAGCGGCAGCTGTAGCAAGTACTAGCACCCCCGCCTTGACCGTCGCGATTTTTATCGGTTTTCTCACTTCAGTACTCCTGAATTCAACACATTAAAAAATATTCTTACTGCGCTCCGAGAACTGGCGTGGTGTTGGGGACGAACGCTGCTTACGCCGGATTCTTGACGGAAGAGCGCTCGTCAACCGTCTGCCGCCAATTGAGCAGCGCGGTGCATTCCTCGGGGACCCGAATGTTTGCAAAACCAGCGAACACGAGTCCCGCCCAAACTGTGATATCCGCCATTGAGAAGGATTCGCCCGCAACGTACGGTTGCGCCGTGAGCACCTTGTCAAAGTAGCGCATCCCGGCAACAGCCTTGTCGCGTGAGCGTTCACCCCATTCTCGGCGGCCCTCCCAATCGGGGCTCTTGTACGCCTGAAGCGCCGGTCCAAGACCCGGCGTCGCATGGTGAAAGTAGATCCCTACCGCATCGATCAGTTCTGACTCAGCCCGCTTCTGCATCATATGAACCAGCGCTTTCTCTTTTGGCGACTTGCCCGTCAGCACCGGATTGCCGTCAAGATTGTCAAGATACTCAGTGATGGCCGTGCACTCCGAGATGTACGTTCCGTCATCCAACTGCAGAACGGGCACAGTCCCGGTGGGGTTGATGGCGAGGAAGGCGGCTTGCTTGTGTTCCGCAGCGGGAAGATCAACTTTGATGAACTCAACCTTGGAAGCAAGATTTTTCTCCGCCAGCACGATCCGGATGCGAAGCGGGTTGGGAAAACCTGGAATGTCGAAAATTTTCATGGTCGGTCTCAAAAGGGTCGTTACCTATCGATAGGTAAGTGAAGCGCACTTTAGCGAGGCGTCCTCCCCGTGTCAACACTTACTTATCGATAGGTATCGTGTTAGAGTCTCCCACATGACAACTGACACCAAACAGCGCATTCTCGGCTCTGCCCGACGCATGGTTCAGGCGCGTGGATACAACGCGCTGAGTTTCCGCGAAATCGCCAAAGAGGTCGGCATCAAGAGCGCAGGCGTGCACCACCACTTTCCGACAAAGGGTGATCTAGGCGCGGCGTTGGCGCGCCAGTACACGGAGGAAGCGGTCACTTTGCTGCATGACCTTCTCGAACGGTTCGATAACGAGCAGCTGACGCTGGAGCGCTATGCGAGCATCTTTCGTTCGGCACTCGTGCAAGACAATCGAATGTGTCTTTGCGGCATCATGGCGGCAGAGCATCATGACCTTCCCGCCGAAGTCCGGGTAGAAGTCGATCACTTCACCGAGGTAAACGTCGACTGGCTTTTTAAGGTTCTGTCTCTCAGAGAGGACGGAAGAGATGCCGAGTCTATTAAGCGCCACGCGCTAGCAATTTTCGCGGCTATTGAAGGCGCGCAACTGGTCGCTCGTGGACGCGGCGACGTGTCGGTCTTCGACGCTACGGTCCAGGCATATCGAAGTACCGGCCTTTTTGCGTAAACAGCGCAGGCGCTGTGACTTTGCGATGCCGATCGGGTGCGGGAAAGTGAACATACCCTGTTCGTAGATTGCCCTCATCATGGCGGACGGCGCCAGCGGGCTTTTGACTACGTATCCGAGGTTCTGACCGTATTGTCGGTGGCGTTCGTTCCGGGCGAGGACCGCTGCGAATCGTGAGTTTCCGCCGGCCAAACGAGATGAACAGTGCGCCTATCGGGAGTGGCTCGAAAATCACTTCGATGACTAGCGCGGAAATGCACGATGTTCGCTCGCGCGGCGAAAGCTGCACTGACTGGGAACGTGTGCGCCGAAAAGCGGATCAGGATACGGAAGCGGCCATGGAAAACCACGCCATCGGCGAAGCCATTGGGCGCAAGCGTGACTGGCCGGTGGGCCGGTGAGCCGAAGGCCGCCATATCGGGCAATCTGCCGGGCTCCGTGGCGGGACAGTATGGACTGCTACCGGAAGTACTTCTGCCGAGGGCGGAGGACGAATTAAAAAGGAAAACGAAGCATTCATTCCAGCGGTACGACCGAGCAACTCAAGGTCCCGCAAGTCCGTGTTCTGTCGCGCTCCGATGGCTTCTGATGTCACGCAAACCGCCGCGACAGAATGGAACCAAGCTAGGTTGCTCCGCGCCCACTGGCCTCAACGCGGTCGACAATCCATGCATCAACGTCGGTCTCTAGCCATGCAACCCTACCACCACCGATTTGCACTGGCCGTGGAAACTTACCTCCGGCCAGATACCGATAGACAGTACTTGTGCCCAGGCCAACACGCAGACGCACCTCGCGAAGGCGAATCAAACTTTGCTTTGCCGGATTCTCCTTCGGGGGCGTAATAGACACGACGCTCGCAGACATCCCCGCGCAGTACTGCGACCAGTGGTCCATCATCTTCGGCGCCTCTCGAGCATGTCACCTCGCTGATACGCACGGCGGGCCTTGTTGCTCGTCTTGTGGGCAATCGCCTTGTCGGCTAGCACTTCGGGATACTCACCATACTCCTCCGCCCAGTCCTGAAATGTCGAACGGAACCCGTGCACCGTGATGTCTGTATATCCCATGCCATCGAGCAGTTCTAACATTGCCATATTCGAAAGCGGAGCGCCCTTTTTGTCGCCCGGAAAGAGGTAGCCATACCTGGCCGTCCGCATAGCTCTCTTCACGAGATCGCAGGCCGTATCACACAAGGGCACGCGGTGAGGAAGGCCCATCTTCATCCGCTCGCTGGGGATCGTCGAAATCTTGTGGCGTAAGTCAAACTCTTCGGGCCGCGCTCGCCGGATCTCATTCGTTCTACAGACGGTCAGGATCACCAGGTGCAACATCGCGGCCGAGCGTGAACCTTGGTCTTCCTTCACCTTAAGCTTTGGTATGAATTCAGGGATGTCGGCCCACGGCAACGTCGGAAAATGCTTCAGGGCGCGCCTGCGCTTTGCCAGCATCTTATCCAGGTGACCACGCCAGCGTGCAGGGTTGTCGCCGTCACGGTGCGCCGCGCCTCTTTACGCGCCTCGATCGGGTCAATCTTGTCCTTCACGAGTGCCCTGCATCGAGCCGCCTCGGTACGCGCTTCTGCAAACGAGACAGTCGTCATCGGCCCAAGCCCCATCTCGCGCGAACGCCCGAATAGTTGAACTGATAGATCCAGGAGCGCGAACCCGAGCCAGAAATCTGGAAATAAAGGCCGCCACCATCGGCGTAGTAACCGCGATCAACCAGCTTCGCTATGCGAAGCTGGCGAGAGCCAATGAGGTTGCCTGGATTGAGATTCCGCCATTTCCCACCCCTACTTTCACCCCAACTTGATGGGTCGATTCTGTCGGTACGAGCCGGAAGCAGCAAAGAAAAAACCCCGGAAGGCGCTTGTGGCGGCCTTCCGGGGTCTGGTCCGGGACATCGTGAAATGTCCCGGAAGGTGCTCCTGGCGGAGACGGAGGGATTCGAACCCTCGATCCAGGTTTTGGCCCAGATGCTCCCTTAGCAGGGGAGTGCCTTCGACCTCTCGGCCACGTCTCCCAAACTTTCGCTCGCGCAGGGAGTCAGCGCGACGAAGCCAAGATAATAGCGGGCCGGACCGCCAAGGTCAATGTCCGACGAACACTTTTTGTGCCAATGTCGTCATTGACGAAGGATTTTTTTCGCCAGGCCACGCATATGTACAACAACGAACGAGGCGCTCCTGCACGCCCCGCCGCTTCTACCAAATCACACCCAGTTACGCCTGATCCAGTTCGAACGCCTTATGCAGCGCGCGCACTGCGAGCTCCATATACTTCTCGTCGATCAGCACCGAAATCTTGATTTCGGACGTCGAGATCATCTGGATGTTGATGCCCTCTTCCGACAGCGTGCGGAACATCGTGCTCGCGATGCCCACATGCGAACGCATGCCCACGCCGACCACCGAAACCTTCGACACCTTCGGATCGCCCAGCACCTGCTCGGCCTGCACGTGACCCTTCACCTGGTTCGTGAGAATGTCCATCGCGCGCTGATAATCGCCGCGGCCCACCGTGAACGTGAACGCCGTTTTGCCTTCGACGCTCTGGTTCTGGATGATCATGTCGACGTCGATATTCGCGTCCGCCACCGGGCCGAGAATCTGATACGCGATGCCCGGCTTGTCGGGCACACCCATCACCGCGATGCGAGCTTCGTCGCGCTGGAACGCGATGCCCGAGATGACTGCTTTTTCCATGGTCTCGTCTTCTTCAAAAGTAATCAGGGTGCCCGACTTCATTTCAGCGTCGAGCGGGATGAGCGGATCGGTCAGGCTCGACAGCACGCGCGTCTTCACCTGATATTTGCCGGCGAATTCCACCGAACGGATCTGCAGCACCTTCGAACCCAGGCTTGCCATTTCCAGCATTTCTTCGAACGTCACGCGATCGAGCCGGCGAGCCTCTTCGACCACGCGCGGGTCGGTGGTATAGACACCGTCGACGTCCGTGTAAATCAGGCACTCGTCGGCCTTCAACGCAGCCGCGACCGCGACCGCCGACGTGTCCGAACCGCCGCGGCCAAGCGTCGTGATGTTGCCGTCCGGGTCGATGCCCTGGAAGCCCGTGATCACGACCACCTTGCCCGCGTCGAGATCGCGCAGCACGCGCTCGCCGTCGATGTCGCTAATGCGCGCTTTCGTGAACGCGCTATCCGTTTTGACCGGCACTTGCCAGCCCGCGTAGCTCACCGCGTCGACGCCGGCTTCCTGCAGCGCGATGGCGAGCAGCCCTGAGCTGACCTGCTCGCCGGTCGCGGCGATCATGTCGAGTTCGCGCGGGCTCGGCTGGCTCGTGATCTCTTTCGCGAGGCCGAGCAAGCGGTTGGTTTCGCCGGACATTGCCGACGGCACGACGACCATCTTGTGGCCGGCCTTTTGCCATTTCGCGACGCGCTTGGCGACGTTCTTGATGCGCTCGACCGAGCCCATCGAAGTGCCGCCGTATTTATGTACGATGAGTGCCATTGTCGTTCTGAACTGAAGGAGAAACCGCGCTGGCGCGCTCGCGACGACCGCACAAAAGCACACGGGCGCAACGTCTTGTGAACGGCGGCGGAGTGTATGGCGGCGTAGATGCAGCGCGCGTGCAGCACGCGCGGATTTGCCCGTGATTGATCGCTAATGGCTTACCGGAAAACTCGGATCACGATCGGAAAACCGACAAAAGCGAGGGCAAAAGCGGGTCGGGCAAACAAGTTAACGTACCCGATCAGAGGCAAAAAGACAAGCCGCGAAGGCCGTGGCGACGCGTGCCGCGGCGCTTGCGCGGCGTTCCGTAATGCATATTCGCGCTTTAGCTCGCGCTCAGAATCGCGCCCTATTTGGACGACAACCCGTTCGATGAAGCCAGTGCCCGACCGGCCGGTCAGGCGATCAGCAAGTCCTCGCGCCAGACGATTCGCACGCGCGCTTCGTCGGGCGCTACGTCAGCGTGCAACGCCGCGTGGTTCACGCCGAGCAACGGGACGAACAGCAGTTCGTCGCCGAGAAAAAGCAGCGGCACTTCGCGCTTCCACGCGGGAATGCCGCGCTCCTGGAACAGGTTCTTCAGCGTTCGACTACGCGCGCCCGGCGCGTCGCTCGCGCGCATGCGTTCGCCGCCGCTGCGCGAACGCGCGCGCAGTGGTGCGTGTTGCAGCAGGCTCATCGGAATGGTGTCGTTGAGCGCGGCGTTAATGGCATTGCTGGCATCCGCCGCGTTCACCGCTAAAGCGTCAACCGCTTCAAACACAAACGTCCCGCGCCATTGCGGCAAGCGCCACGTCGCTTGTCCCTGCCACACCAACTCGCTGACCTCGCGCGCCGCAAGCGAAGTTTCGTCGGCAGGATCGCTGCTGTCGCCCGCTTCCCAATACACCAGCCCGCGATAGCTGCGCAGCGCATGACCCGCATGATCGACGCGCAGACGATGCCCGTCACCGCCCTCGCCCACTTCGCGTAGTTGCCGCAGCGCATCGCCAAGACGCGCGCTCGACGCCGCGATGAAGCCCTGCGAGCGCATCCAGTAACGCATCAGATTGAGCGCGCGGTCGTCATCGAGTGCGATGAGCGCGTCATGCGAGAGCGCGTGCCCGTCGTCGCGCGAGACGGCGTCGAGGTCGATGCGCGCAAGCTCATCGAGCAAGCGCTGCGCCGACGCCGCATGCGACGCCGTGCGCGCGAGCGCGTCGCGGAAACCGGGGAAGTGAACGGCCAACGCGGGCGTGACCTGGTGGCGCAGCGCGTTGCGCGCATAGCGCGTGTCCGCATTCGATTCGTCGTCGATCCAGCGCAGTTCGTGCGCACTCGCATAGCGTTCGATCTGTGCGCGCAGCAGATGAAGCAACGGCCGCACGCGCGCCGCCGCGGCGCCCGCAGGCGAAAACTCCGGCGCCATCGCCGCGAGGCCCGCGAGGCCCGCGCCGCGCAACAGTTGTAGCAGCACGGTCTCCGCCTGATCGTCCGCGTGTTGCGCGAGCCATAACCAGCCAATGCCGTGTGCCGCGCACAGTGCGTCCAGCGCGCGATAACGCGCATCGCGCGCCGCGGCCTCCACGCTCACGCCGGCATCGCGCGAAACGTCGACGTAACGCACGACGAACTCGACCTCGCGTTCGCGCGCGAACGCCTCGCAATGCGCGAGCCACGCATCGGCGTTCGGACTCAGGCCGTGATGCACATGAAACGCGATGCAACGCGACGAGCCGGCGACACGCACGGCCGCGTCCAGCAGCACGCTCGAATCGACGCCGCCGCTAAACGCAACGGCAACGCGCGCGCTCGCGGGCAGCGCGGCAAACGCAACGCGGACCGCCTCGAGAACGAGGCGGTCCGCAGGCGATTCGGCAGTGGGAGTCATGTCGCTAGCGCGGTTGCATTAGTCATGCGTCGCGCCGATGGACGAAAGAAAACGCGCGGGCTCAAACGCCCGGCGTCGTTTCCTTGAACTTGCCGTACGACATCAAACGTTCGAAACGGCGTTCGCGCAAGTCGTTGATGCTCATGCCCTGGAACTGACGCAGCGAATCGGCGAGCGCACGGCGCAGCATCGCCGCCATGCCCTTCGGATCGCGATGCGCGCCGCCGAGCGGCTCGTTGACGATCTTGTCGATCAGACCCAGCGCCTTCAGACGATGCGCGGTGAGACCGAGCGCTTCGGCGGCTTCCGGCGCCTTGGCCGCGCTTTTCCACAGAATCGACGCGCAGCCTTCCGGTGAAATCACCGAATAGGTCGAGAATTGCAGCATCAACACGCTGTCGCCGACCGCGATAGCCAACGCGCCGCCCGAACCGCCCTCGCCGATGATCGTCGCGATCAGCGGCGTCTTCAGTTCGGCCATCACGTACAGATTGCGGCCGATTGCTTCCGACTGCCCGCGTTCTTCCGCGCCGATGCCAGGATAGGCGCCGGGCGTGTCGATGAACGTGAAGATCGGCAGGCTGAATTTTTCGGCGAGACGCATCAGACGCTCGGCCTTGCGATAGCCTTCCGGACGCGGCATGCCGAAGTTGCGCAGCGCGCGCTCTTTCGTGTCGCGGCCCTTCTGATGGCCGATCACCATGCAGGCCTGGCCATTGAAACGCGCGAGGCCGCCGACGATCGACAGGTCGTCCGCATAGTGGCGGTCGCCGTGCAACTCGTGGAAATCGGTGAAGAGTTCGTTCACGTAGTCAAACGTGTACGGGCGCTGCGGATGACGGGCGATTTGCGAAACCTGCCACGGCGTGAGGTTCGCGTACAGATCTTTCGTGAGCTGCTGGCTTTTCTTGGACAGCCGCTCGATCTCTTCCGAAATATCGACGGCCGAATCGTCCTGCACGAAGCGCAATTCTTCGATCTTCGCTTCGAGTTCAGCGATCGGCTGTTCGAAATCCAGAAAGGTGGTCTTCATTGGTTTTAATCCTTGGACTTACCGGCAGCGCGTATTCTAACCGCGCTCGCCGATGTCAAAACCACTTCGCAACTATCAAAATCTAACAATTGATAGTTTCGCCAAGCGGCATTGCTTCTTCTGCTTTCAGTAGTCGACCGGCAACGGGTCCAGACTACGCCACATATACCAGGTGGCGACGGTGCGCCACGGCTCCCAGTTCGCCGCGACCTCGCGCGCTTCGCTGCGCGTGACCGGTTCGCCGCTAAAGTAATTCACGCTGATGGCGCGGATCAGACCGAGATCGTCGAGCGGCAGCACATCGGGACGCGACAGGTTGAAGATCAGGAACATCTCCGCGGTCCAGCGGCCGATGCCGCGAATCTGCGTGAGTTCGGCGATCACCGCCTCGTCTTCCATGGACCGCCACTTGCCGACGTGCAATGCACCCGACACGAAATGCTGCGCGAGGTCGAGCACATACTCCGCCTTGCGCCTCGACAAGCCGCATGCCGTGAGCTTTTCCTGACCCAGCTTGATGAACTGCTGCGGCACGAGCTTCGGACAAGCCGCCGCGACCTTGGCCCAGACGGCCTGCGCGGACGCCACCGAAATCTGCTGACCGACCACCGAGCGCGCGAGCGTGACGAACGGATCGCCGCGGCTTAATAGATGCACCGGACCGAACTTCGGAATCAGCTTCTTCAGAATGCGGTCGCGTTTGACGAGGTCGGCGCACGCCTTGTCCCAGTAGTCCGGACGCGTGACTTCGGGCGCAAGCCCGGCGATCTGCACCGGCACCGCGACCTCGCTTGCGCTCGCCGCTTCGCCGCCCGCCGAAGACGACGCGCGCGTCTTGCGCACGATCTCGCCTTCCTGGTTCTCTCGCGTTTTCGCGACGCGCGCGAGCTCCTGCACGTCGCCCGCAAGTTCGGCCGGCAACGCGCCGTTCGCGCTACTCGGCTTCGCACGCGATGCCTTCGCGGACGACGCCTTCGTGCGCCGCGTGGCGGACGAAAGCGACGACGCCGCGGACGAACCCACATGCGCAGGCGCGGACGCGCCGTTCAACGCGCGCTTGACCGCCGTCTTCTTCGAGGCGCCCGCGGCGGTTTTTGCCGCCGCTCCCGCGCCTTTCGACGTTGCTGCCTTCACCGCGCCGCTTGCCGTGCGCGCCGACGTTCGAGTCGACTTGGGCGCGGCTGCCGCGTTTGTTTGAGACGTGGCTCGTTTAGCCGGCGTCTTCGTGGCCGTTGCCATCCTGCCTCCTGCCTGGCGAGTCGTTCAGAGGGAAGTACGAGGTGCGCTCACACGCGCCGCCACTCGGTTAGCCCGCCGGGTTTGTCTTCAAGTGCAACGCCGGCCTCGAGCAATTCCGCCCGGATCCGGTCTGCTGCTGCATAGTCCTTCGCCTGCTTGGCGGCCACGCGCTCGGCGATCTTCGCTTCGATCGCGGCGGGTTCCAGCGCGCCTTCTACCGCGGCGCCCGCTGCCTGCTGCAGGTATGCACGCGGCTCGCGCCCGAGCAGCCCGAGCACCGCGCCGAGCGAGCGCAGTTGACGGGCCAGCGCGGGGTCGCGCGTGCGGTTCACTTCAGTTGCCAGCTCGAACAACACCGACACCGCAACCGGCGTGTTGAAGTCGTCGTTCATGGCTGCCTGGAAACGCTGCGCATGCGCTTCGTTCCAGTCGAGCGCGGCGCCGTCCGGCGTCACGTCTTTCAGCGCCGTGTAAAGGCGGCCGAGGGCGTTGCGGGCGTCGTCGATATGCACGTCGCTGTAGTTCAGCGGCGAACGATAGTGCGCGCGTGCGATGAAAAAACGCACGACCTCGGCATCGTACTGCGCCAATACCTCGCGAATCGTAAAGAAATTATTCAACGACTTCGACATCTTCTCATTGTCGATCTGTACGTAGCCGTTGTGCATCCAGTAATTCACGAACGTTTGACCGGTCGCAGCTTCGCTTTGCGCGATTTCGTTTTCGTGGTGCGGAAACTGCAGGTCCTGTCCGCCGCCATGAATGTCGAAACGTTCGCCGAGCAGCGCGCACCCCATAGCCGAGCATTCGATATGCCAACCAGGACGGCCGCGGCCATACTTCGAGTCCCAGCCCGTGTCGGCGGGTTCGCCCTCTTTTGACTGCTTCCACAACACGAAGTCGAGCGGATCTTCTTTCGCGTCGTTCGCGGCGACGCGCTCGCCCGCACGCAGATCCTCGAGCGACTTGCCGGAGAGCTTGCCGTAGCCCGCGAACTTGCGCACCGCGTAGTTCACGTCGCCGTCGCTCGCCTGATACGCGTAGCCGTTCGTCTCGAGCGTCTCGATCATGCCGAGCATCTGCGGAATGAAGTCGGTGGCGCGCGGCTCGATGTCGGGACGCGCGATGCCGAGCGCGTCCGCATCTTCATGCAACGCATTGATGAAGCGATCGGTCAGCGACTTGATCGTCTCGCCGTTTTCGACGGCGCGGCGAATGATCTTGTCGTCGATGTCCGTGATGTTGCGCACGTACGTGACCTGGTAGCCGAGCGTGCGCAGCCACCGCTGCACGATGTCGAACACGACCATGACACGCGCATGACCGACGTGACAATAGTCGTACACGGTCATCCCGCAGACGTACATCCGCACGACGCCTGCTTGCAGGGGCACGAAAGTTTGCTTGTCACGCGCGAGCGTGTTGTAGATGCGCAGTGATTCCATAGAGAACGGTGCGTGGGCCGAAAGAAATCCGCAATGTGTTTCGTGCGTGCCGCCCCCGAACACGACGGCGGGGACGAATTGTTGCCGACTGTTGCCTATTGCCTGTTACCTGTTCGGACGGGCTCTGATCAGACTTCTTGATGACCAGACTATTGCCCGACGTGAAACACGCACAGCGGCGACTGTTGAAACACGCACAGCAGCAAACCGGTGCACCTGGTGCGGCGGTCAGACTGCTATCAAGGCGGAGACGACCACGAGTGGCGAAAAGACAGCCGGCGGTTCGACGGAACGCGCAGACCTTTTGTTAGAATGGCTCGGAGTATAACACCCAGACCCGAGCCTATGAAACCTTCCAGCGGCCGCGCGCGCAGCGCTGCGACCCTCGCCGCGACGGCGTTTGGCGGCCTTGCCGGCACCCTTGTTCGCGCCTCTATTCGCGGCCCTGTTCGCGCCCCGCTCCGCGCCTCTGTTGGCGCTTCGGTGCGTGGCTCAGTGCACGGCGCTGGCGGCAAGTTCGCGCGCGCCGTCACGCTGCGTGTCGCCGTGGCCGTCGCGCTCGGCATGCTGCCGGGCGCCGCCGCCTTCGCGCAGAAAACGCCTACCATGCCGCAAGGGCCCGCCGTGCGCGACAACACGCCGGAGATCGACGCGTCCATCGCGCAAAAGGACTGGCAAGCCTCGCTGACGCAACTCGATGCTCGCATCGCGTCGAATCCGCGTGACGCGCAGGCGAAGTTCAAGCGCGCCACCGTGCTCGCGCATCTGAACCGCGACGACGAAGCGATCACCGCGTTCACCGAACTCACGCAGTTGTATCCGGAGTTGCCCGAGCCGTACAACAACCTCGCCGCGCTCTACGCCAAGCACGGCCGCTACGCGGAAGCACGCGCGGCGCTCGAAACCGCGACCAAGGTCAACCCCGGTTACGGTCTCGCTTACGAGAACCTGGGCGACCTCTATCTGCGCATGGCCAACGAAGCGTATCGCCGCGCGCAAAGCCTCGGCAAGGCGAACGCCACGACCACGCAGCGCATCGCCGACATCCAGAAGATCGTATCGCCGCCGAAGACCGCGAAAGCGCCGAAACGGGCCGCGGCCGCGCCGCAGGAATACGCGCCCGGCTCCACCGCGAACATGACGCAAACGCCGAGCTTCCAGTACGGCGGACCCAACGGCTCGCTCGCCATGCCGCCTTACATGGCACCCTCGCAATAAGGCCGCCGCGGCGGTCATACGTTTTTTCCAACCCTGAGGATTTTCATGAAATGGTTGATGTTGGCGCTCGGCAGCGCCGCCCTGATCGCGAACGCACCCGCGTTCGCCCAGTCCGGTTCGCAAGCCGCGCATCCGTCCGTCCTCCTCAAGACGTCGGAAGGCGATATTCGCGTCGAGTTGTATCCTGAGAAAGCGCCCAAAACGGTCGCCAACTTTCTCGACTATGTGAAGTCCGGCCAGTACAGCGGCACGATTTTTCATCGCGTGATTCGCGGCTTCATGATCCAGGGCGGCGGCTACACGCAGAGCTTCGCGGAGAAGCCCACGCGCGCGCCGATTCCGCTCGAAAGCCGTAACGGTCTGAAGAACACGATGGGCACGCTCGCGATGGCGCGCACCAGCGACCCGAACTCCGCGACCGCGCAATTCTTCATCAACACGGTGGACAACGCGGGCCTCGACTATCCGAATCCGGACGGCAACGGCTATGCGGTGTTCGGCAAGGTCACGAGCGGCATGGACGTCGTCAAAAAGATCGAAGCCGCGCCGACCACCACGCGCGGTCCGATGGGCGACGTGCCGCAAAAGCCGATCGTGATCGAATCGGCTACCGTGGTCGGCGGCAAGTAACGGAACAACCCAGAGCAACACGGAACAACACTGAACATCACGCACGCGTAGAAGCGTCGAACTCACGCCCCGCGCGGCCCGCCGTCAAACGCATCGACGCGCACAGATTGCACAGCGCACGACGGCTCGCCGCGTCTTTTCCACCCACCCCGTTCATCAAAGGATTCCATCATGGTTGAACTGCATACGAACCACGGCGTCATCAAACTGGAACTGGACGCCGAGAAAGCGCCGAAGTCGGTTGAGAACTTCCTCAACTACGTGAAGGCCGGCCACTACGACAACACGGTGTTTCACCGCGTGATCGACGGCTTCATGATTCAGGGCGGCGGCTTCGAACCCGGCATGAAGCAGAAGCCGACGGCCGAGCCGATCAACAACGAAGCGAACAACGGTCTGAAGAACGTGAACGGCTCGATCGCGATGGCTCGCACGAACGACCCGCATTCGGCGACCGCGCAATTCTTCATCAACGTGAACGACAACGACTTCCTGAACCACTCGTCGCCGACGCCGCAAGGCTGGGGCTATGCGGTGTTCGGCAAGGTGGTCGAAGGCATGGACATCGTCGAGAAGATCAAGAAGGTCAAGACGGGCTCGAAGGGCTTTCATCAGGACGTGCCGGTCGACGACGTCGTGATCGAAAAAGCCGTGGTCGTCGACTGATTGCGGACGCGCCTTAACTAGAAAAACTGCGATACAGGCACCTTCAATGCTGCAAGAAAAGCCGCTGCGAAGCGTCGCCGCGGGCGTGCCTGGCGAGGGCAAACGCCCGCACGCCGCACGCCCGTTTTTGTTCCTCTCCGACATTCATTTGAGCGAGGCGATCCCGCGCACGGTCGCCGCGTTCGAACACTTCATTCGCGTCAACGCCGACCAGGCCGACTCGGTCTTTATTCTCGGCGATCTGTTCGAGTACTGGATCGGCGACGACATGCTCGCCGAGCCGTTCGTCGCGCGGATGGCCGCGCTGTTGCACACGCTGACCGAGCGCGGCATTGCGCTCTACATCATGCACGGCAATCGCGACTTTCTGCTCGGCAAGCGTTTCATGAAAGCGGCCGGCGCGATCTGGCTGCCCGACCCGTTCGTGATCACCGCATTCGGCACGCGCATTGCGGTCGCGCATGGCGACCGTCTGTGCACCGCGGACCGCGGTTATCAACTGTTTCGCGGATTCGCGCGCAACCGCCTTGCGCAGATGCTGTTTCTCGCGTCGCCCTTTTCGTGGCGTCAGGCGCTCGCGGAAAACATGCGGGCGAAGAGCGAGGGCGGCCGCATGCGTCCCGTTTCACTCAAATACGACGTGACGCCCAAAGGCGTCGCCGCATTGTTCAAGTGGTCGAAAGCGGCGACGATGATTCACGGGCACACGCACCGCCCCGCGCGTCATCGCGAGCCGGGCGGCATACGCTGGGTGCTGCCCGACTGGGATCTCGATCATGGCGAGCGACGCGGCGGTTATTTGCGCGTCGATTCGGAAGGGATTCGGGCGTTACCGCTCGATTGAGAGTGGTGGTGAGAGGTGGTGCGTTGCGCGGCGTGATGAGGTGGCGTTTCACCCGCGGCGTGACGAGGCGATGCGCCGCCACGGCGGCATGAAAAGGTCGTGTCTTATGCGTAGCAGCGAGACCACGCTGCGCCCCGCCTCCGGCCGCATGATGATGTGCTGTGCCGCCGACGGTGGCATGAAGAGGCGGTGCCGCGCTCACGGCCCCGCGCATCTTCAAGCCTTCAACGCGCGGCCACCGTCCCCTCCACCTTGCCCGCGATCGCCGCGGACAAACGGCGTAAATCGAGCAGCGCGGCATCGGCGCCTTGCAGGCCTTCCAGGCTCGTGCCCAGATGCTCGAGCGCCACGACGATTTCATCGATGCGCTTCGCTTGCGTCGCGGCATGATCGATCAGCCCGTGAATGGCGAGCGATACGGGATCGTCTGCATTCGGCGTGATGCCGTACGCGCAGAAATCGCTGCGCCTGGCGGCTAGCTTGCCGCGTTCATCCTCACGCGTTACGCCATTCGACGCAGCAGCGCCGTTCGCCGTGGCATCCGACGCTGCGCTCGCGCGGCCATTGACCGGCATGCCAACAGCGGCAGCCTTCGCCACGACAGATGCAGCGGCAGCCGCCGCCGGCACGATGATTCGCGCCGGATTGCCGACCGCCGTCCCGCCGGCGGGCACAGGCTTCGTCACCACCGCATTCGAGCCGATCTTCGCGTCCGCGCCGATCGTGAACCCTCCGAGCACCTTTGCGCCCGCGCCCACGATCACGCCGCGCTCCAGCGTCGGATGCCGTTTCGCGCCGCGTGTGAGCGACGTGCCGCCGAGCGTGACGCCCTGATAGATCGTGCAATCGTCGCCGATCTGCGCGGTCTCGCCGATCACCACGCCCATGCCGTGATCGATGAAGACTCGCCGTCCAACCGTCGCACCCGGATGGATCTCGATGCCCGTCATGAAGCGCGCCATCTGCGAAACGAAACGCGCGAGCCAACGGCGCCGCGCACGCCAGCACGCATGCGCGAACCGGTGCAGCACCAGCGCGTGCAAGCCTGGATAACACGTGAGCACTTCCCAGGCACTGCGGGCGGCGGGATCGCGCTCGCGGATAGTGGCAATGTCTTCGCGAAGTCTCGTGAACATGGCAGGGACTATGTTATGTGGGGGAAGCCGCGCGCGAAACGTCATGCGCGCGTGCACGGCTGCCGCATAGCAGATCGGCAGCTTTGCTTAGAAGGTTTCGAGGATTGTAGGACGGTTCGCGCAAACCTGCCGCAAGTCCATGTAGCGCAAAAGGTCGTCGTGCTAGTCGGTGGCCGCCAGCACGGCCGCTGATTGCTTGCTCATTGGCCGCTCATTGCTCGCTTATTGCTCGCTCATTGCTCGCTCATTGGCCCTTCATTCCCCGCGCCGCGCGCTAGCGTGCGCTGTCGTCCTTGCGGCCGGTTTTCAGCAGGATGTGCTTCGCAATCCCGCGCACGATGTTCACCTCCTCGCGCTCGAGACCGGAACGCGCGAAGAGCCGCCGCAAGCGCGACATCAGCTTCTTCGGATTCGCGGGATCGAGAAACTCGAGTGCGACGAGCGCGCTTTCGAGATGCGCAAACATGCTTTCGATTTCATCGCTCGCGGCACGCGGACCTGCAGGCTCGGCCGATGCAGCGGCGCCGGTCGATGGAGCCGATGCAGCCGACCCAGTCGACGCTTGCGGCGCGCGGCTCGCCGATGCGTTGACCTCCGCACCGCTCGTCAGATAGATCATGCGCAACTCATACGCGAGGACCTGCACGGCCTGAGCGAGATTCAGGGAACTGTAGGCGGGATTCGCGGGAATATGCGCGAGCGCGCTGCATCGCTCGACGTCTTCATTCGACAAGCCCGTGCGCTCGTTGCCGAACACGAGCGCGATCTCGCCGTGCAACGCTTCGTCGCGTGCGAGGCTTGCGGCTGCGCGAGGCGTCCATTGCGGCGGGCCGTACTCGCGCTGCCGCGCGGTCAACGCGATCGACCAGTGCACGCCGGAGAGCGCATCGGCAAGCGTCGGCACGACGTGCGCGGAGGCGAGCACGTCATCGGCGCCGCTTGCCATCGCTATCGCCTCCGGATCGCTCTGCACATGAGGCACGCGCGGCGACACGAGCACGAGCCGCGAGAAACCCATGGTTTTCAGCGCGCGCGCCGCGGCTCCGACGTTGCCCGGATGGCTCGGCTCGACGAGCACGAAGCGCGTCGACGTGAAGCCGCCGCGCAAGTCTGCCACGGCGGGATCGGAAGAATGGTGGGTGTGGTCCACGATGAAAGCCTGCGAGTCGGAGAACGCGTATGGTAGCGCCAACGCGCGAAGCCGCCGAACGGCGTGTGTGTGGGCGGGCGGGATCGAGGCTGCAAATGCGTCGTCAAGCGCGGCTGGAAGGCTGCGCGCCGGCGCGTGGGCAAGCGCGGTTGCAAGCAGTTCGAACGCGTCTCCAAGTGCGTGTGCAAGCGCGGCTGCGCGCCCGTGAGCGAGCGCCGCCGCAAGCAGTTGGAGCGCGTCTCCGAGCACGTGCACGAGCACGGCTGGGAGCGCATGTGCAAGCGCGGTTGCAAGCCGCTCAAGCGCGTCTCCAAGCGCGGGTTCGAGCGCGGCTGGAAGACCGTGCGCGAGCAGCTCACGCGCGCGCGAAACCGCGGCTCAAGCCCGTGCGCAAGCGGGTTGCAAGAGGCTCGAGCGCGTCTCCGACCGCCTCTTCAACATCACATTCAAATCCGCATGCAAGCGCCCACGCACGCCCACCAGCGCCCTCCCCAACCCGAACCCTGCCGCGCCTGGCAGACTCGGGTAAAATACCGGAATTCGCGTCCGGCCTGCGCCACGCCGATCTGCATACCGCACCAGTTCAAAGCAGTGCACGCAGTCAGGCAGAGCTATCAGCCAGAACCCGGCGCCTCGTTCTTATTCAATTCGTCTCCGTTGGCGGAATGCACGCCGGTCCTGTACCGGGTGAGCGTTCCGTGCTGTTTCCGCGCCTCATCGAGGGCGCCCATTAGCGCGCGCGTCGCGCTTATTTACCGGCAAGCAGCCGTGCTGCCCCGGCACAAGGATCCGTCCATGCATCCCATGCTCAACATCGCTGTGAAGGCCGCGCGCCGCGCAGCCCAGATCATCAACCGCGCGTCGCTCGATCTCGATCTGATCCAGGTCAGCAAGAAACAGCACAATGATTTCGTCACGGAGATCGACAAAGCGTCCGAAGCCGCGATCATCGACACGCTGAAGACCGCTTATCCCGATCACGCTATCCTCGCCGAAGAATCCGGCAAGTCGGACAACGAGTCCGAGTACCAGTGGATCATCGATCCGCTCGACGGCACCACCAATTTCATTCACGGCTTTCCGTACTACTGCGTGTCGATTGCGCTGGCCCACAAGGGCATCGTGACGCAGGCCGTCGTGTACGACCCGACCCGCAATGACCTCTTCACCGCCTCGCGCGGCCGCGGCGCGTTCCTGAACGACCGCCGCATTCGCGTCGGAAGGCGCGATCGTCTCGCGGACGGCCTGATCGGCACCGGCTTCCCGTTCCGCGAAACCGATGGTCTCGAAGCATATGGCCGCCAGTTCGCCGAAATGACGCAAGCCTGCGCGGGCCTGCGCCGTCCCGGCGCGGCCGCGCTCGATCTGGCAAACGTGGCCGCGGGCCGCATGGACGGCTTCTTCGAGCAAGGCCTGAACCCGTGGGACGTCGCCGCGGGCAGCCTGCTGATTACCGAAGCGGGCGGTCTGGTGGGCAACTACACCGGCGACTCGGACTTCCTGCACGTCGGCGAAGTCGTCGCCGGCAATCCGAAGATTTACGCGCAGATGGTGCCGATCCTCTCGCGTTACAGCCGCACGCGTCAGCAAGCGGCTTGAGTTGCGCGGCGGGCTGGCGGGTCGATCCGCAGCCCGAGTGTAGCGGGCGCATGCGCGAGCCGTTACCGAGCGAGAAGCGCGTGAGTTGCGCGGCACGCGCTTCCGCGTCGTAGCGCCCGAAGCTCCAGGCGAGCACAACGCGACGCCACGGGTAAGCCGCGCACTGCGCGCCGGCAATCACGACGAGCACTCGACACACAGACCCACTCAACAAGCGGCTTCGGCCGCTTTTTCATTAGCGCGCCTGCATCGTGCGAGCGTTCGTGCTACAAAGCGGGAAGCCGCGCCGGCCTACGCTTTTCGCCGGCTGCATTCCGCGTCCCACGCTGCGCCCGCCTGCGCGTTGTGTGCGCAGCGATCCGCGCTCGCATCCGTGCGTCGTTCCTGCGTCCTTCGCGCCTCGCCTCGCGCGCCGCTTCCCATCCGCTTCATGAAAAAAGGCTTCTACACGATCATCGCGGCGCAGTTCATTTCGTCGCTTGCCGACAATGCCCTGCTGATCGCCGCCATCGCATTGTTATCGGTGATCCGCTCGGCTGCGTGGGTCACGCCCTTGCTGCAGATCTTCTTCACTGTCTCGTACGTGCTGCTCGCGCCATTCGTGGGCGCGTTCGCGGACGCCATGCAAAAGCGCCACGTGATGTTCATCTCCAATGCTCTCAAGGCGAGCGGCTGCATGATGATGATTGCAGGCGTGCATCCGATGATCGCCTACGGCGTGGTCGGCTTTGGCGCGGCCGCGTATTCGCCGGCGAAATACGGCATTCTCACCGAGTTGCTGCCCGCCGAAAAACTCGTCAAGGCCAACGCATGGCTCGAATCGGCGACAGTGCTCTCGACGATCGTCGGCACCATGGTGGGCGGCGCGCTCATCAGCACATTCGCCGATAAATTCGTCGCGCGCGCGCATCTGCCGCTGATCGGCTCGTCGGCGGATCTGGCGATGTTCGCGGTCATGCTCACGTACGCGATCGCCGCCGCCATCAACATCTTCATTCCCGACACCGGCGCGCGCTATCCGAATCGCCTGACCGAGCCGACGAAGCTCGTCGGCGACTTCTATCATTGCTTTAACGTGCTGTGGGCCGACAAGCTCGCGCAGATCGCGCTGTGGGTCACGACGCTGATGTGGGGCGGCGCCGTCACGCTGCAATTGCTGGTGCTGAAATGGGCCAACGTGAACCTCGGCCTGTCGCTCTCGAAGGCCGCGGTCATGCAAGGCGTGACCGGGCTCGGCATCGCTGTCGGCGCCGCGGCGGCGGCCGCGCTGATTCCGCTGCGCCGCTCGCTGACCGTGCTGCCGGTCGGCATCGTCACCGGCGCGGTCGCCATTGCGATGGCCTTCTACAACAAGAACCTTTTCCCCGCGGGCGCGGGCATCCACATCGGCTCATATGTCGTGCCGGTCTACATCCTGCTCGCGTATCCGCTGATGATCCTGCTCGGCGCGTTGTCCGGCTTTTTCATCGTGCCGATGAACGCGATTCTTCAGCATCGCGGCGCGACCCTGCTGTCGGCCGGACACTCGATCGCGGTGCAGAACTTCAACCAGAATCTCGCAGTGCTGCTGATGCTCGGCGCGTACGCGCTGCTGCTCACGGCGAAGATGCCGGCGCAATGGATCATCGTCGTGTTCGGCGTTTTTATTACGTTCATGATGTGGCTCGCAAAGCGGCGGAGTGCGGCGAACGAACGGTCTGCGAATATGCATGCGCTGCTGGAGGAATGAGGGTGGCGTGACGTCGAATACCCGCATATCGAGATAGCCTCTGCTCTTGCCGTGGGAAACTGGGGTCAGCAAATCCCCAAGACCCGACAGCGAGAAAGAGCTCGATGGCGAAGTGCGAAAACCACCGTTGTCCGGTCTGTTACCCGAACTGGAGAGACGAGGAAGCGGCCGCAAAAAAGCAGTCGGAAGATGACCAGCAAGACTGCATCAACTGTTGGCGCTTCTACCAGAAAAAAGCGGAGGCCCTCGTTGCCATCGACGATCCCATCGCCCGCAATCGACGCATCAACGCCGCGTATGCGCAGTTGTGGCTAGACGATCACCGGTTCCAGTGGGCGGGGCTCGCGGCGTTTGCATCCAAACAGGTCGGGTGCGGCTTGCTCAACGCTGCGGAACTGATCGGCAAGTCAAATCGGGAGCGTAACGCTTACCAACAATGGGAAAGACAAAGCTCTCCGCTCGAACGGATCGCACCGTACGGATCGCCGCGCATGCCGATCCCGGATCAGGTGAACGGTACGGGCGCAGAAAAGGTATATCAGATGCTCGCAAAGGGAAACACGGCGCTATTTCTCGACGTCTGGCCTCTGCACATGTTTTACAGGAAGTTCGGGCTGCAGCGATTTCAGAAATGCCTGACCGAGCGCTCGGGTCTCCGCGGGTCGGTTATCTGGCCGATCGCAGACCGTGTTCTCTTCGCGGAAAGCAAACCCGAGGTGTTACTCGCGTTCCGGGCAATCGATGCAGGCAACCTCGCGGAGGGCGTCAGGCTGCTTGCCCGTCACGAACAGATCAATATCCTGCAACCGGCCATGTACACCGATCCGGCGTTCGCGGTGCTGATGCGCGCCAACCAGTTCGCGTGGGCGTGGCACATTCCGACCGGTTCCGCGCGCGAGATCCAGTTGGCATTTGCGAACCAATGCACACTGGCAGCAACCAGCGCGAAGAACGAACGTTTCAGCAACCAGGCTCTCGCCAACATCGCAGATCCCGATCAGCGCATGGCGTTCGTTATCCGCGCAGCCCAGCGGTTCGACGAGTTGTTACGCGACCCGATCGAAAAGCACTCGGTCGAAAACTCGCTGTATCTCATTGCGCACCCGAGGTGATCATGGTGCGCGGAACAATCAGGTGGTTCGGGTACGCGGCGTGCGCGCTGTTCGGCTCCGCTGTCGTTTGGGGCATATACGCGATGACAAGACCCGTCGACGAAGTCGTGCTGACGCTTGGTGAGTCTTATGAACACGTGCGGCAGCACTCGCGATCGACGCTGCCGGCTGCAACCGACGAGAAGTCCATCAACCTTTACGTAACGCGCCCCGCAATCTTCCGCTTCAGCGATTCGCAGTTCGGCTTCGTTACGCCGCCTGCCAGGTTCCTGAGTCTTTATGCGGATCAGCTTGGCAATGTGTCGCTTGTTACCCTATCGCCACAAATCGAAACACTGCCGCTTGACGCGTCGATCGCTATTCTCACGGACCTGCAAAAGCAGTTCCAGCGGGGGGGCTGGAAACCGTTCCAGTCTCGCGACAACCGCCCTATCGAAGACACTCAGGCAGCCCGAAATGCGATCCGGGCATGCACCGCCCCCACAACGCGCTGGCAAGCCGGTAACAAATATCAGGTTTCAGTCAATATCCGGTGCTTCGGCAGCAGAGGCCATCCAAACGACGAGCGCTATGTGATCACCTTGGACTTGAGTCCACCAGTGTTTGAAGATTCGCCTGCTCGTTGAACGAACGCTCTGCCAACAGCCACGCCATTCCCTAGCCGCACCCCTCGCAACCCGCATCGGCCATTCGGCCAGGGTCCGCTCGCGGCGTCGGCGGGTTAAACTCACGCCCTGAACAGCTAAAGCAGAAAGATACCGAGGATGGGCACTCAAACCGCAGCGGCCAGCGACGTCGCACAACATACCCCGATGATGCAGCAATACCTGCGCATCAAGGCGGAGCATCCGGGCACGCTCGTGTTCTACCGGATGGGCGACTTCTACGAACTCTTTTTCGACGACGCCGAAAAAGCCGCGCGTCTGCTCGACCTCACGCTCACGCAACGCGGCGCGTCGGCGGGCAATCCGATCAAGATGGCGGGCGTCCCGCATCACGCGGTCGAACAGTATCTGGCGAAGCTCGTGAAGCTCGGCGAATCGGTGGCGATTTGCGAGCAGATCGGCGACCCGGCCACGTCCAAAGGTCCTGTCGAACGCAAGGTCGTGCGCGTCGTCACGCCGGGCACGCTCACGGACGCCGCGCTGCTGTCCGACAAGAGCGACGTGTTCCTGCTGGCCATGTGCGTCGCGCACAATCGCCGCGGCGTCGCGACGAGCGTCGGCCTCGCGTGGCTGAATCTCGCGAGCGGCGCGTTGCGGCTCGCCGAAGTCGCGCCCGACCAGGTGGCCGCCGCGCTGGAACGCATCGACCCGGCGGAGATCCTGGTCGCCGACACGACGGCCGATTCCACGAGCTGGACGCCGCCTACGGGCGCTCGCGCGCTCACGCGCGTGCCCGGATGGCACTTCGACGTCGCCTCGGGCACGCAGCGCTTGTGCGATCAACTGGAAGTCGCGGGCCTCGACGGCTTCGGCGCGCATTCGCTCACCTGCGCGTGCGGCGCGGCCGGCGCGTTGCTGTTGTACGCGGCGGCCACGCAAGGCCAGCAACTGCGGCACGTGCGCAGTCTGAAGGTCGAGTACGAATCGGAATATATCGGCCTCGACCCCGCGACGCGGCGCAACCTGGAAATCACGCAGACTTTGCGCGGCACCGAATCGCCCACGCTGTGTTCGCTGCTCGACACCTGCTGCACGACGATGGGCAGCCGTTTGCTGCGTCACTGGCTGCATCATCCGCCGCGTGAATCGGCGGTTGCACGCGCGCGTCAGCAGGCTATCGGCGCGTTGCTCGACGCGCCCGCGGGCGCGGGCACGGACGTCGACTCGCTGCGCGGCGTACTGCGGCACATCTCGGACATCGAGCGGATCACCGGCCGTCTCGCGCTGCTGTCGGCACGCCCGCGCGATCTGTCGAGCTTGCGCGACACCTTCATCGCGCTGCCTGAACTGCGCGCGAGGCTCGCCGCCGTTTCGTCGAACGCGGAATCGCTTGCGCGCATCGACGCGTCGCTCGAGCCGCCGCAAGCGTGCGTCGAGTTGCTCACGCGCGCCATCGCACAAGAGCCGGCCGCGATGGTCCGCGACGGCGGCGTGATCGCGCGCGGCTACGACGCCGAACTCGACGAACTCAGAGATATTTCGGAGAACTGCGGACAGTTCCTAATCGATCTGGAAACGCGCGAACGCACGCGCACGGGCATCGGCAATCTGCGCGTGGAATACAACAAGGTGCACGGCTTCTATATCGAGGTCACGCGCGGCCAGACCGACAAGGTGCCGGACGATTATCGCCGCCGTCAGACGTTGAAGAACGCCGAGCGCTACATCACGCCGGAACTGAAGACGTTCGAGGACAAGGCGCTGTCCGCGCAGGAACGCGCGCTTGCCCGCGAGCGTTCGCTCTACGACTCGCTGCTGCAGGCGCTGTTGCCGTTTATTCCGGACTGCCAGCGCGTCGCGTCGGCGCTCGCCGAGCTCGATTTGCTCGCCGCTTTTGCCGAACGCGCTCGCGCGCTCGACTGGGTCGCGCCGAGTTTCTCGCCGGATGCGGGCATCGAGATCGAACAGGGACGGCATCCGGTTGTCGAGGCGCAGGTCGAGCAATTCATCGCCAACGACTGCACGCTCACGCCGGAGCGCAAGCTGCTGCTGATCACCGGCCCGAACATGGGCGGTAAATCGACCTTCATGCGCCAGACGGCGCTGATCGCGCTGCTCGCGTACGTCGGCAGCTACGTGCCTGCACGGCGTGCGGCATTCGGGCCGATCGACCGGATTTTCACGCGCATCGGCGCGGCGGACGATCTCGCCGGCGGCCGTTCGACCTTCATGGTCGAGATGACCGAAGCGGCCGCGATTCTTAACGACGCGACGCCGCAAAGCCTTGTGCTGATGGATGAAATCGGCCGCGGCACATCGACCTTCGACGGCCTCGCGCTCGCGTGGGCCATCGCGCGGCATCTGCTTGCGCATAACGGTTGCCATACGCTGTTCGCGACGCATTACTTCGAACTCACGCAGTTGCCGGCGGAATTCCCACAAGCGGCGAACGTGCATCTGTCGGCGGTGGAACACGGACATGGCATCGTGTTCCTGCACGCCGTCAACGAAGGTCCGGCGAACCAGAGCTACGGTTTGCAGGTCGCGCAACTGGCCGGCGTGCCGAACGCGGTGATTCGCGCGGCGCGCAAGCATCTTGCGTATCTCGAGCAGCAGTCCGCGGGGCAACCGGCGCCGCAGCTCGATCTGTTCGCGGCGCCGTCGCCGATGCTGCTTGAAGATGCGGACGACGAGCCGCAACCTGCTAACGCGTCGCCGGCTATGCAGGCGCTTGTCGAGCGTCTGCGCGGCATCGATCCGAACGATCTGCGGCCACGCGAGGCGCTCGATCTGCTGTATGAACTACACGAGTTGGCCGCTGCGCCGGATGCGGATCATTGAGGCACGCGGTCTTGCCGAGCGTCCGCGCGAATTCCGCGCGGGGTCGGCTATAGCTATGGCGCCGAGGGTAGCGAGCAGAGTTGGGCTGCGCGTTGCAGGTCTCGTATCCACACTCGCCTTCGCACTTCTGCTTCCCACACCGCGGGCTCATGCAGCCGCGCCGAATTACAGCTTCGCGGTCATCGCGAACACGATGCAAAGTCCCGCCGACGAGGCCCCGACCCAACGGCTCATCGACGCAATCGGCCGCGAACGCGACGTCTCTTTTATCGTCTACGACGGCAATCTGAAAGGCCCGAAAGAAGCCTGCCGCGATGCGCTGTATGAACGGCGCCACGCGGTGCTGGAAACGTCGCGGCCCGCGCTGTTTTTTATTCCAGGCCAGCACGATTGGGTCGATTGCGCGAGCGCCGAGGCAGGCGGCTTCGACCCGGTCGAACGGCTCGACCAGTTGCGCCAGACGCTTCTCGGCGATGCCAACTCGATGGGCCAGAACCCGCTTTCACTGACGCGAGAGAGCGAGGTATCGCGCTTTCGCCCGTATCGCGAGAATGTGCGTTGGCAGGTGGGCGACACGGTGTTCGTCGGGCTCAATGCGCCGAGCCCCAACAATCACTATCTGACCGCCGGCGGGCGCAACGGAGAATTCGAAGACCGCGTGATCGCCAACGCATTCTGGCTCGAACATGCCGGCGAATTTGCGAAGCGCCGTGACGCACGCGCGATCGTCGTGTTCATTCAGGGCGACCCCGACGCCGAGCGCTATGAACGGCCAGAGCGTTTCGCATGGCTGCGCTTCGGACGCAATCCGCGCCGCGACGGCTTCCTCGAGTTCAAGCGCAGCCTCGTAAAGCTCGCGCAGATCTTCCACGGGCCGGTGCTCGTCGTCCATTTCGACGACGAACACGCGAGCGCCGGCTTCGCGATCGACCAGCCGTTACGCAATGACAAAGGGAATCTGGTGACGAACCTCACGCGTATCGCGCTCGCGCCGCATGATCGTCTTAACCAGTGGATTCAGATTGATGCGGACTTCGGCAGAAAACCGCCGTTCCGCGTGACGGTGCGCGAGGTGCCGCGGCATATGCCGATGCCCACGACGCAGCCTGTGTTGCCGAGGGACGAGCCCGCCGCTTCGATGCCGGCGGTGCCGTCGCTCGGGCCGGCGTCCGACTTGCCGCCGCTTCTTCCTACGCCCGGCCAGTCACAACCGGACTCGCAGCAACTCGATCAGTTGCCGCGCATTCCGGCCGATCAGGGCGGCGGCGGATACGGACCCGCGACATCGACTCCGCCAGGGCAGCGGAGTGCGCCGGGAGCCTCCAGCGCTTCAGGCGCTTCAGGCACTTCAAGCGCTTCAGGTGCGGCCGGCTCAGGCGCTACCGGCTCGCAGCCGCACTCAGTGCAGCGTGGGCCCTGACTTGCCGCTCTCGTCGTCCGCGTCGTCGTCTTCGTCGAGCACTTCCAGGCCATCCGCGCCATGCGCATGCTCGTGCTGGATTTCGTCTTCGGTCGCGGGACGCACGTCTTTCACGGTCAACGCGAAACGCAGCGCCATGCCGGCGAGCGGATGGTTGCCGTCGAGCACGACCTTGTCTTCAGCGACGTCGGTCACCACGTAGACGAGCGAATCGAGGTCGTCATCGCCTTCTTCCGGCGTGCCTTCGAACTGCATGCCGACTTCGAGCGGTTCCGGAAAGCGATTGCGCGGTTCGATCTTCACGAGTTCCGGGTCGTACTCGCCGAATGCGTCTTGCGGCTCCAGCTGGATCTGGGTCTCGAAGCCGGCCTCGTGGCCGTCGAGCTCTTCCTCGATCTTGGGGAACGTGCCATCATAGCCGCCGTGCAGATAGACCATCGGCTCGTCGCTTTCTTCAATCAGATTGCCCTGCGCATCCGACAGCTTGTAAGCGACCGACACGACGGTGTTCTTTGCGATTTTCATTCGATTCTCCAGAATACAACTCACATTATACGATGCCCAAGCGGCCCACTGACCACCCGGCCGAAGCAGCTTCGGCACGCAATTCTTCACCGGCTGCAAAGCCGGCTTCCGCGATTTTCCCGCCCTCGCCCGACACGCCCACGCCGCTGCTCGGCAACCTCACGCCGTCGCAATTCATGCGCCGCTACTGGCAGAAAAAACCGTTATTGATCCGCCAGGCAATTCCCCACGTCGAAGCGCCGCTTTCGCGCGACGAGTTGTTCGAACTCGCGGACGAAGACGACGTCGAGGCGCGCCTCATCACGCACTTTCGCAATAAATGGCAACTCGAGCATGGCCCGTTCGCGCCTGACGAACTGCCGTCGCTGAAGCGGCGCGCGTGGACGCTGCTCGTGCAAGGCGTCGATCTGCACGACGACCGCGCGCGCGCCCTGCTCGACCGCTTCCGCTTCGTGCCAGACGCGCGCCTGGACGATCTTATGATCTCGTATGCGACCGACGGCGGCGGCGTGGGCCCGCACTTCGATTCCTACGATGTGTTTCTTTTGCAAGTAAAAGGCAAGCGGCGCTGGCGCATCAGCGCGCAGAAAGATCTGACGCTGCAGCCGGACTTGCCGTTGAAAGTTTTACAGAACTTTGAGGCAGAACAAGAGTGGGTGCTGGAGCCCGGCGACATGCTGTATCTGCCGCCGCATATCGCACACGACGGCGTCGCCGAGGGCGAATGCATGACCTGCTCGATCGGGTTTCGCGCGCCGTCGGCGGGCGAGCTGACGGCGCAGTTCCTTTACCATCTGGCCGAGCGCGGCGAAGAGAACGGCCGGACCGGCGCGCTTTACCGCGATCCCCAGCAGCCCGCCGTGGACCGGCCGGCGGAACTGCCGGCGGCGCTCGTCGAACGCGTTGGCGCAATCCTTGCTGAGGTCAGATGGAATGAGCAGGACATTGCGTCGTTCCTTGGCACGTATCTCAGCGAACCCAAGCCGAGTGTCGTCTTTGATCCGCCGCAAAGGCCGCTCAACGAAGCGCGTTTTATCAGTGAAGCATTGAAGTCCGGAGTGCGACTGGACCGCAAGACGAGTTTGTTGTACAACCGCCGCTTTTTCTTCATAAACGGAGAGAAATTTCCGTTTGACGGCTCGAAAAAGTGGCTCTTTGATCTCGCAGATCACCGATGTCTGAGTGCGAAACGCTTTGTAACACTCTCACACGATTCGTCGGTGACAGCACGGCTACACGAGTGGTATCGTGCGGGCTGGATACGGATGGGCGAGCTTGCCTAGCCTCGCGTGTCTGTTATACACAGTACAGTGAAATTTTGTATGAGAAAGACAACGTATTGACCCCGGATTTATGGATTGTCAGTACGAAAGTGCATATAATTTCCGCCCAAGCCGTAGGGAAGATTCCTGCTCGTCAAAAGAGCGTCTCCACCAGCGGCCGAAGTCGGTGTTGGAGCACATTACCGGTATTATTTTGCGCTGTTGCTTACCTTTAACCATAAAAGGACGTGATCATGAAGAAATCCCTCCTCGTAGCATCCCTGTTGGCAGCTGTGGCACTGGCTGCATGCAACAAGAGCAACGATCAGGCCGCTGCACCGGCTAGCGACGCAGCTGCCGCTTCGGCACCGGCTGCCGCTGCTTCGGATTCGGCTGCTGCTGCATCGGGTGCGGCTGCTGCTGCGAGCGACGCTGCTGCTTCGGCTTCGACCGCTGCTTCGGACGCAGGCGCTGCTGCTTCGGCTGCTGCTCCGGCTTCGGGCGCAAGCCAGTAAGCTGTCGCGTAGGGTTCGCCTTCGGGCGAAAACCGCATCGGGAAATCATCGCGATTTCCCGAGCGGTAAAGCGAAACGCCACGGACTCACATCCGTGGCGTTTTGTTATTTCAGCGCCGTTATTCCAGCGTCGTTTTCGCGGCGTGGAAATACGGCTATGCCATTTCGCCTATTGCGCGGCTTTGTCGTTCTCTTCAAAGAATTCGCGGACGACCTCGATTTCACGCGTGCGCTTAAACGGCGGCAGGCTTTGCCAGATCCGGCGCCCATAAGGTTTATCGACGAGACGCGTATCGCAGATCATCAGCACGCCGCGATCGGTTTCCGCGCGAATCAGCCGCCCTGCGCCCTGCTTGAGCGTAATGACAGCCTGCGGCAACTGATGAACCGCGAACGGGCTCAGACCTTTCTTCGTGAGCGCATCGAGCCGCGCTGACAGAACCGGATCGTCGGGCGGCGCAAACGGCAGCTTGTCGATCACGACGAGCGATAGCGCGTCGCCCCGCACGTCGACGCCTTCCCAGAAGCTCTGACTGCCGACAAGAATCGCGTTGCCGTACGCGCGAAAACGATCGAGCAATTCCGTGCGGCTCGCATCGCCCTGAACCAGCAGCGGATAGTTCCAGCCGCGCGCCTCGATCACATCGCGCAATTTCGCGGAGATGCGGTCCACGGCGCGCAACGTCGTGCACAACATGAAGACGCCGCCGCCCGAGGCTTCGATCGCCGGCAAGGCCGCGTCGAACACCGCGTCTGTGAACGTCGGCGACGACGGCTGCGGCAGATTGCGCGGCACATACAACAGCCCTTGCGACGGATAGTCGAACGGGCTCGGCAAGGTCATCGAACGTTTGGCGTTCAGGCCCATTTGCGCGGCGTAGTGCGTGAAGTCGCCGCGCACCGACAACGTAGCCGACGTAAAGATCCACGCGCGCGGCACGCCGGCGCGCTGCTTCGCGAAAATCGGCGCGACCGCGAGCGGCGTCTCATGCAACTGCACCGTGTGCGCGAAGACTTCGATCCAGCGCACTTTTTCGTTCGGATCGGCGCGCTCGTTTTTGGCTTCGGCGGAAGCGCTTCGATCCGTATCCGCAGTCTGACGTTCGAGTTCGGTAGGCGGAGTCGTCCAGCCGGCGAGCACGCCCTGCAACTCGCGCGCGCGGCGCAAACAGGCGCCGATCGACTCCGCGCGCTCGGCCTGTCCGGCGAGCGCGGACTCGAGTGCGTCGAGTTCCGCTTCGAGCGCTTCGAGCGCGGCGAACAGCGGGTGATCGTCGGGCAACTGACCGATCGACAAGCGCACCGAATCTTCCTTGAACGCAAGCCGCACGTCGCGCGCGGCACGCTCCAACGTCGAACCGAGCTTGACCCAGTCGACGGCGTCGCGGGCATGCCCCAAGCCCTCGGCCACCGAATCGCGCGCGAGTTCGAGAAACTGCGCGGTGGAAAGCGTCTCGCCGAAAAACAGCGTGGCCGTTTCGGGAAGCTGATGCGCCTCGTCGAAGATGACCGTATTGGCCGTGGGCAGCAGCTCGGCCATGCCGGTGTCGCGCAGCATGATGTCGGCGAAAAAGAGGTGGTGATTCACCACCACGATGTCGGCCTGCTGCGCCTCGCGGCGCGCCTGCATCACGAAGCAGTCCTTGTAATGCGGACACTCCTGGCCGAGACAGTTGTCCCGCGTCGACGTCACCATCGACCACACCGCCGCCGTTTCCGGCACGCTCGCGAGTTCGGCTTTGTCGCCGGTTCGCGTGATCTTCGCGAAGCGGACGATGTCCTGCAGATACGAGGTTTCCTGGCGCGACGGCAAGCGGCCGTTATCGGCCGTGCGCTGCAGATAGTAGTGACACAGATAGTTCGCGCGGCCCTTGAGCATGGCCACCGACACGGGCACCGCCAGTGCGTCGCGCACGGTCGGAATGTCGCGCTGAAAGAGCTGGTCCTGCAGGTGCTTGGTGCCCGTGGAGACGATCACCTTGCCGCCCCACAGCATGGCCGGCACCAAATACGCATAGGTCTTGCCCGTGCCCGTGCCGGCCTCGACGATCAGCGTGTTCTCGGCGCCGTCGAGCGCCTTCGCTCCGTCGGCTTCGACGGTCTCGCTTGCGGCATCCGCGCCGGCAGTTTGCAGACGCCGCGCCGGACGTTTTTGCGCCTCGAACATCGCGGGCTCGGGCATCGCGCGGCCCGATGCTTCCATGGCGGCAGCGACGGCGCGCGACATTTCGATTTGCGACGCCCGTGAGCGATAGCCGTCGATCTGCCGCGCCAGCAAACCGTTGTCGGCGAAGATGTCGTTCAGTTCCGCGGCGCGGCGAGGATCGAGCGATGCGCTCAGCGCCGGCGCGGCGGGACGCGGCGCAGGTGTGCCGGTGTCAGAGGCGCTGTCGGCGGCACTCGCGCGTGATGAAGTTTCAAGCGAAGTTTCAAGCGGTGAATTCAAGGCAAGCGTTTCCTGCAAAGTCCGGCTCGCGCGGCGCGCGCCCGGCGCCTGCCAGGCCGCGAACTCAGGCGCGTGCGTCCGGTTCGAGCTGCAATTGCAGCAAGATGATGGTGTCCTTGACTTTGAGTTTGCGCTTTTTCAGGCGCTGCAACTCGAAGTCGTCGATGCCGGGCTCATCCGATATTCGGTCGATCAAACGGTCGAGCCCACTATGCTCCGATTGCAGTTGCAGAATCCGGTCGCGAAGTGTGTCCGCGTTGATGACGTGATGTTGATCGCGCATGCTCGCCTCCGCTCGACTGTGACACGGGCTGCATGTTCGCGATGTTCAGCCCGTTGCCTGAGGTTGCTGTCCGGCTCAAAACGCGTTACGGCGACTGTCTGCACTACGGCGCGCGCTGGCTACTGCGTGCACTACTGCGATATTACAACCGCATGGCACCCACCGTGCGGATGGGTGCGATCCAGCACCATGCAAGCGCCATTCAACGCCATACGCATGTCACACGCACTGCGCACGGCGCGGCTCGCTACTGTTGCTGCTGTTGCTGTTTCTGCTGCTCTTCGAGTTGCTTCTGCTGCCTCAACTGTTCCTGGCGTTTCTGCTCGGCTTTTTCGGCGGCCTGCTTCTGGCGCGCTTCGACATCGGCCCGGTGCTGCGCGGCCTCGGCCTGTTTCTTTTCGAAGCTCTGCTGCTTCTCGACGCGCTCCTGCGCTTTCTGCGCGCCCTGCTTGCGAGCCTCGTCCAGCTTGCGCTGGAAGTCGCCCTGCTTCTGGTCGTAAGCCCGCTGATTGGCAGCCGCCTGCGACGGGCTGATGCCGCGCTTCGCCTGGTCGATTGCGTGCTGACGCTGCTTTTCCTCGTAGGCCTCGGCGTTGGCGCTGCGCTGCGGCGCCTCGGCACTGCGCTGCGCCTGGTCGAGCGCGTGCTGGCGCTGCTTGTCTTCGTAAGCCTGGGCGTTGCGCGCGTCTTCGGCGGCACGCTGCGGCGCGCTCGCCTCGTCTTGTGCGCGCTTGATCGCCGCCTGCTCGTCGCGCTTGCGCGCGCGCTCGGCGCGCTGCTCGCCGTCGAGTGCCAACTGCTCCTTGCGGATCTGCGCCTGAACCGTGCGCATCTGATCGCGCGCCTTGTTCAGACAGTGATTGACAAAGAACGTGCTGTAGCAGTCATGCTCGGCGACGCCATAGCGATAGTTGTTTTCCTCGGTGCGTTGATCCAGCGTTCTCTGCCGCGCGTCGAATTCGCTGTCCAGCGCTGCGGTGCTGCTTGCACCGTCGGCAGCGGCATTCGTGTCACCGCCGGCACTGCTACCCTGCACAGCCGATGCGGCCGCGGGCGTCACCGATTGCGCCGCAGCAGGCTCTGACATGGCCAGCGCCGCAGCCATCATGCACGCCGACACCGCGCAAGACGCCATCAACGTTCTGCTGGAAACCCACGCGAAAAGGTCGACACGACGCGACCCGGCTACACGCGAAGCAAACGGCCAGCGCGCGGCGAACAGCGGCAAATGTGGCAAGCGGGAAACCGGGCGCGAGCCCTGGCGGTTGAACAAAAAGGAGATTGGCAACGTGATTGGCAACGTCAGAGAGGGTCAACGGAACATGCCCGAAATTCTATCACCCCCGCGCGGTTGAGCCCTTTGGCATTTGTGGCAAAATGCCCCGCTCTAGCAAACTGGTCGCAGCGCGCACGCACTGCGTGCCCGGCGCCTCGTGTGTGTGCGAGGCGCCGCCGGCGCACGGCCCCTGACCGAGTCCGCAGGAAACCCAAGAGCTTATGACGGAAACCGTAGCACTCAAGATCGTACAGCGCATCGCCGCCGAACTGTCCGTCCAGCCGCGCCAGGTCGCGGCCGCGGTGCAACTTCTGGACGAAGGAGCGACCGTTCCGTTTATCGCGCGCTACCGCAAGGAAGTGACCGACAATCTCGACGACACGCAGTTGCGTAACCTCGAGGAACGCTTGCTGTATCTGCGCGAACTGGAAGACCGGCGTGCGGCGATCATCGCGAGCATCGACGAACAGGGCAAGCTCACCGACGAGCTGCGCACCGCGATCGAAGGCGCCGACAGCAAGCAGGTGCTCGAAGACCTTTATCTCCCGTATAAGCCGAAGCGCCGCACGCGCGCGCAGATCGCTCGCGAAGCCGGCCTGCAGCCGCTCGCCGATGCGCTGCTCGGCAATCCGCTGCTCGACCCGCAAACCGAAGCCGCCGCGTATGTCGACGCCGAGAAAGGCGTCGCCGACGTGAAGGCCGCGCTCGACGGCGCACGCGACATCCTCTCCGAACAATTCGGCGAAACGGCTGACCTGCTCGGCAAGCTGCGCGATTACATGTTCAATCAGGGCGTGGTGTCGTCGAAGGTGGTCGAAGGCAAAGAGAGCGCTGAAGAAGAAAAATTCCGCGATTACTACGACTACGCGGAAACCATCCGCACGGTGCCGTCGCATCGCGCGCTCGCGCTGTTCCGCGGCCGCAATGCCGGCGTGCTGATGATCAAGCTCGGCCTCGGCGAAGAACTGGACGCGCAGGTGCCGCATCCGGGCGAGACGCTGATCGCGCGTCATTTCGGCATTGCCAATCAAAACCGTCCGGCCGATAAATGGCTGTCGGACGTGTGCCGCTGGTGCTGGCGCGTGAAGGTGCAGCCGCACATCGAAAACGAACTGCTGACCAATCTGCGCGAGGAAGCCGAACACGAAGCGATCCGCGTGTTCGCGCGCAATCTGAAGGACCTGCTGCTGGCCGCGCCGGCGGGCCCGAAGGCCGTGATCGGTCTCGATCCTGGTATGCGCACCGGCGTGAAAGTCGCGGTGGTCGATCGGACGGGCAAGGTGCTCGCCACCGACGTGATCTACCCGCACGAGCCGCGCCGCGACTGGGACGGCTCCATCGCGAAACTGGCGCGCATCTGCGCGCAGACGCAGGCCGAGCTGATCAGTATCGGCAACGGCACGGCGTCGCGTGAAACGGACAAGCTCGCGAGCGAACTGATCGCGCGTCATCCCGAACTCAAGCTGCAAAAGATCGTCGTGTCGGAAGCGGGCGCGTCGGTCTACTCGGCGTCCGAACTCGCGGCAAAGGAATTCCCGGACATGGACGTGTCGCTGCGCGGCGCGGTGTCCATCGCGCGGCGTCTGCAAGACCCGCTCGCCGAACTCGTGAAGATCGAGCCGAAGGCAATCGGCGTCGGCCAATATCAGCACGACGTGAACCAGCGCGAACTCGCGCGCTCGCTCGACGCCGTGGTCGAAGACTGCGTGAACGCGGTCGGCGTGGATGCGAATACGGCGTCGGTCGCGTTGCTCGCGCGCGTGTCGGGGCTCAACGCCACGCTGGCTCGCAACATCGTCGACTATCGCGACGCGAACGGTCCGTTCCCTTCGCGCGAGCACTTGCGCAAGGTGCCGCGTCTCGGCGACAAAACCTTCGAACAGGCGGCCGGTTTTCTGCGCATCAACAACGGCGAAAATCCGCTCGACCGCTCGTCGGTGCACCCGGAAGCGTATCCGGTCGTCGAACGGATTCTCGCGAAGATCAACAAGCATGCCGGCGAAGTGCTCGGCAATCGCGACGCGCTGCGCGGCCTGTCGCCCGCCGAATTCGTCGACGATCGTTTCGGTCTGCCGACCGTGCGCGACATTCTGCTCGAACTCGAAAAGCCGGGCCGCGATCCGCGGCCTGAGTTCAAGACGGCGACGTTCCGCGAAGGCGTCGAGAAAGTCAGCGACCTGACGCCTGGCATGGTGCTCGAAGGCGTGGTGACGAACGTCGCGGCGTTTGGCGCGTTCATCGACGTCGGCGTGCACCAGGACGGTCTCGTGCACGTGTCCGCCATGTCGACGAAGTTCATCAAGGACCCGCACGAAGTCGTCAAGGCCGGCCAGATCGTCAAGGTCAAGGTGCTCGAAGTCGATGTGAAGCGCCAGCGTATCGCGCTGACCATGCGTCTGGACGACGAGTTCGGCGCGGCCGCAACGCGCAGTGGCGGCGGTGCGCAGCAGGATCGCGGCGGCTCCGGCCGTGCGGGCGGCGGCAATGGACGCGGCGCGCCGCAGCAGCGCTCGCGTGAACCGGAACCGGGTGGCGCAATGGCCGCGGCATTCGCGAAGCTCAAGCAGAAGTAAGGCGCCTGTGCGTTCGGTGTGCGAAGTGCTTATGCTGCGCCGCTGAATGCACGCCGTCTCTCACGGGGCTGCCAACAAAAAACCCACGCATTGCGTGGGTTTTTTTCGTTAGAGCTAATGCCGGCTACTGCGCCGTCCGTCAAATCTCGATCTTCGTTCCCAGCTCCACCACGCGATTCGCGGGAATACTAAAGAAGTCCGTCGGCTTCGCGGCGTTCTGATGCATCCACGCGAACACACGTTCGCGCCACACCGACATGCCGGGCAATTGCGTGGGCACGACCGTTTCGCGAGCGAGGAAGAACGACGTGTCCATCAACTCGAACGTCATGTCGTGCGTGCGGCCGATTTCCATGAGCACGGCCTTCACGTCCGGCGTTTCATTAAAGCCGTACGCGGCCTTGACGAGATACAAACCGCCGTCGATGTTCCTCACCGTCACACGCTCCGCGTCGTTCACATACGGAATGTCGCGCGTGATGAAGGTCAGGAAGATGGTGCGCTCATGCAGCACCTTGTTGTGCTTCAGATTGTGCAGCAGGCTGACGGGCACGAGCGTATCGCTGCCGGTCAGGTAGATCGCCGTACCCGACACGCGGTGCGGCGGATGCGCGAGCAGCCCTTGCAGGAACGGCATCAGCGGAATACCGTCGGCGGCCGTGCGTTCCTTGACGATCATTCGGCCCTTGAACCACGTCATCAGCAGGAAGAACAGCAAGGCGCCAATGCCGAGCGGCAGCCAGCCGCCCTCTTCCACCTTCAGCAGATTCGCGCCGAAAAATCCTAGGTCGATCGTGATGAAGACGGCGATGATCAGTCCAACCAGGAACTTGTTCCAGTTCCACACCTTCACCATCACGACGCATGCGAGGATCGTGGTGATGACCATTGTCGCCGTCACCGCGATGCCGTACGCGGCCGCGAGGTTATCGGAACTCTTGAACGCGATCACGATGCACAGAATGATGAAGAGCAGCATCCAGTTCACGACCGGCACATAAATCTGGCCGATAGCAAGCTCGGACGTATGCAGGATCTTCATGCGCGGCACGTAGCCGAGCTGAATCGCCTGGCTCGTCAACGAATACGCGCCCGAGATCACCGCCTGCGACGCGATCACCGTCGCCACCGTCGACAGCACGACGAGCGGCAGCAACGCCCACTGCGGCGCGAGCAGGAAGAACGGATTCTCGATCGCCTTCGCGTCGTGCATCAGCAGCGCGCCCTGGCCGAAATAGTTCAGCACCAGCGAAGGCATCACCAGCACGTACCAGCCCATGCGGATCGGCTTCGCGCCGAAGTGGCCCATATCCGCGTAGAGCGCCTCGGCGCCCGTCAGCACGAGCACGACCGAACCGAGCACGACATACGCTTGCAACACGTGCGCGGCCATGAAGGAGTACGCGTAATACGGGTTCAGCGCGCGGATCACAGTCGGCGATTGCACGATATGCCAGAGCCCGAGCACGGCGAGCACGACGAACCACACGACCATGATCGGACCGAACAGACGGCCGACGGTGGCGGTGCCGTGCCGCTGAATCCAGAACAGCAGGATCAGAATCACGATGGTGAGCGGCAACACCAGATGAGACAGATGAGGCGCCGCGATCTCGAGACCTTCGACGGCGGAAATCACCGAAATGGCGGGCGTAATCACCGCGTCGCCGTAAAACATGCAGGCGCCGAAAATGCCGAGCATCATCAGCAGGCCGGCCATTTTCGATTTCTCATCCAGCGAACGCAGCGCCAGCGCCATGAGCGCGAGCACGCCGCCCTCGCCGTTGTTGTCCGCGCGCATCACGAACAGCACGTACTTGATGCCGACGACGATCACGATGGCCCAGAACAGCAGCGAGATCACGCCCAGGATGGATTGATCGGTCAGCGGAATGCCATGCGACGGGCTGAACGCCTCTTTGAGCGCGTACAGCGGGCTCGTGCCGATATCGCCGAACACCACGCCGATCGCGGCGAGCGCGAGCGAAGGTAGTGGCTGTTTGTGCACGTGATTGTTATCTGTCATAAACGCGAGGAAATCCGTTTCCTGGGCGGAAAAAAGCGACCGCTATTCTAAACCGCCTGCCTGAGACCGCCCAGCTTATTGTGGACACACCACGTGGATGGTCCGCGCAGTGTAGCACTGCGATATGTGCGCGTCTGCTGCGTAACGTCTCGTGCGGCGAATGTCACTGCGCGCGGGCGAAGCGCCGCGCGTTGTTGCCAGCGCATAAAAAAACGGAGCCCTATGGGGCTCCGCTACGATGCGCTTTTGAGGCATCAATTTTCCGAGGACTCCTGCGCTTGCGCCATGCCGCGCTTGATCCACGCGCCGAGGTTGTGCGGGCGAACCGTATCCCACTCCTCGAACGGTTGATGAATCCACGGATTGGTCGGCAAGTACTGCACATGATAGTCGGGCTTCACTTTCGAGCAGCCCTTGTACCAGAGCACCGCCGAACGCACCGCCGTGATGGCCGGATAGCGTTCCTTCAGATGCTGCTGAACGCGTGCGAGCGTCACGCCGGAATCGACGAGGTCGTCGACGAGCAGCACGTTGCCGTGCAGTTCACCGCGCGTCATCGTGATGTATTGCGCGATGTCGAGTTCGCCCTGCTCCGTGCCGGCCGCTTCGCGATATGAACTGGTTGCGAGAATAGCCAGCGGCAAATCGTAGATGCGCGAAAGCTGGTCGCCCACGCGCAAACCGCCGCGCGCGAGGCACAGAATCTTGTCGAACTTCCAGCCCGATTCATGCACGGCGAGCGCCAGCAATTCGATCAGCCGGTGATACTCGTCCCAGCCGACCCACAGGTTTTTATCGTCGTTGCGCGGATCTTTCATCGCAATCATGGGGACACCTTGCACCATCGCTTAAGCCTTGAACGGATGACGAAGCAGAATGGTCTCGTCGCGATCCGGACCGGTCGACACCATGTCGATCGGAATGCCCGCCACTTCCTGCACGCGCGACAGATACGCACGCGCGTTCGCCGGCAGCTTGTCCCATTCCTTGATGCCGACGGTGCTTTCCTTCCAGCCCGCGAAGGTTTCGTACACCGGCACGCAACGCGCGACTTCCGACGAGCCACGCGGCAGCAGATCGACGTTCTTGCCGTCGACCGTATAGCCGACGCACAGCTTCACTTCGTCGAGGCCGTCGAGCACGTCGAGCTTCGTCATGCACAAGCCCGACACGCCGTTGATCTGGATCGAGCGGCGCAGCGCGGCGACGTCGAGCCAGCCGGTGCGGCGCGGACGGCCGGTGACCGAGCCGAATTCCTTGCCGACGGTGGCGAGTTCCAGGCCGATCGCTTCCTGGCGCGCGGCGTTGTCCGCGTCGTACAGTTCGCTCGGGAACGGGCCCGAGCCGACGCGCGTGCAGTACGCCTTGGTGATGCCGAGAATGTAGTTCAGCTTTTGCGGACCGACGCCCGCGCCCGCCGTTGCCGCGCCCGCGACGCAGTTGCTCGACGTGACGAACGGATAGGTGCCGTGGTCGATGTCGAGCAGCGTGCCTTGCGCGCCTTCGAACAGCAGATTGCTGCCGGCGGCGTTCGCGTCGTACAGACGGCGCGACACGTCCGTCACCATCGGCTTCAGACGGTCGGCGTAGCTCAGCATCGTGTCGAGCGTTTGCTGGAAGTCGACAGCGGCGACGCCCAGGTACTGCGTCAGCACGAAGTTGTGATAGTCGAGGTTTTCACGCAGACGTTCGGCGAAAGTCTCCGGCTCGAACAGGTCCTGCACGCGCAAGCCGCGGCGCGCCACCTTGTCTTCGTAAGCCGGGCCGATGCCGCGGCCGGTGGTGCCGATCTTGCTCGCGCCACGGCGCGCTTCGCGGCCCTGGTCGATGGCAATGTGATACGGCAGGATGAGCGTGGTGGCTTCGGAAATGAACAGGCGGTTCTGCACGTCGACGCCTGCGGCCTCGAGTTCGCCGATTTCCTTGAACAGCGCTTCCGGCGACAACACGACGCCATTGCCGATGTAGCACGCGACGCCGGCATGCATGATGCCCGACGGGATCAGGCGCAAGATGGTTTTCTTGCCGCCGATGATAAGCGTGTGGCCGGCATTGTGACCGCCCTGGAAGCGAACGACGCCTTGAGCGTGGTCCGTCAGCCAGTCGACGATTTTGCCCTTGCCTTCATCACCCCACTGGGTTCCCACGACGACGACGTTACGCCCGGGGTTCACATTCACTGCGCTGGCAGACATGTTGTTTCGTAAGCTGGTTAAAAACGTATTTTACCTATGTTCGCGGACGCTTCCGGAATTTTTCCGTTTCCGCTCAACGGCATGCACGTTATGGTGGGTATCGTGAAAGGAGCGCGGCCGGTGGTGGCCGACGTTGGCCAAGGGTAGCCAATAGCCGCGCGATGTCCGGCGACGCATGCGGAACAACTGCTGCGCGCCTCGATGTGTCCGCGAAAAAACCGTGAGCGACGCTATTAAAACGCGCTCACGAGCGCGGTTCGACGGTCCATGCGCCGTTGCGCTCGACCAACACGCGGTCGAACGCGAATTCGTCGAGATCGTGTTCGTGACCGGGCAGCGCCTGGATCACGACTTCACCGGCGTCGCGCAACGCGGCCACGCTCACGCGCAGCGCGTCGTCGTGTTGCCAGGGCGCGAGAATCGCGCTGCTGCGCGCTTCGACGGGCGAAATGCGCGCGACTTCGCGAAGATCGAGCGAGAAGCCTGTCGCCGCGCGCGCCCGGCCATACGCCTGGCCGACGTGGTCGTAACGGCCGCCGCGCGCAACCGCATTCGGCACGCCGTCGACATACGCCGAGAACATCACGCCGCTGTGATACGCGTAGCCGCGCAAATCCGCGAGGTCGATCATCACTTCGGCGCCTTCGACCTGGCTTGCGAGGAATGCGAGGTCGTCGAGCGCGCGTGCGATGGCCGGCGCATTCGGCAAACGCGCGCGCGCTTCTTCGAGCACCGACGCGTCGCCGTAAAGCGCAGGCAGCGCGCGCAATGCATCGCGCGTGACGGCCGAAAGATTCGCGGTCAATTCGACGAGCCTGGGCACGTCCTTGCCCGCCAGCGCGTCGTAAAGCGATTGGCCGAGTTCGGCGGCGGCCGGCTCCGCTTCGATCAACGCCGCGAGCACGCCCGCGTGACACAGGTCGAGGCGCACTTTGCCCAGGCCCGCGAGATGCAGCGCATCGAGCATCAGTTGCTGGATTTCAAGGTCGGCCTCGAGGCCCGCATGACCGTAAATTTCAGCGCCGATCTGAATCTGCTCGCGCGTCGCGTGCAGACCGCGCGGCCGCGTATGCGCGACATTCCCGGCGTAGCAAAGACGCGTGACGCCCTGACGGTTCAGCAGATGCGCGTCGATACGCGCGACCTGCGGCGTGATGTCGGCGCGCAGGCCGAGCGTGCGTCCGGACAACTGATCGACCAGCTTGAATGTGCGCAGGTTCAGATCGTGCCCGCCGCCCGTCAATAGCGACTCGATGTATTCGAGCAGCGGCGGCATGACCATCTCGTAGCCGTACGAGCGAAAACGGTCCAGCAGACGACGCCGCAATTCTTCGATCTTGCGGGCCTCCGACGGCAGCACGTCGGCAATGTTCTCGGGAAGTAACCAGGTCGACATCGATACAGTCCTACGACGTTGAACACGGCGGCACAGTGCGCCGGTAGTAAGTGTGAATGGCGGGCTCGGACTCGGGCTCGATTGCGGCGGCTTCGGCAGACGGCGGCGGAAGCGTACGGCTCATGCAGTCGCTACGCAGGAAGAGCGCCTGTCGAAACACGCGGCGGTCGATGCGGAAACATCGCGGGCTTGTTCACGCTGAGGCGTCGCGTGTCGCGCATCGCGCGTCGCCCCACGCTCCGCGTCAAGTCACGAAAAACAGCAGAATCAGCCCCAGCAGCATGACGATCAGGCCGCCGATACGAATCTGATGCGTGGGCCGTTCCGCTATTCTACGGAACGTGTCGCGCCACGCGCTCGGAAAAACGAATGGGAACATCCCCTCGATAACCAGCATCAACGCGATCGCGAGCAGTAACGAGCCGACTATATCCATGCGAAAGAAGGGGCCGCGATGCGAATGCCGCGGCGTTCCGGGTTATTAGTGTTTGCGCGAGGCCGCGGAAGCGTCCGGGGCTGCGCCGCCGGTCGGACTACGCATGAAGCGGAAAAACTCGCTGCTCGGGTCGACCACGATCACGTCGCCAGGCTTGAAGGTGTTCCGGTACGCCTGCATGCTTTGATAGAACTGATAGAACTCCGGGTCGCTGCCGTACGCCTGCGCGGCGATCTCGGCGGTTTTCGCATCGCCCTCGCCCTTGATGGTCTGCGCCTGGCCATAGCCGTTAGCCAGAATGGCCTGCTGCTGCGCGACGGCGTCGGCCTTGATCTTGTCGGCTTCGGCGGCGCCTTTCGCGCGTTCGTCGGCCGCGATCTGCTGGCGCTCGGCGATCATCCGCTTGTAGACCGAGTCGGCCATGGCGGCCGGAAAATCGACCCGCGTCAACTGCACGTCCACCACCGACACACCGAGCGACGCCGCCGTCTTGTCCATCGCGCCGCGCGCTTCGTCGGCGAGTGTCTGCTGTTTGGCGAGCGCATCGGCCAGTGTGTACTTGCCGAATGCGTCGCCGAGTGCGCCGCGCGCGACGAGCGCGAGGCGCTCCGGCAGGCTTTGCACGTCGCCCTTCGTTTCGGCGAGCAGCTTCAGCGGATCGGTCACGCGATATTTGACGACCGGGTTCGCGAGCAAATCGTTCTTGTCGGCGGTTACGTAGCGGTCTTCGTCCGGCGCGTCGAGCGACTGGATGCGGCTATCGACGAGCGTCACCGTTTGCAACGGCGGCGGCAGCTTCACGTGCAGTCCGGGCCCGAGCAACGCCGGCGCCGCGTCGCCGCGCGACGACAACACCGCCATATGACGCTGGTCGACGACGACCACCATCGACGAAGCGGCGAACAGCACGATGACAACCGCGATGACGAGCGCAATGATCTTGTTCATGTTCTGCGCTCCTTATTGAACGTCGTCTTCGCGCATACGGCTGCGGAAGGACTCGCGCGAACGTAGCGCGTCGCTGCTCGCCGCCGCGCGGCTTGCAGGCGTGGCGGCTGCTGCGGATGCGGACCCGGAAGCAGCCGTCGATGCGGCGGCAGCCGATGCGGCATTCGCCTGCGCCGCCACAGCACCCGGCGAATTCGCCGGCTGCGACGCACCCGCCGCTGCGGCGCCCGATGCAGCCGCGGCTGCCGCGGCATCTGCCACACGCTGACGGTTCTGCTCGACGAGCTTGTCGAGCGGCAGATACAGCACGTTGTTGCCGCTCTTGTTGTCCACAAAGACCTTGGTCGTATTCGAATAGATCTGCTGCATGGTTTCCAGATACATGCGCTGACGAATCACAGCGGGCGCCTTCGAGTACTGCGCATAGACTTCCTTGAAGCGGTCCGCGTCGCCTTGCGCTTGCGCCACCGTCTTGTCGCTGTACTTCTTCGCGTCGTCGATCTGGCGCGCCACGTCCGCTTGTGCACGCGGAAGAAGCTCGGCTGCATAGGCTTGCGCGTCGCGCTTCGCACGCTCGTTTTCCTGACGCACGCGCGCAGCGTCGTCGAACGCGGCCTGTACCTGGTCAGGCGCCTGCACCGCCTGGATTGTCACGCCGGTAACAGCGAGACCGGATTGGTATTGATCGAGCGATTTCTGGATTGCCGCGATCAATTGCTGGCGAATTGCTTCGCGATCCTGACCAAGAATGTCTTGTGTGCTGCGCGCGCCGACGATGCCGCGCACCGCGGCCTGCGCGGCCTGCATCACGCTCTGGTCGGGATCGACGCTGCGGAAAAGGTAATCGGTCGGCTTGCGGATCTGGTACTGCACGGCGAAGCGAATGTCGACGATGTCCGCGTCGTGCGTCAGCATGGACGCGTCTTTCACGTTCGCAAGACGCACGACGTTGTTGCGGCCGATCTCCACCTGGCGAACCTGGCCGATATTGACGAGCTCGTGCGTTTCGAACGGATACGGCAAACGCCAGTGCACACCGTGCGCGGCCGTGTAGCGATATTTGCCGAACTGCATCACGACGCCGGCCTGGCCGTCCTGCACCACGAACACGCCGCTGCCGAGATAAATGGCGATCAGTACGCCGATCACGATGCCGACGCCAATGCGCGCGCCACGTCCGTTGTCCGGACGGCCGCCGCCGGCACCGCCGCCCTTGCGGCCGAACATCCGGCTCAAACGACGGTTGAAATCCCGCCACATCTCGTCGAGATCGGGCGGGCCTTCACCTTCCTTGGCCTGCGGCCGCTTGGGCTCGACGGGCCGCTGGCGCTCGCCATTGCCATCGCCACGGCCCCAGCGCGGATCGTTCAGTGAAAGCATGGCGCGCATGCGCAGCCAGATACTCCGCTCGTTGTAATCGTTCACCTGTGTTCGTTCACCAGAGTAGACAGCGGGTCAGTGCAATTGGAACGGGTCAGTGCCCGAGTTCTGGAACCTTGCGGTGCTCGCGTGGTGCTGCCGACCGGTCTTCTTCCGACGAGTCCAGCAGCGTGTCGGGAAGAGGTTCGGCAGTAGCGATCTCAGCGATGGCAGCGCGCAATGTGTCCAGCCCTTGCCCCGTGCGCGCGCTCAAAAAGACGCGCGAAATATTACCATACTCGTCTCGCTCGACCGCCTCGCCGCGGGCCGCCAATTCGGGCACCGCGTCGATCTTGTTGAACACGAGCACCTGCCGGACGGTGTCCGCACCGATTGCGTGCAACACCTCGTTCACCTGATCGATCTGATCGAGACGCACGGCGCTGGAAGCATCCACGACATGCAGCAGCAGATCCGCGTGGATCGTTTCTTCGAGCGTGGCGCGAAACGCCGCGACGAGTTGGTGAGGCAGTTCGCGGATGAAGCCGACCGTGTCGGACACCACCACCTGCCCCGCTTCGTCGCCGAGATAAACACGGCGCGAAGTCGTGTCGAGCGTGGCGAAAAGCTGATCGGCCGCGTACGCCTGCGCCTTCGTCAGCGCATTGAAGAGCGTGGACTTGCCCGCGTTCGTATAGCCGACGAGCGACACCGACATGGTCTGATTGCGCGAGCGCTGGCGGCGCTGCGTGCCATGCTGGCGGCGCAATTTTTCGAGCCGCGACTTGAGCGCCTTGATGCGCTCGCCGATCAGCCGGCGGTCGGTTTCGAGCTGCGTCTCACCAGGCCCGCGCAAGCCGATACCGCCTTTTTGCCGCTCGAGGTGAGTCCATGCACGGATCAGCCGCGTGGACAGATACTGCAATTGCGCGAGCTCCACCTGCAGCTTGCCTTCGTGGCTGCGGGCGCGCTGCGCAAAAATATCGAGGATGAGACTCGTGCGGTCGATCACGCGCCGATTAAGCGCTTGCTCCAGATTGCGCTGCTGGGCAGGCGCAAGAGCGTGATTGAAGATGACGAGTTCGATGTCGTTGGCCTCACACGCAAGGCGCAGTTCTTCGGCCTTGCCGCTGCCGACGAACATCTTCGCGTCGGGACTCGCCCGGCGCCCGGTGAGGGTGACTAGAGGATTCGCGCCCGCGCTTTGCGCGAGCAGGCTGAGTTCTTCGAGACTGGCTTCGAAATCGATCTTACCGAAGTCGATGCCGACAAGCGCTGCATTGATCAAATTGGACGGTATCAAAATGAGGCGGCCGGAAGTAATCGCCAACGGGCGACGCTATGCCGGCCGCGACGGGGGTTAGGACTGTTCGGAATCCGGGTGGAAATTCACCGGACGGGCTGGCACGACAGTCGAGATTGCGTGCTTGTAGACCATCTGGGTGACCGTATTCCTGAGCAACACGACGTACTGGTCGAACGATTCGATGTTCCCTTGAAGCTTGATGCCGTTGACCAGGTAGATCGACACCGGCACATGCTCTTTACGCAGTGCGTTCAAAAACGGGTCTTGTAACAATTGCCCTTTGTTGCTCATAGCAAACTCCGTATTTTTTTGCAGGTTGACTGAATTGACGACAGAAGAAAAGGTATCTGCCGTCAACCGCTACACTATAGCCGATTTTCGTTTTCGCGCGGGGCCCCTGCCGAAGCGGCCAAACCCAACGCACACGCGGGTTTCAGCCTTTGTCCGCGTAAGGGTTCGTCGACGATCTGAACTCTATTCGCAATGGAGTCCCGGTCAGCTTGAAAGTTTCCCGGAAGCGGTTTTCAAGGTAGCGTTTGTACGTTTCGGTGATCGCGTCGAGCGCGTTGCCGTGAATCACGATGATCGGCGGATTCTGTCCACCCTGGTGCGCGTAACGCAATTTCGGCCGCACCGGACCGCGTCGGCGCGGCTGCTGGAACTCGACCGCCTCGATCAGCGCGCGCGTCAGCTTCGGTGTGGGCAGCTTCGACATTGCCGCGGCGTAGGCGTCGTCAACCGAGCGCATGAGCGGACCGATTCCCGTTTTTTCCGCAGCCGAAATGAAATGGAATTTGGCGAAGTCGAGGAATTTTAGTTTGCGTTCCAGATCGGCTTTCGTGCGTTCGCGCACATGCGAATCGAGCCCGTCCCATTTGTTCACGCCGACCACCAGCGCGCGGCCCTGCTCGACCACGAAGCCGGCAATGTGCGCGTCCTGTTCCGAAATATCCTGGCGCGCGTCGAGCAGCAGAATGACGACGTTGGCGTCCGAAATCGACTGCAGCGTTTTGACCACCGAAAACTTTTCGATCGCTTCGAACACCTTGCCGCGGCGGCGCAAACCTGCCGTGTCGATCAGCGTGTACGGCTTGCCCTGACGCTCGAAGTCGACGTAGATCGAATCGCGCGTGGTGCCGGGCATGTCGAATGCGATCACGCGCTCTTCGCCCACCAGCGCATTGATCAGCGTCGACTTGCCCACGTTCGGACGGCCGACGATCGCGATCTTCACGCCGCGCGCTTCCTTGTCCTCGTCGGTCTCTTCGGGCTGGCCCGCGTACGCGACGCCGAGCGCCTCGTTGATCATTTCCGTCACGCCGTCGCCGTGCGCGGCCGAAATCGCGCGCGGATCGCCGAGACCGAGTTCGTAGAAGTCGGCGGCAACGGTGCTGTACTTCATCCCCTCGGCCTTGTTGACGACGAGGAAGATCGGCCGGCCCGTCTTGCGCAGATAGTCGGCGATCGACTTGTCTTGCGGCGCGAGACCATTGCGTCCGTCGACGATAAACACGACGATGTCCGACTCCTCCACCGCCTGGCGCGTCTGGCGCGCCATCTCGTGCAGGATGCCGTCTTTCGCGACCGGCTCGAAACCGCCCGTGTCGACGACGAGATACGGCCGCTCACCAGTGCGCCCTTCGCCGTAGTGGCGATCGCGGGTGAGGCCGGGCAAGTCGGCGACGAGCGCGTCACGCGAACGCGTGAGGCGGTTGAACAGCGTGGATTTCCCCACATTGGGGCGCCCGACGAGGGCAATAACGGGTTTCATCAGATGTTGTTCACGGTGAAACGCGGATCGGAATCGACCGTCCGCATAGCGACGCCATTGCGCCGCTACACGGCAGCGTTTGACGAAAATTATCACGAATTCGGCCAGCCCCGGATGCGCTGTCCAGATGCGCGCCGAGGCGGACGGGGGTTTGGCTGATGCGCAGCGTGATCGGCTGCGAGGTCATGTCCTGCTGCAGGCGGTTCGTTCGCCGGCTACGCTGCGTGTCTTGTGATGCGGCTGACTGCGCCGCTGACTATGCTGCTGACTGCGGCACTGACTGCGGCACCACCAGCAACAAGCGGCGTCACGCGTGCTGCTTTTGTTGATCGCTTGCGTGCATCGCTCGACTGCATCGCGTTCATGCGCTGCTGTGTTCGCCGTTCGCGGCCGATCGCTGTTATTCGCAGCGATTGTGCCGCTCGCTTTTGCAGCGTTTTTCGTTCTCACCGGCTCAGCCAGTCCGGTGGAATCGCTTACTTACCTCGCGATGTGGCACGCGCGATGTGCGTTGCCTGCACCGCCTGCCGGCGTCGGCGCACGCAAAGGTGCTACCACTACTACGCGCCTCAAAAAACGCGCGGCCGGCAAAGCCGGCCTGCGCGCTCGACAGCGCCCCCGCCAATCAGCGCGGACGGTAACCGTACAGGTCGCCGTCGCGCGTTTGCACGACGAGCGTCTCGCCGGCCAGCACGGGTGCCGCGCTAATCGCGCTACCGTCGGTCTTCATGCGTGCGACGAGCGTTCCGTCCTCGCGCGACAGGAAGTGCACGTAGCCCTGATAGTCGCCCAGCACCGCAGCGCGGCCAAGGATAAACGGCACGCCGAGTTCGCGGTTCTTCAGCTTGTCGTTCTTCCACAGCGGCGCGCCGGTGGTAACGTCGAACGCGGACACGACGGACCAGTCGTCCGGTGCGACGACCGCGCGATCGTCCTGCGCAAGACCGCTCGCGCTCGAGAACGCCTTTTCCCACAGCGCACGGCCCGAGTTCGCATCGAAACAGCCAATCTGACCTTGGAACGTCACCGCGCAGGTTTCCGAACCGACCAGCGTGGGCGGGCCGGTCACGTCGTTGATGCGCTCCACTTCCGTCACGCCCTTCGGATAGGACACCGGCGTTTGCCAGTACGTCTCACCCGTTTGCAGATTGATCGCCGAGAACGATCCGCCAGGGAAACCGGCCAGCACGGCCGCGTCGCCCGCGAACGTCATGCCCGACGACACGCGCAGGTTCAGCGGCACAGCGCGATTGCGGTAGTTCCACTTCTGCTCGCCGGTTTGCGCATTGAACGCGACGATCTGGCCGTCGACTGTACGCACGACCACGAGACCATTGCCGACGAGCGGCGGCGAGATGATTTCGCCGGGCGCCTTGGCCGTCCACAATTGCTTGCCGTCTGTGCCGAGCACATAGACGTCGCCCTTCAGACCGCCGACGGCCGTCAGCGTGCCGTCGCTGCCGACACCCGCGGAGATGTCGTCGTGCAGCTTGACTCGCCAGATGTCCTTGCCGGTTTGCGCGTCGATCTTCGCAACGGAGCCGTTCGCGCCGGCCGCGTACACCGCGTCGCCGATCGCAACCGGCGAGAACAGATAACGGCCTGCCTTGCCGACGCTCGTCTTCCAGGCTTGCTGTACGTCGAGCACGGGTTTGAACTCGGTGAGCGGCGTCGGCACGCGGCGCTCGTCTTTCGTGGATGAGCATGCCGCGAGAGCGAGGACGGTCATCGCACAGACAACGGGCACAGCGTAACGTTTCAGCAGATTCATCGGTGGACGAAGCATTCAGGAAATAGGTTAAAGAAAGGCCGGTTGATCTTGGCGGGCGACGTTGCGCGCGCTGCTTAGCCGCCCAGCGCGTCCAGCTTGAACTGGATCAATTGGCGCTCCGAACTGTCGTTCTTCGGCAGCGATTCGAGCGCGAGCTTGTAGGCCGCGCGCGCGTCGTCACGCTTGCCCTGAGCGGCGAGCAGATCGCCGCGGCCGTTGGCCACGATGCCCTTGAACGCGTCGGATTGCGGTTCGGCGAGCAGTGCGAGGCCCTGGTCGTAAGCCTTCTCGTCGAGCAGCAGCGAAGCGAGGCGCAGCCTGGCGATCTGCTTGAACTCGTCGTCCTTCGCGTGATCGATGGTCCATTGCAACTGCGTTTTCGCGCCGGCTTCGTCGCCGGCTGCGTACAGCGCCTTCGCGGCGCCAAGCGCCGTCATTTGCGCGTACGCGGTGCGGCTGAACTTGTCTTCCATGTCGGCGGCGACGCGGCTGATCTTCGCCTTATCGCCCGATGCCACCGCCTGCTGCACCTGGTCGTACAGCACGGCGGCTTCCGCGGCCTGACGCCGCTGCCAGAAATTCCAGCCGTTCCAGCCGGCTGCGGCGACCAGCGCCACCAGCACGATCCACGTGGTTGCATTGCCCCACTGCGCCCACCATGCCTTCAGACCTTCAATCGATTCTTGTTCGTCGTGGTAACTCATTGCCCGGCGATTTCCTCTTTCTTGCTACGTGTGCGTGTCGAGTCTGATCGGTCACAAAACCGGCTCGACGACATCGCGATCAGTCGTCGCCGTCTTCGGCGGTTGCAACCATCGCATTGATTAGAAATTCGGTCAAGTCTTCGGCGGGCACGTTATGTTGCTCGTTTTTACCGCCGTTAGCATTTGTATCTCGCAGCGGTTTGACCCCGACCGTACCGTTCGCGATCTCGTCTTCGCCGAGCACCACGGCGAACGCGGCGCCGCTTGCGTCGGCGCGTTTCATCTGCGATTTGAAGCTCGCTGATTGACCGTCGGCGCTGCAATGCAGGATCACGTCGAGACCGGTGTCGCGCAGCCGCTCGGCAATGATGAAGGCCTGCTCGCGCGCCGCATCGCCCTGGTGGACCACGTACACGTCGCAACCTTCGTCTTCGGGCACGAGCTGTTCTTCTTTCAGCAGCTCGAGAATCCGCTCGATGCCCATCGCCCAGCCGCATGCAGCCGTAGCCTTACCGCCGAGTTGCTCGATCAGCGGATCGTAACGGCCGCCCGCGGCGACCGTGCCTTGCGCGCCGAGCTTGTCCGTCACCCATTCGAACACGGTCAGATTGTAGTAATCGAGACCGCGCACGAGACGCGGATTGATCGTGAACGGAATGTTGTTCGCTTTGAGAATGCGCTGCAAACCTTCGAAGTGCGCGCGCGATTCCTCGCCGAGAAAGTCGATCAGCTTCGGCGCGTTCTGAGCGACTTCCTGGAGCGCCGGGTTCTTCGTATCGAGCACGCGCAGCGGGTTCGTGTAGAGACGCCGCTTTGCATCTTCGTCCAGCACGTCCATATGCTTTTCGAGGTACGCAATGAGTTCGACGCGATGCGCCGCGCGCTCTTCCGCGAGACCCAGCGAATTGATCTCGAGCTTGATGCCCATGAGGCCGAGGTCGTCCCACAGCCGCTGGCACATCATGATGATTTCAGCGTCGGCGTCGGGGCCGGCAAAGCCGAGCGCTTCCACGCCGACCTGATGAAACTGCCGATAACGGCCGCGCTGCGGACGCTCGTGACGGAACATCGGGCCGATGTACCACAGACGCTTCGGCCCGTCGTACAGCATGTTGTGCTCGATCGCCGCACGCACCACCGCCGCCGTATTTTCCGGGCGCATCGTCAGATTTTCACCGTTCAACGCGTCGGTGAAGCTGTACATTTCCTTCTCGACGATGTCCGTCACTTCGCCGATACCGCGCGTAAACAGCTGCGTATGTTCGACGATAGGCGTACGAATATTCTGGTATCCGTACGAACGCAGCATCGACTTGACGGTCGTTTCGAAAAATTCCCACAGCCCGGCTTCCTGCGGAAGGATGTCGTTCATGCCCTTCACGCCGGACAGCTTCTCGAGCTTTTTCTTCTGTTCAGTCATCTGTATGCGATAGCCGATGTTTAGTTGAGCGCCTCGGCGCGGCCATAGCGGCGCTCGACGTAGTCACTCACGATTTGCTGGAATTCTTGCGCGATGTTCTCGCCGCGCAGCGTCTTGACCTTCTCGCCGTCGATAAACACGGGCGCAGCCGGATTCTCGCCCGATCCCGGCAGGCTGATGCCGATGTTCGCCTGCTTCGACTCGCCCGGACCGTTGACGATGCAGCCCATCACCGCGACGTGCATTTTTTCGACGCCAGGATACTGGTCGCGCCAGACCGGCATTTGCGTACGCAGATAGGTCTGGATTTGCGACGCCAGTTCCTGGAACAGCGTGCTGGTCGTGCGACCGCAGCCGGGGCAGGCAATGACCATCGGCGTGAACGAGCGCAGACCCATGGTCTGCAAAATTTCCTGGCCGACGATCACTTCGCCGGTACGCGGCGCGCCCGGTTCAGGCGTGAGCGAAATGCGGATCGTGTCGCCGATGCCCTGCTGCAGCAGCACCGACAACGCCGCCGTCGACGCGACGATGCCCTTCGAGCCCATGCCCGCTTCCGTCAGACCGAGATGCAGTGCGAAATCGCAACGGCGCGCGAGCTCGCGGTACACCGCGATCAGGTCCTGCACGCCGCTCACCTTGCACGACAGAATGATCTGGTTGCGCGAGAGACCGAGTTCGACCGCCCGCTCCGCCGAGCCGATCGCCGACTGGATCAGCGCTTCGTACATCACGCTTTGCGCTTCCCACGGCGTGGAACGCGCGGCGTTTTCGTCCATCATCTTCGCGAGCAGGTCCTGGTCGAGACTGCCCCAGTTCACGCCGATACGAACCGGCTTGTCGTACTTCACCGCCGCTTCGATCATCTGCGCGAATTGCGTGTCGCGCTTCGCGCCGTGGCCGACATTGCCGGGGTTGATGCGGTACTTCGACAACGCCTCCGCGCACGCCGGGTAGTCGCGCAGCAGCAGGTGGCCGTTGTAATGAAAATCGCCGACGAGCGGCACCGATACGCCCATGCGGTCGAGCTGCTCGCGCACCGCCGGCACGGCCGCGGCCGCCTCCGGCGTGTTGACCGTGATGCGCACCAGTTCCGAACCGGCTTGCGCGAGTTCCTTGATCTGGATAGCGGTGCCGATGGCGTCGGCGGTGTCCGTGTTTGTCATCGACTGGACGCGCACCGGCGCGTCGCCGCCGATGGTGACGAGCTGGCCGCCCCAACGGACGTCGACCGCATGCGACTTGCGCCGCGGCGCCTGTCCGCCGAACACCGGCTCGTTTGACACGATCTTGCTACTGGATTGGGATTGAGCTTCGGATTGCATCGAAAAACCCATTTACGCCGCAGTCGCCGCAAAAATGCAGCGCCTGAATTGAAAAAGCGCCGCGGTCCGGTTGGCCGCGGCGCACACCGTCTGTATCAAGGCAGCGCGAAGCGCGCCACGTTGCCTTTCGCCGCCGCATATTTCGACGGATCGACCGGCTGGCCGTCGAGCGTGATCGACTCGAGACCCGCCTTGTTGCCGACCGTAACCTTCAAGGGCGCTTCGCCCGTCACTTCTTTTGTGTCGCCTGCACGCACGAGGCCGGAGAACACTTCCTTGCCGTCCTTGCCGCGCACGCTGAACCAGCTATCCTGCGTGACGCGCAGCGCAACGATGGCCGAACCTGCCCGCGGCGCTGCAACTGCCGCCGATGCGCCCGCGACCACCGCCGGCGCGCTCGCCACAGGAGCAGAGGGCGCAGCAGGCGTAGCCGTGACGGGCGGCGCCGAAGCCGGCGCCGTGCCGGCAGCGAGCGGAGCGGGCATCGGTGTAGCCGACGACGCGCCTTGCGCCGCAGCGTCCGTCTCGGGCGCCGCCTCCTGAGCGGCTGCCTCCGAGCCGGCCGCCGGGCCTTGCGCGACAGCACCGGACGCACCAGTGGCGCCACCCGCGCCGCCGTTCGCGCTTGCTTTCAGGCGCGCGAGCCAAGCCGTGGAATCGCCGCCATTGGTATGCCACATGGCGAGCGCGATAACCGCGACGATCACCGCCGCGACGCCCCACAACCACGAGCGGCTTCTTTGCGCGCCCCCGCCGAGCGACAGCGACACGCGGCCGCGCGGCAAATCCTTGCCCGATGAAGCCGGCATCGACAGATCCGGCGCAGGCACGCCCTTCTCGCGACGCAAAGCCTGCGTAAACGGCGTGGGATCGGCGCCGAGCATCTTCGCATAGCTGCGCACGACGCCGAGCGCAAACGTGGTGTCCGGCAAGTGGCTGATGTCGCCCGCTTCGAGCGCGCGCAATTTGGCGGGCGCCACCTTGAGGCGGGCAGAAACGTCTTCGATCGACCAGTTCTTCGATTCGCGCAGTTGCGTCAAGCGCGCGCCAACCGCCGCCAGCGAGTCCAGGCCCGGCTGCCCCACAGGCTGCACCACCGCCCGTGCGACAGATGCCGGGCGGCCTTCGTTCGTGTCTGTGTCCTGCGGCTGCGGGTGCTGCGGCTCACTCATCCCAAATCCTTTCGCGTCGATTCTTTTTTCACTGTGCGACCGGACCGGTCCAAACCTCATGTCCGAATCGCAGACCGTTTATAACAAAATGCGCGGCCTCTTGTGCCGCTTCCGATCGATTCTGCAAACTTTCTTTTCAATTGCCGGGGCGTGAAGCGTTTTTGCGCATTCTCCGGCGCTTGCGCCGAATCTTCGCAGCCCCCCGCCCCTTCCTGCTAGACGGCGCGAACCTCGATGATCTTCGCTGCCTTCCCGGTGCGCTCAGCGAGACGCGTGCGGTCTTTCACCGCACCCGCCAACTGACCGCAGGCAGCGTCGATATCATCGCCGCGTGTTTTGCGCACGGTGGTGACGACGCCCGCGTCCATCAACACCTGTGCAAACCGCTTGATCTGTTCCGACTTCGAGCGCACCAGGCCCGATTCGGGGAACGGATTGAACGGAATCAGATTGAACTTGCACGGGACGTCGCGTGTGAGCGCGAGCAGCTCGCGCGCTTGCGCTTCGCTGTCGTTCACGCCGTCCAGCATGCAATATTCGAAGGTAATGAAATCGCGCGGCGCGACTTTCAGATAGCGCTGGCAAGCCGCCATCAATTCGCGCAGCGGGTATTTTTTGTTGAGCGGCACCAGCATGTCGCGCAGCGGATCGCTCGGCGCATGCAGCGATACCGCCAGCGCAACAGGCAGATCGGCGCCCAGCCGGTCCATCATGGGTACGACGCCCGAGGTCGACAGCGTGACGCGCCGGCGCGACAGGCCGTAGGCGTTGTCGTCGAGCATCAGGCGCATGGCGGGTACAACTGCGTCGTAGTTCAGAAGCGGCTCGCCCATGCCCATCATCACGACGTTCGTGACGACGCGCTCGCCCTTGCCTTCGCCGCCCACGGCGCGGCCGCCGGCCGCGCCGAGCGACGCGCGCAGCGCGAACTCGGCCATGCGCAACTGGCCGATGATTTCACCGGTGGTCAGATTGCGCGAGAAACCTTGCTTGCCGGTCGAGCAGAAACGGCAGTTCACCGCGCACCCCGCCTGCGACGACACGCAAAGCGTGCCGCGCGTTTCTTCCGGGATGAAAACGGTTTCGACCGCGTTGCTGTTGCCGACGTCGATCAGCCACTTGCGTGTGCCGTCGGTAGAAATATGGTCGCTGACGATGCCCGGCATCGAGATCGTGGCGCGCCCCTTGAGCTTTTCGCGCAAGGACTTCGCCAGATCGGTCATGCCGTCGAAGTCCGCAGCGTTGTACTGGTGGATCCAGCGCTGCAATTGTTTGGCGCGAAACGGCTTCTCGCCCAGGCTGTCGCAGTAAGCGACGAGCCCTTGGGCGTCGAGGTCGAGAAGGTTGACGGTGGAACTGCTCGTCATATCGATTCCTGCCATTTCAGTGCGAGACTGGTTCATGCAACAAGCTGCATGAACGCAAAACCGTTCGCGCCCATCCTGCTGCTTTTACCTTACTACTTTGCCCGGCGATTGGTGTGAATAAACGCATTGACTGCACCGGCCGCCGGGGCAATTCAGCATTAGCGCGAGTACACGTTCACTTGCGGGAAGAAGAACGCGATTTCAACTGCAGCCGTTTCAGCGGCGTCCGAACCGTGCACTGCGTTCGCGTCGATGCTGTCGGCGAAGTCGGCGCGGATCGTGCCCTTTTCGGCCTTCTTCGGGTCCGTTGCACCCATCAGATCGCGATGCTTCAGGACGGCGTTTTCGCCTTCCAGCACTTGGACGACCACCGGGCCGGAGATCATGAATTCAACCAGGTCCTTGAAGAACGGGCGTGCGGCGTGCACAGCGTAGAACTTCTCAGCGTCGGCGCGCGACAGATGGACCATGCGCGAAGCCACGATCTTCAGGCCGGCGTTTTCGAAACGGCTGTAGATCTGGCCGATCACGTTCTTGGCCACTGCGTCCGGCTTGATAATGGACAGGGTGCGTTCGATCGCCATAAAAACTCCAAAAAATTAAGAGGTTACAGATTCAAATGAATCCGCTATTGTAGCATGTTCCCATGTATGATTGCGATTGAACCCTTACAGCATTGAAAGACTCCAAGCAGGAGTTTGTGAATGCTGGTAGCGTAGGCCGTGTGGGACTTTCAACGCACTTTTCGCAGCATGAACGCATTGAAACTCCGGGCCATTGCACCGATCTTATGATCGGGTAGTTTGCGGCGGGCGGCGAACAGCGTCCGGCGCGGCGGCATATGGCAACAACGGGCACCACCGGGCAAGAACGCTGGACAATCCGCTGACAACATCACGCAACACGCTTCTGACGTAAGGAGAGACCATGAACGATCATCCGTATAGCTTTGGCCGCACTGGCGCGGTCAGCACGGTCGAAACGCGTAACCGGGTGCTACGAAACACCTACTGGCTGCTGGCGCTGTCCATGATTCCGACAGTGCTCGGCGCGTGGGTGGGTCTCGCCACCGGTTTTTCGCTGTTCGCCGCCACCAGTCCCGCCATGAGCCTGCTGGCGTTCTTCGCGATCGCCTTCGGCTTCATGTTCGCGATCGAGAAAACAAAAAATAGCTCCGCGGGCGTGTTCGTGCTGCTGGGCTTCACGTTCTTCATGGGCCTAATGCTGTCGCGCATTCTGGGCTTCGTGCTGGGCTTCTCCAACGGCCCGTCGCTGATCATGCTCGCCTTTGGTGGCACTGGTGTGATCTTCGCGTCCATGGCGACCATCGCGACCGTGAGCAAGCGCGACTTCTCCGGTCTCGGCAAGTGGCTCTTCATGGGCGTGATCGTGCTGCTGCTGGCGTCGGTCGCGAACGTGTTCCTGCACCTGCCGGCGCTGATGCTCACGGTGTCCGTCATGGCGATCGTGATTTTCTCGGCGTACATGCTGTTCGACGTGCAGCGCGTCGTGAACGGCGGCGAGACGAACTACATCACCGCGGCGCTCGCGATCTATCTCGACCTGTACAACGTGTTCGTGAACCTGCTGGCGCTGCTCGGCATTTTCGGCGGCAACCGCAACTAAGGTTTCACACCTCGCACCTCGGCGGCGCTCAACGCGCCGGCCTGGTGGAAATCGTGAAAAGCCCATAACGATCGCTCGTTATGGGCTTTTTTTACGCGTGCGATGACGATGCGCCCCGGCGACAAACCGCCGCGGCCCCGGACCTACTCGCGCATCACAAGCTGAGCCACTCGAATCCATCCGTCTGCGACGCGACCACCACCTCGGTCGCCGCGGCGCCGAGCACGCTCGCCATCGCGGCCTGCGCGAGTTCCGGCAGATTGTTCTGCTGACTCAAATGCGCGGCGACCAGATGGCGCAGACGCGAGCGATCGAGCGAAGCCAGAATTTCGCCCGCCGCGTCGTTGTTCAAATGCCCGTGATTGCCGCCGATCCGCGCCTTCAGCGATTGCGGATAGCGGCTGCCGGCCAGCATGCGTACGTCGTGATTGCATTCGAGCACCAGCGCGTCGCAGCCGCTCAACACAGTGCTGATATGAGGCGTGGACGTGCCGACGTCAGTCAGCACGCCAAGACGGCTCGCGCCATTCGAGAACACGTATTGCAACGGCTCGCGGGCGTCGTGAGGAACGGTGTAGGGAAGAACGCTCAGGTCGCCGATCGCCACGGCCTCGTCGCCCCACAGCACTTGCAGATCGACGTCGGCTTCGTCGGCACCGACCGCGCGGGCCGTGCCCCAGCTCATGTAGAGCGGAATCGACCACTTGCGCGCGAGCGTCAACGCGCTGCCAATGTGGTCGCTGTGTTCGTGTGTGATCAGAACGGCGTCGAGCGCTTCGGCGCTCGAACCGAGCCGGTTCAGGCGCCGCTCGACTTCTTTCGCCGAGAAGCCGCAATCGAGCAGCACGCGCGTGGTGGTTACGCCGCTTTGCGCCTCCACCAGCAACGCGTTGCCTTCACTGCCGCTGCCAAGACTTGCGAACCGCACGGCCTGTTCAGTTCAGCTGTGCGTGCAGGAGCGTCACGAGGCGCTGCGCGTCGGACGAATTGTCGATCTGGCCGTTCGTGTCCAGCACCGCGACCTGCGTCACGGCGTCACCCTTCGGGCGCACGTTGACGAGGAACTGCTGACCAGGCTTCTTCGTCGAAGTGCCGCTGTAAAACAGCTTGCCGAGCAGCCCTTCCTTCTTCAGTTCCTGCATCGAATCGGCGTAGCGCACGTAGTAGATGCCCTTCTCGCGATCGCGGTTGTCGACCGTGAAGTTGGTGCGGTCGAGCGCCAGGCCCACGCGCAGCCACGCACGGTCGAACGATTCCTGCAGGTCGAGCGTCGACGCGCCCGCGCTCTTGTCAAGCGTGGCGGGAGCCGTGGCCGGACGCGCTTCCGTCAGCAATTGCTTCGACTGCTTTTCGGTGAGACCGAATTTCTGCATCAGCTTGGTCAGGAACAGCGCTTCGAGCGCCGGGTCGCGCGGACGCTCTTCCCAACGCGACGACGTCTTGTCCTGCCCCGTCAGCACTTCTTCCATCGCGCTATGCGTGACGGAAATGTCCGTGGTATCGGAAGGACCGCGCGACACGAGCGTACGGAAACTGTCCCGCGTGCCCGACGAATAGGCGAAGTCGATCACTTTGCCCACCGTGCGGCGGAACCAGTCGTCCGGAATGTTGGCGCGGTTTTCCGCCCAGTCGGTCACCATGATGCCGGTGGCCGGCGCGTCGGTCTTCAGTGCGAAGCCGTTTTCCTGCCAGAACTCCTGCAGCTGCGGCCACAGTTGTTCCGGCGAGCGGCCGTTCACCACCAGCCAGCGACGGTCGCCGTCGCGCTCGATGTGCATGCCGTACGGGTCTTGCGCGGTCGGCTGGCCTTCGGTCGAATTGCCGGCCGCCGTGACCGCGCGCTTGCTCGCGCCGCCCAACGCCAGATTGGCCGGCGGTGCAACGTAACGCTGATCAGTGCCGGTGGTGGTCAGGTCGCCGGGAATGGCGAGCGGCGGCGCGCTGCCCGCAGCCTTGTAATTCACACGATCGGAAGCGAACCAGTCGTTCAGGGTGTCACAGCCGGCGAGCGTCACCAGGGCAAGCGTCAGCGCCGCCATGCGGGTTGCGTGGAGGGAAAGTGCGGAACGTTTCATGAGGTCCTTCGTGATGCTGGAACGCGGTGCCTGGTTCTGGGTGCCGGGAACGTGGGCTGGATCGACGTCGGTTAAGGAAATGCCGGTGGCTGGGCGAGCGCTGACGGGTATGACAGGCCGCCCGGTTAGCCGAGCAGGCCCGCTTCGCGCAACGCGCCGCGCACCACTTCGTGGTATTGCGCGTCGAGCGGCGTGAGCGGCAGGCGGATGCCGCCCTGCACACGACCCAATTGCTGCAGTGCCCATTTCGCCGGAATCGGATTCGATTCGATGAACAGGTTCTTATGCAGCGACAAGAGCTTCAGATGAATTTCGCGCGCGGTCTTCGCGTCCGCCGCAAGTGCGGCCTTGCAAAGCTCGCTCATGGCGCGCGGCGCGACGTTGGCCGTCACTGAGATATTGCCGTGGCCGCCGAGCAGCATCAACGCGATGGCGGTCGGGTCGTCACCGCTGTAAATACCGAAGTGCGCCGGCGCCGACTTGATCAGATGCGCGGCGCGATCGATATTGCCGGTCGCTTCCTTCACACCGATGATGCCCGGCACCTGCGCGCAACGCAGAATGGTCTCGTTGCTCATGTCCGCGACCGTGCGGCCCGGCACGTTGTACAGGATCACCGGCAGATCGACCGTTTCGGCGATCTTCACGAAATGACGGTAGATGCCTTCCTGCGTCGGCTTGTTGTAGTACGGCACGACCTGCAGCGTCGCGTTTGCGCCGACTTCTTTTGCCTCGCGCGTGAGCTCGATGGCTTCGGTCGTGGAATTGCCGCCCGAGCCCGCAATCACCGGAATCCGGCCCGCCGTGTGCTCGACCGCGGTCTTGACCATCAGCACATGTTCCTCGACGGAAAGCGTGGCCGATTCGCCGCTCGTACCGACCACCACGAGCGCATTCGTGCCCTCGGCGATATGCCAGTCGATCAGTTTGCGAAACGCCGGCAGGTCGAGGCTGCCGTCTTCGAGCATCGGGGTGATGATGGCAGGAATGCTGCCGCGAATCTGAACGCCGTCGTTGCCGGCGGTGTTGCCCGAGTGTGTGCCGTTAGTCATGAAACGCCATGAATTTGATCAGGTAAACCGCGATTGTAGCGGATTAGCCAGCCAACTCGTAACAAGGCGGGGGCGCCGCCTGCGCGGGGTTGTCTGAGCGGTCCGCCTCGAGAATGGCGCAGATGCGCTGGACGTAAGCCGGGCGTGGCTGCGCGAGAAAACCGTCCTGAAACGCGACCACCCGCAAGTGCCCGCGCACGACCTCGAGCAGCTCGCCAGGCGCGAGCAGGAACGCGGGGTTAGAGGGCTTGCCGACCGTTTCGTTTCCTTGCGCGAAGGTCTCGTAAACCAGTACGCCGCCGGGCGCGAGCGACGAAACCAGTTGGCCGAAAAGCGGCCGATGCAGATAGTTGGTGACGACGACCGCCGCGAACTTCTCGTCCGTGCGCAACGGCCACGGAGCGCCTTCGATGTCGGCCAGGATACGTGTGACGAGCGGTTCGTCGGCGAGCGCATCGAGCGCGGCCGCGTCGCGGTCGATCGCGGTGACGGGATGCCCCAGCGACGCAAAAAAGCGCGCATGCCGCCCCGCACCCGAAGCGACGTCGAGCACCGCGCCGCCCGCCGCGACCAGATGCGCCCAATGACGCACCCAGCGCGACGGCTCGCCCAATCCATGCATGGCTGCGGCCGGCGTGCTCATGACGTGCGCGCCGCTCGTCAGTTGTACGACAGACCCATCGCCTCGCGCACGTCGCGCATCGTTTCCGTGGCGAAGCGGCGCGCCTTGTCGCAGCCGTCGGCGACGATCGCGCGCAACAGCGACGGGTCGTCCATGTACTTCTGCGCGCGCTCGAGCATCGGCTGCTGCTCGCGCAAGATGCCTTCGATCACCGGCTGCTTGCATTCGAGACAGCCAATACCCGCCGACCGGCAGCCCTTCTGGACCCACTGGTGGGTGGTTTCGTCCGTGTAGACCTGGTGCAACTGCCACACCGGGCACTTGTCCGGATCGCCCGGATCGGTGCGGCGCACGCGCGCCGGATCGGTCGGCATGGTGCGCACTTTCTTCGTGATGGTCTCGGCATCTTCGCGCAGACCGATCGTGTTGCCGTACGACTTCGACATCTTCTGGCCGTCGAGACCCGGCATGCGCGACGCTTCGGTCAGCATGGCCTGCGGCTCGACCAGAATGATCTTGCGCGAGCCTTCGAGATAGCCGAACAGGCGCTCGCGGTCGCTCATCGACAGACTTTGCGATTCCTGCAACATCGCGCGCGCCTGCTCGAGCGCCTCGTCGTCGCCTTCCTGCTGATAGGCGTTGCGCAGTTCGTGATACAGCTTCGCGCGCTTGCCGCCGAGCTTCTTCGCGGCTTCGTTCGCCTTGTCCTCGAAATCCGCCTCGCGGCCGTACAGATAGTTAAAACGCCGCGCGATTTCACGCGTCATTTCGACGTGCGGCACCTGGTCTTCGCCGACCGGCACGAGCGACGCGCGATACAGCAGAATGTCCGCCGCCATCAGCACCGGATAGCCGAGAAAGCCGTACGTGGACAGATCCTTGTCCTTCAGCTTTTCCTGCTGCTCCTTGTAGGTCGGCACGCGTTCGAGCCAGCCCAGCGGCGTACTCATGCCGAGCAGCAGCGATAGCTCCGCATGCTCGGGCACGCGGCTCTGGATGAACAGCGTGGCCTGCGCCGGGTCGATACCGGAGGCGAGCCAGTCGATCAGCACCTCCCAGACGTTTTTCTCGATGACCTCGGGCGTTTCGTAGTGGGTCGTCAGCGCGTGCCAGTCGACGACAGCGAAGAAGCACGGGTATTCGGACTGCAGCCGCACCCAGTTTTTCAGCACGCCGTGATAGTGGCCGAGGTGCAGCGACCCGGTGGGCCGCATGCCGGAGAAGATACGGTCTGGGAACATGATTATTTAGAAAAGCGAAACAAGTGGAGTCAGGATTGCGGTGATGCCGCTGTAGCCGAGCGCGACGAGCGGGCTCAACCAGTAGCGCGTCAGCGTGCCCGTCATGACCAGCGCCATGACGATAAAAAAGCCATACGGTTCGAGGCGCGACAGCGCGATGGCCTGGCGCGGCGGCAACAGCGCCATCAGCACGCGGCCGCCGTCGAGCGGCGGCAGCGGGAACAGATTCAGCACGCCGAGCACCAGATTCACGCCGACGCCCGCGCCCGCCATGCGCGTGAAGAACGGTTCGTCGACGGCCATCACGGCGAGCGCCACGCCGAACAGGCCCCAGATCAGCGCCTGGACGAAGTTGCATCCCGGCCCGGCGGCCGCGACCCACAGGCTGCCCCAGCGCGGATTGCGCAGATTGCCGAACGCGACCGGCACCGGCTTCGCATAGCCGAACATGAACGCGCCGCTCGTGGCGAAGTACAGCAGCAACGGAATGGCGATCGTGCCGAGCGGGTCGATGTGCCGCATCGGATTGATCGAAACGCGGCCGAGCACGTAGGCCGTATTGTCGCCGAGCCAGCGCGCGACGTAACCATGCGCGGCCTCGTGCAGCGTGATGGCGAAGATCACCGGCAACGCGTAGACCGCGATGGTTTGTATCAGGGAAGAATCCATAACTCGCTATTGTAACAATGCGATTGCGTGCGTCTGTCCGCTTTCGCTCATGCCGTCTCTTCGAGACCGAATGGCGCGAGAGAACCGCGCCCTGCCCGCACCAGCACCGGCTCGTCGCCGGTCAGATCGATCACCGTGGACGGCTCGCACACGCAAGCCCCGCCGTCGATCACGAGATCCAGTTGTTTTTCAAGCCGCGCGCGGATTTCCTCGGGCTCGTTGAGCGGCGCCGTTTCGCCCGGCAGAATCAGCGTCGAGCCGAGCAGCGGCTGGCCAAGTTCGCCGAGAATCGCGAGCGTGATCGCATGGTCCGGCACGCGCAGGCCGATCGTCTTGCGCGACGGATGCGAGAGCCGCCGCGGCACTTCTTTCGTGGCCTGAAGCACGAACACATAAGGCCCCGGCGTCACCGATTTGATCAGCCGGTACTGACGGTTGTCCACCATCGCGAAGTTCGCGAGTTCCGACAGATCGCGCACCAGCAGCGACAGCAACTGCTTCTCGTCGAGGCCGCGAATCCGGCGCAGGCGCTCCACGGCGTCCTTGTCGTCGAGATGGCACGCGAGCGCGTAGCTCGAGTCGGTCGGCAATGCGACCACGCCGCCGTCGTTGATGATCTGCACGGCCTGCTTCACGAGGCGCGGCTGCGGGTTATCGGGATGAAGCCGGAAGTATTGGGACATGGCGGCTAACGATGGCGACGGAGAAACAACGGTTTATAGCGCGGCTCAAGGCAAAACGACCGTGGACCGTGCGAAGCAAACGCGGACTTGACGAGCGGGAACGCGAGCGCGCCAGACCCCTGGCTCGCACACGACGTGCCGCGTCGGCACGGCGCGCGTTCACAGCCAGCGTTCCCAGACGGGCTTGAGATCGGAAGGAAGCGGCGGCAGCGTGCCCAGTTCGACACGCCCCTCGCCCGGCGCATGAAAATCCGACCCGCGCGACGCCTCGAACCCGAAGCGGCGCGCGACGTCGGCGTATTCGCGGTATTGATCGGGCGTGTGGCTGCCCGTGACGACTTCAATTGCCTTGCCGCCGAGGTCGATGAATTCGGCGAAAAACGCGTCGAATTCGGTCGGCGAGTACGCGTAACGGCCCGGATGGGCAACGATTGCCTCGCCGCCGGCCGCCTTGATCCAGCCGACCGCGTCGGCCAGTTTCGACCAGCGGTGCGCCACATAGCCGGGTTTGCCGTCGCCGAGATAGCGGTTGAATACGTCTTGCGTGGACGCGGCGTAGCCGCTTTCGACGAGGAAGCGCGCGAAATGCGTACGCGAGATCATGTCCGGGTTCGACACGTACTTGAGCGCGCCTTGATACGCGTCGGGAATGCCGAGCGTGGCCAGTTGCTCGCCGATTGCCTCGGCGCGCGCCGCGCGGCCGTTGCGCGTGCGCGCGAGGCCGTCGATCAGCACCGAGCTGGTCGGGTCGATGCCGAGCCCGACAATGTGAACGGTACGCGCCGCCCACGTCACCGAAATTTCCACGCCGCTCAGATAGCTCATGCCCAGTTCCGCGGCGGCTTCACGCGCTTCCTGCTGGCCGCCGAGTTCGTCGTGATCGGTCAGCGCCCACAAGGTCACGCCCCCCGCATGCGCACGGCGCGCGACATCGGCCGGCGCGAACTGGCCGTCGGAAACGGTGGAGTGACAGTGGAGGTCGGCGTTCATCATCGTCTGGAGAAGGTTTGCAGCCATTTTACTGCAACGCAGTAAGTGGACGCAGAGCAAATCTCGTAGGCGATTGCTCCGGCGGCTTCGCTGCGACGCTCGCGCCGGCGCTGTGCCCCCTTCCCCGCGCTACGCGCAGAATCCCTCGATCAGCGCCGCCACCTGTTCGGGCTGGTCGTGGTGCACCATGTGCCCCGCTTCGTCGATGAACTTCTCGCGCCAGTCGGCAAATGCCTGGAAACGCGCCTTGAATTCGTCGAGCGGAATCTCGCCGGCCAGTGTCGCGAGCGTCGGCGAATTGGCGGCTTCGACATGCAGCACTTTCGCGCTCACCTTGCGCCAGACGGCCATGACCTCGTCGAGCCGGTACAGCGTCGGGCCGCGCAGTTTGTGCGCCGGGTCGGCGAGCAGCATGAAACGCCCTTCGCCGTCGGGCTTCGACCAGTGCTTCGCGAGGAACTCCGCGCGGGCCGGGGCGAGCCGCGGATTCGTCTTGATGAGGCGCCCGGCGACCTCGTCAAGCGACGCGTAGCGCTTGAGTTGCGGCGGATCGCGCGACTCGTCGAGCCAGTTCTGCAGACGCTTCGGGGCTTGCGCCGGGTGCGCGGGCGCGAGTCCGAAGCCTTCCAGATCGACCACCCGCCGCACGCGCTCGGGGCGCGCGCCCGCATACAGGCAGACGACGTTCGCGCCGAGGCTATGCCCGACGAGATTTACCTGGCCGGTCGGCGCGTAGTGGTCGAGCAGCGCGTCGAGATCGGCGAGGTAATCGTGGAACCAGTAGTGGCCGCCGCCGCTTTGCGCCACCGGCCAGTCGGACAGGCCAAAGCCGCGCATGTCCGGCGCGATGACCTGCCAGTCGCCGCCGAGCGCATCCACGACGAACTGGAACGACGCGGCGACGTCCATCCAGCCGTGCAGCATGAACAGCATCGGCGCGTCGGGATGGCCCCAGCGCCGCACATGCAGACGGATGCCTCGGACGGCGACGAACTCGGAGCGGGAAGTATTCATGGTCGGATGCCCGCCAAAAAAGAATGATCGTTCGATTATAACGAGATAGGCCGACGATGGGCGGCGCCCGAGTGCGGACTAACTCAGTCGCGTGGAGACGCCCTACTTTTGCGGATCGTCCACGTCGAGGCCCGCCAGCGCCGCCAGTTCGGCGAGTTCCGCGTCGTCGAAACCTGCATCGCGGCGCGCCTCGAAATTGAACGGACCACGCAATTTCGGCGCGTGATACTGGTCGGCGAGGCGCGTGTAGGTCGTGTGCGGGTCCAGCCCGCCTTCGTCGCACAAATGACGAAACCAGCGATTGCCGATCAGCACGTGGCCGATTTCGTCGCGCAGAATCACGTCGAGAATCGACGCCGAAGCGTCGTCGCCCGCCTGCTGCAGACGCGCGCGGATCGGCGGCGACGCATCGAGGCCGCGTGCTTCGAGCGTGCGCGGCACGAGCGCCATGCGCGCGAGCACGTCGCCACGGGTGCGCTCGCACATGTCCCACAGGCCGTCGTGCGCGGGAAAGTCGCCGTACGCATGGCCGTAGTCCGCGAGCCGCGCGGACAGTAGCGAGAAGTGGTACGCCTCTTCGGCGGCGACTTTCAGCCAGTCGGTGTAGAAAGCGGCGGGCATGCCGGCGAAGCGCCACACGGCGTCGAGCGCCAGGTTGATCGCGTTGAATTCGATGTGGGCGAGCGCGTGCAGCAATACCGAGCGACCTTGAGGCGATTGCATGCTGCGCCGCCCGAGCTTGCGCGGCTCGACGAGTTCCGGACGCGCGGGCCGGCCGGGCAATTCCGGCGGTTCGTCGAGTGTGATATTGGCGATACACGGCAGGCTGCCGTCGAGCACCGCTGCGTAGAGCGCGCGCGCGGCGTTTGCCTTGGTCGCCGGATCGGGTTCGCGCAGCGCGGCAAGCGCCGCTGTGCGCGCGCAAAGCGCGTCGTCGCCCATGTCAGACGCGGACTGAACGGACGAAGCGGACGAAGCGGACGAAGCGGACGAAGCGGACGAAGCGGACGAAGCGGACGAAGCGGCGGACATCATGGCAGCGTGATCGGTAGAGGGAAGTGAGAGCGACGGAGGTCGACGGACGTTTAAGGGCAGCGCGCGCCTGTCGCGGGCAAACAGCGAACGGAGCTGGCGTCGGTCGGGTCACAAGCGCAGTGGCTACCGCCGCTTGCAGGTCTGACGGCATGGCCGCACTGGCCGCTTGTGTCCGCACGCTGCAACACCATGCAACAGCAACCCGCCAGACCCACCAAACCGCGCCCACCACCCCGCATATCGCACGAAGCGGCCGAACCACACAACCGTTTACAATACTCGATTCGACGCTCGCGAGAGCCCAAAGCGCCTCGCAGCAGCCAACGAAAAGCCGTCAAACCCGACACGCCGCGAGCCGTCCGCACGCCCGGCGACCGATCCGACCGATCCACGAGGAGACAACGTGACCATTTACAAGCTTGGCGACGCCGCACCGAACATCCACGAAAGCGTGTTCGTCGCGGATTCCGCGACCATCATCGGGAACGTGACGCTGGAGGAAAATTCGAGCGTCTGGTTCGGCGCGACGCTGCGCGGCGACAACGAGCCGATCACGCTCGGCGCGGGCAGCAACATCCAGGAAAACGCGGTGCTGCACACGGATCCGGGCTTTCCGCTGACCATCGAGGCCAACGTGACAATCGGGCATCAGGTCATGCTGCATGGCTGCACGATCAAGGAAGGCGCGCTGATCGGAATTCAGGCGGTGGTCTTGAATGGCGCGGTAATCGGCCGCAACTGTCTGGTCGGAGCGGGCGCCATCGTGACTGAAGGCAAAGTGTTTCCCGACAATTCGCTGATTCTCGGCGCGCCCGCGAAAGTGGTGCGCGAACTGACCGACGCGGACATCGCCAACATGCAGCGCGGCACGGCGAGTTACGCCGAGCGCCGCGAGTATTTCAAGGCGCAGCTCGTGCGTATCGGCTAACCGGCCGGGCGCGCGGCGCGCACGGCGTGTGCAGGGCATCTCGCCGTGCCGCGCCATTCGACAGAGGAAAAGTTGTGAGCGACCAGTTGCAAAAATTCATGTTCAGCGCGGCGCCGGTGCGCGGCGAAATCGTTTCGCTGCGTAATACATGGCAGGAAGTGCTGACGCGCCGCCAGTATCCGGCGCCCGTGCGGACGATTCTCGGCGAAATGATGGCCGCGTGCGCGCTGCTGTCCGCGAATCTGAAGTTCGACGGCACGCTGATCATGCAGATTTTCGGCGACGGCCCGGTCAAGATGCTGGTGGTTCAATGCAGCTCCGACCTGTCGATGCGCGCCACCGCCAAACTTTCCGGCGACGAAGACAGCGTGATCGGCGAGACGACGTCGATGATCGAATTGCTCAACGCAAGCGGTCACGGCCGCTGCGTGATCACGCTCGATCCGCGCGACAAGAAGCCGGGGCAGCAGCCGTATCAGAGCATCGTGCCGCTGTCGGGCGAAAACGGGCCGCTCGAGTCGATGGCCGAAGTGCTCGAACACTACATGCATCACTCCGAGCAGCTCGACACGCGCCTGTGGCTCGCGGCCAATTCGGAGCGCGCGGTCGGCATGCTGCTGCAAAAGCTTCCCGGTGACGGCGGCATCGTCCCGCATCCCGGCGAACTGGACGCGGATACATGGGAGCGCGTCTGCACGCTTGGCGGCACGCTGTCGCAAGACGAACTGCTGAAGGAAGAACCCGAGACGGTGTTCCGGCGCCTCTTCTGGCAGGAGAACGTCCAGCATTTCGAGCCGGCCAGCGCGCGTTTCGAATGCACCTGCTCGCGCGAAAAAGTCGGTTCGATGCTGAAGATGCTGGGTCGCGACGAAGTTGACGGCGTGATCGCCGAGCGCGGCCACGTCGAGATTCATTGCGAGTTCTGCAATCAGCGGTACGAGTTCGACCCCGTCGACGTGGCGCAACTTTTTTTCGCCAACGCACTCTCACAAGGTGTGACGCCGGCCGCTGAACAACGGCATTGAAGCGGTCGGCGGGTGGGCGCTTTGCGGGTTCGTTTAGTGTCCGCAGAGCGTCCGCTTTGTGTCTGCTCAATGTCCGCTTAGGCTGCGCTGACGTATCGACCGATCGAGATTCAACATGAGCATTCCCACTTCATTGCCGCGTCCCGCGCGCACGCTCGCCGTGTTGACGGCGCTCGCCGGCCTCACCGCATTGACCGGTTGCATGATGGACCCGCCGGGTCCCTCGCCCATTTATAGCCGGCTGCCCGCCGACCAGTCGGGCATGGCCAGCACCGCACAACCGCTGACGCCGGCCGAGCGCGAGCGTTACGACGCAATCGACCGGCAGGTCATGGCCGAGCAGAACCAGGCCATCGCCGCCGAAAACGCCGCGCAAGCGTGGTCGCGTTATTACAGCCCGCGTGTGCCCGTCAGCGTGTACGGCAGCTACTACGGCGGTGGATGGGGACACGGCTGGGGCACCGGCGTCGGCATCGGCTATGGGTCGTACTGGGGCTGGTGATCCAGTGGCAGGTGCGATGCCGCAGAGCCGTCGTTCCGGTCGCCGAATGTGCGGCCCAAAATGCAAAAAGGCGCGGTTCACAGACCGCGCCTTTTTTGTCTACCTCTCGACGCCCTAGTCAGTGCGCGGGCTTCTTCTCTTTCGCCGCCTTGCTGCCGTGCTTACGCTCGGGCTTCGCGCGCGACTCCGGATTCGGCACCACATGCAGCGGCGCGGCCGACACCTCGCCGCGTGTCGACGCACTAGTCGACGGCGCGTTCGCCGTCGGCAACGGCGCATTCGGCGACACGAACTGCACGAACACTTCGCCGTCCTTGACCATGCCCATCTCGTAGCGGGCGCGCTCTTCGACGGCAGCCGTGCCGTTCTGCAGATCCTGCACCTCGCCTTGAATACGCTCGTTGCGCAGCTTCGCGTCGGCGTTCTTTTGTATCTGCTGCGCGAGCTGTTGCTGCAGTTCGTGGACGCGCAACCACCCGCCGTGGCCCCACCACAGCGGGTACTGGATCAACGCCAGCAGAACGATCAGTACAGCAGTGACGAGCCGCATGAAGTAAGCACAATAAATACGCGCCGCCCTGCGCTTTACGCAGGGCGGCGAGGTCAATCAGACACGAGGAAGAACCGGCTCATCGGTCAGCGCTAAAAAGTCCACTCACAACCATTAGCGCAGATTGTAGAACGCCGACTTGCCCGGATAGCTGGCGATATCACCGAGGTCTTCTTCGATACGCAGCAACTGGTTGTACTTCGAGATGCGGTCCGAACGCGACAGCGAACCCGTCTTGATCTGGCCGGCGTTCAGGCCGACGGCGATGTCCGCGATCGTCGAGTCTTCCGTCTCACCCGAGCGATGCGAGATGACAGCCGTATAGCCCGCGCGCTTCGCCATCTCGATTGCGGCGAACGTTTCGGTCAGCGTGCCGATCTGGTTGATCTTGATGAGGATCGAGTTCGCGATGCCCTTCTCGATGCCTTCCTTCAGGATGCGCGTGTTGGTGACGAACAGATCGTCGCCGACGAGCTGAATCTTCTTGCCGAGCTTTTCGGTCAGCAGCTTCCAGCCTTCCCAATCGCCTTCGTGCATGCCGTCTTCAATCGACACGATCGGGAACTTGTCGGCCAGCGTCGCGAGATAGTCGGCAAATTCCGCCGACGACAGTTGCAGGCCTTCGCCGGCCAACTGGTATTTGCCGTCGTGGTAGAACTCGCTCGCTGCGCAGTCGAGCGCGAGCAGCACGTCTTCACCGGCGCGGTAGCCGGCTTTCTCGATAGCTTGCAGGATGGTCGACAGGCATTCGTCGTTGCTGCCGAAGTTCGGCGCGAAGCCGCCTTCGTCGCCCACTGCCGTGCTCATGCCGCGGTCCGACAGAATCTTCTTCAGCGCGTGGAACACTTCGGCGCCGCAGCGCAGTGCTTCGCGGAAGGTCGGCTGGCTGACCGGCACGATCATGAATTCCTGGATGTCCAGGCTGTTGTTCGCGTGCGCGCCGCCGTTGACGATGTTCATCATCGGCACCGGCAGTTGCATCGCGCCCGAGCCGCCGAAGTAGCGGTAGAGCGGCAGGCCGGCTTCTTCAGCGGCGGCCTTCGCGACGGCCATCGAAACAGCCAGCATCGCGTTCGCGCCGAGGCGCGACTTGTTGTCCGTGCCGTCGAGTTCCAGCAGCGTCTTGTCGAGGAAAGCCTGCTCGGAAGCGTCGAGGCCCATGATCGCTTCGGAGATTTCGGTGTTGATGTGCTCGACAGCCTTCAGCACACCCTTGCCGCCGTAGCGGCCGGTTTCGCCGTCGCGCAACTCGATTGCTTCGCGCGAACCGGTGGACGCGCCCGACGGCACCGCGGCGCGGCCCATCGTGCCCGACTCGAGCAGTACGTCGCATTCGACGGTGGGGTTGCCTCGCGAATCGAGAATCTCTCGACCGATGATATCTACGATAGCACTCATGGTTTCCTCAAGAAATGACGATGAATTCTTTACAGCGACACGGTGTCGATATGCAAGCCGGCACGCGGCGAACGCGTGAATCAGTTGAAATCGCTTTCGAGGAACGGCGTGCGCTTGACGGCCTGATCGAGCGTGACGAGCGTCTCGAGCAGATCGGCCATGCGATGGAGCGGCACCGCGTTCGGACCATCCGACTTCGCTTCTGCCGGATTCGGGTGCGTTTCCATGAAGAGACCGGCGACGCCGACCGCCACGGCCGCACGCGCGAGCACCGGCACGAATTCGCGCTGACCGCCCGAGCTCGTGCCCTGCCCGCCCGGCAACTGCACCGAATGCGTGGCGTCGAACACGATCGGCGCGTTGGTTTCGCGCATGATCGCGAGCGACCGCATGTCCGACACGAGGTTGTTATAACCGAACGACACGCCGCGCTCGCATGCCATGAAACGGTCTTCGGAAAGACCCGCCTCACGCGCCGCGTCGCGCGCCTTGTCGATCACGTTCTTCATGTCGTGCGGCGCGAGAAACTGGCCTTTCTTGATGTTGACCGGTTTGCCCGAACGCGCGCACGCGTGAATGAAGTCGGTTTGACGGCACAGGAAAGCCGGCGTTTGCAGCACGTCTACCACTGATGCGACCTGCTCGATTTCGTGCTCCGCGTGAACGTCGGTCAGCACCGGCAAGCCGAGTTGACGCTTCACTTCCGACAGGATGCGCAAACCTTCGTCCATGCCGAGACCGCGAAACGACTTGCCGCTGCTGCGATTGGCCTTGTCGTACGACGATTTGTAGATGAACGGAATGTTCAGCTTCGCGCAGATTTCCTTCAGGCGGCCCGCGGTGTCGATCGTCATTTGCTCCGATTCGACGACACACGTGCCCGCGATCAGGAAAAACGGCTTGTCGAGCCCGATTTCGAAATCGCCCAGTTTCATGCTTTCTCCCCGACTTCGCTCGCGACGCGCGACTGCTGATGCGCGAGCGCGGCTTCGACGAACGACTTGAACAGCGGATGGCCGTCGCGCGGCGTGGACGTGAATTCCGGGTGGAACTGCACGCCGACGAACCACGGGTGCATGCTGCGCGGCAGTTCCATCATTTCCGGCAGATCTTCACTCGGGGTACGGGCGCTGATGATAAGACCACCGGCTTCGAGCTGGGGCACGAAGCGGTTATTGACTTCATAACGGTGACGATGACGCTCGTTCACGTCCTTGCCGTAGATCTCTTCGGCCATCGTGCCGGGCTTGATCGGGCAGCGTTGCGAACCGAGGCGCATCGTGCCGCCGAGGTCGGATTCTTCCGTGCGCTTTTCGACGCGGCCTTCGCGGTCGTACCACTCGGTGATCAGCGCGACCACGCGGTTCGGCGTTTCCTGATCGAACTCGGTGCTGTTCGCGTCTTTCAGCGCGACCACGTCGCGTGCGAATTCGATCACGGCCAGTTGCATGCCGAGACAGATGCCGAGATACGGCACCTTCGCTTCACGCGCATAGCGGATCGCGGCGATCTTGCCTTCGGTGCCGCGACGGCCGAAGCCGCCAGGCACGAGCACGGCGTCCAGATGCTTGAGACTTTCGACGCCCTGCGTCTCGATCTCTTCCGAATCGATGTACTCGATGTTCACGCGCGTGGACGTATGCATGGATGCATGACGCAGCGCTTCGATCAGCGACTTGTACGACTCCGTCAGATCGACATACTTGCCGACCATGCCGATCGTGACTTCGTGCTTCGGATTCTGCAGCTTCTCGACGAGTTCGGCCCACATCGACAGATCGGCGGGCTTCGGCGTGAGCTTCAATTCTTCGCAGATGATCGCGTCGAGACCCTGGTCGTGCAGCATCTGCGGAATCTTGTAGATGCTGTCTGCGTCCCACACCGAAATAACGGCGTCTTCCGGCACGTTCGAGAACATGGAGATTTTCGCGCGCTCGTCGTCCGGAATGCGGCGGTCGGCGCGGCACAGCAGCACGTGCGGCGAGATACCAATTTCGCGCAGCTTCTGCACGCTGTGTTGCGTGGGCTTGGTCTTCAGTTCGCCGGCGGTGGCGACCCAGGGCACCAGCGTGAGGTGCACGAAGCACGCGCTGTTACGGCCCATGCGCAGGCTCATCTGACGCGCGGCTTCGAGGAACGGCAGCGATTCGATGTCGCCGACCGTGCCGCCGACTTCGACGATCGCGACGTCCGGTTCGCCGCAGGTAGCGGAAGCTGCCCCACGCTCGATGAACGCCTGGATTTCATTCGTGATGTGCGGAATGACCTGCACCGTCTTGCCGAGATAATCGCCGCGGCGTTCCTTGCGGATCACCGATTCGTAAATCTGGCCCGTGGTGAAGTTATTGGCCTTGCGCATCTTCGTGCTGATGAAGCGCTCATAGTGGCCGAGGTCGAGGTCGGTTTCCGCTCCGTCTTCCGTCACGAACACTTCGCCGTGTTGAAACGGGCTCATCGTGCCGGGGTCGACGTTGATGTAGGGATCGAGCTTGAGAAGAGTGACTTTGAGACCGCGCGATTCGAGGATCGCGGCGAGGGAAGCGGCGGCAATACCCTTGCCGAGGGAAGATACTACGCCGCCGGTGACGAAAACATATTTGGTCATCGCTGGATGCTCGCGGGAAAAACGGATTATACCGTAAAGCAGGGTCTCAACCCCAGCAAAATGCGAGCGCCCGCGGCAGGCCGATGCGCCGCGCGAGCCACGGCGATCGACGCGCGCCGCCTCAGCCGCGCTCGCTCAGTTCGCGCAACATCCGCTGCACGGCACGCGCGGTTTCGATCGGCTTTTCCATCGGAAACAGATGGCTGCCCTCGATCCATTCGATGTGCCCGCCCGTCGCCCGGCGCGTCGCGCTCAAGCCGACCTGACGGACTTCCTTCGAGCGCGTGCCGCCGATGAAACCCACCGGCACCGGCGCGCCGCGCGCGAGCCGCGCACCGAGCGTGTGCGGCAAGGTCCGGTAGATCTGATATTCGATGCGCCGATCGAACGCGAGACTGCGCGAGCCGTCGTGCGAGACCTGCGGAATGCCGAACTCGATGTAGTCGGACAGCATGCGCTCGTCCCAACGCGCGAACGCGGGCTTCGAATGGAAATGCCGCCATGCCTCGTCGCGGCTCGCCCAGTGCGTGCGGCGCGTGCGGGTCGCGGCCGCGGGCGACAGCCGCTCGTCGAGCCCGGTGAATTGCGACACGCGCAGGATGCTGCTGCGCCAGCCGGCGACCACCGGCGAATCGAGCATCACGACGCCTCTCACCCACTGCGGCTTTTTCAGCGCGGCCATGAGCGACAGATAACCGCCAAGCGAATGGCCGACGAGCCACACAGGCTGCTCATACGTGCGGCCGATGTCGTCGATCAATTGCTCGACGAGATGCGGCCAATCCTGCGTCACCGGAAAGCGCGGATCGTGTGCGATGCGTTCGATGTAGCGCACGTCGTAGTCGTCGGAGAGTTCGGCGAAAATCGTCCGGTAAGTCGAGGCCGGAAAGCCGTTCGCGTGCGAAAAATGAATGATGTTTTTCAACTGCGGTTATCTCCGTTCTGTTTTCGTTTTCGCGCGGCGGGTGAAGCGGTGCGGCATCTCGAAGGTATGCCGCAGTGTTCGCGGGTGCGCTCGTGGCGGCGCTTGTTGTCTGGCTGTGTGACTGTCTGGCTGTGTGGCGGAACTGCCTATTTTCAGCCTCTCCTTTTGCGATGCGCCGATGTCCGCTGTCACGATCTGCGAACGTCGAGCGAACGTTGAGCGAGCATTCATCGATCCATCCAGTAGCGCCGCTGCGTGTCGCGATAACGCTCGACCGTGAGCGCGGCGTCTGGCGCATGCGGGGCCTCGCGCGCGGCGAAATACGGATCGACAAGCACGCGCACCGCGCCGTCCGAATCGCTCCTGCCCAACTCGATGTGCCGCGCCGAATAGCGCGCCAGCACGCCCGCACTGGGATGATGAAACCGGTTGCGATAGCCTACCTGAAATAGCGCGATGAGCGGGTCGATAGAATCGAGGAACGGTTCAGTGGATGAGGTCTTGCTGCCATGATGTGGGACCACGAGCACCTCAGCGCGAAGCATCTCGCGATCGCGCGAAAGCAGCACGCGTTCGGACGGGGCCTCGATGTCTGCGGTTAGGAGCGCGGCGAGGGGCGTGGCTTGGGGTTGGGGGGTTGGTCCCGCGGTCGGTGCGCTGTTCGATGCGTTGGTCGATGCGCCGGTCGGTGCGTTGGTCGATGCGCCGGTCGGTGCTGTGTTTGATGCGCTGGTCGGTGCGCTGCGCACCGAGCTATCCGTATCACCCGTGCCATCCACGCCCGCACTCTCCGCAGCGCTGCGCACGGCACCACCCAATTCAGACGCAACCGCCAGTGGCAACGTGCTCACGCGCAGCACGCAGCAGTGCGCGTTCGGTTTGCCTTGCAGCGGCCCAGGGTCGGGCCAGAGCATCGCGAACTCGACGCCATCCCACTGCCAGCGCTGACCCGCCGCGCACGGCCATGTGTCTGCGCCGCGTTGCCGCGCGTTCGTCCATAGCGCGTTGGCAGGCGCGAGCGCGGCGACCATCTGACGAACCTCGATGGCATCCAGCACGGCCGGCGCGCCGCCCGAATGATCGGAATCGGCATGGCTGATGATCAATGTATCGAGCGCATTCACGCCATGCGCTCGCAAATACGGCACCACTACCCGCTCGCCGGCATGCGTCGATTCGGGCCCTGGTCCGGCATCGAACAGCAGCGCGTGATGCGCGGTCTCGACGAGCACCGACGTGCCCTGCCCCACATCGAGCGCGGTCAGCCGGAAGCTGCCGTGCGGCGGCCCGGACGGCGCGGGCACGACAAGCGGCAGCCAAGTCAGCGGCGCGGCCCAGCGCAACGGCCAGCCGCGCGGCGCAAGACACCAGAGCACGCCGGCCGCGGCGGCGGCGAGCGTCCATGCATTCGGCTGCGGCAGCCACCAGAGCACCCAACGCGGCCCGGACAGCCGTTGCAATCCCGCGATCATCACATCGAGCAACGCATGCGCGATGCGCCACGCGTAGGCATCGAGCGGCGCGGGCAACACGACGCCGGCCAGCACCGACGGCGTGACCAACACGCTCACCCACGGAATCGCGAACGCATTCGCGAGCGGCCCGATCAGCGGAATCTGCGCGAACCAGTAGACGGTCAACGGCGCGAGCGCGAGTGTGACAGCGAACTGGACATGGGCGGCGCCATGGAGCCGCTCGCCGAACGCGCGAATGCGCCGTGCAGCGGCAGTGCGAAAGCGGGGAAAGCGCAACGACCGCCACAAACCCGATGCCCGCGACGACGCCGCCAACACCCCGCCCGCCGCAACGCCATCGTCGTCGATCTCATCAAAATGCTGCTCACGGTCCCACACCCGCGGCCGCCCTGACGTCGCAAAAAGAATCGCCGCCACCGCGCAAAAGGACAGCCAGAATCCCGCCGACACCACTGCCCACGGATCGATCAGCACCACGAGCCCGAGGGCCCACGCGAGCACGGCCGAGCGCGGCACGTTGCGCCCGCTTACGTAGGCGAGCGCGACGACGCTTGCCATCCACAACGCGCGTTGCACGGGCACGTTGAAACCGGCCAGCGCCGCGTGCAGCGCGGCAAACAGCGCGCCGCCCGTCACCGCGACGATTTGCGCGGGAAGCCACAACGGCCAGTTGCGGCCGATCCATCCCGAGCGCCGCCAGAAAGCGCCCGCGAGCCAGGCGGCGATCCCCGCGGCAAAGCCGATATGCAAGCCCGAAATCGCCACGAGATGACTGGTGCCGGTGGCGCGCATCAGTTGCCAATCGGCGTCGCTGATCTCGTCCTGTGCGCCGATCGCCAACGCGACGACGATGCCGCGATGCGGCGCGCTGCCAAGCACCGCGTCGATTCGTGCCCGCAGCGCCGCGCGCCAGCGGTCCACGGTCACGCCGACACCGCGCGCGTCTGGCCGCAACCGCACCGCCTGCGCCGCCGCGCTGACGTAGCCGGTGGCGCGCACATTGCGCGCGAGCAGCGCAGCTTCCGCGTCGCGCAGACCGAAGTTCGCATTGCCGTGCGGCCGTTTCAGACGCACGCGCAAACGCCAGCGCGCGCCGGGCTGAAGCGGCGGCGGCGCTTCGTCCGCGATCCATGCAAGTTGAATGACGCGAGGAAAGATGACCGGCGTCGGCGGCAGCGGTCCCGCTTCGTGTGAGTCCACCGACTCGACATCGAACAGAAAACGCGCGCCGTTATCGTCGCGCGCAGGCAAGCCTTTGATGCTGCCGGTCACGTCGATGTCGCGGCCTTCCCACGCGGGCGGCAAGCTTGCCGCGAGCCGCACGTCGGCACGCCACGCGGCATAGCCGAAGCCCGCGCCCCAGGCCACACAACAGACCGCGCACCAACCCGCGAAAGAACGCCAGCGCCGCAAGGTCCAGTGTGCGACCGCGCTGTGCCCGTCCGACTGAATCTCCGCCCGCCGACGCAACCCCCAAATCGCAACAGCCGACGCCGCACAGGCCAACGACACCAGCAAGCACCCGCCTCTCCAACCCGGCAACTCAGCCTGCTGCTGCAGCCAGATCACACCCAACGCAAACCCACACCACCATGCACGCATCCGCCCTCCGCCCGCCATCCACCGGACGAAACAACGAACACCCGCTCACCGCGCGGCGCAACGCACAGGCATGCCGGGACGTGTGTCTCGCCCGGCGCGAACCACTCACGAACCACTCGAATCAATCGCTTCGATTATGCAGAGGAAAGTGCGAGCCGCGGCAGCGCGGCGAGCGCGTTAGCCGTTGTGCCTAGGGCGGTCTCGTCGACGGCCATGCCGCGCAATTGCGCGAGCCCCGCGCCGATGCCTGGAATCTGCTCGGGCGAGTTGCGCTGTTTGTAGATCCAGGAGGGTGGAATGTCGGGCGCGTCGGTCTCGACCACGAGCGCGTCGAACGGCAACTGTTCGGCGAGGCGCCGAATCTGCCGCGCGCGCTCGAACGTCAGATTGCCGCCGAAGCCGAGATGCATCCCCTGATCGATGTAGGCCTGCGCCTGCTGGAAGCTGCCGTTGAACGCATGCGCGATGCCGCGATGAATCTGGTGCCGGCGCAGTCCCTTGATCACCTGGTCCTGCGATTTGCGCACATGGCAGATCACCGGCAGATCGAATTCCCGCGCGATCTCAAGCTGGCCGTTGTAGAAGAATTGCTGCCGGGCGTCGTCGAGGCCGTCGACGAAATAGTCCAGACCGATCTCGCCGATGCCGACAAAGCGCGGATCGTCGAGACTCGCCTCGATTTCCGCGCGCAGCAGTTCGAGGTCGCCGTCCTGCGCGGAGGGCGTGAAGAGCGGATGAATCCCGAGCGCGTATGCGCCGCCTTCGAAGCGATGCGCCAGTTCGCGCACGGTCGCGAAGTTCTGCCGGCCGATGGCGGGAATCACGATACGCCCGACGCCCGCGCCTCGCGCCGCCGTCGCGACGTGCTCGCGATCGGCGTCGAATTCGGAAGCGTCGAGATGGCAGTGCGTATCGATCCACATGACTTGCCTCGCTAGCTGAGCAACTGAGTGAGCAAATGAGCCGCAGAGCAACAGAACGCTTTAAACGGAACGCGGCGCTGACTGGAACTAAGCGAACCTGGCAAACCCGTCCGCCACAACCCAACTCCGCACCGCACCGCCCCGCCCCGCCTCGCCGTCACACCGGCACGGGCGGCTCTTCGTATAGAACGCCGTCGCGCAGCCGCATGATGCGGTCGCACCGGCCCGCGAGTTCCGGATCGTGCGTGACGATCACGAAGCTCGTTTCGAGCGTTCGCGACAGTTCCAGCATCAGGTTGAAGACGGTATCCGCGGTGCCGCCGTCGAGGTTGCCCGTCGGTTCATCGGCGAGAACGCACGCCGGTTTCGTGACCAGCGCCCGCGCGATCGCCACACGCTGACGCTCGCCGCCCGACAGTTCGCCCGGCCGATGTTTCGCGCGATGCGCCATGCCGACGCGCTCCAGCACCGCGAGCGCCTCACGCCGCGACGCTTCGGTTGTCATGCGGCGAATTCGCAGCGGCATCGCGACGTTGTCGAGCGCGGAAAATTCCGGCAGCAAATGATGAAACTGATACACGAAGCCGAGCGCGCGATTGCGCAGGTCGTTGCGCTCGCGCTCGGAGAGTTTCGTGAACGGCTTGCCCATCACCGAGACGTGGCCCGCGCTCGGATCGTCGAGACCGCCGAGCACATGCAGCAGCGTGCTTTTGCCTGAACCGGACGCGCCGACAATCGCGAGTTTCTCGCCGCGCCGCACGCTCAACTGCGTGTTGTTCAGCACCTGGACATTCAGACCGCCCTGCACGAACGACTTCGAAATGCCGGTCGCTTCCAGCACGTAGGGATGCGGCGTCGTTTCCTGAGCGGTCATGGGTAAAGTTGCGGAACGGTCATTCATAGCGCAGCGCCTCCGCGGGACGGACTTTGGCGCCGCGCCAGCTCGGGTAAAGCGTGGCCACGGCCGACATCAGGAATGCAATGATGCCGATGCGCGCGACGTCGGCGGGAATCAGCTCGGACGGCAACTCGCTGATGAAATACACCGACGGCGGCAGGAACTGCACGCCGAACGCATGCTCGATCATCGGCACGAGCCACGGAATGCTCCACGCGATCAGGCAACCGAGCGCAACGCCGGTCGCCGTGCCGATAAAGCCGATCGTGACGCCCTGCACGACGAAAATCTTCATGATCGAACGCGGCTGCGCGCCGAGCGTGCGCAAGATTGCGATGTCGGCCTGCTTGTTGGTCACCGTCATCACCAGCGACGACACCAGATTGAACGCCGCCACCGCAATGATCAGCGTGAGGATGATGAACATCATGCGTTTTTCGATCTGCACCGCCGAGAACCAGGTCTTGTTCTGCTGGGTCCAGTCGCGGATATACAGGTCGCCGGAGAGGCTCCGCGCGAGCTGATGCGCGACTTCGGGCGCCCGCTGCATGTCGGCGAGGCGCAGCCGCACGCCGGTCGGCGCGGGCAGCCGGAACAGCGCCTGCGCGTCCTTGATGTTGATGAGCGCCAGCGTGCTGTCGTACTCGTAATGCCCGGACTCGAAGATGCCCACCACGGTGAACTGCTTCAGGCGCGGCAGCATGCCGGCAGGCGTGATGGTGCCTTCGGGCGCGACGAGGGTGATCTTGTCGTTGACGGCGACGCCCAGGTTGGTCGCGAGATCCGCGCCCAGCACGATGCCGAATTCGCCCGGCACGAGGTCCGTCAGCTTGCCGCCTTTCATTTCCTTGCCGATGTCCGAGACCTGCGGCTCGAGCGCCGGTTCGATGCCGCGCAGCGCGACGCCGCTCACGGCGTCCTGGCGTGTGAGCAGCGCCTGCGCTTCGACATAGGGCGCGGCGCCGATCACTTCCTTGTTCTGGCGCGCTTCCTGAGCGGTCAGTTGCCAGTTGGGCATCGACCCGGTCGGCGAGAAAATTTCGACGTGCGCGAGCACCGACAGCATCCGGTCGCGCACTTCTTTCTGGAAGCCGTTCATCACGGACAGCACGACGATCAGCGCGGCCACGCCGAGCGCGATGCCCGACATCGACACGAGCGCGATAAAGGAGATAAAACCGTTGCCGGTCGTGCGTTTGCCGGCGCGCGTGTAGCGCCAGCCGATCTGCCATTCATAGGGAAATTTCAAGCGAGTCCTTTTCTGCGTTCTTCGGCCACCGTTCTTCGGCCACTCTTGCCGCCGGGGCAGCCGCTGCCGTGCGGCTGCGGTTGCTTGCGATTGCCCGCGGTTGCGCATGGTTGCGTGGCCCGAGTGTCCTGATCATTGGTGTCGCGGCAATGCGGATGGTTCCAGTCTGGTCTGGCGGCGCAACTCCGCGCCAGACTCCACCCCATATCGCCGATGCCGCCACCGTCAATCAAGCGCGAAGTTTGCCATACAATGCCGCGCCGCCGCGTAAAGGGACGGGTGACGAGCGGCGGGTCGGTGAGGTCCGCGCGGTTGACCGGTTGCCGCAGTTGACGTGTCGCTGCGTGGACGCGTTGCCGGAGTTGACGCGTTCCCGCGGTGCGCCGTCTTGCGCGTTCACCGCCTTCGCCGCAAAGCGCCCTGCGGCGATCCCTCACGAGCCCGCCGCGGCGCAAATGCTCCCGCTGTCCGCCAGCCGCTCTACGCCCGCCCCAGCGCAAATGCTCCCGCCGTCCGCCAGCCGCTTCACGCCCTCCGCGACGCCAACGCCCACGCCCGCCATCCGCCGCGCCAATCGAAATCGCCGCACGCTTTGCCCTACAATGCGCAGCATCATGCACGCCAACCGCCTCCATCTTCTGCTTCCTTTCGCGCTGCCTGCCGCAGCCGATGCCGCCACTGCCCTCCACGACATCCGCAGCCCCGCCCTCGACCGGCTGATCGCGCGCGCGACGCTCGTGGAACGCGTGATCGGCGAGGATTTCCAGCGCACGCTGCCGCATGAACGGTGGATCGCTCGCCAGTTCGGCGCTTTATCGACCGGCGCGACGGGCGCGACGGGCGCGACTGGCGCCGCCGACGCCACCAATGCAAGCCCAGCCGCCGACGAAGCCCCGCTCGCCCCGTACATGCTGCGCGCCGACGGCGGCGATCCCGGCGACGCCACCTGGGCCTGCGTGCAGCCGGTGCACGTGCGCATCGCGCATGACCATCTGGTGCTGATCGATCCGGCGTCGCTCGAACTCTCGGACGAAGAAGCCAGCGCGCTGCTCGCGGTGGCGCGGCCGCTCATCGAAGAACTCGGCGTGCGAATCGAGGCGCCGAATCCCACGCGCTGGTATCTGTCCGGCGACGGCTTCGGCACGCTCGCCGGCGCGTCGCCGCTGCGCGCGAGCGGCCGCAACATCGAAATCTGGTTGCCGCACGAAGCGCATTCCGGCGAGCGCTCGCGCGCGTGGATGAAGCTGCAGAACGAAGTGCAGATGGCCTGGTTCGAGCATCCCGTCAACGAGGCGCGTGAAGCGCGCGGCCTGCCCGCCGTCAACTCCATCTGGTTTCATGCGCAAGGCGCGGCGCGTCCTGTGCAAAGCCCGTTCACGCAAGTTTTCTCCGACGCCGCCGCCACGCGCGGCCTCGCGATGACGGCCGGCGCGCCGGTCGCGGCACCGCCGGCGTCGTTCGCGGCGCTGGCGTCGTCGTCGTCGTCGCCGTTGGCTAAAGACGCCGGCAGCGACAACAACGCGACGCTCGTCGAGCTCGATCCGTTCTCGGCGCCTTACATCGAACAGGACTGGGCCCGCTGGAACGCGGCCTTCGCGGCGTTGCAGGACGACTGGATCGAACCGGCGCTCGCAGCGCTCGAATCGGGCGCGCTCGCTCAACTCGGCCTGACGCTATGCGGCGACACTGGCTCGGTGACGCTCAGCATCACACGTGGCGATCTGCGCAAGTTCTGGCGGCGGCGCGTGCTCGCATCGCTGTTCATCGAATGATCGACCGCACGATCTAACGTACCCACGCCCCTATCGACGCACCAACCGACGCCCCTTCACAATGACCCGAATCGTTACGCGCGCCTGTTCTCCCGTCGACGCCGAAATCCTCGTGCGCCACGGCCTGCATCCGGTGCTCGCGCGCCTCTATGCGGCGCGCGGCGTGTGCCTGCCCGACGAGCTCGAAACCGGCCTCGCGCGCCTCGTGCCGCCCGCCGCGCTCAAGGGTTGCGACGAGGCCGCCGCGCTGCTCGCCGACGCGATCCAGCAGAAGCGCCGCATGCTGGTCGTCGCCGATTACGATTGCGACGGCGCCACCGCCTGCGCAGTCGCGGTGCGCGGGCTGCGCATGTTCGGCGGCAAGATCGATTACCTCGTGCCGAACCGCTTCGAATACGGCTATGGGCTCACGCCCGAGATCGTCGCGCTGGCCGCGCAAAGCGCGTCGGGCAAGCCGGAACTGCTGATCACCGTCGATAACGGCATCGCGAGCGTGGACGGCGTGGAAGCGGCGAACGCGCTCGGCATCGACGTGCTCGTCACCGATCACCATCTGCCCGGCGACCAGTTGCCGGCCGCGCGCGCCATCGTCAATCCGAATCAGCCGGGCTGCGAGTTCCCGAGCAAGTGCATCGCGGGCGTCGGCGTGATGTTTTACGTGCTGCTCGCGTTGCGCGCGGAATTGCGCCGGCGCGGCGCGTTCGGCGACGGCTTTCCCGAGCCGCGCCTGGACGGCCTGCTCGATCTGGTCGCGCTCGGCACCGTCGCCGATGTCGTGAAGCTCGACGGCAATAACCGCGTGCTCGTCGCGCAAGGTTTGCAGCGCATCCGCAAAGGCAAGATGCAGCCGGGCATCGCCGCCCTCTTTCGCGCGGCCGCTCGCGACGCGCGCAACGCGTCGGGCTTCGACCTCGGCTTCGCGCTCGGCCCGCGGCTGAACGCGGCCGGACGGCTGTCGGACATGTCGCTCGGGATCGAATGCCTGACAACCGACGACATCGGCCGCGCATGGGAACTCGCGCAGCAGCTCGACACGATGAACCGCGAGCGGCGCGAGATCGAAGCCGGCATGCAGCAGCAGGCGCTCGACGACCTCTCGTCGATCGACCCCGACGGCGCGACCACCATCACGCTGTTCAATCCGGCGTGGCATCAGGGCGTGATCGGCATCGTCGCGGGACGGCTGAAGGAGAAGTTTCACCGGCCCGCGTTCACGTTCGCGCTTGCCGACGACAGCGGCCAGCTCGTCAAAGGCTCGGGGCGTTCTATCGCGGGCTTTCATCTGCGCGATGCACTCGATCTGATCTCGAAGCGCGAGCCCGGCATGATCGTCAAGTTCGGCGGCCACGCGATGGCCGCGGGCCTCACGCTCGCGACCGCCGACGTGCCGCGTTTCACGGCCGCGTTCGAAGCGGTCGGCCGCGAATGGCTGAGCGACGACGCGCTGTCGCGCACCGTCGAAACCGACGGCGAACTCGAGGACGCGTATTTCACGCCGCAATTCGTCGACATGCTCGACGCAGCCGTGTGGGGGCAGGGCTTTCCGGCGCCGGTGTTCTCGGGCGAATTCGACGTTGCCTCACAGGCGCTCGTGAAGGACAAGCACCTCAAGCTGCAACTGATGCGCGGCCGCCAGCGCTTCAACGCGATCTGGTTCAACCACACGGACACGCTGCCCGCGCGTACCACGGTCGCGTACCGGCTCGCGAGCGATACGTGGAACGGCGTGTCGCGCGTGCAGTTGATCGTCGAGCATGCGGTGAGCTAGCACGCTCGTCAACGAACTGCCGCGGCAGTGCACGCCCAACTCGCGCCCAACTCGCACACAGCACGCACCGCCCCGAAAATCTCCGCAAAATCAACCGCAAACACGCGCCGGATCGCCACGAGGCCTCCGGCGCGGCACGCCGATCGGCTATAATTTCCCCTTTTTACGAAGCCACAAAGATCGACATGGAAGCGGAACGTCTCAACGCGATCGAAGCCTCTCTGGCGGACCTGCGCACGCGCGCGGCCGACCTACGGGGGTATCTTTGACTACGACGACAAATCTCGTCGTCTGATCGAAGTCAACCGGGAACTCGAAGACCCGGACGTCTGGAACGACTCGAAACACGCCCAGGCGCTCGGCCGGGAAAAGAAGCTGCTCGACGACACGGTCGGCAAACTCACCTCGCTGCACAACGACTTGCGCGACGCGCAAGACCTGTTCGAGATGGCGCGTGAAGAAGGCGACGACGAAACGCTCGTCGCCTGCGAAGCGGACGCGCAAGCGCTCGAGCAGCGCGTGGCCGACATGGAATTTCGCCGCATGTTCGCGAACCCCGCCGACCCGAACAACGCGTTCCTGGACATCCAGGCCGGCGCGGGCGGCACCGAGGCGTGCGACTGGGCCGCCATGCTGCTGCGCCAGTACCTGCGCTATTGCGAACGCAAGGGCTTCAAGACGGAAGTGCTCGAGCAGACCGACGGCGACGTCGCGGGCATCAAGAACGCCACCATCAAGATCGAAGGCGAATACGCGTACGGCTTTTTGCGCACCGAAACCGGCGTGCACCGCCTCGTGCGTAAATCGCCGTTCGATTCTTCGGGCGGGCGTCATACGTCGTTCTCGTCGGTGTTCGTGTATCCGGAAGTCGACGATTCGATCGAAGTGGACATCAACCCGGCCGATCTGCGGATCGACACGTACCGCGCGTCCGGCGCGGGCGGTCAGCACATCAACAAGACCGATTCCGCGGTGCGTATCACGCACATGCCGTCGGGCATCGTCGTGCAATGCCAGAACGACCGCTCGCAGCACCGCAACCGCGCGGAAGCCATGGCCATGCTGAAATCGCGCCTGTACGAAGCGGAAATCCGCAAGCGTCAGGCCGAGCAGGACAAGCTCGAAGCCGGCAAGACCGATGTGGGCTGGGGTCATCAGATCCGCTCGTATGTGCTGGACAACAGCCGCATCAAGGATCTGCGCACCAACGTCGAAATCAGCAATACGAAGAGCGTGCTCGACGGCGATCTCGATCCGTTTATCAGCGCAAGCCTGAAGCAAGGCGTCTAAGCGACAACCGGCGCGGCACGCACAGCCGCGCCGCCTCTTTTTATTGCCTGAGGTTTTTCACCGACTGGCTGTTCGCAAGCGGCTCGACCCACGCGGACCACGAACACCAAGACCATCATGAACGAACCGATCCAACCGAACCTCGTGCCCGAGGTGGACGCCAACAAGATCATCGCGGAGCGCCGCGAAAAGCTGCGCGAATTGCGCGAGCAAGGCGTCGCCTATCCGAACGATTTCCGTCCCACGCATCACGCCGAAGATCTGCAGGCGCAGTTCGAGCACACCGACAAGGAAGCGCTCGAAGCGAATCCGCTCGAAGTCGCGATCGCCGGCCGCATGATGCTCAAGCGCGTGATGGGCAAGGCGAGCTTTGCGACCGTGCGCGACGGCTCGGGTCAGATCCAGTTCTTCATCACGCCGGCCGATGTCGGCCAGGAAACGTACGACGCCTTCAAGAAGTGGGACATGGGCGACATCGTCGCGGCGCGCGGCGTGCTGTTCCGCACGAACAAGGGCGAGCTGTCGGTGCGCTGTACCGAACTGCGTTTGCTGTCGAAGTCGCTGCGTCCGCTGCCCGACAAGTTCCATGGCCTGTCGGACCAGGAAATGAAGTATCGGCAGCGCTACGTCGATCTGATCGTCACGCCGGAAACGCGCAAGACGTTCGTCGCGCGAACCAGGGCGATTTCGTCGATCCGTAAATTCATGGCGGATGCCGGCTTCATGGAAGTCGAAACGCCGATGCTCCACCCTATTCCCGGCGGCGCGGCGGCCAAGCCGTTCACCACGCATCACAACGCGCTCGACATGCAGATGTTCCTGCGCATCGCACCCGAGCTGTATCTGAAGCGTCTCGTGGTCGGCGGCTTCGAGCGCGTGTTCGAGGTCAACCGGAATTTCCGTAACGAGGGCGTGTCCGTGCGCCACAATCCGGAATTCACGATGATCGAGTTCTACGCGGCCTACACCGACTACAAGTGGGTGATGGATTTCACCGAGCAGTTGATCCGCCAGGCCGCCATCGACGCACTGGGTACGGCCACCATCACGTACCAGGGGCGCGAGCTGGATCTGGCCAAGCCGTTCCACCGTTTGACAATCACGCAGGCCATCCAGAAATACGCGCCGCAATACACGAACGAGCAGCTCGCCGACAGCGCGTTTTTGCGCACCGAGTTGAAGAAGTTCGGCGTGGATGCGTCGCAGCCGCAGTTCCTGAACGCGGGCGTGGGTTCGCTGCAACTCGCGCTCTTCGAGGAAACCGCCGAGTCGCAGTTGTGGGAGCCGACGTACATCATCGACTATCCGCTCGAAGTGTCGCCGCTCGCGCGCGCGTCGGACAAGGTCGAGGGCATTACGGAGCGCTTCGAGCTCTTCATTACCGGCCGCGAGATCGCCAATGGCTTCTCGGAGCTGAACGATCCGGAAGACCAGGCCGTGCGCTTCAGGAAGCAGGTCGACCAGAAAGACGCCGGCGACGAAGAAGCGATGTTCTACGACGCGGACTATATCCGCGCGCTCGAATACGGCATGCCGCCGGCGGGCGGCTGCGGCATCGGCATCGACCGTCTGGTGATGATGCTGACCGACAGCCCGAGCATCCGCGATGTCATTCTGTTCCCGCATCTGCGTCGCGAGGACTGAGGACCGCGGTTTTTGCTTGCGGTTGATTTGTGGAAACGCCCGGCTGGATGTCGGGCGTTTTCTTTTGCGCACGCTGCATGAGACGCCGTTTGTAACGATAGGTAAAAGCCCCGCTGCCCACAGCCGTCGCACGACGGCTTTCCGGCAAATCGTTACAATTCGAAACGCCTCGGGGATCGAATTCCGCGAGACTGGGTCTCACTAGAAGTCACTCTGCCGAAGACGGAGGTCAAGATGGACAAGCCCAACACGCAACCCGCCACACAAGCTGCCCCGCCGGCGCCGCCGACTCAGCGGCGGCTTCATCCGCTCGTCGCGACTGCCGCGGGCGCGGTGATCATCGCGAGCCTCGTCGCCACGGCGGCCGTCACCGGCATGTTCCCGAAGGCGTCGAGCAACGGCGAGCCGACGAATCAGACGCAAGCGGCGCAGGTTGTGCCGCAAAGCGCGCAGCAACAGCAACCTGTGGTCGATTCGGCGGCGCCGGCGAATCCGGCTGCGCAGCAGCCAGCGCAGACCGCCGCCGCACAGCCCGCCGAGCCGCAACGCGCACCCGCACCCGCGCAGCAGCAATACGCCCAACAGCAACCCGCGCCGCAACCACAGGCCGAGCCCGCGCCTCAATACGCTCAGCCACAGCAGCCTGTACAGCAGGCGCATTGCTCGACGTGCGGCACGGTGGTCGCGATCTCCGCGGCGCGTCAGGAAGGACACGGCACCGGCATCGGCGCAGTCGGCGGTGCAGTGGCCGGCGGCGTGGTCGGCAACCAGTTCGGCAGCGGCAACGGCCGCACCGCGATGACGCTGCTCGGCGCGCTCGGCGGCGGGCTCGCCGGCAACTCGGTCGAAAAACATATCCGCAGCACGACGTCGTATTCCGTGCGGGTACGGATGGAAAACGGCAAGACGCGCTACTTCACGTATCACGAAGCGCCGCCCTTCCAGCAAGGTCAGCGCGTTCGCGTGCAAAACGGCACGCTCGTCGCGGACTAAACGCGGACTAAACTCCGCGGCGCTTAAACCTCACACGCACACGAAGTCAGCGCGCATAAAAAAGGCGATTCCAATGATGGAATCGCCTTTTTCCTTCCTGCCTCGGCATCGGCCGAAACCGCTTCGCAACCTCAGTAATCCGCGTCTTCAATCCATGCAGCCTGAATCGCCTCGAGAATTTTTTCGTTCGACCGGTTCGGGTCGTCGTCGAATCCTTCCAGCTCCGTGACCCAGCGATGCAGGTCGGTGAAGCGCACCTGCTGCGGATCGACGTTCTGATGCTTGTCGGTCAGGGCCATCGCGATGTCTTGCGTATCGGTCCACTTCATGGCTGCGTCCTCCTGTTAGTGGTTTTCCTTCGCGTGATTGATCGAGTAACGCGGGATTTCAACGACCAGGTCCTGCTCGGCCGGCACGATCGCCTGGCACGACAGACGCGAAGCCGGCTCGAGCCCCCACGCCTTGTCCAACAGATCGTCCTCGTCTTCCTCGGACGGCGTCAAGGCGGCGAAACCCTCACGCACGATCACGTGACAGGTCGTGCACGCGCACGACTTCTCGCAGGCATGCTCGATTTCGATGCCGTTATCGAGCAGGTTGTCGCAAATGCTCTTGCCGGGCACGGCTTCGATCACCGCGCCTTCCGGGCACAGTTCGACGTGAGGCAGCACAACGATTTGAGGCATACATTTTCCGTTTGGGTCTGAGGCGCGGCCTCAAACAGGCTTCGCACCATTTTACTGGCGACGCGCGGAGTTTTTAAGTCCGCGTGTCTTTAAGTCCATCGCGCTCATGGGTTTGCAGCGGCGAACCGCGGCTGGCCACGTGAGCGCAGCAAGCGTCAGATCTCGTCGAGCTTGCGGCCGGCGAGCGCGCGGCGAATGCCTTTGTTCATGCGGCGGGCGGCGAATTCGTCGGTGCCTTCGGCGAGCTTTTTCGTCGCCGCTTCGATTGCGTCGACGTCGTCGCTCTGCGCCACGTCGCGCAAGCCGTTCAGGAGCGCGTCGAGTTCCGCGCGTTCGCTGTCGTCGAGCAGTTCGGCGTCGGCGGCGAGCGCCGCGCCGGTTGCTTCGATCAAACGCCGCGCCTCGACTTGCGCCTCGCGCAGCGCGCGGGCGCGCATGTCGACTTCGGCGGTCGAGAAGCTGTCCTCCAGCATGCGCGCGATGTCGTCGTCGGCGAGACCGTACGACGGCTTCACGACCACCGACGCCTCCACGCCCGAGCCCAGCTCGCGCGCGAACACGGACAAGAGGCCGTCCGCATCCACCTGATACGTCACGCGGATGCGCGCGGCGCCCGCCGCCATCGGCGGAATGCCGCGCAGCTCGAAGCGCGCGAGCGAGCGGCAGTCGCTGACGAGCTCGCGCTCGCCTTGCACGACGTGGATCGCCATCGCGGTCTGGCCGTCCTTGAAGGTCGTGAAATCCTGCGCGCGCGCGACCGGAATCGTCGAATTGCGCGGGATGATTTTCTCGGTCAGCCCGCCCATCGTCTCGACGCCGAGCGACAGCGGAATCACGTCGAGCAGCAGCCAGTCGTCGCCGTCCGCGCCCCGGTTGCCCGCGAGCAGATCGGCCTGGATCGCCGCGCCGAGCGCGACGACCTGGTCCGGGTTGAGATTGGTCAGCGGCGGCTGGCCGAAGAACGCTTCGACCGCGCGGCGAATCACCGGCATGCGGGTCGCGCCGCCCACCAGCACGACGCCCTTGATGTCCTTCGTCGCGACTTTTGCGTCACGCAGCGCTTTCTTGGTCGGGCCGAGCGTGCGTTGCACGAGCGACTGTGTGATGGCCTCGAAAGTAGCCTCGCCGATCGTCAGATCGATCCTGGTGCCGTTCGAAAGCGTCGCGGCGAGGGTTGCCTCAGGCGCGTCCGACAACGCCTCCTTGGTCGTGCGCACGCTGTCGAGCAGCAGCCGCACATCTTCCGGCGCGAGCGATTGCGGCGCGATGCCGGCCTGCTGCAGCACATGGCGATAGAGCGCGTGGTCGAAATCGTCGCCACCGAGCGCGGAGTCGCCGCCCGCCGCCAGCACTTCGAACACGCCTTTCGTGAGCTTCAGAATCGACAGGTCGAAGGTGCCGCCGCCGAGGTCGTAGACCGCGTACAGGCCTTCGGAGCCGTTGTCGAGGCCGTAGGCGATTGCGGCCGCCGTCGGTTCGTTCAGCAGGCGCAGCACGTTCAGGCCGGCGAGGCGCGCGGCGTCTTTCGTGGCCTGGCGCTGCGCCTCGTCGAAATAGGCCGGCACCGTGATGACCGCGCCGACGAGTTCGTCGCCGAGCGTGTCTTCCGCACGCTGGCGCAGCGTCGCGAGAATTTCCGCCGACACTTCGACGGGGCTCTTCACGCCGTCGACGGTGCGAATCTGCACCATGCCGGGCGCGTCGATGAAATCGTACGGCGCGTTTTCGGCGCCCTCGACTTCCGCCTTGCCGCGGCCCATGAAGCGCTTGACGGAGACGATCGTGTTGCGCGGATCGGTCGCCGCCTCGGCCTTGGCCGCGCGGCCGATGCGCCGGCCGCCCTTCTCGAGGTAGCGCACGACAGAGGGCAGCAACACGTGGCCATCTTCGTCAGGCAGCACGTCGGGCACGCCGCTGCGCACGGCGGCGACGAGAGAATTGGTCGTGCCGAGATCGATACCGACCGCCAGACGCCGCTGATGGGGCGCCGGCGCCATGCCGGGTTCGGAGATTTGCAGTAAGGCCATCTGGATCTTCTCGGAGCCGCGAAGCCCCGTCCTGAATTTTGCGTTGCTGGATGTAGTGCCAAAGCCGCGTCAGCGCCGATGCGATGCGACGCGCTGAACGAGGCTAGCTCTCGAGCCGCTCGATCTGCGAGCCGGTTTCCGACGCCACCCGTTCGATGAACATCAACTGCCGCACCGCCTCGCCCGCCGCCTGGTCCGCGCCGCTGTCGAGCAATGCGCCGAGCTTGTCGAAACGCACGCGCTCTTCGTCGCGCAATTCGCCGAGCAGCGCATCGAGCGCGTCGACGTTCTTCGCCGCGGCGGCGTCTTCGATCGCTTCGCGCCATTCCATCTGCTGCATCAGAAACGCCGGCTCCATCGCCGTGTTGTCGTGCGCGCCGATGTCGATGCCGCGCAGATGCAACAGATACGTCGCGCGCTTGAGCGGATCGCGCAGCGTCTGATACGCCTCGTTCGCGCGCGTCGCCCATTGCATCGCGATGCGCTTTTGCGCGTCGCCGGCCGCCGCGAAGCGGTCCGGATGCACTTGCGCCTGCACCGTGCGATACGCGTGATCGAGCGCGGCGGGATCGAGCGCAAATTGCGCCGGAAGACCAAAGAGGTCGAAGTGGCTATCGTTCAGCGAGGCCATCGGATAGAAGTTTCCGTTCATTCAAAGGAGCGCATGCAAAGCGCAGTCCCGCGGTGCGATCGTGCGATTGTGCGATCTTGCGAAGCAAACTAAAAAGGCGGCCCGCGCCGCCTTTGGTCCGCTCCACGCGGAAGTTCCGGTTATACGCGGAACGACTCGCCGCAACCGCACTCGTCCTTCACGTTCGGATTGTTGAACTTGAAGCCTTCATTCAGGCCTTCGCGCGCGAAATCGAGCTCGGTTCCGTCGATATAAGCGAGGCTCTTCGGGTCGACAATGATCTTCACGCCGTTGCATTCGAATACCTCGTCTTCGGGCGCGAGTTCGTCCACATACTCCAGCTTGTAGGCCAAGCCGGAGCAGCCGGTGGTGCGCACGCCCAGACGCAGGCCCACGCCTTTACCACGACGGATCAGATACTTCTGCACGTGCTGTGCTGCCTTTTCGGTCAACGTAATTGCCATAGCGTTTCTCATTGCGCGGTGCGTGCCGACGCCCCGCTGCCCTGCCTGCATCAAATATCGCTCATGCGTGACGGCGCCAACCCACCGCGCCGTTCGCTTCAACTCGCCCGATCGCTTTCGAACTCGTGGCTTCAGGCGTGCTGCTGGTCGCCTTCCACTACTGCTGCTTCGCCGTGACGTTGCTTGTAGTCGGCGACCGCTGCCTTGATCGCGTCTTCCGCGAGAATCGAGCAGTGGATTTTCACCGGCGGCAACGCGAGTTCTTCGGCGATCTGCGTGTTCTTGATCGACATAGCCTGATCGAGCGTCTTGCCCTTCACCCACTCGGTGACGAGCGAGCTCGACGCGATCGCCGAACCGCAGCCGTACGTCTTGAACTTCGCGTCTTCGATGATGCCGTCCGCGCCCACGCGGATCTGCAGCTTCATCACGTCGCCGCATGCGGGTGCGCCGACCATGCCGGTGCCGACCGCGTCGTCGTCCTTCGAGAACGAGCCGACGTTGCGCGGGTTTTCGTAGTGGTCCAGAACCTTGTCGCTATAAGCCATGATTACACTCCTTGATTCGTTTCAATCTGCGTGTTCGTAAATTGCGCGGTGAACTGCGCGGTAAGTTGCGCGATCGTTTCGACTAGCCGGCGCGTCAGTGCGCTGCCCACTGAATCGTCGAAATATCAATGCCGTCCTGGTGCATTTCCCACAGCGGCGACAGATCGCGCAGCTTCGCAATTTTCGTCTTCAGCAGATTGATCACGTAGTCCACGTCCTGCTCGGTCGTGAAGCGGCCCACCGTGAAGCGGATCGAGCTGTGCGCGAGTTCGTCGTTACGGCCAAGCGCGCGCAACACGTACGACGGTTCCAGCGAAGCCGACGTGCACGCCGAACCCGACGACACCGCCACGTCTTTCACCGCCATGATCAGCGATTCGCCTTCGACGAAATTAAAGCTGATGTTCAGGTTGTGCGGCACACGCTTTTCCATGTCGCCGTTCACATAGACTTCGTCGATCTCCGACAGCCCGCGCAGCAAACGGTCGCGCAGCATGCGAATGCGCTCGTTTTCCGTTGCCATTTCCTCGCGCGCGATGCGGAACGCCTCGCCCATGCCGACGATCTGATGCGTAGCCAGCGTGCCCGAACGCATGCCGCGCTCGTGACCGCCGCCGTGCATCTGCGCCTCGATACGCACGCGCGGCTTGCGGCGCACGTACAGCGCGCCGATGCCCTTCGGACCATACGTCTTGTGCGCCGAGAAGGACATGAGGTCGACCTTCAGTTTTTGCAAATCGATATCGATCTTGCCGGTGGCTTGCGCGGCGTCCACGTGAAAAATAATGCCTTTTTCACGGGTGATTTCGCCGATTGCCTCGATGTCCTGAATCACGCCGATCTCGTTGTTCACCGACATCACCGACACGAGAATCGTGTCCGGGCGAAGCGCGGCCTTGAACTTCTCGAGGTCGATCAGACCGTCGTCCTGCACATCCAGATACGTGACTTCGAAGCCTTCACGCTCCAGCTCGCGGCAGGTGTCCAGCACGGCCTTGTGCTCGGTCTTCACCGTGATGATGTGCTTGCCCTTGCTCTTGTAGAAGTGCGCGGCGCCCTTGATCGCGAGGTTGTCCGACTCGGTTGCGCCCGAGGTCCAGATGATTTCGCGCGGATCGGCATTGACGAGCGCGGCGACGTTTTCGCGCGCTTCTTCGACCGCGCGCTCAGCCGTCCAGCCATACGAATGGCTACGCGACGCGGGGTTGCCGAACTGCTCGCGCAGATACGGAATCATCTTGTCCACCACGCGCGGATCGACCGGGGTCGTGGCGCTGTAGTCCATGTAAATGGGCAGGTGGGGAATCTCGTTGTTCATGTATCGCTCCGGGGACGTCGTGTGCTCTGGCTTCTGAATTCGTGATCGCGCTGCGGTATGCCGCGCCGCGTCTTACGAACCGGCCATGTTGAAAACGGAATTAGGACCTTTGGGCGCCACGCGAACGGGCTCGACCGCCGGCGCCTCACTGCGCCTGTCGCGCAGAACGGCCGGCGCGCCTTCGCGCGAACGTTGCTGATCGACCAGATCTTTCAGCGAGACCGAATCCAGGTACTCGACCATTTTCTGGTTCAGCGTGGACCACAGCTCATGCGTCATGCAATGGCCGTCGTGCTGCTTGGTGCCCTCGCACGAGCCCTTGCCGCCGCATTGGGTGGCGTCGAGCGGCTCGTCCACCGCGATGATGATGTCGGCCACGGTCACGTCTTCGGCGCGGCGCGCGAGATTGTAGCCGCCGCCCGGCCCGCGCACGGACTCGACGATTTCATGACGACGCAGCTTGCCAAACAGCTGCTCGAGGTACGACAGGGAGATATGCTGGCGCTGGCTGATACCTGCAAGCGTCACCGGGCCCTGCTCCTGGCGTAAAGCCAGGTCGATCATCGCCGTGACGGCGAAACGGCCTTTCGTGGTGAGTCTCATATGTATGGGGAACCGCTATTCTCGACAAGTTTTGTCAAGTATAAATACATGACCGATTTAGTCAAGTATCCCTCCTGGGATGTGGGTCATTACTTAATTGCTCGCGCGCTTTTCCCAGCGACGCCGCGAGCTAATCGATCAATTGGGGACGCAATGCGGCGATGAGCCCGCGGCAAGCCGCCTCGCATTGATCCAGCACCTGCTCGAAACCTTCCGCGCCGCCGAAATACGGATCGACGACTTCGCGCGAACCGCTCCAGCGAGCGTCGCTTTCGGGCACGAATTCCATCAGCAGGCGAATCTTGTCCTGCTGGTCCGGCGGACACACCTGGCGCAGCGCGGCGACGTTCTTGTCGTCCATTGCGATCAGCAGGTCGAAGCGGTCGAAGTCGATGTCCGCTATCTGCCGCCCACGCAGTGCCGCGAGGTCGTAGCCGCGGCCGCGCGCGGCGTGCTGCGCGCGCTCGTCCGGCGGCTGGCCGATGTGCCAGTCGCCCGTGCCGGCGGAGTCGAGCAAAATGCGCCCACCGAGTTTCGCCTCGTCGACGAGACGGCGCATCACGGCTTCCGCGGTCGGCGAACGACAGATGTTCCCGAGGCAGACAAAGCAGATGGACACAGTTTTCATCGGAGGCTTCTTTTGCGCTTTTCGGCGCGGTGAGGTGCGAATGGCGGCAAATACGCCGCGACGCGACGCCCGCCGCGCGGTGCCGCGATTATACAAAGGCGCACGAAATTGCGCCGCGGACGCCGCCCGGCATTGCTTCGGCCGCTCGCGGGCTCAGGTTCGAGTTCAGGACGCCTGCGCCAGAGGCAGCGTGGTCACGGTGCGCAACGGCTTGACCGGCGCGGACGACGCGTCGTCGATCATGCCGTAGGACGCCGCCCGCGCCAGTTCGGCGGTCAATTGGTCTGCCGCCAACGGCGCCTGCGAGCCGCGCGCGGACAGATCGCCGCAAATGTGCAGATACGCCACGGCCGCTAACCCGACGACCAGTGCGAGAGGCCAGTACACCGCTATTGTCTTTTTCATGATGTCGTTCTTCCAGAGGAGGGCTAGCTAAGCTCATCGCTTACTATGCCCATGACGAATCCTATAGGAATAGCCAATCGGGAAAAACCGGCTCAGGCGCGATACAGCGTTGTCGGAAATGGAACAGTGATTTGATGCGGACACGATCAGGGGCGATCGGCTCACGCCTGGCACGAAAAATAAGTCCTTACAAAAGCATACAAAGCTACCGCCACGGATGCGCATAATTGCGGTCTCATTACTACGAAACCTACTGTCTCGGGCTTGAAATGAAACGCTTCGCACCCTTTGCCGCTGTCGCCGTCGCCGCCCTGCTCGGCGGCTGCGCCGTCTATCCGGACGGCACGCCGATGTACAGCAACGGCTACAGCACCTATGACGGCTACTACGACGCGTACGGCGCGCCCGTCCCGCAGACGAACGTCTACATGGGCTACAGCAATTATTACGGTCCGGGCTATTACGGCGGTCCGGGGCGCTATTACGGTCCAGGATACGGCGGATACCGAGGGCGGCCGTACTACGACGGAGACCACGGCAATCGGGGCGGAAACGGTGGGCCGCATGGCCAACCCAACGGTGGACCTCGCGGCCAGCCCAACGGCGGACCGCCTCCGCAGGGAGCGGTCGCGGGTCCGCGCGGTCCGAGCGGCTCGAATGCGCCGCGGCCCGGCGTCGCGCCGCCGCCCCCGCCGCCGCCCGCGCCGGCGCCAGCACCGCAGGCGGGCGGTCGCGGCGATGCCGGCGCACCCGTGTTGAGAGGCAATCCGGCTCGGGGCATGACAACGCATTAGAGCAGCGCTTTAGCGGCGGTGAACGGCACGCCGCGGGCACGCCACGGCGTCTCAAGCGACTTGCCACGCGGGCCAGCCTTGGCGTATGGCACCGGCGCCGTCGCAACAGCGGTTGGCTCTCGCGAAAACTTCTACCGGCACGTTGCACAACTCACTAGCAGTAGCAGCAGCACTCGCGCGACGGCAGAGCGCCGCCCCAACCTTCTTCAGCCGATATGACTGCGTTGCGCGGCGTACAACTCCCGGAACGTGCGTCCAACCGGCGCGGGCATATCCCGCGTATTCGTCCAGCCGGCGCCGCCCAAAGGGAGCTTCGCAATCGACCGATTGCGCCCGCCCATGCGCTCCAGCACCCGCACAGCGAGTTTCGTGACGAGCGCGTAAGCGTCCGGATGCATCGCCAGAAAACCCCACACTGCGAGACCCGCGCGCTCCTTCCACGGACGCAGGCGCCGTTCAACCTGCTTCTCGCGCAGTTTGCGCAGCAGATCGGACAACGGAATGCCGACCGGACATACGCTATTGCACTCGCCGCACAGCGTGGCTGCTTGCGGCAGATCGAGCGCCTTATCGAGGCCGACGTAGCTCGGCGTCAGCACAGAACCCATCGGGCCGGGATACACCCAGCCGTAGGCATGGCCGCCGACTTTCTGATACACCGGGCAATGATTCATGCACGCGCCGCAACGAATGCAGCGGAGCATCTCCTGAAAATCGCCGCCGATCAGCCCCGTGCGCCCGCCGTCGACGAGCACCACATACATATGCTCGGGCCCGTCCTGATCGCCCTCGCCTCGCGGCCCGGTCAGCACCGAGAAATAGTTGGACGTGGTCTGGCCCGTCGCCGAGCGCGGCAGCAAGCGCATGGCCGTCGCGAGGTCTTCGAGCGTGGGCAGCACCTTTTCGATGCCGGTGACGGCGACATGCACGCGCGGCATCACCGTACACATGCCTTCGTTGCCCTCATTGGTGACGAGCACCACCGAGCCGGTTTCCGCGATCACGAAGTTGCCGCCGGTCACACCCATGTCCGCGCTCATGAAGTGCGGGCGAAGCACCTGCCGGGCTTCCAGCGTCATATCGGGAATTTCGGTAAGCCGCGGCCGGCCGTGCGTTTTGGCGAACAGGTCGGCGATCTCGTCCTTATCCTTGTGGACGACGGGCGCGATGATGTGGCTAGGCGGCTCGTTGTCGTTGATCTGCAGAATGTATTCGCCGAGATCGGTCTCGATGGATTGCACGCCCATCTGTCCGAGCACCTCGTTCAGGCGCATTTCCTCGGTGACCATCGACTTGGTCTTGATCACCTTCTTCACATCGTGCCGGCGTGCAATTTCGCCGACGAGCCGCGCGGCCTCCTGCGTGGTCTCGGCAAAGAGCACGGTGACGCCGCGCCGGGCCGCCTCGCGTTCGAACGTCTCGAGCCACACGTCCAGATTTTCGAGCGCCCGGTTGCGGCGCTCCTTCAGTGCGTCCCGCGTGGCGGGAAAGTCGATCGCGGTCAGCGCCGCGGCGCGCGCGGAGACGAACTTGGTGGACAGCTTGGTCAGGTTCTGCTGCAGCCGCTGATCCGCGAGCTTCTGACCGGCGCGCGCCTTGAATTGCATCGATTGGATTTGCATGGCGGTCCCCTTACCCCGTTATACGTCGCCGGCCAGGACCTGCGCGATGTGCAGCACGCGCGTCGCGGTATCGCCGGTGCGCCTCAGGCGCCCTTCGATATTGAGCATGCAGCCGAGATCGCCGAGCACCACCGCGCCCGCGCCGCTGTCGCGGATATTCGCGCATTTTTCGTCGACGATCGCCGTGGAGATGTCGCCGTACTTCACCGCAAACGTGCCGCCGAAGCCGCAGCAGTGTTCGCAGCCCTTCATTTCGGTCACCGCGACGCCCACCTGGGCGAGCAGTTCGCGCGGCTGCGCCTTCACGCCGAGTTCGCGCAGACCGGAACACGAATCGTGATACGTCACCTGTCCGGCGAATTCGCCGGGCTGCAACCGCACTTTCGCGACGTTGACGAGGAAGTCGGTCAGCTCGAACACCCTGGCGCGCAGGCGGCCGAAGCGATTCATCAGTTCGGGGTCGTCGGCGAACAGGTCGCCGTAATGCGCGCGGATCATGCCGCCGCACGAGCCTGACGGCACCACCACGTAGTCGAACTGCTCGAATTCGCGCAAGGTTTTCTCGGCGAGGTCGCGGGCGATGCGCCGCTCGCCCGAGTTGTACGCGGGCTGGCCACAGCACGTTTGCGCCGGCGGCACCACCACTTCAAAACCGGCGCCTTCGAGCAGCTTGATCACCGAAAAACCGATTTCGGGCCGCATCAGGTCGATCAGGCAGGTGACGAACAATCCGACTCGCATGAGCCCTCCTCCGGGAAAACGTCCCTGATTATCCGCTGTTTGGCGCACAATACCAACGCCCGGAAGGCATAGGACGAACGCCTCGCCGAATTCGAAGGCCGCTTCCAAGTGCGTTCGCTTTTTTCACGATACGAGATACAATCAGTTTCCGCTGTTTGACGCGTCAACCGATTCTTCTTATGAGCGACACGAACCCGGATCCCAAAACTTCGATCCAGGTGATCGAACGCATGATGCGCCTGCTCGACGCACTCGCCGCGCATAGCGACCCGGTCAGCCTGAAAGAACTCGCCATCCGCACGGAACTGCATCCGTCCACCGCGCACCGCATCCTGAACGACATGGTGATGTGCCGGCTCGTCGACCGGTCCGATCCCGGCACGTACCGGCTCGGCATGCGCTTGCTCGAACTCGGCAATCTCGTGAAGGCGCGGCTGTCCGTGCGCGACGCGGCGCTCACGCCGATGCGCGAGCTGCATCGGCAGACGGGCCAGACCGTGAACCTGTCGGTGCGTCAGGGCGACGAGATCGTGTACATCGAGCGCGCTTATTCCGAGCGTTCGGGCATGCAGGTCGTGCGCGCCATCGGCGGACGCGCGCCGCTGCATCTGACTTCCGTCGGCAAGCTCTTCCTCGCCGCCGACGAATCGACGCGCGTGCGCGCCTACGCAACCCGCACCGGCCTCTCGGGCCACACGCAAAACAGCATCACCGACTTAGCCAAGCTCGAGCGCGAACTGTCGCATGTGCGCCAGCAAGCGTGCGCGCGCGACAATGAGGAACTGGAGCTCGGCGTGCGCTGCATCGCCGCGGGCATCTACGACGACACCGGCAAACTCGTCGCGGGTCTGTCGCTTTCGGCGCCGGCCGACCGCCTGCAGGATTCCTGGCTAGGTCAGCTCAGCCAGACAGCGCTTGTGATTTCCGAAGCGCTTGGGTATCGGCCGCAAGCTTCGCAGGATCATGGGCATCATTCGGGCTCGCATGCATAAGTCCTGAGTCGCGAGTCGATGAATCGACGAATCGACGAATCGCAGCGTGCAACGAAAAAGCCCCGCAAATGCGGGGCTTTTCAATTGTGGCGACCGATTCTTAAACCGACCGCAAACACAGAAACACAGCGCGCTCAGGTGCCCGGCCCGCCGGCGTCCGCGCTCGTGATACGCGCCTGATCGCCGCCGTTGTCGAGCCACGTGCGCAGCCGCGTGGCGTCGGCGAAACGCGAGTACTTGCCCGACGAGTCGAGCAGCACCAGCACCATCGGACGGCCATGAATGTTGGCCTGCATCACGAGGCACTCACCCGCTTCGTTGATGAAGCCGGTCTTTTGCAGACCGATCTCCCACGTCGGGTTACGCACGAGCGCATTCGTGCTGTTGTACGCGAGCGTGCGCTTGCCCGTGTACACCTCGTAGCTGCGGTCCGTCGAGAACCGGCGGATCAGCGGATATTGATACGCGGCATTGACCATCTTCACGAGATCGCGCGCGCTCGACACGTTCTGGCTCGTCAAGCCGGTGGGATTCTCGAAGTGCGTGTCGGTCATGCCGAGTTGCCGCGCCTTCGCGTTCATGGCGGCAAGGAACGCCGGCCGGCCGCCCGGGTAGTAGCGCGACAGCGCCGCGGCGGCGCGGTTTTCCGACGCCATCAGCGCGATATGCAGCATGTCTTCGCGCGACAGCACCGAGCCGACGGACAGGCGCGAGCCGGTGTTCTTTTCGTAGTCGCGGTCTTCGTCCGTGACTTCGAGCTGATCGGTCATCGGCTCTTTCGAATCCAGCACGACCATCGCGGTCATCAGCTTCGTGATGGACGCGATCGGCACCACGGCGCGCGAGTTTTTATCGAAGAGCGACTCGCCGGTGTTCTGGTCGACCACGTACGCGACGCTCGAGCGCAGCATCAGCGCGTCCGGCGTCTCGTGCAGGCCGAATGCCTGGCCGACGGTCGGCTGGCGCGGCTCATAGGCAACGCGCCGCACCACCGAGTGGTGACGGCCGTTCGACGTATAGGTCACGCGCTTGCGCTTGACGCTCGCGCGCGGCGCGTCGTCATCAGCGGCGGCGGCCTTTGCGACCGCGCCTTTGCTGCCGGCTTTCACAGCTTTGCTCGAGACCTTGGTTGCGGCGGCGGGCTTCTTGGCGGCCTTCGCGTGCTTCGAGGTTTTTGCGGATGCAGCGGGCGTCGCGGCAAAAGTGCTCACGGGCGTGCCAAGCGCCGCCGCGAGGACCATGGAGGCGGCCACCGACAAAGCGGTGCTGCGCGCCGCGCCGTGGATCACTTTTAGCGACGAAAACATGTCGGTTTTCATGGGTGTTCTGTAGGGAGCGGCGAGAGGGTTCCGCAAGTGTAGTAAAACAACGAAAAATTAGCAATTTGAAGCACTTATCTGCGCTCCTTAAACCAGCTTATAAGCTCCGATCGCAAAAACGCAAATAAGTGCCGCGCTTCGATCGATAAAAACGATCGGAGCGCCGCGCCTCGCCACCACCGTCACCCTGAAAAAGGGTGTGGTCCTTTCAGCATAACGGCAATTTCGAGACAACCTTGATGAGGGGAAACACGGCTGTCGCGGCCAACGAGGTCTCCCGCCGCGGACGCCAGCGAGACAACACGCGCAGCGGACGTTGTCTTAAATGCCCGCTGCAAATCGCAGACGCGCGTTCGACCGGCATCAACGATTAACGTTCCGTGACAGTTTATGGTTTACATCAATTCGCATCCGCGCCCAGCTTTTGTTAAATAGACCCCTCACGGTTTTTTCCGCGGCGCACGCAAAAGCGCCTCGGAGAGGCTGTTGGAGCCGGAACAAAATACCGTTTTCGGACTTTCCACTGGCAAGAACGGTCAATCGTTCCGCGTCATGCGGCTGTCATTCAGAGCGCATAAGCTATTGTTTCCTAAGTGGTTTCTTAAGATTGTGCAATGCACAAAAACCACTTGACATTCCTTGGCGCCATCTTAAAATAGAACTCATTGCTGCGATGCACAATACATCGCGGTCCGGGCAGACGAATTTGTGCGTCTCGCCACCACCCAATGCGGTCGCAGAGTTCGGCCGCGATCCAGGAGCGTAAACCATGACTTTGCTGACCCCCGAGCAATTCGCTGCAGCCCAGAAAGCCAACTTCGAAACGCTGTTCGGCCTGACCACCAAGGCATTCGAAGGCGTCGAAAAGCTGGTCGAACTGAACCTGCAAGTCGTGAAATCGACGCTCGCGGAAAGCCAGGAAAATGCCCAGCGCGCGCTGTCGGTGAAAGACGCGCAGGAACTGCTGGCACTGCAAGCGAGCCTCGCGCAGCCGGTCGCTGAAAAGGCGCTGTCGTATGGCCGTCACGTGTACGAAATCGTTTCGGCAACGCAAGGCGAGTTCGCCCGCGTAGCGGAAGCGCAATTCGAAGAGCAGAACCGCAAGGTTCAGTCGCTCGTCGAAAACGTCGCGAAGAATGCACCGGCCGGTTCGGAAACCGCTGTCGCCGTGATCAAGTCGGCCATCACTGCCGCCAACACCACGTACGAAACGGTCCACAAGGCCACGAAGCAAGCTGTCGAAATCGCGGAAAGCAACTTCAACGCAGCCGCCACGGCCGCTTCGAAGGCTGCATCGCAAGCCGCTGCGCAAGCTTCGCGCTCGGCCAAGAAGCCGGTCTAAGTTTCCGGTCTGCTTCCAGGCTCGCTGTCGGAGCCTGGGTCGACTGACCCGAGGCCTTGCTTCGGGCATCGTTTGCGCCGGCCCAGCTTCATCGCTGCGCCGGCGTTGCTGTAAGCAACAGCGTCGTGCCGTTGCCGCTCACACGGTTTCAATTGGCCGAACGCTCCGATACGTTGAATGACGTATCGTTTGCCCGGCGAAGCGCCGGGATTTTTTTGCGCGGCGTTCGCGGCGTTGCTTCGTTTCGGGCCGCGGCTCGAATGCGATTGAGCTTCAGATGAGAAACGGCGCGCCCCGCAAAGGGCGCGCCGTTTGTTTTCGAGCGCCATCCGCACGCATGCGGACGAGCCAAACGCATTACTTCTTTTTCTGCGGCGGCAAATCGGTACAGACGCCTTCGTACAGTTCGGCGGCCATGCCGATCGATTCGCCGAGCGTCGGGTGCGGATGAATCGTCTTGCCGATGTCTTCCGCGTCCGCGCCCATTTCGATCGCGAGGCACACTTCGCTGATCAGGTCACCCGCATTCAGACCGACGATACCGCCGCCGATCACGCGATGCGTTTCCTCGTCGAACAGCAGCTTCGTGAAGCCCTCGTCGCGGCCGTTGGCGATCGCGCGGCCCGATGCGGCCCACGGGAACACCGCCTTGCCGTACTTGACGCCTTCGGCCTTCAACTGGTCTTCGGTCTTGCCGGCCCACGCCACTTCGGGATCGGTGTAAGCCACTGACGGAATCTGCAGCGCGTCGAAGTACGCCTTCTCGCCGTGAGCGGCTTCGGCGGCAACGTGTCCTTCGTGCACGGCCTTATGCGCGAGCATCGGCTGACCGACGATATCGCCGATCGCGAAGATGTGCGGCACGTTGGTGCGCATCTGTTTGTCGACGTCGATAAAGCCGCGATCCGTGACCGCCACGCCGGCCTTGTCCGCGCCGATCTTCTTGCCGTTCGGCGAGCGTCCGACCGCGACCAGCACGAGGTCATAACGCTGCGCTTCCGCCGGAGCCTTCTCCCCTTCGAACGACACGTAGATGCCGTCCTCTTTCGCTTCGGCCGCGGTGGTTTTGGTCTTCAGCATGACGTTGGCGAAACGCTTGCTGTTGTACTTTTCCCAGACCTTGACCAGATCGCGGTCCGCGCCGGCCATCAGACCGTCGAGCATTTCGACGACGTCGATCTTCGCGCCGAGCGTGGCGTAGACCGTCGCCATTTCGAGCCCGATGATGCCGCCGCCGATCACCAGCATGCGCTGCGGAATCTGACGCAGTTCGAGCGCGCCGGTCGAATCGACCACACGCGGATCTTCCGGAATGAACGGCAGCTTCACCGCTTCAGAGCCCGCGGCGATGATCGCCTGCTTGAACCGGACGACCTTTTTGCCGCCCTCGGTTTGTACTTCCATGTGGTTCGGATCGACGAACGCGCCGGTGCCCGTGACCACTTCGACCTTGCGCATCTTCGCCATGCCGGCGAGACCGCCGGTCAGCTTCTTGACGACGCCCGACTTGAAGTCGCGCAGCTTGTCCAGATCGATCTGCGGTTTGGAAAACGTGATGCCGTGCGCGCCGAGCGCTTCGGCTTCGTCAATGACGAGCGCCGTGTGCAGCAGCGCCTTCGACGGAATGCAGCCCACGTTCAGACACACGCCGCCAAGCGTCGAATAACGCTCGACGAGCACCGTCTTCATGCCGAGATCGGCGGACCGGAATGCAGCCGAATAGCCGCCAGGGCCCGACCCGAGCACGAGCATGTCGCACTCGATGTCCGCGCTGCCCGAGAAGCTGCCCGCTTGCGGCGCGGGCGCAGCGGCGCCCGGCGCAGCGGCGGGAGCTGGCGCGGGTGCAGGCGCTTTTTCCGCGGCCTTCGGAGTTTCTTTAGCGGGCGCTGCTTCGCCGGACGTTTCGACGAGCGCGATGACGGTGCCTTGCGAGACTTTATCGCCGGCTTTGATACGGATTTCCTTGACGATGCCGGCGGTATCGCTCGGCACTTCCATGGATGCCTTATCGGACTCGAGCGTCAGCAGCGACTGTTCTTTTTCGATCGCATCGCCCGGTTTGATATTGACTTCGATGACATCGACGTCCTTGAAGTCACCGATATCCGGCACTTTTACTTCGACGAGACTCATAGTGTCCCCTAGTCTTGTTGATGGTGATGAGAAGAACCAGCCCAGGGCCCAAAAACTGGCAGCGCGCCAAACAGAATCATCCTTTGCAGTCCGCCGAAGGACGCGCCTTTCTTTTGCCTACTTTTCTTTGGAAGACAAAGAAAAGTAGGTGCCGCCCCGCACAGGGGCAGCGCCAATAGACCACTAAGAAAACAGGTTCTACAGAGAGACACTGATCACAGAAAAAAACCAGCGCCCCGCGCAACACCACATCAAAGAATCACACGCCGAAAATCGGCAAGAATCGCCCCAAGATACGCATTGAAGCGCGCAGCCTCAGCCCCGTCGATCACCCGATGGTCGTAAGACAACGACAGCGGCAGCATGAGACGCGGCACGAACTGCTTGCCGTCCCACACCGGCTTCATCGCGCCACGCGACAGCCCAAGAATAGCGACTTCAGGCGCATTGATAATCGGCGTGAAGTTAGTGCCGCCGATCCCGCCCAGCGACGAAATCGAGAAGCAACCGCCTTGCATCTGATCCGGCTTGAGCTTGCCTTCACGCGCGGCCTTGGAAAGATCGGTCATTTCCTTCGCGATCTCGACGAGACCCTTCTTGTCCGCATCGCGAATCACCGGAACGACGAGACCGTTCGGCGTATCGGCGGCAAAACCCACGTGGTAGTACTGCTTGAACACGAGGTTGTCGCCGTCGAGGCTCGCGTTGAACGTCGGGAATTTCTTCAACGCCGACACAACGGCCTTGATGACGAACGCCAGCATCGTGATCTTCACGCCGGCCTTTTCGTTTTCCTTGTTCAACTGCACGCGCAGCGCTTCGAGTTCGGTGATGTCCGCTTCGTCGTTGTTCGTGACGTGCGGAATCATGACCCAGTTGCGATGCAGGTTCGCGCCCGAAATCTTCTTGATGCGCGACAGCGGCTTCGCTTCGAACGGGCCGAACTTCGAGAAGTCGACCTTCGGCCACGGCAGCAGATTCAGCTCGCCGCCGCCGGCTGCGGGCACGGCTGCGCCGGCCGGAGCGGCACGCTGGCCCGTCATCACGCCCTTGATGAACGCGGTGACGTCGGCTTGCGTAATGCGGCCCTTCGGACCTGTGCCCTGAACCTGCGTCACGTCGACGCCGAGTTCGCGCGCGAACTTGCGCACCGACGGCGAAGCGTGGCTCGCGCGGCGCGAACCGCCCTCGCCGGCCGGGATCGAAGGCGCTTGTGCGAGCGCGGACGGAGCGGCCGGTGCGGGCGACGGCGCGGCGGGCGCATCCGACGGCTTCTCGGCTTGCGGCTTGGCCGCGGGAGCCGGCGCGGGCGCCGCAGCGCCGCCTTCGGCTTCCACGACGACGATCACCGAGCCTTCCGACACGGTATCGCCGACCTTGACCTTCACTTCCTTGACGACGCCGGCCGCGGAACTCGGCACGTCCATCGTCGCCTTGTCGGATTCCAGCGTGACAAGCGACTGCTCTTTCTCGACGCGATCGCCGACCTTCACCGCGACTTCGATCACGGGAATGTCTTTGTAGTCGCCGATATCCGGCACTTTGACTTCCTGCAGACCGCCGCCGCTTGCAGCCGGTGCAGCGGCCGGAGCCGCAGCCGGTGCAGGCGCGGGAGTAGCCGCAGGTGCGGGTGCAGGCGCAGCCGCCGGAGCAGCCGCGGCCGCTCCACCCTCGGCACCATCCAGCACCACGATCAGCGAACCTTCCGACACGTTGTCGCCGACCTTGACCTTCACTTCCTTGACGACGCCGGCCGCCGAACTCGGCACATCCATCGTCGCCTTGTCGGACTCCAGCGTAACGAGCGATTGCTCTTTCTCGACGGTATCACCCGCCTTGACCAGCACCTCGATCACAGGAATGTCCTTGTAATCGCCGATGTCCGGCACCTTGACTTCGATCGCTTGACTCATTGTTAGTGTCTCCTGGGCCGCGCACGCGACTGCCGCTGCCGGTCGGAACCGGTCAGTGGCGGGCGCGCACGCCGTGGCACACGGGGAATGATGCCTTAGACGGTCATCGGGTTGGGTTTGGCGGGATCAAGGTTGTACTTCTTGAGCGCCTCGGCGACGACCTTGCGTTCGATCGTGCCCTCGTCTGCCAGTGCATTCAACGCGGCAACCGTGACCCAGTAGCGGTCGACTTCGAAGAAGTGGCGCAGCTTCTCGCGCGTGTCCGAACGGCCATAGCCGTCCGTGCCCAGCACGACGAACTTCTGCGGCACGAACGCGCGAATCTGCTCGGTCAGCGCGCGAACGTAATCGGTCGAGGCAATCACCGGACCAGGCGCGTCCTTCAGCAGCTTCTCGACGTGCGAGAGCTTCTTTTCTTCCGTCGGATGCAGCATGTTCCAGCGCTGCACTTCGTGACCTTCGCGAGCGAGTTCGGTGAAGCTCGGCACGCTCCACAGATCGGCGGCGACGCCCCAGTCGTTCTTCAGCAGGTCGGCGGCGGCGATCACTTCGTTGAAGATCGTGCCCGCGCCCATCAGTTGAACACGCGGCGCTTTCTTGTCAGCGTCGGCTTTGCGGAACGCGTACATGCCCTTGATGATGTCGGCCGCTACATGCTCGCCCTGCGGAATCGCCGGGTGCTCGTAGTTCTCGTTCATCACCGTGATGTAGTAGTACACGTCTTCCTGCTCCGCGACCATGCGGCGCAGGCCGTCCTGCATGATGACCGCGAGTTCGTAACCGAACGTCGGGTCATAGCTGATGCAGTTCGGCACCGACGCGGCCCACAGCAGCGAGTGGCCGTCTTCGTGTTGCAGACCTTCGCCGTTCAGCGTCGTGCGGCCTGCCGTGCCGCCCAGCAGGAAACCGCGCGAGCGCATGTCGCCCGCGGCCCATGCCAGATCGCCGATGCGCTGGAAGCCGAACATCGAGTAGAAGATGTAGAACGGGATCATGATCTCGCCGTGCGTCGAGTACGACGTCGCGGCTGCGATCCAGTCGGACATGCCGCCGGCTTCGTTGATGCCTTCCTGCAGAATCTGACCGGTTTCCGACTCGCGGTAGAACATGAGCTGGTCGGAATCTTCCGGAATGTACTTCTGGCCGTCCTGATTCCAGATGCCGATCTGACGGAACAGACCTTCCATGCCGAACGTACGCGACTCGTCCGGGACGATCGGCACGATGCGTTTGCCGAGCGCCTTGTCCTTCAGCAAGATGTTGAGAATCCGCACGAACGCCATCGTCGTGGAAATCTCGCGGCCTTCGCCCGTGCCCTTCAGGAGCGGCTCGAATGCCGCAAGATCCGGCACCGGCAGCGACTCCGCCTTCTGACGGCGCGCCGGCAGATAGCCGCCGAGTTCCTGGCGGCGAGCGCGCATGTACTCGAGTTCCTTCGAACCTTCTTCGAACTTGAGGTACGGCACGTTGACGAGGTCTTCGTCGGAGATCGGCAGACGGAACTGGTCGCGGAATTTCTTCAGCTGCTCCACCTGCATCTTCTTCTGCTGGTGGGTGATGTTCATCGCCTGGCCGGCTTCGCCCATGCCGTAGCCCTTGATCGTCTTCGCGAGGATGACGGTCGGCTGGCCCTTGGTCTGCGTGGCTTCGTGGAACGCGGCGTAAATCTTGTGCGGATCGTGGCCGCCGCGGTTCAGGTTCCACACGTCTTCATCCGACCAGTCGGCGACCAGCGCCTTCAGTTCCGGCGTATTGAAGAAGTGCTCGCGAACGAACGCGCCCGACTCCGACTTGTACGTCTGATATTCGCCGTCGACGACTTCCATCATGCGGCGCATCAGCGCGCCCGACTTGTCGCGCTGGAACAGCGCGTCCCAGCGGCTGCCCCACACGACCTTGATGACGTTCCAGCCCGCGCCGCGGAATTCGCTTTCCAGTTCCTGGATGATCTTGCCGTTGCCGCGCACCGGACCGTCGAGGCGCTGCAGGTTGCAGTTGATCACGAACACGAGGTTGTCGAGCCGCTCGCGGCCGGCCATGCCGATCGCGCCGAGCGATTCCGGCTCGTCCGTTTCGCCGTCGCCGAGGAAAGCCCAGACCTTGCGGCCGTCGGTCTTCGCGATGCCGCGCGCCTGCATGTACTTCATGAAGCGCGCCTGGTAGATCGCCATGATCGGGCCGAGGCCCATCGAGACGGTCGGGAATTGCCAGAAATCCGGCATCAGCCACGGATGCGGATACGACGAGATGCCCTCGCCGCCCACTTCCTGGCGGAAGTTGTCGAGCTGCTGCTCGGTCAGGCGGCCAAGCAGGAACGCGCGCGAGTAAACACCCGGCGACGAGTGACCCTGCACGAACACGAGGTCGCCGCCATGTTCGGGCGACGGCGCGTGCCAGAAGTGATTGAAGCCGACGTCATACAGCGTGGCTGCCGACGCGAACGACGCGATATGGCCGCCGACGTTGGTGTCCTTGCCCGCGCGCAGCACCATCGCGATGGCGTTCCAGCGCGTGTACGAGCGGATGCGGTGTTCGATGTCCTGGTCGCCGGGAATCTTCGCCTGGCGCGCGACGGGAATCGTGTTGATGTACGGGGTGTTAGCGGAGAACGGCAGATGTTCGCCATGCACGCGGGCGAATTCGATCTGTTTCTCGATCAGGTAGTGGGCACGGTCGGGGCCAATAGCAGAAATCACGCCATCCAGCGCTTCCAGCCATTCGCCGGTTTCCTGGGGATCGTCGTCTTTTTCAGCGGCGACATATTTCATGACTTCGTCGGGTACAGCGGACATGCTCGTCTCCTGGATATAGAGGAACGCTCTTTGAACAGACGACGCGGACGAAGCACGGCCGCGGCAGCTTCGGCCGATTGTAATAAGGGTCCCGACGTCCACGCAACAAAATTTTCGAATTACGAGATCGGTTCTCATAATGCGGAAAATTGTTGCAGCGCAACCTGATTTGACTGCCTTTCCCCGGATACGTCGGCTAGTGTGCGCCGAATAACGGCACTTTCAGTGATTTTTTGCGTGATTTGCTAGCTACGCGCTGCGCTACAATGCCACGCATGTTGACCGAACGGCTTTTCGCTCGATCGGCGCGCAACGCTGGTTCGCCGGCGGATTCGTCGCCGTCCTCCCGCTGGCACCATGGGCCCTGGTGGTCCAATTCCTATTTGCTGACGCCGCTCCTGTCGATCCTGGTGTTCCTGGTCGTCATGAGCCTGATTCTGTGGAGCCTGAACCGGCGCGAGCAGCAGCAGCAGGAAGACACGCTTTACCGCAACGTCGCGTGGGCCCAGCAGCAGATTCGCCTGTCCATGACCGGCGCGCAGGAACAGATCCAGGCGCTCGCGCGCGACCTCGCCGCGGGCCACGCCGATCCGCAGTCGTTCCAGGTGTCTACCACGGACATCATGCAGGGGCATCCCGAAATCCTCTACATGAACTGGTACACGAGCCAGCAGCAGCCGCGCTGGCCCAATACCGCGCTGCCCGTGTTCGGCCAGCGTCTCGCCAAGCCGAACGACACGCAAATGGACGAGGCCGTCAAAGCCGCGTTCGCCGAGGCGCGCAGCACGCGCCGCCAGGTGTATTCGCCGCTCATCTACGACGACCTCGGCAACGGCTACATCACACTGCAAACGCCGGTCTTTCGCGACCGCGAATTTCTCGGCTCGATCGCCGCGGTGTTTTCGGTCGAAGGCATTCTCAAGCACGATATTCCGCCCGAGCTGTCGGCGAAGTACAAGATTTCGATCGTCGACGCGAACAACCGCGAGCTGACCACCACGTCCACGCGTCCGCGCCTGCCGCGCGACATGTTCTACGACCTGCCGCTCGATCCGCCGGGCCAGGGCGTCTCGGTGCGCGTGTACGCGTTCCCGCAGATGACGAACTTCACCAACAACACGCTCGTGTGGCTGGTGGCCGGTTTGTCGTGCTTCGTGTTGTGGAGTTTGTGGAGCTTGTGGAAGCACACGCGGCAGCGCTTCGAGGCGCAGCAGGCGCTCTACGCCGAAGCGTTCTTCCGCCGCGCGATGGAAAACTCCGTGCTCATCGGCATGCGCGTGCTCGACATGCACGGCCGCATCACGCACGTTAATCCCGCGTTTTGCCGCATGACCGGCTGGGACGAAAGCGACCTCGTCGGCAAGACGGCGCCGTTCGCCTACTGGCCGCGCGACGCCTATCCGGAAATGCAGCGCCAGCTCGACATGACGCTGCGCGGCAAGGCGCCGTCGTCGGGATTCGAATTGCGGGTGCGCCGCAAGGACGGCTCCACGTTCCACGCGCGTCTGTATGTATCACCGCTGATCGACAGCTCGGGCCGCCAGACCGGCTGGATGTCGTCGATGACCGACATCACCGAGCCGAAGCGCGCGCGCGAGGAACTCGCCGCCGCGCATGAGCGCTTCACCACCGTGCTCGAAAGTCTCGACGCGGCCGTGTCCGTGCTCGCCGCCGACGAAGCCGAACTGCTGTTCGCCAACCGCTACTACCGGCATCTGTTCGGCATCCGCCCGGACGGTCATCTGGAATTGGCGGGCGGCGGGTTCGATAGCGCACAGGCGTCGTCGGATTCGATCGATATGGTGGACACATACGCGGGACTGCCCGCCGCGGCGTTGACCGAAAGCACGGCCGACGCGCAGGAAATCTACGTGCAAAGCATCCAGAAATGGTTCGAAGTGCGCCGTCAGTACATCCAGTGGGTGGACGGCCACCTCGCGCAGATGCAGATCGCAACCGACATCACCACGCGCAAGCAGGCGCAGGAACTGTCGCGCCAGCAGGACGAAAAGCTGCAGTTCACGAGCCGTCTGATGACGATGGGCGAAATGGCGTCGTCGCTCGCACACGAACTGAATCAGCCGCTCGCCGCCATCAATAACTATTGCTCCGGAACCGTTGCGCTGGTTAAATCCGGTCGGACGACGCCTGACAATCTGCTGCCCGTGCTCGAAAAAACCGCACAGCAGGCGGTGCGCGCCGGCATGATCATCAAGCGCATTCGCGAGTTCGTGAAACGCAGCGAGCCGAAGCGCCAGGCGACGCGCGTCGCGGACATCGTCGCGGACGCCGTGGGCCTCGCCGAAATCGAAGTGCGCAAGCGGCGCATCCGCATCGTCACCGACATGCGCTCGCGGCTGCCCGTCATTTACGTCGACCCGGTGCTGATCGAGCAGGTGCTGGTCAACCTGCTGAAGAACGGCGCCGAGGCGATGGCGGAAGCGCGGCCGAATGCGGTCGATCCGGTGATCCGCGTCGTCGTGCGGCTGGAGGGCGGCTTTGTCAACATCAGCGTCGTGGATCAGGGCCCGGGCGTCGACGAAGCAACCGCCGAGCGGCTGTTCGAACCGTTTTACAGCACCAAGTCCGACGGCATGGGCATGGGGCTGAACATTTGCCGTTCGATTATCGAATCGCACCGCGGTCGTCTGTGGGTGGTCAACAACGTCGAGTCAGACGGCCACATCACAGGCGCCACGTTCCATTGCAGTCTGCCTATTGGAGAGCCTGACGGCCCGAGCAACGGCGGGTCAGAGGCGCCGACACCACAAACCGTTACGGGAGAGCTATGAACAGCCCAGTCACCACACAGGAAACTGTCTTTGTCGTCGACGACGACGAGGCCGTGCGAGATTCGCTGCGCTGGCTGCTGGAGGCGAACGGCTACCGCGTGCAGTGCTTCTCCAGCGCCGAGCAGTTTATCGACGCATGGCAGCCGCATCAGCATCCGGGCCAGATTGCCTGCCTGATTCTCGATGTGCGGATGTCCGGCATGAGCGGACTGGAACTGCAGGAACGCCTGATCGCCGACAACGCGTCGCTGCCGATCATCTTCGTGACGGGTCATGGCGATGTGCCGATGGCCGTGTCCACGATGAAAAAAGGCGCGATGGACTTCATCGAAAAGCCGTTCGACGAAGCCGAACTGCGCAAGCTGGTCGAGCGCATGCTCGACAAGGCGCGCAGCGAAAGCACCAGCGTGCAGCAGCAGCGCGCCGCCGCCGAGCGCCTGGGCAAGCTGACCGCGCGCGAGCATCAGGTGCTGGAGCGCATCATCGCGGGCCGCCTCAACAAGCAGATCGCCGACGACCTCGGCATCAGCATCAAGACGGTCGAGGCGCATCGCGCGAACATCATGGAAAAGCTCAATGTGAACACGGTCGCCGATCTGCTGCGACTCGCGCTGTCGAACAAACCGCAACCGGCGCAATAAATACTGGCAAGCGTCGGCGGCGCGTCCGGCAGTTGCCGCGGCGCGCCGTGTGGCATTCGTCATCGGCCGGACTGCCCAGTCCGGCTCTTCTCCGCTATCTCTTCTGTCTGCTCGCCTCGGCGCGAGCCGTCCGCTAACGCGGACGTCGTCGGCTTGCCCGCGCGCACGCCGGTATAATGACGGACTTTGCAGCGACGCCTATCTCCGATTAGCGTCGCGCGCTTTTCATGTGCCGACCCGTTGCTGCTGAAAAACGCCATCGCGCGCGGCACGCGCTGCTCCGCTTTCCATACTGCCCCTCTCGACCGACCATGACTGCCAAACTGATCGACGGCCTCGCCCTCTCCAAGACACTGCGCGCCGACGTCGCCGCACGCGCCGCCGCGCTGACCGCCCGCGGCCATCAGCCGGGGCTCGCTGTCGTGCTCGTCGGCGACAATCCGGCCAGCGAAGTCTACGTGCGCAACAAGGTCAAGGCGTGCCACGACAATGGTCTGGGCTCGTCGCTCGACCGTTATCCGGCGGATCTGTCGGAAGCCGAACTGCTCGAGCGTATCGACGAACTCAATCGCGACCCGCTGATCCACGGCATTCTCGTGCAACTGCCGCTGCCGCCGCATATCGACAGCCACAAGGTGATCGAGGCGATCGCGCCGGAGAAGGACGTGGACGGCTTTCACGTCGCCAATGCGGGCGCGTTGCTGACCGGCAAGCCGTTGTTCCGTCCGTGCACGCCGTACGGCGTGATGAAGATGCTCGCCGCCTATGAGATTCCGCTGCAAGGCGCGAACGCGGTGGTGATCGGCCGCTCGAACATCGTCGGCAAGCCGATGGCGCTGCTGCTGCTCGAAGCGGGCGCGACGGTCACGATCTGCCACAGCAAGACGCGCGATCTCGCCGCGCACACGCGCAATGCCGACATCGTGGTCGCGGCCACCGGCCTGCGCAACCTCGTCACCGCCGACATGGTGAAGCCGGGCGCGGCCGTGATCGACGTCGGCATGAATCGCGACGAGGCCGGCAAGCTGTGCGGCGACGTCGATTTCGCGGGCGTCAAGGAAGTGGCCGGCTACATCACGCCGGTGCCGGGCGGCGTCGGTCCGATGACCATCACGATGCTGCTCGTGAATACGATTGAAGCCGCGGAGCGCGAGGCAGCGAAGAAGGCCTGAAGGTAAAAAGGAAAGCGCTGGGCAACTGCCAGCCCCGCGCTTTCAACTCGCTACGCAACCCCGGTTTGACTGCTGCTTTCATATCGGCGTGAATCGAGGTTTTGTCCGGCTCGTTATGACTCACGCTCATCTGCGTCCCCGCCCTGCTTCTCCTCGCACCTCAGTCTCACTCCATCACTCTTCGAATCCAACGCTTGCTGCGTGACCGTCAGCGCACGGTTTCGCGCGCGCCCCGCTCGCTCGCCGGCCTCGCGTCGGCACGCACCGCACGCGGGCGCGCGAGGCGAGCGCGGCACCACATCAGCACCGGCCGTTCGACGCAGTGCCACGACAGCGCGGCGCACAGCACGATAAACGGCGCGGCGATCAGCACCGCCGTCACATGACTCAATTGCGGCGCGATATTCGCCACGCATTGCTGCACCATGAAGCCATACAGATAGATGCCGTACGAGTAGTCATGGCGCGGCACGAAGCGCCGCAACAGCGGCGTCGTGCCGACCCACAGCACGCCATACACAAAAGCCAGATAGAACAACGGCTGCGCGCCCGCCGTATCGCGAAACACCAGAAAAACCATCGTCAACGCGAGCGTCATCAGACCGTGAATGTCGATCCGCTCGCGCAAGCCATACAGCAGCACGCCGAGCATGAAGAACGGCTCCGGCCAGAACGAATAGCCGCCGGGCGTCTCGCTGAAGTCGCGCAAGCCGATCTGCACGAGCGGAAGCGAATGCGGCGTCAGATGCGGCGGCAAATGCACGCGCAGCACGAAGGCGGCAATGCCGAGCGCCGCGGCGAGCAATGCGCCGCGCGGGCTCGACAGCAGACCGAGCATGCCCGCCGCGAGCACGATCAGATAGCAGCGCACTTGCAGCGGAAGCGTCCATAGCGGACTGCTGACGTCGACGGGAAAGCGGTTGTGTTCGAACACGCCGGGCAGCGCCCAGCCGGTGTTCATCACGATGGTGGAAAAGTTGTCGAGGTTCGCCCACGTCATGCCGGAGCTGAAATACTCGCGCAGCGGCAGCGTCGTGAACAACGGCCCGACGATGAACACCGTCACGAGCGAGCCGAGCGCCACTGCCGGCCACAGCCGCGCGATGCGCAGCACCGCAAAGCGCGGCGCCGAGCGTTGACGGTCGAAGCTCGCGGTCACGAGCATGCCGCTCAACAGGAAGAACGCGTAGACGCCGAGCGCGCCGAAGCCGTCGAAACCGAGCGCGTTGTGGACCCAGTCGCTCGAGCCGTCCGGCGCCTGCAGCAGATACGAATGGCCATACACGACGGCCACGGCGGCGACAAGCCGCACCAGGTCGAAATTGTTGCCGTTGCGCGATAGAGCGTGCGAAAGCGGGTGCATCGATACCTCTTGGGGAAAGCGTCAACTGAAGTGCTGAGCCGCCACTCGGCAGTCAAGCGACGGACGCATCAGCATGCGGCGCGGCGCCGTTTGACACAGTTCGCTTTCGCACAGAAGCGCCGCGCGCCGCGACATCTGGTAATTTGTATGCCTGCCCCAATACTATGGATGTCAGGTGCGATGGGGCGCCGCCGCGCGCACGCCGCCCAGCACCGGTTAAAGTAACCGTTAGTCATCAACCGTTCACCCGCGTCAGACAGGAAGCCTCATGTCCACTACCGTCTCGAATCACGACAACCCGCTCCTCGATTTCTCCGACCTGCCGCGCTTTGGCGAAATCCGCCCCGAACACGTCACGCCCGCGCTCGATGTGCTGCTCGCCGATGCAGCGGCCGCAGTCGAGCGCGCCGCTTTGCCGGTTACACCCGCTTCGTGGGCCGATGTCGTCGAGCCCGTCGAGCGCGCGACCGAACCGCTGTCGCGCGCATGGAGCGTCGTCGGTCATCTGAACGCCGTTGCCGATACGCCGGAACTGCGCGCCGTGTATGGCGAAAACCTGCCGCGCGTGACCGAGTTCTGGTCGAGCGTCGGGCAGAATCTTGCGCTGTACGAGAAGTACAAGACGCTGAACGCAAGCGACGAATTCGCCGCGCTCAGCAGTGAGCGCCAGAAGATTCTCAGCAACGCGCTGCGCGATTTCCGTCTGTCCGGCGCCGAATTGCCCGAGGACCAGAAGCCGCATTTCGCCGAATTGCAGGAGAAGCAGGCGGCGCTCTCGAAGGCGTTTTCCGATCATGTGCTCGATGCCACGAACGCTTATGCGTATGTCGTCGAAGCCGGCAACGAAGCGGCACTCGCCGGCCTGCCCGAAGACGTGATCGAAGCCGCGAAAGAAGCGGCTGAGCGCGACGGCAAGACCGGATACAAATTCACGCTGCATTTCCCGTCGTACTTCCCGGTCATGCAGTATTCGGAAAACCGTCCGATGCGCGAGGCGATGTACCGCGCGTATGTGACGCGCGCGTCCGAACTCGGTCCGCAATACGGCAACGGCAAGCCCGAGTGGGACAACACGGCGGTGCTCGCCGAGCAGTTGAAACTGCGCGCGGAAGAAGCGCACATGCTCGGCTACAACAATTTCGCCGAAGTCTCGCTCGCGCCGAAAATGGCGGAATCGCCGGAACAGGTCATGACTTTCCTCGAGGACCTGGCCACGCGCGCGCGTCCGCATGCGGAGCAGGACTGGAAGGAACTGCGCGAATTCGCGGCGAATGAACTCAGCCTGAGCGACCTGCAACCGTGGGACATGACGTTTGCCGCCGAGCGCCTGCGTCAGAAGCGCTATTCGTTTTCTGAGAACGAAGTGAAGCAGTATTTCCCGGAAGACGCTGTTTTCAAGGGCCTTTTTAAAGTCACCGAGACTTTGTTCGGCGTGCGTATCCGCCGCGACGAAGCCGCTGTGTGGCATCCGGACGTGCGTTTTTTCCGCGTCGAGAACCAGGACGGCGGCCTCGTCGCGCAGTTCTACCTCGACCTGTACGCACGCGAAGGCAAACGCGGCGGCGCCTGGATGGACGACGCGCGCGGCCGTCACAAGCATACGCACGGCGGCGTGCAAACGCCGGTTGCGTATCTGACCTGCAACTTTTCGGCGCCGGTCGGCGGCAAGCCTGCATGCTTCACGCACGACGAAGTCATCACGCTCTTCCACGAGTTTGGGCACGGGCTGCATCACATGCTGACGCGCGTCGATGAACTCGGCGTGTCCGGCATCAACGGCGTCGAGTGGGACGCGGTCGAACTGCCGTCGCAGTTCATGGAGAACTTCTGCTGGGAGTGGGACGTGCTCTCCGACATGACCTCGCACGTCGAAACGGCGCAGCCGCTGCCGCGCGAACTGTTCGACAAGATGCTTGCCGCGAAGAATTTCCAGAGCGGGCTCGGCACGTTGCGGCAGATCGTGTTCTCGATGTTCGACATGCAGTTGCATACCGGCTTCGACGCAACCGGGACGAAGAACGCAACGCAACTCGCGAGCGAGATCAACGAGCGTTTTCATGTCGTGCCGCAAGCGCCCTTCTCGCGTTGGCCGAACACGTTCAGCCACGTTTTCGCGGGCGGTTATGCGGCGGGCTACTACAGCTACAAGTGGGCCGAGGTGCTGTCCGCCGACGCGTATGCGGCATTCGAGGAAGCCGCGCAATCGGCGAGCGGCAGTGTGCTCGATCAGGCAACCGGCATGCGCTATCGCAAGGAGATTCTCGAAGTGGGCGGCAGCCGCCCCGCGATGGAATCGTTCAAGGCGTTCCGCGGACGCGAGCCGAACATCGACGCGCTGCTGCGGCATAACGGCATGACGCCTGCCGCCGCGCACTGAATGAATGGTGTTGTGATGCGATGAAAAGCCGGTGTTCCGCACAATGCGGACACCGGCTTTTTTGCTGGCTGCGTACGGCGGTCAGGTCAGTCGCGATGCAGCTTGAAGTCCACTTCCGAAGGACGTCCGTCGAGCGACAACGCCGCGCGCGCCGCCGGTGCGCGGCTCACCACCTTGCCGCGGCTGATCACCGCCAGTCGCGCCGCGCGCAGGCGGATCGCTTCCACCGGATCGCGCGCGTCGAGCAGCACGAGGTTGGCGGCGCAGCCCGGCGCGACACCGTAGTCTTCCAGACCGAGAATGCGCGCGCCGTTCACCGTGACCGCGTCGAAGCACGCGTGCATGCCTTCGACGCCCGTCATCTGCGCGACGTGCAAGCCCATGTGCGCGACTTCGAGCATGTCGCCCGAGCCGAGGCTATACCACGGGTCCATCACGCAATCGTGGCCGAACGCGACGTTGATGCCCGCCGCCATCATCTCCGGCACGCGCGTCATGCCGCGCCGCTTCGGATACGTGTCGCTGCGTCCCTGCAACGTGATGTTGATGAGCGGATTCGCAATCGCCGATACACCCGACTCGCGCATCAGCGGCAACAGCTTGCTCACGTAGTAGTTGTCCATCGAATGCATCGACGTGAGATGCGAACCGGTGACGCGCCCATGCAAGCCGAGGCGCTGCGTTTCGGCGGCGAGCGTTTCGATGTGGCGCGACATCGGATCGTCCGATTCGTCGCAGTGCATGTCCACTCGCAAGCCCTGCTCGGCCGCGTACTCGCACAACATGCGCACGGATTGCGCGCCGTCGGCCATCGTGCGTTCGAAATGCGGAATGCCGCCGACCACGTCGACGCCCATTGCAATCGACCGCTTCAGGTTTTCGAAAGCGCCGGCACTGCGCAGTACGCCGTCTTGCGGAAACGCGACGAGTTGCAGGTCCAGATACGGCGCGACACGGCGCTTCACTTCGACGAGCGCCTCGACGGCGAGCAGACGCGGATCGCACACATCGACGTGACTGCGGATCGCCAGCAGCCCGCGCGCAACCGCCCAGTCGCAGTACTGCATCGCGCGTTCGATCAGCGCCTCCTGCGTGAGATGCGGCTTCAGTTCGCCCCACAGCGCGATACCTTCGAGCAGCGTGCCCGACGCGTTCACGCGCGGCAAACCGTAGGACAGCGTTGCGTCCATATGGAAATGCGGATCGACGAAAGGCGGCGTGACGAGCGAGCCGGCCGCGTCGATTTCGTCGCGCGCGACGGCGGCCAGATTCGCTTCGACCGCGACGATGCGCCCCGCTTCGATGCCGATGTCGACCGCGTGCTTGAGTTGCGGCGCGACGCGTGGCGGCAGCATCGCGCGGCGGATGATCAGGTCCATATCTCGCTCCTTTTTTGTGTCGGCGTTCGCGTCGTGATTCATGACGATTCTATCGGCGTCAGAAAGGCCGCGCCGGTTTTGTAGGCGCTTAAATTGGGATCCCCGTACCGGCCGACGGCGAGCAATCCGTACCGGCAACCCGCGGCACGGCGCACCTATACTCGGTTCACGTTGTGGCGTTGTTCATTGAGGAGCGTGCGGATGAAGACGATAGGTGTGATCGGCGGCATGAGTTGGGAATCTTCCGCCGAGTATTACAGGCTGCTCAACCGTCACGCGAAGGCGCGCCTCGGCGGTCATCACAACGCGCGCAGCCTGATGCTGACAGTGGACTTCGCGCCCATCGAAGCGAATCAGCGCGCGGGCGACTGGCACGCGCTCGGCGAACAGATGGCCGATGCGGCGCGTCAACTCGAACGCGGCGGCGCCGGGCTCGTGATGCTTGCGACCAACACGATGCATCGCGTGTATGAGTCGATCGAGCGCGCCATTCATGTGCCGTTCCTGCATATCGCCGATCCGACCGGCAACGCACTGCGTGCGGCGGGCGTCGAACGAGTCGGTTTACTCGGCACGCGCTATACGATGGAGCAGACCTTTTACACGGGACGGCTGCGCGAGCGCTACGGCCTGGAAACGCTGGTGCCGGAAGAAGCGCAACGCGCGGACGTGCACCGCGTCATCTACGATGAGCTGTGTCACGGCAACGTGAAGAGCGAGTCGCGCGCGATATATCAAGGTGTGATCGAATCGCTGGCCGCGCGCGGCGCGCAGGCGGTAATTCTCGGCTGCACCGAGATCACGTTGCTGATCAAGGCGGAAGATTCCGTGCTGCCCGTGTTCGATACGACGGCGTTGCATGCGCAAGCGGCGGTGGAGTGGGCGATTGGGGGTGATGAGGCGATTGCGGATGACTGACAGCAAATGAAAAAGCCCGCGTGGCTTGCGCCAGCGGGCTTTCAATAATGCCTGGTTGCGGGGGTAGGATTTGAACCTACGACCTTCGGGTTATGAGCCCGACGAGCTGCCAGACTGCTCCACCCCGCGTCAGAGAAAAAGAGTATATAGGGGCGTCGGCAAAACGTCAAACTATTGCTTCGACTAACGGTGTCGGCATGCCATTCGACGCGCAAAAACCCGCACCGCGAATCACAGGTCCTGAACCGTCGCGCCCTCGATCTTGCCGTCGATAATATCCGCGCCGTACTGACTCGCGCTGCGTTTTGCAACGCCGAAGTCGGAGAACGTGGCGGGCAGCACGAGACGAAACACACGGCTCGCCTTCGAACCGCTAATGGCACCCGGACGGCAGACGCGCACCGCGACGTCGTAGCCTTCCGCATGCCGCTTGTGACCGTCGAATTTGTCGAACGCCCGCGAGAAAACCAGCGGATGCACTTCGAAGTCCTTATAAAGATCTGGATAAGCCTGAGCCATGATGCCCTCCGGTGCACGCCGGTGCCTGAGTGAGTCGAACTGTGAATATCACCCCACTATACGCTGCGCGCGGCGCGCATCGGCTTTTTATTTTCGACGCGCGCCACGCGGTGTGGGCGTGAGTGCAGGTGCGAGCGCCGCGAAAATCGTCGCCTTCGCGCGGGCGCTGGTAAGCTACGGCTCCTGCGCCATTCAGCTTGAGAATCTCCCGTGAAAATCGCCACCTGGAACGTCAACTCACTCAAAGTCCGCCAGCAACACGTGATCGACTGGCTCGAAACCAGCGGCACCGACGTACTGTGCCTTCAGGAACTGAAGCTGCCCGACGAAAAGTTTCCGCGCGCGGAACTCGAAGAGAAAGGCTACCGGAGCTGGTTCGCGGGCCAGAAGACGTACAACGGCGTCGGCATTCTGGTGCGCGCGGGGCTCAACGTCGACGAAGCGAGCGTCGTGCGAAACATTCCGGGCTTTGATGACTTGCAGCAGCGCGTGGTCGCGGCGACCGTCGAGGGCGTGCGCATTATTTCCGCCTATTTTCCGAACGGCCAGGCACCCGGCACCGACAAGTTCGCGTACAAGCTGCGCTGGCTTGCCGCGCTGCACGACTGGGTCAAAAGCGAGATGGCGCTGTATCCGAAGCTCGCGCTGCTCGGCGATTACAACATCGCACCCGACGACCGCGACGTACACGATCCGAAGGCTTGGGAAGGTCAAAACCTGGTGTCGCCGGAAGAACGCGCGGAGTTCGTGCGGCTGATCGAACTCGGTCTCGTCGATGCATTCCGTCGGTTCGAGCAGCCGGAAAAAATCTATTCGTGGTGGGACTACCGGATGATGGCTTTCCGCCGCAACGCGGGTCTGCGCATCGACCATATTCTGCTGTCGAAGGCGCTGGCCGAAACGTGCGCTTCGTGCGAGATCGACAAGGTGCCGCGCAAGTGGGACCAGCCGTCGGACCACGCGCCGGTCGTCGCGCAACTAGGTTGATAGAGGCGCCCCGACGCATTCGCATTCGCACACACGCTCAAGCCGAAACCGCCAGCGTTCCCCACAAAAACTCGAACACCATCGCGTCGTGCTCGGCCTGCTCCAGTTCGTCGGAGCCGCCGTGACCGCCTTCCGTATTCTCGCGATACCACACGTTATCCACGCCAAGCGCCTGCATGCGCGCCGCCATCTTGCGGGCATGGCCAGGATGCACGCGGTCGTCGGCGGTCGACGTCGTGAACATCACCGGCGGATACTTCACGCCCGCCGTCACGCGGTGATACGGCGAGTAGGCGGCGAGCACGCGCGCATCGGCGGGATCGTCGGGATCGCCGTATTCGTCGATCCACGACGCGCCGGCATGCAGCAGGTGATAGCGGCTCATGTCGAGCAGCGGCACTTCGCAGACCACCGCGCCGAACAGTTCCGGGCGCTGCACCATGCACGCCGCCACCAAAAGGCCGCCGTTGCTGCCGCCCTGGATGCCGAGTTGCGCGGCGCTCGTCACGCCGCTTGCGACGAGCGCTTCGGCCACCGCGATGAAATCGTCGAAAGCGCGTTGCCGATGCTCGGTCTGCGCCGCCGTGTGCCAGGGCGTGCCGAACTCGCCGCCGCCGCGAATGTGCGCGACCACGTACACGCCGCCGCGCTCGAGCCAACCGATGCCCTGCCCCGCGAGATAGCTCGGCAATAACGGAATCGCGAAGCCGCCATAGCCGGTCAGCAGACACGGCCGCGTGACAGGCTGTTCGGCGCGATCCGCATGATCCATGCGCTCGGCGGCAGCTTGCGCGTCGCGTGGTCCGATCACCGTGTACGGCACGCGCGTGCCGTCCGCGGAAACGGCGTCACCGCGCGTCACCACATAGCGCGTCGCGTCGAACTGCGTCGGCCAGCGGTGGACCAACTCCCACGCGGTGAGATCGTCGCGGGCAAGATCGGCAAGCCAGTACGCGGGCGGCTGCAGATAGTCGTCGGTATCGACGAACACTTCGTCGTTCAACGTCGATTCCACCGGCGAGACGTCGGCCTGCCCCTCGCCGTGCGACGGGAAGACACGCTGTTGCCACTGCCATGTGTGATCGGCGGATTGCATCGGCGTGAACAGCAAGGTCTTGTTCTGCACGTCTTCCAGATACGACACGATGAGCTGGTTGCGCGTGTGCGTCCATTCGCAGGCGGACGTCTGCGAAGTCGGGATGAACAACGGCGTGACCTCGCGCTCGCCGCGCAGGAACGCGTCTTCACGGATCGCCAGCAGCGCGCCGCCCGGATACGTCACTTCATCGTAATGCCAGTCGAGGCGCGGCTCGAGCAGCAGCCAGCCGTTCCAGCCGCCCACCGCGACATGCGAGGGCACGTCGTAACGACGCCACGCATCGGCGGCAAGCGGGACGCCGTTCGCCGCGTCGAGGTAGTACCTGTGCGAGTCGAAGAAATCGACGCTGCTCACTACCGTGTGACGCTTTTCCACCGGATCGTAGTGCGCTTGCACGCCGATGTCGTCATACGCGCCCTCGAACACCACGGGCGCGTCGGCGAGCGCCGTGCCACGCGTCCAGCGCCGCGCTTCGCGCGGATAGCCGGAGCGCGTCAGGCTCTCGCTCCCATTGTCCCAGCCGACGTAAAGCGTATCGCGGTCGATCCACGACGCCGCATGCTTGCCCGCCTTCGCGATCACAAAACCGTCGTCGACGAGGCGTCGCGCGTCGATGTCGAACTCGCGCACGACGACCGCGTCGGAGCCGCCTGGCGACATGGTGATCAACGCGCGATCGCCATCCGGGTAAAGAATGTCGAACTCGACGCAGACCCACGGCGTGCCTTCGGCTTCCCCTAGCGCGTCGAAGTCGATCAGGTCCTGCCACTCAGGCTTACCGCCGCGCCACGCCGCCCACGTGGTGCGCCGCCACAGCCCTTTGGGATTGCGGTCGTCCTGCCACAGGTCGTACGCCCACTCTTTCCATCGAGTGGGAATGACGGGGCGTTCGCGCGGCAGATACGCATCGGCGAGCCATTGTGTGAGCGTGTCGAGTCGCTCACCGCTGCACCACGCGGCGCGGGTGCGGGCGTTCTGCTCGTCGACCCACGCGAGTGCTTCGGGGTCGTCGAGCGCTTCAAGCCACAGGAACGGATCGGTGGAAAACGGCCAGGGAGAAGTAGCGGAAGAGGCAGGAGGCATCGTGAGCTGTCGGATAAAAACAGCGTTGATTATGCCTTGCCGCGCGAGAAGCGGCGGTGTTTGCGCGGCGGTTCAATGTCTGGATGTTCGGATAAAGGCGCAAGCGGCGGCCGGACGCGATATCCATGCCGCCGCCCGCCGCCTTCACACATGCCGTGCGGTCATCGAATCAAGGCTCGAGATTGAGCTCCTGAATCTTGCGCGTAATCGTATTGCGTCCGATACCGAGACGCTCCGCCGCCTCGACCTTGCGACCGCGCGTGAAGTCGAGCGCCTCGCGAATCACCGCCGCTTCGAAACGGCGTGCGAGTTCGTCCATCACGTCCGCGGAATTCTCGCGCAGCAAGCGCGCGACTTCCGTGCGCAAGCCGCCTTCCCATGCGCTGACCGTGGCAACCGGCAGGCCGCCCGGCATGCCCGCATGCGTCGCCACGCTTCCGCCATTGATCGGCGCCGTGGCCGCGAGGCTCGCGTCCGCGCTACCGATCGGACTGCCGCCCCCGCCCGTCGTAAGATCCGTCGCGCCGGCCTGCGCGGGACCGAGATCCGGCGGCAAGTCCTTGATCTCGATGGTCTGCGCGGGCGCCATCACCGTGAGCCAGTTAGCGAGATTCTCCAACTGCCGCACATTGCCCGGAAACGGCAGCGAAGCCAGATAAGCGAGCGCCTCTTCCGATACGCGCTTCGGCTCGACGCCCAGATCGCGCGCGCTCTTCTGCAGAAAATGCCGGGTGAGCAGCGGAATGTCTTCGCTGCGCTCGCGCAACGCGGGCAAACGCAGGCGAATCACGTTGAGCCGGTGATACAAGTCCTCGCGGAAAAGCCCCTGACGTACGCGCGATTCCAGATTCTGGTGCGTCGCCGCGATCACGCGCACGTTGGCGCGCAGCGGATTGTGGCCGCCGACCCGATAGAACTGGCCATCGGAGAGCACACGCAACAGGCGCGTCTGCAGATCGAACGGCATATCGCCGATTTCATCGAGAAACAGCGTGCCGTTTTCGGCCTGCTCGAAGCGGCCCTGGCGCATTGCCTGCGCGCCAGTGAAGGCGCCGCGCTCATGGCCGAATAGTTCGGATTCCAATAGATCTTTTGGAATCGCCGCGGTGTTCAGCGCAATGAAGGGACCGTTCGCGCGTGGGCTATGCCGGTGCAACGCACGCGCGACCAGTTCCTTTCCGGTGCCCGATTCGCCGGTAATGAGCACGGTTGCCGCCGAATGGGACAAACGTCCGATCGCGCGAAACATGTCCTGCATCGCGGGCGCCTGGCCGAGCATTTCGGGTGCATCGGCAACGCGGTCGTCCCACGTCTGTTCGCCGCGCATGCTCTCGTCCACCGCGCGGCGGATCAGCTCGACCGCTTTGTCGATGTCGAACGGCTTCGCGAGATATTCGAACGCGCCGCCCTGGAACGCGGCGACCGCGCTGTCCAGATCGGAGAACGCCGTCATGATGATGACCGGCAAGCCCGGCACCTTGTCACGCACGGTTTGCAGCAATTCGAGGCCCGAGCCGCCCGGCATCCGGATGTCGGACACCAGCACCTGCGGGCTTTCGTGATCGAGCGCCGCCGACGCCTCGCGCACGTTCGCGAAGCTGCGCGTCGCGAAGTTTTCGCGAGCGAGCGCTTTTTCAAGCACCCAGCGAATCGATTGATCGTCGTCTACTATCCAGATCGGCTTCATATAGGTCTGTCAGAAGTCTTGAGATGCCTGCGGTGTGCGAAGGCGTGTCAGTAGTCGAGCGGCAGCAGAATCTGAAACTCGGTGTGGCCGGGCCGGCTTTCCACTTCGATCAGACCGTCGTGTTGTTGCACGAACGTCTGCGCGAGCGTCAGACCGAGACCGCTGCCGTCCTCGCGCCCCGATACGAGCGGATAGAAGATGCGGTCACGAATGTCCTCGGGAATGCCGGGGCCGTTGTCGATGATATGCAAGTCCAGTGCCAGCTTACATAAGCGTTTCGACACCGTGATCTTGCGTGCAATGCGCGTGCGCAATTCGATGCGCGCGTCGCCTTGCGAGATGCGTTCGCGCAATGCCTCTGCCGCATTGCGCACGATGTTCAGAAGCGCCTGGATCAGTTGCTCCTTGTCGCCGCGCAGGTCCGGCACGCTGACGTCGTAATCGCGCTCGATCGTGAGGCCGCGCGGAAACTCCGCGAGAATCACCTGACGCACGCGCTCGCACACTTCGTGAATATTCACGTCGCCGACAATATGCGGATGCCGGTGCGGCTCGAGCAAGCGGTCGACCAGCGTTTGCAGCCGGTCCGATTCCTTGATGATGACCTGCGTGTACTCGCGCAACTCGTCGCGCTGACGCTCGCCCAGTTCGAATTCGAGCAGTTGCGCCGCGCCGCGAATCCCGCCGAGCGGATTCTTGATTTCGTGCGCGAGATTGCGGATCAACTGTTTGTTGACGGCCGTGAGGTCGTTGATGCGCTCCTCGCGGTCGCTGCGCAAATGCCGCTCGTTCTCGAACAGTTCGAGCAGCACGTAGTCTTGCGCGCTTTCCAGAAAGCCGACGATCGCATGCACATGCAGCGGCTCGTGAGCGGGCCGCTCGAGCACGGCATCGAGATGCGTCGCGTGAAAACGGTGAGCGGCGATCGACGTGATGGTGGCGACCAGTTCGTCGGCATTCGAGAAGATGTCCGGCCACGCCATCTGCGTGAGTTGCCGGCGCGAAAGCTCGAGCATCGACTCCGCCGACGGGTTCGCAAACGCGACGCGCAGCGTGCGCTTCTCGAGTATCAGCACGACGGTGGGCAACGCCTCGAAGCCCGGCAACAGTCCGGACGCGACGAGCTGTGCGTCGTCGGACAGCGTGTCGACGTGCCCTTTTCTCGCCTTGATCAGATTCTTTAGAACCATCTTGCAGTCTGGCCGATAGGAGATGGTGGCAAACCGCTGCGTCCGGTCGAATGAAAAAGGGACGGCGCCGCCGTCCCTTCGTGACCGATCGCGAGCGTCGGACAAAGCGCTTCGCCATTCGACGGGCGAAGCGCCATTGCCGCTTACAGCGAGTAGTACATTTCGAATTCGATCGGGTGCACCGACTGACGATAACGCTGCAGCTCGTTCGTCTTCAGTTCGATGTACGCGTCGAGCATCGAATCCGTGAACACCCCACCGCGCGTCAGGAACTCGCGGTCGCCGTCGAGCGCGTCCAGAGCCTGGTCGAGGCCGGCACACACGGTCGGGATCTTTGCATCCTCTTCCGGCGGCAGGTCGTACAGGTTCTTGTCGGCAGCTTCGCCCGGATGAATCTTGTTCTGCACGCCGTCCAGACCTGCCATCATCAGCGCGGAGAAGCACAGGTACGGATTCGCCATCGGGTCCGGGAAACGCGTTTCGATACGGCGGCCCTTCGGGTTCGACACGTGCGGAATGCGGATCGATGCCGAACGGTTGCGTGCCGAGTAAGCCAGCTTGACCGGTGCTTCGAAGTGCGGCACGAGACGCTTGTACGAGTTCGTCGACGGGTTCGTGATCGCGTTCAGCGCGCGAGCATGCTTGATGATGCCGCCGATGTAGAACAGCGCGAATTCCGACAGACCTGCGTAGCCGTTGCCCGCGAACAAGTTCTGGCCGTCTTTCCAGATCGACTGGTGAACGTGCATGCCCGAACCGTTATCGCCGACGATCGGCTTCGGCATGAACGTAGCCGTCTTGCCGTACGTGTGCGCGACGTTCTGGATGATGTACTTCATCTGCTGCAGCCAGTCGGCGCGTTGCACGAGCGTCGAGAACTTGGTGCCGATTTCATTCTGGCCCTGGCCCGCGACTTCGTGGTGGTGCACTTCGACCGGAATGCCGATCTGTTCGAGCAGCAGACACATTTCCGAGCGGATGTCCTGGAACGTGTCGACCGGAGCGACCGGGAAATAGCCGCCCTTCGTGCCCGGACGGTGGCCGGTGTTGCCGCCTTCGAATTCCTTCGACGACGACCACGGTGCTTCTTCCGAACCGATCTTGACGAAGCAGCCCGACTGGTCCGTGTTCCACCGGACCGAGTCGAAAATGAAGAATTCCGGTTCCGGACCGAAGAATGCCGTGTCGCCGAGACCCGAGCTCTTCAGATAGGCTTCGGCGCGCTTTGCCAGCGAACGCGGGTCGCGTTCGTAGCCCTTGCCGTCAGCCGGTTCGACGACGTCGCAGGTCAGAACGAGCGTGGACTCTTCATAGAACGGGTCGATGAAGGCGGTGTTTGCGTCCGGGACCAGCAACATGTCCGATGCTTCGATGCCCTTCCAACCGGCAATCGACGAACCGTCAAACGCATGGCCGCTTTCGAACTTGTCTTCATCGAATGCCGACACCGGCACCGAAACGTGTTGCTCTTTGCCGCGCGTGTCGGTGAAACGGAAGTCGACAAACTTGACGTCTTCGTCTTTGACGAGTTGAACGACGTCGGCCACGGATTTACTCATAACCTATCTCCTGATTAACGAATTCGGCGGATTTCAGCCGCCGCCCAATCTAGCTGACCCGTCCCGGCGCGTCCACCCTCAATTGTGAAGAGCGAATGTGAAAATTAGCCGTTGCTGATCGATCGGCCTGACTAAAGCAGCAACTGTGCCATGTATGCGCCAAGACGGCGCGCGTGCTGACAGTGCGCGCGTCGGCGGGGAATTCGCGCACCGGCGGATATGCAGCCCTAAAATTCGATGGTTTCTCGAAGCACCAAAATGAGGCGCGGGTGGGAGGTGGCCGCTGTCGCGGAACGACTTTGGTGCATATGCGGCATTTTGCACCATTAAAGGGCGAGCGGTTGCAGCGTGCGCGTCGCCTCGGATTGCAGGTCGTCCGGTGGCCGCGCGGGCCCAAAGCGCCGCGCTAGAATGGTCACTTGATCAAGGAGACCAACGCATGACTACCCTCGAACAGTTGTATGCGCAGGCGGACAAACGCCGCACCGAAAGCCAGTTGCCTTACGCCGGCGCGCTGTCGCCGGCCGAGGCGTTCGAACTGCTGCAGCTCGACACGGGCGCGCGTCTCGTCGATGTGCGCACGCGCGCCGAACTCGACTGGGTCGGCCGGCCCGTGATCGGCGACGGACAGTATGCGCACGTCGAATGGACGCGCTATCCGGGCGCCGTGCCGAATCAGGAATTCCTGCATCAATTGAGCGACGTGGCGTCGCCCGATACGCCGGTGCTGTTTTTGTGCCGCAGCGCCGCGCGCTCCAAGCTCGCGGCGATCGCCGCAGCGCAGGCGGGCTTCACGAAGGCTTATGACCTGCTGGAAGGCTTCGAAGGCGACAAGGACGGCCAGGGACATCGCAAGACGGTGTCGGGCTGGTGCTTCCGCGGCTTGCCGTGGATTGGCGCGTAAGGGGTGCGTGAGGGCGCTGGAGCGGCGTATTGAAGCGGGGAGTAAAGCGTCCGGTACAGAGCTGCGGGCCTGTGAACCGCCGGTCGGAAGCCAGCCGGTCGCGAACCGACCGCTAGCCCGCCATTACCGCCGCTATTAGCCGGCCACTCGCGCGCGGCTCACCGTTGAATCGCGCGTCAACAACGCAGACATCACGCGCGAGGCTTTCCCGCCGCCTCGTGCTCGACAATATCGCCGCCGAGCAGATGCACGCCCTCGCGTAGCTTGACGAACGCCGCCGCCACCGCTTCCGGCTCGCCCTTCACGCCGAGATCGATGTGATGCCGCGCATAGACGCCGCCACGCTCGGCGTCGCCCACGCTCGGCAGACTGAACACGCGCACGCCGGGGAAGTCGTGCTCGATCTTCTCCATCAGCGGCGTTAAACGCGACTCGGGCAACTCGAACACGAGCAGCGATTTTTCCGCGTGCGGCATCGCGTGATGCAGATGCGCGTAGTGCGTGTCCAACACCCATTCGATCATCGGCCAGGCCATGACCGGGAAGCCCGGCACGAAATAGTGCTCGCGGATCGAGAAGCCCGGAATCTTGTTGTAGCCGTTCGGAATGATCGCCGCGCCTTGCGGATACGTGCCCATATTCAGCCGATGCAGATTCTCCGGCGAGTTCAGATCGAGCGGCGTCGCGGCCGTTGCCGGGTACATGTCGCGGATGCGCTCCTGAATCAGCTTCTGCGCTTCCGGATGCAGTTGCAGCGGCACGCCGAGCGCGGCCGCCGCGCATTGACGCGTGTGATCGTCCGGCGTCGCGCCGATGCCGCCCGTCGAAAACACGATGTCGCCCGAGTCGAAAGTACGCCGCAGCGTGGCCGTGATGCGCTGCGGGTCGTCGCCGATGTACTCCGCCCAGCCAAGCGACAAGCCGCGCGCGCCGAGCAGTTCGATGACTTTCGGCAAATGCTTGTCGACGCGCCTGCCCGACAGGATTTCATCGCCGATGATGATGACGCCAAATGCCATTGCCGCCTCTTTGGTTATCTCGTTCGTTGATCAATAAGGAACCGGGGCCGCGTGCCGCACGCCGCCGGCCTCGTCCGCGCGCATGCGCTGCAGCGCCCGCAGACAGTAGTAGCCGAACCACAGCGCCGAAAACACGAGGATGAACGCGTAAATCCAGATCGTCACCGCGGTGATGACCGGAAACAGCACCAGCAGCCACACGGACGACGCCCACAGCAGCGTCGGAAGCGAACCCATCAGACCGCTCGCAACGCCGATCAAAAGCAGCGGCAACCGGAAGCGCCGCACGAGCGCGCGCCGCTCATCGCGCGTGGCGTGCAGCGCGAGCGCGTCGTACGTCATCACGCGGTAGGTCAGCCAGCCCCACAGCAACGGCGGAATCAGCGCGAAAAACGGCGGCACGAGCCACAGCGGCAGCGTCACGATCAGCAGCACGAGACATACCAGCGTCGTCCAGAGCGCCTGGCCGAGGCTGCCGTACCACGTTCCGCCGCGGCGCATTTCGAGGCCGGGGAACTGGCGCGTCGACAGGAAGCGGATGACGGCCGGCATCGACAGCGTGGCGATCAGCAGCAGTACGGTGACGACGATCAGCGGGATCGTCATCGCGACGACCAGGAACGGCGCAATCGCCGCGTGCAGCCCGGAAAAACCGAGCGAGTCGAACAGATGGTAAAGCGTGACGGTGAACGACCAGCCTTCGAGCCAGCCGCGGGTCGTGCCGATCAGCGTCTGCCAGCTAAACCACAGGATCACGCCCCAGCCGACCGTCGCCGCGACGAACGGCATGAAGGTCAGCCAGAGCATGCGCGGGTGGAGCGCGCTTGCGAGCGCGCGCCCGAACGAGCGCAAAAGGTCATTCATGCGAGCCAGTGCCGGTGAGTGCAACGGTGAAATGATGGAGCGGCGCGGCGGTCACTGAACGTAGACCGTGCGCGCAAACGTGGACAGCATAAACCACGCGACGGGCCGCCGGGGAGACCGGCGGTGGATGGACAACGAATGAGGAACGATTGAAGAACGAATGAAGAATGAAGTCAGTCAGGCTCAGACCGCGGTGGCGCCGCCCTCGTCCCGATTGCCGCGCCGTGCGCTCAGACGCCGGCCGATGCGCACGAAAGCGAGCCAGTGCTGCGCCCAGAAGCCTTCGCCGTACGCGCGCCCCTGCAACTGGTCGCTGATGCCGGTCGGCTCCATCTCGCGGCTCCACGACACGCTGCGAAACAGCATGTCCCACCACGGAAACAGCACGCCGAAGTTGCAGCCGTACTTCAGGCCCTCGTGACCGTAACCGATCGCATGATGGCGCCGATGAAACGTCGGGCTCACCAGCAGCCGCTCGCCCAGCCAGCCGAAATGCAGGCGGATATTCGCGTGCTGCACGCTCTGCGCGAGATTGGTAATCGCGACCAGCACGACGAACTGCGACGGCGGCACGCCGATCACGAGCGCGATGACCGCGAAGAACGACGCCTGCAGCAAATCGTCGAGCAGATGGTTGCGGTCGTCGGCCCACAGCGACATTTGCTGCTGGCTGTGGTGCACCGCGTGCAGCTCCCACCACACGCCGATGCGATGCTGCCAGCGGTGATACCAGTAACCGGCGAAATCGAGCGCGAGCAGGTACATCACGAACGTGACGAGCGGCTGCGTCGTCACGCCCGGCCACAGGTTGTCGAACTCGATATTGGAGATGTTATGCAGGCGCAGCCATGCCTGCACATTGTCGAAAAACGGCTGCAGCGCGAAGAAGAAAAACAGGTTCAGGATGCCGAGCTTCGCGATCCACGTGTAGATCACGTCGACGCGCACTGCCTTGCGGTTGTCCCACTGCTCGACCGGACGCAGCGCCTCGAGCGGCCGCAGGATCGCATACATGGCCAGCACCTCGACGACGCCCACGATCACCCAGTAAAGGCTGTCGTAGGTGTCTTCGTCGTAGTCCATCAGATCGAAGTGGAACAGCAGCGGCTGCACCACGTTGACGTACAGCAACGTCTGCGCGGCGGAGACGAAGTTGTCGAGCGAAGAGAAGATCAAATGGAACATGGTGCTGGTCGGTTACTTCTGTGTTTGCCGCTCGCTATCGTGGGTATTGCGCTGCGTACTGGGCGTATCGTGCCTCGCGTGCGGCGTGGCGCGGCATGGCTCGCTCCATTATCACGCGCCGTTGGGCGCTGTGACCGGCGCGCGATTAAAGAAATAGATGCCGTGCGGCGAGCGGCCGACGGCGATCGTCTGGATCAGCTTGCGCGTGCTCAGATCGATGATGCCGACGTGCTTCGCGAAGCGGAACGTTACCCAGAGATAGCGCTTGTCGGCGGAAAGTTCCATGTCGTCGGGCCCGGGCATCAGACCGGTGATGTCGCCGACGTTGGTGAGCGAGTCTTCGTCGATGATGCTGATCGTGCTCGCGACGCGGTTCGACACCGCGACATGCTTGCCGTCCGCCAGCGAGCGGAAGTTGTGCGCGCCGTTGCCCGTGTGGATCGTCTTGACGATCTTCTGCGTGTGCCAGTCGACCACGGCCACGTAATCCGCGCCGGTCATGCCGACCAGCAGATACTTTTCGCCCGGCGTCATCCACAGGCCCGCCGGCACCTTGCCGACTTTCATCTTCCACTTGACCGTTTGCGTGGCCAGGTCGATGGCGGCGAGTTCGCCCGAAACCTGCAGCGTGACGAAGACCGTCTTGCTGTCGTTCGTGAACGCCATGTGGCTCGGCATGACCGCGAGCGGCAGACGCGACGCGAGCGCCATCTGGTTCTTCTGACCGTCGTAGTGATAGATGTCGAGACGGTCGAGACGCAGCCCCGTCGTGACGAGCCATTTGCGGTCAGGCGAGAAGCCGATCTGATACGGATCTTCGATATTTTCGACCCAGCGCTGGACCTGCCCTGTCTTCGGGTCGACGAACATCAGATTGTTCGACACCGAATTGGCGACGATCAGCGAGGAATTATCCGGCGTCACCATCAGATGATGCGGTTCCTTGCCCGTGGGCACGGTGCCGATTACCTGGCGGGTGGTCTCGTCGATGAGGCTCAGCGTGGCTTCGGCGGAATTCAGCACGATCACGTTGTTGGCGCGGGCTGCGGGAGAAAAAAAGCCTGCCGCGGCGGCGAGAGCGAAGCCTGCGGCGAACGTGGCTGTCACGCCAGGAAGAAAAAATTTACGCATGAAAACTCACTTCGGAGAACGACCGTCATTGTAGAACGTTTGCCGTGGCCTGCGGTTGACGCAGATCGGGGTTGCAGAGCGGGGAAAATCGAGGGCCGGATGAGCGCACCCGAAGCGCATCGCCGATAAACATGATCTGCAAGATCGAAAGGTGTCGTCCTAACTAGAAAATGTTGTCGTGAGAATACGCTCAATAATCAGGAAACAATTTAATACCGATAGAGAAATATCTCGTTGTCGATTAAATATCCAGCGAGATAAAGACGCAAACTAAGAGCGTGAAAATTAATTCCGCGTAATTCGGATTTTGCTTATTTGCGCCGATCACGCACAGCCGGAGAATCCCGCAGGCTCATCGTCCAAGCCATTCCAAAGGACGCAAGAGTGAGCGCAGATGATCGGTCGTGATAATCAACTGAAAATAGCGACCTTGATGAACGGCAACCAATATAAATCCTGCTATCCATAGCCGGCTTTTGTACGCCTCATAATGGGCGATGAGACCCATTTCCGATTATCGCGCCCACTCCGTCCACGAAACAACAGCGCGGAGTTTTTCCAAGTGAATAAAAGCTATCAATCAATCTGGTGTGAAACGACGGCAACGTGGGTAGCGGCGCCCGAGACGTCGAAGGCGAAGACGAAGCGCGGTTCGTCGCGCAGGAAAGTCGTCGTGCAGGCAGTGCTGGCCGCGGCTGCGGTGTTGGGTGCGGCGAATGTAATGGCGGCGACGGGCGTCAATGCGATTGAGGCGGGAGTTGGCGCTAATGCAGCGGGAGACGGCTCGGTCGCAGTTGGTGTAAATGCGAAAGCCTTGCAGGTCAATGCTATTGCCGTGGGTGCAAATGCAATCGCTTCTGGCGGGAACTCCATGGCTCTCGGCATGGGCGCTATGGCAAGCGGCGACCTCTCGACCGCGATGGGCCTTGTCGCCACGGCATCCGGCGACGGCTCCACGGCCGTAGGAACGGCTTCAGTGGCTGCAGGTGTGCGCTCGGTGGCGACCGGGTTTTATTCGCAAGCCAACGGCAGGGACTCGGTTGCAGCCGGTACTGGAGCCGTCGCGGACAAAGATGGCAGTACCGCTCTAGGCAGCGCTGCGCAGGCAAATGCGACAGTGTCGACCGCGGTTGGCTACGGCGCAACCGCTGGGATGGCCGGCGCTGTCGCGCTGGGCGTGGCTGCCAGGGCGTCTGGGAACAATGCGTTCGCCGGCGGTCCGTTAGCAACGGCTGGGGGCGATAGCTCCACGGCCCTCGGCTACGCGGCAAGCACCAGCGCGCTCAATTCGGTTGCGCTCGGTTATGCAGCCGCGGCGTCGAAAAACAACGCGTTTGCAGGCGGTGCGTCAGCAATCGCAGCGGGAGATAACTCAACGGCGCTTGGCTATGCGGCAAGCAGCAGCGCATTGAATTCGGTTGCGCTCGGTTATGCAGCGACTGCGTCGAAAAACAACACGTTTGCAGGCGGTGCCTCAGCAATCGCAGCGGGAGATAACTCCACGGCACTCGGCTATGCGGCAAGCACCAGCGCATCGAATTCCGTTGCGCTCGGTTATGCAGCAAGCACGAGCGCTTCGAATTCGGTTGCGCTTGGGTATGCAGCGACCGCGTCCAGTAACAACGCGTTTGCCGGCGGACCGGCAGCAAACGCAGCGGGGGATAACTCCACGGCCTTGGGCTATGCCGCAAGCACCAGCGCCTTGAATTCTGTTGCACTTGGCTATGCAGCGACTGCGTCAAGCAACAACGCGTTTGCTGCCGGCGCCTCGGCAATGGCTACCGGCGATAACTCGACGGCCCTCGGCTATGCGGCAAGCACGAGCGCCTCGAATTCCGTTGCGCTCGGCTATGCAGCCACGGCGACCAGTAACAACGCGTTTGCCGGCGGTCCGTCAGCAATCGCAGCGGGCGACAACTCCACGGCCTTGGGCTATGCCGCAAGCACCAGCGCCTTGAATTCTGTTGCACTTGGCTATGCAGCGACTGCGTCAAGCAACAACACGTTTGCTGGCGGTGCTTCGGCAGCGGCAGCGGGCGATAACTCGACGGCCCTCGGCTATGCGGCAAGCACGAGCGCCTCGAATTCCGTTGCGCTCGGCTATGCAGCGACGGCGACCAGTAACAACGCGTTTGCCGGTGGTCCGTCAGCAATCGCAGCGGCCGACAACTCCACGGCCTTGGGCTATGCGGCAAGCACCAGCGCTCTGAATTCGGTTGCGCTCGGCTACGCAGCGACCGCGTCAAGCAACAACGCGTTTGCCGGCGGTCCGTCAGCAATCGCAGCAGGCGATAACTCGACAGCCCTCGGCTATGCGGCCTCGACAACGGGCTTGAATTCGGTTGCGATTGGCTATGGCGCTACTGCTTCGACCGACAACAGCGTTGCGCTGGGAGCTCAGTCAACGACGGGCGCGGATCTCACGAAGCTCGGCTATGTCCCCACAGGCGCCGATCCGGCAACGATCGCCGGTATGAGTGCAAAAGGCGAGGTATCGGTTGGCTCTCAAGATAACGAGCGCCGCCTGACGCACGTCGCGGCTGGTGCGGACGCTACCGATGCAGTCAACGTCAGCCAGTTGCAGGCAGCCACTGCAAGCGCCTCACGCTACTTCAAGGCCAACGGCAACGGCCTTAACGATGGCTTAGACGACGCCTCGGCTACCGGCGCGAACGCTGTCGCGATCGGCAGCTCCGCGCTGGCAACCGGCGAAGCAAGCTTCGCCGCCGGCACGAGCGCCCAGGCTCAAGGCAAATTCAGTACCGCCGTCGGCGGGTTCGCCAGCGCGACCAACGACGGCTCCACTGCCCTCGGCTACCAGGCGAACGCGGCAAGCGACAACGCCACGGCCGTCGGTTATCAGGCAAGCGCACTCGCGACGAACTCGGTGGCACTCGGCCAAGGCTCGCTCGCCGATCGCGCCAACACCGTGTCCGTTGGGTCTGCCGGCAACGAACGCCAGGTCACCAACGTCGCCGCCGGAACCGAGGCAACCGACGCCGTCAACGTGAGCCAGTTGCAAGCCGTCAGTACGAACGCCTCGCGCTACTTCAAGGCGAACGGCGCCAACGACGGCACAGACGACGCCTCGGCTACCGGCGCGAACGCTGTCGCGATCGGCAGCTCCGCGCTGGCAACCGGCGAAGCAAGCTTCGCCGCCGGCACGAGCGCCCAGGCTCAAGGTAAATTCAGTACCGCCGTGGGCGGCTTCGCCAGCGCGACCAACGACGGCTCCACTGCCCTCGGCTACCAGGCAAACGCGGCAAGCGACAACGCCACGGCCATCGGTTATCAGGCACGCGCGCTCGCACCGAACTCGGTCGCATTGGGCCAGGGCTCGCTCGCCGATCGCGCCAACACCGTCTCCGTTGGCTCTGCGGGCAACGAACGTCAGATCGCCAACGTCGCGGCCGGCAGCGCCGACACCGACGCCGTCAACGTCGCGCAGTTGAAAGCCGTAAGCGACCAGGGTGCCGCGACCGCCGCGAAGCTGGACGGCGCCGTGACGTACGACCGCAACGCCGACGGCAGCGTGAACAAAAGCAGCGTCACGCTCGGCGGCGAGTCCGCGAGCGGCGGCACGACCATCCACAACGTGGCCGATGGCATCGCCGCTTCCGACGCCGTGAATGTCGGGCAACTCGATGCAGCGATCAGCGGTGCCGTCAACAACGCCGTCGTCAATGCGGCGAACCCGTTCTTCAGCGGCGAAGGCAATCGCGACACCGAGGGCGCCATTTCATCGGGCGTGCACTCGGTCGCAGGCGGCGCCAACGCACAGGCCACTGGCACGAACGCGAGCGCAATCGGCGCGAATTCGGTGGCAAGCGGCAACAACGCGAGTGCAATCGGCGCGAACTCGGTCGCGAGCGGCAACAACTCGACGGCACTCGGTGCGGCCGCCGCAGCAAAGGCGGACAACTCGGTCGCGCTGGGCCAAGGCTCAGTCGCCAATCGGGCGAATACGGTATCGGTCGGCGCGGGCGGTCAGGAGCGGCAGATCACCAATGTCGCAGCCGGCGTGCAAGGTACGGACGCGGTCAACGTCAACCAGTTGCAGCAAAGCGTGAGCGGCGCGGTCGGCGAGGCGCACAACTACACCGACGACCAGATCCGCTCGGCCCGACGCGATTCGTATGGCGGCACGGCATCGGCGCTGGCAATGGCCGGTTTGCCCCAGGCTGTGCTGCCTGGCCACGGCATGGTCGCGATGGCCGGTGGCACGTATGGCGGCCAGTCGGCGCTGGCCATCGGCGTGTCGCAGTTGTCCGAGACCGGCAAGTGGGTCTACAAGCTGCAAGGCAGTACGGACTCGCGCGGGCAGTTCGGCGCGTCGCTGGGTGCAGGCATGCACTGGTGAAAAACGGGCGTCGTGGAACCGGAGCACGGCCGTCCGACACCCACGACGCCGGGTAAAGCAAACGTAGTGTGCAGGTAGCCCCAAGCCCCGCTCCGGCTTGGGCACGTTTGCGCGTGATGCGCTCCTACAAGGAAAGCATCACGCGCCTTTTTCAGCATCGAAGAAGACGTGAAAGCGAGAGAGTTCGCGTTGCAGCGGCCCCCGCCCCGCACATAAGAACGAGGCAAAAACGCAGTGGCGAGCCAAACTATCGCACTATCGCACTATCGCACTACAAGAAGACGCCTGCTCACAGCCACTCACGGCTCATGCGAACGACGGCACAAACCTCGCGCCCCGGAAAATCATCGCGCTCCGGAAACTCAAGAACCGCCGCCCTACCTCACCGCTGCATCGAATCCCAAACCTTATAAAGCCGCTTGACCGACACAGGCATCGGCGTGCGCAACTCCTGCGCGAACAGCGAAACGCGCAATTCCTCCAGCAGCCAGCGGAATTCGGCAAGACGCGCATCCAGCACGCCGCCGCGCTGCGCGACCGCGCGCTGATAGTTCTGCAACAACGGTTGGAATTCGGCGAACTGCCGTGCATCGCGCGCGGGGTCCGCTTTCAGCTTGTCGATCCGCAGCGCAATACCCTTCAGATAGCGCGGGAAATGCGTCAGTTGCGAATACGGCGTATCCACCACGAACCGCTTGCCGATTAGCGCGTCCAGTTGATGCTGGATATCGGCGTACGCCGCCGTGAACGACTTCGCCTGCACGAGCTTTTTCAGCACGCTCGCGTATTCGCCGAGAATCTGCCCGACCAGCCGCGCAATCTCCTGAGCCAGCAACGTGAGCCGGCTGCGCCCTTCATCGCGGCGCGTATGGAAGCTGACGTCGTCGTCCGGCAACGGATCTTGCAGGCACGCACGATCGAGCGCGGTGTCGATCAACTGATCGCGCAACTCTTCCTGCGTGCCGCGCGTCATGAACTGCATCGCCATTTCGCGCAAGCCCGGCAGATTTTTCTCGAGATACTTGATCGGTTCCTTCAACTGCAAAGCGAATAGCCGACGCAGACCCGCGCGATGAATCCGCGCCGCCTCATCGGGGGAATCGAACACTTCGACATCACAATGCGTGCCGCGATCCACTAAAGCCGGATAACCGAAAAGCGTCTGTCCGCCGCGGCGAATTTCGAGCAACTCGGGCAGCTTGCCGAAATTCCACGTCGTCAGGTTTTCGTACAACGCGGTGCCGCCGGCGCCTTGCGTCGCAGTCTGCGGCCCCGGCGGCGCTGCGCCCTTGCTGCGCGACGCCGCACCGGCCGGTGCAGGTGCCGCCGCCTGGCCGCGCGTGCCCGCAGCGTCTGCGAGCGCTGCGCCCGCCGCACTCGACGCAATCTTCTGGAAATGCTGCTGCGCCTGCCCGCCGAGTTCCGCGCGCAACTGCGACAGGTTGCGGCCCATCGCGAGTTGCCGCCCGTGTTCGTCGATAACCTTGAAGTTCATGAACAGATGCGGCGGCAAGGTTTCGAGCTTGAAATCCGCCTGCTTCAGCGCGACCTGCTTTTGCTCGCGTACATCGGCGATCAGCGCTTCGAGCAAGCCGCCTGCGGCAAAACGCGGCGCGGCATGCCGGTCGACGAAACCGGCCGCGTATTCCGGCAGCGGCACGCAGTGGCGCCGCAACTTCTGCGGCAATGACTTCAGCAGAAGATGCGTCTTCTCCTTCAGCATGCCGGGCACGAGCCACTCGCAGCGCCGCGCGTCGACCTGATTCAGCGCGAAAAGCGGCACGGCGAGCGTGACGCCGTCGCGCGGCGAACCCGGCTCGAAGTGATAGCTGAGCGCCATGTCGACGCCCGACATCGTCATCCGTTTCGGGAACAGATCGGTCGTCACGCCCGCGGCTTCGTGGCGCATCAGATCGTCGCGCGACAGATACAGCAGGCGCAGTTTGTCCTCCGCCTGGCCGCTCTTTTTCACCTCGTCGCGATACCAGCGCTCGAACGCCGCGCCGGTGTAAATGCCCTTCGGCAGCGCCTGATCGTAGAACGCGAAAATCAGCTCATCGTCGACGAGCACGTCCTGGCGACGCGACTTGTGTTCCAGTTGTTCGATGTCGGCGAGCAGCTTACGGTTGTGCGCGAAAAATCCGAGCTTCGTGTCGAATTCGCCTTCGACAAGCGCGCCGCGGATAAACAGCTCGCGCGCCCGCGCCGGGTCCTGCTTGCCGAAGCTCACGCGGCGCCGGTGATAGATCGGCAGCCCATACAAAACCGCGCGCTCGAACGCCGACACCTGCGCCGCGCGCTTCTCCCAATGCGGCTCGGACAGCGATTTCTTCAGCAGATGCGCGCCGATTTTCTCGATCCACTCAGGCTCGATCCTCGCGATGCAGCGCGCGTACAGACGGCTCGTCTCGACCAGTTCCGCGGCCATCACCCACTTGCCCGCCTTCTTCACGAGCGCCGAGCCCGGCCACAGATAAAACTTGATGCCGCGCGCGCCGAGGTAATACGGCTCGTCGTCGGCTTTCAGACCGATGTTGCCGAGCAGACCCGTCAACAGCGCAAGATGGATCTGCTCGAACGTCGCCTCGGCTTCGTTCAGACGCCAGCCGTGTTCGCGCACGACCGTCAGCAATTGCGAATGCACGTCGCGCCATTCCCGCAGACGCAATTGCGACAGAAAGTTCTTCCGGCATTCCTCGTGCAACTGCTTGTTCGACTTCTTGTGCGCGATGGCTTCGTCGAACCAGTTCCAGATTTTCAGCCACTGCAGGAATTCCGAGCGCTCGTCGGCAAAACGGCGATGCGCCTGGTCGGCCTGCTCCTGCGCCTCGATCGGACGGTCGCGCGGGTCCTGCACCGACAACGCGCTCGCAATGATCAGCACTTCCTTGAGCGACTGCTGATCGCGCGCGGCGAGAATCATCCGGCCGACGCGCGGGTCCAGCGGCAGACGCGCGAGTTCGCGGCCGAGCGGCGTGAGCTGATTGTCGTCGTCGACGGCGCCGAGTTCGTTCAGCAGTTGATAGCCGTCGGCGATCGCGCGGCCAGGCGGCGGTTCGATAAACGGAAACGTCTCGATCGCGGTCAGATGCAGCGACTTCATGCGCAGAATCACCGACGCCAGCGACGAGCGCAAAATCTCCGGATCGGTAAAGCGCACGCGGCTCTGATAATCGCTCTCGTCGTAAAGACGAATGCAGATGCCGTCGGCCACCCGCCCGCAACGCCCCGCCCGCTGATTCGCGGCGGCCTGCGAGATCGCCTCGACCTGCAACTGCTCGACCTTGTTCCGATACGAATAACGCTTCACGCGCGCGAGGCCCGTGTCGACCACGTAGCGAATGCCCGGCACCGTCAGCGAGGTTTCCGCGACGTTCGTCGCGAGCACGATGCGGCGCGCGTTCGAGGTGCGGAACACGCGCTCCTGCTCGGCGGCGGAAAGGCGCGCGAACAGCGGCAGGATTTCCGTATGCGGCGGATGGTGCTTGCGCAGCGCCTCGGCGGCGTCGCGAATTTCGCGCTCGCCCGGCAGGAAGACGAGCACGTCGCCGGGGCCTTCGCGGCACAGTTCGTCGACGGCGTCGACGATCGCTTCCATCAGATCGCGGTCGCGCTCCTTGCCGGATTCGCGCGGGCTTTTCGGCCGGTCGCCGCGCGACGCGCCAGACGTACCCGACGAGCCCGACGTGCCCTGCGCCGCCTTGATCGCCGGGCTTTCTTCCGCGACCGGACGGTAGCGCACTTCGACCGGATACAGCCGCCCGCTCACTTCGATCACCGGCGCGGGTTTCTCTTCGCTGCCGAAGTGGCGCGCAAAGCGGTCGGCGTCGATCGTCGCCGACGTCACGATCAGCTTCAGATCGGCACGCTTCGCCAGGATTTCCTTCAGGTAGCCGAGCAGGAAATCGATGTTCAGGCTGCGCTCATGCGCCTCGTCGATGATCAGCGTGTCGTACGCCTTCAGCAGCGGATCGGTCTGCGTCTCGGCGAGCAGAATGCCGTCCGTCATCAGCTTGACGGATGCACCCGGCGACAGATTGTCGGTGAAGCGCACCTTGTAGCCGACCACTTCGCCGAACGGCGTGCCGAGTTCCTCGGCGATGCGCCGGCCCGTCGCCGAAGCGGCGATGCGGCGCGGCTGCGTGTGGCCGATCAGGCCGGCGCCGCCCGCGCCGAGACCGCGCCCGAGCGCGAGGCAGATTTTCGGCAACTGCGTGGTCTTGCCCGACCCGGTCTCGCCGGACACGATCACCACCTGGTTTTCGGCGATGGCCTTCGCGATTTCATCGCGGCGGGCGGATACCGGCAGCGCTTCGGGGAAGGTGATCGGCGGAATCGGGTTCGGCTGGACAACACGCGGCTCGCGTGGCGGCCGCGGCGGACGGGCTTCCTGCGGCTGACGTGGCGCGCGCTGCTGCTGCGGCTCACGTGGCGGACGCGGCCCACGCGATTCTTGCGGCTGGCGTGGCGCACGCGGTTCACGTGCTTCACGCGGCTCGCCTGCTTCGCCAGACCCTCGCGATCCGCGAGACTCAGCATGCTCCGCTTGCTCGGCGCGACTTTTTTCCTTCGCGGACGCCTCAGCGCCAGACACGGCACTACGCGGCTCGCGCGCCTTGCGGGGCACGTCCGGCTTGCCGCGGTTCGCGTCCTGGTCGGCGCGGCGCTTGGCGTCGCCGGCCTTCGTTTGATCGGCGGCCGGCGCCGCATTCTCGTTCGCCGCGGCGGGACTTTTGGGTACATTCGACATGGGGGCGCATTATAATCCCGGGCATGAATTCCCAAACCGACCTCGTCCCCGCGCCCGCGAGCGTTCCGGCCCCCGACGGAGCAACGGAACAGCTTGCACAGCACGCGCAATTCGTCGACTGGATGCGCTCAGTCGCCCCTTATATCCACGCGTTCCGGAACAAGACGTTCGTCGTCGGTTTCGGCGGCGAAGTGGTGCATCAGGGGCTCCTGAATGCGCTCGTGTCGGACATCGCGCTATTGCAGGCGATGGGCATCCAGATCGTTCTGGTGCACGGCTCGCGTCCGCAAGTCGAGGAGCAGATGAGCCTGCACGGCGTCGAGTCGGAGTTTTCGCACGGCATGCGCATTACCGACGCGCGCGCGCTCGAATCCGCGAAAGAAGCGGCCGGCGAAGTGCGCCTGGACATCGAGGCGGCCATCAGCCAGGGCTTGCCGAATACGCCGATGGCGCATGCGCACATCAGCGTCGTGTCGGGCAACTTCGTGACCGCGCGGCCGGTCGGCATTCTGGACGGCGTGGACTTCGCGCACACCGGCGTGGTGCGCAAGATCGACGCCGATTCGATCCGTCATTCGCTCGCGAGCCGCAAGCTCGTGCTGCTGTCGCCGCTCGGTTTTTCGCCGACCGGCGAGGCCTTCAATCTCGCCATGGAAGACGTCGCCTCCGCGGCGGCCATCGCGTTGCGCGCGGACAAGATCGTGTTCCTCACCGAAACGCCCGGCCTCATGCAGGCAGGCGAAGACGGCACCGAACTGATCCGCGAACTGTCGCTCGACGACGCCTACAAGCTGCACGAAAGCGGCGAAGTCACCGGCGACGCGGGCTTCTATCTGAAGCACTCGATCCGTGCATGCCGCGGCGGCGTGGCGCGGGCGCACATCATCCCTTACGCGCTCGACGGCAGCCTGCTGCTCGAACTGTTCCTGCACGACGGCGTCGGCACAATGATCTCGTACGAGAATCTCGAAAGCCTGCGCGAAGCGACACCGGACGACGTCGGCGGCATTCTTGCGCTGATCGAGCCGCTCGAATCGGACGGCACGCTGGTGCGGCGCGGGCGGCATCAGATCGAACGCGACATCGACCATTTCTCGGTCATCGAGCACGATGGCGTGCTGTTCGGCTGCGCGGCGCTGTATCCGTACACGCACGAACGCATCGGCGAAATGGCGTGTCTGACGGTCGCGCCCGAAGCGCAAGGCACCGGCGACGGCGAGCGCCTGCTCAAGCGTATCGAGCAGCGCGCGCGTGCCCGTGGCCTCACGCGCATCTTCGTGCTCACCACGCGCACCGAACACTGGTTCCTCAAGCGCGGCTTCGTCAAGGTCACGGTCGACGACCTGCCCGAAGACCGTCGCCGGCTGTACAACTGGCAGCGCAAATCGCTCGTGCTGATGAAACAGCTCTGAGCGGTCGCCAGCAGCGACTGCCCGTTCAATCGAATTCACTAACCCCTTTTTCATGGGACCGGAGTAAGGGCTCAAGCACCCGACTCCCGTCGACACAGGAGAAGCACAGCATGACTCGTATGGTTCAATGCGCGAAGCTCGGCAAGGAAGCCGAAGGCCTCGATTTCCCGCCGCTGCCGGGCGAACTCGGCAAGCGGATCTACGAAAGCATTTCGAAGGAGGCGTGGCAAGCCTGGTTGAAGCAGCAAACCATGCTGATCAACGAGAATCGTCTGAATATGGCCGATCCGCGCGCGCGCCAGTATCTGATGAAGCAGACCGAAAAGTTCTTCTTCGGCGAAGGCGCGGATACAGCGCAGGGTTATGTGCCGCCGGCGAGCGAGTGAACGCGGGTTGAGCGCGGGTGAACGCTGAGCGCTGAGTTTCTCTATCAGCATCAGGGTCCTCTCGCAGCGGTAACCGCAGCGACGAAATCCGCGCCATCGTGCGCGGATTTTTTTCGCATTGGAACTCGCGCCGAAACCATCGGCGCGCCACCCCCAAAACTCCCCAAACGGTACATTTTCGAACCGTTTTAAGCCCCTTCTGGAGACCGCTGCGATCGCCGGAATCCCCCACCGGGCAAGGGATTGCGCGCCTGCGCCAAGGCTCCCGGCCAAAACCGGGTTTGCACGATCCTCTGTCATCGTGCTAACATGTGCATCGTTCCAACAGCAATTCACCTTCATTCGCGTTCTCTGACCTTGCGACACCAAGTGCTTGCACTGCGCGTGTCCATCGCGATGGAACAGTTTTTATACAAGAAGGCTTGTCGGTCGTATCGTCGTTTGACATTGCCCTGAAGCTGTCCTGAGGTCATCCCCAGAGGCAAACCAGGCGGCGAATAAAGCACCGGCCTTTTTCGTTTCAAGCCTTCCAGTGGCGTGCGGTCCGGCTTCAGCCACCCGCGTCCTCATGCGCTTGCCCCCTTCACGGCCAGGCAGGCGCAATAGTCAGCACAATCTAGACGAGTGTTTTTTCGCGACCAGGCTCGCGAGGCACGGGCGTTTGCTGCTTTTGCGGCCCTGGCTGCGCGTCGCGTTTCTTTTTACGCGCGCCCGCTCTTTCGCCGTCGCGGCGAAGAGGCCTTGCCCCGTTTGCGAAACTGCACTTTCCAGCAACCGTGGCGGAACGCATCATGAGTTTCGTCGCAGTCATCGGAGTTTTTACCTTGACCGCTTCCAGCAACGGCTTCTGGCGACACCACAAACAAGAACAACGCCTCTCTCTCGACGACATCACCGTCGTCGACAAGTCTCTCCTCAAGCGTGCCGTCGGCGCCATGGCGCTCGGCAACGCAATGGAATGGTTCGATTTCGGCGTCTACAGCTACATCGCTGTGACGCTCGGCAAAGTGTTCTTCCCGTCGTCGAGCCCGTCCGCCCAGTTGATCGCGACCTTCGGCACGTTCGCCGCGGCGTTCCTCGTGCGGCCCGTCGGCGGCATGGTGTTCGGTCCGCTCGGCGACCGCATCGGCCGTCAACGCGTGTTGGCAATGACCATGATCATGATGGCGCTCGGCACCTTCGCGATCGGGCTGATTCCGAGCTACGGGTCGATCGGCATTCTCGCGCCGGCCTTGCTGCTCGTCGCGCGTCTCGTGCAAGGCTTTTCGACGGGCGGCGAATACGGCGGCGCAGCGACCTTCATCGCCGAATTTTCGACGGACAAGCGCCGCGGCTTCATGGGCAGCTTCCTCGAGTTCGGCACGCTGATCGGCTACGTGCTCGGCGCGGGCACGGTCGCCGTTCTGACGGCTACGCTGTCGAACGAGGCGCTGCTGTCGTGGGGCTGGCGTGTGCCGTTCCTGATCGCCGGTCCGCTCGGGCTCGTGGGTCTTTACATCCGCATGAAGCTCGAGGAAACGCCCGCGTTCAAGAAGCAGGCCGAGCAACGCGAAGCCGAAGACAAGGCGCTGCCGAAGCAGTCGCTGGGCAATCTGCTCGTGCAGCAATGGAAGCCGCTGCTGTTGTGCGTCGGCCTCGTGCTGATCTTCAACGTCACCGACTACATGGCGCTCTCGTATCTGCCGAGCTATCTGTCGGCCACGCTGCACTTCAACGAGTCGCACGGTCTCTTCATCGTGCTGCTCGTGATGGTGCTGATGATGCCGGCGACGCTCGCAGCCGGCCGTCTGTCGGATGCGATCGGCCGCAAGCCGGTGATGCTGTTCGGCTGCGTGGGTCTCTTCGCGCTGTCGATTCCGGCGCTGCTGCTGATCCGCATGGGCACGCTGCTGCCGGTGTTCAGCGGGCTGATGATTCTCGGCGTGCTGCTGTCGTGCTTTACGGGCGTGATGCCGTCGGCGCTGCCGGCGCTGTTCCCGACGAAGATCCGTTATGGCGCGCTCGCCATCGGCTTCAATGTTTCGGTGTCGCTGTTCGGCGGTACGACGCCGCTCGTGACCGCATGGCTCGTCGACCGCACCGGCAATCTGATGATGCCCGCGTACTACCTGATGGGCGCGTCGCTGATCGGCATCGTGTCGGTTGTCGCGCTGCGCGAAACGGCACGCAAGCCGCTGCTCGGCTCGGGCCCGTGCGTGGCGACGCGCGCGGAAGCGCACGCCGTGCTGCGCGGCGAACGCGAAGCGGAAGAGATGGACGAAGGCTACGCCGCGACCGCTACGGCGCGTGCGTGATTTAAGGGCGAACTGCGGCGCTTGTTGAGAGCATCGCAAGTAGTGCAAGTAGTACAGGACGGGCCGGCATTTTGCCGGCCCGTTTTCATTTCAGCAGCGGATCGACGCGTGCCTCGGCCCGCGCGCCTTCGATCGTGAGGATGCCGGCCGAAACCGGCAGCCTGAAGCGCCGCGGGCCTGCGCTGCCGGGATTGACGAACAGCACGCCGTCGCGCTCGCTGATCGACGGCTTGTGAGAGTGTCCGGTCACCACCACGCCGATACCTTCTTTACGCGGATCGGCCGGCACGTCGGCGATATCGTGCACGACGAGGATCGTGACCTGCTGCACGGCGAGCGTCGCATGCGTCGGCAGCGATGCGGCCCACTCGCCTACGTCGTTATTGCCGCGCACCACGGTGAGCGGTGCGATTTGCGCGAGCGCGTCAAGCACCGCTTCGTTGCAGATGTCGCCCGCGTGGATGATCGCGTCGCAACCCGCGAGATACGCGAGCGCTTCGGGCCGCACGAGGTTATGCGTGTCGGAGATGAGCCCGATGCGGGCTGGCGGCGGATGGGGTGTGGCTGAAGTCATGACAACAGTATCCGTGAAGCTCGGGCTTGTTCGCAAACCGCAAACGATGCGCGCGCAGACGGCGACTCGCCAGCGCCAGCGCCCGCGCAATCAATCCACTGGCTGCCGCAACGAAGCTTCACGCGACACCTCTTGCGCGGGCCGCCTCGCATCCAGCATGCGCCGCGTCGCGCCGTGCACGACGATGCACACCGCCGACGCACACGCGAAGCTCAACCACACGCCATAGCGCGGCAGCAGCACCGCGGTCACAGCGAAGAATGCGGCGAACGAGCCGCGCCCGACCACCATGCCGCGCATCAGCAACGCGACAAAATCGGGTCCATGCTCGCGCTGCGCCGACACGGCGAGCACCATCCCAAGCAACGGAAACACGGAAAGCAAGCCGCTCCACGTCGCGCCCATCGACGCTGCAAGGCTCGTCACCGCAAGCGTCAACAGCGCGCCCGCGACCATGCGCAGTACGAGCTCGCCGAAGCCGGCGCGCGTGGCCGGCACCTGCCCCGTCGCGCGCGGCAAGCCGCATTGCGAAACCGCGACCGCCACGCAAGCCACGGCGACTGCCCACGCGAGCGACGCGGGCAGTCGCGTCAACAACATCGCCGCCACGAACCACCCGCTCATGCCCGCGACCAACGCAAGCGGCCACGAGAAACGGCGGCAACTCCACGCATACGCAAAGTTGAAGGCTTCCGACGCGGCGATCGCCGCAATCGACGCCACCGACGCCTGCGCCGCGAACGACGGCCCTCGCGCGAGCGCAAGCAGCAGCACGATCGGTCCGGCGACGACCGGCAGGCCCGCGAGCCAGCCCGCCACCGACGGCCCCCACAAGCGCGCCGCCATCGTCAGCGCGGCGAGGAACGCCGGCACGAGCGCAAGCTTGAGCGCCAGCACGCTCAACCTTCCAGCACGTGCTCAATCCGCCGATCCGGCACGAGCCACCACGCAGCAGCGAGCGTATAAAGCGCCGCCGAAATCAACGGCTCAACGAACGCCGTCACGATGCCCGCCAGATAGATCGCGACCGACACCCTGCCCTTGAAGTCGTTGCCGACCGCCTTCGCAAGCGCCGAGTCGAGGCCGTGCTGACGGATGAGCAAGCGCGTCAGAATGAAATAGGCGATCGCCGACATGAACAGCACGACGCCGTATAGCGCGGTCGGCCACGAAGCCAGATGGTTCTCGCCGACCCAATGCGTGACCGCGGGCAGCAGCGACAGCCAGAACAGCAGATGCAGATTGGCCCACAGCACGCCGCCGCTGACCTTCGTCACGGCATGGAACAGATGGTGATGATTGTTCCAGTAGATGCCGACGTAAATGAAGCTCAGCACATAGGCGCAGAACACCGGCAGGAGCGGCCGCAGCGCGGCGAGGTCGAAGCCGTCCGGTACTTTGATTTCCAGCACCATGATCGTGATGATGATGGCGATCACGCCATCGCTGAAGGCTTCGACGCGTCCCTTGCCCATCGGCGGTTCCTCGAGTGAATGCGGGTTAAATGCGGGTTGAATGCGGGTCCAATGCAGGCTGAATGCGGACCGCGCATACATCGCACGCACGGCCCGCGCCGCTCGCGATTATCCGCGATGCCGCAACGCGTTGTCGATCCACGTCTTGCGATCGGCCTCTTGCAATCCGCCTCTTTCGAGCCGAGCTATTTCAAAGGCTTCAGACCGTCGAGCAGCGTAGGGATCAATTCGCTGATGGTCGGATGGATATGCATCGCGTATTGCAAGGTCGGATACGGCGCGCCCGCCGTCATGATGTCGATGAACGTATGGATCGCCTCGTCGCCTTCTATGCCGTGGATCGCCGCGCCGAGAATCTGCTTGCTGCGCGCATCGACGAGCACCTTCATGAAGCCGTCGGTTTCGCCGCGTTCGCGCGCGCGGCCGACGCGCGACATCGGCATCGTCGCGATCAGCGCGTCGCGGCCGCTCTTGCGCACGTCGTCCTCGGAAAGCCCGACGCGCGCAAGCGGCGGATCGACGAATACCGCATACGCCATGATGCGCGTGTCGACCGTGCGCGCGCCGCCGTCGAGTAGATTGGCCGCGACGATCTGGTAGTCGTCGTAGGACGTATGCGTGAACGCGCCGCGTCCGTTGATGTCGCCGATCGCCCACACGCCCGGCACGTTGGTGCGCAGTTGGCCGTCGACGGGAATCGTGCCGTGCCGGTCGGTCTCGATGCCGGCGGCGGCCAAGCCGAGGTCGTCGGTATTCGGTTCGCGGCCGGTCGCGAACAGCAGATGCGACGCCTCGAGCGCCGGCACGTTCTGCTCGAAGCCGATACACACTTCATTCTCGCGATGCGGATGCGGCTCGACGCGCGAAGGCTGCACGCCGAAGCGGAACTCAACGCCTTCGCGAGCCAGCACCTGCTGCACGGACTCGGCAAGATCGGCGTCCTCACGCGTGAGCACCCGCTCGCCGCGCACCAGCACGATCACTTCGCTGCCGAAGCGGCGAAACACCTGCGCGAATTCGAGCGCGATATAACTGCCGCCGACGATCACGAGCCGGCTCGGCAACTCGGTAAGCTCGAGCAGACTGGAGTTGGTGTAATAGCGGATTCGCTCGATGCCTTCGAGCCGCGGCACCACAGCGCGCGTGCCGGTATTGAGGAAAATTTCGTCGGCGCTGATTTCATGCAGCAGCGCGCCGTCCGGTCCGCTGACGGAAACCGTATGCGCGCCCGTGAAGCGCGCATGGCCGTTGAAGACCGTCACATTCTCGGTGCCGCGCAGCCATTGTTCGACGCCGTCGCGCGACTGCCCGATGATCTTGTCCTTGCGCGCCTTCACCGCCGACAGATCGACGTTGACCGAACCGCTCACCAGCACGCCGAGCCGCGCCGCGTGGCGCGCGACGTGGGCCGCGCGTGCGCTCGCCACATAAGCCTTGGTCGGCGTGCAGCCGACGTTCACGCACGTCCCGCCGAACGCCGCGCGTTCGATGACCGCCGTGCGCCGGCCGCTTTCGGCAAGACGCACGGCGAGCGGCGGGCCGCCTTGTCCGGTGCCGATCACAACTGCGTCGAAGTGCTGTGCCATGACGACTCTCCTTGCGGCTCGCGTGCGGGTCGTTGCATCTTACGCCCAGTCGCCGCCGCGCTCATGTCACAGCTCATGTCACCGCTCACGTCACCGCTCACGTCACCGCGCTTGTCACCTCTCACGTCGCCGCATACGCATCCGCCAACGCCCGCGCATAAGCGCTCGCGCCGACCGGCCGGCTGTACAGATAGCCCTGCTGCTTGTCGCAATCGATCGAGCGCAGAAACGCCGCCTGCTCGGGCGTTTCCACGCCTTCCGCGGTGACGTTCATGCCGAGCGAATGCGCCATCGCCACCACCGCCTGGGTGATCGCGATCGAATCGCGATGATCCGGCAAGCCCGCGACGAACGACCGGTCGATCTTCAGGTTATGCAGCGGAAAGCGCTTCAGATACGACAGCGACGAATAGCCGGTGCCGAAGTCGTCGACGGAAATACGCACGCCCGTCGCGCTCAGTGTCTGCAACATCGGCAGCACGGTGTCGCTGTCGCTCATCAGAAGCCGCTCGGTGATTTCGAGTTCGAGCGCCGCCGGGTCGAGCCCGGACTGGTCGAGACAGCGCCTGATCCGCTCGACGAGGCCGTCGTTGAACTGGCGCGGCGACAGGTTCACCGCGACGATCAGGTCGGGCGCGAGCGTGCGCCGCCAGCGCGCGGCCTGCTCGCACGCGTGCGCGAGCACCCATTCGCCGATCTCGGCGATCAGGCCCGCGTCTTCCGCGACTGGAATGAACTCGGCAGGCGACACGTTGCCGAGCTCGCTGTTGTACCAGCGCAGGAGCGCCTCGGCGCCGATGGTGCGGCCCGCGTGGCTATCGACGATCGGCTGATACACGAGGCTCAGTTCGCCGCCGGCGAGCGCGCGCCGCAGCGACTGCTCGATCACAAAGCGGCGCTGCAGTTGCTGATTGAGCTCGGCGGTGAAGAACTGGAAATTGTTGCGGCCGCGCTGCTTCGCGTGATACATGGCCGAGTCGGCGTTGCGCATCAGCGTCGGCGCATCCTGGCCGTCTTCGGGAAAGCGGCTGATGCCAATCGACGCGCCCAGGTAGTACTCGTTGTCCGCCACCGCGAACGGCACCGCGATTTCGTCGAGGATATGACGGGCGAGCGCGATCAGCCGGTCGCTGCAATCGCTCGCGCCGACCACGATCACGAACTCGTCGCCGCCCACGCGCGCGAGCGTGTCGTCGGGGCCGACGCAGCCGGCGAGCCGCTGCGCGACGCTCTTCAGCAACGCGTCGCCGGCCTCGTGACCGGCCGTGTCGTTGACCTTCTTGAAACCGTCGAGATCGACGAACAGCACCGCGACGTTCGCGAATTCGCCGCTGCCGTTCGGCGCACCAGGCGCGAACAGGCTGTTCATCCGCTCGGTCAGATACGCGCGGTTGTAGAGGCCGGTGAGCGAATCGCGGGTCGCGAGGAATTTGAGCTGGCGCTGCGCCTCGCGCACGGGGCCAATATCGGTGAAGGAAATCAGCACGGAGTCGGGCTTGCTTTGGCCCGGCTTCAGGATCGGCACCACGTTTTCGGTGATCCAGATGACTTCGCCGCTCACCAGTTCGACGGCGAGCGTGACGCCGAGCATCGGCTTGCCGGTCGCGAGCACCTGGCTGGTGGGCCGCTCATCTTCCTTCACGGGCGAGCCGTCCTCGTGAAAGCCGCGCACCATCACCGTGCGAATGCTGCGCCCGACGATTTGCGGCCCGGTGCGCAGCATGCGCTGCGCGCTCGGATTGCAGGCGAGCACGACGCCTTCGCGCGACTGCACGACGATGCCTTCGATCAGATGATCGACGACGAGCCGATGATGCTCCTCGCTGTTCGCGAGACGTTGCGCCATCGCGTCCTGATGCACGGCGAGCCCGACGCTGCGGCCGATGTCGCGCAGCATCGTCTCTTCCTGAGCGGTCGGCCGGCGCGGCTCGCGATGATAGACGGCGAACGCGCCGAGCACGGCGCCCGCGTCGTTTTCGAACGGCACCGACCAGCACGCGCGCAGGCCGAGCGGCAACGCGAGCGCGCGGAAGTCCGCCCACAGCGGGTCCGTCTCGATGTCCTCGACGACCACGAGCCGCCGCTCGTACATGGCCGTGCCGCACGAGCCCGCGCACGGGCCGATCGCCACACCGTCGATTGCCGCGCTGAAGTGCGCGGGCAGCGACGGCGCGCCGCCCATGCGCACATGCAGGCCGTCTTCGTCGAGCAACAGGATCGAGCATGCCGCGCCCGAACCGAGCAGCGCTTCCGCGCGGTGACACACCTCGTCCAGTAATTCCGGCAACGGCGTATTGCGGGTGATGAGCCGCAATACGCTGCGCTCCGACGCCAGCACCTCTTCGGCCAGATCCGGCCGGTATCGGCAACTATCGGGCGTCGCTCCTGCCTCCATGCGTGATGTCGCTTCGCGGTTCATATATGCGCCCCCCTACCCAACATCGGCAAGATTGTGTAAGCAGCGCACCAGGGTATACCCGTCGAATGCACAGGATTCCCGCAGGCGGCGCTTCGATTTGCCGTGCCTTCCACTATCGCGGCGCCGCACGCGTCGCGCAAGGCAATATCTGGTAATCACTTGCGCTAACCGCTGCTTTTTCCGGCGTCCGCATGACGCGCGATCGGACGATCATCCGTTGCATGAGAAACCCTGCATCGCGTGAACCGTCATGAAAATCGTCCGCCCTCTTCTGATCGCCGCGCTGCTGATCGCGCATCCGTCCGCTCAAGCCGCGAGCTTCGATTGCAGCAAGGGACGCTCGCTCGCCGAAAAGATCATCTGCAACGATCCCGCGCTGTCGCGCCTCGACGATACGTTGGGCCGACTCTACTGGAAAGCGCGGCGCACGGTGAGCGACCGGCGCGGCTTCATCGCCGACAGCGACAGCAAGTGGGCGTGGCGCGAGGCGAATTGCCGCGACGCCGCGTGTTTGGGGACGTGGTACGCGGCGCGTATCGGCGAGTTGGAGCAGGTGATTGCGGGCGTGCGGATGGGTGCTTCGAGCGTCGATCCCACGATGCTTCAATGCACGGCCGCGCATCCCGGCATCGTGATCGGCGAGCAGTGCGCGAGCGTCATCAAGCAGAACGGCAGCCAGTGGAACCACCAGACGCCGCATGGCGGCGACTGGTTCTGCGGCGTCGCGATGTTGGGACGAACGTAGTCACGCGCTGCGCCGTGCGTCGCTTCAGTGAAGGCTCGGCGGCGTGTCTGGATCAGGCGCGGCATCTTCCGCCGCTCCGCTCTCGCCGAACAGCTCCGCGCACAACTCGCGGCCGGTCTCCGTAAGACGCGCAGTGCCGGCGCCCTCCTCATCGAACATCGTCTCCACGAGGCCGCTGTCAACGAGCGCCGTCAACTGCCGCCGCAGCGCGCTCATCGGCACGTTTGCCTGCTTCGACAGCCTCGCGAGCGACCACGAGCCGCCCGGCGTCTGCCGCGCGGGCCGTTCACTTTGCGCGCGCCAAAGCTGCGCGAGCACGGCGAGCAGCACCGGATCGATTCCCTCTTCGTCCATTCATGTCTCCTTGTGTTTTATCCGCCGGCCGCCTTGCTTTTCGTGCGAGCGATGCCGGCGCTTCACGTCATCTGCGTGATCAGTTCGCCGAGTGTCTTTAACGCCGCCTCGCTGTCAGCCGTCCACGGATAGCTGTAGTTGAGCCGGATGAAATGGCGAAAATCGTTGCGCGTCGAAAACATCATGCCGGGCCCGACCGTGATGCCGCGCGCGAGCGCCGCCCGATACAGCTTCATCGAATCGACGCGCTCGGGCAACTCCACCCACAGCACATAGCCGCCCTGCGGCGCGGAGATGCGCGTGCCCGCCGGAAAGAACCGCTGCACCATCGCGCTCATGATGCTCGCCTGCTGCCGATAAACCTTGCGAACGTGACGCAGATGCCGGTCGTAGCCGTCCTGCCGCAAATAATCGGCGACGGCGACCTGCGGCACCGAAGGCGTCGTCAGCGTATTCAGAAACTTGAGCTTCTCGACCTGCGCGCGATAACGGCCCGGCAGCGCCCAGCCTATCCGGTACGACGCCGTCAGGCTTTTAGAGAACGACGCGCAATGCAGCACGAGCCCCTGCGTGTCGAAGCTCTTCAATGTGGACGGCCGCGACTCGCCGAAATACAGCTCCTGATACACATCGTTTTCGATGACCGGAATCTGGTGCGCGGCGAGCAGTTCGACGAGTTGCCGCTTGCGCGCGTCCGGCATCTGAAAACCGAGCGGATTCTGGAAGTTCGGCATCACCATGCAGGCGGCGATCTTCTGTCTCGCGATCACCTGCGCGAGCGCGTCGATGTCGATGCCGTCGACGGGATGCGTCGCCACCTCGATCGCGCGCATGCCCATCCGCTCGATGGCGTGCAGCATCGCGTAGTAAGTCGGCGATTCGACGGCCACCGTGTCGCCCGGTTTGGCGATCGCCTGCAGGCTGAGGTTGATTGCCTCGGTGGCGCCGAGCGTGATGACGATCTCGCCGGGATCGACGGGCATGCCGTTCTCGGCATAACGGCGCGCAATCTGCCGGATCAGTTCGGGGTTGCCGGGCGGCAGATCGTCGATCAGATTCCAGCTCGCCTGACGGCGCGCAATCGCGTTCGCATACTGATTGATGCGCCGCCACGGAAACAGCGACGGGTCGGGATATGGCGAGCCGAACGGCACGGCGTCGTGCGCGCGGATGCTGCGCAGCGTGGAAAGCACGAGACGGCTCACGTCGACTTCGGCGGCAACCGGCGCGACAGGCGGCGCGGCTTTGCTGTCCGCGCGCCGCGTTTCGGGCCGGAACGCATTCAGCGCCGCTTCGCGCACGAAATAACCGGACTGCGGACGCGTTTCGACGATGCCCCGGCTTTCCAGCAACGCATACGCATGCAGCACCGTCTTGATGCTCACGCCATGCTGCTGGCTCGCCTGCCGCACGGACGGAATCCGCTCTCCCGCCGCGAATACGCCGCGGCGCACGGACTGGGTGATTTCGTCGGCGAGCTTTTCGTAGAGTTTCAAGGACGTGGCTCAAGGAAAACGGATATCTCGCGCGCCAGTCTATGACAAAACGCAAGAACTGTATCCCTTCCCTTTTTGTTTTTCTGTATGCTGCACTGCGATTGGAACACAGTAGTCTTGGAACATCGGCCCGAAAAGCCATGACAAGACCACGCGCGGCAACATCATGAAGAACACCGACATCCGCAATAAATCAGGCGCCGACACCAGCGGCGCCCGCATCGAGCCGTACACGCACCCGGCGGCCGGCTGGGGCGCGCTCAAGTACGTCGCCATCAACCTGATCAAGGAAAAGGTCACGGGCGGCAATTACCGCACGCTGCTCAAGCAGAATCAGCCGGACGGCTTCGACTGTCCGGGCTGCGCGTGGCCCGACCGCGAGCATGCGTCCACGTTCGAGTTCTGCGAGAACGGCGTGAAGGCGGTCGCCGCCGAGGCGACCAGCAAGCGCGTGACGCCCGCGTTCTTCGCGGAGCATACGGTCGCCGAACTGATGACGCAGTCCGACTTCGAGCTCGAACAGCACGGCCGCCTGACCGACCCGCTCGTCTACGACGCGATGAGCGACCGTTACGTGCCGATCGGCTGGGACGAAGCGTTCGATCTGATCGCGAGCCATCTGAAGCGCCTCGAGGATCCGGACCAGGCCGCGTTCTACACGTCGGGCCGCGCAAGCAACGAAGCTGCGTTTCTCTACCAGTTGTTCGTGCGCATGTACGGCACCAACAATTTCCCCGACTGCTCGAACATGTGCCACGAAGCGACGAGCCGCGGCTTGCCGCACACGGTCGGCATCGGCAAAGGCACGGTCACGCTCGACGACTTCGAACACGCGGACACGCTGCTGATCTTCGGCCAGAACCCGGCGACCAACCATCCGCGGATGCTCGGCGAACTGCGCGAGTGCGCAAAGCGCGGCGCGACCATCGTGTCGATCAATCCGCTGAAGGAGCGCGGGCTGGAGCGTTTCGCGAGCCCGCAGCATCCGGTGGAAATGCTGACGATGGGCAGCACGAAAATCAGCTCGGTGTTTATCCGCCCGAAGGTCGGCGGCGACTTCGCGCTCATCAAGGGCGTGGCCAAGCGCGTGATCGAACTCGATGACGAAGCGCAGGCGTCCAGTCTGGCTCGCGTGCTCGACGTCGCGTTCCTCGCCGAACACACGGTCGGCTTCGAGGCGTTCGCACAAGACTTGCGCACTGAGCGCTGGGACACCATCGTCGCGGAATCGGGCGTGCCGTACGAAGACGTGCTGAAGCTCGCCGACATCTACGCGAAAGGCCGCGCGGTGATCTCGACGTGGGGCATGGGTCTCACGCAGCACAAGAATTCGGTGGCGACAGTGCAACTGCTGTCGAACCTGATGATGATGCGCGGCAATATCGGCCGGCGCGGCGCGGGGCTGTGCCCGGTGCGCGGCCATTCGAACGTGCAGGGCGACCGCACTGTCGGCATCGAGGAAAAGCCCACGCAGGCGTTTCTCGACCGGCTCGGCGAGGTGTACGGTTTCGAGCCGCCGCGCGAGCATGGGCTCGATGTCGTCAACACGATTCAGGCGATGCTCGATCGCAAGGTGAAAGTGTTTATCGGTCTCGGCGGCAACTTCTCGATTGCGACGCCGGACACGCCGCGCACGTGGGAAGCGATGCGTTCGTGCGATCTCACCGTGCACATCACGACGAAGCTGAACCGCAGCCATCTCGTGCATGGCCGCGATGCGCTGATTCTGCCGACGCTCGGCCGCACCGAGATCGACTTGCAGAACGGCGTCGCGCAAGGCGTGAGCGTCGAGGATTCGATGAGCATGGTGCACATCTCGTACGGCATGAATAAGCCGGCTTCAGAAAATCTGCTCTCCGAAATCGCGATCGTCGCGCGCATGGCGCACGCGACGCTCGGCAGCGACAAGGTCGACTGGCTCGCGCATGCCGCGGACTACGCGCTGATTCGCGACGGCATCGCGAAAGTGATCGACGGCTTTGACGATTACAACGAGCGTCTGAAGCGGCCGGGCGGCTTCCATCTCGGCGTCGCATCGCGTGAACGGATCTGGAAAACGCCGAGCGGCAAGGCGCAGTTCCTCGTGCATGCCATCGCGCTCGACACGCCGATTCATCGCGCGCGCGAGCAGCATGGCGAGCGCCTGATGACGCTGATGACGACGCGTTCGCACGATCAGTACAACACGACGATTTACGGGCTCGACGACCGCTATCGCGGCGTGTACGGACAGCGGCGCGTGCTGTTCGCCAACAAGGACGACATCGCGATGCTGGGTTTCGCGGCCGGACAGCGCGTGGACATCACGAGCGTGTGGGCCGACGGCATCGAGCGTCACGCGGATGGCTTTTTGCTGGTCGAATACGACATTCCACGCGGCTGCCTCGGCGCTTACTATCCGGAGACGAATCCGCTCGTGCCGCTGTCGTCGGTTGCGGACGGCGCGGGCACGCCGACTTCGAAGTCGATTCCCGTGTTGTTGAAGGCGTCGGCGCTCGAGGCCGTCGCGGCCTGACGCATCAGGTCTGCGCCTTCGCCAACGCGCGATGCGTGAGGTGAAGCCGCAGATCGAATTCGAACTGATGGTAGCCCGGCTGCATGAACTCGCAGAGGCGGTAAAACGCCTTGTTGTGATCGCTTTCCTTCAGATGCGCGAGTTCGTGCACCACGATCATCTTCAGAAACTCCGGCGCCGCGTTTTTGAATAACGACGCGATGCGGATTTCCTTCTTCGCCTTCAGCTTGCCGCCCTGCACACGCGAGATGCTCGTGTGCAGACCCAACGCGTGGCGCATCACATCGAGCTTGCTGTCGTACGTGACCTTGTCGATCTGCTCCGCGCTGCGCAAATGCTCGCGCTTCAATTCCGCGCAATACGTGTAGAGCGCACGGTCGGTTTGCACGTCATGCGTATTCGGATAGCGGGCAGCGAGGTATGCGCCGAGTTGATCGTCGGCGATGAGCTTGGTGACTTTGTCGAGCAGCGCGGGCGGATAGCCGCTCAGGTATTTCAAATGATGATGCATGGTCGTGGCCTGGCGTGGGCGGCCTGCGTGTCGAATACTTCGCAAGCAGGTCGCTAAACGGCGAGTTTACACGGCCGTCTCTTCGCTTGCCTCGCGTGCATCAGATGCGCCAGGCGGCGCCGCCAGGAAAATCATGCTGATCGAGCGAGTCCGCGTGAATCTCGATGCTGTAGCCCGGACGCTGCGGCGGCATATAACGGCCGTTGCGGATCACAACAGGATCGACGAAATGCTCGTGCAAATGATCCACGTATTCGAGCACGCGGTTCTCCAGCGACGCCGACACGCAAATATAGTCGAACAGCGAAATATGCTGGACGTACTCGCATAAACCGACGCCGCCCGCGTGCGGACACACCGGCACGCCGAACTTCGCCGCCATCAGCAGCACGACGATTACTTCGTTCAGACCGCCCAGCCGGCAACTGTCGACCTGGCAAAAGTCGATCGCATGCGCCTGCAGCAACTGCTTGAACATCACGCGGTTATGACAGTGCTCGCCGGTCGCTACGCCGATCGGTGCGAGCCGCGCGCGAATCGCCGCGTGACCGAGAATGTCGTCGGGGCTCGTCGGCTCCTCGATCCACCACGGATCGAATTGCGCGAGATGCCGCATGTTGGCGATGGCTTCATCGACGTCCCACACCTGGTTCGCGTCCATCATCAGCTTGCGGCCGGGGCCGATTTCCTCGCGCAAAATGCGGGCGCGGCGCATGTCTTCATCCAGATTGCCGCCGACCTTCTGCTTGAAATGCGTCCAGCCCTGCGCGACGCCTTCGCGCGCGAGGCGGCGAATCTTGTCGTCGTCGTAGCCGAGCCAGCCCGCCGAGGTCGTGTAAGCCGGGTAGCCTTGCGCGAGCATTTCCTTCTCGCGCACGGCCTTGGTTGCCGCGTGACGATGCAGCATCGCGATCGCCTCGTGCGGCGTGATGACGTCGGTCACATAGCGAAAGTCGAGACAGCGCACGAGTTCTTCGGGGCTCATGTCGACGAGCAGCTTCCACACCGGCTTGCCTTCCGCTTTCGCCCACAGGTCCCACACGGCATTGACGACCGCCGCGGTGGCCAGATGGATCGCGCCCTTGTCCGGACCGATCCAGCGCAACTGGCTGTCCGACGTCAGTGCGCGCCAGAACGCGCCCATGTTCGCGGCAATGTCCTCGAGCGTTTTACCGACGACGAGCGGCGCGAGCGCCTCCACCGCCCTCACGCAGATTTCATTGCCGCGCCCGATCGTGAACGTCAGGCCATGACCCACGAGCGCTTGCGGCGCGTCCGTTTCGAGCGTCACGTAAGTGGCCGAATAATCGGGCGCGGCGTTCATTGCGTCGGAGCCGTCGAGCGAGCGCGAGGTCGGAAAGCGAATGTCCCGCACCGACAGCCGGGTGATGGTAGTGATCGTGGTGCTGGTGGTCATGTCACACGCTCCTCGACGGCTGCATTCGGGCGACGATCAATCGTAGAGCACCGCCGCGATCTTTGGATCGTTCATGTTGCTCTTGTCGTACCAGTAAAAGCCGGTGTCGACTTTCTTCGGCAGCTTTTCGCCTTTGAGCGCCTTGACCGCGGAATCCACCACGCATTTGCCGATGCCGATCGGGTTCTGCGTGATCGCGCCCGCCATCAGCCCTGAGTTGATGTCGTCCTTCTGCTCCTTGCCCGAGTCGTAGCCGATCAGCACGAGCTTCTTGCCCGACTCCTTGACGCCGATTGCCGCGCCTTCCGCGGAGCCTTCGTTCGCGCCGAAAATGCCCTTCAGGTTCGGGTTCGCCTGAATCATCGCCTTGGCGATTTCCGCGGACTTCAGGTGGTCGCCGCCGCCGTATTGCACGGACACGATCTTCACATTCGGATGCTTGCTCTTCATCTGGTTCACGAAGCCGTCGCGCCGGTCGATGCCCGTGCGGCTCGTCTGATCGTGCACGATCACGCCGACATCGCCCGCATTGCCGATGGCGTCGGCCATCTTGTCGGCGGCGAGCGCGGCGGCGGCGAGATTGTCGGTCGAGCAGGTCGTGAGCGGGATGTCGCTGTCCACGCCGGAGTCGAATGCGATCACCGGAATCTTCGCCGACTGCGCGCGTCTCAGGAGCGGAATGGCCGCCTTGCTATCGAGCGCGGCAATGCCGATGGCTTGCGGTTTTTTCGCGAGCGCGGCCGACAGCATGTCGATCTGCTTGTCGACCATCGCCTCGGTTTCCGGGCCTTCGAACGTGATTCTGACCTTGTGTTCCTTCGCGCCCTGCTCCGCGCCGGCTTTGACGGCCTGCCAGAACTGATGCTGGAAACCCTTCGAAATGAGCGGGATATAAACGTCGTCGGCATGAGCGAGATTCGCCCCGCCGATGAGCGCGCTCAAGCCGACCACGACGCCGAATGCTTTCCGATTCAACATGGACTCTCTCCTCCTAAGGTGTGGACCTTCTTCTTCTACAGTCGTCGGGGAAGCGTTATCGCGCCTCCCTTGTTGATATTGTCCGGCGCGAGTTCAGCGTTTTCTGCGCCGCAGGATGTCGGCGTAGACCGCGAGAATGATGATGAGGCCCGTCACCACGATCTGCCATTCCTGAGCGACCGACATGATGCGCAAGCCATTGGTCAGCACGCTCATGATGAATGCGCCGATGATGGTGCCGAGTATCGTCCCCGAGCCGCCCGACAGGGACGTGCCGCCGATCACCACCGCCGCGATCGCTTCGAGCTCGTAACCCTGGCCGAGCGCCGGCTGCGCCGAGTTTAGACGCGACGCGATGAGCAGACCCGCGATGCCGCAAATCGCGCCGCCAAGGCCATAAATGGCGATCTTCCAGCGATCGACGTTCACGCCTGACAGCCGCACCGCTTCTTCGTTGCTGCCGAGCGCGAACGTGTAGCGTCCGAGCGCCGTGCGATTGAGCGTGATCGAGCTGGCGATCGCGAGGAAGAACAGGATCAGCACCGCGTTCGGAATCGGCAGGCTCGGCACGAAATAGCCGATCAGCGAGTCCTGCGAAATCATGTAGAAGTTTTCGGTGTCGGTGAAATAGATCGGCTTGTCCGCCGACACCACGAGCGACAGTCCCTTGAGCAGCAGCATCATGCCGAGCGTCGCGATGAACGGCGGGATTTTCATCTTCGCGGTGAGCGTGCCGGAGATCGTCCCGCAGATCGCGCCCGTGCCGATGGCCGCGAGCACGCCGAGCCACATCGGCAGATGCCAATACGTGAGAAAGACGCCGCAAATCACCGCGGTAAAGGTCATCAACGTGCCGACCGACAGATCGATGCCGCCCGTGATAATGACGAAGGTCGACGCAATGGCGAGCACGCCGTTGACCGCCGTCGCCTGCAGAATGCCGAGGATGTTGTCCATCTGCATGAATGCCGGCGACGCGAAGCTGAAAAACACCAGCAGCAGAATGAGGCTCGCGAAGGCGAGCATCTTTTGCAACGCCGTCGGCGAGAAGATGCGGGCCTTCAGGCCGCTCAGGCGCCGCGCGCCGGTGAGCGCGGAGGAATCGGATTGCACTGTCATAGCGTCCTCTCGCGGCTCACGCCGCTTTCAGGGTTTGGCGCTGCGTGGCCAGATGCATGATGCGCTCCTGCGTCGCTTCTTTCGCGCTGAGTTCGCCGGTAATGCGGCCCTCGCACATCACGACGATGCGGTCGCTCATGCGCAGAATCTCCGGCAGCTCCGACGAAATCATCACGATCGCCTTGCCCTCTTCCGCGAGCGAGCGCAGCAGTTTGTAGATCTCGCTTTTTGCGCCGACATCGATGCCGCGCGTGGGTTCGTCGAAGAACAGCACGTCGCAGTCACGCTCCAGCCACTTCGCGATGACGATCTTCTGCTGGTTGCCGCCGGACAGGAGCCGCACTTCCTGACTCGCCGACGGCGTGCGGATTGCCAGCAGATTGATGAAATGACTCGCGCGGCGGCGCATCCGCGCGCGGCGCAAAAAGAAGTTGAGGGACAGGAAATTGCGCAGGTTCGACATGACGATGTTCGACTCGACGTCCATGCCCGTTGCAAGCCCGAAGCGCTTGCGGTCTTCGGAGAGATAGCCGATGCCGTGCGCGACTGCATCGCTTGGATTTTTAATCGACGCTTTCGCGCCTTTCACGAAGATTTCGCCGGACTCGACGGGGTCCGCGCCGAACACCGCGCGCGCGACCTCGGTGCGGCCCGCGCCCATCAAACCGGCAAAGCCGAGTATCTCGCCCTGGCGCAACGTGAAGCTCACATCGCGCACGAGCGGCCCGGCATTCAGATGCCTGACTTCGAGCGCGGTCTCGCCTTGCGCCGCATCGCGCGCGGCGGGCGTTGCGTCGCTCAAGGTGCGTCCGACCATCATGCCGATGATCGCCTCGACGGTGGTGTTCGCGGCGTCGACGGTGGCGACATATTCGCCGTCGCGCAGCACGGTGACGCGGTCGGCGATCTGCTTCAGTTCGTCCATCTTGTGCGAGATGTAGACGATGCCGACGCCCCGCGATTTCAGTTCGCGAATGATGCGAAACAGCTCGGCGATTTCGGCGTCGTTGAGCGCGGACGTGGGCTCGTCCATGATGAGCACGCGCGAGTCGAACGACAACGCCTTGGCGATCTCCACCATCTGCTGGCTCGCGACGGTCAGCTCGCCGACCATCGCGCGCGGATCGAGATTCACATGCATGCGCGACAGAATTTCGCGCGCCGCGATGTTGAGTTTGTCTTCGTCGAGAAAGAGGCCGAGCCGCCCGCGCGGCTCACGGCCGATGAAGATGTTCTGCGCGACCGTGAGGTGATTCATCAGTTGGAGTTCCTGATGAATGATGCCGACGCCCGCGGCTTGCGCGTCGCGCGGGCTCAGGAATTCGGCCGGCTCGCCGCCAACCAGGATTTCGCCGGAATCGCGCGTGTACACGCCGGCGAGGATTTTCATCAGCGTCGATTTGCCGGCGCCGTTCTCGCCCATCAGCGCGTGGACTTCGCCCGCCATCAGTTCGAACTGGACGTCGTGAAGCGCCCGCACGCCGGGAAAGCTCTTGCTGAGCTTTTTGACGGAAATCAGCGGGGTCATGGCGCGACGCCGACGACGGCTGCACGGCAAACGCTCGCCTCAACCCGGCAGGCGGAGCGCGAAAGCGCCGGACGGCGCGCGGTGGTTCGACTGAAATCGCAACGAGAAGCCAGGCACATTGCTGGACCCCCAAACCGATGTGCGACGATTCTACGACGCGCGAAGGCAGCGGCTCAAGTGCAGGCATTCCCGAGTGTCTGGAGTGGTTACGGGGGTCGTTTGTGCAGAGTTTGGGATTTTTCAGACAAGCCTGCCTCCGCAAACACCGCTTCTACAGGTTTCGTTCGGTCGTGATCCCATGCCGATCCGTTCCCTGATTGGTGCCGGGCCGGCAACGCCATGTGTCTCCATGCATGCCTACCGCAGCAGGCAGGGCCCGCCTATGATCGTGGTGTGATTCAACGAGCGTAGCGCGTGCTCAGGGCAGCGAACCGTCCCTGATCTTTCATCAACTGCATTCGAACCCGAATGGGGTGTCGAGTGATCGATAAAGGACAGCAATCATGAAAATCGTCGTGATCGGAGGCACCGGCCTGATCGGCTCGAAGGCTGTCGCCATTCTGCGCGAGAACGGCCACGAGGTCGTCGCTGCATCGCCCAGAAGCGGTATCAACAGCATCACCGGAGAGGGACTCAACGAAGCGGTGGCCGGCGCGCAGGTGGTGATCGACCTCGCCAATTCACCGTCGTTCGAAGACAAGGCCGTGCTGGAGTTCTTCGAGGTTTCCACCCGCAATCTTCTTGCGGCTGAGGCAGCGGCGGGCGTCCAGCATCATGTCGCGCTCTCCATCGTCGGAATCGAGCGGACGCCGGAGAACGGCTATTTCCGCGCCAAGGTCGCGCAGGAAAAGCTGATCGTGAAATCCGGCATCCCCTACACCGTGATCCGCTCGACACAGTTCCTGGAGTTCCTCGGCGGCATCGCCGAGTCGGGTGCGGATGGAAACGTCATCAGGGTCTCGCCCGGCCTGTTTCAGCCCATCGCGGCTGACGACGTTGCCGCGATCGTGGCCGACGTGGCGCTTGCGGCGCCGCGCAACGGCATCGTCGAGATTGCCGGCCCGGAAAAAGCGCCGTTCAACGAAATCATCGCCCGCTATCTGAAGGCCGCCGGCGATCCGCGCGAGGTCGTGAGAGACCCGGAGGCCCGATACTTCGGCGGCCTGGTCGACGACCAGTCGCTGGTGCCGTTGGGCGACGCGCGCTTGGGCCGCATCGGCCTGGACGAATGGCTGCGTCACTCGCAGGCCGGAGCCTGAAACATTACTGGCGTGCGCGTCGAATCCTGCCCGGGCGGCTCACGCCCGGGCGCACGCATTTCAGAGCCGCCTTCATCTAACGCCTACCTGGCGGCCAGTTCCGCGCTACGATTGGTCGCCTCGTCCCGACATACTCATTCACCATCATGCGTACCATCCAGATCCTGCTTCAAACGACCATCCTGCCCAGCAGCAACGACTGGTCGATTGCGCGATTCAGCCGCCTCGCGGAATTGCTGCGGACGTATCGAGATCCCGAAGGGCGCGTGGCCTTCAATGTCGTTGCTCGCGACCGCGAGCGGCTCGGGGAGCCGGACCCGATTCTTTCGCGTCTCGATGAGAGCGAGTTCGACGAGTTGTGGTTGTTTGCCGTCGACGAAGGCGACGGTCTAACCTCGGAAGATTGCGAGGGAATCACGCGATTCCGACGCGCGGGCCGCGGCCTGCTGGTCACGAGGGATCACATGGATGTGGGCAGTTCACTCTGCACGTTAGGCGGAGTGGGCAAGGCGCACCATTTTCACACGCGCAATCGGCACCCCGACCCATCGCGACATGTGGCCGACGACCCGTTCTCGACCCACATCTCGTGGCCCAATTTTCACTCGGGCAGAAACGGAGACTTCCAGGAAATCACGATCGTGGGCCCCACACATCCCGTGTTGGCGGACCCCGATTCTCCCGGCGGCGCAATCCGGTTCCTGCCGGCACATCCGCATGAAGGCGCCGTCGAGGCTCCTGAGGACGAACCCGCCCGAGTGATCGCACGAGGCAAGAGCAAAGCAACGGGCAAGAGTTTCAATCTTGCAGTCGCATTCGAACCTTCGGTCCGCGGAGGTCCGGCAGTCGCGCAAAGTACCTTTCATCATTTTGCGGACTACAACTGGGATGCGCGACTCGGTTGCCCGAGCTTTGTGAGCGAGCCTCCTGGAAACACGATGCAGAGCGAGCCGCAAGCGTTGCGCGACGTTCACCGCTATTCGGTCAACGTCGCGCTGTGGCTGGCTGGTGCGCTGTGAATCTGACGCGGTTTGCGCACAGTCGCACAATTGGACTATCGACGTATGACGAACGCGCTTACTTCTCCGGCACCAGAACAGGCGCGCCCTTGTCCTTCAGAAGAAGCACGATGAACTTCGCGGGTTGCGTCTGGCTTGCGTTGCGCCCGACGGTATGGACATCGTTCGGCCCTTCGTAGAAGGTCTGCCCAGGCGTGAGCGTGACTTCCTTGCCGCCCTTGACCTGCATCACAATCGATCCCTCCAGCACATAGACGAAGGCGTGCGCATGATGCCGATGAACGGGATCGACGGAACCCGGCGGATAGGTCACGGTGATCATCAGCGCTTCCTTGCCGGGATAATCGTCGAGCGCCTTTTCCATCAGCGGCGCCACGACGGCTTCGGGCGCCGCCGCACCGGCCACGCCGACATGCGCAGCCGCGACGACGAGCATGGCGATTGCAGTGTTCTTTGGTGAAAACATGATGTGCCTCTCAAATAGCGCGCCCTGCCCATGCGCGACGAAGTTGGCAAGGAACGGAAGAAGTGGACGCTGTGGTGAACGCTCGCGCCTGGCGGATGCCGTGAGCGGCGATGAGCGCCACGAAGTCATCGTAGGCCGACGTGGTGTGGCGCGGTAGACCCGCGGATGGGATCACGGTGTTGTCCGGCTGGCACCAATCAGGCACAAGCAGGCGCCGGCAACGCGGGAAACGTATCGGCGGTTAGTGCGGTGCTCTGTGCGGTGCTCTGTGCGGTGCTCTGTGCGGTGGTTTGTGCGGAGTTTGTGATTTAGCCGCGCCAAACGAATAGCAGTTGGCACGGCGAATCGCTGTCACAAGAGTCCTATCGACCGTCCTCTGCGTCCTTGCGATGCAAAGACTTCGCCGGTATTAACGTCTGATCTGCGAATCTTCCACAATTCGCGATGAACTTCGACCCCGGCAATCATGCGGTTGCGGGTCATGTCTTCCAGCAGATCGACCATCAGATTCGCCGGAGACGGAACGGGGAACCAGCCATTATCGGATGCCTGAAATGCATCCTGAAACGACCAGTTCCAATCTTCAATGATGTAAAGACCGCCAGGGCGAACCAATGGGAAAAGCGTCTTGAACGACGTTTTCGTCTGCTCGTAAAAGTGCGAAGCGTCGTCTACCACCAGGTCCAGTTCACCGCCGAAATCTTCGTCGACGATTTGATGGAGTTTAGCTACGTCGTCTTGCGATGTACCGTAGTAAAGCCTGGCGCGGCCGGCATTCTTCTCGACGTATTCATCGAGCGCGGGGATGGGAGTAGTCGATAACTCGAGAGCCGAGATCTTTTCGGGCTTTAAAAGCTGATCCAGAAAGACGAAGGAGCCGCCCTGATAAACGCCTAATTCAAGTACTTTTCGGCATTCTTCCGGACGAAGCGATGTGTAGTGCCCGAGGAAGTTTTTTGCCTTCATGAGAAGGAACTCATTTCCCTCGGACTTCAATTTGCTGCCACCGTGCTCATAATTCATGCGCAAGATGTAGCCACCCATCTCGAAGTCCGTGTCGCTCTTCCAATTCAGGTTATGCATGATCGATAAATCTCTCTCGCGGATTCTCAATTAATGAATTAATCGCCTTCGCTGCAGATGAGCATCGCTTCGACCGCAGCGAAAACTCTACCACACAGGAAAGATTGTGTAAGGAGTATGGGCGAATCCGCCGTGAGGAGATGGGTGAAGTGCTGAAGTGGCGGCGGCGTCAATTGAATCGGAGACGCACGCGCCGAAAGCCCTGGTTCTCTGGTGCCGGGAACCGGACTCGAACCGGCAAGCCGTTAGGCGGCGGATTTTAAGTCCGCTATGTTTACCAATTTCATCATCCCGGCGAGGGAGGCAAAACCGCGTGGACGCGCATTCTACCATTGGCCGCCGGGCCAACCAACGGGCTAATCAACCGCGCCAGCCGCCACCTCACAACCCTCCACTCCCCCGCCGCGCCGAAGTCATCCCCCGGTCACAAACGTTCCCGATAATCGGCACCGAAAACGTTTACATCGAACGGACACCACCGAGCGGAAACCATGACCCCGACGATCAAGGATGTCGCTGCGCACGCGGGCTTTTCCATCGCGACGGTCTCGCGCGCGATCAACGCGCCGCACACCGTGAATCCCGTCACGCTCGACAAGGTCCGGCAGTCCATCGACGCGCTGCGCTTCCGGCCCAACCCGCTCGGACGTCAGTTGCGCGGCGAGCGCACGCGCCTGATCGGCGTGATCGTGCCGACGCTCGCGAATCCGGTGTTCGCCGAATGCCTGCAGGGCATCGACGAACTCGCGGCGGCGCACGGCTACCGGCTCATGCTGATGACCACGCAATACGACGCCGACCGCGAACGACGCGCGATCGAAACGCTGCGCGAACATCGCGTGGAAGGGTTGATCCTCACAGTCACCGACGCCGACACGCATCCGCTTCTCGACGAACTCGATCGCGACGGCCTCCTCTATGTGCTGATGCACAACGACACGGTGCGGCGTCCGTCGGTGTCCGTCGACAACCGTCTGGCCGCGTACGAAGGCGTGCGCATGCTGATCGCTCACGGCCATCGCCGCATCCTGATGCTCGCCGGCACGCTCGCCGCGTCGGACCGCGCGCGTCAACGTCACCTCGGCTATGCACAGGCGATGCAGCAAGCCGGCCTCATGCCCGCCCCCGCGCTCGAAGTCGACTTCAACGCGGACGAACTCGCGCCCTCGGTGCTCGCGCATCTGACGCACGGCGCGAATCGCCCGAGCGCGCTTTTCTGCAGCAACGATCTGCTCGCGATGGTCGTGATGCGCGGCCTGGGCCGCGCGCGTCTGCAGATTCCGCGCGATATGTCGATTCTCGGTTTCGACGGCCTCGCGATGGGCGAACTGCTGTCGCCGCCGCTCGCGAGCGTCTGCGCGCCGAACCGTGAGATCGGCTGCGCGGCGTGGCGTCGCTTGCTCGCGCGCGTCACGAGCAGCGACGAAGGCATGAGCGATGCGCCGCTCGCGCTGACGCTGCCGCACAGTCTGCGCGAAGGCGCGACCATCGCCGCGATTTCGAACCGTAACGACACCGCCGCGCCGCAAACGAATACGCGCTTTCATCTAGCGTCCTGAATAACAACTGCCTGAAAACAGGCGATCCAACCACCCGCCATCTTTTTTCGTGAGGATAACTACAGTGATCCGCTCTCCCCTTCGACTTGCATCGCCGCCAAGCTCGCTGATGCGCCGCCTCGCGCAGTCCACCGTATTCGCCGCCGGCGGCGTGCTGGCAAGCGCCGCACTCGCCGCGCTTGCCATCATCGCGCCGCAAACAGCCCGCGCCGACGAAACCGCAATCTGCTACAACTGTCCGCCGGAATGGGCCGACTGGGCCAGCCAGATCAAGGCCATTCAGCAAAAGACCGGCATTCGCGTGCCGTTCGACAACAAGAACTCGGGCCAGTCGATTGCTCAGTTGATGGCCGAGCAGAAAAGCCCCGTCGCGGACGTCGTGTATCTCGGCGTATCGTCGGCATTCCAGGCGAAGGACAAGGGCGTGGTCGAGCCGTACAAGCCCGCGCATTGGGACGACATTCCCGCGAACCTGAAAGACCCGCAAGGCTACTGGTTCACGATTCACTCGGGCACGCTCGGCTTCTTCGTCAACAAGGACGCGCTCGAAGGCAAGCCGGTGCCGCGCTCGTGGGCCGACCTGCTCAAGCCCGAGTACAAAGGCATGATCGGCTACCTCGATCCGTCGAGCGCGTTCGTCGGCTATGCAGGCGCGGTCGCGGTGAATCAGGCGCTCGGCGGCACGCTGGATAACTTCGAGCCGGGCCTCGACTGGTTCCGCAAATTGAAGGCCAACGCGCCGATCGTGCCGAAGCAAACGGCCTACGCGCGCGTCATGTCCGGCGAAATTCCGATTCTGCTCGACTACGATTTCGACGCCTATCGCGCGAAATATAAAGACCATGCAAACGTCGAATTCGTGATTCCGAAAGAAGGCACGATCTCGGTGCCGTATGTGATGAGCCTCGTGAAGGGCGCGCCGCACGAAGCGAACGGCAAGAAGGTGCTGGATTTCGTGCTCTCCGACGAAGGCCAGAAACTGTGGGCCGATGCGTATCTGCGTCCCGTGCGCGCGAATGCGATGAGCGCGCAAACCGCCGCGAAGTTTCTGCCGGCCAGCGACTATGCGCGCGCAAAACCGGTCGACTTCGGCAAGATGGCCGAGAAGCAGGCGAGCTTCGGCGAACGCTATTTGCAGGTGATGCATTGAACGACATCACGTTCCCGCTGCGCTGGCGCATTGCATTGCTCGCGCCGGCGCTCGCGGTTTTCATCGCGTTCTGGCTGTTGCCGATGGGCGCGCTCGCGCAACTGAGCGGCGACGGCCACGCGTTCGCCACCTATCGCGCGATGCTGACGAATCCGCGCTACATGTCGAGCCTCGGCGCAACGGTCATGCTGTCCGCAGCCGTCACGGCGGCAACGCTGGTGCTTTCGGTGATCGCCGGTCTGCTGCTCGCGCGCCGCGAGTTCGCGTTCAAGCGCACGCTGCTCGCATTGCTGACGTTTCCGCTCGCGTTTCCCGGCGTCGTGGTCGGCTTCATGGTCATCATGCTCGCGGGACGGCAAGGGCTGATCGGCGCGCTCTCACTCAAACTCACCGGCGACCGCTGGGTGTTCGCGTACTCGATGAGCGGTCTCTTTCTCGGCTACCTGTACTTCTCGATTCCGCGTGTGATCGTCACGGTGATGGCCTCGGCGACGAAGCTCGATGCGTCGCTCGAGGAAGCCGCGCGTTCGCTCGGCGCATCGCCGTGGCGCATCACGCGCGATGTCGTGTTGCCTGCGCTCTCGCCCGGTTTGATCGCGGCCGGCGCGGTGTGCTTCGCGACCGCGATGGGCGCATTCGGCACCGCCTTCACGCTCGCCACCGACATCGACGTATTGCCGATGACCATCTACACCGAGTTCACGCTCAACGCGAACATGATCACCGCGGCCGGACTTTCGATCGTGCTCGGCATCGTCACGTGGGCCGTGCTCGCATTGGCGCGCAGCGTGAGCGGTTCCGCTGTGGCGGCGAGCGCATGAGCGCCGTCGTCGAACATGACGCCGGCGAAAACGGTAAGCAGGACTTCTCCATGAATTCGATCACTGTTTCTTCACAGGCTGCGGCCGGCAAAAAGCCGCGCTCGCGACTGCGCTTGCCCGATAGCCGAGCATGGCTCGCGGCGGGCCAGTGGCTCGTCACGCTGCTGCTGTGCGCATTTCTGATCGTGCCGGTCGTGATGTCGATTCTCGCGGGTCTCACGGTGAATTACTTCAAGGGCATCTCGAGCGGCTTCACGCTGCGCTGGCTCGGCGAGGTGTGGACCCAGTATCACGGCTCGGTGTTTCTCTCGCTCGAAGTCGCGGCGGCCACGCTCTTTATTACGCTGTTGACCGGCGTGCCTGCAGGCTACGTGCTCGCGCGCAGCAAGACGCGGCTGTCGCGCGTCATCGAAGAGTTTCTTGTGCTGCCGATCGCGCTGCCTGGGCTCGCGTCCGCGCTGGCGCTGCTCGTCGTGTATGGCGGCTTCACGATGTTTCGCATGAGCGTTGCGTTTATCGTCGTCGGGCATGTGGTGTTCACGCTGCCGTTCATGGTGCGCGCGGTCGCGGCGGTGTGTGCGAGCAGCGATCTGCGCACGCTCGAGGAAGGCGCGGCGAGTCTCGGCGCGAGCTTCATGCAGCGCTTCGTGACCATCGTACTGCCTAATGCGAGGCCGGGCATCGTGGCGGGCGCGCTCGCGGTGCTCACGCTTTCCATCGGCGAATTCAATCTGACGTGGATGCTGCACACGCCCGACACGAAGACGCTGCCGGTCGGTCTCGCCGACACCTACGCGTCGTTGCGCATTGAAATCGGCAGCGCCTACACGATTCTCTTTTTCATCATGACGATGCCGCTGCTCGTCGCAATGCAATGGCTCGGCGTCGATGCGACCGGCCAGCGCAGCGCGGCGAAAAAACGCGGCGCCGCTTCCGCTACGAAGTCCATCACGACGCCATGACACTCGCTTCTATTCCTGCTTCTATTCCTATCACGCTGACGCAGTGCGCGAAAACGTTTCGCGGCACACGTGTGCTCGAACCGGTCGATCTGCGCATCGAAGCAGGAGAAACGCTCGTGCTGCTCGGCCCGTCCGGTTGCGGCAAGACCACTACGCTGCGCATGATCGCCGGACTCGAAACGCCCGACGCCGGAGGCCGCATCGCATTTGGCAACGACGACGTGACGGCCCTGCCTATCGAAAAACGCCAGGTGGGCATGGTGTTTCAGAGCTATGCGCTGTTTCCGAATCTGACGGTAGCGGCAACATCGGCTATGGCCTGAAGATCAAACGCGTGCCTGCGGAAAACGCACGGCGACGCATCGACGAATTGCTCGCGATGATGCGTCTGACCGACCACGCCGATAAACCGATCGATCAACTGTCGGGCGGTCAGCGTCAGCGCGTCGCACTTGCTCGCGCGCTGGCCGTCGAGCCGCGCGTGCTGCTGCTCGACGAACCGCTTACCGCGCTCGACGCGCGCCTGCGCGACGCGTTGCGCAGCGACATGAACACGCTGCTGCGCGACCTCGGCATCACGACCGTCTATGTGACGCACGATCAGGCCGAAGCAATGGAACTCGGCGACCGCATCGTCGTAATGAGTGCGGGACGTATCGAGCAGATCGGCTCGCCGCGCGACATCTACTATCGGCCTGCTAATCGTGCGGTCGCGCAATTCGTCGGCACGATCAATCGCGTTGCCGGCGAGCGGCGCGGCGGCATGCTGACGACCATCGGCGGCGCAGTGCCGCTGCCTTCGGCGCATCGGGATCTATCGGCGCAGTCGGACTCGACGCACGAAATTTTCTTCCGTCCCGAAGACGCATTCCTCGCCGATCCCGATCACGCGCAGTTGCGCGGCCTCATCGAAAGCAGTGCGTTTCTCGGTGAGCGCACGCGCTTGACGATTAGCGGCGCCGCGCCCGATGCGCTCTTCGTCGATGTCGCGGGCCGCGTCGAACTGGCGCGCGGCACGCCGGTCGGCATTTCGATCGGGCACGACGCGCTGATTGCGCTATCGTAACGAAGCCGCGCATTAAACCGCGCGCAACACAAAGGACTACCCATGCTGCTGGCTCAAGTTAGCGACCTGCATATCAAGCGGCCCGGCGCGCTCGCCTATCGCCGCGTCGATACGGCCGCGCACTTCGCGCGCTGCGTCGCCGCGCTGAACGCGTTGAACCCTCGGCCGGACGTCGTCATCATGACCGGCGACCTCGTCGATCAGGGCGAACCGCAACAGTACGAGCACCTGAAAACGCTGCTCGCGCCGCTTCAAATCCCCTACTTTCTGCTCGTCGGCAATCACGACGACCGCGCCGCATTGCGCGCCGCGTTTCCCGATCGAGCGGAATTGCACGGCGGCGATGCGTTCGTGCAGTACGCGGCCGACATCGGTCCGCTACGGCTGATCGCACTCGATTCGATGGTGCCGGGTCAAAGCGCCGGTACGCTGTGCGACGCGCGGCTTTCGTGGCTCGCCGCGCAACTCGATGCGGCGAACGGCAAGCCGACCGTGATCGCGCTGCATCATCCGCCGTTTGCGTGCGGCATCGGACATATGGATGCGTTGCGGCTCGATCCGCTCGCCGCCGACAAGCTCGCCGCATTGATCGCGCGTTATCCGAACGTGGAGCGCGTGATCTGCGGACACGTGCATCGCTCGATGTTCGTGCGCTTTGGCGGCACGATCGCGTCCGCGGTGCCGGCGCCCGCGCATCAGGTCGCGCTCGATCTTCGCGACGAGGCACCGTCGGCATTCATGATGGAGCCGCCCGCGTATGCGCTGCATCGCTACGATCCGGCGACGGGCATCGTCACGCATCACGCGTATGTCGATGCCGCCGACGGTCCATATCCGTTTTATGAGCCGGAAGGCGCGTTGATCGACTGAACGCGTACTGTGTGTAAAGCTCAGCGGTTCACGAAGGTCTGACGCACGCGCCGCGACATGCGGAAATAAGGTATTCCCAACGCGGCCGCGACGATCGCCTGCATCAGGCCATCGAACGGAATCGCGATGTCGATACCGATTGCGTGCGTCATGTAATCGCTCAGCAGATATGCGCCAGTTCGCATCGCGAGAATCGCGCCGAGCCACGCCTGCACGTGCCGCGGCAAGCGCGCCGATTTGCGCCACGCGAGCAGCGCGAACCATCCGATGCCCGCGACCATGAACGCGCCGATCGCCACGTCCATGCCGACCATCGCGATCACCGCGCGATACCAGCCATGCGTCGCGGCGCGAACGAACACGGCGAGCAACTCCCATTCGAGCATCATTTCGAGCGGATCGCGCAACGCGATCGCAGTGACGAACGCCCACGCGGCGAGGCACATCAGCGCGACCAGCAGACATCCGCCAATTCGCCGCGGCGCAAGCTCAGCTTGCGCGTGACGTCGGCTCAAACACACAGTGCGTTGTTTCATCGGATCGTGCGAGGTGGGCAGAAATAGCCCGCCGATTCTACGAACCCCACCGCATCAAATCTCGCATTTTTGTCACAAACGAGCCGTGCATCCGAATGGCGGCGGGTCAGCACGATCCGACACGCTCCGGTATGATCGGCACGCTTGAGGACCGCGCATGGGCCGGTCCGCCGACCGCCCTCTCTCATGTCCACGTCCAACGCGTCCGCCCCCGCTTCCGCCGATCCATCGCTGCGCGGCCTGCTGCTTCTGCTCGCCACCATCGCCGGTGTCGCGGTCGCGAACATCTATTACAACCAGCCGCTGCTCGACAACTTCCGGCAGTCGTTTCCGGCAAGCGCGTCGTGGGTCGGCGTGGTGCCGGCCGTCACGCAGCTCGGCTACGCGGCCGGCATGCTGTTGCTCGCGCCGCTCGGTGACCGCTTCGACCGGCGTGCACTGATCCTGCTGCAAACCGCGGGCATGTGCATCGCGCTCGTCGTGGCCGCCGCCGCGCCGGCGCTGCCGGTGCTGGTTGCCGCGAGTCTCGCGATCGGCGTGCTCGCCACCATCGCGCAGCAGGCGGTGCCGTTCGCCGCCGAACTCGCGCCGCCGTCGCAGCGCGGTCATGCGGTGGGCACGGTGATGAGCGGCCTGCTGCTCGGCATTCTGCTTGCGCGAACCGCAGCGGGCTTCGTCGCGGAATACTTCGGCTGGCGCGCGGTATTCGCGGTGTCGGTGCTCGCGTTGCTCGCGCTCGCCGTGGTGATCGTGCTGCGTCTGCCGAAGAGCAAGCCGACTTCCACGCTGTCGTACGGCAAGCTGCTGGTGTCGATGTGGCATCTGGTCGTCGAACATCGCGCGTTGCGTGAAGCGTCGCTGACGGGCGCCGCGCTCTTCGCCGGATTCAGCATCTTCTGGTCGGTGCTCGCGCTGCTATTGGCCGGGCCGCCCTTTCATCTCGGACCGCAGGCCGCTGGCCTGTTCGGCATCGTCGGCGCGGCCGGCGCGCTCGCTGCGCCGCTCGCGGGCAAGTTCGCCGACCGTCGCGGACCGCGCGCGATCATCACGTTGTCCATCGTGCTGGTGGCGATTTCGTTTGTCGTGTTCGGCTTTTCCGCGAAGAGCATCGCGGGGCTCGTGATCGGCGTGATCGTGCTCGACGTGGGCGTGCAGGCCGCGCAGATTTCGAATCAGTCACGCATCTATGCGCTGAAGCCCGACGCGCGCAGCCGCGTGAATACGGTGTACATGGTCGCGTATTTCATCGGCGGAGCCCTCGGTTCCGCTGTGGGCGCCGCTGTATGGCCGGTGTTCGGATGGGTGGGCGTGAGCGTCGCGGGTCTGGTGTTCGCGGGCCTGGCCGCATGGAATCATCTGGCGCTGCAGGCTCGTACCGCAAAAGATTGATTGCGCTTGTTGCTGTGTGGCGAGCGCTCAGCCGTGGCTGCGCGCGAGCGCATATTCGTGCAGCGCGTCGATCACGCGATCGAATTCGAACGACTTGTCGTAGAAGTGGCGCACGCCATACTGCTCGCAGCGCTCGCGATAGGCGGGCAACGCGTGGTTGGTCAGCACCGCCGCGAACACCGAGTCGATCAAGCCTTCGCGCTGCAAATAAGCCAGTACGGGCACGCCTGAACCGCGCTTCAGTTGCAGGTCGACGATCACCGCGTCGAACGCTTCGTCGCCAAGGAGCGCGATGGCTTCGTCGGCGGAATCGGCATACGCGGCCACTTGCAGCGAACCGGACGCGTCGATGGCTTCCACCAGGCTGCGGCGGATCAGCGGCGAATCCTCGATAAGCAGCACGCGCAACGGCGCGTGACTGGCTGATCCGGCAACGGTATTCGATTCGCTGTTCATCGGCATCTCTCGATCGTCCATTATTCGATCAGGCCGTTCTTGATCGCGTAATAAGTGAGATCGGCATTGTTCGCCAGCCGCATCTTCTCGAGCACGCGAGCCCGGTACGTGCTCACCGTTTTCACGGACAAATGCAGTTCTTCGGCAATCTGCGTGGGAATCTGCCCCGCCGCCAGCTTGCAAAAAATCTGGAACTCGCGTTCGGACAGCGCTTCGTGCGGCCGCGCCGCCGCCGGCTTGTCGAGATTGTCGGCGAGCGTGTCGGCCACCGCCTCCGATAAATAGCGATGACCTCGCGCCACCGCGCGAATCGCCCGCACGATCTCGTCCGGCTCGCAGTCCTTGTTCAGATAACCGTTCGCGCCCGCGCGCAGCAGGTTGATCGCGTACTGGCTCTCCGGATAGCCGGAGAGGATCAGCACGCCCTGCTCGGGGCGCACCTGCTTGATGACGCGCAGCGTGTCGATGCCGTTCTTGTCCGGCATCGCGATGTCGAGCAGCACGACGTCGAATGCCTGCTCGCGCACGAGGCTGATGGTCTCGTCGCCGGTGGCGGCTTCCGCAGCGACGCACATGTCCGGCTCGTCGGCGACGAACTGCCTGAAACCGCCTCGGACGATCGCATGATCGTCGGCTATCAACACTCGAATCATCGGCTTGGTGTCCGTACGATGGAATCGCTCCAAAGCAGACATTGTAATGACGTCGCGCCGGCGTTCGACGTTATCGGCTGTGTTGCGGCCACTACCGCCGGCCGCAAGCTCATACAGCCGCGCCGACTCACTCGCGACCCTCGAGCAGATCGGCCATGTCGTCCGCATGCTCTTCCTCGACGGCGAGAATCTCTTCGAACAGACGCCGCGTCGTGACGTCCTTCTCGCCAAGATAGCGAATGATCTCGCGATAGGTGTCGATGGCAATGCGCTCGGCGACCAGGTTCTCGCGGATCATGTCCGTGAGATTCTCGCCTTCCTTGTACTCGGAATGCGCGCGCGTTTTCAGGCCGTCCGGTGCGAAGTCCGGCTCGCCGCCCAGTTGCACGATGCGCTCGGCGATGCGGTCGGCGTGCTCCTGCTCTTCCGTTGCGTGCTCCGCGAATTCGGCGGCCACCGCCTCGGAGTTGATGCCCTTCGCCATGAAGTGATGCCGCTTGTAACGCAGCGTGCAGACGATCTCCGTCGCGAGCGCGTCGTTGAGCAGCTTCAGCACGGTCTCGCGGTCGGCGCCATAACTTTGCGTGACGGGTCCGTCCGACATGTGCTTGCGGGCGTCGTCGCGAATCTTTTGAATGTCCATCACGAACGGGTCGCTCGACTGGGCGCCAGGTGTGTTCGCCATTGAGTTTCTCCTTTATCCGTATTGAGGGAATGGGCGCATCGCGGACCATGCCCGCGACGCGCCGTTAGAGTCGTGCTCAGATCTACGTTCGGAACACGCCGAGCAGCAGCGTGACCACGAACACGACCAGAAAAATATAGAACAGAATCTTCGCGATTTCGGCCGCGCCCGCCGCGATTCCGGTGAAACCGAACACCGCTGCGATGATCGCGATAACAAAAAAGACGATGGCATAGTGAAGCATGGCGACTCTCCTTCTTGTTGGTATCCGCGTGAATTCTCGTGCGCTGGCGTTGCCTCAAGCGCCGCTAAACATGCAAGCGGCGCTAATCGACAATTTTTTTCGTCACCACAAAGCCGAGCACGAGGAACACCACGCACAGAATCACAAATACGACGAACAGGAACTTCGCAATTGCCGCCGCACCCGCCGCGATGCCGGTAAAGCCAAGAAGGCCGGCGATCAAGGCAATGACGGCGAAGACCAACGCCCACTTCAGCATGATGGCTTCCTCCTGGAACGATGAATGGATCAGGGTTCATGCTATCCATCGGCGGCGGCGGGCGCATTCCGACGCACTCCGGTTTTCGTGTGAGAATCCGCTTACATTGGATTACGGCAGCGTTACGACGAGCCGATTCGCGCACGCGAGCGCTCGCGCGTTGGCGGCGGCGAACGCTACACTGATGGCTGTCCACGGAGCCGAATGTGTCGAACGTGCAGAACGTGCCTGATTTGCCGAACGCAGTCCCGCATGACGCGAAGCAGCAAGCGCAAAGCGAGGCTGGAAGTCGTGCGCAAACCGAAGCGCAATCCGAAACGCAAGCAGAAGCGCAAGCCAGTCCGCAAGCCGCTGCGCAACCGCGCCGCGCCGCCGCGCGTCTAAGCGACTGGATGCGCAGCCGAAGCTGGGCGATCGCGATGACGGTCGCAATCGTGATAACCGTCGGCGGGCTCGTCATTCTGGAGACCGCGCGCGAGCGCATCGCCGCCGAGTATGAGACCGCGCTCGAAGCCCGCGACGTCACCGTGCAACTGAGTGCACTGGCGAGCCAGCTATCGCGTTTGAGCGCGCAGCAAAGCGATTATCTTCTGACGAAGCGCGACGACGCCGCACACGCGTTTTGTGCGACGGCCGCACGCATTCGCGCTAGCGAAGAGCCGCTCGAACGCTTTTACCGCAGTCCCAAAGCGGACAGCGCCGAGCTCGCGAGCTTCACGCAGATTCGTGCGCTGATCGACGCACGCATCGGCGCGGGCGCGGCGGCGTTGCAGCGGGCCGCACCGCATCCATTGGAGCTTGGCGCGTGCGGCAGCACGAGCAGCGAGCAGGCGGTGGACCCGGCGTTCGTCGACAGCACGCTTAGCCTGCTGCGCGATAACGAAGAACGCCGCGCGCAGCATGCGCTCGCCGCGAGCCGCGCCGATCAGCGCATCTCGACGTTGTGCGCGGCGGGACTCTCGGCGCTCAACATCGTGTTGTTCATTCTGCTGTTCCGCAATCTCGGCATTCAGATCGACAGACAGGCGCGCGTGCAGCGTCAATTGATCACCCAGCAAGGCGAACTCGATCAGCTCGTCAATGAACGGACCCGCCAACTCGAGGCGCTCGGCTGGCATTTGCAGGCTGTCAGCGAAAACGAAAAGACGCAGCTTGCGCGCGAGTTGCACGACGAACTGGGCGCGATTCTGACCGCGAGCAAGATGGACGTCGCGTGGGCGAACCGCAAGCTGAAGGACAGCGCTCCCGAGATCGCCGGGAAACTGCAGCGCGCGCTCGCCAATCTGGACCAGGGCATCGCGCTCAAGCGCCGCATCATCGAGGACATGCGGCCCACGGTGCTCGCGAACTTCGGTCTCGTGACCGCGCTGCGCACGCTCGCCGACGAAGCCGCCCAGCGCAACAACTGGACATTGAACCTGCAGCTTCCCGCAGACGATATCAAGCTCGACGAGCAAACCGAAATCGCGCTCTTTCGCGTCGCGCAGGAATCGCTGACGAACGCGGCGAAATACGCGCGCGCGTCGCAGGTGTCGATCGGTCTGCATATCGGCGAGGGGCAAGTGACGCTCGACATTGCGGACAACGGCGTGGGCATCATGCCTGCGGATTTGAAGCGCACGCACACGCATGGACTGCTCGGCATGCGTCAGCGCGTCGCCGCGCATGGCGGACGATTCGACATACGGCGCGGCGTGCCGAACGGCACCGACATTCATGTCGTGATGCCGAGCGCGAGCACGGCCGCGCAACCGGCCAGCGACGCGGACGCAAACTTAGGCGCGCGGCAGAACGACTAAAAACATCGTTGTAGGAGTGCGCCGACGCGAACACCAGAGCGCACCTACAACAAAATCGCAGCGCAGCCGACAGCGCCGCATGCGCCCTTTTTTTACCATGCAATCAGACCGGATCGACTGGCGCAAGCCACGGTCGGCAGCTAGCAGAGCCGCTAGCGGGACACGTCAACCGATACCTTCTCGACAAGGAGAACTTCCATGAATCGACTGATCGCTTTGCTCCTCATTGCAGGCACGGCCGCGCTCGCCGGCTGCAACACGATGGCAGGTGCCGGCCAGGACATCTCGAAGGGTGGCGACGCCCTCACCAATCAGGCTGAGAAGGCGAAGTAAATCGCTGTTGCTTGAAGCCCTGCGCGTTTGCGGCGCAGGGTGGTTTAGCTGGATGCATCGTCATCATCGAGCCCGCTGCGGGAAACCGCAGTGGGCTTTTTGTTGTGCGTGCTTGTTGAACGTGAGCTGTGCGTTGCCCGTGTTGCCAAAACAAAGCGGCGATCCACTTGCGTGAATCGCCGCCCCGTCCTCCCAGGACTTGCCGCTATGCCGTGCGCTGCGATGCGCGCAGGTTGGCTAGCGAGCTTATGCGCCCGTCAGCGTGTTCGACAACTCGATACTCGGTGTGCTCGTATTGCCGTTCTGCACGATCAGCAGATGAATCTGCCCCACCGCGAGCTGGCTCAGCACACCGCCGATCGGCACCGACGTAATGAGCCAGTCGGCGTTGTTCGACAGCGTGAACGATTGCGACTGGTAGATCGGCGTCTTGCTGCCCGCGGCCGTCGCGATCAGCACATACTGGCCGCCCGATACGTAGATCGAATCCTGGCCGCTCGCCGGCACGGCGTTCTTGAACGCGACGCCCGCCAGGGTCGGCGACACGGTGCTGATGTTGGTGTTGCCCGCCTGCACGAGATACAGGTCGAGATTCGGCGCGTTGCCCGATGCGTTGAAGCCGCGCACGCGCGCGCTGTTCGACAGAAGGCCCTTGTCGAACGGATCGTCGATCAGGCCGATGTCCGCCGCTGCGGTGCCGGGCAACGCGAGCACCGTATATTCGTGGCCCTTCGAGACGTTCGGGAAATTGCCGCTCGCGAGCGCGGTCTTGGTGCCGGTCGCCGCATAAGCAACATTCGTCGAACCCGTGTTGATGTTCGTGAAGTTCGTCACGCCCTTGTACGAGATATTCGTCTGTCCGGACGGCGCGTTGCCGTTGACGAGAAAGTCCACTGCCGGTCCGCTCGGGATCGCATGCACGAAATGGATTTGCGGGTTCGTCAGACCCAGTTCCTTGCCTACGTCGTCGGAGCCTCCGCCGCATGCACTCAGCACGGATGCAACGGCAATCATGGCCGCCATGGTTCTAATCAGTTTCATTCTGTTCACCTATATCGATGTCGGGCTCGTGGCCCATTCATATGCGGGCGCACACTCTGGACGCCGCCATCTGAAACCGTGTTCGGCAATGATTCGAACGGTCTCGTTTTGGCTGTCCTCGGCGAAGCACTCCCTCCTATCCCTGCACGCAACGCCCTGTTTTAAAGGCGCGGCGCGGTCCATGTCGATGGACGCACCCAATGAGCAATGGCTGTGCCGCGATCATCGAATTGGCTTATCGCGGCGCGCGAATGTCTTACGGGGCAACATGCGGCGAGCATTAGAAGCTTTCCTCAGATGGTGAGCCCGAGCGCGCGGTGTATCGTTCGTGCGCACCCCATACTTACAACGGCAGCCTGTATGTCTTACCAACGCTTACTCGCGGAACTCGACCTCGGCTTTACCCGCTTGCGCAATCGCGTCGTGATGGGGTCCATGCATACGGGCATGGAAGACCGCTTCTGGAATTATCCGAAGCTCGCCGAGTACTTCCGCGAGCGCGCGAAGGGCGGCGTCGGCCTCATCATCACCGGCGGCATCTCGCCGAATCGCGAAGGATGGCTGCTGCCCTTCGGCGGTACGCTCAACTCGGTATTCGATCTGCGCAATCATCGGCGGCTTACGCAAGCGGTTCACGAAGAAGGCGGCAAGATCGCGCTGCAGATCCTGCACGCAGGACGTTATGGGTATCAGCCGTTCGTTGTGTCCGCATCGGCATTGAAGTCGCCTATTTCGAAGTTCAAGCCGCGCGCGCTCAGCATCGCCGGCATTCAGAAGACCGTGCGCGATTACGCGCGCTGCGCGCGGCTCGCTCAGCGCGCGGGCTATGACGGCATCGAGATCATGGGCAGCGAAGGCTATCTGCTCAACCAGTTCCTCTGCCCGCGCACCAACCGGCGCACGGACCGTTACGGCGGCAGCATCGAAAACCGCATGCGGCTCGCGTGCGAGATTGTCGAGCGGGTGCGTGAGACGTGCGGCGAGCGCTTCATCGTGGTGTATCGGCTTTCGCTGATCGACCTCGTGGAAGGCGGCAATACATGGGATGAAACCGTGCAGGTCGCACGCGCGCTCGAAGCGGCCGGCGTGACGATATTCAACACAGGAATCGGCTGGCATGAGGCGCGTGTGCCGACCATCGTCACCTCGGTGCCGCGCGCCGCGTTTGCCGCGTTGAGCGCGCGGCTGAAGGCCGCCGTGACAGTGCCGGTGATCGTCTCGAACCGCATCAACACGCCCGACGTCGCCGAAGCCTTGCTCGCCGACGGCGCGGGCGATCTGGTTTCGATGGCAAGACCGCTGCTCGCCGATCCCGAGTTCGTGCTGAAAACCGCCGAGGGACGCACGCACGAAATCAACACCTGTATCGCGTGCAATCAGGCCTGTCTCGATCATACGTTCAGGAATCAGCGCGCGACCTGCCTCGTCAATCCGCGCGCCGGACGCGAAACCGAACTCGTGTACCGGCCGCTCGCGGGTTCGCAGAAAGTGCGCTCTATTGCGGTGGTCGGCGCGGGGCCGGCGGGATTGTCGGCGGCGACGGTGGCGGCGTCGCGCGGGCATCGCGTGACGCTGTTCGATGCGGCCGCAACCATCGGCGGTCAGTTCAATCTCGCGATGCGCGTGCCGGGCAAGGAAGAGTTCAGCGAGACGATCCGCTATTTTCAGAGCCAGCTCGAGCGGCATCGCGTCGACGTGCGGCTCGGCACGCGCGTCGACGCCGCGCTGCTCGCCGCGGGCGCTTACGATGACATCGTGATCGCGACCGGCATCGTGCCGCGGCGGCCGGCGATCGCGGGCATCGACGCGCCCAATGTTCTGTCGTATGTCGACGTGCTGCGCGGTGCGCCGGTGGGCGGCCGCGTCGCGGTGATCGGCGCGGGCGGCATCGGCTTCGACGTCAGCGAGTTTTTGCTGCATCGCGCGGACGAACCGCTGCCGCTGCCGCGCGACGCGTGGCTCGACGAATGGGGCGTCGATCTGTCTGTCAGCGAACCCGGCGGCCTGAAGCCGCCCGCGCCCGCGCGTCCGCCGCGGCAGATCTGGTTACTGCAGCGCAAGGCGGGCAAGCTCGGTGCGGGGCTCGGCAAGACGTCGGGCTGGGTGCATCGCGCGACGCTCGCGAGAAACGGCGTGAAGATGCTGGACGGCGTGTCGTATCTGGAAGCGGGCGCGCGCGGTTTGAAGATCGCGCGCGGCGGCGTCGAGCAATGGCTGGAGGTCGACCATATCGTCGTATGTGCAGGGCAGGAGTCGCTGCGCGATTTGCATCCGCTGGAGTCTGCACGAGAAAAATCGGCGGATGCGGGCGGTCCGCGTTTTCATGTGATCGGTGGAGCCGCGCTCGCGACCGAACTCGATGCGAAGCGCGCGATTCGCGAAGGCGCTGAACTGGCCGCGCGGCTTTAAAGCGCCAACGTGGCCCGCGCTTTTCCATAAGCGCCGTGCTCCCGTTCGTGCGCAGTCTCGCGCATCACGCGAGCGCTTTCTTTCGATAATCGAGCCAGAAAGACAACCCCACGCTGACGAGGATCACGACGGTCGCGATGACCGTCGAATGCGTAACGGGCTCGCCGAGCAGCAACGCGCCGAGCGCGACCGCCACCACCGGATTCACATACATGCAACTGCTCGCGATGATCGGGCTCGTGTGCCGTATCAGGAAACCATAGGCAACGTAGGCCGCCATCGTGCCGATCAGCATCAGGTAGATGAACGCCAGCACCGGCAGAAAATGCACTTCGAGCATGCGTTCGCCCGAGACCCACGCGACCATCGTCGACATCGCGCCGCCCAGGCCGATTTGCAGCGACGTCGATAGAAACAGGTCGGACGGCAACTTGAGACGGCCGGCGAGATGCGCGCCGCCCGCCCAGAAGAGCGCGCCGCACAGAATCGCGAGACTGCCGCCCGCCGAGCCGGGCGTGTCGTCGCCGTGACTCAGGATCGCGATGCCGACGAGCCCGAGCCCCACCGCGAACCACTCGCCTCTGCCGATCTTCCGCCCCGCCACCGCCGCGATCACCGTCGCGAAGAGCGGCACGGTCGCGACCATCACCGCCGCCGTGCCGGTGCCGACCGTGCGCATGCCATACGCGAGCATGCCGCTCGACAGGCCGACGAGCATCGTGCCGACGAGCCCGGCGTTGCGGATTTCGGCGGCGCTCGGCCACACCGGATTGCGGCGCGCCGCAAACGCGAATAGCCCGACGCCCGCGAACAGATTGCGCAGGCCGGACATCAGCAAAGGCGGGAACGAGCCGAGCGCGACGTGCACCGCGAGATAAGTCGAGCCCCATACGAGATAGACGACGCCGAGCGCGAGCGCGATCTGTCCGTTGCGCGATTGCGGCAAACGGATCGGAAAACCACGAGAAAACCAGCCTGGAAGTTCCTGCGACATGTCGTCAACGCACCGGCGCCGTTCGAGCTTCCCGCTGTGGGGACGGCGGACACCGCATCGGCGATGCGGTCAAACGGGCGAGGCTGGCGGACATGGTGGTGGAGCGAAAGACGATGGTTGGCTAACAGAGAGAGCCATACGGGAACCGCGGTGCCGGTCCGGTTGATCCGGTAGTTCCGGCCGATTCGCGGCTCGCGCGCCAAATGCACGGCGCGCATCGCATTATGCAGTAAGCGCCCACCGCGCCAGGCGAAAGAATCGTAACTTTTGGTGCACACGCAACAAAAAGCCGGGGCAGACGGCACCCCGGCTCTCAGTCTAAGAATCGCGCCGCGTATAGCGGCTATGCAGCGGGCATCGGCCCAGACACGCGCGTCGGCGCGTCGGGCCTCTGCCTGCGCTCAGTTGCTCATCGCGCCCGACGCCTCGTGCTTCATGCCCATCGCGTCGCCCTTTTTCATCTTGTCGTGCTTCATCGTGTCCTTTTTCATGTGGTCTTTCGACATCGAATCCTTGGACATCGTGTCATGCGACATCGCATCGTTGGACATGGCGCCGCTCGCCTGGGCGAACGCGGCGCCGCCGCTCATCAAAAGGGCGACGGCTGCTGCTGCGATTGCAATCTTTTTCATGGGATAACTCCGTTTGTAGTTGATGAATCGAACCGGCTGTAGCCGGCGTATTTCCGAAGCTTCTGCCGCCCGAGGTCGCGCACGCGCGCGGCGCATGCGGCGACCCGCGCGCGTCAGGAGCCTCCGAACCAGTTGTAGCCCTGATCGACCCAATAGCCGCCAGGATACGTGTTGGTGACGAACATCTCGACGATGTGCTTCGGATTCTTGTAGCCGAGCTTGGTCGGCATGCGCAGCTTCATCGGGAAGCCGTATTTCGCGGGGAGGCGCTCGCCGTCGTAGGAAAACGTGAGCAGCGTCTGCGGATGCAGCGCGGTCGGCATGTCGATGCTTTCGTAGTAATCGTCCGCGCATTTGAAGCCGACGTACTTCGCGCTCGTATCCGCGCCGATGCGCCGCAGAAACTCGCCGAACGGCGTGCCGCCCCAGCGGCCGATCGCGCTCCACCCTTCCACGCAGATGTGCCGCGTGATCTGCTCGGCGTGCGGCAGCGCGTACAACTCGGGCAAGGTCCACACGCGCTGACCCGTGACGAGTCCGCCGATCTTCAGCGTGTAGCCGGACGCGTCGACCTGCGGCACTTCGTCGATGCCGTAGTACGCGTTGAATGGAAACGGCCGCGTGATTTGCGCTTCGGTATACGTCGGCGCCAACTGCTTCGGATCGAACAGCGCGGCTTGCGCGCGATCGTTCAGACGCGACACGGCCGTCAGGAACTTGTTGACGGAGTCGTCGTCGGTGAGCGAGCAGCCTGTGAGCAGCGACAATCCGCCGAGCGACAACAACTGCTTGCCGAACAGACGCCGCGACGGAATCGACAGCTCGCGTCTCGCATCAATCAGAATCGACTCGCGGTCCAGTTTGCCGGCGGCTTTTGCCGGCAGTTTGTCAGATGGCTTATCCATGATTCGGTATCCGTAACATTTCGAACGTTGGGCTCAGCGGCCGCGCAACATCGCGAGGAGCGAACGCGGCACGAGCGCGACCATCGCGAGATGCACGACGATGAACGCGGCCATCAGCGCCATCGCGCAGAAATGGACGATGCGTGCGTTGTCGTAGCCGCCCATCAGTTCGCGCAGCAGCGGAAACTGCACCGACTTCCAGATCGCGAGGCCCGACAGCACCAGCACGATCAGATCGACAACCACGAACAGGTAGGCCAATCTCTGCACCGCGTTGTAGACCCGCAAGTCGGCGTGCGAGAGCTTGCCCGTCAACGCGGCGATGAAATCGCGCCACACCGCGCGCGGCGAGATCGGGAAAAACTTGCGCACGAAGCGTCCGCTCGCGAGATTCATCGCGAGATAAATCAGGCCGTTGAAGACCAGCAGCCACATCGCGGCGAAGTGCCATTGCAGCGCGCCGCCGAGCCAGCCGCCGAGCGTGATTTCCGTCGGAAAACGAAACCAGGCGAAGACCGGCGACGCGTCGTAAATGCGCCAGCCGGACAGCATCATCACGATCGCGGCGAGTGCGTTGAGCCAATGCGTGACGCGCACCCACAGCGGATGGATTGCGCCGCTCGCGGGCGTGGCAGGCGGCGCGTTGCCGCGAACGACGTGAGGCGTGGCCATGAGACTCTCCTGTGATTTGCGGCGTGCGTCGTGCGTTCAATGGCAGAGCGGTAGATCGGCCACTTGCAGCACGTCGCCCGTTGCAGCGTTTTCGACGAAGGCGACGACGCCGAATTTATCGACTGACGGATTGGCGTTTGCGCTCGCATCCGCACCGTCGAGCCGTATATCGCGGCGAATCTGCAGCTTGCCGCCGACGAGCGGCACCGGCCCGATCCACTGCCGCACCACTCTCTCGTGATGCAAGGTTGCGCCGCGGTTTTCTCCTGCGCCGACCTGCGAGCTCAGCGCGTTTTCATAGACGGCGACGTAGGCGTCGAGCCGTGCTGCGCTATCGGCAGTCCGGCTGTCGAAGCGGGCCGCGAGATCGAACGCGCCGCCTGGCTGCGGCTTGATGTCGAGCGCGATGTTGGCTTGCGCCGGCTCGGCGATCAGCTTGTCGACGCGGCTTTGGAAACTGTCCTGCTGCGACCACGTCCGCAACTCGCGTCCGCCGACGAACACTTCAGGCGTATAGATCGTGTGGCCGCCGGCAAGATCGGTAAGCGTCTGCTGACGCTCGGTGAAACGGTGCTGCGAGAAACGGTCCGTCCAACCGAGACCGTTCCAGTAGTCGACGTGCAACGCCAGCGGCACGACGCTTCGCGTGGCGCCGCTGTTCTTCCATTGACCGAGCCATGCGTCCGCGGGCGGACAGCTATTGCAGCCTTCGCTGCTGTAAAGCTCGACGAGCGCGACGCGATGGGCGGGACTGCGCGCGCTGCACATCGCACTCGCCGCGCTCACGAGGCCGCTCGCGCACAACAACGCGAGCGCGGCAACGAGTGCGACGGCCCGCTTGAACGGCCGATGCGCCCGGCGTTTGATGACTGTTTGCATGACGTGCTCCGATCAGGATCTGCACGTTTGTCGAAGCGCGTCGCCGGTTATGACACCGCGCCGCAAATTTTTTTCGCCCGTTTGTTTTGTGTTGTTTGCGGCGGCGTCCACGCGTGCTTGCGCGATGTCGCCAACTTTCTACACTGCGACTTACAACAACGAAATGTCCGCCAAGGTCGCTGAAAGACGCCGTGCTAACATGCTTGTGTCGATCGCGCCGCTTTGCTGTGGTCTTCTCATGACTCTGTTTTCAAGCGGCGCGCCACCCACTTCATTCGATAACCGCCGGCCACTCATGCGCTTCCCGACTTCCCGTGCCTTCACCCGCTTGCGCCCTCGTGGCGCAACCGGCTGCGCGCGCGTGGAACTCGCGCCGCAAAGGGCCGGCGAACCGTCGCGAACGCTTCTGCCGGCAACGGTTCCGCTTCTCGCCGCCCGGCACCCCGACTGACGCAGCCTGCTCCTTGCCTGAAGCTGCGTCGTCCCTCAAGGGACTGTCGGAGCGCCGGGCCGATCCCATCCGCATGACCTATTCTCGTACAGAGATTGCAGATCGAATTGGAGTAGCCGCCGTGAAGACGACCAGAAGGACCAAGCAGTGTTACCTCACCGAACTCGACGTCGCGCGTCTTGAGAAGCACGCCGCCGCGCCCGGCGCGAACGCCCGTTTTCAGGAGATGCTCGACGACGTACTGGAGCGCGCCGTGATCGTGGACTCCCGCGAAATTCCGGCGAACGTGGTCACGATGAACTCGCAGGCCACGCTCGTCGACGAAAGCAGCGGCGAGCAGATGACGTGGACGGTCGTCTATCCGCCCGAAGCCGACTTCGCTCATGGCCGCCTGAATGTTTTTTCGCCGGTGGGCCTCGCGCTGCTCGGCGCGAAGCGCGGCGAGCACATTCACTTCATGCCGCCGAGCGGCGCCGAAAAAGTGCTGAAGCTCGAGAAAATCCTGTATCAGCCGGAAGCTGCGGACGACTTCACGCGTTAAGCAACCCGTGCCGGTGCTGCGGCGCGTCATAGCGTGCTGCATTCTGCGTTCTGCGTTCTGCATGCCGCGTCACTACAAGCATAGTGCGCAAATCGCGCATGCGAGAGCGCAGCGATTCTCCGCCCGCAGCCGCCGAAGCAAACCACCGCGCGCTGCCCCGCATTAGCACTCACGCATCGCGCGCGGGTTGCCAAGCAGCGCCCGCCCGGTGTATCGTGTGCGCTGCTAACGCGGGGGTCCTGCGTTGCACGGAAGTCGGAGGTCCGTGCCACGTGGGTGAGAAATACCCTTTGAACCTGATCTGGATAATGCCAGCGCAGGGAAGCGTACGGATTTCGCAGCCAGTCTCTAGCCTCACCTCTCGCGAATTCCGACTACTTCCATCTCGTCTCCTGCTTAGCGGCCCCACATTGAATGGGACCGGAGCAAGGCGTCATTGCGCTTAACTCCGGCCGACACACGGAGAACATGCATGAACGCCAATCCGAAGTTCCTTTCCGCCGACGCCCACGTCGATGAAGCCGCCGTCGCGCCGCTGCCCAACTCACGCAAGGTCTACGTGACGGGCTCGCGTCCCGACATCCGCGTGCCGATGCGCGAGATCAGCCAGGCGGATACGCCCGACAGCTTCGGCGGCGAAAAGAATCCGCCGGTCTATGTCTACGATACGTCGGGCCCCTACTCCGATCCGGACGCGAAGATCGACATTCGCGCCGGCTTGCCCGCACTGCGTCAGCGCTGGATCGAGGAACGCGGCGACACGGAAGCGTTGACGGGTCTGTCGAGCGACTTCAGCCGCGAACGCGCGGCCGACACGGCCACCGCCGACCTGCGCTTCCAGGGCCTGCATCGCACGCCGCGCCGCGCGATCCCCGGCAAGAACGTTTCGCAGATGCACTACGCGCGTAAAGGCATCATCACGCCGGAGATGGAATACATCGCGATCCGCGAAAACCAGCGCCGCGCCGAGTATCTGGAGAGCCTGAAGACGAGCGGCCCGAACGGCGAAAAGCTCGCCGCGATGATGGGCCGCCAGCATCCGGGCCAGGCGTTCGGTGCAAGCGCGTTCGGTCCGAACGGCGTCACCGAAATCACGCCGGAATTCGTGCGCGAAGAAGTGGCGCGCGGCCGCGCGATTATTCCGAACAACATCAATCACCCGGAAAGCGAGCCGATGATCATCGGTCGTAACTTCCTCGTGAAGGTGAATGCGAACATCGGCAACTCGGCGGTGACGTCTTCGATCGGCGAGGAAGTCGACAAGATGACGTGGGCGATCCGCTGGGGCGGCGACACGGTGATGGATCTGTCCACCGGCAAGCACATTCACGAAACGCGCGAGTGGATCATCCGCAATTCGCCGGTGCCGATCGGCACGGTGCCGATCTATCAGGCGCTCGAAAAGGTCAACGGCAAGGCCGAAGACCTGACGTGGGAAATCTTCCGCGACACGCTGATCGAGCAGGCTGAACAGGGCGTCGATTACTTCACGATTCACGCGGGCGTGCGTCTGCAATACGTGCCGCTGACGGCGAAGCGCATGACCGGCATCGTGTCGCGCGGCGGCTCGATCATGGCGAAGTGGTGCCTCGCGCATCACAAGGAAAGCTTCCTGTACGAGCATTTCGAAGACATTTGCGAAATCATGAAGGCGTATGACGTGGCCTTCTCGCTCGGCGACGGCTTGCGCCCCGGTTCCATTTACGACGCGAACGATGAAGCGCAGCTCGGCGAACTGAAGACGCTCGGCGAACTCACGCAGATCGCGTGGAAGCACGACGTGCAGACGATGATCGAAGGCCCCGGCCACGTGCCGATGCAGTTGATCAAGGAGAACATGGACCTGCAACTGGAATGGTGCGACGAAGCGCCGTTCTACACGCTCGGGCCGCTCACCACCGACATCGCGCCGGGTTACGACCACATTACGTCGGGCATCGGCGCGGCGATGATCGGCTGGTTCGGCACGGCCATGCTCTGCTACGTCACGCCGAAGGAACACCTCGGCTTGCCGAACAAGGACGACGTGAAGACCGGCATCATCACGTACAAGCTCGCCGCGCATGCCGCCGATCTGGCGAAGGGTCATCCGGGCGCGCAGGTGCGTGACAATGCGCTCTCGAAGGCGCGCTTCGAATTCCGTTGGGAAGACCAGTTCAACCTCGGCCTCGATCCGGACAAGGCGCGCGAATTCCACGACGAAACGCTGCCGAAAGATTCCGCGAAGGTCGCGCATTTCTGCTCGATGTGCGGCCCGCACTTCTGCTCGATGAAGATCACGCAGGACGTGCGCGAGTTCGCCGCGCAGCAAGGCGTCACCGACGACGAAGCGCTGAAGAAAGGCATGGAAGTGAAGTCGATCGAGTTCATGAAGAAAGGCGCTGAGATTTATCAGCGGCAGTGATGCGTTCGCGCATCGCGTGGGACGCATGCCGTCGCCCACTCGATGCGCGCGCAACCTTCCGCCACGCAAAAGCCCGCGCTTGCGGGCTTTTTTTCGTCCATAGGTCAGGCACACGCGATGCTGCAAACAGGGAAACATTTGATTACGAAACCGTCAGTCTGCTGACAACCGCATACATCTGGAAACCGGTTCCGGCGATAAGATCAAAGCGAACGAACAATAACGACAGGCGGTTTCGAATTACAACAGGGAGTCAACATCATGAGATCGATTCGTAAGATAGGTTCGCTTGCGATGATCGTGGCGGTTGTCGCAAGCCTTTCCGCGTGCGAGGGTATGACGACGCGGCAACGGGACACCGCGATCGGTGCGGGCGTCGGCGGCGCGGCGGGTGCCGTGATCGGCGGCAGCGCGCTGTCCACGCTGGGCGGCGCGGCCGTCGGCGGCGTGATCGGCAACCAGGTCGGCAAGTAATCGCCTCGTATGACCGGACAAAGCGGACCGGGCGCCATGCCCCGTCCGCTTTGCTCACAATCTATGCGGATGTGCCGCATCGAAACGGCGCAGGATGAAGAGCCGCAACGCGCGGCTGCAATGAGGCGAAATACGCCGTTACGGTTTTGCAAACCTCCTCGCGCGCCGTCGGCGTAAGCTCGTGCGATAACGTACCGACGACGGCGTCGGCCGCGTTGTTTGCAAACTGGAGCGCGCCATGAAGTCCCGCGTCATCGACACTTTTCATACTATTCGCATGCAGTTCGCGACGGTTGCGCCTCGCCGGCGCATCGGCCGCGGCCGGCTCGCGTTGAGCGGCGCTGCGAGCGCGTTGCTGCTGTCGGGCTGCTATTACCCGTACGGCTACTACCCTGGCTATTACGCGGGTTATCCGTCGTATTACGCGACCGTGCCCGCGAGCGCTACCCAGCGTGAAGTGCCGCTCGGCACGACCGGCGACTCGCAGGGCGCGCAGTCCATGCAGCAGCAGTCGGCGCAGGCGCAATATGGCCAGCAGCCGCAGCCCGGCGCGGCCGCTTCGCCGCCCGCGTATGTGGTCGCGCAGCCGCCGGTGTACGTTGCGCCGGCTTATCCCGCCTACTATCCGCCACCGGTCTATCCGGCCTGGTACGGCTACGGCTATCCGGGCTGGTATGGGCCGGCCGTGTCGATCGGCTTCGGCTGGTCGTGGGGCGGCGGCGGGCACGGTCATCATCACTGAGCTTTCGCTCCTCCCGTAGTTTCCCTTCTTGACGCGCGAGCCTCGGGCTCTATGCTTGGTTAAGCCTCACACAGTAAGCGTTTAAAAGCGAGCCGCCTGGCGCTTTCGTGCCCGGCGGCGCTCATCCGTCCTGCACCAGCGACGCGTCCCGTCATTGGCAATCTCGCGTCGATTTCGAACAACAACGAAGGAGACGTGATGTTTCATCAACTACTCACCCCCATCGGCGATTCGCTGCTCGCGTCGTTTCTCGTCGCGGCGTTGCCGATCATCGTCGTGCTCGTGCTGCTCGGCTGGGCGCGCCGGCCTGCGTGGCAGGCGTCGCTCGCCGGACTCGTCGTCGGCCTGATCGTCGCCATTGCCGGGTGGAAGTTTCCAGTGGGGCTCGCGCTCGACTCCGTCGCGGCGGGCGCCGTGTTCGCGTGCTGGCCGGTCATGTGGATCGTGTTCACCGCGATCCTGCTGTACAACATCGCGCAGCGCTCCGGCCGCTTCGCCGCCTTCCGCATGTGGATGATCGACAATCTGCCGAACGACCGCCGCGTCGTGCTCGTCGTGGTGGGTTTTTCGTTCGGCGCGCTGCTCGAGGGCATTTCGGGCTTCGGCACGCCGGTCGCGATCACCAGTTCGCTGCTGATCCTGCTCGGCTTTCCGACGCTCGAGGCGCTCACCTTCACGCTGATCTTCAACACCGCGCCGGTCGCATTCGGCGCGCTCGGCGTGCCGATTACGGTGCTCGGCGCGGTCACGCATCTGCCGGCCGATTTGCTCGCGAAAATGGTCGGCCGCCAGTTGCCGTTCTTCGCGCTGCTGCTGCCCTTCTATGTGATCGCCGTGTACGCCGGCTTTCGCAACATGCTGCGCATCTGGCCGGTGCTGCTGATCTCCGGCGCGAGCTTCGCGCTGACGCAGTTCGTCTCGTCGAACTATGTGAACTACAGTCTGACGGACGTGTTGTCGTCGATGGTCTCGCTGATCGTCACCATTGCGTTCCTGCGCGTGTGGAAGCCGGCGGTCGACCCGGCGTTCGCGATCGACATCGACCGGGCCGGCGAAGTGCGCAGCAAGATCGGCGGCGGCCAGGGCTGGTATCCGTGGATCATCGTGTCCGTCGTCGTGATCGTCTGGACGGTGGCGAAAATCTTCCTGATCGGCGACGTGAAAATTCCGTGGCCGGGGCTCGACAAGGCCGTGTTCATCACGTTGTACAACACGCCGTACGGCGCGATCTGGGACTTCCAGCCGCTCGCGACCGGCACCGCGATTCTGGTGGCGGCGATCATTACGAGCCTCGTGGTCGGACTCGGCGCGCGCGAATTCGGCGCGGCCATCGCCGATACGTGGGTGCAGACGCGCATCGCGATTCTGACGGTCGCGACCATCGTCGGACTCGCGTATCTGATGAATTACTCGGGTCTCACTTATACGCTCGGACTCGGCGTCGCGTCCGTCGGACCGTTCTTTCCGCTGGTGTCCGCATTCCTCGGCTGGGTTGCCGTGTTTCTGTCAGGCAGCGACACATCGGGCAACGCGCTGTTCGGCAATTTGCAGGTGGTCGCAGCGCATCAGTTGAATCTCAATCCGGTGCTGATGGCGGCGACCAATTCGTCCGGCGGCGTGATGGGCAAAATGATTTCGCCGCAAAACATTTCGACGGGCGTCGCGACCACGGAGTTGAAAGGCAAGGAAGGCGTGGTGTTCGCGAAGACCTTCAAGCACTCGATTCTGCTGACCGTGCTGCTCGGCATTCTGGTCTGGCTGCAGCAGAACGTGCTGCAGGGGATGATTCCGCATTGACGGTTGTTGGGCGGCTCTGGCGGTTGCTCTGCCGTCAGGCATGCAACCGAAAACTTTTCTCGTAGCAGCGAGGCGCCGGTCGCACCGGCGCCTCATCTTCCTCCCTCCCGGTGATCGCAATATTTCTCACATCAGCGTGAGAATTGCTCGCTATGCGCGCCTCGCCGCGACGCTTACGATCACGTGTGTCAGACGTCCTCTCCCGATACTTGCCGTTTCATTCAGACGTGAAACGTTTCGGGTAATCGCGCTGTTACGATGCACAGGCGTCTCGACTCAACCGCGCGCGACGCCACCATAATGAATGCCAAAAACCTCTTCCAGTTGCTGATCCTCGCGGCCTTATGGGGCGCGTCATTCCTGTTTATCCGCGTCGGCGTGACCGACTTCGGCGTTGCTCCGTTGATGGCGCTGCGCGTCGGCATCGGCGCCGCGTTTCTTATCGTCGTGCTGCTCGCGCGGCGTCCGCTGCAACAATCCGCGACGATCCTGCGCACGCGGGCGTTCCCGCTTCTCGTGGTGGGCATTCTGAATTCGGCCGCGCCGTTCTGCCTGTTCGCGTATGCGGAGTTGACGCTGTCCGCCGGCGTGACGTCGGTGATCAACGCGACGACGCCGCTGTGGGGCGGCCTCGTCGCGTTCGTGTGGCTGCGTGACCGGCTGACCGGACTGCGCACGCTCGGGCTCGCGATCGGTTTCCTCGGCGTGCTGATGCTGGTGTGGGATCAGATCGCCACGCCGAGCGGCTCGGCAGCGACGCCGCTGACCACCGCGCTCGCAGCGGGCGCCGCGCTCGGCGCAACGCTTCTGTACGGCATCGCGGCCAATTACACGAAACGCTACCTGACCGGCGTCGACGCGCTGACCGTCGCGGCCGGCACCATGACAGGCGCGACCATCGTGCTGTTGCCGCTCGCCGTGATCTACTGGCCGAGCGCGCCCGTCTCGCTGCACGCGTGGGGCGCGGTGATCGCGCTCGGCGTGGCGTGCACGGGCGTCGCCTACATGCTGTTCTTCCACCTGATCGCGGTCGCGGGACCGGCGCGGGCAATCACCGTCACGTTCGTGATTCCAATCTTCGGCATTTTGTGGGGCGCGTTGTTTCTCGGCGAAGGCGTGTCGGCCGGCATGCTCGAAGGCTGCGGCGTGATCCTGGTGGGCACGGCGTTGGCGACCGGCGTCATCAAGCGCTTGCCGTGGCTGGGAACGCGGCGCGCCGATACCTGAACGCGTTGGGGTCGGTTGCGTGGACCGGCGCAAAAAATAGCCCGCACTCCGCCGGAGTGCGGGCAAAAACCGTCGCCCTACGAGGATAGGCGACGGGGCCACCGAGACCCGCGCGTCGAGCGCGCGGCCGTCATCGGGCTCGGCATCGGCTTGACGGCCGATGCTCGATGGAATGAAAAGCGCTATTGAGAAGAGACTTCGCCTGGGTGAGGCCACGGGAATCCGGCCCCATGTACTTCTAAAGCAGCATGTATGCCAGTTGGGATTAAACGCGAGAGGTTGGCGGTAACTCGTTGAATTTGCGCTGCATTTTTCGTGGCGTGTGATGGCTTCGGCACGCTGCCGCAACGCGTCGGAGAGTTACGTCACCGGGGTAACGTCAGCGGAGTAACGTGACGTCGAATCGCGGGAGAGTGTTGGGATAGGCCACAGCCATAAAAAAACCCGTCCGGGACAAGAATGTCCCGGACGGGTTTTTTTCATACAGCTTGCCGCCGCTGCCGCGCAGCGGCGCGCTTGCCTCAGCGCAACTGATCGGCCATCAGCGTCAGGATCTGCTTTGCCTGCGGGCTTTCGTCGAGACCGCCCTTGTCGTCGACGACGGCCACGCGGGTCTGGTCCGGCGTCAGCGCGCGCACGTTCACGCGATACTGCTTGGCGACCTTCTCCTTCTTGCCGTGGAACACCTGGCTCCAGAAGCCCTGTTCAGCCGACGTCATGTCCTTCGGATCGACATAGCGCACGAAGTACAGGCCGCGCGTCAGATCGCGGTCGTCGACCGTGAAGTTGCTGCGGTCGAGCGCGAGGCCCACGCGCAGCCAGGCGCGATCATACGGTTCGCCAAGCGTCAGTTCGTTCGATGACAACTGCCCCGGCCCGTTCGCCGCATCCGGATCGCGCACGGGCTGCTGCGCCGACAGCATCACGTTCTGCGCCGCCGTGGCCGCAGCCGCCGATTTCGCGCCGTTCGCCGCGGCATTGGGCGCTACCTGCGCGCCAGCCGGCGACAACGCCGCAGTGTCGGCGCCCCCCGACTTCGCGCGCGAATCGGCGAGCGCGAGCGCCGCCATCAGGCGCTTCAGATATTCCTGCTCGAGGCCGGGATCGTTCGCCTTGGGCTGCCACGTGCTCGAATCGTTGTTCGTGCCGGTCAGCGCCTCGCGCATGCCCTTCTGGCTGATGAACACATACGTGCCGCCGTTCGGCGCCGTTTCGAGGCGCGTACGGTACTTGTTGCGCTCGGACGTGACGTAGCTATTGCCCATCGCCTTCGACAGCGTGCTGCGGATCAGCCCGTCGTTGATTTGCGCGTGCGTTTCGTTCCAGTCGGTCTCCATCACGCCCTTGTCGCGCTGATCGACGACCAGCAGGAAGCCCTGCTCCTGCCAGAAGCGGCGGATTTGCGGCCACGCCTCAGCCGGCGTCTTGCTGTCGATCACGAGCCAGCTTTCCGTGCCGTCGCGCTGGATGTGCATGCCGCTCACGGCCGGCACGACGGACACCGTGTTGGCCGCCGGCGCCTGGGCCTGCACCTGACGCAGCGCGGACAACGAGGTTTCGCCGCCTTGCGGAGGCAGCGAACGCTGATCGGCCGTCTCGTCGATCAGGTTCGGCGGGACGGCGAGTGAAGCCTGCTTCGATTTCGAGTCGCTCTTGTAGTCGACTTTGGTCGGCGACGACGTGCCGCAGCCGGCGACCAGCCCGCCTGCCATCAGCATTACTGCAAACCGCTTGGTAAGACGAAGATGAGTCATGTTCGGGGAATCCTTCCGCTACGCCACGGCAAGTTTCCGTGGATCAACCCAACATTTTACCGATCCCGGCGGGCCCTGTGCAAAAACTGGGGTTTGCCCGCTCTGCGCGCTCTGTTGCCGGACCACATTTAACGTTCCACAACTATTCCTAATGGCCTGTCAGACATCTGCAAGTTTGTCGTCAGAACATTGTTTTAAAAGGCACTTTTCGATTCGGCCTCCGCCCAATTTTGGGATGACGTCACGCGATGAAACGCACACCACGCTTAGTTTTGCGACGCGGGTGCTATCTTCAAATTGACGTAGAACAAAACCCAGAAGCAGCGCGCAGGAGACCTCATCATGTACAAAAAACATCGTTCTCATCGTGTCGCCGCCTCTCTGATTGCCGCGACGGCGTTATGCAGCAGCGCGAGCGCTTGCGCGCAGCTCGGCGCTGTGATTGCGGCCAAATCAGGCGAGAGCGCACAACAAAGCCTGCTGAACGGCGCGCTGCGACTGCGCACATCGACCGATGCGGGCAACACGACCATCAACGAGTACGCGACGAACGGCGGCGAAATCGTCGCCTACACCTGGCAAGGGCCGACGATGCCCGATCTGGCCGGCCTGCTCGGCAAGTACGCCGGCTCTTACCGCACGGGGGCCGCGGAGGCGGCAGCGGCGCCGGACGGGAATCTGCACGCGTCGCGCGTCGTGCGGCCAGACGTGGTCGTCGAGTCGGGCGGGCCGATGCGCGGCTACGCGGGCCGCGCCTGGCTGCCGGGCGCGTTGCCGCCGGGCGTGACCGCCGACGATCTTCGCTGACGGGCATCCGCACGCGCCTGGATGCGTCCGCGGGTCGGTGCGGCCGCGTTGAGAAAGCCGGTCTGTCGCAGCGTGGATGGGCCTGGGGACTTCCTCTCCGAGCGGGCGCTCGAGCCGCGAAACGCGCCGCAGCAAGCAGCAACAACCACAACAAACCAACCGCTGACCTTCTGACGCCATGAAACCCACTCCTTCCCTTTGCGCCCTGCTCTCCGTCTGCACCGTCCTCGCGGCTTGCGGAGGTGGAGGCGGAGGCGGCAACACCGCGACCGCCTCCGGCGCGAGCGCGCCAGCCGGCACGGCTAGCGCTCCTGTTGCCTCAGCGCCGCCTGCCGCGTCGAGCCCAAGCAGCACCTCGGTCCCGCAATCAAATACGCCGAACGTTCAGCCGATCGTCGTGCACGCGGCGCCGCGCCTCACGCGCAACATGCTGACGACGAGCGTCACGGTCTGCCAGCCGGGCACCGACAACTGCGCGACCATCGACAACATTCAGGTCGACACCGGCTCGCACGGTCTGCGCATTGTCGCGTCCGCGTTGCCGGCGACCCTGCCGCTGAACGCCGTGCCGTCCGGCAGCGGCGTGTCGGGCGGCATATCGGGCGGCATATCGGGCGAATGCGCGGTGTTCGGCAGCGGCTATGCATGGGGCGCGGTGCGCAGCGCCGACGTGCGCATGGCCGGACAACTGGCCGCGTCGATCCCGATCCATCTGATCGCCGACCCTTCGGTGCCGTCGGTCCCCGCGGATTGCGCCGCCTCGGGCCCGTCGATGCTCACCGTCGACACACTGCGCGCCAACGGCATTCTCGGCGTCGGCGTGTTCGCGGCCGACTGCGGCGGCGCCTGCGCGAACGCCGCGCTGCCCCGCTGGTACTACAACTGCGACGCGAGCGGCGCCTGCCAGGCAAGCGCCCAGCCGCTCGCGCAGCAGGTGGCCAATCCGGTCAGCCGCTTCGCGCTCGATAACAACGGCGTGGTGATCGACCTTCCCGCGATCCCCGACGGCGGCGCGCTGACCGTGTCCGGTTCGATGATCTTCGGCATCGACACGCAGGCGAACAACACGCTCGGCAGCGCGGGCGTGCTCAAGGGAAATTCGCAAACCGGCTACGTCAGCACGACGCATAACGGCCAGACCTTTTCGCAAAGCTATCTGGATACGGGTTCGAACGGACTCTTCTATCGCGACACGCAACTGCCGCAGTGCGGCCTCTGGTATTGCCCGAGTTCGACGCAAGCGGCGAGCGCGAGCATCGCCGGAACGAACGGCGCGTCGAACACGGTGACCTTCGCTATCGGCAATTCGCGCGCTCTCTTTGCGTCGGGCAATAACGCCTTCAACAATATCGCGGGTGCGGCTGCGAGCGGCTTCGACTGGGGCTTACCGTTTTTCTTCGGCCGGCGCGTGTACACGGCGATTGCTTCGCGCGCGACGTCGGCGGGACCGGGTCCGTACTACGCGTTCTGAAGGTAAGGCCGCATTTAAACTGCCGAAAATTCAGAAACTGACGGACAGCGCAAATTCGGTATGGGGTGGCTGCGATAATCGCCGTTCGCGGCTAACGCTTCAGGAATGCATTCAAGAATGCTTCCTGAAGATAGTTAGTCATGCATAACTGCCAATCGCTATCCGATGCAAGACGCCACCCAAGCCAGCCAAGCCGCCGAACCCACTTTCTCGCTCGACGATTTCGAGCAGCTCGTTTTTACGCGGCAGCATATCCGGGCGTCTATCCAGCTTCTGTGCGCGCTCGCGCTGCTTCAGAACAAGCGCGGCGTGCTGGACGAGAGCTTTCTTGCGTCGGGCATGAGCGGCTTGACGCCCGCGGAACAACAGCAGCGCTTCTGCACGCGGCTCGCGAGCGCGGCTTCAACGCTGTTCGCCGATCCGGAATTCCAGCCGCCCGTCGAATGCTTCAGGCTCTTTCTCACGCTGCACGAATGGGTCGGCCTGGTGTTCTCCGCCACGCCGTTCGGCAATGCGGATCATGTCGCCTGCCACCTCAACCCGCGCGGTGCGCAAGACCGGCAGTTTCTGGCTGGCGACAGCTTCGTCGAGAAACTGTGCGTGCTGTATTCGACCGAATCGGAGCTCGAACTCGAGTTTTCCGCGCTGTGGGCTTACGACAAGGTGCTCGCGGCGTGCCTCGCGCTCGTCCTGCTTGCGCCGGTTTTCAAGGGCTCGGCAAGCGCGCACGTCAAGCGTGAGGCGTTGATCGAATGGCTGCCCGGCAAGCTGCAACAGCTAGACGATCTCGACGATCTGCCCACCGCCTTGCTGCATAACGCCTACATGTTCTGCAGCTACGCACACACGCCTCGCCGTCATGAGATCAAGCGGGACATCAATGTGCTGGTGCGCCGCAAGCTCGCGCAACTGGGCCTGACCGACGTGGCGGCGCCGCGCGCAGCAGCCACGGCGAACGCGAACGCGAAGCAGGCGGGCAACGCAAAGCGGCGCAAGAAGCCGTTGATGCTGGTCGTGCTCGAGTGGTTCGGCGGCGCGCATTCCATCTACCGCACGCACTCGCGCACGCTCGAAGCCGCGCGCGAGCATTTCGAGGTGGTGGCCTTCGGCTTCGGCTATGCGACTGACGACATCGGGCGCGCGGTGTTCGACCGTTTCATCGAACTCGAGCAGCCCGAGTACATCGGCGAATGTCTGCGGACCATTCGCGACTTTGCCGAACGCGAGAAACCCGACGTGCTGTATATGCCGAGCGTCGGCATGTTCGTGATGACCATCTTCATGTCGAATCTGCGGGTCGCGCCGCTGCAGATCGCGGGGCTCGGCCATCCGGCTACCACGCACTCCGACAAGATCGACTATGTCAGCGTCGAGGAAGATTACGTCGGCGATCCCGCGTGCTTCAGCGAACGCCTGATGAAGTTGCCGAAAGACGGGCAGCCGTACCGTCACTCGGTGGCGCTGCCGGTCATCGTCCCGATCATTGCGCCGCCGCGCGCCACGGTGCACGTGATCATTACGGCCAGCGCGATGAAGCTCAACCCCGCGTTTCTCGATGCGTGCCGCGAGATCGGCGCGCGTGCCCGCACGCCTGTCGAGTTTCATTTCATGAGCGGCGTGCACGCCGGGCTCGCGCTCGATCATATGCGCGACGTTATCGGCCGCTCACTGCCGGGCGCGGTCGTCCACGGGTTTCATCAATACGCGAGTTACCTGGACTGTGTGAATCGCGCGGACCTTTTTTTGAGCCCGTTCCCGTTCGGCAATACGAATGGCATCGTGGACGCGCTCACGCTCGGTTTGCCGGGCGTGTGCAAACGCGGGCCGGAAGTGTTCGAGTGCATCGACGGCGCGCTGTTCGAGCGTGTGGGCATGCCGCCGTGGACCGCGACGGAGACCATCGAAAGTTATATCGAAGCGGCGGTGCGAATGATCGACGGGCACGACGAACGCACCGCATTGCGGCAGCGTTTGATCGATACGAAGGCGGTCGAGCGCTGCTTTGAAGGCCGGCCCGAGGCGTTTGCAGAAAGCGTGCTTGGCTTGATGAAGAAGAAGCGGAGCCGGCGCAAGGTGGAAGTGGTGGATTGACGGGGTGCGGGTGTAGGGATGCCGGGGTGCTGCGGGTGCTGCGGGTGCTGCGGTACGTGGCACGACGTTAGACGCCTCGCTTGCAACCGTTGTTGGCGTGTGCGCAGAGACGTCCTGGCAAAAGCATAACCATGACCACATGCATCGGCGCGCCCGCCGCTCGGGCCACGCCGACACTCAGTTCACAGCGAGCGCCTTACTCGGCCGCTTCGTCCGAATCCGGCTCGGAGGGCGCCGCGAGTTTCGCCGGAGCGAGCCAGCTAAAGCTGCTGAGACTCGGGCCACTAAACGTGCATTCGGCGGCTGCGGCCTGAATGACCTTCTTCGGCTTGCCTGATTTGACGGCAAGCGCTTGCCCATCCGAAGTCGCCGAACCCGAAGCCGGAGCCGCAGCCGCCCGCGCACCCGATGCAGCGGCGTCGGAACCGCCCATCGCGCCCGCCGCCGCCGTCCCCTTCGACCCGCCCATCGCGCCCGCCGTCGCGCTCCCCTTCGACCCGCCCTTCGCCACCGAAGCAGCCCGCGCCGCCGCGACTTCGGAGGCCGTCACGACATGTTCAATCGACCCTTCCACGACCACGCGCGACCCGTCGATACCGGCGCCCGTGTGGCCGATCTTCAACGTATCGGACGAAGTTTCCGCAAACTTGCTGCGCATCAGTTGCTCGCACGCGTCCGAGTTTTTGTAGACAGCGGTACAGGCCGCGAGCAGCGCCGCAGCGGTCGAGACGCACGCGATTGTGAGAATCCGATTCTTCATTGACGTTCCGTTTTTGAAACCGTCGCGAATTGTAGCCTGGGCGCTGCGCGCGAGCCTGCGCTTGACGCAGTCCCAATAATATGGTCCTATTGCGCACTATGTACCGCGCCCAGACCACCCTATCGCTACTACTAGCCCGCTCTACCGGGCTAGGTCTGCTGCTGCGCGCTTCCATCTGAATCTGAAACACCCGAAGCACCGCGTAATTTCCCAGTAACTGACCCAGCCCCGGTTCCCGACCGGCGGCCCTGCTTTGCGTTTTTGTCGTCCGGTCGACTTCCAGCTTGTCGAATTCAAGGACGATGAAAATGTTGAAGAATCCCGCTACGAAATACCGCTCGTTCAAGCCCATCAATTTGACGGATCGCCAGTGGCCATCGCGCACCATCACGCGCGCGCCGATCTGGATGAGCACCGACTTGCGCGACGGCAACCAGGCACTCTTCGAGCCGATGAACGGCGAGCGCAAGATGCGCATGTTCAAGACGCTGGTGCAGATCGGTTTCAAGGAAATCGAAGTGGCGTTTCCGTCGGCTTCGCAGACCGACTTCAACTTCGTGCGCAAGCTGATCGAAGGCGGCCACATTCCCGACGACGTCACAATCGAAGTGTTGACGCAGGCTCGCGACGACCTCATCGAACGCACCTTCGAATCCTTGCGTGGCGCGCCGCGCGCGATCGTCCATTTGTATAACGCCACGGCGCCGGAATTCCGCAAGATCGTGTTCGGCCTCGATCAGAACGGCGTCAAGGAACTCGCGCAAAAAGCCGCGCGCACGATGAAGCGTCTCGCCGACGCCGCGCCGGAAACGCACTTCACGCTCCAGTACAGCCCCGAAGTATTCAGCGGCACCGAGCTCGAATTTGCGAAGGATGTCTGCGACGCCGTGTTCGACATCTGGCAGCCGACGCCCGATCACAAGGCCATCGTCAACTTGCCGGCCACCGTCGAAATGGCCACGCCGAACGTCTACGCCGATCAGATCGAGTGGATGCACCGCAACCTCGCGCGCCGCGATTCGCTGATCGTCTCCGTGCATCCGCATAACGACCGCGGCACGGCCGTCGCCGCCGCGGAACTGGCGGTGATGGCGGGCGCGGACCGCATCGAAGGGTGTCTCTTCGGCAACGGCGAGCGGACCGGCAACGTCGACCTCGTCACGCTCGCGTTGAACCTGTACACGCAGGGCGTCGACCCTGGCCTCGACTTCTCGAACATCAACGAAGTCGCGCGCACCGCCGAGGAATGCACGCAGTTGCCCGTGCATCCGCGTCACCCGTATGTCGGCGATCTGGTGTTCACCGCATTTTCCGGCTCGCACCAGGACGCGATCAAGAAAGGCCTTGCCGTGCAGAAGCCCGACGCGATGTGGGAAGTGCCGTACATGCCGATCGATCCCAACGACCTCGGCCGCACTTATGACTCGGTGATTCGCGTGAACAGCCAGTCCGGCAAGGGCGGTATCGCTTATCTGCTCGAGCAGAGCTACGGCGTCGTGTTGCCGCGCCGTTTGCAGGTGGACTTCAGCTCGGCTGTGCAGCGCCTCACCGACACGAGCGGCCAGGAAGTCACGCCGTCGCAGATCTGGGAATTGTTCCAGCAGGAATACGTGCGCACCGCCGCGCCGGTTCATTACATCGGCCATAGCCTGTCCGAGCAGGACGGACGCGAGCGTATCAAGCTCACCGTCGAGATCAACGGCACGCGCCGCGTGCTGCACGGCGAAGGCAACGGACCGCTCGACGCCCTGATGCACGCGATGGATGTGCCGGTGCGCATCCAGCATTACGAAGAGCGCGCGTTGACGCAAGGCGCCGATGCGCGCGCGGTGGCCGTCGCCGAGATGGCCGGCGCGGACCTGACGGGCAGCGCGTTCGGCGTGGGCATCGACGCGAATCTGGTTACGGCGTCGATTCGCGCGGTAATCAGCGGCGTGAACCGTGCGTATGCTCGCGCGAGCGACGACGCGAAGCAGCGCTTCTTCGACGCGGCGCTCAACGACGAAGCCGAGCGCGCGGAAGCATAAGGCGAGGCTAGTCAGGCCGCGAAGGCCTGGCTACACAAGAAAGGGGCGCCCTGCTAATTGACGGGGCGCCCCTTCTTTTTTCGCAAAGATAAGCAGCACGTTTAATCAGCCACCCTACCTGATCAATCGCGCTTCACTCCGTCCACGCTTCCGGCAAGCTGTGCGTGAGCGTCGACACAAAACGGGCGGTCTCTTCCTGCCGAGGCCGCATGAAGACCTCGCGCGACGGCCCCGCCTCCACCACCACACCGTTGTTGAGGAACACGACGTCGCGCGCGATCGTAGCGGCGAGACGCAAATCATGTGTCGCCATCAGCATGGTCATGCCTTCGCTCGCGAGTTGCTTCAGCACTTCGACGACTTCGGCAGCGAGACCAGGATCGAGCGCGGACGTGGGCTCGTCGCACAGCAGGACTTCCGGCGACGGCGCCAGCGCACGCGCGATCGCCACGCGCTGCTGCTGTCCGCCCGACAGCGTGACGGGCCACGCATCGGCCTTGTGCGCGATGCCGACTTTCTCGAGCAATTCATCGGCGCGGGCCCGCGCTTTTTCCTTGTCCCACTTGAGCACGGTGAGCAGCCCCTCCATCACGTTCTGACGTACCGTGAGATGCGGAAACAACTGGAAGTTCTGGAACACCATGCCGGTACGGCGACGAATCGTCAGCACTGTTTCGCGCGACGGCCGCTCGTCCTGACTGAACGTGAGCTTCTGATCGCCGATTTCGAGCGAACCCGACTCGGGAATCTCGAGCAGATTCACGCAGCGCAACAGCGTGCTTTTGCCGCTGCCCGACGGTCCGATCAGCGCGGTCACGTTGCCCTGCGCGAGTTGCAGATCGACGGAATCGAGCACACGGTGCCCGGAAAAATACTTGTCGATTTTTTCCAGTCGGATCATCAGTTGCCCGCCTGAAAGAGTGCATGACGGCCGAATTTGCGCTCGAGCCTGACTTGCGCCGACGACAGCACCGAACTGAACAGCAGATACACGAGTGCGGCTTCGGTATAGAGAATCAACGGTTCGTAGGTAACCGAAGCAATTCTCTGCGCGGCCTGGAACACCTCGGGCACGGTCAGCACCGCCGCGAGCGACGTGTCCTTCACGAGCGCGATGAACGAGTTGGACAACGGCGGCAACGCGACACGCGTCGCTTGCGGCAGAATCGCGCGACGCAGCGCCTGTTCGCGCGTCATGCCCATCGAATACGCGGCCTCCCACTGCCCTTTCGGAATCGACTCGATCACGCCGCGTATCACTTCCGAGTTATACGCGCCCACGTTCAGCGAAAAGCCGATGATCGCCGCCGTCAACGGATCGAGCACGATGCCGACGTTCGGCAAGCCGTAGAAGATCACGAATAGTTGCACGAGCAACGGTGAGCCGCGAAACAGCCACACATAGAAGCGCACCGCCGCCACCGCCCACTTCGGCCCGAAGAGCCGCACGAGCGCCACGATAAACGCGAGAGCGAGCCCGATAGCGAACGACGCCAGCGTAAGCGGCACCGTGAACACGAGCCCCGCATACAGCAGCGGCCACAGCGACTGCGCCATCAGATGCAACCATGCCGGCATGATTCAGACTCGCGAAAGGCGTTTACTGGGAGACGTCTTTGCCGAAGTACTTCTGCGAAATCTTCGCGTACGTACCGTCTTTCTTCATGTCGGCGAGCGCCTTGTTGATTGCCGCGACGAGTTCGGGGCTGCCCTTGCGGATCAGCACAGCGGACTTGTCGCTGCTTTCCGGCGACGTATCCAGCGTAGCGATCTTCACCTTCGCATTCGGCTTGTGCTTTTTGAAGTCGAGGAACGACAGCGAATCGTTGACGGTTGCATCGACGCGGCCCGCGGTCAGCAGGTCGATGGACTCGTTAAAGCCCTGCACCGGAATCACTTCCGCACCGTGCGACGCGGCAATTTTGCCGAAGTTGCTGGTCAGCGTGTTGGCCGATTTCTTGCCTTTCAGATCGTCGAAGTTCTTGATCGTCGTGTTGTCCGAGCGCACGATCAGCGCCGCGTGCGACGTGATGTACGGGTCCGAGAAATCGTATTTCGCCTTGCGCGCATCCGTGACCGCAACTTCGTTGATCACCGCGTCGTAGCGGTTCACGTCGAGCCCCGCGATCAGGCCGTCCCATTTGCCTTCGACGAATTGCGGCTTGACGCCGATGCGCTGTGCGATCTGCGTGCCGATCTCCACATCAAAGCCGGTCAGCTTGCCCGATTCGTCGTGGTACGTGAACGGCGCATAGGTGCCTTCGGTGCCGATCCTGAACACGCCCGAGGACTTGATCTGCGCGAACTCGTCGGCCGCGAAGACGGAACTCACGGCGACCGCCTGCAGCAGCGCAACCAGCAAAATGGAACGAATCGACTTCATGTGTGGCTCCCTAAAGTGGCCAGGCCGTATGCCTGGTCTTCTGTTGGCAGTCGCGCGGGCGCTCACGCCCGGCGGAGTGGGCGGACTGTAGCAAACGGCTTGCCGTTTTACAAAGGATCAGCTTTCCAATCCATATGCGCATGCGTGCTAAGCCGCAGCGGTAACCTCCGCCATCGCATGAACTTCAACTCTACAGCAGATGTGAAGACGCGGCATGCATCGCAACATGGAACGTGGGCGCGGCGCCATCGGGGAAAACGCGAGACGGTCGTGCCGCGGCGAATGCGCGGCAGCGTGGAAAAGGCGGCGCGGGCTTCCATGTCCGCGCCGCCTTTTACGATGGCAGAAGCCCTACCGCTCGACGCGGTGCGGCTCTTTCAGCTTGTTCGACACGCGGATCGCGTCGAAGTAAGCCGGGTTCGGCGGGCGCTTCTGATACTGGCCCGCGCCTCGCACGGCGCGCAGATCGCCGTCGGTCCATGCAAGGGCGCCGCGCGTGAGCGTATGCATCGCCACGCCTTGCACGGTCATCCCTTCGAACACATTGAAGTCGACTTTCTGATGATGCGTCTTCACCGAGATCGTCTTGCTTGCCTGCGGGTCCCACACGACGATGTCCGCATCCGCGCCGACCCGTATTGCGCCTTTTCGCGGGTACAGGTTGAAAATCTGCGCGGCATTCGTCGATGTGATGCGCACGAACTCATTCGGTGTGAGACGCCCCGAGTTGACGCCGTGATGCCATAGCACCGCCATGCGATCTTCCACGCCGCCACAGCCGTTCGGGATCTTCGTGAAGTCCTCGCGGCCCATCGCCTTTTGCGACGCGCAGAACACGCAATGATCGGTCGCCGTGGTATGCAACTGCCCGGCCTGCAAACCGCGCCACAATGCCTCGCGATGTTCGGCCGAGCGAAACGGCGGACTCATCACATGCGCCGCGGCGCGCGTCCAGTCGGGATCGCGATACACGCTTTCGTCGATCACGAGATGGCCGGGCAGCACTTCGCCGAACACGCGCAGCCCTTCACTGCGCGCACGGGAGATGGCGTCGACGGCATCTTTCGCGGACACGTGCACGATATACACCGGCACGCCCAGCACTTGCGCGATGCGTATTGCACGATTCGCGGCCTCACCTTCGACCTCGGGCGGCCGCGACAGCGGATGAGCCTCGGGACCAGTAAATCCTTTGGCCAGCAACTGACGCTGCAACTGGAACACGAGTTCGCCGTTTTCCGCGTGCACCGTGGGCAGCGCGCCGAGTTCGAGCGAGCGCGAGAAGCTGTTCACCAGCACCTCGTCGTCGGCCATGATGGCGTTTTTATAGGCCATGAAATGCTTGAAGCTCGACACGCCGTGCTCGTGCACCAGCGTGCCCATGTCGCGATACACCGAATCGTCCCACCAGGTGACGGCCACATGAAAACCATAATCCGCCGATGCCTTCTCCGCCCAGCCGCGCCACTCCTTGAACGCTTCCATCAGGCTCTGCTTCGGGCTCGGAATCACGAAGTCGATGATGCTCGTCGTGCCGCCCGACAATCCCGCTGCGGTGCCCGTATAGAAATCGTCGCTCGCGGTCGTGCCCATGAACGGCAGTTCCATATGCGTGTGCGGATCGATGCCGCCTGGCATCACGTATTGCCCGCCCGCATCGACTATTGCAGCGTCAGCCGGCGCTTCGAGGTCCACGCCGATTTGCAGAATGGTGCCGCCGTCTTGCGGATCGGCACATAAAACATCGGCACGGTAGGTGTTTTCCGCATCGATCACGGTGCCGCCGCGAATCAGGGTCGTCATGTTGCCGCCTCCTTAATTGACTTGCTTATCTCGCTGCCGTCTGGGCCACGCATGCTACGCGCGCCACGCATGCTACGACTTCAAGCGCTTGCCACGCGTGCGCTCGGTCCCTTGCTGAACTTCATCCACGCGCTATACACGATCGACGCCAACGCGAGCCCGACAAACCATGCATACGTGTAGAGCGTATTGAAGATCGACGGCACGTTGGCGAACGAAGCGGGAAACGCGGTGTGCAAAAAGCCCGGCAGATTCGGCAACACGCCGATCACAAGCGCGACCACCGCGCCGATATTCCAGCCGCCCGTATAGCTGTATTCGCCGCGCTCGTCGAACAGTTCGCGCGGATCGAGCCGCGTGCCGCGAATCAGAAAGTAATCGACCATCAGAATGCCCGCGACCGGACCGAGCAGCGCCGAATAGCCGACGAGCCACGTGAAGATATAGCCCTGCGTGGTGGCGAGAATCTTCCACGGCATCATGACGATTGCGATGGTCGCGGTAATCATGCCGCCCGCGCGATACGAAATACCCTTCGGCCACAGGCTCGAAAAATCATACGCGGGACCGACGAGATTCGCGGCCAGGTTGCAGCACATCGTATCGAGCGTGAGGATCACGAGTGCAAGGCCGACGCCGATGCCCGTCATGCGGCTTGTCAGATCGATAGGATCCCAAATCGCTTTGCCGTAGATCACCACCGTCGCCGAAGTCACGACCACCGAGATCACCGACAGCAAGGCCATCGGCACAGGCAAGCCGATCGACTGGCCGATCATCTGATCGCGCTGCGTCCTCGCGAAGCGCGTGAAGTCGGGAATGTTCAGCGCGAGCGTCGCCCAGAAGCCGACCATCGCGGTGAGGCCCGGCCAGAATGTCGCCCAGAACATGCCTTCTTTCTTGCCGCCCGGCACGAACTGCGACGGCGCGGACAGCATCGAGCCGAGGCCGCCCGCCTTCGACGTCGCCCACCACACGAGCGCGATGCACATCACGATCTTGATCGGCGCCGACCAGCTTTCGAGCCAGCGGATCGAATCGGTGCCGTGCACGATGAAGTAGATTTGCAGCGCCCAGAACGCGAGAAAACACGCGAGCTGTCCAACGGAAATGTCGAGCAACGGCAAGGCCGCGCCGTGCAGCGCGTTGCCGGTCAGAATGTTGAGCAGCGTATAGATCGCGCTGCCGCCGAGCCACGTCTGAATGCCGTACCAGCCGCACGCGACGATAGCGCGCAGCATCGCCGGCAACTTGGCGCCCTGCGTGCCGAACGACGAGCGCACCAGCACCGCGTACGGAATGCCGTGCTTCGCGCCGGCGTGGCCGATCAGCAGCATCGGCACCAGCACGATCAGATTGCCGAGCAGCACGGTCACCACGGCCTGCCACGGCGACATGCCCTGCTCGGTCAGGCCCGCGGCGAGCATGTACGACGCGATGTTCATCACCATGCCGACCCACAGCGCGGCGAAGTGATACCAGCGCCATGTGCGCTGCGCGGCGCCGGTCGGCGCGAGGTCGTCGTTATAAAGACTGCTGCCTTGCGCGCCGGCCGCGATTTGCGGATCGACGGAGTTCGCGGTCTGCTTCATCGAATGATCTCCACTTGATCGTCGAAGCCCGCGCGTTTCTGTGAACGCGTCGGGCGTTAAAGGGAAACACGGCTTATGTACAAACACTGCGCAACGACAAAAAACCCTTGTTTCAGGCTGCTTTCGCTGCGTGCGCCGGTTCCGCGCTCGCAGCGGCTTCCTGCGCTTCGCTCTGTGCCGCGTTCACGCGCGCCGGATTGTTCGGATGCGTGGTCCAGTTCGCATACTCGCCGCTGTCCACGCGCTCCATCGTGATGCATTGCTCGACCGGACACACGTGCATGCACAGATTGCAGCCGACACATTCGGAGTCCACCACTTCAAAATGCCGGACGCCATCTTTTTCTTTTGTGATCGCCTGGTGCGCGGTGTCTTCGCACGCGATATGGCACAGGCCGCATTTGATGCACTTGTCCTGATCGATGCGCGCCTTGATGCTGTAGTTGAGATTCAGGTACTTCCAGTCAGTCACGTTGGGCACCGCACGGCCGCGAATATCGTCGAGCGTGGCGTAGCCTTTTTCATCCATCCAGTTCGATAGGCCGTCGGCGAGATCGGTCACGATGCGAAAGCCGTAGTGCATGGCCGCCGTGCACACCTGCACGCTGCCCGCGCCCAGCACCATGAATTCGGCGGCATCGCGCCACGTCGAAATGCCGCCGATGCCCGAGATCGGCAGGTTCGGCGTTTCTGTATCGCGCGCGATTTCGGCGACCATGTTCAGTGCAATCGGCTTCACCGCCGGGCCGCAGTAACCGCCGTGCGTGCCCTTGCCGTCGACCATCGGCAACGGCGACATCGCGTCGAGATCGACGGCGACAATCGAGTTGATCGTGTTGATCAACGACACGCCGTCCGCGCCGCCCTTGTAGGCCGCGCGCGAACCCACGCGAATATCGGTGATGTTCGGCGTGAGCTTCACGAGGCACGGCAGCTTCGTGCCCTCCTTCACCCAGCGCGTGACCATCTCGATGTACTCGGGCACCTGACCGACGGCCGCGCCCATTCCACGTTCGCTCATGCCATGCGGACAGCCGAAATTCAATTCGACCGCATCGGCGCCGGTGTCTTCGACGAGCGGCAGAATCCATTTCCAGTCGCGCTCGTTGCACGGCACCATCAGCGACACGATCATTGCGCGCTCGGGCCAGTCGCGCTTGACCTGCGCGATCTCACGCAGATTGACGTCAAGCGGACGGTCGGTAATCAACTCGATGTTGTTCAAGCCCGCGATGCGCTGGCCGTTCCATTGCACGGCGCCATAGCGCGAACTCACGTTGACCACGTGCGGATCGAGGCCGAGCGTCTTCCACACCACGCCGCCCCAACCTGCTTCGAACGCGCGGTTCACGTTATAGGCTTTGTCGGTCGGCGGCGCGGAAGCGAGCCAGAAAGGATTCGGCGAAGTAATGCCGGCAATCGTACAGCGCAGATCGGCCATGTTCGGCTCCTTGGGGACGGCTGCTATTTATGTGACTCGTTGCTAGCGACAATGCGCGCTAGGCGGCCTTGATGTCGGCGCGCGCGAATTGAGCGTGTATGGCTTCGGCGGCGAGCTTGCCGTCCTGCACGGCTTGCACAGTCAAATCGATGCCGCCCGTGGCCGCGCAATCGCCGCCGGCCCACACGCCCGCGAGCGAGGTCTGGCCGTTTGCATCGACGGCAATGCGGCCGCCGTCGAGCGTCAGCAGTTCGCGTGCTATGCCTGCGGGCACGAGCGTCTGACCAATTGCCTTCAGCACCATGTCGGCCTCGATCACGAAGCGCTCCGCGTCACCGGTGTTGAAGCTTCGTTCGAACTCGACGCCGGTCACCACACCGTTCTCGCCGATCAAGCGCAGCGGCGTTGCATGCGTGAGGAGCGTCACGCCGTTGGTCTGCGCGAAGTCGCGCTCGGCCCACGTCGCGCTCATCGATTCGACGCCGCGCCGATACACCATCGTCACCGAGGCCGCGCCGAGCTTGCGGCTTTGCACTGCCGCATCGACCGCCGTATTGCCCCCGCCGATCACGACGACGCGGCGGCCTACCGGCACCGTGCCGAAGTCGCGCGCGCTGCGAAGCGCTTCGATAAAGTCGACGGCGTTCATCACGCCGCTCAGGTCCTCGCCCGCCATCGCGAGCGCGCGAACGCCGGTGAGACCGATCGCGAGGAACACTGCATCGTATTGATTGCGCAGTGCATCGAGTTGCACGTCGCGGCCGAGCGCAACGCCGTGCCTGATCTCGATGCCGCCCACCGAGCACAGCCACTCGACCTCGCGCTGCGCGAAATCGTCGACGGTCTTATACGCCGCAATGCCGTATTCGTTCAGGCCGCCGGCCTTTTCGTGCGCGTCGTAGATCGTCACGTTGTGGCCGGCGAGCGCGAGGCGATGCGCGCATGCGAGTCCCGCCGGGCCCGCGCCGATCACAGCAACATGCCGGCCGGTCTCCGGTGCGCGCGTGAAGAGTGCTTCGCCGCGCGCCATCGCCCAGTCGGTTGCATGACGTTGCAGCGCGCCGATCGCCACGGGCTTCGCGTCCTGATGGTTGCGCACGCAAGCGCCTTCGCAAAGGATCTCGGTCGGACAGACGCGCGCGCACATGCCGCCTAATGGATTGGCCGACAGAATATCCACGGCTGCGCCCTTCAGATTGCCGTTGCCGATCTTGCGAATGAAGCTGGGAATGTCGATCTGCGTCGGGCACGCGTTCACGCATGGCGCGTCATAGCAGTAGTGACAGCGGCTCGCAGCAGCCGCGGCGGCACTCGCGTCGAGCAACGGCGCAATGTCGGAGAACTCGCAGGAGAGCTGTTCGGGCGACAGGCGCCGCGCGGCGATGTCGCCGGTTTGCTTGATGGCCATACACGTTCCTTCTGTCGATGTGAGGACGCAGCCGCATCTGTCGGCACTCGCATGAGCGAAGCCCGCACGGCGTGTTTTGTCTGGCACTGCGGTAAAGCAGCTAAAGCAAATTCCGACGCGCTACGAAACCGGCTCGCATGCGCGCTCGAGCATCGCGTGCAGCAACACATTCGCGCCCGCCTCGATCCATTCGAAGGTGGCGTCCTCGATTTCGTTGTGGCTGATGCCGTCGACGCACGGCACGAACACCATCGAAGTCGGCGCGACCTGCGCGAGATAACAGGCGTCGTGGCCCGCGCCGGACACCATGTCGCGATGCGAATAACCAATGCGCTCGGCCGCCGCGCGCACGGACTTCACGCAGGCTTCGTCGAAGGCGACCGGCGCGTAATAAAAGATCTGCTCGAGTTCTGTTTCGAGGCCAATGCCGCTCGCAATTCGCGCGACGCCTTCGCGCAACGCGGCATCCATTTTTGCTAGCACCGCATCTTCGGGATGACGGAAGTCGACGGTAAAGAACACGCGGCCTGGAATGACGTTGCGCGAGTTCGGATGCACCTGCATCATGCCGACCGTCGCGCACGCGAGCGGCGCGTTGTCGAGCCCAATGCGATTGACGAGATCGACGACGCGCGACGCGCCCAGCAACGCATCGCGCCGCCGCGGCATCGGCGTCGGACCCGCATGCGCTTCCTGCCCGGTCAGCGTGATTTCATACCAGCGCTGGCCTTGCGCGTCCGTCACGACGCCTATGGTTTTCTGCTCGGCTTCGAGAATGGGCCCCTGCTCGATATGCAGTTCGAACGCCGCATGCAACTGACGGCCGCCGCACGGCACATCGCCGGCATAGCCGATACGCTGCAACTCCTCGCCGATCGTCTTGCCGTCCACGTCCTTGCGCGACAGACCGTACTCGAGCGGAAACACGCCCGCAAACACGCCCGACGCCACCATCGCCGGCGCGAAACGCGAGCCTTCCTCGTTGGTCCAGATCACGACTTCAACAGGATGTTCGGTCTCGATGCCGTGATCGTTCAAGCTACGAATCACTTCGAGACCGCCAAGCACGCCGTAGATGCCGTCGAAGCGTCCGCCCGTCGGCTGCGAATCGGCATGCGAGCCGGTCATGACCGGCAGCGCGTCCGGATTGCGCCCGGCGCGGCGCATGAAGACGTTGCCCATCTGATCGACGCTGACCGAGCAGCCGGCTTGTTTCGCCCAGCTAACTATCAGGTCGCGCCCTTCCTTGTCGAGATCGGTCAGCGCAAGACGGCATACGCCGCCTTTGGGCGTTGCGCCGATTTTCGCCATCGTCATCAGGCTGTCCCATAGACGTTTGCCATCGACCTTTATCGACGTGACCTGTTCCGCGTTCGCGGCGACAGTGGCCTTCGGGGCGCCCTTCAGCGCTTCAGTAACCGCGTTCATTCGTCTCGCTCCTTTCGGTGAACCGACATGAAACTGGTGCATCGGCGGCGGATTTGTTGGCCTTTATGGGGCGTGTCCGCACGGTCGCGGTGCGAAATTCGATACGCCCTTTGGCTCCGGGAACAAGGGCTAACCCTAATGCGCGCCCCGCTCGTTCAATCCTGTCCAGTTGGACAGGTTGTAGACGATTAACATCGCCAAATCAATGCCTTTCGCACGGAGACAAAGAGAGCGAGAAGCGTGCCATTGCGTTGCAGCACGAAGCGGCATCGCGTGACAAATACGCGTGTGAGCGCGGCGTCGAGCGACTAGAATGAAGCGCGGCGCGGCACGCATGCCGCCGAAGGCAAACATGAGAGACGACGACGTGGCTGCGGGTATCACGCAAAACGACGAAACACGCGCGCCTTTGCGGCGGCGCAAGGCGCACATTCGTGAGTCGAATGAAGCGCATCTTCTGGCGTGTGCGGAGGCGGTTTTCGCCGAGCGCGGACTGGACGGCGCGAGCACTGCGATGATCGCCGAGCGCGCAGGCTTACCGAAAGCCAACGTGCATTACTACTTCCCGACCAAGCTCGCGCTCTACCGGCGAGTGCTCGAAGATCTGTTCGAAGACTGGCATCGCGCGGCCGATACATTCGAATGCAGCGACGACCCCGTCGATGCAATCGGCGGATACGTGCGCGCGAAAATGGAACTGTCGCGCCGGCGTCCGCTCGGCTCGAAGGTGTGGGCGAGCGAGATCATCCACGGCGCGGAGCACATGGAAGACATCCTCACTGAGCGAGTCAAGCCGTGGCTCGATACGCGCGTGAAGGTGATCGACGACTGGATTGCGCGAGGACTGCTGGCGCCCGTCGATGCGCGCACACTGATGTACATGATCTGGGCGACCACGCAGCACTACGCCGATTTCGACGCGCAGATTCGCGCGCTCAAAGGCAAGCGCGCGTTGACGAAGAAGTCATTCGAGGCGACGACCGAAGAAGTCGTACAGCTTGTGATTCGCGCGTGCGGCGCGGTGTCGCCCGCACAGCGCGAAGAAGGCGCGGACCCTTCAAGATAGGGCTTTTTCTTTGGCTGGCCTGAATCAATACGTCTCCAGATGCAGGCGCCCTTCTTTTTTGAGCCTCGCCCACAGCGCGTCCCAATCCATCTGATGCTGCTCGCCAATCTCCTTGAGCGCTTGCAGCACGCCGTCTTCCATGCCCTTCAGGCCGCACACATAGACATGCGTGTTGTCGTCCTTCAGCAGATGCGCGACGTCGACCGCACGCTCACGCATGGCGTCCTGCACATAGCGCTTCGGCTGACCCGGCGTGCGCGAAAACGCCAGATTGGTGTCGATAAAGTCCTTCGGCAAATTAGTTAGCGGCCCGAAGTAAGGCAATTCCTCCTTGGTTCGCGCGCCAAAGAACAGCATCAGTTTGCCGGTCGCGCCCTTCAGGCGACGGCGCCGGCGGTACTCGGTCATCGCGCGCATCGGTGCCGAGCCGGTGCCCGTGCAGATCATCAGCAGATGCGAGTTCGGATGGTTCGGCATCAGGAAGGTGCCGCCGAACGGACCGATTACCGTCACCGCGTCGCCCTTTTTCAGGTCGCACAGATAGTTCGAGCAGACGCCGTCGATCGAATCGCCATGCTGTTGCGAGACGCGCTTCACGGTCAGCGAAACGTTGTTGTAGCCGGGCCGCTCGCCGTCGCGCGGACTCGCAATCGAATACTGGCGCGCGTGATGCGGACGGCCGTCGGCGGTCGCGCCCGGCGGCAGCACGCCGATCGACTGGCCTTCGAGCACAGGAAACGGCATCGATCCGAAATCCAGCACAATGTGATGGATGTCGCTTTCCGTCGATGCGTCCGTGAGCCGGTAATTGCCGACCACGGTCGCGGTGGTCGGCGCTTTGTGCGTGTAGAGATTCACGTACGGCTTCGCAGCGGACCACGGCGGCACGACCGAGCCGCGAACGGTATCCACTTCGATGCCGCTTGCGTCTGCCGCGGCATCGTTAGCCGTGCCCGCGGTGGGCGATTCGTCGGCGGCAGGCACCGCCATCGTGTTCTGCTCGGGCAATACGTCCCACGTGAATTGCTCTTCGATCGGATACGCGTCGGCCTTCAGCACGGTGCGCCAGTTGTCGATCGCGCCTGTCGGACACGGCGGCACGCAAGCCATGCAGCCGTTGCAGACATCCGCCTTCACGACGTAGTTGTTGTCGTCGTGCGTGATCGCGTCGATCGGACAGGTCTCTTCGCAGGTGTTGCAGCGAATGCAGATTTCCGGATCGATCAGATGCTGCCTGAGAACCTCGATCGACACTGGGCCGTTCATGACTTCCTCCACCATGTAGTGCTGCACGGGCGCGCCGCGCCTGGTTGATGCCGCGCGTACTTCGCGTTACTTTGCGTCCGTTCAGTTAAAGCGCACGTACTCGAAATCGACCGGCTGACGGTTCACGCCCATCGCAGGCGGCGCAATCCAGTTCGCGAACTTGCCGGGCTCGACCACGCGCCCCATCAGCGAAGCAACGAACGCGCGATCTTCCGGCGTGGCGAGCCACTTTGCTTCGTTCGCAGCCCACTCCGTCTCGCTGACCACGCGGCCGTCGGGCGACACGCGCGTGCCGGAAAAGGTGCCGATCTGCCGGTTGAACGCCTTGTGCGGCACGGTCATGCGAAAGTCGATGCCGGCCTTTTCAAGCACCTTGTTCCAGCGCGCCACGCCCGCCACGGAATCCTTGATGTAATCGTCGCGCAGCACTTCGTTCATTGCATTGAGCATCGGCACTTCGCGTTCGACCAGCTTGCCGTCCTGCACGTCGAGCAGTTTGTAGCTCTGCCCGCTCAATTGATGATCGTCGTCGCGCTTGCCTTCCTCATAGCGGCCCTTGAGGCCCGAACTGTAGAACGTGGCCGCGTTCGACGAATGATCCGCGCCGAACAGGTCGATCGTCACCGAGTAATGGAAGTTCAGATAGCGCTGAATGGTCGGCAGATCGATCACGCCTGCAGCGCGGATCTTTGCGACGTCGTCGGTGCCGAGTTCGTTCATCACCTGCGCGGTGCGCTGAATCACGCGGGACACGCCCGATTCGCCGACGAACATGTGATGCGCTTCTTCGGTCAGCATGAACTTCGTGGTGCGCGCGAGCGGATCGAAGCCCGATTCCGCGAGCGCGGAAAGCTGGAACTTGCCGTCGCGGTCGGTGAAATACGTGAACATGTAGAACGCGAGCCAGTCCGGCGTTTTTTCGTTGAACGCGCCCAGAATGCGGGGATTGTCCTCGTCGCCCGAACGGCGGCCGAGCAATGCTTCGGCTTCCTCACGACCGTCGCGGCCGAAGTAGCGATGCAGCAGATACACCATCGCCCACAGGTGCCGCCCTTCTTCCACGTTGACCTGAAAGAGGTTGCGCAAGTCGTACATGGAAGGCGCGGTCAGGCCGAGGTGCCGTTGCTGCTCGACGGAAGCGGGCTCCGTGTCGCCTTGCGTCACGATGATGCGCCGAAGATTCGCGCGATGCTCGCCGGGCACGTCCTGCCACGCGGCCTCGCCCTTGTGCTCGCCGAAATGAATCTTGCGGTCCTGGTCGCCCGGCGTGAGGAAGATGCCCCAGCGGTAGTCCGGCATCTTCACGTGATCGAAATGCGCCCAGCCGCCCGCGTCCACGCTCACTGCCGTGCGCAGATACACGTCGTAGCCGTGCGAGCCTTCCGGGCCCATGTCGCCCCACCACGACAGGAAGTTCGGCTGCCACTGTTCGAGCGCGCGTTGCAGCGCGCGGTCGTCGGCGAGGTTGACGTTGTTCGGAATCTTTTCGCTGTAGTTGATCGTTGACATGGTCGGTTCCTTGCGATGCTGAAGGTGAGAGGCCCGCGTCGGGGCGTCAAACGCGCGAGACGTCGAATTGCGCCTTGCTGCCCTTGCCGTACACCTTGAGCGCGCCCTTCTCGCCCACAGCGTTCGGCCGATTGAAGATCCAGTTCTGCCATGCGGTGAGGCGGCCGAAGATACGCGTCTCCATCGTTTCGAGTCCGTTGAAACGCAGATTCGCTTCGAGTCCGGTCAGCGCGTCCGGCGACATCGCCGCGCGTTCCTCCAGCGCAATGCGGATTTCGTCGGCCCAGTCGATGTCGTCCGGCGCCGCGGTGACGAGACCAAGACGCTCCGCCTCGACCGGCTTGACCGGTTGACCGATCAGCGAGCGCACCGCGTCGATTGGTTCGGCTTCCTCATAAAAGCGGCGTGCGAGTCGCGACTGATGCGTGACCATCGGATAGAGACCGAAGTTGACTTCCGACAGCGTGATGGCCGGCTCCTCGTCTTCGTTGCTCGGCAGCGCGGCCATGTACGAACGGTCCGCGGCAAACGCGAGTTCCGCGAACGTGCCGGCGAAGCACGAGCCCGGCTCGATCAACGCGAAGAGCGACCGCGACGACACGTCGATGCGCGCGAGCGTGCGGCGCAACAGGCCAATCGTCTCGCGCACGAACCAGTGATCCTTGTGCTGCAGCAGCACGGCATCCACGGCGAGCAGATTGCGCGCGTCGCCTTCGGTGCGGAACACCCACGTGCCGACTTCGAGTTCGTTGGTGCGCATCGAGAGAATCGCGTCGTCGAGTTCGCGTGCGAATTGCAGCGGCCACCAGTTCGCGCCCGCGGCGACAATCGCGTCAGTCGTTGTCGGCTGCTGTGTTTGCGGCGCTTTCGCGGTGAACGTCGCGATGCGCTTCGCGCGGTCGATCGTCACGTCCAGCGTTTGATAGGTCAGGCCGTCTTCGCGATCCGTGCGCTCGATGCGCGTCAGCTTCACGCCCGGCGCGTCGGAAGGACGATCGCTTTGCGCGGCAAGTTCGAGCGCGCGGGCCTGAATGGCCGCGTCGAACTGATTCGGCTTCACGACCTCATCGACGAGACGCCATGCCTTCGCGCGCTCGCCGCGAATGCCTTCCACCACCGTGCAAAAGATGTCGGCGCGATCGTGGCGCACGCGGCGCTTGTCCGTGACGCGCGTGAGGCCGCCAGTGCCGGGAAGCACGCCGAGCAGCGGCACTTCCGGCAGCGACACCGACGACGAGCGGTCGTCGACCAGATAGATTTCGTCGCAGGCAAGCGCGAGTTCGTAACCGCCGCCCGCGCACGCGCCGTTCACCGCGGCAAGAAACTTGAGCCCCGAATGGCGCGACGAGTCTTCGAGACCGTTACGCGTTTCGTTCGTGAACTTGCAGAAGTTGACCTTCCACGCATGCGACGAAAGACCGAGCATGAAGATGTTCGCACCCGAGCAGAACACGCGATCCTTCAGGCTCGTCAACACGACGGTCTTGACTTCCGGATGCTCGAAACGGATGCGCTGGATGGCGTCGTGCAGTTCGATGTCGACGCCAAGGTCGTACGAATTCAGCTTCAGCTTGTAGCCGTCGCGAATGCCGCCGTCTTCCGCGATGTCGATAGCGAGTGTCGCCACCGGGCCGTTGAAGCTCAGCTTCCAATGCTTGTATTGCGAGGGATCGGTGCGGTAGTCGACCGGCGCGATGGCGGTTTCTGCTGTGGACATGGGCGTCTCCTGACTGGACGATGCGAGTTGTTGATCGAACAATAGTGCATCGTCACACCCATGTAAAGCACTTTAGTGCGTATGTGCGAGTAAACCCCGAAGCCGAATGCAGTCGTCAACCGGCTGGTGCTTCGTCCGGCGCTTCGGCGGCGAGCCTCGCGGCCAGCCGGTCGCGCAGTTGCAGATAGGCGTCGGCCAAGGTCTTCTCGCTCGTGTCGAAGGTCATGTCCGCCCGGCCGTACAGCTCGCTGCGCCCCGTGAGAATCCGCTTCAGGTCGTCCATCGCCTCCTTGTTGCCGGACATGGGCCGCAAATCGCCCTGCGCGACGACCCGGCGCATATGCTCCTCCGGCGTGGCTTGCAGCCACACCGTAAAGCAGTGCGACAAGAGCGCGTTGAACGTGCCGGACTCCGACACGAGTCCGCCCGGCGACGCGATCACCGCACGCTCGTGTTCCTGGATCACCGCCTCCAGCGCGCGGTGTTCGTAGCGCCGGTAAGCGCTCGCTCCGTATAGCGAATGAATCTCCGCGGGCGGGCATCCGGCGAGCTGCTCGATGACCCGCGTCAGCTCCACGAACGGCACCTTGCGCTCCTGCGCGAGCATCCGGCCGAGCGTCGATTTGCCGGCGCCGCGCAGCCCGATCAGCGCGATCCGGTCCTTGCGATGCGGGTCGCGCGGCGCCTGCGCGAACATCTCGGCGAGCGCGATGCGGGCGCGCTGCAACGCGGCCTGGTCGCGCCCGTGCAGCAGTTCGCGAATCAGCAGCCATTCCGCCGATGCCGTGGTTTCATCGCCGATCACTTCGGCGAGCGGACAGTTCAGCGTCGCCGCAATCTGCCGCAGCACCAGCACCGACGCGTTACCGACGCCCGACTCGAGATTGGCGAGATGCCGCTCGGACAAGCCCGTTTCGGCCGCCAGCGTCTTGCGGGTCATGCCGCGCCGCGCGCGTAACAGACGCACGCGTTCGCCCATCGCGGTGAGGAACGGGTCGCGCTCCTCGCGTTCGCCGCCGCGCTCGGCGCGCTCGGGGCGGCCGGCTTCGTCGTCGGCGGCATCGGGTGGACGGGCGCCGGGCGGCAACTCAGTGTAATTCCGGTTCATGTTTTTATACCTCCAAACCACGATACATGTACTATAGTGCTTGACACACACCTCGTGAACGGTTAATTTTCGCCGAACATTGATCCACTTACAAAGATTGCCGCGATTTTTCGCGCGGCGTCACGGAGACCGCGCAGCGCGTCACATGCATTAACGTGCGTGCGCACAGTCCGGAGGCTCGCATGTCCCCATCCGATTTCCAGCGGCTTATCGCGCAGGTCACGGCGCAACTGGCCGGCCGGCCGCTAAACGCCGACCTCGCCGCGTGGCTCAACGTCACGTATCCCGCGGACAGTCAGACGTTTCGCGATCTCGCCGACGCCTGCCGCGCCGGCGTCGCCGAAGGTTGGCTCTGCAACCGCGAAGGCGGCGGCATTCGCTACGGCCGCATCTTTAAGGCGCTGCCCGACACGCACGGCTTTTCCGTCGACGTCGTCGACATGAAAGACATTGCCGGTCCGCATCACGTTCATCCGCACGGCGAGATCGACCTGATCATGCCGCTCACCGAAGGCGCGACTTTCGACGGCCACCCTGCGGGCTGGTGCGTCTACGAACCGGGTTCCGCGCATCGCCCGACGGTGGCGAACGGCGAAGCGCTCGTGCTTTATCTCCTGCCGCAAGGCGCAATCGAATTTACCGCCGCGTGAGTGCTGCCATGACCGAACTATTGAAGAACCATGTCGCGGGCGAATGGGTTGCGGGCGCCGGCGAAGGCGTGACGCTAAGCGACCCGGTGACGGGCGAAGCGCTCGTGCGCGTCTCGAGCGAAGGTCTCGACCTCGCGCACGCATTCCGCTTTGCCCGCGATGAGGCCGGCGCCGCGCTGCGCGCGCTGACCTATGCGCAACGCGCCGCGCGTCTCGCCGAAATCGTCAAGCTGTTGCAGGCGAAGCGCGACGACTACTACGCGATCGCAATCGCAAACTCGGGCACGACGCGCAACGATTCGGCGGTCGATATCGACGGAGGCATTTTCACGCTGTCGTATTACGCGAAGCTCGGCGCGTCGCTCGGCGACGTGCATGCGCTGCGCGACGGCAACACAAGCGCGCTGAGCAAGGATCAGTCGTTCAGCGCTCAGCATGTGCTGACGCCCACACGCGGCGTCGCGCTTTTTATCAACGCGTTCAATTTTCCGTCGTGGGGCTTGTGGGAAAAAGCGGCGCCCGCGCTGCTGTCGGGCGTGCCCGTCATCGTCAAGCCCGCGACCGCGACGGCGTGGCTCACGCAACGCATGGTCGCCGATGTCGTGGACGCAGGCATTCTGCCGCGCGGCGCGCTCTCGGTGATTTGCGGCGGCTCGGCTGGGCTGCTCGATCAGATTCAGGCATTCGATGTCGTGTCGTTCACCGGCTCGGCTGAAACGGCCGCCACGTTGCGCGCGCATCCGGCTTTTGTCGCGCGCGGCGCGCGGCTTAACGTCGAAGCGGACAGTTTGAACAGCGCGATTCTCTGCGCGGATGCAACACCGGACACGCCCGCGTTTCAGCTTTTCATCAACGAAGTCGCGCGTGAAATGACCGTGAAATCCGGGCAAAAATGCACGGCGATCCGGCGCGCGTTCGTGCCGGAGAACATGCTCGAAGCTGTGGTCGATGCGCTAAAGACGAAGCTCGCGAAAGTGGCCGTCGGCAATCCGCGCAACGACGCCGTGCGCATGGGCTCGCTCGTGAGCCGCGCGCAATACGAGAACGTGCTGGCCGGCATCGCCGCTTTGCGCGAGGAAGCCATGCTCGCGTATGACGGTTCGTCCGCGCCGCTTATCGATGCCGATGCAACTATCGCGGCTTGCATCGCGCCGCATCTGTTCGTGGTCAACGATCCGGATAACGCGACGCTGTTGCATGACCTCGAAGTGTTCGGCCCCGTTGCGAGCGTCGCGCCGTATCGCGTTGTGCAGAACGCGGGCGAATCCGGCTTGCCCGAAGCGCATGCAGTGGCACTCGCGCGACGTGGCCAGGGATCGCTCGTCGCGTCGATCTATTCGAACGACGACGCCCACCTCGGCAGGCTCGCTCTCGAACTCGCCGATTCGCATGGGCGCGTGCATGCCGTATCGCCTTCGGTGCAGCAGAGCCAGACCGGCCACGGCAACGTGATGCCGATGTCGCTGCACGGCGGACCTGGCCGCGCGGGCGGCGGCGAAGAACTCGGTGGCCTGCGCGCGCTCGGTTTTTATCATCGGCGCTCGGCTATTCAGGCATCGGCAACGGCACTTGAAGCACTCGCGCAAATTACTCATTTGCCCGCGGCCTGAACATCTTTAAGCATGACACGCAAATGAGCACGACCCAACGCACCAGCTAGCGCACGCAAGCATTCAGCGGATCATGAGCACATAACAGCCGGACCGCCCCCACTCGATGGAGGAGACATATGGAAGCCCTGTTCGAACCGGCTGCGAGCCAGCCCGCCGTGACGGCCGAGCCGCCGCCCGCGCGCTTCAATTTCGCGGCTCATCTGTTCGCGCTGAACGCGTCGCGCGCCGCGAAAACCGCTTATATCGACGACAACGGCAACACGACCTACGCCGAACTCGAAGAACGCGCGCGACGCTTCGCGACCGCGTTGCGCGGTCTCGGCGTGCATCCCGAAGAGCGCGTGCTGCTGGTGATGCTCGACAGCGTTGCACTGCCGATCGCGTTTCTCGGCGCGTTGTACGCCGGCGTCGTGCCGGTCGTCGCGAACACGCTGCTCACGCCCGCCGATTATGTGTACATGCTCACGCACAGTCATGCGCGCGCGGTGATCGCATCGAGCGCGCTCGTGGCAACCGTCACGCAAGCGATGGAGGCCGCCGAGCACGACGGCTGCCAGCTCATCGTTTCGACGCGCGCATCGGCCGCGGCCGACAGCACGCCGCTTGCGGCAGCGCCTGAGTTGGAAGCGCTCATCGACGCGGCCGCGCCCGCTGCGAAGCCCGCGGCAACCGGTTGCGACGACATCGCCTTCTGGCTGTATTCATCGGGCTCGACCGGCAAACCGAAGGGCACCGTGCACACGCACGCGAACCTCTACTGGACCGCGGAACTGTATGCGAAGCCGGTGCTCGGCATCGTCGAAAGCGATGTGGTGTTTTCCGCGGCCAAGCTGTTCTTTGCATACGGACTCGGCAATGCGTTGACCTTTCCGCTTTCGGTGGGCGCGACCGCCATTCTGATGGCCGAGCGCCCTACCGCCGACGCCGTCTTCGCCCGTCTCACGCGCCATCGTCCGACGGTGTTCTATGGCGTGCCGACGCTCTACGCAAGCATGCTCGTGTCGCCGAATCTGCCCGCACGCGACGATGTCGCGATGCGCGTGTGCACATCGGCGGGCGAAGCGTTGCCGCGCGAAATCGGCGAGCGCTTTACGAAGCACTTCGGCTGCGAGATTCTCGACGGCATCGGCTCGACCGAAATGCTGCATATCTTTCTGTCGAACCGCGCCGGTGCGGTCGAATACGGCACGACGGGGCGCCCGGTGCCCGGCTATGAAGTGGAGTTGCGCGACGAGACCGGTCATGCGGTCGGCGACGGCGAAGTGGGCGACCTCTACATCAAAGGACCGAGCGCGGCGCTGATGTACTGGAGCAACCGGGAAAAATCGCGCGCGACGTTTCTCGGCGAGTGGATCCGCAGTGGCGACAAGTACTGTCGTCTGCCGAACGGCTGCTACGTGTATGCGGGCCGCAGCGACGATATGCTGAAAGTGAGCGGTCAATACGTGTCGCCGGTCGAAGTGGAAATGGTGCTCGTGCAGCACGACGCGGTGCTCGAAGCGGCGGTGGTCGGCGTCGATCACGGCGGCCTCGTGAAGACACGCGCGTTCGTCGTATTGAAGCGCGAGTTCGCGGCCTCTGAGATACTGGCGGACGAATTGAAGGCATTCGTGAAAGAGCGGCTCGCGCCGCATAAGTACCCGCGCGACATCGTGTTCGCCGACGACTTGCCGAAAACCGCCACTGGAAAGATTCAACGCTTCAAGCTGCGCGAAATATCATAAGGTGATACATGCAGAATCCCGCTGTCGAGACGCCCGCCAGTCAATTCGCCGACCTGCCCGCTACCGCGTCGCACGGGCCGTTGCGCATCGAATATCGTTGGCTTAACGCTGCGGCGAACGCGGCGCCCATCGCCGTGTTTCTACACGAAGGACTCGGCTCGATTGCAATGTGGCGCGACTGGCCGCAAACATTGTGCGAGCGTCTGGGCATGCGTGGGCTCGTGTATTCGCGTCCCGGTTACGGAAGGTCGACACCGCGAGAGCATCACGTCAAATGGCCGATGCATTTCATGACCGACCAGGCGCGCGATGTTCTGCCCGCGCTTCTCGACGCGCTTCACATCGACACGCGCGAACGCCGGCGCATGTGGGTGATCGGCCATAGCGACGGCGGCTCGATCGCGTTGCTGTACGCGGCGCTTTTTCCCAACGCGCTGGCCGGTGCCGTGGCCATCGCACCGCACCTGTTCGTGGAAGACGTGTCCGTGCAAAGCATTGCGCAGACCAAGGTGCTTTACGAAACCACCGATCTGCGCGACAAGCTCTCGCGTTATCACGCGGACGTCGATTCCGCTTTTTATGGCTGGAACGATGTCTGGCTAAACCCGGCCTTCCGGCAATGGTCGATTGCGGAGCAACTCACGTCGATCGACAAGCCGCTGCTCGCCGTGCAAGGCCATGACGACAACTACGGCACGATGGCGCAGATCGATACGATCCAGGACTACGTGCCGCATGCGCAACTCGCAAGACTCGACGCGTGCGGGCATTCGCCGCATCGCGACGCGCCGGATCGGCTGAACGACGTGATTGCCGCGTTCGTGTCGGAACACCAGTAGCCGCGGTTATGCCGCTGTTATGCCGCGGCTACTGTGCGGTCGTCCCACGGCGAATCCCCAATATTCATCAAATCCTCAAATTTCCAAAACTTCATAAAAGTTACACAGGTAAGCGGCTATTCTCCTTGCATCGCTGAGCTGGGCATACCGATGCCCGCGCGTTCCCCGTGCTGGAGACATCGCCATGTCCTTTCTGTGGAAGCCGTGCATTGCCCTGCATCGCAAACGTTTGGCGATCGCGCTCACGGCGTTGCCGCTTTGCGCGCTGCTCACCGCCTGCGGCAACGACGACACGAACGCGGCCGACATGAGCAAGTCCAGCTCCGCTGCAAACGCGGCCGATAACGGCACCAATCCGGTGCTATCGGCGAATCCGTCTTCCGTATCGCCCGCGCCTGCCGCCGTCACGATTCAAAGCCCAGCACTACCCGCACCAAACGCCGACGTGGCATTGTCCGCCGCCGCGCCGACGCCGCTTGCCACACCCGTGATCCATACTGTTGACTGAGTCCCGCGTTTCACGCGACGCGCGGCTCATGCTTGCGCGCCGCGTGGAGCGCTCCCACTGAAGACACCCAGGCTCATACCATGACTTCAAAAAACCGCCGTGATTTTCTACGTTCGGCCGCGCAGGCCGCAGGCTCGTTCACCGCGTTGAGCATGTTGCCGGCCGGCATTCGCAACGCGCTCGCGATTCCCGCGAACAGCAAGACGGGCACGATCCGCGACGTCGAGCATATCGTCGTGCTGATGCAGGAAAACCGCTCGTTCGACCACTACTTCGGCGCGCTGCGCGGCGTGCGCGGTTTCGGCGACACGCGCGCGGTCAACCTGCCGAACGGCAAGCCGGTGTGGTATCAGCCGCTCGCCGCCGATGCCGGCTACGTGCTGCCGTTCCGCCCGAGCGCGCCGAACCTCGGCCTGCAGTTCCTGCAAGACCTCGCACACGACTGGAACACGACGCACGCCGCATGGAACGGCGGCCGCTACGATCAATGGGTGCCCGCCAAAAGCGCGACGACGATGGCCTACCTCACGCGCGAGGACATTCCGTTCCACTATCAGCTCGCCGACGCGTTCACCATCTGCGACGCGTACCACTGCTCGCTGATGGGCCCGACCGACCCGAACCGCTACTACATGTGGGCGGGCGGCGTGGGCAACGACGGCACGGGCGGCGGACCGGTCATCGACAATTCGGAGCTCGGCTACGGCTGGTCGACATACCCGGAAGTGCTGCAAAACGCCGGCATTAGCTGGAAGATCTATCAGGACGTCGGCACGGGACTCGACGCCAAAGGTTCGTGGGGCTGGACGCAAAACCCGTACATCGGCAATTACGGCGACAACTCGTTGCTCTATTTCAACCAGTACCGCAACGCGCAGCCGGGCAACCCGCTGTACGACAACGCGCGCACGGGCACCAACGCATTGAAGGGCGACGGCTACTTCGACGTTCTGAAGCGCGACGTACAGAACAACGCGCTGCCGCAAGTCTCGTGGATCGTCGCACCGGAAGCCTATTCCGAGCACCCGAACTGGCCCGCCAATTACGGCGCGTGGTACATCGACCAGGTGTTGCAGATTCTCACGTCGAATCCCGATGTGTGGAGCAAGACCGTACTCCTGATCAATTACGACGAGAACGACGGCTTCTTCGACCACATGGTGCCGCCGTGCGCGCCGAGCTCGAACGCGGACGGTCTTTCCACTGTCGATACCGTCAACGAGATTTATCCGGGCGACGCGAAGAACGTTGCCGCGCCCTACGGTCTCGGTCCGCGTGTGCCGATGCTCGTCGTCTCGCCGTGGTCCAAAGGCGGCTACGTGTGCTCGCAGGTGTTCGACCATACGTCGGTGATCCGCTTCATCGAACAGCGCTTTGGCGAGCAGCACAATCTCGCCGAGTTGAACATTTCGCCGTGGCGTCGCGCGGTGTGCGGCGATCTGACATCGGCGTTCAACTTCAGCAACCCGAACGACGCGTTCCCGAGCCTGCCGAGCACGAGCGCTTATGTGCCGGCCGATCAGAACCGCCATCCGGACTATGTGCCGCTGCCGCCGGCGATACAGGCCGTGCCGCGCCAGGAACCCGGCGTGCGCCCTGCCCGTGCGTTGCCGTATGAGATGTTTGTGCGCGTCCACGGCGAAGGTGCGGAAAAAACGCTGACCATGCGCTTCGTGAATACGGGCAGCGCGGCCGCGGTATTTCAGGTGTATCGAGCGAATAGCGCCGACGCGCCGCGCACGTACACCGTGGAAGCCGGCAAGCGCTTGCAGGACGCGTTCGCGCTGAACGTGGACGGTACTTACGACTTCACCGTGCATGGTCCGAACGGTTTCTTGCGCCGCTTTACAGGCCGGCCGATTGCGCGTAGCTGGTGGGACGGCTCGGACATCGCTCGTCCGGAAGTACTCGAAGGCTATGACGTCGCGAACGGCAATCTGCAATTGCGCCTTGAAAACGTGGGCAGCGCGCATTGCAAGTTCACGATCGTCAATGCGTACGACCCGAAGCACGCGATCAAACGCGTGGTGCGCGGCGGCGATACGGACGAGTTGTATCTCGATCTTCGCAATGCGCACGGCTGGTACGATCTGTCGATCACCGTCGATACCGACCCGCTGTTCGCGCGCCGTTTCGCGGGCCATGTGGAGACCGGCAAGAGCAGCATGAGCGATCCTGCACTGGGCGCGTGATCGCGTAGTCAATCGGGCAAGCTCGAACGGCCGCTGCATTAGAAATGCAGTGGCCGTTTTTTATTTCGCCGAGGGTTTTTGCTGCTGCGTCTGCATCGCGAGGTCGGACACTGTGAGCAACGCCGCGAACGTGACGACCATCGTCGCGGAGATCACCCAGGCTGCCGACGAGCAGACGCGCGGCATTCAGGAAGTGAACTGCGCGGGGCTCACGCTTCGAAGTCGAGCCCGCCGATCAGTGACAGGAAGTGAGCTGCGCGGGCTCAAGCCTCGAAGTCGAGCCCGCCAATTAATGACACAGGCTCCGCCTGCGTGTGCGACGAAAAATCGAGTTCGCGCGCGTGGCGCCACGCCTGCAGCTTGCGAGGCAGCGCGGCCAGATAGCGCGCAAAACGCGCCTGCCCTTCGTCTTTCATGAGCCGCTCGATTTCGTCGCTGTCCCACGTCAGATACAGATTCAACGGATGCGCGTAATGCGCGATGTGCTCGAGCGGCGCCGCATGAATACGAAGTCGTGTCGGACGACCGGGACCGCCATACGGCAGCACTTCCGTATGCACGGTCGTGGCGAAGCACGCAGCGATGGCCTCGGCAATGCGAGGCGCGAACTCATTATCGAAACGGTCGGCGGTGTCTGGGCGCATCTCATTCTCCGGCGTGCTGCGCAATGAGCGAAGCATCGTAGCACGCGCAATGCGGCCTCCGGCGAGCGCCTTTTCCCGCACCCTTCTTCGAGCGACGCTTATCCCTGCGTTATCCCGCGGGCTTGCCTTTCTGCGCGCGGCTATTGCGCCTGCGAATCACGAAACCGATCAGCGCCGCGACCGCGGCCGTGGCCGCATAGCCCGCGAGGCGAATGGCTTGCTCGCCCGGTAAGCGCGCGACCAGCAGCGCGGCAACGGCGCATGCAAGAACCGCGAGCACGACGAGCAATGCATTTGACCGCTTCATTCTGGTGTCCCCTGACGTTTTGACGTGCTGCGTGCCGGCGCGTGCGCGCTCTTTTTCTCAGCATACTCGCGGCAAGCGCGCGAATGCGCAATGGTCTTTAACCCGCAAACCGCGCTTCAGGCGACGCGGCCTCTTCCGCTCGCGCGTGCCTGCTCCAGAATGAATTCGATGAAGGTTGCCGCCGCGCGCGTGTGATGGCGGTTCGGCATGTATAGCAAATACATGTTGGTGCCGAAGATGCTCAGGCGCCATTCGTCGAGCGTCGTCACGACATCGCCGCGTTGCAGATCGTCATGCACCACATAGTCGGGCACGATGCCCACGCCCAGTCCCGCGAGCACCGCCTGCCGCAAAAACAGAAAGTTCTCGGAGATGATGGTCGGCTCCAGCAGCACCTCGTGGCGCTCGTCGCGCAGATACGCGGCAACGCGCAATTGCCGGCCGACCACTGCGGCGGTGATCAACGGCGTGGTGCGCAGATCGTCGAGTTGCGTCGGCATGCCATGCGTATCGGCGAAGGCGCGCGACGCGCACGCAACGTAGCGCACCGCTCCCATGTCGCGCGCGACGAGATTTTGCGGCGGCTCGGACATCACTCGCACGGCGATGTCCACTTCGTCGCGCATCAGGTCTTCGACGCGGTTCTCGAACAGCACGTCGAGCACGATGCCAGGATAAAGGCGCTTGAACCCGATCAGCCACTCGGACATCACGAGTTGACCGTAACCGCTCGGCACGCTGAGGCGCACTCGCCCTTGCAGGCTTTGCCCGAGCGTCGTCACCGATTCGCGCGCGGCCAGCAACGCGTTCTGAATCGCGCGGCCATGTTCGTACAACTGCAGACCGATCTCCGTGGCCTCGACCCGGCGCGTGGTGCGCCGCACGAGTTGCAGGCCGACCGAGCGCTCGAGCTGATTGAGGTGATAGCTCACGTTCGCGCGGCTCATCTTCAGGCGCCGCGCGGCCTCGCTCAGGTTGCCCGCGTCGAGTATCTCGACCAGCAGGGTTAGCGAATTGACGTCCACGAGACCGGCCTTTGTCAAAGTTATTTTGACAGTCTGTCAATCGTTGATGTGATTGTCAATGAACCTTGACCGCTCCACAATCGTGAGCATTCGCGAGACGTGGCATGCGGTCGCCCGCCGTCTGCGCGCCGAGACAATCAAAGGAGACGCGCCCATGACCCTCACCTCTTCCTCCGACATTTCAGCCGACGTCGTCACGCGCGAATTGCGCGGCAAGGTGCTGCTCGTCACAATCGACCACGCGCCCGTCAACGCGCTTTCCGCCGACGTGCGGCGTGGCCTGCTCGCCGCGATCGAAGCCGCCGACAGCGACCGTTCGGTCGAAGCGGTGCTGCTCGTCGGCACAGGGCGCAACTTCATTGCCGGTGCGGATATTCGCGAGTTCGGCAAGCCGCCGGTGCCGCCGTCGCTGCCGGACGTGTGCAACCGCATCGAGGCGTGCACGAAGCCGGTCGTCGCCGCGATTCACGGCGCGGCGCTCGGCGGCGGTCTCGAAGTGGCGCTCGCCGCGCACTACCGGATTGCCGTCGAAGGCGCGAAGCTCGGCTTGCCCGAGGTGCAGCTCGGCCTGCTGCCCGGCGCGGGCGGCACGCAGCGCACGCCGCGCCTGATCGGCGCAGAGGCCGCGCTCGATCTGATCCTGAGCGGCCGCCATGCGAGCGCGAAGGAAGCGCTCGCGCTCGGACTCGTCGACCGGTTGGGCGCGAGCGGCGACGTGCTCGCCGAAGGCCTCGCCTATGTGCATGAACTGCTTGCCGGCGATGCAGCGGTGCGCCGCACGCGTGACGCCGGCGCGTTGAGCGATCGCGCCGCCAGCCTCGCAGCGGTCGCCGCGGCGCGCGCCGAAACGGCAAAGAAATCGCGCGGTCTGTTCTCGCCGCTGAAGATCGTCGATGCAATCGAGGCCGCGATCACGCAGCGCTTCGAAGAAGGCTTGCGTGTCGAGCGTCAACTCTTCTTGCAATGTCTCGACAGTCCGCAGCGCGCCGGCTTGATTCACGCATTTTTTGCGGAGCGTGAAGTGTTGAAAGCGCCGGAAACACGCGATGCAAAACCGCGCGCGTTGAATGCAGTCGGCGTGGTGGGCGGCGGCACGATGGGCGCGGGCATCGCGGTCGCGGTGCTCGACGCGGGCCTGCCAGTGACGATGATCGAGCGCGACGAGGCGTCGTTGGCGCGGGGCCGCGCGCACATCGAGAAGGTCTACGACGGCCTCATCGCGAAGGGCCGCCTGAGTGCCGCGAAGAAAGATGAGTTCATGGCGCGCTGGACCGGCAGCACCTCATACGATGCACTGTCGAACGCGGACCTCGTGATCGAGGCCGTCTTCGAAGATCTGGCCGTCAAGCAGGCCGTCTTCGCCGAACTCGACCGCGTCTGCAAAGCGGGCGTCGTGCTCGCGACCAACACCTCGTATCTCGACATCGACGCGATAGCCGCCAGCATTTCGCGGCCCGCCGACGTGATCGGTCTGCACTTCTTCTCGCCGGCCAACATCATGAAGCTGCTCGAAGTCGTCGTGCCGCAAGCCGTGAGCGCCGACGTCGTCGCGACCGCGTTCGAGCTCGCGAAGAAGCTGCGCAAGACGCCGGTGCGTGCGGGCGTATGCGACGGCTTTATCGGCAACCGCATCCTCGCCGTCTATCGTAGCGCGGCGGACGCGATGATGGAAGACGGCGCGTCGCCCTACCAGATCGACGCTGCGATGCGCGCATTCGGCTTTCCGATGGGACCGTTTCAGGTGGTCGATCTCGCGGGCGGCGACATCGGCTGGGCCGCGCGCAAACGGCGCGCCGCGACGCGCGATCCCGCGGCGCGTTATGTCCAGATCGCCGACCGCCTGTGCGAGCGCGGCTGGTTCGGCCAAAAAACCGGCCGTGGATTCTATCTGTATCCCGAAGGATCGCGCAGCGGCCAGCCGGACCCGGAAGTCGAGGCGATTATCGACGCCGAGCGCGAGCGCGCCGGCATCACGCCGCGCAATTTCACCGACGACGAGATCATTCGCCGCTACATGGCCGCGATGATCAACGAAGGCGCGAACGTCGTGCATGAACGGATCGCGCTGCGTCCGCTCGACGTCGACGTGACGCTGCTGTATGGCTACGGTTTCCCGCGCTATCGCGGCGGTCCGATGAAATATGCGGACATGGTTGGCCTGCCGAGCATTCTCGCGGACATTCGCGGGTTCGCGAAAGAAGACCCGTTGTTCTGGCAAGCGTCGCCGCTGCTCGTTGAACTCGTCGAGCGCGGCGCGGATTTTGCGAGCCTCAATCAGACAATCTGACGCCGCTTGCTTGCCGGTGTATCCCGCCGTAAGCGTTGCAATCTACAAAGGAGCTGCGATGAACCTGAACTTCACGCCCGAAGAAGAAGCGTTCCGCGCCGAGGTGCTCGCGTTTCTGCGCGACAAACTCCCGCGGCGTCTCGCCGACAAAGTGCACGGCGGCCGGCGGCTCACGCGCGAGGACATGGCCGAGTGGCACGCGATCCTCAACGAGCGCGGCTGGCTCGCGAATCATTGGCCGGAGGAATACGGCGGGCCCGGCTGGAACGCGGTGCAGAAATTCATCTTCGAGAACGAATGCGCGCTGGCCGGCGCACCGCGCGTCGTGCCCTTCGGCGTGAATATGCTCGGACCTGTGCTGATCAAATACGGCAGCGATGCGCAGAAACATCACTGGTTGCCGCGCATTCTCGACGGTTCCGACTGGTGGTGCCAGGGCTATTCGGAACCGGGCGCGGGCTCCGATCTCGCGTCGGTGAAAACGACGGCTGTGCGCAGCGTCGACGCGAACGGCGAGCATTACATCGTCAATGGACAGAAGACGTGGACCACGCTCGGCCACTACGCGAACATGATCTTCTGCCTCGTGCGCACCGCGACCGACGTCCGCAAGCAGGAAGGCATCAGCTTCCTGTTGATCGACATGACAACGCCGGGCGTCGAAGTAAGGCCAATCATCACGCTCGACGGCGAGCACGAAGTGAACGAAGTGTTTTTCACGGACGTGCGGGTGCCCGCTGCGAACCTCGTCGGCGAAGAAAACAAGGGATGGACCTACGCCAAATATCTGCTGACGTATGAGCGCACCAATATCGCGGGCGTCGGCTTTTCGGTGGCGGCATTCAACCGGCTGCGCAAGATCGCGGCGAAACAGCGGCGCAATGGGCGGCCTCTCGCGGACGACCCGTCGTTCGGGGCGCGCATGGCGCGCGTCGAAATCGATCTCGAGAACATGAAGACGACCAACCTGCGCGTGATCGCCGCGGTGGCGGGCGGCGGCGTGCCGGGCGCCGAAAGTTCGATGCTGAAAATTCGCGGCACGGAGATTCGCCAGGAGATCTCGTCGCTCACGCGCCGCGCGATGGGACCGTATGCGCAGCCCTTTATCGAAGAAGCGTTGCACGACGGTTATCAAGGCGCGCCCGTTGGTCCCGACGAAGCGGCGAGCGCGGCTTCGCAATACTTCAACAATCGCAAGCTGTCGATCTTCGGCGGATCGAATGAGATTCAGAAGAACATCATTTCCAAAATGATCCTCGGACTGTAGAAGGAAACGGACATCATGAACTTCCAGCACACCGAAGATCGCCGGATGCTCGCCGATACGCTGAACCGCTTTATCAGCGAACAGTATGGCTTCGCGACGCGCGACCGGATCGCGCGATCGTCGCATGGCTTTAACAGTGAGTTGTGGAATCGTTTCGGAGAGCTAGGTATTATCGGCGCGTTGTTCGATGAAGCGAGCGGCGGCTTCGGCGGCGGCGGGTTTGATATTGCAGTCGTGTTCGAGAGCCTCGGGCGCGGGCTCGTGGTCGAGCCGTTTCTCGATACGCTCATCGTCGGCCAGGCCATTGCTCGCAGCGGCAATGACGCGCAGCGGGCGTTGCTCGGCGGATTGATCGACGGGTCGCGTATTGTCGCGCTCGCGCATAGCGAGCCGGATAGTCACTACGAACTCGCCCGAGTGACGACGCGCGCCGAGCGCAATGGCGATGGTGATGGCAGCGCGTGGCAATTGAATGGCGCCAAGGCGGTGGTTCAGCACGGCGAGCAGGCTGCCTTCTTCCTCGTGTCGGCGCGCACCGAAGGTGCGGACGATTCCGAAGCCGGCGTGACGCTGTTTCTGGTGCCTCGCGATGCGCCGGGCGTGAGCGTGCGTGGTTATCCGAAGATCGACGGCGGGCGCGCGGCCGAAGTGAGCTTCGAGAACGTCATACTCGGCGACGACGCTTTGCTCGGCGCGGCGGGCAACGGTTTCGCAACGCTCGAATATGCGATTGCATGCGGCGTGCTCGCGCTCTGCTCGGAAGCGGTCGGCGCGATGGACGTCGCGAAGGACTACACGCTCGACTATCTGCGCACGCGCCAGCAGTTCGGCGTGGCGATCGGCAGCTTCCAGGCATTGCAGCACAGAATGGCCGACATGCTGCTCGAGATCGAGCAGGCACGCTCAGCGGTAATCAACGCCGCGGCCGCGTTAGGTGCCGAACGCAAGGTGCGCGAGCGCGCGGTGTCGGCGGCGAAATACAGCATCGGCAGGATCGGTGCGCTCGTCGCGCAGGAGTGCATTCAACTGCATGGCGGGATCGGCATGACGTGGGAACTGCCGCTCGCTCATTACGCAAAGCGGCTTGTGATGATCGATCATCAGCTTGGGGATGAGGATCATCATTTGGAGCGGTTTGTGGAGTTGGGGCGAGAGTGACGATTGTTGAACGCAGTCGTCCGGGGGCTTAGGACTGTCGCTGCTAGAATTGGCTGTTCAAACTATGCAGGCGCAACGCCGGCCGTATGCGAATCGATCCGTACAGCCTCGAGCTGTTCATCTCCGTCGTGCAGGAAGGCTCGATTGCTCGCGCCGCCAGCCGCAATCACATTGCCGCTTCCGCACTGAGCCGGCGTATCGCGGATCTGGAGTCGGCAATGGGCCTCGCGTTGCTGATTCGTTCGCCGTCGGGAGTCGAGTTGACGGAGGCCGGGCGGCATGCGTTTTCTCGTGCGGTGTCGGTTCACGATCAGTTGCAGTCATTCGCCCGCGAGGTGCAGTCGCTCAGCGGCGAGGTCGCCGGCGTCGTGCGTCTGTATGCGAACGCATCGGCGATTGTCGGCTTTTTGCCCGAGCGGCTGAAGGCGTTTCAGGCCCACTACCCGCTCGTGCGAATCGCGCTCACCGAGCAGATCAGCGACGAAGTCATCCGCGCCTGCATGGACGACCGGGCCGACGTCGGCATTTCTGCGAGCGGCAAAGCATCCGGCGGACTGGAATCATGGCACTTCGCCGATGACCCGCTGATGGTCGTGCTCCCTCTCGATCACGAACTCGCCGCGCTCGAGGCGCCGACCTTCAGCGACGTGCTCCGCTTTCCACTCGTTGCGCTACAGGCCGGCGGCTCGCTGGACCTGCTCATCAAGGAGCGCGCCGACGCAGCGCGGACGCCGCTCAAACTGTCCGTCACCGTCAACAGTTTCGATGCGCAGTGCCGGATGGTCGAAGCAGGACTTGGCATCGGTATTGTGCCGACGAGCGCCGCGTCCGCGTTCGCCGGATCGCATGCGTTCGTGCGCCGGCCGCTCGATGAAACCTGGGCGACGAGCCGCACGCTGCGGGTTCATGCGCTGCGCAAATCGTCGCGTCTGAAGGCGGTCCAGGCGTTGATTGAAGCGCTGACAGGTCCTGCCAGTTAAAGAGACGTCGGCGGACCATCACAAGCCCCTTGCAAGCCCTTCGTGAGGCCATCGCCAATCGCGATGCCCCGTTTGCCGATCCAGCACTTCGCTCAGCTCTCGCCGCCATCTAGATTCGGGTAGAAGGAGAAGTGGATGGCAAAACTGGATTTGACTGGCCGCGTACTGTTTCTTTGCGCGGACCCCGAACGAATCGCGCAACAGCTCGACGGTACGGAGCTGAACCCGGCGACGGCAGGCAGCTTGAGAGACGACGTGTCGACGGACGAGATCACGCCGATGAGCGTGCTGACCCGCTTCGACGAACGCCTTGGCCGGGTGCCTTATGTGGGGTTCCGTGCAGGCGATACGAATCCGATCGGTATCGACGCGATTCGCAACGGCGGCTTTCGCGTGACGGTGGCGGGCAACCGGTACGGCAAAGGTTCGTCGCGCGAACATAGTCCGCTCGCGGAATATCGCGCCGGCATCCGGCTCGTGATCGCGCGGAGCTTCGAGCGCATCTATCGTCAGAATGCGGACAACCTCGGGCTCTTTACGTCGACGGACTTCGGCCTGATCGAACGCATCCAGCGAGGCGAGCCGATCGACGTCGAAGAGCTCGTCGCCTCGCGCGATAGCCTCGCCGCTGCGATTCTGACAAGCGGCGGCCTGCTGCGTTACGGCGCGCAAAACATGCGCCAAATCCGCTCGACAACTTCCGCGGCCAATGCCGATGCCGCTGACGCCAACAACGCGCAGCCGCGCACGCTCGCGCAAAAAATCCTCGACCGTCACGCGCTTTCCACCGATGCAACCGGCGACACGCCGACGCCCGGCAGCGGCGCGTTCGTCCGCGCGGATTGGCGCTTCATCCACGAGTACTACACGGGCATGGCCACGCACATGCTGCATGCCACGTTCGGCAAGCCGCTCACGCTGAGCGATCCCGACACGATTCTCGCGTTCGAGGATCACCTGTCGTATTCGCACAAGAGCGAGCTTCATGTGCGCAACGGCCTGCTGCCCGACGTGCGCGAACTGTCGGCGGCGCATCGTCAGTTCGCGCGCGACTACGCGATCACGAATCACGGCTATCTGAGCGAAGTCGACGGCAGCTTCACCGAAGGTTCAGAAGGCATCTCGCACGCGATGATGGCCGAGCGTTACGCGCTGCCCGGGCAACTGATTGTCGGCACCGATTCGCATACGCCGCATAGCGGCGCCTTGGGCTGTCTCGCGTTCGGCGTCGGCACGACCGACATGGCGAATGCGTTTGTCACAGGCGCGGTGCGGATGACCGTGCCCGAATCGCTGCGGGTTAATTTCAACGGCGCGGTGGCGCCGGGCGTCACCGCGAAAGACCTCGTGCTGCACTTGCTGGCCGAACCGCGCATACGTGCGGGTGCGGGCGTCGGAAAGGTGTTCGAGTTCGCCGGCAGCGCTGTCCATCAGTTGACGACCGACGAGCGAACCACGCTCACCAACATGACGGCCGAACTCGGCGGCTTCTCCGGCATTGTCGCGCCCGACGAAGAGACGGTGCGCTTTTTGAAGGAGCGCCGCGGCGTCGACTTCAGCCTCGAACCGTGGATGCAAAGCGATGCGGGCGCGACGTACGCCGACGTCATCGATATAGACTGCTCGCACATTTCGCCGATGCTCGCCGCGCCCGGCGATCCGGGCAACGGCATTGCGCTGCGCGATCTCGCGCAACGCCCGAAGGTGGACATCGCGTATGGCGGCTCGTGCACGGCAGGCAAGCGCGAGGACTTCGATCACTATCACGAGGTGCTCGCATGGGCGCTCGCGCGCGGCTTGCGGGTGCCGTCAGGTGTGAAGCTCTTTCTTCAGTTCGGCACGTCGGAGGTTCGCGATTACTGCGTGAAACGCGGCTATATCGACGCGTTCGAGCAGGCCGGCGCGATTCTGCTTCAACCCTCGTGCGGCGCATGCGCCAATTGCGGACCGGGCTCGTCCACCGACGCGGACCAGATCACGATCAGCGCGATCAACCGCAATTTCTCGGGCCGCTCCGGGCCTGGGCAGGTGTGGCTCGCGAGTCCGCCGACGGTCGTTGCAAGCGCGCTTGCGGGCAAGATCGCTTCGTTTGCGGAATTGCAGGAACAGTACCGCTAACGGCCGCGGCGCAAGTTGTGACATATTCAAAAAGAGATGCAGATACAGGAGACAGGCATGGCCATTCTGGAGGGCGCGTCATCGCTACGCGTCGGTAATGACGCAGCACAAGCCGAAGCGGCCACGGTCGCCGGCATCGGAACAATTTCCGCCCGCCTCGACAGACTTCCCGCGACGCGCGCGGTCTGGAAGCTGATTCTGCTGCTCAGTCTCGGATTCTTTTTCGAGCTGTACGATCTTCTCTTCACGGGCTACGTCGCGCCCGGTCTCGTTAAAAGCGGCATTCTCACGCCCACGACGTCGGGGCTCTTCGGCACGTCCGGCGTCGCGAGCTTCGTTGCGGCGCTCTTCGCCGGGCTGTTCGTCGGCACGATCGCGTGCGGCTTTCTCGCCGACCGTTTTGGCCGACGAGCGATCTTCACCTGGTCGCTGCTGTGGTACATGGCGGCGAACACGGTGATGGCGTTCCAGGACACCGCACACGGCCTCAATTTATGGCGCTTCGTTTCAGGCATGGGCATCGGTGTTGAACTCATCACCATCGGCACCTACCTGTCCGAACTCGCGCCGAAGCACTTGCGCGGCAGGGCTTTTGCAGTCTGTCAGGCGATCGGCTTTTCCGCGGTGCCTGTCGTGGCGTTTCTTTCCTATCTGCTCGTACCGAGAACGCCGTTCGGACTCGACGGCTGGCGCTGGGTCGTGCTGCTCGGCGGCATCAGCGCACTCTTCGTCTGGTACTTCCGGCGAAATCTGCCGGAAAGCCCGCGCTGGCTGGCGAGCAAAGGGCGAATTCGCGAAGCGGACGAAGTGCTCGCGCGGCTGGAAGAAAAAGTCGCGCAGCAATACGGCAAGCCGCTGCCTCAGCCTGGGCCCGCGGCGCCGGTGCCGCGCAAGGCGCGATTCGCCGACATGTGGCAGCCGCCCTACCGCAAGCGCACGCTGATGCTGATCGTCTTTCACATTTTCCAGACGGTCGGCTTCTACGGTTTCGCCAACTGGGTGCCGACCCTGCTGGTCAAGCAAGGCATCACGGTGACCTCGAGCCTGCTCTATACGACGGTGATCGGCCTCGCCGCGCCGCTCGGCCCGTTGCTTGGCTACTGGATCGCGGATCGCTTCGAACGCAAGCATGTGATCGTGTGCATGGCCGCGATCAATATCGTGAGCGGATTGCTGTTCAGCCAGGCCTCGGCGGCGGTGATGATCGTGACGCTTGGCGTGCTGCTGACGCTGGCCGGCAACATCATCTCGTTCACCTATCACACGTATCAGCAGGAGCTTTATCCGACGGCAATCCGCGCGCGGGCGGTGGGCTTCGTGTATTCGTGGAGCCGGTTGTCTGCTGTGTTCAGTTCGTTTGTGATCGCGTTTATGCTGAAGGAGTTCGGCGTGACGGGTGTGTTTGTGTTTATCGCGAGCGCGATGGCGCTTGTGATTGTCGCGATCGGTCTGATGGGGCCGCGGACGTTGGGGGAATCTCTGGAGAGTATTTCGCACTGAATGCGTCGCACTGAATGCGCGATTGGCGGGGCACGCTGTGGCGCAAATGAAAAAGGCCTCACAAGCGATGCTTGTAAGGCCTTGTTTTCTTTGGTCGGGGCGAGAGGATTTGAACCTCCGACCACCTGCACCCCATGCAGGTACGCTACCAGGCTGCGCTACGCCCCGAACAGCAAGAAATTATAACAGACACTTCATTCGATGAGAACCGCCGCCACCAACAAAGCCATTAGCGATTCAACAGGTCGATCACGTGAAGCAGCTCTTTGCGCAACTGTTCGACGTCGACGGCAACCGTGGTCGGCGCCGGCGGTGCGACGCCCTCGACCTGGTCGCCCGCTGCGGCCGGCGCACCGTGCGCGCCGCCGCCATGCGAATCGAGCCGGTTGCGCGCACCGTTGATCGTGAAACCCTGCTCGTACAACAGCTCGCGAATCCGCCGGATCAACAGCACCTCGTGATGCTGATAGTACCGGCGATTACCGCGCCGCTTCACCGGCCGCAACTGCGTAAACTCCTGCTCCCAATAGCGCAGCACATGCGGCTTCACACCGCATAGTTCGCTGACCTCACCAATCGTGAAGTAGCGTTTCGCTGGAATCGGAGGCAAGACGACTTTTTCCATCGTCGCTGTCATCGTCAGTTAGCCGTCGTGGTGGGTTGCGCAGGAACGCGCCAGTCGATCAGCGCGTGAAGCTCGCTTCCGCGCCGTTCTCGACCAGAGCCTTCAGCTTTTGACTTGCATGAAACGTCACAACGCGGCGCGCGGCGATCGGAATCGCCTCGCCGGTTTTCGGGTTTCTGCCGGGACGCTGCGGCTTGTCGCGCAACTGGAAGTTGCCGAAGCCGGACAGCTTGACGCTGTCGCCGCTCTCGAGCGCGTCGCGGATCACCTCGAAAAACGCCTCGACCATGTCTTTCGCTTCCCGCTTGTTGAGCCCGACATTGTCGAACAGCAACTCGGCAAGTTCCGCTTTGGTGAGCGTCGGCGTTTCAGTTGAAACGGCGGCGGGTGATGTCGGAATTTCTCGAATCATGGCGCTGCGTTGCGCCGTAAGAAGGGCTTCGAAATCACTCGAGTTCATTTCATTCATATCTATCAAATGGCGCGCCAGACAGAAAACAAAGGATGCGGAAACAGCCGTGCAATTGTTAAATGCGGGTTATCCGCGCAACCGTGCGCCATATACTCGAGCCAGACGTTCCACCAGAGTCTGAATGGCCAGATCGACCGTTTCGTCTTGAAGGGTCCCGCCAGTATCTTGCAAGGTAACTCGGAACGCAAGGCTTTTCTCGTGAGCCGCCAGACCACCGGAAGTGTTTGATTTTGGACGGAATTCGTCGAAAAGCGCAACCTTCTGAACGGTCTTGCAGGCGGGCTCGGACTGGGCCTTCTGGAGCTCGTCGAGAAGCGCTTGCACCTCGATTTTCTGATCGACAACCACTGCGATATCGCGTCGCACCGGCGGGAATTTAGACACTTCCGACGGCGTGGGCAATACGCGTTGCATTAATGCGTCCGCTTCAAGTTCAAACAGAATCGGCGCATGCGGTAAATCATATTTTTGCATCCAGCGCGGATGCAATTCGCCAATCCAGCCGATCGCGCGGCCATCGAGTTGGATGCGTGCGCTGCGCCCCGGATGCAGCGCCGGATGCTCCGCTTTCACGAAGCGCGCCGCCGCCGGCGCGAGCAACGTCTCGACGTCGGCCTTCACGTCGAAGTAGTCGACCGTGCGCGCGGATGCGCCCCACTGTTCGTCGAGCGCCGGACCGTACGCGAGGCCTCCGATCATCTTCGGCTGCGCGAAGCCTTCGACCGTCAGCTCGCCCGCCTTGATCGACGGATCGTGCAGGAACACGCGGCCCGCTTCGAACACGCGCACGCGGTCGGCGGCGCGCCGGTTCAGGTTCGTGCGCAGCACGTGGATGAGGCTGCCGAACAGCGTCGTGCGCATGACCGACAACTGGCTCGCGATCGGGTTCAGCAGGCGCACCGGCTTGTCGTTGCCGGCGAAGTCCTGTTCCCACTCGGCGTCGACGAAACTGAAGTTCACCGTTTCCGCGTAATCGCGCGCGGCAAGCGCGTGGCGGATAGTGTGGATCGAGCGGCGCGTTTCGTGGGTCGCGCGCATCTCGCTCTTCGCGACGGGCGGGCGCGCCGGAATCTTTTCGAAACCGTAGATGCGCGCGACTTCCTCGATCAGGTCCTCTTCGATTTCAATGTCGAAACGGTACGACGGCGGCATCACCGAGAAGGTGTCGCCGTCACGTTCGAATGTGAGGCCGAGGCGCGTGAAGATCTGCGCGATTTCGTCAGCGCCGATCGCAACGCCAATGATGCGGTTCGCGCGCGACACGCGCATCTTCACCGGCTCGCGCTGCGGCACGTTGACGATCTGGTCGTCCACCGGACCCGCCTCGCCACCGCAAATGTCGAGGATGAGTTGCGTGATGCGCTCGATATGTTCGACGGTGCTCGCGTAATCGACGCCGCGCTCGAAGCGATGGCCGGCGTCCGTCGAAAAGTTGTACTTGCGCGAGCGGCCGCGAATGCTGTCGGGCCACCAGAACGCGGCTTCGAGGTAGATGTTGGTGGTGTCGAGCGTGACGGCCGTGCTGTCGCCGCCCATGATGCCCGCGAGACTTTCGATATGCCGCTCGTCGGCGATCACGCCCACGGTTTCGTCGACTTCGACGGTGTTGCCGTTCAGCAGCTTGAGCGTTTCGCCCTTGCGGCCCCAACGCACGTCCATGCCGCCGTGGATCTTGTCCAGATCGAACACGTGCGACGGACGGCCCAACTCGAGCATCACGTAATTCGAAATATCGACGAGCGCCGAGATGCTGCGCTGACCCGAACGCTCCAAACGTTCGATCATCCATTGCGGCGACTTCGCACGCGCATTCACGCCGCGGATGACGCGGCCCGAGAAACGTCCGCACAGATCGGGCGCCGAAATTCTGACAGGCAGCGTCTCGTTGAGCTTGACCTCGACTGGCTTGATCTCGAGCGAACGCAACGGTGCGCCGGTGATCGCGGACGTTTCGCGCGCCACGCCGAACACCGACAGGCAGTCCGCCTTGTTCGGCGTCAACTTGATTTCGAAAATGGTGTCGTCGAGATTGAGCGTTTCGCGGATGTCCTGGCCGATCGGCGTATCTTCCGGCAGGATCATCAGGCCGCTATGATCTTCGGACAGCTTCAGCTCGCGCGCGGAGCACAGCATGCCCTGGCTTTCCACGCCGCGCAGCTTCGAGAGCTTGATCGCGAACGGCGCACCGCCCTCTTCGGCCGGCGGCAGTTGCGCGCCGACCAGCGCGACCGGCACCTTGATGCCGGGTGCCACGTTCGGCGCACCGCATACGATGTTCAGCGTCGCGCCCGTGCCGGCGTTCACCTGGCAGACGTTGAGCTTGTCCGCGTCCGGATGCTTGACGACTTCCAGCACCTGACCGACCACGATCTTCGAGGTCGGCGGCGCGGCCGGCCGCAGGTCTTCCACTTCGAGACCCGCCATCGTCAATGCGTGCGACAACTCGTCCGTGGTCAGTTGCGGATCGACAAAGGTTCTCAGCCAGGATTCCGGGAATTGCATGGTTCTGTGTACGTTCTGATCGGTTTAGGTCCACGTGACGCAGAGGCCAACTGTCACTGCTTGTCACTGCGGGACGCTTTGGCGGCAGGCACTGCGTTCGTTGCCGCGCTCTATGCTCGTCGTCGCGCCGTGCGCGTTCGCTCGGGCGCGCTCAGTAGGCGCGCTTATAGGCGCGCTCAGGCAAATTGACGCAGGAAACGCAGGTCGTTTTCGAAGAACAGACGCAGGTCCTGCACGCCGTAGCGCAACATGGTGAGCCGCTCGAGGCCGCTGCCGAATGCAAAGCCGATGTAGCGCTCCGGGTCGAGGCCCATGTTGCGGATCACCGTGGGATGAACCTGGCCGGAACCCGAAATCTCGAGCCATTTGCCCGCGTTCTTGCCCGTTTCGAACAACATGTCGATCTCAGCCGACGGTTCGGTGAACGGGAAATAAGACGGGCGGAAACGCACCTGAATATCGTCGCGCTCGAAGAACTTCTTGAGAAAGTCGGTATAGACGCCCTTCAGATCCGCGAAGCTGATGTTCTCTTCGATCCACAGGCCTTCGACCTGGTTGAACATGGGCGAGTGAGTCGCGTCGCTGTCCACGCGATACGTGCGGCCCGGCACGATCACCTTGATAGGCGGCGTGTTGGTGCGCGCGTAGCGGACCTGCATCGGGCTCGTATGCGTGCGCAGCAGCAGTTGACGGCCGTCGGCATCTTTGCCGTCGACGTAGAACGTGTCCTGCATCGAACGCGCCGGATGGTTTTCCGGGCTGTTCAGCGAGGTGAAGTTGTACCAGTCGGTTTCGATCTCGGGGCCGTCGGCCACGTCGAAACCGATGCTGCCGAAAATCTGTTCGACGCGCTCCCACGTGCGCATCACCGGATGCAGGCTGCCGGCATGGGCGCCGCGTCCCGGCAAGGTGACGTCGATCGCTTCGGCGGCGAGGCGCTGGTTCAGCAACGCGTCGGCCAGCGCCTGGCGGCGCGCCGTCAATGCGGCTTCGACCTGTTGCTTGACGAGGTTGATCCGTGCGCCTTCGGTCTTGCGCGTTTCGGGATCGAGTTTGCCAAGGCCCTTCAACAGTTCTGTCAGCGCGCCCGATTTACCGAGAAAGCGCGCTTTCTCGTTCTCGAGCGTGGTGACGTCGGAGGCTTCTGCGAAGGCTTTTTGCGCGTCGGCGACAATCTGGTCCAGATCCATTGATCCCATCATTTCAACGTCAGTGTTCTATCGAAACAAAACTGGTTCTACCAACAAAAACGGGGCTCGGTGAGGAGCCCCGTTTTTGTTGCAGCGTCACCGAGACTACCGGATGTTCGCTGCAACGAACCACGCAGTGTTAATTGCCAGAAGCGCAATCAGGCTGCAACGGCGGCTTTCACCTGCTGAACGATCGCAGCAAAAGCAGCCTTGTCGAACACAGCCATGTCGGCCAGCACCTTGCGGTCCAGTTCGATCGAAGCCTTCTTCAGGCCGTTGATGAACACGCTGTACGTCATGTCGTGCTGACGCACCGCCGCGTTGATACGCGTGATCCACAATGCACGGAACACGCGCTTCTTGTTGCGGCGATCGCGGTAGGCGTACTGGCCTGCGCGCATGACCGCCTGCTTGGCGATGCGATAGACGTTATTGCGACGGCCGCGGTAACCCTTGGCCAGCTTGATGATCTTCTTGTGACGGGCCCGTGCGGTAACCCCACGTTTTACTCGAGGCATGTCTTGCTCCTATGAGTTTCGGTTAAGGGTTAAGCGAACGGCAGCATTGCGCGCACGGAGTTCAGATCGGAATCATGAACTGCCGTCGAACCGCGCAGATGGCGTTTGTTCTTGGTGGTCTTCTTGGTAAGAATGTGGCGCTTGAAGGCTTGACCGCGCTTGACGGTACCGCCCGGACGCACCACGAAGCGCTTTGCAGCACTCTTCTTGGTCTTCATCTTCGGCATGACAACTCCATTATTAGATGGATATGGGTGTGCGGTCGGCCAGTTGGCCATTACCCGCCCTTCGAAACCCACTCCACTTGGTATGCAGACCGCCGATACCGCCGGCGGCCGCTTTCAGGAAACGGCACGTTTGCACGAGCGCCGCTCCGAAACCTGCTGACGTCGCGCCGGACACCCGGCGTGACGCCACTCGAACTTGACAACCAGAACGCGCGCCACATGGCGCGCCGCCGCTCTGACCGCTTACTTCTTTTTCTTCGGAGCGAGCACCATGATCATCTGGCGCCCTTCCATTTTCGGCATTTGCTCGACCTGACCTACTTCGTCGAGGTCGGTGCGCAGGCGTTCCAGCATGCGCATACCGATTTCCTGGTGAGCCATTTCGCGGCCACGGAAACGCAACGTGATTTTCGTCTTGTCGCCGTCTTCGAGAAAGCGAATGAGGTTGCGCAGTTTGACGTTGTAGTCACCGTCGTCAGTGCCCGGGCGGAATTTGACTTCCTTGACCTGAACGATCTTCTGCTTGAGCTTGGCCTCGTGCTGCTTCTTCGCTTCCGAGTACTTGAACTTGCCGTAGTCCATCAAGCGGCAAACCGGCGGAACCGCTTGCGGCGCGATTTCCACCAGATCCACGTCTTGCTGTTCCGACATGCGGAACGCATCAGCGAGTTTCACGATGCCGAGCGGTTCGTTCTCGACTCCGACCAGACGCACCTCGGGTGCCGTAATTTCACCGTTGATGCGGTGCGCAGACTTATCAGTAGCGATGTTACGTTTCCTCTAAAAATTAAAAAAACGAGCCGGGCTGCCAAGTGGCTCAGTTGAACGACTGCACGTCCAGGCGCAGACGCTCAATGAAGGTATCGGCAGGCATCACGCCAAGGTCGACACCACCACGGGCACGCACGGCTACCGTTTGGGCTTCACGCTCCTTGTCGCCGACCACAAGCAGGTACGGCACCTTCTCAAGCGTGTGCTCACGTATTTTATAGCTAATCTTCTCGTTGCGCAAATCGGCCTCTACTCTAACCCCTTGTTTTTGCAACGATTGGGCTAGAGACTGGGCGTATTCGGCCTGACTTTCGGCGATATTCATCACCACCACCTGCATCGGCGCAAGCCAAGCGGGCATTGCACCGGCATGGTGCTCGATCAGGATGCCGAGAAAACGCTCCATTGATCCGACGATTGCCCGGTGCAGCATGATCGGCCGGCGACGGCTGTTGTCTTCCGCGACGTACTCCGCGCCGAGACGCTCCGGCAGCACCATGTCGAGCTGCAGCGTGCCACATTGCCACGAGCGGCCGAGCGCGTCCTTGATGTGATATTCCACCTTCGGACCATAGAACGCGCCTTCGCCCGGCAGTTCTTCCCACGTCACGCCGCACGCGGTCAGCGCTTCGCGCAGGCCCTGCTCCGCGCGATCCCACGTTTCGTCCGTGCCGGCGCGCGCATCAGGGCGCAGCGACAGCTTGATCTCGACATGATCGAAGCCGAAGTCGCTGTACACGCTCATGGCGAGCGTATTGAAAGCGATCGACTCGCTGATGAACTGGTCTTCTGTACAGAAAATGTGCGCGTCGTCCTGCACGAACCCGCGCACGCGCATCAAGCCATGCAGCGCGCCCGACGATTCGTTGCGGTGGCACGAGCCGAACTCCGCGTAACGCAGCGGCAGATCCCGATATGAGCGCAAGCCGTGGTTGAACACCTGCACGTGACCGGGGCAGTTCATCGGCTTGATCGCGTAGTCGCGCTTTTCCGATTCCGTCGTGAACATATTTTCACGATAGTTCTGCCAGTGGCCCGACGCCTCCCACAGCGACCGGTCCATGATCATGGGCGTCTTGATCTCCAGATAGCCGGCGTCGTTCACGCGGCGGCGCATGTACTGCTCGACCTGCTGCCACAACGTCCAGCCGCGCGGATGCCAGAACACCATGCCCGGTGACTCGTCCTGCATGTGAAACAGGTCAAGCTGCTTGCCGAGTTTGCGGTGGTCGCGCTTTTCCGCTTCCTCGAGCATGTGCAGATACGCTTCCTGGTCTTCTTTCTTCGTCCAGGCCGTACCGTAAATGCGCTGCAACTGCTCGTTCTTCGAATCGCCGCGCCAGTAAGCGCCCGCGACCTTCATCAGCTTGAAGACCTTGAGCTTGCCGGTGGACGGCACGTGCGGACCGCGGCACAGATCGGTAAAGCCGCCGTGCGAGTACAGCTTGATTTCGTCGGTAGCGGGAATCGACTCGATGATCTCCGCCTTGTACTTCTCGCCGATGCTCTTGAAGTAGTCGACCGCTTCGCCGCGCGACACGACGCGGCGCGAAACCGGCTCGTCTTTCTTCGCGAGTTCCTGCATGCGCTTTTCGATCTTTTCGAGATCTTCGGGCGTGAAGGGACGGCTGTAGGCGAAGTCGTAGTAAAAGCCGTTGTCGATCACCGGACCGATGGTGACCTGCGCTTCGGGATACAGGTCTTTCACCGCGTACGCGAGCAAATGCGCCGTGGAGTGCCGAATAATGTCGAGACCGTCTGCGTCTTTTTCGGTGATGATGGCCAGTGACACGTCGCGGTCGATCAACGTGGACGTATCGACGAGCTCACCGTCGATCTTGCCGCCGAGCGCGGCCTTCGCGAGGCCGGGGCCGATGGACGCGGCCACTTCGGCGACGGTCACCGGATGCTCGTACTGTCGAACAGAACCGTCAGGCAGACGTATCGAAACCATTGCGTTCTCCGTGATGCCGACCGGCGGCGGCAGATACAACCATCAAACAAGCCAAAAAAAATGCGGCCCCGCTTTCGAGGGGCCGCATTCACATTTCCTGCAAACTGCACTGGCGAAAGTGGTCCTCGACTAGCGTCGCTCCGAAGTGGTTTCGGTCAACGTTCGCGGTGTCATAACCGTATTCGCCTTTTGCGCCGAGGCGCTTACTGCAGTTTGCGAAATCCCGGCTACGCCGGAATTTCACTTTCGTTGGTAGGCTCGATTGGACTCGAACCAACGACCCCCACCATGTCAAGGTGGTGCTCTAACCAGCTGAGCTACGAGCCTGAAGAAACGAGATTATATGGAGCACCACACTGCTTGGCAAGTACTTTTATGCACCGACTTTAAATCCGCTACTGCCCATCATTTCATGACTCGCGCGATAACCGCATGAGTCCATCAACACACCGTGCTATCACCCTTTACGCGATGCGCGCACGACACCGGTCACTTCGCCGAGCAGCGTGCAGGCGCGCTGGATTTGCGCGGCACTCGACACCTCGACGGTGAATTGCATGAACGCGGCATTGCGGCGCGTCTGCGTCTTCACGCCGATCACATTCATCTTCTCTCTCGCGAACACTTCCGAGATGTCGCGCAGCAGTCCCTGGCGGTCGGTCGCCTCGATCGACAAATCAACCGGATACACCGACTGCCCGCGCCCGCTCATCACGTCCGCGGACCATGCGGTTTGCAGCACCCGCTCCGGCGCGCGCTCGGCCATGCGCATGAACGTCGGGCAATCGCTGCGGTGAATCGACATGCCCTTGCCGCGCGTCACGAAGCCCGAGATGTCGTCGGGCGGCGCAGGCCGGCAGCAGCGCGCGAGCTGCGTGAGCAACGCGTCGACACCGACCACCAGCACGCCCGTCGACGCGCCGCGCGCCACGCTCGCTCCGCTGCTGCGCTTCTCGAATTGCTCCGGCGCCTCGACCACCGGCTCCGGCGGCGGCGCATCGTGCAGCGCCTGCTCGACGAGCCGCAGACTGAACTCTTCCTTGCCCACGACGGAGAAGAGATCGTCGGTGGTCTTGAAGCCGAGCTTGGCGGCAAGCTGATCCAGATTGACCGACGTCTTGCCCTCGCGCTGCAAGGTCTTTTCGACCATCGCGCGGCCGCTTGCGATGTGCTCCTGCAACTCGACCGCATTGAACCAGGCGCGCACCTTCTGACGCGCGCGCGGGCTATGCAGATAGCCGAGCTGCGGATTCAACCAGTCGCGCGACGGACCGCCCTCCTTCACCGCGACGATCTCGACCGTCTGACCGTTTTGCAACTGCGTGTTCAGCGGCACCATCGCGCCGTCGACGCGCGCGCCGCGGCACCGATGCCCCAGCTCGCTATGCAGGTGATAAGCAAAGTCCACCGGCGTCGCGCCATGCGGCAACGCGATCACGCGGGCTTGCGGCGTGAGCACGTAGATATGGTCGTCGTCGAGCGTGGCCTGGCGCAGTTGTTCCCACGGTTGCGCCGCGCGCTTTTCGCCGTGCTCGCCCTCGGACACATCGTCTTTCCATGCGAGCAATTGACGCAGCCACGCGATCTTCTCGTCGTACTTCTCATTGGCCGCGAACTGGCCGCCGTAACCGCGCGTGCCGGCCTCCTTGTAGCGCCAGTGCGCGGCCACGCCGTATTCGGCGAAGCGATGCATTTCGTGCGTGCGGATCTGCACTTCGAACGCGCGGCCGTCGTCGCCGATCACGACTGTATGCAGCGACTTGTAGCCATTCGGCTTGGGCCGCGAAATGTAGTCGTCGAACTCTTTAGGCACCGGTTGCCACAGGTTGTGCACGATACCGAGCACGGTGTAGCAGTCCTTGATGTCCGGCACGATCACGCGAAACGCGCGCACATCGTAGAGTTCCGCGAAGTCCAGTTCCTTGCCGCGCATCTTGCGCCAGATGCTGAAGATATGCTTCGGGCGCCCGCTCACTTCCGCGCGAATGTTGGCGGCGGCGAGTTCCTGCTGCAGGCGTTCAATGGCCTGCGCCACATAAGTTTCGCGCTCGACGCGCTTCTCATCCAGCAGCTTGGCGATGCGCTTGTAAACCACCGGTTCCTCGAAGCGGAACGCGAGGTCCTCGAGTTCCCACTTCAGTTGCCAGATGCCCAGGCGGTTCGCGAGCGGCGCATAAATGTCGAGCGTTTCGCGCGCCACATCCGGCGACGGCGTGAGCTTCGCCGCCGCGTAATAGCGCAGCGACTGCAGCCGCGACGCGAGCCGGATCAACACCACGCGAATGTCCTGCGCGAACGCGAGCAGCATCTTGCGCAATGCCTCGACCTGCGCGCGCCGTGCGGCCTGCGCGTCGCGCCCCGCTTCGGGCATCGTGTTCTGCGCGGCGCGCAAGCTCACGGTGCCAAGGCGCAGCAGCTTGCGCACGTCGCTGACCAGTTGCGCGACTTCTTCGCCGAAGTTGTCGGCGATCACGCGTTCGGGGTCCTGCAAATGCGGCGTCAACGCGAACAGCGCCGCTGCCAGCACGGCCGCCGGATCGACATTGAGCGTGCGCATGATGGACGCGGTGCCCGCCGCGTGATCCGCCAGCAATTCGCCCGATGACAGACGCACCTCGCCCGCATGCAGCCGTACGAATGCCATCGCTTCGTCGAAAGACGGGAGGGGATGCGGCGCGTTCGTAACGGTTTCGGTATTCATGGTGCGCGGCCCAGCGGGCCCTGGCAAATCAACGGAATTTCAACTACGACTGCACGATGCTGCGTTGCTTGGTGCGTCGCTTATCTGCGTCGCCCAACTGCGTTGCTTAGCTACGCTGCGCCGCGACCACGACGATTTCAACGAGGCACTTCGGATTCGCGAGCTTCGCTTCGACTGTCGCGCGCGGCGGCGTCGCGCCTTGTGCGACCCATTCGTCCCACACCGCGTTCATGCCGGCGAAATGCACCATGTCCGAGATGTAGATCTGCACGGACAGCAGATGCGATTTATCGCTGTTGACCTCGGCCAGCAAGCGGTCGATGTGGCCGAGCACTTCGCGCGTCTGCCCCGTGATGTCCTGATCCGCATCTTCGGCGATCTGGCCGGCCAGGTAGACCGTGCCGTTGTGCACGGCGATTTCCGAGAGGCGCTTACCAACATGGTGACGAATGACTGCCATGGAGAATCCTGACGTAGATAGAAGAAGGTTGAATGGAAATGCCGCTTGCATGACCCGAAAGCGTCACGCGGAACTGCATATTATGACGCGTCGTTGCCGGGGCCGATAAAGAACCGCTTCGCAATGTCGATCTGATCCGCCGACAGAAACGCCGGCGCATGCCCGACGCCGCTAATCTCGACGCTCGACACGTCGCGCCCCGTCTCGACCATCTTCGCGACCGTCTCGCGCGACAGCAAATCGGACTGCTCGCCTCTCACCACCAGCACCGGTTTCTGGAACGACGCCAGCGAATGCCATAGCGCGGCCTCGCCGAGTTTCGCGGCTTCTTCGGTGGTCGCGGCGAAGGGCTGCGCGATGCGCGGATCGTAACGAAACAGCCACGTGCCGTTCTCCTCGCGCAAGAGCGGCGTATTGATCTCGCGCCATTCGTCCGGCGTGAGCGGGCCGAAGGTCGTCGCAAGAAACGCCGCGTGATCGATGCCTTGCTGCAGCGACTCGAAACGCGCCGGCTTGCCGAGATAGTCGCCGATACGCTTGACCGCCTCCGGCTCGAGATGCGGACCAACGTCGTTCAACAGCAGTTTGCGGATCGGCGTCTCAGGAAGGCCCGCCAGACCGAGCCCGATCAGGCCGCCCATCGACGTGCCGAACCAGTCGACCGTTTCCACGTCCAGCCGCGCAATCAGCGTGACCATGTCGGCGACATACTGCGGCACGCTATACAGATTGGGGTTGGCAAGCCACGAAGACAAGCCCCGGCCCGCCACATCCGGACACACCACACGGTAGGTGCCGGCGAATTGCGCGGCCAGCCGGTCGAAGTCGCGCCCCGAGCGGGTCAGGCCATGCACGCACAACAGCACGCGCGGATTGTCCGGATCGCCCCACTCCGTGTACGCGATACGATGCAGGCCCGCGGCGCTCGCGCACTGCACATAACGTTGGCGCGGCGTGGGCCGCTCACCGGCGAAGGCGGTCGTTGCAGTCATCTTGGGGTCCTTGCAAAAGCGCTGCGGATTGAGCTTGCGTGCGGGCGCGAATGCTGCGAAAGACCGCCCGCGTCGAATCTTCAAATGATTGCTTCGGACGATTGTAAACCGCTTTGCCGCGTGACAAGGATCGTCCAGACGGCATAGGACGAACGACCCAAAACATCCACCGCATAAGACAAAAGCGGACGAGACTCACGCCTCGCCCGCTTTCTTGCATGCTTCACACAACGCGAATGGTCGACACCGTCAGCCAACGCCTATACGTCAGCCCGACAGCGCCATCAACAACCCAGGATCAGCTAACCGCGCTCACATCCAGCGGCGCGCCCGTCTTCGCCTTGATCTCGTCGACGCTCACGCCCGGCGCCAGTTCGGTGACCTTCAGGCCGTCGTCCGTGACTTCGATCACGCCGAGGTCGGTGATGATCTGATCGACCACGCCCACGCCTGTCAACGGCAGCGTGCATTCTTCGAGGATCTTGTGCTGATCGCCCTTCGCGACGTGCTCCATCAGCACAACCACGCGCTTGACGCCCGCGACCAGATCCATCGCGCCGCCCATGCCCTTGATCATCTTGCCGGGGATCATCCAGTTGGCGAGATCGCCCTTCTTGCTGATCTGCATGGCGCCGAGAATCGCCAGGTTGATGTGGCCGCCGCGGATCATCGCGAATGAATCCGCCGACGAGAAAATCGACGAGCCCGGCAGCGTGGTCACCGTCTGCTTGCCCGCGTTGATGAGGTCGGCGTCGACTTCGTCTTCGGTCGGCGAGGGGCCGATGCCGAGCAGGCCGTTCTCCGACTGCAGCCACACTTCGACGCCCGCCGGAACGTGGTTCGCCACCAGCGTCGGCAGGCCGATGCCGAGGTTCACATAAAAGCCGTCCTGCAATTCCTTCGCCGCGCGCGCGGCCATTTCGTCACGAGTCCATGCCATGATCAGTCTCCTTTCGCGCGGACGACGCGTTGTTCGATGCGTTTTTCCGGATGCGCATTCAGCACGATGCGCTGCACGAAGATGCCCGGCGTGTGAATCGCGTCCGGATCGAGTTCGCCCACTTCGACGATCTCTTCGACTTCCGCGACCGTGATCTTGCCGGCCATCGCGCACATGGGGTTGAAGTTGCGCGCGGTGCGGCGATAGATCAGGTTGCCCGACTTGTCGGCCTTCCATGCCTTGACGAGCGCGACATCCGCAGTCAGCGAATGTTCGAGCACGTAGTGGTTCTCGCCGAATTGCCGCGTTTCCTTGCCTTCGGCGATCAGCGTGCCGTAGCCGGTGTTGGTGAAGAACGCCGGAATGCCCGAGCCGCCCGCGCGCAGTTTCTCGGCGAGCGTGCCTTGCGGCGTGAATTCGAGCTCGAGTTCGCCGGCCAGATACTGGCGCTCGAACTCCTTGTTCTCGCCGACATACGACGAAATCATTTTCTTGATCTGGCGCGTCTCGAGCAGCAGACCGAGACCGAAGCCGTCGACGCCCGCGTTGTTGCTGATGCACGTAATGCCCTGCACCTTCGTATCGCGCAACGCGGCGATCAGCGCCTCGGGAATGCCGCACAGGCCAAAGCCGCCGACGGCGAATGTCTGCCCGTCCTTGACGATGTCTTTCAGCGCCTCGGCGGCGCCTGGATAGACCTTGTTCATCAGTATGTCCCTTCCTTTATGGAAACCCGAAACCGGTTTATTGCGGCTGATACGACGCGTACAGGCCGAGGCCCGACACGTCATTCTAGTCATCCGGGAGACGCATCGCGTGGAGAGAGGACAAAGCCTCGCGCACGCGCGCTCACGGACGCTTCACCGCGTTCTCATGTGCCCGAAAGAGTACGCTCGCCGCGCCATGCGGCACAATACGCAAAAATACATAAGTACTTGCCGCCAGCCCATGCCCGCCCTGGACTATCAAACCGCTTTTCATCTCGCGCCGATCGGGCTCGTGCTGTCGCGTGAACGCATTATCGAAGACTGCAATGACGAACTCGCGTCGATCTTCGGCTGTCCGCGCGCGGCGCTGATCGGCCAGTCGTTTCAGATTCTGTATCCGTCGGCGGACGAATTCGAGCGGATCGGCGCACGCATTCCGCCGATCATGACCGCGCAAGGCAGCTACGCCGACGACCGCATCATGAAGCGCGCCAACGGCGAACTGTTCTGGTGCCACGTGACGGGCCGCGCGCAGCGGCGCACCGACCCGCACGCGGCGGGCGTCTGGACGTTCGAGGATCTGAGCGCGACGCGGCGCGTGGCGGTCGAATTGACGCCTCGCGAACGGGAAATCGCCGCGCAACTGGTGACGGGAAAAACCAGCAAGCAGATTGGCCGCGCGCTCGCCATCAGCCCGCGCACGGTGGATGTGTACCGCGCGCGCCTGATGCGCAAATACGATACGGGGAACGCGACGGAGTTGTTGCAGCGGCTGCTTGGGCACTGAGTCGGAGACAGACCGCGCTCCGAACGTCGCCCCTCGCGAACTTAAGCCGCGCGCTCGGCCGTTTTCACCAGAGCCGCACGCTCGATCGTTGCGCGCAGCAGATCGGGAACCGGCACCGACTTGCCGGCCGCGTAGTCGATCCACACACAGCGCGCGGCGCCGCGCGCATAAACCGTGTTCGGATCGTCCGCGCGCACCAGCTCGAAGCCGGTGTCGAAGCTGCTGCGGCCCGGCGTCGCGACGCTCATGCGGCCGATCACGTCGCCGGGATAATGCAGTTGCTTGAGAAATTCCATCGACGCGTTCACGATCACCGGCCCCTGCCCGTCCGCCTGACTGCCGCTCAGCCCCAACTGCTCGAACCAGGAAATGCGCACCTGCTCCATGTAGCGGAAATAGACCGTGTTGTTCACATGGCCGAATGCGTCCATGTCGCCCCAGCGGATCGGCATCGACATCTCAAAGACTGCGTGAAAATCGCTCATTGTGCTTCTGCTCTTCCTGCTTCTTAAGTGATTGAATCCGGCCTGAAACCAGCGAAAGTCACGCGAGGCCGAAGCCGTCGTCGGCGGCGATCACCGAGCCGTTGATGAACTGCGACTCGTCGGCCGCCAGCAGCAGCAACAGGCCGTCGAGATCCTCGGGCTTGCCGACGCGATGGCGCGGCAACATCGACACGAGCTTTTGCCCCTGCTCGGTCGACCAGTGATGATGATTGATTTCCGTGTCGATATAGCCAGGACAGATCGCGTTCACGTTGATGCCGTGCTTGCCCCATTCGAGCGCCATCGCTTTCGTCATGTGGACGACGGCGGCCTTGCTCATCGAGTAAAGGCCGATTTGCGGCAGCACGCGCAGCCCCGCCATCGACGCGATATTGATGATCCGGTACGACGGTTTTTGCGCATTGTTGCCGCGCATGATCATGCGCTTGGCCACTTCCTGCGCGACGAAAAACGCGCCGCGCGTATTCGTATCGAACACGTACTCGAAGTCCGCGGGCGTGACTTCGGAGAGCTTCTGCGTGGTCGACACGCCCGAGTTGTTCACCAGAATGTCGATGGTGCCGGCTTCGGTCTCCGCGTGCGCGACCGCCGACTTGATGCTCTGATAATCGGTTACGTCCAGCGAGACGACATGCGCCGCGCCGCCCGATGCCTCGATTTCGGCGCGCAGTTCCTTGAGCCGCTCGGTGCGCCGACTCGCCAGCACGACCTTGGCGCCGGCCTGCGACAACACCTGCGCAAAGCGCTTGCCCAACCCGCTCGACGCGCCGGTTATCAACGCGACCTTGCCTTCCAGATTGATCGAACGGCCCATTGTGGTTCCTTGTTCGGTTGTAGTTACGAATGCGGTTGTCAGTCGCGGCCCGCGCTGCACTCGGGTCAATACCGTATCACGAGAATAGAACGCCCGTGCTAATCTCCGTCGATGCGGTTGCAGTGCAAGAATCCATCGCCCACAATACGATCCCGAAAAAAGCATTCTAACGGTAAGAGGAGCATCAATGACCCCCGCAAGTCTCATCGAGCAGTACGGCCCGCGCGAGTCGATGGAATACGACGTCGTGATCGTCGGCGGCGGCCCGGCAGGCTTGTCCGCGGCGATCCGCCTGAAGCAGCTCGCGGCCGGCAAGGGCGTCGAGCTTGGCGTCTGCGTGCTGGAAAAGGGCTCGGAGATCGGGGCGCACATCCTCTCCGGCGCGGTGATGGACCCGCGCGCGCTGAATGAACTGATTCCCGACTGGAAGGAAAAAGGCGCGCCGCTGACGGTCGACGTGACCGAAGACCGCTTCCTGTTCCTCACCGAAACGGGTTCGAAAAGCGTGCCGAACTGGGCGCTGCCGGACAATTTCAAGAACCACGGCAACTACGTGATCAGCCTCGCGAACGTCACGCGCTGGCTGGGGCAGCAGGCGGAAGCGCTGGGCGTCGAGATTTTCCCCGGCTTTCCGGCGGCCGAAGTGCTCTATAACGACGACGGTTCCGTCAAGGGCGTCGCGACCGGCAACCTCGGCATCGGCAAGGACGGCCAGCCGACCGAGAACTTCCAGCTCGGCATGGAGCTGCACGCCAAATACACGCTCTTCTGCGAAGGCGCGCGCGGGCATCTCGGTCGCCAGTTGAACGACAAGTTCAGGCTGCGCGACGGCGTCGATCCGCAGGTCTACGGCATCGGCATCAAGGAACTGTGGGAGATCGATCCGTCGAAGCATAAGCCTGGGCTCGTGATGCACACGGCCGGCTGGCCTTTGCAAACGGACACGTACGGCGGCTCGTTCCTCTATCACATGGACAACAACCAGGTGGTGGTCGGCTTTGTGGTGGGTCTCGGCTACACGAATCCGTATCTGTCGCCGTTCGAGGAATTCCAGCGCTACAAGACGCATCCGGCGATCCGCCAGTTCCTCGAAGGCGGCAAGCGCGTGTCGTATGGCGCGCGCGCGATCACCGCAGGCGGCCTGATGTCGCTGCCGAAGCTGGTGTTTGCGGGCGGCGCGCTGGTCGGCGACGATGCGGGCTTCCTGAACGCATCGCGCATCAAGGGTTCGCATGCGGCGATCAAGACCGGCATGCTCGCCGCCGATGCCGCGTTCGAAGCCGTGCAGGCCGGCCGCCATAACGACGAACTCGCGGCTTATCCGGAGAGCTTCAAGACTTCGTGGCTGCATACCGAGTTGTACCGCGCCCGCAATTTCAAGCAGTGGATGAGCAAGGGCCTGTACCTCGGCACGCTGATGGTCGGCATCGAGCAGAAGCTGTTGGGCGGCAACGTGCCGTGGACGCTGCATCACCAGCATTGGGACCACGAGATGCTGAAGCCCGCGTCGCAATGCACGCCGATCGAGTATCCGAAGCCCGATGGCAAGCTCACGTTCGACCGCTTGTCTTCGGTGTTCATCTCGAACACGAATCACGAGGAGAACCAGCCCGCGCATCTGACGCTGAAGGACCCGACGGTGCCGGTGAACGTGAACTGGCAGACGTATGCAGGCCCGGAAGCGCGTTATTGCCCGGCCGCCGTCTATGAGTTCGTGAAGAACGACGACGGCGGCGAACGGCTCGTCATCAACGCGCAGAACTGCGTGCACTGCAAGACGTGCGACATCAAGGACCCGACGCAGAACATCGTGTGGGTGACGCCTGAAGGCGGCGGCGGGCCGAACTATCCGAACATGTGATGGGTTGAGCTTTGTACCTTCGCAGCGCAGGCGGCCCACGCCTGCGCTGCGAAAGCAATGGCGTCAGCCGCGCGCCATCCGTTCGATACGTTCGCGCACCTGCGCGACCACCGGCGCCCACGCACCCACCGTGGGTTGCCTGAACAGTTCGATCGAATCGTACCAGGGCGTCACCGCCGAATCGCTGCCCCAGAACCACGCGGATACATGGTCGATCATCAAACAGGTCGGCACGCCGAGCGCGCCGGCCAGATGAGCCGGCCCGCTGTCGATCGTGACCATCAGGTCGAGATTCGCCAGCAACGCAGCGACGTCGTCGAATCCGGACTGGAAATGATGCGTGAGGTCGACGACGTCGAGGCCCTTCGCACGCCACTGCGCGACGGTCTCGCCACGTCCCGGCGACAGCGCGAAATACGTCACGCCCGCGACATCCAGTAACGGTTCCAGTTGTTCCGCCGGCACCGACCGTCGCGCGTCGCGAATATGGTCGGGATTGCCGTTCCACACCAGCCCGACCTTACGATTGCCGCCAGGCTTTCCGGCGATGCACGCTTCTACGCGATCCCGCCACACCTGCACATGCTGCAGGTCGGCGCTCAGATAAGGCGCGCCCCAGCCGCTCGCCTCCACAATGCCGAGGCGCAGCGGCAAGCTCATTAGCCCGCAATGGAAATCAGGCTGCGTTTCAAGGCTCGTTTCGAGCCGCAGATCCGCGGGCAACGTCCGTTCGAAGAGATGCCGCAACGGCCCGTCGTGACCGAAGATCACAGTGCCGCCCTCGCGCCGCGCACGTTCGGCGAGAAGCGGCAAAAAGCGCACTGCCCACAGACAATCGCCGTTGCCCTGCTCGCCGTACACAACGAGCGTCTTGCCCGTCAGCGGCTCGCCTTGCCAGTGCGCGCTGATCGCGGCGAGCGCCTGCTGCGCGTTGTTCAACTCGCCGGCAAACGCGTTGCGCGACTCGTAATGCGCCCAGCCTTCGGCGAAACGTCCATTGCGGATTTCGAGTTCCGAAAGATCGAACCACGCATGCGCGTTTTCCGGCGACGACGCGAGCACCTGACGCAGCAGCGCTTCCGCTTCCGCGAAACGCGACTGCTCCTTCACGCACAACGCGAGCTTGTGACGCGCCACCGGATTGCCGGGCACGACGCGCACCGCTTCGCGCAGCAACTGCTCGGCGGTAGTGAAGTCGTCGCGATACTGAACGGCCGCCGCGCGCCAGACTAATGCGTTGGCATCGGCGGGATTTTGCGCAAGCAGCAGCGCGGTCGCGGATTCGACAAGCGCCCAATCGCGCACGATGAACGCGGTCTGCGCAATCGTGTGAAGCAGCGTTGGCTCGCAGGCCGGCTCGGCCTGATAGGCGCGCACAAGCGCCACAAGCGCTTCGCGTTGCAGCACCTTGTCGCGGCCCGCGTGTTGCAGCAGCGCCTGACCGAACGCGAGATAGTCATGCGCGCTCGCGTGCGGCGCCGAGGCACGCGAGCGCAGCGCCGTCAAAACGTCGCCCGCTGGCTCGATAGGAGGAGGATTCATGCGAGGAAGGCGCCGCGCGCCGCTTGTGCAATGCGATGTGAGAGGCGCTAACGGCGCCCGTTAAGGCGCGCTCGCCGCGATCTTCGGCGTGCTGACCGAGACGTCGCCGCATTGCGCGCGATGACGCAGCGCGTGGTCGATGAGTACCAGCGCGAGCATGGCCTCCGCTATCGGCGTGGCGCGAATGCCGACGCACGGGTCATGCCGGCCGAACGTCTCGACAACTGCCGGCTGCCCCGCTTTGTCGATGGAACGGCGCGGCGTGCGGATGCTCGACGTCGGTTTGATCGCGATCGACACCGTGATGTCCTGCCCCGTCGAAATACCGCCGAGCACGCCGCCCGCGTGGTTGCCCACAAAGCCCTCGGGCGTGAGTTCGTCGCCATGCACCGAGCCGCGCTGCGCGACGCTCGCGAAGCCCGCGCCGATTTCGACGCCTTTCACTGCGTTGATCCCCATCATGGCGTGAGCAATGTCCGCATCGAGCCGGTCGAACAGCGGCTCGCCGAGGCCCACGGGCACCCCCGACGCCACCACGTTGATACGCGCGCCGATCGAGTCGCCGTCCTTGCGCAGTGCGTCCATATACGCTTCGAGCTGCGGCACGATGTCCGCGTTGGGCACGAAGAACGGGTTCTCGCGCACCTGCGCCCAGTCGACGAACGGCACGTCGATTTCGCCGAGCGCCGCCATATAGCCTCGAATTTCAGTACCGAATTTCTCGCGCAGCCACTTCTTCGCCACCGCGCCCGCCGCGACGGTTGGCGCCGTCAGCCGCGCCGACGAACGGCCGCCGCCGCGATAGTCGCGAATGCCGTACTTCTGCCAGTAGGTGTAGTCGGCGTGACCCGGACGGAAGGTGTCCGCGATATTGCCGTAGTCCTTGCTGCGCTGATCGGTATTGCGAATCAGCAGCGCAATCGGCGCGCCGGTGGTTTTGCCCTCGAACACGCCCGACAGAATTTCGACCTTGTCTTCTTCCTGACGCTGCGTGACGTGCCGCGACGTGCCGGGCTTGCGGCGGTCGAGCTCGAGCTGGATGTCGGCTTCGTCGAGCGCCATGCCCGGCGGGCAACCGTCGATCACGCAGCCGATGGCCGGGCCGTGCGATTCGCCGAAGGTCGTGACAGTGAAAAGCGTACCGAGGGTGTTGCCGGACATGAGCGTCGTCCAAAGGATGCGGGGAAGACGCTATTATGCCAGCCCCTTGGGGCACGAGGCCGCCCGCGGCGCCGGCTTATGACTTCCGGACAAGCCGGCCTATTTGCGCGCGCCGCGCAGTTCCGTGACGGTTTTCTGCAGCAGTTCCGGCGTGGCAAGCGCCGGCTCGATCGGCTCGCCGACCGCGAGCGTCAGCCGGCTCATCACGCCCTTTTGCACCGGCCGCGGCCAGCGCGCGTCGTTGGCGCGCGAAAACACGCTGCCCCACAGCCCGCGCAGCGCCATCGGAATCACAGGCGCGGGCGTGCGCCGGATGATCTCGGTCACGCCATGACGAAACGGATTCATCTCGCCCGTGCGAGTGAGCTTGCCCTCGGGGAAGATGCACACCAGTTCACCCTCGGCAAGCGCCTCTGCGCAGCGCTCGTAGGCGCGCGTCAGCAACTGCGCGTCCTCGTGCGCGGGCGCGATCGGAATCGCCTTCGCGTGACGAAACACCCAGCCGGCGAACGGCGTCCTGAAAATGTGATGATCCATCACGAAGCGGATCGGCCGCGGACTCTCGGCCATGATCACGACGGCGTCGACGAAACTCACGTGATTGCAGACGAGCACGGCCGCGCCTTCGTCCGGAATCCGCTCGGCGTGCACGAGGCGAATCCGGTAAAACGTGTGCACCAGCAGCCAGGCGATGAAGCGCAGCAGAAACTCGGGCACGAGCGAATAGATGTAAGTCGCCACCACGATATTGAGCAGCGCCGTCACGAGGAAAATTGCCGGAATGCTGAAGCCCGCCGCCGTCAGGCCGACCGCCATCAGCGCGGAGACGATCATGAAGAGCGAATTCAGAATATTGTTCGCCGCGATGATGCGCGCCCGGTGGCTCGGCTGGCTGCGGCTCTGGATCAGCGCATAGAGCGGCACGCTGTAGAAGCCGCCGAACATCGCGAGCAGGAACAGATCGGCGAGCACGCGCCAATGCGCGGCGCGCCCGAGAAACTCGGCCACGCTCAACAGGTGTCCGGCGGGCGGCAACGCGTGGCTGGCGAAAAAAAGGTCGATGGCGAACACGCTCATGCCGATCGAACCGAGCGGCACGAGGCCGATCTCGATACGCCGCTTCGAGAGCTTTTCGCACATCAGCGAGCCGAGGCCGATGCCGATCGAGAACGTGCCGAGCAGCACCGTCACGACGTCCGGATTGGCGGACAACACGTCTTTCGCAAAGCTGAAAAACGACGACAGAAACGTCGCGCCCACGAACCACAGCCACGATATGCCGAGCAGACTCAGGAACACCGTGCGGTTTTCGCGCGCGAGCTTCAGGTTGCGCCAGGTCTCGCTGACCGGATTCCAGTTGATGCGCAGATCCGGCTGCGGCGCTGCCGTCACCGGGACGAAGCTCGACACCACGCGCCCCGCCAGCGCGATCGCGACGCACGCGCAGGCCAGCAGCAGCGCGCCATGTTCGACGAAACCCGCACTCGCGCCGCCGATGATCGTGCCGACGAGAATCGCGACGAAGGTGCCCATCTCGACCATCCCGTTGCCGCCGACAAGCTCGTGGCTCGACAGATGTTGCGGCAGGTACGAATACTTGACGGGCCCGAAGACGGTCGAATGCACGCCCATCAGAAACGTGCAGAAATACAGCAGCGGCGCGCTATGCAGCAGGAAACCCGCGCCGCCGATCAGCATGACGGCGATCTCGAAGGTCTTGACGAAGCGTGTGAGCAGCGCCTTGTCGTACTTGTCGGCGATCTGCCCGGACGTGGCCGACAGCAGCACAAAAGGCAGGATGAAGATGGCCGAGATCAGAAACGCCGCGGTTTTCGGATCGACGCCCGAAAAGCGCGCCGCCTGAAACGTGACGAGCGACGTGAACCCGATCTTGAAGACGTTGTCGTTCATCGCGCCGAGGAACTGCGTCCAGAAAAACGGCGCGAAACGGCGCTCACCCAGCAGCTTGAACTGCGATTCATGGCCGCCATGCCGGCGCGCGGCGCGCCCGGCGGCGGGTAGCGTGCGCGTTGGCGGCGTAGGAGGCGTGGGGCTCTGACTCATGAAGTTTGACGAACAGATGGGGAAATGCGCGTCTGGAGTGCGCGCCAGTGGGGGCAGTTCCGCAACGCGCGTAACGAGCGAGCGCCGCGCGCACAAAAAAGGCGCGCGCTCTCGCGCACGCCTTCATTCAATATTGGGTCCTGCCGCCTTAACGCGCCGGCTGCTGCCCCTGCTCTTCCGGCCAGTCGCGGATATACGCCTTGAGCATGCGGTTTTCGAAGCCCTGCTCTTCGACCACCGCCTTCGCGACGTCGTAAAACGAAATGACACCCATCAGCGTGCGGCTTTCCATGACCGGCAGATAACGCACGTGATGCTCGAGCATCATGCGGCGCACTTCGTTGACGTCGGTTTCGGGCGTGCAGGTAAGCGGATGATCGTCCATAACCTTACGAATGGTCGACGTGCCCACGCTTCCGCCGTTCTCCTTGAGCGTCAGAATAATCTCGCGGAATGTCAGCATGCCGACCAGGTCGCCGTACTCCATGACGACGAGCGAACCGATGTCGTGTTCGGCCATGGTGTTGACTGCGTCGTGCAGCGTGGCATCCGGCGTGACCGTGAAAAGGGTGTTGCCTTTGACTTTAAGAATGTCGCTGACTCGCATGATCTGTCTCCCGAAATACCCGCTAGGCATGGTAATGCATCAATGACTTTCGATCCTATCGGAAAGGCCCATAAAAGGAAAGCGGCCGCCCCACCAAGGCGGGGCGGCCTTCCGCCGCCAGGCAAAGGCTGCACGCACACCCGCACGCACACACTCGCGCATCGGGAAAACCGCGCTTGAAGCAGCCTGCGCCGGTGATACGATGGCCGCCACCTTGACCTTTCGCGAGACCGCCCGTGGCCTCGCCGACCAGCATGTCCGCCAACCGTTTCGACACGCTTGCGCTGCACGCCGGCGCCGCGCCCGACCCCACCACCGGCGCGCGCGCCACGCCGATCTATCAGACCACTTCGTTCTCGTTTCGCGATGCGGACCACGCCGCCGCGCTCTTCAACATGGAGCGCGCCGGCCATGTCTACTCGCGCATCTCGAATCCGACCGTGGCCGTATTCGAGGAGCGCGTCGCGGCGCTCGAAAACGGCGCGGGCGCGATCGGCACGGCGAGCGGCCAGGCCGCCTTGCACCTCGCGATCGTCACGCTGATGGGCGCGGGCTCGCACATCGTCGCTTCGAGCGCGCTGTACGGCGGCTCGCATAATCTGCTGCACTACACGTTGCGCCGCTTCGGCATTGAAACGACGTTCGTCAAACCCGGCGACATCGACGGATGGCGCGCGGCGCTGCGCCCGAACACGCGCCTGCTGTTCGGCGAGACGCTCGGCAATCCGGGCCTCGACGTGCTCGACATCGCCACCGTCGCGCAGCTCGCCCACGAGCATCGCGTGCCGCTTCTCGTCGATTCCACCTTCACCACGCCGTATCTGCTGAAACCGTTCGAGCACGGCGCGGACTTCGTCTATCACTCGGCGACCAAGTTCCTGGGCGGCCACGGCACGACCATCGGCGGCGTGCTGGTGGACGGCGGCACGTTCGACTTCGACGCCTCCGGGCTCTTTCCCGAATTCACCGAACCCTACGACGGCTTCCACGGCATGGTGTTCAGCGAGGAAAGCACCGTTGCGCCATTCCTGCTGCGCGCTCGCCGCGAGGGCTTGCGCGACTTCGGTGCATGCCTGCATCCGCAAGCCGCCTGGCAGCTTCTGCAAGGCATCGAAACCCTGCCTCTGCGGATGGAACGGCATGTCGCCAACACGCGCCGCGTGGTCGAGTTCCTCGCCGGCCATGCGGCGGTCGAAGCCGTCGCGTATCCCGAACTGCCGACGCATGCCGATTACGCGCTCGCGCAACGCCTGCTGCCACGCGGCCCGGGCGCCGTGTTCAGCTTCAATCTGCGAGGCGACCGCGAGGCCGGCCGCCGTTTCATCGAAGCGCTGTCGCTGTTCTCGCATCTCGCGAACGTCGGCGACGCGCGCTCGCTGGTGATTCACCCTGCTTCCACCACGCACTTCCGGATGGACGCGGCCGCGCTCGCCGCGGCGGGCATCGCGGAAGGCACGATCCGGCTCTCCATTGGTCTCGAAGACCCGGATGACCTCATCGACGATCTGAAGCGCGGCCTGAAAGCCGCGCAGAAATCGACGCAGAAGCCGACGCAGAAGCCGACACAGAAGCCGGCGCAGAAGCCCGCGCAGGACGGCGCGCCGAAGACAGACGGCAACACCGCTTCGCAACCGCGCCCGGAGTCGCCATGATCCTGACCGTTCAAGGCAAGGCCGCCTATGCCTACACCGGCGGCAAACCGTTCGACCGGAGTCTGCCGACTGCCGTTTTCATCCACGGTGCCGAGCACGACCATAGCGTGTGGGCGCTGCAAACGCGCTATTTCGCGCACCACGGCTTTAGCGTGCTGGCCGTCGATCTCCCCGGACACTGCCGCAGCGCCGGCCCCGCGTTGCACACCATCGGCGCGCTGGCCGACTGGCTCGCCGCGTTGCTCGACGCCGCAGGTGTCGCGCGCGCATTCGTCGCCGGCCATAGCATGGGGTCGCTGATCGCGCTCGACTTCGCCGGCCGCTACCCGCAGCGAACCACGCATCTCGCGCTCCTCGCCACCGCGTTGCCGATGGCGGTCTCCGATACCTTGCTCGAAGCCGCCCTACATCGAGAGCCGGACGCAATCGGCATGGTCAACGAATGGTCGCACTCGACGCTCGCGGCCAAACCGTCCTGCCCCGGTCCTGGCTTCTGGCTGCACGGTATGAACCAGCGGCTGATGGAGCGCGTTTCGGCAAAAGGCGAGACGCATCTCTTTCACACCGACTTCACCGCCTGCAATAGCTACGCGGACGGCCTTGCGCGTGCCGCGCAGGTTCGCTGCGCGACGCGCCTAGTGGTCGGCCGCCGCGACGCGATGACGCCGCCGCGCGCCGCCAAGGCACTCGCCGATGCGCTCGCGCAGGCAGGCGCGCCCGTTGACACCGTCACGTTGGAAGCCGGACACGCGCTGATGACCGAACAGCCCGACGCCACGCTCGACGCGCTGTTCAGTTTTGCTTCGAGACCGGTTCACGCGGCGGATTAACGCGCGGTGCTGCGCTTCGTCGCGAGTTGGTCGTTGGTTCGCTTGTCGGTTCGCTCCTCAGCCCGCTCGCCAGCCAATTCACGCACCCACGATAACCGCCCCGAAGCGCCTTCGCCATCGTCCGAATGGCCAGGTTGCGCCAGGCACGCGATAGCCGGACAATGAATCGAGCCTGTCATTTCGCGCGCCGTCGGCGCGTCGAGAAAACGCAGTTCGCAACAACAGGCGATGATTCGCAACGCGTAGCCATCCGGAGGCCGTTATGGCTCATACCGCGCATACCGATCACTTCGCGAACTTCGCGGAGTTTTACCCGTACTACCTGAGCGAGCATCGCAACCTGGTCTCGCGGCGGCTGCATTTCGTGGGCTCGCTCGGCGTGATCGGCTGCCTCGCGATGGCGCTCGCCACCGGCGACTGGCTGTGGCTGCCCGCGGCCGTCGTCTGCGGATACGGCTTTGCCTGGGTCGGCCATTTTTTCTTCGAGAAGAATCGGCCCGCAACGTTTCGCCACCCGCTCTACAGCCTGATGGGCGACTGGGTGATGTTCAAGGACATCTGCGTCGGCAAGATTTCGTTGTAGCGCGAGCGAGCGGGCGGCGCTGGAACCGCCGCCTCGCTGCATTCTGAGCGCTAGGCCGCCTGATGCGGCATCGACGACGTGCCGCGCTCGTTCTCTTCCGCGGCCGCCGCGCGCGCCGCGGCACGCACGGCGAGCAGCGTCGCGAGCGTCACCCGCAGTTTGTCGTTCTCGAGCGCCGCGAGCAGCGTGGCGCCGTCCACACGAGTCGACGCGAGTTGAAGCTGATACTCCAGCTCAGCGCGATCCATGACGAACAGGTCGTATAGCTGCTGCACCGTGATCTGCGCGGGATTGGCCAGCAGCAGGAAGTGCGGGCGCGACGCGTCTTCCTGCAACTGCGCGATCCATTCGATCTGTTCGAGCTTTTGCAGCAGATTGACCGTCGTGTCCATATCGCGGCGAAGCATCCGCGAAAGCTCTGTCACCGTGTAGCCGCGCTTGCCGGCATCGCGCGCTTCGCAAAGCCGCGCGAGCAATTCCAGCGCATCGAACAGATTGCTGCCCTCGAAAGTCGGTCGATGAAACTGGCCGATGCGAATGGCCGGCAACGCCGACGCGATCATCGCGCCCGCCAGCGTGATGAACCAGCAGAGGTACATCCACAGCAGGAAAAGCGGCACCGCCGAGAATGCGCCGTACACCGCGGTATAGGTCGGCATGCGACGCACGTAATAGCCGAAGCCGCGCTTGGCGAGTTCGAACGCAATAGCCGCCGTGACGCCGCCGATCACCGCATCGCGCCACTCCACACGGCAGTTCGGCAGATAGACATAGAGAATCGTGAAGGCGAGCGCCGTCAGCGGCAACGCGGCGCCCGCGAGCGCGAATTCGATCACCGGCGTCATGCGCTGGGCCGCGCTGAACGTCATGGACTGCGTGAACAGATACGACGAGATCGAAAGGCTCACGCCAATCAGAATCGGACCCAGCGTAATGATCGCCCAGTACACGAGGATGCGCTGCGCGATAGGCCGCGCCTTGCGCACGCGCCAGATCACGTTGAACGCGGATTCGATCGTCATCATGGTCATGACGCCCGTGAGAAACAGCAGCACCATGCCGATGGTCGTCAAGCCCTTCGCCTTCGACGCGAACTGATTCAGATACTTGAAGATCTGGCTGTTCAGTTGCGCGGGCATCAGGTGGTCGGCGAGGAAAAACTGCAGCGACTCCTGGAACGAACTGAACAGCGGAAACGCCGTGAAGAGCGCGAACGCGACGGTGGCGAGCGGCACCAGCGCGAGCATCGTGGTGAACGTGAGGCTGCCGGCCACCTGCGCAATGCGGTCTTCGCTGCTGCGCTTCGCGGCGAACTGCGCGAGCCGCTTGAGCGTATCGAGGTCGAAACGCACCCTGGACAACAAACCTGCCTCCTTGCTTTGTCTGACTGTGTTTCAGGACCACCCGGCCGAACCTTCAGCGAACTCTCAAAGCACTCTTAAAGCATTCTGAGAGCACCCTCGACGCGCCTTACTCGAGCCCTGGCCGAATGGCTATGAATGGCTGGGAACGGCCTCTAGAGCGGACCCAAGCCCTATAATACCCGTTCACTGATGAGGCTTATGAAAGACATTCTCGTGCTCTATTACAGCCGTCACGGCGCCACGCGCGAGCTTGCGCTGGCGATCGCGCACGGCGTCGACAGCGTCCCCGGCATGCAGGCGCGCGTGCGCACCGTGCCGGCGGTTTCCACCGTCTGCGAGGCGACGCAGCCCGACATTCCCGCCGAAGGACCGCCGTACGCCGAACTGCGCGACCTCGAGGAATGCGCCGGTCTCGCGCTCGGCTCGCCCACGCGTTTCGGCAACATGGCCGCATCGCTGAAATACTTTCTCGACGGCACCACGCCGCAGTGGCTGTCGGGCGCGCTGTCGGGCAAGCCGGCCTGCGTGTTCACGTCCACCGGCAGTCTGCACGGCGGCCAGGAGTCCACGCTGTTGTCCATGATGCTGCCGCTGCTCCATCACGGCATGCTGATCGTCGGCATCCCGTACACGGAGAGCGCATTGAGCACAACGCAAAGCGGCGGCACGCCCTACGGCGCGTCGCATTTCGCGCGCGCGGGCAGCGCCGCACAAGGCATTTCCGCCGACGAGAAAACGCTCGCCGTCGCGCTCGGCGCACGTGTCGCGCGCACGGCGGCATCCATGAGCGAAAGACCGTGAATCGCACGCTGCCGCCGTCGCCAAACCTGCACGCCGCGCTCGGCGCGACGGCTTCGCTCGTCACGCTGATCGCGTTGTCGATTGCCTGGGAAGCGTGGCTCGCGCCGCTGCGCCCGGGCGGTTCGGCGCTCGTGATGAAGGCCGTGCCTCTGCTGCTCGCGCTGCCGGGCGTGTGGCGGCGGCGTGTCTATACGATGCAATGGGCGTCGATGCTGATCCTGCTTTACTTTACCGAGGGCGTCGTGCGCGGCTGGAGCGAGCGTGGCTTGAGCGCGGGCTTCGGCTGGCTGGAAGCGATGCTTAGCGTGCTCTTTTTCGTCTGTACGCTCGCGTATGTCGCGCCGTTCAAACGCGCGGCAAAAACGGCGGCGAAAGATGCGGCACGAGAGGCGGAAAAAACGGCAGCGGAAAAGGTATCGAACGGCGCCGCGAAGCCGCCCCGCGAACATCCGGAAAACGCGGACGTCTGAACGTAATACGCTCGACTTGCGCCTCAGCATCCGCCGCCCAATCCCGCACCCAACCAACATGACCCAATCCGCTTTCCTCACTGCCTGCCGCGACGCCATCGGCGCCGCCCATGTGCTGACCGATGCGCACGACACCGCGCCCTACCTCACCGACTGGCGCCGCCGCTACACCGGCGCGGCCTGCGCGGTGCTGTCCCCGGCGACGCCCGCCGAAGTCGCGGCGCTCGTGAAGCTCGCCGTCGAACATGGCGTCCCGCTCGTGCCGCAAGGCGGCAACACCGGTCTTGCAGGCGGCGCCACGCCCGATGCGAGCGGCGCGCAGGCGGTCGTCAGCTTGCGGCGCTTGAACCGCGTGCGCGAAATCGACCCGCACAACAACACCATGACCGTCGAAGCCGGCGTGATTCTCGCGGAAGTGCAAGAACGCGCGGAAGAAGCCGGCCGTCTGTTCCCGCTGAGTCTTGCCGCCGAAGGCAGTTGCACGATCGGCGGCAATCTCGCGACCAACGCGGGCGGCACCGGCGTTCTGCGCTACGGCAACACGCGCGAACTCTGTCTCGGCCTCGAAGTCGTCACGCCGCAAGGCGAACTGTGGGACGGTCTGCGCGGGCTGCGCAAGGACAACACCGGCTACGATCTGCGCGATCTGTTCATCGGCGCGGAAGGCACGCTCGGCATCATCACCGCTGCGGTGTTGAAGCTGCATCCGCAGCCGGCCGCGCGCGTCACGGCGCTCGCTGCGCTCGCGTCGCCGCATGCGGCGCTCGACTTTCTGTCGCTCGCGCAACGCATCGCCGGGCCGTTGCTCACGGGCTTCGAACTGATGTCGGACTTCTGCCTGCGGCTAGTCGGCCGGCACTTCGAGCAGATGCGCTATCCGTTTGCCGAACCGCACGCGCAAATCGTGCTGCTCGAATTGTCCGACAGCGAAAGCGAGGAGCACGCGCGCGCACTGTTCGAGCGTCTGATGGAAACGGCGCTCGAAGACGGCGTGGTGCAGGACGCGGTGGTCGCGGAAAGCCTCGCGCAATCGCGCGCGTTCTGGAACCTGCGCGAACATATTCCGCTCGCGCAGGCCGAGGAAGGTCTGAACATCAAGCACGACATTGCGGTGCCGATCTCGCGCATCGGCCATTTCATCGAGGAAACCGATGCCGCGATCGCGCAGGCCGCGCCCGGCGCGCGCATGGTGACGTTCGGCCATCTCGGCGACGGCAATCTGCATTACAACGTGCAGGCGCCGGAGGGTGTCGACGCGAAGGCGTTCCTCGCGCAATTCCAGAGCCCGATCAACGGTATCGTGTACGACAGCGTGCATCGGCATCGCGGCAGCATCAGCGCGGAACATGGGCTCGGGCAGTTGAAAATTGATGAAGCGATGCACTACAAGCAGGACGTCGAGGTCCAGATGATGCGCGCGGTCAAACACGCGCTCGATCCGCTGAACCTGATGAACCCGGGCAAAGTGCTACGCTAAAAGCGTGAAGCAACCGGTTGAAACCGGATGCAACCCAGCCACTCGCAGGAGCCCTCTTCGTGAAAATTCGCGTGCTGTCCGATCTGCATCTCGAGAACGACGAGCCTGAACTGATTCCGCACGCAGAAGCGGATCTGATCGTGCTGGCCGGGGACATTCACAATCACGCGGCGGGCCCGCGCTGGGCCGCGCAGACCTTCGACGGCGCGACGCCGGTGATCTACGTGCCGGGCAATCACGAGTACTACGACGGCGAGTTCGGCGCGCTCGAAACCGCGTTGTACGACGCGGCTGCGCAGGTCGACAACGTGTACGTGCTGAACAACGCCGCACTCGTCGATCCGCAGGGACGCTGGCGCGTGCTCGGCACGACGTTATGGACGGATTTTGCGCTGTTCGGCGCGGACAGCGCGGCGCTGGAAGAATCGATGGAGGCGTCGCGGCGCGCGATGCTCGACTTTCGCGGGCCGATTCAGATCAACTGGCCGCACGGGCTGGAAAACCGCGCCGAGGACGACGCGCGCGACTTCACGCCCGGCGACGCGCTCGCGCTGCATCGCCAGGCGCGCGCCTGGCTCGAGAACGAACTGGCGAAACCGTTTGCCGGGCAGACGGTCGTGGTCACGCATCACGCGCCGCATCGTTTGAGTCTCGCCGAGCGTTACGCGGAAGACCGCGTGTCCGCGGGCTTCGTCAACCATTTGCCGGAACTCGTGCGGGCGCCCGTCACGCTATGGATTCATGGGCACACGCATACGTCGTTCGACTACACGGTGAACGGCACGCGCGTGGTGTGCAATCCGCGGGGCTATTTCGAGCGGCGCAGCAGGCAGTGGGAAAATCCGCAGTTCGCGTGGGATAAGGTCGTCGAGATCTAGCGCGGCGGCGCTGCGGCCTCAAACCGCAGACGCGCCCCGCCGCAAGCCCAAACGACTACCGCCCGCTCCGCTGCTTGCCGGCTTCGGGACGCTCGATCCTGATCGGCGCAAGTTGCGGCTGCTGCTGACGCAGGCGGCGCAGCAGGTCGCGAGATGCGGCAATGCCGATCAGTCCAAACATGACGGCCACGCCGATCATCAGATGCGTATCCATGAAATCCTCGTCCTTCGGTGATTGCGATTGCCGAACGTGGCGGCGACAACAACGCGCCGGTTTGACGCGCCGCGCATTAACCACACGGTAGCAAATCGATTCGCGCGCGGAAGTAAGGAAATGTTGCGGCGCGGCGCCGATGTAACAGCGCGCCGATTCAACCGCCCGTCACCCAACCGGACGAGCCGAAACCGCTCGCCGGCTCAGGTCCGAGCGAACTGCCGCAACTCCGCTTCGTCGACCGCGAGCGTCGCCGGCAGCTCGTCGCGCAGATGCTCGATCCACGTGCGGATCTTCGCGTCCAGATACTGGCGCGACGGATACAACGCGTACAGGTTCATCTCCTGCGAGGTGTAGTCGGGCAGGAGCCGCACCAGGTCGCCTTTGCGCAGGCCGCTGATCGCCGAGTAAATCGGAATCAGGCCGATGCCCATGCCGCTCGTCACCGCGACGGCCATCGCCTCCGCGACGTTCACCTGAAACGTGGCCGGCCCGAGCGCGATGGTTTCCTCGCCGTTGGGGCCGTCGAAGGTCCATTTGTCGGGCGGAAACACCGGCGTGACCATTTGCAGGCAGGCGTGGCTCGCGAGATCGGACGGCGTTTGCGGCACGCCGTGCTTCTCCAGATAAGCCGGCGACGCGCACACGATGCTGAACGCGCTGCCCAGCCGCTGCGACACCAGTCCCGAATCCGGCAGACCCGTGGCGAGCGTCAGCGACACGTCGAAACCTTCGTCGAGCAGATCGGGCATGCGCTGCGCGAGCGTGAGCTCGACATGCACTTCCGGGTAGCGTTGCTGATAGCGGCCCACGGCCGGCACGACGTAGTGCTGGCCGAAGCTCGTCATCGCGTGAACCTTCAGTTTGCCGGACGGACGCGCGTGCGCGTCGCTCGCCTCGGCTTCCGCCTGATCGACATACGCGAGAATCTGCTCGCAGCGCTGCAAATAGCGCTCGCCCGCCTCGGTGAGTGCGATACGGCGCGTGGTGCGGTTCAACAGGCGCGTGCGCAGATGCGCTTCCAGATCCGACACCGCGCGCGACGCGTACGCGGTCGTCGTATTGAGGTGCTGCGCGGCACCCGTGAAACTGCCCGCCTCGACGACGCGGACAAATACGCGCATGTTTTGAAGCGTATCCATACCTGATCCTTATCCAGCATCCAAGCCAACCCGTCGATTGTTACACGCAATGCAAAGGCGATTATCACAATTCCCGTAAAAATCCCTTGCATCTTTACCGGTTATTCCCCAATCGATCGAAAAATATAATTGCGCGGTAGCTTCTATAGTCATTTCTGGAGGAAATCGTGCAGTCTCCGGTCGCCACGAGGATCGCCGCAGCCGCGGCTCTTACGATCCTATTAACAATTGCCGGCTGTGCAAGTACCGGAGGCATCGCCCCGCAGGCGAGCCGTACCGACCCGGCCTCGCTCGACGCGGGCAACGCGATCCGCGCGGCCGACGCCGACGCCCAGTGGCCCGCCGCCGACTGGTGGCGCGTCTATGGCGATCCGCAACTGGACGCGTGGATCGAGGCCGCGCAGGCGAACAATCCGAGCCTCGCCGCGGCGCAGGCGCGCGTGCGCGAAGCGATGTCGATGGCGGGCGTCGCCCGTTCGGCGCTGGCTCCCCAGGTGAACGGCGATCTGTCGATCAAGCGCCAGAAGTGGGCCGACAACCTGTACTACGGTCCGGGTCCGCTCGCCGGCGAGCAATCGTGGAACAACACCGGCACGCTCGCGCTCTCCTATCACCTCGATCTGTGGGGCAAGGACCGCAACGCCGCCGAGCGCGCCCTCGACGCCGCCCACGCGCGCGCCGCCGATGCCCGCGCCGCGCAACTCGAACTGCAAGCCAACGTGGTGCGCACGTACATCGGCATGTCGCTCGATTACGCGCTGCTCGACATCGCCCGCGCCACCTTGCAGCAACAGCAGCAAATCGCCGACCTGGCGAACCGGCGTCTGAAGGGCGGCATCGGCACGCAGCTCGAAGCGAGCCAGGCGCAAACGCCGCTGCCGGAATACGAGCGGCAAATCGATGCGCTCGAGGAAAGGATCGCGCTCGGCCGCAATCAACTGGCGGCGCTCGCAGGCAAAGGCCCCGGCGCGGGCGACTCGATCCAGCGGCCGAAGCTCTCGCTTGCCGCGCCCGCGGGCTTGCCGAGTGCGCTGCCCGCGGAACTGATCGGCCATCGGCCGGACATCGTCGCCGCGCGCTGGACGGTGGCGGCGCAGGCGCGCGGCATCGACGTCGCGAAGGCCGGGTTTTATCCGGACATCGATCTGCTCGCGTCGATCGGCGGCTATGCGGCGATGGGGCCGCTCTTCCAGTTCCTGAAGAATCCGTCGCATAGCTGGAGCGCCGGTCCGGCGCTGTCGCTGCCGATCTTCGACGGCGGCCGGCTGCGCTCGGAACTGGGCGCGGCTTCCGCCGGTTACGACGAGGCGGTGGAGAACTACAACCAGTCGATCGTCGGCGCGCTCAAAGACGTCTCCGATCAGGTGATCCGCATCCGCTCGCTGACGACGCAGGCGCAGGACGCCGAGCGCTCGGTGGCCGCCGCGCGCAAGAACTACGAACTGGCGCGCGAAGGTTATCGGCGCGGTCTCACCGACTATCTGAACGTGCTGACGGCGCAAAACCAGTTGCTGCGCGCGCAGGAAGGCGTCGCAAAAGTCCACGCGGAGCGGCTCGGCGCGCATGCGTCGCTGGTTACCGCGCTGGGCGGCGGCCTCGACGAGCCGGCGAACGGGCCGGCGGCGAACGAAACGCTGGCGGGGCATGGCAAGGGCAAGGGCGGCGCCGAGGGCAGTGTCGGCAACTCCGCTGCCGCCTCGAACGGAACCGCTGCGCCCGAGGCGGCAGGCCCGGGACCGCGCCCAGCAACAAGCCCCGCGCCCCACGCCGCAGCCGACTAAGGAAGCCCGCCATGTCAACCTCCCCCGCTTCCGCCTCGCGCGCGCCGTCACTCGCTGCCTGGTCGCGCGCCGCCGCCGACTGGGCCCGCACCGACGGCCTCACGTGGATCTATCTCTTCAAGGCGCTGGCCGCGTGCTTCCTCGCGCTCGGCATCGCGATGAAGCTCGACCTGCCGCAGCCGCGCACCGCGATGACCACCGTCTTCATCGTGATGCAGCCGCAAAGCGGGATGGTGTTCGCGAAGAGCTTCTACCGGATCTGCGGCACGCTCGTCGGCCTCGTCGTGATGCTCGCGCTGATCGGACTTTTCGCACAGCAGCCGGAGCTCTTTATCGCGACGACCGCGATCTGGGTCGGCATCTGCACCGCCGGCGCCGCGCGCAACCGCAATTTCCGGTCGTACGGATTCGTGCTCGCCGGCTACACGGCCGCGCTGATCGGCATCCCCGCCTCGCAGCATCCGGACGGCGCGTTTCTCGCCGCGCTCACGCGCGTCGCGGAAGTCGTGCTCGGCATCGTCTGCGCGGGCGCGGTCAGCGGCCTCGTGTTCCCGCAATTCGCCGGCTTGCAGATGCGCGGCGCGGTGCGGGCGCGGTTCTCCTCGTTCGTCGACTATGTGTCGGCGTCGCTGGCCGGGCGCATCGACCGCGCGCAGATCGAGGCGACCAATGCGCGCTTCGTCGCGGACATCGTCGGCTTCGAGGCGGCGCGCAGCGTCGCCGTGTTCGAAGGCCCGGATTCGCGGATGCGCGCCGGCCGTCTCGCGCGCCTGAACAGCGAGTTCATGACCGCGTCGACGCGCTTTCACGCGCTGCATCAGTTGATGAACCGGCTGCGCAACGCCGGCACGCATGGCGCCGTGATCGCCATCGACGCGCTGGAGCCGTACTTCAAGGAGATCGCGCCCTTGTTCGCGAAGTCCGGCGAGCCGGTGCGAAGCGCCGCCGACGCCGCGCATGCCGCCGCGCAACTCGAAGCGTACAAGGCCGAGTTGCCGCGCCGCGTGCGCGCGACGCGCGCCGCGCTCGAAACGCATCCCGACGCGCCGCTGCTCGACTTCGACACGGGCGCCGAACTGCTGTACCGCTTCATCGACGACCTGCATGCGTACGCGGCCACGTACGCGTCGCTGGCCGTCGACACCCACGCGCGCGAGCGCTGGGTCGAGCGCTACGAGCCGAAGACGAACGCAATCGCGGCGGGCGTCGCCGGCCTGCGCGCGGCGCTCGTGATGATGGCGCTCGGCGCCTTCTGGATCGCCACCGCATGGCCGAGCGGCTCGACGCTCACGCTCAACGCGGCGGCCGTGTGCGCGCTCGCGTCGTCGTCGCCGGACCCGAAACGCACCGTGTTCCAGATGGCCGGCGGGACGCTCGCGGCCTCGGTGATGGGCATGCTCGCGGTGTACGGCGTGTTTCCGCGCATCGACGGCTTCCCGCTGCTGTGCGCGGCGCTCGCGCCGTTCCTGCTGCTCGGCGTATTCATGACGACGCGGCCCGCGCTCGCCGGCTACGGCGTCGGCTATTGCATCTTCTTCTGCTTTCTCGCCGGCCCGGACAACGTGATGCATTACGACCCGACGAGCTTTATCAACGACGCGATGGCGCTCGTGCTGTCGATGCTGGTGTCGTCGGTGGCGTTCGCCGTGTTGCTGCCGCCGTCCACGCCGTGGCTGCGCAACCGGCTGCTCGCCGATCTGCGCCGCCAGGTCGTGCTCGCGAGCCGCGCGCACCTGAGCCGCGTGCGCTCGCACTTCGAGAGCGGCGCGCGCGACCTGATGTTTCAGATCAACGCGCTCGCGCAGAACGATCCGGCGGCGCGGCGCGACACGTTGCGCTGGCTGTTCTCGGTGCTCGAAATCGGCAACGCGGTGATCGATCTGCGCCGCGAAGTGGCCGCGCTGCCGGCCGATGCGCGCTACGCGAAAGCGACGCCGTGGCGCATTGCACTGCGCGCGATGTGCGACGCGCTGACCGCCCTCTTCGAACGGCCGCGCAGCGATCGCTTCGAACGCGCGCTAAAAGCGACCAGCGAAGCCATCGACGCCATGCAGGCGTTACTTACGGCGTTGGCGTTCGCCCCGCCGCGCGACGAGCGCCATCGGCTGCAACGCATTCTGAGCCAGTTGCATTTCATTCGTACCGCGCTGCTCGATCCGCAGTCGCCGCTCGAACCGTGGACGGGCGCGCGAGCACACGCGCCGGAAGACGCACCCAAAGGAGTCTCACATGCCGCGTGACATTGCCGTTTTCGACGCCTATGTGCCCACGATCGTGCTGCTGTTCGTCGCGGGCGCGGCGCTTACCTGGGTGCTGGATCGCGTGATCGCCTATACGGGCGTTTATCGCGTGGTGTGGCATCCGTCCCTGTTCCGGGCCAGCCTGCTCGTCTGCGTATGCGGCGTGCTCGGCCTTGCCGTTTATCGTTGATCCGAGTCGAAACATGACCATCCGAAATCTTGTTGGCTTCGTCGCGACAGCCATTGTTTTTATCGTCGCGATCCTGCTGGGGCGCGTGCTGTGGGTTCATTACATGGACGAACCGTGGACGCGCGACGGACGCGTGCGCGCCGAGATCGTCAATGTCGCGCCGGACGTGTCGGGCGCCGTCGTCGAGTTGCCGGTCAAGGACAATCAACTGGTGAGGAAAGGCGATTTGCTGATGCAGATCGACCCGTCGCACTACGAGATCGCCGTCGAGCAGGCGCAGGCCGCGGTGGCCGCGCGCAAGGCCGAATTGCAGATGAAGCGCGACGACGCGCGGCGTCGCGCGGATATGGATTCGCTCGTGGTGTCGAAGGAGAGCCAGGAAAATGCGGCGCATACGGCATCGGCCGCCGAGGCCGCCTATCAGCAGGCACTCGCCGCGCTCGACGCCGCGAAGCTCAATCTCGCCCGCACGCGCGTCGTGTCGCCCGTCGACGGCTACGTGACGAACCTGAACGTGTTTCGCGGCGACTACGCGACGGCCGGCGCGGCGAAGCTCGCGATCGTCGACAGCCACTCGTTCTGGGTCTATGGCTACTTCGAGGAAACCAAGCTGCCGCACCTGCATATCGGCGACAAGGCCGAAGTCCGGCTGATGAGCGGCGGCACGCTGCAAGGCCACGTCGAGAGCATCTCGCGCGGCATTTACGACCGCGACAATCCGCAAAGCCGCGAACTGCTCGCCGACGTCAACCCGACCTTCAACTGGGTGCGGCTCGCGCAGCGCGTGCCGGTGCGGGTGAAGATCGACTCGGTGCCCGACGGTGTCGTGCTGGCGGCGGGCATTACCTGCACGGTGGTCGTCAAGCAGAGCTGAGCGGCGCCGCTACAAGCTCTGCAAGCTATACAAGCTCTACAAGCGGAACTTGCCGACCATCTGCTTGAGGCCGTGCGCCTGATCGTCGAGCGAGCGGGCCGCCGCGGTCGCCTGCTCGACCAGCGCCGCGTTCTGCTGCGTGCCCGAGTCCATTTGCGCGACGGCGAGGTTGATTTCCTCAATGCCGGCGCTCTGCTCCGACGAAGCCGCCGAGATCTCGCCCATGATGTCGGTGACGCGCTTCACGGCCTTGACCACTTCGTCCATCGTCTGGCCGGCGTCCTGCGCGAGCGTCGAGCCGTTGCTGACACGCTCGACCGACGTGCTGATCAAGCCTTTGATCTCCTTCGCGGCGGCGGCGCTGCGCTGCGCGAGGTTGCGCACCTCGGCGGCGACCACCGAAAAGCCGCGCCCTTCCTCGCCCGCGCGCGCCGCCTCGACGGCCGCGTTCAGCGCGAGAATATTGGTCTGAAACGCGATGCCCTCGATCACGCCGATGATGTCGCCGATGCTGCGCGCGCTGTCGTTGATCTCGTTCATCGTCGCGACGACGCGGCTCACCACTTCACCGCCCTTCTCCGCGATCTCCGACGCGTTATTGGCGAGCGTGCTCGCCTGCTTCGCGTTGTCGGCGTTCTGGCGAACCGTCGACGTCAACTGCTCCATGCTGCTCGCCGTGCGCTCGAGCGCCATCGCCTGCTGCTCGGTGCGTTGCGACAGATCGAGGTTGCCCATCGAAATTTCGCCCGAGGCGGTCGCAATCGCGTCCGCGCTCGACGCAATATCCGATACCGTGGTCGCGAGCCCGCTTTGCATGTCGGAGAGCGCGTACAGCACGCTCGACTTGTCCTTACGTCCGAGCTTGATCTGGTTCGACAGATCGCCCGCCGCGATCCGGCTCGCGATCTCTTTCGCGTAGGCCGGTTCGCCGCCCAACTGGCGGGCGAGGCGGCGCACCACCCACTCGCTGACGAACGCGGCGAGCACGATCAGCCCGACCGTCATCACCGCGAGCATCACGAACGACGAGTGATAAATGAAGCCGGACGCGTCGATGGTCGCCTTCGCGGCCGTGCCGCGTTCCGCCACGAGTTGATCGACGAGTTTTTCGAGCTTGCCGGTTTCGACGAGCAGCGACACGTCCTGCGTGCCGACCTGCCAGTTCATCTGCGAAAGGTCGAGCGGCTGCGCTTTCACGAGCGTCACGAAGTCACGCAAATGCGCGCTCCACGTCGCGACGCCGGCGGCGAATTTCTTCTGATGCTCGACGGCCTGCGCGTCGGATTTGTCGACGTACTGCTGCAGCGTGGCGAGTTCGGCGGCGAGGCCGTTCAAGCCCTTGTCGATGTCGGCGCCCAGTTCGTCGCGCTCTTTCGCGGTGGTCGCCGTCAGCAGCATTTTTTGCGCGCGGCTTGCACGCAGCATATGGCCGCGCGCTTCCTCGGCGGCGCGGCTCGCGACGTGGCCCTGATCGTAGATGGATTGCGCGGACGCGTTCAGGCGGCTGATCTGCGTGAGCGAAAACACGCCGATTGCCAGCGTGCCGACCAGCAGCACCGCGAACGCGGCGCGCAACATCGCCTTGACCGACAGCCCCTTGAGCCGCACGACTCGCGACCCGCCACCCTTTCCCCGCGACGGCGACCGGCCGGTCGCCTCCGTGTCCGGAACGAACCCCGCGCTCTTCCGGCTGCCCAGCGGAACTGCTGACACTGCTGAACCTGCTTTCATATTCCCCGTCCCCACGTTTAAACCTGCCGCAAAGGTCTGTTCCGGCATTGCTTTTTCTCTCTCCGGGTCTACGGCATCAGCGGCCGCGATCTTTAGCGCGGTTTGCCCGATGCCGACCGTGATTCGCCCGGTCCTCGACGCGCCGCTTCGTGGGCGCGCGCCGCGCCAGTTTTATACACGGCCAAAAATCCGCCCGTTCTGATTTACAGCGATGCGCGAGGCCCGCATGACCGTGTCCGATTCGCGACAAAACTTGTCCTTACATTTCGGTCGAGCCACATTAAACTGCGACAAATAGCTGAGCACGCGCGAATTCGCGTCGTTATGCCGCAACGACGCAGACCAGGAATCGCGACGCGCCGCCAGCCGGATTGCCCCTTCCTTTCCCTTTCTTTGAAGCGTATGGAAACCAGCCTCGATAAACGCGCACTTGCCGTCGCGTCAGCCCAAACCGGCAGCGCCGCCAATGCCTCAGCCTCAGCCGCGTCGGCTGCCGCATCTTCAGCCGCGCAGCCGGCCGCCAAGGTTCAGCGCACGGTCTATTCCGTGCTCGGCGCGATCAGCTTCTCGCATCTGCTCAACGACATGATCCAGTCGTTGATCCTCGCCATCTACCCGATGCTGAAGGACAACTTCTCGCTGTCGTTCGGACAGATCGGCCTGATCACGCTGACTTATCAGATCACCGCGTCGCTGCTTCAGCCGCTCGTCGGCATCTATACGGACAAACATCCGAAGCCGTACTCGCTGCCCGTCGGCATGGGCTTCACGCTCGCCGGCCTGCTGCTGATGTCGATGGCGACGAGTTTCGGCGTGCTGCTGGTGGCCGCGGCGCTGGTCGGCTGCGGGTCGTCGGTGTTTCATCCCGAATCGTCGCGGGTCGCGCGGATGGCCTCGGGCGGCCGTCACGGGCTCGCGCAGTCGCTGTTCCAGGTGGGCGGCAACGCGGGATCGTCGCTCGGGCCGCTGCTGGCCGCGCTGATCGTGATTCCGCACGGACAGCGCAGCATCGCATGGTTTTCGGTGGCGGCGCTCGTCGCAATGGTCGTGCTGACGCAGATCGGCCGCTGGTACAAGCAGCATCCATCCGTGAAAAAGGCGCGCAGCCAGACCGCTCACGCAACGCTCTCGCGCAACCAGGTCATGTTCGCGATGAGCGTGCTGATCCTGCTGGTGTTCTCGAAGTACTTCTACCTCGCGAGCATCAACAGCTATTTCACGTTCTATCTGATCGACCGGTTCCATCTGCCGGTGCAGGCCGCGCAGATTCATCTGTTCGTGTTCCTCGCGGCCGTGGCCGCGGGGACCGTGATCGGCGGTCCGATCGGCGACAGGATCGGCCGCAAATATGTGATCTGGGTGTCGATTCTCGGCGTCGCGCCGTTCACGCTGCTGCTGCCGTATGCGAACCTGTTCTGGACGGGCGTGCTGACGGTGATCATCGGCGTGGTGCTGGCCTCGGCGTTCTCGGCGATCCTCGTCTATGCGCAGGAACTGATTCCGGGCAAGGTGGGCATGGTGGCGGGCCTCTTCTTCGGCTTCGCGTTTGGCCTCGGCGGCATCGGCGCCGCGGTACTCGGCGAACTCGCCGACGCGACGAGCATCACGTATGTGTACAAAGTCTGCTCGTTCCTGCCGTTGCTCGGCGTGCTGACGGTGTTCCTGCCGCATGTGGAAGGCAAGCGCGCGAAGGCGTGAGGGCTTTCGGTCGGACTTGTGACGAAAAGGCGCTGCGGCGCCTTTTCTTTTTTGCCGCGGCGGGCCGGACGAGGCGCTTGCCCGTTGTCGACCGGGAAGCATGCTGGCCGCGCGTCGGCTCCGGCAACGTAAAACCCAACGCGCCAAACGGTGCTCACGAGGCAAAAAAAGCAAGCGAGCGTCGGGGCATATAATGACGAACACCCCGCCGTCCCTCCGAAAAAATGCCCGATCTGCTAGCCAATCTCAACCCCGAACAACACGCCGCCGTCACGCTCCCGAACGAGCCCGCGCTGATTCTCGCCGGCGCAGGCAGCGGCAAAACGCGCGTGCTCATCACGCGCATTGCGTGGCTCATCCAGCACGGCCTCGCGTCGCCGGCGACCATCCTTGCCGTGACGTTCACGAACAAGGCCGCGCGCGAAATGATGTCGCGTCTGTCGGCGCTGTTACCCATCGACACGCGCGGCATGTGGATCGGCACCTTTCACGGCCTGTGCAACCGCATGCTGCGCGCGCATCATCGCGACGCCGCGCTGCCGGCCACGTTCCAGATTCTCGATACCGCGGACCAACTGTCCGCGATCAAGCGCCTGATGAAGGGCCTCAACATCGACGATGAAAAGTACCCGGCGAAGAATCTCCAGTACTTCATCAACAACGCGAAGGAACAAGGGCTGCGCCCGAAAGACGTCGACGCCACCGACAACTTCAACCGCAAATTCGTCGAGCTCTACGAAGCCTACGACCAGCAGTGCCAGCGCGAAGGCGTCGTCGATTTTCCGGAGCTACTGCTGCGCTGCTACGAACTGCTGGCGCACAACGCGCCGCTGCGCGCGCACTATCAGGCGCGCTTCAGACACATTCTCGTCGACGAGTTTCAGGACACCAACAAGCTGCAATACGCGTGGCTGAAGCTGCTCGCGGGCCAGACGAATTCGATCTTCGCGGTCGGCGACGACGACCAGTCGATCTACGCTTTCCGCGGTGCGAACGTCGGCAACATGCGCGACTTCGAACAGGAGTTCAACGTCCGGCATCTGATCAAGCTCGAACAGAATTACCGCTCGCACGGCCATATTCTCGACGCGGCCAACCAGTTGATCGCGAATAATTCGCGGCGCCTCGGCAAGAATCTCCGCACCGACGCCGGTCACGGCGAGCCGGTGCGCGTCTACGAGGCCGCGACCGACACGCAGGAAGCCGGCTGGATCGTCGAGGAAATCAAGGCGCTCATCAACACGGGCACGTCGCGCAGCGAAGTCGCGGTGCTTTATCGCAGCAACGCGCAGTCGCGCACGATCGAGCACACGCTGGTGAATGCGGGCATCGCGTATCGCGTGTATGGCGGTTTGCGCTTTTTCGAGCGCCAGGAAGTCAAGCACGCGCTCGCCTATCTGCGCCTGATCGACAATCCGAATGACGACACCGCGTTCGCGCGCGTCGTCAATTTTCCGACGCGCGGCATCGGCGCGCGCTCGATCGAACAACTAGCGGACGCCGCGCGGCTCTATAACTGCTCGATGGCCGCGGCGATTCCGTATGTCGCCGGCAAGGCGGGCTCGAGCCTCGCGGCGTTCGCGAACCTGATCGGCAAGATGCGCGCGGAAACGCAGCAGATGAGCTTGCCGGACACCGTCGAATACGTGGTGCGCGCAAGCGGCCTCGCCGACTTTTACCAGAACGAGCGCGAAGGCCAGGACCGGCTGGAGAACTTGCAGGAACTGGTCAACGCCGCCGCGGCGTTCGTCAGCGAAGAGGGCTACGGCATGAACACGCCGGCGCGCTCCATTCCGCTGCGCCCAGGCGCGACGGCCGCGCCGGAACTGGCCGTCGCCACCGACGACCCCAACGTCGTCGTGCTCGACGCGCCCGGCATTGCCGACCCCGCGCAAAACCCCGACACGATGACGCCGCTCGCGGGCTTTCTGTCGCATGCGTCGCTCGAAGCCGGCGACAACCAGGCGCAGGCCGGCCAGGAAGCCGTGCAACTAATGACCGTGCACGCGGCGAAGGGTCTGGAATTTACCGCCGTGTTCATCACCGGACTCGAAGAGGGGCTGTTCCCGCATGAGAACAGCGCGATGGAGTCGGACGGTCTCGAAGAAGAGCGCCGCCTGATGTACGTCGCGATCACGCGCGCGAAAGAGCGCCTGTATCTGTCGTTTGCGCAAAGCCGGATGCTGCACGGCCAGACGCGCTACAACATCCGCTCGCGTTTCTTCGACGAATTGCCGCAGGAAACGCTCAAGTGGCTCACGCCGAAGGTCGAGGCGGGCGCGCGCTGGGGCGGCCGCTCCGACAACGCGGGCTATGGGCGCGACTGGTTCGCGCGGCCCGACCGTCAGCAGGGCTATGGCGGCGGCGCATCGACGGCGGCAGCGCCCTTGCCCGCTTTCGCCAATGAACAGCGCGCGGCGGAAGCCGGTTTTCGCGTCGGCCAGCAGGTGTTCCACACGAAGTTCGGCGAAGGCACGATCACCGCGCTCGAAGGCGGCGGCACCGACGCGAAGGCGCAGGTCAAATTCAAGCGCCACGGCGAGAAATGGCTCGCGCTGGCGGTCGCCAAATTGCAGGCGGTTGAGTGAGCGGCGTCGACGGCGGCGAGCGCACGGCGCAGGCTGGCGGTCCGCTGGACGATCCGCAAGGGGCTAATGCACAGGTTACGCACCTTGCGCGGCGCCCGCTCGGCGTGCTCGCGGCCTTGCCGCAGGAACTCGGCGACCTGATCGAGGGGATGCGCGCGGAATCCGGCGTGCGTACCGTGATCCACGGCCGGCGCGATTATCACGTCGGCACCGTGCACGGCGTGCCGTGCGTCGTGACGCTGGCGCGCGTCGGCAAAGTCGCGGCGGCGGCCACGGTCAGCGCGCTGATTCATGCATTCGATGTCGAGGCCGTCGTCTTCACCGGCGTCGCCGGCGGTGTCGGCGAACAGGTGCGGGTCGGCGACATCGTCGTGGCGAATGCGCTGTTGCAGCACGATCTCGATGCGTCGCCGCTCTTTCCGCGCTTCGAGGTGCCGCTCCTCGGCATGTCGCGCTTCGCAGCGGACGCGGCGCTCGCCGCGCAACTCGCGCAAGCCTGTGAGCGTTTCATTGCGGACGAAGGCGCGGCGTCGGCCGCGCGTTTCGGCACGCGCGAGGCGCGCGTGCATCGAGGGCTGATTGTCAGCGGCGATCAGTTCGTCGCCAGCGCGGCGGGCGTACGCGCGTTGCGCGACGCGTTGCCTGACGCGCTCGCCGTCGAGATGGAAGGCGCGGCGATCGCGCAGGTCTGTCACGAGTACGGCGTGCCGTGCGCGGTCGTGCGGACCATCTCCGATACCGCCGACGACCACGCGCCGGCATCGTTCGTCTCGTTTCTCACGGAGATCGCCGGCACGTATTCGAATGCGATCCTGACGCGCTTTCTGAAGGCGCGCGGCGAGGCGTGATTGGGGCAACCCCACCCGCTCGGCCACAAACTCCTAGCCTTTCAACCCCTCACGCACCTGTTGCAGCGCCGCCGGATCTTCGATGGTCGGCAGCTCGCCCGGCTCGCGTCCCTCCGCGAGCGCCGCGATGGCCCGGCGCAGCAGCTTGCCGGAGCGCGTCTTGGGCAGCATCGACACGATCACCACGCGCGACGGCCTTGCGATCGCGCCGAGTTGCCGGTCCACCGTCGTCGTCAGTTCGGCTTCCAGCTTCGTGCGCGTGCCCGCGTCGGCGTAAGCCTGCGCGTCGCGCAACACCACGAAGGCCATCGCCGCCTGCCCCTTCACCGCGTCCGTCACGCCGACCACGGCAACTTCCGCGACGGCCGGATGGCTCGACAGCGCTTCCTCGATTTCGCGCGTACCGAGCCGGTGGCCCGCGACGTTGATCACATCGTCCGTGCGGCCGAGGATCGTCACGTAGCCGTCTTCGTCCTGAATGCCCCAGTCGAAGGTCGAATACACCTGCTGGTTCGGCACGCTCGACCAGTACGTGCTGACAAAGCGCTTGTCGTCGCCCCATACCGTCGACATGCAGCCCGGCGGCAGCGGATAGTCGAGCGTCAACACGCCTTTCTCGCCGGGCGGGCACGGTTCGCCCGTCAGCTCGTTGCGCAAGGTCAGACTGAAGCCGGCCGACGGCACGCCCGGTGAGCCGAGCTTGGTCGGCAGCGCCTCGACGCCGCGCGGAATCGCGAGCATCGGCCAGCCGGTTTCGGTTTGCCAATAGTTGTCGATCACCGGCTTGCCGAGCGCGCCCGCGATCCACGAGGCGGTCGGTTCGTCGAGCGGCTCGCCGGCCAGAAACAGCGTGCGCAGGCTCGACAGATCGGCCTGTTTCAGCAGCGCCGGGTCCTGCTTTTTCAGCACGCGCAGCGCGGTCGGCGCGGTGAACATGAGGTTGATCTTGTGCTGCTCGACGAGGCGCCACCAGATGCCGCCGTCCGGGCGAATCGGCGTGCCTTCGTACATCACGGTCGTCAATCCCGCGAGCAACGGCGCGTAGACGATATAGCTGTGGCCCACCACCCAGCCGACGTCCGACGCGGTGAACATCGTGTCGCCGGCCTTGCCTTCGAAGATGTGTTCCATCGACGCCGCCAGCGCCACCGCGTAGCCGCCCACGTCGCGCTGCACGCCCTTCGGCTTGCCGGTCGTGCCCGAGGTGTACAGCACATAAGACGGCTCGTTCGATTCGAGCCATTCGCAGGGCACGTGCGCGTCGAAGAACTTTTCACGCAGCGGTTCGTAGTCGACCAGATAGTTCGCGTTCAGGCGCTCCGGCGCGAGTTGCCGGTCGATCAGCAGCACGCGCGGCGTCTTGTGGCTCGCCCGGGCGAGCGCCTCGTCGACGAGCGGCGTGTAGTCGATCACCCTGCCGCCGCGCGCGCCAGCGTCGGCGGTCACGATCAGCACCGGCTTTGCGTCGTCGATGCGTGCCGCCAGATTCGGCGCCGCGAAGCCGCCGAACACGACCGAGTGAATCGCGCCGAGCCGCGCGCAGGCGAGCATCGCGAACAGCGCCTCGGGGATCATCGGCAGATAGAGCAGCACCACGTCGCCGCGCTTCACGCCGAGCGAGCGCATGACCGCGGCCATGCGGTTGATTTCCGCGTACAGCTCGGCGTACGTATAGCGGCGCTCGATGCCGGTTTCCGTCGACACATACACGAGCGCGTTTTGCTGCGCGCGCTCCACGAGATGCCGGTCCACCGCGTTATGGCACAGGTTCGTGCGTCCGCCGACAAACCAGCGCGCAAACGGCGGGTTCGAGCGGTCCAGCACGGTGTCGAACGGCGTTTCCCAATGGATGCGCCGCGCCTCGTCGCGCCAGAATGCCTCGGGATTGTCGATCGAACGGCGGTGGAAGTCGCGGTAGCGGGTCATCGGCGGCGATCCTTCGAGTGCGGTGAGAAAACCTAAAGACGCGGGCGCGCCGCGGCGCACGCCAGCGGGGAGCAACGGACAGCGGCGGCGGCAAGCGCGTGAATGAAGCATAAAGTACGCGCCGCCGCGTGGACAACGCGGGTTCACCATGAGCGGCGCGGGCGGAGCGCTGTCTTATGACGGGCGCGGGCTGGCGAGATCCGAAGCGGGCCAACGCAAGCCGACCAACCCAACCCCAAAACCAGGCCCGCGCCTGCTGCGCCGCTTATAATCGAACATTCCCCGCATTCATCAGCCGATCGACACATGAGCGACACCCCGAGCGATACCTCCTCCACCCTGGCCAAGAGCTTCGAGCCGCACACCGTCGAAGCCCACTGGGGCCCCGAATGGGAAAAGCGCGCGTACGCCGCGCCCGCTTTCGACGGCAACCGGAAAGACTTCTCGATCCAGTTGCCGCCGCCGAACGTCACGGGCACCCTGCACATGGGCCACGCGTTCAATCAGACCATCATGGACGGCCTCGCCCGCTATCACCGCATGCTCGGCGAAAACACGCTGTGGGTGCCGGGCACGGACCACGCGGGCATCGCCACGCAAATCGTCGTCGAACGGCAACTGGACGCGAAAGGCGTGTCGCGCCACGATCTGGGCCGCGAGAAATTCGTCGAACGCGTGTGGGAATGGAAGCAGGAATCCGGCTCCACCATCACGAACCAGGTGCGGCGTCTCGGCGCGTCGATCGACTGGTCGCGCGAATACTTCACGATGGACGACAAAATGTCGACCGCCGTGCGCGACGTGTTCGTGCGCCTCTATGAACAGGGCCTCATCTATCGCGGCAAGCGGCTGGTGAACTGGGACCCGGTGCTGCTCACGGCCGTGTCCGATCTCGAAGTGGTCAGCGAGGAAGAAAACGGCCATCTGTGGCACATCCAGTATCCGCTGACGGACGGCTCCGGCCATCTCACGGTCGCCACCACGCGTCCCGAAACCATGCTCGGCGACACCGCCGTGATGGTTCATCCGGAAGACGAGCGCTACGCGCACCTGATCGGCAAGACCGTCACGCTGCCGCTGTCGAACCGCGAAGTGCCGATCATCGCCGACGACTACGTCGACCGGGAATTCGGCACGGGCGTCGTGAAGGTCACGCCCGCGCACGACTTCAACGACTATCAGGTCGGCCTGCGCCACAAGCTGCCGCAAATCGAAATTCTCACGCTCGACGCGAAGATCAACGAAAACGCGCCGGAAAAATACCGCGGCCTCGACCGTTTCGAAGCGCGCAAGCAGGTCGTCGCCGACCTCGAAGCGCTCGGCGCGCTCGAATCCGTCAAGCCGCACAAGCTGATGGTGCCGCGCGGCGACCGCACCGGCGTCGTGATCGAGCCGATGTTGACCGACCAGTGGTTCGTCGCGATGAGCAAGCCGGCGCCCGAGGGCACGTTCACTCCGGGCAAGTCGATCGCCGAAACCGCGCTCGACGTGGTGCGCAACGGCCAGATCAGGTTCGTGCCGGAAAACTGGACCTCCACGTATTACCAGTGGCTGGAAAACATCCAGGACTGGTGCATCTCGCGCCAGCTCTGGTGGGGCCATCAGATTCCGGCCTGGTACGGCGAAAACGGCGAAATCTTCGTCGCGAAGACCGAAGAAGGCGCACGCGAAAAAGCGGCCGAAGCCGGCTATACCGGCCCGCTCAAGCGTGACGAAGACGTGCTCGACACGTGGTTTTCGTCCGCGTTGGTGCCGTTTTCGTCGCTCGGTTGGCCGAACGAGACGCAGGAACTGAAGCACTTCCTGCCGTCGTCGGTGCTGGTCACGGGCTTCGACATCATCTTCTTCTGGGTCGCGCGTATGGTCATGATGACCACGCACTTCACGGGCAAGGTGCCGTTCGACACGGTCTACGTGCACGGCCTCGTGCGCGACGCCGAAGGCCAGAAAATGTCGAAGAGCAAGGGCAATACGCTCGATCCGATCGATATCGTCGACGGCATCGGGCTTGATGCGCTCGTCGCCAAGCGCACCACCGGCCTGATGAATCCGAAGCAGGCGGCGTCGATCGAAAAGAAAACCCGCAAGGAATTCCCCGACGGCATTCCCGCGTTCGGCACCGACGCGCTGCGCTTCACGATGGCGTCGATGGCCACGCTCGGGCGCAACGTCAACTTCGACCTCGCGCGCTGCGAAGGCTACCGCAACTTCTGCAACAAGCTGTGGAACGCCACCCGCTTCGTGCTGATGAACTGCGAAGGCCACGACTGCGGCTTCGGCAAGCCGGCGCAATGCGGCGAATGCGGGCCGGACGGGCATCTGCATTTTTCGTCGGCGGATCGCTGGATCGTGTCGCTCTTGCAGCGCGTGGAAGCGGAAGTCGCCAAGGGTTTTGCCGACTATCGCTTCGACAATGTGGCCAACGCCCTATACAAGTTCGTATGGGACGAATACTGTGACTGGTATCTCGAACTCGCGAAGGTGCAGATCCAGACGGGTCAGCCGAACCAGCAGCGCGCGACGCGGCGCACCCTGCTGCGCGTGCTCGAGACGGTGTTGCGCCTCGCGCATCCGGTGATTCCGTTCATCACCGAGGCGTTGTGGCAAAAAGTTGCGCCGTTGGCCGGGCGTTATCCCGCGGACAAGGCCGAGGGCGAAGCGTCCGTCATGGTGCAGCCGTATCCCGTTGCCGAGATGTCGAAGATCGACGAAGAAGCGGAGCAATGGGCCGCCGACCTGAAGGCAATGATCGATGCGTGCCGGAATCTGCGCGGCGAAATGAATCTGTCGCCGGCGGTGAAGGTGCCGTTGCTCGTCACCGGCAACGCGGAGCGTCTGCGCAGTTTCGCTCCGTACGCCCAGGCATTGGCCCGTCTTTCCGAAGTGCAGATCATCGCCGACGAAGCAACGCTCGACGCGCAGGCAGATGGCGCGCCAATTGCTATCGTAGGAAGTGACAAGCTCGTGCTGAAGGTCGAGATCGATGTGGCCGTCGAGCGCGAGCGCCTGTCGAAAGAGATTGCGCGGTTGAGCACGGAAATCGTCAAGTGCAATGCCAAACTGCAGAACGAAAGTTTTGTCGCCAAGGCGCCGCCCGCAGTCGTCGAGCAGGAGCAGAAAAGGCTGGCGGAATTCGAAGCGACTGTTGGCAAGTTGAAAGCGCAGCTCGCGCGCTTGCCGGCCTGATCGGCGCTCCACGCCCGCCCCGCGCGGCGGGCACGGACTGATTAAACCAGAGGACTCAGGGTAAATCACATGCTAAAAGTTACAAAGGCGGTATTTCCGGTAGCAGGTCTTGGCACCCGGTTCCTCCCTGCCACGAAGGCAAGCCCGAAGGAAATGCTGCCTATCGTCGACAAGCCGCTGATCCAGTACGCGGTGGAAGAAGCCATGGCGGCCGGCATCACGGAGATGATCTTCGTCACGGGCCGCAGCAAGCGTGCGATCGAAGACCATTTCGATAAGTCGTACGAAATCGAAGCGGAGCTAGAGGCGCGCGGCAAGGACAAGCTGCTCGAACTCGTGCGCAGCATCAAGCCGAGCCATGTCGACTGTTTCTACGTGCGTCAGCCGGAAGCGCTCGGCCTCGGCCACGCGGTGCTGTGCGCCGAAAAGCTGGTGGGCGACAACCCGTTCGCCGTGATTCTCGCGGACGACCTGCTGTACGGCACGCCGCCCGTCATGACGCAGATGATCGAGGTGTTCGACCACTATCACAGCTCGGTGATCGGCGTCGAAGAGATCCCGGCGCAGGAAACCAAGTCGTACGGCATCGTCGACGGCAAGGAATGGGAAGACTCGATCATCAAGATGTCGGGCATCGTCGAGAAGCCGGAGCCGAACGTCGCGCCGTCCAATCTCGGCGTTGTCGGCCGTTACGTGCTGAAGCCGCGCATTTTCGACCACATCCGCTCAATCAAGCCGGGTGCCGGCGGCGAACTGCAGTTGACGGACGCGATCCAGTCGCTGCTCGCCGACGAACAGGTGCTCGCGTACAAGTATCACGGCACGCGTTTCGACTGCGGCAGCAAGCTCGGCTATCTGAAGGCGACGGTGGAATTCGCGCTGCGCCATCCGGAAGTGGCCGCGGATTTCGAAGAATATCTGCGGACGCGTTCGCCGGTGCTCGAAGGCTGATTCTTTCGCGCGAATGAAAAAGGCGCTGTGCCCCGCTTTGGCGGGCACAGCGCCTTTTGTTTGCAGCGCGCGTTTTCAGCGGACGCGTTTGAGAGGACGCGTTCGAGCGAACGTGTTTCAGCGCCTGCGTCAGCGGCGCTTCATCAGAAACGTGAAAACCTTGTCGTGCGACGAACTCTCGACGATCTCATTGCCGGTCTGCTTCGCGAACGCGGCGAAATCGCGCTGCGAACCGGGGTCGGTGGCGAGCACCTTGAGAATCTGGCCGCTTTCCATATCGGCGAGCGCCTTTTTGGCGCGCAGGATGGGCAGCGGGCACATCAGCCCGCGCGCATCGACTTCCTTGTGAATCTGAATTTGCATCGACGATGACCTTCGGGACGAGACGCCGTTGTGCGACGCCACACAGAGGGTCAAATTCTACCGCAGCCTGCGCCGCGCTGCCGGTGGCGGCGTTGAGAGTGCCGCCGCCGCGATCCCGGCGCTAAAGCGTCACCGCCTGCCCACTCTGCAGCGACTGCCGCAACGCATTGCCGATGCGCGTCGCCTCGAGCGCGTCGGCAAGCGTTGCGCCCGCTTGCGCCTCCGAGCCCGCCCCGCCCTGCACCGCCGCGACAAACGCGCGCGCCTCGTGCAAAAACGCGTCTTCGAAACGGTCGAAGAAGCTCGGCGTGCACTCGTTGCGAATCCCGCTCGCGTCATAAATCTCCACGCGATTCGCGCGCGGATTGCGTCCGATCGCGAGCGCGCCCGCCGTGCCGATCACTTCGCTGTGCGTGTCGTTGCCGTGCGCCTGCGTGCGCGACGCGTAGAACATCGCGAGCTTGCCGCCCTCGAATTCGCAGATTGCGACGCCGTTGTCGACGTCGCCGAATTCGCGCAGGCCTTCATGTAACGCGACCGCGCCGGCCGCGAACACGCGCGTCGCGCGCGGCTTGCCGAGCAGCCAGCGCGCGACGTCGATATCGTGCACCGTGCAGTCGAGAAAGATGCCGCCCGAGGTCGCCGCAAAGCGCACGAAAAAACCGTCGATATCGTTCTTGTCCGTGGTCTGCGAGCGCACCAGAAACGGCCGGCCTATCGCGCCCGCCGCGATCTTGTCGAATGCATCCTTGTAGCTCGGATCGAAGCGCCGCATGAAGCCGATCGTCGCCTGAAGATGCGGAAAGCGCGCGGCCTCGGCCAGCACGCGCTCGCATTCGGCGAGATCGAGCGACAACGGCTTCTCGCAGAACACGTGCTTGCCCGCGCGCAATGCGTCGACGATCTGTTGCGCGTGCAACGACGACGGCGTGACGAGCCACACGGCATCCACTTCGCTATCGTCGAGCAGCTTCGCGTAATCGTCGTAAAGACGCGGCGACGGCAACGCGTCGCGCGCCCATGCCCGCTCCTCTTCCAGCGGACTGCAAGCGGCGACCAGTTCCGCGCCCGGCACGCGATACGCGAGATTCTCCGCGTGCCGTTTGCCGAGCCGCCCAAGGCCGACCACGCCCAAACGAACGCGCTTGTCATGCGCTGCCGCGGCATTCATCGCGCGGCCTCGCCGAGTTTGACCGCATGGCCTTCGCGCCACGAAAGCGTTGCGGCCTCGGCGAGTTCGAGCGCCTTCACGCCGTCGGCGACGGTCGTGCGCACCGGCTTGCCTTGCGTCACGGCTTCGAAGAAATGCGCGATTTCCAGCGCGTACGCCGCGCGATAACGTTCGAGAAAAAACGCCTCGGGCACGTCGCTCGATACTTCGGTCTTCGAATAAGCGGTGACTTCAGTGGGCCGCACATTGCCCGCTTGCAGCATGCCGCCGCTGCCGAGCACTTCGAAGCGCTGGTCGTAACCATAGGCGGCGCGGCGCGCGGTGTTGATCTGGCACAGACGGCCGCGCTTCGTGCGGATCGTCACCGCCGTCGAGTCGATGTCGCCCGCGTTTGCAATCGCCGGATCGGTGAGGCAACTGCCGGTCGCATGCAGCGTGTCGGCTTCGTCATCCAGAATCCAGCGGAAGATATCGAAGTCGTGAATCAGCATGTCCTTGAAGATGCCGCCCGAATGCCGGATGTATTCGACCGGCGGCGGCCCCGGATCGCGGCTCGTCACAATGAGCATTTCCGGCGTGCCGATTTCGCCCGCGTCGAGACGCGCCTTCAGCGCGGAAAACGTCGGGTCGAAGCGGCGCTGAAAGCCGATCATGCAGACCACGCCCGCGCGTTCGACCGCGTCCGCGCAGGCCCGTGCGCGTTCGAGCGTGAGGTCGACGGGCTTCTCGCAGAACACGTGCTTTTTCTGCGCGGCCGACTTCATGATGAGATCGGCGTGCGTGTCGGTGCTCGAACAGATCACCGTGGCGCCGACCGAAGCGTCGCCCATCGCGCCGTCGATGTCCGCCACTTGCGCGCCATGCGCGGCAGCGAGCGCCGCGGCCGCTTCGCGATTCACATCGACCACATACTTGAGCCTCACGCCAGGTTGCCGCGCGAGATTGGCCGCGTGAATCTTGCCGATGCGCCCCGCGCCGAACACCGCGACGTCGATCGGTTGTGCTGCGTCAGTCATCGTATCCTCCAGTGTCTTTGGATTCTTCCACGTTCAGTTCGAGCTTGTACGCGAGCGCGATGAAAAGCGCCTGGCACAGGCAGATCGTGCTGGTCAGCGAGCGGAACGCAAACGCGCTGCCCTCTTTCACATACAGTTGAGTGCTCGCGTAACGGGCGAGCGGAGATAGTTGGCTATCCGTAATAACCAGCGTCTTCGCCTGATGATGATGCGCGACGCGCAGGCAATACTGCGTTTCCTTCGCATACGGCGCGAAGCTGATCGCGATCACCACGTCGCCCTTCTTCACGCTGCGAATCTGCTCGCGATACATGCCGCCGAAACCGGACACCAGATGCACGCGCTTGGGCGTGTGCTGCAACGCATAGACGATGTAGCTCGCGACCGGAAACGAGCGCCGCACGCCGATCACATAGATGTTGTCCGCCTGCTGCAGCATTTTCACGGCGGCGTCGAACTGTTTGTCGTCGAGCCCCGCTTCGAGTTCTTCCAGGCCGCCGCGCGACGCCGCGATGAATTCGCGCGCCACCGCGCCGCCCGACAGCGCGCCAGGCTTGTCGTCGATCAGCTTGCGAATGCGCTGCTGATAACTCGGCGACGACGCGCCCTGCCCTGTGTACGCCTGGCGAAACACCGCCTGCAAATCGGAGAAACCTGAGAAGCCGAAGCGCTGCGCAAAACGCACCACCGCCGACGGATGCACGCCGCAGCTTGCGGCAATATCACTCGTGCGATCGACCATCACGCTCGAACGATGCTGCTCGATATACGTTGCGACGTTCTTCAACTGACGCGGCAACGCTTCGTAGTTTTCCGCGATGCGCTGCATCAATTCTTCGACGCTCGGCAATTCCTCGGTGCTCTCTTCCGCCATGAGTCTCTCTTCGGTGCTTTGTCGCAGTGCGGCAGACGCTTTCGACGCGCGCCGCACGACGTGTTTGACGTTGCCGATTATAGGCAGCGCATCGCATAAATGGAACGTATTTTCCATTTTTATTCACGATGAAATTTCTGTTGCACCACCCTCGAAGATGACCTAATCTTGGTCGTGAGCGATGGCGCTTCGGCGCAGCTGCGTCGCTCCCTCAATAACGACAGACCGAGAAAGGTGGAGACATGAGACTTTGCAAGGGCAAGGCTACGCTCAGGATTCTGGTGACGGCATTGACGTTGGCGACGGGATTCGGCGCGGCTTCGGCCGCCCGCGCGGCTGACGCTCATTTCGTGCTGATCAGCCACGCGCCGGACTCCGATTCCTGGTGGAACACGATCAAGAACGCGATCAAGCAGGCCGACGAGGACTTCAACGTCGAGACCGACTATCGCAATCCGCCGAACGGCGACATCGCCGATATGGCGCGCCTCGTCGAGCAGGCCGCCGCGCGCAACTACGACGGCGTGATCGTCACCATCGCCGATTACGATGTGCTCAAGAGCTCCATCAGCAAGGTGACCGCGAAGAAGATTCCGCTCGTCACGATCAATTCCGGCACCGAGGAACAGAGCGCGCAACTGGGCGCGATCATGCACGTCGGCCAGCCCGAATACGTCGCCGGCAAGGCGGCGGGCGAGAAGGCGAAAGCGGCCGGCGTGAAGTCGTTCGTGTGCGTGAATCACCTCGCGACCAACACCGTTTCGTTCGACCGTTGCCGTGGTTTCGCGGATGCGATCGGCGTCGACTATAAATCGTCCACCATCGATTCCGGCCAGGACCCGACCGAGATCCAATCGAAGGTCAGCGCCTATTTGCGCAACCATCCGAACACCGGCGCGATTCTCACGCTCGGACCGACGCCCGCGTCGGCCACGCTGAAAGCGGTCCAGCAAATGGGCCTGAACGGCAAGATCTATTTCTGCACGTTCGACTTCTCCGACGACATCGCGAAGGCCATCCAGAACGGCACGATCCAGTTCGCGATCGATCAGCAGCCGTATTTGCAAGGCTATATTCCGGTCGCCGTGCTCGCCATCGTGAAGAAAGAGCACACCACCGACCCCGCGAAAATCCGCCAGATTCTCGAAGCGAATCCGAAGTTCAAGGCGCGGCTCGCGACGTACGGTCTCGCGCCGTCGTATGGACCGAAGAACATTCGTTCGGGCCCGGGTTTCATCACGAAGGAAAACCTCGACAAGGTCATCAAGTACGCAGGGCAGTATCGCTGATTCTTTCTTCTAGCTAGTCACGCGCGCGGCGGGCATCGCTCCCGCCCGGCAGCTTCGCCGCCAGCGCGCATTTCACCGGCTGTCGTTCTCGCAACGCATTCCCGCCTGCCCTAACGCACAGCCGGCTCCAAGGAGACATCATGGGTGTAGCCGGCAAACACTTCCCACCGCACGTCGATCCAAACAGCGCCGCCTCGCATAACGCCGCGCCGCGCCCGGACGCCGAAGCGCGCGACGGACGCGACGAGCGCGTGCGCAAGGAATCGTGGTTCGGTCATCTGCTGAACCGCCCTGAATTTGCCGCGATTTCCGGCGCGGTACTCGTGTTTCTCGTTTTCGCGCTGACGGCCGGCGGCTCCGGCATGTTCAATCTCGACGGCGTGATGAACTGGTCGCAGGTGTCCGCGTATCTCGGCATCCTCGCGGTCGGCGCATGTCTCTTGATGATCGCGGGCGAGTTCGATCTCTCCATCGGCTCGATGATCGGCTTCGCCGGCATGATGGTCGCGATTCCGAGCGTATACTTTCACTGGCCGATTTCGCTCTCGATCCTCTTTGCATTCGCCGGCTCGATGCTGCTCGGCGCGCTCAACGGCTATCTCGTGATGCGTACGCGGCTGCCGTCGTTCATCGTCACGCTGGCCTTCCTGTTCATTCTGCGCGGCCTCACGCTCGCGCTGTCGATCATGTTCGCCGACCGCACCATCGTCTCGGGCGTCGGCGACCTCGCGCAGCAGGACTGGCTCGCCAACACGCTCTTTCACGGTGTCGCGCTCAATGGCCTCTTCACGATGCTCGCGCACCACGGCATCGGCACGCTGCTCGATAACGGTCATGCGCTGGTGCCTGGCATTCCGAAGGTGATTCTGTGGTGGTTCGGCCTCGCCGCAATCTGCGCATTCGTTCTGGCAAAGACGCGCGCCGGCAACTGGATTCTCGCCGTCGGCGGCGATGCGAACGCAGCCAAGAACGTGGGCATTCCGGTGCGCCGCGTGAAGATTCTGCTGTTCGTGCTGACCGCATTCTGCTCGTGCCTGTTCGCGGTATTGCAAGTGTGCGACATCGGCTCGGCTGCGGCGGATCGCGGCTTGCAGAAGGAATTCGAAGCGATCATCGCGGCGGTGATTGGCGGAACGTTGTTGACGGGCGGCTATGGGTCCGTGGTCGGCGCCTGCTTCGGCGCGCTGATCTTCGGCGTCGTGCAGATCGGCATCACCTATACGAACGTGAGTTCCGACTGGTTCCGCGTGTTCCTCGGCGTGATGCTGCTGATCGCGGTGCTGTTCAATCACTACGTGCGCCGTCGCGTGTCGCAATCGTAACGAGGAGACGAACATGTCGGATACGAACCCTGTGACTCACGAAGCGCCGGTGGCAACCGCCGCCGCGCAGCAAGACGACGTGATCCTCGCGCTCGAAAACGTCAACAAGTACTTCGGCAAGGTGATCGCGCTAAGCGGCGTGACCTTGCGCCTGAAGCGCGGCGAAGTGCACTGCCTGCTCGGCGACAACGGCGCGGGCAAGTCCACGCTCATCAAGACGCTGGCCGGCGTGCATCAGCCGTCGTCGGGCCAGTATCTGGTCGACGGCAAGCCGGTTTTGTTCGAGTCGCCGAAAGACGCGCTCGATCTGGGCATCGCCACCGTCTATCAGGATCTCGCGCTCGTGCCGCTGCTTTCCGTCGCGCGCAATTTCTTCATGGGACGCGAGCCGCAAAAGAAACTCTTCGGCTTCCTGAACGTGATGGACCTCGAAACCAGCGCGACCACCGCACGCGACAAGCTCGCGGAAATGGGCATCAACGTGCGCGATCCGCATCAGCCGATCGGCACGATGTCGGGCGGCGAGAAACAGTGTCTGGCGATTGCGCGCGCGATTCACTTCGGCGCACGCGTGCTGATTCTCGACGAGCCCACCGCCGCGCTCGGCGTGAAGCAGAGCTTCAACGTGCTGAAGCTGATTCACAAGGCGCGCGCGAAAGGCATCTCGGTGATCTTCATCACGCACAACGTGCATCACGCATATCCGATCGGCGACTCGTTCACGCTGCTCAATCGCGGCAAATCGCTCGGCACCTTCACGAAGGAAACCATCAGCAAGGACGAAGTGCTCGACATGATGGCGGGCGGCGCCGAGATGCAGAAGATGATCGGCGAACTCGAAGGCGCAACGATCTGATTCATTCGCGCGGCAGGCGCAGCGATGAAACCGCTTGCCGCGCTCCGTCATTCAGGGACATTCATGGCTCATTCCAGTACATTCGGCGGCACACCGGCACAGACCTCGGGCGAAACCGCGGGCATGTCCGGCGCGAACGCCGGCAGCCGCTTCGCGCCGGAGCGCAGCCGCGACATCGTGTGCCTTGGCCGCCTCGCCGTCGATCTCTACGCGCAGCAGGTCGGCGCGCGCCTCGAGGACGTGTCGAGCTTCGCGAAGTATCTCGGCGGATCGTCGGCGAATATTGCGTTCGGCTGCGCGCGGCTCGGACTTTCCGCGGCGATGCTCGCGCGCGTCGGTAACGACCATATGGGCCGCTTTCTCACCGAGACGTTGACGAAGGAAGGCTGCGACGTGAGCCACGTGCGCGTCGATCAGGAACGCCTGACCGCGCTCGTGCTGCTCGGCCTGAAAGACCGCGACACGTTCCCGCTGATTTTCTATCGCGAGAATTGCGCGGACATGGCCGTTGACGAAGCGGATTTCGATGAAGCGTTTATCGCGTCGTCGAAAGCGCTGCTGATTACCGGCACGCACTTTTCCACCGAGCAGGTGAACCGCACGAGCCGCCGCGCGCTTGACTACGCGCGGCGCAACCAGGTGCGCACCGTGCTCGACATCGACTATCGTCCGGTGTTGTGGGGTCTCACGGGCAAGGCGGACGGCGAAAGGCGCTTTGTCGCGAGCGAAGGCGTCACCGCGCATTTGCAGCGCATTCTGCCGTTGTTCGATCTCGTGATCGGCACCGAAGAAGAGTTTCGCATCGCAGGCGGCAAGAGCGAACTCGTCGACGCACTCGCGATGGTGCGCGCGGTAACGCCCGCCACGCTCGTGCTCAAGCGCGGGCCGCTGGGCTGCCAGATTATCGACGGCAAAGTGCCCGCCTCGCTCGACGACGTGCCGGTTCACGGCGGCGTGCAAGTGGAAGTGCTGAACGTGCTCGGCGCGGGCGACGCGTTCGCCTCCGGCTTTCTCTCAGGATGGTTGCGCGATCAACCGCTCGAAGCATGCGCGCGCGCCGGGAACGCGAGCGGCGCCCTGGTGGTCTCGCGCCACGCGTGCGCGCCGGCCATGCCGACGCCCGCCGAACTCGACTACTTCCTGCGCGAGGCCAAAGCCGACCCCGAACGCATGCGCCGCCCGGACCGCGACGCGACGCTCGCGCGCCTGCATCGCGTGACGCCCGCGCGCAAGCAATGGAACGAAGTACTCGGCTTTGCATTCGATCATCGCAACCAGTTCTTCGAACTCGCGCAGCAGACCGGCGCGAGCGACGCGCGCATCGCGAGGCTCAAGGGCCTGTTCGTCGAGGCGGTCTCGCAGACCGAAAGCGCATTGAGCTTGCAAGGCCGCATCGGCGTGCTGATCGACGATCGTTATGGACAGGATGCGCTGAATGCGGCGACCGGCCGCGGCTGGTGGATCGGGCGCCCCGTCGAATTGCCGGGCTCGGTGCCGCTCGTCTTCGATCATGGACGCTCCGTGGGCACGACGCTCGTCACGTGGCCGCAAGAGCACGTCGCGAAGTGCCTCGTGCAATTCCATCCCGACGAGCCGATCGAACAGCGTCTCGAACAGGAAGCGCAATTGCGCGCGCTCTACGATGCAACGCAGGCAAGCGGCCACGAGTTGCTGCTCGAAGTGATTCCGCCGAAGCACCCGAACTTGCCGCAAGGACCGAACGTGGTGTACCGCGCGTTAAAGCGGCTTTACAACATCGGCATCTATCCCGAGTGGTGGAAGCTCGAACCGATGGACGCCGCGCAGTGGCGCAACGTCGACGCGTTGATCGCCGAGCGCGATCCGTATTGCCGCGGTGTCGTGCTGCTCGGTTTGTCGGCGGGTGTCGAGCAGTTGAACGATGGCTTTCGCGCGGCGGCGCGCTCGTCGACGTGCCGCGGCTTCACGGTGGGCCGCACGATCTTTCACGAGCCGAGCCATGCGTGGCTTGCCGGTGAAATCGGCGACGACGAACTGATCGCGCGCGTGCGCCGCATCTTCGAAACGCTGATCGCATCGTGGCGCGCGGCGCGTGAATCCGTGGCCGGCGAACCCGACGCGAAGACGCATGTTCATCAGGAGCAGGCCGCATGAATCAGCGCATGATGGATCACAAACGCGAGCAGGAACATGAGCACGGCCACGCGGCATCCGCAAGCGGCGCGGTTCGGGAAGGCACGATTCGCCTGACCACCGCGCAAGCGCTCGTGCGTTATCTCGCCGCGCAACGCGTCGCGACCGAAGACGGTCTCGGCACCGAGCCGCTCTTTGGCGGCGTGTTCGCGATCTTCGGTCACGGCAACGTCGCGGGCATGGGAGAGGCGTTGTATCAGCATCGCGACGAATTGCCCACGCTGCGCGCGCATAACGAACAGGCGATGGCGCATAGCGCGATTGCGTACGCGAAGGCGCATTTCCGCCGCCGTATGATGGCGGTCACGACGTCGATCGGACCGGGAGCGACGAATCTGCTCACTGCCGCGGCGCTCGCGCATGTGAACCGTTTGCCGGTGCTGCTGTTGCCGGGCGACATTTTCGTGTCGCGCGCGCCGGACCCGGTTTTGCAGCAGGTCGAAGACTTCCACGACGGTGGCGTGTCCGCCAACGATGCGTTCAAACCCGTGTCGCGTTACTTCGATCGCATCGTGCATCCGGCGCAATTGTTGAGTGCGTTGCCGCGCGCGCTGCGCGTGCTCACCGACGCCGCGTCCTGCGGGCCCGTCACGCTCGCGTTGCCGCAAGACGTTCAGGCGCAGGCGTGGGACTTCCCCGCCGATTTCTTCGCGCCGCGCGTCGTGACGTTTTATGCGCCGGCGCCGCGCGTCGATGAAATCGAGCGGGCAATCGAGCGCTTGCGGCGCGCGCAGAGGCCGCTGATCGTCGCGGGCGGCGGCGTGCTGTACGGCCGCGCGACTGACGCGCTGCAACGCTTCGCCGCCGCGCACGGCATTCCGGTCGCGGAGACGCAGGCGGGTAAGGGTTCGCTCGCATGGGACGATCCATTGAACGTTGGCGCGCTCGGCGTGACCGGCTCGCCTGCCGCGAACGCACTCGCGCGCGACGCCGACTGTGTGCTCGCGCTCGGCACGCGTTTGCAGGACTTCACGACCGGCTCGAACACGCTCTTCACGCAGGCGGACGTGATCGGCATCAATGCGAATGCATTCGACGGCCTCAAGCATCGCGCGCAAGTGGTGGAAGCGGACGCGCGTCTCGCACTCGATGCACTCGATGCGCTCCATGGACCTGGCTCGCGCCTGCAAGACTGGCATGCGGACCGCGCGTGGACCGCTCGCGCGCAGCAACTCGCGGCAAGCTGGCGCGACACCGTACATACGCTCACGCACGCGCCGCAGCGCGACGCCGTGCTGCCTTACGAGGGCGATGTGATCGGCGCCGTGCAGCGTTCGAGCGCGAACTCGCCGGCCAACGACATCGTCGTATGCGCGGCGGGCACCTTGCCCGCCGAATTGCACAAGCTGTGGCGCGCGGCGACGCCGGGCGCGTATCACGTCGAATACGGCTACTCGTGCATGGGCTATGAGATCGCCGGCGGGCTCGGTGCGAAGCTCGCGCGTCCCGAGCGCGAAGTGATCGTGATGGTCGGCGACGGCAGCTATCTGATGATGAACAGCGAGATCGCGACTTCCGTGATGCTCGGCGCGAAACTGATTGTCGTGGTGCTCGACAATCGCGGCTACGGCTGCATCAATCGACTGCAGCAGGCATGCGGCGGTGCGCCGTTCAACAACCTGCTCGACGATTGCAAGCAAGGGCCGCTTGGCGCGCCGCGCATCGACTTCGCCGCGCATGCGCGTGCGCTCGGCGCGCATGCCGAGCATGCGGCGAACGTCGCGGAACTCGAAGCCGCGCTGCAACGTGCGCGCGCCGCGGATCGCACATACGTCATTAGCATCGACACCGACCCGGCCCGCACGACGACCGACGGCGGCTGGTGGTGGGAAGTCGCGGTGCCCGAAGTATCGTCGCGGGCAAGCGTGCGCGACGCGCGAGCGAATTACGATGCCCAGATTGCGGCACGCGGAAAACCATCCGGCGTTGCAGAGGACAGCAACGAAAAGGACAACGACGTCAACGATCGAGGATCGCTCGCATGACAGCTTTCAACGTACGCATCGGCATCAATCCGTTGTCGTGGATGAACGACGACCTGCCCTCGCTCGGCGGCGAAACGCCGCTCGAGGTCGCGCTGACCGAAGGCCGGCAGATCGGCTATCAGGGCTTCGAACTCGGCAACAAATTCCCGCGCGAACCGCAGGCATTGAAGACGCTGCTCGCGCAATACGATCTCGCGCTCGTGTCGGGATGGTATTCGGGGCGTCTCGCGCGCGGCAGCGTCGAAGAGGAAATCGCGGCGGTCGGCCCGCATCTCGACTTGCTTGCGCAAAATGGCGCGACCGTCACGGTGTATGGCGAAGTGGCCGATTCGATTCAGGGCGCGCCGAAGCCGCTGTATCAGAGGCCGCGTTTTTTCGGCGACGCGCAATGGGCCGCGTATGCCGCGCGCGTCGATGAATTCGCACGCTATACGCTAAGCCGCGGCGTGCGGCTTGCTTACCATCATCACATGGGCGCGTACGTCGAAACGCCCGCCGACGTCGACCAGTTGATGTCGCGCACGAGCGACGCAGTCGGCCTGCTGTTCGACGCGGGACACATCACGTTTGCAGGCGGCGATCCGCTCGCCGTGCTCGACAAGCACATCGGCCGCGTTTGCCATGTGCACTGCAAGGATGTGCGCCCCGCCGTGATGAAGCTCGCGCGCAATCGCAACTGGAGTTTTCTCGATGCGGTGATCGCGGGCGCGTTCACGGTGCCCGGCGACGGCGCCGTCGATTTTCCGTCGATCATCGCGCGTCTGAAGCGGCACGGCTATTGCGGCTGGCTGGTGGTCGAAGCAGAACAGGACCCGGTCGTCGCGCCGTCGTTCGAGTACGCGCAAAAAGGCTTCAATACATTGCGTGCATTGGTCGATGCGCCGCTCGACACGCAGGAGGCAGCATGAGTCTGTTAGTGAAGGCCGAGCGCGAAGGCCAGACAATCGCGCGAGTGACACCCGAGTCGGCGTGCTGGCGCTATGTCGGCTTCGCCGCTTATCGTCTCGGCACGAGTGAAGTCGTGCATGTGTTCGAGCCGTCGCGCGAAGTGTGCATCGTCGTGCTCACGGGCGCGGTCGACATCGAAACGCAGCACGCAAAGTGGAGTTCGCTCGGTTCGCGCGACAGCGTGTTCGAAGATGCCGCGCCCTATGCGGTGTATTTGCCGCCAGGCGTGCGCGCCGCGGTGCGCGCATGCCGCGATGCGGAGATCGGCGTGGCGAGCGCGCCTGCAAAAGGCGAGTTGCCCGCGCGCCTGATCGAGCCGTCTTCGATGAAACGCTCCACGCGCGGCAAAAGCCTGAATACGCGTTACGTCTGCGATATTCTTCCGCAGACCGAACCCGCCGAGTCGCTGCTGGTGGTCGAGGTCAGAACGCCGGGCGGCCACGCGTCGAGCTATCCGCCGCACAAGCACGACACCGACAACGTGCCGCACGAAAGTTCGCTCGAGGAGACGTACTACCATCGGCTGAATCCGCCGCAGGGTTTTGCGTTTCAGCGCGTGTACACCGATATGCGCGACATCGACGAATCGATGGCGGTCGAGAATCACGACGTCGTGATGGTGCCGCGCGGCTATCATCCGGTCGTCGTGCCGTATGGCTATGACTCGTACTATCTGAACGTGATGGCGGGCGCGCAGCGGACGTGGCATTTCCGTAACGACCCGGCGCACGAGTGGATCGTCAACAAGGAAGATTGAGTCGTGCGGCTGGCTTCGCGCGAGGCAGGCGCGCTCTTATTTGCCTCGCGCGGCGAGATCCACGCCGAGCGCGCCGTCCGTGCTCATTTTTACCGTGCCCTTCGAAACGTCCCTGCGATAGCCATATAAATCGAACTTCATCACGCCGGGGTTCGAGCTGTCGCTGATGAAGGTTCGCGCGTTCGTGACGAGCGAGTTGAACATCTTCACGTCGCCCGATTCGATCCATACGTAGCTCTTCGTAGCGTTGGCGGGCGGCCGCGCGACGGTAATGCCGGGTTCGCGCTTGAACTTCAGCACGAGGCCCTCGTCCGTGACGGTGGCGCTTGCAAGACGCCCTTGCAAGACCGGCGGTGGAAACACGGTGTACTGATCGAACACGAGCTGGTTGCCTTCGAGCGCGACGCCCTTGCGCGTGAACGGCGTCAACGACGCAAGCGGAATGTCGAGCGCGCGCAGCAGTCCCGCCTGCGGCACGCCAAGCACCTTCACCGACGCCGGCTCGTACACGAGATGCCGCTCGTCTCGCGCGACGATTGTGCCGCTCATCGTCGTCGGCAGCCATACGCCCGGAAAGTGATTCCACAACTTGATGCCGCCCGTGACTTCGAGCTTGCCGTCGACCGGTTTCAGTTGCAGATCGTTGAGCGAGCGCGGCTCGTAATCGAGCAGATAATCGTTGAATAGCGCGGCCATCGCCGGCCACGGTTCGACTACTTCGCCGCCGATGATGCGTATGTCGTACTGATCGGGATTGTCGAGATCGACCGGTTGGCCAGGCGTCTTCGGGACCATCTGCGCGTCGAGCGAACGCACGTGAAAGCCGATGCGCCCGGCCACGTAGAAGTCGACGTTTTCGACGTGGATCAGCGGGGTGGGACCTGTCGAACGACGTTCGTCGTTGGGTGTGAGCGTTGCAGCGTCCCGGCTGCCGCGAGACAACCCCGTACGCAGACTGACAGGCATCGCATGCGCGGCCGATGCGCGTTGCACACTCTGCGGCGCACGTTGCCACACGAGCCGCGCCTGCGCCAGCGACGCCTGCTGCGCGCGAATCAGGCTGTCGTTAAAGCGCGCACTCGCGCTGCCGATGCCGATGCCGATCCGCGGCGGCGGCTCTTTCGCCGCGCTCGCGAGCGTCGCGTATGAAGGCAGATGCACGTCGAGCGCGCCGGCTTCGTCGAAAGTGAAATAGCCGGCGGCCATCTGCTCGCGATAGTGGTACAGATCGAGCACGAACGGCGCGCTTCTATCGATGGGCGTCAGCGCCATGTCGATATTCATCGGCATCGAACGCATGAACTTCACGTCGCCGCCTTGCACCAGCATGCCGCGCGCGGGCATGTTCGCGGGCCAGTCGATGTTGGGCAGCGTGCCGTCGTCCAGCGTGAAGCGCACGCCCGCCGCGCTCGTGTCGATGCGCGTGATGCGCATGCGCAGCGCGGGCGGCGGCGTGAGCTTCGCGACCTGCATCACGACGTCGTCGCCGTCGAGCCGCGCAATCGGCGTATCGACTTTCAGCAGATCGGCCATCTTCACATGCGCGGCCTGCATCAACCGGTCGGCGGCCACGCCCGCGACTTCGACGTGATCGGCATGGAACACGAGTTCGTCCGCGCCGCGCATCGCAAGCGATCCGGACAGCACGATCGGCACCCACGTATCGCGATGCATCTCGCCGGTTATGCGCAAACTGCCGCCGTCTTGCGGCACCACGCGCATATTGCGCAGCGGCGAGGCTTGGTACTGGAACAGATAACGGTCGAAGATCGCCGTGAGCTTTGCGCTGTCGAGCGTGACTTCGCCGCGATGAACGTCGATCGTCACGCTCGTCGGGTCATCGAAAACAATCGGCTCACCCGCGCGCGTCGGCACGAGCGTCGCCGCCATGTCGTGAATCATGAAGCCGATGTCGCCGGTCACGCGAAAGTCGACATCGCGCGCGAGCATCAGCGAGCCGTCGATGCCCGAGTCGCGCAGCGTGAGCGCGCGGCTGCGCTTGATGCTCATGCCGCTCGCTGTGGGCACGCGCGCCGCGATGCTTTGCTCTAACGCGAGTTGTCGGGCCTTGGCGGCTTCGATCGCGGGACGTGGGGATGAAGCGGGCTGCGCGTGCGGCGCGCTTGCGGTTGGGCTTGCGGTTGGGCTTGCGCTTGCGCTTGCGGTTGGGCTTGCGGTTGGGCTTTGCGTGTCTGCGGAAGGCGCAGTGTTTGCGGTTGTCGAATTCGCGTCGGCGCATGCAGACATGGAAAGCGCCGCGACGAGCAGCGCGAAGCTTGCGACAAGCGGCGCGCGCCATCCATGCTCGCGGGCCGTGCGTATGTTTTTCATGATGTCTCCTCCTGAAGCCGCGACGCATCTCGACGCATTTCGACGCGCAAATCGCGCGCGCCGACGCCGCGCGGTCTTCAATAATTGTCTTTATTTGTCCGCGCGCTGCCGACAAGATTTCTGGAGGACGCTCACCAAACGATCAAGCGTTTGAATCGCCGCGATCGGTCAGCGAAATGCCTTGCGCGCCGGACCTGAGCGGACTATCGACGATGCAAATTCAAACGCTAATCGCACCGCGGTTTTTTTTCAAAGCGGCACGGCGCGCCCTTCAACCGACACCGAGCCACTCGCGCATCACGTCGGTGCGCTGCACGAAAGCATCGAGTTCGCCGTCGAACACGATTTCGCCATGACCCATCACCGCGACGCGGCTCGCAATGTCCCCCGCGATCACGAGCCTCTGTTCGATCAGCAGCATCGCCATGCCGCGCTCGCGCAGCATGCGCAGACATTGCGCGACCTGCTGCATGACGAGGCTCGCAAGGCCCTCGCCGGGTTCGTCGATCACGAGCAGATCGGGATCGCCGAGCAGCGCACGCGCGAGCGTCAGCATCTGCTGCTCGCCGCCCGACAGCGCGCCCGCGCGCGTGCGCCTGCGCTCGCGCAAAACTGGGAAAAGCGCATACGCATCGTCGATGGTAAAGCGCGGCGCGCGTCCGCGATTTGCACTATTGCCCGGCCCAACCCCCAGTTCGAGATTTTCGCCGACGCTCAACGTGGGAAACACGTCACGATGCTCCGGCACATAGCCGATACCGAGCCGCGCGATTTCAAACGTACGCAGCCCGGCAAGCGAGCGGTCTCTAAAGCGCAATTCGCCGTCGCACTGCACGAGGCCCATGATCGCCCGCGCGAGCGTCGAGCGTCCCGAGCCGTTGCGGCCGACGAGCGCGAGCACTTCGCCCGCGCCGATCCGCAGGTTCACGCCATGCAATGCCTGGCTCGGACCGTACCATGCGTTGAGTCCGCGAATGTCGAGCAAGGGCGTCATGCGTCGAAACCTTCGCCGAGATACGCGGCGCGCACCGCGGCATCCGCGCGAATCGCCGCGGGCGTGCCGGTCGCGATAATGCGCCCTTGTACAAGCACTGAAATGCGATCGGCGATGGCGAACACCGCGTCCATGTCGTGCTCGACCATCAGCAGCGTGCGGCCCGCGGTGGTCTCGCGAATCAGTTCGATCGCGCGCGCCGCCTCCGCGCGATTCATGCCGGCCGTCGGCTCGTCGAGCAGCAAGGTATGCGCGCCGCCCGCGAGCGCAATGCCGAGATCGAGCGCGCGCTGCTCGGCATAACTGAGCGTCGCGGCCTGCACATGCGCGCGTGCGCCGAGGCCGACCGCGTGCAGCACCTGCGAGGCGCGCGCATCGACCGTGGATGAACCCGCGAAACGCTGCCACCAGCGCAAGCGGTCGCGCTCGGCGAGCAGCGCGGCGCAACGGAGGTTGTCGAATACGCTCAGGCGCGCGAACACGCTCGTACTCTGAAAACTGCGCGCGAGTCCGCGCCGCGCGATCGCCGCCGGCGCGAGCCGCGTGATCTCCGCGCCGAACAGGTCGATGCGTCCCGTGTTGGGACGCGCGTCACCCGCAATCAGATTGAAGAGCGTGGACTTGCCCGCGCCATTCGGGCCGATCAACGCGTGACGCTCGCCTGGTTCGATCGCGAGATTCACGCCGCGCAGAATCTGCGTGGAGCCGAAGCGTTTTGTGACGCCATAGAGCGCGAGTGCCGGGATCATCGTGTGTCTCCGGCGTTGTGCAGCGCGCGGGCATGCGCGGCGAGGCGGGTTTGCGCGCGGCTCGCGGCGAGCGCCGCTACCGTTCCGCACGCTGCCAACGCAACAATTGCTACGACGAGCCGCCAGGGTGACGACACGCCAAACGTGATCAGCGAAGACGCTGTGCCGACGCGCAACGCGGCGCCTTCGTCCGCGCCGAATTGCGCCGCGTAGGCCCACTGCACCGCGAGCACGATGGCGGCGCTCCATAGCAGGAGCGCCGCTGTGCCTGCCAGATAGGCGACCATGCAAGCAGCCCGGCACGAGCGCCAGCCCAAGCGCGTTAGCCGCGCCAGGTGCCGCTGCGCGAAGCCAGCGATCCCATCCGGTGCAGCGACCACGATCACGATGAAGAACAGCCCCAGATAAAAGAGCCAGGCCCGCGTGACACTCGCCACCGCCACGCTGAAAAACGTCAGCACGACCGCGCCCACGACCGGCCCGAAAAAGACGCCCGTTCCGCCGATCACCGTTGCAATCAGCACCGAGCCCGAGCGCACCATGCCGACGCTTTCCGTCGACACCAGCTCGACATTGATGAGCGCCAGCGTGCCCGCGACGCCCGCAAAAAATGCCGAAATCACGACGACGCCGTGGCGAATCCGTCGCGGATAGCAGCCGATGGCCGCGGCCCGCGCCGGGTTGTCGCGCACCGCATTGGCAAGCCGCATGAACGGCGAGCGCGACAGCGCGAACATCGCCGCGCTCGCGAGCAGGCACCACAGCGCGATCAGCGCATACGCCTCGCGAGCCGGGCCGAATGTGAAGGCGCCGAGCGGCGGACCGCTCGCGCGATCGATCGCGACGCCCGCCTCGCCGCCGAACCAGTCGGGCAAGGTCCACGCGGCCGCCGCCACCAGTTCGCCGATGCCGAGCGTGATCATCGCGAATGCGGTGCCGGCGCGCCGCGTCGAGATGAAGCCGAGCAGCGCGCCGCATACCGCGGCCCCTGCCCCGCCGATCAGCGGCAGCAGCACGAGCGGCACGCCGGCGCGATTGAACAGATGCGCGGCGATCAGTGCGCCTAGGCCGGAATACGCCGCATGTCCGAACGACAGCAATCCCGTTTCGCCGAGCAGCAGATTGTAGGAAAGCGCGAAGACGATCATCGTCGCGGTCTGCGCGAGATAGGCGAGCAGCCAGCTTTGCGGCGACAGCAGCGGCGGCACAAGAAGCAGCAGGACCAGCGCGAGCCACGGTAAAAGATTGCGCCATAACGCGCGTTGATGCGGGGCATCGGGCTCGGCGGGCGTTATCGTCGAGGCGACTGCAGTTGCTGACTTCGAGACCTTACGCATGATCGTCGCGCCGTCCGAAGAGTCCGCGCGGGCGCAACGCCAGCATCGCGACGAGCAGCAGATACGGGATCAGCGGCGCAAGCTGCGCGAGCGTCAGCGCGTCCCATTCGCGCGGCAGCGAGGCGTCGAAAACGGCGAGCACGTCGCCGAGCGAAACGTCGCTCGCGACCGCGAGCGTCTGAATGCAGCCGATCAGCAGCGACGCCGCGAGCGCACCGCCGAGCGACCCGAGCCCGCCGATCACCACGACGACGAACACGATCGAGCCGAGCGATTCTGCCATCGACGGTTCGATGACGGAAAGCGGCGCGCCGATCACGCCGGCCAGCGCGGCCAACGCCGTGCCCGCCGCGAACACGCCGGTGAAGACGCGCGGCACATTGTGGCCGAGCGCTTCGACGGCGCTCGCGTGCGTGAGCGCGGCGCGCACCACGAGCCCCGCCTTCGACACACGCAGCACCGCGTACAGCGCCGCAAGCATGACGAGCGAGAGCGCCATCATGAACGCGCGATAGCGCGCGAAGGTCGCGCCGTAAAGCGTGAAAAGCGGACCGTCGAGTACAGCCGGCACGCTCGCGCCGAGCGGGCTCAAGCCCCAGCCGAGCTTGACGAGTTCGCCGAGCACGTAGGCCGCGCCGAAGGTCAGCAGCAACTCGGCGAGATGTCCGTGACTTCGCACGCGGCGCAACAGCCAGCGCTCGAGCGCCGCGCCGATCAGGCCGACGACGAGCGGCGCGATCACGAGCGCGGCCCAGAAACCGAAGCGCGCCGCCACCGAATAGCCGACGTAAGCGCCCAGCATGTAGAAGCTCGCGTGCGCGAAGTTGAGCACGCCGAGCATGCTGAAGATCAGCGTCAAGCCCGCCGACAGCATGAAGAGCAGCAGGCCGAAGCTGATTCCGTTCAGCAGATTGATGACGAACGACTGCACGCCTAGTCCGCGGTGCCGATGGCAACGCCGATCGGCTCGAGCGCCGCGCGCAGTGCGTCGGGCAGATTCACCGGACGGCGCGTCACGCGATCCACGTACACATGCACGAAGTGGCCTTGGGCGGCGGCTTCGTCGCTGCCTTCGCGAAAGAGTCCGACTTCATAGCGCACGCTCGACGCACCGAGCCGCGTCACCCGCAAGCCTGCGTCGACGCGCTCCGGAAACACCACCGGCGCGAAGTAGTTGCAATGCGTTTCGACCACGAGTCCGATGGTCGCGCCGCGCTCGAAGTCGAGCACGCCCGCGCGGATCAGATACTCGTTCACCACCGTATCGAAGTAGCTGTAGTAGACGACGTTGTTCACGTGACCGTAGACGTCGTTGTCCATCCAGCGCGTGGTGATGGTGAGGAAATGCGGATAGGCGCTTCGTGCGGTGGGTTGGGGTTTGGATGCGGTCGTGGACATGGGCGTTGGTTCGAACGAAGGTGGCTGTGGGGCGCTTTTGTTTATCGGTGCATCGCGGAGAGTCGTTGTCGTGGTGCCATTGGTGCCATTGGTGCCGTAGTGCCGTTCGTCGACGCTGCTGCGAGACCTGCTTGCGGCGAACCCGTCGAACTCGGCGCGCGCACTTACTGTCCCGGCTTGTCGACGAATTCAAATGGCAGACCGCGCCGCCGCATCCATTCGCCGAGCGCCTGACCGGTGCCCGCGCGCCAGGGACGCAGATTCGCCGGTTCCACGAGCCGGTATTCGAGCAGTTCGGGCGACAGCGAAATGGTGCCATGCGCCTTCACGTGATACGCGATGATCAGTTCGTTCTTGCGGATGAATTCATACACGCCGATCAGTTCAACCGACTCCGCGTGCAACGACGTCTCCTCCCACACCTCGCGCGCAATGCCCTCCTCCGGCGTCTCGCCGTTTTCGAGGAAGCCGGTGATCAGCGCGAACACACCCTCGGCCCACGCGGCGTTGCGCGCAAGCAGAATCTTGCCTTCGTATTCGACGATCGCGGCAACCACCGGCAGCGGATTGTTCCAGTGGACGTAGCCGCATTGCTCGTCGGGACAGGTCTGGCGGATGCGCCCGCCTTCATGCTCGGCGTCGGCCCGCTCGATGAGAGGCGTCGAGCAGCGCGGGCAGAATCGGTAGTCGGTCATGGTGAGTGGTTTTTTGTGGGGTTTGTCGCGGGCGGCGGTGGGTGCATGTGGTGCGTTTCGTGCGTTGGGCTGCGTGGGCCTCGGTCGCTATTGTGCGGGCCTCGCCGGTTCATGGGCTCTGCGGACTGGCGAGGCCGGCTTGGCGCAGCGCAGATCGTGTGGCATTGTGGGTTGCGCGGCTCGTCGCTTTCATGGGTTGAGGCAGCATGGCCCGAGGGTTTGCGTGCGTGGTGTGCGTAGCTTGTGCGGCCTATCGCGCGTGGGTGGCGTGGGTGGCCTGCATGGCTTGCATAGCTCGCGCACCTTGCATAGCTCGCGCACCTTGCATAGCTCGCGCACCTTGCATCGCTCGCGCACCTTGCATAGCTCGCGCACCTTGCATCGCTCGCGCACCTTGCATCACTCACGTGCCTTGCATCGCTCGCGTGGCTTGCATGGCCTGCGTCGCTCGCCGCCGCGCCCACTTCGCCCACCTCCAGCGCCCTCCGCGCCTTGCGCGACGCACGCCATCTTACGCCGCGCATAGCTCGCGCACTTCCGCTACGAAGCGCTCGACCGTTTCCGGCTGCGTGTCCCACGCGCACATCAGCCGGCAGCCGCCCGCGCCGATGAACTCGTAGAACTTCCAGCCGCGTTCGCGCATGGCCTTCGCGGCTCGTGCGGGCAACTGCGCGAACACCGCGTTCGACTCGCGCGGAAACATGATGCTCACGCCGGGAATGTCCTGCAAGCGCGTTTGCAGCAGCTCGGCCATCGCGTTCGCATGACGCGCGTTGCGCAGCCACACGTCGTTATCGAGCAGACCGAGCCAAGGTGCGGAAATGAAGCGCATCTTCGACGCAAGCTGCCCTGCCTGCTTCAGGCGGTAAGCGAAGTCGTCGGCGAGCGTTCTGTCGAAGAACACCACCGCCTCGCCTACCGGCAAGCCGTTCTTGGTGCCGCCGAAACACAGCACGTCGACGCCCGCGCGCCATGTGATTTCCGAAGGATGCACGTTCAGCGCGGCGACCGCATTCGCAAAGCGCGCGCCGTCCATATGCACTTTCAGACGATGCCGCCTCGCGACCTCCGCGATCGCGCGCACTTCGTCGACGCTGTACACGGTGCCGACTTCCGTCGACTGCGTCAGCGTGACGACCTTGGGCTTCGGATAATGGATGTCGGCGCGGCGCGTGACCACGGCCTCGATGGCGTCCGGCGTGAGCTTGCCGCCAACGCCCGGCGCCGTCAGCAGCTTCGAGCCGCCGGAGAAGAATTCGGGGCCGCCGCATTCGTCGGTTTCGATGTGCGCGAGTTCATGGCAGATCACCGAGTGGTACGACTGGCACAGCGACGCCAGCGCGAGCGAGTTGGCCGCCGTGCCGTTGAACACGAAGAACACCTCGCAGTCGGTCTGAAACAGGTCACGCAGACGGTCGCAGACCTGGCTGGTCCAGGAGTCGTCGCCGTAGGCCGGTTCGTGGCCGCTGTTGTTGGCGGCGATCAGCGCGTCGAGCGCCTCGGGGCAGATGCCGGCGTAGTTGTCGGACGCGAAATGTTGCATGCTGGGCGGCGCGGCCGGCGACAGGCGCGCGGGGATGACGGAAAGCGCTCATTTTAGTGCGCCCGGCGGCCGTTTGTTGTATCGCTTTGCTTCGCTGAAGTGGCAGCGGGGCTGAGGCGGGGCGACTGGGCGCAAAGCGCTAGGGCTCCTCGCCGTTCGGCTTGGCCGATAGCAGTTGGCGTGTCGCTCCTTTTGTTCATCAACCGTAGCCGACATGGCCGCCAAACCCAAGCCGCAGCAGCAAAAGCCTGCAGACGGACAATTCCGCCTTGTTCCTGGGCGGCATCGCCGCCGTGGCCGCGCGCGCTCAACCGCAGCCGCAGTCCGGCATCCGCCCTCGCCCACGCGGCATCCGCGCGACGACGACAAGGCCCGCAGCGCCCACCAGCAACGCGCCGGCCGCGAGCCACAACGCGAGCGAAAACGAGCCGGTGTGCGCGGCGATCGGCGCGGCGACCAGCGGGCCGACGATCTGACCGAGGCCATAAGCGGCTGTCGCGTAGCCCATCAGGCCGGCTGCATCGTCGCCGCGCAGACGCCGCGCCTCGCGCATCGCGAACAGGGTGATCGCGGTGAACGGCACGCCGATCAAAATGCTGCCGAGCGAGAAACCGCCCGCCGTCGGCCAGACGATCCCAAGCGCGATACCCGCGGCTTGCAGCACGTAGCTGCCCGCCAGCAGCACTCGGTTATCCAGATGCAACGGCAGGCGCGCCGCCAGCAATGCGCCGACCATCAGCGCCGCGCCGAACATCGGCCAGAACAGGTCGGGCCACGGCGAGCCGGGCAACGCGTGGCGCGCGATGACCGGCAGGAACGTCGCGGTGATGATGTAGCCGAAGCCCGGCACGCCGTACAAGACGACCAGCCAGAAGGCGTCCGCACGATGCGTGGCAGGCGCGCTGTTGACGGTTGGATGTCGCGTTGTGGCGGCGCCCGCACGGCTTGCGCCGGTTTCGTCCGACGTCGCGGCGGCCACGTCGCTGGCTCTCCGTTCTGTCGCAGACAACGCCGACGCGCGCCCTGCCGCCTTGCGATCAGACGCAGCGGCATTGCCAAACGCCGGCCACACGGCTGCCGCCAGCACCGCCGAAATCAGGCCGAAGCCGATCCAGCCCGCCGTCGCGCCATAACCGCCCGCCGCGCTCACCAGCAGCCCCGTTCCGACGATGCCGACGCCCGGCCCCGTATAAATCACGCCGCTCCACGCAGGTTGACGGAGCTCGGCGAGCCGCCGCAAGCCCCACTGCGACGCGAAAACGAAAGTCCACGCGCTGACCGCGCCCGCGACGAAGCGCACCACCGCCCACACCCAGAACTGGCTCGTGACGCCCATCGCGAGCGTCAACAGCACGGTCAGTGCGAGCCCCGCGCGCACCACCCGTGCAGGTTCCACGCGCAACGCCGCGCACGTGAGCGCGCCGACAAAGTAGCCCGCGTAGTTGAACGACGCGAGCCAGCCGCCGTGCTCGATGTCGATTGGCGGCTGACCGAACGCGCCGCCGTGCAGCATCAGCGGCAAAAGCGGCGTGAAGGCGAACCGCCCGACGCCGAGCGCGACGGCGAGCGTCACCATGCACGCAAGCGCCGCACGCCGGGCCGCGTGAGATTCGGTGGGAAGGCGGTGGGCGTCGGAAGCGAGATCGTTCATGGGCGGCCATTCGAAAGGCGAGGGAGCGGTGGAAACCGCGTCGGGATCGCGGGCCCGGTGAGTCGCACCGGTAGTCTCATATTAGCTTGACGATCCAATCATGAAAAATGAATAATTTGGATACCATCCATCGCTAGGAGAGAATCGTGGACCTGGCCGCCTTGACGATTTTTCGGGCCGTCGTACGCGAGAACGGCGTGACGCGCGCCGCCGCGAAGCTCAACCGCGTGCAATCGAACGTCACCACACGCATCAAGCAGCTCGAAGAGCAACTCGGCGCGGAACTCTTTATCCGCGACGGGCGGCGTCTTGTGCTGACGCCCGCCGGTGAAACGCTGCTGCCCTACGCCGAACGCCTGCTCGCTCTCGCCGACGAAGCGCGCCATGCCGTGCGCGCCGACCGTCCCCGCGGACGCCTGCGTCTGGGCACGATGGAGAGCGTCGCGGCCACACGTCTTCCGGGCCTGCTCGCGCAGTATCACCAGCAATGGCCGGATGTCGCGCTCGAACTGGAGACGGGCACGACCGGCAAGCTGATCGAGCGCGTGCGCGAATTCGACGTCGACGCCGCTCTGGTGGCTACGCCGTTCGACCCGGCGGTCCTCGGCGATGTATTCGAGACGGTGCCGGTGTTCAAGGAGGAACTCGTGATGCTGACGCCGCGCGGGCATCGGCCGATCCGCGAAGTGCGCGACATCGCGCTGTCGACACTGGTTGCATTCGAGCGCGGCTGCGCGTATCGGACCTACATCGAGAACTGGTATCTGGAGCACGGCGTGAGGCCGGCGCGTGTGCTGGAACTCGGCTCGTATCACGCGATCGTGGCTTGCGTCGCGGCGGGCGCGGGCGTCGCGGTGGCGCCGCGGTCGGTGCTCGGCTTGGCCGCCGACGCGAGCAATATCGCCGTGCATGACTTGCCGGACATCGGCGCGATCGAAACGCTGCTCGTCTGGCGACGCGGGCATTTTTCGTCGGCGCTCAATGCGTTGAAGCAGACGCTGTTGGGGCAGGAGAATGTGCGGGGTTTGGGGGAAGCCGGGGGCGTCGATGTGGCGGATGTGGCTGGCGATGCCGAAGCGCATGCACGCGTTCAGGCTGACGTGGGCGCGGACGTCGCGTAATTTTGCGCTGAAGCGCTGCGTGGTTTGCGGCTGTTTCAGTGAGCGATTGCGGTTCACGCCGAAGTGAGGCGTTCACAACCGGCTCCGAACCGGCAAGCAACCGCTTGCGCAAAGCCGCTCGTGCAAAAAATCGGGCCACGCACCACGCCGACAATCCGGCGCGCTACGTGGCCCTCTTTCTGAACTCTACAGCCGGCCTTAAAACAGCCAACCGCAGCTCACCAGCGAATCAGAATCAAAGCTGCGCTTCGACCCAGCCCTTCACGCCAGCCAGCGCTGCCGGCAGATTGGCCGGCTCTGTGCCACCGGCCTGAGCCATATCCGGCCGGCCGCCACCCTTGCCGCCAACCTGCTGCGCGACAAAATTGACCAGTTCACCGGCCTTGACCTTCTTGCTCGCGTCCGCCGTCACGCCGGCAATCAGACTGACCTTGCCGCCTTCGACGGAAGCCAGCACGATCGCCGCGCTCTTCAGCTTGTCCTTGAGCTTGTCCACCGTTTCGCGCAGCGTCTTCACGTCCGCGCCTTCCAGCGTTGCCGCGAGAACCTGCACGCCGCCGACGTCGATTGCCTGACCGGCCAGTTCGTCGCCCTGGCTCGACGCCATCTTCGACTTGAGCGCGCTCAGTTCTTTCTCGAGCTGCTTCACCTGATCCTGCACCTGCGTGATGCGCTGCGTCAGTTCGGACGGCTGAGCCTTCAGCACCGCAGCCGCGGCGTTGATGCGCGCGTCGAGGTCCTGCACGAAGCGCACGGCGTTATCGCCGGTAATCGCTTCCACGCGACGAATACCCGCGGCCACACCGCCTTCCATCACGATCTTGAAAAGACCGATGTCGCCCGTGCGATGCACGTGCGTGCCGCCGCACAATTCGCGCGAGAAGCCGAGATCGAGCACGCGCACTTCGTCGCCGTATTTTTCGCCGAACAGCGCCATCGCGCCGCCCTTCACCGCTTCGTCGAACGGCATGACGCGCACGATGCCCGGCGCGTTCGCCAGCACCTCGGCGTTGACGATTTGCTCGACGCGGCGGATCTGTTCGTCCGTCATGGGCGCGTTGTGCGCGAAGTCGAAGCGCGTCTTGTCCGGATCGACGAGCGAGCCCTTCTGCTGCACATGCGAACCGAGCACTTCGCGCAGCGCCTTGTGCATCAGGTGCGTGGCCGAGTGATTGCGTGCCGTGCGCGCGCGGCGCACTGCGTCGATCTCGGCCTTCACCACGTCGCCGACCTTCAGCGTGCCCTGTTCGAGCGTGCCGTGATGACCGACCACGTCGGCCTGGACCTTCAACGTGTCCGCGACGGCGAAGCGCACGCTTGCGTTGGCGAGCAAGCCCTGGTCGCCGACCTGGCCGCCCGATTCCGCGTAGAACGGCGTGTGGTCGAGCACGACGACGGCCTGCTGGCCGTGCGTGACCTGCTGCACCGACGCGCCGTCCACATACAGCGCCACGACCTTCGCGTCGTCGAAAACGATTTCCTCGTAGCCGTGGAACGTGGTCTTCGCGCCCGAGTATTCGAGGCCCTGCGCCATCTTGAACTTGCCGGCCGCACGCGCCTGTTCGCGCTGACGCGCCATGGCTTCGTCGAACGCTGCTTCGTCCACCGTCACTTCGCGCTCGCGGCACACGTCCGCCGTGAGGTCGAGCGGGAAGCCGTACGTGTCGTGCAGCTTGAACGCCAGTTCGCCGTCGAGCGTCTTGCCGCCCTTCCTGTCCAGCTCGGCGAGCGCGTTGTCGAGAATCGACATGCCATGCTCGATGGTCTCGAAGAAGCGCTCTTCTTCCTGACGCAGCACGTCGGTCACGCGTTGTTCCGCGTCCTTCAGTTCGGGGTAAGCGCCGCCCATTTGCGCGACGAGGTCGGCCACCATGCGATGAAAGAACGAACCCTTCTTGCCGAGCTTGTAGCCGTGACGGATCGCGCGGCGCACGATACGGCGCAGCACGTAGCCGCGGCCTTCGTTGCCGGGAATCACGCCGTCGACGATCAGGAACGAGCACGCGCGGATGTGATCGGCGATCACCTTCAGCGAGTTATTCGTCAGATCGCTCACGCCGGTTTCGCGCGCCGCAGCCTTGATGAGCGCCTGGAACAGATCGATTTCGTAATTGCTGTGCACGTGCTGCAAGACAGCGGCAATCCGCTCGAGGCCCATGCCGGTGTCGACGCACTGCTTGGGCAGCGGCGTCATGTTGCCTTGCGCGTCACGGTTGAACTGCATGAACACGAGATTCCAGATCTCGATGTAACGGTCGCCGTCTTCGTCCGGCGATCCCGGCGGGCCGCCCCACACGTCCGGGCCGTGGTCGTAGAAAATTTCCGAGCACGGACCGCACGGGCCGGTGTCGGCCATTTGCCAGAAATTGTCCGACGCGTAACGTGCGCCCTTGTTGTCGCCGATACGGATGATGCGCTCGACCGGCACGCCCACTTCTTTCGCCCAGATGTCGTGCGCTTCGTCGTCTTCGTGATAGACGGTGACCCACAGCTTGTCTTTGGGCAACTGGTAGACACCCGTCAGCAACTCCCACGCATAGTGGATTGCGTCGCGCTTGAAGTAGTCGCCGAACGAGAAATTGCCCAGCATTTCGAAGAACGTGTGGTGACGCGCGGTGTAGCCGACGTTTTCGAGGTCGTTGTGCTTGCCGCCTGCGCGCACGCTGCGCTGCGCGGTCGTGGCGCGCGAATACGGACGCGATTCCGCGCCGAGGAACACATCTTTGAACTGCACCATTCCCGAATTGGTGAAGAGCAGTGTCGGGTCGTTGCCGGGCACAAGGCTCGACGAGCGAACGATCGTATGGCCCTTCGATTCGAAGAACTTGAGGAATTTCTCGCGGATTTCGGCGGCTTTCATGGCGTGCGGGGGACGGTCCTGACTATTCCAGACTTCTACCGGCGGCATCGTGAGATGCGCCAACTGTTTGTTTCTTAAACGACTGATTATACGGGATCGGCGCCCTTGCGCGGCAGCGCCGCGGGCCCGTTAGCCATTCGGCCAGGTTTGACCGGGCAGTGTGAGACATCGGCATGCGTCTGATGCGTCTCATGCGTCTTATGACGTTCGGCCGACTGCGCCGGCCCGCGTCAATCGCTTAAGATTGCCCACATCCGCGGTGCCTCGCGCGCCGCCCACCTGGATTGGAGACATCGACAAACATGGGCGCTCTCAGTCATATCCGCGTGCTGGATCTCACCCGCGTGCTCGCCGGTCCCTGGTGCGCGCAGACGCTTGCCGATTTCGGCGCCGACGTGATCAAGATCGAACGGCCGGAAGTGGGCGACGACACGCGCCACTGGGGGCCGCCGTACCTGAAGACGCCCGACGGCGCGGACACACACGAGGCCGCGTACTACCTCGCGGCGAACCGCAACAAGCGCTCGGTTACCGTCGACATCGCATCGCCCGAAGGCCAGCGGATCATTCGCGAGCTGGCCGCGCAAAGCGACGTGGTGCTCGAGAACTACAAGGTCGGGCAGTTGAAAAAATACGGCCTCGATTACGCGTCGCTAAAAGAAGTGAAGCCCGATCTCATCTACTGTTCGGTGACGGGTTTCGGGCAAACTGGACCGTATGCGCAGCGCGCGGGCTACGACTTCATCGTGCAAGGCATCGGCGGATTCATGAGCATTACCGGCGAGCGCGACGGTCAGCCAGGCGGCGGCCCGCAAAAGGCGGGCGTGGCGATTGCCGACCTGATGACCGGCATGTATTCGACCATCGCGGTGCTCACCGCGCTCACGCACCGCGACCGCACGGGCGAAGGCCAATATATCGACATGGCGTTGCTCGACGTTCAGGTCGCGATGCTCGCCAACATGAATTCGAACTACCTCGCGAGCGGTCAGCCGCCGGTGCGCTGGGGCAATGCGCATCCCAACATCGTGCCGTACCAGACCTTCCAGACGAGCGATGGCTGGATCATCGTCGCGGTGGGCAACGACGGGCAGTTCCGCAAGTTCGTCGAAGTGGGCCGGCGTCCCGATCTTGCCGATGACGAGCGTTTCGCGACCAACCCCGCGCGCGTGCGCAACCGCGACGTGCTCGTGCCGATTCTCGCGGAGATGGTCGGCCTGCAGGGCAAGCAGCAATGGATCGCGGCGCTGGAGGCCGCGGGCGTGCCGTGCGGTCCGATCAACGATCTCGCCGAAGTGTTCGAGAACGAGCAGGTGGTGGCGCGCGGCATGCAGGTCGACTTGCCGCATCCGTCGGGCGGCACCGTCAAGCTGGTGCGCAATCCGATCAACATGACGGGCACGCCGCCGCAGGCGCTCACTCACCCGCCGACGCTCGGCGAACACACGGAGAGCGTGCTGCGCGAGGTGCTCGGTTACGACGATGCGCGGATCGCGGCGTTGCGGAATCAGGCGGTGATTTGAAGCATGCCGTCGACGGGCGGGCGCGATAGAGCGATGTAGTCGCGATTGCGGCGAGCGTCGTGTCGACGGTTCGGCGCGCGTGCTACGGAGAGCCGCGCGGACCAATGTCACGACGCATCTAGCGCGGCTGCCTCGCGTTCACGCTTATGGCGGCCATGCGCTTTCATGCTCACTTGCCGAGCGACGCCAGCCAGTCGCGCGCGTCCTGCCAGTCACCGAGTCCGCTGTCGGCATTGATGTGCCCGCGCGGGCCGACGTCGATCCAGCGGCTGCCCCACGCTTTCGCGCAGGCTTGCGAGAACGGCACGCCGCCGTACGGGTCGTCCGTGCTCGCGACGACGATGCTCGCGAACGGCAGGCGCTCGAGCGGTACCGGCGCAAAGCCGACGGCGTCCTGCGGAAAGTGGGCCTCGACCGGATCGGGCACGGCGACCAGCAGCGCGCCGGCGACCTTGGCAAGCTGCGCGGCGCTCGCGTACTGCGACGCCCAGAACGCGACTGTCAGGCAGCCGAGGCTGTGGGCCGCGAAGACGATCGGCGCATCCGCGGCGGGGACGGCTGCAACCGCGACGTCGAGCGCGCGGCACCACGCGTCGCGCACGGGATGATCCCAGTCCGGCATCTGCACGCGAGTGAATGCCGGATCGAGCGCCTCCCAGCGAGTCTGCCAATGCCCGGCACCGGAGTTCTGGTAGCCGGGCAGGATGAGTGCGTTGAGTTTTCGTGCGTTCATGGTGTTCCCCGTCGTGTTGTTTTTGGCGATGCAATCGTGAATGCGGCCGAGCGCGCTTAACGTCGCGCTTAACGTCGCGCTTACCGTGGCATTTAACGTATCACGCGCCCCACTCCTATACCGCGCGGATCGGCGGCCGGCTCGGGCATGGTGCCGTCGATGCGGATCATCTGCACGTCGCCGTTGAACGATTGTGCTTCGAGCGCGTAGCCCATCGCTTGCAACTGCTCGGCCAGTTCGCCGGTAATCGGCCGGTAGGGCTCGAAGTAGATCGTCTTTTGCGGCAGCAACTGGTGATGAAAGCGCATCGCCGCGAGCGCGTCGGCGGGCGTCATGTTGAAGTCGTACAGATCGGTCATCACCTGAAAAATCGAGGTCGGAATGCGCGAGCCGCCAGGCGTGCCGATCACGAGCGACACTTTGTTGTCCTTGAGGACGATGGTCGGTGTCATCGACGAAAGCGGGCGCCGGCCCGGCGATATCGTGTTGAGTTCGGCGCCGGACTGGCCCGCCGTGCCGGGCTTCGTCACGAAGTCGTCCATCGCGTCGTTCAACAGGAAGCCGGCGCCGTCGACCACCACGCCGGAGCCGAATTCGCCGTCGAGCGTCGTCGTGTTCGACACCGCGTTGCCCCATTTGTCGACGACCGAGAAGTGCGTCGTCTGCGCCTTTTCCGGCGGCGCTTCGCCAAGGCCCGGCTTGACGGGCGTCGCGCCCGGCACCTCGTCGGCTTTGACTTCGTCGGCGCGTTGGGCGAGGTAGGCGTCGTCGAGCAGCTTGTCGACCGGCAGCTTGTACGAGTCGGGGTCGCCCAGGTATTGCTGCCGGTCGGCGAACACGCGGTCCTCGATTTGCGCGATCAGATGAATGTACGGCGCGGAATTCACTTCGAGGCCGTCGAAAGCCTGCTTCACATTGGCCTTCATCTTGAGCATCTGTATCAATCCGACGCCGCCCGAACCCGGCGGCGGCGCAGTGAGCACCTGATAGCCGTTCCAGTTCGCGGCGAGCGGCTGGCGCCAGAGGGCCTTGTATTGAAGCAGATCGGCGCGGGTGACGAGACCGTGGCCGTACATCTGCTGCGCGAGCAGATCGGCGGTGCGCCCTTCGTAGAACTCGCGGCCGCCGTCGCTCGCAATGCGCGCGAGCGTTTGCGCGAGTTCGGGCTGTCGATACGTGGCGCCGGCCTTCAGACTCGAGAAGTAGGCATCGAAATTGGTCTTGCCGGCAAAATTTTTCGCCGTGGCGTCGCGCCGCTGCTGAAGCCAGGGGTCGACCTGAAAGCCGTCGGTGGCATAACGGATTGCGGGCGCGAGCACCTGCTTCCACTTGAGCTTGCCGAAACGCTGCTGCGCCTGCCACATGCCGTCGACCGTTCCCGGCACCGCGACCGCGCGATGCCCGACGACGCTCATGCCCGGCACCACGTTGCCCTTGTCGTCGAGATACATGTCGCGGGTCGCCTGTTGCGGCGCGCGCTCGCGGTAATCGAGGAAATACGGCTTGCCGTCGACGAAGAGCGTCATAAACCCGCCGCCGCCGAGATTGCCCGCGTCGGGGCGCGTGACGGCCAGCGTGAAGGCGATGGCTACCGCGGCATCGACCGCGTTGCCGCCCGCGGCAAAGATCTGCTGCGCGGCGTCGGCGCTGAAGCGGTCCGGCGTCGCAACGGCGGATGCATCGAAGACGGCTTTGGGCAGTGGCGTTTTTGCGAGCGCCGGAGCGGGCGCGAGTACGCCGGCGGTGAGCGTGGTGAGCGTGGTGAGCGCGGCGAATAGCGCCGCGGCCGCGGCCCGCCGCCAGAAAAAGGTGAAAGGCGCGCGAGGCGCGCCGTGCGTCGGCATTGGCATCCGAGAAACTCCGGCATTGAGGACGAACTGAGGGCGCCATGTTGCACGAACAGCAACGGCCGGTGCAAGCCGGCGATAGCCGGCGCGGTTCGCGCGCGCCGGCGGCGGCGAGGGGCACATGCGCCGTGAGGCCGTAAGGCCGCGAAGCCGTGAGGCCGTGTGGCCGTGAAGCCGTAAGGCCGTGAGGCCGCGAAGCCGTGAGGCCGTGAGGCCGCGAAGCCGTGAGGCCGTGAGGCCGCGAAGCCGTGAGGCCGTGAGGCCGTGAGGCCGCGAAGCCGTCAAGCCGTCAAGCCGCGGGGCCGCGAGGCCCGCGGCCACCACGCCTCCGACGATCGGCCGCATGTCAGCGAGCCGACGGCCGCGCACCCGCCCGCGAGACCTGCGCAAAAAACAAAAAAGCGCAGCATTCCCGCCGGCCTCAGCGCTTTCCCGCGCGCCCTAGAATCCCCACAACCGCACACGAACCGCGCTCAAACGTCGGCCACAGCCCGCACTCGCCTGCCGCATCGAGCCTCGTCAGGTAGAATTGTCGGATAAGTGAGCGCACCGCGCGCCCCCGACAGACTTTCACCATCTCGCATGAATACCGAACGCAACGACGCGCCAGCGGCATCCAATTTCATCCGCAACATCATTGACGACGACAACCGCACCGGCAAGTGGAGCCAGCGCGTCGAAACGCGCTTTCCGCCCGAGCCGAACGGCTATCTGCACATTGGTCACGCGAAGAGCATCTGCCTGAACTTCGGCGTCGCGCGCAGCTATGGCGGCGTGTGCCATCTGCGCTTTGACGACACCAATCCGGAAAAGGAAAGCGTCGAATACGTCGAGTCGATCATCGACGCCGTGCGCTGGCTCGGCTTCGAGTGGCAGAAAGACGGCAAGGAACACCTGTACTACGCGAGCGACTACTACGACAAGCTGTACGAATTCGCCGAGCTGCTGATCCAGCGCGGCAAGGCGTATGTGGACAGCCAGTCGGCGGAAGAAATGCGCGCGAACCGCGGCTCGGCCACCGAAGTCGGCACGCCGTCGCCGTTCCGCGAGCGTTCGGTGGAAGAAAACCTCGACCTGTTCCGCCGCATGAAGGCGGGCGAGTTCAAGGAAGGCGAGCACGTGCTGCGCGCGAAGATCGACATGTCGTCGCCGAACTTCAACATGCGCGACCCGGTGCTGTACCGCATTCGCTTCGCGCATCATTACCGCACCGGCGATACGTGGTGCGTGTACCCGATGTACGACTACACGCACTGCATCTCGGACGCGCTCGAAAACATCACGCATTCGCTGTGCACACTCGAATTCGAAGACCATCGTCCGTTGTACGACTGGATTCTGAACGAGCTCGCCGATGCCGGCATTTTCACGCGTCCGCTGCCGCAGCAAATCGAATTCTCGCGACTGAACCTCACGTACGCGATCACCAGCAAGCGCAAGCTGCTGCAACTCGTGAATGAAGGCCACGTCGACGGTTGGGACGACCCGCGCTTGCCGACCATCGTCGGCGTGCGCCGGCGCGGCTTCACGCCGGAGTCGATCCAGTTGTTCTGCGAGCGCATCGGCGTGACGAAGGTCGATTCGTGGATCGACATGAGCGTGTTCGAAGGCGCGCTGCGCGACGATCTCGACGAGAAGGCGCCGCGCATCGCGGCGGTGCTCGACCCGCTGAAGCTGATCATCGACAACTTCCCGGTTGGCCTCACCGAGCCCTGCAGCGCGCCGGTGCATCCGCATCATCCGGAACAAGGCGTGCGCGAGTTTCCGATTTCGCGTGAGCTGTGGATCGAGCGCGACGACTTCACCGAGACGCCGCCGAAGGGCTATTTCCGCCTGTTCCCCGGCAACAAGGTGCGTCTGCGCTACGGTTATGTGATCGAGTGCACGAGCGCGGAGAAGGACGAGAACGGCAACATCGTCGCGGTGCATTGCAACTACTTCCCCGACAGCAAGTCGGGCACCGAAGGCGCGAACAACTATAAGGTCAAGGGCAACATTCACTGGGTCAGCGCGGCAGCCGCGTGCCCGGCCGAAGTGCGCATCTACGACCGTCTGTTCAAGGAGCCGCAGCCGGACGCCGGCGGCCGCGATTTCCTCGAAGCGCTGAACCCGGATTCGAAGCGCGTGGTCAACGCGTACCTCGAGCCGGGCGCGCACGGTACGTTGCCGGAGCAGCGCTATCAGTTCGAGCGGCACGGCTACTTCGTCGCGGACCGCGTCGATTCGAAACCGGGCAAGCCGGTGTTCAACCGGATCGTGAGCTTGCGCGATAGTTGGGGCAAGCCGGCCTGAGGTGTTATGGCCTGAGAGCGCGCTAGTCGCGCATCTGGTGGTCGATCAAGGCGTGCATCGGTTTCATCCGATGCACGCCTTTTGTTTTTTGCATCTGTCGGCGCTCGCCGCTACAGCGCCCGCTACAGCGACCGATGCAACTCCGTCAGCGAAAGCGTTGTGTGAAAGAGCCGCGCGAGGCTGCGGCTCGCGTACTTGTCCACTTCGTCGGGTGCGGTCCAGCGATACGCGTCCATCTCCGGAATCAGCGTGCCGTCCGAGCGGCGCGGAAACAGCGACGTGCAGGTGCATGAACTCAGATCGAGTTCGTCCGCGGTCGCGCGCGCCGCAAACAGATGCAGATCCTTGTCGCGCCGATAGACAAAAAGGCCCAGGTCTTTCAGACGCTCGGGCTCAATGGCGATTCCCGTCTCCTCGACCATCTCACGCAGCGCGGTGATGTGCGGCGCCTCGCCTTCCTCGCCGTGACCTTTGGGAATGTCCCAGTGCGATGTTTCGGTGGCGTGCGCGAGCAGCACGCGCCCCTCTGGATCGAGCAGGACGATGCCGCACGAGACGACCCGCGGACTCATCGCCGCGCGCGCCGCGCCCGGCTTGCGGCTTGCCCGCGCGTGTGGTCGATCAGCACTGCCTGCATGCTCAATGCTTTTTCTGCAATTGCCAGGTGCCGCTGCCCTGTTTGCAGAATTGCGGGTGCAGGTTCATCGACTGCCCCTTCGCGTTCAGAACGATGCCGAGGTCGCGACAGGTGCGCGCGCCTTCCTTGGACGTCTTCACGACCTGAATGGTCGCGTCGATCTTCACGCTGTTGCGCGTGCCTTCGTTGACCCAGGTGGTGGTTTCACCGTCCTGCTTTTGATCGAGCGTGGTAAAGACGGCCTGCCTCACTGAGTCGACGTCGCGCTGCTTCATGTAGCTGATCGGCGTGTCGTTCAGGAAGCCCAGATTCGCTGCCTGGGCGCCAATCGCCGCGCCAAGCAGCAGACCGGCGGCGGTCAGTTGACGGAAAGCACGGGTTCGCATCGACATGAAGGGTTCTCCTCGGAAACGTTTCGGGCGGTCATGAGCGCAGCTTGTACGGCTTGTGAAGCTTATGCGGCTCTTGATCTGGACCCCAAAAGCATAGCATGTCCGTTTCCAACAGCCTGGCGTCGCGTCGCCTCATAGGCCGCCATGAGTCCGTCGGCAGCGACAGTTGGCCGCAAGCACGCAAAGGTCGGCATTTTTAGGATAGCTCCCATATCGCCGCGTAACCTGCATTCCTATGATTGGCCGTATTGCGTCTTCACGCTGAACGACTTCAAACGCCCCATCATGGAACTCTCCGTTGCCCTCGAAACCTTCGCTGTCTCACTCGCGCTGCTTTGCCTTGCGCTCGTGCCCGTCGCGATTCGCCGCGACCCCGGTCTCGCGCGCCCTATCGTCCGCATCGACGGACTTCGCCGGCCGCGCTGGCCCAACCTCGTGACGCGCGCCGGCATCGCGTGTCTGCTCGTCTCTTTTGCGATGCTGCTGTCGGCCTGCTACGTCATACTCGCCGACGCACGCGTCTAAATCCGGCGCGCTGCTGGCGCCAATCAATTCAAGCGGGCCACCCGCTCGCACGCAAGTAGCACTTCCATCCCGCAAGCCCGTCGCTTTAATTCCCCGCCTTGTACCCGTCGGTGAGCGTATTCAGAAACGCCACCACGTGCTTGATTTCCGCGTCGTCGAGCGCGGGTTTGTCGCCCGGCTTCCGATCGAACGGCGGCTCCGTGTTCAGATTCGCCCAATAGCGCCGCGGCAAATCGTCGAACTTCTGAACCTTGCCTTTGACAACCGGATAAAACTTCTCCGGGTTCGTGTCGCGCTCGGCATAGAAGTGCAGCACGTCTTCGAGCGAGTGATAGATGCCGTTGTGAAAGAAGCTTTTTTTCAACGCGACGTTGCGCAACGTCGGCGTGCGGAAGATGCCGCAGAACTCCGAGCGTCCCTTCAGATCGGTACGCTCCGGGCCGCACGCGCCGAGATCGTAAAAGCGCGAATCGCGATTCACCGGCAGCGCGCGATTGCGCGGCACGCCGATCGCGATCAGGCCGAAGTCGCTGAACTGCGGCGGCGCGCCGTCCATCGTGCGCTGACTGATGTGGCAGCTCGCGCAGTTGCCCTTCTTCTCGTCGTTGAAAAGTTGCAGGCCGTGCAGCTCGGCTTGCGTGAGCTGCGCGTTGCCCGCCAGGTACGCGTCGTACTTGCTGCTGTACGGATAGAACAGTTCGGGCGTCTGCTCGAAGGTCTCGAGCGCTTGCAGCACCGCCTTGAAGGTCGCGTCGTCGTTATCCAAAACGTCTTTGCCGAACGCGTCGCGGAAATCGCCGGCGTACGGCGCGGCCTTGACCGCCGCGGTGACTTGCGCCGGCGAACTGCCCATTTCAAACGACGACAACAGCGGAATTCGCGCCTGGTCGCCGCCGCGATCCACGCGGCCGTCCCACGTCAGTCCGCCGGTCGGGCCCGCGTCGACGCTTTCGTCGCCTTCGTCGTCGGACTCGTGATAGTGCTCGGCGAACGCGGGCACCGATTGCAAGTATTTGAGCGTCGGCGCCGCGCGCATGCCGACGCGATGCATGTCGCTGCCGCCCAGTTGCACGGACAGCGCGTTGGCAGGCGAGAACGCGTGGTCGGGACTGTGGCACGACGCGCACGCGAGCTTGCCCGAGCCGGATAGCGACGGATCGAAGAACAGTTGCTTGCCAAGCGCGCTCATCTTGCGCACCGATTCGTAGACTTGCGCGCGCGTTTGGCCGCCGGCCGGCGCGGCTTCGTGTGCGGCCACTTTCACTGGCTGCGCAGCGGAGGCGGCGGCCGACGCCGACGCCAAACCCGACTGCGCGTTCGCGCCCGAATCGCACCCTGCAAGCCCCGCGCTTACCACCACGGCTGCCAATGCAACCGTCGACGCCAATCCAGACCCAAGCCCGCGAGCAACCGCCACCGCGCGCTCAGCGTGGACCGCATCGGCATCCGCTTGCACGCCGCCCCGCGCCGTCACGCGCCCTACCGTCTTCCTGATCCCCGACAAACCGAGCCGCATATGAATGATGTGAATGTGCGCTATCGAAGTCCGCGAGGGTATTTCATCTGTATGTCGTCGAAATGACATCCAGCCGACGGCCATCGCCGATTCAAAGCGATCCGTAATGAATACATCTTTCTGTCAAATTGCGTTGCCACACTTTTGCGCGCGGTCATCGGGTTAAGGAATGCCCGAGGCCCGTCCCCAACGCGAGAGAGAGAATCCAGATAAATGAACAAGAAACTGATCTGCGCGACGCCGTTGGCGATCGCCGCAGCGTTAAGCCTGTATGCGTGCGGCGGCAACGAGGTCACGCAACCCGACATCGCTTCGATCAAGACGGTCGTGGTGATTTACGCGGAAAACCGCAGCTTCGACAATCTGTATGGCAACTTCCCGGGCGCGAACGGTTTGCAGAACGTCAGCGCGACCGCTGCGAAGCAGTTGGACCGCGACGGCTCGACGCTCGCGACGCTGCCGCAAGTCTGGAACGGTCTCACGCAAACGGGCGTGACACCGGTCGTCACGCAAGCGATGACCGCCAACTTGCCGAACAGTCCGTTCGCGATCGACGACCCCAACGGTTTCAACACGCCGATCACGAAGACGACGCGCGATCTGTATCACCGCTTCTATGAAAACCAGATGCAGATTGACGGCGGCAAGAACGACAAGTTCGCCGCATGGGCCGATTCGGGCGGCCTGGTGATGGGCCACTACACGCTCGACGCCGACAAGCTACCGCTGTGGAAAATCGCCCAGCAATACACGCTGGCCGACAACTTCTTCATGGGCGCATTCGGCGGCTCGTTCCTGAATCACCAGTGGCTCGTGTGCGCGTGCACGCCGGTCTATCCGAACGCGGACAAGAGCCCGGCGGCCAGCTCGATTTCGGCAGTCGAAAGCGACGGCGTGACGCTCAAGCTCGCATCGAACTCGCCGGCTTCGTCGCTCAACGGCCCGCCGAAGTTCGTGCTGTCGGGCAACCTCACGCCCGACTTCTTCGCGATCAACACGATGCAGCCGCCGTATCAGCCGAGCGGCAACAAGGCGGCCTCGGGCGGCGACGCGAATCTCGCCGACCCAGGCGCGGCCACGACGTTGCCAGCGCAGACGCAGCAGCACATCGGCGATCTGCTGAACAACGCGAAGGTGTCGTGGGCGTGGTACGGCGGCGCGTGGGGCGCGGCGTTGTCGGCGGCGCAGAACGGCACGTCGAATGTGATTTACGGCGCGAATCTGACGGCGCCGAACTTCCAGCCGCATCACCAGCCGTTCAACTACTTCGCCGATCTCGCGCCGGGCAGCGCAAACCGCGCGCAGCATCTGCTCGACGGCGGCCTCGGCGGCTCGGAGTTCATCAAGGCGATCGACAGCGGCACGCTGCCGCAAGTCACGTTCTACAAACCGCAGGGCAACCTGAACGAGCACCCTGGCTACACCGACGTCGCGTCGGGCGACCAGCATATCGCCGATGTCATCTCGCATCTGCAAAAGAGCCCGCAGTGGAACAACATGCTGGTCGTCGTGACCTACGACGAAAACGGCGGCTTCTGGGATCACGTCGCGCCGCCGAAGGCCGACCGCTGGGGTCCGGGCACGCGTATTCCGGCGCTCATCATCTCGCCGTTCGCGAAGAAGGGTTTCGTCGATCACACGCAATACGACACGACGTCGATCCTGCGCTTCATCACGCATCGCTTCTCGCTGCCGACGCTGCCGGGCATCGCGGCCCGCGACGCCGCGCTCGTCGCCAACGGCGGCAAGCCGATGGGCGACCTGACCGCCGCGCTGAACATCAGGCAGTGAAAGTGAACGCGCGAAACATGCGGAACACGCGATAGCGAGCCACAACGGTAAGCAACAGCCCGCCTGCGCGGTGCGGCTTTCGACGGGCAGCTTCGGCTGCCCTTTTTTATTGGCGCAAGGGTTGACGAAAACGCGGGCGAAAAAAAATCCCATCGCCGGATAGTCGGTAGATGGGATTCTTCATGCAGACGATGGCGCGGCGGGCGAGGATCGAACTCACAACCTCAGGTTTAGAAGACCTGTGCTCTATCCAATTGAGCTACCGCCGCACACGACTGGGCCCGGATTATAACCGATCGCCCCGCGCCCGCCAGAACGCGGCGGGCATCCTTAACATTATCAGACCGGCTGCGGATGCAATGCGAACCAGCCGAGGAACACGATGCCCGCGATCACGCAGTACACGCCGAACGAAGCAAGGCGTCCGCGGCCTTCGAAATAGCGCATCAGGAAACGCACGCTGAGATACGCGGCGATAGCGGTCAGCACGCCGCCGAGCAGTGCATCCGCAAGCTGGCCCGGCGCATGGAAGAGCTTCGGCAGTTCGAGCAGCCCGGCCGCGAAAATGATCGGCGTGCCGAGCAGGAACGAGAACTCTGCGGCCTTCTCGGCGGTGAGACCCGCCGCGTTGCCGGCGATCATCGTGAGACCGCTGCGCGAGAAGCCGGGAATCAGCGCGCCGATCTGCGCGAGGCCGACAAAAAACGCCTGGCGGAAGGTCATCTTCTCCGGCGCCTGATGCGCGCGCGAACGCTGCAGGCGGTCGCCCACCCACAACAGCACGCCGTTGACGATCAGCGCGATGGCGACGATGCGCAGGTCGTGAAAGATGCGCTCGAGCCGCTTTTCCAGCAGCAGGCCGACGAGTCCCGCCGGAATCGTGCCGATGATGAGCGCCCACATCATGTGCGCGTCGTCGTTGCGGCGTCCGCCGAATGACGCGAAAAAGCCGCGCACCAGCGCGCACCAGCGCTCGCGGAAATACCACAGCAGCGCGAACGCCGTGCCGAGATGCAGCGCGACGAGAAACGGCAGCAACTGTGGCGCGTGCTTATCGATATGCATGCCGAACAATGCGGGAATGAGCAGCGTATGCCCGAGACTGCTCACGGGGAAGAGTTCGGTCACGCCTTGCAGCACGCTCAGGAAGATCAGAAACGACAGATTCACGCGGCAGTCCTTGTAAGGAAGATGTCGGGGACAGCGCGCCGCACAATGAATCAGCCGGCGCGTCAAAAAGCGCACCGATTATGCCTGGGTGGCAAGTCAGCGCCAAGCGCCTCGGCCACATTCGGGGAAATTTTGACGCGCTGCGTCACAACTCGATACAGTTGTCAGCCAAACGCAAACGAAAAGGGCCGCCGACCAGCAGCAGCCCTTTCAATCGTCTGACGGCGAGACGTGCGATCAGCGCGCCTGGAAGCGCGCGAAGCTTACGGATCGCAAGCCGCGCGTCGCGCAGCGAGCGGACGCCCGGATCAGCGCTCGAGCTTGTAGAAGAAGTAGACGGTACTTGCGGTGAACATGCCGAAGAGCGCGACACCCATTGCCATTGCGAGATCCATGACGCCTCCTGAGCGATCTCGCCCGGCGGTAGAAGTCACCGGGCAGTGAGACGGATTATCGGCAACAACCGCCAACTCGCGACACTCGCAATTTCCCGAGAAGGGTTTCCCCGTAGGCCAAAGCAGAGCAAAATCGTCGTCTCGGCCGGCGGGGCTTGCGCCGGCTCAACACTTACTGATCACGCCATCGACCATGCCTCTTTCTCCGCAGCAGGACATTCTCGAAATCGCCCAGGACGCCTCCGTGCTCCGTTTCGCGCCGCAAGCCGGCGGCCGTCTGCTTTCGTGGCTCATCGACGGCGAGGAGGTGATTCATTGGCCGGAACACGCCGACTGGAGCCAGCCGGCGCGCATCCGCGGCGGTAATCCGCTGCTGTTTCCGTTTCTCGGACGTCATCGCGTGGACGGCAAGATCGGTTATTGGCGCGACGCACAGGGCACGGTGCGCGAGTTGGCCATGCACGGCTTCGCGCGCGACCTGCCGTTCGACGCCCACGCCGACGTGCACGGCGCCGGCCTGCGCCTCGTGCTGACCGATAGCGAGGCGACGCGCGGCGGCTATCCGTTTGGCTTTCGCTTCGAAGCCGCGTACACGCTGATCGACGCGGAAACGCTCGACGTCACGCTCACCACCACCAATACCGGCGATGCCCCGTTGCCCTACTACGCCGGCCATCACTTTTACTTCACGCTGCCGCACACGCAGCGCAGCGAGACGTCGCTGGAATTGCCGCCCACCGAGCGGCGTTTCCAGCAGGCCGACGGTTCGATCAGCGCCGCCGAGCCGGGCGAAGCGCGCTACACGCTCGACGAAGCGCGCATTCACGACCGCTTCCATTGCCTGACCGGCGAGCCGAAGCAACCGGTGCGGCTGATCGCGCCGGGCCTCGGCCGCGTCATCACGATCGATCTCCAACGACCGAACTCCGTGCCCTGGTATGCGGTGACGACCTGGACGGAAGCGCCGGAGTCGGACTTCTATTGCGTCGAGCCGTGGCTCGGCTTGCCCGATGCGATTCACAACGGCATGGGCCTGCGCTGGCTCGAGCCGGGCAAAACCGAAGCGGCTGCTTTGCGCATCCATGTAGGCAAACTGGGCTGAGCGCGGCGGAGTTTGTGGCCTGAGCGGGACGGAGCATGCGTCGTTAGAAGGTGGGCGACGTCATCCTTCCTGGCCGCTTTTCCGATGCTGCAACGCAAAACCGTTAGAATCGGACGCTTTGTATCCACCTGCCGCGTGATCGGGATCGGCGCGCGGCAGCGCTTTGCGAGGTCCAATGCCTGAAACAACAAGAATGATCAAACGACTCGCGTGCGTGTCGTTGGTGGCGCTCATCGCCGCGTGCGGGTCGGCGCCGGTGGGTCCGGGTTTTTATCGCGTCGAACGGGGCGACACGCTGTCGAAGATCGCGCGCAGTCACCGGCAATCGGTGCAAAGCATCACGCGCTGGAACAACCTGACGAACCCCGACAGCATCGAAGTCGGACAAGTGCTGCGTGTCGAGCCGCCCAACGGTGTGGCCTCGACGAGCGGCGCCGTGCGCAGCAACGGCAACGGCAATGGCAGCGCGAGTGCGTCCGCCGCGCCGCGTCCCGCGCCGGGCGACAATGCGCCGTCGTCCGCGCCGTCGTCGTCGATTTCGCTCATCTGGCCGACGAGCGGCAGCGTCATTCGCGGCTTCGACGGCTCGAGTTCGAAGGGCATCGACATTGCCGCGCCGGCGGGCACACCCGTCGTCGCGGCGGCGGCCGGCACCGTCGTCTATGCCGGCAACGGACTGCGCGGGTACGGCAATCTGCTGATTCTCAAGCACAACGCCGAGTATCTGACCGCCTACGCGCACAATCGCGCGCTGCTCGTGAAGGAAGGCGAAACGGTCGCGCAAGGTCAGAAAATCGCGGAGATCGGCGACACCGATACCAACCGCGTGATGCTGCATTTCGAGCTGCGTTATCAGGGCCGCTCGATTGACCCGTCGCGCGCGCTGCCGCCGCGCTAGGCGCGCCGCGGCGTCGGTCGCGCGGGGAACCCCGCGTGCTATAAACGCTCAATCCGGCAGACGTGGCCACCCGTCACGTCTGCCACGTCATCTGCAAGGAAATCCGTAATGAAGAGCGCATTGGCGTCCGTGGCGACGGCCGCGGCGATCGGTGTCGGCGTGCTGACACTGGGCAGCCTGGCCGGCTGTTCCACGACCACCACCATGACCTACTTGCCGAGCGGGGACACCGGCTTCGCGATCAACTGCAGCGGCAGCGACGCGAGCACGAGCTGGGCCGAATGCTATAAACGCGCGGGCGAAGTCTGCGGTAATTACGGCTACGACGTCGTCTCGAAAGATGTGGATAACGGCGCCACCTCGGGCGGCACCGTGGGCGGCATTTTCGGCGCGAACGTGAAAAACCGGTCGATGGTCGTCCGCTGCAAGCAATAAGCCGCGCTGGCCGCGCCGCCCGATTGCGGTGAATCCAGCCGACGGCGCAGCCAGCGCCCTGAACGCGGTTCGATGCGTGCGGCGAAGGCCAGCAAAGCCGCGAATGCAATCGGCCACAGCGCGACGAAAATGATTACCCCGTTCATAATCGACGAAAGGAAAGGTAAGTTTAATGATCCGCGCGAGGTATGTCGTCGCGGTGACCGCGGTTAAAAGCAGGCAAAAAAAAGCCCGGCGCGAGGCCGGGCTAACGGGGGTTCGGCGCATATCGGCAAAGGACCGGTTCACCATGCGCCAGAACGAAATTTAACAACCGGCTTTTACAAGCGCAATATATTAATTATCCGAACAGTGTGATGCGACGCACGGATTCCGCATTATGTGAACGCAAAACTCGGTGAATAAAAGGCGTGCACGGGGCTCTTATCTGTTGATCAACGGGCTCTTTAATTCATAAGCTAATTTGCCTAATGCGCCCGAGACCCGCATGGAGCAATGCTCGTGCCGGGCCCCGCGTATTGGGCTGAGGAAAGTTTTACAGCGATGTTGAGCGGACACGCCGGACGTGATCTCATCGGGCAGTGCCGCGAAAAGCGCTTAGTGCGCCACCGCACCGTTTCTATTAACTAGCTTGATTGACCGCGCCTGTGCCGACCGAATATCCTCCGCAGAAGTTCGCAATTGGCGAAATATCCCAACTTTAAATAGACAGAAAGAACCGGCTGATTAAAATCGTCTGCTCATAATTAATAATCAGATGTTAATCGTTTGAGCGTCGCTGCACAAGTCGGCCGAAAGTCATAATCCGTCCGCGCGGCAATGGTTTTTATGAGCCGCTCGCGCCGTTGAACCGCGCGACATGAAGGTTCAGAATCGAATCACTGCCCAACGGCCCGGCGCCGCGGAACGCTGCGCGCCGCGCAGGCTGCCCGCGCCGATGGTTTATAGTATCGACCCCCGCCAGAACCCCGCTTACGATGACTTCCAACGACGCGACCCACAGCCCTCTGTACACCAAACTGCTCGCCGAAACCGCGAAAATCGGCTGGCCGGAGCTGGAACGCTTTTTTGCGCGCGGCATGCTGCTCCGCGTCGCGAGCGACCTCGATCTGGTGAGCGTGGCCGAAGCCATCGCCAGCGACGACACCACGCAGGTCACGCAATGGCTGTCGTCCGGACTGGTCGAGCGTGTGCAAGCGGAAACCGCCGCCGACTTCGCCGCGCGCGATCCTGACCTGTGGGCCGTGGTCGTGTCGCCGTGGGTGTGCGTGCAGGAACGCCATTGAGGGAAGCCGCGCAGCCGGTGCCCGCGTCCGCGCCGCCGGTGCGCTGGCACCGCCGCGTGCTTGCGCTTGCGTTTCCGATCGTCCTCGCGAATTTGACGCAGCCGATTCTCGGCGCCGTCGATACCGCCGTCGCCGGACACCTGGACGGCGCGTCGTATCTGGGCGGCGTCGCGCTCGGCGGACTGTTTTTCAACTTCGTGTTCTGGGGTTTCGGCTTTCTGCGCATGGGCACGACGGGCCTCGTCGCGCAGTCGCACGGCGCCCGCGACGATGCGGGGCTACGCGATAACGTCGTGCGCGCGCTGTTGCTCGCGGTTCTGATCGGCGCGGCGGTGCTCGCGCTGCAAGCGCCGCTCATCGATTACGCGCTGCGCGCCATCGGCGGCAGCGAGGCCGTGCAGCGCAACGCGCGGCTTTACTGCCATGCGCGCATCTGGGCCGCGCCGCTCGCGCTCGGCAACTACGTGGTGCTTGGCTGGCTGCTCGGGACGCAGCGCGTGCGGCTCGCGTTGCTGTCGCAGGTATTCATCAACGGTGTGAACATTGTCGCCGTCTTCGTGTACGTGCATGCGTTCGATTGGGGTGTCGCCGGAATCGGCGCGGCCACCGCCACCGCGGACGCGCTCGGCTTCGTGCTCGGCGCGGCGCTGCTGTGGCATGGCAGGCCGCGCGGCCTGCCTGCACTGAACCGCCACGCGCTTTTTGACACTGCGGCGCTGCGGCGGCTCGTCGTGCTCAATCGCGACATCTTCGTGCGCACGCTGTGTTTGCTGCTGTCGTTCGGATGGTTTGCGCATCTCGGCGCGCGGCAAGGCGACGCGACGCTCGCCGCCAATGCGCTGCTGCTGAATTTTCAGACCTTCATGGCTTATGCGCTCGATGGTTTCGCGCACGCGGCCGAGGCGCTCGTCGGTGCGGCGATCGGCGCGCGCGACCGGCATGCGTTCGTGCAGGCGGTCAAGGTGACGGCGCTGTGGTCGGCGCTCGGCGCGTGCGGCTTCGCGCTGGTGTATGCGGGCGCGGGTTCGTGGATCGTCGAAGGTCTCACCGATCAGGCCAGCGTGCGCGCCACGGCCGAGCTGTATCTGCCGTGGGCGGCGCTTTCGCCGGTGGTGTCGGTGGCGGGTTATGTGCTCGACGGCGTGTTTATCGGCGCGACGCGGACGCGCGAACTGATGACGTCGATGATCGTGTCGTTCGCGGTTTTCGTCGGCGCGTCGTGGCCGCTGCTCGCGCTGTGCGGCAACCACGGACTGTGGGCCGCGATGCTCGTCTTCATGGCCGCGCGCGGTGTGACGCTCGGGCGGTATTTGCCGGGGCTGGTGCGTGGGGTCGGGGGGGCGGGGGTGTAGGGGCGTTTTCTCTGGCGATTGGGCGTTGCGTTCCGCCGTCGCCCGCGGTTGGGTTTGGAAGCGCTGGTCGAGTTCGAGATTCGTGTGCTGGTACTGTGGTCGTACGGCGCTCTCGTATGGCGCGGTTGCGTTGCCGCGGTGGCGTCGTCGTCACCTCATCCTCCTCGTGGTTGCTGCGCGGTTGCGTGGTCGTCTCGCGGTTGCGTCGTCGTTGCGTCGCCCACCAAATGCGGATCGACTCTGTGCCGCAGTTGCCTCGCGGTTTGGTCGTCGTTGCGTCGCCGCTCGCCCGTAACTCGCCTGGCCTCGCCGCGTCGCTTCCCCGTTACGCCTTGAAACAAGCGCACACATATCCCGCGGGGACGCGGCTCTAGAATGCCTGCAGCCCTCGCATTCCGCGCAAACAGTGTGCGTGGGTCAGAAGCGCCGGTGTGCCCGCATCGACGCTTCGCTTTATCGCAGACGCAAACTCAACGAACACTCAACTCAGGCTCAACGCGCGACGGGCGCGGGCACCATCGCGGGCGGGTGGGTGTCGGTGGGCACGCCGTGATAATCGGCGGGGTCCTGCGGCGGGCCGGCGTGATGGGCGGACGGTCCATCCGCACAGCCGGCGACACCGGCGGCGAGCAGCAATGCAATCATCGAAACGCGGAACATAGACGCTAATCTCTCTAACGAAAAGGTGTGCACGACGGGAGCGCGGAGGTCTACCCGCAACGCGCATTCCATGACGCCGCACGCGCAGCCGCCTCTGCCATTTCGCGATGCTTGACCTACTATAAAGTCACAGCCGAACGTGAAAGGAGACTGCCATGGACGCTGAATCGATCGCCGGTCTGGTCGGACTCGGAGTAGGCCTCGCGGTGCTGCTGGCACTGTCCATCTTCGAATCGAGAACCTATCGACGCGAACATGGCGAAGGCATGCTGCATCACTGGATAAGTCATCAGCATCCGCATATGCCGCATTGGATGCGTCGCCGGCATTGAAACCGCGGCTGGCGCCGGTCGTTTGCAGATGAGCCCGCGCTCGCGGGACGGTGTCGTTTTGTTCGCGTGATTTTGTTTCTTGAAGGCGTTCGCTGGAGCTGGCGCCCGATCCGCTGCTGATCGTCGAGTGATCTCGTCCGCGTGGCCATGCGCGCCAAGCGGCGCTCTTGCTCGTCGCTCTACCGTCGCCCCTCGTCGCCCCTCGCCCCCTCCTCGACAACTCCCTGGGCACGCGCGTTGCTGATTCGCAGGCTGCAAGGAGCGCGTGCGTTGCGCGTCGCCTGTCGCGGCAAGCAATGTGCGCCGGATCAACCAGACTGCGGCCCAGCACCCTTTCGGGCCGAGAGGGAGAACTCAAATGACGATCGGAACCATCCTGCTCATCGTGCTTATCCTGCTGCTGATCGGTGCGCTGCCGACCTGGCCGTATAGCAGCGGTTGGGGCTACCGCCCGACCGGCGTGCTCGGCGTCGTGCTGATCATCGTCATCGTGTTGCTGGTGCTCGGGCGCATATGACGCGGCTAACTTTGCTCCGACGCAATTCGCGATTGACTCTGGCACCTAAAGCCACGTAGAATCTCGGATTCGTCGGAGCGTAGCGCAGCCTGGTAGCGCATCTGATTTGGGATCAGAGGGTCGAAGGTTCGAATCCTTTCGCTCCGACCACGAAATTGGCATCAAGCAATAAGCGCATCACAGAACCCGCGTAGCCTTCGGCTTCGCGGGTTTTTGCTTTTGGGCGTCCGCCGCCGGCGGCATTCAGGACCGCGATCTGCTAGTAAGACATTCGAACGCTCGACGCGAGCAACGAGACGAGACGAGGTGACAAGGCAAGCCGCCTTACCCGCCTTGCAACCCGCCGCACCCGCATGCGACAGTGGACACGGACAGAGCACACCGCCAAACTCGCCCCTCCGCGCCCCCTCGCCGCACTCAGACTCGAGAAAAGGAGCCCGCATGAATCTGATTCTCTGGCGTCACGCCGAAGCCGAAGACTACGCCTCCACGGATCTCGCCCGCGCGCTGACCACGCGTGGCCGCAAGCAGGCGCAAAACGTCGCGAAGTGGCTGCGCACGCGCCTGCCCGACGACGCCGTGATCCTCGCGAGCCCCGCCGTGCGCACCATCCAGACCGCGGAGACGCTGAGCGACCAGTACCGCGTCGTGCGCGAACTCGCGCCGAATGCCAGTGCGCTCGATGTGCTGACCGCCGCCGGCTGGCCGAAAGGCATCGCCGAAACGGTGGTGATCGTCGGTCATCAGCCGACGCTCGGCCACGTCGCCGCGAGACTGCTCGCGAGCAGCGACGCAAGCTGGCCCATCAAGAAAGCCGGCCTATGGTGGATCGCGAGCCGCGAGCGCCACGGCGACGATCAGGCGGTGCTGCACGCGGCCATCACGCCCGAGCTGGTCTGAACCAGTTCACAGGCCGCGCGCAAACCGCGGCCGCAAACCGCAAGCCGCAAACCGCAAACCGCAAAGACCGCAGCGGCAGCACCGCAGCACATAAAACGCGCATGCGCCTCAAGGAGCGCCTCACAAACCGCCTCCCCGCACGATTCCTCCACTGCTCCTTACAGGCAGTCATCCAATCGTCACAGCTTTGCCATGCGAGCGTCACCACGCGTTACTACATTGGCGAAAAAAGACTCATCCTTTTTTCGACCAGGACGCCCAATGCGAGAACTGCCGACGCCTACCCTGCCCCTCGCTTCGATCTTCGAGTCCCGCCGCCTGCCGCGCGCTGAAGAGACGGTTACCGCGCAGCATCGGCTGCGAGTCACGTGGGCTCGCACCGACGAAGAACTCCGCGAGGCGCAGCGTCTGCGTTACCGTGTGTTCGCCGATGAAATGGGCGCACGCCTTTCCGGTCCCGCCGGTCTCGACGTGGATTCGTTCGATCCGTACTGCGATCACCTGCTGGTGCGCGATCTCGACACGCTGAAGGTGGTCGGCACGTATCGCGCATTGCCGCCGCACCAGGCGGCGCGCATCGGACGTCTGTACGCGGAAAGCGAGTTCGACGTCTCGCGTCTCACGCACCTGCGCGCGAAGATGGTCGAAGTGGGCCGCTCGTGCGTGCATCCCGACTATCGCAGCGGCTCGGTCATCATGTCGCTGTGGGCGGGTCTTGCGGCTTACATGCAGCACAACGGCTACGAGACGATGCTCGGCTGCGCGAGCGTCGCGATGGTCGACGGCGGCCACTACGCCGCGAACCTGTATTGCTCGCTGCGCGACAGCGCGCTGACCGCGCCCGAATATCGCGCGTTTCCCCACACGCCGTTGCCCGTCGACGAACTGCAAACCGGCGCCAACGTGGCGCCGCCGCCGCTCGTCAAAGGCTATCTGCGTCTCGGCGCGAAAATTTGCGGTGCGCCGGCATGGGACCCCGACTTCAACACGGCCGATTTCCTGACGCTGTTCCGCCTGTCCGACATCAATGCGCGCTACGCGCGGCACTTCCTCGGCGATGCCATGCCGCGCTGAGCGCACAACCTCCGCATGGACAGAAAAGCCCGGTAAAAACCGGGCTTTTCTTCATCTGCTGTGTGTTCTGCCAAAGGCTGGCAAAACAAAAAACGGACGCGTCACTCGTCCGTATAAACCACTCGATACGGAATCCCAACCTTTTCCCACTCCGCGGCTTCCTGGATCAGGCTGTAGTCGGTCAGCGGATTATTAGCGACCCACTCATTCGGTAAACGCACTTCATAACCGCCGTTAGCCTGCGCGACCGAGATGCCAGGCAGACCCACATCCGCGCGCCGTCGGCACAACAGCGCCGCGAGCCGCAAGCAGAACAGCAGCGGCCACTCGACCTCGCGCGTTTGCGACAGCTTGCCGAGCTTGCCCGCGTGACCGAGTACGAGCGCCGCGAGCCGCGCCTGGTCGGTGCGCGAAAAGCCGGGCATGTCCGCGTTGCTCGCGATGTACGCCGAATGCTTGTGATACGCGCTGTGCGAGATCGACAAGCCGATCTCATGCAGCGCCGCCGCCCAGCCGAGGAACATGCGATTCTCGACGCGACGTTCTTCGTCCGGTTCGTCGAACTGATCGTAGAAGCGCACGGCAAGCTCGCCGATGCGCCCCGCCTGCGCGCGATCCACGCCATAGCGGCGCATGAAGCCTTCGACGGTGACCGTGCGCATGTCTTCGTGCTGGGAACGGCCGAGCAGGTCGTAGAGCACGCCAAGACGCAATGCGCCGTCCGTCGTATCGACGTAATCGACGCCCAGTTCGTCGAACACCGCGATCATGATCGACAGACCGCCGGCCAGCACCGGAATGCGGTCGCCCTTCAGCGCGACGAGCTTCAGCCGGTTGACGTTCTCCGCCTTGATCAGCGCGCGCTTCAGGCGCTCGAGGCCGCCGCGCGAAATGCCGTGCGTGACACCTGCATCGTTGAAGCCGTTTGCCTCGACCAGTTCGGCGAGCGCGCGCGCGGTGCCCGACGAACCAATGGCCTGCTCCCAACCCGTCTTCTTGTATTCGGACGAAATGATCTGGATTTCCCGGCCCGCGGCGAGTTCGGCCTGACGCATCGTGTATTCGTCGACGTTGCCTGCCGGGAAAAACGTGCGGCTATGGCTCACGCAGCCGATATACAGGCTCTCCATCTTGATCGGCGTGTAATGCGAACCGATGATGAACTCCGTCGACCCGCCGCCGATATCCACCACGAGCCGCTTGCCCGCACTCGCCGGCACCGAGTGCGCAGCGCCGGCGTAAATCAGCCGCGCTTCCTCGCGGCCCGCGATCACTTCGATCGGGAAGCCGAGCGCCGCTTGCGCCTCGCCGAGGAATTCGCCGGCATTCTTCGCGATGCGCAGCGTGTTGGTTGCGACGGCGCGCACGTGATCGGGATGAAAGTCGCGCAGCCGCTCGCCGAAGCGTTTCAGCGCGTCCCAGCCGCGCACCTGCGACGCGCGGTCGAGCATTTTGTCGCGCGACAATCCGGCGGCGAGCCGCACCGGCTCGCGCAACGCATCGACCTGATAGATCTGGCTGCCGGCGTCGGTTTCCTCGACGCGGCCGACGATCAGCCGGAAGCTATTCGAACCGAGATCGACGGCGGCAAGGAGTTGTGGGGTATTGACCATCGGGTATGCGGACTCCATGCGCGCGAGCGCGGCAGCGGTGGATGTGAGCAAGGCGGAACCTCCGCCCGAGGCTCCGGGCGCCTTGCGACCGGCCGCGCTGTTCAAAGACGCCATTCTAAGCGTACCGGAGCTCACGATGTCCACCTCGCGAAAATGGGGTTGCCCCATGGTCCCATACTCACTGCGTCAGCTTGACGACACGCGAGGAAGACAGCGTAGAATTTATAACATTGAGAATGTCATAACAATGTCATCATATTGTGAGAATTTCCGAGCGTCTTTCCGCCCCTATACCCGAAATTCCATTCTCGCTGCCGATGTCCATCCGCTACCCCTTATTGAATCGCGAGCTGGGCATTCTGGGTTTCAACGAGCGCGTGTTGGCGCAAGCTGCCGACCCCGCCGTTCCTTTGCTCGAACGCCTGCGTTTCATCTGCATCACCAGTAGCAATCTCGACGAATTCTTCGAAGTCCGCATGGCCGGATTGCAGGAGCAGATGCGCGACAACCCAGGCGCACTGTCGCCGGACGGCATGTCGCTGCAGCATGTGTACGACCTTGTGGTCGAGCGTGCGCAAAAGCTCGTGCATCGGCAGTACACGATGTTGCACGACACCGTGCTTACCGCGCTCGAAGCGGAAGGCATCTATTTTCACGGCACCGAAGCATGGAACGAGGCGCAGACCGAATGGGCGCGCAATTATTTCTTCGACGAACTGCTGCCGGTGCTCACGCCGATCGGCCTCGATCCGGCGCATCCGTTTCCGCGCGTGCTCAACAAGAGCCTGAACTTCGTCGTTGAACTGGAAGGCAAGGACGCCTTCGGCCGTCAGGCGATGATGGGCATCGTGCAGGCGCCGCGCGCGTTGCCGCGGCTGGTGCGCATGCCGCAGGAACTGTCGGGCTATCCGCATGGTTTCGTTCTGCTGAGCTCGCTGCTGCAACGCTTTGTCGGCGAGCTGTTTCCGAATCTCGTCGTGCGTAGCTGCAATCAGTTTCGCATCACGCGCAATAGCGAACTCTTCGTCGATGAAGACGAAATCACCAATCTGCGTGTCGCGCTGCAGGGCGAGTTGCCTGCGCGGCATCTGGGCAATGCGGTGCGGCTCGAAGTATCGGCGGAAACGCCCGCGCATGTCGTGCGGCGTCTGCTCGACGAGAGCAGCCTCTCGAACAAGGACTGTTATTACGCGGACGGTCCGGTTAATCTCGTGCGTTTGATGCAGTTGCCGGAGATGGTCGATCGGCCGGACCTCAAGTTCGTGCCGCACATTCCGGCTATTCCCGCGCATATCGCGAATGCCGCGAGCATGTTCGACGTGATCGACCAGGGCGACGTGCTGCTGCATCATCCGTATGAGAGTTTTCAGCCGGTGCTCGAGTTGCTGTTGCAGGCGGCTAAAGATCCGAACGTGGTCGCGATCAAGCAGACCATCTACCGCACGGGCACCGATTCGCCGTTAATGGACGCGCTCATGCAAGCCGCGCGCAACGGCAAGGAAGTGACGGTCGTGGTCGAACTGCTTGCGCGCTTCGACGAAGAAACGAATATCAACTGGGCTTCGCAACTCGAAGCGGTCGGCGCGCACGTGGTGTACGGCGTGGTCGGCCACAAGTGCCACGCGAAGATGATGCTGATCGTGCGGCGCGCGACGGTGGGCGGCAAGACGACGCTCAAGCGTTACGTGCATCTCGGCACCGGCAACTATCATCCGCGCACCGCGCGTCTTTATACCGACTTCGGCCTGATGACCGCGGACCAGAAGATCTGCGAGGACGTGCATCACGTATTCCAGCAACTCACCGGCATTGGCGGCGAACTGAAGCTGCACGAGTTGTGGCAATCGCCGTTCACGCTGCATCCGAAACTCGTCGAGGCGATTCGTGCCGAAGCCGAGCATGCGCGTGCGGGCAAGAAGGCGCGCATCGTCGCGAAGATGAACGCGTTGCTCGAACCCACGGTGATCGCGGAGTTGTACGAAGCGTCGCAGGCGGGCGTGAAGATCGATCTGATCGTGCGCGGCGTATGCTCGTTGCAGCCGGGCGTGCCGGGTTTGTCGGAGAACATCACGGTGCGCTCGATTGTCGGGCGCTTTCTCGAACATCATCGCATCTATTATTTCTACGACGACGGCCGCGAGCAGGTGTATCTGTCGAGTGCGGACTGGATGGATCGCAACTTCTTCCGCCGCGTCGAAGTGTCGTTCCCGGTTAATAACCGGCGGCTGAAGCGGCGCGTGATCGCCGAGGGGCTGTCCGCATTTCTCGGCGACAATCAGTCGGCGTGGCTCATGCAAAGCGACGGACATTATCGTCGGCGGCGGCCCGGCAAGTCGTCGCGCAACGCGCAGATGAGTCTGCTGGCGAAGTTCTGCTCGTGAGTGTTGGCACCCGCCACATGCGGCTGCGCTGATGCATAAAAAAAGCCCGCTTGGTTAGCGGGCTTTGTCTTTGACAGGGGCGCTGTTATGCATGCGCCGGTTGCCGGCGCGTCGTGCGATACAACGGAAACTTCACGCTAAACGTACTGCCCCGCCCTTCCTCGCTTTTCACGTCGAGCTGCGCGTCGTGCCGTTGCAGCACATGCTTGACGATCGCGAGTCCGAGGCCCGTGCCGCCGGTGTCGCGCGAGCGGCTGCGGTCCACGCGATAAAAGCGCTCCGTGAGCCGCGGAATGTCCGCGGCCGGAATGCCGAGGCCGCTATCGGTCACCGAGAACACTGCGGCGCCGCCTTGCGTCTGCCAGCTCACCCTGATCGCGCCGCCGTCGGGCGTATAGCGAATCGCATTGGTCACGAGATTGCCGAACGCGCTCAAAAGTTCGGTTTCGACGCCCGTCACGGTCAGCCCTTCGTCCGCTTCGAATGTGATGATGTGGTGGTCGCTCGACAGGCTTTCAGCGTCGTCGCGCAGATGCCGCAACACCGCGCGCATGTCGATCATCTGATCGCTCGGCGGCTTGTTGTCGCCCTCGAGTTTGGCGAGCACCAGCAGATCGTTCACGATATGGCGCATGCGCGACGCCTGCTGCTCCATCAGCTCCAGATAACGCGCGCGTTCCGCTTCGCTTAACGGCAGCTCGCGCATCGTTTCGAGAAAGCCCGACAGAACCGTAAGCGGCGTCTTCAGTTCATGCGATACGTTGGCGACGAAATCGCGGCGCATCGCGTCGGTGCGCTCGAGCTCGGTGATGTCTTGCGACAGCACCAGCTTGCGATTCTCGCCATAAGGAAACACCTGCACGGACAGCACGTTCTGCCGCTTCTCGCCCATGCCGCGCATGATCAGCATCTGCTCGTACTGATGCGAATTCAGATAGCGCACGAAGTCCGGCTGACGCACCAGATGCGTGATGTGCTGACGCAAATCGCGCTTCGCGTCGAGCCCGAAATGTTCTTCGGAAATGGCATTGCACCACTCGATCTGATCGTGATCGTCGAGCATTGCGACGCCGTTCGGCGACGCCTGAATAGCCTGAATGAAGCGCGAATGCTGCTGCTCGACCTGGCGCACCTGCGCATGCCAGCGCTTCGCGAGCTTATGCAAACGGTAGTAGATTTCGCCCCAGATGCCGGGGGCGCTCGGCACTTCGCCGTACACCGGCGCGTCGAGCAAACGCCACAAACGCTCTTTATGGAAAGTGCCGAAGAGGCTCTGCAAAAGCAGCATGACGACCGCGAGGATCAATGCCGCCTTCACGTTCACTAATGCGCCGACCACCACGCACAGGATGGCGAGCAGCACGATCGAAACGACGGAGCGCGCCCAGATGATGTTCATGGTCTAAAACGATCGAAGAAAACGGCGTGCGCGCCGCCGCTGCAAGAGATCGCGCAGGATCAAGCTGAGATCAGGCGCTCTTGGCCAGGCGGTAGCCGCTGCCGCGGACCGTCTCGATCATAGCATCGCAACCTGCCGGCTTGAGCGCCGCGCGCAGACGCTTGATATGCACGTCGACGGTACGCTCTTCGACGAACACGTGATCGCCCCACACCTGATCGAGCAGTTGCGTGCGGCTGTGCACGCGCTCCGGGTGCGTCATGAAAAAGTGCAGCAGACGGAATTCGGTCGGGCCGAGGTCGAGCTTGATCTCGCTGCCTTCGGCATGCGCGGCCACGCGATGCGTCGCCGGATCGAGTTTTAACCCGTTGATCGCGACCACGTCTTCGGTCAATTGCGGCGCGCGGCGGCGCAGCACCGCCTTGATGCGCGCCATCAGTTCCTTCGGCGAAAACGGTTTGGTGACGTAGTCGTCCGCGCCGATTTCGAGGCCGAGCACTTTGTCCTGCTCGTCGCCGCGCGCGGTCAGCATGATGATCGGAATGTGCTTCGTGCGCTCGTTGTTGCGCAGGTCGCGCGCGAACGCAATGCCCGACTTGCCCGGCAGCATCCAGTCGAGCAGCACGAGGTCGGGCAGTACGTCGCTGATCAGGTTCTGCGCCTGTTCCGCGTTGTACGCGCGAATCGGGCAGTGTCCGGCGTGTTGAAGATTCACCGAAATCAATTCGGAAATGGCGGGCTCATCTTCAATGACGAGAATGCTGCTGGGCATCGGCACCTCTGGTCCTTATCTCTGGATTAACTGAGCGCTTCGCGTTCGAGCGCGTCGCGCGACTTGTGCCGCACGTCCGTGCCCTTCACGATGTAAATAATGAATTCGGCGATGTTCTTCGCGTGGTCGCCGATCCGTTCGATCGCCTTCGCAATGAACAGAAAATCGAGGCCCACCGAAATGGAACGCGGGTCTTCGGTCATGTACGAAATCAGCTTGCGCACGAACGCGCGGAATTCTTCGTCAATGGCCTTGTCGTCGCGCACGATCTGCGCGGCGGCCACCGTGTCGAGACGCGCGAACGCGTCGAGCGCGCGGCGCAGAATCGACACCGCCATTTCGCCCGACAATTTGATCTCGGCGATATTGATGGTGCGCGACGCGCCGTCTTCCATCAGACGCTTGGTGCGCTTGGCGATTTTCTCGGCTTCGTCGCCGGCGCGCTCGAGGTTCGTGATGGTCTTCGAGATCGCGATCAACAGACGCAAGTCACGCGCGGCCGGCTGACGGCGCGCGATGATGTTGCTGCATTCCTCGTCGATTTCCACTTCCATCTTGTTCAGGCGCTCTTCGGCGGCGATCACCTGCTCGGCGATGTCGAGGTCGAATTCGTTGAGCGCCTGCATCGCGTTGACGATCTGCGATTCGACGAGGCCGCCCATTTCGAGCACCTTCGAGGAAACCAGGTTCAGGTCGGCGTCGAACTGGCTGGACAAATGTTTATCGGACATGTCGTACTCCGTTGTTTTGCCCGGCGAATTAGCCGAAGCGGCCTGTAATGTAGTCTTCCGTTTCTTTACGGACCGGCTTGATGAAGATCTTTTCGGTGTCGCCGAATTCGATCAGTTCGCCCAGGTACATATAGGCAGTGTAGTCCGAACAGCGGGCCGCCTGTTGCATGTTGTGCGTGACGATCACGACCGTGTAATCGCTCTTCAATTCGGCGATCAGTTCTTCGATACGGCCCGTCGAAATCGGGTCCAGCGCCGAGCAAGGCTCGTCGAGCAGCAGCACTTCAGGACGGATCGCAATGCCGCGCGCGATGCACAAACGCTGCTGCTGGCCGCCCGACAAACCGTAGCCGCTCTGGCCGAGCTTGTCCTTCACTTCGTTCCAGAGCGCGGCCTTCGTGAGCGCCCATTCGACGCGGTCGTCCATTTCCGAGCGCGGCAGCGATTCGAACATCTTCACGCCGAACGCGATGTTGTCGTAGATCGACATCGGGAACGGCGTCGGCTTCTGAAACACCATGCCGATGCGCGCGCGCAGCAGCGAAATATCGCGCTTGGACGTCAGCAGGTTTTCGCCGTCCATCAGGATCTCGCCTTCGGCGCGTTGCTCCGGATACAGCGCATACATCTTGTTGAACGTGCGCAGCAGCGTCGACTTTCCGCAGCCCGACGGACCGATGAACGCGGTCACCTTGCCTTCGGGAATCTGCAGGTTGATGTTCTTCAGCGCGTGATACTTGCCGTAGAAGAAGTTCAGGTCGTTGACCTCGATCTTCGGGCGCGACGGCGACGGCTCCTGGCCGCTTTGTGCAGGATCGAAACCGGCGGGCGCAGTGGGACGCGAGATCGGATTGAGTTGAGTTTCTGCCATGTTCATCGGATTACACTCCGCCCTTACTTGTTCGAAAAGATCGTGCGCGCGAGGATGTTCAGTCCGAGCACCGCGAGCGTGATCAGGAAGACGCCGGCCCACGCGAGCGATTGCCATTGCGCGAACGGGCTCATCGCAAACTTGTAGATCGTGACCGGCAGATTGGCCACCGGCTGGCTCATATCCGCCGAGAAAAACTGGTTCGACAACGCGGTGAAAAGCAGCGGCGCGGTTTCGCCTGCAATGCGTGCAACAGCGAGCAGCACGCCGGTGACGATGCCCGCAATCGACGCCTTCAGCGTGATCGACAGCACCATCTTCCACTTCGGCGTGCCGAGTGCGAACGCCGCTTCACGCAATGCGTTCGGCACGAGTTTCAGCATGTTTTCGGTGGTGCGGATCACGATCGGAATCTGCAGCAGCGCGAGCGCGAACACGCCGGCCCAGCCGCTGAAGTGGCCCATCTTCGCCACGACGAGCGCATAGACGAAGAGACCGACGACGATCGACGGCGCCGACAACAGAATGTCGTTGATGAAGCGCGTGACGCTCGCGAGCCAGCCCTTCTGCCCATATTCCGCGAGATAGACGCCGGCGAGAATGCCGATCGGCGTGCCGACGAATGTTGCGAGCACAACCAGCATCAAGCTGCCGACGATCGCGTTGGCGAGACCGCCGCCATCGGTATTCGGCGGCGGCGTGGACTGCGTGAACAGTTCGACCGACAAGCCGCCGATGCCGAGGCGCAGCGTCGTGTACAGAATCCAGACCAGCCACAGCAGACCGAAGGCCATTGCCGCGAGCGACAGCGTCAACGCGATCGCGTTTTGCAGGCGGCGGCGTCCTTGCAGACGCACGCGCATTTTTTCGAGCGCGGCCGCGTCGTTCGAACCCGGCATGTTCAAGGTGGTCCGGCTCATTTCGCGCCCTCCCCTTTCTCGAGACGCAGCAGCATGACCTTGGAAATCGCCAGCACGATAAAGGTAATCACAAAGAGGATGAGGCCGAGTTCCATCAGCGCCGACGTATGCAGGCCCGGATCGGCTTCGGCGAATTCATTGGCGAGCGCCGACGTAATGCTGTTGCCCGGCGAAAAGAGCGACACGTTGTCGAGCAGATTCGTATTGCCGATCACGAAGGTCACGGCCATCGTTTCGCCCAGCGCGCGGCCGAGGCCGAGCATCACGCCGCCGATCACTCCGCTCTTCGTGAAGGGCAGCACGATCTTCCACATCACTTCCCACGTCGTGCAGCCGATGCCGTACGCCGATTCCTTCAGCAGCACGGGCGTGACTTCGAAGACGTCGCGCATCACCGAAGCGATGTACGGAATAATCATGATCGCGAGGATCACGCCGGCGCACAGAATGCCGATGCCGATGGGCGCGCCCTGGAACAGCGCGCCGATCACCGGAATGCCGCCCAGCACCGCGCCGAGCGGCTTCTCGAACCACGTCGCGAAGATCGGTGCGAACACGAGCAGACCCCACATGCCGTAGACGATCGACGGAATCGCGGCCAGCAGTTCGATCGCGATGCCGAGCGGCCGGCGCAGCCACGCGGGCGAGAGTTCGGTCAGAAAGAGCGCGATGCCGAAGCTCACAGGCACCGCGATGATGAGTGCAATGATCGACGTGGCGATCGTGCCGTAGATCGGCACCAGCGCGCCGAACTGCTTGCTGGGCGGGTCCCATTCGGCGTTCCACAGGAAGCTGAGGCCGAACTGCCTGATCGACGGCATGGAGGCGACGACGAGCGACACAATAATGCCGCCGAGCAGCAACAGCGTGACGATGGCGGCGAGGCGCGCAAGGCCGCCGAAGATCACGTCGCCGGCGCGGCTGGGCGCTTTCTGCTGCGAGGCGCTGCCTGGCGGCGTCGCTCCCGGTGCGCCTGACGCTAATTGGATGTCGGACATAAGAGCCTGATGGACCTTTTCCAGTTGCCATGCGACGTATGTCGCGCGGCGGATGATGCAGGTGGTGCGTACATGCACTGATGACACTGGCGCCCGCCGGGTTCGGCCGATGAAAGCGGCGCCGGTCAATGCCATTGGCCGTCCTCACGCGAGGACGGCCAATGTGTTACGTGAAGCGGTTGCCCATTACTGCGGGGGCGGTGCTTACTCGGCGATCGGCTTGCCCGAAGCGTCCTTCACCTTCGACTTCCACTGCGTCTTGATTTCCGACACGACCGATTCCGGCAGCGAGATGTAGTCCAGATCGTTCGCGGCCTGCGTGCCGTTCTTGAACGCCCAGTCGAAGAACTTCAGGGTTTCGCTGCCTTGCGGCGCCTTTTCCTGCGTCGTGTGCAACAGCACGAAGGTTGCGCCGACGATCGGCCACGCGTTCTTGCCCGGCTCGTTCGTGAGGATCTGGTAGAACGACTTCGACCAGTCCGCGCCCGCTGCCGCTGCCTTGAACGTGTCCGTCTTCGGCTCGACCACCGTGCCCGTCGAATTCTTCAGCGCGACGTAGGTCATGTGGTTCTGCTTCGCGTACGCCCATTCGACGTAACCGATTGCGCCCGGCAGGCGTTGCACGAAAGCCGCGACGCCGTCGTTGCCCTTGCCGCCCGTGCCCGTCGGCCAGTTGACCGTCGAACCTTCACCGACCTTCGACTTCCATTCCGTGTTGACCTTCGACAGGTAGTTCGTCCAGATGAAGCTCGTGCCCGAACCGTCGGCGCGGCGCACCACGGCGATGTCCGTGTCCGGCAGCTTGACCTTCGGGTTCAGTGCAACGATCGCCGGATCGTTCCACTTCTTGATCTTGCCCAGATAGATGTCGCCCAGCACTTCGCCCGACAGCACCAGTTCAGCCGGCTTCACGCCCGGCACGTTGACGACCGGCACCACGCCGCCGACCACCGTCGGGAACTGGAACAGGCCGTCTTTCGCGAGTTCGTCGTCCTTCAGCGGAGCGTCGGAACCGGCGAAATCGACCGTCTTGGCGATGATCTGCTTCACGCCGCCCGACGAGCCGATGCCCTGGTAGTTAACCTTGCCGCCGCCGGACTTCTGATAGGCGTCGGCCCACTTCGTGTAGATCGGTGCTGCGAAGGTGCTGCCCGCGCCGGTGATGTCTGCTGCGTTTGCGGCCATCGCGAAGAACGCGCCAGCGACGCCAGCGAACACGGTTTGCATCAATTTCATCGAAACCTCCAAGGTGTGAGCGGTGTGAGCGGATAACTGAACACCGCGAAGCTTAGGGTCTCTTTGTGACAGTAACGTGACTAACCGTGAAACGCGTGTGACAGTGGGGTTACTAATGTGAAAGGCGTTTGCGCGGGCAGATCGGTGGTCGGGCGGCGGTTTGGCCGTGCCTTGTAGAGATTAGGCGAAAAAGATGGGGCGCGAACGTTTGCGGGTGCGACCAGGACGGGACGGTCCGGCTGGAAGGCGCTCTTGCGCCGGGGCAGAGAGGCGGGTGTGGCGGCTGCGGGTGCGGTGGTTGTGGCGGGTGTCAGCGTGGGCGCGGCTGCGCTGGCGGCTGCGGGCTTCCGGATACGCCAGTGGGCGAATGCACGGGCACCGGCCGAGCGCGGCGACCGCGAATGAGTAGAAAGATCCGCAGACGCGCCTAAGCCAGGGCAGATATGCGGTTTGGCGGGCGCGTTCCGTCAGGCAACTGCGGCGGAAAACGCCCACGGTCCTACAGACAAGCAGGGCGACACACAGCCGCCACGCCCGCAGGTGAGTGACCGCTTACGCCGTCGCCTGCTTCACCGCGGCCGCGATCGCTTCCGCGTGCCGCAGCGCATCGTCGACGTGCTCCGCCTCCACCATCACGCGCAGCACCGGCTCCGTGCCCGACGCGCGAATCAGCACGCGCCCGCGGCCATTGAGCGCGTCTTCCGCGCTCGCAATCGCGCGCCGGATAGCGTCGCTGCCCTTCCAGTCGGCGTCCGGCTTCATGCGCACGTTGATCAGCTTCTGCGGGAACAGCGTGACGCCGTCGAGCAGTTCGGCGAGCGTGCTGTCGCTGCGCTTCATTGCGGCGAGCACGAGAAGCGCGGAGACGATGCCGTCGCCCGTCGAATGGCGGTCGAGCGACAGAATGTGGCCGGACCCCTCCGCGCCGAGCTGCCAGCCGTGCTCGCGCAACTGCTCGAGCACATAGCGGTCGCCGACCGCCGCGCGCACGAACTTGACGCCCGCCGCCTGCAACGCGACCTCGACGGCCATATTGGTCATCAAGGTTCCGACCGCGCCTTCCACTTTGCCGTCGGTCGCGATGCGGTCCTTCACCAGCACGTACAGCAGTTCGTCGCCGTTATAGAGACGGCCTGCCGCGTCGACGACCTGCAGACGGTCGGCGTCGCCGTCGAGCGCGATGCCGAGGTCCGCGTGATTCGCCCGCACCGCGCGCACCAGCGCATCGGGCGCGGTCGCGCCGACGCCGTCGTTGATATTGAAGCCGTTCGGCGCGACGCCGATTGGAATGACCTCGGCGCCCAGCTCGTGAAAGACGTGCGGCGCGACGTCATACGCGGCTCCGTGCGCGCAATCGACCACCAGCTTCAGCCCGCGCAAATCGAACGCGGCCGGAAACGTGCTCTTGCAAAACTCGATGTAGCGGCCCGCTGCGTCGTCGAGACGCCGCGCCTTGCCGAGTTGCTCCGACGCCGCGCAGGCGAGCGGCAACTCGAGGTGCTCTTCGATCTGCGATTCGACGTCGTCCGGCAGCTTGTTGCCGTCGGCGGAAAAGAACTTGATGCCGTTGTCGTAATACGGATTGTGCGACGCGCTGATCACGACGCCGGCCGCGAGCCGCAGCGCGCGCGTCAGATACGCAATGCCCGGCGTCGGCATCGGGCCCGCCAGCATCACGTCGACGCCCGCCGCCGAGAAACCCGCCTCGAGCGCGGCCTCGAGCATGTAGCCCGACACCCGCGTGTCCTTACCGATCAGCACCGTGGGCCGCGTGCCCGTGCGCGCCCAGCGGTCCGCGCCGACGAGCACCTTGCCCGCTGCGTAGCCGAGCCGCAATACAAATTCCGGCGTAATAGGCCCTTCGCCGACCTTGCCCCGAATACCGTCCGTGCCGAAATAACGACGTGCCATCTTTTATATTCCTCCTTGCTTTGGGCTCAACCGCGCGGGCCGGCGCCATTCGCCGCGTCGCGCAGAGCTGCCCAGACTTTCAATGCGTCTACTGTTTGCGCGACGTCGTGCACGCGCAAGATTGCCGCGCCGCGTTCCGCTGCCAACACCGCGGCGGCGATGCTGCCCGCGACGCGCTCCGGCGCCGCGCGACCCGTGACGGCGCCGATCATCGATTTGCGCGACATGCCCGCGAGGATCGGATACGGCGGCTCTGCCCGCGGCGCGGTGTCCGCGAGCCGCGCGAGCAGCGCGTAATTGTGCTCGACCACGGCCTTGCCGAAACCAAAGCCGGGGTCCACGCTGATCCGGCCACGCGCGATGCCCGCCTGCGTAAGCACGGCCACTCGTTCCTCGAGGAACTGCCTGACTTCGCCGACGACATCGCCGTAAGCCGGCTCGCCGAGCTGCATGGTCTGCGGCTCGCCCAGCATGTGCATCACGCACAGGCCGCAGTCGCTGTCGCGCACCGCATCCACGGCACCGGGCATGCGAAAGCCCCAGATGTCGTTGATCAGATCGGCGCCCGCGCTCAGTGCATGCCGCATCACTTCGGGCTTGTAGGTGTCGACCGAGAGCGGCACGTTGGCGCCACGCAGTTGCTCGATAAGCGGTATCACGCGCTCGAGTTCTTCGTCGAGCGGCACCGGCGGCGCGCCGGGGCGCGTCGATTCGCCGCCGATGTCGATGATGTCCGCGCCTTCGAGCATCATGCGCTCCGCCTGGCGCAACGCATCGGCGCGCATCGCGTACTGGCCGCCGTCGGAGAAAGAATCGGGCGTGACGTTCAGGATGCCCATGACCAACGGGCGTTCGAAGCTCAGCTTGAACCGCCCGCACTGCAACGGCTCGGGGATGGTGGAAGGAGAGAAAGCGGCGGTAGACACGTAGCGTGAAGTCGAATAGGCGGATAAATGCAAAACGGGCCGGTGTGAAACACACCGGCCCGCACTTTCTACTGCCAGCCGATCAGGCCGGCGCGGTCGCGCTACCCGGCTTGACTTCGGTACCGGGGCTGCCGCCCGACGACGCGTCGCTTGCCGACGGCGGCGAGCTCTTCGGCGAGCGCGGCGGACGTCCTGCCATGATGTCGTTGATCTGATCGGCGTCGATCGTTTCCCACTCCATCAGCGCGGCGGTCATTGCCTCGACCTTGTCGCGGTTTTCGTCCAGCAGGCGCTTCGCGAGGTTGTACTGCTCGTCCAGCACGCGGCGGATTTCCGCGTCGACCTTCTGCTGCGTGGCTTCCGAAATGGTGCGCGTGAAGCCGCGACCAAACGGCGTGGCGTCGTTTTCGTCGTCCACGTAGACCATCGGTCCCAACGCGTCGGTCATGCCGAAGCGAGCGACCATGGCGCGCGCGGTTTGCGTGGCCTTGTTGAAGTCGTCCGACGCGCCCGTGCTGATCAGGTTCAGGAACAACTCTTCCGCAACGCGGCCGCCAAACAGGATCGCAAGACGGTCAAGCAGATAGTCTTTCGAGTACGTTTCGTTGTCGTGCTCCGGCAACTGCCACGTGACGCCCAATGCGCGGCCACGCGGAATGATCGTGACCTTGTGCACCGGATCGGCCTTCGGCAGCAGCTTCGCGATGACTGCGTGGCCCGACTCGTGATACGCCGTAGCGCGCTTCGACTCTTCGCGGATCACGGCCGACTTGCGCTCCGGACCCATGAAGATCTTGTCCTTCGCGTCTTCGAAATCCGTCATTTCGACGATGCGCTTGCCGCGGCGTGCCGCGAACAATGCCGCTTCGTTCACGAGGTTCGCCAGATCGGCGCCCGAAAAGCCCGGCGTGCCGCGCGCGATGACCGCGGCGTCGACGTCGTTCGAAATCGGCACCTTGCGCAGGTGAACCTTCATGATGTGTTCGCGGCCGCGAATGTCCGGCAGACCGACGTACACCTGGCGGTCGAAACGGCCCGGACGCAGCAGCGCCTTGTCGAGCACGTCCGAACGGTTCGTTGCGGCGATTACGATCACGCCGGAGTTCGCCTCGAAGCCGTCCATTTCGACGAGCATCTGATTCAGCGTCTGCTCGCGCTCGTCGTTACCGCCGCCCATGCCGGCGCCGCGATGACGGCCGACCGCGTCGATTTCGTCGATGAACACGATGCACGGTGCGTGCTTCTTCGCCTGCTCAAACATGTCGCGCACACGAGCCGCGCCGACGCCGACGAACATTTCGACGAAGTCCGAACCCGAAATGCTGAAGAACGGCACTTTCGCTTCGCCCGCGATGGCGCGAGCAAGCAGCGTCTTACCCGTTCCCGGTGGGCCGACGAGCAGCACGCCACGCGGAATACGGCCACCGAGCTTCTGAAACTTCTGCGGGTCGCGCAGGAAATCGACCAGTTCGGAGACTTCTTCCTTCGCTTCGTCGCAACCGGCGACGTCGGTGAAATTGATTGCGTTGTTGTTTTCGTCGATCAGACGCGCGCGCGACTTGCCGAACGAGAAGGCGCCGCCTTTCCCGCCTCCCTGCATCTGTCGCATCATGTAGAACCAGAAACCGATGATGAGGATCGTCGGCCCGAGGTAATACAGCGCGGAAACCAGCGCATTGGGTTCGTCGTCAGCCTTGCCGCTTACCTGAACGCCGTACTTCATCAGATCGCCGACCATCCAGATGTCGCCCGGCGACACGATCTGGTACTTCTGGCCGTCTGCTGGAGTGACCGTGAGGTTCCGCCCCTGGACAATGACGTTCTTGACTTTGCCGTTCTTCGCGTCGTCCATGAACTGCGAATAGGAAACGCCTTCCTGGACACGGGGCTTGTCGAACTGCTTGAACACCGTAAATAGCACCAGTGCGATAACCAGCCACACTGCTGCCTTCGAAAACATATTGTTGTTCAAAGCACCACTCCTTCACTTAGACGGGCGCCTACATTTGCCTTGCGGCACCACGAAAGCATTCTAATCCAGTCCGCAGACCCCTGCCATAAGGTTTCGCTACCACAGAAATAGCATGGCGGGGACTACGCGGCGCCCTACGCGGGCCTTTTCAGATGCTTACCCAAAATAAACGTTTCCGACGACTTGTCCCGCGAAGCCTTGGGCTTGCGGGCAGCCACCACCTTGAACTGGCGCTTGAACTTTTCGACAATCTGGCTGTAACCGCTGCCGTGAAAGCATTTGACTAAAAGGGCTCCATCCGGTTTCAGGTGATTTTGCGAAAATTCCAGCGCGAGATCGCACAAATGCTCGATTCGCGCCGCATCCGCCAATGCCACTCCCGACAGGTTGGGCGCCATATCCGAAATTACAAGATCGACTTGCCGCTCTCCGACTAATTCTTCCAGTTGGCCGAGCACGGCTTCCTCGCGGAAGTCGCCCTGAATGAAGTGGACGTCGGCGACGGGTTCCATCGGCAGAAGATCGAGCGCGATGATCGTGCCGTCGATCCCGCCCTGACGTTCCGCGTCGCGCTGCGACCCTTTTGCCAGTTTGTTGCGCGCGTACTGGCTCCAACTGCCCGGCGTCGAACCGAGATCGACGATGACCTGCCCCGGCCGGATCAGCTTGTCCTGCTCATCGATTTCCTTCAGCTTGTAGGCGGCGCGGGCGCGATAGCCTTCCCGCTGCGCCATTTTCACGTAGGGATCGTTGATGTGGTCGTGCAGCCACGCCGTATTAAACTTGTTTTTTGCCATTAAACGTTGAACTCTTGCTGCGTCATGTCACGCTTTAGCGGATAATACGCGGTTAATTCGCGCGGCTCCCGCCAGAAAACTGGCAGTTATCCGCGATTCTGTTGTCCTGACGCGCCGCCTGCCGCAGTGTCCCAATCGTGTTCCGCTCCAATTCGCCGAAAGACGGACTGGGGAGCGCAGGTGCCGCCATTTTAGTCGAGTCTCCCACTTCACATGCCCGCCCTCAAAGTCTCTTCCGACCAACGCGCCGAGTTGCGCTCCCAGGCACATGCGCTCAAACCGGTCGTGCTCGTCGGCGCCGAAGGTTTGACCGACGCCGTGCTCGCCGAGATCAAGGTCCACCTCGCCGCTCATCAGCTGATCAAGATCCGCGTGTTCGGCGACGAACGCGAAGAGCGCATCGCGATTTACGAACAGATCTGCGACAAGCTGAACGCCGCGCCGATCCAGCATATCGGCAAGCTGCTGGTCATCTGGAAGCCGGAAGCCGCCGCGCAACCCGCGGTAAAAGGCAAACGCGGCGCACTGCCGAGCGCCCGCGAAGCCGCTGTCGAAGCCAACCCCGGCAAAGGCCGCGCGCCGCGCGTCGTCAAGGTCGTGAAGCCGAGCGAAGTGCCCATGCGCAAGCCGAAGGCGAAAGCCGTGCTGGTGCGCGGCAACGAGCGCGTCACGCAAGGCGGCAACATCAAGCGCGCGAAGAAGCGGCAAACCAGCGCGAAGCGCGCGCATCAGTCGAAATAAGCAGTCGAAATAAGCAGTTGAAATAATCGATTGAAACAAGCAGGCGGATTAACGGTGCGGCGCGAGCTGCACCTTGCCTGCGCTGCGTGCGGCGCCTGCCGCAACCGCCAGCCTTCCTAGCCCGCTACTTTTCCGGACACATCGTCGCGAGCGCCCTGCTGCGCGGCGCCGGCTCCCGTGCCCACGGGCAATTTCCACACGAGCACAATGCCCAGCAGGCTTTCGATCAGGTAGAACACGCTCGAAACGCCGTGCAGCATGCCGAAGCGTGCCGCATAGGCGGAATGCGCGATGTCCGTGCCCGCTTCCAGCGCGGCCACGCGCATCGCGTTCATGAAGGGCTGCAACGCGAAATAACCGACCAGCACACAGACCAGCATGCCGGCCACCAGCCAGCGTAAGCGCCGGTATGCGTTGCCGCCGCGCCGGATCACCACGTTGGCGAGACCGAGCAGCAAAATGCCGCAGACCGCGCCAAGCACACCTTCGATGCGAAACAGTTGCGCCGCCACCGCGCCCGCCGTCGACCGGTCGAGCGACGTGAACAGCACCGGCGCGACTGCATAGCCGATAGTCAGCAGACTGCCGACCCACACGACCGTCAGCAGACGAAAGATTCGATGCGGCATCAGTGACACCGGAGTCGCCTTCAAACGTAGCTGACCGCGATGATTTCGTACTCGCGCACGCCGCCTGGCGCCTGCACGGACGCGACATCGCCTTCGGACTTTCCGATCAGCGCGCGCGCAATCGGGGAACTGATGGAGATGAGGCCGTGGTCGATGTCCGCTTCGTCGTCGCCGACGATCTGATATTTGACCGATGCGCCCGAGTCCAGGTCTTCCAGTTCGACGGTCGCGCCGAACACCACGCGGCCGTCCGCCTCCACTTGCGACGGGTCGATCACCTGCGCGCCCGCCAGCTTCGATTCGATCTCGGCGATGCGGCCTTCGATAAAGCCCTGCTTCTCTTTCGCGGCATCGTATTCCGCGTTTTCGGACAGATCGCCCTGCGCGCGCGCTTCCGCGATCGAGTTGATCACGGCGGGACGCTCGACCGATTTCAGCCGCTGCAATTCGTCGCGCAGCATGTCTGCGCCGCGCTTGGTCAATGGAATAGTGCTCATAAACAACTCTCGAAAAAACGCCGGGCCGCTCCAAACCCTCCCGGCCCTTTTTGGGATCTGGCGCTAAAGCGGCAGATGGGAGCGCTTTGGAACAAAAAACGGCCGTAAAAAAAATCACCGCGGTTAAGTGCATTTCGCGGGAGCCGGCGGCCGGGGGAAAACCCGGACCACAGCACCTGCGAAACGCCGCTTAACCGCGGCACTTACATCCTGGACAGGTATTCGAAGCCTTAGTTTAGGCGAGCGTGCAAACCTTGTAAATCATAGACTTCCAGGTCCTTCAGGTAGCGCAAGCCTTCGACCGCCGCGCGCGCGCCCGACATCGTCGTGTAGTACGTGACCTTGTTGGCCTGCGCGCTCATGCGGATCGAACGCGAATCGGCAATCGCCGCGCGCGTTTCGTCGACGGTCGTGAAGACCAGCGCGATCTCGCCGTTCTTGATCATGTCGACGATGTGCGGACGGCCGTCCTTCACCTTGTTGACGACCTTCACCGGCACGCCGGCCGCTTCGATCGCGGCTGCCGTGCCCTTGGTGGCGACGATCGGATAACCGAGTTCGTGCAGCATGCGCGCGACTTCGACGGCCTTCGGCTTGTCGGCGTCCATCACCGTCAGCAGCACCGTGCCCGACTCCGGCAGACGCGAGCCCGCCGCGAGCTGCGACTTGAAGAGCGCTTCGCCGAACGTGCGGCCCACGCCCATCACTTCGCCGGTCGAACGCATTTCGGGTCCGAGCACCGGATCGACTGCCGGGAACTTGACGAACGGGAACACCGCTTCCTTCACGCTGAAGTACGGCGGCTCGATTTCCTTCGTCACGCCTTGCTGTGCGAGCTTCTGGCCGACCATTGCTCGCGCCGCGATCTTGGCGAGCGGCAGGCTGGTCGCCTTCGACACGTACGGCACCGTGCGCGAGGCGCGCGGGTTCACTTCCAGCACGTAGATGACGTCTTCTTTCGAGCCGTCCGCCTGCGGCACTTGCTGAATCGCGAACTGCACGTTCATCAGACCGATCACGTTCAGCGCCTTCGCCATCGCGCCGGTCTGGCGCTTGAGCTCAGCCACGGTTTCCTTCGACAGCGAGTACGGCGGCAGCGAGCAAGCCGAGTCGCCCGAGTGCACGCCCGCCTGTTCGATGTGCTCCATCACGCCGCCGATGAACACCGCCTCGCCGTCCGAAATGCAGTCCACGTCGCATTCGATCGCGTCGTTCAGGAAGCGGTCGAGCAGCACCGGCGAATCGTTCGATACCTTCACGGCCTCGCGCATGTAGCGCTCGAGATCGCGCGGCTCGTGGACGATTTCCATCGCGCGGCCGCCCAGCACGTACGACGGACGCACGACGAGCGGATAGCCGATTTCGTCGGCGAGCTTCAACGCTTCGTCTTCGGCGCGCGCGGTGCGGTTCGGCGGCTGACGCAGGCCGAGGTCTTGCAGCAGCTTCTGGAAACGCTCGCGGTCTTCGGCGGCGTCGATCATGTCCGGCGACGTGCCGATGATCGGCACTCCGTTCGCTTCAAGGTCGAGCGCGAGCTTCAGCGGCGTCTGGCCGCCGTATTGCACGATCACGCCGACCGGCTTTTCCTTGTCGACGATTTCGAGCACGTCTTCGAGCGTGAGCGATTCGAAGTACAGACGATCGGACGTGTCGTAGTCGGTCGAAACGGTTTCAGGGTTGCAGTTGACCATGATCGTTTCGTAGCCGTCTTCGCGCATGGCGAGCGCGGCGTGCACGCAGCAGTAGTCGAACTCGATGCCCTGGCCGATCCGGTTCGGGCCGCCGCCCAGCACCATGATCTTCTTGTTGTTCGTCGGGTTCGCTTCGCACTCTTCCTCGTAGGTCGAGTACATGTACGCGGTTTTCGTCGCGAACTCCGCCGCGCACGTGTCGACGCGCTTGTACACCGGACGCACATTCAACTCGATGCGGCGCGCGCGCACTTCAGCGGGCTTCGCGCCGATGAGCTTCGCGAGACGCCGGTCGGAGAAGCCGCTCTGCTTCAGATACTTGAGCTCTTCCTTCGAAAGGCTCGCGAGCGTGCGGCCGGCCAACGCCTTTTCCTTCAGCACGACCTGTTCGATCTGCGCGAGGAACCACGGGTCGATCGACGTCTCTTCGAAAATTTCATGCGCCGTCATGCCGATCCGGAATGCGTCGCCCACGTACCAGATACGATCCGGGCCGGCTTCGCCGATTTCGCGGATGATCTCGTCGCGGTTCGTGGTCTTTTCGTCCAGACCGTCGACGCCGACTTCAAGACCGCGCAGCGCCTTCTGGAACGACTCCTGGAAGGTGCGGCCAATCGCCATGACTTCGCCGACCGACTTCATCTGCGTGGTCAGGCGCGAATCGGCTTCGCGGAATTTCTCGAACGCAAAGCGCGGAATCTTGGTGACGACGTAGTCGATAGTCGGTTCGAACGATGCCGGCGTCTGGCCGCCGGTGATTTCGTTCTTGAGCTCGTCGAGCGTGTAGCCGACTGCCAGCTTGGCCGCGACCTTGGCGATCGGGAAGCCGGTGGCCTTCGACGCCAATGCCGACGAACGCGACACGCGCGGGTTCATTTCGATCACGATCATCCGGCCGTCTTTCGGATTGATCGAGAACTGCACGTTCGAGCCGCCCGTGTCCACGCCGATCTCGCGCAGCACCGCGAGCGACGCGTTACGCAGCACCTGATATTCCTTGTCGGTGAGCGTTTGCGCCGGCGCGACGGTGATCGAGTCGCCGGTGTGGATGCCCATCGGGTCCAGATTTTCGATCGAGCAGACGATGATGCAGTTGTCCTTCTTGTCGCGGACCACTTCCATCTCGTACTCTTTCCAGCCGAGCAGCGATTCTTCGATCAGCAGCTCGCGCGTGGGCGACAGATCGAGGCCGCGCTTGCAGATCTCTTCGAATTCTTCGCGGTTATACGCGATGCCGCCGCCCGAGCCGCCCAGCGTGAACGACGGGCGGATCACGACCGGATAGCCGCCGCTGCCGGTTTGTGCCGCGATGTCTGCTTGCACCGACAGCGCTTCTTCCATCGAATGCGCGGTGCCCGACTTGGCCGAACCGAGGCCGATCTTCGTCATCGCGTCTTTGAATTTCTGGCGGTCTTCCGCCTTGTCGATGGCTTCCGGCGACGCGCCGATCAGCTCGACGTTGTACTTCGTGAGCACGCCATGCGCGTGGAGATCGAGCGCGCAGTTCAGCGCGGTCTGGCCGCCCATGGTCGGCAAGATTGCGTCCGGGCGCTCCTTCGCGATGATGCGCTCAACCACTTCCCACGTAATCGGCTCGATGTAGGTCACGTCGGCCGTGTTCGGGTCGGTCATGATCGTCGCCGGATTGCTGTTGACGAGGATGACCTTGTAGCCTTCCTCACGCAGCGCCTTGCATGCCTGCGCGCCCGAGTAATCGAACTCGCACGCCTGGCCGATGATGATCGGACCCGCGCCGATAATGAGAATGCTCTTGATGTCTGTCCGCTTGGGCATAACGCTCTCGCTAATGTATTCCTGAATTCTTTCCGTCGGCGCGCGCCGCGTGGGCGTTGCGCGCGCTTTGCTTCTGGCTGCCTGATTCCAGGCTTGCCGCCGGGCTTGCCGCGGCGTGCGTTCTTAAGCCGCCGCGGTCTTGCCGGCCTTCTTCGCGTCCATCAACCCGGTAAAGCGGTCGAACAGATACGCGATGTCGTGCGGACCCGGCGATGCTTCCGGGTGACCCTGGAAGCAGAAAGCCGGCTTGTCGGAGAGCGCGAAGCCTTGCAGCGTGCCGTCGAAGAGCGACACATGCGTGACGCGGGCGTTGGCGGGCAGCGTGTTCGCATCGACAGCAAAACCGTGGTTCTGCGACGTGATGACCACGCGGCCGTCTTCCAGATCTTTCACCGGATGATTCGCGCCGTGGTGACCGGTCTTCATCTTCACGGTTTTCGCGCCGAGCGCGAGGCCCATGATCTGATGGCCGAGGCAGATGCCGAAGGTCGGAATGCCGCGCTCGATCAGCTCTTTGGTTGCCTTGATCGCGTAGTCGCACGGCTCCGGGTCGCCGGGGCCGTTCGACAGGAAGATGCCGTCCGGATTGAGCGCGAGCGCATCAGCCGCGGTAGCTTGCGCCGGCAGCACGGTGACGTGGCAACCGCGCTCGGCCAGCATGCGCAGGATGTTGTACTTGACGCCGTAGTCAAATGCGACGACGCGGTACTTCGGCGCGTTCTGCTTGCCGTAGCCGTTGCCGAGACGCCATTCGGTTTGCGTCCACTCGTAGGTTTCCTTCGTCGACACGACCTTCGCGAGGTCCATGCCCGAGAGGCCCGGGAACGAGCGCGCGAGTTCGATGGCCTTTGCTTCGTCGTCCGAACCGGCGAGAATCGCGCCGTTCTGCGCGCCCTTGTCGCGCAGAACGCGGGTCAGCTTGCGGGTGTCGAGGCCGGCGATGGCGACCACGCCTTCGTCCTGCAGATACTGGCTGAGCGTGCGCTCCATGCGGAAGTTCGACGCGAGGACCGGCAGATCGCGAATGATCAGCCCGGCGGCATGGACTTTCGTCGCCTCGACGTCTTCGGCGTTGACGCCGACATTGCCGATGTGCGGATACGTGAGGGTGACGATCTGGCGCGCGTAGCTCGGGTCAGTCAGGATTTCCTGATAGCCGGTGATAGCCGTGTTGAACACGACTTCGCCGATGGTATGCCCGGGGGCGCCGATCGAATAACCACGAAAGACCGTGCCGTCGGCGAGCGCGAGCAGAGCGGGAGAAAATGACGGCAACACGGGAGACTCCTTGGGGGAACACCCTGTTGCCGACCTGCCTATCCGGTTTGCGAGCCGCAGCGAACAGCATCACGGGATGCGCGCGCAGACTCGCTCGCGTACTGCCGTTGACGTCGCAAGGGGCGCACGATGGGTCCATTGTGTGGACGGATCGGCGAGGTGCGGGCCCTTCTTGCTACGCCTGTGGCGCGCGGCGGATGAACGGTATGGGAGAGGTAGGCGCTAGGGTGCGGGTTGATAAGCTCAAACCTTGGAATTATAGCCGGAAACCGCCGTTCTCTCCAAATCCGAGATGGCTGGGCGGGGGCGTGGCGGTGCTCGCCCGGCGGGTCAAAGCCTTGCTGCGAGCGGCTTGCGCGGTTGCCGGGCTTATGCGCGGCGGCCGTTTCGGGATAGCGTCAAGACGCCCGGCGGCGGGATCGAAATCGCGGAGGAAAGATTCGCGCATCGTCGCGCCTGGCGCCCGACGGCAGTAGCACGCCCCGGCTCGTAGGCAAGCACCAGTTGCCGGACGGCGCACAATGAAAAACGCCGTCACCACAGGGTGACGGCGTCGAAAACTCATTTCATGTCGGAGCGCGGCAGGCTCTGCGTCGATCGGAAGCCCGATCGGCGCATCAACCAGCATTAATCTGCATCAGTTGCTCTTCTTCGTGCTCTTGCTGCTCTTGCTGGAGGTGGAAGCCGATACCTTCGTCACCTTGCCGGCAGGCGCCGCGGACGCTTTCGATTTGCCGCCCTTCGCCACCGGCTCGGACACCTTCACCACCGCTGCCGAATGTCCGCGCCCTTTCGTCCTCTCGCTGCGCGCTTCGCGCTTCGAGCCGCCGACGCGCGTGCCGATCTTTTGGACGCCGCCACCTTCGACATCCGTCGCGATGCGCTCCGGCCCCGGTTCGCTCGGGACTGCCCGGCCGACCGGCACGTGCAGCACGACGACCTGGCCGCGCGACACGCTGTCGCGATGCGTGCGGTTCCACGCCTTCAACTGGCCGACGGACACGCCATAGCGCAGCGCGATAGCCGCCATCGACTGATTGCGGCGCACGCGGATCAGCATCTTGCGCGTGTCGGGGACGTCCGGCTCCATCGCGAGCACGGCGCTTTCCGCGACGTCCGCGCTGATGTCCTCGTCGTCGTCCGAACCACGCGGCACGACGATCGTGGAGCCCGGCTTAAGACGCATGCCGACCGGAATCTTGTTCACTTCCATCAGCGTGTCGGCGTCGACACCGATTTTTTGCGCAATCGCCGCGGGCGCCGAACGCTCGGTGACCGTGTACGTGGTCCACGACGACAGCGAACCCGAATACGTTTTCAGATTGCGCTCGAACGCGCTCGCATTGTCGAACGGCAGCAGGATTTGCGGCTGCGTCGCGCCGAGAATGACCGGCTTCCTGAACGACGGGTTCAGCGAGCGGAATTCGTCGAGCGGCAGATTGGCGAGCTTGGCGGCCATGTCCACGTCGATATCGTGCGACGTGGTGACGGTCACGAAATACGGGTGATTCGGAATGGACGGCAGCGCGAGCCCGTACATCTGCGGGTTCATCACGATGTTCTTGACGGCCTGCAGCTTCGGCACGTAGTTGCGCGTCTCGTTCGGCATGCGCAGGCTCAGGTAGTCGGTCGGCAAGCCCGCCGCTTCGTTACGCGCGATGGCGCGCTGCACGTTGCCCTCGCCCCAGTTGTACGCCGCGAGCGCGAGCTGCCAGTCGCCGAACATGTCATGCAGACGCGACAGATAGTCGAGCGCGGCGCTGGTCGACGCCAGCACGTCGCGGCGCTCGTCCTGCCACATGTTCTGCTTGAGGTTGTAGGTGCGGCCGGTGCCCGGCATGAACTGCCACATGCCGGCCGCCTTCGCGACCGACAACGCCTGCGGGCTGTACGCCGACTCGATGAACGGCAGCAACGCGAGCTCGGTCGGCATATGGCGCGCCTCGAGCTCCTCGACGATGTGGTACAGGTACTTCTGCGAGCGCTCGGTCATGCGCTGCACGTAATCGGGACGCTGCGCATACCAGTTGACCTGCATGTCGACCAGGTCGGTCTGCAGGTCGGGCATCTGGAAACCACGGCGAATACGGCCCCACAAGTCGGCGTCCGCGCTCGTCAACTGCGTGACGGAGCCTTTGTCGACGTTGATGGTTTCCTTGGCGGTGGCTGTCTTGCGAAGTGCGTCTGCTACGGCTTGCTGACTGGCGGGATTTGTTGCGGTGGTGGGGCTGACCGTCGTTGGTCCCTGGCTCGCGCAGGCGGCGAGCGTCAGGACCAGCAACGCACTAAAGATAAATCGCATGAACGTCTCGGCTTCCACAAGGGCTGGAATTTGCAGCCGATAGTACGAAACCCTAACGTCTACGTCAATTGGAAATTGACGAAAAAATCAAGCAAATCTAAGGCTTGGCGAATTCTTCCGATTCTTCGCTTGAGGAAGACCCCAGGGCCGACCCGGTCACCGGAAGCGGTTCTTCCATTCGCGCATCAGCGTGAACGCTCCAAGCCGGTCCGATACTTTCTCCTGCAACTGCTCTTGCAGGGCCGCCTGGACGGCGGGATTGCCGGCCCGCAGGAAAGGATTCACCGCGCGTTCGTGGGCGATCGTGGTGGGCAGCGTCGGCAGATTGCGGGCTCGCAAGTCGGCCGCCCGGTCCCGCCAGGCTTGCAGGTCGGCGTTGCCCGGCTCGCAGGCGAGCGCGAAGCGGATGTTGGAGAGCGTATATTCGTGCGCGCAGTGCACTTGCGTTTCGCCGGGCAACGCGGCGAGCGAGTCGAGCGACGCCAGCATCTGCTGCGGCGTGCCTTCGAACAGCCGGCCGCATCCGCAAGCGAACAGCGTATCGCCGCAAAACACGTGAGGCGTGCCGCCGGGATCTGCCGCCTGAAAATAGGCGATGTGGCCGCTCGTATGACCTGGCACGTCCAGCACGCTCAGTTCGAGCGCGGGCGCCGCAATCGTCACCCGATCGCCATTTTCAAGACGCTGCGTGACGCGCTCGATCGCTTCACCGGCGGGCCCGTAGACCGGAACGTCCTGGCCATTCAGCAGATCGGCCACCCCGCCGACGTGGTCTTGATGATGGTGCGTGAGTAAAATAGCGCTCAGCCGCCACCCGCGTTTGGCCAGATAGGCGCGAACCGGAGCGGCCTCGCCCGGATCGACGACTACCGCGTGGTGTCCGTCGGAAACGACCCAGATGTAATTGTCTTCAAACGCCGGGACCGGTACGTACTCGAGCGCATTCATAGGCGACGCATTCTTTGATATGACTGACCGAGCGATTATAGACTGGCCCGCCTGGACGGATTCGCCGCCTGGCCGTTACGTGCTCGACTGGGAACAGACCCAGCTCGACCGTGTGGTGTCGGACGTGTTCGGCTACCACGCGCTGCAACTCGGCCTGCCGCAGCTCGACGCCTTGCGCGAAAATCGCATGCCTTGCCGCGGGCTGGTGCTGGATGCCGCCAGCGGCGCGAGCGCGCCCTACAGCTTTCCGCGCGCGGACGCGCACGCCGGCAACGGAGCGGGCAATCCGACGCACGGCGCGACGCACGGCCCGGCGCGCGGCGCGTTTGCGCCGCTGCCTTCGCCAACGGGGCGCAGTGCCGTCTGGTGCGATTTGCTGGATCTGCCGTTCGAGGCGCAGAGCGTCGACCTGATCGTGATGCCGCACACGCTCGAATTTACGAGCGACCCGCACCGCCTGCTGCGCGAAGCCGAACGCGTGCTGATGCCGGAAGGCCAACTGATCATTCTCGGCTTCAACTCGTTGTCGCTCTGGGGCGCGCGGCAATCGGTCGGCAAAATGACCGGCCGGCCGTTCGTGCCCGCCGCCGTCGATCTGATCGCCTTCACGCGTCTTAAGGACTGGATCAAGCTGCTTGGTTTCGACCTTGAACGCGGGCGCTTCGGCTGCTATCGTCCGCCGCTCGACAGCGACCAGTGGCTCTCCCGCTACGGCTTCATGGAAGCCGCCGGCGACCGCTGGTGGCCGATTTTCGGCGCGACCTACATGATCAAGGCGATCAAGCGCGTGCGCGGCATGCGCCTCGTCGGACCGCTGAAAGTGAAAAAACCCGTCCTCGCCGCGGGCCTCGCGCCCGCCGCCACACCGAATACACGCAACCACACTCAATGACAGCGAACACCATCGACATTTATACGGACGGCGCCTGCAAGGGCAACCCCGGCCCCGGCGGCTGGGGCGCGCTTTTGCGCTTCGGCGATCAGGAAAAAGAGCTGTTCGGCGGCGAAGCGAATACGACCAACAACCGCATGGAGCTGATGGGCGTGATTTCCGCGCTCGAAGCGCTCAAGCGTCCGTGCAAGGCCGTCGTGCACACCGATTCGCAGTACGTGCAGAAAGGCATCAGCGAGTGGATTCACGGCTGGAAAAAGAAAGGCTGGGTCACGGCAGCGAAGCAGCCGGTCAAGAACGCGGATTTGTGGAAGCGGCTCGACGCGCTCGTCGCGCAGCACGAAATCGAATGGCGCTGGGTGCGCGGCCATAACGGGCACCCGGAGAACGAGCGCGCCGATCAGCTCGCCAACCGCGGCGTCGCGTCGCTCGCGGAACTATGACGCCGCGCCGCCGGCCAGTGCGTTCTTTTGCTGCTTGTTTGCGGCTGCAACTTCTGAGGCAAAGCTAAAACCGATATGCGTCAACTGATCCTCGATACCGAAACGACGGGCCTGAACGCCCGCACCGGCGACCGCATCCTCGAGCTGGGCTGCGTCGAACTGGTGAACCGGCGGCTCACCGGCAACAACCTGCATTTCTATATCAATCCCGAACGCGACAGCGATCCCGGCGCGTTGGCGGTCCACGGCCTGACCACCGAATTCCTCAGCGACAAGCCGAAGTTCGCCGACATCGCCGACCAGATTCGCGACTTTATCCAGGGCGCGGACCTGATCATTCACAACGCGCCCTTCGACATCGGCTTTCTCGACGCCGAATTCGCGTTGCTCGGCCTGCCGCCCGTGAGCACGTATTGCGGCGAGATCATCGACACGCTCGCGCGCGCCAAGCAGATGTTCCCCGGTAAGCGCAATTCACTGGACGCGCTCTGCGATCGCTTCGGCATCAGTAACGCGCACCGCACGCTGCACGGCGCGCTGCTCGACTCGGAACTGCTCGCCGAGGTTTATCTTGCGATGACGCGCGGCCAGGAAAGCCTCGTCATCGACATGCTCGGCGAATCGCACGCCGGCGGCGAAGCGCATGCGCCGCGCGTGGCGATCGAATCGCTGGATCTCGTGGTGATCGCGGCCAGCGACGACGAGCTCGCCGCGCATCAGGAAGTTCTCGACGGCCTCGACAAGGCGATCAAAGGCACGAGCGTATGGCGTCTCGAACCTGCGCCCGTGTCGGCCGTGTCGGATGAGCAAGCCGCTTAAAAAGTGCTGGACGAGTTCCGCAATGCCTGACATAATCTCAATCTCTTCGGGTGGTTAGCTCAGCGGTAGAGCACTGCCTTCACACGGCAGGGGTCACTGGTTCGATCCCAGTACTACCCACCAGATTCTTGGTGCGTCGATCACCGAAGACAAAGGGCTCACGTAGAAATGCGTGAGCCCTTTTCCGTTTTGGCGCGCTGTCTTGTGGTTGTATTGGCATACGGTTTTTGTGGCTCCGTAATCGGCCGTGCCGTCAACACCGAAACCTCGTCGATTGCGACGGCAAAACAGCGCTGATATAGTCGGTGTTCGGGCATTCGCCCCGTCTACTTTCTCCACCTCATTGACCACAGGGAGGCGTCACATGTTTGCAGTGCATATGGGCGTCCCTGACATGGTCCCGCGGCGCTCGCGTTTGCCTCTCAGTTGTTTCCTGAGTCGCCGCTGACGGGTCACTGACCTGTCGCCATCCGCGGTGCAGCCGAAGCAGGCGCGCCGCGCAATTCCAGATAGTCCACCGCTCGCTCCGCAGGCTTGTTGCCCGCAGTTTCATTGCCGCAGCTTCATTGCGGTTTAACCGCGTGCTTCGACTATCTCTTCATCCTGCTTTTGACTGGAACCCCGTTGCGCCATGCGCGCCGGGGTTGTCGAAAAATGACCGGAAAAAAACTCGACTTTCGCGGACAAGCCTTTAAGGATGTCCTCGGCTTCACCTTCATTCACTGGGCGAAACAGCCTTGGCGCATCGTCGTCATTGCAGCGCTCGTCATGCTCTCCGCAGTGGCGGACGTGCTGACGCCGATGTTCGCCGGCCACCTCGTCGACGCCATCGCGTCGGGCCCGGCCGCGCGCGGCAGCGCCTGGCACGCGGCGGTCACGGCGTTTTGCGTGCTCGGCGCGCTCGGCCTCGGCGCGACCTTGCTGCGGCAAGGCATGTACTTCAACATCATCAAGCTGACGCTGAAGATGATGAGCGAGATCGCCGCCAACGCGTTTCATCGCGTGCAGCGGTTTTCGACCGACTGGCATGCGAACAGCTTCGCGGGCTCCACCGTGCGCAAAATCACGCGCGGCATGTGGGCGCTCGACCTGCTGAACGACACGTTGCTGATCGCGCTGTTTCCGTCGCTGATCATGCTGGTTGGCGCGACGCTGCTGCTCGGCTGGCGCTGGCCGATGATGGGCGCGGTGGTCGGCATCGGCTCGCTGATCTACATCACGGTAACGGTCGCGCTGTCGCTCGGCTATGTCGCGCCCGCCGCACGCCTCGCCAATGCGTGGGACACGCGCATGGGCGGCGCGCTCGCGGACGCGGTGAGCTGCAACGGCGTGGTCAAGGCCTTCGGCGCGGAAGAGCGCGAAGAAGTGCTGCTTGCGCGCGTGATCGGCAAGTGGCGCGAACGCACGCGGCGCACGTGGATTCGCGGCACGATCAACGGCGGCGTGCAGGGCGCGATGCTGGTGGCAATCCAGACGGCTATCCTCGGCGCGGCGCTCGTGCTGTGGTTGCGCGGCGAGGCGAGCGTCGGCGACATCACGTTCGCGCTGACGATGTTCTTCATGCTGCAAGGCTATTTGCGCGACGTGGGCATGCACATTCGCAACTTGCAGCGCTCCGTCAACGACATGGAAGAACTCGTGTCGCTGGAGCGCCAGCCGCTCGGTATCGAAGATCGGCCGGGCGCCGGTCCGATCGCGATTGGCAAAGGCGAGATCCGCTTCGAGCACGTCACCTTCCACTATGGGGCGAACGCCACGCCGCTGTACCGCGACTTCTCCGTGCGCATTGCGCCTGGCGAACGCGTCGGGCTGGTCGGCCATTCGGGCTCGGGCAAGACGACCTTTATCAAGCTGATCCAGCGCCTTTACGACGTTTCGGAAGGCCGCATCACGATCGACGGTCAGGACATCGCGCAGGTCAGGCAGGCGTCGTTGCGCAGCCAGATTGCGATCGTGCAGCAGGAGCCGGTGCTGTTTCATCGCTCGCTCGCGGAGAACATCGCCTATGCGCGTCCGGACGCGAGCCGCGCCGACATCGAGCGAGCCGCGCGGCTTGCGAACGCGCACGACTTCATCAGCGCGTTGCCCGGCGGTTATGACACGCTGGTCGGGGAGCGCGGCATCAAGCTGTCGGGCGGCGAGCGTCAGCGTGTGGCAATCGCGCGCGCGTTTCTCGCCGACGCCCGCATTCTGATTCTCGACGAAGCGACGTCGAGCCTCGACAGCGAAAGCGAAGTGCTGATCCAGCAGGCTATGGAGCGGCTGATGCTCGGCCGCACGACGCTCGTGGTCGCGCACCGCCTGTCGACCGTGCGCGCACTCGACCGGTTGCTCGTGCTCGACAAGGGCAAGGTGATCGAAGAAGGCAGCCACGAAACGCTGATCGGTCTCGAGAACGGCCTGTACCGGCGGCTCTTCGAGCGGCAGGCGCTGGAGTTGATCAAGGGCTTGAGCGAACCGCCCGTCCCCGTCCGCCAGGAAACGGCGCGCATGCGCAGTTCGACGACTGACGATTCGAGCCTGCTGGTCGGCAAGTAAGAACGCCGACGATGATGCGCGTCACACGGAAATGCCTTTATTCAAGGCCTATTCCGTTGACGCGCCGCCGGCTTACACCACGCCCGCAGGCAAGCCGATGCCGCGCGCCATGCCGGTCGCGGCGAACACCATCAGCACCAGCAGGACCGTCTGAATGACGCTGAGGTGCGCGTAGCGGCGTGCGTTGTGCAGGTCCGGCGCCTCGCCCTTTCGTATTGACGCGCGCCAGCGCATCAAGGCGAGCATCGACGGAACTTCAAGCAGGACGATGATGACGAGCAGCGTCATCTTGAGGTGAAAGAGCGGCTCGTGGAGATAGTAGTCGGCGCCCTTCTCATAAGAACCGAAAACGCGCATCAGCCCCGTCACGATCAGCACCAGGGCGGACAGACCCCACCGCGTGTCGGCCCGGAACACGGAGCGCAGCGCGGCAGGCACCGCCGCGCGGCGCAGCGACCACGTGCGCCGCAGGATCGACGCAAGCGCGAAGCCATAAGCAAGCAGATGAAGAGCGGCAAGTAACCAGCGAACCAGCATAGCGACTCCTGCTAACGACACGGCACATCGTTGTTATCGCTCGCCCGCCGTCAAGCGCGGGCGGCGTCCTGGTTTCATTATCGACCACGGCTTACTTTACAACGCGCTCGTCCGTCATGGCATGTGAGCGACGGCACACAGCGCGCTTCAGATTCAGACTTGCCGCAACGTGCTGTCGAGCGCGCGTGCCGCGACGCGATCGCCTTCCGTCGTCAACGCCGCGCGAAACACCGTCTGCCGGTTGTGACCCGCGGCCGCAGGCGAATCCCACAGCAATTCGATTTTCGGACGACGGCCAAACGCGGCCCGCGCAAGCGACGGCGCGCCGCTCGCGCGCGGCGCAGACTGCGTCACCGCATCGCCTGCGGCATGCAGCGCGATCACCGGCGTGGGCGGCGCCGCAGACCGCGTGCCCGCACCGTCGGCCCAGCGCACCGAGAGCTCGCGCGCGTCGTACTGCCCCACCTTGCGACGCTCGGCCCATACGCTCACCGTGCGTGTCAGCGGGTCAAGAGACACCGCATAGCGTCCGATCGCAAAGCGTCGCGCGGCGATGTTGGTGCGCCAGAGCGGCCGCGGCCGGCAGATCCACAGAACCGCCGCGTAGAGCGCCGGTGCGACCAGCAGCCAGCCGTTGGTCGCGGCCACGGTTTGCGCGGCGCGGCGCCAGCCGGCGCTCATCGCAAACGCGCTGACTACCCAGACCGCAAACAGAAACCCGAGGAACGCAAAGAGACGCAGCGCTTGCCGCAGCCATTGCGGCAGCGGATGGAACGGACGCTCGGCCACGGCGCGCGCGCCCGGCAAGAAGATCAGCAGGAACAGGAAGACGAGGTTGACGCACGCCCACGGCGACGACGCCATCGCCGATAGCGACGTCGTCAGATCCATCGCCGACATGGAAAACAGCCAGCGGGCGAGAAGCACGAGACCGATGGCGCGCAGCGCGAAAATCGTTCCGGCGCCGGGCGCGGCATTCGCTCGCGTCTCTTTCGTTCTCGCCAAGGCATCCTCCTGTCGTCGGCGGCGCCGCAGCCAAATTTGCGGCACGGCCATTATAGGGATATTACGAAAGGCGGCTGCTGCGGCGGTCGCGAAACACCCGCTTTGCATCGCGAAACGCGAAAAAACGCGGCGCGCATGCAACAACGCCCCGCGAGCGCGTGGCACGCGGGGCGTTGCGGGTGGCCGGCGAAGCGCTGTAACACGCTTGATCCGCCGAACCGGTTTGCTTCGACCGGCAGCTTCCGGTCTAGCGTTTTAGTTTGCGTTGACTTCGCGCAGCACCGTGCGGTGCTTGCGACGCAGCAGTTCTTCGTACGTCGCGACGTAGTTCTGCGCCATCACCTTCGACGAGAAACGCGCTTCGAACGACTTGCGCACCGTTTCGCGCGACAGCGTGTGCAGACGCTTGACCGCCGCGACCGCGCTGATTTCGTCTTCGACGACGAAGCCCGACACGCCGTTGTCGATCACTTCCGGCACCGAACCGCGGTTAAACGCGATCACCGGCGTGCCGCAAGCCATTGCTTCGATCATCACGAGACCAAAGGGCTCCGGCCAGTCGATCGGGAACACCAGTGCATGCGCGTTGCCGAGGAACTCACGCTTTTCGGCTTCGCCGATTTCGCCGATGTATTCGACGTGCGGGAGCGCCATCAGCGGCTTGATCACTTCTTCGTAATAGGCACGATCGGCCTTGTCGATCTTGGCCGCGACCTTGAGCTTCATGCCTGCCTGGCCGGCGATACGGATCGCACGGTCAAGACCCTTCTCCGGCGAGACGCGGCCGAGGAATGCGAGGTAGCCGGGCTCGACGTTCTTGATCGGCGTGAGCACGTTTTCCGGCAGACCGTGATAGACGGTTTGCAGCCAGTTTGCCTGCGGCAGCGGAATGCGCTGGTTGTCCGAGATCGACACAACCGGCACGTCGTTGAACGTGTTGAAGATCGGCTGAAGTTCCGGCAGATCGAGACGGCCATGCAGCGTGGTCACGAACGGCACCGGCTGGCGCGCGAACAGCGAGAACGGGTAGTAGTCGATGTGGAAATGCAGCACATCGAATTCTTCCGCGCGGCGGCGTACTTCTTCGAGCAGCAGCATGTGCGGCGCCATCACGTCGCGGATGGTCGGGTCGAGGCGCAGTGCTTGCGGCCAGAAGGCTTCGAGCTTTGCCGAGGTTTGCGAATCGCCGCTCGCAAAGAGCGTGACGTCGTGGCCCTGCTCGACCAGCGCTTCGGTCAGATAAGACACCACACGTTCCGTACCACCGTACAGCTTGGGCGGAACCGCCTCGTGCAACGGAGCGATTTGAGCGATTCGCATATGAAGAACTCCTCGTAAAAAACCGGCAAAAGTACTGCGTTTGGTAAAAGCGACTCGCTTGCTCGCCAGGGCAGTCGGGCCGGACACGCCGGCGCGGGCCTATTCTCTCGAGATAGCCTGCGAAGGATCGCTTCAGTTTAAATAGCCCGGACGACGGTCGCCGTCCATGCCTGTGCGGTAAACGCACAGACGTGCCCGACGTTGACAAACTGTCAGAAATTTCGGCAGGGCCTACAGCGCATGTATTATCGATGCCGGGATTCTCGCTGCACCACAACATTTCAAAGACTTTACTTTGTTACAGCAGGGATACACTTTGCAAACCCTTGTTTTGCAAGGCAGTTCTACAGTAACGACTGGCTTGCTACTGTGCCGTCGTGCATGCTTGCCCCGGCTCGACGGTCGTGCTTTGTAAGTTCTTGCACAAGCGTACCGGCACCCATTGAAGAGAATTCAGCGCCGGGCTGAATGCAATTTGTAATTATATCCCGAAATATTCCGCGATCCGCGTGAACCACTGCCGCCGCAGTCAGTCGAGCAAGAGGTAGATCGCGGACGTCCATCGCGACATCAATCGCGCCAAAAGCCCGGATACACAGGGCGCAATCGTCTTTGCATGTTTACAATGCGAAGCATTGGCTTCGCCGCGATGCTTTTTCGCGTGGCCCATGGCTTGCATGCACACCTCCGAACCACACCGACCTCTCGATCAATTGGAACATTTGACCATCGCCCAGCGCAACGCCGAAAACGCAAAGCTCGCGAGCTATGCGCACAGGCCGCTTGCGTTCCTTTTCCGTTTTATCCGCCGCCATCCGCTCGCTCATACGATCGTGCTGTGCAGCGTGGTAGCGGCCGTGGGCTGTGCGCTCGCTTCGCAGTACGCGATCAAACATCTTATCGACGTGCTCGGCACCGGCCGGCATCATCCCGGGCCGCTGTGGGGTGCGTTCGCGATCCTCGTCGGACTGATCGCGGCGGATAACCTGCTGTGGCGGGTCGGCGGCTGGGTCGCGGCGCATACGTTCGTCGCCGTGACCGGCGACTTGCGGCGCGACCTCTTCCAGTATCTGAGCGGACATTCGCCGACCTACTACGCCGAGAAGCAGCCCGGCATGCTGGCAAGCCGGATCACCGCGACCTCGAACGCCGTCTACACGGCCGAAAACACCACGGCGTGGAACGTTCTGCCGCCGTGCATCGCCGTGCTCGGCGCGATCTTCATGATCATCGCGGTCAACCCGCTGATGGCGGGCGGCCTGATGCTGTGCTCGGCGATCCTGTCGGTGGTGCTGTACAAGCTCGCCGGCCGCGGCTCGGTGCGCCATCACCATTTCGCGACCAGAGCGGCCTCGGTGGACGGCGAGCTCGTCGACGTCATCAGCAACATGGGCCTCGTTCGTGCGTTCGGCATGACGTTTCGCGAGCAGCAGCGTTTCGGCGCGACGGTCAAGGCCGAGATGGACGCGCGTCAGCAGAGCCTGCTGTATCTCGAGAAGCTGCGCCTGCTGCACGCGGTGATCACCGCGCTGCTGTCGGCGGGTCTGCTCGGCTGGGCGCTGTTGCTGTGGGACCAAGGCAAGGCGACTTCGGGCGACATCGTGCTCGTCAGCTCGCTCGGGTTCACGATTCTGCACGGCACGCGCGATCTCGCGGTCGCACTGGTGGACGTCACGCAGCACGTCGCGCGACTCGCCGAAGCTGTGCGCACGCTGCTCGAGCCGCACGGCATGCCCGATCGCGACGGCGCCACCGAACTCGTGCCGCAAGGCGGGCGCGTCGACTTCGAAAGCGTGACGTTCGCGTATCCGCGCCGCCGGCCGATCCTCGATCATTTCGATCTGCATATCGAACCGGGTCAGCGTGTCGGGCTGATCGGCAAGTCGGGCGCGGGCAAGTCGACGGTGCTCGCCCTGCTCCAGCGTTTCTACGAGACGCAAGGCGGCGCGATCAAGATCGACGGGCAGGACATCGCCACGATCACGCAGGACAGCCTGCGCCACACCATCGCGCTCGTGCCGCAGGATATTTCGCTGTTCCATCGCACGGTGTACGAGAACATTGCCTATGGCCGCCCCGAAGCGAGCCGCGACGAAGTGCTGGCGGCGGCGCGCGAGGCGCGCTGCACTGACTTCATCGAGGCGATGCCGGAAGGGTTCGACACGATCGTCGGCGACCGCGGCGTGAAGCTGTCCGGCGGACAGCGTCAGCGCATCGCGATCGCACGCGCGATCCTGAAGAACGCGCCGATCCTGCTGCTCGACGAAGCCACCTCGGCGCTGGACAGCGCATCGGAAGAAGCGATCCAGAAGGCGCTCGACCGGCTGATGGTCGGCCGCACGGTGATCGCGATCGCGCACCGCCTGTCGACGCTGCATAACTTCGACCGCATCATCGTGATGAGCGCGGGCAAGGTCATCGACGACGGCAGTCCCGAAGAGCTGCGCCAGCGCCCCGGCCTCTATCGCGATCTGCTTTCGAAGCAATACGGCAAAGGCACGACGCTGCATGTGGGCGGCAAGAAGGTCGATGAACAGCATGTGATCTGAGGCGCGCGCCGCATTGCGCCACATCGCATTGCGCCCAGTCGCTCACCAACGGAAAAGCCGCTAAAAAGCGGCTTTTCTGCTTTGTGGGCCGGGCTTTACGAGCTCGCTATCGCATCGTCATTGCGAGCGCTGCGCGTCGCGCCCCGCCGCTAGCTCGCCACAATCTCGCGCGCGGTTTTTTTCCCCACTCGGGCGCGCGGCCGTGCGCTTGCGGTGCGTGCTGCACCATTGGCGCTCTGCAAATCGCGCATGAAGTTGTCGCGCCACACCGAGACATTGTTCTCGCGCAGTTGCGCCATCATGTCGCGATGACGCGCCTGGCGCTCCGCGAGCGGCATCTCGAGCGCCGTCGCGAGCGCGTCCGCCATGCCGTCGATATCGACAGGATTCACGATCAGCGCGCCGTCCAGTTCCTGCGCGGCGCCGGCAAAGCGCGACAGCACGAGCACGCCCGGATTCTCCGGGTCCTGCGCCGATACGTATTCCTTCGCGACGAGGTTCATGCCGTCGCGCAGAGGCGTCACGTAGCCGACGTGCGCGGTGCGAAACAGCGCGGCAAGCACCGAGCGCTCATATTGTTTGTGGATGTAGAGAATCGGCGTCCAGTCGAGTTCGGCGAAACGTCCGTTGATGCGGCCGGACTCCCCTTCCAGTTGCAGACGGATGTCCTGATACGCGTGCATGTCGGCGCGCGTGGGCGGCGCGATCTGCAGGAACGACACCTTGTTGCGCTGCGCCGCCGCGTGTTCCAGCAGACGCTCGAACGCGCGGAACCTCTCGACGAGTCCCTTCGAATAATCGAGGCGATCGACGCTCATGATGAGCTTGCGCGAATGCAGCGTCGCTTTCATCGTGCGTACCGGCTTGCCGCGCTCGCCCGCTTTCGCAAGTTCGGCGATCTCGTCCGGATAGACGCCGATCGGGTAAGCGGCGGCGCGCAGCGTGCGGCCAAACGCATGAATCGAGAGCGGGCCGTCGGACGACGCGTCGACCGTGCCGTTCGCCTCGTTGACGATGTAATCGCAGAACGCGCGCAAATCCGGCGCCGTCTGGAAACCGAGCAGATCGAACGAACACAGCGCTTGCACCAGTTCGCGATGCGGCGGCACGGCGAGCAGCACTTGCGAAGCGGGAAACGGAATGTGCAGGAAAAAGCCGATGCGGTTCTTCACGCCCGCGGCGCGCAACGCCTCGGCAAACGGAATCAGGTGATAGTCGTGGACCCAGATCACGTCGTCGTCGCGCAAGAGCGGCACGAGTTGTTGCGCGAGCCATGCATTCACGCGGCAGTAGCCGCCGAAATCGTGCCGGTCGTATTGCACCAGATCGGCCCGATAGTGGAAAGCCGGCCACAGCGTGGCGTTCGAGAAGCCGCGGTAGTACTGGTCGTAATCGCGCCGCATCAGCGCGATGGTCGCGAAGGTCACGGGACCGCGCTCTTCGAGCTTGATCTGCGGCTGGCCCGAACTCAGCACCTCGCCGCTCCAGCCGAACCACATGCCGCCCGTTTCCTTGAGCGCGTCGTATACGCCGACCGCGAGACCGCCCGCCGCCGGGCCGCCCTCCGAGATCGGCGCGACCCGGTTCGAAACGATAATCAGTCGGCTCATGAAGCGCTGTCCCCGATGTAATACGTTGTTGTCGCGCTATGTCGTGCGCGTTGTATGCGTTGCAGCGCGGGCGATGCGAGCGTCATGCGCCACGCGCGGCCGCGACCACTGTCGCGAGCCAGTCGAGCAGCGCGGTCACCGACTCCACGCGCGCTTGCGCCGTCGTCTCGCCCGCGCCGACCTTGATCGACAGTCCGTTGCGTTCATTGACGACCGCGAAGCCTTTTTCGTCGGTAAGATCGTCGCCGGCAAAAAGCGGCTTGCGTCCGACAAACGGCGGCTCGTCGAGGAACGCACGCAGCGCGCGGCCTTTGTCCACATCCTTCGGCTTGATTTCGTAGACCATCTTGCCCGGCTGCAGCACATACGAGTTCGGGTAATCCGCGACCAGCCGCTCCGTCGCCTCGCGCGCCGCGGTCTCGCGATCGGGCGCGTTGCGATAGTGCAGCGCGAGCGCCGCGCCCTTGATCTCGAGCAGCATGCCGGGGTTCGCGTTGACGACTTCGGCGAGCACCTGCTCCATGCGCAAGAGCCGCTCGTCGTGAAAGCCGATGCGCTGCGTGTCGCCGTTCGCGTCGCGCCGCTCGGCCCCGTGCAAACCGGCAATCGGCAGATCGGGCATGCCGAGAAAAGCGTCGATGCTGTCGATACCGCGGCCCGACACCACGGCGACCGCGCCGTTCGTCAAACGTCGCAGTTCGCCAAGCAGTTCAATCACGCGAGGTTGCACCTGCACGCCATCCGGCGTGGGCGCGAGTTCGACGAGCGTGCCATCGAAATCGAAGAAAAACGCGGTCTCGCTTGGAGACAGGAAAGCCGGAAGTGCTTGCATCGGGTTAATTTGCCTTTCGGCCTTGTGCAGCCGGAAAAGTGTGCGCATCTTACCGCGCATCCATCAATTTTTCGAGAAACCAGGCCGCGCGGCAAGCGCGAACGCAAGGTGCGGCGGCGCGATCATGCCGCGCCCAGTCGAATTGCATTCAAAACGGAAACGATCCGGCTTCAGCGCGCTTTCAGCCATGTGCGTCAAATTGCCTCGCAAGCCGTGCGCCCGTGGGCTGCGAGCGACGCCTTCCGTCATTTTGCGATACAGTCGCAGCCACACGAGACTTTGGCGTTACGACGATTTTTGTCCATGATCGCGAACGTCCGCCTCAACGCACGCACGCCCGGGTGCGAGCTAGCGCGGGGCGCGCGGCGGCAATGCGCCGCTCTACAATCGAGTCATTGATACCTGCTTTGTTCCCGATCATCTCACTGCGACGGCTGCAACCTGCTCACGCGTCATCGCGTCGCGGCGGCCGCGCGCGTGGATCGATGTCGACGGCCAAAGCCTGCGCGCTCGTCACCATGATCGCGCTGGCCGGCTGCACCAATCGCGCGGAGCCGTGGCATTTGACGAACGTGAGCGGCCATTTGCCCGACCTCGATTTCTCGCTGACGGGCGACGACGGTCGCCCCGTCACCGGCGCGTCGTTCAAAGGCCGCACATCGCTCGTTTATTTCGGCTACACGCATTGCCCGGACGTCTGCCCCGAAACGATGGGACGGCTGATACAGGTGCTCGACAAGCTCGGACCCGACGCGCAGAAGGTGCGCATCCTGTTCGTCACCGTCGATCCGGCGCGCGACACGCCGCAAGCGCTGCACGACTATGTCGGCGCATTCGACTCGAAGCATGCCGAGGGGCTGACCGGCACCGACCGGCAGATCGAGTCGCTCGCGAAGCGCTACCGCGTTGCTTATCAGATGGAAAAGCGCGACCCGAACGGCAGCTACGAAGTCACGCATAGTTCCGCCGTCTATGTATTCGACGCAGAAGGCCGCGCGCGCCTGCTCGCGACCGATAACGACACGCCCGATGCGATCGCCCAAGACTTGCGACGCATCGTCGATCAACGCTCCTGACCTTCAGCCATGACAAAGATCAACCACGTCACGCACATCATCCGTAAAACCAGAACGCTGTCCGCTGTTGCCGGCGCCCTCGCCCTTTCGCTCGCCTTTGCAACCGCCGCTCACGCCGCCGGCACGCAGGCCATCACCGCCAAAGACGCATGGGTGCGCTGGCTGCCGAACAATCTGCCGGCGGCCGGCTACGTGACGCTCGTCAATGCGGGCGACAAGCCGCTCGATCTCGTCGATATTTCGAGCAGCGATTACGGCGACGCGATGCTGCATCAAACGGTCTCGAACGGTTCGTCGCAGAAGATGGTGATGGTCGACAAGCTCACGGTGCCCGCGCACGGACAGGTCGCGATCGCGCCCGGCGGCTATCACGTGATGCTCGAGGACGCGAAGCACAAGATCGCGCCGGGCGACACCGTGCACCTGAAGCTGAAGTTCTCCGACGGCGCGACGCTCGATACGCCCTTCGCGGTCAAGTCGCCCGCGCAAACGAAGTAAGCGGAGCGATTCGCGGCAATGGACCTGCTGTACTGGCTCGATCCCTGGGAATTTTCGCCGACGGTCGTCGTCGCTCTGCTGCTGCCCGCCGTCCTGTTCGTGCGCGGCGCGCGCAAGGCGAAGGTGTCGGTGGCGCGGCGCATTTCCTTCTGGTTCGGGCTCGTGGCGTTGTACGTCGCGTTGCACACGCGGCTCGACTATTTCTTCGAGCATGAGTTTTTCATGCATCGCGCGCAGCATCTGGTGCTGCATCATCTCGGACCGTTCTTTATCGCGCTGTCGTATCCGGGCGCGGCATTGCGCGCCGGCATTCCGTTCGGCTGGCGCCAGCGTTTCGTGCGGCCCGCGCTCGCCATGCCGTTCGTGCGCAAGCTGATCGACGTCGTGATGCATCCGGTCGTCGCGGTGACGTTGTTCGTCGGGCTGATCTACTTCTGGCTGATGTCGCCGATTCATTTCGTCGCGATGCTCGACTGGCGGCTTTATCGCGTGATGAACTGGAGCATGGTGATCGACGGCCTGCTGTTCTGGTGGCTCGTGCTCGATCCGCGTCCGGCGCCGCCCGCGCGTTTGTCGCCCGGCAAGCGCGTGCTGGTGGTGATCGCCGCGATTCCGCCGCAGATCGTCCTCGGCGCATTCATCTTCTTCACGCCGCGCGAGCTGTATCCGATCTATTCGATCTGCGGCCGCGCGTTCACCTGGCTTAGCCCGATGCGCGATCAACAGATCGGCGGGCTGCTGCTGTGGATCCCCGGCTCGATGATGAGCGTGATAGGTGCGCTGCTGGCGTTGCGCCACTGGATGCGTCTGTCGGCTCGCGGACGCGTGCGCGGTGAACGGCGTGCGGTGGTGGTGGCCAATGCGAGCAGGCCGACGAGCGGCACACTCACCGCGAAGGCGGTTTCGACGAGCGACGCGGGGCAGCGCTGAGGCGGGGCTATAATGCGCTGCCGTGGTCGGCTTTGCTGCTGATGCGCGGCTAACGCACGGCTGCGCCTTGCTCGCGGCTTGCGCGGTCTTACTTATCCCACGCCGCTCGGGCGTGCGCTCATCGCAGCCGAGTCTCCATCACGCCGAGCGCATCCACACGTGCGGAATGCCGTCTTCCTCGTGAATTTCTGACACCGGCTCAAAACCAAACGCGCCATAGAAACCTTGCAGATGGGCCTGCGCATGCAGGCGAATCGGCGTGCCGGGCCACTGCTTGCGAATATGCGCGATCGCACGATCCAGCATCGCGTTGCCAAGACCGATGCCGCGAAATGCCGCGGTCGTCAGCACACGGCCGATGCGAATATCGGCGTCGTCGGCATCGGGCAGAAGCACACGCAGATAGCCGGCGAGCGGCGGACGCGCGGCACCCGTGAGCGCTTGCGCGGACGCAACCGCAGCCGTACCGAACGCGAGCAGGTGCCACGCGTCGAGATCGAGTCCGTCGATATCGCCATACAGGCAGTTCTGCTCGATCACGAAGACAGCGCTACGCGCGGCGAGCATCGCGTAGACCTCCGCGCTCGTCAGTTCGTCGAACGCTTTCCAGCGCCAGTCGAGTGCCGCGACGCGGGCGGCGGCAGTGTGCTGCGGTTCAGTCATGAGAGCTTTGCTAAAAGAAAAAGGTGCGCCGTTTGATGGTGCGGCGTGATGACCGCATTAGAGCGGCGACCGCGCAATTATGCCGCGCGCGGCGGTGTGCAACCAATGGCAACGAAGCGCAACCCATCGAAGATACTCACGCCTCGCGCGCGGCCCGCGCCTTCGACGCCTGTTTGTGGCTGTACATCGCGGCATCGGCAGCGGACAGCAATTCGGCGATGGAACCGTGCCGCGCCGCGTCGTACTCGATCTGGCCCACGCTGAAGCGAATGCTGTAACCGCGTTGCGCCTGCGCATTGCGCTCGTCGAGTGAAAGCGTGAGCCGCTCGGTCACTTCCTGGGTGGCGGCGGCGTCCGTGTCGCTGAGCAGGACGACGAACTCGTCGCCGCCCAGCCGCCCGATCACGTCGCTCTCGCGCAGCGTGCCGCGCAGCACGTCGGCAAAAGTCTTCAGCGCGTGATCGCCTTCCGCGTGACCGAACGTGTCGTTGATCTGCTTGAAATCGTTGAGATCGAAGAACAGCAGCGACGCCGGCCTGTCGAGCCGCTTGCAGACATTCAGCGCATGCTGCGCGAGCGCGGAAAAACCACGCCGGTTAGACAGCAGCGTCAGGTCGTCCAGCGTGGCAAGCTGCACGGCCGCGAGCTCCTGTTCGGCCATGCGTGCGAGATCGCGCAGCAGTTCGCGCTCTTCGTCGTCGAGCTCGCGCGGCTTCACGTCGATCAGGCATAGCGTGCCGAGCCTGCTGCCGTTTGGCACGGTCAGCGGACAGCCGGCATAGAAGCGAATATTCGGCGCCTCGGTCACGAGCGGATTGTCGTGGAAGCGCTCGTCGGCGAGCGTGTCGGGCACGGCCAGGATGTCATCGTCGAGGATCGCATGCGCGCAGAAAGAGACGTCGCGCGAAGTCTCGCTCGCTGTCAAACCGATACACGACTTGAACCATTGCCGGTTCGCGTCCACGAGACTGACGAGCGCGATCGGCACGCCGAACAGACGCTTCGCGAGCCGGGTGAGGCGGTCGAAGCGCTCTTCGGGCGGCGTGTCGAGAATATGCAGTGCGCGTAGCGTGTCGAGCCGCGTGCTTTCGTTGCTGGGAATCGGTGGTGTATGCATGGCGTGTCCCCTGGGACCATCTTGCGCAAGGCAGTGGCAATGCGGGCAATCCGGGCTGTGTCAATCGTGCGATTTTGCGCATCTGGACAAGTTCCCGGAAGCGTCGTCGTGACTCGTCGTCGTTACTCGTCGTCGAGTATAGGTTGTGCGGCCCCGCCCGAGGCATTCGACAAGGTTGCCCGGCCCGCATAGATGCAGCGCGCCGACCACCACCAGCGTTCGTTGCGCTTGCGGCAACAGGTCGCGCACGCGCTGCGCCCACAGGCGATTGCGCGCATCGAGAATCGCGTGACGGATTGCGGGCAACGTGAAGATCGGCGATTCATCGGCGATCCGAGCCACCGCCGGCAGATCTCCTTCGAGCCATGCAGCATGCATGCGCTCGAGCGTGCGCTGCGGCTCGCCGGTATCGGACATCAGCAGCGAGAGCGCGGCGGCGACGGTGTCGAGCGGAATGGACTCGAGCGCGTCGGCGACCTCGCTCGCCGTCTCCAGATACCGATACGGTTTGCCATGCGCATTCGCCCACCGCAGCATGCGCGGCTCGACGCCGTCGACAAGCTGCTGGAAAAGTGTCGGCGCAACGATCAGCGTGGCCCACGGACGAAGATCCGCGAGCGGCGCCAACGGACCTTCCGTGGGCCAGGCGGCTTGCAGACGAGTCCAGACGTCGGCGGAAACGAGCGATTGCAGAGCTTGTGCGCCGGCTTGTGTATCGGCTTTGAGGAACGGCAGGATCGTCGGCGGATCGGATTCGAAGACCAGCGTTTCGGCCCAGTCATAGGCTTCTTCGATCCAGGGCGGCGTTCTGCGGCTCGATGCGGGAAAGAGATGCATGGAGCCAAGCAGGCGCACGTTAGTGCCGGGGATGTGTAGATACATGCGCGTTGATGACGAGGACGAAAGCCGCATTGTGCGCCAGATCGTGCGCGCGTCGCGTAGCCGGCGATGCGCGTTGCACTCAACACGCAAGGCAAAGAGATTGTGAACGCGCAAAAAAGAAAAGCCCCGACATGGCGGGGCTTTTCTGCACTTCAACTACTGGAGGCGCGAGCCGGAGTCGAACCGGCCTAAACGGCTTTGCAGGCCGCTGCATAACCGCTTTGCTATCGCGCCGCAAGCGGATCGGAATCTAGCTGCAGATTCGCTGATTTGTCTCGTGGACAAGCTTCAAGTCCACCAAACAAAAAGGGAAGCGTTGCTTCCCCTGATGTATGGAGCGGGAGACGAGGCTCGAACTCGCGACCTCAACCTTGGCAAGGTTGCGCTCTACCAACTGAGCTACTCCCGCATTGCACTGCTTCGCAACGCCTTGCACTCTTACTTCGCAAAACTTAATTCGCCAAACCTACAACGCGCTGCTTCAAAAATCTGGAGCGGGAGACGAGGCTCGAACTCGCGACCTCAACCTTGGCAAGGTTGCGCTCTACCAACTGAGCTACTCCCGCGTATTGACTGCTTACTGCTGCGTACTACGCTCTACTGCACCCGATGTTTGAAACCGCGTGCATCGGAGAAACGAGATTATGGAGAAACGACTGAAACGTGTCAACCCCTTTAGCGAATCTCTTTAACTGAACAGATTTCACTCACGACGTGGCCGTGTCTCTCCGTCCGTCGCCGGCATGCGACCGACATGCAACCGCCATGCAAGCGAGCGAACGCACTCAGACGGCCCCGCCCCGCTCGCGAATTTGCGGCCACGCGAGCTTCATGTAATAGAGCATCGACCAGATGGTCAGGAAGGCCGCGAGATAGATGAGCCACAGGCCCCACGTGCGCGTGTCGATCGCCACGCCGCCGCCGAACGGCAACACGCCGTTGAACAGCAGCATCGGAATCGCGACCATCTGGCAAGCGGTCTTGAACTTGCCGAGCGAATTCACGGCGACGCTCTTCGACGCGCCGATCTGCGCCATCCATTCGCGCAGCGCCGAAATGGCGATCTCCCGCCCGACGATCACGAGCGCAATCGCCGAGTCGATTCGCGCGAGCTGCACGAGCACGAGCAACGCGGCGGTCACCATCAGCTTGTCGGCGACCGGATCGAGAAACGCGCCAAACGCCGACGTCTGATTCCACTTGCGCGCGAGGTAGCCGTCGAACCAGTCGGTCAGCGCGGCCAGCACGAAGATGGTCGCCGCCGCGAGATTGCGGTGCGCGGGGCTCATCATCATGTCGGGCAAATAAAACACGCCGACGACGAGCGGAATCAGAACGATCCGCAGCCAGGTCAGGAAAATCGGGAAATTGAACGGCATGGGCAGGCGCAGCGTCTGACGGGAGAGTTGCAATTGTGCCGTGTCACCGTGCCTGCCACAAGCAAAGCGGCCCGGAAGCGAGGCGTCGGCGCCGGGAATCGGCGCCAGGCTCGCGGGCGGCGTCCGCGCGCGTTTCGCAAGACGTAGCCACTTCGTAGCCACTTTCCAGTCGAACGACGTCATCCCGCGCGCGCGGCGAATCAGTGCAATTGCCGGTAGATCTGCTCGGCGAGCGCCTGCGAAATGCCCTCGACGCTCGCCAGGTCCTCGACGCTCGCCGCGACCACGCCGCGTAATCCTCCAAAGCGCGCCAGCAGCCGCTGACGCCGTTTCGCGCCCACGCCTTCGAGTTCTTCGAGCCGCGACGTCTGGCGCGTCTTGCCGCGCTTCGCGCGCATTCCTGTGATGGCGAAGCGGTGCGCTTCATCGCGGATCTGCGCGACCAGCATCAGTGCCGCGCTTTCCTTGCCGAGTTCGAGCGGCGCGCGGCCGTCGGCGAAAATCAGGGTTTCGAGGCCGACCTTGCGCCCCTCGCCCTTCGCGACGCCGACCAGCATGCCGGTGTCCAGCCCCAACTCCGCGAACACCTGGCGCGCGATTTCGACCTGGCCCTTGCCGCCGTCGATCAACACGATGCTCGGCAAGATTCCGCCCGACGCGACCGGTTCGCCGGCCTGCTGCGTCAACGGCGGATTGTCGGCGGCGTCGCTTTGCAAGTCGGTGGCTTCGTCGACGGCATTCGCGGCGGCCTGCTCGACCATCTTCTCGTAGCGGCGCGTGAGAACCTGGCGCATCGCCGCGTAGTCGTCGCCGGGCGTGATGCCGGTGATGTTGTAGCGGCGATATTCCGACGACTGCATCTTGTGATGGTGATAGACGACGCACGACGCCTGCGTCGCCTCGCCCATCGTATGGCTGATGTCGAAGCACTCGATGCGCACATGCGCGAGGTCGTCGCACTCCATGCCGAGCGTGTCGATAAGCGCGCGCGTGCGGGCCTGCTGCGAGCCCTGCTCCGACAGGAGCCGCGCGAGCGCGAGCCGCGCGTTCTGCTCGGCCATCGCGAGCCACGCGCGGCGTTGGCCTTGCGGCTGACGCAGCACCGTGACCTTATGCCTGGCCTGCTCGATCAATACGTCGACGAGTTCGCGCGCGGCCGGCGCGTGGCTGACCACGAGGACGGGCGGCACGCGGTTGCCGAGATAATGCTGGGCGATGAACGCCTCGAGCACTTCGGATTCGATGCCGGCTGCGGCGCGGGGTTTGGGTTGTTTCGCGGGCTCCTGGGTGGCGGCGGAATCGGCTTGTATGTCGGCGTTGGCGTCGGCTTCGCCCGCCTCGTCTTCTTCAGGCGGCAACTCCTGTGCGATTGCGAGCGCGTCCGCATCGAGCGACCCGGCCTCGTTGCCCGCGCTCTCTTCAACCGACGACCCCGCATCCAACGCAACATCAGTAAGCGCGCCCTCATCGCCTGCGTCTTCCAGCCCGCCCTCGTCCGCGGTCAACGCACTTTCGACGTGCGCAGGGAAATACGCCTTGTCGCCGAGATGCCGGCCGCCGCGCACCATCGCGAGATTCACGCAGACGCGCCCGCCCAGCGCGACCACGGCGAGAATATCGACGTCGCTGTCGCTGCCGACCTCGATCGCCTGCTGATGCAGCACCGTCGACAGCGAACTCATCTGGTTGCGCACCGCCGCGGCCTGCTCGAACTTCAGCTCGCTCGCGAACGCATGCATCTTCTGCTCGAGCTCCTTCATCACTTCGCCCTGGCGGCCGAGCAGAAAGCGCGACGCGTTCGCGACGTCGCGTGCATAGTCTTCTTCGTTGATGTTGCCGACGCACGGCGCCGTGCAGCGGCCGATCTGATGCAGCAGACACGGCCGCGTGCGATTGTTGAAGACGGAGTCCTCGCAGGTACGCAACTGGAACACGCGCTGCAGGATCTGGATGCTCTCGCGCACGGCCCACGCGCTCGGAAACGGCCCGAAGTACTGGTTCTTGCGATCCACCGAGCCGCGGTAATACGCCATGCGCGGAAACTTGTGACCGGTCAGCTTCAGATACGGATACGACTTGTCGTCGCGAAACAGAATGTTGTAGCGCGGCGCGAGCGCCTTGATCAGATTGTTTTCGAGCAGCAGCGCCTCGGCCTCGGAGCGCGTCACGGTCGTCTCAATGCGCGCGATGCGCGTCACCATCATCGCGATGCGCGGCGACAGTTGCGTCTTCGTGAAATAGCTCGACACGCGCTTTTTCAGGTCGCGCGCCTTGCCGACGTACAGCACGGCGCCGTGCGTATCGTAATAGCGATAGACGCCTGGCAGATGCGGCAACTGGGCGAGCACTTTCTTGGGCTCGAATTCGATGCTTGCTTCGGGTTCGGTCATGCAGGATCGGCTGGTGGAACTGTCTTGCGAAGCGGCGCGCCGTGGGCCGCGCGCCGCATGAGCGCCGGCGCAAGAAAATCCGACGGGTGCTTCTTCGTGCGAGTGCTTTAGAATCGCCAGTTTAGAACATTCCGCGTCCGCCGGAGCCCTGCGATGTCCTCCACTGCGCCGCTTGCCGGCCCGTCTGCCGGCTCGTCTATCGAATCGCCCGCAGCGACGCCCGTAGCGATCGCCTGCGATATTTTCTGCGCGGTGATCGACAATTTCGGCGACATCGGCGTGTGCTGGCGCCTCGCGCGGCAACTCGCGAGCGAACACGGCTGGCAGGTGCGCGTCTTCGTCGACGATCTGCATGCGTTCCAGAGACTGTGCCCGTCGCTCGCGCTGGATCGCGCGCGGCAGACGGTGGACGGGATCGTCGTGGAGCATTGGCACACGCCCGCGCACGCGGGCGACACGCTCGAAATCGCCGACGTCGTCATCGAAGCATTTGCCTGCGAGCTGCCGCCCGTCTACGTGGCGGCGATGGCGCAGCGCGAGCGCGCGCCCGTGTGGATCAACCTTGAATATCTGAGCGCCGAAGACTGGGTCGCGGATTTTCATCTGCGGCCGTCGCCGCATCCTCGCTATCCGCTCGTCAAGACGTTCTTCTTTCCGGGACTCGGCCCGGGCACCGGCGGCGTGCTGAAGGAGAACCATCTGGAGGCAGCGCGCGCCGCGTTCGAAGCGTCGCCCGCTGCGCGCGACGCGTGGTGGCGGAAAACCGTGGGCCGCGCGCCGCCGGTCGGCGCCACGGTCGTCTCGCTGTTCGCCTACGAAAATCCCGCCGTCGACAGTCTGCTCGAACAATGGCGCGACGGCGACGAGCCGATCGTGCTACTCGCGCCGGAGGGCCGCATTTCCGGCGCGCTGGCGCGCTTTTTCGGGCTGGCTTCGTTCGGCGCGGGCGCGCACGCAGAACGCGGCGCGCTGAACGCGCACGGCCTCGCATTCACCGAACAATCCGGATACGACGCGCTGCTGTGGGCAAGCGACGTCAACTTCGTGCGTGGCGAAGATTCGTTCGTGCGCGCGCAGTGGGCAGCGAAGCCCTTTGTCTGGCACATCTACCCGCAAGCCGACGACGCCCATCTGCCGAAGCTCGACGCGGCGCTCGCGCACTACGCCCGCACGCTTCCCGCCGATGCCGCCTCTGCGCTCGCCGGCTTCTGGCATGCATGGAACGGCGCCGGCGCGCCCGACTGGGCAGCGCTGCGCCGCCACTACCCGGCGCTGCGGCGGCGCGCGCTCGAATGGGCCGGCGAGCTGGCGCAAGTCGGCGACCTCGCCGGAAATCTCGCCTTGTTCACAAAAACTCAGTTAAAATAAGCGGTTATCCAACGGCCGACGACGCAAGCGCGGTCCGATCGCAGCAAAAAATCCTGGTGTTTCCGGTTTCGTCCGAGCTCTTTTCCGACCTGAAACGGTCGCAAAGGCGAGGCAGAGTCGGAATAACCCGCGTCAGGACCATGCTGCCGAGCGGCGCCATTCGTGAATCCCGCGGCAAGCCAACCACGCTTCGTGCATCGCCTCCCGTCATGCCGCCTCGTCGCGGCGCGGCGCAACGCGCAGGAAACGTCGAAGCCGCTTGCGCCGTATGCCGTTGAGCACAAGTTGAAGCTATTAATTTCGTACAGGACAGTTTTATGAAGACCGCACAGGAACTCCGCACCGGCAACGTCGTGATGATCGGCACAGACGCAATGGTCGTGCAAAAGGCCGAGTACAACAAATCGGGCCGCAACTCCGCCGTCGTCAAGATGAAGTTCAAGAATCTGCTGACCGGCGCAGGCATGGAAAGCGTCTACAAGGCAGACGACAAGTTCGACGTTGTCGTGCTCGAGCGCAAGGAAGTGACGTACTCGTACTTCGCCGACCCGATGTACGTGTTCATGGACGCCGACTACAACCAGTATGAAGTCGAAGCCGAAATGATGGGCGACGCGATGAACTACCTCGAAGACGGCATGGCTTGCGAAGTCGTGTTCTACAACGAGAAGGCCATCTCGGTCGAACTGCCGACCACGCTGGTTCGCGAAATCATCTACACGGAACCGGCTGTCAAGGGCGACACGTCGTCGGGCAAGGTGCTGAAAAACGCCAAGCTCAACACCGGTTTCGAACTGCAAGTGCCGCTTTTCTGCAACATCGGCGACAAGATCGAAATCGACACGCGCACGCACGAGTACCGCAGCCGCGCCTAAACGCCGGCAACCTGATCCCAGCGCAACGCATCGCGCGCTGAGAAAAAATACGAAAGCGCCCAAATGGGCGCTTTTTCTTTTTTGTGCCGCCGAGTATCGTTGAGGAAAACTTTACCGGCAATTTTGTCCAAATTGCCGGTCGCGTTGCCCGATCTTGCCGCCCGCGACGATGTAAGCCCTTGATCTAGCGAATCAAAGCGCATTGGCACAAGTCATGCTAGTCAGCACTTACCTTATGTTTGTCGACCGGAGATGCGAGATGAACAACGACATCGCTGAAGGCAAGTGGAAGCAACTCGTTGGCAAAGCCAAGGCGGCGTGGGGCGAGCTCACCGACGACGAATTGACGCGGGCCGAAGGCCGCGCCGACCGTCTCGCCGGGCTGATCCAGGAACGCTACGGCAAGAGCCGCGAAGACGCCGAGCGCGAAGTGCGCCGCTTTTTCGACAGCAACCGCGATTTTTGACAGCAGAACCGACGTAAATACCGGCGCCCTTGCCGGCCACGCCGTGGCCGCAAGGATGCCGGCGGATTTGGACCGGGGGCAGCGCGACGTGCATCGGTGCGTCGCGCACCGCCCTTTTGCTACAGCAAAGGACCCGAACTACGTGAGTCGACTCGCCGTCCGCTTCGCCCGGCGCCCTGCGCGCCGGATACCGCGCTCATGCCGACTGGAAGGCCGCTGCTACGCCGCCTCGGCTGAGGCTGCGCGCGTGGCGACGCATCCGACCGACAGTACCGGCCAGCCATCGTGCCCCCGCCACGCGCAGCAATTGCAGCGCGGCAACGGATATTCCATTCATTTAAAAAGTTGCGCTCGCCATGCCACACGCCCTGATTGTTGAAGACGATCCCAATAGCCTGTCTGGTCTGTCCGCCATTCTTGCTGCCGACGGCTTTTCCGTCGACACGGCGACGACCATCGCCGAGGCACGGGCCGCGCTCACACGCTTCATCCCCGATGTCGTGCTGGTCGACCTGAATCTCCCGGACGGCAGCGGGCTCGATCTGTTGCAGCATCTGCCCGCGCATCCGCCAGGCGGCGCGTTGCCGGTCATCGTCATGACGGGCAACGCGACCGTCGAAAGCGCGATCGAGGGCTTGCGGCACGGCATCTGGGACTATCTGCTGAAGCCCGTCAACATTCCGCGGCTGCGCAGTCTGCTCGCGCGCATTCCGCGGCCGTACGAGCTGACCGAGGAAGTTCAGACGCTGCGTACGTCGCTGCGCCAACTGGGTCGCTTCGGCTCGATGCTCGGCCGCAGCGGCGCGATGCAGCACGTTTACGACACCATCGAACATATCGCGCCGACGGAAGCCGCCGTGCTGATTTCAGGCGAAGCCGGCACCGGCAAGCAGGTCGCCGCGCGCACGATGCACGACATGAGCCGGCGCCGCAAAGGCCCGTTCGTGACGCTCGACTGCCGCAGCGCGGGTGGCACGGCGGCGCTCCGTTCGCTGGACAGCATTCTGTTCGGCCACGAACGCGGCGCGTTCAGCGGCGCGGAGCAGCGCGAGCCTGGTCTTTTCGAGCAGGCGAGCGGCGGGACGCTTTTCATCGACGAAATCGCGGAGTTGCCGCGCGCCCAGCAGGAGGCGCTGCTGCGCGCGCTCGATTCGCAGACCTTCATGCGCGTCGGCGGAACGAGCCAGGTGGTGACCGATTTCCGCCTGATCGCGTCGACGCGCAAGGCGCCGCGCGCCGCGGTCGCCGACGGCAGCCTGCACGAAGATCTCGCGCTGCGCCTCGAAGCCGCCGCCGTGACGCTGCCGCCGTTGCGCGAGCGCGGCGAGGACCCGGCGCTGATCGCGCAGGCCATCGTCGACGAACTGAATCAGGACGCCGCTGCGCGCGGCGCGTCGGATGTCGCGAAACAGGTCGGGCCGAATTTCCTGCGCGAATGTCTGAGCTACGAATGGCCGGGCAACGTGCGTGAGCTGGAGGACCGCGTGCGGCGCGCCTATCTCGCGTCGGGCGATGTGCTCGAATCGCTGCGCGCCGACGAAGCGGGCTCCGTCAACGGCCGCGATCTGAACGGCAGCCGCGTGCAGGTCACGGTCGGCACGCCGCTCGCCGATGTCGAAGAGATGCTGATTCGCGCGACGCTCGATGCGGTCGGCGGCACGCGTCATCGCGCGGCGTCGCTGCTCGGTATCAGTCCCAAGACGCTCTATAACAAGCTGCAGCGGATGCGGCTGAACTGACACACAGCGCGCTTCGCGCGCGAACGTGCAATGAAAAACGGCGCCTTGTTCGCAAGGCGCCGTTTTCTTGTTGCCTCCGCTCGCCGCTCAGGCGAACGCGCTGCGCAGCAACGTCTGCGCTTGCAGATACTGCGGCTGCGCGACCAGCTTGCTCCACTTGAGCGCCTTGCCGCGCGGGCGCATGCGCTTAAGCCGCTGCTGCGATTCCTTCGACGGCGTGAAGCGCAACTCGTCCAGCACCTTTTCGGCCTGTTCCGGCTGATTGCAGATCAGCACCATGTCGCAGCCGGCCTGCAGCGCCGCGGTCGCGCCTTCGGTGAGCGTGCCGCCCTGCCGCGCGGCTTCCATCGACAGGTCGTCGCTGAAAATCGCGCCTTCGAAGCGCAGCTTGCCGCGCAGAATCTCCTGCAGCCACACGCGCGAAAAACCCGCCGGCTTCGAGTCGACTTGCGGATAGACGACGTGCGCAGGAATCACCGAGCCCAGCGACAAACCGAGCCAATCGTACGGCGCGACGTCGTCGCGCAGAATTTCGTCGAGCGAACGATCGTCGACGGGCATCGCGACGTGCGAATCGGCATGGGCAAAACCGTGCCCCGGAAAATGCTTGCCGCAGTTGCTCATGCCGGCCAGCGCGAGACCGTGGTTGAGGCTCTTGGCAAGCAGCGTCACCACGCGCGGATCGCTATGAAACGCGCGATCGCCGATCACCTGCGACTGCCCGTAGTTCAGATCGAGCACCGGCGTGAAGCTCATGTCGATGCCGCACGCGCGCAGCTCGGAAGCGAGGATATAGCCGACCGCGGTCGTGACCTTGGTGGCGTGCAAAACGTCGCTGTCCCACAGCGCGCCGAGCTTGCCCATCGCCGGAAGCACGGTGAAACCGTCGGTGCGAAAACGTTGCACGCGGCCGCCTTCGTGATCGACCGCGATCAGCAGATCGTCGCGAATCGCACGGATCGAATCGGTCAGCGCGATGAGTTGCGCGCGGCTCTCGTAGTGGCGCGCGAACAGGATCACGCCGCCGGTCATCGGGTGAGCAAGGCGGCGCTTGTCGTCGTCGTTCAGCGTTTTGCCGACGACGTCGAGCATCACCGGTCCGGGAATGGTTTTCATCGAATTCCGTTGGAAGATTGCGTGCAAGGACAGACGCGGCCGTTTCGGCCGCATTCGGAGTGGTGTCTATTCAACGCGGGATGACGGCTCAGCGCTTTCGGCGATCACAAACGACACCGCGTAATCGCGCTCGTCGCTGATCGTCACGCGCGCGGTGATGCCGCGCGCCTCGAGCCATTCGGCGAGTTCGCCCGACGCGACCACCATCGGCTCGCCGCTCGGCTTGTTGAGCGTTTGCAGCGCGCGCCATGTCATCGGCCAGTGCATGCCGAGGCCAATCGCCTTCGAGAAGGCTTCCTTCGCCGAAAAGCGCGTGGCCAGAAACGCGAGCCCGCGCGCCGCCGACCGCGCATTGCGTGCGTGATAGACGCGCAGTTCGTCGGGGCCGAGCACCTTCTCGGCAAAGCGGCCGTTGGTGCGCGTCATCACCGCGGCGACGCGGCTCACTTGCACGATGTCCGTGCCGATACCGTAGATCGTCATAGGCGCGACCGTCCCGGCGACGGCATCAGGCGCGTGCGCCGAGACGCGCGGCGACCATGATCGCCTTCATCTCGCGCACCGCGTTGTCCCAGCCCGCGAAGATCGCGTGCGCGACGATCGCATGGCCGATGTTCAGTTCGACGATGCCGTCGATCGCCGCGATCTGCTGGACGTTCGTGTAGTGCAGGCCGTGGCCCGCATTGACCTTGATGCCGAGCGTCGCGCCGAATTCGACCGCGCGGACCACGCGCTCGTATTCGCGCTGCTGTTCCGCGGGATCGTGCGCTTCGGCGTAGCGGCCGGTATGCAGCTCGATCACCGGCGCGCCCGCTTCGTGCGCCGCGCGAATCTGCGTCTCGTCAGGATCGATGAAGAGCGACACGCGCGAGTTCGCGTCCGCAAGCTGCCTGCATGCAGCGCGCACGGCCTCGAACTGCCCGGCGACGTCGAGGCCGCCTTCGGTCGTCAGCTCCTGGCGCTTTTCCGGCACGAGGCAGACGTCGTGCGGCTGCACGTCGCAAGCGATGTCGAGCATTTCCTGCGTGACCGCGCATTCCAGATTCATCCGCGTCTTCAGCAGCGGACGTAGCGCGCGCACGTCGGCGTCGACGATATGGCGGCGGTCCTCGCGCAGGTGCAACGTGATGGCGTCGGCGCCGGCCTCCTCCGCCATCAACGCGGCGCGGATCGGGTCGGGGTACGACGTGCCGCGCGCGTTGCGCAGCGTGGCGACGTGATCGATATTCACGCCGAGATCGATCACATTCGGCGACGTTAGAAGGAAGCTCATAAGTTCTGCAAGTCGATCAGGATCTGGCGCGTCGCGAGCGGCGTGCCGCCAAGGTAAGTATTGAGCAGAAAGCGCATCAGCGTTTTGCTTTGCGCCACGGTCTGCGCTCGATGGTAATCGTCCTGTTCCATATCGAGCAAGGTTTGGCCCGCGACCACGGGCCATTGCGCGGGCAAGTCGTCGGACGCTTCGCGCACGCCGCGCTCGGGGTCGAACACGTAGCGCTTGCCGGCATCGACCGCTTTGCGCGTGACCGTCCGATCGAGCGACATCGCGTAACCGGTCTCGCGCAAAAGCACGCGCTCGAATGAGCGCAGCACCTGCACGGGCGGCTCGTCATGCGCGAGGCGTGTCATCGTGACGACGTAGTGATGGAACAGTTGCGGATGCGGATCTTCGCGCGCGCAGAACTTCACGAGCAGCTCGTTCACGTAGAAGCCGCACAGCAGCGCGTCGCCCGTCAAAGGCAACATGCCGCCGACCCATTCGGCGCCGGTCAGCGTGCGCACTTCCGACTTGCCCGACCACGACAGCGCGAGCGGCTGGAAGGTCTGCAACACGCCGCGCAACGCCGAGTGCGGACGCTTCGCGCCCTTCGCGACGAGCGCGAGGCGGCCATGATCGCGCGACAACACGTCGATGATCAGACTCGTCTCGCGATACGGATAGCTGTGCAGAACGAATGCGGGCTGCTCGGCGATCCGGTATTCGGAAGCGGAGCCCGAGCGCGACGACTTGCGAGCCGGCGTCTTGCGCGGCTCGTCGCCGGCAGCGCCGGCATCGGCGCTGGAGGTCTTTCTGGTGGAAGTTTGGCGGCTAGAGCGAACGGATTTCGAGCGGCCGCGCGACGGCTCGGCCGACTCGGAGTCGTCCGGGTCGGTGCCGGAATTCAGCGTGACCCACGCGTCATTCGTACCCATACGCACGAAGTCCTGCTTCGTTGTCGGCCCAGCCGCTCTTCACCTTGATGAAGGTTTCGAGATATATCGGGCCGTCGAACAGTCTTTCCATGTCGAGGCGCGCCTCGGTGCTGATCTGCTTCAGCTTCGCGCCTTTCTGGCCGATGATCATTGCCTTGTGCGTATCGCGTTCGACGAGAATCGTCGCGAAGATTCGGCGCAGGCGCCCTTCGGTTTCGAACTTGTCGATCAGCACGGTGCTCGTGTACGGCAGTTCGTCGCCGGTCCAGCGGAACACTTTTTCACGCAGAATTTCGGCCGCCAGAAAGCGCTCGCTGCGATCGGTGAGATCGTCTTCGCCGTAGATCGGCGCGCCTTCCGGCAGATACGGTTTGATGGTCGCCATCAGACGCTTGATGTCGTCGGGATTCTTGGCCGACAGCGGCACGATCTCGTTGAACGGACGCAGCGCGCTCATCTGCTGCATGAACGGGAACAGCGAATCTTTATCCGACACGCGATCGAGCTTGTTCGCGATCAGCAGCGTGGGCACCGACGGCGGAATCAGGTCGAGCACTTTCTGGTCGTCCGGGCCGAAACGGCCGGCTTCGATCACGAACAGGATCGCATCGACGGAAGTCAGCGTGGACGTCACCGCGCGGTTCAGCGAACGGTTCAGCGCGCCGCTGTGCTTGGTCTGAAAGCCGGGCGTGTCGACGAAAATGTACTGGACGTCTTCGAGCGTGTGAATGCCGGTGATGCGATGGCGCGTAGTCTGCGCCTTGCGCGACGTGATGCTGACTTTCTGGCCGACCAGCGCGTTCATCAGCGTCGATTTGCCGACGTTCGGACGGCCGACGATCGCGACCATGCCGCAGCGAAAACCAGTGGGAGTGGGAGCGTTCATATTCGGGCTACGGCAGGTTCGGGGACGCGCGGAAGTCGCGCGCCGGGGCAATCAATGGCCCGCGTCGGCGACGCGCGTTTGTACCGCGTCGGCTACGCCGGGTTCGTGTTCGGTGGGCGCCGCCGCGTTGGTGGCGGGCGATGCGGAGCTGGTCGCTGCACTGGCCGCCGCACTAGCCGCGGCGTCGCGAGTGCGGTGCGGCTTGTCGGTTGTGCGGGCGGCGGGTTCGGCGGGTTTTGGGTCGGTGGGCCTGGCTTCGGCGGGCTTCGCTTCGGCCATCTTCGGTTCGGCGGCGGGCTTGTCTAGCTTGTCGGCTTTATCCGCCTTTTCGCCCCTTTCGACCCTGTCCGCGCGCTCCAGCTTCTCCGGCGCGCTGTACTCGACATGCGCGGCGCGAATCACCGCGAGCGGCGCAGCGACGGCCGCCACCGCGATCGCCGTGCGTTCCGGTATCGGTTCAGCGGCCGGCGCCGTCCGCATTTCGCCGCGCGCCGCCGCGCGTTCGTTCTTGCGGTCGGGACTGCGCAGATCCAGCGCCGCCTGCACGCCGGTCACGCCCGGCACGATCTCCGCCTCGGCCTTTTTCGCCGCGCGCGCGCCCTTCGACCGCTTCGACTTGGAGACGACAGCCGGCGCCGCGGCCATGACTTCGTCGAGCGCCTTCTTCGCCGCGGCTTGCTCCGCCGCGCGGCGGCTCGCGCCCGAGCCGGACACCTTCACGTCCAGCTTCGGCACGGTGCATTCGACTTCGAACTGCTGATTGTGCGCCGCACCATGCGTGGCGACGACGGTGTACGTCGGCAACGCAATCTTGTGTCCCTGCAGATATTCCTGAAGGAGCGTCTTGGCGTCCTTGCCGAGCGTGCGCGGGTCGATGTGATCGAGAATCGGCACATAAAGACGCTTGATGACCGTCTGCGCGGCGTCAAAGCCGCCGTCGAGGAACACCGCGCCCAGCACGGCTTCGAGCGTGTCGGCGAGGATCGACGGCCGACGGAAGCCGCCGCTGCGCAGTTCGCCCTCGCCGAGGCGAAGACCTTCGGAAATATTCAGGGCCTGAGCGATTTCGTACAGCGATTGCTGCTTGACCAGATTTGCACGGACGCGCGACAAATCGCCTTCGTCCAGCTTGCCGAAACGTTGGAACAAAAGCGCAGCCACCGCGCAATTCAGAACGGAGTCGCCAAGAAACTCGAGCCGTTCGTTATGCGTGGAACTGTGACTGCGGTGCGTTAAAGCCTGGCGCAACAATTCCGCATTGCGAAATTCATAGCGCAGACGGCTTTCCAACGGAGATGAGGGCATGGGCAGAGTATAACGCGGGCGCCGTACCGGGCGAAAACGCGGTACGGCCAGCGGAAAAAGCGTGGTGAAGCGACGTTACCGGACTTTCTTAAAGTGGCGTGATAACACGTTGCCACTCACAGGAGCGCGCGTGATCGCTCACTGGAACGAACCGATGCGCTTGAGATTGCTGAAGTTCATCCAGATAAAAAACGCGCGGCCGACGATATTCTTGTCCGGCGCAAAGCCCCAATAGCGGCTGTCCGCACTGTTATCGCGGTTATCGCCCATCATGAAGTAATTGCCCGGCGGCACCTTGCAGATAACGCCGCGCGCGTTGTAGCTGCAGTTATCGCGATACGGATAATCTTCGGCGCCCACGATAAACGGCGGCACCGCGGGATTGTTCAGAATCGCGTTCTTGCGGCCGTCGAGATTTTCTTCGAACTGCTTCGCATAGCCGAGACGCTCTTCGTCGAGATAATCGGGCAGCGGCGTTTCGGGCACCGGCTTGCCGTTGATCGTCAGCTGCTTGTCCTGATAGGCAACGGTGTCGCCGGGCAAGCCGATCACGCGCTTGATGTAGTCGACCGACTCGTCTTTCGGGTAGCGGAACACGACCACGTCGCCGCGCTGAAGCGGACGGCCTTCGGTGATTTTCGTGTTGACGATCGGCAGACGCAGGCCGTAATCGAATTTATTGACGAGGATGAAATCGCCCACCAGCAGCGTCGGCACCATCGAGCCCGACGGAATCTTGAACGGCTCGACAACGAACGAGCGCACCACGAAAACCACCAGAATGACGGGGAAAAAGCTCGCCGAATACTCGAGCCACCAGGGCTGGCGCAGCTTGTCGTCACGCAGACGCGCGCGCGTTTGAGCGGCGTTTTCGTCGGCGAAACGCTCGCCCACGCGTTCCTGCTGACGGTCGAACTCGGCGACCACGGCATCTGCCGCGCGCCGCCGTTGCGGCATAAACACCAGTTTGTCTGCGATCCATGCGACGCCCGTCAAAACGACAAGCACAAAAAGAATCAGCGCAAAATTCATAGGGTTCCGTTGTTCGTCTTATTTGTCTTCGACACGCAGGATGGCGAGGAAAGCCTCTTGCGGAATCTCGACGGACCCCACTTGCTTCATTCGCTTCTTGCCTGCCTTCTGCTTTTCCAGCAGCTTCTTTTTACGAGAAATGTCGCCGCCGTAGCATTTTGCCAGCACGTTCTTACGCAACGCTTTAATGTTTTCACGCGCGATGATGTTCGAGCCGATGGTGGCCTGAACCGCCACGTCGTACATTTGCCGCGGAATCAGCTCGCGCATTTTCGCCGCGACTTCGCGGCCGCGATACTGGCTTTGCGAACGGTGCACGATGACCGACAGCGCGTCCACCTTGTCGCCGTTGATCAGCATGTCGACCTTCACGACATCCGACGCGCGGTATTCCTTGAACTCGTAATCCATCGACGCATAGCCGCGCGAAATGGACTTCAGGCGATCGAAGAAATCGAGCACGACTTCGCCCATCGGAATTTCGTAGGTCAGCTGCACCTGGCGGCCGTGATATTGCATGTTGATCTGCGTGCCGCGCTTTTGCGTGCACAACGTGATCACCGGGCCGACGTAGTCTTGCGGCATGTACAGATTCACCGTGACGATCGGCTCGCGCACTTCCTCGATCTTCGACGGCTCCGGCATTTTGGCCGGATTCTCGACCATGATCGTCGTGCCGTCGCGTTGCACGACTTCGTAGACCACCGTGGGCGCCGTGGTGATCAGGTCCATATCGAACTCGCGCTCGAGACGTTCCTGCACGATCTCCATATGCAGCAGCCCCAGGAAGCCGCAGCGGAAACCGAAGCCAAGCGCTTGCGAAACTTCCGGCTCGTATTGCAGCGACGCGTCGTTGAGCTTCAGCTTTTCGAGCGAGTCGCGCAGCGCGTCGTACTGGTTTGCTTCGACCGGATAGAGACCGGCGAACACCTGCGGCTTCACTTCCTTGAAGCCCGGCAGCGGCTCAGCAGCCGGACGATTCAGCAGCGTGACCGTATCGCCCACTTTCGCCGCGGCCAATTCCTTGATGCCCGCGATGATGAAGCCCACCTGCCCCGCCGACAGCGATTCCAGATTCTTCGACTTCGGCGTGAACACGCCGACATGCTCAACCGGATATTGGGCGCCGGTAGCCATCATGCGAATTCTGTCTTTCGGACGCAGCGTGCCGTTGACGATACGCACCAGCATGACGACGCCGACGTAGTTGTCGAACCACGAGTCGATGATCAACGCCTGCAGCGGCGCTTCAGGATCGCCCTTCGGCGGCGGCACCTTCGCGATCAGCGCTTCGAGCACGTCTTCGACGCCCTGGCCGGTCTTCGCGCTGCAATGCGTCGCGTCCGTGGCGTCGATGCCGATCACGTCTTCGATTTCGGCGATCGCGTTCTCGGGATTGGCGGCCGGCAAATCGATCTTGTTGAGCACCGGAATGACGTCGACGCCGAGTTCGATTGCCGTGTAGCAGTTCGCGACCGTTTGCGCCTCGACGCCCTGGCTCGCGTCGACAACCAGCAGCGCGCCTTCGCACGCGGACAGCGAGCGGCTGACTTCGTACGAGAAGTCGACGTGGCCCGGCGTGTCGATCATGTTGAGGTTGTAGACCTTGCCGTCGCGCGCGCGATACGCCAGCGCGGCCGTTTGCGCCTTTATGGTGATGCCGCGCTCGCGCTCGAGGTCCATCGAGTCGAGCACCTGGGCTTCCATCTCGCGGTCGGACAAGCCGCCGCAAATCTGGATGATGCGATCGGCAAGCGTCGACTTGCCGTGGTCGATGTGCGCAATGATCGAGAAGTTACGAATATGATCCATTCAGTGCCGATCAAGCAAAAAAGGCGCGCTCGGACAATAGCGGAGCACGCCTTGTAAGTAGGTGAAAAACCTGTCTATTTTAGCCGAAAAGGCAGGTGCCCGGCGGATCTTGCGAGGGTGGGACGGCGAGACGAACGGCGCAGCACGCGCGATTCGACCTCCGCCAGAGCTGAAAGCGCGTGCCAGCGCCTGATGACGAGAGCGCGGCCGCTCTCAACGTGTGGCCGCCGATGCGGCCTTAGCGCGCGCCATGAGCGCAGCGCGGACCCGCGATTCGTCCAGATGGTAATGACACAGCTCGACGCCGTCGCACAGCAAAACCGGCACAAGTTCGTTGTAGCGGGCTTCGAGCAACGGGTCGCTGTCGACGTCGACAACTTCGACCTGCGCGCCGAACTCGGCCAGCAAGGACTCGAGCGCGGCGCGCATGTCGTCGCACAGATGGCACCACGCGCGCCCGTAGAGCGTGAGCGGCGCCCTCTCCGTCATTTCTGAACGCCGCGCGGACGAATCGGCACGAACTGCGTGTTCTCGCCGCGGCGAACCAGCAGCGCGACCATCTTTTGCGAATCCAGATGCGAGCTCAGTTCGTCGAACTGCTTTGCGCTTGTGATGTCGGTATCGCCGACGCGCAAAATGATGTCGCCCTTCTGCAAGCCGACTCGCGCAGCGGGACCGTCCACTGCGTCGATCTGCACGCCGTTGCGCAGTTTGAGCGCGCGCAACTGATCGGCCGGAATGTCGCTGACGGCCACGCCCAAGGCGTTCGTGGCGCGCTGCTTCGGCGGCTGCGGCTTCTTCTGGTCGGCCTTGGCGGTCTTGTCCGGCTGCATTTCGGCGATGGTGACGGGCAGGTCGCGCGTCTGGCCCTTGCGCCACACGGTGATGGTGGCCTTCGTGCCCGGCTTCGTGTCGCCGACCATGCGCGGCAGGTCCGTCGCGGTATCGACCGAATGGCCGTTGAACTTCAGGATAATGTCGCCCGGCTGCACGCCGGCCTTGTCCGCTGGGCCGCCCGGCTCGACACTGCTGACGAGCGCGCCCTGCGCCTTCGGCAAGCCGAGCGAATCGGCAACGTCTTTGGTCACTTCGCCGATTGCCACGGCGATCCGGCCGCGCACGACCTTGCCCGACGCCTTGAGCTGATCGGCGACGCGCATCGCTTCGTCGATCGGAATCGCGAACGAAATGCCCATGAAACCGCCGGTGCGGCTATAGATCTGCGAGTTGATGCCGATCACCTCGCCCTGCATGTTGATGAGCGGTCCGCCCGAGTTGCCCGGATTGACGGCCACGTCGGTCTGGATGAACGGCAGATAGTCGCCGGTGTCGCGCCCCTTCGCGCTGACGATGCCGGCCGTCACCGTGTTTTCGAGGCCGAACGGCGAACCGATCGCGACGACCCACTCGCCCACGCGAACCTTGTTCGAATCGCCGATGGTGATGGTCGGCAGATTCGCGGCGCTGATCTTCACGACTGCGACGTCGGTGCGATCGTCCACGCCGATGAGCTTCGCCTTGAACTCGCGCTTGTCGGTCAGCGTGACGTAGATGGTGTCCGCGTCGTCGATGACGTGCGCGTTGGTCATCACGTAGCCGTCAGCCGACAGGATGAAGCCTGAGCCGACGCCGCTGTTCTGTTCGGGGTCGTTGCTGTCGGGCGTGTCCTGACCGCCGCCACTTCCGCCGCTGCCACCGTTATCGCCGCCGCGCGGCGCGCCTGGAGATTGCGGCGACTGCGGCATCGGAATGCCGAAAAAGCGCCGGAAGAACTCCGACATATCGCCGTCGTCCATACCCGGCGGCAACGCGCCGCGCGGGCCGCTGCTCGTCGCGCGCGTGGTCGTGCGAATGTTGACGACCGCCGGACCGACCTTGTCGACAAGGTCGGTGAAGTCGGGCAGATTGGCGGCGGAAGCGGCCGACGCCGTGTGCGGTGCGAACGGCAAACATGCCGCCACCACCGCGGCCGCGAGGAATTTGCGCACCGAGAAAGTCGTCATATCGTAGGAAGCCGAGGGATTCAGGAGTCGGAGAATTACTTCGGAGCCTTGTATTCTATGGCAGAGGCAAATTGCTGCAACGTGGCCTGGGGCACTTCGCCGAGCAGGGTAATCCAGAAATCGCCGCGCCGCTTCACCAGCACGTGCGTCGCGCCGCTGCTGCCCGCGCCTTCCTTGCGCGTGTTGTTCTCAACCGGCTCGATGAACACCGAGACCGCGGCTAGACCATCCGAGAACACAGCCTGGTCGACCGGAATGGTCGGCTGGCCCGCCTCGCGCGCCGCCATCGGACGACGCAATTCGCGGATCTTGCGAAAACCCGGCACCGAGGCCCCGAACTGCCAGCCTTGCGCGGCCATATCCACCGGTTCAATGGGCGGGCGCACCACGGTCCAGCCGGCGGTATTGCGAATGCCGTTGACAATGCCAGTCTTGTCGACGGGCACGCCGATGCGAATCTGGGAGAACGACAGTTGTTCGAGCACCTGGCCGTTCGGGTCGAGCGTCTGCGCGCGCAGCAGCAAGCCGGTCTTCTTGTCGGCCCACAGTTTGTAAGCGAAGCGGTACGCGTCTTTCGGATCGAGTTCGATCACCTGACTTTCGACGCCGGCAACGCGATCGTCGCCGAGCAGTTTCGGTTCATACACGGACAGAACCTGTTCGCCGCTCACAGCCAGCAACGCGGGGAACGAGTCTTTGTTCTGGCGTTTTTCAACGACGCACAAGTGGCGTTCCGGCACGAACGTGTAGAGCTCGTCGTTATGGCGCAGCATCTTGCGCGGCTTGCCGTCGAGGCTTTCCAACTGCTCGAATTCGCCGTCGGCACGGGTCGCGTAATGCGCGATGCGCGACGTTTGAACGAAGTTGCCGCGCTGATAAACGAACGCGCCCTCGTAGTTCTGCTGCTGCGCGGCCTGGTGAATGCGATCGAGAAGATCGGCGGCCGTGCGACGGGCGACGAGCGGATCGTCGGTTTGTGCAAAGACCCGCGGTGTCGCGGACAACAATACGGCTGCGCAGAAGAGAAATGCCGGCAGCCGCCCCCAGATAGTCGTTTTATTGAACCGCGGAGTCTGCATCAAACTATTGGCCTTGCGTGGAAACGGCGGCGGCGCGGATCAGCGGCATGGAACCCGGCATGACCGGTTGCTGCGCGAATTGCTGATGTGCTTCCAGATACTGGTCGAGACTCGCGTCGCGAATGATGTTGGCGTCTTGCGCGACCGGCATCACATTCGCCGAGGGCACGGACGCCATCGCGACCTTTTGCAGCGCATCGCCATGCGAGGACACCGAGGCGACCTGCGTCGCGCCGGGGCCGCCCGGCACGCCCTGCAGTTGCGGCACGACGATCCACGTCAGCGTGGCGGCCGCGGCAGCGACTGCGAAAGCCGGCACCACGCGGCGACGCAGCGCCAGCAGACGGCGCGTAACCGGCTGAGCGGATGGCGCGAGCAGATGCGGCTCGCTTTCGAAGCGCGCAGCGAATCCGCTCAGGAACGCGTTGCTAGCCGCGGAACCGACCGCCAGATCGTCGGAACGCAATGCGTCGCCGATCAGGTGATAGCTGGACCATGCGGCGCGATCTTCGCCGTCCAGCTCGGACACAAACTTGTCCACATTCAGATGCTCTTCACCGAACAGCTCGCCGTCGACAAAAGCTGACAGACGCTCGCCGCGCGAACTGGCTTGCGATTGCATCGAGACCGACCCCATGATGCTCCCCATCTTACGAAAACCCCGTAGTGACACCACTAATCCAGATATTGCACCCGAGCCCCGTTCGGCGCGCTAGTGACTTACCAGCGCTTGCCTTCAGGTGTGTCAAGCAACGGACGCAATTTTGCCGCAATGGCTTCGCGAGCGCGGAAAATTCGCGATCTGACGGTGCCGATTGGGCAGCCCATCATCTCAGCGATTTCCTCGTAGCTCAAACCTTCAATTTCACGAAGAGTAATGGCGGTACGCAGCTCTTCCGGTAAAACCGCCATCGCAGCATTGACCGTCTCAGCGATCTGCTTGCTCATCAACATCGACTCAGGCGTGTTGATATCCCTTAGTTGGTCGGCGTCCGAGAAAGTTTCAGCTTCTTCAGCATCTGCTTCGGTCGATGTGGGTGCGCGCCGGCCCTGGGTCGCAAGGTAGTTCTTCGCGGTGTTGACCGCAATCCGGTACAACCACGTATAAAACGCGGATTCCCCGCGAAATTGCGGCAACGCCCGGTACGCCTTGATGAAAGCGTCTTGTGCAACGTCTTCGACTTCGGCGGGATCGCGCACGAGGCGCGAAATCAGCCGGAGAATCTTGCGGTGGTATTTGGAGACCAGAAGCTCGAACGCGGCCTTGTCGCCCTTCTGGACGCGCTCGACCAGCACCTGATCAATTTCTTTTTCGCTCACCTGATAAATCCGTTAACTTGAGGGCGCATGACGGGGGCACCATTGTAGCGTCCCCCTCGGCGAGGCACGTTACGGAGGTCATGCCGCGCGGTAACAGCGGTTACAGTCGTAACAGTCACGCGCCGGCGCGGCGCCGGGCGCGCACCGCCAACTCGCGAAAGACCGCTGGCGGGACGGTGTCGGCGGGAACCAGCAGCGTTTGCCGGCCACCCTCGTCCGGCTTCAGGATGAGCACCAGCAAACGGTCGCCCCAGTGCGCGCAGCCCGCTATGCGGCCTCGTGCGAGCAGGATACCGGCCCGCGCCCACGCAGTGAGATTCTCGCGGCCGATCTGCAGAGCCACAGGTTGCGCCCGGTCGTGCCTCAGCGCGCAAAGCGCGAGAAGCGCGAACGCGGCAAGCGTCAACGGAACCGCCTGCCACGCGCCGAGCCACGGCGACACGCAGCGATAAACCGCCGCCGACGCCGTCGCTACAAAAGCAGCCGACGCAACGCGCATCGCGAAAGAGCGCCGCAGCGCAATTCGCTGCGGCGCTCTTTCGGACATAGCCGTTGTTTCAGGGCAAAGCGCCGGCGAGGCCGGCGCCGTCGACTGGTGCGTCACCCGGCTACGAGCGTCAGGCGCGTTTGAACACGAGCGTGCCGTTCGTGCCGCCGAACCCGAACGAGTTCTTCAGCGCGACGTCGATCTTCATCTCCCGCGCGGTGTTGGCGCAGTAGTCCAGGTCGCACTCGGGGTCCTGGTTGAAGATGTTGATCGTGGGCGGCGACACCTGATGATGCACGGCGAGCACAGTGAACACGGACTCGAGACCGCCGGCGCCGCCGAGCAGGTGACCCGTCATCGACTTCGTCGAATTCACGACGATGTTCCTGGCGTGGTCGCCGAATGCGCGCTTGATGCCGGTGGTTTCAGCCAGATCGCCGAGCGGCGTGGACGTGCCATGCGCGTTCAGGTAATTCACCTGATCCGCGTTGATGGCCGCGTTCTTCATGGCCGCGAGCATGCAGCGGCGTGCGCCGTCGCCGTCTTCGAGCGGTGCGGTCATGTGATACGCGTCGCCGCTCATCCCATAGCCGCCGACTTCCGCGTAGATCTTCGCGCCGCGCGCCTTCGCGTGTTCATACTCTTCCAGCACCATCACGCCGGCGCCTTCACCGAGCACGAAACCGTCGCGGTCCTTGTCCCACGGACGGCTCGCCGTTGCCGGATCGTCATTGCGCTGCGACAGCGCGCGCGCCGCCGCGAAGCCGCCGATACCGAGCGGCGACACGGTCGATTCAGCGCCGCCCGCGATCATCACGTCGGCGTCGCCGTATTCGATCAGGCGCGAAGCCTCGCCGATACAGTGCAGACCCGTCGTACACGCGGTGACGATCGCCAGATTCGGACCCTTGATGCCGAACTTGATCGACAGGTGACCCGAGATCATGTTGATGATCGACGCCGGCACGAAGAACGGCGAAATGCGGCGCGGGCCGCGATTGAGCAATTCGGTTTGCGTGACTTCGATCATCGGCAGACCGCCGATGCCCGAGCCGACCACGACGCCGATACGCTCCGAATTCTCGTCGGTGACTTCCAGGCCGCTGTCCTGCATCGCCTGGATGCCGGCAGCCACGCCGTAATGGATGAACGTGTCCATGTGGCGCGCTTCCTTACCGGGGATGTAGTCCTCGATATTGAAGCCCTTCACCTCGCCGGCGAAACGAGTCGAGAAGTTCGTAGCGTCGAACTTCGTGATATTGGCAATACCCGACTTGCCGGCGACCAGATTGGCCCAGCCGTCGGCAACATTATTGCCAACAGGCGAAATCAGCCCCAGGCCTGTAACAACAACACGACGGCGGCTCACGGTAACCCCTTTTTCATAGATGACAAAAGCAAAAGCCACAGCGGCCACAGGAACCTGCCCTGTGTACCCTGTGGCTGTTAAGTCGGCAATCGCGCGGAAACTTGCGCTGTCAACATCGCTGGCTCCTGCATGGCAACTCTTGCGACAAGCGGCGTGGCAAAACACGCCAGCCCCAATAGCGTCGGCAACCGACGCGGCAGGGCGTCATGCGCCGCGAACGCAGAAACGCAGGCGCGAATGACCTTAGGCCTTGACGTTTGCGCGAGCGTAGTCGATCGCTTGCTGAACGGTGGTGATCTTCTCGGCTTCCTCATCCGGAATTTCCATGCCGAATTCGTCTTCGAGGGCCATCACGAGTTCAACCGTGTCCAGCGAGTCGGCGCCGAGGTCGTTCACGAACGAAGCTTCGTTCTTGATTTCAGCTTCGGCCACGCCCAGTTGTTCTGCGACGATCTTCTTGACGCGCTGTTCGATATTGTCCATTACCCCTCCAAGGGAAAGAAGTTCAAAAATACAGGTGCGCGCATTTTATCAGGTTTGACCCGGCAAAAAAGCGGCGCATCAGGTTGCTGTCAAGGCATGCGCCTTACGCATTCGCAAACGCATCAAGGCGCGGATAGTAACCGAATTTGGTTACGACATGTACATTCCGCCGTTCACATGCATCGTCGTGCCGGTGATGTAACCGGCTTGCGGCGACGCGAGGAATGCGACAGCGTGCGCGATGTCTTCCGGGCTGCCGAGACGGCCCAGCGGAATCTGCGTTTTCAGCGCGGTTTGCTGCTCTTCGGGCAAGGTGCGCGTCATGTCGGTATCGATGAAGCCAGGCGCCACGCAATTCACCGTGATGCCGCGGCTGCCGATCTCGCGTGCGAGCGCGCGCGTCATACCCGCCACGCCCGCTTTCGCCGCGGCGTAATTGATCTGCCCAGGGTTGCCCGCCGAACCGACCACCGACGTGATGTTGATGATGCGCCCGCCCTTCGCCTTCATCATCGGACGCAGCACCGCGCGCGACAGACGGAACACCGACTTCAGATTGGTGTCGATCACCGCATCCCAATCGTCGTCTTTCATGCGCATGGCGAGTTGATCCTGCGTGATGCCGGCGTTGTTCACGAGCACGCTGAGCGTGCCGAATTCCTTCACCGTGCCGTCGATCAGCGCTTCCGCAGCCGCTGCGTCGTTCACGTCGAGCACCGCGCCGCGGCCGCTCACGCCGGCTGCATTGAACGCTTCGCTGATGGCCGCCGCGCCGCTTTCGCTGGTCGCCGTGCCGATCACGGTGGCGCCCTGGCGCGCGAGTTCCATGGCGATGGCGCGGCCGATGCCGCGCGAGGCGCCCGTTACGATTGCGATGTGCTTGTCGAGATTCTTTTCCATCTGTCGATCCGAATGCCCTTCGCAGGGCTGATTGATTGCCGATACGAGTTGCCGCGTCTGTGCGGCGTCGCGCTTAGCCTGCTGTCACGAGCTTGAGCGTTCCCTCGAGCGAGGCCGGATCGAACACCGAAGCGCCGACCAGATTGCCGTCGATGCGCTTCGTCAGGCCCGCAAGGACCTTGCCCGGCCCGCATTCGACGACGTGCGTGACGCCTTGCGCGGCCATTGCCTGCACGCTCTCGACCCAGCGCACCGCACCGGCCGCCTGACGCACCAGCGCGTCTTTGATCTGCGCCGGCTCGTTGACGATCGCGACGTCGACATTGTTGATGACGGGGATCGACGGCACCTTCACGTCGACGCTCGCCAGGTACTCGCGCAGTTGATCCGAAGCGGGCTTGAGCAACGACGAGTGGAACGGCGCAGACACCGGCAGCGGCAACGCGCGCTTCGCGCCCTTCGCTTTCGCCACTTCGCACGCTTTCTCGACAGCAGCCTTGTGCCCCGCGATCACGACTTGCGCCGGCGCATTGAAATTGACCGCTTCGACGACGCCTGCAACCGACGCTTCCGCGCACACCGCGCGCACCGTGTCGTCGTCGAGACCGAGAATCGCGGCCATGCCGCCTTCGCCGACGGGCACTGCCGTTTGCATGGCCTGCGCGCGAAAGCGCACCAGCGGCACGGCATCGCGAAATGCGATCGCACCGGCCGCGACGAGCGCCGTGTATTCGCCGAGGCTATGACCCGCGACGATCGCGGGCGCCGGGCCGCCCGCCTGCTGCCACGCGCGATAGATCGCGTAGGCCGCGGTGAGCATGACCGGCTGTGTGTTGGTGGTGAGATTCAGATCTTCGGCGGGACCTTCGGCGATCAGCTTGCCGAGGTCCTGACTGAGCGCGTCGGAGGCTTCCTGAACCGTCTCGCGCACAATGGCGTGATCGGCAAACGCGTTGAGCATGCCGACCGATTGCGAACCCTGTCCGGGAAAAACGAACGCAAATTTCATATCGTCCCCAAAAACGATTTAGTCAGATGTAGGCGCGCGGCTTCAAAGCGCGCGGACGCGGCGCAAGGCGCCCTGAAAGGCGCCGCCGGAAGTCGGCCCGTTATCAGTAGCGGATGACCGACGCGCCCCACGTGAAGCCGCCGCCGACGCCTTCGATCAGCACGTTCTGGCCGCGCTTGATGCGGCCGTCGCGCACCGCGACGTCGAGCGCGAGCGGAATGGACGCCGCCGACGTATTGCCGTGCTCGCCCACCGTGACGACCATGCGTTCCTGCGGCAAGCCGAGCTTGCGGCAAGTGCTTTGCATGATGCGGATATTGGCCTGATGCGGAATCAGCCAGTCGATCTGATCGGCCGACAGGTTCGCTTTCTCGAGCGCCTCGACCGCGACCTTTTCCAGCACGTTGACGGCGAGCTTGAAGACCGCTTGCCCGTCCATGTGCAGGAAGGCGCTGCCCGCCACCACGCCGCCGTTCACGTTGCCCGGCGTGCAGAGAATGCCCGAATGGCTGCCGTCCGCGTGCAAAGCGCTGGCCAACACACCCGGCTCAGCCGATGCCTGCAGGATCACCGCGCCCGCGCCGTCGCCGAACAGCACGCAGGTCGTGCGGTCGTTGAAATCGAGAATGCGCGAGAACGTCTCCGCGCCGACGACGAGCGCCGTGCGATGCTGGCCGCCGCGAATCAGGCTGTCCGCCATCGCGACTGCGTACGCGAAGCCCGAGCAGACGGCCTGCACGTCGAAAGCCGCGCCGTGATTCTTGATGCCGAGCTTGTTCTGCAACAGGCACGCCGTGCTCGGAAACACGAAGTCAGGCGTGGAAGTCGCGACGATGATCAGGTCGATGGCTTGCGGGTCGATGTCCGCCGCTTCGATCGCGCGCTGCGACGCGAACTGCGCGAGGTCGCTCGTGGTGACGTCCGGATCGGCGAAGTGGCGCGCATGGATGCCCGTGCGGGCCACAATCCATTCGTCGCTCGTCTCGACGCCCTGCTTCGCGAGACGCTCGGCGAGGTCCTGATTGGTGACGCGCGCGGGCGGCAGATAGCTGCCGGTGCCGAGGACGCGGGAATAAATTGTCGATTGAGCCATTATGCCTTCGAGGATTGCGCAGCGTAGGGCTCGGCCGGCTGGCCTGCGATGGGGCTTGCGTGGCCCGCACCGCTTGCGTCGCGCGCCGCCTGTTCAAGAGAACCCGCGTTCTCTTCCATCGCTTGCGCAAGGCGCTCCAGCACGCCGTTTTTGACGGCATCATACCCGCGTTTGATAGCCCACTCAAACGCGTAGGCGTCTGCCGAACCGTGGCTTTTGATCACCAGTCCGCGCAGGCCGAGCAGCGCGGCACCATTGTATTGCCGATGATCGACGCGCTTCTTGAAACGCATCAACACGGGCAATGCGAGCACCGCCATGACTCGCGTGAGCCACGAACGGCCGAACTCTTCCTTGATGATATTCGACAGCATCTGCGCGAGGCCTTCGGACGTTTTGAGCGCCACGTTGCCGACGAACCCGTCGCACACGATCACGTCGACCGTGCCTTTGAAGATGTCGTTGCCTTCCACGTTGCCGTGGAAGTTCAGTGTACTCGCGCGCAGCAGTTCACCGGCACGCTTGATCGTGTCGTTGCCCTTGATGACTTCTTCGCCGATATTCAGAAGGCCGATGGTGGGCCGCTCGCGGCCTTCGAGCGCGGACACGAGCGCGTGCCCCATCTCCGCGAATTGCAGCAGATGCTGCGGTTCGCAGTCGACGTTGGCGCCCAGGTCGAGCATCATCGTGTAGCCGTTGGGGTTCGGCAAGGCGGACGCAATCGCCGGGCGCTCGATGCCCGACAGCGTTTTCAGCACATAGCGCGACACAGCCATCAGCGCGCCGGTGTTGCCGGCGGAGACGCAGGCTTGCGCCTCGCCTTCCTTGACGCGATTCAGCGCCACGCGCATGGACGAATCTTTTTTCTTGCGCAGCGCGACTTCGACCGGATCGTCCATCGCGACGATCTCGGAAGCGGAAACGACCGTCAACGCCGACAGGTCCTGAGCCTTCAACTTCTTCAGCTGCGCACGAATCGCACTTTCAATGCCGACGAGCAGCAACTGCGCGTCGGGATGCGAGCGAACGAAGTTGACGGCAGCGGGAACGGTCACGGACGGGCCGTGGTCGCCTCCCATGCAATCTATCGTGAGCTTTACTGTCATGGAGTGCGGCGAATTTCAGACATAAAAAAGCGGCAATTGAATGCCGCCTTTTTGCCGAGCCGGGAAAATGTCAAGCGAGCTGATCGCCACGCGAAACGCCAGTGGGCGCAACGCAGTGAAACGATTAGTCGTTCTTCGTCTTGACGACTTTCTTGCCGCGATAGTAGCCGTTCGGGCTAACGTGGTGACGCAGATGCACTTCGCCCGTGCTCGGTTCCACGGCCAGCGGCGCTGCCGTCAGGAAATCGTGCGAACGGTGCATGCCGCGCTTCGACGGCGACTTCTTGTTTTGTTGAACTGCCATGACTAACTCCTAAAAATTTTCCGAATTCTAACACAGCCCGACACGGTGTCCGCCACTGGCCGAATGGCCTATGCGCCCCGCTTCGCGCTCCCATGCAACTGTTCAGTGCTTCTTGTCGCCCGGCTCACCGCGCTTGAGACTTTCGAGCGCCGCGAACGGATTCGGCCGCTCGGGCTCTTCGCCCTCGCCAGCTTCGTCCAGCGCGGCTTCGTCGCCCTCGCCCTCGGCACCGGCCGCACCAGAGACGAGACTCTCGTGCACCTCGGGACAAACCTCGTGCTTGGGCACAAGCGGCAAGGAAAGCAGCAACTCTTCCTCGATCAGGTCGATGAGATCGAACTGGCGCGAGCCCACGATCACTTCGACTTCATCTTCGTCGAGCGGAAACTCTTCGGCTTCCGCCTCAGTGCTGACGATCCGGTAGGTCGCGTCGACATTGAAGGCCTGCGAGTACGGGGTCATGCACCGCTGACATTCGAGCCATGCCGCGCCGTGAATCGCCAGCCTCAAATACGGCTGGGGACCCTCGGTGCCGTCGTCCTGCAATTCCGGCTGCGTCGACCCTTCGGCTTGCCAGGTGAACCCGGTATCGCGGTCTGGCGCTTCTGCCGGGACTTCGTTTAACATGCGCGGCAGTTGCGAGACGCGCACGACACCCGCGGCCTGCCGGCCGCTCCGCGCAAATTCGAACAGATCGAGTTCATGCGGGTCGGACAGACCTGCAGGTTTGCCAGGATGTTGAGTCATGTGCGCTCCTGCGTCGGCAAAGGTTTCGCCGCTTTTTGCTGTTGGTCGACGTTTGTTTGTTTCGCGCCGCCAAATCGCGGGGTAAATCAGTTGCGAGAATGCCCGCGTAACTTCGGCAATGTGCCCGGCAGTTCTTGATTTGCTCTCGATCTGCTTCAGCACGCACCGAGCCCGCCTGACGCAAGCATACCGATGAAAAGCCCAAAATCATATCCGTTTTGTCTTTTCGAGTCAAACACTTAAGCCCGTACCGGCGTGGCCTTCGCGCAACCCTGTATGCCCCGCCCTTCAAGCCGTTGATCGACCATGCCAGATTCCCCAAAAAGCCCGCCACACCTGATTCTGGCGTCGAGTTCGCCGTATCGCCGCGAGTTGCTCGAACGCCTGCGCGTTCCATTCGACGTGGCCGTGCCCGCGATCGACGAAACGCCGCATGCCGGTGAAACGCCCGAGGCCACCGCGTTACGCCTCGCCGAGGCGAAAGCACGCGCCGTGGCCCAGTCATTTGCGCCGGATCAGGCGGTGCTCGTGATCGGCTCCGACCAGGTCGCCACCTACGACGGCCTGCAAATCGGCAAGCCCGGCACGCACGACAAGGCGCTCGCCCAATTGCAGGCGATGCGCGGCCGCGAGGTCCTGTTCCATAGCGCGCTGTGCCTGTTCGACAGCCGCTCGGGGGCCGCACAGACCGTCGACGTCGTCACTCGCGTGCAATTTCGCGACCTGCCGGATGCGGCGCTCGAAGCCTATCTGCGCGCCGAAACGCCGTATGACGTCGCCGGCAGCGCGAAGTCCGAGGGGCTCGGCATTGCGCTGCTCGAAGCAATCCACTCCGACGATCCGACCGCACTCATCGGCCTGCCGCTGATCGCGCTGTCGGGCATGCTGTTGACGGCGGGCTATCCGCTATTGGGGGCACGATGAGCGGCACGCTCTATCTGATTCCGAACACGCTAGGCGAAGGCGACGCGGACGCGCTCGGCGCTGTCCTGCCCGCTCCGGTGCGCGCCCGCGCCGCGGCGCTGCAGTATTACATCGGCGAAAACGCGAAGACGACGCGCGCGTTCCTGAAGAAAGTGGGCACCGAGCGGCCGATTCAGGACATCGAGATCCGCGAACTGAACGTCAACACGCCGGCCGGCGAAATCGACAAACTGCTCGCGCCGCTACTCGCCGGCACCGACGCGGGCCTCGTGTCCGAAGCGGGCTGCCCGGCGGTAGCGGACCCCGGCGCGCTGCTGGTGCGTCGGGCGCACGAGCGCGGTGTGAAGGTGGTGCCGCTCGTCGGGCCTAGCTCGATTTTGCTGGCGCTGATGGCTTCGGGGCTCAATGGACAAAGCTTTGCATTCCACGGCTATTTGCCGGTCGATGCGGCAGAGCGGGCAAAACGTCTGCGCGATCTTGAAATGCAATCGCGCAAGGGCAAGCAGACGCAGATTTTTATCGAGACGCCGTACCGCAACCGGGCGCTGCTCGACACATTGCTCGCCACCTGCGCGCCGTCGACGCTGGTTTGCGTCGCAGTCGACCTGACGCTGGACACCGAAACCATCCGCAGCCACACGGTGGCGGACTGGAAGAAGAAACCGGCGCTCGACTTGCACAAGCGCCCCGCCATTTTTCTGATATTGGCGGCGTGAGATGACGACGGCTGAAGTGTGAAGACGGGGACCGCGCGGCTAATCCCGGCGCGCGGCACAAGCCCCACAAGCCTTTCCGGCCGCCTCGCCTCAGCGCAAACCTAGCTTCCCGCCAAGCGCCAACGCGTGTACCGCGCCATTGCCCACGGCCGCGCCGAATTTACGCGCGACGCGGTCGGTAATGCTCTCCTTGACCGTGTAATCGACGATATCCGGCGCCTTGATGATTTCGCGCGCCACGTAGTTGGCGTCGCCGAAACCATCGGCGAGACCGAGCTCGACACTCTTCTGGCCCGTCCAGAAGAGGCCGGAGAACATATCCGGCGTCTCATGCAGACGCTTGCCGCGGCCCTGACGCACTGCTTCGATGAACTGTGCGTGGATCTGGTCGAGCATTTCCTGCGCGTGCTGGTCCATCTTCGGCGTTTCGGGCGAGAACGGATCGTAAAAACCCTTGTTCTCGCCCGAGGTGTGCAGCCTGCGCTGAATGCCGAGCTTGTCCATCAGCCCGGTGAAACCGAAGCTGTCCATCAGCACGCCGATCGAGCCGACGATGCTCGCCTTGTCGACATAAATCTTGTCCCCCGCCGCCGCGGCGTAGTACCCGCCCGACGCGCACATGTCGCCGACCACCACATAAAGCGGAATTGACGGATGTTTCGCGCGCAAACGCCGCATCTGGTCGTAGATAATGCCCGCCTGGACCGGGCTGCCGCCGGGGCTGTCGCAGCGGAGAATGACGCCCGCCGTGCCGGAGTCTTCGAACGCGCTTTCCAGCGCGGCGCTGATATCTTCGGCGTTCGCACGCGTGTTCGCCGATATTTCGCCTTCGAGCGCTATCAACGCCGTGTGACGGCCGGAAGCCGCCAGCTTGTCGCCGGAAAAATCGAACACGGTCCAGACGACGAAAGCCACCAGGGCCAGGAAAAGCAGACGGAAAAAGATTTTCCAGCGGCGCGCGGCCCGTTGTTCATTGACAGCGGCAAGCGCGATGCGCTCGAGCGCCGCGCGCTCCCAACCGGGTTCGGCGTTAGCGCGGCCGTTCGTGGACGGCTCTTTGGTTTCAGGCGTCAAGTTGTCGGACATTCAGGCTTTTCAGTAAGGGAGAAAGACGGGGCGACGCAGATCAGGACTCGATGGGCCGCAGTTCGCCGTCGGGAAGCCAGAAAACGGCGCGGCCTTCAGGCGTATCGCGTTCGTCGACCTGGAGCGCTCGCAGCCGCCCGCCGCGGCACGGACCGCCTACGCATTTGCCGGTGTCCGGCGCGTAAATTGCCCCGTGGGTGGCGCACATCAAGTATAAACCCGACGATTCGAAGAACTGACCCTCTGCCCAGTCCAGCTCCATCGGCACGTGCGCGCAGCGGTTCAGATAGCCGTAGGCGCGACCGTCGTAGCGGACGAAAAACACCACGACTTCTTCGGCGCCGACTCGCGCGGCACGCCGAACGCCAATGCCGCCATCGACCAGTTCCTCCGAACGGCACACGCGCACGGCCTGCGCCGCCTCCGTTGCCCGCCCGCCGGGCTCTTCCGCCGAACTCATGCGTTGTCCTTCAGCCAGCCCGACAGCGCGCTGATGCTCGACGCCATATATTTCGGCGACAGCGCGCTCAGCGAGTCCGCCGGATGCGCGCCGTAGGTCACGCCGATACCCGCGACGCCCGCGTTGATCGCCATCTGCAGGTCATGTGTCGTATCGCCGACCATGACCGTGCGCACCGGGTCCTGCCCCAGTTCACGCGTCAGTTCGTGCAACATGGCCGGATGCGGCTTGGAGAAGGTTTCGTCCGCGCAGCGCGTACCGTCGAACAGGCTCGTGAGCCGCACCTGATCGAGCGCACGATTCAGGCCGACGCGGCTTTTGCCGGTCGCGACCGCCAGCAGATAGCCCTGATCGCGCAGTTCCTGGAGCATCTCGCGCACGCCGGCGAACAACTCCGTGGTCTGATCCTTCACCAGATAGTGAAACCGGTAGCGCTCGGCGAGCCGCGGGTAGTCGGCCGGATCGAGCGTGGGCGCGGCGATCTGCAGCGCGTCGCGCAGGCCGAGGCCGATCACATAGCTCGCCGCTTCGTCCGCGGGCACGGGCAAACCGAGATCGCGGCACGCCGCCTGAATGCTGCGCGTGATGTGCGCAGTCGAATCCATCAGCGTCCCGTCCCAGTCGAAGACGATCAGGTCAAATTGCTCTCTAGCCATGCGGTGCCGTCTCCGGGTATGACCCATTTCGTAATTCGTTGAGCTGCGCGATGAAATTGCGGCACTCGGCCGGCAATGGCGCCTCCAGTTGCAGCGGCGCGCCGGTGGCCGGATGCGTGAGCTTCAGGCGGTAAGCGTGCAGGAACATGCGCTTGAGCCCCGGCTTCGCGTTCGAGCGGGCGAGCGCCTTGTTCAGCGCAAAGTCGCCGTATTTTGCATCGCCGACGATCGGCAGCTCCAGATGCTGCAAATGCACGCGTATCTGATGGGTGCGGCCCGTCTTCAGCTCCGCCTCCAGCAGCGCGTAGTCCGGCCAGCGGTCGATCAGGTTGAACACCGTGTGCGACGCCAGACCGTCGGCCTGCACGCGCACGCGCCGCTCGCCGTCCGCGGTCAGATATTTGTGCAGCGGCTCCTTCACCGCCCGACGGCGGCCCCAGTCGCTCGCCCATTCGCCGTGGACGCACGCATAGTACCGCTTGTCCATTCGGTTCTCGCGGATCTGGTCGTGCAGATTGACGAGCGCCGAACGCTTCTTGGCGAGCATCAGAATGCCCGAGGTCTCGCGATCCAGCCGATGCACGAGCTCGAGGAACTTCGCCTGCGGGCGCGACTGGCGCATCTGCTCGATGACGCCAAAGGCGACGCCACTTCCGCCGTGCACCGCGACGCCGGCCGGTTTGTCGATGACAAGAAGATGCTCGTCTTCGAAAATGATCCTGAATTCGGCGCTCGGAACCGGCGCCGACGGCACCGTTTCGTCATGTTGCGCGACGCGGATGGGCGGCACGCGCACCAGATCGCCCAGTTCAAGCCGGTACTGCGCGTCGATACGGCCCTTGTTGACGCGCACTTCCCCGCTGCGCAGGATGCGGTAAATATGGCTTTTCGGCACGCCTTTGCAGACGCCTAACAAAAAGTTGTCGATGCGCTGTCCGGCCGCACTGTCGTCGATCTCGATGACGGAGACCTGGTCGCTCGCGACCGCGCTTGTTACCGATTTCTGGGATATTTTGCCTAACTCTTTCATTCTGAATATAATTTGCCCAGCAGTCTGCGGCGGCCGGCGCAGTGTCCGGAATTCGGGCGGACTGCGCAGGTGCAAGCGTAAATCGTTATTTTACTTGTGCCGGGGGCTGGTTGCTCGCCCTGAAAATGAGATGCAACAAGTTGCACGCACGAAGTCAGTACCCGGCAGGGACGGCGCCCACAGGCGCGTTCGGTCAAGGTCGGCTTCGACGGTAACGGAATTTTGGTAAAAAAGAATTTAACTTCCAGCTTCGGTATCGGGCGGCGTTACGCCCGGCTGTACGAAGCTGCAGGTTGCGAAAATACGGCGTGCGCCCGTGGCGTCTTGTAGAAAGTGCAAGACTTGGCGACGTCAAAATGAGGCGAGACACCCCCAGCAGGAAAAGACGCGCCTCTTGCGCGAACTTCCCGTTGCGGCATGACCGCAGCCTTCGACCCTCCGGTCCCGCGCCCAGTCGGCGCGCCGGCGAGGGGGACGTGGGTTTATGAAAGTCTGCCGGCAGAACCCGCGGCGTGTCGGGTCGTTATTTGAAGCCGTGTTCGCATGTGCCCTGCGGCACCGCGCTCCTTTGTTTGTGGAGCCGGGCCCTCTCAGGCAATTCTCCCGCCATTCTTCCCGCTCCAGCGTGCTTGTGAAAACACAATAAGGCGCGGCATGCCGCTGCCTCCCGCTCTCGCGCCTGACAACCGCGGAGCGGAGGCCGGCCGAGCCGCTCTGGAGCCGTTCAATGAAACGCATGTTGTTCAATGCGACGCAGCAGGAAGAACTGCGCGTCGCCATCGTCGATGGGCAAAAACTCATCGACATCGACATTGAAACCGCCGGGCGCGAACAGCGCAAAGGCAACATTTACAAGGGCATCATCACCCGCATCGAGCCGTCGCTCGAAGCCTGTTTCGTCAACTACGGCGAAGACCGCCACGGTTTTCTGCCGTTTAAGGAAGTCGCCCGCCAGTATTTCCGCGACGGCGTCGACATGCGCTCCGCCCGCATCCAGGACGCGCTCAAGGAAGGTCAGGAACTGATCGTTCAGGTCGAAAAAGAAGAACGCGGCAACAAGGGCGCGGCCCTGACCACGTTCATCTCGCTCGCCGGCCGTTATCTGGTGCTGATGCCGAATAACCCGCGCGGCGGCGGCGTGTCGCGCCGGATCGAAGGCGACGACCGTCAGGAACTGCGCGAAACCATGGCGCAGCTGCAATTGCCGGAAGGCATGAGCATCATCGCGCGCACGGCCGGCATTGGCCGCAGCGCCGAAGAACTGCAGTGGGACCTGAACTACCTGATGCAGCTGTGGCGCGCGATCGAAGCCGCGTCGCAAAGCGGTTCGGCCGGCCAGCCGATGCTGATTTACCTCGAATCGAGCCTCGTGATTCGCGCGATTCGCGACTATTTCCAGCCGGACATCGGCGAAATTCTGATCGACACCACCGAAATCCATGACCAGGCGCGCGCCTTCATGGACATCGTGATGCCGGACAACGTCAGCAAGGTGAAGCGCTACCACGACGACGTGCCGCTCTTCTCGCGCTTCCAGATCGAGCATCAGATCGAAACGGCGTACTCGCGCACGGTGCCGCTGCCGTCGGGCGGCGCGATCGTGATCGACCACACGGAAGCACTCGTCGCCATCGACGTGAACTCGGCCCGCGCCACCAAGGGCGCCGACATCGAGGAAACGGCCGCGCGCACGAACCTCGAAGCCGCCGACGAAGTCGCGCGCCAGTTGCGTCTGCGCGACCTGGGCGGCCTGATCGTGATCGACTTCATCGACATGGAGTCGGCCAAGAGCCAGCGCGAAGTCGAACAGCGCCTGAAAGACGCGCTCAAGCACGACCGCGCGCGCGTCCAGATGGGCAAGATTTCGCGCTTCGGCCTGATGGAACTGTCGCGTCAGCGTCTGCGTCCGGCGCTGTCGGAAGGCAGCCACGTGACCTGCCCGCGCTGTAACGGCACGGGTCATATCCGCGATACCGAATCGTCCGCGCTGCAAGTGCTGCGGATCATTCAGGAAGAAGCGATGAAGGAAAACACCGCGGCGATCCATTGCCAGGTGCCGGTCGAGGTGACCGCCTTCCTGCTGAACGAAAAGCGCTCGGAAATCAACAAGATCGAGTCGCGCTTCAAGGTCAACGTCGTGCTGGTGCCGAACAAGCATCTGGACACGCCGCATTACAAGCTGGAACGCCTGCGTCACGACGACGCCCGCCTCGACGAGCCGCGCGCGTCCTGGAAGATGGCCGAGGAAGCGGCTCGCGAGCTCGAGTCGGAAACCGGCTACAGCAAGCGAACCGAAGAAGTGAAGCCGAAGCAGGAAGCGGCGGTCAAGGGCATCACGCCTGAGAAGCCGGCGCCGAGCGCGCCGGTTCGCCCGGTCGCGGCACCGGCTCCGGTTGCGGTGACGCAGGCGAGCGGCGGCTTCATCGGCTGGTTGAAGAATCTGTTCGGCGTGCAGCCGGCGGCGCCGGCACCGGTTGCGCCGGCTACGACAGAAAAGCAGGCCCGTCCGCAGCGCGGCGAACGCACGGAGCGCGGTGAGCGTACCGGCGAACGCGGCGGCGATCGTAACCGCAATCGCCGTGGCGGCGCGGGCGGCCGTGACGTGGCAGCGCGTGGTGAAGGTGCAAACGGCGGCCGTCAGGGCCAGCAGCCGTCGCAGCGTCGTGAGGAACGGGAACCGCGTGAAGCACGCGAGGGACGCGAGGTTCGGGAACCACGCGAAGGCCGTGAACCGCGCGAGGCACGGGAAGCACGCGAACCGCGTGGCAACCGCGAACCGCGTGAGAACCGTGAGCCGCGCGAAGCACGCGAAGGCCGTGAAGGCCGCGACCGCGACACCCGCGGCGCCGACCGTGCGGAAGCAGTGGAAAGCACCCCGCGCGGCGAACGCCAGGAACGCGGTGAGCGTCGGGAACGTGGCGAACGTGCTGAGCGCGGCGAGCGTCGCAAGCCGCAGACGGAAACCGCGGACGCGTTGACGCAAGCCGATACCCAGATCGCAGAGGACGTGGCGCAAAACCAGGCCGCCCTCACTGAAAACGTTGCGCCGGTCGATCAGGAAGCGGTGGCGCGTGAGGGCGAAGAGCGTCGTCGTCGCCGTCGCGGCCGTCGTGGCGGTCGTCGTGAGCGTGAGGAAGACGTCAACGGCAATCTGGCTGCGGACGTCGCGGAAGCGGAAGGCGACAACGCCAACGTGAGCGAGGACGCACCCGTGCGCGTCGCCCAGCAGCCGGTGGAACGCAAGCCGGAAGCGAACGAAGCGAATGAAGTGGCGCCGGTGGAAGTCGTCGTTGCCGCCGTCGCGACCGAAAAGGCTGTCGTCAGCGAACTGCACGCGGCCACGGAAACGCCGGCCCTCGCCGCCGAAAAGGCTGCGAAGACCGAAACGATCGTGCCGGTCGCGGAACTGCCGGCTGCTCCGGCTGCCGTCGAACCGGTTGCCGAAGCGCCGGTCGCCGACACTCCGGTCGCGGCCACCGCGCCCGCCGAACCGGCTCAGGCAGTCCTCGCGGCTGCGGAAACGGTATCGCCGGCTCCAGAACCGGTCGTTCGTGAAGAGACACCGGCTGTTGTGCCGGCCGCTGAAGCGCAAGCAGCACCGGCTCACGTCGAGCCCGCCGCTCCGGCCGAAGTAGTCGCCGCGCCGGTCGCTGAGCCCGCGCCGCAAGCCGAAATCGTCGAACCGAAACCGGCCGCGGACGAAGCCGCGCCGGCAGTGGAGCCGGCGATTGCAGCGCCGTCGCAAGCCGTGCAAGCCACGCAGGCAGCAGAGGTGTCGCAAGCGGCCAAGCCGGCTCAGGCGTCGTTCAACGGCGGGGTGTCGGCGGAAGCGCTGAAGCCCGTGCTGGAGAAAGCCGGTCTCGTCTGGGTCAATACGGACGCCGACAAGCTGCGCGCCGCGCAGCAAGCCGCCGCGCAGACGGTGAAGCCGCCGCGCGTCGTGCGCGAACGCAAGCCGTTGCCGCCGACCGACAGCGCGCCGATGCAGCAAGTGGAAACCAACAGGCATCCGCAGTAAGTCTGCGATGCCGCTTTCGAAAAGCCCGCCTCACCGGCGGGCTTTTTTTCGCCCGAAGAACCGCAGCCCGCCCGCAGCCAGTAGCCATCCCCGTAAACCCCGAAGGCGCCCGCCCTCGCCCTGCTGGAACATGCATTTCCGATAGAATGAAGAACTCGCCTTCCCGGTTTGGCGCAACCCAAGCAACCCATGTCCCGACGCATCATCCCTGTTGCCGATCTCAGCGCGGCGCCGGTCATCTCCGGTCCGCTGCAGACGCCTAGCGGCGCGCTGCATGACACGCTCGCGCGCCCGCTGCGCGACCTGCGCATTTCGGTGACGGACCGGTGCAATTTCCGCTGCGTCTACTGCATGCCGCGCGCCGTGTTCGACAAGGACTATGCGTTCCTGCCGCACAGCGCGTTGCTGACCTTCGAGGAAATCGAACGGCTTGCGCGGCTCTTCGTCGCGCATGGTGTCGAGAAAATTCGTCTGACGGGCGGCGAACCGCTGCTGCGCAAGAACCTCGAATTCCTGATCGAGCGGCTCGCGCAGCTCACCACGCCGGCCGGCCGGCCGCTCGACCTGACGCTGACCACCAACGGCTCGCTTCTCGCGCGCAAAGCCCGCAGCCTGAAAGACGCTGGCCTGACTCGCGTGACCGTCAGCCTCGACGCGCTCGACGACACGCTGTTTCGCCGCATGAACGACGCGGACTTCGCGGTAGCCGACGTGCTCGACGGCATTGCCGCCGCGCAGGCTGTGGGACTCGCGCCCGTGAAGGTCAACATGGTGGTCAAGCGCGGCACGAACGACAGCGAAATCGTGCCGATGGCGCGCCATTTCAAAGGCTCGGGCACGGTGCTGCGGTTCATCGAGTACATGGACGTCGGCACGTCGAACGGTTGGAACATGACCGAAGTGCTGCCTTCCGCCGATGTCGTCGCGCGCATCGCCGAGCATTTCCCGCTTGCGCCGCTCGAAGCGCATAGCGCCGCGGAAACCGCGCAACGCTGGGGTTACGCGGACGGCAGCGGCGAGATCGGCGTGATCTCCAGCGTGACGCGCGCGTTCTGCGCAAGCTGCACGCGGGCGCGCCTTTCGACCGAGGGCAAGCTGTACCTGTGCCTGTTCGCATCGGCGGGCCACGACCTGCGCGCGCTGCTGCGCGCCGGAGCGAGCGACGCCGACATCGCGACGGCCGTCGCCGAAACCTGGCAAGGCCGCGGCGACCGCTACTCGCAACTGCGCGGCAGCAACGCGGCCGACTCCGGCGCGCAGGATGCCCGCCGCGTCGAAATGTCGTACATCGGCGGCTGATCGGCGCATGGAGCCAACCCCGCGGCCGACACGCGAACGGATCACCGGCCTCGTGCTCGCGGGCGGGCGCGGCACCCGCATGGGCGGCGTCGACAAAGGCTTGCAGCCACTGCACGGCGAACCGCTCGCCGCGCATGTGTTGAAGCGCCTCGCGCCACAAACCGCCGCGCTGCTGATCAGCGCGAATCGTCACGCGAACATTTACGCCGCACTCGGCGCGCCGTTCGGCGCAAAGATCGTCGCCGATACGCTGCCCGACTTTCCTGGCCCACTGGCCGGCTTGCTCGCCGGTTTGCGCGCGGCCGAAAGCGATTATCTGCTGAGCGCACCGTGTGACACGCCGTGGCTGCCCGTGGATCTGGGTGCACGGCTCACTGAAGCGCTCGAGTCGAATGCCGCCGACATCGCCACCGTCACGACCTCGGACGCCGGCGGCAATGTATCGCTGCACCCGGTCTTCGCGCTGCTGCGCACCCGTCTCGCCGACGACCTCGCGGATTTTCTCGAAGCCGGCGAGCGCAAGGTCCGCGCGTGGTACGCGCGCCACACGACCGTGGAAGTCGCCTTTACCGACGAGCGCGCGTTTTACAATATCAATTCTTTACAAGAACTCGCCGACCTCGAGCGTCATCGGGGTCCCGGCTGAAATCCCGCTCCGCCGCACGGCAAGCGCCACGCCCGCCGCCGGCCGCGACGTCCCGCTTCTTCATGACCACGCAAAACGAATTTTCCCGCTGCGTCGCGCAGTACGATCCTCATGCGCTGCCTGTTTCGGCGGCTCAGGCGATTACTCGCGAGTGGGCCACGCCCGTCGCCGCGGTCGAACGCGTGGCACTGCGCGATGCACTCGACCGCGTGCTCGCCGCAGACATCGTCTCGCCGATCGACGTTCCCTCGCACGACAATTCCGCGATGGACGGCTATGCGTTCAACCGCGCCGCATTGACGAGCGGCGCGCCGTCCGTCGAACTCGCAGTGGTCGGCAAGGCGTTGGCGGGCCATCCGTTCGCGGGCCGCGTCGAAGCAACGGCGCAATGCGTGCGCGTAATGACGGGCGCCTGCATTCCGGACGGTTGCGATACGGTCGTGCCGCAGGAGCTGGTCGAGCGCAGCGCCGATTCTGCGTCGATCCGTTTTGCAGCCGACGCCGTGCAGGCCGGCGCAAACCGGCGCCTGGCCGGCGAGGACCTCGCCCGCGGCCATGCGGCGTTGCGCGCGGGCCGCGTGATCCGCGCGTCCGATTTAGGCTTGCTGGCTTCGCTCGGCATCGGGGAAATCAATGTCCGGCGGCGTTTGCGCGTCGCCTTCTTTTCGACCGGCGACGAGTTGCGCTCGCTCGGCGAGCCGCTCGAAGCGGGCTCCGTGTACGACAGCAATCGCTACACGCTCTTCGCGATGCTGCGCCGCCTGAACGTGGACACGCTCGATCTCGGCGTGATCCGCGACGAACCCGCCGCGCTCGAAGCCGCGTTGCGCAGCGCCGCGGCGAGCGCGGACGTGGTGCTGACCTCGGGCGGCGTCTCGGTCGGCGAGGCGGATGTGACGAGGCGCTTGTTGCAAACATTCGGCGACGTCGCGTTCTGGAGTCTCGCCATGCGCCCCGGCCGCCCCCTCGCATTTGGCCGCATCTGGTCCGGCGAGCGGCCGGGTGTCGGACTGCCTGCGTTATTCTTCGGTCTGCCGGGCAATCCGGTGGCCGTCATGGTGACGTTCTATCAGATCGTCCGCGAGGTTCTGCTGCTCATGTCGGGCGCCACGCCGCAGCCGCTGCCGGTGATCCACGCGGCAAGCCTGCGCTCGATCCGCAAGCGCCCCGGACGCACTGAGTTTCAGCGCGGCATCGCCGCCCAGCATGCAAACGGCCAATGGCAGGTCACGCCGACAGAGTCGCAAAGCTCGGGCGTGCTGAGTTCGATGAGCGAAGCCAATTGTTTCATCGTGCTCGGCCATGAAGACGGCGACGTTGCCGAGGGCGAGCGCGTCAGTATCATGCTGTTCCACGGCCTGATCTAACGGTTCGGCGAACATTCGCGATCCGGCGCTGTCATCACCGGCACATTTGTTTTACCCATTACCACTACGACATGCGGGTTTGACTTACATGAAAAAACAGATCTCGTTCATTGCACCGGGACAAACGGCCAAAGCACTTATCCTCGTCTACCTGACGTTCTCCGTGCCTATCGTGCTGCTGGGCGTGCTGGTCGCGTTCGTGCGCTACGGTTCGGTTGAATTGAGCACGGTGTTCAGCGCGCTGCTGCTGAATGCGATTCTCGGCTTCATCCTGCTGTGGATCGCCTGCCACGCGTACAACTGGGTGGCGTCGCGCTTCGGCGGCATTGAAATCCAGTTGACCGACGCACCCGAAGAAGCATGACGCGCGCTGCGTTCCGCGTCACTGCCGCCGAGCCCGCGAGCGCGGGCCCGGTCGGGCAGCAGGCGCGGACCGCCGATGTCCACGCGCGGCGTCAGCCTCTTGTTACCTCACTGCTCATCGGGCTCGATGCCCGGCACTGCACCGCCGCCTATCAAACCATTCGCCTCCTCGCCGGGTAGGGCCTCCACGTCGCGCAGCTTGCGGTTCATGACGCGAGTGCGCGTCTCCGCCGCTTCGATGGAACGCGTGACCGTTTCGAGCTGCGCCTTCGTCCTCGCGAGCACATCGCCGAATTTGCCGAACTCCGTCTTGACCGCGCCGAGCACCTGCCACACCTCGCTCGAGCGCCGTTCGATGGCAAGCGTGCGAAAACCCATCTGCAAACTGTTGAGCAACGCGGTCAGCGTGGTGGGACCGGCAATCGTCACGCGATACTCGCGTTGCAGCAGATCCGAGAGCCCCGGCCGACGCAGCACTTCGGCGTACAAACCTTCGGTCGGCAGGAACAGCAGCGCGAAGTCGGTGGTGTGCGGCGGCGACACGTACTTCTCGGCGATGCTGCGTGCCTCCGCGCGAATCCGCGCTTCGAGCGCGCGCGACGCTTCTTCTACCGCGAGCGGGTCGGCTCTTTCCTGCGCGTCGATCAGGCGTTCGTAGTCTTCGCGCGGAAACTTCGCGTCGATTGGGAGCCACACTGGCGCCGCCGCGCCGCCCGCGGCACCGGCCGCGCCCGCCACGCCCGCTTCTACCCGCCCCGGCAAGCGAATCGCAAACTCGACGCGATCAGCGCTTTTCGGCACCGTGGCCACGTTCTTCGCGTATTGGTCCGCGGTGAGCAGTTGCTCGAGCAATGCCTCGAGCTGCACTTCGCCCCAGGTGCCACGCGTCTTGACGTTCGTCAGCACCTTCTTCAGATCGCCGACGCCGGCCGCAAGCGTCTGCATTTCGCCCAGGCCGCGATGCACCTGCTCGAGCCGATCGGACACGAGCTTGAACGATTCGCCCAGTCGTTGTTCGAGCGTGGCGTGCAGTTTTTCGTCGACGGTGCGGCGCATTTCTTCCAGCTTGCTCGCGTTGTTCGCCTCGATGTCCTTGAGCCGCTGCTCGATGGTCGCGCGAACTTCGGCGAAGCGCCGGTCGCTCGCCTCGGTGAGGTGCCCGAGTTGCAGGCTGAGCGTATCGCCGAACTGCTTGAGCGAGCGCCCCTGTTCATCGCGCGCCTGTTGCGCCTGCTGCTGCAGACTGTGACGCACCGCGTCGAGCTGTTGCGCGAATCCGTCGATCTTGCCGCCCTGCACCGTCGTCATGCTGCTGAATTGCGCGGCCAGCGTCTGCTGGAAATGCGCAAAGCCGCTGCTCTGCTCGGTGCGCGAAACGCGCGCCGTCTCCGTGATGTCGTTGCGCAATTGCCGCTCGATGCGCTCATACGCGTGCGCCTGCGCATCGGCTGCCGCGTCGATGCGTTCGTTCAGCAGGTCGAACTGTTCCTGTTCGCCGGCGCGGCCCCGGCCGCGCATCAGCAACGCCAAAGCAAGCACGAGAGCGACCGCGAGCACCGCGACGGCCGCGACCAGAATCATCGTCATGCACGCGCCCGGCCGATGACTTCGGCATTGATCGGATTAGGCGGCTGACCCGCGCGCGGACCTTCGCCAAGACCGGCGATCAGGTTATCCGCGGCGAGATTAGCCATCGCGCGGCGCGTCGCTTCTGTCGCGCTCGCGATATGCGGCGTCAACACGATGTTCGGCACCGTGAGCAGATCGGGGTTCAGATTCGGCTCGCCTTCGAACACATCGAGACCGGCCGCGGCGATCTGCTTTGCACGCAGCGCCTGAACGAGCGCCGCATCGTCGACGATACCGCCGCGCGCGATATTCGTCAGCGTCGCGGTCGGCTTCATCAGCGCGAGTTCGGCCGCACCGATCGTGTGATGGTTTTCCTTCGTGTACGGCAAAACGAGCACGACATGATCGGCACGCCGCAACAGGTCCTGCTTCGACACGTATTCGGCATTCAGTTCGGCTTCGATTTCCGGCGCGACGCGCGAACGGTTGTGATAGATCACCTGCATGTTGAAGCCGCGCGCACGCCGCGCGAGCGCCTGACCGATACGGCCCATGCCGATCACGCCCAGCGTCGAGCCGTGGATGTCGCCGCCGAGAAAGCCGTCATATGACCACTTCTGCCACTTGCCCGCGCGCAGCCAGTGCTCCGATTCGGCGATGCGCCTGGCCGCGGCCATCATCAGCGCCCAGCCGAAGTCGGCGGTCGATTCGTTCAGCACGTCCGGCGTGTTCGTGCCGAGCACGTTCGCCGCGTTGAACGCGGCCATGTCGAAGTTGTTGTAGCCCACCGCCATATTCGACACCACGCGCAGACGCGGCGCGGCCGCGAGAACGTCGGCGCCGATCGGGTCGCCGGCAGTCAACGCGCCGTCCTTGTCGGCGAGGCGGCGCTTGAGTTCTTCCGCCGGCAGCACGTCGCCCTGATTCCAGTCGACGTCGAAATACTGTTGAAGCCGTTCGATCACGTCAGGAAAAATCGGACGGGCGACGAGGATCTTCTGCATTGCAATTCTCCGTGTAGCGAATCGAGTGAGACAGCCTCGGCAGCAGGCCCGGTGTCAGAAAAACAGCCAGCCGGTGACGAGAAAAAGCGGCAGCAACACCGCGCCTGACCAACCGAGATAAGCGAAAAAGCTCGGCATGCGCACACCGCGCGACTCCGCGATGGACTTCACCATAAAGTTCGGCGCGTTGCCGATATAACTGTTCGCGCCCATGAAGACCGCGCCCGCCGAGATCGCAGCAAGCGTGGTGGCGCCAGTGGTCATTAGCGACTGTGCGTCGCCGCCGGCCAGGTTGAAAAACACGAGATAGGTGGGCGCGTTGTCGAGAAACGAAGATAGCAGGCCCGTCGCCCAGAAGTACATCGCGTCGTGCGGCTGGCCTGCGGAATCGTTGACCAGATGCACGATGCCGGCAAACGCGCCGGCTTCGCCCGCACGCAGCATCGTGATAACCGGCGCAATCGTCACGAAGATGCCGGCAAAGAGCTTGGCGACCTCTTCGATCGGCGCCCAGTTGAAGTCGTTGCCTGCGCGAGCCGCACGGGGCGTCCACAGAATCGAAAGCACCGTGACGCCGATGAGCGCAACGTCGCGCACGACGTTCTGCAGGGCCACGTGCGTGCCGAACACGTCGAAGCTCACGCCCGGCTTCCATAGCCCGCTCATCAGGACGAGGCCGACCACCGCGCCGAGCAGCACAAAATTGATCTTGCCGTCGATCCCGAGCCGAGGCGAATCCGGCGTCGGATCGAGGAAGAGCGAGCGCTCCTCTTCCCGTCGATGGAAATAATACGAGTCGAGACAATAGAACGCGACGAGCAGCACCGCGCACACGAACAGCATCGGCAACGCGAGATGCGTGGTGGTCCAGAAGAAGTCGACGCCCTGCAGGAAGCCGAGGAACAGCGGCGGATCGCCCAGCGGCGACAAAGAGCCGCCGGCATTCGCCACCAGAAAGATGAAGAACACGACGACGTGAACGACGTGCCGCCGATTATCGTTCGCGCGCAGCAACGGTCGGATCAGCAGCATGGCCGCGCCGGTCGTGCCCATCACGCTCGCGAGCAAGGTGCCGAGCGCGAGGATCGTCACGTTCAGCCGCGGCGTGCCGTGCAGATTGCCGCGCACGCAAATACCGCCCGCGACCGTGTAGAGCGCGGTAAGCAGCACGATGAACGGAATGTACTCTTCGAGTAACGCATGGATGAGCGTGGCGAAGGCAACGTCCGAGCCGAATGCGAACGCGAACGGCGCCAGAAACGCCAGCGCCCACGCCGCCGCGATCTTGCCGAAATGGTGATGCCAGAAAGCCGGCGCGACGAGCGGAAAGACGGCAATGGAAAGCAGCACGCCGGCGAACGGCAATCCCCATAGCGCGGAAAGCGTTGCGCCATCCAATGTCGCGGCGCACGCGAGTTGAGGCCAGCTCATTAACGTCAATGCAGCAGCGAGCACCATGCTCGCCGGAGCGGCACGTCTAGTCATATGCAACAGATTCCCTGGTTCTTTTGAAATGGCAACTGACGGCGCAAGCCGGCGTACATCGGCGAACGAATAGACGCCGCCGCGGCACTCAGGCGCCGAGTACGACGATCACGTGCACCCGATAGGGCCCGTGCGCGCCCAGCACGATGGTCTGTTCGATATCGCCGGTGCGTGAAGGCCCCGAAACGAAGTTGACCGCACGCGGCAACTCGCCCCGCTCGCTACGAATCAGCGCGAACGCTTCTTCATGTCCCGCCACGATGCGCGAAGCCGGCACGATGGCGATGTGCGTTTCGGGAAGCAGGCCTGCTGACGCATAAGTCTCGGGCCCTGACAGCAGCACGAGTGAGCCGGTTTCGGCAGTGGCGCAAAAGCAGCCGGTGAGACCGACCACGTCGCCGTCTTTCGGCTTGCGAAATTCGACGGTGAGGCCCGCGTCGCTCCAGCGCAGATCCTGCAGCGTCTGCCACGCGATCGCCTGCAACGGCAATGCATGTTCGACCAGATAGCGATGTGCGGCGATCGGCACGTCGCTCAGCGACTCAACCGTGTCGATCGTGGTGGACAATTTCTGCGCTTCTTCGATGAAGCGCGCGGTGAGATCCGCAGGCATGTCGGGGCGCGGACCCGGCGGATGGCGCGCGAGATAATCCGCCGCGGCCTCGCGTTCGGACGCGGACGGCTCGGGCTCACGGCCTTGCGCCGCGCGGATGCGCGCCAGGATATTGCGGCGGGCAATCGATGTGTCCATATGCGAAAGTCCTCGATAGTCCTCGTGTGCATGGCCATGCGAGATGCGGGGCGTGCATGCGAGGAATTATACCGGCCACCCTCCGCGCGAACACCCTGGCCGAACGGCATAGGAACACATCGGACACGCGACAAACGCGCTACAAACCCGCTACTTCGCGGGCTCTTCCTCGGGCTGCGCGATGCCGAAAACCTGCCGCAGATACGCGAGATACGCCTTGTCGTCGCACATGTTCTTGCCCGGCGAATCCGACAGTTTCGCCACCGGCTGCCCATTGCAACGGACCATCTTGATGACGATCTGCAGCGGGTTATAGCCGAGATCGTTGGTCAGATTGGTGCCCACGCCGAATGCGAGCTTGCACCGTCCGCGGAAGCGCTCGTAGAGTTGCAGCACCTTGGGAATGTCCAGCGCGTCGGAGAACACGAGGATCTTCGTGCGCGGATCGCAACGGTTCGCTTCATAGTGCTGGAGCAGGCGCTCGCCCCAATCGAACGGATCGCCGGAGTCGTGACGCGCGCCGTCGAACAGCTTGCAGAAGTACATGTCGAAGTCGCGCAAAAACGCCTGCATGCCGTACACGTCGGAGAGCGCAATACCCAGGTCGCCGCGATATTCCTTCGCCCACATTTCGAAGCCGAAGATCTGCGAATCGCGCAGCCGCGGACCCAGCGCCTGGCACGCCTGCAAGTACTCGTGCGCCATCGTGCCGAGCGGCGTGAGGCTGTGCTTCATCGCGTAAAAGACGTTGCTCGTGCCGGCGAACTGCTCGCCGAGACCGTCCTTCAACGTGAGGATCACTTCTTCGTGCCATTGCTTCGAGAAGCGGCGGCGCGTGCCGTAGTCGGCGATCTTGCAGTCGGCGAATTCCGGCCGCGCGCCGAGAAGTTTCATCTTCTCGACGAGGCGCCCGCGACCTTCGCTGTAGTCCGGTTCCTGTTGCGTGTTGCGGAAATAGACTTCGTTGACGATCGCGAGCATCGGAATCTCGAACAGGATCGTGTGCAGCCACGGACCCTTGATCTCGATGTCGATCTCGCCGTTGTTCTTCGGCGAAGGCTCGATCGAAATGTACTTCTCGTTCAGATGAAAGAGCGCGAGAAACTCGATGAAATCGCCCTTGATGAAACGCATGCGCCGCAGGTAGTCGAGTTCCTCGTCGGTGAAGCGCAGCTTGCAGAGCTTGCGCACTTCCGCGCGTATTTCGCCGATGTACGGCACGAGGTCGACGTTCGGCGTGCGGCAACGAAAGCGGTACTCGACGTTGGCCGCGGGAAAATGATGCAGGACCACCTGCATCATCGTGAACTTGTACAGATCGGTGTCGAGCAGCGAAGTAATAATCATGATGGTGCGAACGGGACTGCGAAGTACGGGAGGCGTGACTCAACCCATGCATACGGCGCGCCTCGTGCGCACCGGCTTGACGCATGTTACCCGAATGCGCCGGCCTTCAGGCTCCCGGCCGCGGCCCGCGCGGCGCCGCTTGCCGTCGGCGGGATACTGTTTTCGCGCGCAATAAACTAATCACGAAAACATATAAAAGGCGTTGTGTGATGCCGCATGCGCCTCTTGACGTTACGTTACAATAGCGCTTTTGGCGTTTGCGCCTTTCTGATTCCGCATGCAGGAGCTGCCTGAATGACTCACGTTGTGACCGAAAGCTGCATCAAGTGCCGCTATACCGACTGCGTCGATGTGTGCCCGGTGGACTGCTTTCGCGAAGGTCCCAACTTCCTCGCGATCGACCCCGATGAATGCATCGACTGCGCTGTGTGCGTGGCCGAGTGCCCGGTGAACGCCATTTACGCCGAGGAAGACGTGCCGGGCGACCAGCAAAACTTCATCGAGTTGAATGCCGATCTCGCCAAGAACTGGCCGAGCATCACCAAGACGAAGGCCCCGCTGCCGGAAGCCGACGAGTTCAAGGACGTCAAGGAAAAGCTCGCGCTGCTGGTGCGCTGAGCGTTGCGGCGCTGTCGGTACGCGGCCGTTTCAGCCAAATCGAGATGAACGCGAAGTATTGACAGGTGCGAAAGCTGCTCCTACAATTCCGTTTCTCTGCTGTTGTTGTTCTGTTCCTCGATAGCTCAGTCGGTAGAGCGCCGGACTGTTAATCCGTAGGTCCCTGGTTCGAGCCCAGGTCGAGGAGCCAAGAATTGCAAAAGCCCGTTAACCAAGACGGGCTTTTTTATGTAGATCAAGTTGTACTGCTGTTCCTCGATAGCTCAGTCGGTAGAGCGCCGGACTGTTAATCCGTAGGTCCCTGGTTCGAGCCCAGGTCGAGGAGCCAAAATTCGAAGGCCCGCATCCGTGCGGGCCTTTTTGTTTTGCCGATGGCTTTGGCCATCCATCGTCGCGCGAACGACGCGGCGGTATACGATGACGGCTTCGCAGCGCATCACCGCGCTGCCCAACGAACCCTGCTCATCAGTCGGCAATCTCATGAAATTCATCTCGTTGCGCACGGCGCCTGCGGCCGCGTTTGCGGTCGCACTTACAGCTGCGTTTGCACTGGCCTCCACCGCGCTCGTGCCGTTTGCGCACGCCGAGGAAGTCGGCAGCGTCAATACGAACTTTCGCATCACCGGCTCGGATCGCGTGGTCGTCGAGGCTTATGACGATCCTCTCGTGCAAGGTGTGACCTGCTACGTATCGCGCGCGCGGACGGGCGGCGTCAAGGGCACGCTCGGCATCGCCGAAGACCCCACGGAGGCGTCCATCGCCTGCCGCCAGGTCGGTGCGATCCACTTCAGCGGACCGCTCAAGCAGCAAGCCGATGTGTTCTCCGTCAGCATGTCGCTGATCTTCAAGGCGCTGCATGTCGTGCGCGTGGTCGACACGAAACGCAACGCGCTCGTCTATCTCACGTACAGCGACCGCGTGGTGAGCGGCAGCGCGAAAAACAGCGTGAGCGCCGTGCCCATGCCGGCCGGCACGACCATTCCGCTCAAGTGAGCCCGCAGCGGCGAGACAACGCGCGACATAGCAGCACATAACCAGCGTCCTACGAAAAAGTGCAGCATGCGCATAGCCGGAAGGCGCATGCCGCCGACCGCTTGCCCGCGCTAAACTGAGTGGCTGAATGAAAGCCATGCCATGACCGCCGCCCATCGTTTTCGCAACTCCGCCCGTTACTGGCGCACGCCGCTTCTGCCCGGCGCGGACCTGCTCACGGCCGAATATCACGATCACGAATTCGCGCCGCATTGGCACGACGCGTACACGATCCCGGTGATCGTCGCGGGCGCGGAAGGCTACCGGTATCGCGGCTCGGACTACGTTGCCGAAGCGGGCGGCGTGCCGATCATCAACCCCGGCGAGTTGCACACGGGCTCGAAGGCGGTGGAGGCCGGCTGGCGGTATCGCGTGATGTATGCGCCCGTGCAGTTCATCCACGAACTCGCCGACGAAGTCGCCGGCAAGCCGCAGCCGCTGCCGTGGTTCACGCCCGGCGTGATCCGCGATCCTGATCTCGCCGCGCGGCTCGCGAACGCGCATCGTCTGCTCGAAGACGGCGCCGACGCGCTCGCCGCGGAAGCCGCGATGCTCGACGCGCTGTCCACCTTGCTCGTGCGCTACGCGCAGACACAGCCGGAACCCTCGCGCGTTGCCGCCGACGACGCCCGCGTCGCGACGATGAAAGAGCGTCTGACGGGCGATTTGCTAGAGCCCGTTACGCTCGCCGAACTCGCGCAGGCCGCGGGGCTCTCGCCGTTTCACGCGGCGCGGCTCTTTAACCGCGCGACCGGCCTGCCGCCGCACGCGTGGCGCAACCAGGTGCGGCTGCAACGCGCGCTTGCGCCGCTGCGCGCGGGCGTTCCAGTCACCGATGTGGCCGCCGCCAGCGGCTTCACCGATCAGAGCCACTTCACGCGGCACTTCCGGCGCATGTTCGGCGTGCCGCCCGGACGCTGGCAGGGAGCGTGACGATCGCTCGTCCGCAAGAACGTACAAGTGCGGCCGCGCCTCGCCCGCTATGCTTCCCGGCTCAAGGAGGCAAGTCTTGACCCGCTCGAACCATCTCAAGGAATTCACCGCCGGCGCACGCGACATCATCCCGATGATGATCGGCGCAGCGCCCTTCGGTGTCATTTACGGCACGCTCGTCGCGTCCGGCCCGCTGCAGTTGTGGCACGGCCAGTTGATGTCGCTCGTCGTATTCGCCGGCTCCGCGCAGTTCATTGCGCTCGGGCTGATCGCCGGTCACGCGAGTTTTGCCGTGATCTGGGCGACGACGCTCGTCGTCAATCTGCGGCACGTACTGTACAGCGCGACGCTCGCGCCGCATGTGGCGCATCTGCCGGCGCGCTGGCGCTGGGCGCTCGGCGCGCTTCTCACCGACGAGGTCTTCGCGGTCGCCTGGGAGCACTATCGCCACCGTGAGCCGGGCACCGTTGGACCGCACTACTTCTTCGGCGCGGGTCTCGCGATGTATCTGAACTGGCAGTGCTGGACGATCGCCGGTCTGCTGTTCGGCGCGGCGTTTCCGGGCCTGCAATCGCTCGGGCTCGACTTCGCGATGGTCGCGACGTTTATCGCGATCGTCGTGCCGCAACTGGTTGCGCTGCGCTACATCGCGGCAGCGGTCACTGCGGGCACGCTGGCCTTCCTCTGGCAGGCGTGGCCGTACAAGCTCGGCCTGCTCGCTGCGGTGTTCGCGGGCGTCGTCGTCGGCGTTCTGCTGTCGACGCCGGGGCTTCGTTCGCGGCGCTCGCGCCGTTCCGCGGAGGCGTCGCGATGAACTACGTCGTCCTGATACTCGGCATGGCGCTGATCACCTGGGTGATTCGCGCGGCCGTCTTCGTGCTCGGCGACCGGCTGGTGTTTCCGCCGCTGGTGCGCACTGCCCTCGGCTTCGTGCCGGTCACCGTGCTGACAGCGATCATCGTGCCGATGGCCGTCTCGCCGCATGGCGCCGACGCCGGCGCCGAGTTGACCTGGCGCAATCCGCAACTGGTCGGCGCGCTGGCCGCTGTGGCGGCGAGCGCGCTGACGCGGCGCCCGCTGGTCACCATCGCGATTGGGCTGGCGGTGTTTTTTGTTTGGCAATGCGTGGTGCTGAGGTAGTGACTTGGGCGGCGCCCTGGTGAGTGCCTACTCACGTGGGAAGCGGCGCTGGTGGCGGTTGCGCCCGTCGCATTGCCAATGGCTGCGGCGGCCGGCCGCCGCAAACGCCTGCGCGTCTGCTCGCCTGACGCGTTGCCCGCCGCCGCTAACGCCCGGTCGTTCGCTCACCCGACGCATTGCCCGTCGCCTACGCGTGCTCGTCCACTCGCCGGATGCAGTGCCCACCGCCGCCTGCACCCGCTCGTCCGCGCGCCGGACGCATAGTCCGCCGCCGCCCGCTCGTCCACTCACCCGACGCATTGCCCGCCGCCTACGCCCGTGCTCGTCCACTCACCCGATGCAGTGCCCACCGCCGCCTACGCCCGCTCGTCCGCGCGCCGGATGCATAATCCACCGCCACCAACGCCCCCGCTCGTCCCGCTCGTCCCGCTCGCCGGACGCATTGGCCGCCGTCGCCGCCGCCCACTCCTCAGCATCCTCGCCGCATCCCGCCGCCAAAGGACGCCTCCAGCGCCCGCGCGCTACCCGATAAAACCCTTAAGTTTCCCGTCAATCCGCCGATAAGCAGTCGAGGTCCGCTCGTCGGGATACGGGATACGTCCCGCCAACGACGCGGCAACAGGCAGGAATCAAGCGCGTGGCCATCGATCGCGCGTCGAATCTCCGGGTCCGCTTGCGACCGGAGCACACGACGAGGCCGCGCGGCAGGACCAAACGGGATAGACACATGGGTCAAATCACCCTCACGCTCAAAGACGAGACCATCGCGACGCTGCGCAAGGATTTCGAGGCTTTTCTGCGCGTATCGCTGAAGCTCGATCCGCAGTTCGCGACGCCGTCGTTCGAGGACTTTTTGCGCGCAAAGCTGCTCGACAACATGGTGCCGCTGACCGAACACGCGGTTCAGCGGATGTTGCAGGGCGGCCAGTATGCATGGGCGAAACGCACGCTGGACAAGGAGTTCCCGGACGTCGTCGCGATTCTGATGCAGCAGGCCGGCGAGTTCGGCTTCGGCTTCGCGGCACGCTCGGAATGGACGCCGGAAGAACTCGCCAAGCAGTGCCGCGACTGGGCGGCGGCCATCGTCAAGGAAGCCGAAGGCGACGCCGTGCTGGTCGACCCGCTCGCCGCGCAGATCAAGGGCGCCGTGCAGGACATCCAGGCGCTCGAGGAAGTCATGCAGACGCCGGCATGGCGGCTCGTCGAATCGTTGCGTCAGCGCGTGTACGAGGCGAAGGTCGCGTGCGAAACGAACGTGGGCAGCACGGCGCGCGAAAAGCTCGGCGAACTGCGCGGGCTGTTGCGCCTCGGCATTTCGCACGGCTCGTTCCAGAAACAGGAAGCGCAGCAGATCATGGAATATCTGCGCCTGCTGAAACCGGAAATTTTCGTCGAAGAACCGTACGACGTGTTTTCGCGGATGGCGGCATGGCTGCGCAACTTTTTCGTTCCGCCGCGTCCGACGCCTCAGCAGCAGCAACGTCAGTCGCGGTGAGCGTGGTGAGCGCTTAGCCGCTTTCCGGGCAATTTGTGGCTGCGGTCTTTGGCGCGGTGGTTTTTGGCGCTGTGGTCTTTGGCGCTGTGGTCTTTGGCGCTGTGGTCTTTGGCGCGGTGGTCCTTGGGCGCGGTGGTCTTGGCGCTGTGGTCTTGGCGCTGTGGTCTTGGCGCTGTGGTCTTGGCGCTGTGGTCTTGACGCGGTGGTCTTGGCGCGGTGGTCTTGGCGCGGTGGCCTTTGGGCGCTGCGGTCTTTGGCCGCGGTGGCCGCCTCGCGTGGCTGCTTCCGGGGCATTGGGGCGCTGCGGCCTCTGGTCACCTTGCTCGCCCCCGCCGCGCCGCTAGCGCCCCGCCGCACCGACCCCACTTGTCTCGCCGATGACTGCTCCGGCAAGCCGCCAGCAACCGGCTATAACCGGCTCTCAATCCCACATCTTCCTAAGCCTCGCCCCGATTTCGATCTTCGCCTGCGCCGCCGCGGCCAGCCCGGCGGCTGTCGGCGCGCTCGCCACCGGCACGCGCGGCCACGCATAAGCGTCGAACAAGGGCATCAGATGCGCGGGAATGAAGCGCGTGCGCGACGCCCACACATGGCGGTCGCCGAGATGCGTCTGGTTGTGCACGTAAAAGCGCTGCGGCACGACGATATGCAGATCTTCCTTCGCGCGCGTCATCGCCACGTAGAGCAGACGGCGCTCCTCGTCGATTTCGTCTTCGCTGCCCGTGCCGAGGTCGGACGGAATGCAGCCGTCGACACCATTCAGCACGAACACGTTGCGCCACTCCTGCCCCTTCGCCGAATGGATGGTGGACAGGATCAGATAGTCTTCGTCGATGAGCGGCACGCCCGATTCGTCGCTGGTGGCGTCGGGCGGATCGAGCGTCAGTTCGGTGAGAAAGCGTTCGCGCGACGCATAGGTGCCCGCGATGCTTTCCATCTGCAGCACGTCGGCATGGCGGATCGCGGCGTCTTCGTGATTGCGCGCGAGGTGCGGCTCGTACCAGCGCCGCACCATCTCGAACTCGGCGGGCCACGGCGTCTGCCGCCCGTACACGCTCGACATCAGCCTGACGAACGGATGCCAGTCCTCCTGCGCGCGGGGCGGCGGCGCGAACGCCGCGAGCGCGTTGGCCGCCGAGTTGGCCAGACCCTCGGCCACAGTCCCGGCCGGATTGCCGACACCGCCGCCAGCACCGCCGCCGACACCTGCGCCGACACCGGCGCCGGCACGAGCGACGATCTCGTCCAGCACCTTCGCGGCGGTGGCCGGCCCCACGCCCGGCAGCAGTTGCACGACGCGGAAGCCGGCCACGCGATCGCGCGGATTCTCGGCCCAGCGCAGCACGGCAAGCACGTCCTTCACATGCACCGAATCGAGAAACTTGAGTCCGCCGAACTTGACGAACGGGATGTTGCGCCGCGTAAGCTCGATTTCGAGCGCGGCGCTGTGATGCGCGGCGCGAAACAGCACCGCCTGCGATTTCAGCTTCATGCCCTGCTCGCGCGCTTCGAGCACCTGTTCGACGACGTAGCGCGCCTGGTCGGCCTCGTCGGCGACGGTCACGAGACGCGGGCGTTGCGCCGATGCCTTGTCGGTCCACAAGTTCTTCGTGTAGCGCTCGCTGGCCAGTTCGATCACGGCATTGGACGCGGCGAGAATCGGCTGTGTCGAACGGTAATTGCGCTCGAGCGTGATCTGCGTGGCGGGCGGATCGAATTGCGCCGGAAAGTCGAGAATGTTGCGCACGGTCGCGCCGCGAAACGAGTAGATCGACTGGGCGTCGTCGCCGACCACGGTCAGGCCGCGGCCGTCGGGCTTCAGCGCGAGCAGGATGGACGCCTGCAGGCGGTTGGTGTCCTGATACTCGTCGACGAGCACATGATCGAAGCGCGCCGACAGATCGGCGGCAATGGCCGGCTCGGCGGCCATGTGCGACCAGTAGAGCAGCAGATCGTCGTAATCGAGCACGCTTTGCTTCTGTTTGGCGTCGACATAAGCGGCGAACAGCATGCGCAAATCCGCCTCCCATTCCCGGCACCACGGAAACGCGCTGTCCAAAACCTGGCCGAGCGACGCGCCCGTGTTCACCACGCGCGAATAGATCGCGAAGCAGGTGCTCTTGGCCGGAAAGCGCCGTTCTTTCGCCGACAGCCCGAGTTCATGACGCACCAGGTTCATCAGGTCGGCGGAATCCTCGCGGTCGTTGATCGTGAAGGCCGGCGCAAGGCCGATCAGCTCCGCATATTCGCGCAACAGCCGCGCGCCGACGCTATGGAAGGTGCCCGCCCACGTCAGCCCTTGCGCGAGCGCGGCGCGCGTACCGAGCGCCGCGGTGGCGATGCGCGTGACGCGGCGAGTCATTTCGAGCGCCGCGCGGCGCGAGAACGTGAGCAGCAGAATCCGCCGGGGATCGGCGCCTTTCACCATCAGATTCGCGACGCGATGCGCGAGCGTGTTGGTCTTGCCGGAACCCGCGCCCGCGATCACCAGTAACGCGCCGGGCGGTGCGTGCGGCGTATCCGCGCCGTATTCGACGGCCTCGCGCTGCGCGTCGTTGAGCTTCGTGAGCCAGGCGGCGGCGTCGGATGGCGGCGGAGATTCGGCGACGGAAAGCACGTTTTTTGGCAGGCATTGGATGGATTGGGGAGCGACGCATACTGTATATCCATACAACCCTGGCGCACAAGCGCCCTTTTTTCGCGGACGGCTCCGGGCGTTGTACGCAGACTTGGCGCGGGACGCGTGGCGCCGTATGGCGTCGGCGGCCAGCAAGCCCGAGTCAGAAAACACAACGGCCCGTTCGCTTCACGCTGAACGGGCCGTCATGGACCAGCAAGCCTTCCGGCTCCTTCATCGCGCCGAGAGCCAGAACCCTACTGCTTCTTGGCATCCTTCAAATTGGCCTCGGCATTAGCCTTGTCGGCGTCGGCTTGCGCCTCGGTCTTTTCCTTGTTGGCCTTGGCTTGCGCGACAGCCGCCTTCTTGTCCGCCTTCGACTGCTCCTTCGCCGCCTTCTTGTCGGCGTGCGTGACCGGGGCGGCGGCCGGATCGCTAGCCTGGGCGAAAGCCACCGACGACAGGCAGCCCGCGATCATCAGCGCGCAAAGCCGGCCAGCGGCGGATTTCATCGACTTCGTAGATTGAGTGCTGTTCATGCGATACCTCCTTGCCAAATCTAAATCTCATGGGCCCGGGCGAGAGCGCGTCGCGCCCGGGCGCAAGTCCGACGTGCCGGGCGCATCGCGCCCCGACGCGACCGGCGATTAATGCTTGACCTCGCCGCCGTCGGTCTGCGCGCCGGCCTGGCCCTGCATGTTCATCTTCATTTCGTTGCTGGCGGCCTGCTTGTCCGCCTTCATGTTGATCTTCGCGTCGCGCACCTGCTCCGTGTACTCGGACTTCGCGGCCTTCTGCTGCTGCTTCAACTCGGCCTTCGATGCCTTCTTCGACGCGCGGTATTCCGCGCTCGCCTTCGCGTTCGCTTCGCGCTTCTGCACGAGCGGATCGGCCGAGCCCGGCGCCGTCAGACGCGTCGGCGGCGGCGTGACCGGCTGCACGCCCTGCGCGGCGGGCGCTGCCGGCGCGACATCGGCGCCCGGCGTCTGTGCCTGAAGTTGCGCTTGCGTATTCACGCCCGCGGCCGGCTGGATCGGCTGAACGGGTTGGCTGGTCTGCGCCACAGCCGCGGTGGCGGCAAAGGCGGTCATGGCGGTACCGATCAGTAGCGTACGAATCTGGGTCATGGCGATTTCCTCTTCAGGTTGTCGTGATGCGAGCCGTCCGGCGCCGCGTCGGCGACGCTTTGCAGGACACCTCCCGGTCTGCTCACAGCCGAACAAATTTTCGGCAAGCTTTGCTGCTGAGACCCACTTTACGAGTGAAGTCGTTTCGTGGCGACCGGTGTTACGCGACGTTTCACTTTCTGACAAGCGCATAACATCTGCTTGCATTTGCTTGCGATGCGCTCGCCGACGCGCGGCCGGCATCCGCAATGACGCGGGCAAACGCACTGGCAAACACAGCGCGCCTTCTTCAGGGCAAGCTTGTGGCTTATGATGCGAACCCCTCGCCTGAAGGTGCAACGCCCATGCCCAACCTCGATTTCACGCTCACTGGCGACTACGTCGAACTCCACAATCTGCTGAAGATTACGGGACTCGCGGACAGCGGCGGCCAGGCCAAACTGATGGTCGCCGACGGCGCGGTGACCGTCGACGGCCGCGTCGAAACGCGTAAAACGTGCAAGATCCGCGCGGGTCAGGTGGTGCTGCTCGGCGACACGCGGATCGCAGTCCACGAGGCTTGACGCGGGCGCTGCGCCGGACCACGAGATTCCGCAGCCGGCTCGCGCACCAAAAACGTGCGTTCTCCATCGACAGTTCAGCGGCCACACAATAAGCTGTTGGTTTTGCCAGACACGCGCATGGACCCACGTCGTCGGCTTCGGAACTCGTGGCTGCACGCGCCATCGCGGCGAACGCGCCAGCTTTTAGCCGCCGCCGCGTCCCCCGCTTGCCCGCGCCTCGTGCGCCGGCCGCTACGCCGTGCGTAAGCCGCGCCGTCCGCAAGCCCATGCCCCTGTCGCCCAACGCGCTGTCCCGATCCGCTCAATACGCACGCTCCATGACCCAATCCGGCTTCACCCGGTCCGCCGCCCCGCCGCCGACTTTCTCGCGCCACGCCGCCGACACCGCGCGGCTCGCCGCGCCGCTCGCGATCGCGCAACTGTCGCAAATGGCGATGGCCGTCACCGACACCATCCTGCTCGGCTCACTCGGCCCCGACGCGCTCGCGGCCGGCGGCCTCGGCGCGAATCTCTTCTTCGTCGTGGTGACGCTGCTGCAGGGCGTGCTGACGTCCGTCAGCGTGAGCGTCTCGCATGCGCGCGGCGCGCAGGACGAAAGCCGCGTGCCGCACATCTACTGGACCGGTTTCGTGCTGTCGGTGCTGCTGTCGGTGCCGGCGTTCGCGCTGCTGTCGTTCGCCACGCCGATCCTGCTCGCGTTCGGCGAGCCCGCGCTGCTCGCGCACAACGTCGGCGAATATGCGGCGGTGCTGCGCTGGGGCGCGCTCGGCAGCCTGATCGGCGTGGGTCTGATGCGCTCGTTTTTGCCGGCGATCGGCGCGGCGCGGCGGCTCCTGTGGGTATCGCTCGTGAGCGTCGGCGTGAACGGCGTTCTGAACTACGGGCTGATTCACGGCGCGTACGGCCTGCCGCGGCTCGGTTTTCTTGGCTCGGCCGCCGCGACGTCGATCACCGTCTGGCTGACCGCGCTCGTGCTGATGGCGCTGTTGCACCTGCGGCCGCGCTATCGCCACTTCGTCGTCGCAACGCGCCCCAATGTCCCGCTGATGGGCGAGCTGTTCGGCATCGGCTGGCCTGTTGCGATCACCTATGGCGTGGAGTCGACGCTCTTTCTCGCGACCGGTCTGATGGTCGGCCTGCTCGGCGAATCGCAACTGGCCGCGCACCAGATCGCGCTGAACGTCGCGTCGGTGGCCTTCATGGTGCCGCTCGCGATCGGCCAGGCGGCCAATGTGCGCGTCGGCTTCTGGTCCGGCGCGGGGCAGCCGCTGGCCGCGCGCCACGCGGGCTTCGTCGCGCTCGCGCTCGGCGTCGGCTTCATGACGCTGTCGGGCATCGTGCTGATCGCGGCGCCGCACTGGATCGTCGGCCTCTACCTGCATCTCGACGATCCGGCGAATGCCGCGACCGTCGCGCTCGCGAGTTCGCTGCTCGGCGTGGCCGCTATTTTTCAGATCGTCGACGGCATGCAGACAGTCGGTTCCGGTTGCCTGCGCGGTCTCAAAGACACCCGCATACCGATGATCGCCGCGGCCTTCGGTTACTGGGTGATCGGCTTTCCGACCGGCTATACGCTCGCGTTTCACTTCGGACTCGGCGCGCGCGGTTTGTGGTGGGGACTCGCGGCCGGGCTCGCGAGCGTCGCGTTGCTGATGACGCTGCGCTTTCACAAGCTGAGCTTGCGGCGCGTGCCGGCGAAGGATGCGCCGCCTGCTGCATCGGTGTGAAAGCGGCAGGACCAGGCGGGTCTGCGGGAATGAGCGCGCGGAAATAAGCGCGAGTACGGCAGCGGCAATTTCGTGCGTCGAGGCGCTACTTCGTGCTGCCTCGCGGAACGCTTACTTTCGTTGCACGCGCAACGAAGCGTCCGGCAGCCTTTGCGCGGCAACGGTAAAATGCGCGTTCGTTCCGAGCGACGCGACCCCGCGTCCATCCGACGAAAAAACGCGGCCGCGCTCCTCACAAAGGACCGCGCCGCCGGCAGGTCCGCCATCCGCTGACGCACTGCCTTTCTCCTGCAAGAGACGAACAGCGCAACCGGCGCGACACACACGCTGCGGGTAAGCGGCTCGCACGCGGCCGATCCGATCCGTAACGGCACCGCCGCTTCGCAGAACCATCGCCGCGCGCCGCGCCAATAGCGCTTAATACGGCATTACTAGAGACCCGCGCTTTTCGCCAGTCGCTTCTCACGAAAAAATACCCAACCAAGGACCTCGCCTCATGCTTGCCCGCATCACCCGTCTCTTTCCACTCTGGGCCGTGCTCATTTCGGTTGCCGCCTATTCGTCGCCGGCATCGTTTTCCGGCATCGCGCCGCACGTCACCACACTCCTCACCATCATCATGCTGGCGATGGGCGTCACGCTCTCCGTCGCCGATTTCCAGCGCGTCTTCACGCGGCCCGCGCCGGTGATCGCAGGCATCGTGCTGCATTACCTCGTGATGCCGCTTGCCGCCTGGGCGATCGCGAAGGCGTTGCGCATGCCGCCCGACCTGACGGCGGGCATGGTGCTGGTCGGCAGCGTTGCGAGCGGCACGGCGTCGAACGTGATGATCTATCTCGCGCGCGGCGACGTCGCGCTGTCGGTAACGATCAGCGCGTTGTCCACGCTGGTCGGCGTGTTCGCGACGCCGCTCTTCACGCGCCTTTATGTGGACGCGTCGATCGCGGTCGACGTGCACGGCATGCTGATGAGCATCCTGCAGATCGTCGCGTTGCCGATCGTCGTCGGCCTCGCGGTGAATCATCTGTTCAACAAGACGGTGCGCAAAGTGGAACCCGTGCTGCCGCTCGTGTCGATGGTCGCGATTCTGCTGATCATCGGCGCGGTGGTGGGCGGCACGCAAAAGAGCATTGCGTCCGTCGGCCTCGTCGTGATGTTCGGCGTCGTGCTGCACAACGGCATCGGTCTGCTCGGCGGTTATTGGGGCGGCCGTCTGCTCGGTTTCGACGAAGCCGTCTGCCGCACGCTCGCCATCGAAGTCGGCATGCAGAACTCGGGCCTCGCCGCGACGCTCGGCAAGCTGTATTTCACGCCGATCGCCGCGTTGCCGGGCGCCTTGTTCTCGGTGTGGCATAACCTCTCGGGCTCGCTGCTCGCGGGCTTCTGGGCAGGGCGTCCGGCGAAAGGCTCGACCCATGCCAACGACGAACGCGCGGTGAATCCCGGACGCGTCTAAGCACGCCTATCTCGTGCCGCCGCCAACAGTCCGGCGGCCCGATTCCCCTTAGAATGGTTTTCTCGGCGGCGCGTGTGAAGACACTGCGCCGCCGCACGAAAAGCCTGAACAACAAAGGGGAAAGAGCGTGCAGTTGCCTACACAACAAAAGCAGACCGCGATGCATCGCAAGCGTGCAATCAGTTCTGCGAGACATTTCTTCCTGCTGTGTTGCGCATCGGCATTTCTGACCGCGTGCGCGACGAGGCCTCCCGCCACCGCGTTCGACCGTCCGGTCACTCACGCGCTGCCTGCCACCGAGAACACGCCGCTTCGCGCAGCGCTCGCGCCGCTCGAAGCCGCTCATCCGGACGAGTCGGGTTTTCGCGTGCTATCGAGCGGCACCGACGCGTTGCAGATGCGCATTGCGCTCGCCCGCGCGGCGACCAAGACGCTCGACATGCAGTACTACATCGCCAACGAGGACACCACCGGCAAGCTGCTGCTCGGCGCGGCGCTCTATGCGGCGGATCACGGCGTGCGCGTACGCATGCTGGTCGACGACCTGAATTTCAAGGACATCGACCGCATCATGGCGGGCCTGAATTCGCACAGCAACATCGAGATTCGCGTCTTCAATCCGTTCGGCAGCGCGCGCGAAGGGGTGTTCGAGCGCACCACGAATCTCTTCACACAGATCGGCCACTTCACGCGCCGCATGCACAACAAGGCGATGATCGCGGATAACCAGTTGGCGATTGTCGGCGGCCGCAATCTCGGCGACGAATACTTCAGCGCGAGCGAGGTACTGCAGTTCCGCGACATCGACGTGCTCGCCGCCGGTCCGATCACCGCCGATGTCTCCGCGAGCTTCGACGACTACTGGAACAGCAGTCTCGCGTATCCGTTGCGTGTGCTGAACAAGCAGAAGTTCGACGCAAAGGAACTCGACCAGACGCGCGACGATCTTCGCCAGCATTGGCGCACCAACGCCGATCCGTACAACGCAAAGCCGCTGAACGCAACGCCGCTCGCCGCGCAGATCTCCAGCAGGCAACTGGGCCTGACGTGGGCGCACGCCGAGTTCAAGGCGGATGAGCCGGAGAAGATCGAGAACCCGTCGCCGGACTACGTGAGTCCGCCGCTGAAGCGGCTCGGCGAACTGATCAAGGACGCGCACAAGGATTTCCTGATCGTGTCGCCCTACTTCGTTCCGCACGAGGCGGGCGTCAAGGCGCTCAGCGAACTGACGCAGCGCGGCGTGCGCGTAGCAATCCTGACGAATTCACTCGCCGCCACCGACGCGGTCGCGGTGCAAGCCGGCTACAGTCCGTTTCGCGTGCCGCTGCTCAAGCAGGGCGTCGAGCTATATGAGTTCCGACCGCGCCAGGAAACGCCGGCCGCGGGTTTCGCGGGCTCGCGTTCGCGCGCGAGTCTGCATGCGAAGACCTTTATGATCGACCGGCGCATTCTGGTGATCGGTTCAATGAACCTCGATCCGCGCTCGGCGAATCTGAACACCGAACTCGCGCTCGTGATCCACAGTCCGCAACTGGCGGCGCAGGTGGCTGACATCTTCGACCGCGCGATCGAACCGCAACAAAGCTATCGCGTGACGCTCGCCGACGACGCGCAGCTCGCCTATCTCCGCTCGATCGGCGCGCCGCTGTCGCCGCTCGTCTGGACCGATGTGGAGAACGGCGTGCGGCGCACCTATATTTTCGACCCGCAGGCAGGGTTATACCGGAATGCGCTAACCGGGCTATTCTCCTTATTGCCGGTCAACGCAGAACTTTAAAAGCGGAGCTGAACCATGACTGAAGACGTACGAATGGAGCGCGACACGTTCGGTGAAATCGCCGTGCCGAACGCCCGTCTATGGGGCGCGCAAACGCAGCGCTCGCTGCAGAATTTCCGCATTTCCACCGAGAAGCAATCACCCGAACTGATTACCGCGCTCGCGGTGATCAAGCGCGCCGCCGCCGCGGTGAACCTGGGCCTCGGCGTGCTCGACGAAAGCAAGGCGCGCGCGATCATGCAGGCGGCGGATGAGATCATCGACGGCAAGCATCCGGAAGAGTTTCCGCTCGCCGTCTGGCAGACCGGCTCCGGCACGCAGACCAACATGAACCTCAACGAAGTGATCGCGAATCGCGCGAGCGAGCTGCTCGGCGGCGAGCGCGGCGAGGCGCGCAAGGTGCATCCGAATGACGACGTGAATCGCGGGCAATCGTCGAACGACGTGTTTCCGACTGCGATGCACGTGGCCGCCGCGCATGGCATCGTCAAACATCTCGTGCCCGCTTTGAAGACGCTGCGCGATACGCTCGACGGCAAAGCGCGCGCGTTCGCCGACATCGTCAAGATCGGCCGCACGCACTTGCAGGACGCGACGCCGCTCACGCTCGGCCAGGAGTTTTCAGGTTACGTCGCGCAGCTTGACCAGGGCATTCGCCACGTCGAATCGGCGTTGCCGCATCTGTACGAACTCGCGCAGGGCGGCACGGCGGTCGGCACCGGCCTTAACGCGCATCCGCAGTTCGCGCAGAAGGTGGCGGCGGAGATCGCGAAGCTCACCGGCGTGCCCTTCGTCACCGCGCCCAACAAATTCGAAGTGATGGCGGCCGCCGATGCACTCGTCTTCGCGCACGGCGCGCTGAAGACGGTGGCCGCGAGCCTGAACAAGATCGCGAACGACATCCGCTGGCTCGCGAGCGGTCCGCGCTGCGGCCTCGGCGAACTGTCGATTCCGGAGAACGAACCGGGCAGCTCCATCATGCCGGGGAAGGTCAATCCGACGCAGTCCGAAGCATTGACGATGCTGTGCGCGCAGGTGTTCGGCAACGACGTCGCGGTGAACATCGGCGGCGCGAGCGGCAACTTCGAACTGAACGTATTCCGGCCGATGATCGCGCACAACGTGCTGCAATCCATTCGTCTGCTGACGGACGGCGCGCGCAGTTTCAACGAGAACTGCGCGGTCGGCATCGAGCCGAATCGCGAGCGGATCGACACGCTGCTCAACGAATCGCTGATGCTGGTGACGGCGCTCAATCCGCACATCGGTTACGACAAGGCCGCGCAGATCGCGAAGAAGGCGCACAAGGAAGGCACCACGCTGAAAGCCGCGGCGCTCGCGCTCGGTCATGTCACCGAGCAGCAGTTCGACGAATGGGTGCGGCCGGGAGATATGGTCGGGCATTCGGCGCCGTAGGAACGCCTCGATGCCTCGGGCGGTTGTTGGGCGGCTCATGGTGAGTCGCCCGGTTTGCACGGTTTGCCCGGTTTGCCCGGTTTGCCCGTTTGCCCGTTTGCCCGTTTGCCCGTTTGCCCGTTTGCCCGTTTGCCCGTTTGCCCGTTTGCCCGCTTTGATTTTCGGTCTGGAAACGTGGGTTTAGTACGTGAGGTGCGTGCGCTTGTGGCTTGCACCGCTTTGAAGTCGGCGCCCGTAACCCTCGTTGCTCAGATCTTGCCCTGCGCCACTTCTTCGGGCTTCAGTTCGACGATCGCGTCGAGCGCTTCCTTCACATCCATTGCGTATCTCGCGAGGCGCTTCTGCTCGTCGGTTTCCGGTACGAACGACGGCACCTGCACCGGGCTGCCGTTCTCGTTGACCGCGACCATCACGACGAGACAGTCCGTGGTCTGCAGCAACTCCCCGCCCTTCGGATCGCCCGCCTGCACCGACACGTGGATGTGCATGCTGGTGCGTCCCGTCGCCACGACCCGCGCGCGCAATTCGACGAGGTTGCCGACCAGAATCGGCCGACGAAAACGAATGTTGCCGACGCTCACCGTCACGCAATAACGCCCCGACCAGACGGCCGCGCACGCATAGGCGGTTTCGTCGATCCATTTCATCAGCGCGCCGCCGTGCACCTTGCCGCCGAAGTTGACCGAACTCGGTTCGGCGAGAAAACGGAAGGTGGTTTCGGAACGGTCCAGCGGCGCTGCAGGATGGCTGCTCATCTTGACTCCGGTCAATCGGATGCATTGAAAGGAGGCGATTATACGAGCGCAATATTGACGGCGCGCCAATTTGTGGGATCGGCTGGTGAGGCGATAGGTGGACGAGGTGGTGCTTGTTTGGGCGGCGGCTGGGCTTGTTGAGCGCTTAAGGTCGACGACGGTGGCGACGGGTGCGGCCGCGCGCGGTGCGGCGACGCGTGCCGGAGGCTTCCTCCGACACGGAATTCCCACGATTCGATACGGCGGGTCTCGGCGCGCGAGCGTCGCGGTTCAGAGCGTTTCCAGGCCCGCGCTGTCCGCAGCAATCGCACCGCTCGCGGTCACCGACGGCGCGGCCGCCGACATAAACCGCTCGCGATAATCGAGCGGCAGCACGCCGAAGCGGTGCGGCGACGCGTGGCGCGGATTTTGACGTCGAATTTCCACTACTCGATGCGGCGGGTTCTCCGCGCGAGCATCGCGGTTCAGAGCGTTTCGAGGCGCCTGCTGTCCGCGGCAACCACGCCGCTCGCCGCCGACGACGGCGCTGCTGCCGCCGACATAAACCGCTCGCGATAATCGAGCGGCAGCACGCCGAAGCGCCGCACGAACGCGCGCCGCAAGTTCTGCTCGCTGCCGAAGCCGCAGTCGAGCGCGATCCGCTTAAGCGGCCGACGTGATTCCGCGAGCGCCCGCGAAGCCGCTTCGAGACGCAGCGCCGACACGGTTTTCGCCGGCGTGCGCCCCACTTCGTCGACGTAGCGGCGCGCGAAAGTCCGCGGCGTCATCCGCGCGCGCTCGGCGAGCCGTTCGACCGTCAAATCGTCACGCAGATGCGCGGCCATCCAGCTATGCAACGCGTCGAACGGCCCGCCCGCCGATGCCTGCGCCGCCAGCGCCGCGCTGAACTGCGACTGGCCGCCCGGCCGCTTCATGAAGACGACGAGGCGCCGTGCGGCCTGCATCGCGACTGCGTGGCCGAGGTCTTCGTCGATCAGCGCAAGCGCGAGATCGATGCCTGCGGTCACGCCTGCCGACGTCCAGACCACGCTTTCGCGCGGGGTTGTGCTGGTGTGTCCGTCTGACCCCGCGCCTGGCCCCGCGTCGCGGATGAAAATCGGATCGGCGTCGACGTGCACATTGGGAAAACGGCGCGCGAGATGCGCGGCCTCGCGCCAGTGCGTGGTCGCGCGCCGGCCGTCGAGCAGGCCCGCCGCCGCCAGGTAGAACGCACCGGTGCACACGGAGCAGATGCGGCGGGCGCGCGGCGCATTGCGCCTGATCCACGCGACGAGTTCGGGTTGCAGCGTGCAGTGCTCATCGATGGGAACGCCGGGGACGATCAGTGTGTCGATCGGCTGGGCGTCGAGCGAGTCAAGCCGTTCGGTCACGACCGGCAAGCCAGGAAAGGTCTGAAGGACGCCGCCGTCAATCGATGCAACCGTCGTGCGGTATGCGACGGGGCGGGAGTGCGGCGAGTGGGGCACGGGCGAGGCGCCGCTGGTGTTGCCGTTGGTGTTGCCGTTGGTGTTGCCGTTGCCGTTGCCGTTGCCGTTGCCGTTGCCGGAGCCGTTGCCGTTGCCGTTGCCGTTGCCGGAGCCGTTGCCGTTGCCGTTGCCGTTGCCGTTGCCGTTGCCGTTGCCGTTGCCGTTGCCGCTGCCGCTGCCGTTGCCGTTGCCAGTGCCAGCACCAGCGCCCCTACCATCCCCCCTCCCCGCGGCCATAGTCAGTTCCGCGCGCCAGAACGCTTCGAGCGGGCCGCATGCGTCGAGCAACACGAGATCGGGCGCGACGGCGAACACGATATGACGCGCGCTCATCACGCGACTCCCGACGCCGCGCGGCGCTTCAACGAGCGCGCGTAAGCCAGCGTCGCAAGCGCCGCCACGCCGAGGAGCGGAAAGGTCGCCGCATTGATCGCCGCCCAGCCGAAGCGCGCCAGCAATTGCCCGGCGAACAGCGAGCCGAGCGCGGAACACGCGAACGTGGTGAATTCGCTGGTCGCCTGCGTCCTCGCGCGCTCCGACGGCCGGTACGATTGCGCGAGCAGCGTCGAGCCGCCGACGAACATGAAGTTCCAGCCGACGCCCAGGCACGCGAGCGCGGCGTAGAAATGCGGGAGATCGGTCGAACGCAACGCGAACACGCCGCACAACGCCGACAGCGCGATGCCCGCACCGATCACCGGCAGCACGCCGAAGCGCCGGATCAGCCGCGCGGAAAACAGCGACGGCGCGAACATCCCGACCAGATGCCACTGGATGATCGCGGCGCCGTCGCCGATGCTGTGCCCGCACGCCACTGCGGCGATCGGCGTCGCGGTCATCACGAACATCATCACGGCATAGCCGAGCGCATTGTTCGCGAGCGCCGCCGCGAAGATCGGCTGCCGCACGATCTCGCGCAGAGGCCGCGCGGCGTCGTCGGAAGTGGCCGCGGCGGGCGCAGGCGCCATGTCGCGGTACAGCAGCATCAGCAGGACGATCGACGCGAGCCCGAGTCCGGTCACGAGCGCATACGAGCCCGCGAACGCGACCGGCGCGAGCCAGTCCTTGCTCCACGCGGCGAGCAGCGGACCGCACACGGCCGCGACGACGCCGCCCGTGAGCACCGTCGAGATCGCGCGGCTTTTGCCTTCGAGTCCGACCGCGTCGGCGGCGGCGAGCCGGTAGTACTGCGCGAACGCCTGAAACACACCGACGGTCGCCGGGCCCGCGCAGAACGCCCAGAAGTCGTGATGAAAGATCGCCCACACCGACACCGCGCCGCCCAGCGCGCCGACGCCCGCGCCGAGTACGAAGCCCGCGCGACGGCCGATGCGCGCCATCAGGAAGGACGCGAAGACGGTCGTGAGCGCGGCCGCGACCGTGATCAACGAGAACGGCAGTGTGGCGAGCGCCTTGTCGTCGGCGAGCGTGTAGCCGACGAGCCCGGTCAGCGTCAGATCGATCGATACCGACGATGTGTACAGCGCCTGGCAAACGGCCAGCACGCGCGCCGCCCGCCGGCCGTGGGGATCGGGGCCGCGCAGATCGGCGGCGTGGTCGGAGAAAGTCGACGCGGTGCTGGGGGTGGAAGTAGAGGCAGAAGCGGCTGGCGGCATAGGTCGGTTCCGGCGGCGGAGAGTGATCGCGGCGGTCGCTGTTCAAGCCATCGCGGCTTCCGTGGTCCAAGTGGGCCAAGTGCCTCGAGTGGCCTGAGTGGCTCGAGTGGCTCGAGTAGCGAAAGCCGCATCGTCACATGCTCACGCGTGGCAGTCATGACAATGATGCATCACTTTCTGCCATCCCGGGCCGTTTAACCAGACCGTGCGGCCGTTCCGTTACTTACGAAATGTGATGCCTTCGTCGATCGTGCCGTACATGGTCACGCTGCCGGTGCCCGCGCCCGACGTCGAACCGCCCTGCGCGCAAGCGCCCAGCAACACGATCGACGCCACTAAGGCCAAAACCATTTTCATGACTGCGTTCCTTCGAAAGACAGGCGTCGATTCTAGCTTGGCGGCGTAAGCGCACGCATGAACGCACAGGCAAGCGCCGAGCACGGTCCGTCCGCAGACGGGCCGGGTTTTCGTAGCTGCTGCATTCGACGGTTCACGTTAAGCTGAAACATCGGATGCATGCGCCGCGTAGAGTGGCCACATGACGCGTTGTGCGACCCGCGCATCGCCCGAAAGACCGAACACGGAGCGCCCCATGCCCGCCATCCTCGCAGACGAACACAACCATTTTCCAGGCTTGAGCCGGATCGGCGCGCTGCTGGCCGACCCCGGCCGCGCGGCCATGCTGTGGGCGCTGATGGACGGCAGCGCCCGCCCCGCCGGCGAACTCACGATGATCGCCGGGCTGTCGCCGTCGGCGGCCAGCGCGCATCTCGCGCGTCTCACCGACGGCGGCCTGCTCGCGCTCGAGGTGCGCGGCCGGCATCGCTATTTCCGGATTGCGTCGGCGGATATCGCGGCCTCCATCGAAGCGCTGGCCAACGTCGCGCAAGTCAGCGCGCCCCAGCGCCCCGCGCCGCGTCCGGTGCGCACGGTGCCGACCGACATGCGCTACGCGCGCACCTGCTACGACCACATGGCGGGCGAACTGTCGGTGCGGGTGTTCGAGCGGCTCGTCGGCCGCGGACTGCTGAGCCTGCAAGGGACGTCGCTCGAAGCCACGTCCGACGGCGCTGCCCGCTTCGCCGACTGGGGCATCGACGTGTCGGCGCAGCGCAGCCGTCGACGCCGCTTCGCCTGCACATGCCCGGACTGGAGCGAGCGACGCCCGCACCTCGGCGGCGCGCTCGGCGCGGCATTGCTGGATTCGTGGGCGGCGCGCGGCTGGGTCGAACGGACCGAGCGGCCGCGCATTTTGCGGATCACGCCGGCAGGTCATCGGCATTTCGACGCGTTTCTCGCGGAGTGAGCGGCGGGCAGGCGGAACGCCGAAGCGTTGACTCCGGAGCGGCTCGGCGTTGAGTCCGGGTTGGCGCGCCAAACGCAGCCGAGCCCGCCTCCACGCCTCGATCGAGACCTTTTGTTACCGCTGGTGAGACGGCCTTACAAAAGTGGGGGCCTTGAAACATGGGGCGCGGGTAGAGTGGTTCACGGATGCTGCATGTGCATCGTCCGTCGGAGAACGAATCATGAAAACCACGACCCCGCGCGAACCGTCGAGACATCGGACACTCGGCTACACGTTGCTCGCCACCGCCGCCTTCCTGTTCGCGACGCAATGCGCGCTCGCGCAGCAAGCCGCTCCCGCGCCGCAAGGCGTCGCGACGCAGGACGCCGATCCGCCGGGGCGCGTCGCGCGTCTCAACTACATGGCCGGGACCGTCACGACAGAGCCCGCCGGCGCCGCCGACTGGTCGTACGCCCAAATCAATCGGCCGCTCACCACCGGCGATCAGTTGTGGAACGACCGGAACGCACGCTCCGAGCTGCATATCGGCTCCACGGCCGTGCGTCTGGGCGAGTCCACGAGTCTCGATCTGCTCAATCTCGACGACAACAGCGCGCAGTTGAAGGTCGCGCAAGGCACGCTGTCGGCGCGCGTGCGGGAATTGCCGCCGGGCTCGTCGTATGAAATCGACACGCCGAATCTCGCGCTCGGGCTGAACGGCGCGGGCGACTACCGCGTGGACGTCGCGCCCGACGGCAGCAGCACCACCGTCACCGTGCGCAGCGGCAGCGCAACGGCGTATGGCGACGGCGCTCAGGTGCCGATCGCCGCCGGCCAGCAGTTGCGCTTTGCCGGCACCAATCTGCAGGCGCTCGCCGACAACGGCGCGCCGGGCGCCGACGCGTTCGACCAATGGGCCGCGAGCCGCGACGCCGCGGAAGACCGCTCGGTATCGGCGCGGTATGTATCGCGGGAAATTCCGGGTTATCAGGACCTCGACGCCAACGGCACGTGGCGCAGCAGTCCGCAATACGGCGAAGTCTGGGTGCCGCGCGCGACGCCCGCAGGCTGGGCGCCCTACCACGACGGCCACTGGGTGTGGCAAGCGCCGTGGGGCTGGACATGGGTCGACGACGCGCCGTGGGGTTTCGCGCCCTACCACTACGGCCGCTGGGCTTATGTCGACGATTCGTGGGCGTGGGTGCCGGGCCCTGTAGTGGTCAACGCGCCGCCGGTTTATGCGCCGGCGCTGGTGGCGTTCGTCGGCGGCGGTGGCGGCGGGGTCGACTGGGGCGTGAATCTGGCGATCGGCGGCGCGATGGCTGCGGGCGTCGCGTGGTTCCCGCTCGGCCCCGGCGAACGATGGCACCCGCAATGGGGCGGCCGCGACAACTGGAGCCCGCGCTACTACGAACGCGTCAATCGCACGACGGTGGTCAACAGCTACAACCACACCAACATCACCAACATCACCAACGTCCACAACACGTACATCAACTATCGGGCGCCGCGGGCCGTGACCGCCGTGCCCGCTACGGCTTTCGTTCACGGACAGCCGGTCGGACGGTTCGCGCAGAAGGTCGACCCGGCGCAGTGGCGCAACGCGCGGATCAACCCCGGCGCTCCGGGCATCGCGCCGGTGCGCGAGAGCTTCGGGCCCGGCCAGCGCAACGCGAATTACCGGCCGCCGGCGGGCGTCATCGGGCGTCCGGTGATGGCGACGCGCAGTCCGTCGCTGCCGCCCGCGTACCACGACGGCCTCGCGCAGCGTTTTGCGCAAAGCGGCGCGCGCGTGCCTGGCGCGGGGCAGCCGATCGTGCGGACGTCGGTGCCGGCGCACTTCGCGGGCGCGCCTGGTTCTTCGCCGATGCAAAACGTCCGGGTCGTGCAGTCGCATCTTCCCGGACGAATGCCTGGGGCGGCGGCAGGTGCGCCGGCTCCTGAGCCGGGGCTTGGCGGCCGGCCCGCGCCGGGCGCAGTTGATCGCGGGGAGCAGGCAGCGCTCCGCCCCGGCGAGGCGCCTGGCGCAGGCGAACCGCCGCATGCAGCGATGCAGCAGGGGCGGCCCGGCATGCAGGCAGTGGCGAACGGCCAGCCGGCTGGCGCGGCGGGCGCCGCGTTCAACGGCGTGCCGCGTCCGCCGCGTGAGAACGGCGGCAACGCGGCCGGGTTTGCGCGGTCACAGGACGCGGGGCGGCAAGCTGGAGCCGATGGTCGTCAGCAGCCTGCCTGGACTCAGCCGCATGTGCCGATGGCTCAGCAAGCGCAGCAGAGTTTGCAGCGCGGAGGTGAGGGATCGCAGGTGCCAAGGGTGGGGGGCGCCCAGCAAGCTCGCGGTGACGTGGATGCCGCGGGGCGGCAAGGCGGTGCACCTCGTCCGGTGCAGAATCCGGCCGTGGGACAGCAGACGCGGATCGGGCAAGGTCAAAGTCAGGGGCTGCGGCAGGATGGGCAGCCGGCGCAGCGGGACCAACGCGGGCAGGCGCTCGGGCGGCCGCAGCAGGTTCAGGAGCAGCCGCGTCAGGCGGTTCAGGCGCAGGCTGGTGGCGAAGTGCGCCCGCAACCGCGGGGGCAAGAGCCGCCTCGGCAGGAGTTTCGTCCGCAGCAGGCACAGCCGGGGGCTGAGCCGCAGCGTCAGCCGCAGGCGCAACAGCAGCCGCGTCCGGAGTTCCATCCGCAGCAGATGCAGCCGCGCCCCGAGCCGCGTCCTCAGCCGCAAGCGCAACAGCAGCCGCGTCCGGAGTTCCATCCGCAGCAGATGCAGCCGCGCCCCGAACCGCGCCCTCAGCCGCAGGCGCAGCAACAACCGCGTCCCGAGTTCCATCCGCAGCAGATGCAGCCGCGTCCAGAACCACGTCCTCAGCCGCAGGCTCAGCAGCAGCCGCGCCCCGAGTTCCATCCGCAGCAAGCGCAGCCGCGCCCCGAGCCGCGTCCTCAGCCGCAAGCGCAGCAGCAGCAACCGCGCCCCCAGCCGCAACCACAACCGCCGCACGGCGAGCAGCGTTCGGGCGGTGGCCACGACGAGCATCACCGAGGCTGAGCGCTCTCTGCTTTCCCAAACCGCAGCGTTCATCGACATAAAAAAAGCCCCCGCGATTCACATCGCAGGGGCTTTACCCTTCTCCGTACAGCGCCGCTTAAACCGCCATCGGCGCCGTCAGCGGCTCGTGATGCCGATAGCCGACTAGCGAAAAGTCCGACGGTTCGATCTTCTCGAGCCATTCCGGCTCGTACACGCCGGTCTTCGCGTAGTCCGGCACGCGATCGGAAATCGCGAGCGTCGGGCTTTCATACGGCTCGCGCTTGAGCTGCTCCTGCAGCATGGCAAGCTGATTCTCGTAGATGTGCGCGTCGCCGATAAAGTACGTGAACCAGCGCGGCGTATAGCCCGTCAGGCGGCCGACCAGATGCAGCAACGCCGCGCCCTCGGTCAGATTGAACGGCGTGCCGAGCCCGACATCGTTGCTGCGGATGTACAGGCACAGCGAAATCTCCTTGCGCGCGACGTTCGGCAGGAACTGATAAAGCAGATGGCACGCGGGCAACGCGATCTGGTCCAGCACGGCCGGGTTCCACGCATGAAACAGAATTCGCCGGTCCGACGGGTTCTGCATGATCGTGTCGAGACACTGGCGCAACTGATCGATTGCCTTGTACAGCAGCACCTTGCGGCTGCCGTTTTCGTCGAACTCCGTCACTACTTGAAAGCCGCGCGCGGTCGCGTCGGCAAGCTGCGCGCTCGCCGCGGCGTCCAGCACCTTGTACGCCGGCCATTGACGCCATTGCACGCCGTAGACATCGCCGAGATCGTCGGGCCCCTCGCGATACGGGTTGGCCAGCCACTGCGGGTTCTGGTTCGCGTTGGCGTCCCACACCTTGCAGCCGAGATCGCGGAAATCCGCCGCGCTGCGCGACGCGCGCAGGAAACCGACCAGTTCGCCCACGGCGGACTTGAACGCGAGTTTCTTCGTCGTCACCGCCGGGAAACCTTGCTGGAGATCGAAGCGCAACATGGCGCCCGGCATGCTGATCGTGCGAATGCCGGTGCGGTTCTCCTGCCACGAGCCAGTGTCGAGAATCGTGCGGACGAGGTCCAGGTATTGTTTCATGCGGGTTCCTTCGACGCGGCGCAGGCCGGCGCACGCTACAGCCGGCGTGCCGCGAGATTGAGCGGAAAACCCGATTTTACCAAGCGCGGCGACATGGCGCCGCCGCCGCGATGCGACAGACGGGAACTGATGAGCAGTGGTGAGAACAGACGGAACCAGGATCGGGGCGAGGCGAGGCGAACGCGCGCAACGCCAACACTACGCAGGCGCACCCGCAAGTCGCCGCCGCGGCGCAACTCAGCACCCGCAGCGGCGCTCATTCACAGACGCAACGCCCGGTAAAGCCCGCCCCTCAGCTCAGAGATGCGGCACCGATGCCGGCAACGTACCGTTCGGCGCCGAAAGCGGCTCGCTTTCCATATGACGCATGCCGTGCGAGCAGAGCAGCCGGTATAGCGTGACGCGCGAAATACCGAGCTCCTGCGCGGCGTCGCCAAGACGCCCGCGATGCCGCAACAGCGCGAGTTCGATAGCCTGACGCTCGGCGGCTTCGCGCGCTTGCGCGAGCGAGACCGGCACGATCTCGACGTACTCGGCCAACTCCAGATCGCGCGCCGTGATCGCGCGTCCTTCGGACATCACGATGGCTCGCCGCACGCGGTTGATCAGCTCGCGCACGTTGCCCGGCCAGCCGTAGTTGTGCAAAGCCGCGATCGCGTCGGGCGCAAAGCCGCGCAGCCGCCGGCTTGCGTCTTTCTTGAAACGTTCCAGCATGTGACGCGCGAGCAGTTCAATATCCTTGCCGCGCGCGCGCAGCGGCGGCTCGTCGATTTGCAGCACACACAGCCGATGGTAAAGATCCGAGCGGAAACGGCCTTCGATCATGGCCGCCGTCATGTCGACGTGCGTGGCGGAAATGATCCGCACGTCGACGTCGATCGCGCTATGACCGCCGAGCCGCTCGACCTTGCGCTCCTGCAGGAAGCGCAACAGGCTCGCCTGGCTTTCGAGCGGCAGATCGCCGATTTCGTCGAGAAACAGCGTGCCGCCGTTGGCCGCTTCAACGCGGCCGATCTTGCGCTGATTCGCGCCCGTGAACGCGCCGCGTTCGTAGCCGAATAGTTCGGACTGCAGCAGATGCGGCGGGATCGCGCCGCAGTTGATCGGCACGAACGGCGCATTGCGCCGCGACGAACGCTCGTGAATCGCGACCGCCGTGAGTTCCTTGCCGGTGCCCGATTCGCCGGAGATAAAGACCGGCGCATCGGTCATCGCAACTTTGCGGATGGAACGGAACAGCGCGAGCATCGCGTCGCACGAGCCGACCATTTCGCCTTCTGCGCCTTGCGATCCGTCGTTCGAAGCCGGTTCGCCGAGCGAAATCATGCCGTATGCATGGCCGACGGAATCGACGATCCGGTCGCCGGAATACGGCACGGTCACATAGTCGAAACAATAATCGCGCACGAGGCGGCGCAGCGCCGCGTCCTGGAGTTGGCCGGGCATGGTCGCGGCGACCCAGCCGACGTTCGGCATGGTCAGGCAGGATTCGAAAGCGGCGATTTCATGCGGCTGGAAATGACTGGACAGATCAAGCAGGCCACCCGCTGCCGAACCGGCGCGTACGGCCCGGCGCGCGTCGCGCGCCGATCCCACCACTTCCACATGCCAGCCACGCTGGTGAAAGCGGGTGTTCAGTTCCGCGCTTGGCTCTCGCGAAACGTAAATCAGTTGCCGCGTTGCGGGTTCCATTATTCAGATCCTCTCGTCAACGAACGTTAAGGATGATGCACGCACCTGAACCGCAATTCAGACACGCTGGCACATTCGGGATTCGCAAATAGCAAAAACCGAACGGCCATTCCATTCCGTGCGGACAGCTGATCCCCAGAAAGCGGCGTGTGTGTTTGAGACGGCCCGTTAGCGGGCTTTTTTAAATTTGAAGCTCTTTCCGAGAGCTTACTATACGCGCGCCGCTTGGAAAACAATTATGCGAATTTAATCCGGCTGCCCTTGTCCAGCAAGGCGCGCGCGGGGATAAATAAGTAATCAACTTACGAATAACCAATTGTGGGAAGCGGTTCTCTCATACATAGCGCTGGAGGTAGTTCATACCGCTGCAATTAACAGTTAATAGGTATTTTCTTCTCGCCGTTTCAGACCTGAAACGTTTACAGCCGATTCCTTTTATCGGATTGCGCGAGCAAGAAGTTGCAACCCGACCCACCAAGGGATTGCGCCCGGTGGCACGTGTTTCGCTAATTGCCTGCATCTGGAGAGTCATTATGCGAACACTTCGGTTGCGCGTCCGTCGGGCACGGATTGCAACGCATGCGGTACTTTGTCGGACGATCACGATGCCGATTCCGCGGATCGGGACTCGCGGCGCGCCACGACCGGCGCGTGCGAAAAGCGCGCGCGTGACCTTGTGGGACGAGGTCGCTCCGCCGCTACCGTTGCCGCTGCCGGCTCCGTCGGCGGCCGCGGCGCTTCGCTCAGGTAGAATCGATCCGATTACGTTCCCCCTTCCATTCGATGACGACGCTCACCCTGATCGTCGCTCGCGCCAATAACGGCGTGATCGGCCGCGACAACCAGTTGCCCTGGCGACTTCCCGAAGACCTCGCGTTTTTCAAGCGCACGACGATGGGCGCGCCCATCATCATGGGCCGCAAGACGCATGAGTCGATCGGCAGGCCGCTGCCGGGACGCCGCAACATCGTCGTGACACGCGACGCCACGCGGCGCTTCCAGGGCTGCGACGCCGCGACCACGCTCGGCGAAGCGCTGAAGCTCGCGGCGCAAGACCAGGCGCCGGAAGCGTTTCTGATCGGCGGCGCGCAGTTGTATGTGGAAGGGCTGCGTCTCGCGGACAAGCTGATCGTCACCGAGATCTCGGCCGATTTCCAGGGCGACGCGACGTTCCCCGCCGTCGACCCGGACGAGTGGGAAGAAGTCGCGCACGAAACGCATCGCGCGCACGCGCCGAACGATTTCGACTATGCGTTCGTGACGTATAAGCGCAAAAAACGCTGAGGCCGCGGCCTCATGAAGCACCGACTCGCGCCATGAAGCGAGCCATGAAGCGCGCCGTCAAAAGCGAAACGCCACGCAAGCCAGGCGTGGCGTTTTCGTCTGCGGCGCCCGTAGCGAGCGCCGCCGCAACAGTGAAACCGCTTACTGCCCCGCGATCGTCATCCGCTCGATCAGCACCGAGCCAGTCTGCTTGGTGCCTCGCGTGATGGTATCCGCGCCGATCGCGACGATATGGCGGAACATCTCCTGCAGCGTGCTCGCGACGGTGATCTCCTCGACCGGATACTGGATCTTGCCGTTCTCGACCCAGAAGCCCGACGCGCCGCGCGAATAGTCGCCCGTCACATAGTTCACGCCCTGCCCCATCAGTTCAGTCAGCAAAAGGCCGGTGCCGAGCTTGCGCAGCATCTCCTCGAAGTCGTCCTCGGGACGCGTGCTCGAACTCTGCAGCGACAGGTTGTGCGAGCCGCCGGCGTTGCCGGTGGTCTGCATGCCGAGCTTGCGCGCGGAGTAAGTGGACAGGAAATAGCCTTCGACGACGCCGTCTTTCACGACCGAGCGCTGCCGCGTGCGCACGCCTTCCTCGTCGAACGGCGCGCTGCCCATCGCGCGCGGCACATGCGGATCTTCGACGATCTGCACATGCGGGGCGAACACCGGTTTGCCGAGACTGTCGACGAGAAACGTCGTCTTGCGGTACAGCGCGCCGCCGCTCGTCGCCTGCACGAACGCGCCGAGCAGACCGGCGGCGAGCGGCGCCTCGAACAGCACCGGCACCTTGCGCGTATCCAGACCGCGCGCGCCGATGCGCGCGAGCGCCCGCTGCGCCGCGTAACGGCCAACCGCTTCCGGATCGGCAAGCTGTTCGGCGCTGCGCGTGGACGTGTACCAGTCGTCGCGCTGCATGTTGCGGCCGCTGCCGGCAATCGGCGCGCACGCAATGTAATGCCGCGAGTACGGATAGCCCGCAAGAAAGCCGCGCGACGTGGCGAGCACGAACTGCGAGTGCTGCGCCGACACGCTCGCGCCTTCCGAGTTCTTGATCTGCGGATCGGTCGCGAACGCGGCGTCTTCCGCGCGACGGGCGATTTCCACGGCTTCGTCGGCGGACAGATTCCACGGGTGATAGAGATCGAGATCGCGCGGCTCCGTTTCGAGCAGCTCGGCTTCGGCGAGGCCCGCGCAATCGTCTTCGGCCGTGAAGCGCGCGATGTTGTACGCCGCCGCGACCGTGTCCTTCAGCGCTTGCGACGAAAAATCGGAAGTGCTCGCGTTGCCGCGCTTGTTGCCGATGAACACCGTCACGCCGACCATCTTGTCGCGGTTGTGCTCGATCGTTTCGACTTCGCCGCGCCGCACGGAGACGGACAGGCCGTCGCCTTCGGAAATTTCGGTCGCCGCGTCGGTGCCGCCGAGCGACTTCGCGTGACGAAGGATGTCCGAGGCGATTTCCTTCAGTTCATCCTGGGTATGCGGAAAAAAGCGCTGCTTGACGTCCATGTCTGCTGCCATTGTCGTTGCCGTCCTTTTGGGGCCGAGCGGCCCGGGTGTTCGCCCATGCGTGTTCGCGTGCCGCGCGATTGCGTGCGCCGAATCTGCGCATGACGGGCGCATGAGCATCGTTGAAGCATCCCGCGATCATAGCAAGCTAAGCGCTCGCGCACCTGGCATTCGCAGCGCGGTTTTCCGCAGCGCGCGCGCCGCTCTATACGGCGCGGCGGCGGGCTTGCGGGGCCCGGCACGCTACAATATCGGCATGACACGCAAAACCCGCATTCAACCCATCGAATCCGCCGAGCCGGAAGTCGACGAGAACGGCTACGACCGTCCGAGCAAGTCCCAGTTGAAGCGCGAAATGCACGCGCTGCAGGAGCTGGGCGAGGCGCTGATCGCGCTGCCGAAAGACGCGCTCAAGCGCATGCCGATGCCCGAAAAGCTCGACGACGCCGTGCGCGAGGCGCGCCGCATCACCGACCACGAAGGCAAGCGCCGTCAGCTTCAGTACGTCGGCCGCGTAATGCGCTCGCTGCTCGACGACGAAACCGCCGCGCTGCGCACCGCGCTCGACACCTACAACGGCGTCAACAAGGCGGAAACGGCCAAGCTGCACTGGATCGAGCGCACTCGCGACAAGCTGCTCGCCGACGACGCCGCGCTGACCGAATTCATCCGCCAGCATCCGAACGCGGATCCGCAGCAAGGCCGCACGCTGATTCGCAATGCGCGCAAAGAGGCGCAGCAGAACAAGCCGCCGCGCTATTTCCGCGAGCTGTTCCAGTGGATCAAGAACGCGGACGGCCCCGCCGCCGCGACCGATGCCGCAGACGCAGACGCTGACGCCGAGGAAGACGACGATGACGACCGCGACGCCTGACTCGCCAGGCAATCACAAGCTCGTGCGCAATCATCCCGACGAGATCCTGATTGGCCTAGTGTCGATCAGCGACCGCGCGTCCACCGGCGTGTACGAGGACAAGGGCATCCCGGCGCTGCAGGAATGGCTCGGCGCGGCCTTGAGTTCGCCGTGGCAGGTCGTCACGCGCCTGATCCAGGACGACGCGCCGACCATCTCCGCCACGCTCGCGGAGCTCGTCGATGAAGTCGGCTGCGACCTCGTGCTGACCACCGGCGGCACCGGCCCGTCGCGGCGCGACGTGACGCCCGAGGCGACGCTTGCCGTCGCTACCAAGGAAATGCCGGGATTCGGCGAGCAGATGCGGCAGATCAGCCTGAATTTCGTGCCGACCGCGATCCTGTCGCGCCAGGTCGCGGTGATCCGCGAAACGGCGGACCACGCGGCGCTGATCGTCAATCTGCCGGGCCAGCCGAAGTCGATCAAGGAAACGCTGGAAGGCTTGCGCGATGCAGAAGGCGCGGTGAAGGTGCCGGGCATTTTCGCCGCGGTGCCGTACTGCATCGACCTGATCGGCGGGCCGTATGTCGAGACCAACGCCGAGGTCGTGAAAGCGTTCCGGCCGAAGAACGCGGTGCGCGCGCCGAGGCCGGCCTGACTTATTTCGCGCTCGCTCGCCGGTTATTCGGCGTTCATCGAGGCGTCGGGCGCCGGCGGAATGAGGAAGTGTTCGCGGTAGTACTTCAGTTCGTCGATCGACTCGTGGATGTCGGCCAGCGCCGTGTGCATCGCGCGCTTCTGGAAACCCTTGTAGATCGCGGGCTGCCAGCGGCGGCAGAGTTCCTTCAGCGTGCTCACGTCCAGATTGCGGTAGTGGAAGAACGTCTCGAGCTCGGGCATCCAGCGCGCCATGAAGCGGCGGTCCTGGCAGATCGAGTTGCCGCACATCGGCGATTTGCCGGGCGGCACGTACTGCGCGAGAAATGCGCGGATCTGTTCGGTGGCCTCGATTTCGCTGACGGTGGACGCCTTCACACGGTCGATCAACCCGGAACGACCATGCGTGTTCTGATTCCACTGGTCCATTTTGGCGAGCGTCTCGTCGCTCTGATGAATCGCGAGAACCGGACCTTCGGCCATTCTGTCCAGCGTCGAATTCGTGACCACCACGGCGATTTCGATGATGCGGTCGGAGTCCGGATCGAGCCCGGTCATTTCCATGTCCAGCCAGACGAGGTTCATGTCGCTGCGCACGAGCGGCACTGGTGCAGGGGATTGGAGGATGTCAGTCATGAAGGCAACCTTGACGGCCCGGCCGCGAGCTTGGTGAAAGCCCGGACGCCGCGGCGATCGTTCGTGTGAAATGGTTATGGATGGTTTAAGCCGGCCCCCGCTGCGACGCGGGAAGAAACATATAATTCTCGCATAGATACCACGGAATCCACGGATGCCTACCCTGTACTTCACCGTCCTGTTCGTCGTCGCCGTCGTGGCGATGGTCGGCACCAAGCTGTGGCTCGCGTCGCGGCAAATCCGCTTCGTCGCGCGCCATCGCGAGCAGGTGCCGAGCCAGTTTGCCGGCACCATCGCGCTCACCGCGCACCAGCGCGCCGCCGACTACACCGTCGAGCGCACGCGTCTCACGATGATCGAGATCGTCGTCGGCGCGGCGGTGCTGATCGGCCTCACGCTGCTCGGCGGCGTGCAGGCGCTCGATCTGGCGATCACCGACTGGCTCGGCCGCGGCTATGTCGGCCAGATTGCACTCGTCGCGGCAGTGATCGCGATCACCAGCGCGATCGATCTGCCATTCGACTACTACCGTCAGTTCGTGATCGAGCAACGCTTCGGCTTTAACCGGATGAGCAAGCGGATTTTCGTCGTCGACCGTTTGAAGGGCGTGCTGCTCGGCGCCGCGTTCGGCCTGCCGCTGCTCTTTGTCGTGCTGTGGCTGATGAACCAGGCGGGCAGCTTCTGGTGGCTGTGGACGTGGATCGTCTGGGTCGTCTTTCAGATGCTCGTGCTGGTGCTGTATCCGTCGTTTATCGCGCCGCTTTTCAACAAGTTCGAGCCGCTTAAGGACGAAGCGCTGAAAAGCCGCATCGAAGCGCTGATGAAGCGCTGCGGCTTCGCGGCCAAGGGCCTCTTCGTGATGGACGGCAGCCGCCGCTCGGCGCACGGCAATGCGTACTTCACGGGCTTCGGCGCGGCCAAGCGCATCGTGTTTTTCGACACGCTGCTCGCGCGCCTGTCGGGCAGCGAGATCGAGGCCGTGCTCGCGCACGAGCTCGGCCATTTCAAGCGTCGTCACGTGATCAAGCGGATGCTCGTCACGTTCGCGATCAGCCTCGCGATGCTCGCGCTGCTCGGCTGGCTCACGCAGCAGGTCTGGTTCTATGAAGGACTGGGCGTGAGGCCGTCGCTCATCGGCGGCAATAGCGGTCTTGCGCTCGTGCTGTTCTTCCTCGCGCTGCCGGTGTTCGTATTCTTCGTCACGCCGCTTGGCAGCCTGACTTCTCGCAAACACGAGTTCGAGGCCGACGCGTTCGCCGCCACGCAAACGGATGCGCAAGACCTCGTCAACGCGCTCGTCAAGCTGTACGAAGACAATGCGTCCACGTTGACGCCCGATCCGCTCTACACCGCGTTCTACTACTCGCATCCGCCGGCTTCGCAGCGGATCGACCGACTGTTGCGGCACGCATGAGCGGCCGCTCTCCGAAAGCGCCGCGCGCAACGTCCAGCACGCGCGTAGGCGGCCTCGTGGTGGCCGCGCATGGCCGCCACTATCTGGTCGCGCCCGAAGACGGCGGCGCGCTGCTGCAATGCTTCCCGCGCGGCAAGCGCAGCGAGGTCGCGGTTGGCGATCGCGTGATTTACGAGCCGACGTCCGCGGACCAGGGCGTGATCGTCGAAATCGGCGAGCGGCGCAATCTGCTGTATCGCTCGGATCAGTACAAGTCGAAGCTCTTCGCCGCGAACCTCGACCAGTTGCTGATCGTGCTCGCGACCGAACCGCACTTCAGCGAAGACCTGCTCGGGCGCGCGCTCGTCGCCGCCGAGGCCAACGAGCTCAAGCCGCTGATCGTGCTGAACAAGATCGACGTGACCGATTCGCTCGAAGGCGCCCGCAAACGGCTCGAGCCCTATCGTGCACTCGGCTATACGGTCCTGGAAGTGTCGATCAAGACGCAACCCGACGACGCCCGCGCGACGTTGATCGACCATTTGCACGGCCACTCGACGCTCTTGCTCGGCCAGTCGGGGATGGGCAAATCGACGCTCGTGAACCTGCTGATTCCAAACGCCGAAGTCGCCACGCGCGAGATTTCGACCGCGTTGAACAGCGGGCGCCATACGACGACGTTTACGCGGCTTTATCCGTTGCCCGGCGCGCTGCCGGGTGATGGAGGGAACGGCGGGAACGGTGCGCTGATCGACTCGCCTGGCTTCCAGGAATTCGGCCTGCATCATTTGACCGAGGGCCGGCTCGAGCGCGCGTTCCCGGAGTTCCGGCCTCTCTTGCCTAACTGCCGCTTCTACAACTGCCATCACTTGCACGAGCCCGGCTGCGCGATCCTCGAAGCGGTCGCGGACGGCCGCATCCGTCGCGAACGGCATGCGCTGTACGCGCAACTCGTGTATGAAGCCAGCCAGATCGTGCGCTGACATGAAGCTGATGCGCGCGCCGAATCTCATCATCGGACAGCATTGGATCAATGTGCTGGCCGCAGCCGGCATCGCGTGCGAGCTGCACAACCGCTATCTGAACGGCGCGCTCGGCGACATTCCCGCGGATCAGTGCGCGCCCGAGTTGTGGCTCGTGGACGATCGCGACGAGGCCGTGGCGCGACGTCTGATCGATGCGGCGTCGCGAGGTCCGGCCGCAGGTGCGCCCGGCTGGCAATGTCGGCAATGCGGCGAAAAGCTCGAAGCGCAGTTCACCGTGTGCTGGCAGTGCGGGACGGCGCGCGATCCTTTGGATGGGTGAACGGGTCTGGCGCGGGCTGCGAGGTCGAGGTCGTAAAAAAACGGGCGATTGCCCGTTTTTTTACGCACATCACGTGTGTTGCTTCAAGCCAGCCACACGGCGATGGTGAGCATCAGCAACAGAATCATCCACAGCACGACCGCGCGCCAGACGAGTCCGACCGCCGATTGCAACGTGCGCGGCGTGCAGTCGTCACCCACCTGCATCGGACCGCCGTCGCCAGTAGCGAGTGCATCAAGACTCGACGGCTCGGCAAGCGGCCCGCTCAGACGCGCGCCGAGGGCACCGCTACCCGCCGCGAGCAGCACGCCGTCGTTCGCATCCGGCCACTGCCGCGCGTGGTTGCGCCACGCGTAAATCGCATCTTCGAAATTGCCGACAATGGCAAAGCCGAGCGACGTGAGCCGCGCCGGAATCCAGTCGATCACGAAGAACGCGCGCTGCGCGAAGCTCGAAAACGCGACGGTACGATCGTCCACCGGCCGCGCCCACGTGCGCGACAGATACTCGGCGATCCGATACAGCACAGCGCCGGCCGGCCCAACCGGAATCAGAAACCAGAAGAACACGCCGAAAACATGGCGATGCGACGCGACCACCGCGTGAATCAGCGTATGACGCACGATCTCGCTGACCGGCATGTCGAGCGTGTCGAGGCCGGTCCATTCGTTGAGAATTTCGCGCGCGCGCGGCACGTCGTCGTTATTGAGCGCGAGATGGATGTCGGTAAAGTAATGGCTGAACTGGCGGAAGCCGAGCGTGAAGTACAGCACCGCGACGTTCCACAGGAACGCCAGCACGAAGTGAATGTTGTACAGAACGTAGTAGACGAGCGCGACGGCCAGCGTCCACGGCACCACGACGACGAGCCATGCAAGCAGACCATGCTTGGGCTTGCCCGCATCGAATCCGTGCGCCGCCGACTCCGCATGGTATTGAAGCAGCGCGGATACCGGATTGTTCGGCGACAGTGCGCGCACCTGTTCAATGATCAGAGCCAGCAATACGGAAAAAAAAGTCATGCGATGCGCCGTGCTTTTCGAGTTTTACGATTGGTTCATAACGATAGCACAGGGTCGGATGCCACTGAGCGGGACGTTGCCAAACACCCAACGTCCGCACATAAGAACACCCGTCAAGCCGCCAGAAAGCGATAGACATTGCGCAGCATCGCCGCTGTCGCACCCCAGATGAAGTAGTGACTGCCCGTTCCGCCGACACCCTGTTCGGCTGCTTCGAGCGATACGCCGCGCGGGTACGGCATCGCGAAGAAGCGGCGCTCGCCGCCTTCGTAGCGGAAGACGCGTTCTTCGTGATGCGCCGGGTTCATCAGAAATGGGAGCGGCACTTCGAAGACCTCCGCGACCTCGAGCGCGTCCGCTTTCAACGCGAACGGCGGGTGCACGAGGCCAATCACGGGCGTGACGCGAAAACCGGTGCCCGTCAGATAGTCGGGCAACGCGCCGAGCACCTCGACGCGCGAAGGCGCGAGGCCGACTTCCTCTTGCGCTTCACGCAAGGCGGTCGCGGTGGCGTCGGCATCGAAAGGCTCCTGACGTCCGCCCGGAAAGCTGACCTGACCGGCATGGTCGTTGAGATGATCGGCGCGCTGCGTCAGCAACACCGTGAGGCCATTCGCGCGGATCACGAGCGGCACCAGCACGGAGGCGACACGCGGGTCGGTGTGAATGTCGCGCCACGGCGCCTCGATAATCGGCTCTGGTGTCCAGGAAAGATGCTGCTTGAAGCGCGCTCGAAGGCCATCGGGCGTAAGACGCTCCGCGGCGACTGGCGGCAAGTGGGCGCCCGTTGCCTCGATGGGCAGGGCTTCAGGTTCAAAGACGGGGCGGATCAACGGATCTCTCGAATGAGCGGATGGACGCGATGCCGCTATTTTGACCTGGCAAACAAAAAAGCACCCGCGAGGGGTGCTTTTTCTTACAGCAGTTACGCTTGCGAAGCAGCGCGGTCTTTCGAGACCAGCTTTTCCTTGATTCGAGCCGACTTGCCCGAACGCTCGCGCAGGTAGTACAGCTTTGCACGACGCACATCGCCACGACGCTTGACGACGATGCTAGCCAGCAGCGGCGAGTACGTCTGGAACGTACGCTCGACGCCTTCGCCCGACGAAATCTTGCGGACGATGAACGACGAATTCAGACCACGGTTACGCTTGGCGATCACGACGCCTTCGTAAGCCTGGACACGCTTACGCGTACCTTCAACCACGTTCACGCTGACAATCACCGTATCGCCGGGAGCGAATTCGGGAATGGTCTTCTCGCCGAGGGCGCGCGCGATTTCTTCCTGCTCGAGTTTTGCAATCAGATTCATCACTGACTCCTAAGTCCATCTTGTCGGCGTTCGTACCTGCCTTGCATCGATATGCGCGGCTACGGCCCCGATAGAGGATGGGTTCACATCAGGCGCCGAACACGCATGTGCGGCGCCGCCTGGTGTCCGCTCGAAAGGCCGGGGCTTTACGCCTTCGGCTCTTCCTTCGCGAGACTTGCAAGCCATGCCTCGTCGGCACGGCTCAACATCTTGTTCTTTCTGGCCTTGACGATCAAATCGGGCCGCTTGTGCCACGTATTGCGCAAAGCTTCCCGCCGACGCCACGCTTCGATCTCCGCATGATGGCCGCCGAGCAGCACATCGGGCACACGCACGCCGTGGTATTCCTCAGGCCGCGTGTAGTGCGGACAATCGAGCAGCACATCGACAAAACTGTCCTGTACCGCCGACTGCGAATCGTTGAGCACGCCGGGCAACTGGCGCACGACTGCATCCATCAACGCCATGGCGGGCAACTCGCCGCCCGACAGCACGAAGTCGCCGAGACTGATTTCTTCGTCGACAACCCGGTCGAGCAAACGCTGATCGATCGCCTCGTAGCGGCCGCACAGCAAAATCAAACCAGGCTGGGAGGCGAACTTCATCACACGTTCGTGATTCAGCGTGGCGCCTTGCGGCGACATCATCACGACACGCGGGGCGCCGATGCCCTGCTCCGCCTGCGCAGCCTTCGCTGCACCGATCGCGTCTTCCAGCGGCTTGGCCAGCATGACCATGCCGGGGCCGCCGCCGTACGGGCGATCGTCGATTGTGCGGTAGTTGTCCGTGGTGAAATCACGCGGATTCCACGTACGCAACCCATAGCGCTGCTGCTTTGCTGCCCGGCTGGTAATGCCCCAGTCGGTCAGCGCGCGAAACATTTCGGGAAAGAGCGTGACGACATCGAACTGCATCGCTCTCTCCGTTGTAGCGAACTCGATTTGCTGAACTATCAATAATCGGCTTCCCAGTCGACGATGATCTGCTTCGCCGCCTGGTCCACCGTTTTGACAAACACGCCGACGAACGGGATCAAGCGCTCGGCCGTGCCCGGCTTGCCGGTTTTGTCGGCCGCTGCGTATTCGATGCGCAGCACCGAATGCGCACCGTTGTCGATCATGTCTGCAACCTTGCCCAGGTTGACGCCGGCAAGGTTCACCACGTCCAGGCCGAGCAGGTCAACCCAGTAGAATTCGTCGGCTTCAAGCGCCGGAAATTCGCTGCGGCTCACGTAGACGCGCGAGCCGCGCAGCGCCAGCGCCGCGTCGCGGTCAGCGACGCCGCCCAGAAGGGCCACGACACTGTCGCTATGCGTTTTGGCTTGCAGCGACGGCGCCGACTGGCGCTCGCGGCCTTTCATGAGCCACCAGCGCTTAGCGCTCAGCAAAGCGTCGCCGCCATGCCCGGCGTCCGCATGCGCGGCCACCTTGACCCAGCCTTTGAGGCCGTAAGCGTCGACGACTGCACCGACTTCGACCGCGTCGGCCGGCCAACTCTCCGCCGTTTCCGCGCGCATTGCTGCTGCCTCGGAACCGGCGTTTTCAACATTGGCTTTCGCCTTGCCGCCGGCCCGCTCGCCCGACTTGCGGACGAATGCACCGAACGGCGCCTGAGCAGGCGTCTTTGCGCGCGGGCTCGCCTCTTTAGCGGCCTGTGTAGCCGCTTCCGCTGCCTTTACGCGACCTGAACTGCCGGAATCACGCTCAGACATGACGGGACCTCAGATTGAGCCTTGCTGCGAACTTCGACGCCTGTTTCGGCAAAACATTTTGCGCATCGGACTGCTCACGCGGGTCGCGCGAGCCGCCGGCCAAACCGACGACGATACGCATGCGAGCTACCATTAAGCAGCCGGCTGCGCCTTTTGCGCTTCTTTCACGAGACGCTCGACGGTCGGCGACAGTTGTGCGCCAACGCCTTGCCAATACGTCAGGCGATCTTGAGCGATACGCAGCGATTCGCCCTTCGTAGCGACCGGGTTGTAGAAGCCAACGCGCTCGATGAAGCGGCCGTCACGACGGTTACGCGAGTCGGTTGCGACGATGTTGTAGAACGGGCGCTTCTTGGAGCCGCCACGAGCCAAGCGGATGATGACCATACTAGAATCCTTGAAAACCGGGGTTCGGAACGACTGAAACACGCGATTATAGCGGGAAACCGACGCCATAACAAACACTTACCCGGATAAACTGAGCAATCGGGGTGCGCCGCCCCGACAGCGCGGGCGCGCAAGCTGGCGCAAACACATGGAGGACCTGACGGAATGCCTGTGAAATCTCTGCTGCAAACCGCGCTGTTTCGCATCCTTTCCGGCCGCCGGCCTGCATCCGTTTGCCGTCCGCGCGGTTTTCGCGGTTTCCGCGGTTTTGGCAGCGCGGTGGGCGCGTTGCTGGCCGTCGTCGCGTGCAGCGCCCTGGCCGCGCCGCCTGTGGAGCGCATCAAACTGCCGCCGGGCTTTCATATCGAAGTCTTGTCGGACGCAGTACCGAGCGCGCGCGCGATGGCTTTGTCGCCAAAGGGCATTCTCTATATAGGCAGCCTCGACGGCCACGTCTATGCGCTCGAACTGCAAGGTGCGCGAGTCGCCGCCCGACATATCGTGGCCACGGGTCTCGATGCCCCGGTCGGCGTCGCCTGGCACGACGGCGCGTTGTACGTTTCGGCGGTGTCGCGAATTTTACGCTTCGATTCGATCGACACGCGCCTGAGCGCGCCGCCGCAGCCGGCGGTCGTTACGGACAAATTGCCCGCCGAGACTCATCACGGGGCGAAATTCATTGCTTTCGGCCCGGACGGCAAGCTTTACGTCCCGCAAGGCGCACCCTGCAACGTCTGCCTGAAAGATCGCGACCGCTACGCGATGATCGGCCGCATGGACCCCGACGGCAGCCATTACGAGGTCGTCGCGCGCGGCATACGCGACTCCGTCGGCTTCGCATGGCATCCGGCGACGCACGAACTCTGGTTCACCGACAACGGCCGCGATCTGCTAGGCGACGACGTACCCGACGACGAACTCAACCGCGCCCCGCGCGCCGGTCTCGATTTCGGCTTTCCGTACTGTCACGCCGACGCGGTAGCCGACCCGCAATTCGGCGCGGGCCATCCGTGCAGCGCATTCACGCCACCGGTCGTCAAATTGGGCGCGCATGTCGCCGCGCTCGGCATGCGCTTTTATAGCGGCTCGATGTTCCCGGCCGACTACCGCCACAACATTTTCATTGCCGAGCACGGTTCCTGGAACCGCAGTAAGAAGTCCGGCTACCGCGTAGTAAGAGTCGTGACGGAGCCGGACGGCAGCCACGTGCGGCAGGAGGTTTTCGCCGAGGGATGGCTTCAGCCGGGAGAAACCGTGTGGGGCCGCCCCGCCGACGTGTTGCCGCTGCCAGACGGGTCGCTGCTGATCAGCGACGACTACGCCGGCGCCATTTACCGCGTCACGTACTCGGTGCCTTGAGCGGCTACCCTGGCGCCGGGCGGCTCGGGGCTTGTGGTCGCGGTCCGGGACGTCACGCGGACGGATGTGCCCGGGGCAGGCTAAGACGCATGGGCCGGGCGTGCCGCTGCCGGTGTGAAGCCGGCGATGCCGCAACGGTGGTCGCTGCCGCTGCCGACGCCAATGCTGAAGCCCTCGGCGATGCCGCACCTGCAACCGCCGCCGAAGAACACGGCAACGCCCCCGCCTTGCCAGCCCCCCCCGCCGCCTGAGGCTCTACGCCACGTGACCGGTCGCGCGCCGGCGGCGTAGAATGCGCGACGGTTCGCGGCCAACAATTCACCGCTCATTTGCACCACAGCTTTCGACCATCCGTCCGCGCTGCCGTCTTTGCCCGTCAGTTCGCGCTGCCCATCACGTTACCCACGCCCACATGTCCACGTCTGCTTCGACCTCGACTTACTTCCGATCCAAAACGATTACCGCCGCGCTGGCGTTTTTTCTGGGCAGCCTCGGCGCGCATCGCTTTTATCTGTACGGTCCGCGCGACGTCTACGGCTGGGCCCACGTGCTCGGCACCGTAATCGGCATTCCCGGCGCGATGTTGCTGGTAGCGAGCGAACGCTCTTCGATACTCGGCTGGGTGCTCGCATTCCCCGGCGCCGTTTCGCTTCTGGCCGCGTTTCTCGCCGCGATCGTCTACGGTCTGCGTCCGGACGAAAAGTGGGATCGGCAATTCAACGCGCACACACAGCGACAAAGCCGCTCCGGGTGGACGGTGATCTTCGTGGTGATCTTTTCGCTGCTGATCGGCGCGTTTCTGTTGATGACCGGTCTCGCCATTTCCTTCCAGACCTACTTCGAAGGCCAAGTCCAGGCGGCGAAGGCGCTGTCGCAATAGCAGAAGGACCACGCGCACTACACGCACCATCGGCTAAAAAAGATCGAGCTGCGGATTATCGCCACTCGCGGCCTGCCTCCGCGGCACCTCATGACGCTTGAAGTGCGACATATCCAGAATGCCGCGGTCGCGCTGATTCAGCCCTAGACGGCGCACCGCCTTGTGGAATCGCTGCTTGAGCAGATCGGCCCACAAGCCTTCCCCCTTCATTCGGGTGGAGAAAGACGAGTCGTAGTCCTTGCCGCCCCGCATATCGCGCACACGCGCCATGACCCGTTCGGCGCGATCGGGAAAATGCGCGGCGAGCCAGTCTTTGAACAGCGGCGCAACTTCCCACGGCAGGCGCAGCACGATATAGCTCGCGTTGCTGGCGCCGGCTTCCGCACACGCTTCGAGCACGCGCTCCATGTCCGGCTCCGTGACAAACGGAATCACCGGCGCAATGCTCACCCCGACCGGAATGCCCGCTTCGCTCAGCGTGCGGATCGTGCGCAAGCGCCGCGACGGCGTAGCCGCGCGCGGTTCGAGCGTGCGCGCAATGTCGGCGTCGAGCGTCGTGATGGTAATGGCCGCCATGAATTGCCCGCGAGCCGCCATGGGCGCAAGCAGATCCAGGTCACGCTCGATCAGCGACGATTTCGTAATCGCCGCAAAAGGATGATTACGCTCGCTCAGAATCTCGACGACGCGCCGTGTGAGCCGCCACTCGCGTTCTGCAGGCTGCCACGCGTCGGTATTGACGCCGAGCGCAATGGGCTCCGGCTCATAAGACTTTTTCGACAGCTCGCGCTCAAGCAGCTCGGGCGCGTTCACCTTCGCATAAATGCGGCTTTCGAAGTCGAGCCCCGGCGAGAGGCCGAGATAACTATGCGTGGGCCGCGCAAAACAATAAATGCAGCCGTGCTCGCATCCGCGATAGGGATTCAGCGACACGCTAAACGGAATGTCCGGCGACGCGTTGCGAGTAAGAATGCTTTTCGCCCTTTCCTCGAACACCTGGGTGCGCAGCGCCTTCGGCGCTTCACCTTCTTCCGGCGTGGCCAACCAACCGTCGTCCACCGCTTCCCGCTGGTCGACCTCGTAACGGCCTTGCACGTTCGTGACCGCGCCGCGCCCCTTGCGGGGCACCGGCGGCGCGATTGGAAACTCGGCAGCGGAAGGCAAATCGGGCTCGGTCACGGCTGGCTGGACAAGTGAACAGGGCAAACAAAACGGCGCAAAAAACCTGTATAAATATACAGTGTTTACGCCGTTTGTCGAGCCCCGTGCAACGAGCCTAGCGCGTGGTTTCATCCCCGACCGGAATGGTCAGCGTTTCCTTGATCTCCTCCATCACCACATAGCTTTTCGACTGCACGGCGCCCGGAAGCTGAAGCAGGATGTCGCCGAGAAGCTTACGGTAGTCGGCCATCTCGCCGATGCGCGCCTTGATCAGATAATCGAAATCGCCCGACACGAGATGGCACTCGAGCACTTCGGGGATCTTCTGCACCTCGCGGCGAAACTGGTCGAACATGTTGCCGCTCTTGTGGTCGAGCGTGATTTCGACGAACACCAGCAGCGCCGCGCCCAGCTCGGCCGGATTCACGCGCGCATAGTAGCCGGTGATCACGCCGTCGCGCTCCATGCGCTTCACACGCTCGATGCACGGCGTGACCGACAGCCCGACCTGTTCCGCGAGGTCTTTCATGGCCATCCGGCCGTCCTGCTGCAGCAGCCGAAGAATCTTGTGATCGAGCTTGTCGAGGGTTCGGACCGGCTGACGTTGGGTGCGCATAGTGTTTATTCTGAAAATCGCAGAAATACAATAACAAAACCTGCAAGTTCGCCAATAGTATAGCGCTTAACACTGGGCGAACCGCGTTTCACGTCGTTAATCGAACGATTGAAGCGAACTGAACAACACAACGCCCGCAAATCTTGCGAATCATCTGGAGCAGCTATGCGAATCGTCGTTTTGGGCAGTGGCGTCGTCGGCGTAACGAGCGCGTATTACCTCGCACGCGCGGGTCATGAAGTGACCGTGATCGATCGTGAGCCAGGCCCGGCGCTCGAAACAAGTTTCGCCAACGCCGGCCAGATCTCGCCAGGCTATGCGTCGCCGTGGGCCGCGCCCGGCGTGCCGCTGAAAGCCGTCAAGTGGATGTTCCAGAAACACGCGCCGCTCGCCATTCGCCTCGACGGCACGCAGTTCCAGTTGCAATGGATGTGGCAGATGCTGCAGAACTGCACGGCGTCGCGCTACGCGGTCAACAAGGGACGCATGGTCCGCCTCGCCGAATACAGCCGCGATTGTCTGCAAGCGCTGCGCGCCGAAACCGGCATCCACTACGAAGGCCGCACCGGCGGCACGCTGCAGGTGTTCCGCACGCAGCAGCAATTCGACGGCGCGGCGAAAGACATCGCCGTGCTGCGCGAGGCCAACGTGCCGTTCGAACTGCTGTCGGCGGCGGAACTGGCTCAGGCCGAACCGGCGCTCGCCGCGGTCTCGCACAAGCTGACGGGCGGTCTGCGCCTGCCGGGCGACGAAACCGGCGATTGCCAGATGTTCACCACGCGTCTCGCCGCGCTGGCCGAGCAGATGGGCGTCAAATTCCGCTACAACACGCCGATCGACGCGCTCGCCATGGCCGGCGACCGCATCGCCGGCGTGCAGTGCGGCCAGGAATTGGTACGCGCCGATTCGTTCGTCGTCGCGCTCGGTTCTTACTCGACGAAATTTCTGTCCGGCCTCGTGAAGATTCCGGTCTATCCGCTGAAGGGTTACTCGATCACGGCGCCCATCGTCAACGAAGCCGCCGCGCCGGTTTCCACGGTGCTCGACGAAACGTACAAGATCGCGATTACGCGCTTCGACAACCGGATTCGCGTCGGCGGGATGGCTGAGATCGTCGGCTTCGACAAGTCGTTGCGGCAAGCGCGCCGTGAAACCCTCGAGCTGTGCGTGAACGATCTGTTCCCGGGCGGCGGCGACACGTCGAAGGCCAGCTTCTGGACCGGCCTGCGGCCCATGACGCCGGACGGCACGCCGATCGTCGGCCGCACCCCCGTGCCGAACCTGTTTCTCAACACGGGGCACGGCACGCTCGGCTGGACAATGTCGTGCGGTTCGGGCCAGTTGCTCGCCGATGTGATGTCCGGCAAGCAGCCGGCGATCAAGGCGGATGACCTCTCGGTGCATCGCTATTTCGGCGAGACCGGCGCTGCACATCGTCCGGCTTATGCCTGAAGCTTCTAGCGCCGGGCGTGGTCATGCTCGGCGCGTTTCCAGCCGGCTGTAACAGCGCAAGCCGGCTCGCCAAGAGACAAACGGCGCCTTGCGAACTGACCGCAAAAATTGGATCAATGTCCAATTGCCTGCGCTTCAGTTAACGCTGCAAGGCGCCGTTTTCGTTTACTCAGCAAGACCTCAGACTTCGCGCCGCATCAAAACTGATCCGCGGACAACGCCAGCACGCCCTCGCCGCCCTTCGCGCTGACAATCGACGCCTCCAGCGCGGTCGCGAGCGGCAACACATGCTCCGCGTAGAATTGCGCCGTCGCGATCTTCGCGCCGTAAAACTGCTGGTCTTCGTCGCGCTTCTGAGCGGCCGCGAGCAGCGCACGCGCCATTTGCCAGCCGCCCAGCACAATGCCCGCGAGCTTCAGATACGGCACGCTGCCGGCAAACACGGCATTCGGATCGCCCTTCGTGTTCGCGACGACGAAATCGACCACCGCGCCCAACGAGCGCTGCCCCTCGGCAAGATACTTTTCCATCGATCGGAACGCCTGACCTTGTTGCGCGCCAAGCAATCCGACCGTTTCGGCAACGCTTGCCAGCAGCGACTTCGCGACTTTGCCGCCGTCACGCACCGTCTTGCGGCCGATCAGGTCATTCGCCTGAATCGCGGTCGTGCCTTCGTAGATCGGCAGAATGCGAGCGTCGCGGTAATACTGCGCGGCGCCCGTCTCTTCGATGAAACCCATGCCGCCGTGCACCTGCACGCCAAGGCTGGTTACGTCGATCGACAACTCCGTGCTCCAGCCCTTCACGATCGGTACGAGAAACTCGTAAATCGCCTGATGTTCGGCGCGCTTGGCTTCGTCCGGATGGCGATGCGCAATGTCGCAATGCCCGGCCGCGACATAAGCCAGCGCGCGCGACGCCTCGGTGAGGGCGCGCATCGTCGAAAGCATGCGGCGCACGTCGGGATGCTCGATGATCGCCACCGGCTGTTTCGCGGAGCCGTCGACGGGACGGCTTTGCACGCGCTCCTTCGCATAGGCCGCCGCCTTCTGATACGCGCGATCCGATACGCCGACGCCTTGCATGCCCACGGCGAACCGCGCCGCGTTCATCATGATGAACATGTACTCGAGGCCGCGATTTTCCTCGCCGATCAGATGCCCGATCGCGCCGCCGTGGTCGCCGAATTGCAGCACCGCCGTCGGGCTCGCCTTGATGCCGAGCTTGTGCTCGATCGACACGCAATGCACGTCGTTGCGCTCGCCGAGCGAACCGTCCTCGTTGATCAAAAACTTCGGCACGATGAAGAGCGAGATGCCCTTCACGCCTTCGGGCGCATTCGGCGTGCGCGCGAGCACGAGATGCGCGATGTTCTTCGCCATGTCGTGCTCGCCCCACGTGATGAAAATCTTCGTGCCGAACAGCTTGAACGAGCCGTCGCCTTGCGGCTCGGCGCGCGTGCGCACGAGCGCGAGATCCGAGCCGGCCTGCGGCTCAGTGAGGTTCATTGTGCCGGTCCATTCGCCTGAAATGAGCTTCGGCACATAGGTCTGTTTTTGCGCGTCGGTGCCGGCGGTCAGCAGCGCCTCGATCGCGCCGTCGGTCAGCAACGGGCACAGCGCGAACGACAGATTCGACGCGTTCAACATCTCAACGCAAGGTGTGGCGATGAGTTTCGGCAGGCCCTGGCCTTCATACTCGACAGGATGCTGCACGCCTTGCCAGCCGCCCTCGGCGAACTGACGGAACGCTTCCTTGAAACCGGGCGTCGCCGTCACGACGCCGTCTTTCCAACTGCTCGGATTGCGATCTCCCTCGACGTTCAGCGGAGCCAGCACCTCGCCGCACAGTTTCGCCGACTCTTCCAGCACGGCCTGAGCGGTGTCGAGGTTCGCGTCCTCGAAGCCCGGCAGCGTCGCGATCTGTTCGAGATCCGCCAGTTCGTTCATCACGAACAGCATGTCCTTGATGGGCGCCGTATAGCTCATTTTCTGTTCTCCTCCTGCCTGATGGAAAAAGGGCGCGGGACTTGTTCGGTCCAGCGCCCTTCTTGTGTCGCCAATGCGTTGCGAAACGCCGTTAAACGGCTTTGCAGATGGCTTTATATGGCGCTAACACGCTCAGCCGAGTTCGCTCACGAGTTCCGGCACAAGCGTGAACAGATCGCCGACGAGACCATAATCGGCGACGCTGAAAATCGGCGCTTCCGGGTCTTTGTTGATCGCGACGATCACTTTGCTGTCCTTCATGCCGGCCAGATGCTGGATCGCGCCGGAAATGCCGACGGCCACATACAGTTGCGGCGCGACGATCTTGCCGGTCTGCCCGACCTGATAGTCGTTCGGCACGAAGCCGGCGTCGACCGCCGCGCGCGATGCGCCCAGCGCCGCGTTCAGCTTGTCGGCGAGCGGCTCGAGCACCTTCGTGTAGTTCTCGCCGTTGCCGAGACCGCGGCCACCTGAAACGATGATCTTCGCCGACGTCAGTTCCGGACGGTCGAGCTTCGTCACTTCGCGGCTCACGAACTGCGAGATGCCCGCGTCTGCCGCCGCTTCGATTTTTTCCACCGATGCGTTGCCGCCTTCAGCCGCCACTGCGTCGAAGCCGGTGGTGCGGACCGTGATGACCTTGATCGGATCGGCCGATTGCACCGTCGCAATTGCATTGCCCGCGTAAATCGGACGCTCGAAAGTGTCAGCGGAATCGACCGCCGTGATGTCGCTGATCTGCGCGACGTCGAGCTTGGCGGCGATACGCGGCGCGATGTTCTTGCCGTAAGCGGTAGCCGGCGCGAGGATATGCGAGTAGTCCTTCGCGATGTTCAGCACCGTCGCCTCGACGTTTTCCGCGAGTCCTTCGGCGAGTTGCGGCGCGTCGGCCAGCAGCACTTTCGAAACGCCCGCGATCTTCGCGGCTGCGTCCGCTGCGGCCTGCGCGTTTTGGCCTGCTACCAGTACGTGAATGTCACCACCGATCTTTTGCGCGGCTGCAATGGTGTGCAGCGTCGCGGCCTTGATCGATGCGTTGTCGTGTTCTGCTATTACAAGATTCGTCATTTGCCCTGTCTCCCGCGTTCCTTAAAGCACCTTGGCTTCGGTCTTCAGCTTCTCGACCAGCGTCTTCACGTCCGGCACCTTCACGCCGGCGGAGCGCTTCGGCGGCTCGACGACCTTCAGCGTCTTCAGACGCGGCGTGACATCGACGCCGAGGTCTTCGGGCTTGACGACTTCCAGCGGCTTTTTCTTCGCCTTCATGATGTTCGGCAGCGTCACGTAGCGCGGCTCGTTCAGGCGCAGATCGGTCGTGATGACAGCGGGCAATGTGAGCGACAGCGTTTCCGCGCCGCCGTCGACTTCGCGCGACACGGTCGCCTTGCCGTCAGCGACGACAACCTTCGACGCAAACGTCGCCTGCGGCAATCCAGCCAGCGCGGCGAGCATCTGGCCGGTCTGGTTGGAGTCATCGTCGATAGCCTGCTTGCCGAGAATCACCAGTTGCGGCTGTTCTTTGTCGACGAGCGCCTTCAGCAGCTTCGCGACCGCCAGCGGCTGCAATTCTTCGTTCGACTCGATCAGGATCGCGCGATCCGCGCCGATGGCGAGCGCCGTGCGCAGCGTTTCCTGCGATTGCGTCGCGCCCGCCGACACGGCGATCACCTCGGTCGCCACGCCCGCTTCGCGCAGACGCACCGCCTCTTCAACCGCGATTTCGTCGAACGGATTCATCGACATCTTCACGTTCGCGATGTCGACGCCCGTGCCGTCCGACTTGACCCGGACCTTCACGTTGTAGTCGACCACTCTCTTGACTGGCACCAGGATTTTCATGCACACGCTCCAAAGTTACGAATACGTCAACCCAACGAACATTATAACGACTGCCCTCGTGGCAGCTTTGTCGCGGGCGCTCTAGCAGGAGGATATCGCTCCCCAGCGGCGTGACGGCAATATCGAACGGTCGTTCTATTTTAATCGCGAAAAAACCCGGGTGACAACCCCGGGTTCCGATTTACGACTCTAATTTTCATATCGCCGGCTGGTCACGCGGTATCTGACGGCTTCAGATCACCAGGCCGTGACCACCGAACCGCCGAATTTGCTGTCGACAAACTGCTTCACTTCCGGCGAATGGTAAGCGGCCACGAGCTTGGCGACCCACGGCTTGTTCTTGTCGGCCTCGCGGATCGCGATGACGTTCACGTACGGACCCTTCGGGTCTTCGATCGCGATCGCATCCTGCTTCGGCTTGAGGCCGGCTTCCATCGCGAAGTTGGTGTTGATCGCAGCGGCGTCCACGTCGTTGAGCGAGCGCGGAATCTGCGCAGCGTCCAGTTCGACAATCTTCAGCTTCTTCGGATTTTCGACGATGTCGAGCGGCGTCGCCTTCAGGCCCGCTTCGGCACGCAGCTTCAGCAGCCCCTGCTTTTGCAGCAGCAGCAAGGCGCGGCCGCCGTTGGTCGGATCGTTCGGCACCGCGATCTTCGCGCCTTGCGGCAGTTCGGCCAGCGACTTCACCTTCTTCGAGTAGATGCCCATCGGGTACGTGACCGTATCGGCGACGCGAATCAGCTTGTAGCCGCGGTCCTTGACCTGCGCCTGCAAATACGGATCGTGCTGATAGCTGTTGGCGTCCAGATCGCCGCCCGCGAGCGCCGCGTTCGGCTGCACGTAGTCGGAGAACTCGACGACCTTGATGTTCAGACCGTTCCTTGCCGCGACGCTCTTCACGACTTCCATGATCTGCGCGTGCGGACCGCCGGTCACGCCGACCTTGATGGTGTCTTCAGCGTGGGCCGCATTCGCGGCGAACAGCGACGCGGCACCGAATGCCGCGACCAGCTTGAGTATGAAACGACGTTGCATGATGGACCTTTTGATTTATTTATGGCTCAGACGACGCACGAGCCAATCCCCGAACGACTGCACCAACTGCACGAACACGATAAGAATCACGACGACCGTCAACATGACTTCCGGCAGAAACCGCTGATACCCGTAGCGAATGCCGAGGTCGCCAAGACCGCCGCCGCCGATCGCACCGGCCATCGCCGAATAACCGACCAGCGAGACAAACGTGATGGTCAAGCCGGCCACGACGCCCGGCAGCGATTCCGGCAACAGCACCTTGAAGACGATCTGGCTGGTGGTCGCGCCCATCGCCTGAGCGGCTTCGATCAGCCCGCGATCGACTTCGCGCAGCGCCGTTTCGACGAGACGCGCGATGAACGGCGCCGCGGCAATCGTCAGCGGCACCACGGCCGCGGCCGTGCCGATCGACGATCCGACCACGAGGCGCGTGAACGGAATCACCGCCACGAGCAGGATGATGAACGGCGTCGAGCGCACCGCATTCACGACCATGCCGACGACGCGATTCACCGCGACGTTCTGCAACACGCCCTGACGGTCCGTAAGATACAGCAGCACGCCGAGCGGCAAGCCCACCAACGCGCCGACCAGTCCGGAAATGCCCACCATCACGAGCGTTTCCCAGAACGACTGGACGAACATATCGAACATTTCACTCAACATACGAGAGCTCCTCCACCACCACACCCTGTTCGCGCAGATACGCGAGCGCCTGCGCCACCTTCGCCGGTTCGCCGCCCGCGAGCACCGCGAGCGAGCCGAACGCCTGCCCCTGAATCTCGTCGATCTGGCCGTGCAGGATGTTGAAGTCGAGTTCGTAGCGGCGAATCGTCTCCGAGAGAATCGGCTGATCGACGCCCGAACCCGTGAACGCGAGGCGCAGCAAGTGACCACTGCCCGTCTTCAGACGTTCGGCGACGCGCGCCTTCATCGCGGGCGGCAGTTCCTGCGCGATCACGTCGCCGATCAGCGCGCGCGTGACTTCGTGATGCGGCTGGAGAAACACGTCGATCACCTTGCCCTGTTCGACGACACGGCCCGCGTCGAGCACGGCGACGCGATCGCACACCTGCTTGATCACATCCATCTGATGCGTGATCAGCACGACGGTCAGGTTCAGTTCGCGGTTGATGCGCTTGAGCAGATCGAGAATCGAGCGGGTGGTTTCGGGATCGAGCGCGGACGTCGCTTCGTCGGAAAGCAGCACCTTCGGCTTGCTTGCCAACGCGCGCGCGATGCCGACGCGCTGCTTCTGCCCGCCGCTGATCTGCGCCGGGTAGCGGTCCTTCTGCGCGGACAGGCCCACGAGCTCCAGCAGCGGCAACACGTTCGCCTCGATCTCGTCGCGCTTCATGCCGGCAAGCTCGAGCGGCAACGCGACGTTCTCGAACACCGTGCGCGACGACAGCAAATTGAAGTGCTGGAAGATCATGCCGATCTCGCGGCGCGCTTCGCGCAATTGCGCGGCGGGCAGCGTGGTCAGATCGCGGCCGTCGACGACGATGTTGCCTTCGGTCGGACGCGTCAGCAGGTTGATCGTGCGGACCAGCGTGCTCTTGCCCGCGCCGCTGCGGCCGATGATGCCGAACACCTCGCCCGCCGGAATCGACAGATTGACGTTGTGCAGCGCCTCGACCCAGCCCCGGGGCCCCGCGAACCGCTGAGAGATATTGCGTATTTCGATCATGGAAAAACGAAACGGCGGGTTTGCCGACGAGCGTCGTGCGCTCCCCGGCCAAGCGGCCGCCGTTACTTTTATTGGGAATTTGAGCCCGCGATTCTACCGCGCCCGGGGCATTCCCTTTAATAATCAATTACGATCTTTTCATAACTGTTAGATATTAGAGGACGGACCCGCCGCCCATTTCCGCTGACGCCAGAGGCGACGGTCTATGATCGCGCGAACCCCAATTCACGGACGCGCGCCATGGAGACCTCGCAACAGCCGTTCGCCACTCACGTTGAAACCGGCGCAGACAGCGCGGAGCCGGTGCGCTCGACCGCCCCCACGTCGGATGGCCTCGAACTGCCGCTCTACCGTTGGCCAACCCGCGAAGCGCCGCGCGCGAGCATTGCGCTGATTCACGGACTCGCCGAGCATGCGGGCCGCTATTCGGCGCTGGCCGCGCGGCTCAATGCAGCCGGGATCGAACTGCTGGCGATCGAGTTGCGCGGTCACGGCCGCGCGCCGGGCAAGCGCGCCTATGTCGAACGATTCGACGATTACCTGCTGGATGCGCAGGCGTTGCTCGACGCCGCGGCGCGCACTGTGCGGACCGAGACGCCGCTGTTCCTGATGGGCCATAGCATGGGCGGCGCTATCGCCGCGCTCTACGCAATCGAGCGCGCCAGCGCCGCCTCGCAAGCAACAGGCAGCCGCGCCAATCTGAGCGGTCTGATCCTGTCGAGCCCCGCGCTCGCGCCTGGCCGCGACGTGCCGGGCTGGATGCTCGCGCTGAGTCAGGTTATCAGCCGCGTCTGGCCAGGCTTTCCGGCGATGAAAATCGACGCCGCGCTGCTGTCTCGGGTGCAATCCGTCGTGGACGCCAATCGCAGCGACCCGCTCGTGCATCATGCGGCGATTCCGGCGCGCACCGGCGCGGAGTTGCTGCTCGCGATGGCGCGGATCGAACGCGGACGCGCGGGACTGCGTCTGCCGCTTCTCGTCTATCACGGCACCGCCGATAAACTCACGGAGCCCGAAGGCAGCCGCGCGTTCGGCGAGCACGCCGGCTCGCCGGACAAGACGCTCCGGCTATACGAAGCGGGCTATCACGAGACGATGAACGATCTCGACCGCGATCGCGTGATCGGCGAACTGATCGAGTGGGTTCTTCAGCGCGCGCAGCGGGCGCATTAAGGCTTAGGACTTAGCGCTTCCAGTCAGGCGGGCGTTTGTCGATGAACGCCTGCACGCCCTCGAGCGCGGAGTCGTCCATCATGTTGCAGGCCATCGTCTGGCCCGCGAGTTGATACGCGGCCTCGATGCCCATTTCCAGTTGCCGGTAGAAGAGACCCTTGCCGGCGCTGACCGCCTCGACCGGTTTCGCGCAGATGCTGGTGGCAAGCCGCGCCACTTCCGCGTCGAGCGAGTCCAGCGGCACGACGCGATTGACGAGGCCCTGCTGCTTCGCCTCGGCGGCGTCGATGAAATCGCCGGTCAACAGCATTTCGAGCGCCGCCTTGCGCGACAGATTGCGCGACAGCGGCACCGACGGCGTCGCGCAAAAGAGCCCGAGATTCACGCCCGACACAGCGAAACGCGCGGTATCGGAAGCCACGGCGAGATCGCACATCGCGACGAGCTGGCAGCCCGCCGCCGTCGCGATGCCATGCACTCGCGCGATCACCGGCTGCGGCAAGCGCTGGATCGTCATCATGAGTTTCGTGCAGCGGGCGAACAGCGCCTGGTAATACGCGAGCGACGGCGCCGCGCGCATTTCCTTCAGATCATGTCCCGCGCAGAACGCGCGCCCCGCGCCGGCGATCACGACCACGCGCGCCTCCGATCGCGCGACTTCGTTCAGCGCGTCCTGCAACGCGTCGAGCATGCCTTCGGAGAGCGCGTTGAAAGCGTCGGGCCGGTTCATCGTCAGACGCACGACGCCGGGTACGCCGTACGCGCCGGCTTCCGTCTCCACTAGCGAAGCGCTGCGTGCATCCTCGTTCATGGCTTGCTGCTCCTCAGATTTCGGCCAGCGCGCGCACGTGGGCAACCACGCTGCGCCCGAGCGCGGACAGGTTGTAGCCGCCTTCGAGACAACTCACGATCCGTCCGTTCGCATAGCGTTTCGCGACGTCGCGCATCTGCTCGGTAATCCACACGTAGTCGTCTTCGACGAGGCCCATGTTGCCGAGGTCGTCTTCGCGATGCGCGTCGAAGCCCGCGGAAATGAACAGCATCTCCGGCTTGAAGTCGTTCAGCCGCGGCAGCCACAGCATGTCCACCGCCTCGCGCACGGCCATGCCTTTCGAGCGCGCGGGCATCGGCACATTGCACATGTTGGGCGCCTGATTGTCGGCGCCCGTGAACGGATAGAACGGATGCTGGAAGATGCTGCACATCAGCACGCGCGGGTCGCCGGAAAACGCCGCCTCGGTGCCGTTGCCGTGATGCACGTCGAAGTCGATGATCGCAACGCGCTGCAAGCCGTGCACCTCGAGCGCATGACGCGCGGCGATGGCGACGTTGTTGAAGAAGCAGAAGCCCATTGCACGCGCCGGCTCGGCGTGATGGCCCGGCGGGCGCACGCTGCAAAAAGCGTTGTCGAAGCGGCCTTCGATGACCGCGTCGGTAGCGGCCACCGCCGCGCCGGCTGCGCGTAACGCTGCCTGCAAGGTGTGCTGGTTCATCGACGTGTCGGGGTCGATCTCGGCGCGGCCCTCGGCAGGCGAACAGCTACGGATGTAGTCGATGTGCGCCTGCGTATGCACGCGCAGCAGCGCCGCTTCGTCGGCGAGCGGCGGCGATTCGCGTTCGATCAACGCGTCGATGCGGCTCGCGATCAATTGATCTTCGATGGCCTGCAGCCGTGCGGGGCATTCGGGATGCCATTGCCCCATATCGTGCAGCAGACAGTCGGCGTGGGAATAGAAACCTGTTGCCATGATTCTTTTCTGCAGCGCAGCGCTGGCAGCGTGCGCGGCGTGTCTCCGTCCAGGGGCGCGCGCCCACGGCGCGCCAACATTCATGAAGTTACCACACGACGCAGCGATGACGCGTCGTTCGGCATCACGCCGCTGTGACGTGTCCGGCACAGTTTCGCAAGAGGCCTCGGGTATACTGCCCGTTCCGTTTTCCTCCCGTCTTTGTCCTTTCGCTCTGCGCCCCCAGCTCACTATGACCGTCAAGCTTGCTCTGTCTGCACGAAACCGGCTCAGCATCCGAACCATCGCCGCCGCACTCTCCACCGCATCGTGCATGTTCATGGCAACCACTCCGGCTCTCGCGCAGAGCACCGGCAAAAAACCGCCCGTACTTGTCGCTCAGGCGCAGCCGCAAACCGCCGTTCCGCAAGGGCAAACGTTTGAGGAAGAAATTATTCCGCAGCGTTACGCGAACAACGCGAATGTCGATGCGTTCATCAACGACATGGCGGCGCGCTACGATTTCGACGAAGCGGCGCTGCATTCGCTGTTCGCCGGCGTCAGCTATTCGGCGACCGCGGTGAAGCTGGTCACGCCGTCGCCGTCAGCCGCGGTGAAAAACTGGCGCGTGTACCAGTCGCGCTTTCTCGATCAGATCCGCATCAACGCCGGCATCCGTTTCTGGCGCGCGAATCGGGCCACGCTGCAGCGCGCGTATGAAGAGTTCGGCGTGCCGCCGGAAGTGATCGTCGGCATTCTCGGCGTGGAGACGATTTACGGGCGTTTCATGGGCAACTTCCGCGTGCTCGACGCATTGACCACGCTCAGTTTCGATTACCCGAACACGTCGAATCGCGCGGACCGCCAGGCGACCTTCCGCAAGAATCTCGAAGACTACCTGGTGTGGACGCGCGATTCGCAGATCGATCCGAGCACGGTGCTCGGCTCCTACACCGGCGCGATCGGCATTCCGCAATTTCTGCCGAGCAGCATCGTGCAGTATGCGGTCAGCTACGATGGCCACAAGGACATCGACCTGCGCACGAGCCAGGCGGATGCAATCGGCAGCGTCGCCAACTATCTGCGCAAGAACGGCTGGGAGAACGGCCGGCCGGTCGTGTGGAAGATCGGTAGCGATGCGGGCAGCCTCGGCGTCGCGCAAGCGGCCGCCGACGGCGCGCCGGAACCGCATTGGCCGCTCGACCAGTTGTTGCGCGCCGGGCTCGTGCTCAATGAGCCGAACGTGAATATCTCTTCCGAAGTGGCAACGCCGGTTACGGTGGTCGACCTGCCCTCGCCGGGACGCGGCACGGAATACATGCTGGGCCTGAGGAACTTCTATGTGCTGACGCGCTATAACCGCAGCTTCTTTTATGCGCTCGCGGTTTATCAGTTGGGGCAGCGCATCAAGTCGCAGATGGAAGCGAGCGACGGCGGCAATGCCAACGGAAATTCCAACGGCAATTCCGTCGATAACGCGGCGCCGGCGAGCGACGCTTCGCAATGACACCATGCAACGCGAGGCGCGCTGTCGGAGCGCTTCGCATGTGATGTGATGGAAAAGAAAAAAGCGCCGGCAGGCGCTTTTTCTTTGTCCGCAAGCAGCAAGGCTGCCAACAGCCGCGTCCGTATTGCCGCCTTACGCCGGAAACACGCCCGTCGACAAATAACGGTCGCCGCGATCGCAGACGATAAACACGATGGTCGCGTTCTCGACTTGCCGCGCGACGCGCAACGCGACTTCGCACGCGCCGCCCGACGAGATGCCCGCGAAAATCCCTTCCACCGATGCAAGACGCCGGGCCATTGCCTCGGCTGCCGCCTGGCTCACGTTCTCGACGCGATCCACGCGGCTGCGGTCGAAAATTTTCGGCAGATACGCTTCCGGCCATTTGCGGATGCCTGGAATGCGCGAACCTTCCTCCGGCTGCGCGCCGATAATCTCGATTGCCTGGTTCTGCTGCTTCAGATACGTGGACACGCCCATGATCGTGCCGGTCGTCCCCATCGACGAAACGAAGTGGGTGATGCGCCCTTCGGTATCGCGCCAGATTTCGGGGCCCGTGCCTTCGACGTGCGACGCCGGATTGTCCGGGTTCGCGAACTGATCGAGGATGATGCCCTTGCCGTCGCGCTGCATCTGTTCGGCGAGATCGCGCGCGTACTCCATGCCGCCCGTGACCGGCGTGAGGATGATTTGCGCGCCATACGCCGCCATGCTCTGACGGCGCTCGACCGACAGATCTTCCGGCATGATCAGCACCATCTTGTAGCCGCGGATCGCCGCGGCCATCGCGAGTGCGATGCCGGTGTTGCCGCTCGTCGATTCGATCAGCGTGTCGCCCGGTTTGATACGGCCGCGCGCTTCCGCTTTCTTGATCATCGACAACGCCGGGCGGTCCTTCACCGAGCCGGCGGGATTGTTGCCCTCGAGCTTGGCGAGCACCACGTTATTGCGGCTGCGGATCTCGTCGTCGGTGAGCCGGACGAGTTGCACGAGCGGCGTATTGCCGATCGTGTCTTCAATCGTTTTGTAAGCCATATCGGTTCAGGTGCTGTCGATGCGCGGAGTCTCAATCCATCGATTCTAAACCACGGTGCCCGCCGCTGCCGCGCGGCCCTTCTGCGCGCATGGATGCACGCAGCGCCCACGCAAAAAACCCGCGGCTGAGTACCGCGGGAGCCAGTCATGCGAATGACAGCTTAAGGAGCGGCGTTGCCGGCTCCGACCATGAAGGACAACGATGGCGAATCGCGCGCGGCTACACACGCCGCGCGCGATCCCGCGTCAGGCTGTCAGGCTATTTCTTCACCGCCACGGTAGCGCCGCCTTTCGGCGTATTGGCCGCAACGGCCGCGCCCTTGTTCTGTGAAGACGCCGCAACCTGCGGGCCAGCAGCCGCGCCAGCCGGACCGACAGCGAGACCCTCCGCCTGCAGGCGCTCGACGGTATGCCCGCCCATGCCCTTGACGCGCTTGCCGAGGTCGGTCGGGTCCTTGAACGGACCATGTGCGGCGCGCTCTTCGAGAATGGCTTTCGCTTTGGCAGGACCGATGCCCTTGACGCCGCGCAGCGCGTCCTCGTTAGCCGTGTTGACGTCAACCGACGCATACGCGTGGCCGAAAGCGGCGAGCATGGCCGCGGTAACCAGAATTTTTCGAAACATATGGAATCTCCCTTGTACAACCGGTCGGCGACATCACCAACCGGGAGATTCCAGTTTAAACAGGTATCCGAACTATTTACACCTGGCCGAATAGCCAACGTACGTATCGGTCGACACCTTCCTGCACGCTCAGAAACGGCGCATCGTAGCCAGCCGCGCGCAGCTTCGACTGATCCGCCTGCGTGAAGCACTGATACTTGCCGCGCAATGCGTCGGGGAACGGAATGTATTCGATCAGGCCGCGCTGCACCTGGTCGGCGAGCGACAGCGGCGGCTCGTTGTTCAGCGCGCGCAAGGTATTAACGACCGTGCTCGCGATGTCGTTGAACGGCTGCGCGCGTCCGCTGCCCAGATTGAAGATGCCCGATTTGTCCGGGTGGTCGAAGAAGAACAGGTTCACCTTGACCACGTCTTCCACCGAGACGAAATCGCGCGTCTGCTCGCCCGCGGCATAGCCGTTGTATTCGCCGAACAGCTTGACCTTGCCCTCGGCGCGGAACTGGTTGAAGTTGTGAAACGCTACCGACGCCATGCGCGCCTTATGCGTTTCGCGCGGACCGTAGACGTTGAAATAGCGAAAGCCGGCGATCTGGCTTCTCGCGGTGGGCAGCACGCGGCGGATCACCTGGTCGAACAGAAACTTCGAATAACCGTACACGTTCAGCGGCTGCTCGACTTCGCGTTCTTCGACGAAACGGCTCGAGCCGCCATACGTTGCCGCCGACGACGCGTACAGGAACTGGATGTTCTGCGCGAGGCACACGTCGAGCACGTCGCGGCTGTAGCGGAAGTTGTTGTCCATCATGTAGCGGCCGTCGGTTTCCATCGTGTCCGAACAGGCGCCTTCGTGGAAGATCGCGCGCACTTTGCCGAAGTCGCCGCGCTTGAAGCGCTCGACGAATTCGGTCTTATCCAGATAGTCGTCGATTTCGCAGTCGACCAGATTCTTGAACTTGTCGGCGCGCGTCAGATTGTCGACGGCGATGATGCGTTGTTCGCCGCGCTCGTTGAGCGCTTTCACGAGGTTGCTGCCGATAAAGCCGGCCGCGCCGGTGACGATGAGAGTCATGATGGTCCCGCGGTAATGAGCCTTGTGTAGGATCGAAGCGGACGACGAGACGCCGGCCTCGATCGGCAGGTCTGGTTGGCGTTCCGCCGATCCTTCTTGCGCGCTGCCGTCGGCTTGCGGTGCAGGATCGGGCGGGCCGCGTCAGTGAAAGAGTTCGTCGTAGTCGACGGTGGCCGTGCCCAGTTTGCCGACCACGATGCCGGCCGCGCGATTGGCTAGACCGACTGCTTCGACCAGCGTGAGACCCGCGCCCAGCATGGCCGCGAGCGTCGCGATCACGGTGTCGCCCGCGCCCGAAACATCATACACTTCGCGCGCGACGGCCGATGCATGCAGGATGCCGTCGTCGGAGAAGAGCGTCATGCCTTCTTCCGAACGCGTGAGCAACAGCGCCTTGAACTGCAGATCCGCGCGCAGTTTGTTCACGCGCTCGATCAGGTCTTCTTCCGACTTCCACTGGCCGACCACCTCGCGCAACTCCGCGCGATTCGGCGTGATGAGCGTGGCGCCGCGATAACGCTCCCAGTCGTCGCCCTTCGGATCGACCAGCACAGGCTTGCCCGCGGCATGCGCTCTCGCGATCATCTGCGTGACGTGCGTGAGCCCGCCCTTCGCGTAATCGGACATCAGGATCACGTCGTGCGCGGGCAGCAATTCGTCGAAGCGCGCGAGGCTTGCAAGCAGCACCTCGTGCGCCGGCGAGTTCTCGAAATCGACACGCAGCAACTGCTGTTGACGCGACAGCACGCGCAGCTTGATCGTCGTGAGCAGCGCGGGGTCGCGTTCCAGATGCGGATTCACGCCGCTCTCGCCGAGCAACTGCACGATGCGCTCGCCGGGCTCGTCATGTCCGACGACGCACAGCAGGCCCGCTTGCGCGCCGAGCGCCGCCGCATTGCGCGCGACGTTGGCCGCGCCGCCGAGGCGGTCTTCCTGGCGCTGCACGTGCACGACCGGCACCGGTGCTTCCGGCGAGATGCGATTGACGTCGCCGAACCAATAGCGATCGAGCATCACGTCGCCGACGACAAGCACGCGCGCGGCCGCGAGTTGCGCGCGCGGCACCACCGTCAGTGCCGGCGACAACGACGGCGATGGTGTGATGGAGCCGGGCCGCGCCTCAGACATCGGTCGCAAGTTCAGTGGGTTGGGCATAGGGGCGTCCAATCGAGTGATAGTCGATGCCGAGTTCGTTCATCGCATCCGGCTCGTACAGATTGCGGCCGTCGAAAATGACCGGCGACTTCAGCACCGATTTCAGATGCACGAAGTCCGGGCTCTTGAACTCCTTCCATTCGGTGACGACCACAAGCGCATCGGCGTTCGTGAGCGTTTCGTCCTGCGTGCTCGTGAACGTGAGACGCGCGAGCTGGTCGGGCGCGTCGTGCAGATCCATCGCGAAGACGCGGCGGGCTTCGGTCACGGCCACCGGATCGTACGCGCGCACCTGCGCGCCGCGCGCGAGAAGCTCGGCGATCACGCGACGGCTCGGCGCTTCGCGCATGTCGTCGGTATTCGGCTTGAACGCGAGGCCCCAGACGGCGAACGTGCGGCCGGCCAGATCGTTGCCCCACTTGTGCGTGATCTTCTGCACGAGCACGTCTTTCTGCTTGTCGTTCACTTCCTCGACGGCTTCGAGAATGCGCAGATTGTGGCCCTCTTCGCTCGCGGTGCGGATCAACGCCTGCACGTCTTTCGGGAAGCACGAGCCGCCGTAGCCGCAGCCGGCGTACAGAAAGTGATAGCCGATACGCGGATCGGAGCCGATGCCGCGGCGCACCGCCTCGATGTCGGCGCCGACGCGGTCCGCGAGATTCGACATTTCGTTCATGAACGAGATGCGCGTGGCCAGCATCGCGTTGGCCGCGTATTTCGTGAATTCGGCCGAGCGCACGTCCATGTAGAGCGTGCGTTCGTGGTTGCGGTTAAACGGCGCGTAGAGGCGCTTCATCAGTTCGCGCGCGCGCTGGCCGGCCTGGTCTTCGTCGCTGCCGAGCACGATGCGGTCGGGCCGCATGAAGTCGTCCACCGCCGCGCCCTCCTTCAGAAACTCGGGATTCGACACGACCGAGAAGCGATGCTTTTCGCTGCCCGCGAGCCCGCGCTTCGCGAGCTCTTCTTCGACGACCGCGCGCACGCGCTGCGCGGTGCCGACCGGCACCGTCGACTTATCGACGATCACCTTGAAGCCGTTCATTGTGCGGCCGATATTGCGCGCCGCTTCGAGCACGTATTGCAGATCCGCCGAGCCGTCTTCGTCGGGCGGCGTGCCTACCGCGATGAACTGCACGTCGCCGTGTGCGACGCTCGCCTCGATGTCCGTCGAAAACGTGATGCGCCCGGCCGCGCGCGTGCGCGCGATGATTTCCTGCAGGCCCGGCTCGTGGATCGGCACGCCACCGTTGTTGAGGATTTCGATCTTGCGCGGATCGACGTCGAGACAGAAGACGTCGTTGCCGATTTCAGCGAGACATGCGCCCGTGACGAGGCCCACATAGCCAGTGCCGATAATGGTGATTTTCATACGCTTTCCGGTTGAAAGTTCCGGTGATGATCCCGGTCATGAACACGCTGCCGAAGCCGCGGACGACCTCAGTTCGACGCAGTGATCGGCTCGACCCGGCGCGGCGCGTAGGTTTCCCAACCGCTGCAGCCGGGACACTGCCAGTAGAAAAGCCGCGCCCTGAAACCGCAATTCTGGCACGTATAGCGCGGCAGATTTTTGGTGCGCTGGCGGATCAGCGTGCGCATCAACTCGAGCTCGCTGCGCCGCGGCTCTTCCGCGACAGCCTGCTGCGCCTCGAGCAGGCGCGTCATGCCGGCGAGATTCGGCGACTTCTGCATCTGCGAACGGGCCAGCGCGTGCGCGGCGTCCGGCCCGCGCAACGACGCGACGTGCTGATAGGCGACGTCGAGCAGATCGTTGCTCGGATAGCGGTCAACCCACGTGGTGAGCAGATCGGCGCCTTCCTGCGCGCGGCCGAGCGCTTCATAGGCCTTCATCAGCTTTTCGGCGACGAGCGGCAGATACGCCGGATTCTGCTCCTCCACGCGCCGCCATTGCGCGATCGCGGCTTCCTGCGCGCCGCCGGCTGCGTCGACATCGCCGAACAGAATCGTGGCGCGCACGTTGCCGGGGTTCGCCTTCAGCGCGAAGCCTAGCTGGCGGCGCGCTTCGTCGGGCTTCTGATGTTGCAGCGCTTCCTGCGCGAGCTCGCAATGGAACTGCGCGATTTCCTTGTCCAGCGACTCGGCGCCCATCGTTTCGAGATGCCGGGCGGTGTCGATCGACTTGATCCAGTCCTTCTCGATTTCGTAGATGGTGAGGAGCGCACGCTGCGCGCCCAACGCGTAGTCGCCGGTTTCGAGCGAACGGAAGGTTTCTTCCGCGCGGTCCAGCAGACCGGCCTTCAGGAAGTCCTGCCCGAGTTCGAACAGCGCGTGATCGCGCTCACTGACCGGCAGATCGGCGCGGCTGAGAAGATTCTGATGCACGCGTATCGCGCGATCCGTCTCGCCGCGGCGGCGGAACAGGTTGCCGAGCGCGAAATGCAATTCGACCGTTTCGGGATCGAGCTTGACGACTTCGATAAACGCGTCGATTGCCTGGTCCGGCTGCTCGTTGAGCAGGAAATTGAGGCCGCGGAAATAGGAACGCGGCAGATTGGCGCTTTCTGACAGCAGCGTCTTGAGGTCGTAGCGCGCAGCCATCCAGCCGAACGCGAAAGCGACGGGAATGACGAGCAGCCACCAGAAGTCTAGATCCATGCGATGAATGCAAATGAGCCGGAAGGCGGGAACGGGATGCCGCGCACGGGGCGCGCGGCGAACGGCACAATCAGATCAACGGCGGCATGGGCGGCTGTTCGACAACCACCGGCGCCTCGCGAGCCACCCGCAACTCGCGCTTCAAGCGGCCGTTTTCCATGCGGAGGCGGACCACGGCCGGCATCGACGAAACGAGGCCGGCGACAAGCCCGACCGCGAAAAACGCGAGGCCGATCAGGATGAGCGGTGCCGACCAGGCGTAACCCGCGAGGAAATTCAGCGTAGCGGGTTGTGTATTGGAGAGTGCGAGCACCAGCAGCAGCACGAACACCAGTACACGGATCAGCCAGACGATAAATTTCATGAATAGATCTCTTGACGGCAGTTGCGGGGTGACGCCGGCTTGATGACGCGTCGCGCCACGGTGTTTGCCCGCGCCGAAGTGACCCGTATTGTAATTGAAGCCCTCGCGGCTGGGCAGGAACTGGCGGATCGCGGGCTTACAGAATGTGCCGGCGAAACGCGATGCGAAATGCGGCTGGGAGCGGGACAGGAAGCTGGAGTAAAAGCGCGGCTCGCCGGAAGCGCGGTTTCGAGCGCGACTGATAGCGCGGCTCGGGGCGCCGTTAGTGGAGTACATGCCTGCGTGTCGACAAAGCGCCTGGGCGAAAAAAAAGCGCCTAAAGGCGCTTTTTCTGGTCTTTTGCCGACCGCTGCAGAGTGCATAACGCGCACAGAGCGGTCTTTTACAGATCGTCATCCGGCTCTTCGGCCTTCAACGGCTCGCCCGCACGACGATCGACCCGCTCACGCAACTCCTTGCCCGGCTTGAAATGCGGTACGTACTTCTCAGGCACCAGCACTTTTTCGCCCGACTTCGGATTGCGCCCGACGCGGGAAGGACGGCGGTTCAGGCCAAAGCTGCCGAAACCTCGAATTTCGATGCGGTGACCTTTGGCAAGCGCCTCAGACATCGCATCGAGCATCGTCTTGACCGCGAAATCCGCATCTTTCAATACAAGTTGCGGAAAACGCGTAGCCAGTTGGGCGACCAATTCCGATTTGGTCATACTGCAGCAGACCTCTCAAGAAAACGCCGAGCCACCCCCAAGACTTCCCCGTTGGGGAACCTGCCGCGAACGGCAGGCTGGGGGCGTTCCTCAATTACTGGTTCTGGCCGTCGAGCTTGGCCTTCAGCAGCGCGCCGAGGTTCGTCGTGCCGGTAGCAGCCGCGCTGGAATCCGACGAAGCCAGGCCGCGGATCGCTTCCTGTTGCTCAGCCGAGTCCTTCGCCTTGATCGACAGGTTGATGCCACGCGACTTGCGATCGATGTTGATGATCATCGCGTTGACCTTGTCGCCTTCCTTCAGCACGTTGCGAGCATCTTCCACGCGGTCTTGTGCGATTTCGGAAGCGCGCAGGTAGCCTTCGACTTCCGTCGACAACTGAACCACTGCACCCTTCGCGTCCACCGTCTTGACCACGCCGTCGACGATCGAACCCTTGTCGTTCATTGCAACGAAGTTGCTGAACGGGTCGCCTTCGAGCTGCTTGATACCCAGCGAAATGCGTTCCTTCTCGACGTCGATGCCGAGAACAATCGCTTCCACTTCGTCGCCCTTCTTGTACTTGCGAACGGCTTCTTCGCCCGTTTCCGACCACGACAGGTCCGACAGGTGAACCAGACCGTCGATGCCGCCCGGCAGACCGATGAAGACGCCGAAGTCGGTGATCGACTTGATTGCGCCTTGCAGCTTGTCGCCCTTCTTGAAGTTGCGGCTGAAGTCGTCCCACGGGTTCGGCTTGCACTGCTTCATGCCGAGGCTGATACGGCGGCGGTCTTCGTCGATTTCGAGAACCATGACTTCGACTTCGTCGCCCAGTTGCACAACCTTCGACGGTGCAACGTTCTTGTTCGTCCAGTCCATTTCCGACACGTGGACGAGGCCTTCGATGCCCGATTCCACTTCGACGAATGCGCCGTAGTCGGTGATGTTGGTGACCTTACCGAACAGACGCGTGCCCGACGGGTAACGGCGCGAGATGCCTTCCCACGGATCGTCGCCCAGTTGCTTGATACCGAGCGAAACGCGGTTCTTTTCCTGGTCGAACTTGAGGATCTTCGCGGTGACTTCCTGGCCAACCGACAGCACTTCGCTCGGGTGACGCACGCGACGCCATGCGATGTCGGTGATGTGCAGCAGGCCGTCGATACCGCCGAGGTCCACGAACGCGCCGTAGTCGGTGATGTTCTTGACCACGCCTTCCACGATCGCGCCTTCCTTCAGCGTTTCGAGCAGCTTCGCGCGCTCTTCACCTTGGGTTGCTTCGATCACGGCGCGGCGCGACAGCACGACGTTGTTACGCTTGCGGTCGAGCTTGATGACGCGGAATTCCAGCGTCTTGCCTTCGTACGGGGTCGTGTCCTTGACCGGACGCGTGTCGACCAGCGAACCCGGCAGGAACGCGCGGATGCCGTTGACCATCACGGTCATGCCGCCCTTGACCTTGCCCGTGATCGTGCCGGTCACGAGTTCGTTGTTGTCGAGAGCCTTTTCCAGCGACAGCCACGAAGCCAGACGCTTCGCCTTGTCGCGCGACAGGATCGTGTCGCCATAGCCGTTTTCCAGCGCGTCGATCGCGACGGAAACGAAGTCGCCCGCCTGCACTTCTACCTCGCCCGCGTCGTTCAGGAACTCTTCGAGCGGGATGTAGGCTTCGGACTTGAGACCAGCGTTGACGACCACGAAGTTGTGGTCGACACGCACGACTTCGGCGGAGATCACTTCGCCGGCGCGCATGTCTTGCTTGGTCAGCGACTCTTCGAACAGAGCCGCAAAAGATTCGGTATTCGGGGTAGAGGTTTGCAGGTCGGACATAAAAATCGAAATTTGCATGGTTCTCGCGCTGCCCGGCTGGCCGGACGGTCAGCAACTACGGCAAGAATGCGAATGCCACGCGGGGTTAAAGGGTTAATACAACGCTTCGCGACCATCGCGAAGCACCAGCAATCAATGAAACTACGACCGCGGCCGCCTGTTCGGCGAGAGCCATGCTTCATGGCAGCCATGCGTCAGGCAATCAATCACGCATGGACCAGGGCTTCGTACCATTGCACCACCTGCTCGACCGCCTGATCGACCGACAAGGCGGACGTGTCGAGCAGTTTTGCATCCGCTGCGGGCTTAAGCGGCGCGGCTGAGCGCTGACTGTCGCGCTCGTCACGCTCGCGCAAATCCCGGAGCAAGTCATCAATATTAGCAGAAAAGCCTTTTTGTATCAATTGCTTATGCCGCCGCGCCGCGCGGGCCTCCACGCTGGCCGTCATGAAGACCTTCAGAACCGCGTCCTGGAAGATCACGGTGCCCATGTCGCGACCGTCCGCGACCAGCCCCGGTTCCTTACGAAAAGCCCGTTGACGCGCCACCAGCGCGGCCCGCACCGGCGCGTGCACGGCGATGGCCGACGCGCGGCTGCCGACTTCCTCGGCGCGGATTTCCGCCGAGACGTCGACGCCGTCCAGTTGCGCCAAACCCTCGCGAAAGGTGATATGCAGGTCGTCGATCAGCTTGACAAGCGCGTCGACGTCGTCTGCCGCGACGTTGTAGCGGATGCTCGCGAGCGCCGCGAGCCGGTAGAGCGCGCCGCTGTCGAGCAGGTGAAAGCCGAGGCTCGCGGCGACCAGCGCGGCCACGGTGCCTTTGCCGGAGGCACTGGGGCCGTCGATTGTAATGACGGGCGTCTGGTGAAAGGGACGGATCGGTTTCATCGAAAAGGTCGCACGTCAGGCGATTCGTAGCGAATCAAGGGTGAGTGAGCGCGGTGAAGCGCTCGAAATAATCGGGGAATGTCTTGGCGACGCACTTCGGGTCGTTGATCCGCACCGGCACGCCGCCCAGGCTCACGAGCGAAAAACACATCGCCATACGGTGATCGTCGTACGTGTCGATCGACGCGTTCGGGATCAGCTTTTCAGGCGGCGTGACCATCAGGAAGTCTTCGCCCTCCTCGACTTTTGCGCCGACCTTGCGAAGTTCCGTCGCCATGGCCGCGATCCGGTCGGTCTCTTTCACGCGCCAGCTCGCGATGTTGCGCAGCGTGGTCGTGCCGTCGGCGAACAGCGCGGCGACCGCAATGGTCATCGCGGCGTCCGGAATCAGGTTGAAATCCATGTCGATCGGGTCGAGCTTGCCGTGGTCGGTGCCGACGCCGCGCACTTCGATCCAGTCGTCGCCCATTTGCAGGTTCGCGCCCATTCTGATGAGCGCGTCCGCGAAGCCGACGTCGCCCTGAATGCTCGAACGGCCGACGCCTTCGACTTTCACCGGCCCGCCGCCGAGCGCTCCGGCCGCGAGCAGATAAGACGCCGACGACGCATCGCCTTCCACCATGATCGTGCCCGGCGACTGATAGCGCTGTCCTGCCGGCACGACGAACTGATGCCAGCCATTGCGCTCGACGTCGATCCCGAAGCGCGCCATCAGCTTTATCGTGATCTCGATATAGGGCTTCGAGATGAGTTCGCCGTCTACCTGAACGGTGGTCACGCCGCTTGCGGTGCGCACGAGCGGCAGCGTCATCAGAAGCGACGTGAGGAATTGGCTCGAGACGTCGCCCCGCACGCGGATCGGCGCCTCGGCGGAAATCTGCCCGGGCCGGATGCGCAGCGGCGGATAGCCCTCGTTTTCCTCGTAGTCGATTCTCGCGCCGATCTGCCGCAGCCCGTCGACGAGGTCGCCAATCGGCCGCTCATGCATGCGCGGCACGCCGTGGATGCGGTAATTGCCGCCATTCACGGCGAGCGCCGCCGTCAGCGGACGAACCGCCGTGCCGGCATTGCCGAGAAAGAGGTCGGCCGTGCGCGCGGTGAACGCGCCGCGCGTGCCGGTCACGACGCACGTATCGCCTTCGCGCTTCAGACGCACGCCGAGTTTCTCGAGCGCGTCGAGCATGACGCGCGTGTCGTCGGAATCGAGCAGGTTCGTGATCGTCGTTTCGCCTTCGGCGAGCGCGGCGAGCAGCAGCACCCGGTTCGAAATGCTTTTCGAGCCAGGCAGACGAACTGTGCCGGACGCACGAGAAAATGGTCCGAGATCGAGGAATTCCATGATTGAGTCCAGTTTCCGGTTATTTCGACGCGGCTATTTCGATGCCTCGCCTTGCGCGGCGCCGCCCGCGCGTTGTTCCTGCCACTCTGTGCGCGCCACGCGCGAGCGCGCGAATACGGCTTCGAGCGCGGCGCCGTCGCCAGCTTCTATCGCCGTGCGCAGCCGCGCGAGCACCGCCGTGTAGGCGTCGAGTTCGTCGAGCAGTGCGGCGCGGTTGGCGACACAGACGTCGCGCCACATTTCGGGACTCGACGCCGCAATGCGCGTGAAGTCGCGAAAACCGCCCGCGGCGAAAGAAAACTTCAACGCGGCATCGGGCGAATTCAGAATCTGCTCGACGAGCGCGAACGACAACACATGCGGCAAATGACTGACCGACGCAAACACCTGGTCGTGCTGGCCGGGCGCCATGTCGCGCACGAGTGCGCCGGTCGCGCGCCACATCGCCGCCACACGCTCGACGGTATGCGGTGCATTTTCCGGCAACGGACACAGCACGACATTGCGGCCGACGTACAGGTCGGGCAACGCGGCCTCGACGCCGCTCGACTCGCGGCCGGCAATCGGATGCCCCGGCACGAACTGCCCGATGCGCGCGCCGAGCGCGGCACGAGCCGCGGCCACGACGTCGGACTTGGTGCTGCCGGCATCGGTCACGATGGTGTTCGCGTCGAGGAACGGCGCGATGCGCTCGAGCAGCGGCTGGGTCTGCGCGACGGGCGCCGCGAGCAGCACCAAGTCGGCGCCCGCGAGCGCGTTGCGCAACGCCGCGTCGTCGTTCAATGCGGCGGCGCCGTCGATCACGCCCAGTTCCAGCGCACGCGCACTCGACGCAGCCGAACGGCCCACGCCGATCACCGTGCGCGCCCCGTGGGCTTCGCCGCGCTCGCGCAGCGCGCGCGCAAGCGATCCGCCGATCAGGCCGACACCGAAAATCACCAGCTTGTCAAAAGAAAACGCGGCCACGTCGGTCACACAAAAAGCGCGCCGCTCATATAGACGGGCGCGCGGGTCAGAATTCGCCACCTAGACGGTGGCGAGGGTTTTTTCGAGCGCGGCGATGAACGCTTCGTTTTCTTGCGGCAGCCCGATGGTCACACGCAGCCACTGCGGCAAGCCGTAGTTGCCGACCGGGCGCACGATCACGCCCTGCTTCAGCAATTCGAGATTCACGCGATTGCCCGCCGCGTCGTCATTGCCGACGCGCACCAGCACGAAGTTGCCGTCGGACGGCACATATTCGAGGCCGAGTTTCTCGAACGCTTCTGTCAGACGACGATAGCCCTGCGCGTTCAGCGCCGCGGTCTTTTCGAGGAACGCCTGGTCGTTGAGCGCGGCAATCGCCGCAGCTTGCGCGAGCGTGTTCACATTGAACGGCTGGCGCAGACGGTTCAACAGATCGGTCAACTCGGGCTGGGCGATCGCGAAGCCGACGCGCAAGCCTGCAAGGCCGAACGCCTTCGAGAACGTACGCGACACCAGCAGGTTCGGATATCGGCGCACCCACTCGATCGAGTCGTAGCGCTTTTCTGCCGGCAGATATTCCGTGTACGCCTCGTCCAGCACCACGGCCACGTGGCGCGGCACCTTGTCGAGAAACGCTTCGAGCTTCGGACCTTCGATAAATGTGCCGGTCGGGTTATTCGGATTGGCGACGAAAATCAAACGGGTGTCGTCGGTGATCGCGGCGAGCATCGCGTCCAGATCGTGGCCGTACTTGACGGCCGGCACGACGATCGCGCGCGCGCCAAGACCCTGCGTGGCAAGCGCATAGACCGCGAACGAGTACTGCGCGTAAATAATCGCCTGGCCTTTTTCGACGAACGCGTGCGCGGCAATTTCGAGAATGTCGTTGCTGCCGTTGCCGAGCGTGATCCAGTCCGACGGCACGCCGTAGCGCTCGCTCAACGCGGTCTTCAGTTCGAACGCGTTCGCATCGGGATAGCGGCCCAACTCGCTCGCCGCCTGCGCCATCGCGCGTTGAGCCGACTCGGGCATGCCGAGCGGATTCTCGTTCGACGCCAGTTTCACGATCTTCGCTTCGTCCAGCCCGAACTCGCGCGCGACTTCCGAAATCGGCTTGCCGGCGATGTAAGGCGCTATGGCGCGCACGTAAGAAGGACCGAAGGACGTTGTCATGAAATCTCCGAACGATTATTGGAAAAGTCGCGGCGAGCGCGTCGGCATACTGCCTGACTCGCGCTTGCCCGCCGCGTGGCAGTGTTGTTAGCGGGCGCGCGGATACGAGCCCAGAATCTTCAGGAATGCTGCCTTCTCACCGAGTTCGGTCAGCGCGGCGGCCACTGCGGGATCGTCGCGATGGCCTTCGACGTCGATGTAGAAGTAGTACTCCCACGTGCCCACGCGCGCGGGCCGCGATTCGAAGCGCGTCATCGACACGCTATGGCGCGCGAGCGGCTCCAGCAGCTTGAATACCGCGCCCGGCTCGTTCGGCACCGACACGATCAGCGACGTCTGGTCATTGCCGCTCGCGCCGGTGCGCTCCTTGCCGATCATGACGAAGCGCGTGCGGTTGTGCGGATCGTCCTGAATCAGCGCGTAGGCGACCTGCAAACCGTAGTGAGTCGCCGCGCGATCGCCGGCGATGGCCGCGACGCTCGGATCTTCCGCTGCCATGCGCGCGGCTTCCGCGTTGCTCGACACCGCCTGGCGTTCCAGATGCGGCGCATTCGTCGCGAGCCAGCGCTGACATTGGGCGAGCGCCTGCGCGTGCGCGCAAACGCGCGTGACGCCGGTCAGGCCGCCGTTCAGCGTCAGCAGATTGTGATGAATCGGCAACGCAAGTTCGCCGCCGATGGTCAGTTGCGTTTGCAACAGCAGATCGAGCGTGCGCGACACCGCGCCTTCGGTCGAATTCTCGACGGGCACGACGCCGAATTCGGCAGCGCCCGCCTCGACGGAGCGGAATACTTCGTCGATGGACGGGCATGGCAGACCCTCGATCGACTGGCCGAAGTACTCGTGCATGGCCTGCTCGCTGTACGTGCCGACCGGCCCGAGATACGCCGCCTTGATGGTCTTTTCGAGCGCGCGGCTGGCGGCCATGATCTCGCGCCAGATTGCGCTGATGTGCTCGCTCGCGAGCGGCCCTTCGCTCATGTCCTGCAGACGCGCGATCACCTGCTGTTCGCGCTCGGGCCGAAACACCGGCGCGTTGAAATGCTTCTTGACCTCGCCCACTTCCAGCGCCACCGCGGCGCGCTGATTGAGAAGCGCGATCAACTGCGCGTCGAGCGCGTCGATGCGTTCGCGAAGCGGCTTGAGTCGATTATTGAGTTCGTCGTCCATGCGTGAAAACGGTCCTGCCGGTAGCTGCTGCAAAAATGCATGCTGAAAGGATACGCGCGCCGAATGCCGAAGCACTCAGGCGCTGTGGCGTTCGAATTCCTTCATGTATTCGACAAGCGCTTTGACGCCTTCGAGCGGGACCGCGTTATAAATCGACGCCCGCATGCCGCCGACGGACTTGTGGCCCTTGAGCTGCACCATTCCCCGCGCTTTCGCGCCGGCAAGGAAATCTTCGTTGCGCGACTCGTCGGCGAGGAAAAACGGTACGTTCATCCGCGAGCGCGAGCCACGCTCGACCTTGTTCAGATAGAAGCTGCTCGAGTCGATTGCGTCGTACAACAGCTTCGACTTTTCGACATTGCGCGCTTCCATCGCAGCGAGGCCGCCCTGCTTTTTCAACCATTTGAACACGAGCCCCGCGATGTAGATCGCGTAGGTGGGCGGCGTGTTGTACATCGAATTGTTTTCGGCGACCGTCTTCCATTCGAACGCCGACGGGCAGATGGGCATGGCGCGCTCCAGCATGTCCTCGCGCACGATCACCACCGTGACGCCGGCCATGCCGATGTTCTTCTGCGCGCCGCCGAACAGCACGCCGTATTTGGCGATGTCCATGGGACGCGACAGGATGTGCGACGACGCGTCCGCCACCAGCGGGATGTTGCCGAGGTCGGGAATCTCGAATGTCTCGACGCCGTGGATCGTCTCGTTCGTGCACAGATGCACATAAGCCGGGTCGTCCGACAATTGCCACTCGGCAAATGCCGGCGCGCGCGTGAAGCCGTCCGCCGTCTGGCCGCTCGCGGCGACGTGCACGGTGCCGTATTTCTGCGCTTCCTTGAAGGACTTTTGCGACCACGACCCGGTGACGATGAAATCGGCGCGGGGCTTGGAGCCCAGCAGGTTCATCGGCACGATCGCGTTTTCGCCGAGACCGCCGCCTTGCAGGAACAGAATCCGATGGCTCGCCGGCACGGCCAGCAATTCGCGCAGATCGACGAGGGCTTCCTCATGGATCGACATGAACTCTTTCCCGCGATGGCTCATTTCCATCACGCTCATGCCGCTGCCTTGCCAGTCGAGCATCTCGTCGGCTGCCTGACGCAGCACTTCTTCGGGCATGGCCGCGGGGCCGGCGGAGAAATTAAAGACGCGCATCGTGAGATCCTGAAAGCGGTGCGAACACGAAAAGCCGGGGCGCTGGTCGGCGAGCCGGCGAGTCGGTCGCCGCGAAAACAAACTACCGGAAAGTGACTACATCTATTGGCCGGCGGGAATCGCGGTACTGGACCGCTGCAGCCTGGCAGACCGCTGCAGCGTGGACATTTCCCGCGGAAAAAAGTAATGGCCGTTTGCGCACTCGCGCAAACGGCCATTATCGCATTGTCCCCGCTAACCCGCCAAACGCGGCGGCCTGGAATCAGACCGCCGGGCGACACGCTAGCGCAGTATCAGTGCAGCTTTCGCGTCGGGCTTACTTAGCCGGCTTGACCGAAGCGACTTCCTTGTCAGCCTGGTCGCGCGTTGCCTTGATCGATTGCGGCATGTACTTCTGCATCAAGCCATTGACGACGTCGCGGCCAACCTGGTCTTGAACCTGGATGAACTTGCGGCCGGTCGGGCTCTTGTAGAACGAAGTCAGATCCTTGATTTCCGACGTGCTGTAGTACTTCGCGTACGCGTCGTACTGAGCTTGCATTGCGTCCTGGCGGAAGCTGTCCGTCGCGAACACCTGGCCCGCGCCGTCAACCAGCTTCGGCACTGCATTCTTTTGCAGCGTCGGGACGGAAGCCTGCTTCTGCTTGTCCGTCAGCGTCTTGTTTTCGCTCAGCGCGTCCGACAGGATTGCCGGAACCAGCTGCTTTGCCTGCATTTGCGCGCTGTTGCCAATTGCGCCGACGAGCTTTTGCGCGTCGATTGCGTCCAGCAGGTCCTTGATGGCAGCCTGCTTGGCCGGATCAACCGGTGCTGCCGCAGCAGCCGGAGCCGACGAACCCGGGCTCTGCAGTGCTTGAGCCATGGCAAAGGTCGGCACGAGGGCAGCCAGCAACATCAGTTGTTTGAATCGTTTTTGCATCATTACTCCCTAATAGAAATTAACTTGAACTGCCAGCCGCGCAAGAAGCGTGTCGGCCCGACACGCTATATGTCCTGCGGAGCTTTCAATCAGTCACCGGGCGTGAAGCGAAAGCACGGTCAGCGGATCCAAGTGGGATCAAGCCGCGCCGCCGTCTTCCCCGCCGTTACCACCTTCAGCAGGACCTTCGGCGTCACCTTCGACATCGCCTTCCGCTTCCGCCTCGGCAACCTGTTGCAGACCTGAAAGCTTGGTGCCTTCGTCAAGGCTGATGAGTGTAACACCTTGAGTTGCACGGCCCATTTCTCGAATTTCCGACACGCGCGTACGGATCAGAACGCCCGTGGTCGTGATCAGCATGATCTGCGCTTCCTGGTCGACCAGCGTGGCCGCGACGACCTTGCCGTTACGCTCGGACGTCTGGATTGCGATCATGCCCTTCGTGCCGCGGCCATGACGGGTGTACTCGGTGATCGGCGTGCGCTTGCCGAAGCCGTTTTCCGTTGCGGTGAGCACCGACTGCTGCTCGTCGCCCGCCACCAGCAACGCAATCACGTTCTGGCCTTCGTCGAGTTGCATGCCGCGCACGCCGCGCGCCTCGCGGCCCATCGGCCGCACGTCGTTTTCGTCGAAGCGAACCGCCTTGCCCGAATCCGAGAACAGCATCACGTCGTGCTGACCGTCTGTGATGGCGGCGCCGATCAGGTAGTCGCCGTCATCCAGACCGACCGCAATAATACCCTTGCGCAACGGACGGCTGAAGGCTTCCAGCGGCGTCTTCTTTACTGTTCCTAACGCGGTCGCCATAAAGACGAACTTGTCTGCGGAAAATTCCTTAACCGGCAGCACAACATTGATCTTCTCGCCGTCTTGCAGCGGGAACATGTTGACGATCGGGCGGCCGCGCGAATTGCGCGAGCCCTGCGGCACTTCGTAGACCTTGACCCAGTACACGCGGCCGCGGTTCGAGAAGCACAGGATGTGATCGTGCGTGTTCGCGATGAAGAGCGTGTCGATCCAGTCGTCTTCCTTCATGGAAGTCGCCTGTTTGCCGCGACCGCCGCGCTTCTGCGCACGATATTCCGACAACGGCTGCGATTTCACGTAGCCCGCGTGCGACATGGTCACGACCATTTCTTGCGGCGTAATCAGGTCTTCGGTGTTCAGCTCGGTGGCGTTCAGTTCGATCTTCGAGCGACGCGCGTCGCCGAATTCCGACTTGATCGACGTCAGTTCGTCGACGATGATCGCCGTAATGCGTTCCGGGCGAGCCAGAATGTCCAGCAGGTCGGCGATTTGCGCCATCACGTCGCGGTACTCGCCAATGATCTTGTCCTGCTCGAGACCCGTCAGGCGTTGCAGACGCATCTGCAGAATTTCCTGAGCCTGGGTGTCGGACAAACGGTAAAGGCCGTCGGCCTGCATACCGAAAGACGGATTCAATCCGTCAGGGCGATAGGCTTCGCGGCCACCCGCCGACGCGTTTTCCTGCTCCGCGCGCGACAACATCTCACGAACCAGCGACGAATCCCACGGACGCGCCATCAATTCCTGCTTGGCGATGGGCGGGGTCGGCGCGGCTTTGATAATCGCGATGAACTCGTCGATATTGGCGAGCGCAACGGCCAGACCTTCGAGCACGTGACCGCGCTCACGCGCCTTGCGCAGTTCGTATACCGTGCGCCGCGTCAGCACTTCCCGGCGATGCGACAGGAAGCACGACAACATCTCCTTCAGGTTCAGCAGCTTCGGCTGGCCGTCGACCAGCGCGACCATGTTCATGCCGAAGGTGTCCTGGAGCTGGGTCGCCTTGTACAGATTGTTGAGAACGACTTCAGGCACTTCGCCGCGCTTCAGCTCGATCACGACGCGCATGCCGCTCTTGTCGGACTCGTCGCGGATGTCGGAAATGCCTTCGAGCTTCTTCTCGTTGACCAGTTCGGCGATACGCTCGAGCAGCGAGCGCTTGTTCACCTGATACGGCAATTCGTCGACGATGATCGCCATGCGCTGGCCGCGATCGATTTCCTCGAAGTGCGTGAGCGCGCGCATCACCACGCGGCCGCGGCCGGTGCGATAGCCGTCGCGCACACCCGCCACGCCGTAGATGATGCCGGCGGTCGGGAAATCGGGTGCCGGAACGATCTCGATCAACTCGTCGATCGTGGCTTCGGGATTCTTGAGCAGGTGCTGGCACGCGTCGACAACCTCATTGAGGTTGTGCGGCGGGATATTCGTCGCCATGCCGACCGCGATGCCGGACGAACCGTTGATCAGCAGATTGGGAATGCGCGCCGGCAGAATGGCCGGCTCGTTTTCGCTGCCGTCGTAGTTCGGCGTGAAGTCGACCGTTTCCTTGTCGATGTCGGCGAGCAGCTCGTGGCCGATCTTCGCCATGCGGATTTCGGTGTAACGCATGGCCGCGGCGTTGTCGCCGTCGACGGAACCGAAGTTGCCCTGGCCGTCCACCAGCATGTAGCGCAGCGAAAAGTCCTGCGCCATGCGGACGATGGTGTCGTAAACAGCCGTGTCGCCGTGCGGGTGGTACTTACCGATGACGTCACCGACAATACGCGCCGACTTCTTGTACGCGCGGTTCCAGTCGTTGTTCAGTTCGTGCATCGCGTACAGCACGCGCCGGTGCACCGGCTTCAGGCCATCGCGAACATCGGGAAGCGCACGCCCTACGATCACGCTCATCGCGTAATCGAGATACGAACGGCGCATTTCCTCCTCGAGGGAGATTGGCAGAGTCTCTTTGGCGAATTGATCCATTATCCGTATCTTTTACGTGCGAAGGCGGCGAGAATCCGGCGCCCTCGCGTAAGCATTGCAGGCGCAATGCATCACGCGATTCTAACATGCCGGGAATCCGCGCCCGACCACGTCACGTCACCCGACGTATACCTATTAGCAAGCCGTCCCGAAAAAGTTCCGCGCGGCACTTCTTTTGGGCGGATCAGGCTCGATTCATGCGTGGGGCAATTCGCCGCCGAGCCATGACTGGCGGGACGCTGCGGGCGATTGCTTCTGTTGCGCATGCACCACAATTGGAAGGCGATTTGATCGGGGGCGGATTTTTTTATCGTCGGAAGGGAACGATATGGCAAAATGCCAACGCACAAAGAGTCAGACGCTGCTCGAAGTCTACACACAACGTTTTTTGTTCCGCACCAATGTTATACTTCGAGCAATGTATGACTTGTCTTCGTCAACAGGCTCGCAGTAAACCTGCGGTAATCTCAATTTCGAGAGGAGAAATATGAATAAACTTTCAAAGCTCGCGTTCATTGCAGCTACCGCGGTTATGGCTGCATCCGCCATGGCACAGTCGGTGCCGGCGTCGCGACAAGCTACCAATGACAACTGGGTGAATGGTACTGGCGAATACGTGTGGATGAACGGCACGAACGAGCTTTGCTGGCGCGATGCATTCTGGACGCCGGCAACGGCTAACGCAAAGTGCGACGGCGCACTGGTTGCCCAGGCTCCGACGCCGCCGGCTCCGGTCGCACCGGCACCGGCCATCACCAGCCAGAAGATCACCTATCAAGCTGACGCACTGTTCGACTTCGACAAGGCTGTCCTGAAGCCGGCTGGCAAGGAAAAGCTGGACGATCTGGCATCGAAGATTCAAGGCCTGAACCTCGAAGTCGTCGTGGCAACGGGTTACACGGACCGCATCGGTTCGGACAAGTACAACGACCGTCTGTCGCTGCGTCGCGCTCAAGCTGTGAAGGCGTACCTGGTCAGCAAGGGCATCGAATCCAACCGTATCTACACGGAAGGCAAGGGCAAGCGCAACCCGGTCACGACCGGCTGCAACCAGAAGAACCGCAAGCAACTGATCGCCTGCCTCGCACCGGATCGTCGCGTGGAAGTCGAAGTTGTCGGTACTTCGAAGCAGTAAGCTGCAAAACACGCAGTACCAAAAGCCCCGCTTCGGCGGGGCTTTTTTATTGCCGGCCGCATTTTGCCGCTCCGGTCCGTCGCCTATATACTCCGGGTTTATCCTCGAGCGCCCGCTCACCGCTCTCATCGAGGCAGCTTTGCCATGACCAACGCCGATCCCCACGAACTGCAGAAATTCAGCGACCTCGCACATCGTTGGTGGGACCCGAACGCCGAATTCAAACCGTTGCACGAACTCAACCCCGTCCGTCTGAACTGGATCGACGCCCACGCGCATCTGGCCGGCAAGCACGTGCTGGACATCGGCTGCGGCGGGGGCATCCTGTCGGAATCCATGGCAGGCCTCGGCGCGCACGTCAAAGGCATTGACCTGTCGAGCGAGGCACTCGGTGTCGCGGATCTTCACAGCCTTGAAAGTGGTGTAACCGTAAGTTACGAGGAAATCGCGGCCGAAGCGTTGGCCGCCCGCGAGCCGGGCACCTACGACGTCGTCACCTGCATGGAAATGCTCGAGCACGTACCGCAGCCGTCGGCGATCGTCGAAGCGTGCAAGACGCTCGTCAAACCGGGCGGCTGGGTGTTCTTCTCCACGCTCAATCGCAACGTGAAGTCGTACCTGTTCGCCGTGATCGGCGCCGAATACATTGCGCGGATGCTGCCCAAGGGCACGCACGACTACGCGCGGTTCATCCGCCCGTCGGAGCTCGCCGGTTTCGTGCGCGCGGCGGGGCTGCGTACGGCGGACATCAAGGGTATCGTGTACCACCCGCTCAGCAAGCACTTCGCACTGTCCGCCGACACGAGCGTGAACTACATGCTCGCCTGCCGCCGCGACGCGTGATCCCCCACTGCCGACAAGAAAATCAATGAGCGATCCCACGCCCCTGCCCCAGCGCGAAGACAACGAAGATTCGCTCGGTCTTTGCCAAGCCGTGCTGTTCGACCTCGATGGCACGCTGGCTGACACGGCGCCCGACCTGGCCGCCGCCGTCAACAAGATGCGTCACGATCGCGGACTGGAAATGGTGCCGCTCGAAAAGCTGCGTCCGCTGGCGTCGGCCGGCGCGCGCGGGCTGATCTGCGGCGGGTTCGGCATTGGGCCGGACGACCACGAGTTTGCGTCGATGCGCGAGGAGTTTCTCGCCAACTACGAAGCCGACCTGTGCATCGAGACCACGCTGTTTCCCGGCATTCCCGAATTGCTCGACGAACTCGACGCGCGCGGCGTGCGCTGGGGCATCGTCACGAACAAGGTCGCGCGGCTGACGGAACCGCTGGTCGCACAACTCGGTCTGGAGGAGCGCGCAGGCTGCGTGGTGAGCGGCGACACGACGCCTCACTCGAAGCCCCACCCCGCGCCGCTGCTGTACGCGGCAAGGGCGCTCGACATTGCGCCGGAGCGCATCGTCTACGTCGGCGACGACTTGCGCGACGTGCAGGCGGGCTTTGCCGCCGGCATGAAGACCGTGGCCGCGGCATACGGCTATTGCGGCGACGACATCCCGCCCACGCAATGGCATGCGCAGCACGTTGTGCAGTCGCCGGCCGAGTTGCAGCGGCTGTTGCGCGATATCGGCTAACAACCCAATCGATGTGCGGCGCGGGTGGCCGTTACGCGCGGCTCGAACCGCACGGAAACGTCCCAGAAACGTGTCGAAAGCAAGCCGAGACACGGCCGTCAAATTATTGTAAAATCTACTTTGGCTCAACGTTCCGAGCAACGAACCGCGGGGGCGACCTGGTTTCGACAGGGGTTGCGAAGCGGCTAGGGCATGTCGAGGACCCGTCACCTCGTTAATCAATGGGAAAAACGTAACTGCAAACGACGATACGTTCGCACTGGCAGCCTAAGGGCCGCCGTCCTCTGCCTAGTTCACTGACGGGCTAGTGTCGCAAGACCGGTAGCAATACCGACAGAGGTCATATACGTCAGTTAAGCCTTGACGGAGTCACGACGTCCGGGTCGAAAATCTAGTGAATCGCCGTAGTGCAGCGTGTTCGTCCGCGTCACTACGGTTAAATCAAAAGACAGAACTAAACATGTAGAACTGGTCGTAGAGTGCTTCTGGACGCGGGTTCGATTCCCGCCGCCTCCACCACACACCTTGCAGCAAAGCGCACTGCTTTGCGCACCGCTTAAACTAGAACCCCGACGGCGTGAGCCTTTCGGGGTTTTTTGTTTTGCATCGCCGATGCATCGGCGGATAAGCCGCGCCTCCCACCTCCCGCTGCCTGCCTGCTCCAACCGCCTCCCGCTGCCCAGAACTGCCCTTCAGGCCAGCACCGCGCGCGCACGAAACACCCACGAAACACCCACGGAATAAACCCACCTCCCCATCCGTTAATACTCACGCGCCGACGCACGCCGCGTCGCGCGCGAATCCACACAACAAACAGGAGCCGACATCATGCGCAAGACCCTCTTCTGCCTCGCCCTGCTCGCCTTGCAACAGAGCGCTTTCGCCGAGCCTCCGAAAGTAGTCGACGGCCGCTTCGTCAGCGCCGACGGCATGACGCTCTATACCTTCGACAAGGACACCACGCCCGGCGTGAGCGCGTGCACCGGCGGCTGCACGAGCTATTGGCCGGCCGCGGTCGCGAGTCCGTCGGACAAGCCGTCGGGAGACTGGACGCTGATCCCGTCCGCGGACGGCAAGCAGCAATGGGCATACAAAGGTCATCCGCTCTATCGCTACGCGGCCGACAAGCAGGCGGGCGACACCAAAGGAGACGGGTTCAAGGACGTGTGGCACACCGCGAAGCCCTGACCGTCGACACCCGCGAGCCCATAAAAAAACGCCGGCAAATTGCCGGCGTCGTCATCGAGATTCGTGCACTTCGAGCAGGCCGCTAAGCCTGCTATTCCTTCGGACATTGCAGATTGCAGCCGTTCGGATCGCCCAGGTCGCCGCGCTTGCGCATCGCCGATTTCTTGCCGGACTGATACTTGTCCGACGGCGCCGACGCGGCGAACGGCATTTGCGGATGTTCGGCAAGCCGGAACTGCTCCTGCAGAATGCCGCCCGGCACGCCCGGCGAGTTCTGCGCGACAGCGACCGAGGCGGTCGCGAGCAGCAAGCCGGCCGACGCGGCCGCAGCACATGCATGTAGAAGAACTTTCATATCGATTCAAAGCGCGGCGACCCGCGCGGTTGGCAAAAAACGGAAGCTTAGAGAGTATCGCAAACGAAAGCCATCCGCAGCGGCGAGCGCGTGAGATGCGCGGCGCGTTGTTTACCACCGCTTACGCGCCCGCACCGCTCAATCCCGCTTCGAGATCCACGAGCTTGCCGCAGTCACGCGGATCGTAGCCTTGCAGCCGATCGACGCTCGCATGAAACGCGCTGCTTCGCAGCAGTTCGATGACCGCCGACAGCGGCGCGCGCTCGAGCCGAGCGCGGTCACACGCGAAATAATAGTCTTCGTCGACAGCGGGAATGAAGTCGAGCCCGAAATGATGCGCCGCGGGTTCCACGCCGAAGCCCACGTCCGCCATGCCGCTCGCGACGAACGCCGCGATCGCCGAATGCGTGAGTTCCGCCGACGCATAGCCGTTCACGCCATCCGGGTCGATGCCCAGCTTGCGCAGCGCCAGATCGAGCAGCATGCGCGTGCCGGAGCCATGCTGCCGATTGACGAAGCGGATGTCGTCGCGAGAAAGATCTGAGAGGCCAAGAATCCGTTTCGGATTGCCCTTGCCGAGAAAGAGCCCTTGCTTGCGCCGCGTCAGATGCACGAGCACATGACGCTGCGGATCGAGCCAGCGCCGGTACGTGTCCGCACATGCCGCGCGAAACTCGCCGAGCGGCAAGTGAAAACCGGCCAGCTCGCACTCGCCGCGCGCGAGCGCGCTCACGGCGTCTGCGCCATCGCGGTACTTGATGTCGACCGGAAGCTCCTGCGCGACCAAGGCGGTGACGAGCGCGGCCACCGCGTAACCATGCGACGCATGAATGCGCACGTGATCGACGGGCGGCGCGAGCCAGCGGTTCAGATCGCTCGCCACTTCGCTCGCGAGCGCCTGCATGTTGCCGTCGAGCCGTTCGCCGCACAGACGCTGCGCGCGCAGCACGGCTTGACCGAGTTCGGACAGCACGGAGCCGCGGCCGCGCTCCTTCGCGATCAGCGGACCGCCCAGACGCTCCTCGATTGCGCGCAACAAACCCCACGCATGACGGTAGGACAAACCCTTAAGCGTCGCCGCCTGCGCGATGCTGCCGGATTCGTCTACGAGAGCGAGCAGCGGCACGACGTCCGACAGGCTTGCCTCCCGGCCATCCGGGCCCTTCAATACTAGTTGAGCGTGGCACTCGATTCTGATCATATATGTGCAGGTATTTCCTATTGCATCGGCCGTTTCGCCCGCCTATCGTTCGGCTATCCCATATCGAATAGACGAAGCATAAGTGCACGCATTATGAATAACAAGTGCATATATGACTTTGGAGGAGCCCCCACTTGGACGATCTCATCGCCATCGCGCCGGAAGAGCTGGTAGCGCGCCACGCACAACCTGGCAGGTCGCTGCTGGCCGTGCTGCACGCGATTCAGGACGAACTCGGCTACGTGCCGCCCGCCGCCGTTCCACCTCTCGCACGCACGATGAACCTGTCGCGCGCGGAAGTGCACGGCGTCATCACGTACTACCACCATTTCCGCACGCAGCCCGCCGCGCCCGTCACGGTGCAACTGTGCCGCGCGGAAGCCTGCCGCAGCATGGGCACCGAGGCGCTCGCGCAGCACATCGAGTCGCATACGGGCTGCCGCTTCGACGCCGAACACAAAGCCGGCGCCGCGGTGGAACTGGAGTCGGTGTACTGCCTCGGCCAATGCGCGCTTTCGCCCGCGATGATGGTGAACGGCACGCTGCACGCGAAAATCACGCCGCAAAAATTCGACGCGATTTTCGCGGCTGCCAGCAAATGCGTGGAGGTGACGGCATGACGCGTATCTATGTTCCCCGCGATTCGTCGGCACTCGCACTGGGCGCGGACGCGCTCGCCGACGCGATCAAAGCCGAGGCGGCACGCCGCGGCATCACGATCGAACTCGTTCGCAACGGCTCGCGCGGCTTGTTGTGGCTCGAACCGCTCGTCGAAGTGCAAACCGCCGCAGGACGCATCGGTTACGCGAACGTCGACGAAAGCGACGTGGCCGCGCTGTTCGACGCAGGCTTTATCGACGGTGGCGAGCATGCGCGCCGCGTCGGCGTGGTCGACGAGATTCCGTATCTGAAGAAGCAGCAGCGCCTGACGTTCGCGCGCATCGGCATCACCGACCCGCTTTCCACCGACGACTACGTCGCGCACGGCGGCCTCGAAGGTCTGCGCAACGCGCTGCAGACCGACGGCGACGCCGCCTGCGAAGCGCTGATCGAATCGGGTCTGCGCGGACGCGGCGGCGCCGCGTTCCCGGCCGGCATCAAGTGGCGCACGGTGCGCGCCGCGAAGGCCGCGCAGAAGTACATCGTCTGCAATGCCGACGAAGGCGACTCCGGCACCTTCTCCGACCGCCTCGTGATGGAAAGCGATCCGTATGTGCTGATCGAAGGCATGATCATCGCGGGCGTCGTGACCGGCGCGACGGCGGGCTACATCTACGTGCGCAGCGAATATCCGCATTCGATCGCCACGCTCGAAGCGGCAATCGCGAAGGCGCGCGCCGCCGGCTGGCTCGGCGACAGCGTGCTCGGCTCCGCGCATCGCTTCGAACTGTTCGTCGCAAAAGGCGCGGGCTCGTATGTGTGCGGCGAGGAAACGGCGCTGCTCGAATCGCTCGAAGGCAAGCGCGGCATTGTTCGCGCGAAGCCGCCGGTGCCCGCGCTCGTCGGCCTCTACGGTCAGCCGACGGTGATCAACAACGTCATCACGCTGGCAACGGTGCCGATCATCTTCGCGCGCGGCGCGGCGTTCTACAAAGACTTCGGCATGGGTCGCTCGCGCGGCACTCTGCCGTTTCAGCTCGCGGGCAACGTCAAGCAAGGCGGGCTCGTGGAGCTTGCATTCGGCGTGACGCTGCGCGAACTGATTTACGACTATGGCGGCGGCACGGCAAGCGGCCGGCCGGCGCGCGCCGTTCAAGTGGGCGGCCCGCTCGGCACCTATCTGCCGGAAAGCCAGTGGGACATTCCGATGGATTACGAAGCGTATGCGGCGGTCGGCGCCGTGGTCGGTCACGGCGGCCTTGTCGTGCATGACGACACGTCGAATCTCGCCGAACTCGCGCAATACGCGATGCACTTCTGCGCGATCGAATCGTGCGGCAAGTGCACGCCGTGCCGCATCGGTTCGACACGCGGCGTCGAGGTGATCGCGCGCATGCGGAACGGCGATACGTCGACGCGGCAAGTGCAGTTGCTGCGCGATCTGTGCGACACGATGGTGTCCGGATCGCTTTGCGCGATGGGCGGCATGACGCCGTATCCGGTGATGTCTGCGCTCGACCATTTTCCTGAAGACTTCGGCCTCGCCGGCGCTGGCGCCGATGCACCGAAAGCTGCGGCCTGAACGAGGAGCCCAACTATGTCAGACATGCTCAACTCTACTGCCGGCGCCCCGAAGCAAGTCCCCTCGGCGGGCGGCTGCGGATCCGGCAACTGCGCGTGCAAATCGCAAGCGCAGGCTCAAACGCAAGCCCCGCGCTCGTACTTCGACGAAACCGATTTCGGCACGCCCGCGCGTCATGCGGACGTCGACGTGACGCTTGAAATCGACGGCCAGGCGGTCACGGTGCCGGCCGGCACATCGGTGATGCGCGCCGCCGTCGAAGCAGGCGTGAACGTGCCGAAGCTTTGCGCAACCGATTCGCTGGAACCGTTCGGCTCGTGCCGTTTGTGTCTCGTCGAGATCGAAGGCAAGCGCGGTTATCCGGCCTCGTGCACGACGCCGGTCGAAGCCGGCATGAAAGTGCGCACGCAAACCGACCGTCTGCAATCGCTGCGCCGCAATGTGATGGAGCTGTACATCTCCGATCACCCGCTCGATTGCCTGACCTGCCCCGCGAACGGCGACTGCGAACTGCAGGACATGGCGGGCGTGACCGGCCTGCGCGAAGTGCGCTACGGTTTCGACGGCGCGAATCACCTGAACGACAAGAAGGATGAATCGAATCCGTACTTCACCTACGATCCGGCGAAGTGCATCGTCTGCAATCGCTGCGTGCGCGCGTGCGAGGAAACGCAAGGCACGTTCGCGCTGACCATCGCCGGGCGCGGTTTCGAATCGCGCGTGGCCGCGAGCGAAAACCAGCCGTTCATGGATTCGGAGTGCGTGTCGTGCGGCGCGTGCGTGGCCGCTTGCCCGACCGCGACGTTGCAGGAAAAGACCGTGATCATGCTGGGCCAGGCCGAGCATTCGGCCGTCACCACCTGCGCGTATTGCGGCGTCGGCTGCTCGTTCAAGGCGGAGATGAAGGGCAACCAGGTCGTGCGCATGGTGCCGTTCAAGAACGGCCAGGCGAACGAAGGACACGCGTGCGTGAAGGGCCGCTTCGCATGGGGCTACGCAACACACAAGGATCGCATCACGAAGCCGATGATCCGCGCGAAGATCACCGACCCGTGGCGCGAAGTGAGCTGGGAAGAAGCGATCAATTACGCGGCCTCGGAATTCCGCCGCATTCAGGCGAAGCACGGGCGCGATTCGATCGGCGGCATTACGTCGTCGCGTTGCACGAACGAAGAAACCTATCTGGTGCAGAAGCTCGTGCGCGCCGCGTTCGGCAACAACAACGTCGACACCTGCGCACGCGTTTGCCACTCGCCGACCGGCTACGGTCTGAAGACGACGCTCGGCGAATCGGCGGGCACGCAGACCTTCGCCTCGGTCGATAAAGCCGACGTCATCATGGTGATCGGCGCGAATCCGACCGACGGCCATCCGGTGTTCGCCTCGCGTCTGAAGCGCCGCGTGCGCGAAGGCGCGAAGCTGATCGTGGTCGATCCGCGCCGCATCGACATCGTCGATACGCCGCACGTGAAGGCATCGCATCATCTGCAATTGCGCCCCGGCACCAACGTCGCGGTGGTCAACGCGCTCGCTCATGTGATCGTCACCGAAGGGCTGCTGAACGAAGCGTTCATCGCCGAACGCTGCGAAGGCCGCGCGTTCGAGCAATGGCGTGATTTCGTCGCGCTGCCGGAGAATGCGCCCGAAGCAACGGAAGCCGTGACCGGCGTGCCGGCCAAGGACGTGCGTGAAGCCGCGCGCATCTACGCGACGGGCGGCAACGCGGCGATCTACTACGGCTTGGGCGTCACCGAACACGCGCAAGGCTCGACGATGGTGATGGGCATCGCGAACCTTGCGATGGCGACGGGCAACATCGGCCGCGAAGGCGTCGGTGTGAATCCGCTGCGCGGCCAGAACAACGTGCAGGGTTCGTGCGACATGGGCTCGTTCCCGCATGAGTTGCCGGGCTATCGCCACATCAGCGACACGATCGTGCGCTCGCAGTTCGAAGACGCGTGGAATGTCTCACTGCAAACCGAGCCGGGTCTGCGCATTCCGAACATGTTCGAAGCCGCGCTCGACGGCAGCTTCATGGGCCTGTACTGCCAGGGCGAGGACATCGTGCAGTCGGACCCGAACACGCATCATGTGGCGGCGGCGTTGTCGGCGATGGAATGCATCGTCGTGCAGGACATTTTCCTGAACGAGACCGCGAAGTACGCGCATGTGCTGCTGCCCGGCTCGACCTTCCTCGAAAAGGACGGCACCTTCACGAACGCGGAGCGCCGCATCTCGCGCGTGCGCAAGGTCATGCCGCCGGTGCCGGGTTACGCCGACTGGGAAGTCACGCTGCTGCTCTCGCGCGCGCTCGGCTACGAAATGGACTACACGCATCCGTCCGAAATCATGGACGAGATCGCGCGTCTCACGCCGACCTTCCACGGCGTGTCATACAAGAAGATCGACGAGCTGGGCAGCATCCAGTGGCCGTGCAACGAAGAGGCGCCGGACGGCACGCCGACCATGCACGTCGACACGTTCGTGCGCGGCAAGGGCAAGTTCGTGATTACCAAGTTCATCGCGTCGCCGGAAAAAGTCACGCGCAAGTTCCCGCTGCTGCTGACGACGGGGCGCATCCTGTCGCAGTACAACGTGGGCGCGCAAACGCGGCGCACGGAGAACTCGCGCTGGCACGACGAGGACCGGCTCGAACTGCATCCGCACGACGCGGAAGAACGCGGCATCAAGACGGGCGACTGGGTCGGCATCGAATCGCGCGCGGGACAAACCGTGCTGCGCGCGAAAGTGACCGAGCGGATGCAGCCGGGCGTCGTTTATACGACGTTCCACTTCCCCGAATCGGGCGCGAACGTGATCACCACCGAGAGTTCGGACTGGGCGACCAACTGTCCGGAATACAAGGTGACCGCCGTGCAGGTGATGCCGGTCGAACAGCCGTCCGAGTGGCAGAAAGAGTATTCGCGCTTCAACGCGGAGCAACTCGAGTTGCTCAAGCAGCGCGAGCTGGCCAACGCGACGTCGGGTAAGTGAGGCGACGATGGACACTCAGAATCTGATCGACATGGCGAACCGCATCGGCGATTTTTTCGATTCGATGCCGGATCGCGAAGAAGCCATCACCGGTGTCGCCGACCATATCCGCCGCTTCTGGGAGCCGCGCATGCGGCGCGCGCTGCTCGCAGCGCTCGATGCGCCGCAGGCGGGCGGCATCGAGATGTCGGCAATCGTGAAGGAAGCGCTCGTGAAGAACCGCGAGCGTCTGACGCCCGCTGAGCCTTCCATCGCGTGATGAGTGCACAGGACGGGTGCATGACGGCCGTCTCACACGGCCGTCTGCTCCGGTATCTGTCCATCGACGGTGAACCACGCTTCACAGTGCCGCAGCAGGCCGTTCAGATCGGAGCCTGTGCGTCCGCGCGCGCTGATGTAGCCGTCGGGCCGCAGCAGATAAAACGACGGCCGCGTGCGTCCATACGATTCGGCCAACGACGGCCCGCCGTCGCCGCTCGTATCCGTCACGCGCCAGATGCGCACCGCCCCTTCCAATAGCTTCTCCATGTCGGCCGTCAGCCGCTCGAGTTCGGCGTCGGCGGGCGGTGCGTGCTTTGCGTCGGGATCGAGCGGTTTGTCGTCGGCGGGCAACGGCGGCACCAGCAGAAACAGCGAGAAAAATGCCGGGTCGTGCAGATCGTAAATACAGCCGATGCCGGGCGCTCGCCCAAGCGGACCGTCGACCACATGCACGACCGCATCCGGCGCGCGTTCGCCCGCGCGCGGCCCACCGTCGAGCACGCGCTCGAGCGTCAGCGGACTGCGCCGGTACTGGATCGACAACTCGCTGATCGTGAGCCGCGCCGCGTCGCGCAACGGACCGAGCGCGGCAAGAACCGGCATCACCCGCTCGCGCAGCAGCTTGAGCGGACCGTGATCCGCCTCGGCCATCTGCGTGATAAAGCCGGTTTGCCGCAGCACGTCGCGCTCGATCGGATGCCGCTCGATATGGTAGGTGTCGAGCAGACGATCGGGCGCCGCGCCCTTCAATACGCGCGCGAGCTTCCAGCCGAGATTGAACGCTTCCTGGATGCCCGTGTTCATGCCTTGCGCGCCGGCCGGGCTGTGCACATGCGCGGCGTCGCCGGCAAGGAACACGCGCCCGACGCGCAGGCGCTCCACCATCCGGCTGTTCACATGGAAGTACGAGGACCACGCAAGCTCGGATACGTCGACGCGTTCATGCACGCGCCTCGCAACGAGCGCCTTGCATTCGTCGAGCGACGGCGCTCGCACGCGTGCGAGCGGCGGCTCGCCGAGCACCACCGGCGAGAGCGGCGCGGCAGCGGCCGGCGTCGGCTCGACGGCGTGATCCGCGATCAGACGATGCCGGCCGTGTCCCATCGGAAACAGTGCAACGAGACCTTCGCCTGAAGCGAAGATGTGAAATTCGTCGTCGGGCCAATCGGTTTCCGCGTGAACATCGGCGAGCAGGAACGTCTGCTCCGACGTCTTGCCCACGAAGTTCAACCCGAGCCCGTGGCGGATCGCGCTGTGCGCGCCATCGGCGGCGATCATGTAGGACGGACGCAGCGTTTCCGTGTGACCGTCGGCGCGCCGCAGCGTCGCCTGAACGCCGACCGAGCCTTGCGAGAACATCGTGAGTTCGACGCCGCGCTCGATCGTCACGCCGAGCGTCGCGAGATGCTCGGTGAGCAAACGCTCGGTCACCGACTGATCGAGAAACAGCAGATACGGATAGCGCGTGTGCAGCGGATCGAAGTCGAGCTGCGCGAGGCGCATGCCGTTCGAAAACAGATTGGCGACGCGCGCGCGATGGCCGAGTTCGAGAAACCGTTCGGCCAGCCGATGCTGCTCCAGCAGTTCAAGCGTGCGCGCCTGAATGCCGATGGCCCGCGAATACGGGTTCGGCTGCATCGCGCGGTCGATGAGACGCACGGGGATGTGAGCGCGCGCGAGACTCATGGCGGCGGCGAGCCCGGTCGGCCCCGCCCCGACGATCAGCACCGGCGACGCATTATTAGCAGCAGCGTTCATGCGAAACTCCGCAGACCACAGTGCGCTCTAGTGTACAACCCGCGCCCGCGCGCCGGACTGCGGGCTGCATCGGATGCGAGGCGTATCGCGCATAGCGGTCGGGCTCGCGGCGGCCGTCCGCGCTTGCGTGTTCCGCGATGTACGTCGGCGACGCGTTATGCATGAATGCGCGCTTTCGTCGCGTGCTTCAGCGCGCAGTGTGCGGATGCTCCATCGCGCAACGATGATCGGTCGTGCCGAGGTCCACTTGCAGCGTCGCGTGCTGCATCGAAAAACGTTCGCGCAACGCGAGCACGATGCCGTCGAGCCGCTCGTCGCCGGGATGGCCTGCCGGCATCACGAGATGCGCGCTGAGCGCGTTGCCGGTGGTGGACAGCGCCCAGATGTGCAGATCGTGCACGTCCTCGACACCGGGCTGATCGGCGAGATAGTCGCGGATGCGCTCGACATCGACGCCCGAGGGCACCGCATTGAGCGCGAGGCGCACCGAGTCGCGCAACAGACCCCACGTACCGTAGACGACAACCGCGACCACGAGCAGGCTCATCAGCGGGTCGAGCCACGTCCAGTTGGTGTAGAGAATCACGAGGCCGCTGATCGCGACCGCCGCGGACACGCCGGCGTCGGCGGCCATGTGCAGAAAGGCGCCGCGGATGTTCAGGTCTTCCTTCTGCCCGCGCATGAACAGACACGCGGACAGTCCGTTGACGACCATGCCCACCGCCGCGACGACGAACACCGCGAGGCCCGCGACGGGCGCCGGGTTCATCAGCCGGTCGATGGCCTCCGCGACGATCACGCCGCACGCGAACAGCAACAACGCCGCATTCGCCAGCGACGCGAGAATCGACGAACTGCCGTAGCCGAACGTGTAGCGCGCGGAAGGACGGCGTGTCGCGAGCCAGGCGGCGCCCCATGCGAGCAGCAGGCCGAGCACGTCGGAGAGATTGTGGCCAGCGTCGGCGAGCAGCGCGGTCGAATGCGCGAGCACGCCGTACACGGCCTGAATCACGACGATCGCGACGTTCAGCGCGACGGCCAGCGCGAACGCGAAGCCGTGGCCGGCTACGGGCGCGTGGTGGTGATGATGGCCGTGGCCGTGGTCGTGGCTGTGTGAGTGCGAGTGGTGTGTGCCGTGGTTGTGGCCGTGGTCGTCGTGGTGGTGTTTGCCGTGACCGTGACCGTGACCGTGACTATGCGTGTCCTGTTGCCCGTCTTCTCTTTCTTCGATTGTCTTCATGGCAGATCCAATGCGTCGTCACTGGTAGGCTCGGCGACGTGTTCAAGCATGCCGGCCAGCATCGCGCTGATGTGGCGATCGGCGGCGAAATAGAAAACCTGTTTGCCCTGCCGCTGCGCCCGCACGATCCGCGCCGCGCGCAACAGCCGCAAATGATGACTCACGAGCGACGGCGACAAACCGAGCTCGTCGGCAATCGCACCGACCGCGCGCCGGCCGTCGACGCAGGCGAGCACGATGCGCAGCCGCGTCGGATCGCCGAGCAGGCGAAACAGATCGGCGAGCGGCGCGACGCTTTTTGCCGCGTGCGGCTCGAAGCCCGCAGGCGATGGCGCAGAGACCGTAGCAGGAATCATGGCAGCGTACATATGAACAGGTATTCACAGGTTACGCGAAAGCCGCGCAACGGGTCAAACCGGAGCGAGCCTCCGCGAGTGTGGGAAAATGCGGCCTCTGCCTCACCCGACTACCATCCCCCGTCATGCAACCTGTATTTGACCGCGCTTTCGCGGCGCATCGTGACGGCCGCCTCGACGACGCCGAACGCGGCTACCGCGCGACGCTCGACGGCAATCCCGCGCACGTCGACGCGTTGCATCTGCTGGGCGTGCTGCGCCATCAGCAGGGCCAGCACGCCGAAGCCGCCGAGCTGGTGCGGCGCGCGGTCAACCTGCGCCCGCAAGACGCCGCGCTGCAGCTGAACCTCGGCAACGCGCTGAAGGCGCTCGGCCAGATCGACGAGGCCATCGACCAGTTCCGCAACGCGCTGACGCTCGCGCCGTCGTTCCCGATGGCGCACTACAACCTCGGCAACGCGTATGCGGCAACGGGCCGTCACGAGGACGCCGCGGACGCGTTCCGCCGTTCGTTGCACCTGCAACCGGACGACGCCTCCTCGCACAACAATCTCGGCAACGCGCTGCACGCGCTCGGGCGTCACGAGGAAGCCATCGCGTCGTTCCGGCGCACGCTCGAGCTGCGCCCCGGACACGCGGGCGCGCTGAACAACATGGGCATGTCGCTCAATGCGCTCGGCCGCGCGGACGAAGCGATTCCCTGCTTCAAGGCCGCGTTGGCCGCCGAGCCGCGCTTCGTCGCCGCGCATTTCAACCTCGCCAATACGTTCGACGCCACCGGCCGGCACGCGCAAGCCGTTGCGTCGTTCGAAGCGGCGCTCGCGTTGCAGCCGAACCTGCCGCCCGCCATCTACGGCATGGGCAATGCGCTGGCCGCGCTCGGGCGCCACACGGAGGCGATACCGTATCTCGAACGCTCGGTCGGGCTCGATCCGCAATTCGCGCTCGCCTGGCTGAGTCTCGGCACCGCGCACCAGGCGCTGGGCGCGCACGCCACCGCGCTTCGTGCATTCGATCAGGCGTTGCGCTTGCAGCCCGATCTCGCGTCCGCGCATATGAACCGCGCGCTCGCGTGGCTCGCGTTGGGCGATTTCGCGCGCGGCCTGCCGGAATACGAATGGCGTCTGCAAACCGTCGCCGAACCGGCGATCGAGACCTTGCCGCGCTGGCACGGCGAGCCGGCCGCGCAGCGCACGCTGCTGATCCATGCGGAACAGGGTTTCGGCGATACGCTGCAGTTCGTGCGCTTTGTCCCGCTGGCCGCGCTGCGTGCCGCGCGCGTCGTGCTCGAAGTGCAGCCGCCGTTGCTGCCGCTGCTCGCGCCGGTCGCGGAAGCGTGGCGCGTGACGCTCATCGCGCGAGGCGCACCGCGCCCCGCCGCCGACGTCCAATGCCCGTTGCTCAGCTTGCCGCTCGCGCTCGGCACGACGCTCGCCACGATTCCCGAGCGCACGCCTTATTTGAGCGCGCCGCCCGCGTATCGGCGCAAATGGCGCGGTTCGATCGGCGGCCAGGCGAAGCGCAAGATCGGGCTCGCGTGGTCCGGGCGCATCCAGCAAAACGAAACGCGTTCGATGCCGCTCGCCGCGCTCGAGCCGCTTTTCGCGCTCGAAGGCATCGACTGGATTGTGCTGCAACCGGAGCTCACGGCCGACGAGCGCGCGGCGCTCGACGGGCATCCGCGCGGCGGCTCGATTCATCGGTTCGACGAGCGGATCGGCGACTTCGCGGATACGGCGGCGATCATCGAACGGCTCGATGCGGTGGTGTCGATCGATACGTCGATTGCGCATCTCGCCGGCGCGCTGCGCAAGCCGCTGTGGCTGATGCTGCCGTTCGCGCCCGACTGGCGCTGGTGTCACGACGACGCGCGCAGCCCGTGGTACGCCAGCGCGAAGCTGGTGCGCCAGCCGCGGCCGGGTGCCTGGCGGGAAGTGGTGGAAGCCGTCGCGGAAGAACTGCGCCGCGGCTAGCGTCGCGCGTTGAACAAAGCGCTGAACAAGCGTTGAATCCGCGCGGAAATCGCGAGTCAAGCCAACAAACAAAAACCCTGCAGTGAAGCTCGCGTGCAGGGTTTTAATGACCATCTCAATGCGACCCCGCGTTCCGTCGAGCGCGGGGTTTCCTTTTATGCGCCGACGCCGCAGCAGACGTCAGCGCGCGCCACGCCTCACGCGCCCTTGTATTGATTGCGCGATTCAGGCGTGCGGTACAACACGAGCGTCGCGATCAGTCCGCAGATCGCCGCCACGCCGAGGAAGAGACCCGGCGCCGCCTTGTTTTCGGTGGAATGAATCAGTAACGTCGAAATGGCCGGCGTGAAGCCGCCGATCGTCGTCGCGAGACTGTAAGCCAGCGAAAAGCCCGCAGTGCGCACTTCGACCGGCATGACTTCGGTCAGCGCGACGACCATTGCGCCGTTATAGCTGCCGTACAGGAACGACAGCCACAGCTCGACCGTGAGCAGACGCGCGAACGACGGCTCGGCGACGAGCCATTGCAGCGCCGGATAAGCGCTCACAATGGTCAGCGCGGTAAAAGCCAGCAGCACCGGACGACGGCCGATGCGATCCGACAGCGCGCCCGCGAGCGGCAACCAGATCAGATTCGACAGGCCGATACACACGGTGACGACGAGCGTGTCGATCGCCGACAGCTTCAGCACTTCCTTGCCGAACGTCGGCGTGTAAGCGGTGATCATGTAGAACGACACCGTCGTCATGATGACCATGCCCATGCCGCCCAGCACCGTGACCCAGTTCGCGGCCATGCTCTTCATGATCTCGCCCATGCCCGGACGATGCTTGCGCGCGGAGAATTCCGCGGTTTCCTTCAGCGAACGGCGGATTATGAACAGGAACGGCACGATCAGGCAGCCGATCAGGAACGGCACGCGCCAGCCCCATGCGCCCATCTGGTCGGCGGGCAGCGTCTTGTTGAGCATCACGCCGATCAGCGCGGCGAACACCACGGCGACCTGCTGGCTGCCCGACTGCCACGCGCAATAGAAGCCCTTGTTCCCCTTGGTGGCAATTTCCGACAGATACACCGACACGCCGCCGAGTTCGACGCCCGCGGAAAAGCCTTGCAGCAGCCGGCCGAACAGCACGAGCACCGGTGCGAGCACGCCGATCGTCGCGTAGCCTGGAATGGACGCCACCGTGAGCGTGCCGAGCGCCATCAGCCCGAGCGTGAGGATGAGCCCCTTGCGCCGGCCATGATGATCGATGTACGCGCCGAGGACGATCGCGCCGAGCGGCCGCATCAGGAAGCCCGCGCCGAACACGGACAGCGAGAGCATCAGCGACGCAAATTCGCTGCCGCTCGGAAAGTAGGTCTTGGCGATCGCGGACGCGTAGTAGCCATAGACCATGAAGTCGTACATCTCAAGAAAGTTGCCGCTGACCACGCGGAACACTGTCTTGACCTTGGATTCTTCCGACGAAGAAATAGCGTGGGACGCTGTTGACATTGACGTTCTCTGATAAGCCCACGCCGCGCGAACGACGGCGATCTGGCAGTTGAAACGGGCCGCCTGGTCGAACTGGCGGATGCCACAGGCAAACGGCCGCTGCGGATAGCGCCGCGCCGAGGGGCGCAGCATTTTGCAAGCGAAGGCGCTGGAGCGGTATCAGGGTAAACGTTGTGAACCGCCGGGAGCCGCGCCGCCACATGTTACCGTCGATGGCACTGTTGCGTATTCCCTACATTTTCATTACAGCCGGCCCGGCGGCGGGCGGCCGCTAAAATTGCGATTCAGCCATTTCCGTCGATGCCGTTCCCACCCTTCCCACGCTTCCCATGCCTCTCATGCAGACCGCCCCTGCCTTGTCGCTGCGCACCGCCACCGTCGCCGACACCGCGCTCATCGCGTCGATTCACACCACGAGTTGGCGCGCCACTTACCGTGGCCTGCTGCCCGACGCTTTTCTCGACGGCGAGGTCGCGCAGGAACGCGCCGACTGGTGGCAGGCGCGCATGCGCGCGCCGGGCGGCGAGCGCCGCATCGTGCTGATCGCGGTGCTGGACGATAAGCCGATCGGCTTCGTCTGTGTCGAGCGTCAGCCGGAGTCCGCGTGGGGCGTGCTGCTCGACAACCTTCACGCACTGCCGGGCTACCAGGGAATCGGCGTCGGGAAGCTGTTGATGCGCGCAGCCAAAGACTGGGCTCGTACGCAAGGTGAGACGCAACTGCATCTGTATGTGCTCGAAGGCAATATGCCCGCGATCGGCTTTTATGAGCGGCAAGGCTGGCAGTTCGCCGGCGCGGAACCGGACCGCATGGGCGGCGTGGACATCACTGCGCTGCGTTATGTTTATCGGTTGGACGGGGCTGGCGTTTGATCTGCGTTTGATCGGCGTCTGTCGGTTAGCGCGGATCCAGGAAGTATCCGCAGGTACTTTGCGAAGCTTCCGAGCGTTACGGCGTTTCATTCCAGCGCATCATCTTCTCTTCCCGACGATGGCTTTCCACGCACGGCGCCGATGCGTCCTTCCGCATGCGTGCGAGCGCGTGTTGGTGGGTTGCTACGCCTCTGCGCTGTTGCCCTCGCATGCACGCGCGAGGCGCTTTCGCGTGATGTTTTTGCGTAGCGTTTTTGCGTAGCGCGCCGAGCCCCTCGTCACCGACCCACGGATGCCCAGGCGGCGTCCCTCCCCGAGGCGCTGCAAGAGAGCGATGTCCACCACACCGTTAACCGTAGTCGAAGGCGCGATGGCGTTGCCGCGCTCGCGCCCGTTCAATGATGTGCCGGCGCCATTTGGCCGCGGCTGGACCTTGCTCGCGCCATGCTATTCGCTGGACAGGGGGCTACACGGGCTATACCGCGCGGTCCTCGAAACGTTTGATTTGAGCCAGCAGCCGATTCGCTCGTTTTGTCGATGGGTGGCGCCGGAGGGTCGGCGTGGGGATGCGGTGGCTGCGATGGGTGTGGGGTCGGTGGGTGGCGAGGGGGCGTCGCGGATTGGCGAAGGGGTGGAGGCAGAGGCGTTGGAGGTTCCGTGGGGGGTGGCTTCTGCGGGTTCTGCGGGTTCTGCGGGTTCTGCGGGTTCTGCGGGTTCTGCGGGTTCTGCGGGTTCTGCGGCTTCGGTGGCTTCGGTGGCTTCGGTGGCTTCTGCGCGCTCGGTGGATTTGGTGCCGCCGGTGGGTCCAGCTTGGACGGATGCGCCGGTGCTCGCCGACGCATTGCCTTTCGCACAAGCTGCCGTTTCGCCGGATGCTTGCGCAACCGAGACAACACATCCTTCAGAAGCCGCACAGCGCGCGCCTCGCGCGCTATTCCCGCCGCGGTGGGCGCTCGCGGGCGGCGTCTGCGCTGTGAGCGGCGCGGCACTGCTTACGTGGATGGCCACCCATGACGGCGCCTCGCATCCGCGCAACGGTCACGACATGAAATCCGCGGAAGGAGCCGTTGCCGTCCCCAACACGATGGCTGCGCAAACTCCGTTGCGCCGCGGCGCCGACAGTTCCAACAAGACCCACGAAGCCGTGCGCGCGAAGCCCGCGAGTGCAGCTTCCGCGACGCAGCTTGCGCACGCCGCGTCGGTGCCGGAAGCGGGCCGAGGCATTGTCGTCGGCGCGACCGCTGGACGCCCGGAAACAGCAAAACCTATCGAGCGGCGCATGTCAGCAGACAGGTCGATCACACGCGCACGCGACCAGCTTGCTGCAAGGAAAGACGGTCGTCATGTGGACATGCAACGGCATCTTGCAGATGGCGCCGCGGTGAGCCATCGGCGGTATGCAGCCGTCGACGCGTCGAGCATCGCAGCGCAAGCGACCGCGCCGCGAACGATCGTCAAGCCGTCCGTTGCGGGTGCATACTCACCGCTTCGGCCGGCGCAGTTGGGCACGCACGATTACGCGTCGATGGACATGAGCGCGGGCGTCGGTAGCAGCGGTCGCGCGCAAGCGGCGCAAATGGCGCAGTCGGCGCAATGGTCGCAAGTAGCGGAAGAAGTCCAACAGGCCCGAGACGCCGAACGCCGCCGAGACGCTCAAGACGCGCAACCCATAGAACAAGCGCAACGGGGGAAACTGGCGCAACAAACGCAGCAGGCCAAACCAGTGCAACCTGCGCAACAGGCGAAGCCGGCGCAGGACGCCCAACAGGCCCAAGACGCTCAGCACCCGCGAGAGGCCCAAGACGCACAACACATACAACAAGCGCAGCAGGCGAAACCGATCCAGCAAGCGCAGGAGCCCAAACCGGCGCAACCTGCGCAACAAGCGAAACCGGCGCAACAAGCGCAACAACCCCAACCACCCTCATCCGCGAATCCATCGCCGAACACCAACCCGCAATGGATAAACCGACTCTCGCAGCGCCGCGTGACCGAAGTCCCCGACCAATTCACTCGATAGCCCTGCAACGCGCGCCATAAAAAACCCGGCTATCCAAGCCGGGTTTTTTCGCACTCCAACCGCGCCTTTACTTCTGGCCTGGCAGACCCATTTCCATCTGCCGTTGCAGTAGCATGACCTGCCCCTGCACCTGCCGCAGTTGCGCCTGTGCGCGTTCCTTCTCTTCACGCAACGCGGCCGCTTCGTCCTGCGTCTGGCGCTGGTAGTCGTTGACCTTCGCCTGCTGTGTGCGCGCGACTTCCAGATCGGCTTGCAGGCGCTTCGCCCGGTCTTCTGACAACGCAATAACGTCTTCGATGTACAGCTTCTGCGCCTGCAACTGCGTGCGGCGAATCTCGACCTCGGCAAGCTGCGCGGTTTGCTGCGCGAAGCCCGCGTAAATCGCCTCGGCCCGGCCCGCATCCGCCGACTTGATCACTCGCCAGAAATGCTTGTTCTGAAACAACGCGACGTAGTACGTCAACTCGCGTGGATAGAAAAACAGGCTCGCGCCATAGCTGCCGTTGTAAGTGGTGCGCAGTTCGCTCAGCTTCGTGTCCTGAATCATCTGCATCAACTCGGCGACATTGCCTTGCACTTCCACCGCCGACGACGAACCCGAAACCGAAGCCGACGACGCGGATGAAGCCGACGAACCCGACGCCGCATCGCGCAGCGCGTCGGCGACAGGCTGCGGCGTCAGCGTATTGAGGGCCGGCCGTGTGCCGACGATCGGCGCGGCCTCTTCGCCCTGCGCGGCAAGCACAGACCCGCCATGCTGCAACAGCAGACACGACGCCGCGAGCAGCAGGGCGCGCCGTACCAATAAGGGGTGCTTCATATCTGCATGCTCCATGCGGATCCAAAAAACAGCCTTGAATTATCGCGCGGATTTGTGCTTAAGCGAAGCATTGAAGCGTCGCAAAATTGGACTTTAAATCGAGATAAAACTATGGTGTCCGAATTAGGCGACAAAGACGCTTATCGCGAAATCTGAAGAGAGCCGGATGTGAGAAAAGCGCTAATCGCCCGACTCGGGGCGGCCAAAAGCAAGATGTGTAAATAACCGTCAACGGCATAAAAAACGAGGCGCCACCTGGACAGTAGCGCCTCGAAACGAATCAGATTTTCTAGCGGCCGGGCCGCGGTCCGGTCAGGTTACGTCGCATAGCCGCGCGGGCGAAGCGCCCAGGATGTCCGTCGGCGCGCCGGGCGTGCCGCGTAAGTGGCGACGAGCGCGGACGCGCAGGCTGGATGCAGCTACGGCGCACTCGCCTAAAACCGCGTTTCCCGCGCCACCCGCAAGAAAGTATCGAGCAGCGGCGTGCAATCCAGCAGCTCCGGCCCGCCCGCGCGATGAAACTCCGGATGCCACTGCACGCCCATCACGAAAGGCGCGCGCCGATAGCGCACGGCTTCGATGATGCCGTCGGACGCCGACACCGCCTCGATATTCAGATCGCGGCCGAGCGTCTTGACCGCCTGATGGTGAATCGAATTGACAATCACATCGCGCCGCGCCGGGAACATGTTCGCGAGCGTCGACCCGTCCGGGAAATGGATCGCATGGCGGTGCTGATCGTAATCTTCGTTGACGTGCGCGCCCGCCGTCGGCACATCGGTCGCAATGTCCTGATACAGCGTGCCGCCGAACGCCACGTTGATGAGCTGGCAGCCGCGGCACACGCCGAGCACCGGCTTGCCCGACTCGATGAATTCATGCAGCAGTTCCAGCTCGTACATGTCGCGCACGCGGTCGCCGGGCCATTCGGGACGTGTCGCCGCTTCCGCATACGACTGCGGCGACACGTCCGCGCCGCCTTGCAGCAGCAGCCCGTCGAGATGCTTCGCGTAATCGCGCAAACGGATATTGCTCGGATGCAGCATGCCCTGGTGCCCGACCGTCGGAATCATGAATACCAGCACGTCGCGCGACATCACCCAATGCGCAATCGATTCCTCGAGGTATTGCAGCGTCTTGCCGCGCAGCCCTTTCGCGCCGGGCTCGGGGTGAAAGATGCGCGCCGATACGCCGATGCGCAGCGTGCGCTGCGTGATCCGCTGGCCGGCACGGTCGAATAGCTGCCGCGCGCGCGCCGCGATGATGCGGCCGAACACCGACCACGCCGAATCCGTCTGCTTCAGATAGCGCGGCGGCGAAGGCGGCAATGCATTCGGCGGCGGCGGATTGGTCGCGCTGAAGTCGGGCGCCGCGCCGAAGCCCGGCGGCGGCGAGCCGGCGGGACGCGCGGTGGACGCCGTGGTGGCCTCGGCGTCGAGGACTTCGTCGGTCGAGGTGATCAGTTCGCCTTCGATCGGTTCGCTCGTGAGCGGCGCCGCGCCGCGAGGCTGTGAAGACTGCGTGGGCGGCGCGGGAGGAATGGACGACGCGGCGTCGCGGCCGCGGGTCGTGCGCGCATCCCGTTCGTGGACGGCCGCTTCCTGCTTCGCGACGGACGCCGCGGCGGCGCTGCGCGCTTCGGCGGCGTCGCGTTGCTGGGCCGTGCGCCTGTCGACGGGCGTCACGGTGGACGCGCTTTCGGGAGCGTCCGTCGACGACCTCGCCGCGGCTTCCAACGAGCCTGGAGGCGTGGAAACCGGCGATGACACCGACGCACCGCCCCCGGACGAAAGAGCCGCCGCGCGCCCCGCCGTCGATGACGACGAAGATAGCACCCCGGTCGAAGTCACAGGGTCTTTCACCGGCGACTGAATGGCATCTTCATGCGAGAGGGGCAAGGAAGCCGCCGGTTCGGCGGGCGCTTGACCAGGCGTTGTTGTGGTGCCAGGCGTTGCGGACGTCGCGGGCGTTCCCGACGTTGCCGAAGTCCCCGACGTTCCAGGTGTTCCCGCCATCCCCGCCGTCACCGAAGACGTCGAAGTCCCACCGGCTTGACCGGCGTTTTCAGGTTTGTTTTCGCTCATGACTGTCGGAGGGGCGCCTTCCACGCGAACGAATGAATATGCCCTGATTATCCGCCAGCGTGCCGGACCGGGCAAACGCGCACACAATTGCTCACATTGTCCGGTCGCGCGGCCCACTACCGTCAAACTTAAGGATCGGGCTGTTCGTCGAAAGTTTCGCGCAGCGCGATTTGCATAGCTGCGTGAATCTTCACGCACCAGCGCCAGACAAGCGCGAGCAGCAGCGCCGCGCAGATCAGCACGGCGACGAGCAGACCGGTCGGCGGCAGAATCCCGCCCGACAGCGCGGCCACGAGCAGAAACACGCCGACCATGCACACCACCGGCACCAGATCGGAGATCGCATAGCGCAGCGCGCTCGTGAAGCGCCCCGCCGTCGCCGGCTGCACGCTCACTTCCGCAAGCAGCAACGCGAGCGACTTGGTCTTGCGATAAACCGCCACGAGAAACGGCATCGACACAAGCAAGGCGGCGCTCCACAGCACCACACGCTGCATCGGCTCGGCGCTGATCCAGTGCGTCAGCAAGCTGCTGATGTAAGGCGCGCCGTAGGACACCATCAGGAAGATCGCGGCGACGAGTGCGAGATTCACCGCGATCTGCAGGATGATTCGCCGCGTCATGCTGAAAAGCGTCGGCTCCCCGCTTCCGGTGCTCAGGCTGCCGAGCCACTGGCTATACATGCCGAACACGTTGACCAGCGTGCGCGGCATAGCGTGAGCCAAACGGCGCGTCAGCGGATCGGCGGCGCGAATCAGATACGGCGTGAATAACGTGGTGAGCGCCGAGACAGCGACCGCGATCGGATACAGAAACGCGCTCGTCACCTTGAGCGTCAAACCAAGCGACGCGATGATGAACGAGAACTCGCCGATCTGCGAAACGGTCATGCCGACGCGCATCGCCGTGCGTCCGTCCTTGCCCGCGAGAAAAGTGCCGAGCCCGCACGACACGATCTTGCCGACGATCACCGCGACCGTGATCACCGCGATCGGCCACGCATAATCGACGAGCACGGCCGGGTTCAGCATCAGGCCGATGGTCACGAAGAAGATCGCGGAAAACGCATCGCGCAGCGGCGCGATCAGATGCTCGATGCGATGCAGATGCCGCGACTCGGCCATGATCGCGCCGATCAGAAACGCGCCCAGCGCAATGCTGTAATCGAGCTTGACGACGAGCAGACAGAAGCCGAAGCAGAAGCCGAGCACGGCGACGAGCAGCATCTCGTCGCTGCGGGCGCGCGCCACGTAGTTGAGCGCCCGCGGCACGACGAGAATGCCGACCACCAGCGACACCGTCATGAACAGCAGCAGCTTGCCGAGCGTGACGACGGCGACGCCCGCGCTCAACTCCCCCGTCTGCGCGATGCCGGAGAGCAGCACCAGCATCGCGATGGCGAGAATGTCCTCGACGATCAGAATGCCGAACACGAGCTGCGCAAAACTCTCGCGCTTCAGGCCGAGTTCGGATAGCGCCTTGACGATGATCGTCGTCGACGAAATCGCGAGTATCGCGCCGAGGAACAGCGAATCCATCGGGCTCCAGCCGAACGCGCTGCCGATCTCATAGCCGAGCCACAACATCAGCACGATTTCGGAAAGCGCCGCAACGATCGCAGTCGCGCCGACCTTGAACAGCTTGCGCAGACTGAATTCGAGACCGAGCGAAAACATCAGGAAAACGACACCGAGTTCGCCGAGCGTCTTGATGGTCTGTTCGTCGTGGATCAACTGAAACGGCGGCGTGTACGGCCCGATGATCACGCCCGCCGCGATATAGCCGAGCACCACCGGCTGCTTCAGGCGATGGAACAGCACCGTGACGACGCCGGCGAGCGCCATCACGACCGCCAGATCCTGAATGAAGCCGATGCCTTCATGCATGCGTCCAATTCCTTACAAAAAGTAATGTCAACGAAGAGTGTAACAAACGCGCGCTCATCGTCGAACCCGCGCCAAATAAAGCGCGACACCTCGCTCGTCCGAGTTGCAAATGTTTTTGACACGCTGGACGCCTGTGAAATATCACCATAATATTTGCCGCATATTTCTTTGGAGCCAAGTGATGCAGCAGGTGTCTTTTCAAGTTCTAGATCGTTCGGGCGCCGCGCGCACCGCGTCGATCAAAGTGGACCGTCTGACGATTGCCGGTTGGGCCGGCCGCGACCAGGCCGCGATCGAGCATCACATTGCCGAATTGGCCGAACTCGGCGTGAAGCGCCCGTCCACTACGCCCTGTTTCTATCGACTCGGCTCCGAACTGCTCACGCAAGCCGAACAGATCGACGTGGTCGGCACGAAGTCGAGCGGCGAAGCGGAATGCGTGCTGGTGCAATCGGACGAAGGGTTACTCGTCACCGTCGGCTCAGACCACACGGACCGCGAAGTGGAAGCCTATGGCGTGACGGTCTCGAAGCAGGTGTGCCCGAAACCCATCGCGCGCGATGCATGGCGTTTCGACGATGTCCGCGACCATTGGGACCAACTCGAATTGCGCGCCTTTGCGCTCGCGAACGGCGAGCGGCGCGTCTATCAGCAAGGCAGCGTCGCGTCGCTGCTGTCCGCCGCCGATCTGCTCGCGCGCGCCCCGCTTAGCGAAGGCGCGGCCATGTTCTGCGGGACGCTCGCGGTGCAAGGCGGCATCGTCGGCATGGCGGACGGCGACGCGCTCGAACTCGAATTGCACGACCCCGTCCTGAACCGCACGCTGCGCCACGCCTATCGCGTGCGCGCGTTGTCCATCGTCGAATGAGGCACTCATGAGCAACCCCTCGCCGTCCGCCGCGCACCCGTCCGCCGACCCGTCCACCGACGCCTCGCTCGAAGCCGCCGCCATCCGCAAGATCACGTGGCGCATCATGCCGTTCCTGTTTCTCGTCTATGTGCTGTCGTATCTGGATCGCGTCAACATCGGTTATGCGAAGCTGCAGTTCACCGGCGACCTCGGCCTCTCCAACGCGGCGTACGGACTCGGCGCGGGGATTTTCTTCTTCGGCTATTTCGTGTTCGAAGTGCCGAGCAATCTGCTGCTGAAGAAGTTCGGCGCTCGCGCCACGATCGCGCGCATCACGATGCTGTGGGGACTGCTGTCGTGCCTGATGATGTTCGTGCGCAGCGAAACCATGTTCTACGTGCTGCGCTTTTTCCTTGGCGTCGCCGAAGCCGGGCTCGTGCCGGGCGTGGTGCTCTATCTGACGTTCTGGTTTCCGTCGGACCGGCGCGCGCGGATGGTCGCCGTGTTCATGGCCGCGATTCCGGTGGCGGGCATCATCGGCGCGCCGCTGTCGGGCTTCCTGATGTCGGCGCTGCACGAAGCACACGGCTTGCGCGGCTGGCAGTGGATGTTCCTGATCGAAGGCATTCCGTCGATTCTCGCCGGCTTCTGGGCGCTCGCGGTCTTGCGCAACACGCCCTCCGAAGCCGCCTGGCTCACCGACGATGAAAAGCGCGTGATCCTCGCCCGCCTCTCGCGCGAAAACGCCGCGGCCGCCGCGCAAGGCGCCGAGCATAGCCTCGCGGTCGCGTTGCGCTCGGGCCGCTTCTGGCTGCTCACGCTGATCTACTTCTGCCTCGTCACCGGCAATGCGGGCTTCTCGTTCTGGCTGCCGCAGATCGTCAAGGACCTCGGCGTGACGAACCTCGTCAGCAATGGCTTCGTCACCGCGATTCCGTATCTGGCCGCGGGCATCGGCATGATTCTGATTGGCCGCTCGTCGGATGTGACGGGCGAGCGCCGCTGGCATTACGCCGTGTGCTGCTTCATCGGCGCGGCGGGGCTGCTCGGCAGCGCGTCGGTCACGAATTCGATTCCGCTTGCGGTCACGGGTTTGTCGATTGCGTATATCGGCATTCTGGCGGGCTTCGGCATTTTCTGGTCGATGTCGACGAGCTTCCTGCAAGGCACGGCCGCGGTCGCGGGCATTGCGGTGATCAACTCGATCGCGAACCTCGCCGGCTATGTGAGCCCGTATGTGCTCGGCATCGTGAAGGATGCGACGCATAGCGTGACGTTCGGGCTCGTGCTGATCGCAGGCGCGCTGATCGTAGGCGGCCTCGTCACGCTGATGATGCCGCGCGTGAAAGTCGAGCACGCCGCAGCGGCGGTGCCGGGACGCGCGTGATAGCGCACGGGCCAACCCGCCCGGGCGCATAAAACCTTGCTCTACAATGCCCGGACGACCTAGTCCGCACTCTTTCACATGACGCTTTTGCAGACCGCCCGCCCTCCGCGACCCACCCGAGCGACCGCCAACGCGAGCCTCGCCGAACAGGCGTATGCGTTCGTCAAGCGCGAGATCATCACGATGCGTTTGCGGCCGAGCGAGGTGCTCAACGAGGCGGAGCTGATGGCGCTGACCGGGATCGGCAGAACGCCGGTGCACCAGGCGCTGCACCGGCTCGTGCACGAAGGGATGCTGACCATCATGCCGCGCAAGGGCATCATGGTTCGTCCGGTTTCGCTCGACGACGTGCTGTCGATCATCGACGTGCGCCTCGTCAACGAAAGCTATTGCGTCGAGCTGGCCGCGCGCCATGCGCAGCAGCACGACTACGACGCGATGCAGGCGCTGCTCGAACGCTCGGCCGTGTGCGTCGCCGCGCACGACATCGAAGGCATGATGGACATCGACCGCGAATTCCATCTGGCCATTTCGGCCGCCTCGCGCAATGCCGTGCTGGCCGACATTCTGCGCGGACTGCACGAGCGCTCGCTGCGCTTCTGGTTCATTTCGCTGTCCGAGCCGCATCATCTCGAAGACGTGCATGACGAACATCTCGAACTGTTCCGCCTGCTGCGCGAGCGCGACGCCGAAGGCGCGCGCCGCTCGGTGCAAAAACATATCGAGGCATTCCGCGCGACGCTTTTCAACCGCATCTGATCGACACGCATTTGACCCAGCCGCTTGCAAGTCACGGTAGCGAAGCGGCTTCATACAGTCCAACCGGATCGAACGACATCATGGCCACCGAATTCACGCCCTTCCCGCCGCTTGCCCAACTCGCCGCCGATCTCGCCGCGGGACGGACCACGAGCCGCGCGCTCGTCGAAACCGCGCTCGAACGGATCGCCGATCCGGCCGGCCAGGGCGCGGTCGCATTCATGCACGTCGACGCCGGCGGCGCGCGCCAGGCCGCCGACGCGCACGACCGTCTGCGCGCCGCCGGTACGGTTCTGTCGCCGCTCGCGGGCATTCCGGTATCGGTGAAGGATCTGTTCGACATAGAAGGCCAGCCGACGCGCGCCGGCTCGACGGTGCTGGCCGACGCGCCCGCCGCCAAGCAGGACGCGGTGGCCGTCGCGCGCCTCAAACGCGCGGGCGCGGTGATCGTCGGACGCACCAATATGAGCGAGTTCGCGTTCTCCGGGCTCGGCCTCAATCCGCACTACGGCAACCCGCTGTCGCCGTACCGCCGCGACGTGAAAGGCGACGAGCGGATTTCGGGCGGCTCGTCGTCGGGTGCGGCGGCGTCCGTTGCGGACGGCATGGCGGCCGTCGCGCTCGGCACCGACACCGGCGGCTCGATCCGCATTCCGTCCGCGCTGTGCGGCCTGACCGGCTTCAAGCCGACGTCGACGCGCATTCCGAAGCAAGGCGGCGTGCCGCTTTCGTCGACGCTCGATTCGTTCGGGCCGATCGGCGTTTCCGTGGCGTGTTGCGCGCTGGTGGACCGCATGCTGGCCGGCCTCGAGCCGCGCGTGCCGGCCGCGCGCCCGCTCGAAGGCGTGCGCCTCGGCGTGCTGACGAACTACGTCACCGACGGCGTCGAGCCCGTGGTCGCCGCCGCCATCGACACGGCGCTCAAGCATCTCGAAGCGGCCGGCGCGATTGTCAGCGAAGTGCGCTTTGCGCCGCTCGACCGTCTGCCGGAGATCAACCGCTTCGGCTTTTCGCCGATCGAGGCGTATGCGTGGCATCGTCCGTTGCTGGAAAAGCATCGCGAACAATACGATCCGCGCGTGCTGGTGCGCATTCTGAAGGGCCAGCCCGCGAGCGCCGCCGACTATCTCGACCTGCTCGCCGAGCGCGACGCAATGCTCGCCGAAGCCGCCCGCACGCTGTGGCAGCGCTTCGACGCGGTGGTCGCGCCGACGGTGCCGGTGGTGCCGCCGCGCGTCGCTGAACTGGTTTCCGACGACGACCTGTTCGGCCGCACCAACGCGCTGATCCTGCGTAACCCCGGCGTGTTTAATTTTCTCGACGCGTGTGCGCTGTCGCTGCCGTGCCACCTGCGCGGCGACGCACCGGTCGGCCTGATGCTGGCCGGCGCGCCCCACGCCGACGACGCGCTGCTCGCCATCGGCCGCGGCGCCGAGGCAGTGCTCAACGCGATTCGCTGACGCGCGCCTGCGGCATCGAAGCGCGCCTGAGTGCGTGGCGCCGTGGGGGCGGGGGTTCGCGCTAGAATCGCGGGCACCTGCCCTTTTCGCTGACAGACGACCATAACGACCGCCTGACAGCCCACAACAGCCGCACAACACACGCACACAGCCACACGATCCATGAACAACGACAACGCGATGCTGCGCCGCGAGCGCTCCCTGCTGGTCCTGCTAGGCCTGATCTGCGTCGGCCTCGTGGCCGGCGCCTTGTATCTGCAGTACTTCAAGCACGAGGACCCGTGCCCGCTGTGCATCATCCAGCGGTATTTCTTCCTGCTGATCGCGATCTTCGCGTTCCTCGGCGCGCGTTTTAACAGTTGGCGCGGCGTGCGTCTGCTGGAAGTCATGGCTGCGCTGTCGGCGCTGGCCGGCATCGTGACCGCCGTCCGCCACGTGTATGTGCAGGCGAATCCGGGCTTTAGCTGCGGCTTCGACGCGCTCCAGCCGATCGTCGACAGCCTGCCGCCCGCGCACTGGCTGCCGGGCGTGTTCAAGGTCGCGGGGCTGTGCGAAACCGCTTATCCGCCTATCCTCGGGCTCACGCTGCCGATGTGGGCGCTCGTCGGCTTTGTGCTGGCGTTTGTGCCGCTGGCGCTGAGTCTGGTACGCAATCGTCGACGGATCGCGTAGGCGGGATTCGCGGGTTGGGGCGGGGTTGGGGCTTCCGCTGGACTCCGGCCTCGCCCAGGCAGCCCGCTAGTGCTACCGCACCGCACACTGCCCTACCGAGCGGCGACGCCGCCGTAGCGCGCCGTCCGGCACGGCCCACCGCCGCTCCCCACCGCGTCGCGTGCCGCCACCGCCAGAACCGCGGCGCCGCCGTCAGCAAGTGCGAAAACACCGGCGCTTTCGAAGCCGGGCACACGCACCGCGAGCGCCACAGCCACCGCAGCGCCGCCCACCGCCTGGCGGGCAACACCGCGGCCCCACCGCAACTTCCCCGCCCCTCACGAATCCGACACAAATCGGACTTATCTCATTGCTTGTTCCGCATAAGCTTCATGCGGCATCGGAAATATTTTTGGGGCGCGGGAGTGCTATCTTCGGTTCTGGATGGCGATCTACGTGCGCGAGGCCGGCTTTGGCGCGACCCCATGCGTAACGCGCGCCCGGTCCGCACTGTCTTCTGGATTCGCCATGACAACGCAAACCATCCGCTTTTATCGCCAGGGGTCCGTCCAAGAGGTCGCGGGCGTGCCCGCCTCGCGCACGGTGCTCCAGCATCTGCGCGAAGACCTGCATTGCACCGGCACCAAGGAAGGCTGCGCTGAAGGCGACTGCGGCGCCTGCACCGTGGTCATCGGCGAACTCGACGCGCGCGGCGCGCTCGCGCTGAAAGCGGTCAACGCCTGCATCCAGTTTCTGCCGACGCTCGACGGCAAGGCGCTCTTCACCGTCGAAGACCTGCGCGCCGCCAATGGCACGCTGCATCCCGTACAACAGGCGATGGTCGACTGCCACGGTTCGCAGTGCGGCTTCTGCACGCCCGGCTTCGTCATGTCGATGTGGGCGCTGTACGAAAACCAGCCGGCCGCGGCCGGCCTGCCGACGCGCGACGAAATCAACACCGCGCTGTCCGGCAACCTCTGCCGCTGCACGGGCTACCGGCCGATCGTCGACGCCGCGCAGAAAATGTTCGACTACGCGCAATATCCGCGTACGACGCTCGACCGCGAGGCAATTGAAACAGCACTGCGCGAACTGCAACGCAACGACACCTTCGAATACCGCGCCGCCGATTCACGTGGCGCTGCGTTCGGCTCGCCGGCGTTTTACGCGCCCGTCGCACTCGACGCGTTCGCGCAGCTTCGCGCCGAGCATCCGGAAGCGCGGCTCGTCGCGGGCAGCACCGATGTCGGCCTGTGGGTCACGAAGCAGTTCCGCGATCTCGGCGACATCCTGTATATCGGCAACGTGCGCGAACTGAAGACGGTCGAGCACGACGCGCAAACGCTGACCATCGGCGCCGCCGTCACGCTCGAAGACGCGTACGCGGCCCTCGCCGCCGACTACCCCGAACTCGCCGAACTGTGGACGCGCTTCGCGTCGCTGCCGATCCGCAACGCCGGCACGCTCGGCGGCAACGTCGCGAACGGCTCGCCGATCGGCGATTCGATGCCCGCGCTGCTCACGCTCGGCGCCGAAGTCGTGCTGCGTCACGGCGCGAAAACGCGCACGCTGCCGCTCGACGCGTTCTATCTCGGCTATCAGAAGACGGCGCTCGCCGCGGGCGAATTCGTCGCCGCGCTGCGCGTGCCGCGGCCTGGCGGCACGCTGCGCTTTCGCACGTACAAAGTGTCGAAGCGCTACGATCAGGACATCTCCGCGGTGTGCGCGGCATTCGCGCTGCATATCGACGATAGCGGCACGATCCGCGAGGCGCGCGTCGCATTCGGCGGCATGGCGGCCACGCCTAAGCGCGCCGCGCAAACCGAGGGCGCGCTAACCGGCGCGACGTGGGACGAAGCCGCCGCGCGGCAGGCCATGAACGCGCTCGCCGCCGACTACCAGCCGCTCACCGACATGCGCGCGTCGAGCGCGTATCGGTTGAAGGTCGCGCGCAATCTGCTGTGGCGCTGCTATCTGGAAACGCGCGACGACGCGCCGCTCGCGCTCTTCGACGTCAATGTGTTCGCGTTCGAAGCCGGCACGCCGGACGCGATTGCGAAGGAGCCGTCGTGATGAACCGCACCGATGCTTTTGTCGAACGCGCCGCGGACGCCGGAGCGCATCCGGCTGAACGCGAGGCCGCCGCGCGCGAAAGCGAAGCCGCAATCGGCGTCGCGCTGCCGCATGAATCGGCCGCGCTGCACGTAAGCGGCGAAGCGACGTATACCGACGACATCGTCGAACTGCACGGCACCTTGCACGCGGCGCTCGGCCTCTCGCGCCACGCGCATGCGCGCATCGTGTCGATGGATCTCGACGCGGTCAGAACAGCGCCCGGCGTGATCGCCGTGCTGAGCGCCGACGACATCCCCGGTGAAAACAATTGCGGCCCGGTGCTGCACGACGATCCGATTCTCGCCGTGAATGAAGTGCTGTATCTCGGCCAGCCGGTGTTCGCCGTGATCGCGGAAAGCCACGAACTCGCGCGCCGCGCGGCCGCGCTTGCGAAAAGCGATGACGTGATCCGCTATGAACCGCTCGAAGCGATCCTCACGCCGGCTGACGCGAAGGCCGCGAAGCAGTTCGTGCTGCCGCCGCTGCATCTGAAGCGCGGCGATCCCGATGCAAAGATCGCGGCCGCGCCGCACAGGATCAGCGGCACGTTCGAAGTCGGCGGCCAGGAACAGTTTTATCTGGAAGGCCAGGTCGCGTATGCGGTGCCGAAAGAGATGGACGGCATGCTCGTCTACAGTTCGACGCAGCATCCGAGCGAAATGCAGCAGGTCGTCGCGCATATGCTCGGCTGGCCCGCGCACAACGTGGTGTGCGAATGCCGGCGCATGGGTGGCGGCTTCGGCGGCAAGGAATCGCAGTCGGCGCTGTTCGCGTGCGTGGCCGCGCTCGCGGCGAAGCTGCTGCGCCGTCCGGTGAAGCTGCGCGCCGATCGCGACGACGACTTCATGATCACCGGCAAGCGTCACGACGCAATCTACGAATACGAAGCGGGCTTCGACGACAGCGGCCGCATTCTCGGCGCACGCGTGGAAATCGCGTTGCGCGCGGGCTATTCCGCGGACCTGTCAGGCGCCGTCGCGACACGGGCCGTCTGTCACTTCGACAACGCGTACTACCTGTCCGATGTCGACATCGTCGCGCTCTGCTGCAAGACCAACACGCAGTCGAACACCGCGTTTCGCGGCTTTGGCGGACCGCAAGGCGCGCTAGTGATGGAGGTGATGCTCGACAGCATCGCGCGTCAATTGAACCGCGATCCGCTCGACGTGCGCGCGGCCAACTACTACGGCATCGGCGAACGCGATACGACGCCCTACGGACAGCGCGTCGAAGACAACATCCTCGCGCCTTTGACCGACGAGCTACTCGACTCGAGCGACTATCGCGCGCGCCGCGAAGCGATCGCCGCGTTCAACGCGACGAGTCCGGTGCTCAAGCGCGGCCTCGCGTTCTCGCCGGTCAAGTTCGGCATATCGTTCAACGTGCCGTTTCTGAATCAGGCAGGCGCGCTCGTGCATGTCTACAAGGATGGCTCGGTGCTCGTCAATCATGGCGGCACCGAGATGGGCCAGGGGCTCAACACGAAGGTCGCGCAAGTCGTCGCCGGCGAATTCGGCTTGCCGCTCTCGCGCGTGCGTGTGAGCGCAACGGATACGTCGAAGATCGCGAACACATCGGCGACCGCGGCTTCCACCGGCAGCGATCTGAACGGCAAAGCCGCCGAAGCCGCGGCGCGCACGATCCGCGCGAGGCTCGCGGAACTCGCGGCGAAGCAGTTAGGCGGTCATGCCGACGACGTGCGGTTCGCGAGCGGCGAGGTGTCGGTCAACGGCGGCGCGATGCCCTTCGAGCAACTGGTCGGCGCCGCATATCTCGCGCGCGTGCAGTTGTGGTCGGACGGTTTCTACGCGACGCCGAAAGTGCATTGGGATGCGAAGACGCTCACCGGTCATCCGTTTTATTACTTCGCGTACGGCGCGGCCGTGTCCGAAGTCGCGATCGATACATTGACCGGCGAATGGAAACTGCTGCGCGCCGACGTGCTGCACGACGCCGGTCAGTCGATCAATCCGGCGATCGATCTCGGCCAGATCGAAGGCGGCTTCATTCAGGGCATGGGCTGGCTCACCACCGAGGAACTCTGGTGGAATCGCGACGGCCGACTGATGACGCACGCGCCGTCCACCTACAAGATTCCCGCGGTGAGCGACACGCCCGCCGCATTCAATGTGCGGCTCTACGACAATCAGAACGCGGAGCCGACGGTGTTCCGCTCGAAGGCGGTCGGCGAGCCGCCGCTGTTGCTGCCGTTCTCGGTGTTTCTCGCGATCCGCGATGCCATTGCGGCCGCTGTGCCGAACGCGCGATGCGCGCCGTCATTGCGTGCGCCGGCCACGCCCGAAGCGATTCTCGATGCGCTGGATGCGTTGAGTGCGTTGAGTGTCGACGAAGCGAACGAGCCCGCATCGGCGCAACGCACTGCGAATCATGCGACGATCACGGACACCACGGCTTGAGCCGAACCGCACTCAACAAAGCACTGAACAAAACAATGAGTAACGCAATGAACAACGCCACAGCCCGACGCGACCCCAACGCATCGCGCCACGCTCAACCGGCCGCGCGGACACCGCGCGCGGCACTCCACGGAGAATCGCCGGATGCAAGCCTGGCTACCTGACCTGCAACATCTGCTCGCACACGGCGACGCGGCCGTGCTGGTGACGGTCGCGCGCGTCGAAGGTTCGGCGCCGCGCGAAGCCGGCACGAAGATGATCGTCACGCGCGACTCGGCAAAGCATACGATCGGCGGCGGCCACCTCGAATGGAAAGCGATCGAGACCGCGCGCCAGGTGTTGCGCGACGGCATGCGCTCGCCGCATATGCGCCGGCTCGAGCGTTTCGCGCTCGGCCCGAGCCTCGGTCAATGCTGCGGCGGCGCGGTAGTGCTCGCATTCGAGCGGCTCGACGTGGGCGACCTCGGCTGGATCACGTCGATTGCGAAGCGCCTCGCAGCCGGTCAATCGACCGTGCGTAGCGTATCATTCGGCCCCGCGCCGGACGCGGTGATGCTGTCCGATCCCGAGCCGGGCGTGGATGCCGCCGACTGCCTGCTGTGGGACGGCGCCGGTTTCGACGACAGCGGCGCGCTGCTCACCGAAACCATCGCGCCAGGCGACTTCCCGGTCGTGCTGTTCGGCGCGGGCCACGTGGGCGCCGCGCTGGTTCGCGTGCTGGCCACGCTGCCTTGCACGGTGCGCTGGGTCGACGAACGCGACGCGCAGTTTCCGCCCGTCGAATCGCTGCACGCGCACAACGTGAAGATCGACGCGAACGACGCGCCCGACGAAGCCGTCGACGAGGCCGCGCCGAATACGTACTTCATCGTGATGACGCACAACCATACGCGCGATCTCGAACTGGCCGAGCGCATTCTGCGGCGCCGCGACTTCGCGTTTTTCGGCATGATCGGCTCGCATAGCAAGCGCAAGCAGTTCGAGCACCGGCTCGCCGCGCGCGGCATCGATCCCGCATGGATTGCGCGGATGAAGTGCCCGCTCGGGGTGGACGGCATCGTCGACAAATCGCCGGAAATCATTGCGATTTCCGCGGCCGCGCAGTTGCTTCAAGCCGTTGAAGCCAACGCGAGCCTGCATCGCACGGCGCAAACGGTTTGACTGTTTCGACCGACGGCGAGCAACAACACACACACATTCTGACCGACCATGAATAGAACAAGCCCTGCCACTCTCGTTGAAAAAACCCTGCTCGCGCCGAAGGCCGAGTTGCATATCCACATTGAAGGCTCGCTCGAACCCGAACTGATTTTCGCGCTCGCGAAGCGCAACGGCGTGAAGCTCGCGTACGACTCGATCGAAGCGCTGCGCGCGGCGTATGCGTTCACCGACCTGCAATCGTTCCTCGACATCTATTACGCCGGCGCGAGCGTGCTGCTGCACGAGCAGGACTTTTACGACATGACGATGGCGTACGTCGAGCGCTGCCTCGCCGACAACGTGATTCACAGCGAGATCTTTTTCGATCCGCAGACGCATACCGAGCGCGGCGTGCCGATCGCGACGGTCGTGGCCGGCATCGAACGCGCGCTCGCCGACGCGCAACAGCGCGGCATGACGAGCAAGCTGATTCTGTGCTTCCTGCGGCATCTATCCGAGGAAGACGCGCTCGCCACGTTCGAAGAGGCGCGGCCTTTGTTCGAACAGTACAAGCATCGCCTGATCGGCGTGGGACTCGATTCGTCGGAGCGCGGCCATCCGCCGTCGAAGTTCGAGCGTGTGTTCGCGAAGGCGCGTGAACTTGGGCTCAAGCTCGTCGCGCATGCGGGCGAGGAAGGACCGCCGTCGTACATCTATGAAGCGCTCGACGTGCTCAAGGTCGACCGTGTCGATCACGGCGTGCGCAGCATCGAAGACCCGGCGCTCGTCGCGCGTCTTGCCGACACACGCGTCGCGTTGACGGTGTGTCCGCTGTCGAATCTCAAGCTCTGCGTGTTCGACGATCTCACCAAACATACGCTGAAGGATTTGCTCGATCGCGGCGTTGCGGTCACGGTGAATTCGGACGATCCCGCGTATTTCGGCGGCTACGTGAACGCGAACTACGCGGCCACCATCGACGCGTTGAAGCTCGACGACAGCCACGTCTACACGATTATCCGCAACGGCTTCGAGGCGTCGTTCGTGACGCCCGACGAACGCGCCGAACTGATCGCGAAGCTCGACGCGTACTGGAATCAAAACGGCCCGCATTAAAGGCACTAAAAAGCCGATAAAGGCCGATGTATCGCAGCGCGCGCGGCGTCAATCAAGCGCCGCACACGCTGCTTAGCTTTTCATTTCGGAGACGGTTTTCCCATGACTCATTCTGCACAGGCGCCGGCGCAATCGGCATTTCGCGCGCAATTGCTGACCTTTAACGGCGATCCGTCGCGCTCGCCCGATGCGGCGGTCTTCCATGAGGACGGCCTGCTGATCGTCGAAGACGGCCATGTCGTCGCGGCGGGCGCGTATGCCGCGCTCGCGTCGCAACTCGCGCCGGGCGCGTCCGTGCAGGACATGCGCGACAAACTCATCGTGCCGGGCTTCATCGACACGCACATTCACTATCCGCAGACCGACATGATCGCGTCGCCCGCGTCGGGTTTGTTGCCGTGGCTCGACACGTACACGTTTCCGACCGAGCGCCGTTTCACCGACGAAGCCTACGCACGCGACACCGCGGCCTTCTTCCTCGAGGAACTGCTGGCTTGCGGCACGACGACCGCGCTCGTGTATTGCACGGTGCATAAGCAATCCGCCGACGCGTTGTTCGCCGAAAGCGAGGCGCGCAATCTGCGCATGGTCGCGGGCAAGGTGCTGATGGATCGCAACTGTCCGGAGTTTCTGCGCGACACCGCGCAATCCGGTTACGACGACAGCGCCGAACTGATCGGCCGCTGGCACAATCGCGGGCGCCAGATGTATGCGCTCACGCCGCGTTTCGCGCCGACTTCGACGGAAGCGCAACTCGAAGCGTGCGGCGTGCTCGCGCGCGAACATGCGGATGTGTTCGTGCAGAGCCACGTCGCGGAAAATCTGGATGAAGTGAAGTGGGTCAATAGCCTCTTTCCGGGCCACCGCAGCTATCTGGACATCTACGATCACTACGGTCTGCTGCGCCGCCGCGCGGTGTACGGCCATTGCATTCACTTCGACGCGGAAGACCGCAAACGCATGGCGCAAACCGGCACGGTCGCGTCGCATTGCCCGACGTCGAACCTCTTTCTCGGCAGCGGTCTATTCGATTTCGACAAGGCCGACGAAGCCGGCATGCCCGTTGCGCTCGCAACGGACGTCGGCGGCGGCACGTCGTTTTCCATGCTCCAAACGATGAACGAAGCGCACAAGGTTGCACGCTTGACCGGACATCATCTGACGGCCACGCGGATGTTTTATCTCGCGACCGCGGGCGCCGCACAAGCGCTCGATCTCGCGGATAAAGTCGGCACGTTGAAGCCGAAGTCCGAAGCGGACTTCGTCGTGCTCGATCCGCAAGCGACGCCGCTGCTTGCGCGCCGCACGGCGCGCACCGAATCGCTCGAAGAGTTGCTGTTCGCGTTCGCGCTGCTCGGCGACGACCGCGCTGTCTATGAGACGTATGCGGCGGGCAAGCGCGTGCATCGCCGCGACGATGCGCGCGAGCATGCGCCTCGCGTGGCGCACATGGCACCGGTTGTGGCCTGACGAAGCGCGACAGCTACAGTAAAAGCTAACGCCCAATCAACGCTGCGTGCACACCTCGTGCAACGCGTTGAGCCTGCGCACCGGATCGGCGACATACGGGTTCGATTCGTCCCATGCGTAGCCTGCGAGCACCGAGCTGATCATGCGGCGAATCGACGGCGTCTGGTCCGGATAGAAAATGATGTCCTGCAATTCGCCCGTATACCAGCGCTCGACAAACGCGCGGAACGTGTCGATGCCCTTGCGCAAAGGCACATCGTATTGCGCGGACCAGTCGACCTGCTCGCCGTCCAGTTGACGGTTCAAGGTCTGCACCGCGAGATGTGCCGAGCGCAGCGCGATCGTCACGCCGGATGAAAACACCGGATCGAGAAACTCGCCCGCGTTGCCGAGCAGCGCATAGCCGGGGCCGTGCAAGCGCTCGACATTCGCCGAGTAGCCGCCGATGTGACGCACCGGCATCAGGAACGGCGCATCGCCGATCAGCCGGTTGAACGTCGGCTCCTTCTGAATCAGCGCGCGCAGCATCGCCTCGCGTTCGTTTTCCGGCACATCGAGAAAACTCGACTCCGCGACGCAGCCCACCGACGACCGTCCGCCCGCGAGCGGAATCATCCAGAACCACACGTCGCGACGCTCGGGGTGCGTGGCCACGCAGATCTTGTTGCGATCATGCGCGCCGGCCGGCAGACCGTCGTACACATGCGAGAACAGCGCCGCGCGCGTCGGCATGCGCGTGGGCGCTTCGAGATTGAGTAGACGCGGCAGCACGCGGCCAAAGCCGCTGGCGTCGAACACGAAGCGCGCTTCGATCTGATACGCATGACCGGCCTCGTCGGTCACGTCGACGCGCGGCGCAACGCTGTCCGTATGAACCGCCTGCACCGTGTGGCCGAAGCGCACGTCGGCGCCCTGCGCGGCCGCGCAGCGAATCAGGATGTCGTCGAACGCCGCGCGCTCGACCTGATACGTCGTGCCCCATCCCACCGAATGCTTGTCGCGGAAATCGAACGACGACGACCGGTCGCGATACACGAACTGTGCGCCGTTCTTGTACTGGAATCCCGCCTCGACCACCGCTTGCAGCATCCCTGCTTCCTCGAGATAAGCCATGCTTTGCGGCAACAGGCTCTCTCCAATCGAAAAGCGCGGGAAGTGCTGACGCTCCAGCACGAGCACCGAGCGGCCCGCCTTGCGCAGCAACGCCGCGGCAACTGCCCCGGCCGGCCCCGCGCCGATGATGACGACATCGGCCGCCGTATGCTTCATGACATGTGTACTCAAGTTTGCCTCAATCGTTTGCTTGCTCGACGCAGCATTACGCTGCATCCTTACGCCTTGTTACATTGCATCTCTAACAGAAAGAACCGTTTTTCCGGGGAGCCCAGCGTGCCGCCGTCTCATCCATCCACCGTGCCCTTCGTGCCGGAAACCGCATTCGGAATCTGGTTCCTGCGCACGCATACGTGGGAACACCACGTGCTGCGTGTCGCGATCAACGACCTCAAGCGTCTGATCGACACACCGTTGCCCGCGGCGCCCGTCATCGTCGACGTGGGCTGCGGACAAGGCATTTCGTTTCGTCTGCTTGCGGATGCGTTCAAGCCGCGCCGCATTGTCGGCATCGACTATCACGAGCCGTCTCTCGCGCTCGCCGCGAATGCGGCTCAAGCCTGCCGCGATAAAGTCGCCGACATCGAGCTGCTGCACGGCGACTGCGCCGAATTGCCGCTGCCCGATGCAAGCGCCGACATCGTGTTCTGCCATCAGACTTTCCATCATCTCGTCGAGCAGGACCGCGCGCTCGCCGAGTTCCGCCGCGTGCTGAAGCCCGGCGGCGTACTGCTGTTCGCCGAATCCACCGACGCGTACATCAGATCGTGGGTGATCCGGCTATTGTTTCGCCATCCTATGCAGGTGCAAAAAAGCGCGGATGGCTATCTCGACATGATCCGTCGCGGCGGCTTCAGCTTTACCGAACGCAACCTCTCGCTGCCCTACCTCTGGTGGAGCCGCGCCAAAGACTTCGGTCTGCTGGAACGGCTCGGCCTTTACCGCCCGCAACCCGGCAAGCGTCGCGAGACGCTCGTCAATGTCGCGGCGGTCAAGGCCGATTGAATCAGGTGCTCCGCAGCCCGCTTATTTGGCTTACTTAGCCTGCTTATTTACGCAGCGTGACGACATCGCCCTTCAGCGCGACGCCGGCAATCACGGCGCCCGCGCCGCAGGTGAACTCGGTTGCGCTCTCGCGCACTTCGTTCTTGTAGTTGCTCTTGATGTTGATGACCGCGTTGCCGCCTTCCTTGCGCGCGCGGTCCTGCAACTCGATCACCGCCGACAGGAACACATGCTGGCACGCGTCGGTATCGCTCTTGCCGAACGCGTTGGTCTTCTTGTTGGTGGCGAACTCGCCGATCTTCTTCGCGACGGCCGGATGCCGCTGGCCCGCGAAATACAATGCGATGTCGTCGCTGACCTTGCCCGGCTCGCTGTGCAACGCCGGTTCGATCGGATAGTTTTCCACCGTGTCGCGTGCGAAGGCGGGTGCAGCGCTCAGCATGGCGAACGAAGCGGCGAGTGTGACAGACATCAGATGGCGTTTCATTGATACTCCTTTGCTGGTTGTTATCAGTTTTACGATTGACGTATCTACTATTGCCTCACGAGCGCGCTGGCCTTAGTTCGCCTCGAGCACGACGAGCCTGCCGCTCACTGCAATCGCCGCGGCGCTCTGACTCACGCCGCAGGTGAACTCGCGCGACGAATTGCTCTCGCTGCTGTGAAAGCGCGTCTTGATGTCGATCACCGCATTCGCGCTGCGTTCGCGTGCCGCCGCGCGCAGCTTGCCGATGGCTTCGGTAAGCGCGTCGCGGCATGCGTCGTCGGCATCGGCGACCTTGCGCGCGATGCGCACCGAGTACGAAACGTCGCCGAGGTCGCGCTTCACCGCCGGATGATTCTGCTCGCCGAAATACACCGGCACGGCGCCGCGCGATTCGCCGCCCGCAGCCGCGAGCGGCAGCGATTTGACTTGCGTCGCGCAGCCCGTCAGCGCTGCGGCTGCCATCGTCAATGTGCCCAGCATGAGTGCTGCTTTCACCATTCTCTTCGTTGCTTTTGTCATTCTTATTACCCTCGTTTTTAAAATCGCGGCCGTTTCAGCCGCCCCGCCACGCCTCGAACATCAAGCTCGCGCAACTGCCGCCAAATCCGAACGAGACCGACATCGCCGTATCGATGCGCGCGTCGCGCGTCTCGCGCACGAGCGGCATGCCGTCGATTGCCGGCTCCGCGCTTTCAATCCCCGCGCTTTCGATCCCCGTTGTCCCCGCGATGAAACCGTCGCGCATCATCAGCAGCGTGTAGATCGCCTCGTGCGCGCCGCAAGCGCCAAGCGGATGCCCGGTCATGCCCTTCGTCGATGAAAACGCGGGTATGCCGCGCTCCGAAGCCGCGCCGAACACTTGCGTCAACGCGCGCAGTTCCTCGACGTCGCCAAGCGGCGTAGATGGCGCGTGCGTGTTGATGTAGTCCGGTGCCTTGCCCGCTTCGTTCAGCGCGCCGCGCATCGCCCTCGCGATGCCCGCCGCGCGCGGCGTGACCATGCCGGCGTCGGTGCAATCGCCGAATCCCGTTAGCTCCGCGTAGATGCGTGCGCCGCGCGCCAACGCGTGATCCAGCGCCTCCAGCACGAGCACGCCGCCGCCCGACGCGATCACGAAGCCGTCGCGCTCGCCGTCGTAAGGACGCGATGCACGCTGCGGCGTGTCGTTGAAGCGGCGCGACAGCGCGCCCATCGCGTCGAACATCAGCGTCATGTTGTCGTGCAACGACTCGCTGCCGCCTGCGAGCACGATCTGCTGGCGGCCGGTCTGGATCAGTTGCATCGCCTGGCCGATCGCGAGCGCGGACGTCGTGCACGCCGACGACGGCGAATAGCTGACGCCTTCGAGCCCGAACACCTGTGCGACATTCGCCGACGCGGTGCTGCTCATTGCATGCGGCACCGTATACGGCGGCACTTTCTCGACGCCGCGCGTGTTCGCAACGGCCATCGCCGCGTCGTAACTCGACATGGTGCCGACGCCCGAGCCGATCACCGTGCCCGCGTGCGGCGAGCGCAACATCGCGGCGTCTACGCCGGCATCGTGAATCGCTTTCTTCGCGGCGTGACACGCGAAACGCGCGGTATCCCCCATGAAGCGCTCGAGCTTGCGCTCGAACGGCGGCTCGCTATCGACCGATGCAACGCCCGCGACCTGCGAGCCGAAACCACGCTCGCGCCATGCGTCGATCCGCTCGATGCGCGACGTGCCCGCACGCAACGCGGCCGACACTTCGTCGAGCGTATTGCCGAGGCACGACACGATGCCCATGCCCGTGACCACGACGCGTTGCAGCTTCACGCTCATCGAACGCGCCTGAAGATCAGCGACGTATTGATGCCGCCGAACGCGAAGTTGTTGCTCATCACGAGTTCGGCGTCGATCTCGCGGCCCGTGCCAACGATGTAGTCGAGCGGCGCGCAAGCCGGATCGACATTGTTCAGGTTCAGCGTGGGCGCGTACCAGTTGCGCTTCATCATCTCGATGGTCCACCACGCCTCGAGCGCGCCGCACGCGCCGAGCGTATGCCCGACATAGCTCTTGAGCGAACTGATCGGCATGCGCTCGCCGAAGGTCTGCGCAGTCGCGTGGCTTTCGGCGATATCGCCGCGATCCGTCGACGTGCCGTGCGCGTTCACATACCCGATTGCGTCGGGCGGAAGCTGCGCGTCGTTCAGCGCGAGCTGCATTGCGAGCGCCATCGTTTCGGCGGTCGGCTGCGTCATGTGTGCGCCGTCCGAATTGCAGCCGAAGCCGACAATCTCGGCGTGAATCCGCGCGCCGCGCGCCACCGCGTGTTCGTATTCCTCCAGCACGAGCGTGGCCGCGCCTTCGCCGACCACGAGGCCGTCGCGTGCGGCATCGAACGGACGCGGCGTGAGATGCGGCTCGTCGTTGCGCGTGCTCGTTGCGTACAAGGTGTCGAACACGGCGACGGCGGGCCCCGACAATTCTTCGGCGCCGCCTGCGAGCATCAGCGTCTGCTTGCCCGTCTGAATCGCTTCATATGCGTAGCCGATCGCCTGGCTGCCCGACGCGCACGCGCATGAAGTCGGAATGATGCGCCCCTTGAGGTCCCAGAACAGGCTCACGTTGACGGCCGTGGTGTGCGGCATCATCTGCACGTAGCTGTTCGATGTGACGTCGCCCATCGAGCCGGTTTCAAGCATCGTGCCGAACGCGCGGATCGGCTGCACCGAACCCGACGACGAACCGTAGGCGACGCCCATGCGGCCGTCCTTGATGCTGGCGTCGTCGGCGAGGCCCGCATCGGCGAGCGCGAGTTCGCTTGCGCGCACCGAATACAGCGACACAGGGCCCATCGAACGCGTTTTCTTGCGCGGATAATGCGCGGGCGCGACGAAGCCCGGCAACGGACACGCGAGCCGCGTATGCAGCGATTCGAAGTAGTCCCACTCGGGCATGCGCCGCACGGCATTCACGCCGCTTTCCAGGCGCGCTTCGATGGCGTCCCAACTATCGCCGAGCGCGGTGACGCCGCCCATGCCGGTAATGACGACTCGCTTCATCAGATCATCCCGCCGTTGACGCCGATCACCTGGCGCGTGACATACGAGGCCGCATCCGACATCAGGAAGCTGACCACCGACGCGACTTCCGCAGGCTGCCCGACGCGGTTCATCGGCACCGTCTTCAGCGCGTGTTCGAGCTGCATCTCTTCGAGCATGCCGGTTTCGATCAGACCGGGCGCCACGCAATTGACAGTGATGTTGCGCGTCGCCAGTTCGACCGCGAGCGCCTTGGTCGCGCCGATCAGACCCGCCTTCGCCGCGCTGTAGTTCACCTGGCCGCGATTGCCCATCACGCCCGACACCGACGCGATCGTCACGATGCGACCGCCCTTGCGCGCGCGGACCATCGGCATCGTCAACGGATGCACGACGTTGTAGAACGAGTCGAGGCCGGTTTCGATCACGATGTCCCAGTCTTCGTCGCTGAGCGCGGGAAACGCGGCGTCGCGCGTCACGCCGGCGCTGCATACGATGCCGTAGTACGGGCCATGCGCCGCGACATCGGCTTCGAGCACTTCGCGGCATACCGCGCGCTCGCGCACGTCGAACTGCAGCACGCGCGCGGTGCCGCCCTGCGCGGCGATGCCCGTCGCGACCGCTTCGGCCTCGGTGCGTCCGGTCCGGCAATGCACGGACACCGCGAAGCCGTCGGCGGCCAACTGGTACGCAATCGCGCGGCCAATGCCGCGGCTTGCGCCGGTAACGAGAACACGCCGGCTCATGAACTGAAACTCCCCTCAATGAATGACTGAAAATCGGCTGGCTGAAACACCTTGATCACGGCTTCGGCGCAGCACACGTCGCCGTCTTGAATCGTGCATTCGTACGCACCGTGGCCTTCCTCGCTGCGCAGCAGTTCCGTTGCGTGAACCAGCAGTTGTGCGCCGCCTGCGAAGCTCGGCTGCAACGCCTTGTAGCTGCGTGAACCGAGCAGCACGCCGGGCCGCGCACGGCCGCCGCCGCGCATGGCCAGCAGCGCGACATGCGCGGCAATGGTCTGCGCCATCAGTTCGATGCCGATCCACGCGGGCATCGCGCCTTGCGCGTCGGCGTACCATGCGTCGGCGTGAACGGTCGCGCGCGCGGTCAGCGTCTCTTCGCTGAACGCGTCCACGCCGTTGATCAGCAGCATGGTGCCGCGATGCGGGATGATCGCTTCGATCGGTTGCTGCAGCAGTTCGTCGATAGTTCGCGTGTCGTTCATCGCGCTCATCCTGCAAGAATCAGGCTGACGTTGCTGCCGCCGAATGCAAACGAGTTGCTCATCGCGTATCGGGTGGCTCCCTGCGTGGCCGCCTCGCGCGGCAAGAAACGTTCGGTTTCCACGAGGTCGAGCGCGGGCAGGGCCGGGTCGGCCTCGCCGTCCCACAGATGGCGCGGCAGCGCAACGTCCTGACGCGCGAGCGTGAGCCACACGAAGCCAAGCTCCGTCGCGCCCGCGGCGCCCAGTTGATGACCGGTCAGCGGCTTTGTGCCGCTCGTCGCGACACCTTCGGGAAAGACGCGCGACATCAGGCTCGCTTCCATCTCGTCGTTCTTGCGCGTCGCCGTGGCGTGCAGATTCACATAGCCGATAGACGACGGCGCAATGCCCGCATCGGCCAGCGCCTCGCGCAACGCGAGTTCGCCGCCCACGCCTTGCGGATCGGGCGACGAAATGTGATGCGCGTCGCTCGATTCGCCGACGCCCGCAAGACGCACCGCCGCTTCGTCGCGGCTCATCAGGAACACGGCTGCGCCTTCGCCGACATTGATGCCGCAGCGATTGCGGCTCATCGGATTGCTGCGCGCGCTGCTCGTCGATTCGAGCGACGCAAAGCCTTGCACCGTGAGCTCGCATAACGAATCGACGCCGCCCACCACGACCGCGTCGCATAGTTGCAACTGCAACAAGCGCCGCGCCGATGCGAACGCCTTCGCGCTCGACGTGCAGGCGGTCGAGATCGTATACGCCGGCCCTTTCACCCCGAGCGCCGCGGCCGCGAACGGCGCGGCCGTGCCGATCTCCATCTGCCGGTAATTGAAGCTCGACGGCAGCGCGCCCGCTTGTGCCTGATAGACGAACGCGGCTTCGGCCGCTTCGATGCCCGACGTGCTCGTGCCGAGCACCACGCCGATTCGATGCGCGCCATAGCGCTCGCGCGCTGCGTCGACGGCAGGCGCGATCTGCGCAAGCGCCGCGAGCAGCAAGCGGTTGTTACGGCAGTCGTAGCGCGCAAGATCCGCGGACGGCGCGAGTTCGAGCGGCGTCACGACGCTGCCGACAAACGCGTCGCCGATACCGGTGTGCATGCTTGCCATGCCGCGCGCGTCGCAAGCCGCGAGCGCCGGCACGATGCTGTCGAGGTCGCCGCCGAGCGCGTTGATCATGCCGAGCGCGTGCAAATAAACTGATGGCGCTTTCATGCGGCCCTCCTTGTTTCCGATGGCATGCCGATCGGCGCAAGCAGCACCGATACCGCGATGCCGAGCGCGAGCGTCGCGCCGAAGCTCTTCAACGCGGGCATCGCGCTCATGCCGAGCATGCCGAACGACAGCAGCGTGGTCGCCGCCGACAACAGCACGCCGGTCCACACCGCGCCGAGATCGGCGTCCGCGCGCAGGCATCCTTCGCGCAGAAACACCGCGTAGTTTGCGCCCACGCCGAGCACGAGCATCAGCGCAAGCCAGTTGAACAGATTCAGCGGCACCCGCGCATAACCGAATGCGGCGAGCGTGACGCCGACAGCGAGCAGCACCGGCAACGTCACCGCGACGCCGCCGCGCACGCGCTCAAGCAGAGAGACTGCGCCGCCTGCATTCGGTGACACAGCGCGCCGCGCAGCGTAACGCACGATCAGCAGAACCAGAACGAGCGTCAGCGCGCCGCCGAGCCACCAGCCGCTATCCACGCGATACGCGCCGAACAGCTTCGACACGCTCGCGGCTTTGTCGACGAACGCGACACCCGGCAGCGCCTGCGCGATGGCGATCAACGCGGGCTCGTTGCGCGGCGTCACGCCTTGCGGAATCACGACGGCCGCATACGCATGGCTCGCCGCGTCGACCTGACCGAGCCACAAATGCCGATACGGTTGCGACCACGGCGCGGCGAGCCATGAGTCGATACTCAACAGCGCTTGCGGCTTCGCTTGAGCGGCGATCCACGCATCGGCGACTTCGTCTTTGAAGCCTGCTTGCAGCAGCGTCGCGCGCAATGCGGCCGGGTCGTTGAACAGATGTTGCGCGAGCAACGCACGGTCTTCATTCTGCCGACGCGCGGACGGCACGAATTGCGCAACCGACTGATAACCGCCCGTCTTGTCCGCCGTGCCGTTCAACGCGTCGAGTTTCGCGCCGAGCGCTTCGGCCCGCTGCAACACGACGTCCGCCGTCTCGCCGCGCACGACGAAAAACTGCGCGCTGTTATCCACGCCGACCGCTTCGCGCACCTTGTCTTCCTGCGCGACCAGCGACGCATCGCGCTGGATCAGCAGATGGATGTCGTCGTCGCTCGTGAGGCGCAGCCAGCCAGGAATTGCGGCAATCAGCAGCAGCGCGGCGACGAACCACGCGCGCTTGCCGCCGATCATGCGATGCCACACGCCGAGCAGGCGCGCGGCGCGTTCGAACAGACGCCGCGGGCTGCGCTTCGGCGCGTGCGGCAGCAACGCCGGCAACAGCCACATCACCGAAGCGAACGCCGTCACGATGCCCGCCATTGCAAAGCACGCGATCTGCTTGAGCGCGGGAAACGGCACCCATGTCAGGATCGCGTAGCCGAGCAGGCTTGTGGCCAGCGCGACGCTCAACGCGGGACGCACCGCGCGTGCGCCGCGCCGCGCATCCCAGTCTCGCCCCGCGCCGAGATAGACGACGAAATACTGAATCGAATAATCGACGGCTTCGCCGATCAGGCTCGCGCCGAACACGAGCGTCAGCAGATGCAGCTTGCCGAATACGAGCAACGTGACCGCAAGCGCGCAGACAATGCCGAGCGCGGTCGAGACGAAACCGAGCAGCAGCAGGCGCGGCGAGCGGAAGACCCACATCATCAGCAACGCAATGCCGACGAGCGACGCAATGCCGATCGCGTGCACTTCGCGCTCCGATGCGCTGCGCGCCGATTCGGCGTAGAACACGGCGCCGGTGCGCGCCACCGACACGTCGGGGAACGCGTGCTTCAGCGCGCTTTCGCCTTGCGCCAACGCGCCGAGCACCGCGTGCTGCGTCTTCGTTTCATAGGCCGAGCCGGGCAGCGTCGCGACGATCAGCACGCTTGTCGCATTGTCTCGATGCGAGACGAGCAGCCCGTCCTCGAGTTCGAGGTTCGACGTGGCAAGCGGCAGATTGCCGAGCCAATGTTCGAGCCAGCCGAACGGATCGTCCGATAGCGAGGTGGTGAGCCCGCCGCGCAGCGGACTGTAGATGCGCTGAGCCAGCGCATCGCGCAGCGTCGAATCCGCTGCGTTCGCGCCGGCAATTGCCGCACGATCGGCAGGCGTCAGCAAGCCGAAGCGATACGGCATATACAGCGCCGCGATTTGCGACAGATCGAACGGCGGCAATTCCGCCGTCACCGAAGCGAACGCGCCGCTTGCCCGCAGCGATGCGCCGAGCTGTTTCGCCGCCGCTTTCGCGTGCGCGTCGTCGTGGCTCGTGACGAGAAAAACGGTGCGGTCGCCGAGCGCGCTCGCGAGCATATCGACGGCTTTTTCCGCGACGGGGTCCGCTTCGGTCGCGGGCAACAGCGCGAGCAAATTGGTCTGCAGCGGCGACGGTCCCGCGAACCGCCAGCCGCAATACAGCGCCGCGACGAGCGCGAGCGCGAGCCACGCGGCGCGCACGCCCCATGTCTGTCTCGCGGACCGGTGTCGCAGCAAATCCATTACGGCGTCCCGAACAGGCTGCGTTCGGTCGGCGCGAGTTCGCTCACCGCCTCGCTTTTACTGAACTCGAGTTGCGTCGTATCGCCGTTGGCGAGCGCGATGCGCAAGCTCTGCAGATAATCGCCGCCGCTCATCTGCAAGCCTTTGATGGACTGCGCGATTTGCGGCTGGTTCGGCGTGAGCTGCATGCGCCAGTGCGCGGCGCTGCCTTCGGCCTCTACGTCGAATTGCGAATACAGCGCGGACAGATCGCCGCCGAGCATCGCGCGCATCATCTTCGAGACTTGCGCGACGCCGCGCGTGCCCTGCGCGCTGTGCGTGGTGACACGCTGACCGTTGGCGTTGACTTCGGCGACGCCTGCATCGGTAATCACATACGTGGCTTTGTACGGCGTCGCGATCTGCCAGATCACGCCGCCCTCGCGCACGAACAGCAGCGAGCCGGTGCTGACGAGCGGCTGCTTCATCGCGGCGAGCGTCTGCGTTTGCGTGAACTGCGCGCGCACGCCCTTGGCCGCGGCAAGGTGCGATGCGATCTGCGAGACGAGTGCGGGGTTGCCGTCCGCGGATGCTGCCGAAGCCGGCGATACGGCCACGCTCAACGCGCCCGAAAGCGCGAGAGCGCATAGCGCGTTGCATAGCGCTTTGCTTAGTCGCCCGTAGCAATTCATGCTGCCCATACGCGCTCCAGTTTTTCGAAGACGACGGGCGGCGACACGAATTGCAATTCCTGCGTCGCGGCATCGACAGCCACCTGAATCGTGTAGCCCTTCGTGAGCCGCGTGCCCGACGCGCAATCGACGATTTCATAGCCTATTTTCAGGCGGTTTTCGTGTTCGAGCAGTTGCGTGCGCACGTCGAGTTTCTGGCCGTAGGTTGCCGGACGCACGTACTTCAAGTGCGCTTCGACAATCGGCCACAGATAACCCGACGCCTGCATTTCGCGGTAGTCGTAATCGAACGCGCGCAACAGCGCCGCACGGCCGATCTCGAAGTACTTCAGATAATGGCCGTGCCAGCACACGTTCATCGCGTCGACGTCGTGGAACGGCACTTCGACCGCCGCGCTCGCGCTCAATACCTTGCGGGCCGCGCTCATGCTTCTGAGCCTCCGCGATAGTCGTGCAGCAACGCGCAGGCGGCGATGCGCGCGGTCAGTGCGCGCAGATCGGATTCGAGCGCGCGGTCATCGTCGACGAAAGGCGATTGTGCGCCGACGTTTTCCACGAACGTTTGCAACGGCACGGGCACCGGCGTCGCGCTGTCGATTCGCAGGCGCAAACGCGCCGCCTGCACGGTGGCAAGCGTATGCGCGGCCGCGACCTGCTCGGTCAATTCGAGCACACGCAGGCAGTCGCGCGCGGCGATCGTGCCCATGCTGACCTTGTCCTGATTGTGAGCTTCGGTCGAACGCGAAAACACGCTGGCGGGCATCGTGTTCTTCAGCGCCTCGGCCGTCCACGCGGACGACGAAATCTGCACGGCCTTGAAGCCGTGATTGATGGCCGCACGCGCGGGCGTGGCGCCGCTCAGGTTACGCGGCAAACCGTTGTTGAAGTTCACGTCGACGAGCAGTGCCAGTTGCCGGTCCATCAGGTCGGCGAGATTGGCGACCGCCACTTTTAGCGAGTCCATCGCGAACGCAATATGGCCGCCGTAAAAGTTTCCGCCATGCAAAACACGTTCGTTGTCGGGGTCGATCAGCGGGTTGTCGTTCGCGCTGTTCAATTCGTTTTCGATGTCGCGGCGCACCCAGCTCAGCGCATCGCGCGCGACGCCGATCACGTGCGGCGCGCAGCGAATCGAATAGCGGTCCTGCAAGCGGTGACCCGGCGTATCGTCGCGTCCTTCGAGATCGGCGCGAATCCAGGCGGCGGCTTCGGCCTGGCCCGCATGCGGCTTCACTTCGAAGAGCGTCGCGTCGAAATGCGCGGCGCGGCCGTCGAGCGCGACGGTGCACAGCGCGGTCAGGCGCGCGGCGAGCCGCGTCAGATGGTCGGCGCGCGCGAACGCGAGGCACGCGAGTCCGGTCATCACCGCCGTGCCGTTCATCAGCGCGAGGCCCTCTTTGGGCGCGAGCGTGAGCGGCGTGTGTCCGAGTTCGCTCCACACTTCGCGCACGTCGCGCAGGCGTCCTTCGAACATGACTTCGCGTTCGCCCGCGAGTGCGGCGGCGACATACGAAAGCGGCGTGAGATCGCCGCTCGCGCCAACCGAGCCTTCAGCCGGAATGCGCGGCAACACGCGATGATTGACGAGGTCCGCGAGACGTTCGAGCAGCACGGGGCGCACGCCCGAAAAACCATACGCGAGCGAGTTCAGACGCGCGGCGATGACGGCAAGCGTCTCGCCGTCGTCGAGATACCGGCCCATGCCGCAGCCGTGATAACGCGTGAGTTGCAGCGGCAACGCTTCGACGAGTTCCATCGGCACATCGACCACGCAGGCGTCGCCGTAACCGGTGTTGACGCCGTACACCGTCGCGCCCGCCGCGAGATGGCGGCGCAAGAAATCCGCGCCGCGTTGAATGCGCGCGCGCCACTCGGGGTCCGTATTCAATGCGACCGGCGCGCGATGCTGCGCGATCGCGACGACGTCCTCAATAGTCAGCTTGCGTGCGCCGATCACCACCGGAGCCGCGTTGCCGCCGCGATTTGAAACCGCTTGCACGCCGGCATCCGGCGCGTCGATCAGATCATGTTCGGCCATTCGCGCCTCGCTTGGGGCTGGCCCAGAAATCGAAGAAGTTGAACCATTGATAAGGTGCCTTGCGGCAATAGTGTTCGAGACGCGCGGCATAACGCTGCGCCCACGCCGCGAGATGCTGCGTGCGTTCGCGCCGCGGCAACTCGATGCGCTCCGCGAACGGCTCGAAGTAAAGACGATAACCGCCCTGCTCTTTCAGGCAGAAGAAGAGATACACGGGACAGCCGAGCGCATGCGCGAGCACGTAGGGGCCCTGCGCGAAGGGCGCATCGGCGCCGAGAAAGCGCGCCTGGGTGGTGCGGCCCGCTTCGTGCGCGGGCACGCGGTCGCCGACGATCACGAGCAGTTCGCCGGCGTCGACACGCTGCTGCATCAGCATCGCCGTTTCAGGCCCGAAGTCCGCGACTTCGAGCAGATGACGCGCGAACTCGCTGTTCGCCGACGCGAGCACGCTATTGAAGCGCCGCGCATGTTCCGTGTAGACGACGGCCGTGACTTTCGCGTAGGCGCCCTGCGCGGCGAGCGCACGCGTCATCTCCAGATTGCCGAGATGCGCGCCGATCACGAGCGCGCCCTTGCCGCTCGCGACCAATGCTTCGAAAGCCGAAGGATCTTCGAACTTGACGTCGGCATTGTTGACGCGGCCGGACCACGCGGCGAGCTTGTCGAAGCCCGATTGCGCGAACGCCAGCATGTGTCGATACGCGGACAGCCAGCCGGGTCGCGGCGTCTCGCCATGCGGCGCGGCCTCACGCAAACGCGTGAAGTAATTGGCCGAGGCCTCGCGCGCGGCACGTCCCGTCAGCAGAAAATACGCGACGATCGGATGCAGCCATAGCGCGGTGAAACGTCGGCCGAACAGTTTGCAACTAAGCGCGAGCAACGACATGCCGAGATGACTGCCGCGCTCGGCGATACGCCACCAGTCCTGCGCGTTCGCCTCGCTTTGCACGTCCGCGAGCACGGCGCGGCGCGGCATGAACTTGTGCGCGACGAGCATCGGCAGACGCAGCAGCATGCCGCACACGAGCCGCGTATGACTGCGGCTGATGCGCACGTTGTCCCACAGCACGTCGAAATGCGAGACGCCGTCGCTCGCATACGTGACGCGCGTGGGAATCGCGCGAAACGCGGCGCGCCGCCAATACAGGCGCACCAGAATCTCGATGTCGAAGTCCATCCGCGTGGGTAACTGCACGCTGTCGATCAACTCGCACGCGAGCGCAAGCGGATAGAGGCGAAAGCCGCACATCGAATCGCGGATGGTGAGCGACAGCGTTTCGATCCACACCCACACATGCGTCAGATAACGGCCGTAGAGTCGCGCTTTCGGCACGCTCTCGTCATACACCGGACGGCCCAGAATGACTGCGCCGGGTTCGGCGCGCGCGGCTTCGATGAAACGCGGCACGTCATTGGCGTCGTGCTGGCCGTCCGCGTCGATCTGCAACGCGTGCGTGTACTTCGCGTCGCGCGCGGCGCCCAGGCCCGCCATCACCGCCGCGCCTTTGCCGCCGTTGACCGGCAGACGCAGCAGCGAGACTTGCTGCACGTATTGCTGCGCAAGCTCGGCGAGCACCTGTTGAGTGGCTTCGTCGCTACCGTCGTCGACGATGAAAATCGGCAAGCCGTGCACCGCGAGATGCGCGACGGTCGCGCCGATCGCGTCCTTGTGGTTGTAGATCGGGATCACGATGCAGGGAGCGAAATTCATCACGCGCTCTCCCGATAAACGATCACGCCCGATGCGCAATCGCGCTCGTTCACGCGGTACGCAAACTGCACGCGCTGACGCGCGCTATCGTGCGCGAGCGTCAGCTTCAACACCGAGCCCGGCGACACCGGCGCCATGAACTTCAACCGGTCGACGGACGCGACGCTGTGCGCGCACGGCAGTTGTTCGGCGGCCAGACGCACCGCCCAATCGACTTGCACGACGCCCGGCAGAATCGGCAGTCCGGGAAAATGGCCGGCGAAATGAATCAGCGTGGGCGGCACGCGCAGTTCGTAGTGCAGCGTGTCGCCGGCGCGCGCTTCGGCAAGCAGCTCGAAACCTTCGGCGCGCGGCTCGAACGCCGCAGCAACCGCGGACACCGGCAGCTTGCCGCGTGCGTCGAACGGCAACGCGAGACGAAAGCGCCAATGGCGCGGCAACACGACCGCGTCGAAGTAATCGGCGAGATGGCGGCGCAGGTTTTGCGCGAGGACCACGCGGCCTTCGTCGCGCAACGCGTCGTTGCCCGCTCCCGTCAACGCGACGACCGCGCCGACGCGCTCACGCGCGCCGCCTTCGAGCGGCGCAATTGCCGCTTGCATCACATACGGATGCAGCGCGAGACGCGCTTCGAGTTCCGGCAGCGACACACGCTTGCCGTCGAGCTTCAGCACGCGATCGAGACGGCCCTGCAAACGGAAACGGCCTTGCGCGTCGAACGTGATCTTGTCGTCGGTGCGATGCCAGCCGCTATGGTCGAGATGCGGCGAGCGCACGTTGAGCGCACCGTCTTCGTCGCAACGCACTTCGATGCCGGTCGTCGCTTGCCATGCATCGGTCTCGTCCTGACGACGCCATGCAATGCCGCCCGTTTCCGTGCTGCCGTAGATTTCGAGCGGCGCGGCGCCGTAAGCCGCCGCATATTGCTGCGCGGCTTCGAGCGCGAGCGGACCGCCCGACGAAAAAACCGCGCGCGGCGCGGGCGTCAATGCGGCGAAGCCTGGCAGCGCGGGCCAGCGCGACAACTGCGCGGGCGTCGATACGATCACGGCCGCGCCGCATTGCGCGATCTGCGTTTGCAGATGCAGCGGTTCGATGCTGATCTCGCGATCGAATGCGCGGCCGGCGGCAAGCGGCCACATCACGCGAAACAGCAGACCGTAGATATGGTGATGCGGCACGCTCGCGAGCATGGTTGCGTCGCCGACGAGCGCGCCCCACTGCTTCTCGAGCGTGTGCACTTCGGCGTTGAACTGCGCGAGCGTTTTGCGGATCGGCTTCGGACGGCCGCTGCTGCCCGAGGTGTAGAGCGTGAGCGGCGCTTGGGGGTCGATGTTTTTGTCGAGCGCGGACGCGGCTGCCTCGGCTTGCGCATCGGCTTGCACATGCAACTGCAGCGTCGCGTCGGTCAGCACGACGTCGTACGCGTCGGCGAGATCGGCAAGATAGCCGGGCGTCGCGTTCGCCGGAATCACCGGCTCCTTGCCGCACGCGAAGAGCGCGAACAACGCGCACGCGAAATCGAACGGATCGTCGATACACAGTGCATAGCGTTGCGCCGCTTGCGATTGCATCAGCGCAACGAGCGCCGCGACGCGCGCGCGAAACGCGGCGCGATCGAGCAGCGCCGTGCGATCGCGGCAAACGGCAACGCGTGAAGCGGCGGCATCGAGCGGAACGGACAACAGGTCGTGCAACGCGATCATCACGCCGCCTCCGAACGCGCGGCTCGCGGCAGCACGACGAGATAGCGCCACACGACCTCGGCGATCAGCAGCACACCGATCAGCAGATAAGCAATCGCGCCGTTATACAGCGACCAGCTTGCGCGGCTCCAGTAGAGCGCGGTATACGCGGAAAAAGCACCGTTCAGTAGAAAGAACACACACCACACCTGAGTGACGCGCCGCGTGTGGCGCACTGCGCCCGGCGGCAAATCCGGTTTGCCGAGGCGCGCGAATTTTTCGATCATCGACGGACCGCGCACGAGCGTCGCGCCGAACGCGATCAGGAGCCCGAGATTGACGAGCGACGGATAGAGGCGCAACAGCAGCTCGCTGTTGGTGAGCACGATGGCCGCCGACGCGCAGCTCAGCAAGCCGACCACGGTCCAGTCGATGGCGGAAAGACGCCGCAGCGAAGTCGCGACCGGACCGCTGCCTGCCCAGCGCTGCAGCCACAGAATCGCAAACAGCATGCAGCCGACGTAACGCGGCGTGTCCCAACGCCATGCGCACAGAATCAACGCGGGATACGCGAGCTTCACCAGCACTTGCACGACCGCCTTCAGCCAATGGCGTTCAGCCGCGGACGAAGCGCTTGCGGCGGGCTGATCGGCCGCCCGTGTGCGCGAACGCACTGCCGGCATCAGCCTTGAGCCGCCAGCAGCGATTCGACCGCGCCGATCACGTCGCCGACCGTGCGCACCGATTTGAACTCTTCCGGCTTGATGCGGCGCCCGGTCATCTCCTGGAGCTTGATAGCGAGATCGACCGCGTCGATGCTGTCCAGATCGAGGTCTTCGAACAGATGCGCGTCGGGCGTCACGCGCTCGGGCTCGATTGCGAAGTTCTCTTTAAAGATGGCGCGGATGCGTTCAAGAATCTCTGCCTCGGACACGGTCATTCCCCTTTGCTGTTGGTTTCGTTCGCGGCGTGCGCCGCTTCGCGCTGACTTGCCACCAGCGCGGCCAGCGTGCTGATGGAGCGAAAGTGCTCGCGCGTGCGGTCGTCGTTTGCCGCAATGGTCAATTGATATTGTTTGCGCAGCACGATGCCGATTTCCAGTGCGTCGATCGAATCGAGACCGATACCGTCGGTATCGAACAACGGTGCGTCGTCGTCGATATCGGCGGGGCTCAGGTCTTCCAGATCGAGTGCCTCGATCAGAAGCTGCTTAATTTCCAGTTTTAAAGAATCCATAATCGAGCAGGTGCCGGGTAATGTGTGCTTCGACGGCGCTCGTCACGCTGCGCGCAGCGAGAGCCGGTGTTGTGTCGTCTGCCGCGAGCCGCTCGACGCCGAGCGGCTCCAGCACGTTCACGCGCATGCGGAACGCTCGCGCCGGCACGTCGTACCAGCGCATCTGTTTCGTGAACGCGGGCGGATCGCAATCCATCAGCACCGGCACGATCGGCGCGTCCACCTTCAGCGCCATGTGCGCGAAGCCGCGCGAAAACGCATGCAGCCGGTTGCGCGCGGGACTGCGCGTGCCTTCGGGAAAAATGATCATCGTATAGCCTGCCGCGAGCTGCCTTGCGCCTGCTTCGACGAGCTCCGCGGGATCGGCGTTGCTCACGTATTCCGCCGAACGCACGATGCCCCAGAAACACGGGTTGCTCCAATGCGCGTTTTTCACGACGCAGCATGCGTGCGGCGTGAGCGAAAGCAGCACCATCACGTCGAGGTAGGTCGGGTGGTTGGCCACCACGATCGACGGACCGCGCGCGCGCAGCGCCTCGCCGCCCGACACTTCGAGCTTCATCACGCCGATCAGCTGCAACGCGCCGACGAGCGCGCGGAAAAACCAGTGGATGATGCTCGTCACCGCGAACTGCCGCGACGCACGATGCGGCCACAGCCACGCGAGCGGAAACACCAGCACCGAAAACAGCACGCCGCAGATGCCGAACACGACGAAAGCCATGCCCGTGGCGAAGAATCGCCACGTGTAGTCAAGCCGCGCGGTCATGCCACTCCCACTGCCAAAGGACGCCGGCGCCTTGCCAGGCCGCGGGCTCGCCGGTTTCAAGACAATGCAGCAGCGCCTGGCTTTGCGTGGCGAAGCGGGTTGCTGCGGGCTCCGAATCGTGCAGGCGCGGCGACGCGGACTGTGTACAGACCAGATGGCCGAGCGCCGTTTCGTTACTCAAGAGCAGCGCGATCGCGCCGCCCTGCACTTCATCGTCGATCGTTCCGTATGCGGGGTCGGCCGGTTCGTCGGCGTAGACCAGCAGGACCGGTGACGCCAATTGCGTTGCGTGTTGCGCATACGCCTCGAGCAGCGCATAACCGAGCGTTTCCGGGCCCGCCGAAATGGCGCTCGCCGCCGAGCGGTCGCCGCGCGCGATGCCGAACACGCCCGTCATCGCATTGAGCACCGAGAGGCTAAAGGCCGTCGGCGACACCGGCTCGCCGGAACTGATGGCGCGCAGAATCTCCGTGGTGCGGCGCAGTTCGCCGTGCCGCGACGCGAAGACGACGCGCGCCTCGTCGGCCCCGACGCAATCGTGCGCCACCTTCAGCGCGGCTTTCGAGAGCGTGCTGAGACGCCGCCGCACGATCGGTTCGATAAAACCGATGTCGGGTGCGGCGGTGGTGGCAGCAGGCCAGCTAGACCAGCGAGCGACCGGAATGGTCCAGTGCGGATCGGGCATATCGGTGTTCGCGCGTTGAAGCAAGGAGAGGCTGAAGCGCCTGACGGAATACGCAGCCGTCACAGCGTATGCGCGCCGCGCGGACCGGCAATTTCCAGCCGGGGGACAATCCAGACTTCTTTTGTAGGGTTCAGCGAATTAACGGCACTTTGGCCCGATTATTTAGGCCATTGACGATTGGCCGTGTAGTTTGGCTCAGGCTTCCTTAGTCGCCGGAATCATACTGAATATTCTGAATTAAATCAGCCACAAAAGACGTATCCATCTGTATCCGTCTCGCGTTTACGACGCTAATTTGAGTGCTATGGCGATTTGCAGAAATTTCCCATCTGGGCCTGGGAATATCCCTACATCTGTAGGTTTTTGGGAATTCGACTGTCAGACGGTCGCGTTCGCAAAGAGAATCCCGCGAATGCTTTCAATTAACTTTCTGCGACGACTGTTGCAGTCGAATACATGCGATCCGATTTCACGCGAATTCTGCTCCCGGCAGAACGGCCGCGCGGCGACGCCTGCTATAATCCGTCCCTCATTGGGGAGTAGCCGCCCCGCGCCACGTTCGCCCGGCATCTAGCCGGGCTCGCAACAACGTGCGCTCGCGGGGGCGCCTGTCAACAGACTTGGCCGTCATGGCCATGGCAGCCGCAGCCTCTGGCCTGGCGAGACCGATGACCCACACCCCGCCGCAATTGGGCCCGGCGTGTCGTGGGTCGTCGCTCGTTCATTTCCCGGCCCGCGGATTCCAACCCACGTGTTCCACGCTTTCCTCATTTCCACCGGAGCGGTCGCGCTCGCCGAAATCGGCGACAAGACGCAGCTGCTGTCGCTCGTGCTCGCCGCGCGTTATCGCAAGCCGATGCCGATCATCCTCGGCGTGCTGGTCGCGACGCTCGTCAATCACGCGGGCGCGGGCGCGCTCGGCGCGTGGCTCGGCTCGCTGCTCACGCCGGCCATCATGCGCTGGGCGCTGGCCATTTCATTCATCGGCATGGGTTTGTGGATTCTCGTGCCCGACAAGCTCGACGACGAAGAAGCCAACACGAACCGCACGCATCTTGGCGTGTTCGGCGCGACTGTCGTGGCCTTCTTCCTCGCGGAAATGGGCGACAAGACGCAGATCGCGACGGTTGCGCTCGCCGCGCGCTTTCACGACTTCTTCGGCGTGGTGGCGGGCACCACGCTCGGCATGATGATCGCCAACGTCCCGGCGATCCTGCTCGGCGACCGCTTCGCGCACCGTCTGCCGACCGGCATCGTGCACGGCATCGCCGCCGTGCTGTTCGTGGTTCTCGGAACGATGGCGCTGTTCGGCGGCGGGCTCTGACGAAGGTGCGCGATGCCGGCATTTGCCGGATCGCGCTCTTGTCACGCTTTTATCGCGCTTGCGGTTGCGTCGCGGTCATTGCACGGCTTTCGCGCCCGACGCTGCAGCCGGCGACGCGGCGGCAGCCGGCGCCGTCGTTTCGTTGGAAGCACCGGCGCTGTTGCCGAGCGGAATCTTGACGGTGCGCACGACGCCGTTGCCGAGCGGGAAGTCGGCAAGCGCACTGCGCGCCAGATACGGCATGGCTCTCACCAGCGACGACTCGCCGCCCGAGTTGCGCGCGGTCACGTTGTAGACCTCCTTGCCCGTCGCGCGCTCGGTGATCCGCACGCCGAGCAGATGCGTGAAGATCGGATAGCTCTGGTTCACGTAGCCGGCGGGAAACGGACCCCACGGGCCCCACGGATCGTACGGACGGCCCCAGCCCCAGTAAGGCGCCGGCCACGGGTTGTAGTAGACCGGCTCGGCCACCGTCACCATGTCCGAGCGGATTCCATACGAGAGCCCGACGAGATAGCGCGCGTCGTTAGGGTCGACCTGACGGAACGCATGCGTGGCGAGTTCGTTGGCGACGATGCGCTCATAGGTCGTCAGCTCGAGATTGTTCCGCTGGTCGGGCTCGCGTGTGAACGCGTAGGTGCGGGCCGCGTCGCTGCCGCTCCAGTCGGAGAACGCGGTGACCTGCGTGGTCACGTAGGTCGTGCAGCCGGACAGCAGCACGCTCAGTGCCGCGAGCAGCAACATGGCGCGGCGCGTCCAGATATTCGTTGTCATGGTCTACCTCGTGAAGCGTTTCTGTTCGTTCGTCTTTCATTGTACGTATGACCGTCGATCGCGCCGCGCCGTTCCGCGCCCTTCCGCTCCCACGCCGCAGGAGCTTGAGCGTGAGCAAGAGCGGTGCGGGCGTCCGAGCGCGCATCGGCCGAACGGCTATCTGAAAAGCGCGCGCCGCACGATTGCCCGAGGCTTTGTACAATGGCTCGACAAGCCCGGCTCGCGTGTCTTCGTGCGCCGGCCGCTCGAGTCCCATCACTACAGAACGCCATGGCCGATACCGCAACGCCCAATGTGATCCGCCGCGCCGATTATGCGCCGCCCGCTTTTCTGATCGACACCGTCGCGCTCGAGTTCGATCTGCTGCCCGAACGCACGGTCGTGAAGAACACGATGCGCGTGCGCCGCAACCCGGACGCCGCGCGCGCGCCGCATCTCGAACTGATGGGCGAACAACTGGAGTTCGTCGGCGCGACGCTCGACGGTCAGCCGTTCGCCAACGCGCATCCGCACGAGCACGGGCTGGTGCTCGACAACGTGCCCGACAGCTTCGAGCTCACGCTCACCAGCATCTGCAATCCGGCCGCGAATACGACGCTCTCGGGCCTGTATGTGTCGAGCGGAAACTTCTTCACGCAGTGCGAGGCCGAGGGCTTTCGGCGCATCACCTATTTCCTCGACCGGCCGGACGTGATGTCGACCTACACGGTCACGCTGCGAGCCAGCAAGGCCGATTATCCGGTGCTGCTGTCGAACGGCAATCTGCTCGAGGAAGGCGATCTGCCGGACGGCCGTCATTTCGCGCGCTGGGAAGATCCGTTCAGGAAGCCGAGCTATCTGTTCGCGCTTGTCGCCGGCAAGCTCGTTGCGCTCGAAGAGCGTGTGAAAACCGGCTCGGGCAAGGAAAAGCTGCTGCAGGTGTGGGTCGAGCCGCATGATCTCGACAAGACCCGTCACGCGATGGATTCGCTGATCAATTCCATCCGCTGGGACGAACAGCGCTTCGGCCTCGAACTCGATCTCGACCGCTTCATGATCGTCGCGGTGAGCGACTTCAACATGGGCGCGATGGAAAACAAGGGGCTCAATATCTTCAACACGAAGTACGTGCTGGCGAACCCGGAAACGGCGACCGACACGGACTTCGCGAACATCGAGGCGGTCGTCGGCCACGAGTATTTCCATAACTGGACCGGCAACCGCGTAACCTGCCGCGACTGGTTCCAGTTGAGCCTGAAGGAAGGGCTGACCGTGTTCCGCGATCAGGAATTCTCCGCCGACATGGCCGCCGGACTGACCAGCAGCGGCGACGAAGCGGCGCGCGCGACGAAGCGCATCGAAGACGTGCGCGTGCTGCGCCAGATGCAGTTCGCCGAAGACGCCGGCCCGATGGCTCACCCGGTGCGCCCGGAAAGCTACGTCGAGATCAACAACTTCTACACGATGACCGTCTACGAAAAAGGCTCGGAAGTCGTGCGGATGTATCAGACGCTGTTCGGCCGCGACGGTTTTCGCAAGGGCATGGACCTGTACTTCAAGCGTCACGACGGCCAGGCCGTGACGTGCGACGATTTCCGTCATGCGCTCGCCGACGCGAACGGCCGCGACCTCGCGCAGTTCGAGCGCTGGTACAGCCAGGCGGGCACGCCGCGCGTGTCGGTGCGCACCCGTTACGACGCGGCGGCGCGCCGCTACAGCGTGACGCTCACGCAGGGTTATGGCGACGCCGCGCCGGCCGCGCGCGAAACGCAGAAGGGACCACTGCTGATTCCGTTCGCCATCGGCCAGATCGGCAAGGACGGCAACGATCTGCCGCTGCAACTCGAAGGCGAAGCGCGCGCTTCCGACTCGACCACGCGCGTGCTCGAATTGACGCAGACCGAGCAGACGTTCACGTTCGTCAATGTCGAAGACGAGCCGTTGCCGTCGCTGCTGCGTAATTTCTCGGCGCCGGTGATCGTCGAATACGATTATCCGGCCGAACAGCTCGCGTTCCTGCTCGCGCACGACAGCGATCCGTTCAACCGCTGGGAAGCCGGCCAACGCCTTGCCACGCGCGAGTTGCTGACGCTCGCCGGACAGGCGGCGAACGGCGCGCAACTGCAACTCGACGACTCGGTGGTCGCCGCGTTCGCACGCGTGCTCACGGACGAATCGCTGTCGCCGGCGTTCCGCGAACTCGCGCTGATGCTGCCGTCGGAGGCCTATCTGGCCGAGCAGATGACGGAGTCGAATCCGGCGGCCGTGCATGCGGCGCGGCAGTTCGTGCGCAAGCGTCTCGCGAATGCGCTCAAGGGCGAATGGCTGAGCATTTACGAGAAGCATCGCACGGCGGGTCCGTACGAAGCCACGCCGGCCGCGGCCGGACATCGCGCTCTGAAGAATCTCGCGCTCTCGTATCTGACCGAGCTCGACGATCCGGCGGAAGCCGTGCGGCTCGCGTCGGCGCAATACGAGGCCGCGAACAACATGACCGACCGCGCCGCGGCCTTGTCCGCGCTGCTCAACGCCGCAGCGGCCAATGGCGGCAGCGCCGAGGCGCAGCATGCGCTCGACGACTTCTACCGGCGTTTCGAGAAAGAGCCGCTCGTGATCGACAAGTGGTTTGCGTTGCAGGCCACGCAGCGCGGCAGTGCGCAGCGCCCCGTGATCGAAATCGTGCGCAAGCTGATGACGCATCCGGCCTTCAATCTGAAAAATCCGAATCGCGCGCGCTCGCTGATCTTCAGCTTCTGCGCGGCCAACCCGGCGCAGTTCCATGCGCAAGACGGCTCCGGCTACGCGTTCTGGGCCGACCAGGTGATCGCGCTCGACGCAATCAATCCGCAAGTGGCCGCCCGCCTCGCACGCTCGCTCGAATTGTGGCGCCGCTTCACGCCGACGCTGCGCGAAGGCATGCGTGCGGCGCTGGAGAAAGTGGCGTCGCAAGTGAAGTCGCGCGACGTGCGGGAAATCGTCGAGAAGGCGCTCGCATGATGCGCGTTTGAGCGGTTCTCAACCCCGAAAGCCGGCACGCGTTGCCGGCTTTTTTTCGCCCTTGCCTTGCGACGACCCGGTGGCAGGTTCACGTCGACGTTAGCCATTTGGCCGACTGTTCTTAAGCGCCGCATTGACGGAAAGTAAACGCATTCAATTAACGGTTTACGTTTAACGCGATGCGTTATATCATTCCCATGATCACAACATTTGGCGACAAGGCTACGGCAAGAATTTTTCAGGGCAGGTTCGTGCATGCGCTGCCGCGTCATATCCAGGCGCTCGCGTATCGCAAGCTCCTGATGATCGACGCCGCGGACACCGTCCATAGTTTGCATGCGCCGCCCGGCAACCGGCTCGAAGCGTTGCAGGGGCAGCGCAGCGGGCAGTGGAGCATCCGGATCAATGCGCAATGGCGCATCTGTTTTCACTTTATCGACGGCGAGGCGCTGAATGTTGAGATTGTCGACTATCACTGATTATTGGGAGACCGACATGGTCATCAAACGCTCCGATCTGGCCAGCACCGATTTCTCCGGCATCGACACCGGAGACAGCATCGAGGAAATCCATCCGGGGGAGATTTTGCGCAGCGAATTCCTCGAACCGCTCGGCATGTCCGTCAATGCGCTCGCGCTTGCGTTGCGCGTACCGGCGCCGCGCATCAACGACGTGGTGCGTGGCAAGCGCGCGATCTCGGCTGACACCGCGCTGCGGCTCGAGCGCTACTTCGGCGCGAGCGCGCAGTTCTGGCTCAATCTGCAAATCGCCTACGACCTGCGCGTCGCCACGGCTGCGGCGGGCGCGCAGATCGAACGCGAGATCGAACCCATGCCGAAGGCCGATCGCCCGAAGCTCCCCAAGGTTTCCGCGGAACATGCGCGCGCCGCGGCGCTCGCAGCGAGCGTGAGCGGCAGCGCCACGGCGGGCAAGGTCCGGCGCAAAGGCTGACCGCCGGTTGTGGTTTGGGTTGTGCTTTGGCCGCCGGTTATGCTCGTTGCTGCTCACTGGCCGCGTCGCGCGCGTTTTTCATCTCTCCGCCCACAGCAAAAGCACGGGGCAGACACACCGAGCGGTTAAAATCCGGATATTCCTCAAGCCTCCTGGAGTACAGCAATGTCCTTGCAACGTCGTACCACTCTCACGAAGTACCTGATCGAGCAGCAGCGGGAAACCAATAACCTGCCGGCCGATCTGCGCCTTTTGATCGAAGTTGTCGCGCGGGCATGCAAGGCGATCAGCTATCACGTCAGCAAGGGCGCGTTGGGCGATGCGCTCGGCACCGCGGGCAGCGAGAACGTGCAGGGCGAAGTACAGAAGAAGCTCGATATTCTGTCAAACGAGATCCTGCTCGAAGCGAATGAATGGGGCGGCAACCTGGCAGGCATGGCATCGGAGGAAATGGAGCAGTTCTTCCCTATTCCCGCGAACTATCCGAAGGGCGAATATCTCCTCGTGTTCGATCCGCTCGACGGCTCGTCGAACATCGACGTGAACGTGTCGATCGGCACCATCTTTTCAGTGCTGCGCTGCCCGGACGGCCAGCAGCCTACCGAGCAGTCGTTCCTGCAGCCGGGCACGGAGCAGGTCGCCGCGGGTTACGCGGTGTATGGGCCGCAAACGGTGCTGGTACTGACCACCGGCAACGGTGTGAACTGCTTCACGCTCGACCGCGAGCTCGGTTCATGGGTGCTTACGCAAAGCGACATGCGCATTCCGGTCGAGACGCGCGAATATGCGATTAACGCGTCGAACGAGCGGCACTGGTATCCGCCCGTCGAGCAGTACATCGGCGAATTGAAGCAAGGCAAGGAAGGTCCGCGTCAAAGCGACTTCAATATGCGCTGGATCGCGTCGATGGTCGCGGACGTGCATCGTATCCTGAACCGCGGCGGCATCTTCATGTACCCGGCCGACAAGCGCACGCCGGACAAGCCGGGCAAGCTGCGTCTGATGTACGAAGCGAACCCGATGGCGTTTATCGTCGAACAGGCAGGCGGCGCCGCGACCAATGGCGAGAAACGCATTCTCGATATTCAGCCGAAGAGCCTGCATGAGCGCGTCGCGGTGTTCCTCGGCTCGAAGAACGAAGTGGACCGCGTGACCCGCTACCATCTCGAAACAAAAAATTGACCGAGGGGCTTGCCAAGCCAATAAAGAAGTCCCTATAATCTCGCTTCTCCTGATGCCGGAATAGCTCAGACGGTAGAGCAGCGCATTCGTAATGCGAAGGTCGGGGGTTCGATTCCTCTTTCCGGCACCATCAAGATTCAAGCAAAAAGCCCAGTCCTCGCGACTGGGCTTTTTGTTTTGGCGATGCGTTTATCGAGGTTGGGACAACACGCGTCTGCGGTTACTAGTTGGCTTTGGCTATCCGCAAAAGTCCGCTCAGTCGCCGTGCAAGCGCGCGATCGTGACGAGGTTGCGCGCGACGACGGAATCGTTTGTCGCGACGCCCTGCTCGACGTTGCTGCGTTCGTCGCCGCAATACGCAGCGACCGCTTCCTGCGGCGCCGACGGAAACCACGAGATGCGGCCGTCGCATTCGATGCCAACCTGACGTCCCTTCCAGTACACAGCGTTTTCCATGACCCACTCTCTGAAGGCGAAGACGACCATCTTCCGCATCGGCAGACGCGCGTCCGTTGCCCAACGCACTCTCGGTTGACGATACGTCTTCACATCATAGAAGCCAGGATCGCGGCTGCCGGCGTTGTCATCGAGCGATGATGTTTTGTCGCGAAATGCGCGAGCTGGAATGCAACGCCGGCCGAATGCTTAAACCATTCAGTGAAACTCCTAAAAAGTCTTAAGTCGCGTTTGAAAAAAGAGGCCGTTGATCGTCAACGGCGCGACACGTCGCTCGTTTACAAAGAGGTAAAGCTTTCTCGCGATATAAGGTCCGGCTCGGTAATAAACGAACGTTCGCCTTTTAGCGCGGAAAACGATTCCGATGCGGCGGCGCACAAGAAGCTTTGAATCGGGGAATACCCGGAATGAACAGGAGCGGACTCGCGAGACCGAGAGGCAGCAGTGCTTGGGCGGCCCGCCTGACAAGGCGCCAGGGAATCTACCGATGAATTGATGCGCTGAACGTACGCAAGCCCACAGAACAACACAAGCTGCGAACCTATAAATTTAATCAGAAGACTCTGCTGAAATGGTGCGCTGTGCCGTTAAAGCAACAAAGAACGCGTGATGTTAATCGGGCACTGGTGCTAATCGGGGCCCGAGGGAATAATGAGTTTGTAAAGGAGAAAGATCATGGATGCCAAACCACCGAAGATTCCGACCCCGGACAAAGTTTTCAGCCCGGATCCGGAACCTGTCGGCGTCGAATTTTTGGGTGCGGAACTGCCGGAGCACGTGCGCGCCTTTTTCGACGAACAACGTAAGTCGTGCGACGCAAAGTAACTGTGCAGTGGCGCAACGCAGCAGCGGTCTTCGTGTCTCGTGCATGAGGTCTGGTGGCTCGCGCGCTCCCCGATCGCTTTCGTTTGGACGCTACCAATAGACGGACTGCCGCCGCGTAGTGCCGGCGCCTGTCGTTGCGCTTGCGCGCTTCCGCTGCGCGAGCATCGGTTGTGCTCTGCTTCCAGCAGCGGCTCCGCCCGGGAGCGCGCCTGTGCGATCGTAGATCGTCTATTCTTCTGGTTTTTCCTTCTGGGCCACCCGGCCGACCGTTGATCCCATGAATCGATTGTTTCGCTTCGCTGCGCCGTGCGCGCTGGCGCTCTTCGCCTGTGCCGCGTTCGCGCCAGCCCCCGCCTTTGCCGATGGCGACGATACCGCGCTAACCAACGTGATCGCGCTTGCGTCGCAACGCCTTGCGCTCGCCGAGCCGGTGGCGCGGTGGAAGTGGGCCAACCATCAAGCGATCACCGACACGCCGCGCGAACAGGCGCTGCTCGCCGATGTGGAAAAGCGAGCCGCGGCGGCCAACGTGGATCCGGCGTTCGCGCGCGCTTTCTTCCAGGATCAGATAGACGCCAGCAAAGAGGTGCAAAACGCGCTGTTCGCGAACTGGCGCGCGACTCAGCCGCCACAAGAACCGGCGCCGGACCTCGCGACGAGCACGCGCCCTCAGTTGGACCGCTTGACGCAGGCGCTCGTCGCCGGCCTCGCCCGCGTGCAACCGCTGCGCGCGGCGCCGGACTGTCCGTCGCGCGTCGCGCAAGCGCTCGCTAACTGGAAGTCGCTGACCCGCTATGACTCGACCCGGTCGAATGCGCTAACTCATGCGCTTGGACACGTGTGCGAAAGCGGCGGCGTCGGCGCGACGGGCTGACGGCGGACGCCAGGAGGAAGGCGTGGACTGATCGCGCTGCGGGGCTTGCACGATCGGGCGGAACGAGCGGGTGAATGTGCAGGCGAAGCGGTCAGGCAACGCCCACGACAGGCTCCGCGTTCACGACCGTCAGCGGCGTCATCCGCAAACCGCGTGCGAGATGGCTTTGCAAAATCCGATACGTCGAAAGCTCAAAGCCGCTGCTATCCAGACGCGACGTGTGCAACTCGGTCGCCTGCTCCAGCGACGGCGCATGGCCGATATAACACCAGCGGTCAACAACATGAAAAGCGCACGCCTCTGACGCTTGTTCCCGCTCCTCGAAAACGACAGGCCCGACAAACGGCCACGGCGCGTCGATGGGATCGCTCTTGGCGACGCGCGGCGCGCGATTGTGCCCCGGCCGCAGCGCCGCAATCCACTGTGCCTCTGTCAGCATTGCGCCCAGCTCGCCGCCCGTCGCGCGCCATTCGACACGCCGAACCTGCTGCGCAAGCCGTATATCCTTCGACGAACGGCGCTCCCCTGTCAGATGCGCGCGAAGCCGCTGACGGACGCGAACGCTTCGTCCGACATACAGCGGCAAGTCGTCGTCTCCATAGAACGCGTAGACGCCGCAGCCCGCAGGCGCCGTGTCGAGCAGATCTTCAGTGATGTTGCCGGCCAGCCGGTAGCGCCGGGTCGTGCGCTCGATGTGCGCCCTTAAAACGTCGAGCGGCACGAGGCCATGCAGGCGCTGCCAGAACTGCCAGATCAGATCGGCGTCGGCGAGCGCGCGGTGGCGATCCGACGGCACGAGCGAATGACGCTCGACCAGCGCATCGAGTCCGTGACGCTTTTCCGACGGAAACAGCGCGCGAGACAGGCGCACGGTGCACAGCACGTCCGGGTCGAATGAAATACCGGCGCGCCGGAATTCGCCACGCAAGAAACCCCGGTCGAAGCTCGCGTTATGCGCGACGAACAGTTTGCCGTTCAGGCGGGCAAAGAGTTCGGGCGCGATGGCGTCGAATGTCGGCGCGCCGCGCACCATCGCATTCGTGATGCCGGTCAGCTGCTGAATGAAGGACGGAATCGGTTGCTGCGGATCGACGAGGCTGCTCCAGCGCGTGACGCCGGCCGGCCCGACTTCGACGACGCCGACCTCGGTAATGCGGTGCTCGCTGGTCGAGCCGCCGGTGGTTTCAAGATCGACAAAGACGATGGGCTCTGCGAAGGCCGGTTCGGCCAAAAACTGTTCGGACATGGAGAGAATGCTTGGACGCGTGACTTTGCGCCAAGTATGCACTAGTTGGCGGCCGCCGACCGTGCGTAGATCGCGCCAGCGGGACCCCACGCCCGACCGAAGCGAATAAAAACAAAAGCCCCCGCGATGAATCGCGAGGGCCTTTAGCAGCGGACCCTGCCCCGCGCGCTACGGGGCAGCGGCACTACTGCTTACAGCGGCTGGATATTCGCCGCCTGCTTGCCCTTGGGGCCGGCCTTGACGTCGAAAGATACACGCTGGTTTTCCTTCAGCGATTTAAAGCCTTCGCTGCGGATTTCCGAGAAATGCGCAAAGAGATCTTCGCCACCCGAATCGGACGTAATGAAGCCAAAACCTTTAGCATCGTTAAACCATTTGACGATACCTGTTTCCATTTTCCAGTTTCCCTCAACGAATTATCAAATCGGGCAATGCCCTCAACGCCTCAATCCATTGCCATCTTATCCATAAGGAATATCCCTGAGGCATTGCGCACTCGGAGCGGCTACTGAATTCAGCTTTGCCGTTATACGGGGCGCAGTGAATCACCGTCAAGTGAATTTTTAATAGTCCTTAAGTACGACGTTGGATAAGCGAAAAGTTAGCCAATGGCGGAAATAACCGGCGTTTCGATACTCGCGCTCGCGTCAAATTTACTCCCCCTTTGACGCGAGCACGAAAAAGAGAAAGACTTCCCGAAATGCACGCGACGTTTGTAACGATTTGTGACTTTGGTAAGTGTTTCTCCGACTTGTTCGCCTCGCCGAGCGAACCGCATCATGAAGCTATGCATTTGCAGTAATGCGCATCAGGAGATTGCCATGCAGTTCCGCACTATCCGCCTCATTCTTGCCCGGCTCATTCCTCATTTCGCTCAATCACCGTCGCAAGCATCTCGCACTTCCAGTGCCGAAGCAGACCGGCAGAACTCGTCGGCCCTCGAATTCGACCCGGTATGGCACGGCGATCATTGGCAAAACCTGCTGTCGTCGCCGATGGACGCCCGGCGCTACGTCATGGAGGACTGGAGTTCCTCGACGCCGACCGAACGGTGGAACACCGACTACGCCGCACCGGCGCATTGAGCGGAAGTCACGCGCCAAATCGGGCTTCGCAGTTCTGAGCGCGCAAAAAAAAGCGCGACTGGGAAGTCGCGCTGACAAAGGTTTGGAGATCTTTTTCGACAACGAAAAAGTCCGCTTCGGAAAGCGGTAATTCAGTATAGCGCTTATTTCTGAGTCCGATTATTCACACAAATAACAATCGTCTATTGCATTAACAACAACAATAACTTCGCATAGCCGCTCTTGTTGTTTTTTTGCATCGGATAAGCGTCGTATATAAGCAACGCCAATTCCTCCGCACCCCTTGCATGAGCCCTTGGTACTCTCGAAAGCCTTAACCGGCGGGGCTTTCAACGCGTCCACATATCGTTTCGAACGGCGTAATACTCTATTGCGAAAACAGAAACGCCCATTGATTAGACGGTCTCTCTACACTTTGCGTAACCGGAAAACAGCGCCGCATTCAGACGCTCTTCTCGCGGATACGCCTCTCGCAGCGTCCGCGTGAAGGTTTTCCGAAGCAGCGTTCACCGCCAATTCTTGCTTTCGGAGTAACAAGATGAAAAAGACTCTCATGGTCGCAGCCCTGACGGGCGTTTTTGCCACCGCGGCGCACGCCCAAAGCAGCGTCACTCTGTACGGCTTGATCGACGCCGGCATCACGTACACCAACAACCAGCACGGTCACAGCAACTGGCAGCAAACCAGCGGCTCGGTGAACGGCAGCCGTTGGGGCTTGCGCGGCGCTGAAGACCTCGGCGGCGGCCTGAAGGCAATCTTCACGTTGGAAAACGGCTTCGGCATCAATGACGGTTCGCTGAAGCAAGGCGGCCGCGAATTCGGCCGTCAGGCATTCGTCGGTCTGTCGAGCAACCAGTTCGGCGCGGTGACCCTCGGCCGTCAATATGACAGCATGGTCGATTTCGTCGGCCCGCTGGCATTGACCGGCACGCAGTACGGCGGCACGCAGTTCGCCCATCCGTTCGACAACGACAACCTGAACAACTCGTTCCGCATCAACAACTCGGTCAAGTACACGAGCGCGAACTACGGCGGCTTCAAGTTCGGCGGCCTGTACGGCTTCTCGAACCAGGCTGACGGCTTCGCCAACAACCGCGCTTACAGCGCCGGCGCATCGTACAACTGGGGCGGCCTGAATGTCGGCGCAGCGTACCTGCAACTGAACAACAACGGCGCGACGGGCGCGGCTGCGGCGTTCAACGCCGGCGGCGCAGTGTCGAGCGACAACACCTTCTTCGCTAGCCGTCAGCAGACGTGGGGCGCGGGCGCGAGCTACGCGTTCGGTCCGGCGACCGTCGGTCTCGTGTACTCGCAGACGAACCTGTCGGGCCTCGCCGGCATCGGCGCAGGCGCGTCGGGCCAGACGGGCGGCGTCGCCTTCGGTGGTGACAGCGCGCACTTCCAGAACTTCGAAGCTAACGCTCGCTACGCTCTGACGCCGGCTGTCAGCATCGCCGGTTCGTACACGTACACGCGCGCCAGCCTCGCCGGCACCCGTCCGCACTGGAACCAGTTCAACCTGCAAACGGCATACGCACTGTCCAAGCGCACGGACGTCTATCTGCAGGGTGAATACCAGCAAGTCAACGAGAACGCGGTTGTTAACGCGGACATCAACGGTCTGGCTGCTTCGAGCAACAACAAGCAGATCGCTGTCACGGCAGGCCTGCGTCACCGCTTCTAAAGCGGCAGGCAGGACTCGCGACATGGAAGGCGCCGCTTGCGGCGCCTTTTTTATTGCCTGCCCTGCCTGGAACGCCGCGAAGGCCACCGACGCGACGGACGCGGCGGAATCAGCCCGGATGGAAAACTAGCCGCCGTTATCGGGCGGCGGATATTTGACGTCGAGTATGTCGATCGGCTGCGGTCCGGCAGGCGTATACAACGTCACCGTATCGCCGACCTTCGCCTTCAGCAGCGCTCGCGCGATCGGCGAAATCCAGCTCACGTGCCCGATGTCCAGATCGACCTCGTCGATACCGACGATCGTCACCGTATGCTCGTCGCCGTCTTGCGTCGCATATTCGACCGTGGCGCCGAAAAAGACCTGATCGACATTCTCCTGCTTGCTGCTGTCCACGATCTCCGCGAGGTCGAGACGCTTGGTCAGAAAACGAATGCGCCGATCAATCTCACGCAGGCGGCGCTTGCCATAAATGTAATCGCCGTTCTCCGACCGGTCGCCATTCGACGCCGCCCACGACACGAGCTTGACCACTTCCGGCCGCTCGACGTCGATCAGATGCAGCAGTTCGTCGCGCATGCGGCGGTAGCCCGCCGGCGTGATGTAGTTCTTGGTACCCGCTGGGATGTCCGGCTGGGCGACGTCGAGATCGTCGTCGTTATCTTCGCTCGACTCTTTGACAAAGGCCTTGTTCATGATGATCCATAAGCTGCAGCAAACGACTGCCTCACTAGGGTACACGATCATGGCAATGAGACAAATCGCAGTTACACGCTTCCCTTTTTTGAAACCTTTGCTATAATCTCGTTTCTGCGTGCGGCTGTAGCTCAGTTGGATAGAGTACTTGGCTACGAACCAAGGGGTCGTGGGTTCGAATCCTGCCAGCCGCACCACTTATTCGAGGGCCTTCCTCCGGGAAGGCCCTTACGTTTTACCCAATTTCGCTTTACCAGTTTCGCGTGCGGCTGTAGCTCAGTTGGATAGAGTACTTGGCTACGAACCAAGGGGTCGTGGGTTCGAATCCTGCCAGCCGCACCACTTTTCAAGGGCCTTCCAATCGGAAGGCCCTTTGTTTTTTCGACGACGTTTTTCGACGCCGCCGTTTTACTCCGATTATTCGATTCGACCAGCCACTCGTGGCCGCGGCGCGCTTATTTACGGCCGCGGCGGCGACTGAATATCGCCGATATGTCCGTCCGGGCTAGGAACGTCTTCGAACGTATCGCCCGCCGTCGCCTCGGCAATGCGCCGCGCGCTAACGCCCATCAGCAACTGCGGTTCATGCAGCACGTCGCCGACGCTATCGCCAAACCGGCTTTCGACAAACGCCCGCAGCAGTGCCACGCGCACCGAGTCCGCGCGCCCTTCCACCGGTCCGCGACCGCCTTCGAATTCCGCGACGCACTGTGCCGGCCCCTCTTCGCTGCGTTCGCGCATTTCGATCCGACGCGCGCGCTCCAGCACCACTGCCGCGGCATCCCACGACTTGCTCGGCGTGAAGCGGCCGTCCCACGGACGACCGCGGTCGTTGCCGCGAATCGAGACGGTTTCGCCGCTGTCGGTGAACTGGATTTCGCGCACGAAGTCGTGCAGGCTGCGGGCCACCCAATAGTCGAGTGCGAGGCCCTCTAGGTCAGCTACTTTCATCAGCGTTCTCCCTGAGTTTTCAGGTCAGACTCGCCTATCGCCGGTGTGTTCCTGCAGAAGAAACGACATTTGCTTCACCAGCACGCGCCGGATCAGTAATCGGCCCGCTCGCGCTCGATCCGCATGCCGCTGCCGCCGTCATGCCGATGATGCCCGTCGTCGCTCGGCCGTTCGCGCGCAATGCGCATCACGTCGGGATTCGTGCGCACGCGGCGCATGACGTTGGCAAGATGGACGCGGTCGCTGACCTGGATCACGAAGCGCAGAACCGTGGATTCCTGCGACAGATCTTCGTCCATCGCGATGTGCACGATGTTGGCGTCCGCCGACGTAATGTCCGCGGCCACGCGGGCGAACACGCCCTTGGTGTTCTTGACCAGCACCTTCACCGCGACGTCGAACAGACGCCCCGGCTGCGGCGCCCAGGCCACGTCGATCCAGCGCGCCGGATCGCGCCGGTGAATGCGCTGGGCAACCCGGCAGTCGGTGGTGTGGATCGCCATGCCGAGGCCGATGCCGATGTAGCCCATGATGTCGTCGCCGGGAATCGGACGGCAGCAGGCGGACAGTTGCACCGACATGCCCTCGGTGCCGGTGATCACGACTGGCGGCGCATGAGGCGCCGAGCCCGAATCGGAGCGCGAGTCGTCGTCGGCGTCGCGGCCGCTCATCAGCACTTCGATTCGCTTGGCCATGACCGCCGCCACGCGCCGGCCGAGACCGATGTCCGCGAAGATTTCCTGGCCGTTCTTGTTGCCGGTCCACTGAACGAGCTTTTCCCATGCCTCGGGCGTCACGTCCGACAGCGCGAGACCGTAGCCCTTCAGCGCCTGATCGACGAGGCGCTCGCCAAGCTGCACCGATTCGTTCAGGCGCATCGTCTTCAGATAATGGCGAATCGCCGAGCGCGCCTTGCCGGTGCGCACGAAACCGAGCCACGCGGGATTCGGTTTCGAATACGGCGCCGTAATCACTTCGACGATATCGCCGCTCTTCAACTCCGTGCGCAGCGGCAGCAATTCGTTGTTGATCTTGACCGCGACGCACTGGTTGCCCAGGTCGCTGTGGATCGAATACGCGAAGTCGAGCGCGGTGGCGCCGCGCGGCAGCGCCATGATTTTCGACTTCGGCGTGAACACGTAGACCGCATCCGGAAACAGATCGATCTTGACGTGTTCGAGGAATTCGCTCGAATCGCCGGCTTCGCTCTGAATGTCGAGCAGCGACTTCAGCCACTGGTGCGCGCGCTTTTGCACGTCGTTGAGATCGGCGCTGCCGTTCTTGTACAGCCAGTGCGCGGCCACGCCGGCTTCGGCGATTTCGTGCATCTTGCGCGTGCGCACCTGAAACTCGATCGGCGCGCCGAACGGGCCGACGAGCGTGGTGTGCAGCGACTGATAGCCGTTCACCTTCGGAATGGCGATGTAGTCCTTGAACTTGCCCGGCACGGGCTTGTACAACGCATGCAGCGCGCCGATGCAGGTGTAGCACTCGAGCGCGCTGTCGACCACCACGCGAAAGCCGTACACATCCAGCACCTGCGAGAACGACAACTGCTTGTCGCGCATCTTCTTATAGATGCTGAAGATGGTTTTCTCGCGGCCGGTGACTTCCGCGTCGATCTTCGCGTCGGCGATGGCGCGCTGCACCGATTCCAGAATCTTCCCGACCACTTCGCGCCGGTTGCCGCGCGCGGCCTTGACGGCTTTTTCGAGCGTGGCGTACCGATGCGGATTGAAGTTCGCAAAGCTCAGGTCTTGCAGCTCGCGATACGTATTGTTCAGACCGAGCCGGTGTGCAATCGGCGCGTAAATATCGAGCGTTTCGCGCGCCACGCGGCGGCGCTTTTCCGGCGGCACCGCGCCGAGCGTGCGCATGTTGTGCAGCCGGTCGGCGAGCTTGACCAGAATCACGCGGACGTCGCGCGCCATTGCGAGCAGCATCTTGCGGAAGTTTTCCGCCTGCGCTTCCTCGCGATTGCGAAACTCCATCTTGTCGAGTTTCGACAAACCGTCGACCAGTTCCGCGACCTTCGCGCCGAAACGCTCGGCGAGCTCGGCCTTGGTCACGCCCTGGTCTTCCATCACGTCATGCAGCAGCGCGGCCATGATGGCCTGGCCGTCCAGATTCCAGCCGGCGCAGATTTCCGCGACGGCAACCGGATGCGTGATGTAAGGCTCGCCGCTCTGGCGATACTGGCCGAGGTGAGCTTCGTCGCTGAAATGGAAGGCCGCCTTGACGTCCTTGATTTCCTCCGGCTGCAGATAGCCGGACAAAGCGGACGTCAGCTTGGCAATGGAAACGACGTCATGCCGGCGCGGTTGCTCCGGCGTGGCGGTCGGGCCGAACAGATGGCGAAACGACTGTTCGAGGACCGCGTCGATGTACTTGCGTGCGGACGAAGGTGAATCGGCGTCGTGCTCCGCTTCCGTGGCGGTGGGCGGGGTGGTGCTCATGTTCGCCTCCGTAGCGGTTAGGAGTGGACGCCGGTCTGCACGTTGATGCAATCAGGTAAAGCAGGTGTGACTGGAAAACGCGCCAGAAACATGTGGCGAATCAATAATCAGAAGCGGGGAAAGCGCGCCTTAAACCGGCACCTTCTTCAGCATTTCGACACCGACCTGGCCGGCAGCGATCTCGCGCAGCGCGACGACCGTGGGCTTGTCGCGGCTTTCGATCTTCGGCGTGTGACCTTGAGCGAGCTGACGCGCGCGATAGGTCGCGGCAAGCGCGAGTTCGAAACGGTTCGGGATCTGTTTGAGACAGTCTTCGACGGTAATGCGGGCCATGTTGGGTTCCTTCTCAGTATGTTGCTTATTCTACCTTATGTGCTCGAATCGCCGCCGCGCTCAGGGGTGCGGAAGGTGAATGCCGAGTTGCACAAAAAGCTGCGTATGACGCGCGTATTGCGAGGCGAAGCGTGAACGCGTCGCGGCCACGAGACACTGCAGTTCGCTGAGCGCGCGATCGAAGTTCTCGTTGATCACCACGTACTCCGCTTCGGCCGCATGCGCCATCTCGCTGCCCGCTGCGAGCAGACGTCGCGTGATGACGTTCGGCTCATCCTGACCGCGCTTTTTCAGACGCTCTTCCAGCGCTTCGAGCGACGGCGGCAAGATGAAAATCTCGACCGCGTTATGAAACTGCTTCTTCACCTGCTGCGCGCCCTGCCAGTCGATTTCGAGCAGCACGTCATGGCCGCTTTTCATCTGCTCCTCGATCCACACGCGCGACGTGCCGTAGTAGTTGCCGTGCACTTCCGCGCTTTCGAGAAACTCGCCCGCGTCGTGACGCTGCATGAAATCGTCGACGGTGGTGAAGTGATAGTGCTCGCCGTCCTGCTCCTTTGGACGCGGCGGGCGCGTCGTGTACGAGATCGACAGACGGATCGCTTCGTCGCGGGCGAGCAGCGCATTCACGAGCGTCGACTTGCCGGCGCCCGAAGGCGCGACGACCATGAACAGGTTGCCGGGATATGCGCCGGCATACGGGTTGCGCGGTGCGCCGCTTTCGCGTGTGTGATGATCGGTCATGTTGTGATGCTCCCGCCTTATTCCAGATTCTGTACCTGCTCGCGCATCTGTTCGATGAGCAGCTTGAGCGTCATCGACGAATCCGCCAGTTCTTTCGCCGCCGCCTTCGAGCCGAGCGTGTTCGCTTCGCGATTCAGCTCCTGCATCATGAAGTCGAGGCGCTTGCCGACCTTGCCGCCCTTCTGGATCACGTGACGCGTTTCGTTCAGGTGAGCCGTGAGGCGCGACAGTTCTTCGGCGATGTCGATGCGGATGCCGTACATCGTCACTTCCTGGCGAATCCGCTCGTTGATCTCTTCGCGCGACACGATGGTCGCGGCCGTATCCGGCGCCGCAATGCCGAGCGCTTCCTGCAAGCGCTCTACGATCTTCTGCTGATGCTTCGTAATCAACTCCGGCACGAGCGGCGTGATCTTCGTGACGATCGCTTCCATTTCCGTGACGTTGGCGAGCAGCATCGTCGCGAGTTGCGCGCCTTCGCGGGCCCGCACGTCGATCAGATCGGCAATCGCCTGCTTGCCGCACGCGAGCACCGCGTCGCGCAGCACGTCCGGTGCCACGCCCGTCTCGGCGAGCACGCCCGGCCAGCGCAGAATTTCGCCGCTGCGCAGACGGCCCGCTTCCGGAAACGTCGCGAGCACGGTGCGCTCGAGCAGCGCCAGTTGCGTCAGTGCGTCATGATTGATCGAGCCTGCGTTCGCCGTCTGTTCGCTGCGCTGCAGATTGATGCGAATATCCACCTTGCCGCGCGACAGCTTGTTCATCAGCATTTCGCGCAGCGTGGGTTCGCACACACGCACGTCTTCCGGCATACGGAAGTTGAGGTCGAGAAAGCGCGAATTCACCGTGCGCAGTTCGACCGACACGCTCACGCCGCCCGTGCCCGAAGCCGCGACGAGTTCGCGTGTCGCGCTCGCATAGCCAGTCATGCTGTAGATCATCGTATTTCTCGCGATGGTGGCCTTGCGTAAAAGCATGGCCGAAGAGTCGAATCGCCCGGCGTGTACGAGACGCGAGGCGGTGAACAGGCATTATCCCATTTTTGTCGATGAGACCCCTTGTAGAGCCCCGGCCGACGCGCCCAGCCGCCGGACGCATGCGCGCCCCGATCGGCTGTAAAATCCTGCTTTCCCCTCCCGCTTTCTTCCTGACCCAATCCACATGACCGACACCACTCAACGCCCCAGCGGACGCCTCGCCCATCAGTTGCGCGACGTGCGCATCACGCGCCACTACACGAAGCACGCGGAGGGCTCGGTGCTGGTCGAATTCGGCGACACCAAGGTGATCTGCACGGCGAGCATCGCCGAGACCGTGCCTTCGTTTCTGCGCGATCGCGGCCAGGGCTGGCTCACCGCCGAATACGGCATGCTGCCGCGCGCCACGCATACGCGCAGCGACCGCGAGGCCGCGCGCGGCAAACAGACCGGGCGCACGCAGGAAATCCAGCGTCTGATCGGCCGCGCGCTGCGCTCGGTGTTCGATCTGGAAAAACTCGGCGCACGCACGCTGCATATCGACTGCGACGTGATCCAGGCCGACGGCGGCACGCGCACGGCGAGCATCACCGGCGCTTTCGTCGCCGCACACGACGCGGTGAGCAAACTGCTGGCCGCGGGCCGCATCGAAAGCTCGCCGATCAGCGATTACGTCGCGGCCATTTCGGTCGGAGTGTACGACGGTCTGCCGGTTCTCGATCTCGATTATGACGAAGACTCGCAATGCGAGACCGACATGAACGTCGTCATGACCGGCGCGGGCGGCTTCGTGGAAATTCAGGGAACCGCGGAAGGCGTACCTTTTTCGCGCGATGAAATGAACGCGCTGCTCGATCTAGCGAGCGACGGCATTGCCACGTTGATCGCGAAGCAGAAAGAAGCATTGGAGTATCGAGGTGAATGAAGTTCGTGAAGCCAACGGCGCGGCTAGTTCCAGTTCGTCGTTGAACAAGGTCGTGCTCGCGTCGAATAACGCGGGCAAGCTGCGCGAGTTCGCAGCGCTGCTCGACGCGGCCGGCATCGAGTTGATTGCTCAAGGCGCGTTGGGCGTGCCGGAAGCGGAAGAGCCGCATCCCACGTTTGTAGAAAACGCTTTGACCAAGGCGCGGCATGCCGCGAAGCTCACGGGCCTGCCCGCCCTCGCCGACGATTCCGGTCTTTGCGTGCGCGCGCTGCGCGGTGCGCCGGGCGTTTATTCGGCACGTTACGCACAGCTAGCCGGCGGCGAGAAAAGCGACGCGGCGAATAACGCGCGGCTGGTTTCGGCATTGCAAGGCGAGAGCGATCGACGCGCGTATTACTACTGCGTTCTCGCGCTCGTGCGTCACGCGGACGACCCCGAGCCGCTGATCGCCGAAGGCCGCTGGCACGGCGAGATTCTCGATGCGCCGCGCGGCTCGAATGGCTTCGGCTACGACCCGTACTTCTTCCTGCCGTCGCTGAACGCGAGTGCCGCCGAGCTCGAGCCATCGGCGAAGAACGCCAGCAGCCATCGCGCGATTGCGTTGCGCCAACTGCTCGCGCGTCTGACGGAGGAAGCGTGATTCCGATCAAGCCGACGCCCGCCGATGTCGGCAATGGCGTCATCAAGGCATTCACGTCGCCAGGCAGCATACGGCTGACGTCGCTGCCGCCGCTTTCGCTGTATGTGCATTTTCCGTGGTGCGTGCGCAAGTGTCCGTATTGCGATTTCAACTCGCACGAATGGAAGGGCGACACGTTCCCCGAGAACGATTATCTCGATGCGTTGCGCGCCGATCTCGAGATGGCGCTGCCGCTGGTGTGGGGGCGGCAGGTGCATACGGTGTTTATCGGCGGAGGTACGCCGAGCTTGCTGTCGGCGGCGGGGCTCGACCGCATGCTGTCGGACATTCGCGCGCTGCTGCCGCTCGACGCCGATGCCGAGATCACGCTCGAAGCCAATCCCGGCACCTTCGAGGCCGCGAAGTTCGCTCAGTTTCGCGCGAGCGGTGTGAACCGGTTGTCGGTGGGCATTCAGAGTTTTAATGAAGCGCATCTGAAGGCGCTCGGCCGGATTCACGATTCGACGCAAGCGCGTCGTGCCGTCGAGGTGGCCGCGTCTACGTTCGATAACTTCAATCTCGATCTGATGTTCGCGCTTCCGCAGCAGACGCTTGCCGAGTGCCAGGCCGATATCGATACCGCGTTGTCGTTCGCGCCGCCGCATCTTTCGCTTTATCACCTGACGCTCGAACCGAACACGCTGTTCGCAAAGTTTCCGCCCGCCCTGCCCGACGACGATGCATCCGCCGATATGCAGGACTGGATTCAGGAACGCACGTCGGCTGCGGGATATGAGCGCTACGAAGTGTCCGCGTATGCGAAGCCACATCGGCAGAGCAAGCACAACCTGAACTACTGGCGTTTCGGCGACTATCTGGGCATTGGCGCCGGCGCGCATACGAAGCTGTCGTTTCCGAATCGCGTGCTGCGGCAGGCGCGTTATAAGCATCCGGCTACGTTTATCGAGCAGGCCAAAGCCGGCGCGGCGGTGCAGGAAGAACATGAAGTCGGACCGCGCGATCTGCCGTTCGAATTCATGCTGAATGCGCTGCGGCTGGTGGAAGGTTTTCCGGTGCATCGGTTTATCGAACGCACGGGTTTGCCGATGACGTCGATCGAGCCGGCTTTGCAGGAAGCGGAGCGCCGCAAGCTGATCACGCGCGATCACGAGAAGATTGCGCCGACGCCGCTTGGGCAAGCGTTTCTGAACGATCTACAGGCGTTGTTTCTGAAAGATCCGCAGTGAATGCGGATGGCTCGAGCGCCGCAGCGAGGTTTTTTCAGGTTACAATTTGCGGCTTGGAGGTGTGGCCGAGTGGTTTAAGGCACCGGTCTTGAAAACCGGCGAAGGAGTGATCCTTCCGTGAGTTCGAATCTCACCGCCTCCGCCAGGACTTGTCTTATACGAAACGGGCCGCCAGGCCCGTTTTTCGTTTGCGCCGATAAAAGATCTCATTGCCGAATGCATAGCGACTATATCGTTTTCGTTGACGAAAGCGGGGACCACAGCCGTACGTCTATCGACACGGATTACCCACTATTCGTGCTGTGTTTCTGCTCATCAAGAAAAGTGACTATGCAGACATCCTGGTTCCGCGGATCAAGAGGTTGAAGTTCGAGACGTTCGGCCACGATTGCGTCGTTCTGCATGAGTCCGACATTCGCCGCAAGCGCGGGGCGTTTGCCCGACTCAGCAAGGAGCCACGAGAAACGTTCCTTGAACGTTTGACCTCGATAATCGACGACTTACCCTTAACGGTGATTGGTGTCGTTATCGACAAACGTAAATTGAAGGACAGATACACCAATCCGTACAATCCTTATCACATCGGCATTCAGTACGGCCTGGAACGCGTGCGTCAATATCTGCGAATGAAGACCTCCAGCACCCGCCGATCCAACGCGCGTAGATCTGATTGAAGCCGCCTCGCGTCATCCTCGCATCAAACACTCACCGCCTCGACCCTCTCCCGCGCGTCCGCACAACGCCGGTTGAGATCGCGATGCATCAACTGACTGTCGAGCAGCGTCGATACATCGGTCAAGCCATAATCAAAGCGCAATACGTATTCGATGTCCGTGTAATCGTGATAGGCGCCGCTGTCGGCCAGCTTCTGCGCTTCGGCGAATGCCGCATGTTGCCGCTCGCCGTTCATCAAATCTCTGATCGCCATGATTGCCGCTCCGAGGAACAGTGACCTCATCATAGCAATGCAAATTCAAACGCAAGGTCGCGTGCGCGCAACACCTGGTGTTTTCCGCTAGATGCACGCTGCACGCCGGCCCCGCCGACACACAGCCAAAGTCAATAACACGCCGTCACCATGACGCTGCATTCAAACGACAGCCACGGGCGCCTTCGTTCCATGCCATCTGACGACCAGAATGCGGCCGACATAACACAGCGTCCCCGCCACGCCGACCACAATGCCCATGCCCTTCGGCGAGACATCGGTCCAGAGGCCGACCGCGAGACTCGACAGCGCGCCGAGCGCCAGTTGCATCGCGCCGAACACCGCGGCCGCCGCGCCCGCGTTGGCCGGATAGCGATGCATCAGATCGGTCGTGCAATTGGCCGACAGCAAACCCACCACGCCGACCACGAAGAAGAGCCCCGCTACGATCGACCACAACCCGCCCCAGCCCGTCAACGAGACGAGGCAGACGAACAGCGACGCGATGCAACTCACGGTCGCGGCAAACGAAATGATCGGCAATGACCCGAGTTGGCCGACGAGCCGCGTATTCATGAAGTTGCCGAACATGATGCCGACGATGTTCAGCGCAAACAAAAAGCCATAGTGCTGCGCCGACACGTGAAAATATTCGATGTACACAAACGGCGTCGCCGTGATGTACGCGAACATCGACGCGAACGCCATGCCCCCGCACAACATGTGCCCCCACGCGACGGGATCGCGCAACAGTCGGCCATACGCGGCAAACGACTTGTGAAGCACCGAGTGCGCGCGTTTCTCGCGCGGCCAGGTTTCCGGCACCTTGAGGAACGCGGTTATCGCGCAGACGGTGCCGAACAGCGTCAACGCGATAAACACGATGCGCCAGCCGCCAAGCAGCAGCAATTGCCCGCCAATCAGCGGCGCGAGCAACGGACCGATCGACGTGACGATGGCAAGCATCGACAACACGCGTGCCGCGTCGGTCGGACCGTACGCATCGCGCGCAATGGCGCGAGCGAGCACGGAGGCCGCGCCTGCTCCGAGCGCCTGCACGAAGCGAAAGATGACCAGCGCGCCGATCGAGAACGACAGCGTGCATGCAATGCTCGCGAGCGCATACATGATGATGCCGCCGAGCAGCACGGGCCGGCGGCCATAGGTATCCGAGAGCGGCCCATAAAGCAGCATGCCGATCGAAAAGCCGAACATGAAACTGGTGAGCGTGGTCTGCGCCGCGCTCGTGCCGATCGCAAATGCCTGCGCGATGGTGGGCAAGCTCGGCAGATACATGTCGATCGAAATCGGTCCGCAGGCGGCAAGCGCGCCGAGCAACAGAATCAGCCGGCCATCTGGCCGGCGTCCGGTGACATGAGACATGGGAATCCAGGTGAAGCGCGCGTCCTTAACGAGGCGGCGCGGTGATACGAAAGACCGGCATTGACCGGATGAATTGTACGCGACGCTTACCGCGTGTGCCGCGCCTGGCACGCGACGCGAGCAGCAACTCGCACTCGACGAAGCCTCGCGGCAAGCGTGCCGCCGATCGGTTAAGCTGCCGCGTGAACCCTTGGGCGTCGTACGAAATTCCCTCGACGCCTTCAAAACGTGACTGATCTGCAACGCTGAAATGACTGCCTTTCTGTTGATCTGGAGCCCCAAAAAATGGCCGTGGCCGGAGTTGCCCGACGTGGCGAAACGCGTCGCCGCGGGCATCGCGGTCGCCGACGTCTGGGGCTGCGGATTTGCCCGCGGCATCCTGCCTGGCGATCGCGTGTTTCTGCATCGCGTCGCGATGGAACCGAAGGGCATTTTCGGCACGGGCTATGTGACGCGCGCGCCCTACGAGGTCCCCGATTCCGCGACGAAGCGCGGCTATCGTCTGTGCATCGACTTCGTGTATGACTGGCTTGTGGATGCGCACCAGAACGTGGTGATTCCTCGCGACATGTTGCGCGTACATCCATTCTCAGTGCAGACGTGGGACGCGCAAAGTTCCGGCACAGTGATCAAACCGATTGCCGAAGGCGCGCTCGAGAAGCGTTGGGCCGAACTCACGGGAAAGCGCAAGCCGCCTGCACTCGACGCGCCATCCGGTCCCGCACGTTCGAGCAAGGTAACGGCGCATGCTGCGCACGCGACGCTAGCCGGCGCCAACGCGCCGCCTGCCAGGACGCCGGCCCGCAAGCGCCCGTCGCAGCGCTGAGAGTGCGCCTGAACGCCGCGCCCGCGCGCAAAAGCCGCGCAAAGTCCGCACAGCCGCCCAAAGCCTTCAGACACCGACTCCGGTACAATTTCCTCACCTACTCCGGCGCCGCGCGACTCGCCCGCAAGCAAACCGCGCCGCCGCGCAACCCAATCCAGTCATCGCCATGTCCAAAAATCAAACCCTTTTCGAGCGCGCGCAACGCACCATCCCCGGCGGCGTGAATTCGCCGGTCCGCGCGTTCCGCTCCGTCGGCGGCACGCCGCGCTTCATCGAACGCGCGCAAGGGCCTTACTTCTGGGACGCCGACGGCCAGCGTTATATCGACTACATCGGCTCCTGGGGCCCGATGATCCTGGGTCATGTTCACCCGCAAGTGCTCGAAGCCGTGCAGCGCGTGCTGGCCAATGGCTTCTCGTTCGGCGCGCCCACCGAATCGGAAATCGAAATCGCCGAGGAAATCTGCAAGCTCGTGCCGTCGATCGAACAGGTGCGCATGGTGTCGAGCGGCACCGAGGCAACCATGAGCGCACTGCGTCTCGCGCGCGGCTTCACGAATCGCAGCCGCATCGTCAAATTCGAAGGCTGCTATCACGGCCACGCGGACAGCCTGCTCGTGAAAGCCGGCTCGGGCCTTTTGACGTTCGGCAATCCGACGTCGGCGGGCGTGCCGGTGGACATCGCGAAGCACACCACGGTTCTCGAATACAACAACGTCGCGGCGCTCGAAGAAGCGTTCAAGGCGTTCGGCAACGAGATTGCCTCGGTGATCGTCGAACCGGTCGCGGGCAACATGAACCTGGTGCGCGCGACGCCCGAGTTCCTAGAAGCATTGCGGCGCCTGTGCACCGAGTACGGCTCGGTGCTGATTTTCGACGAAGTGATGTGCGGCTTTCGTGTCGCGCTCGGCGGTGCGCAACAGGTCTACGGCATCACGCCGGACCTGACGTGCCTCGGCAAAGTGATCGGCGGCGGCATGCCGGCGGCGGCCTTCGGCGGACGGCGCGACATCATGGCTCACCTCGCGCCGCTCGGCGGCGTCTATCAGGCGGGCACCTTGTCGGGCAATCCGATCGCGGTGGCCGCAGGCCTGAAGACGTTGCAACTGATCCAGGCGCCGGGCTTCTACGACACGCTCGCCGCGCGCACCACCCGTCTCGCGCAAGGTCTGACGAAAGTCGCGCGCGAAGCCAACGTGCCGTTCGCGGCGGATTCGCTCGGCGGCATGTTCGGGCTTTACTTCACCGAGTCCATTCCGACGAGCTTCGCCGAAGTCACGAAGAGCGACGTGCCGCGCTTTAACGCGTTCTTCCACAAGATGCTCGACGCCGGCGTCTACTTCGCGCCGTCCGCGTATGAGGCGGGCTTCGTTTCGATTGCTCACGACGACGCTATCGTCGACGCCACGATCGAAGCGGCGCGTGGCGCATTTGCGTCGCTGACTGCCTGAGCTGAACGTACTGACCACACACGCCACCGCCCCGTCACCCGCACTCAACCAGGCACCGATGTTCTCGCAAACCGACTTCGTCCACATGGAACGTGCGCTCGCGCTGGCCAGGCGCGGCATGTACACGACCGACCCGAATCCGCGCGTGGGTTGCGTGATCGTCAAGAACGGCGAAGTCATCGGCGAAGGATTCACGCAGCCGGCCGGCCAGGACCACGCTGAAATCCGTGCGATGAAAGACGCGCGTTCGCGCGGTCACGATCTGCGCGGCGCGACCGCTTACGTCACGCTCGAGCCGTGCAGCCATTTTGGTCGCACGCCGCCTTGCGCGAACGCGCTAATCGAAGCGCAGGTCGCGCGCGTGGTCGCCGCGATGGAAGACCCGAATCCGCAGGTGTCGGGACGCGGCCTCGCGATTTTGCGCGATGCGGGCATCGAGGTGCGCTGCGGCCTGCTCGCGAACGAAGCGCATGAGTTGAACATCGGCTTCGTGTCGCGCATGACGCGCGGCCGGCCGTGGGTGCGCATGAAAGTAGCGGCCTCGCTCGACGGCCGCACCGGCTTGCCTTCCGGCGTCAGCCAGTGGATCACCGGCGAAGCGGCGCGGGCCGACGGCCATGCATGGCGTGCGCGCGCATCGGCGATTCTGACCGGCATCGGCACCGTCAGGGAAGACGATCCGCGTATGACGGTGCGTGCCGTCGACACGCCCCGCCAGCCGCAACGCGTGCTGATCGACAGTCAGCTGGAGGTCTCGCCGCACGCGCAGATTCTCGCCGGCGCGCCGACGCTGATTTTCTGCGGCAACCTGGATGAACGGCATCGCGAACGCGCAGAGGCGCTGCGCGAGCGCGGCGCGGAGATCGTCCAGATGGCCAACGCAGCCGGCAAGGTCGATCTGCCCGGCATGCTGAAAGTGCTTGGCGAGCGCCAGGTGAACGAACTGCACGTCGAGGCAGGCTACAAGCTGAACGGCTCGCTGCTGCGCGAAGGCTGCGTCGACGAACTGCTCGTGTATCTCGCGCCGAGCCTGCTCGGCATCGACTCCATGAGCATGTTCAATCTGGGCGCGCCCGAAACCCTGGAAGGCCGCGTCAAGCTGGCGTTTCACAACGTCGAGCGGATCGGCGAGGACCTGCGGATTCTCGCGCGCCTCGTGCCCGCCGGCGCCACGGCAAGCGACACCGACGCCGCGTCCCCACCCGTTTCGTTTTGATCGAGGATTAGTACGATGTTCACAGGAATCGTCGCGGCAGTGGGCCGCATCGAGTCAGTCAAGCCGCTCGGCACGAACGGCGACGCGGGCGTGCGTCTGAACGTGGAAGCCGGCGGCCTGGACCTCGCCGACGTGCAGCTCGGCGACAGCATCACCATTCAGGGCGCGTGCATGACCGTGGTCGCGAAAACCGACCATTCGTTCGAAGTGGACGTGTCGCGCGAAAGCCTGAACTGCACGGCGGGTCTCGGCGAAGTCGGCGAAGTGAACCTCGAAAAGGCGCTGCGCGCGCATGACCGGCTGGGCGGCCACATCGTCTCCGGCCACGTGGACGGCCTGGGCACGGTCACCCACTTCGCGCCGGTCGGCGAATCTCACGAACTGCGCGTGCTGGCGCCGCGCGAGATCGGCCGCTATCTGGCGTACAAGGGTTCTATCACTGTCAACGGCGTGAGCCTGACCGTCAACTCGGTTAAAGATCGCGACGATGGCTGCGAGTTCTCGATCAATCTCATTCCCCACACGGTGGAAGTCACCGCGCTCAAGCATCTGCGTGAAGGTACGCCGGTGAATCTGGAAATCGATCTGATTGCGCGGTATGTGGAGCGGATGTTGAACGCGCCTCGGGACGGCTATCAGCCGTCGTAATGATTTGAGGTCGGCGAATCTGGCGCTTATCACCGTCTCACTGAGACCCGCCACGGCTACGATTATGTGACGATATCTGTGACGGTACACTGCCGTTTTCTGCGGTTCGTATACCGTCACTCCTTGGGGAGAACGCCGCCTCAAATCCGGAACCTTCGGATTCTCTGAATGCCATCTGCCTCGAGCGAACGAGCGGAATGCCCGCAACTGCGAAATTCAAATCTGACCTAAGCCGGCCAATTGTGTTGAAAAAGCAAACCGCGGGTACCGTGGCTAATTCGACAAGCTGAATAAGCTGACCCATTCGCGCCATCAGAAAAAATCTACTTTCCCATTTAATGTTTGCTCGCTACCAGCAGGTGGCGGAATGACTGGCCGCAAACAAGAAACTGATAGCACCTTTACAGATTGCTACAGAATTGCGGTCAACCGCAGATAAGATCCCTCTTCAGATCGACAGAGCTACGAACGGGACACTGGGTCGACCCTTCTATCCCGAAGCCATGAAGACTAAGCCAATTCTTGTTTCGTCTTAAAGCGCAATCGATAGAGCAGATTGCGAGCTTCTACGCGTTTCACGGCTCGTCAAAACGGAGGTGCGAGGGATACCGTCCTCGCGCGGGTATTAATTCGCTCAGAAGCCAGTGCCCAGATAGAGGGCGCGATTCTGGCAACAATGATTAACAAAAATTGTATGCAGGAGCAGGCTGCGACTCTCCGCGGCGCCGGCTTTCTGCTGCGGGGACGATATGGACACTGAGATCGAAAGCGCGACGGTCGATGGGCGGCAACCACTGATCGACATCGCTGTAGAGAGTTGGCGATTCGCAAAAATCTTTGCCAAGGTTCTCACAAAACTGGATGCCGGCGAGGCCGGTAGATATGTCAATCAGCTTCGCTACTTCCAGAAGAGGCTCGACGACAGCCTCCAGGTGGCTGGTCTACGCCTTGTGAATCTTGAGGGCCAGGACTACGACCTTGGAATGGCCGCCTCCGCGCTCAACATCGGCGACTACGGCACGGATGAACAGCTTTACGTCGAACAGATGGTCGAGCCGATCCTCATGGGCGCCAACGGCGTCGTCAAAGCAGGAACCATGTTGCTCGCGAGCAGGAGCCGCATATGAAGCATTACGTCGGAATCGATCTCGGCACGACCAACAGCGCGATCACCACCTACGACGGCGAGAACGTAAGGCTTTACAAAAGCCCCGAGCAGAATGACGTGACGCCTTCGGCGATCTTTATCGACAAGCGCGGCAATAGATATTTCGGCCAACGAGCGTACGAAAATGCAGCGCGCAGTCCCGACAACGCGGCAAAGCTTTTCAAACGCCTGATGGGGACAAGCACGCCGATCAACCTGTCGGCGGTTGGACTGGTCACGACGCCCGAAGATTGCTCCGCGCAGATTCTGCGCGTGCTATTCGGCTATCTCCCGGAGGAGGTTCGAAACGACCCGGACACGGGAACCGTCATCACGGTGCCAGCGGCGTTCAACCAGATGCAGAAAGATGCGACGCTGGCGGCAGCGGAATCCGCAGGGCTTGGCAAAGTCGCACTAATGCAGGAGCCGGTAGCCGCTGTGATGAGCGTGATGCGTCAACGCAAGTCTGACGGCATCTTCCTCGTGTTTGATTTGGGCGGCGGCACGCTGGATATCGCCATAGCGGAAAGCATTAACGGCCGCGTCAGCCTGCTGGCGCATGGCGGCGTCGCGATGTGCGGCGGACGCGATTTCGATCGTGCTCTCATGGACAACATCGTAAAGCCGTGGTTGGTGAAGAAGTTCGACCTGCCGGATAACTTTTCGCTGGACAGCCGATATAGCGCGTTACGCCACATGGCAGAGTGGGCAACCGAGCGGGCGAAGATCGAGCTTTCGGCCAGGGACGAGGCAATCATCAGCCTCGACGACAGTGAGCTACGCATCAGGGATAGTTCGGAGGCCGATATCTATTTGGACATTCCCGTCACCCGCGCCGAATATGACGATCTGATCGCCGATAAACTCGAAGAGGCGATCCAGGCCGCACGGGATACGCTCGACAAGGCAGGACTCACCGCACACGACGTGGGACGCGTGGTATTCGTGGGCGGACCAACCCAATACAAGCCGCTGCGCGACAAGGTTGCGTTTGAGCTGGGTATCGCCGCATCGACGGATGTCAATCCGATGACTGCGGTGTCGGAGGGTGCGGCGGTTTTCGCAGAATCCATTGATTGGACGAGCCACAGTCGAGGACGCAAGAGCGGACGTGGAGAACTCGCATCCGGCGGCGGTTTGAACCTCACTTTCAACTACGTTGCGCGTACGCCGGACACGAAGGCGCGCGTCGTCGCGAAGGCTGCGGGCCAAGTCGTCGCCGGCGCAGCATTCCAGATCGACAGCCTCGACACTGGATGGTCATCTGGAAGAGTCGAGCTCAGGGACGGCGCTAACCTCGAGGTGCCTCTGGCCAAGCCCGGTGAGAATGTTTTCAAGGTCTTCGTTTTCGATGGAGCCGGAGGGCACATCACGCTGCCGCAAGACAAGATCATCATCTCGCGCACGGCCGCGCAAATCGACGCCATTCCCGCGTCGCATTCTATCGGGGTTGAGGCACGCGAGAAGCTTGGCGGGCGCATGATCATGGCGTATCTCGTGCGCGAGGGCGATCATCTTCCGAAGAAGGGAAAAGTCACGTTCCGCGCGGACGAGTCGCTACGAGCCGGAGCTCCGGGTTCTATCAAGTTCAAGCTGTTCGAAGGCTCGATCGACGAGCCTCCCACGGACAACCGCTTCATAGGGCTTTTCGAAATACGGGGCGCCGATTTCTCTGACGGCGTTATCGTCAAAGGCGCGGAGTTGCTCGTCGACTACGAGGCACATGATTCCGGAGCGATCGTGCTCGATGTCATGGTCCCGTCCATCGGCGCCAACTTCAACAGCGGCCGCAATTTCTATTCGCGCCAGGACGGACAGATCGATTACTCCAACGCCGCGAAACTGATTGAGGACGACGCGGAAAAAGTGGAATCTCGCATCGAGGCCATTACGAAAAAAATCAACGATCCTCAACTCGACCGCGCGCGAGTGAAGCTTCAAAACGCGAAAACCAACGCGGCAAAGGGTGATCCTGAATCCGCCAAGCAAGCGATGGACGACGTGCAGGAAGCGAAGAAGCTGTTGGCTCTTACACGCAAAGCAAACTTGCGGGACATCCGCACGATGGACCTCGAGAGTTGCGTGTCGACCTTCGATGAAAGAGTCAGACAGCATGCACGGCCCGCAGAGAAATCTGCGTTCGACAACCTCGCGATCACCGCGCGGCGCGCCATCGCCAACAACAGCGGCGACTTCGAATCGCACTTGCGCGAGATGCGCGGAAAGAACTGGGACATTCTCGCCCGCCAGGACTGGTTCATCATCGACCGATTCAAGTGGCTAGCGAGATCGCCGCACTTTTTCCACAATGCCGGAGAGCATCAGCAACTCGCGTTGGCGGGCATGGCCGCTCTCGAGAAGAACGATGTCGAGCAGTTGCGAAACATCGTTGACCATTTGGACTCGATTCGCATCAGCCTCGGCGGGGACGATCAGATGCTGACCGGTTCAAACATTCTTGTCGGGTAGGCTATGACGATAGAAGCCTGGCTGCCGATCGGCCACGAATTGCCTGACGGAGCGCGTTGTGGAAAACCGCTCCACGGGGGAAATGGCTGGCAAATCGTCACGACTGCTGGTGGCGGCCGAGCGCTTATCGCCGACGAACCTCTCCATTCCAGGTGGGTCGCCTCGCGGCTTATTGACGGCTCCGCATTGAAGCCTCTGTCGTTCGGCTCCGCCAGGCTTCATGCGCTCTCGAGTGCTCCGAGCAAGATGTTGGCCCCGGTCAACGAGTGCCGATCGCCAAACAACAAATCCGAGGCTCTGAGCTTCGCCCTGGCGCTAAAAGCGACGCGCGAAGCGGATGCCGAGTCGCCGTTGCAAGATGCGATTTACGTCGAACCCATCAGTAGGCTGCTGCCCACCTACGCGATTACATCGCGCGTCGATGACGATGTGGTCCTCGGGTATTGGCTTACGGGGGGCGCGAGGGTGTCAGCCAAAGCTGACCGGCGCTTATCGCAGATGCTCAGTTGGATGGGTTCGGCGAACGTAACCGATGTGGTGTCGGCATCTGGCGTGGTGGGGCTAGCCAGGCTGGCGCAGGACCACGAGGAGCAAGCCGATTTTCTCGAGGCGGAGATTGCCGATCAAAGCCCGAAGCCCAGTGGCAATAGGCCCATCGACTCGGATACACCGTTTTCCTTGCCCGGGCGGCCAATGCTTGAAGAGTTCTTCAACGAGCACATCATCGACATCGTGAGAAACGAGGAGCGATACGCAGCCTTGGGGGTCGGCTTTCCATCGGCCATCGCTCTGCATGGACCGCCTGGCTGCGGAAAGACATTCGCGATCGAGCAGCTCGTAGAGTTTCTGGGGTGGCCGTCTTTCCAGATCGATGCATCGAGCGTTGCAAGCCCATACATTCACGAGACCAGCAAAAAGATCGCGGAGATCTTTGACAAGGCGATGAGGAGCGCTCCTTCCATGCTAATCATCGACGAGATGGAGTCTTTCCTCGCCGACCGGGAGGCGGGGTCTGGCGGAAGCCATCATCGCGTCGAGGAGGTCGCAGAGTTCCTGCGGCGAATCCCGGAGGCAGGGAAGAACCATGTCCTTGTCGTAGGTATGACGAACCGGATCGAGATGATCGATGCGGCCATCATGCGGCGTGGGCGCTTCGACCACGTGATCGAAGTTCCGCCCGCCACCGAGGAAGAAGTGTCTGCACTGCTCGACAAGCTTCTATGCGATCTTCCGAAGGACTCTGGCGTGGATCACGCCCCTCTCGCGAAACGCCTGGCAGGCAGGCCACTGTCTGACGTCGCGTTCGTCGTTCGTGAGGGTGCCCGACTTTCGGCACGTGCGGGCAAATCGAAGATTGATCAGGCGTTCTTGCTTTCGGCCTTGGATAGCGCGCCGTCACGCCCAGACCAGGGCCAAGGTCGGCACATCGGTTTTGTATAAGGTGGTGTGGGAATGAGCACAAACGGATCAAAGGACAAAGTGCGCGGGTTCGCAGGCTTGGCGGATTTGGCGCCTCCGCCTCCGTCCTCTCCGCCGCGCCCCGCCGGACCGCCCGCGTCGAATGGCCAGGAGCGGGAACGGTCGGCATTCAAGTCACAGCCCGAGACGCAGAGCGATCCTGAAAACACAAACGATGTTAGCAAGGCGCTATGCATCATCGGTGCAGTCGTGCTCGCCGCCTTTCTGATCTACTCGGCAAACAACGTTGAGTCGGCGCCAGACTCTTCCTCTTCCGCATACGCGTATCAGCCGCCGGCTTCGCCTCCGATAGCGCCCGCATACGCGCCCCCTACTCCCGCTGCTGAGTCCGCACCCGTGCCCGCCCCGCCCTACACTCCCGAGCGAGTTGCAGAGTCGCTCCCTCCGCAAGGTGCCGGCCTGTTGTTCAACGATTCGCAGATAGGCTACTGCATCGCGCAAAAAATCCGTTTGGAAACCTGGAGAAGCCTGACACAGGTGACAAACAGTGTTGACGTCGGCCGGTTTAACGCACAAGTCAACGACTTTAACTCGCGCTGCTCAAGTTACAGATATCGACAAGGTGCACAAACACGCGTAGCTGGCGAACCTGGAGAAGCCTGACACAGGTGACAAACAGTGTTGACGTCGGCCGGTTTAACGCACAAGTCAACGACTTTAACTCGCGCTGCTCAAGTTACAGATATCGACAAGGTGCACAAACACGCGTAGCTGGCGAAATGGAAAACGAGCGCTCTCGCATCGAAAGCATGGCACGCGCAAGCTGGCTCGCAGCTATGCCATCCGCGCCGGCCCCGACCTATATTCCCGACTTGACCAGCCGCTACGACACGCCGGCTCCCGTGTATCCGCCCATTGCCCCAACTCCTTCGACATCCGGCGACGACAGCGAAGGCGGCGACGGTAGCGATGGCAGCGGCAACAATGGCGACGACAGCGGAAACGCAAACGAATAATCAAAAAAAGTCACAGCAAAGATCATCATGAGTACATCACCCGACACGGACTGGCAGGACGCACGCCCAAGGGCCATAAGCATGACAAGCATGCACGCTAATTCGTTTTGGGTGATCGGAGCGACTACTCGAGACGACCGGCGGAAGATTGTCGAGCTCGAGGAGGCGAAGTCTTTGGAATCAGCGGGCGACGAGGCACAAAAAGCACGTGCAGCATTGACCAATCCCAAAGGCCGCCTCGCGCAAGAAGTCTCGTGGCTCCCTGGCGTCGCACCAAAAAAAGCATCGCAAGCTGTAGCGTCGATTGAGAAGCGCGGTCTGGCGGTTGCGTATGACGAAGGCCTCCCGCCGCTTGCGCGAGCGAATCTAACGGCAGCAGCGTTCGAACTCGCTCAGGATGTGGTCCCGCACCAAATGGCCGCGTTCGTAATCAAGCTGGCCGAACTCGTCGATGCGATCGATCTAGCAGCAACAATGCTCGATATCAACGAAGATCGCGCGGTCGCAGGATTTCCGGAGGTGTTAGACGAAGCCGCCGTGGAAGCGGAACTCGGCGACCGTCGCAGCGCGTACAAGTCGGCAATCAAAGGTGCACTTGACCGCATGGAGTCAGCGCACCTGATCGAATCGATGCTGCTGATGGTCCGCCAGGCGACAGACGAAGGCAGGAGGCCGGCCCCGGCATTGATCGATGACCTGGTCGACACCTACGCGCTGGAAGTTGAGCCCATTCTTTCTTCACGCGCCGAGAGAATCGCTTTGGAAATCCAGAACGCGATCGGGTTCGCTCCGCAAGGAAAAGCCAAGGTCAGCGTTGCGATCAACACTATTGAGGAGATGAGCCGTGTCTGGTGCACGATCGCGAAGCCCATTCAATTAAGCGCGAAGGCGCGCGGCACGACCGATCAATCCAGCTTCGGGTTGGGCGCAAAGATCCGGTCATTAGGGATCACGCTCAACAACGATCACAACATGATTGAATTGGCAGAGCGCACGACCGCATTGGTGCGGGAGCTGTTTGCCGATTTGCCCGAGCTCGCTGAAATCGCTGACCTTGATGCAAAAAAACTCCTGAAGCTCAAACAAAGTGCGATCGATGCAACACAGAGAGACGATCAATGGGCGAGTTCCATCACTTTCCGCTCGGAAGTTGGCATCCTCTTCAAGGACGAACTTGCCATCAGCCCGGAGGGAGTCCAATGGAAGGGACGGACATACCCGCTTTCCTGGATAACCGCGGTGCGCTGGGGCGGAGTCCGCCAATCGGTCAACGGCATACCGACAGGGACCGACTACACAATCGGCATCGGCACGCAGATCGGCTCGATGGTCATCCAGTTGAAAAAAGAAGCGACCTATACGAAGTTCCTCGACTGCCTGTGGCGTGCGGTCTGTGTTCGCCTTATTGTCGAGATGACCCAGGCACTCAAAGCAGGCAAGACGCTATCTTTCGGCAGCATTGAAATAAGCGACACGCACGCGTACCTCGTGCGTTCGAAGCTGTTTGGCTCCGGTGACCCAGTGAAGCTCGATTGGAGCCATGTCCACATCTGGTCGGACAACGGTAAAGTCGTCATGGGCTCGCGCAACGACAAAAAAGTGTCCGGTACCGCTTCATACATCGATCATTGGAACGCGCATATTTTGGAGCATGTTGTGCGCGGCGCTTTCAAAAAGGGCGTCGGAAAACTGAGCGACTACTTGACCTGACACCATGTTCCCCCGACCGGCCAGTCGGCCAAACGCCCTATGCCATCCGGCGGAGGCGACTTGGGACCGCGCGTGGCGTAAAATACGCGCTTTCCCGAAAAACTCGCCACCATGACGCTCGCCTCCACTCCAGAGATCATCGCCGAACTCAAAGCCGGCCGTATGGTGATCCTCGTCGACGAAGAAGACCGCGAAAACGAGGGCGACCTCGTGCTCGCCGCTGAATTCGTCACGCCGGAAGCGATCAATTTCATGGCCCGCTACGGCCGCGGCCTGATCTGTCTGACGCTCACGCAGGAACGCTGCAAGTCGCTCAATCTGCCGCTCATGACGTATCGCAACGGCACGCAGTACGGCACCGCGTTCACCGTGAGCATCGAGGCGGCGGAAGGCGTGACGACGGGCATTTCGGCCGCCGACCGCGCCCGCACCATCGCCGCGGCCGTCGCGCCGGACGCGAAGGCCGAGCACATCGTGCAGCCGGGCCACGTGTTCCCGATCATGGCCCAGCCGGGCGGCGTGCTCGTGCGCGCCGGCCACACGGAAGCTGGCTGCGATCTGACCGCGCTGGCCGGTCTCACGCCGGCCGCCGTGATCTGCGAAGTCATTAACGACGACGGCACGATGGCGCGCCTGCCCGACCTGATGGAGTTCGCAAAACAGCACAACCTGAAAGTCGGCACGATCGCGGATCTGATTCACTATCGCAGCCGCACGGAGTCGATCGTCGAGCGCATTTGCGAGCGCACCATGCAGACGGCGCACGGCGCGTTTCGCGCGGTCATGTATCTGGACCAGCCGAGCGGCCAGCCGCACATCGCGCTCGTGCGCGGCACGCCGACGCCCGAGCAGAACACGCCCGTGCGCGTGCATGAGCCGCTTTCGGTGCTCGATCTGCTCGAAGTCGGCGAATCCACGCATTCCTGGACACTCGACGCGGCCATGAAAGAGATCGCCTCGCGCGAACTGGGCGTGATCGTGCTGCTCAATTGCGGCGACTCGAAAGAGCATTTGATCGACGTGTTCAAGGCGTTCGATTCGAAGGAAAAAGCAGACGCGCTCAAGCGGCGGCCAGTCGACTTCAAGACATACGGCATCGGCGCGCAGATTTTGCGCGAGCTCGGCGTCGGCAAGATGCAGGTGCTGTCGAACCCGCGCAAGCTGGGCAGCATGTCGGGGTACGGTCTCGAAGTCACCGGGTTCGTACCCATGCCCGGCGGTATCGCAGAGACTCCGCAACAAGGCTGATCCGGCCACTTACGCGCCTCGCGCCCACTCAAACACTACGGAATTCACATGGAAATCGGACAATACCAACCGAACCTCGACGGCGACGGACTGCGCATCGGCATCGTCCAGGCGCGTTTTAACGAACCGGTCTGCAACGGCCTCGCGGACTCGTGCATCGAGGAACTGGAACGCCTCGGCGTGACGGGCGAAGACGTGCTGCTCGTCACGGTGCCGGGCGCGCTGGAAATCCCGCTCGCGCTTCAGAAGCTCGCCGAAAGCGCGCAATTCGACGCGCTGATCGCGCTCGGCGCGGTCATTCGCGGCGAGACGTATCACTTCGAACTGGTGTCGAACGAAAGCGGCGCGGGCATCACGCGCATCGGCCTCGACTTCGGCATCCCCGTGGCCAATGCCGTGCTGACCACGGAAAACGACGAACAGGCGGTCGCCCGCATGACCGAAAAGGGCCGTGACGCGGCGCGCGTCGCCGTCGAAATGGCGAATCTGGCGGTCGCGCTCGAACAGTTGGGCGGCGACGACGAAGAAGAAGACGAAGAAGAGGAAGAGGCATGAAGAGCGCACGGCGACGCTCCCGCGAACTGGCCACGCAGGGGCTTTATCAGTGGCTGCTGTCGGGTTCGCCCGGCGGTGAGATCGACGCGCAACTGCGCGGCGCGCAGGGCTTCGACAAAGCGGATCACGAGCATCTGGACGCGATTCTGCACGGCGTGATCCGCGATTCGGAGGCGCTGTCGGCCGACATCGCTCCGTGTCTCGACCGTCCGATCGAGCAGTTGTCGCCGGTCGAACGCGCGGTGCTGCTGGTCGCCGCATTCGAGCTGAAGAATCACGTCGACATTCCTTATCGCGTGGTGATCAACGAAGCCGTGGAGCTCGCCAAGACGTTTGGCGGCGTGGACGGCTACAAGTACGTGAACGGCGTGCTGGACAAGCTGGCTGCCAAGCTGCGCGCGGCGGAGATCGAAGCGGCTCGCAAGCGCTAGGCGTCGGAGTGCGGCGGGCTTAGGTGCGCAACGCCGCTGCCGCAGCCGCGCATCGGCCGGATTGGAACGAATCGCTGTAAGGACGCCGCCGTGCGCATGTGTCAACGCGCGAGGCGCCGTCCGGTTTCTGCTTTTGAACTGGATTTAATCGAATGAACTCCGTGACCGAACCTCTTATGCGGCTCGCCGCACGCGTCGACTCCATTCAGCCTTTCTACGTGATGGAGCTGGCCAAAGAGGCCGCGCTTCTCGAGCGCGAGGGGCGCGACATCATTCACATGGGGATCGGCGAGCCGGACTTCACCGCGCCGGAACCGGTCATCGAGGCAGCCGCGAACGCGCTGCGCCGCGGCGTCACGCAATACACCAGCGCGCTCGGCCTGCACACACTGCGTGAAGCGATTTCGGCGCACTACGCGGAGGTCTACGGCGTCAACGTCGATCCTGCGCGAATCGTGGTGACCGCGGGCGCGTCGGCGGCGTTGCTGCTGGCGTGCGCGGCCCTGGTCGACCGCGACGACGAAGTGCTGATGCCCGACCCCTGCTACCCGTGCAACCGCCATTTCGTGATCGCCGCCGAAGGCAAGCCGGTGATGGTGCCAAGCGGCCCTGCCGAACGCTTCCAGTTGACCGCCGCCGACGTCGAACGGCTCTGGAACGAGCGCACGCGCGGCGTGCTGCTCGCGTCGCCGTCCAATCCGACCGGCACTTCGATCGAACCGGCCGAACTCGAGCGCATTGTCAAGGCGGTGCGCACGCGCGGCGGCTTCACGATCGTCGACGAAATCTACCAGGGCTTGAGCTACGACGCGAAGCCCATCTCCGCGCTGTCATACGGCGAGGATGTGATCACCGTCAACAGCTTCTCCAAGTACTTCAACATGACAGGCTGGCGCCTCGGCTGGCTCGTGGTCCCGCCGGGCATGGTGAGCGCGTTCGAGAAGTTGGCGCAGAACCTTTTCATCTGCGCGTCGGCGTTGGCGCAGCACGCGGCGCTCGCGTGCTTCGAACCGCAAACCATCGCGACTTACGAAGCGCGCCGTCTGGAGTTCAAGCGACGCCGCGATTTCATCGTGCCGGCCTTGCAATCGCTCGGCTTCACGGTGCCGGTCATGCCCGACGGCGCGTTCTACGTGTACGCCGACTGCGGGACCGTCAATCACCCTGCCGCCGGCGACAGTTCGGCGCTCACCAAGGCGATGCTGCACGACGCAGGCGTCGTGCTGGTGCCGGGGATGGACTTCGGCACGCATGCGCCGAAGCAATATATCCGGCTGTCGTATGCGACCGCGTATCCGAAGCTCGAGGAAGCGGTCGAGCGTCTTGCGGGGCTTTTTGGGCGGAAGTAGCGAGGTGTGGCGGCTGATGCTGGCGCGTCGGTCGCGTAGTTGCGAGGCCAGTGGCAGCAGCCATCTAACCGCCCCCCCCCCCCCGCAACCAGCCCCCCAAACGCAAAAAAGGACACTCGCAAGTGTCCTTTTTTCTGCCCTCAGCTTTCGCCGAGAGCTACTTAAGCCGTCAACGCCTCACGCACCCAGCTCCGCATTCGAAGCCACATGCTTAGGCGCATTCACGCTGGCATCGTCCTGCTCCGACGAACCCGGCGTCTTGCCCGGCGGCGTAGCAGCGCTCAAAGGATGGCTTCCTTCGAGCGTCACCTGCACGCGCTTGCCATTGTTGCTATTCGCAGCAGCCGGCGCAGAAGAAGCCGACGCATTGTTCGACGCCGTGATTACCGGAGCCTGCGGCGCATTGATCGGCACCTTGCGGCCACGCGCGACATCGCGCAGACGCCCGCGCTCGGCCATCACCTTGGCGCCGTAGCCGCCGTCGTCCGGCGAGGTCGAGCCGACATAGAGGCGCAGGCCGCCCGGCAACGAGCCACCGCGCGCGATGCAGTCCTTCAGGACCAGCGCGCCGACCTTGATGTTCGCGACCGGTTCGAGCGCCGCGCTCTCGCCGCCGAAATACTGGAATTTGTCCGAATGAACCTTGGACATGACCTGCATCAGACCCTGCGCGCCCACGCCGCTCTCGGCGTAAGGATTGAAGCCGGATTCGATCGCCATCACCGACAGCAGCAGCAGCGGGTCGAGACCGACTTCGCGGCCGGTGTCGAAGGCGGCCTTCACGAGCTCGCTGACGGGCTCCTGAGCGACACGGTAGCGTCGGGCAAGGTATGACGCGACGAGCGCCTGTTCACGCGACGAGACCAGCACGCGGTCATCGCGGGCGTCGGCGGAAACGCGTTGCGCCGGAATCAGCCGGGCAAGCGCGGTGACGCTTTGCATCGTGCGCGGATCGAGGCCGTTGAGCGCCGCGATGCCCATGCCGCCAGCCGAGCCGGTGCCGTCGAACGCGCCGTCGTAGCTGGTGTTGCTCACGGCGACGCCGGCGTTGTTGGCGCCATTGCCGTTGGCCGCATCGGCGGCGTTCGTGTTCGTATTCGAAGACAGTGTTTCGTCTGACGACGTGCGCCCCGGCGGCCCGAAAGCCGGCAGCGGATTGCCCTGCAGCAGACGCGCGGGTCCGGCCTGGACAGCGGCCGAGAGGACCGGCATCAGTTTGGCCGCGAGCGTGCCGCGCCACGTCGGCATCAGCCACAGCGCGATTGCCAGCACGACGGCCATGCCGCCGACAATGCTGAACAGGTGATGACTCAATTGCGTCCCACGACGCACGGCACCGCGCACGATCTGCGCGATACGTTCATCAGGACGCCACGATAACCAGGCGTTCATTCAGATCTCCCATGTTGCATGATCCGCGAATTCCGCTGAACAAACAGGCGGCAACACACATTCGCAGAGTCAAGACATCGCGCGCTCTGTCTGGTTAGGGCAGCAGCGACGTCGGGAAAACGGCAAATACCGTTGTGGGGAGCCGTCTTGAAAGCGGTCCGCGGCAGGCTGCGAAGCATGCGGGCGGTGGCTCCCACGCGAAAACCAGCGTCAGATGGCGCTGGCGAGGACATCAATAAGACCGACGAATACCGTGCAGGGCTTCGGTAAGCGGTGACGCGTTGCGTCAGATGGGACCGGGGGCGGTGGTAAAAAACTCCACGCCCTGCAACCAATGTGGACGGATTCTAGGGCACGGTTTTATAGATCGTCAACACTACAAACAGGCAAATGTATAACTAATTGTAATAACGACGGCCCTTCGGAGCCCGCGAACCACCGCGCGAAGCGCTTTTCGGGCGATTTTGCCGCGTCCGCGAGTCTTATGACGTTCGGCCGATCTACGTGCGCTAGCCAACGCAGGTAAAATCGACAATCGCTTCGGCGCCGCCAATAGCGTCAGCCGTTCCACGCCGTTCCCTTTTTTCGCCGTTCGCGGCACTGAACCGCCAACATGAAATACAAAGACTTGCGCGACTTCATCGGCCGTCTCGAGACGATCGGCGAACTGCGCCGCATTCCGCAAAAGGTATCGCCGGTCCTGGAAATGACCGAGGTATGCGACCGCGTTCTGAGAGCCGGCGGCCCAGCCTTGCTGTTTGAGAACAAGGAGGCGCATGCGTTCCCGGTGCTCGGCAACCTGTTCGGCACGCCGCGGCGCGTGGCGCTTGGCATGGGCGTCGACGCGCAGGCCGGCGAAGGCGATGGCGCGGCGCTCGAATCGCTGCGCGACGTCGGCCGCTTGCTGTCGGCGCTGAAGGAACCGGAGCCGCCAAAAGGGCTGAAGGACGCGGGCAAGCTGTTCTCGCTGGCGAAGGCGGTCTGGGACATGGCGCCGAAAACCGTGAGCGCGCCGCCCTGCCAGGAAATCGTGTGGGAAGGCAATGACGTCGACCTCGGAAAACTCCCGATTCAGACCTGCTGGCCAGGCGACGCCGGCCCGCTGATCACCTGGGGCCTGACCGTCACGAGGGGCCCGAACAAGAGCCGACAAAACCTCGGCATCTATCGCCAGCAACTGATCGGGCGCAACAAGCTGATCATGCGCTGGCTCGCGCATCGCGGCGGCGCGCTCGATTTTCGCGAGTTCGCGCTGAAGAACCCGGGCAAGCCGTATCCGGTCGCCGTCGTGCTCGGCGCGGACCCCGCCACCATCCTCGGCGCAGTCACGCCAGTGCCGGACACGCTCTCCGAATATCAGTTCGCCGGCCTGCTGCGCGGCGGACGAACCGAGCTCGCCAGGTGCCTCACGCCCGGCGTTGATGGCCTGCAGGTTCCCGCGCGCGCGGAGATCGTGCTGGAAGGCTTCATCTACCCGCAGGAAGGCGCGCCCTCGCCTGCTCCTGCTGGCGCGCCGCCGCGGCCAGTGAAGGGCGCGTCGGCGGCTTACGAGCACGCGCTGGAAGGCCCCTATGGCGACCACACCGGCTACTACAACGAACAGGAGTGGTTCCCCGTGTTCACCGTCGAGCGCATCACGATGCGCCGCGACGCGATCTACCACTCCACGTACACCGGCAAACCGCCCGACGAACCGGCCGTGCTCGGCGTCGCCCTCAACGAGGTGTTCGTGCCGCTGCTGCAAAAGCAGTTCGCCGAGATCACCGACTTCTACCTGCCGCCCGAAGGCTGCAGCTACCGCATGGCCATCGTGCAGATGAAGAAGAGCTACGCGGGCCACGCCAAGCGCGTGATGTTCGGCGTCTGGAGCTTCCTGCGGCAGTTCATGTACACGAAGTTCATTGTTGTCGTCGACGAGGACGTCAACATCCGCGACTGGAAGGAAGTGATCTGGGCGATCACGACGCGCGTGGACCCGACGCGCGATACCGTGCTCGTGGATCGCACGCCGATCGACTATCTGGATTTCGCGTCTCCGGTGGCTGGACTCGGCTCGAAGATGGGACTCGACGCGACCAACAAATGGCCGGGCGAAACGGATCGCGAATGGGGCCGTCCGATCGAGATGGACGCGGCGGTCAAGCAGCGCATCGACAGTTTGTGGAACGAGCTGGGCCTCTGAGCGCCGCCCCGCGCGACCAAACAACCCAATAACGAGATTGATGGAGCAGTTGCGCGGATGCATGCCTTTTCGATGATGTCCGACGGGTTTTTCCTGTCGTTGTCGCTGTGTCTCGACATCGGCCTCGTGAACGTCGCGATGATTTCTCTGGCGCTGTCGCACGGCTTTAAGCCCGGCTTCTGGCTCGGCCTGGGTTCGTGTGTCGGCGATCTGATTTACGCGGCGCTCGCGCTCGCCGGCATGGCAGCGCTGCTGCAGTTCGAGTCGGTGCGGTGGGTCGTGTGGATAGGCGGCGCGGCCATCCTGCTGTTTCTCACATGGAAGATGGCGCGCGAAGCGATGTTCCCGGCGTCGGCGCCGCCGGTCGCGGGCGAGGCCGATGTCGGCGCGCCGCATCTTTCGGCGTGGCGCGGCTTCTTGCGCGGCGTGTTGCTGGCGGTGTCGTCGCCGTCGGCGATTCTATGGTTCGCCGCAGTCGGCGGCGCGTTGATTGCCAAGGCCGGCGCGACCAGTGCGGCCACCGCGCCAGTGTTCCTGGGCGGCTTCTTTCTGGGCGGCTTGTGCTGGACCGTGTTTATTTGCGGTCTGGGCAGTCACGGCCGCAAGCGCGCCGGCACCGGTTTGCTGCGCGCCTGCCATGTGCTGTCCGCGCTGCTGTTCGCGTACTTCTCATATAGCGTGATCGTGAACGGCTATCGCGATCTGATATTGCAAACGGCGCAGCACTCGCCCGTTGCGCAAGCAGCGAGCTGATAAAAAACGGCCTGCGCCAGCAACGAGGCGAGGCCGTTTTCGCAAACATCAACGGCGGGCGGGCCCCGCCGGGCGATCAAGCGATCACGCCAGATACTGCGCGAGCTTCTCAAGGTCAACGTTGCCACCGCTCACGATCACGCCCACGCGCTTGCCCTTCACGGGCACGACGCCGTTGAGCACCGCCGCCGCCGCGAGGCAGCCGGTCGGCTCGACCACGATTTTCATGCGCTGAGCGAAAAAGCGCATCGTCTCGATCAATTGCTCGTCGGTGACCGTTTCGATGCGCGCGACCAGCTTGCGGATAATCGCGAACGTGTAGTCGCCAAGATGGGTGGACGCGGCGCCGTCAGCGATCGTGCGCGGCGTGTCGATATGCACGACCTCGCCGCGCGCGAGCGATTGCTGACCGTCATTGCCCGCTTGCGGCTCGATGCCGATCACCGCGCACTCAGGGCTCAGCGCCGCCGCCGACAACGCGCTGCCGCCAATCAGCCCGCCGCCGCCCAGGCAGACGAACAACAGGTCGAGCGGGCCGGTTTCGTCGATCAGTTCCTTGGCCGCCGTGCCCTGCCCCGCGATCACATGCGGATGATCGTAGGGCGGAATCAGCGTCATGCCGCGCTCCTCGGCAAGCCGCCGGCCGATCTCCTCGCGGTTTTCCTTGTAGCGGTCGTAGGTGATGACTTCGCCGCCGTAGCCCTTGGTCGCGGCGACTTTGGCGGCGGGCGCGTCGTGCGGCATGATGATCGTCGCGCGGATGCCCGCGAGGCGCGCCGACAACGCGATGGCCTGCGCATGATTGCCGGACGAGTAGGTCAGCACGCCGGCCTTGCGCTGCTCGGCGTCGAAATGGGAGATCGCGTTATAGGCGCCGCGAAACTTGAAGGCGCCCATCCGCTGAAAGTTCTCGCACTTGAAAAACACCGACGCGCCGGTGCGCTCGTTGAAGGTGCTCGAGGTCAAGACCGGCGTGCGGTGCGCGACGCCTTCGAGGCGCGCGGCGGCGTCGAGTACGTCGTCGAATGTGGGAGCGGGGAGTGGCTGCTTCGGCTGCATCGGCGGAGATTCCTGAGCGGTGGCGAGACGGCCATTCTCCCAGCTTCGCCGCCGCTTTGGAACGCCGGCGAACATTCGCGCGAGGCAATGAAAAAACACGTCGAAAGCTAGTCAAAAAACAAAACGGCGTAACCCGGCAATCAAGCCGGCGTTACGCCGTTCATCGGGCTTCAGCTTGCTAGCTGACTCGCTTAGCGCCGATAGTAGCCGTGTCCGTAGCCATATCCACCACGGTAGTAGCCGTGGCGATAATACGGTCGGCCATAACCATAATAACCACCGTATCCGCCGACCACCACCGGCGGCGGCGCATAGACCACGGGCGGTGCATAGACGACGGGCGGCGGCGGCGGGTAGTACACCGGCGGAGGCGCCGCGTAGACCGGGTACGCCGGCGCGACCGGTACCCCGATACCGATACCGACAGAAACGTGCGCTTGCGCGACGGAGGCAAGCCCCACGCCGAGTGCGGCAGCAACAACAAACGGGACGATCTTTTTCACTTTGTTCTCCTGGCGCGGCCCACTCAAGGTCGCCGACTGCGCATGCCTTGCATGCTACGAAATCAATTTATCTAAAAAGCCCGCGCGACGCTGTTCGCATTTGTTGCAAATTGCAATAGGCGAAAAGAAATTACGTCGGTGGTGCGTCGGCGGCGCAGTTGGATATGCGGGAAGGTCGTGCAGAATCAAGCGATTGCGCGTGTCGCGCACGCGGCGAACGGTTTCCACAGGCGCATGCCGGTTCAACGGACGTCACCCCGGTAATCTTTAATTACAAATTAGCTTTAATACCGAGGGCGGCGCGCAACAGGCAATAAAAAGCCCGGCGCGCAGGCCGGGCATTGTCTCGTCCGAGGTTGGGTGCGGCGTCAGCCGACTTTCACGTAGGCAAATTCGCGGGACACATTCGGCGGAACGTACGCGACGCTGATCCGCACGCGCGGACTCAGACGTTTTTTCTGGTCCCACCAGCGACGCCGCTGCGCATGCGTCAGAAACCGCAGATGCTTCCGGTAAGAAAAAATGCTCATCGTGACCTCCCCGAGTTCGATTGCAACATTGCTAAGCGCGTACCCATGAAACAGCCACGGCCACATCGGCCATGCGGAAATTGTGAGCAGTTTTCAAGCCCGCGGGGCCGGCGCGCCGCCATGACCGGCTGTGCGCGTCATATCGCCGGCAAACTCATCTGACGACAGTCGTCGCCAGTTGCTCCACCTGCTTGCTCCGCCTGCTTGCTCCACCCGCCGGCCGATGCGCGATACTGCTGCTTTCCCGTCCAAGCCCCGTCTGGAGCCCGCCGACATGTCCCAGTCCCGTCCTCTGCCCCGCCTCGGTTTTATCGGCGCGGGCCGGCTCGCGCGTTGCCTCGCGCTCGGCTTTTCCCACGCGGGCTATCCCGTGACGGCGGTGGCAAGCCGTACCGCGGCATCCGCCGGCCGGCTCGCCAGCCAGATTCCTGGCTGCTTGGCGCTCGACGACCCTCAGCAGGTCATCGACAACGCCGACGTCGTCTTTTTAGCCGTTCCGGACGACAGCATCGGTACGTCAGCGCACATACTGCGTTTTGAGCCGGACCAGGACCAGGACCGAGACAAAGCCGGCGGCAAGGCGCTCGTGCATTGCAGCGGCGCATCGCCGGTCGAGCTGCTGGCGCCCGCGCGCGACCAGGGGGCGTCGATCGGCGGGTTTCATCCGCTGTACCTTTTCGGCGGCGAGGCGAGCGACGTCGACCGTATCGCCGGCTGTTCGATAACAATCGAGTCCGACGGCGCCTTGAAGGACACGCTGACCGCGTTGGCCCTCGCGCTGCGCTGCCATCCGCTGTCGATTCCGCCAGGCAGCCGCATGCTGTACCACGGCGCCGCGCACTACGCGGCGAGCTTCGCGCTGTGCAGCCTTGCCGAATGCGTCGCGCTGTGGCGCACGCTCGGTTTCGCCGAAGACGACGCGTTGCGTGCGCTCTTGCCGATGCTCGCGGGCACCATCGAAACCGCACGCGACAAGGGGCTGTCGAACGCGCTCGCCGGACCCATATCGCGTGGCGACACCGGGGTCGTGCAGAAACAGTTGGCGCTGTTCGAGAGCCTCGGCGGCGACCATGCCGCGCTGTACGGCTTGCTGTCGCGGCGCGCGGTCGCGCTGGCGCAACGCCGCGCCACGCCGCCCGCCGCGATCGACGCCATCTCGGACGCCGTCGAAGAATCGTTGGGACGGTCACTCAATCAGGCGGCAGCAGGTGCAAGCGTCAAGTAAGCCGTGATAATGTGACGTCCGGCGCCGCGCGCAATCCGCCGGCGCCTCGCTTCGGGACCAACAGACGAGAACGCACAATGATCAAGGTCAGCATCCTCTATCCGTACCGGGAAAACGGCCACTTCGACGTGGAGTATTACTGCGCCACGCACATGCCGCTTGCGGCGGAGCTGTTCGGCCCGTCGCTGAAGGGCTGGTCCGTCGACGTGGGCATCAACGCCGGGCCGCCGGGCACGCCGCCGCCGTATGTGGCCGCGGGCCATTTCCTGTTCGACAGCACCGAGGATTTCTACAAGGTCTTCAAGCCGACGTCGGAGCGGCTTCTTGCCGACATTCCGAATTACACCGACGGCGGCAACGGCGCGATTTTCATCAGCGAGATCAAGGTTTCGGTGTAGTGACGCGGACGCGTGACGCGGAGCCGGAGCGGCACTGCTGGCGGCCGATTCGTGCGGCCAGTCGTTGCGCTTGCGTCGAGGCAACTGTGTTCCGCGTAGCTGTCTTAGCAACGTTGCACAATGCATGCGGCCGCATCGGCGGCGCATGCGACATGACAACCGCCGTGCGCCCCACCGAAGCGCCGGCGCCCAGGCCGTTGAACGGCTGCCATCAGAAGCATAAGGACACGAGATGTTTGGCGATATCGCCCGTTTTCTGCTCAATACCCTCTTCACGTTGTTCGGCGCGGCGCTGCTGCTGCGCGCGTGGCTGCAGGTCGTGCGCATGCCGCCGTACAACCCGGTCACGAACGCCGTGCTGCAAGCCACCAACTGGATCGTTCTGCCGCTGCGGCGGATTCTGCCGACCACGCGCAACGTCGACTGGGCGAGTCTCGTCGCAGCGCTGATCGCGGCGATCATCTACGTGGTGTTGATGGTGGTGCTGACCGGCGCCGATCCGCTCACGCTGCTGCCCACGCTGCTGATCGTCGCGGTGCTGACGCTGATCAAGTGGGCGCTGAACCTGATCATCTGGCTGACGATTCTGATGGCGCTCCTGTCCTGGCTCAATCCGCGTTCGCCGGCCATGCCGATTCTGTACCAGTTGACCGCGCCGTTTCTGAACCCGCTGCGGCGAGTGATCCCGCAACTGGGCGGCATCGACCTCTCGCCGATTCTGCTGTTCGTGATCGTGCAGGTTCTGTTGATGGTGGTCACGCGTGCTGCAGTTCAGCTCACTTACTTCGTGATCTGAGGCGCGCTCGCGCGGCCCATGAGCTAAGCAAGGCAGCGGCGCAATTTGCGCTTGCTGCCCTTTCGCGAGTAAAATAGCGCGCTCTGCGGGCGTCGTATAATGGTAATACCCTAGCTTCCCAAGCTAGAGCCGTGGGTTCGATTCCCATCGCCCGCTCCAGATACTTTCCGGCAGTTGCCCAATCGTTGCCGCTGTTCCGTGGAAAGTATCTGCATTCCCCAAAACTTCAAATCCAGTGATTCGCTTGCCACACCAACCGTGCGGACGCCGCATGGTGATAGCGGCCGAGAATATATCGAATACCGCCGCGGCATTCTTCCACGGCATCGCCGAATGATTCGATGCCGTCCGGATTCAATTCATATTGCGACGGCAGCAATTGAAACAGCCCGCGCGCGCCCGATTTCGAATTGCGCAGATTGACCGCGCCGCCCGACTCCTGCGCCATCAGCCACAACAGGTCGTTGAATTGCGTCAGCGGCACGCGTTCAATCTGCATCGCTTTACGAAGCGCATTGCGTGAAGTAGCCGGAACACGGTTCGGCTCAATTGCGATCCAGCCAGATTTCGCTGATTTTGCTTCGCGGTGATTGTGTGCGTGCTGACTCATAACGGATATTCGCGTGAATTAATCGTTGGAAAGAAGAAATGGCTTACAGAACGATTAAATCACATAACCGGTGACTTCCGTTATCGAAACGTAATGTCGCCCGGTTCGCCGTTGCTGCCAAGTGGACTCTGTCTGGACGCGCCCTTTTGCGTTGTGCTACCTTACGCGCACTTGCAACGCCCGCTCCACCTGACTGCCGAGCCTTCGGCGGAAATCAGGCACGAGCCGCCTCGACGAAGGCGGCTTTTTTATAGCGACGGCTGGCCGGCGCGGCAACCCGGCGCGATCGCATGGCAGCCGACGCGGCAATCGGCGCGCACAATATGCCGCCGACGCGGCCTACGCGCCGCGCGCGGCGGCGGCGTCACAAAGCGCCCAAGCGCCCGATGCCCCATGCCCACGCCAACCGCGACCTTCACCTTGTAGCAGCATCGACCATGATCCACGATACCCACGACGCCGGCTTGCCCGACGAACTCCCGACACCCTCCAGCGACACCGACGCGCACCAGACCGACGCCGAAGCGTTGCAAGACGAAACCCTGCACCGCCGACGCATCCGCAGCTTCGTCACGCGCGCGGGCCGCGTGTCGACCGGCCAGCGCCGCGCGATGGACGAACTCGGTCCGCGCTTCGTCGTGCCGTTCGCGCCGCAGCAGCCGGACTGGAACAGCGTGTTCGGTCGTGAAGCGCCGCGCGTGCTCGAGATCGGCTTCGGCATGGGCGCGACGACAGCGGAGATCGCCGCACACCGTCCGGCCGACGATTTTCTCGGCGTCGAAGTGCATGAACCGGGCGTCGGCGCGTTGCTGAAGCTGATGGGCGAGCAGTCGCTCACCAACATCCGCATCATTCAGCACGACGCCGTCGAGGTGCTCGAACAAATGATCGCGCCCGCTAGCCTCGACGGCGTGCACATTTTCTTTCCGGACCCCTGGCACAAGGCGCGCCATCACAAGCGCCGCCTGATTCAGCCGAAGTTCGTCGCCCTGCTCGCCTCGCGGCTGAAGCCCGGCGCCTATCTGCATTGCGCGACCGACTGGCAAAACTACGCCGAACAGATGCTCGAAGTGCTGAGCGCGGAGCCGTCGTTGCAGAACACCGTCGACGGCTATGCGCCGCGGCCTGACTATCGTCCGGTGACGAAGTTCGAGCGGCGCGGTCTGCGGCTCGGCCACGGCGTGTGGGATCTCGTGTTCCGCAAGCGCGAGATCGCGTAAAGGCGAAAGCGCTCACGGCCGGAACATCGGCGTCGCCAATAAAAAAGGTCCGCCAACATAACTGGCGGACCTTCTTTTTTGTCTCGCGCAAAAGAGCGCGCCGGCGTCAATCCGTCCAGCTCAACGCGCCGCTATAGCCGACCAGCAGAATCAGCAATCCGAAGCCGATGCGATACCACGCGAACGCCGTGAAATCGTGCCCGGCAATATAGCGAAGCAGCCAGCGCACGCACAGGAACGCGCTGACAAACGCGGCCACGAAACCGAGCGCGAAGATGCCGAGCGCGTCGACGGACAACAGATGCCAGTCCTTGTACAACTCGTAGGCCGTCGCGCCGAACATGATCGGGATCGCGAGGAAAAACGAAAACTCCGTCGCCACGCGGCGGTCGAGACCAAACAGCATCCCGCCGATGATCGTCGACCCCGAGCGCGACGTGCCGGGGATGAGCGCGAAGCATTGCGCCAGGCCAACTTTCAGCGCGTCCATTGGCGTCATGTCGTCCACGTCGTGCACGCGGGCGGCCTTGCCTTCGCCGCCTTGCCCGCGCTGCCGAGCCTCGGCCCACAAGATGACGACGCCGCCGACGACAAGCGCAAACGCGACCGGCACCGGCGAAAAGAGCGCCGCCTTGATCGACTTTTCGAGCAGCAGTCCGAGCACGATCGCCGGAATGGTTGCGATGATCACGTTGAGCGTGAAGCGCCGCGCCTCAGGACGGCTCGGCAAGCCGGTCACGACGCTGGCGATGCGCCGGCGAAACTCCCAGCACACCGCGAGAATCGCGCCGAGTTGAATCACGACGTCGAAGGTCTTCGCGTGTTCGTCGGTGAAGTTGAGCAGACTGCCCGCGACGATCAGATGCCCGGTGCTCGACACCGGCAAAAACTCCGTCAGACCTTCGACGATGCCCAGAATCAACGCCTTGCAAGCCAATAACCAGTCCATCCGTGCCCCTCATCGCTATTGATTGTCGATTGCCGGAACTGGCAGGAGCAGCACGGCGACGCGCGGCCCTGCCGGCCGCGCACAGCGTCATTTCTCGACGATTTGCACGCGTATACCGTTTGTAAGGATCGTGATTGTACCGGGTTCGTAGTTCACTCCGGCAAATTGCAACTGTTCCGGCTTGAACGTGTAGATCGGATAATTGCTCAGCAACTGCGTCGCGAGGACGGCGGCGGCAGCATTGATCTGTTGCGTGTACGCCTGCGCCTGGCCGTTCACGCTGACGTTGTCGACGTTCGGCGATTTAAGCACGACGGACCGGCTCGCGGCATCGTACGCGAGTTCGCTCGACAGTGTGAAAACACCGTCGACCGGCTGCGGCATGAAGGGGCTCGCGAGGTGCGCGTCGAGCTTCACCGACACGCGATTTGCGTCCGGCAGCAAGCCGACTACCGGATGGCTCAACGCGACGTCGAACACCTGAGAAACCGTACGCTGATACGGAAATTTCCGCTGCACGGCGTCCTGCACCTGCTGCTGCGAAAACGTGTAGTGCGACGGAATGAACGGAAAAGTCGACGTCGCGCACGCCGCGAGCGAGACGGCGCCAAGCGCGCTCGCGCCTGCCAGCGCGGCGAATAAAAAACGGCGCCGGGCCGGCGCAACCAATCGAGCCATACGGTTTCTCCAATCGACCACAGTTGAGGGCTTAGCCCTCTGTCAAAGCACTTGTTTCATCGCACTTGTTCGATTCAATGCGCGGGCTGAGTTTGCGCCTCGAGTTGCGTGAGCCACAAAAGCGCTTGCCCTCGATCGTCGCCGCACATCTCGGCTTGCGGCTGCAGTCCCGAACAGCACGCGGGCCGCTCGGGCCGTCCGAAGATAGCGCAACGCAAATCGTCGCCAAGCTGCACGCAACGCACGCCTGCCGGTTTGCCATTCGGCATGCCCGGAATCGGACTCGAAATCGACGGCGCGATGCAGCACGCGCCGCAATCGGGCCGGCACGCATGATCGGTCAGAGACTCGCGTTTTGCAACGCGCCCATACACATCGTTCACGACGAAAATTCCTGGATTCGAACAACGGCGCCGCAGCGCCAGTCCCGCATTGTGCCACCGTGTCGCGTGCGACCTTTTTACACAATCGCGCGCGAGGCGGCTCCCTTACACTGGCTCTCGAACTGAGGATCTAAATAAAGGCCACGCTGACGAGGCGCCCGAGCATGTCGCATGCAGTTCCCACGCGGTCCGCGAAAAGCCATGCGCAACCGGCGCGACTCGCGCCTCTTATCGCGGCCGTCGAATACAAGCCACTCATGACCAACGCCAATTCGCTCTTTCGCCCCGACCTGCTCGCCAAATACAGCGCGAACGGCCCACGCTATACGTCCTATCCAACGGCCCTTCAGTTCCGCGACGACTTCAACTCCGCCGACTATCTGCGCGCGGCGGCCGATCCCGGCGCGTCCGCTGCGGACCTCTCGCTGTACTTCCATATTCCGTTCTGCGACACCGTCTGTTTCTATTGCGGCTGCAACAAGATCGCAACGAAAAACCGCGGGCGCGCGCGCCCGTATCTGGAACAGTTGAAGCGCGAAATCGCCTTGCAGGCAGCGTGTTTCGACACGCGCCGGCCGGTGTCGCAATTGCATCTGGGCGGCGGCACGCCGACCTTCATGTCGAACGACGAACTCGCCGAATTGATGAGCGCGGCCCGCGAGCACTTTACCTTGCTGCCCGACAGCGAAGCCGAATATTCGATCGAAGTCGATCCGCGCGAGGCCTCGCCCGATACGATCGCGCATCTGCGCAAGCTCGGCTTTAATCGGCTGAGTCTCGGCGTGCAGGATTTCGATCCGCTCGTGCAGCAGGCGATCAACCGCATCCAGCCGCTCGATATGACCGCGTCGGTCATGCAGGCTGCGCGGCACGTGGGCTTTCATTCGATCGGCGTCGATCTGATCTACGGACTGCCGCATCAAACGGTGTCGAGCTTCAGCCGCACGCTCGACACGATGATCGAGCTCGCGCCCGATCGCCTGTCGGTGTTCGCGTACGCGCACATGCCGAAGCTCTTCAAGATGCAGCGTCAGATGGACGCCGCGGCGCTGCCCTCGCCTGCCGAGCGTCTCGCTATCCTGCAACGCGTGGTGGAGCGTCTGACCGCGGCCGGCTACGTGTACATCGGCATGGATCATTTCGCGCTGCCCACCGACGAACTCGCGCGCGCCCAGGCACAGCGGACCTTGCACCGCAATTTCCAGGGCTACAGCACGCGCGCCGAATGCGATCTGATCGGCTTCGGCGCGTCGTCGATCGGCAAGGTCGGCGACGTCTACGCGCAAAACGCAAAAGATCTGCCGGCGTATGGCGCCGCGATCGACGCGGGCCGACTCGCGATCACGCGCGGCGTGCGCCTCACCGCCGACGACCGTTTGCGGCGCGACATCATCACCCAGTTGATGTGCAATCTGGAACTGCGCTTCGACGAATTCGAAGCGATGTACGGTATCCGCTTCGCCGATACGTTCGAGCCCGAATTCGAACGCTTGCGCGGCTTCGAGCAGGACGGCCTCGTGTCGGTCACGGACGGCAAGCTCGAAGTGCGGACGGCCGGACGCATGCTCGTGCGCAACATCGCGATGGTGTTCGACCACTATCTCGGCCAGCAGACGCTCGAACGGTTTTCGCGCACTGTCTGAACGACTGGCGAATGGCGGCGGCTTGCCCGTCGGCGGATTTTCGGCCATAATCTGCGTCTTCGCCGCGCGAGAGTTTTTAACGCGTGTGCCGCAAGATCTGCCCAGGTGGTGAAATTGGTAGACGCAGGGGACTCAAAATCCCCCGCCGCAAGGCGTGCCGGTTCGATTCCGGCCCTGGGCACCATCAAGTTTCCAAGCAATACCCAAGCAACACAAAGAAAACCCGCGCCGGCTGAACGCTTCGCGGGTTTTTCGTTTTTGGTTTCGCAATCTTGTCGCGCGGTTTGCGCCCGCCCGATTCGCTTCGAAAAACGAACCGAGCGCGCCACCACCAACGCAAGCAGCGCGACAGCAACCCGTCGCGCCATCTGATCGTCAACTCTGCCGCCCAACCACCCGCGCAGCACTCCCATGCGCCGCCGCGCGCCTGCGCTTGAACTCATAACCCGCCCACATCACCACGAGCCACACCGGCACGAGCCACACGGACACGGACAAACCGGGCGTCATCGCGAGAATCACGAGGATCAGCGCCATGAACGCGAGGCAGATCCAGTTGCTCACCGGAAACCAGAACGACTTGAAGACGAGCGTCTCGCCCGCGGCAACCATCGCCCGGCGCGACTTCAGATGCGTCAGGCTGATCAGCGCCCAGTTCAGCACCAGCGCGGCAACCACGAGCGCCATCAAGAGGCCGAGCGCTTCCGCGGGAATCAGATAGTTGACGATCACGCACGTGAACGTGGCGAGCGCCGACAGGCCGATCGCCATATACGGCACGCCGCGCCGGTCGACCTTCATCAGCGCGCGCGGCGCATTGCCCTGTTCCGCGAGACCGTACAGCATGCGGCTATTCGCATACACGCCGCTGTTGTACACGGACAGCGCCGCGGTCAGCACCACGACGTTGAGCACGTTGGCGGTCAACGTCGAACCGATCTGCGAAAAGATCATCACGAACGGGCTGCCGCCGGCCGCGACTTCGTTCCACGGATACAGCGAAAGCAGCACGGCAAGCGAGCAGATGTAGAAAATCAGAATCCGGTAGATGACCTGATTCACGGCCTTCGGAATGCTCTTTTGCGGCTCGTCGGCCTCGGCTGCGGTAATGCCGATCAACTCCAGTCCGCCGAACGAAAACATGATGACCGCGAGCATCGTGAAGAGGCCATGAAAACCATGCGGGAAAAATCCGCCGTGGCTCCAGAGATTCGTGATCGACGCCTGCGGTCCGCCGTGGCCGGAAATAAGCAGGTAGCCGCCGAACAGGATCATGCCGATCACGGCCACGACCTTGACGATCGCAAACCAGAACTCGGTTTCGCCGTACGCCTTCACGTTCGCGAGATTGATCGCGTTGATGCCGGCAAAGCAGACGAGCGCCGATACCCACGTCGGCACACTGGGCCACCAGTAGTGGACATAGGTGCCGACCGCCGTCAGCTCAGCCATGCTGACGAGCACGTACAACACCCAGTAATTCCAGCCCGACAGGAAGCCGGGAAAGTCGCCCCAATACTTGTACGCGAAGTGGCTGAACGAGCCCGCCACCGGTTCCTGCGCAACCATCTCGCCCAACTGCCGCATGATCATGAACGCGATGATTCCGCCGATGGCGTAGCCGAGAATCATCGACGGGCCGGCGGCCTGCAACACGCTCGCCGAGCCGAGAAAAAGGCCCGTGCCGATCGCGCCGCCGAGCGCAATGAGTTGAATATGGCGATTCTTGAGCCCGCGCTTCAGGCCCTCTTGCTGTAGTGCATTGTTCAAATTGCGTCCCAGTGTATGGATTTCGATCGCCCGACAGCAGACTTGTGGCCCGCCCCGGCAGAACCGAAAATTTTACCCCGGCCGATATTGCCCAAATACTGGTGTCAACCCGCGCTTCGTGCCGCGCCGCACTTGCCCCCGCCGAATGTGATTGTCACTGCGGCGCCGGTTCGGTATGTTGCCGTAGTCGGGTTGGCCCTCTCCGGAGATTCAGCATGTCGCCCAAAAAACGCCTCGTTTGCGCTGCCGTCTTGTGTCTTTGTTTTGCGAGCCGCGGCGCGTTCGCGCAGACTTACACGCCGGCTCCGGCGCCCGAGCCTGCAACGTCTGCGGCACCGGGCGTGCTGCCCATGCCGGGCCCGGCTGCCGAATCTTCCGCGCCTGCGGTACGGGATCAGATGCCCGGCCAGGCGCCTGCCGCCGAAGCCAGCGCCGCCGCAGTGCCCGCCCCCGCTTCAGGCGCGCCGAGCACACCGCACGCCAAAGCCGCCGCCGCGCCGCCCGCCGCCGCGCCCATGACCGGTCCCGTGCGCAACGTCGTGCTGGTCCACGGCGCATTCGTCGACGGTTCGAGCTGGAACGGCGTGGTCGCGAAGCTGCAGCAAAAGGGCTATCACGTAAGCTCGGTGCAGAACCCGCTGACCTCGCTCGCCGACGACGTCGCCGCGACACGCCGCGTGCTGGCTCGCCAGCAAGGGCCGACGATACTCGTCGGTCACTCGTGGGGCGGCGTCGTGATTACCGAAGCGGGCGCGAATGCGCCGAACGTCGCGGGCCTCGTCTACGTGGCGGCCGTTGCGCCGGACCTGCACGAGTCGACGACGGACCTGCTGAAGCGCGCCGCGCCGATGCCGGCGGGCGCAGGCATCACCAAGGACGCAAGCGGCTTTCTGTGGCTCGATCGCAGCAAGTATCACGCGGATTTTGCCGCCGACGTCCCCGAGAACGTGACGCGCGTGCTGTCCGCGGCGCAAGTGCCGATCGCCGCGACGGCTTTCGGCGAAACGGTCAGTCAGGTCGCGTGGAAAGAGAAGCCTTCGTGGTACGTGCTGACGACGAAAGACCGCGCCGTGTCGCCGGACGTCGAGCGATTCATGGCCGAGCGGATGGGCGCGAAGATCGTGCCGATTGCGTCGAGCCATCTCGCGCCGGTGTCGCATGCGGGCGCGATTGCGGACGTGATCGACCGCGCCGCGCGCGAATTGAGCCGGCAGCAGTAGGCGTAGGCCCGCAACACACTCGCTACCGCAGCATGAACGACATCGCGGACAGGCAGTTGAGCATGCGCACCACATGTTCCGCCGACGCCGCGCTAAAGCGCAGCGTCACTGCATCGACGCGCGTCATGGTCGGCCACTGACAGAAGAGATCAGCGAGCGCACTGGTCTGCACGCGCAGTTCGCACTCGACGGGTTTTGCGGCCGCGGCGCGCGTTGCTTGCGGTGCGCGTCCTTCGGCGAGATGCTGCTGCACGACCTCGCGCGCCGCGCTCTCTATCGCCGCGCGAGCGTTCGCCGGCGATTGCGTGACGCCGCTCGCGTGCCCCGTCGCGCTCTTCGTCACGACAAAACGCGCGCCTGGAAAACGCGGCGCGGTTTCCTCGGCGAATACATCGTCGCCCGATAAAAGCGCTACCTGTGCGCCATATTCTTCAGCGAGCGCACCGTACAAACCGGCCTCGCCCACCTCCACGCCGTTCAGCGAAACGCGCGCGAACGCAAAGCTGTTGATGGTGTGCGCGAGAATGCCGCGCGTTTGCGACATCGCGTGATAGCCGATCATGAACACGAGCGACGCACCGTATTCGAGGCCCGCCATCATGCCGAGCGTGCGCGGTTTGCCGAGCACCACCTGAGCGCGTGCGTCGAGCAGATCGGGCAGCAGATTGCGAAAGCCGCCGTGCGAGTCGTTGACCCACACTTGCGTCGCGCCGCCCGCAAAGGCGCCTTCGATTGCGGCGTTCGCTTCGAGCGTCATCCAGCGGCGCGCGGCCTCATATTCGCCGTTGCCCGCACGCGTTTGCTCGGGGTGAAATACGCCGGCTATGCCTTCGATGTCGGCGGAAATAAGGACTTTCATCAGGGACTTTGCTTGAGTAAATGAGCGAGGTCGGGGACGCTCTCGCGCAGCGATAGACGTCGATGGCCATCGCGGCCGGTGACGGATTGCGCGCTCCACAACGCGTCGAGAATCGCCTGCTCGACGCTGTCGGCGCAGGCGCGAAAAAGCGGGTCCATGCATTGATCGGCGACGAGCGGCGGCAGCGCAATGTATTGCGCGAGATGCGGCACCGTGTAGGCCGTCGAAAAGGCGAGCGCGATGTCGCCGCTGCCGTGGCCATACACCGAACCCGTCCGCGCGAGGCCCGCTGCCGCGCGCAACGAAAGGCGCTTGAGTTGACGCGCGTCGAGCGGTGCATCGGTGGCGACGATCATGATGATCGAGCCTTGCTCGGGCTTTGTTGCATCGGCTTCGGCTTTCGCTTTCGCCGCGCGTTCAGCCAGGATGCGCCCGACAGGATGGCCGTCGACAACCAGCATCGGCAAGCGTCCAAAGTTAGCGAGCACGAGCGCACCGACGACGTACTCTCGTCCGCTAACGCTCACCATGCGCGATGCAGTGCCGATGCCGCCCTTCAGATCGAAGCACGACATGCCGCGGCCCGCGCCGACCGAGCCGCTTGTCACCTTCGTGCCGGCTGCCGCGTACGCATCGTTGAAATGCTGTTCGCCGATGGCAAGCGCCTGAATATCGTTGAGGTATCCGTCGTTGCATTCGAACACCAGCGGATTGACGGTCGGCCACTCGCGCCCAATGCCTGGGTTCGCGTTAATCGCCGCGCGAATCTGCGCCTGCGCCACCGCGGCCACGCCGAACGTGTTGGTCAACGCAATCGGCGTTTCGAGCGTGCCGAGTTCATCGACCTGCACGAGCCCGATGCTCTTGCCGAAGCCGTTGATCACCGACACAGCCGCGGGCACCTTGTCGATAAACGGATCGCCCGCATGCGGACGAATGACGGTCACGCCGGTTTGCAGCGCGCCTTCAGCGAGCGTGCAATGTCCGACGGTGACGCCCTCTACATCGGCGATCGTGCCTAGCGCACCGCCCGGCAATGTGCCGATATGCGGCGCGTTGTTATCAGCCTGCGAAGGTTGCGATTGCATCGAACTCATGCGCGATCGAGTTTCGGATCGAGCGCATCGCGCAAACCGTCGCCGAGCAGGTTGAACGCCAGCACGGTCAGGAAAATCGCGAGGCTCGGGAACAGCGCGATATGTGGAGCCGTCACCATATCGGCGCGCGCTTCATTGAGCATCGCGCCCCACTCGGGCGTCGGCGGCTGCGCGCCAAGTCCGAGAAACGACAGGCTCGCGGCCGTGATGATCGACGTGCCGATACGCATCGTGAAGTACACGACGACCGACGAAATCGTGCCCGGCAAGATATGACGCACGATGATGGTCCAGTCCGACGCGCCGATACTGCGCGCCGCTTCGATATACGTAAGCTGCTTGAGCATCAGCGTATTGCCGCGCACGAGCCGCGCGAACGCCGGAATGCTGAAAATCGCCACCGCGCAGATCACGTTGACCATGCCGTTGCCGAGAATCGCGACCACGCCGATCGCGAGCAGAATGCCGGGGAAAGCGAACAGCACATCGGCCACGCGCATCGTGATGCGATCCCACCAGCCTTCGTAGTAACCGGCGAGCAGCCCGAAGAACGTGCCGATCACCGCGCCTATCGCAACGGAAAGAAAGCCTGCTTCGAGCGAGATGCGCGAGCCCGCGAGAATGCGGCTGAAAATATCGCGGCCCAGTGAATCGACGCCGAACCAGTGCGCAGCGGAAGGCCCCGCATTCAACGCGTCGTAATCGAAGAAATTCTCCGGGTCGTAGGGCACGATATGCGGCGCGGCAATCGCGACCACGACCAGCAGCAGCACGAAAATGCCGGCGGCCAGCGCCACATGCTGCTTGCGAAACTTGCGCCAGAATTCGCTCCACGGCGTGCGGATCGTGCGCTCGCCGCTCGTAGGTTTGGCCGCATTCGGCTCGGTGGCTGTCGTGCTCATGCGGGCCTCACTTGAAACGGATAGTCGGATTGATCACGGCGTACAGCACGTCCACGACCAGGTTGATGATGATGAATTCGAGCGAGAACAACAGCACCTCCGCCTGAATCACCGGATAGTCGCGCATCGACACGGCATCCACCAGCAGGCGCCCGAGGCCCGGCCAGTTGAACACGACCTCGACGACAATCGAGCCGCCGAGCAGAAAGCCGAACTGAAGCCCCATCATCGTGACGACGGGAATCATCGCGTTGCGCAGGCAGTGCTTGACGATCACGAGCCGCTCGGGCACGCCCTTCGCGCGCGCGGTGCGCACGAAGTCTTCGTTCATCACTTCGACGAACGACGCGCGCGTGAAGCGCGCCATCACGGCCGCGACGGCCGCGCCGAGCGTCAGCGAAGGGAGGATGTAGCTCTGCCACGAACCATCGCCGACGATAGGCAGCCAGCCGAGCTTCACCGAGAAGATTTCCATCAGCAGCATGCCGAGCGCGAAGGCAGGAAACGAAATGCCGGACACGGCAAGCGTCATGCCGAGCCGGTCCGGCCAACGGTTACGCCACACCGCCGACACGATGCCGATGCCCATGCCCAGCACCACCGCCCACACCATGCTCGCGAGCGTGAGCAGCAGCGTCGGCATGAAGCGCTCGGCGATCTCCTCGCTCACGGGCCGCTTGCTGCGTGTGGAAATGCCGAAGTCGCCGTGCGCGATCTTCACGAAGAAGCGCGCGAATTGCTGCGGCATCGGCTTGTCGAGCCCGAGGTCGGCGCGCACGAGAGCGACGGTCGCTTCGTCGGCATCGGGACCGGCCGCGAGCCGCGCTGGATCGCCCGGCAGCAGATGCACGAACAGAAAGACCAGCACCGCGACGATCGCGAGCGTCGGCAGCAGACCAAAGAGACGTTTGACGATGAAATTCAGCATTGAAGCTCAATCCGGCAATGATTCGGGCAACGAAATACCATGTACTGCACATGCGAGCGCGCGGCGCCGCGCGTCCTGAAGCGTCCTGATCGACGTGCAGCGCCGCGCGCCCGGCTCGTCACTTGATGGCGATTTCGTCGAAGTTAAACGAACCGTCCGGCGCGACATACGCACCCGACAGACGCTTGCTGCGCGCATACACGACCTTTTCCTTGACGAGGAAAATCCACGGGGCGTCGGCCCAGATGCGCTTTTGCGCGTCCGTGTAGAGCGCGGCTTTCTGCGCGCGGTCGGTGGTTTCGAGCGCCTGCTTCAGATCGCTGTCGACGGTATCGTTCTTGTAGTACGCCGTGTTCATCATCTTCGGCGGGAACGAGACCGTTGCGAGCAGCGGCGTGATCGCCCAGTCGGCTTCGCCCGTCGACGACGACCAACCCGCGTAATACATGCGCACCGGCGCAGTGGCGGCGTCCTGCGCGCTTTCGACGCGGGCGACGCGCTGACCGGCTTCAAGCGCTTCGACCTGCGCCTTGATGCCGACCTGCGCGAGTTGCTGCTGCACGAACTGAATGACCTTCTGCGCCGTCGAGTAGTTGTACGCGGACCACAGCGTGGTTTCGAAGCCGTTCGGATAGCCGGCTTCCTTCAGCAACGCGCGCGCCTTCGCCGGATCGTACGGCCACGGCCCGAGCTTCACCGCATAGTCGACGCCCTGCGGCACCACGCCGTCAGCCGGCGTTGCGTAACCGGCGAACACGACCTTCGTCAGCGCTTCCTTGTTGACCGCGTAGTTGAGCGCCTCGCGCACCTTCGGGTTATCGAACGGCTTCTGATTCAGGTTCAGGCTGATATAGCGCTGAATGATCGAAGGCGATGCGATCAGATCGACCTTCGGGCTCGACTGCAATTGCGCAGCCTGCTCGAACGGCACCTGAAACGCGAAGTCCGCTTCGCCGGTGCGCATCAACGCGGCGCGCGTGTTGTTGTCGACCACCGGCTTCCAGTCGATCGCGTCGATCTTCGGGTAGCCCTTCTTCCAGTAGCCGGCAAACTTCTTCACCGTCAGGTCGCCTGCCGGGTCCCACTTCACGAATTCGAACGGGCCCGTACCGACCGGATGGAACGCGATGTCCTTGCCGTATTTCTTCAGCGCGTCAGGCGAAATCATCACCGCCGACGGATGCGCGAGCACGTTCACGAATGCCGAGAACGGCGCCTTCAGCGTGATCTTCACCGTGTACGGATCGACCACTTCGGTCTTCTCGATACGGTTGAACATGTTGTAGCGCTTGAGCTTGTTCGCCGGATCGGTCACGCGGTCGAAGTTCGCCTTGACAGCGTTTGCGTTGAAGTCCGTGCCGTCCTGGAACTTGACGCCATGACGCAGCTTGAACGTGTAGACGCGCGCATCGGGGCTCGCTTCATAGCTGTCGGCGAGCACGTTGACGAGCTTCATGTCCTTGTCGAAGCCGAACAGGCCCTGATAGAACGACTTCGCGACGGCTTGCGAGAGCGTGTCGTTGGCATCGTACGGATCGAGCGTCGTGAAGTTCGTGGCGACGGCCATCATGGCAGTGGTTTCGGCGTGCGCGACGTTGCCCGCGAGCATGGCGAACACTACTGCGCCGCCGCCGAGCAGCGCGCGCAAACGAAACGGAGAAGACGGGACCAGCAGGTTCATGAGTTGGCTCCAGGCTGCGAGTTGAAACGGTTTAGGTTGTGTTTGACGACTTGCTTCGGCGTGTTGCGCCGAGGCTTTTTTGCTTTGCTTTTTGCTGTGCTGCTTTAATCGTTCTGCTTTGACGACTCGTTCAATACGCACCGCCCACGCGATGCTGCGCGACGAAATGATCCGGTCCGACCGCGATAAGCGGCGCTACCACAGGCTCATCGTTCAATGCGCGGATCGGGCTCGGGATTTCGTCGGCGGCGAGCATGCGTTTCGCGTGACGGCGCGCCGGATCGGCAACCGGCACCGCGCCCATCAGCTTTCTCGTGTACGGATGCTGCGGCGCCTCGAACACCGCGCGACGCGGCCCGATCTCGACAATCTGTCCGAGATACATCACGGCCACGCGATGACTGACGCGCTCGACCACCGCCATGTCGTGCGAAATGAACAGATACGCGACGCCCAGTTCGCGCTGCAAATCGAGCATCAGATTGACGATCTGCGCCTGCACGGAGACATCGAGCGCGGAAACGGATTCGTCGGCGATCACGACTTTCGGATTCAATGCGAGCGCGCGCGCAATCGCGATGCGTTGCCGCTGACCGCCGGAGAATTCATGCGGATAGCGGCGCGCGGCCTCGGGCGGCAAGCCGACTTTTTCGAGCAGCCACGCGACTCGCGCTTGCGCTTCGGCACCTTGCGCGACGCCGTGCACGAGCAGCGGCTCCATGATCGAAAAGCCGACCGTGAGCCGCGGATTGAGCGACGCGAACGGGTCCTGAAAAATGAACTGGATGTCGCGGCGTAATGCCTGTAGTGACGCGCCGGTCAATGAACTGATTTCGCGGCCGTTGAATTCGATCGAACCGCTTTGGCTTTGCACCAGTCGCAACAACGAGCGACCCGTGGTCGACTTGCCGCAGCCCGACTCGCCGACGAGCGCGAGCGTCTCGCCCGGCCGCAAATCGAAGCTGACTTTTTCGACCGCATGCACGCGGCCGGTCAGGCGGCCAAAGAGACCGCTTCGCACCGGAAAGCGCGTGACGAGATCGCGCACACGCAGAATAGGCGGCGTGCTTTCATCGACGCGCGGTTGTTCTTCTTTCGCGACGGCGGCCGCGGGGCGCACGGGTTCATCGGCGCCGCTCAAGCTCGCCTGCTCGACGGTCAGAATCGGAAACTTCGCGGGCTGATCGGTGCCTTGCATCGCGCCGAGACGCGGCACGGCCGCGAGCAGCGCCTTCGTATAAGCATGCGACGGAGCGGCAAAAATCGTATCCGACGCGCTCTCTTCCACTTTTTCTCCGCGATACATCACGAGCACGCGGTCTGCGACTTCCGCGACCACGCCCATGTCGTGCGTGATGAAGATCACGCCCATGTTCATCTCGTCCTGCAAGCCGCGGATCAGTTGCAGAATCTGCGCCTGAATGGTCACGTCGAGCGCGGTGGTGGGTTCGTCGGCGATCAGCAACGCGGGCTTGCACGACAGCGCCATCGCGATCATCACGCGCTGGCGCATGCCGCCCGACAGTTGATGCGGAAAGCGCGCGGCCACGCGCCGCGCCTCGGGAATGCGCACGAGTTCGAGCAGGCGCAACGTCTCGGCGAACGCCGCGGAACGGCTCTTGCCCTGATGCAGCGAAATGGCCTCGCTGATCTGATCGCCCACCGTGAAGACCGGATTGAGCGACGTCATCGGCTCCTGAAAGATCATCGCGATGTCGGCGCCGCGAATCGAACGCATCGTGCCCGACGACGCTTTCGCGAGGTCGAGCACGTTGCCGTCGCGGCGCCGGAACATGATGCTGCCGCCGGCAAGGCGCCCACCGCCGTGCTCGATCAGCCGCATCAACGCGAGCGATGTCACCGATTTGCCGGACCCCGATTCGCCGACGATCGCGAGCGTCTCACCGCGCTCGACCGTGAACGACAGATCGCGCACCGCGTTAAACGTGGTCTCGCCGCTGCGAAACGCAACCGACAGGTTGTCGACCGAGAGCACGCGCTGCGGCGGCAAGGGTTCAATAAGCGGGCTGGCGGTGTGCGATGAAGTCGGCACGGTGGTTCCTTTAAATTCGAACGCGCTGGCGGTTCTGCAATATTGTTCTGGATGACGAACTAACGGTAGATCGCCGTCACCGGCGTTTCGCCGACGCGCGCGAAACCGCGGTACATGCCCTCGGTATTGAACGGCAGCGCAATGTTGCCGCGCGCGTCGACGGCGATCAGGCCGCCGCGGCCGTCGATCTTCGGCAGGCGGTTCATCACGACGTCGTGCGCGGCGTCGTGCAACGACACGTTGCGATAGGCCATTTGCGCGGCGACGTCGTAGGCGGCGACCATGCGCATGAACATTTCGCCGGAGCCGGTTGTCGAGACCGCGCAGGTCGCGTCGTCCGCATAACAGCCCGCGCCGATCAGCGGCGTATCGCCCACGCGTCCCACCTGTTTATTGGTGACGCCGCCCGTCGATGTCGCCGCGGCCACGTGGCCGTGCCGGTCGAGCGCGACCGCGCCGACGGTGCCGAACTTGCGGTTCGGATCGATCGGTTCGTGCGGCGTGGGCTCGTGAGCAGCCGTTGACGTTGACGATGACGATGCAGCGAGGCTCGCGCCGTCGTGGTCGAGCATCGCACGTTGCTGATCGCGCGCAAGCAGCCATTGACGATGACGCGCCTCGGTATCGAAGTACGCGGGCTCCACGAATTCGAGTCCCTGCGCAGCCGCGAAACTTTCGGCGCCTTCGCCGGTGAAAAGCACATGTTCGCTGCGCTCGAGCACACTGCGCGCCGCCAGAACCGGATTGCGCACGCGCTTCACGCAGCAGACCGCGCCGGCTTCGAGCGTGCTGCCGTCCATGATCGCCGCGTCGAGTTCGTGCGTGCCCGCCGCGGTGTACACAGCGCCACGGCCCGCGTTGAACAGCGGACAGTCTTCGAGCAGCCGCACCGCTTCGCTCACCGCGTCGAGCGCGCTGCCGCCGTCCGCGAGCACGCGTTGACCGGCGCTCAGCACCGCGTGCAACGCCGCGTGATATTCGGCTTCGGCGCTCGGCGTGAGCGACGCCCGCAGGATCGTGCCCGCGCCGCCGTGAATGGCAATGACTGCGTTGGTGTTCATCGTTTGAGTTTGGGTTGGGCTTTTGCAGTGCGAGGTTTTGCGACAGCAGCGCCGGCCGCTTGCGCGACCGTACTCGCCGACGCCGACGCGGAGAGCGGATCGGTAAGCCACGGCAGGACGAATTCGGTGACTTCGGCGGCCGCCTTCACCGAGCGTTTCGCGCGATACGCAACCGCGTCGCACAGCGCTTCGATCACGGCGAGAACGGCCGCGTCCGCGTTCGCCGCGAGCCGGCGTTCGGAGCGCACATACAACGACAGGTCGGCGAATTGCGCGAGCGGCGAGCGCGGACCGTCGGTGAGCGCAAGCACGCGTGCCCCGCGCGTCGCGGCACGGCGCGCGAGTTCGATGGTGTCGTCGACATAACGCGGGAAGGCGATGCCGATCACCAGGTCGCCTTTATCGCAATTGAACAGACGCCGCGCGGCATGCGACGGTCCGCCGATGAACGCGAGCGACTGCACGTTGTCGTGATAGGCCATCAGGTTGTGCTCCATCAGCCCGGCGAGAAACGCGCTCGTGCCCGCGCCGAGCACGAACACGCGGCGCGCCGCGAGAATGGCTTCGACGACGGCTTCGGCGGCGGCGCTGTCGATCGCGGTGCGCGTCAAATGCAGATTGCTGGCCGCCTGTTCGAGCGAAGCGTCGACGACATCGTCGCCCGCGGCGAGCGACTCTTGCGCGCTGCGTAGCCGCTCGACCGGCGCGAGCGTCGCCTCGAATCCGCGCACGAGCGCCTCACGAAACTGCGGATAGCCGTCGAAGCCGAGCGCGCGCGCGAAGCGATTCGCCGTTGCAACCGACGCGCCGACCACGCTCGCAAGCTCGTCGATCCGCATGGTGGCCGCGCGAAACAGATTGGCCAGCACGTACTCGCCCATGCGCCGATGAATCGGCGTGAGCGTGGGCATGGCTGCCGCGATGCGCGCGGCGATAGCCTGCTCGGCCTGACTGGATGCAACGGACGATTGATGAATCATGCGGGCGATGCAGCGCGGTAGTGTCTTTGCAACAGCGAGTTTTTAGTGGTGTAAGCGGAATGCATGAAAGTATATTTACATGGAATCGGCCTAGAAAAAAATTCATTTTCATTTTTACGGGTTTGCCCTGGCGTCCTGCACGCAATGGAATTGATCTTCAGCAAGCGGCGGCATGTTGCTGTTCGGGAATGCGGGCGAGCCGCGCGGCAGGCGACATCGCAATGATCGACGCCTGCACGAGAAAGGCCGCTGCCGCTACGACGAGGCACGCGTCCACACTCCAATGCGCGCTGATCAACGCACCCAGCAATGCGCCCGCAGGCCGCGCGCCGTACGTGGCCGTGCTGTTGAGCGCCGAGACGCGGCCCATCATCCGTTGCGGCGTGATGGCCTGACGCAGCGTGGTCGAGCCGACCACCCAGAGGATCGGCCCAACGCCGAGCAGAAAGAAGCTCAGCAGCGCGAGCCAGAACGACGGCGCGACGAGCGTCGCCACCATCACGAGCGAAGCCAGCAGTCCGCACGACGGCCCGATCATCAGCACGCGCCCGAACGCGAGGCGTCGCGCGATGGCGGGCGCGGCCAGCGCGCCGCACACCATGCCGACGCCATACGCGCCAAGCGTGATGCCAACCGCCGACGCACTGAGCCCGAGCCGATGCACCGCATACGCCACGTACACCGCTTGCAGCACGAAGAAGCCGAGGTTGAAAAAGACCGCGGTCGCGAGCATCGGAAGCAGCAACGCATCGCGCCAAACGAAGCGCGTGCCGTCGCGCAGTTCGTGCATGAAGTGACGCGCGGGCACTGGCGCGCGAGGCGGTTCGCGCAATCCCGCGAGCAAAGCCACCGCCAACGCCGACAAGCCGGCCGCGCAGCCGTATGCCCAGCCCGCGCCGATCCAGCCGACCAGCAACCCGCCGAGCGCCGGCCCCGCCGAATAGGCAACGCTGCGCGCCAGTTCGAGGCGTCCATTGGCGCTCGCATACGCTTCGCGCGAGACGATCGACGGCACCAGTGACGGCGCGGCAACGTTGTAGGCGACCGTGCCCGTCGCGGCGATGAAACCGAGCACGCCGAGCAAGGGAAGATTGAGTGCATGAGTCAGCAGAAGCATGAGAACGCACAGCATCGCGACGACACGCAGGCTTTCGGCGAGCGCCATCAACGTGCGGCGCGAGCGGCGGTCGGCCCAGACGCCGAGCGGAATCGACAGCAACAGGAACGGCAACGTCTGCGCTGTCTGCAACAGGCCGGTGCCGCGCGCGTCGGCGCCGAGCGCGAACACTGCAACGAGCGGCGCGGCGGCAAGACTGATCTGCTCGGCCGATTGCGCGACGAGATTCGACCATGCGAGCCGCTGAAAAGCGGCCGGCAAAGCGACACGGGATGAGGACGGCGTGGCGTGCATCGATGGCTCCTGCAACGGATTAGGAAGTGACCATCGTGGCCGCGATCGCCGCGCGGCACGCCCCGCTTCTTGCGGTGTTATTCTTCGCTCGCCATGAATCTCGAAAGCATTCTTTTCTCCCAGGGCTTCGGCTCACGCCGTCAATGCCGCGCGCTGATTGCGGACGCTCGCGTCGCGATTGGCGGCATCGCATGCACGGACCCGGATGCGGACTTTGCAACCGACGACGCGTCGTTCAGCTTCAGCGTCGACGGTGTGCCGTGGCCGTATCGCGAGCATGCGTATCTGCTGCTCAACAAGCCGGCGGGCTATGAATGCTCGCGCGATCCGCAGCATCATTTGAGCGTGTTCAGTCTGCTGCCGCCGCAATTCGCCGAGCGCGGCGTGCAATGCGTGGGCCGGCTCGATCAGGACACGACCGGCCTGCTGCTCCTCTCCGACGACGGCAAGTTCGTGCACATGTTCACGTCGCCGAAATGCAAGGTGCCGAAGGTGTACGTCGCGACCACGCGTCACCCCATCGACGACCGGCAGTTGAGCGCGTTGCGCAATGGCGTGTTGTTGCACGGCGAGTCGAAAGCGGTGGCCGCGATCGACGCTCACGCGCGCGGCGAGCATTCGCTCGCGCTTACCGTGATGGAAGGCAAGTATCACCAGGTCAAGCGGATGATCGCCGCGGCGGGCAACCGTTGCGAAGCGCTGCATCGCGAGCGCGTTGGCGGCCTTGCGTTGCCCGCGACGCTTGCGCCCGGCGCGTGGCAATGGCTCGACGAAACCGAACTCAAGCTGTTGGGATCTTCACCGACTGGGTAAACGACAACAGCGCGACAACAGCGCCGCTATAGCGCACGCAACTGTCTGACGGCACAGGACATTCGATGCGCGCGGACGCACATTCGCTCGCGCCCTGCATGCGTTGAACGCTGCGCCGCAGCATGCGGTTGCTCATGGCTCGCCCTATACTCGTCTAAACAAAGACTACAAAGAGTTCAAGGAGGCGCCATGATCGTCCATAACGGAATCATGAACTCATATGTGATGGTGGCGTTCGTGTGTCTCGGGGTGCTGCTGATCGGCGGATTGCTGATCGTGATGCGGCGGCGGCACAAGTACGATCCCAATCTGATCGGCGCGTTGGTCGGCGCAATGCTGTGCTTTTTGCTGCTTGAGGCGCTGCCGGCGCTGACCTGAACGGCGAAGCGAGCGGCGCATGGCGCGCAGCGGTCGCGCCGGGTTCTCTGTTGTCCGCGGCCACGCGACGTGGCTATCGCGCTTCACAGTTTGGCGTCGTTCATCACTTCGAGCGCTGCTCGCCACGCCCCGCTTCGCGCAAAAAATCCTCGACGCTCGGATAGCGCAAACGCACGCCCAGTTCCTCTTTCAGACGGCGATTCACGAGCCGCCTCGACTCGCGCATGAACGACAGCAAGGTCGGCTCGATCTGCGCTTCGGCTTGCTCCCGCGTGATGCGCGGCGGGCGGGCCAAACCGAATGCATCCGCAACGAGATCGAAGTACTCGCCCATTTTCAGCGATGAGTCGTCGGACGCGTGGATCACGCGCGCGGGCCGGCCGTGTGTCGCGAGACGCACGAGAATCGCGGCGAGGTCGTCGGCGTGAATGTGGTTCGTGTAGACGTCGTCAGTAGCGACGAGCGCGGGCGTGCGTTTTTCGAGCCGCGCAAGCGGCAGGCGATTGCCCGCATAGATGCCGGGAATGCGCGCGATGCTCGCGGCAATCGAGCCGCGCGCGGTTGCGCGCCGCAACTGGCGCTCGGCGGACACGCGGCGCTTCGCGCGCGCATTGGCCGGTTCGACGCTGCGCGTTTCGTCGATCCACGCGCCGCCGCAATCGCCATAGACGCCCGTCGTGCTCGCATAGACGAAGCACACGGGCGCGCGCGAAGCCGCGGTCCGGCGAAGGCCGTCGGGTACAATATTGGCTGGTTCTGCCGCTGTGCCTGCTGTTGCCCACGAGGCGCGAGCGCGGCGCATGCGCCCAAGCGGCGCCGAGGTTGCATAGCGTGTTGCGCGTGCCAAAGCAAAGTCGCGGCGCATGCTCAAGGTGGCGAGCAACGCGCGGGTGCGGCGGTCGTCGTCGCCGGTTTTCTGCGGGGGTGCGAGATGCAGCACGGTCGGCGCGAGACCCGCGAGCCGTTTCAGGCTGCGGCGCTCGTCGAGATCGCCGACCAGCGGCGACACGCCCGCAGCGCGCAATTCGGCGCAGCGCCCGGCGTGGCTGGTGAGCGCGAAGACGTGAGCGTGCGGCAGCAGCAGAGGCACGCAGCGCATGCCGACATCGCCGCAACCTACGATCAACACGCGCGGACGGCGGAAGTTTCGTGTCGCTTTCATGGTGCAGGCATTGTAGCCGCCACGCGCCGCGCGCATCGGGCGGCAGTGGGCGCAGCCCTTGCTGCTCCTCGCTGTAGCTTCGCCGTAGCCTCGCCGTGACTTATTAACGATTACCGACTTTCCATTTCCGAACACATATGGCATTTAACGTCACGCTCCGGCAAAGCGGCCGGCAGTTTCAGGTAGAACAGGACGAACCGGTGTTGACCGCGGCCTTGCGTCAGGGCATCGGTCTGCCGTACGGCTGCAAGAACGGCGCATGCGGTTCGTGCAAGGGCGCCGTGGTGAACGGCCAGGTCGAGCAGCGCGCGCACTCGTCGTCGGCGTTGTCGAACGATGAAAAGACTCGCGGCATGGCGCTCTTCTGCTGCGCGACGGCGTGCTCGGATCTGGAAATCGACATCCGCGAAGTGGCCGGCGTGGGCGACGTGCAGGTCAAAAAGCTGCCGTGCCGCGTGAACGCGATCGAGCGCAAGGCCGACGACGTCGTCGTGCTCAAGCTGCAACTGCCCGCGAACGAACGCCTTCAGTATCTTGCCGGCCAGTACCTCGAGTTCATTCTGAAGGACGGCAAGCGCCGCAGCTATTCGATGGCGAACGCGCCGCACGCCGAAGGCCCGATCGAGCTGCATATCCGCCACATGCCCGGCGGCGCCTTTACCGACCACGTATTCAACACGATGAAAGAGCGCGACATTCTGCGCTTCGAAGCGCCGCTCGGCACGTTCTTCCTGCGCGAAGAATCGGACAAGCCGATCGTGCTGCTCGCGTCGGGCACGGGCTTCGCGCCGCTGAAGGCCATCGTCGAACATGCGGTGTTCAAGAACCTGAATCGCCCGATGACGCTGTACTGGGGCGCGCGTCGCAAGAAAGACCTGTATCTGCTCGAGCTTGCCGAGCAATGGGCGCGCGAGATTCCGAATTTCAAGTTCGTGCCGGTGCTGTCGGAGCCGGATGCGAGCGATGCGTGGACCGGCCGTGTCGGCTTCGTCCATCGCGCGGTGATCGAGGATCTGCCGGATCTGTCCGCGTATCAGGTGTATGCGTGCGGCGCGCCGGTCATGGTCGAATCGGCGCAGCGCGATTTCACGCTGCATCATCGCCTGCCCGAAGACGAGTTCTACGCGGATTCGTTCACGAGCGCGGCGGATCTCGCCAACGCGGTCTAAGCAAAACGCCGACGCAACGCGCTGTGTGCAAATTCATGGTTTACACCGGCGCTTGCCTTGTCGTATTCTTTCGCGCATGAACCGCATCCAGTCCGAACTTCGACGTCGCCGCTCGCCGCTTCCCTAGGGACGCCGCCGGCTTCGTCACGGATTCGCGCTACAACAGAGCGCAAGCTGTTCGAATCATGAAAGCCACGGCATGCCGTGGCTTTTTTGTTTTTCCCTCACCCACTTGTTACCCGCTGCCTGGAGCCTGCCGTCATGAACTTCAATGAGTATCCGATCGAGTCGCTGATGTACATCACGAACCGGCCCGACATCGTTTTCACGCACGGCAAGGGCTCGTGGATCTACGACAACAACGGCAAGCGCTATCTCGACTTCATTCAGGGCTGGGCCGTGAACTCGCTCGGGCACTGCAATGAAGGCATGATCGAAGCGTTGAACAAGCAGGCGCAACTGCTCATCAATCCGTCGCCGGCTTTCTATAACGAGCCGATGGCGAAGCTCGCCGGCCTGCTCACGCAGCATAGCTGCTTCGACAAGGTGTTCTTCGCGAACAGCGGCGCGGAAGCGAACGAAGGCGCGATCAAGCTCGCGCGCAAGTGGGGCAAGAAGAACAAGGACGGCGCGTTCGAAATCATCACGTTCGATCACAGCTTCCACGGCCGCACGCTCGCCACCATGTCGGCGAGCGGCAAGCCGGGCTGGGACACGATCTACGCGCCGCAAGTGCCGGGCTTCCCGAAAGCGGATCTGAACGACATCGCGTCAGTGGAAAAACTGATCAACGCGAAGACGGTCGCGGTGATGCTCGAACCCATTCAGGGCGAAGGCGGCGTGATTCCCGCCACGCGCGAATTCATGCAGCAACTGCGCGAGCTGACCCGCAAGCACAACCTGCTGCTGATCGTCGACGAAGTGCAAAGCGGCTGCGGTCGCGCCGGCACGCTGTTCGCGTATGAGCTGTCGGGCATCGAGCCGGACATCATGACGCTCGGCAAGGGTATCGGCGGCGGCGTGCCGCTGGCTGCGCTGCTTTCGAAAGCCGAAGTTGCGATCTTCGAAGCGGGCGATCAGGGCGGCACCTACAACGGCAATCCGTTGATGACGGCCGTCGGCTATTCGGTGATCTCGCAACTGACCGCGCCGGGTTTCCTCGAAGGCGTGCGCGCGCGCGGCGACTATCTGCGCGCGAAGCTGCTGGAGTTGTCGGAAGAACGCGGCTTCAAGGGCGAGCGCGGCGAAGGTCTGCTGCGCTCGCTGCTGCTCGGCAAGGACATCGGTAACCAGATCGTCGAAAAGGCGCGCGACATGCAGCCCGATGGCCTGCTGCTGAACGCGGCGCGTCCGAACCTGCTGCGCTTCATGCCGGCGCTGAACGTCACGAATGAAGAGATCGACCAGATGATGGCGATGCTGCGTTCGATCCTCGACACGCTGTAATCGAAGCGGGCCACGCATGATGAGCACGACTGCCGCGCTTTCGATCCGCCGTTTCGACGCACGCGACACCGACGCCGTGATCGCGCTGTGGCAACAGGCGTTTCCCGAGTACCGGGACGCGACGAGGCCGCAACGCAACCCGCGTCTGTCGATCGCAAACAAGCTCGCGACGCAGCCCGAATTGTTCTTCGTGGCCGTGCTGGGTGAACGCGTGGTCGGCACGGTAATGGGCGGCTACGACGGCCATCGCGGCTGGCTGTACTCGCTCGCCGTCGATGAGTCGTTGCGGCGGCATGGCATCGGCTCGCGTCTGGTCGCGCACGTCGAAGCGGCGCTGACCGCGCTCGGCTGCCCGAAGCTGAATCTGCAAGTGCTGTCCGCGAAGAACGACGTGCGCGCGTTTTATGAGGCGCTCGGTTATCGCGCGGATGAAGTCGTGAGTTTCGGCAAACGTCTTGGCGAGTTGGCGGATTCTTCGCGGGGGTGAGTGCTTCGTGGTGCGCTGTGCTGCGCCGCGCCGCGCCGCGCAAAGACAAAGGCCGCATGCGTTAGTTACGCATGCGGCCTTTGTTATTGAGGCTTTAGTTTGCGAGGCTTATTCGCCCAACTTATTCACCCAGCTCATTCACCCAGCTCATTCACCCAGATAAGCCGCCCGCACCTTCGGATCGTCCAGCATCTGCTTCGCATCCCCCGACATCGTGACGAGACCCGAGTCCATCACATAGCCGCGGTTCGCCGCCTGCAACGCGAGACGCGCGTTCTGCTCGACCAGCAGCACGGTCATGCCTTCACCCGAAATCGCGCGCACCACTTCGAAGATCTTCTCGACCATGATCGGCGACAGACCCATCGACGGCTCGTCGAGCAGCAGCAGCTTGGGACGCGAGATGATCGCGCGCGCCATCGCCAGCATCTGCTGTTCGCCGCCCGACAGCGTGCCCGCGTATTGCGTGGCGCGCTCCTTCAGACGCGGGAAAAAGCCGAACATGCGATCGACGTCGGCCTTGATGCCGTCGGTGTCGGTGCGCAGATAAGCGCCCATCTGCATGTTCTCGACAATCGACATGCGCGCGAAGATGCCGCGGCCTTCCGGCACCATCGCGAGGCCGCGCTTCAAAAGCTCGTGCGGCGGCACGCCCTTGATCGACTGGCCCATATACTCGATGTCGCCCGCAGCATACGGCTTCAGACCCGTGATCGCCTTCATCGTCGTGGTCTTGCCCGCGCCGTTTGCGCCGATCAGCGTGACCAGCTCGCCCTGCGCGACTTCGAGATCGATGCCCTTGACTGCCTGGATGCCGCCGTAGTTGACCTGAAGGCCCTTGATTTTCAACATGGTTTGCGTCGTGGACATCAGTGGACTCCTGCACCCAGATAAGCTTCGATCACCTTCGGATCCTTCTGCACGTCTTGCGGCAGACCTTGCGCAATCACCTTGCCGTAGTCGAGCACCGTCATCTGGTTGCACAGACCCATCACGAGTTTCACGTCGTGCTCGATCAGCAGAATCGTCTTGCCGTCCGCGCGAATCTTGTCGAGCAGCCTGGTCAGTTCAACTTTTTCCGTTGCGTTCATGCCGGCAGCGGGTTCGTCGAGTGCGAGCAGCTTCGGATCGGTCGCGAGCGCGCGCGCGATTTCAAGCCGGCGCTGGTGACCGTACGACAGATTGCGCGACGTGTAGTCCGCGTACTGCGCGATGCCGACGTACTCCAGCAGTTCGATCGCGCGCTCCTTGATCTCGCGCTCTTCCTTGCGCTCGGCGGGCGTCTGGAACACCGCGCCGATCAGGCCGTGCTTCGTGCGCACGTGGCGGCCGACCATCACGTTTTCCAGCGCGGTCATGCCGCCGAACAGACGAATGTTCTGGAACGTGCGCGCGATGCCGGCCTTCGCAACCTGATAGACGGCCGTCGGCGTGTAGTTCTGGCCGTCGAGCTTGAAGTCACCCGAGTCAGGCGTGTAAAGGCCCGTGATCACGTTGAAGAACGTGGTCTTGCCGGCGCCGTTCGGGCCGATCAGACCGTAAATAGTGCCTTCCTCGATCTGAAGACCGACGTCCGATAGCGCCTGCAAACCGCCGAAGCGCTTGTTGACGCCCTGCACGGACAGACGGATTTTTTTATCGCTCATGTGATTTCTCCTATCCGCGTCCGTTACGCGCGCACCGGCTTCTTGCCGGCACGCTTCGACAGCTTCGCAATCTTGTCTTCGTGCTTCGGCGACGGCCACAGGCCTTCCGAGCGGTACAGCATGATCAGCACCATCGCCAACGCGTAGACGAGCTGACGGATCACTTCCGTATCGACGATTTCATGGCCGAAGATCATGTGCTGCAGCGGACCCATCGTCGAGCGCAGGAATTCAGGCAGCACCGCGAGCAGCACCGCGCCGAGAATCACGCCCGGAATGTGGCCCATGCCGCCGAGCACCACGCACGCGAGCACCACGATCGACTCGGGCAGCGTGAACGATTCCGGCGACACGAAGCCCTGGAACGCGCCGAACATCGCACCTGACAGACCGCCGAACGACGCGCCCATCGCGAACGCGAGCAGCTTCACGTTGCGCGTGTTGATGCCCATCGCCTTCGCGGCGATTTCGTCTTCGCGGATCGCGGCCCATGCACGGCCGATGCGCGAGTGCTGCAAACGCGTACACACCCAGATCACGAGCAGCGCGGCGAGCACGAACAGGTAGTAGTACGAGTACACCGACGGAAACTGGAAGCCGAATAGCGAGTGCGACTGCGACAGGCTGAAGTCGCCCAGGTGCACCGGCGCGATTGCCGTAATGCCCTTCGGGCCGTTGGTGATGTTCACCGGACGGTCGAGGTTGTTCAGGAAAATCCGCACGATTTCCCCGAAGCCCAACGTCACGATGGCGAGGTAGTCGCCGCGCAGACGCAGCGTCGGTGCGCCGAGCAAGACGCCGAACAGCGCGGCCACGCCCATCGCGCACGGCACGATGATGAGGAACGGCACGTGCAGCCCGTTCGGCGCGAGATGCGCGATCCATTCGAACTGCGACGACAGGTGCGGCGACGACAGCAGCGCCGCCGTGTACGCGCCGACCGCGTAGAACGCGATGTAGCCCAGGTCGAGCAGGCCGGCGAAGCCGACCACGACATTGAGGCCGAGCGCGAGCATCACGTACAGCATCGCGAAGTCGAGCACGCGCACCCAGTAGTTGCCGCCCGCGGTGCCGATGATCATCGGCGCGGCGATCACGAGCACCGCCGTGATGATGCCGACGGTCAGCGTCTTCGCCAGGTTCTTCTCGGGAATGAGCGTCGTGGACGGCTCGATCGGTTGAATTGAGGTCATTTGATTTACTCCTTGGCCTGGATCAAGCGCGATCCGCAACGCGTTCGCCGAGCAGACCCGACGGACGGAACACCAGCACGATGATCAGCACGATGAACGCAAACACGTCCTGATAGTTACTGCCGAACACACCACCTGTCAGGTTGCCGATATAACCCGCGCCCAACTGTTCGATGAGCCCCAGAATCACGCCGCCGACCATCGCGCCGCCGAGATTGCCGATACCGCCGAGCACGGCCGCGGTGAACGCCTTCAGGCCTGGGATGAAGCCCATGTAGAAGTGCGCGTTGCCATATTCGGAGGCGATCATCACGCCGGCGAGCGCGGCGAGCGCCGAGCCGATCATGAAGGTGGCCGAGATCACGAAGTTCGGGTTCACGCCCATCAGCGAGGCAACGCCCGGGTTCTCGGCAATTGCGCGCATTGCGCGGCCGAGCTTGGTCTTGTGCACGAGGAGCAGCAGGCCCGCCATCACGAGGAACGCAACGACGATGATCACGATTTCAGTCATCGAGATCACGGCGCCGGGCGTCGTATCGGTGGCCTTGATCACGTTCAGCGGATCGGTGGGCAGAAGCTGCGGGAACGGCAGCGGATTGCGCGACCAGATCATCATGGCGAGCGTCTGCAGCAGGATCGACACGCCGATCGCGGTGATCAGCGGCGCGAGACGCGGCGCCTTGCGCAGCGGCCGGTATGCCACGCGCTCGATTGTGTAGCCGACGACCGCGCAGACCACGGCGGCAATCGCCAGCGCGATGCAGAGCGTCGGCACATTGCCCAAGCCGGGGAAGTGGTTCTGCAGCACGCCTATGGCTGACAGCGCAACCATCGCGCCGACCATCAACACGTCGCCGTGAGCGAAGTTGATGATGCCCAGAATGCCGTAAACCATCGTATAGCCCAGTGCGATGATGGCGTAAACGCTGCCAAGCACCAGCCCGTTGAGGACCTGCTGGATGAAGATATCCATTTAATGCTCCTTAGCCCGTGCGGCTGGATTCGCGCTCTTCATCAGCCGGTGGGCGGTGATGCGTCACGCAATCTCAACGGCACTGCGGGTACTGATGTAAAAGACCGGTAAGGGTTTATCCGCCGCCGATTCGCCTTCACGACTGGGTCACAGTCGCAGGCTAGCCTTCAGCGGATGCAAAAACGGCACCGTCGGGTGGTTCGGTGCCGTCAGGCTGAACGTCCCGTCATTACATCTTCACGACGTCGAGAACCGCTTTCTTGCCGTCCTTGAAGTCGTAAAGCGTAATGGCGCCCTCTTTCAAATCACCCTTGTCGTCGAACGCGATGCGGCCGATTACCCCGTGGTAATCGGTGGACGGCATCGCAGCCAGCACCTTGGGCGCCTCGATCGAATTAGCGCGCTTCATTGCATCGACAATCACGTACACAGCGTCGTACGTGAACGGTGCGTAAATCTGCACCGGCGTGTGGAAGCGGTCGACGTACTTCTTCTCGAAGTCCGCTCCCCTGTCCATTTTCGAAAGCGCGAGTCCCGCTTCCGAACAGACCAGGTTTTGCACGGCGGTTCCCGCCAGCTCACCTACCTTGTCGGTACACACGCCGTCGCCGCCAAGGATTTTTGCCCTGATACCGAGCGCCGCCGCCTGTTTGGCAAACGGCCCGCCCGTTGCGTCCATGCCGCCGAACATGATGGCGTCCGGGTGAACACTCTTGATCTTCGTGAGGATGGCCCGGAAGTCCGTGGCCCGGTCGTTCGTCGCTTCGCGCGTGACGACTTTCGCTCCGTTCGCCTCCGCGGTCTTCGCGAATTCGTCCGCGAGTCCCTTGCCGTAGGCGGTCGCATCGTCCACAACGGCGATGCGTTTCGCGCCCAGCGCCTTCGTCGCGTAATTGGCGAGTGCGGGACCCTGCTGCGCGTCGGTGGCGACGACGCGGTAGGTCGTCTTGAAACCCTGCTGCGTGTAAGCCGGGTTCGTCGACGACGGCGAGATCTGCACGATGCTCGCGTCGCTATAGACCTTGGAAGCCGGAATCGACACGCCCGAATTCAGATGCCCGACGACGGCCACCACGTGATCGTCCACCAGCTTTTGCGCGACGGCCGTTCCCGTTTTGGGATCGGCGGCGTCGTCCTGCGCGTCGAGTTGCAAGTCGATCTTGTGGCCGTCGATCGTCAGGCCCTGCGCGTTGATTTCCTCGACCGCGAGACGCGCGCCGTTTTCGTTGTCTTTACCGAGATGCGCAATGCCGCCCGTCAACGGAGCCGCGTGGCCGATTTTCACGACGATTGCTTCGCTTGCCGGCGCCGCGGATGCTGCTGCCGCCGACGCACCTGCTCCCGCCTCGCCATCCTGTTTTTTGCCGCACGCGGTCAACATCGCAACCGCGGCCGCGATGGACACGGCGTAAGCAAACTTGACTCGCATTAAGTAGGTCTCCCGCCCTTGCAAATTCCATCGTCTGAAGGCGCTAAGGCCTTGAGAACGCGCGCATTGTAACTCCAATTTTGCGACGGGCAATATTGTTGAACCGGCAGGGTTTTCCTGCATTGCAACCGTATTTTGAGACCGCTTTCGCGCAAAAGGCGCAACCCGGTTGCGACTGTTTTTCGTGCATCAGTTGCACCGGCTTGGGAACGCATGGCATCAAGTGTTGCGGCCGAACGGCGCTGCGGCCTGCTACAGCGTGGTTTACGTCAAATGGTGGGTTTTGTTGAGCCGCCTTTGACGAGCACCATTTTAGTGCGCCAAAATTGCAACAGGGCGGATAGGTCGCAAATAATCGGGGACGCATCATCGAAAAACCGATTTAACGCCAGATCGAATTTCAAAAAAGATTGCCTGCGTCGGTGTGGGAAACCGCATTTCGCAGTGATGTGGCACCGTTTCTTGAATGGCCTTCGCGGCGTCAGGATGAAAAAAACGCGCCCGAAGGCGCGCTTTCTTATGGTCTATGGTGGCTGCGAACCGTCAGGCCGGCAGACCCAAGCCACGCGGCAGCGGAAACGCGATGTTTTCCTCGATGCCGTCGAGCGCGCGGACATTGCGCACACCCAACTCCCGCAAACGGGCGATGACCGCCTGCGCCAGCACTTCCGGCGCCGAAGCACCCGCAGTCACGCCGATGCGGCGCTTGCCCTCGACCCATGTCGGATCGATCTGATCCGGCGAATCGACCATATAGGCCGGCACGCCGAGTTTTTCAGCCAGTTCGCGCAGCCGGTTCGAGTTCGAACTGTTCGGGCTGCCGACCACGATCACCACGTCGCACTGCGGCGCCATGAACTTCACGGCGTCCTGGCGGTTCTGCGTCGCGTAGCAGATGTCCTGCTTCTTCGGCTCGCGGATGGACGGGTATTTCGCCTTCAGCGCGCCGATGATTTCGGCGGCGTCGTCGACCGACAGCGTGGTTTGCGTGACGAATGCGATCCGCTCGGGGTCGGCCAGTTGCAGCGCCTGCACGTCCTCGATGTCTTCGACGAGATGCATGCCCTCGCCCGCCTGGCCCATCGTGCCTTCCACTTCCGGATGGCCCTTGTGGCCGATCATCACGATGTCGAAGCCGTCCTGGCGCATCTTCGCGACCTCGATGTGCACCTTGGTCACGAGCGGACAGGTCGCGTCGTACACGCGCAGCCCGCGCGATTCGGCCTCGCTGCGCACCGCTTTCGACACGCCGTGCGCGCTGAAGATAACCGTGTTGCCAGGCGGCACTTCTTCCAGCCGCTCAATGAAAATCGCGCCCTTCTTGCGCAGATCTTCGACGACGTAGGCGTTATGGACGATTTCGTGACGCACGTAAATCGGCGAGCCGTGCAGCTTGATCGCGCGTTCGACGATCTCGATAGCCCGATCGACGCCGGCACAGAACCCGCGCGGCTGCGCCAGCAGGATCTCGGTTTCGGCAAGGGTCGTATCCGCGATGGTCATGTTTACAAAATCCCGATGATTTTCACTTCGAACGCCAGCGCCTGGCCGGCAAGCGGGTGGTTGAAATCGAACAGGGCCGACGTTTCGCTCACTTCTTTCAGAACGCCGGCGTAGCGGCCGCCACCCGGCGCGTTGAATTCGACCAGGTCGCCCGGAGAAAAATCCTCACCGATCATGCTGTTTTCGCGCAGCGTGGCCAGCGACACGCGCTGGATCAACTCGGGATTGCGCGGACCGAAGGCGACGCCGGGATCTAGCCGAAAGGTCGAATGGTGCCCGACCTTCAAACCCAGCAAAATGTCTTCCAGCGGCGGCGCGAGCTGACCGGCGCCGAGCAGCAGCGTGGCGGGCTTGTCGTTGAAGGTATTGATGACTTCGGCGCCATCGGCAAGGGAAAGCCGGTAGTGAAGCGTTACGTGTGAACCGGGCTTCACTTCGGAAATGTCGATGATGCTCATGCAGTGCTCGCTCAGTCGAAGCGCGCTCTCACGCGTGCGCCGCGGGCGCAGCCGACGCGTGCGGCACACCGTCGGCGTGCCGTGCGCAAAGCGTCTATTGTAAGCCACATGGCTGGCCTCGGCTTGCGTCCATCGCACGCACGAAGCTTCAACCCTAAGCGGAGGAATTGTCTCTATATGTCTGATTATGCGTCCACAATCGGCGATCCAATGTTGGATTTCGCTCGTTCGCCGCCCGTCGCCCGCCCTGCCGATGCGCCCAATCCGCGCCGCCGGCGCAAATGGCCCAAACACGATATGCCGCGCGAACGGCTCATCGATCAGGGCCCGGCTGTGCTGTCGGACACGGAGATGATCGTGCTCGTGCTCGGCTCCGGCCTGCCCGGCCACGACGTGTTCAGCGTGGCGCGCGAGCTGCTCGACCGCTTCGGCTCGCTGCGGGCCATGCTCGATGCGACTTACGCGGATTTCGACGGCTTGCGCGGCATCGGGCCCGCGAAAAAAGCGCAGTTGCTCGCGATCATGGAAATGGCGCGCCGTTCGCTGGTCGACAAGATGCGCCGGCGTTCGCTGATGAATTCGCCCGAGGCCGTGGAAGATTACCTGCGGCTTCTGATCGGCGGCCGTCCGCAGGAAGTGTTCGTGTCGCTGTTCCTGGACGCGCGGCATCGGCTGATTCGCAGCGAGGAAAGCGCGCGCGGCACGCTCACGCGCATGGCGGTGTATCCGCGCGAGATCGTGCGGCGGGCGCTGGCGCTCAATGCGGCGAGCCTGATCGTCGCGCATAATCATCCGTCGGGCGCGGTGCAGCCGAGCGCCAGCGACTGCAGTCTCACGCGCACACTGCGTGAAGCGCTGGCGCTGATCGACGTGCAACTCGTCGATCATCTCGTGATCGGCGCGGACAGCGTATACTCGTTCGCCCGCGCCGGGTGGCCGTGACGCAGTGCGACCGGCAGCTTGACGGGTCTTTCGGCGCTCTTTAGGCGACATGAAAAAAGCGTGAACGGGACGCGAAAAGGCGCCGCGCCGTGTCTCGCCACCGCAAATAAGGTTTGATTTTGCGGCTTTTTTCCTGCTAGAATTCCGGTTTGCCTATTTCCAACCCCCTGTTCCGAAGCCACCAAGGCGTTCCGGAAAGGATACGTGCCTGATTTCAGCGCGACTCTTTTCGGGAAACTTTCACGGCGTTCGAACTCAGAATTAGCGTATTAGGAGTGCTCTCATGGCACGCGTATGCCAAGTAACTGGGAAAGCGCCGATGAGCGGCAACAACGTTTCCCACGCGAACAACAAAACCAAGCGCCGGTTCCTGCCGAACCTGCAAAGCCGCCGTATTTGGGTGGAAAGCGAAAACCGTTGGGTGCGTCTGCGTATTTCGAACGCCGGCCTGCGCCTGATCGACAAGAACGGTATCGACGTTGTGCTCGCAGATCTGCGCGCACGCGGTGAAGCCTAAGGAGTAAATCATGGCGAAAGGCGCACGCGACAAGATCAAGCTGGAATCGACCGCAGGCACGGGTCACTTCTACACGACTACGAAGAACAAACGCAACATGCCGGAAAAGATGCTGATCAAGAAGTTTGATCCGGTCGTCCGTAAGCACGTTGACTACAAGGAAACCAAGATCAAGTAAGTCTTGGCTCCTGCCTTTTGACGAAGGCAAAGACATGTGCAAAAAGCCTCGCATTCGTGCGGGGCTTTTTTGTTTCTGGGTCGTCAAAACCGTCGTTTGACCTTGATGTGCCCGGTCGTGAAGTCTTATGACGTCCGGCCAGCTTTCCCTCGACCGTCGCGGCGCGTATCCTTTCTCGTTTTAGCAGCGCGTGATTGTCGCGTTTGCACAGCAAAACGAAAAGACGGAGATGCAAGCAATGGAATTCGATGTGGCGATTGTCGGTAGCGGTCTCGCGGGGCTGAGCGTCGCGCTCAATCTCGCAGAAACGCGGCGGGTTGCGGTGATCGCCAAGCGGTCGATGACTGAAGGCGCGAGCGATTGGGCGCAAGGCGGCATCGCCGCCGTGCTGGATTCCGCGGACAGCATCGACAATCACGTGCGCGATACGCTGGTTGCCGGCGGCGGCCTGTGCGACGAAGCGGCGACGCGGTTCATCGTCGAACACGGGCGTGCCGCGATTGAATGGCTGATCGACCAGGGCGTGCCGTTCACGAAAGACGACGCGGCCGAGCTCGGCTTCCACCTGACTCGCGAGGGCGGCCATAGCCACCGGCGGATTATTCATGCGGCCGACGCCACGGGCCATGCGGTTGTCACCACGCTCAGCGAGCGTGTGCGGCGGCATCCGAACATCACACTGCTCGAAGATCACTGCGCGATCGACCTGATCACCTCCGACCGGCTGGGACTGCCGGGACGCCGTTGTCATGGCCTCTATGCGCTCGATGTGCAAACCGGCCGCACCGTCACCATCGAGGCGCCGCACACGGTGCTCGCCACCGGCGGCGCGGGCAAGGTCTACCTGTACACCACGAATCCGGACACGGCGACGGGCGACGGCATCGCGATGGCATGGCGCGCGGGCTGCCGCGTCTCGAACATGGAGTTCATCCAGTTCCATCCGACCTGCCTGTTCCATCCGTACGCCAAGTCGTTTCTGATTTCGGAAGCCGTGCGCGGCGAAGGCGGCGTGCTGAAGCTGCCGGACGGCACGCGTTTCATGCCGAACCACGACGAGCGCGCCGAACTCGCGCCGCGCGACATCGTCGCGCGCGCGATCGACTTCGAGATCAAGAAGCGCGGCATCGATTGTGTGTATCTGGACATCAGCCATCAGCCGGCCGATTTCCTGCGCGAGCATTTTCCGACGATCCTCGCGCGCTGCCTGGAATTCGGCATCGACATCACGAAGGAACCCATTCCGGTCGTGCCGGCGGCGCACTATACGTGCGGCGGCGTCGTCACCGATCTGGCGGGCCGCACCGATCTCGCGGGCCTCTATGCAGTCGGCGAGACCTCTTGCACGGGGCTGCACGGCGCAAACCGTCTGGCCAGCAATTCGCTGCTCGAGTGTCTGGTGATCGGCCGCTCGGCTGCGCGCGCCATCGAAGAAGAAGGCTTTAGCGGCGCGGTTCATGCGCCGTTGCCGGACTGGGACGAGAGCCGCGTGTCCGATCCGGACGAAGAAGTGGTGGTCGCCCACAATTGGGACGAGCTTCGCCGGCTCATGTGGAACTACGTGGGCATTGTGCGCACGGACAAACGGCTTGCGCGAGCGCGCCACCGGCTCGCCCTCTTGCGCGACGAGATTCACGAGTATTACGCGAATTTCAAGGTGAGCCGCGACCTGCTGGAGTTGCGCAATCTGGTGGACGTGGCTTCGCTAATCGTCGACGGCGCGCGCTCGCGGCGCGAAAGCCGCGGCCTGCATTTCAGCCGCGACTGGCCGGCGACTTTGCCCAAAGCGCTGCCGACCGTGCTCTCGCCGGAATACGTGCGCAACCGCAACGTGTGATGCAAACGGAAACGCCATCGCCGGCTTTCATGCCGGCGATGGCGTTTCATGTCTCACGAAGCCTAATTTCTGGAAACCGCGTCAGACGATTCGCAACGAGTAATCGGTCGCTCGCACGTCTTTCGTCAGGGCGCCGATCGACACGCGGTCGACGCCTGTCTCCGCAATCGTCCGCACGGTCTCGAAGTTGACGCCGCCCGACACTTCCAGCACCGCGCATCCAGCGGTGATGCGTACCGCGTCGCGCATTGCATCGAAGGAAAAGTTGTCGAGCAGAATGGACTGCGCGCGATGCGCCAATGCCGTTTCCAGCTGTTCGAGCGTTTCGACCTCGATCTGAATCGGGACGCCCGCGTTGAGCGCAAGCGCTGCGTTCATGGCCGCGCCCACTCCGCCGGCGGCGGCAATGTGGTTTTCCTTGATCAGGATGCCGTCGTACAACGCGAGCCGTTGATTCGCGCCGCCGCCCACACGCACCGCGTACTTTTGCGCGAGCCGCAAGCCTGGCAAAGTCTTGCGCGTGTCGAGAATCCGCGTGCGCGTATGCGCGATTGCGTCGACGTACCGGCGCGTCGCGCTCGCCACGCCGGACAGCAACTGCAGAAAGTTGAGCGCGTTGCGTTCGGCGGTAAGCAGCGCGCGCACCGGCCCGCGCAGTTCGCACACCGGCGTGTCCGCCGTCATGCGGTCGCCTTCGCGATAACGCCACTGCGCCTCGATCCGCGGATCGACCTGCCGCAAGATGGCGTTGAACCAGGGCACGCCGCACAACACCGCATCCTCGCGGACGATGACGCGCGCGTCGCGCACTTCGTCGGCGGGAACGAGGCGGCCGGTCTGGTCGCCGGTGCCGATGTCTTCCGCGAGCGCGTCCGCGACGTTGCGTGCCAGCGCGGCGTCGAACGCGGCGCCGTACTGCGCGCGGATCTCGGCGAAGAGCGGCGACACGGCTTCCGCCTGGCTATAGGCGGCGGAACCGGCCTCTGCTGAATCTTGCGCTACCGCGTTCATCAGGCGGCTCCTACGTTCGAATACAACTGCGCGTCGCGCGCCAGATCGCCGCTCGCCTGCACGCGCTTCTTGTGACGCGCGGCGAAGTCCAGCATGCGATCGATCGGCAGACGAGCCCGTTCGCCGATAGCACGGTCGACGAAAATCTCGTTGTGGCCGCGCTCGAGCACGTCGGCCAGATTCGCGAGGCCGTTCATCGCCATCCACGGACAGTGCGCGCAGCTCTTGCAGGTCGCGCTGTTGCCGGCCGTGGGCGCGGCAATCAGCGTCTTGCCGGGCGCAGCGAGTTGCATCTTGTGCAGGATGCCGAGGTCCGTCGCGACGATGAAATGCGTCGCATCGAGCTTCTGCGCGGCGTCGATCAACTGCGTGGTAGAGCCGACGACATCGGCGAGCGCCACGACGTTGGCCGGCGACTCGGGATGCACGAGCACTTTCGCGCCGGGATATTCGGCGCGCAGCAAATCGAGTTCGATGCCCTTGAATTCGTCGTGCACGAGACACGAGCCCTGCCACATGAGCATGTCCGCGCCGGTCTTGTTCTGGATATAACCGCCCAGGTGCCGGTCCGGCGCCCAGATGATTTTTTCGCCGCGCGCGTGCAAGTCGGCAACAATCTCCAGTCCGATCGATGAAGTCACCATCCAGTCGGCGCGAGCCTTCACCGCGGCACTGGTGTTCGCATAGACCACGACCGTGCGATCCGGATGGGCGTCGCAGAAAGCCGAAAATTCGTCCACTGGGCAGCCAAGATCGAGCGAGCAGGTAGCGTCGAGGTCCGGCATCAGAATGCGCTTGTCGGGACTCAGAATCTTCGCGGTCTCGCCCATGAAACGCACGCCGGCAACGACCAAAGTTTGTGCGTCGTGGTCACGCCCGAAGCGCGCCATTTCGAGCGAATCGGCGACGCAGCCGCCGGTTTCGTCGGCAAGCTCCTGCAATTCGGCATCGACATAGTAGTGGGCCACAAGCACTGCCTTCTCGCGCTTGAGCAATGCGCGGATGCGCTCCTTCAGCGCCACTTTCTGTTCTGCCGACGGCATGTCGGGCACCTTCGCCCACGCCTGTCCGATCCCGCAGGACGTGCCCTGCGCCTGCGGCCGGTCGTATTCGACGGTCCTGATCGCCTGCTGATCCATGATCTCCTCTGCCTTCGCTCTGCCGCCGCGGCCTGCGCACTGCGTCATGCTGCATTTTCCGCGGCCCAAAAAGCAAAACCCCGCCAACGCGGGGTTTTGTGACGTAACGAAATTTTAATGGATTTCGCGATCAAGCATAACGGCGCAGTCGCATTGCAAAATCCTGCAGCGCTTTGATGCCGCTCGCCTCAGCGCGATGACACCAGTCCTGCAACTGAACCAGCAACTGGTCGCGCGACGCGTTCGAGCGCTCCCACATTGCCGCGAGTTCGTTGCGCATGTCGATGTACGTCTTCAGTTTCTGGCTGTTCGCGAAGATTTGCGGCAGCAGACGTTTCTGCGGCTCGTCGAGCCCCGCTTCTTCCTTATGGAACCAGTTGCGCGCGCCGCGCATGAGCTGATACTTCTCGCGTGCGCCGACTTCCTTCAGATGCGCGAGTTCCTGACGATACGCACGCTTAAGCGCCTTGCCGTAACGCGCCATCACTTCGTAACGGTTTGCCAGCACGGCCTGCAACGTGTCCTGGTCGAGCACCAGCTTGCCGGTGGTCAGACGCGGCGTGGGCGCGATCTTCTTCACCTTCGCAAGACGGAAGGCCGACATGATGCGGATATACATCCAGCCGATGTCGAACTCATACCACTTGTTCGACAGCTTGGCCGACGTCGCATACGTGTGGTGATTGTTATGCAGTTCCTCACCGCCGATGATGATGCCCCACGGGAAAATGTTCGTGCTGGCGTCCGACGAGTTGAAGTTGCGGTAGCCCCAGAAGTGCGCGAGACCGTTGACGACGCCGGCCGCCCAGAACGGGATCCACACCATTTGCACAGCCCAGATGGTCAGGCCGACGACGCCGAACAGCGCGACGTTCAGCACCATCATCAGGCTCACGCCGAGAATCGGGTACTTCGTGTAGACGTTGCGCTCCATCCAGTCGTTCGGCGTGCCGTGACTGAACTTGCGCATCGTTTCTTCGTTTTTCGCTTCGGTGCGATACAGTTCCGCGCCTTCGAGCAGCACCTTCCAGATGCCGCGCGTTTGCGGGCTGTGCGGATCTTCTTCGGTCTCGCACTTCGCGTGGTGTTTACGGTGGATAGCCGCCCATTGACCGGTCAGCATGCCCGTGGTCATCCACAGCCAGAACCGGAAAAAATGACTGACGACAGGGTGCAATTCGAGCGCGCGGTGCGCCTGGCAGCGGTGCAGATAAACCGTCACGCCGATGATCGTGACGTGCGTGACCGCGAGGGTGTACAGCACAAGTTGCCACCAGGAGAAGCGCAGCAGGCCGTGGGCAAGGAAATCGAGCAAGGAATTCAACAAGGCAATTTACCTGTGGAACGAGAGACACGAGACACCCGCGGACTGCGCGTGTCAAGAAAGTGAAAGCATACAGCGGGATTGGACGACATTCTACTGGAAGCGTTCCAAGTGTTTGTAACAAATAGGGATTTTTTGTGCGGCATCAACGAGCGATAGTCTGCAATGAGCCCATTTTGACTCACCGCAGACCCAGAAGTGCCCGTCAGAGCGCGTTGTCTGCCTGATTGGCGGCAGGCGCGGTCATAGTTACCGGCTGCGGTGCGACACCGGAGACATTTGCAATGTGTCCGACGTTGCCGACGATCCGCACTTCGCGTTGCGCGAAAGGAATCGAAATGCCGTGCGCGGAGAAAAGCTGCCAGATGTTGCGATTGACCGCCGAGCGCACGGCCGAGGTGCCGGTTGCGGCGTCGGCGATCCAGAAACCCAGTTCGAGGTTGATGCCGTCAGCGCCGAAACTCGTCAGGTAAGGCGTGGGCGCCGGGTCCGCGAGGACGCGCGGCACGCCGGCGGCGGCTTGCGCGAGCAGCGCCATCGCCTGTTCGACGTCGGCCGTGTAGGCGATCTGCACCGCCGCCTTCGCATAGCCGCGCGTCAGATACGACGACTGGTTCTGCACGACGTCGGTGATCAGCTTCTCGTTTGGAATCAGCGTCTCGATGCCGTCGAGGCCACGCACGACCGTGTAACGCGTGCGGATCTGCGTGACCATGCCTTGCAGGCCGCTCACGTTGATCGTGTCGCCGATCCGCAACGACCGGTCGATCAGGATGATGAAGCCCGACACATAGTTGCTCGCGATCTTCTGCAGCCCGAAACCGAGCCCCACGCCGAGCGCGCCGCCGAACACGCCGAGCACGGTGATGTCGATGCCCACGAGCGACAGGCTGATCAGCACGGCCGCCAGCACGAAAGCCGCACGGCCGACGCGCGCCACCACCACTTTCAGATTGGCGTCGAGCGTGGTGGCGCGCATCAGCCGGTCTTCGAACGCCGAGCCGAGCCACATCGCGACGATCATCGTGACGCCCACCCACAGCAGGCCGGTGACGAGCGAAAGCAGCGTCATATGCGCATTGGCGATGCGAAAGTGAACGCTCGCCATCCACTCGATCACGTCGTCCTGAATGCCCATCACGGTCAGCACCATGGCGACCCAGACGACCAGCGAGACGATTTTTTCGACGACGAAAAGCCACGGATGCGTCTCGCCGTCGTGGCTAAAGACGCGTCGCGCGAAGAAAAACACGATGTAAATCAAGCCGATGCCGAAGAGCGGCACCAACGCGAGATCGAGCAGCGCAGTGTGGATGAACTGGCCCGCGATCGCGCGCGCGAGCCACACCAGCACCGCGCCGATCAGCGGGAAAAACGCGCGGTTCAGGCTTTCGGCGCCGAAGCGCAACGTCTGGTAGCGCGTCTGCCGGCGCAAATCGAGCGCCCGGCGCAGCACGCGCGCGAGCAGCCACGCGAGCGCGAGCGTCGTGAGAAGCAAGCCGATTTGCCACAGCATGACCGGCTGGCCGAAGTCGCGCGTGAGATCGCCGAAAAGGTGCGAAAAGAGTCTGTTTTGCATGATGTTGCGGGAATGGCCGGCTCGCCGGGATCGAAGAATCGATCGGCGAGCCGGCGCGCAGCCCGTCGGGCCTCAGCTCTGGCGTTCGAGCACGGCGGCGAAGAAGCCGTCGGTCGCGTGGCGATGCGGCCAGAGCGACAGGTAATCGCCCATTTCGAGGTCGATGCGCTGCTCGGCCAGCACTTCACGCGCCGGGACGAGCGCGAAGTCCGGGTGATCCGCGAGGAACTGCTGCACGACCGCTTCGTTTTCCGCTTCGAGGATCGAGCACGTCGCGTACACGAGACGCCCGCCCTTCTTCACGAGCCGCGCCGCGCTCGCGAGAATCGACGCCTGCTTGGGCGCAAGCTCCGCGACCGATTCCGGCGACTGACGCCATTTCAGATCGGGATTGCGGCGCAGCGTGCCGAGGCCGCTGCACGGCGCGTCGACCAGCACGCGGTCGATCTTGCCGGCAAGCCGCTTGATCTTGGCGTCGTGTTCACTGTCGATCAGCACCGGATTCACGTTCGACAAACCGCTGCGCGCAAGCCGCGGCTTGAGCTTGGCGAGACGCCGCTCGGAGATGTCGAATGCGTACAGACGCCCGGTCGAGCGCATCGCCGCGCCGAGCGCGAGCGTCTTGCCGCCCGCGCCCGCGCAGAAGTCGACGATCATTTCGCCGCGCTTGGGCGCGACGAGCGAGCACAGCAACTGGCTGCCCTCGTCCTGGACTTCGAGCCAGCCTTGCTGGAACGCGTCGAGCTTGGTGAGCGGCGGCTTGCCGACCACGCGCACGCCGAACGGCGCGAACGGCGTGGCGCCGGCTTCAATGCCGGCCTTCGACAGCGCGTTCAGCACGTCGTCGCGGCTCGCCTTGATCGGGTTCGCGCGCAGGTCCAGAGGCGCCGGGTAGTTGAGCGCGGCGGCCAGTTGCGCGAGTTCCGCGGCTTCAAAACGCTTGGCCAGCGCCTGATAGATCCAGTCCGGCAGATTCAGGCGAATCCGCAGCGGCAGGCTTTCCGGGTCGATCATCGCGACGTGTTCGAGCCACCTGGATTCCGAGTCCGACACGAACGGCTTGAGCGCCGAGCGGCCCGCCGTCTGCATCAGACCGAGCAAAGCCATGCGGCGCGCCGGGCTGCCGGCGCCGCTTTCGGCCAGATGCGCGAATTCCATGCGCCGGCGCAGCACCGCGAAAACCGCCTCGGCGATGACGCCGCGCTCACCGTGTCCGAGCTTCGGATGCGCGCGGAAAAAGCGGCTCGTGGTGGCGTCGGCGGGACCATTCAGTCTTAGGACTTCAGCCAGCAAAGTCTCAGTTTGTCCAATCAAAAAACCATGCAATCTCATGCGCCCTCTCCGGCGGTGTGACCGGCAAAGAGCCATTGCGGCTCCGGCGGCGTAAGCGTGACACGCAGGCCGTCAAGAGCAAGACGCCCTTCGACGAACCAGCGCACCGCGCGTGGATAAATAATGTGTTCGGTCGCGAGCACGCGCTCGGCGAGCGTCGCGGGCGTGTCGCCGGCCACGACGGGCACCGCCGACTGCACGACGATCGGCCCGTGATCGAGCTGCGACGTCACGAAATGCACCGACGCGCCGTGCAGTCGCACGCCGGCGTCGAGCGCCTGCTGATGTGTCTTGAGTCCAGGAAAGCTCGGCAGCAGCGACGGGTGCACGTTCAGCATGCGCCCCGCATAACGGTCGACGAAACCGTCCGTCAGCACGCGCATAAAGCCGGCGAGCGCGACGAGATCCGGCGAGAAACTATCGATTTGTTCGGCCAGCGCCGCATCGAAGCGCTCGCGGTCGGGAAACTGGCGGTGATCGACCACCGCCGTCGCAATGCCGTGCGACGCCGCGAACGCAAGGCCCGCGGCGTCAGGACGGTTCGCAATCACGGCGGCCACCTGCGCGGCCCACCCTTCGTCCGCACACGCGCGAACAATGGCTTCCATGTTGCTTCCCCGCCCTGAAATCAGGATGACGAGTTTTTTCATGCGCGGATTTTATCATTCGGGGACACCCAAACCGCGAGGCGCCGCCGTCCGTTGCGCCGAGCGTTTATAATCGTTTGTTTTGCGGCACCCCGCCCGCCCTACCCCGACGCGCTATCGTGAGAGTCTTCCGCGGTCTTCCCAACGCTGAAAGCCGTGCGCCGTGCGCACTGACCATCGGCAACTTCGACGGTGTCCACCGCGGCCATCAGGCTTTGCTCGCGCACGTGCGCGCAGCGGCCGACGCGCGCGGTCTGCCCGTCTGCGTGATGACCTTCGAGCCGCACCCGCGCGAATTCTTCAACCCGGCCGGCGCGCCGCCGCGCATCGCGATGCTGCGCGACAAGCTCGAAGCGCTGCGCACCAATGGCGTGGACCGCGTGGTCGTCGAGCACTTCAATCACACGTTCGCGAGCCAGTCGCCGGATGCGTTCGTCGAACGAATTATTGTGAATGGGCTGCACGCGCGCTGGGTGATGATCGGCGACGACTTCCGCTATGGCGCCAAGCGCGCGGGCGACTTCACGTCGCTGAAGGCGGCAGGGCAGCACTACGGTTTCGAAGTCGAGCAAATGGCCACGGTCGCCGATCCGTCCGGTGCGCGCATCTCCAGCTCGGGCGTGCGCGCGGCATTGGTGGCCGGCGATCTCGACGCGGCGCGCGCCGCGCTCGGCCGCGACTATCTGATCAGCGGCCACGTCGTGCACGGCATGAAGCTCGGCCGCGATCTCGGCTTTCCCACGCTCAATCTGCCGATCGCGCACAAGCGTCCGGCGCTCGCGGGCATTTTCGTCGTGCGCGTGCATGGCGTGACCGACGAACCGCTGCCTGGCGTCGCGAGTCTGGGCCTGCGTCCCACCGTCGACGATTCGGGCCGCGTACTGCTCGAAGTGCATCTGCTCGACTGGCACGGCGACGCTTACGGCAAGCTCGTGCGCGTCGAATTCCTGAAGAAGCTGCGCGACGAGGAAAAGTACGTCGACCTCGAAACGCTCACCGCCGCGATTGCACGCGACGTCGCCAACGCGCGCGCGTGGTTCGCGGCCGTCGGCGCGGGCACGCCGGGCAGCCGCTCAACCGGTTTCGCCACGTCGGCCACCGACCGAATTAGATAGCCGCCGCGGTCCCTGCGCGCGTTCACCTGCCGCATGGACCGCCGCTGCGCGTATCGAAGGACATCCGCGCATTGCGCGACATGCCTGCCGCCGCGCCAACCCTCTCGCGCACCGTGCGCAACCCGCGCCCCGCTGCGCTTATAAAGAATTCACCGCGACCACATCATGAGCAACAAGAAAGCCGATTCGAAACCGCAATCACGCTACCCCGTGAACCTGCTGGACACGCCGTTCCCGATGCGCGGCGACTTGCCCAAGCGCGAGCCGCAATGGGTCAAGGAATGGCAGGAGCGCAAGGTCTACGAGAAGATCCGCGCAGCCAGCAAGGGTCGCAAGAAGTTCATCCTGCACGACGGCCCGCCGTACGCGAACGGCGACATCCACCTCGGCCACGCGGTGAACAAGATTCTCAAGGACATGATCGTCAAGGCGCGCAACATGGCGGGCTTCGACGCGGTCTACGTGCCGGGCTGGGACTGCCACGGCATGCCGATCGAAATCCAGATCGAAAAGCAGTTCGGCAAGTCGCTGCCCGCCGCGGAAGTCATGCAGAAAGCGCGCGCGTATGCGACCGAGCAGATCGAGAAGCAGAAGCTCGGCTTCCGGCGTCTGGGCGTGCTCGGTGAGTGGGACAACCCCTACAAGACCATGAACTTCACGAATGAAGCCGGCGAAATCCGCGCGCTCGCGAAGATCCTGGAAAAAGGCTACGTGTTCCGCGGGCTGAAGCCGGTCAACTGGTGTTTCGACTGCGGCTCGGCGCTCGCTGAGGCGGAAGTCGAGTACAAGGACAAGACCGATCCGACCATCGACGTGCTGTTCGGCTTCGCCGAGCCGGAGAAGACCGCGCAGGCGTTCGGCCTGAACGCGCTGCCGCGCAACGAAGGCGGCATCGTGATCTGGACCACGACGCCGTGGACCATTCCCGCGAACCAGGCGTTGAACCTGCATCCGGAAATCGTCTACGCGCTCGTCGATACGCCGCGCGGCCTGTTGATTCTCGCCGAGGAACGCGTCGAAGCATGCCTGAAGGCGTACGGTCTGGAAGGCTCGGTGATCGCGACTACGCCGGGCGCCAAGCTTGTCAACTTGCGCTTTAACCATCCGCTCGCGTCCGCGCATCCGAGCTACAAGCGCACGTCGCCGGTCTATCTCGGCGACTACGTGACGACGGAAACCGGCACGGGCGTCGTGCACTCGTCGCCGGCGTATGGCGTGGAAGACTTCGTGTCGTGCAAGGCGCACGGCATGGCCGACTCCGACATCATCAATCCGGTGATGGGCGACGGCCGTTACATCGAATCGCTCGCGCTCTTCGGCGGCCTGTCGATCTGGGCGGCGAATCCGCAGATCGTCGAAGCGCTGCAAAGCGCCGGTTCGCTTTTGCGCACCGAAAAGTACACGCACAGCTACATGCACTGCTGGCGCCACAAGACGCCGATCATCTATCGTGCGACGTCGCAATGGTTCGCCGGCATGGACGTGAAGCCGAACGACAGCGACAAGACGCTGCGCGAAACCGCGCTCGAAGGCATCGAAAATACGGCGTTTTATCCGTCGTGGGGCAAGCAGCGGCTCTTCAGCATGATCGCGAATCGTCCCGACTGGACGCTGTCGCGTCAGCGTCAATGGGGCGTGCCGATGGCGTTCTTCGTCCACAAGGAAACGGGCGAGCTGCATCCGCGCACGCTCGAGTTGCTCGAGGAAGTCGCGAAGCGCGTCGAGCAGGCCGGCATCGAGGCTTGGCAAACGCTCGATCCGCGCGAACTGCTCGGCGACGACGCGAATCTGTACGAAAAGAACCGCGACACGCTCGACGTGTGGTTCGATTCCGGCACGACGCATTGGCACGTGCTGCGCGGCTCGCACAAGGACGAATTGCAATTCCCGGCCGACCTGTATCTGGAAGGCTCGGATCAGCATCGCGGCTGGTTCCATTCGTCGCTGTTGACGGCTTCCATGCTCGACGGCCGTCCGCCGTATAACGCGCTTCTGACGCACGGCTTTACCGTCGACGGCGAAGGCCGCAAGATGAGCAAGTCGCTTGGCAACGGCATCGATCCGCATGAGGTGGCGAATCGCCTCGGCGCGGAAATCATCCGCTTGTGGATCGCGTCGACCGATTACTCCGGCGAGCTCGCGATCTCCGAGGAAATCCTCAAGCGCGTGACGGAAGGCTATCGCCGTATCCGCAACACGCTGCGCTTCCTGCTCGCGAATCTGTCGGACTTCGACTACGAGAAGAACGCGCGCCCGGTGGAAGACTGGCTGGAGATCGACCGTTACGCGGTGGCGCTGTCGGCGAATCTGCAAAACGACATCCTCTCGCACTACGACAAGTACGAGTTCCACCCGGTGGTCGCCAAGCTGCAGACGTTCTGCTCGGAAGATCTCGGCGGCTTCTATCTGGACGTGCTGAAGGATCGCCTGTACACGACGGCTGCTGATTCGGTCGCGCGCCGCTCGGCTCAAACCGCGCTGTATCACATCGCGCAAGGTTTGCTGCGTCTGATGGCGCCGTTCCTCTCCTTCACCGCCGAAGAAGCGTGGAAGGTGTTCCAGCCGAACAGCGAAACCATTTTCACCGAGACGTATCACGCGTTCCCGGCCGTGCCGGACGCGGGCGCGCTGCTCGACAAGTGGACGCTGCTGCGCGCCGCGCGCGGCGACGTGACCAAGGCGCTGGAAGAAGCGCGCGTCGCTAACCTGATCGGCTCGTCGTTGCAGGCGGAAGTGGAAATCCGCGCGAGTGGCGCGCGTTACGACGCGCTGACGAGCCTCGGCGACGACCTCAAGTTCGTGCTGATCACATCGGCGGCAACGGTCGTGAAGGTCGCGAGCGAAGCGGAGGAAGGCGTCGAAGTGATCACGTCGAAGTATCTGAAGTGCGAGCGCTGCTGGCACTACCGCGCGGATGTCGGCGCGAACGCCGAACACCCCACGCTGTGCGGCCGCTGCATCAGCAATCTGTTCGGCACCGGCGAGGCGAGGAGCGCGGCATAATGGCGAGAACCATGGCGAAATCCACATCGAAAGCGTCCGCCGGCAACAGTTCGCTGGCGCCTTGGCTCGGCGTCGCGCTGATCGTGATCCTGTTCGATCAGCTGACGAAAATCGCGGTGCAGAAGGTGTTTGCCTACGGCGTCGCGCATGAGGTCACGTCGTTCTTCAACCTGATCCTCGTGTACAACCGCGGCGCCGCCTTCAGCTTTCTCGCGATGGCGGGCGGCTGGCAGCGTTGGGCTTTCACCGCGCTCGGCGTGATCGCCGCGCTGGTGATCTGCTACCTGCTCAAGCGCCACGGCGGGCAAAAAATGTTCTGCACGGCGCTCGCGCTGATTCTCGGCGGCGCGCTCGGCAACGTGATCGACCGGCTCGCGTACGGCCACGTGATCGACTTCCTGGACTTCCACGTGCGCGCGTGGCACTGGCCGGCGTTCAACCTCGCCGACAGCGCGATCACGGTCGGTGCGGTGCTGCTCGTCATCGACGAATTGCGGCGCGTACGCGGGTCGCGCTAACGGGCGGATCGTTGCGAGGCGCGGGGCCGCCGGAAGTGGTTTTTCGCGCTTCGACGGCCGCGCGTTAGAAATCCGCTTTGACGGCCGGCAACGGTGCAAGCGCGCCGCGCTCGGTCACCACGCTTTGTCGGAGGCTTTCGTTGGCAACCGCAGAACTCGCAGGAAAACACCTCGTCCTCGGCATGACGGGCGGCATTGCCTGCTACAAGATCGCCGAACTCACGCGTCTTCTGACCAAGGCCGGCGCGACCGTCCAGGTCGTGATGACCGAAGCGGCCACGCAGTTCATCACGCCCGTCACGATGCAGGCGCTCTCAGGCCGCCCCGTCTACACGAGCCAGTGGGACGCGCGCATCGCGAACAACATGGCGCATATCGATCTGTCGCGCGAAGCCGACGCGATCGTGATCGCGCCCGCGTCCACTGACTTCCTCGCGAAACTCGCGCACGGCATGGCCGACGATCTGCTCGCCACGTTGTGCGTCGCGCGCGATTGTCCGTTGCTCGTCGTGCCCGCGATGAACCGGCAGATGTGGCAGAACCCGGCGACGCAGCGCAATGTCGCGCAACTGCGCGCGGACGGCGTCGAAGTGCTCGGCCCCGATTCGGGACCGCAGGCGTGCGGCGAAATCGGCGACGGCCGCATGCTCGAAGCCGCGGCAACGTACGAAGCGATCGCATCGTTTTTCTCGCCGAAGATTCTGTCCGGCCGGCGCGTGCTGCTGACAGCCGGCCCGACGTTCGAACCGCTCGATCCGGTTCGCGGCATCACGAATCGCTCGAGCGGCAAGATGGGTTTTGCACTCGCGCGCGCCGCGCAGCAGGCCGGCGCCGACGTGCATCTCGTCGCGGGTCCGGTCGCGCTCGAAACACCGTGGGGCGTGTTCCGCGAGGACGTGCAGACCGCCCAGCAGATGCACGATGCGGTGATGCGTTCGGTAGCGGACGCGGACATCTTCATCGGCGTGGCCGCGGTCGCCGACTGGCGCGTCGATCACGCGAGCGAACACAAGATCAAGAAAGCCGCCGACCGCGCGCTGCCCACGTTTTCGTTCGTCGAGAATCCGGACATTCTGGCCTCGGTGGCCAAGCTGCCGCATCCGCCGTTCGCCGTCGGCTTCGCTGCGGAGAGCGGCGATCTCGAAGTGCATGGCGAAGAGAAGCGTGTGCGCAAGAATGTGCCGCTCCTAATCGGCAATCTCGGGCCGCTCACGTTCGGCATGGACGACAACGAAGTGATCCTGTTCGAAGCCGCCGGTGCTACCCGGCTGCCGCGCGCCGACAAGCAGACGCTCGCGCGCGCGTTGATCGCGGAAATCGCGAAGCGTCTGCCCGACACAAGCCTGATTCGCTGAACTTGCCGCGCGCCGCCGAGACACCACAAAGCGAAGCGAACCGAAGCATCTGGAGCACACCGACATGACGCTACTTTCCGTGCTCGATCAAACGCCCGTCATCTCAGGGCACTCGGTGGCGGACGCTATCGCCGCCACTGTCGAACTCGCGCAACTTGCCGACGACCTCGGCTACACGCGCTACTGGTGCGCCGAACATCACGGCTTGCGCGGCGTGTCGAACCCATGTCCGGAAGTGATGCTCGCGCGCCTTGGCAGCGTCACGCGACGCATCCGGCTCGGCTCCGGCGGCATCATGCTGCCGTACTACAGCCCGTTCAAGGTCGCCGAGCAATTCATGATGCTCGAGGCGCTGTTCCCGAATCGCATCGATCTCGGCGTGGGACGCGCGCCCGGCGGCGACATGCGCACCGCGCAGGCGGTCGCTGCGGGCGACTACAACCGCGGCGAATTCTTCTCGCAGCAAGTGGCCGATCTGGTGGGACTGATGCACGGCACGCTGCCCGCCGACCACATCGCGCAAGGCGTGCTGTTGCAACCGCAAGTGCCGACGCGTCCGCAACTATGGATGCTCGGCTCGAGCGAATTCGGCGGCCTGCTCGCCGCACAGTTGGGCATCCGCTTCGCGTTCGCGCATTTCATCAACGCGCATTTCGGACATCAGGTTGCGCGCGCGTATCGCGAGCGCTTTGAGGCGAGTCAGGAAACACAGCAACCGTATCTGGCCGCCGCCGTCTTCGTGATTTGCGCCGACACGAAACAGGAAGCAGCGGATCTGGAAAAGGCCGTCGATCTGCGTCGCGTGCAAATGGCTTATGGCCTGAATGAGCCGATTCCGACCGTCGAACAAGGCATCGCGCAGGAGTACGGCGAGCGCGAGCAACTGGTGATCGATCGCGAAAAACCGCGCAGCATCGTCGGCACGCCCGAAGTCGTGACCGAGCGGCTCCATGCATTGCAGGAACAATTCCAGGCCGACGAACTGATCGTGCTCACCGTCGCAGGCAGCTATCGCGCGCGTCTGCGTTCCTATGAACTTCTTGCCGACGCGTTCGAACTCGGGCGCCCGGCTTCAACTCCTTAAACTCTCGAAAAACCTGCATGAAACTCGACTTGAAGATTCTCGATGCGCGCATGCGCGATCAGCTTCCCGCGTACGCGACCACCGGCAGCGCGGGCCTCGATTTGCGCGCGTGCCTTAAGGAGCCGTTGACGCTCGAACCGGGTCAAACCGCATTAGTGCCGACGGGGCTCGCGATTCACGTCGGCGATCCCGGCTATGCGGCGCTGATTCTGCCGCGCTCGGGTCTCGGTCATAAGCACGGCATCGTGCTCGGCAATCTGGTCGGCCTGATCGATTCGGATTATCAAGGCGAACTGATGATCTCGACGTGGAACCGCGGCGAGACGACCTTCGTGCTGAATCCGATGGAGCGTCTCGCGCAACTCGTGATCGTGCCGGTCGTGCAGGCGCAGTTCAATATCGTCGACGAGTTCGAGCAAAGCGAGCGCGGCGCGGGTGGATTCGGCAGCACCGGCAAGCATTGATTCAGATTCGCTCTGCACAAAGAAAAACGGCGTGGACCCTGAGGTCCACGCCGTTTTTTGTTCGGCGAGTAAGCAACAGGCTTACTCGCTAACGCTTACTCGACTTCCACCGCTTCCGGATTCGGATTGCGCGGCGCCGGATGCTCGTCGAAGGTCAACTGCACCTTGTCTTCCGCATCGACGTCGACCGACACGCGCCCGCCGTTCATCAGCTTGCCGAACAGCAGCTCGTCGGCCAGCGCGCGACGGATCGTGTCCTGGATCAGACGCTGCATTGGCCGCGCGCCCATCAACGGATCGAAACCGTGCTTGGCGAGATGCTTGCGCAGCGCGTCGGTGAAGAGCGCGTCGACCTTCTTCTCGTGCAACTGATCTTCCAGTTGCATCAGGAACTTGTCGACCACACGCATGATGATCTCTTCATCCAGCGCACGGAAGCTGATGGTCGCGTCCAGACGGTTACGGAACTCCGGCGTGAACATGCGCTTGATGTCGACCATCTCATCGCCGGTTTCGCGGCGGTTCGTGAAGCCGATCACCGACTTGCCCATTGCCTCGGCGCCCGCGTTCGTCGTCATGATGATGATGACGTTGCGGAAATCCGCCTTGCGGCCGTTGTTGTCCGTCAGCGTGCCGTGGTCCATCACCTGCAGCAGCACGTTGTAGATGTCCGGATGCGCCTTCTCGATTTCGTCGAGCAGAAGCACGCAGTGCGGCTTCTTGGTGACAGCCTCGGTCAAGAGGCCGCCCTGGTCGAAACCGACATAGCCCGGAGGCGCGCCGATCAACCGGCTCACCGCGTGACGCTCCATGTACTCCGACATGTCGAAGCGGATCAGCTCGATGCCGAGCGTGAACGCCAGTTGCTTCGCCACTTCGGTCTTGCCGACGCCCGTGGGGCCGGAGAACAGGAACGCGCCGATCGGCTTGTCCAGCTTGCCGAGGCCCGCGCGCGCCATCTTGATCGCGGCCGACAGCGCGTCGATGGCCGGGTCTTGCCCGAACACCACGCTCTTCAAATCGCGATCCAGCGTTTGCAGCTTGCTGCGATCGTCTTGCGACACGCTTTGCGGCGGGACACGCGCGATCTTCGAGATGATTTCCTCGATCTCGTTCTTGCCGATGGTCTTCTTCTGCTTCGACTTCGGCAGGATGCGTTGCGCCGCGCCCGCCTCGTCGATCACGTCGATGGCCTTGTCCGGCAGATGACGATCTGTGATGAAGCGTGCCGACAACTCAGCCGCCGCCGACAGCGCGCCCGACGAATACTTCACGCCGTGATGCTCTTCGAAGCGCGACTTCAGCCCGCGCAAAATCGCCACGGTTTGTTCGACCGAAGGTTCCGTCACGTCCACCTTCTGGAAACGGCGCGACAATGCCGCGTCTTTTTCGAAGATGCCGCGATACTCCGTGAACGTCGTCGCGCCGATGCACTTGAGCGTGCCCGACGAGAGCGCCGGCTTCAGCAGATTCGACGCGTCCAGCGTGCCGCCCGACGCGGCGCCCGCGCCGATCAGCGTATGAATTTCGTCGATGAACAGAATCGCGTGCGGACGCTCCTTCAGTTCCTTCAGGACCGTCTTCAGACGCTGTTCGAAGTCGCCGCGATACTTGGTGCCCGCGAGCAGCGCGCCCATGTCGAGCGAATACACCTGTGCGTCGGCCAGAATATCCGGCACTTCGCCGCGCGTAATGCGCCAGGCGAGCCCTTCGGCGATCGCCGTCTTGCCGACGCCCGCCTCGCCCACCAGCAGCGGATTATTCTTGCGGCGACGGCACAGCACCTGCACCACGCGCTCGACTTCCGACTCGCGCCCGATCAGCGGATCGATGCGGCCGTCTTTCGCCATCTGGTTCAGGTTCTGCGTGAACTGGGCGAGCGGCGTTTCTTTCTGCGCGGCGGCTTCGTCGGACTCGGCGTTCGCGTCGCTCGCTTTCGCGGCGTCCGAACTGCTCGTCTTGGCGATGCCGTGCGAGATGAAATTGACCACGTCCAGACGCGTCACGCCCTGCTGTTGCAGGTAATACACCGCGTGCGAGTCCTTCTCGCCGAAGATCGCGACCAGCACGTTCGCGCCGGTCACTTCCTTCTTGCCATTCGAGGTGGACTGCACATGCATGATCGCGCGCTGGATCACACGCTGGAAACCCAGCGTGGGCTGCGTGTCGACGTCGTCCGTGCCAGGCACGGTCGGCGTGTTGTCATGAATGAAGTTGCGCAGGTTCTGGCGCAGATCCTCGATATTGGCCGCGCATGCACGCAACACCTCTGCCGCTGTCGGATTGTCCAACAGCGCCAGTAAGAGATGTTCGACCGTTATGAACTCGTGCCGCGCCTGGCGTGCTTCCATGAACGCCATGTGCAGGCTGACTTCCAGTTCCTGGGCAATCATGCTTCCTCCATCACACACTGCAGCGGATGCCCGGCCTGCCGTGCGTGGGTAACGACTTGCTCGACTTTGGTCGACGCGATGTCCCGCGTATAGACCCCACAAACTCCCCTGCCCTCGCGATGCACCTTCAACATCACCTGCGTTGCGGTTTCACGATCTTTATTGAAATATTCCTGCACGATCATCACGACAAATTCCATTGGCGTGAAGTCGTCATTCAGCAGCACCACCTTGTACATGGATGGCGGCTTGAGCTTTTTCTCCTGCCGCTCCAGTACGGTGCCGTCCTGCTTGTCCGGGATAATCGCCATACACCCATTCTAAACAACTAGGACAGGCCCGCAATCCTGTCAAAACCCGGCCAGCCGGCCAGTGAGCCCGTTCGCTACCGCACGGCGAAAATTACCGCCTGCGTGCGCCATTCGACGAGCCGATTGCGGGGCCGGCTCCAGTCCAGATCATGCGTTGCGGCCGTGCTGCGCCGCAGTCGGATCGAGTATCGCACAACCTGCCGGAGCTGGCTGACCGCCGCCCACTCGCGCAACCGGCGGCGAGCGACCCGCAGAACACCATGTGAGACGATTATGCGACTTTTCAAGACAGCCCGCTTGCGCAACCGCACATAACGAAAGCGGGAAAAACCCTGGAAACCGCCTGTTTGCAACGTGTGTCAGGGCATCTCAAAATTTTCTTGACACTCGAATAAAGAGCCTCAACAATCAAGCTGGCACTTTTTTCACTGCGCCAAATTTCGAAAAAATGCCGATGGTGAGCTTGTGAGGAGGGAGCGGCTGCATCACGCGGCCGTCGAGCTTTTCGAGGGCTCGTGGTAGTGACATGAGTTACAGGGGAAGTTGGAATGGCAACTGGTACGGTCAAATGGTTCAATGACGCAAAAGGTTTCGGATTCATCACGCCGGATGAAGGCGGCGAGGATCTGTTTGCACACTTCTCGGCCATCCAGATGAATGGGTTCAAGACCCTCAAGGAAGGCCAAAAGGTGACCTTCGAGGTCGTGCAAGGCCCGAAGGGCAAGCAGGCATCGAACATCCAGGCACCCGCCTGATACTTGTTCGATACCCGTCCTTTTGAAACCCGGCTTCGCGCCGGGTTTCTTTTTGGGCGATTATTTTTTCGCTTCTTTTTTTGCGTGCGTTTTCGGTGCGGCGATTTACCGTCCGCGGCGAATCGTCGATGTCCCAAATAACGGGCAAATTGTCGCGCTGGCTATTTATTGTGTGGCTTCGCGTGTCATCGAGCGCTGAAGTTCGAGGCTTCGAGAAAGGTCGCCTTCGTACGTCGCAATGCCCTGGTGGCTGAGGTTCGAGCGCGTATCGATGACGGGCGTGATGCCGATGCTCTCGACCAGGTGACAAAACCAGTAGTCCTCCGACAGGTATACCCGCGTCTCTGGATCGATCCCGGTATCGAAAAACGCATAAAGAAAGTCGGCGGTCTTGCCCTCGTCGAGTTCCGGGCGGCCGACGAACGGCGAGCGGCACCGCAATTCCGGATAACGCGCGATCAGCGCGACAAACACCTCGCGGCGGATCAGCATGAAACCGGTCGGCGCATAGCGCGCGTCGAGGAAACCGTCGGCGTCCGGCTCGAGCGAGTCGGTGCGCGCGACGGCCGGATACGTCGCGTAAAGCGCGCGGAAGTCCGCTTTGGTCGAACCGGCCGGCATCGCATGCGTGAGTCCGGTTGCCGGCCAGCCGTCGTTCTTCAACGGATAAACGCCTGCCGCGACGGGTCGATCGGCGCGCAGGAGACGCACGACGTCTTCGCCCCTGAAACCGATGTCGCTATCGATCCACATCAGGTGAGTAAAGCGGTCGTCCGCGAGGAATTCGGCGACCATCGTATTGCGCGCGCGTGTGATGAGGCTGTCGAAACTGTTGAAGTTCACGCGAATGCCGAAACCGTGTGTCGACGACATGTCGTAGAGGTCGAGCAGTCCGAGTGCGTAGCCCGTGGTAACGACGGCGCCGTAGCTCGGCGTGGCGACGTAGACGTTTGCGGCGATGTGAGCTGGGTTCATGTTCTGATCGTTATCTGATTGCATGCGGGAGGCGGCTGTCGTCCGCCGCGCCGTAACTTAACCGAGGCGGCGCGTTGTGCGTCTCGATAAAGTTGGGGCTGTGGAGGTGTGGGTGCAATCAGCGATCGTTAGGCGTGGGAAAACCCGGCTGATTGAGTTAACCGGCCCCCTCCACCAAAACAAAATTCCCGCTCGCCGCCCCTAAGCGCAAAACTTTCGCCGCCTGATATTCCGGGCTCTCATAGAACGCCTTCGCGTCAGCGAACGAATCGAATTCGATAACCATGTGCTTCGTGTGCGTCTCGCCCTCCACATGTTCGTGTCGGCCGGAAACTGCGATGACCTTTGGCGCGACGTGATTAGCGGCGAAGCTCGCTATCGCTTCGCCTGCGGCTTTTGAATAGATGGCATAAGCGTTTGCGTCGGTGATGTTGACGTGTGCGATCAAATAACCTTTTGGCACGTGTGATATTCCTGTGGTTGACAGCCGCGCACTGTGCGCAGCCCGAGCCTCACACTGTGCCCGCGTCAATGCCGCCGATAAAGTCGTCGCGAAGAACAAGACAATTCGAGCCGCACTAATAATCCGTGTTGGCGCGCCATGCAAATGGACATGAAATAAAAAACCCAGCTAATCGTTCGCATTAGCTGGGTTTTTATCGACCTGACGGGACGTTGCCGCGCGTCCCGAAAGCCGGACTACATATTCTCGATCATCACCTGCCCGAACCCCGAACATGACACCTGCGTGGCGCCTTCCATCAAACGCGCGAAGTCGTACGTGACGCGCTTTTGCAGAATCGACGTTTCCATCGACTTGATAATCAGATCCGCCGCCTCGAGCCAGCCGAGATGGCGCAGCATCATTTCGGCCGAGAGAATTTCCGAGCCCGGATTCACGTAGTCTTTGCCCGCGTACTTGGGCGCCGTACCGTGAGTGGCCTCGAACATCGCGACCGAATCCGACATGTTCGCGCCCGGCGCGATGCCGATGCCGCCCACTTGCGCGGCCAGCGCGTCAGACACGTAATCGCCGTTCAGATTGAGCGTGGCGATCACGTCGTATTCGGCGGGGCGCAACAGAATCTGCTGCAGGAAAGCGTCGGCGATCACATCCTTGACGACGATGTCGCCGCCCGTCTTCGGATTCTTGACCTTCATCCACGGGCCGCCGTCGATCAACTCCGCGTTGAACTCCTTCTGCGCGAGCGCATAACCATAATCACGGAACGCGCCTTCCGTGTACTTCATGATGTTGCCCTTGTGCACGAGCGTGACCGAGCGGCGGTCGTTGTCGATCGCATACTGAATCGCCTTGCGCACGAGACGCTCCGTGCCCTCGCGCGAGACCGGCTTGATGCCGATGCCCGACGTATCCGGGAAGCGGATCTTCTTCACGCCCATCTCTTCCTGCAGGAACTTGATGACCTTCTTTGCCTGCTCGGATTCGGCCGGCCATTCGATGCCCGCGTAGATGTCTTCGGAGTTCTCGCGGAAGATCACCATGTTGGTCTTTTCCGGCTCACGCACCGGCGATGGCACGCCCTTGAAATACTGCACCGGACGCAGGCATACGTACAAATCGAGTTCCTGACGCAGCGCGACGTTCAGCGAACGGATGCCGCCGCCGACGGGCGTGGTGAGCGGTCCCTTGATCGACACCACATATTCCTTCAGCACCTGTAGCGTTTCTTCAGGCAGCCACACGTCCGGCCCGTACACTCGCGTCGATTTCTCGCCCGCGTAGATCTCCATCCAGTGGATTTTCTTCTTGCCCGCGTAAGCCTTCTCGACCGCTGCGTCCACGACCTTGATCATGACCGGCGTGATGTCGAGGCCGGTGCCGTCGCCTTCGATATACGGAATGATCGGCTGATCCGAAACGTTGAGCGAGAAATCCGCATTGACGGTGATCTTGTCACCACCGGTCGGAACCTTGATGTGCTGATACGGCATGATCGGACTCCAGTGAAGGCTGTGCTGCAAGCTGATGGGAGACTGCCAAGACGATGCTCCTCGCTACGCGCAATGCCGGACGCGCGCACGCGGCCTGGCCGTTATTCTAGCCCACACGGCCGCGGCATCGAGGCCGCCGCGGCTCGGGGTTTTCCAACATGCAGACTGGGATAAAGCACGGCGTCCGTCTGTTGTCTTGTCCATCTCGTCGATGAGCGCAGCCGCCCCGCCGCGCCCTATGCATTATTATCCCGCCATTCGCCACAGGCATCGCTCCTGCGGCCCCGCGTCGCGCCTCATGCTGCTGCGGCGGGCGCCGCACGACATCATCACCTTCCTATGCGCCTCATCGCTCTGAACAAGCCGTTCGGCACCATCTGCCAGTTTTCCGCGCACGAAACGCGCGCGTCGCTCGCCGACTGGGTCAAGGTGCCGGGCGTGTATCCGGTGGGCCGTCTCGATTCGGACAGCGAGGGCCTGCTGCTTCTCACCGACGACGGCGCGCTGCAAGCGCGCATCGCCGAGCCGCGTCACAAGCTCGTCAAGCGCTATTGGGCGCAAGTGGAAGGCGCGGTGGATTCGGCCGCGCTGAAGAAGCTCGCGCGCGGCGTCGATCTCGGCGATTACGTGACGAAGCCGTGTCGCGCCGAGTACGTCGAGCCAGGCGACACGCTATGGACGCGCACGCCGCCCATTCGCTATCGCGCCGCGATTCCGACGACATGGATCGAGTTGTCCATCACCGAAGGCAAGAACCGCCAGGTGCGCCGCATGACGGCCGCGGTCGGCTTTCCGACGCTGCGTCTCGTGCGCGTCGGCATCGGCGCGCTGGATATTTTTTCGCTCGGCCTGCAACCGGGCGAGAGCGTCGAGTTGCCGCACAACGCGCCTTGGGAAGGCGTCGCCTGATTCGCTAACTCGTTGTATGCGCGAACAAAATCGCGCGTGAAACCAGCTAATGAAAAAGCCGTGAAACAGCGGCTCGCGCATGCATGGCGCGAAGCCTGGTTCACCTCAATGTCGCGTGCTGAAATTTTCCGCAAAATTGACGTCAACCGGTGCGCAAGCTCACGCGTTATTCGACGCAGATGCCGCCCGAAGCTGTCCGGCATTCAGCCTTAAGAGCCTTTGTACAAGCCGCTTGTGCGGTCCGTGCGGGCAGTCTGAGCGCTCGGCAGACGCGTCGAAAATTTGTTCGATGCGCTGTCAACCGAAAGGTGGATGGCACGTTTACCGACATGACTCAAACATAACCGGGTCATTTGGTTAATTAACTCAAGCTGAGGATTTTCAAAATGAACAAACTGATCGCCGCTCTGGTCGCTGGCCTTTTCGCAACGGCAGCATTCGCACAAGCTTCGGCACCGGCAGCAGCTTCGGCAGCTCCGGCAGCAGCAGCTTCGTCGGCAAAGAAGACCACGAAGCACGCTCACAAGAAGTCGCACAAGAAGGCAGCTGCTGCAGCAGCCGCTTCGGCAGCTTCGGAGTAAGTTTGTCGTAAAAACGCAGTCAAGAACTCGCTTCATTGCCGTTCTTACGGCGTTGAAAGGCAGATCACCGCAAGGCGATCTGCCTTTTTGTTTTTGACGCGCTCGCGTAACATTCCCCGGTTAATCTCAGCAAGGAGTCACGCCGTGCGATTTCCCCTGCGCTCGTTGATGGCGCGCTTCATGACACCTTTCATGGCACGTCTCGCCGTTGCCGCAATCCTGCCGTTCGCGGCCATATCGTTTTCGGCTCTGAGTGCGCTGCCTGCTCACGCGCAGCAAATGCCCTCTGGCGCAAAACAGCCGGGCGAATTTCCGCGCGCGAAGCTGACCGCGGGCATGTTCGTGATCGACGCGGCCGTCGCCGCCAACGACGCCGACCGCGAGCAGGGCCTGATGTACCGCACCAGCCTCGCGCCCAACGAAGGCATGCTGTTCGTCTTCAATGAAAACGCCGTGCATTGCTTCTGGATGAAGAACACGCTGATTCCGTTGTCGATCGCGTTCATTCGCGCGGACGGCACCGTGACCGACATCGACGAAATGCAGGCCGAGACGACGAATAACCACTGCCCGAAGAACAACGGTGTGTACGCGCTCGAGATGAGCAAGGGCTGGTTCACGTCGAAAGGGATCAAGCCTGGCATGAAGATTCAGGGGCTTCCGGCGGCGCAGTAAAACCACGCGCAGCGTCGCCTCGCTCACCGCAAAGCCGGTGCCTGTTCATAAGGCATCGGCTTTTGTCGTTTTTACGCTCCGCGCACCGCCAGCCACACCGCCAGCCACACCGCCAGCCACGCCACAGCCACACCTGGCAAGATTCCTGCAAAAGACGGGCCGACGCGCTATCCTAGTAGTCTTAGCAACGCAGCACTCCCGCGGTTCGGGCGGCACAGACTGCCGCCCGGCAAGCGTTTCAGGCGCGCTATTCCAAGGAGGTTCACGTGCCCCGCAAGACTCCCATCGAGCGCTACCGGAATATCGGCATCAGCGCTCACATCGATGCCGGCAAAACCACCACCACTGAACGCATCCTGTTCTACACCGGCGTGACCCACAAGATCGGCGAGGTTCACGACGGTGCGGCGACGATGGACTGGATGGAACAGGAGCAGGAGCGCGGCATCACGATCACGTCGGCGGCCACCACCGCCTTCTGGAAGGGCATGGCCGGCAACTATCCCGAGCATCGGATCAACATCATCGACACGCCGGGGCACGTCGACTTCACGATCGAAGTCGAGCGCTCCATGCGCGTGCTCGACGGCGCCTGCATGGTCTACGACTCGGTCGGCGGCGTGCAGCCGCAATCGGAAACCGTCTGGCGTCAGGCGAACAAGTACAAGGTGCCGCGCATCGCGTTCGTCAACAAGATGGACCGCGTCGGCGCGGACTTTTTCCGCGTGCAGCGTCAGATCGGCGACCGCCTGAAAGGTATCGCCGTGCCCATCCAGATTCCGATCGGCGCGGAAGAGCACTTCCAGGGCGTGGTCGATCTCGTCAAGATGAAGGCGATCTTCTGGGACGAAGAGAACCAGGGCATCAAGTTCGAGTACCGCGATATCCCTGCGGAACTCGCGGCTACGGCGAAGGAGTGGCACGACAAGATGGTCGAAGCCGCCGCCGAAGCGAGCGAGGAACTGCTGGAAAAATATCTGGGCGGCGACACGCTGACCGAAGACGAAATCAAGCACGGCATCCGCACACGCTGCATCGCCAATGAAATCGTGCCGATGCTGTGCGGCAGCGCGTTCAAGAACAAGGGCGTGCAGGCCATGCTCGACGCGGTGATCGACTACCTGCCGTCGCCGGTCGACGTGCCCGCCATCACCGGTCACGACGAGCACGACAACGAAATCGAGCGTCATCCGAACGACACCGATCCGTTCTCGGCGCTCGCCTTCAAGATCATGACCGACCCGTTCGTCGGCCAGCTGATTTTCTTCCGCGTGTACTCGGGCGTGGTGAATTCGGGCGACACCGTCTACAACGCGATCAAGGAAAAGAAGGAGCGCCTCGGCCGGATCCTGCAGATGCACGCGAACGAGCGCAAGGAAATCAAGGAAGTCTACGCAGGCGACATCGCCGCGGCAGTCGGCCTGAAGGAAGCGACAACCGGCGACACGCTGTGTGATCCGAACAACGTGATCATCCTCGAAAAGATGATCTTCCCCGAGCCGGTGATCTCGCAGGCCGTGGAGCCGAAGACCAAGGTCGACCAGGAAAAGATGGGCATCGCGCTCAATCGTCTCGCGCAGGAAGACCCGTCGTTCCGCGTGCAAACGGACGAGGAATCCGGTCAGACGATCATCTCCGGCATGGGCGAGCTGCACCTGGAAATTCTCGTCGACCGGATGAAGCGCGAGTTCGGTGTCGAGGCAACGGTCGGCAAGCCGCAGGTTGCGTATCGCGAGACCGTGCGCAACAAGGTCGAGGACGTCGAAGGCAAGTTCGTCAAGCAGTCGGGCGGCCGCGGCCAGTACGGCCACGCGGTCATCACGCTCGAGCCGGCGCCGCAGGGCAAGGGCTACGAATTCGTCGACGCGATCAAGGGCGGCGTGATTCCGCGCGAATACATTCCGGCCGTCGACAAGGGCATCCAGGAAACGCTGAAGGCCGGCGTGCTTGCGGGCTATCCGGTGGTCGACGTGAAGGTGACGCTGACCTTCGGTTCGTACCACGACGTGGACTCGAATGAAAACGCGTTCCGCATGGCCGGCTCGATGGCGTTCAAGGAAGCCATGCGCAAGGCCAAGCCCGTGCTGCTCGAACCGATGATGGCCGTCGAAGTCGAAACGCCCGAAGACTTCATGGGCAACGTGATGGGCGATCTGTCGAGCCGTCGCGGAATGGTGCAAGGCATGGAAGACATCGCGGGCGGCGGCGGCAAGCTCGTGCGCGCGGAAGTGCCGCTCGCAGAAATGTTCGGCTATTCGACATCGCTGCGTTCGGCGACGCAAGGCCGCGCGACCTACACGATGGAGTTCAAGCACTACGCTGAAACGCCGAACAACGTCGCGGAAGCCGTCATCAACGCGAAGCACAAGTAAGCCTGTGCGCCGGTGACAAAAGCCTGGGTTCTGCAAGGCAAAGCAGGCGAAGCCCGTCCCTCGTGGACGGGCTTTTTTTCGTCGATCGAATAAGCTCGTGAGCGCACTCACGCGACGCGCAGCTTTTTTAACGTGTAAAAATGCCGGACGGGGCCGCGAAGCTCGCCCCGCCTCCCAAGCCACGAGGAGACACGCGATGAGCCAGGATCACGAACATCCGCATTACAACGACGAGAAAGACGCGCCGCAGCCGGCGCCTGTCGATTGGCGCGAGCATGGCGTCAAGGTCATCAGGGGCGATCAGCTCGACACCAACACGGCGCAGACGCCCGGCATGAATCGCGCCGCCGCGATCAATGCGGCACGCGTCGGTGCACAGAAAATCTGGGCCGGCACCGTGACGATTCATCCGAATGCGAAGACCGGCGCGCATCATCACGGCGCGCTCGAAAGCGTGATCTACGTGGTGCGCGGCCAGGCGCGCATGCGCTGGGGCGAGCATCTCGAGTTCACCGCCGAAGCGGGCCCCGGCGACTTCATCTTCGTGCCGCCGTATGTGCCGCATCAGGAGATCAATGCGAGCACCGACGATCCGCTCGAATGCGTGCTCGTGCGCAGCGACAACGAAGCGGTCGTGGTCAATCTGAACATCGACGCCGTCGAGCAGCCCGAAACGGTGTACTGGGTCGATCCGATTCACAAACATCCGCACGATCACTAATCCACTCTCACGCGACTCATGACGCCGACCGCTTCGCTGCGCCCTCGCCTTCTCACGCTGTACGCCGTTCTGATCGCCGCCAATCTCGCCGCCTGGGCGTGGGCGTTGATCGCGTTCCGCCACTATCCGCTGCTCATCGGCACGGCCTTGCTCGCGTATGGATTCGGTCTGCGCCATGCGGTCGACGCGGACCACATCGCCGCCATCGACGCCGTCACACGCAAGCTGATGCAGACCGGCAAGCGCCCGCTTGGCGTGGGTCTCGCGTTCTCGCTGGGACATTCGACCATCGTGATCCTGGCGACGCTCGGCATAGCGTGGACCGCGCATTCGCTGCACGGCCGCTTCGAGACGTTCAAGGCCGTGGGCGGCACGATCGGCACGCTGGTTTCGGCGACGTTTCTGCTCGTGCTCGCGGCTGTGAATCTCGTGATTCTGCGCGATGTATGGCGCCGCTATCGTCATGTGCAGCGCGACGGCGAAGCCGCTGTGATCGCGTTCGATCGTGCCGATGCGGGCGCGCCCGGCGGCCTGCTATCGCGCGCGCTGCGGCCGCTGTTCCGGCTCGTGACGAAAAGCTGGCATATGTACCCTGTCGGCGTGCTGTTCGGCCTCGGCTTCGACACCGCGACCGAGATCGGTCTGCTCGCGATCGCCGCGTCCGAAGCCGGCAAGGGCTTGCCGCTGTATTCAATCCTCGTGTTCCCCGCGCTCTTCACCGCGGGCATGACGCTCGTCGATTCGACGGATAACGTGCTGATGGTCCACGCATACGGCTGGGCGATGGACGACCCCAAGCGCAAGCTCTACTACAACGCGAGCATCACGTTCGTGTCGGCGGTCATCGCGATTGTGATCGGCGGCGTCGAAGCGTTGGGACTGCTGTCGGACAAACTCGGGCTCAGTGGCGGCGTGTGGGATGCGGCGGCGAGCGTCAACGAGCAGTTCGGTGTGCTCGGCTACGGAATCGTCGCGGCGTTCATGGCGTGCTGGATCGGCTCGGTGCTGTTTCATCGCTGGCGGCGGCCGGACGTCGCAGCGCGGTGAGTTGATGAACCGCGCTCGAGCGTTGAAGCTCTTCATAGCTCCGTTGCCGGTTCGTTCGCTATAGCGCCACCAATGGCAATCGAAGTCCACGCGCGCAGCCCGCAGCAGGGACGCGCGGCTTCCGCGCGATGCCCCGTGAAGCCATCGCAACCGTTGTCATCACGACACACACCGGCCCTTTTTATCCGCCGATCGCGGATCTCACGCCGACGCGAGCGCTCCAATCCGCGAGCAATCGCTTAAACTGAAACGGCCTTGCATCGCCGAAACAGCGCCCATGCGCAGTCAACCTGCCGCGCATCCGGCGCGGCTTCTCAGAACCGGCAACCGAACGGACTGGACATTCCAACGATGAAGACTCCCGCTGACCGATTTCCCGCTCTCGACCTCGCCCGCCGCACCGCCGACGCCTACGGCAATCACGCCATCGACGAATTCCGCGCCGGCCGCATCACGCGCCGCGAACTGCTGCGCTATGCGAGCGTGATCGGCTTGTCGCTCGTGGGCGGCGGCGTGCTCGACGCGCCGCGCGCATCGGCACAGGGCAGCGCGAAACCCGGCACGCCGTCGAATCAGACGATTCGCGTTGCGCATCTGACGCCCGCCGGCGCGGTCGATCCGCTCACGGTGACGGACGCAGCGAGCCTCGCGCTGCTGAACCAGACCGGCGAATTCCTGATCGACGACGACGGCGAAAAGCTCGTTTTGAAGCCGGCGCTCGCGTTGTCGTGGAAGCCAAACGACAAGGGCGATGTGTGGACCTTCAAGCTGCGCGAGAACGTGAAGTTCCACGACGGCCAGCCGTTCACCGCGAAAGACGTGGTCGCGACGTTCGACCGTCTCGCCGATCCGGCAAGCGGCTCGGCGGCGCTGTCGGTGCTAAAGGGCGTGCTGTCCAAAGGCGGCGCAAAGGCGGTCGACGACCACACGGTCGCTTTCCACCTCGACGCACCGAACGGCAACTTCCCCTACTACGTTTCCTCGGACAATTACAACGCAGTGATCCTGCCGGCGAATTACGCGGGCGGTTATGAAAAGAGCTTCATCGGCACCGGGCCGTTCAAGCTCGAAAAGTATCAGGCGAAGGTCGACGCGTCGTTCGTGCGCAATCCCGATTACTGGGGCGAAAAAGCGTTACCGCAACGGGTACAGTTTTCGTTTTACGCGGACCAGCAGGCGCAACTGCTCGCGCTGCAAGGCCATCAGGCCGATGTGATGGGCACGTTCACCGTGCAGGGCGGCGCGGCCATTCTGAACAATCCCGACTACAAGGCAGTGGGCGTCAAGTCGAGCGCGCATCGGCAGATTCATATGCGCAACGACAATCCGCTTTTCAAGGACAAGCGCGTGCGCCAGGCGCTCGCGTTGTCGCTCGATCGCGATGTGCTGGTGCGCGGCCTCTTCAAGGGCCGCGCGCAACTCGGCAACGACAGTCCGTTCGCGCCGGTGTTTCCTTCGTCGGATGCGGGCGTGCCGCAGCGCAGGATCGACGTCGCGAAGGCCAAGCAGTTGCTCGCACAAGCGGGCGTGCCCAACGGCTTCGACGTCACGCTGACCACCGAAAAGTACATGGAGATTCCCGATCTCGCGGTCGTCGTGCAGAACGCGGCGAAGGCGATCGGCGTGCGCATCAATCTGAAAGTCGAGAGCCAGTCGCTGTATTACGGCGCGGGTACGCCGGGCAAATCGGACTGGCTCGACTCGCCGCTCGGCATCACCGACTACGGTCATCGCGGCGTGCCGAATGTGTTTCTGAACGCGCCGCTCACGAGCGGCGGCACATGGAATGCCGCGCACTTTCAGAATCCGCAATACGATCAACTGGTCGCGCAGTTCGTCGCGGCTGTCGACCTCGCCTCGCAGAAGAAAATCTCCGGGCAGATTCAGACCTTGTTGCTCGACGAAACGCCGATCATCATTCCATTCTTCTACGATCAACTGATCGCGATGCGCAAGGGCGTGAACGGCGTGCGTTTCACCGCGCTCGCGCAGCTTTATTTCGACCGCGCGGTGCTGAGCGCCTGAGCGTCCCAGCGTCTGAGCGTTTTACTCGCGCGCCGCCTTTGACTGGTCAGCCGTTCACTATGTCGACCACTGCAAATCCCTCCGCTTCCGCGCCGAACGGCAACGCCGGGCGCGTCGTGCGTTTTCTGGCGACGCGCGTCGGCCTCTCGTTGATCACGCTGTGGCTGTTGTCGATGATCGTGTTTGCGGGCGGCCAACTGTTGCCCGGCGACATCGGCCGCGCGGTGCTCGGTCCGCTCGCCGACGCGCGCGCGGTCGCCGCGCTGAATCATCAACTCGGCGCCGACCGTCCGCTGACGACGCAATACGTCGACTGGATCACGCATTTTCTGCGCGGCGACATGGGGCTTTCGTACGCGTATCGCGAGCCGGTGGGACCGTTCATCGCCGATGCGCTCGCGCATTCCGCGAAGCTCGGCTTGCTCGCGTTCATCGTCGTCGTGCCGCTCGGCATTGCGGGCGGCGTGTGGTCCGCCATGCACGCGGGACGCTGGCTCGATCGCACGATCAGCATCGCGGGCTTGTCGGCGACTGTCGTGCCCGAGTTCGTCTCGTCGATCGTGCTGATTCTCGTGTTCGGCGTGTGGCTGCGCTGGCTGCCCATCGAGGCGTCGTATCCGCCGGATGCCGGCGCGCTCGAACAGTTGCGTTACCTGATCCTGCCGATCCTGCCGCTCGTGCTCGTGTTCTTCGGCTACATCGCGCGGATGGCGCGCGCCGGCACCGTCGAAGCGCTCGACGCCGACTACACGCGCACCGCGATATTGAAGGGCTTGCCGCGTCATGTCGTGATCTGGCGGCATGTGCTGCGCAATGCGCTGCTGCCGACCATCACCGTGGCCGCGACTCAGCTCGGCTACATGATCGGCGGCCTCGTCGTGGTTGAGACGCTATTCCGCTATCCGGGCATCGGCTCGCTGATCTACAACGCCGCGAAGGCCAAAGACTTCCCCATGCTCGAAGCCGGCGTACTGACCATCGGCGTGGTGTACACCGCCGCCAATCTGATCGCGGATGCGTTGCACGTGCTGCTCAATCCGCGCTTGCGCGTGAGGAGCGCCGAATGAGCACGATCGTTCCACCGGCCGCGCCGCGCGCCGCCAGCGAGCCGCGCTTCGACCCGTTGCGCGTGCTGCTGCGCTCGCCGACGTTCGTCGTCGGCCTTGTCATCGTCGTATGGTGGATTGTTTGCGCGATCGCCGGGCCGTGGTTTGTGCCCGTCGATCCCTACGCGTCCGACCCGCTCAACTCGCTGATGCCGCCTGATCACACGCACTGGTTCGGCACCGATCAACTGGGACGCGACGTGTTCTCGCGCGTGATCGTCGGCGCGCGCGACATTCTCACGATTGCGCCGCTCGCGACGCTGCTCGGCACGGCGACGGGCACCGCGCTCGGTCTCGTGGTCGGCTACTTCGACGGCTGGGTCGACAACGTGGTGGGCCGCGCGATCGACGCCATTCTCGCGCTGCCGCTCGTGATCGTCGCGTTGCTCGCGCTTGCCGCGGTGGGCGCGTCGAACTTCACGGTAATACTCGTGATCGGCATCACGTTCGCGCCGATCACCGCGCGCACCGTGCGCGCGGCCGTGTTCGCCGAGCGCCATCTCGACTACGTGGCCGCCGCCCAACTGCGCGGCGAACGCGCGCCGTACATCATGTTCGCGGAGATCTTGCCGAACGTGCTGCCGCCCATCATCGTCGAGGCGACCGTGCGGCTCGGCTACGCGATCTTCGCGGTGGCCACGCTGTCGTTTCTCGGCTTCGGCATTCAGCCGCCATCCGCCGACTGGGGCCTCGCCCTCTCCGAGTCGTACACGCTGATGGCAGGCGGCGCATGGTGGACCGTCGTGTTCGCGGCCGCCGCGATTGCGTCGCTCGTGGTCGGCGTGAATCTGATCGCCGACGGCGTACAAGGTGTACTCGACCGATGAACGGACCGCCGCCCTCCTCGTTCCCCGCCTTCGACGTCTCGAAGAGCGATCGCACGGATGCGCTGACCGTCGTCGGCCTGACGGTCACGTACCGGATGCGCGGACGCGATCGCGAAGTGCTGCAAGACGTGTCGTTTCGCGTGCGGCGCGGCGAGGCGTATGGGCTCGTCGGCGAATCGGGCTGCGGCAAGTCGACCGTCGCGATGGCGGCGCTGCGCTATCTGCCGCGCAACGGCAAAGTGAAGGCGGGCAAGATCGCGATCGCGGGCGCGGAGGTGAACAAGCTCGACGCCGATGCATTGCGGGCGCTGCGCGCCAATACGATTTCGATGGTCTATCAGGACCCCGGCCGCGCGTTGAATCCGTCGCTCACGGTTGCGCGGCAAGTGTCCGAAGCATTCGAAGCCGCCGGTCTCGCGCGCGAAGAAGCATTGCAGCGCTCGCTCGAGATGTTGCAACGGGTGCGCATTGCGTCGCCCGAGCGGGTGATGGCCAGCTATCCTCATCAATTGTCGGGCGGCATGCAGCAGCGCGTGGTGATCGCGATGGCGCTCGCTTCCAACCCGGCGCTGCTGATTCTCGACGAACCGACCACGGGGCTCGACGCCACTGTCGAAGCCGAAGTGCTCGATCTCGTCGCGCAACTGCGTGCGGAGCTGGGCACGGCCGTGCTGTTCATCAGCCATAACCTTGCCGTGATCGGACGCATGTGTGAGCGCGTCGGCGTGCTTTACGCGGGCAAGCTGGTCGAGGAAGGCGCGACCGAAGATGTCTTCACGCGGCCGCGTCATCCGTACACGGTGGGCTTGTTGCGCTGCCTGCCCACGGCGGGGCGCAGCAAGGACAGCGAGCGGCTCGATACGATTGCGGGCGGCTTGCCGTCGCCGGGGTCGGTCACGCAAGGCTGCATCTATGCCGAGCGTTGCCGTCTCGCCGACGACCGCTGCCGCCGCGAAGCGCCGCCGCCGTATCGCGTGAGCGCAGCGCATGGCGATCAGATGTCGCGTTGCCATTATCACGAGCGCGCGATCGAGTTGCCGCGCGCGAGCGCGCAAGCGTTGCCCGCGGACCATCGCGCGATGAGCGGCAACGAGCCGCGTGCGCTCGTGCTGCGGGCCGAAAATCTGTCGAAGACTTTCCATGTATCGGGCGGCGGGTTGCGCGCGGTCGACAACGTATCGCTCGATCTCGCAGCCGGCGAGACGCTCGGCCTCGTCGGCGAATCAGGCAGCGGCAAGACGACGCTTGCGAAGCTGATGCTCGGCCTGCTCACGCCCGACCCCGGCAGCGTGCTCGAACTCGACGGCGCGCCGCTCGCCGCGCGCGTCACGCGACGCAACGACGAGCAGGTCAAGTCGCTGCAGATCGTATTCCAGAATCCCGACTCGGCGTTGAATCGCGCGCATTCGGTCAAGCGTCTGATAGGCCGCGCGTTGTCGCGTCTTGGCGCGCTGCGCGGCGCCGCCATCGACGAACGGCTTGCCACGCTGACCGCCGCCGTGCGTTTGCCGGAGCGCTATCTCGGCTCGCGCACGCGCCAGCTTTCCGGCGGACTCAAGCAGCGCGTCGCGATTGCGCGCGCATTCGCGGGCGAGCCGCGCGTGGTGGTGTGTGACGAGCCGACTTCCGCGCTCGACGTCTCCGTGCAGGCCGCGATTCTCAATCTGCTCGCCGACTTGCAGCGTGAGCGCGGCGTCAGCTACGTGTTCATTTCGCACGATCTGCATGTCGTGCGCTATCTGTCCGATCGTATCGCCGTGTTGTATCTCGGCAGGCTGCTCGAAATCGGGCCGGCTGCCGCGGTGTTCGACGGACCGCAGCATCCTTATACGGAAGCGCTGCTGTCGTCGGTACCGACACTCGATGCCCACGCGCGTAAAACCCGCATTCGGCTTTCAGGCGATTTGCCGAGCGCCGCATCGCCGCCGTCGGGTTGTGTGTTTCATACGCGCTGCCCGCGCAAGCTGGGCGCGATCTGCGAGCAGCAGGACCCGCCGTTTGCGGACGCAAGCGGCGGCACGGAAACTACCGAAGGCAAGCACCTGATCCGCTGCCATATTCCCGTCGATCAATTGCGCATGCTGCAAGCCGCCCCGCGCGACGAGGTCAACGACATTCCCGACGACGCGCCAACTGTCTAACGCAAAACGCCGGACGCGACCCATCGCAATAGATGCGCCAGCCGCGCGTGCCTGGAACCAAAGCGCCGCAATTGCCTCATATCAATTCAACGTTCGATATGAGGGCATCACAACATGCAACGAAACGTCCCCCGCTACGCGGTGCGTGCGGTCGCCGGCCTTGCCGCGGCCGCCGCTTTGAGTCTCGCCTCGCTTGCGCATGCGCAGACCGGCACGCAAAAGCCGGCGCCGGCCGCGCAGCCGCTCTCGCCCACGTTGTCGCAGGCCGCGCCGCCTGTCGATCCCAGCTTCTCCGCGTACTCGCTCGCGCAGACCTGCAAGCAGAAAAACGATAACGTCGCGCAGGGCCAGTGTGTCGGCGCGATTCGCGGGATCATCCACGGCTATCAGTACGGCGTGTTGTTCCTCGGTCAACGCACGTCCTTGCCGGCCAACGAAACGCAGCGCGTGTCGCTGTGTCTGCGCAATGCGCCGGTGTCGTCGATCGTCGAGGAATTCGTCACGGACGCGGGCCAGGTCAACGACGAGTCGCTCAAGCACACGCCCGCCGAAGTCGCGGTGCTGGGCTCGGTGCACATGCATCACAGTTGCAATTGACGACGCACTGCCCGTGCGATGAGCACGACGCTCAGAGCATTTCCAGCGCGCGCTTGCCGCGCGGCGGCTTGAAGTAGCCGTCGATGGCGGCAAGCTCCTCTGCGTCGAGCCGCAACTCGAGCGCACGATAGTTGTCGCGCACGTGCTCGACGCGGCCCGCCTTCGGAATCGCGAACACGCCTGGCTGCTGCAATACCCACGCAAGCGCCACCTGGAACACCGAGACGCCGCGCGCGCTCGCAATATCGTCGAGCGGCGAGCGGCGCGGCAGACGCGCGTGATCGACGGGACTGTAGGCCATGGCCGGCATATTGCGCGCGGCGAGCCAGGGCAGCAGGTCGAACTCCGGCCCGCGCCGCGCGACGTTATACAGAATCTGGTTCGTCGCGCACGACTCGCCGCCGGGCGTGGCCACGAGTTCTTCCATGTCGTCGGTATCGAAGTTGCTCACGCCCCAGTGGCGGATCTTGCCGGCTTCGCGCAGCGCCTCGAAGGCCGCGACCGTCTCCGCGAGCGGCACCGAGCCGCGCCAGTGCAGCAGATACAAATCGAGCCGATCCGTGTTCAGACGTTTGAGGCTGCGTTCGCACGCCGCAATCACGCCGCGCCGGCTCGCGTTATGCGGATACACCTTGCTGACAAGGAACACCTGGTCACGCAGTCCTGCAAGCGCTTCGCCGAGCAGCGACTCGGTTGCGCCGTCGCCGTACATTTCGGCGGTATCGATCAGCGTCATGCCGAGCTCGACGCCGCATCGCAGCGCGTCGATCTCAGCCGCGCGGCGCGCCGGCTGCTCGCCCATCTCCCATGTGCCCTGCCCGAGTTTCGGGATGCGCTCGCCGTCGGGCAGGCTCACGCTTGCGATGTCGCTCGTCATGCTGGCTCCTGAAGTGACTGACTATGGCTGAATGTCCGACCATGCGACGGCGCGAAACAGAGACCCGGCGCACGGCGCTGCTGCTCGATTCGTATCGACGACGCATCGACGAGTTTAGCGGCTACGCCGCGATCCGACCGATGACCAGGCAAAAGCCCGCTATAACGTCGCGCGCCGATGTCTTAGAATTGCTCCTCGCCCTTCTAGCGTAAGCCCCATGACCTCTGCCTCGGAAGACCGCTGGCGCGATCTGCGCCCGGACCCGGAAAACGACACACCGCTCTACCTGCAACTTGCCCGCAAGCTCGGCGCCGCAATCCACGAGAATCGCTGGAACGCGGGCGAAGCGCTGCCTTCGGAGCGTGTGCTCTCGGAGGCGCTTGGCGTTTCGCGAATCACGTCTCGCAAGGCCATCGCGTTGCTCGTCGAACAAGGTTTGATTCGACGCACGCAGGGCGCCGGCAGTTTCATCACGCCACGCTACGAAGACCCGCTGTCGCGTCTGTCGAGCTTCAGCGAAATGCTGCGGCGGCGGGGCTTTACGCCGAGTTCTCAGTGGCTGTCGCGCGAGATCCTGCCGGCCAATCGCGATGAAGTGATCCAGCTCGGGCTGTCGCCGGCTGCGGCGGTGACGCGTCTGCGGCGCTTGCGTCTCGCGGACGGCATCGTGATGGCCGTCGAGAACTCGACCTTTCCGGCTGCGGTGATTCCCGATCCGCAGGCCATCGGCGATTCGCTTTATACGTACCTGGAGAACCGCGGGCTGACCATCGTCCGCGCGTTGCAGCATTTCCGCGCAGTGAATGCGAGTGAGGAAATCGCGCAGCAAATGAGCATCGCGCCGAATGAGGCGCTGCTGCTGATCACTCGTGTGGGCTATACGGCGGATCAGCGCGCTATTGAACTGACCGACACTTATTGCCGTAACGATTACTACGATTTTGTGGCGGAGTTGCGTAAGTAGGTGGTTGGGAGTTTGCTGTGCAAGCTTTCTTCGATGCGGCCGTCGTGATGCGGCCGCATCAACGCATCAAACCCACTTCGCCTCGTGCGTGCCGATCGGCCCGGGTGGCAGTGCAAGGAAAGCCGGCGTCTCGTCGAGCTGCTCGGCCGGCTGCACAGCCTGCACGCGGCCAAACCCGGACTGCACGGTATCGACGCAGTCGCGTACGTCGTCGAGCGTGAGCTCAGGCGCCTGCCAGCCGTCGGGAATCTCACCGAACGATTGCAGCCAGCGGCCCGTCTGCGCGAGCGACACCTTCACATGCCAGCTACCGCCTTCGGTAGCGCGCCGCGCCAACGCGGCCATCGCGCCGAACGCGGCGAGATAGCCGGTCGCGTGATCGAGCGCCTGACACGGCAGATGCCTCGGCTCCGCGGATGCCGCCGCGCGCTGCTCCGTCGCCGCGATGCCGCTCGCGGACTGCACGAGGCTGTCGAACCCGCGCCGCGACGCCCACGGCCCTTCGTATCCATACGCGCACACCGACACGTAGACGATGCCGGGCCGCAGACGCGCTGCATCGTCGGGACCGAATCCGCGCGCCGCCAGTGCGCCGGGGCGATACGCCTGTAGAAAGACATCGGCATCGCGCGTCAAGCCGCGCAGCGTCTCGCGGCCTGCCGCGTCGCGCAGATCGAGCACGGCCGAGCGCTTGCCGCGGCCGTTGTCGATGACGAGCGGCGCAATGTTCGGCAGATGCGGGCCGTTGATCATCAACACTTCGGCGCCATGCTGCGCGAGCGCGCGCCCGCCGACCGGACCGGCGATGATGCGCGACAGGTCCAGCACGCGCACCCCCGACAGCGGCCGGCTGCCCGCATTCACCGACGGCGACGCATGCCGCGTCGCGAGTTCCGGCGGGGCATCGCCGATTCGCTCTATTTCGAAGAGCGGCAGACTCGCGATTGCCTTTGCCTGATCGAGCGCGGTCCACTCTTGCGGCGTGCGAATCAACGCCGCGCAGAGGCCGGCGTCGGCGAGCGTCTGGTCGAGCGCCGAGCCATCCCATCCACGTATCGCCGATGCGACCGCCGCGCGATCGTTCTCGCAGCCGAGCACTTTCAATACGCCCGCCAGATGATGCGCGAAGTTCGTGTGCAATTGAATCCAGCGGCCGTCGCGCGTCTCATAGAAACCCGTCACAGGATCGCGCAGCGCGGGCGGCGGACCACCGTCGATTCGCAGATAACGTTCGCTGCGAAACGAAGCCAGCGCGCGGCGCATGTCCACGCTGACGCGCTGCCCGCGTCCCGTGCGCAACCGATGGTATTCAGCCGCTGCCAGCCCCGTCGCCGCGATGGTCGCGCACGCCAGCGCGCCGACACGAAACACGGACGGCAAGGCCGGCTCGCTGCCGGTGAAGTGAACCGAGCGAAGCGCGGCTCGCTCGCAGCCTGCGAGCGTCCAGATGTGATCGAGTGCGAGTTCGGGCGTCATGGCGTTCACATTCGGGTCGAGGAATGTGGTTGAGTCTAGAAGCGTGGGTTGTTTGAATCAATCTTGATTGTGATAATCAATGTATATTGATTTGTTTGGTTGTTGTGCGGCCTATTCTCATGCCCCCATCCTCCGATTCCCTGACTGCCACCGAAGCCGCCGCCGAACTCGGCATCAGCGTGACCACGCTTTATGCGTACGTGAGCCGCGGCTTGCTGAGTTCGTCGCCGGATGCGCAAGGCAAGCATCGCCGCTACGACGCGCGCGAAGTGCGGCGGCTCGCGCGGCGCAAGGAAGACGGCAAGCGCGCGGGCAAAGTCGCGCAGAAAGTGCTGGATTGGGGCGTACCGGTGCTGGAATCGTCGATTACGCTCGTCGCCGATGGTCGCCTGCTGTATCGCGGACGCGATGCGATGGAGCTTGCTCGCACCGAATCGCTCGAAGATATTGCGGCGTTGCTGTGGGAGTGCAGCGCGGCGCGTATCGCCGATGCGCCGCCCGTCCCGCTCGGCGCCGCTCAATGGGCCGCGTGGCTGAAGCTGTGGGGCGACAGCACGCCGCTCGATCGCGCGCTCGTGCTGTTGCCCGCAGCGGCCGCGCAAATGCCGCGGGTCTGGGCGCTCGGCCGAGATGCGCAACTGGACAACGCGTGCGCCGTGATGCGGCTGCTGGCCGCCGCGATGATCTCGGCCGCGCCTTCGAATGCGCCGCTGCATCGACAGTTGGCGTCCTCGTGGCAGGTCCGCAACCGGCAGCAGGCGGCGCTGCTGCGCGCCGCGCTGGTCGCGTGCGCGGACCATGAGCTGAATGCGTCGACGTTCACGGTTCGCTGCATTACGTCGACGGGCACGCATCTGTTCGGCGCGGTGGCGGGCGGTCTCGCCGCGCTGGCCGGCCCGCGTCACGGCGGCGAGACAATGCGCATCGCGGCGTTGTTCGAAGAAGCGTCGCGCGCCGCCGATCTCGATCGTTACCTGGCCACTCGTCTATCGCGCGATGAGCACGGCGCGCAGGGGCCGGTGCTGTCCGGCTTCGGCCATCCGCTGTATCCGCAAGGCGATCCGCGCGCGCGGCTCCTGCTGGAATTGTTGCGCGAGTGCGCGCCGGCGCGCTCGCCGCTCGGCGAGGTGCAGGCGCTGGCGCGGGCGGTCCGCGATACGACCGGTGCTGAGCCGACCGTCGACTTCGCGCTCGCGGCTATCGAGCGGGTGCTTGGCTTGCCCGTGGGCGCCGCTTTCACGTTGTTTGCGGTGGGGCGTGTCGTCGGGTGGATCGCGCATGCGATGGAACAGGCGCGCGACGGCGGCTTGATCCGGCCGCGGGCGAGGTATGTGGGGGAGAGTTGAGCGTTTCTTGTCGTCGGGCGGGGCACTCACGCGCCGGCCCGGCGGGCTCCTTCTCTCTTCACGCAACGACTGTCGCGCAAAACGCTCCCCTCCGCTCCTTCACATAGCGCCGAGCCAACGCGGCAGCCAGCTCGGCACCGCCGCACCGCGCGTCGGCCTCGCCGGGCCGCGTTCCGCACCACGTTCCGAGCCGCTGGCGAGCGCGAAGCGCGCACCCGCCTCTCCCGCGCTGATCCACGCGACCGCCCCGCGCGGCAGATCGATCGATTCGCCGGTGGCGAGCCAATAGTCGTCGCGGTCACCTTCGACCGTTAGCCAGATTTCACCCGAGATCACCTTGAAAGTGGACGGGCGCGCAACGCGCCACGCGGCCACCGGCTCGTCATGTTCCAGTTCGAAAATCCGCACTTCACGCATGGCCGTTCTCCTTCAGAGGGCTTTTGTGTTGTATCGATTATTGTCGTGCGATCATCGAATACCCATGCACAGTTCCGAACAGTTTCATCGGAACTGTGCAGTCGAAAAACCGAACAGTTGGCGTGTGTGAGCTCCTGAACCGCACCGCACGTCCCGTCCGGGAAGGAAAGCACATGCGACTTGAGATTCAGCTTGATAGAGACAACGGCGTACCGCTGACGGAGCAGATCGTCGCGGGCGTCAGCACCTGGATTCGCTCACGGACCGCGCATCCGGGCTCGAAATTGCCGTCGATCCGCCAGTTCGCCGCCGACTACGGCGTGAGCCGCTTTCCGGTCATCGAGGCGTACGACCGGCTCGTATCGCTTGGTTACATCGACTCGCGCCACGGTTCCGGCTTCTATGTGGCGGACCGGCCGCCCGGCGGCGCGCAGTGCGACGGCACCTCGGACCCGCGCCGCGCCGAAGAAGAATCCGACCATCTGCTGCAGCAGTTCAACCACCCCGGCGAAACGCTGAAGCTCGGCAGCGGCTTTATCCCCGAGCCGTGGCGCGACACGGACAGCATCGCGCAGGCGATACGGCACGTGCTGCGCACCGATCCCGCGAGCATGGTCGATTACGCGACGCCGCTCGGCAACCTCAGCTTGCGCGAACATTTGCAGGCGCGAATCGCGCAACTCGGGATTCGCGCGGACACGTCGCAGATCCTGATCACGAACGGCGCGAGTCAGGCGTTCGATCTGCTGATGCGCTACATGCTGAAGGCGGGCGACACGATCTTCGTCGAAGACCCCGGCTACTACAATCTCTACGGCCTGCTGAAGCTGCACGGCGTGCGGCTCGTCGGCATTCCACGCACGCGCAGCGGGCCGGATCTCGACGTCATGCAGGCGCAGTTGAAGCAGCACCGGCCCAAGCTGTTCTTCATCAATACCGTGTTTCACAATCCGACCGGGACCACGGTCGCGCCGCCGGTCGCGTTCCGGCTGCTGCAACTGGCGCGCGAACACGGCTTCACGATCATCGAAGACGATATCTACGCCGACTTTCAGACCGACGTCACCGACCGCCTCGCCACACTCGATCAGCTCGAACATGTGATCTACATCGGCGGACTGTCGAAGACGCTGTCGTCGTCGTTGCGCATCGGCTGCGTGGTCGCGAGTCACGCGATCATCAAGGATCTCGTCGACATCAAGATGCTGACGAGCATCGGCGGCTCGCTTTTCGCTGAAACGGTGACGGCGTCGCTGCTCGAGCGCGGCGCATATCGTAAGTATCTCGAACGACTGCGCCGCCGTATGCGTGACGCGCTCGGCTCGACAATCCAGACACTCGAGGATGAGGGCTGGGAAGTGTTCGAGAAGCCCGTCGGCGGAAAATTTTTGTGGGCGCGCGTGCCGCACGTGGACAATGCCGAGCGGCTGGTGGAATGCGGCGCGCCGCTGGGCGTGACGGTCGCGCCGGGCAGTTACTTCAGGCCGGGTATGGAGCCGAGTCCGTGGATTCGAATTCACGCGGCGTTCGGTAACGAGCCGCGTGCGCAGGCGTTTTTTCGGGCGGCGGCGAAGTTGAAGTGAGTGACTCGGACTTGCGCGCTGGATGTCTGAGCCTGGCTCCGCACCGCGGCCGTGCTGCGTCGGTGCTGCGTCGGTGCATTCTCCAAACGATACCGGGCAGCAGATGCGAACACGCTCGTCTCGCGCGGTGCTGCGGCCCGACCCCTCGCTGTGTCGTCCGCGGCTTTTCCCTAGAATAGCGAGTTCCTGCCCGTTCTGAGCGCCAAGCCGCTACTTCATGTCCACGCCGCCGACCCAGCCCGTTCCCTCGACCGTCGCGCCCAGCGCGCCTTCCGCCCGCTCGCTGACGGTCATGCTGTGGCTCGTCGCCACCGGCTTTTTCATGCAGACGCTCGACTCGACGATCGTCAACACCGCCCTCCCGGCGATGGCGACGAGCCTCGGCGAATTGCCGCTGCGCATGCAGTCCGTCGTGATCGCCTATTCGCTGACGATGGCCGTGATGATTCCGGTCTCCGGCTGGCTCGCCGACAAACTGGGCACGCGACGCGTGTTCTTCAGCGCGATTCTGGTTTTCGCAATCGGCTCGTTGCTGTGCGCGAACGCTCATACGCTGAACCAGTTGGTGATCTTCCGGATCGTGCAAGGCGTGGGCGGCGCGATGTTGCTGCCGGTCGGACGGCTCGCCGTGCTGCGGACTTTTCCGGCAGAGCGCTATCTGCCGGCGCTGTCGTTCGTCGCGATCCCTGGACTGATTGGTCCATTGATCGGCCCGACGCTGGGCGGCTGGCTCGTCAAAATCGCGTCGTGGCACTGGATCTTTTTGATCAACGTGCCGGTGGGCATCGCCGGATGCATCGCCACCTTCATCTTCATGCCCGACAGCCGTAACGAACAGGTCGGCAGGTTCGACGTCAAGGGCTATTTGCTGCTGGTCGTCGGCATGGTGGCGATTTCTTTTGCACTCGATGGCCGCACCGAATTCGGCATTCAACACGCAACGGTGCTGGTGCTGTTGATTCTCGGGCTGGCCTGCTTCGTCGCCTATGGCTTGCACGCGGTGCGCGAGCCCGCGCCGATTTTTCCGCTCGACCTGTTCAAGATTCACACGTTCAGTGTCGGACTGCTCGGCAATCTGTTCGCGCGGATCGGAAGCGGCGCGATGCCTTATCTGATTCCGCTGCTGCTGCAAGTGAGTCTGGGCTACAGCGCATTCGAAGCCGGCATGATGATGCTGCCCGTTGCTGCTGCCGGCATGGCGTCGAAGCGGCTCGTGACGAAGCTGATCGTCAGGTACAGCTATCGTCGCGTGTTGATCGTCAACACGGTTCTCGTCGGCCTGACGATGGCCAGCTTCTCGCTGACCAACGCGGGACAGCCGCTGTGGCTGAGGCTCGTGCAACTGGCGTTGTTTGGCGGCGTCAACTCGATGCAATTCACCGCGATGAATACGTTGACGCTCAAGGATCTCGGCACCGGCGGCGCAAGCAGCGGCAACAGTTTGTTCTCGCTGGTCCAGATGCTGTCGATGAGCCTCGGCGTCACCGTGGCCGGCGCGCTGCTGGCGACCTTCACCGGGCTCTTGCCGCGCGTGACGGCTGCGAACTCGCTGCCCGCGTTTCATGCGACGTTCCTTTGCGTGGGGATTATCACCGCGGGTTCGGCGTGGATTTTCGCGCAGTTGTCGCCGGATATCCGGACGCCGGCCAGGAAAACTGATCCTTCTGAGCGGACGTGAGGGGTGGGGTTGGTGGGGGTTTGCTGGTGGGAAGGTTGCGCTTGGAATGCGGGCGGAAGTGGCTTGATGGCTTGATGGCTTGATGGCTTGATGGCTTGATGGCTTGATGGCTTGATGGCTTGATGGCTTGATGGCTTGATGGCTTGATGGCTTGATGGCTTGATGGCTTGATGGCTTGATGGCTCGATGGCTTGGGGGCTGGAGGTGGAACGGTGGAGGCTAGCCGCTGAGGGGTGAAGGCTGGTGGCTAGTGGGTGGTGGTTCGTGGTTCGTGGTTCGTGGTTCGTGGTTCGTGGTTCGTGGTTCGTGGTTCGTGGTTCGTGGTTCGTGGTTCGTGGTTCGTGGTTCGTGGTTCGTGGTTCGTGGTTAAAGGTTGAAGGTTGAAGGTTGAAGGTTGAGGTGTGAGGTCTCAGGGCTGAGATCTCAGCCCTGAGCTGCCGGGGCTGAGGGCTAGCTGCCTACGCGAAGCCGTCATAGCGCCGCACCGTCCGAGCGGCTGCTCAACGGATACCACGCCCAAGGTAGTCACTTGCTCGCATTCAGGCCCAACATGACCACCACCAACTTCGATCCGCAACGGGGCGCAGCCCGCACCAGCGAAGTGCGAAACATCATGCCGGTGCCCGCGTCGTTGGCCGGCGCTCGGCAACTCGCGCGCCAACTGCGCACCCCGCCAGCCTTTCGTATGCGCATAGATCTTGCTCGCCTATCCTGTAAACTTACGCATTGCCCGTGCAGCTTCCGCATTGAGCCCCTAATCCGGCCGCCACCCACACGACTGACATGATGAGCATGATCGAACTCGATCCTCCCGGTTTTCAGCCTCCCCGCCCGATGGCCGGCGACGAAGGCTCCCGGCGCACCGTTCTCTACGGCGGCTACACCGTTTTCAGCGTATTTCAGCCGGTTTTCTCCGTGTCGCACCGGCGCGCGATCGGCTATCACGCTTCGCTGCGCGCGCACGACGAGCATGCGCGGCAAGTCCCCTCGCACGAGGTGTTCACCCAGGCCGCGCGCCGCGGCGACTTGCTGGAACTCGGCCGGCTGGCCGAGTCGCTCCACCTTGGCAACTTCAATGCATTCGACAGTCACGACGAATGGCTCTTTCTGAGTCTCCATCCGGCCGCGCTGATGGACACGAGCTACGGCGACGCGTTGCTCGCCGGGCTCAAGGCGTTGGGCTTGCCGCCGCAGCGTGTAGTGCTCGAGGTCTCCGAGCAAGCGGGCGGAGAAACGACGCGTTTCGCCGAGATCATTGACGCGTTGCGCAAGTCGGGCTTCCTCATCGCGCTCGATGGCTTCGGCGCCAAGCACTCGAACATCGACCGCGTGTGGAATCTGCGCCCCGATATCGTCACGCTCGACCGCTGCATTCTTGCGCAGGCAAGCGAGCACTCGCACATTGAACGCGTGCTGCCCGGTCTCGTCTCCCTGCTGCATGAATCCGGCCAATTGGTCCTGATGGGCGGCCTGACCACAGAGCGCGATGCGCTGATCGCACTCGAATGCAACGTCGATTTCGTCCAGGGCGCATTCTTCGCTGGGCCGAGCGTCGAACCGGTCAAGCCGCAAGCCGCTGCCGGCTTGATGGACTCGCTCTCCGCCGCGCTGCGCGAGCGTGTTGCCACGCGTGAACGCGCGCAGGCGACGCGGCTCGCACCGTACGTCAGCGCGCTCGAAACCGCAGCCGCACAGCTGGTTGCCGGGCAGCCAGCCGCTGACGCGACGGCCGCGCTGCTTAAGCTCGGCGAGACAGCACGCTGCTTCATTCTGGATGGCTCCGGACGGCAAATCGGCGACAACGTGCTGCCTCCTGGCCGCGCGTCGCAACGCGCGAAACGCTTCCGTCCGCTATTGCATTCCGAAGGTGCAAGCTGGGAGCGCCGGCCTTACTTCATTCAGGCGATGCGTACGCCTGGGCGCGTGCATCTCACTCCTCCTTATCTGTCGATCAATGAAGCGCATTTGTGCGTGACCGCTTCGATCGCCGCGCATACGCCCGGCGGCACGCAAGTGCTATGCGTAGACATCAACTGGGAAGTCGCGGCCCATCGCAACTGAGTCGACCGAGTCCACTGAGCGCTGCTGGATGCGCGCCAGCAACTCGGTGACCGCAGTGCGGCCCAGCACACGATTGGCTGCCAGCAATCGCGATGCGCTCGTCACCGCGTGCAACGAAACGATTCTTGCAGCGCCGTTGAGCGGACCGTGCGCCCGCCTATGACCGTGCGCCTCGCCGGTGGTGAGCCCGGTTGTGAGCCCGGTTGTAAGGCTCTCGAAGCCAGTGTCGAAGCCGCCGGTCGTCCCGTTTTTCATGCCTGTCGCCGCGCCGCTGCGTGAGCCCTCGGTGGCGATGTCGATCAACGCAACGACGTCGCCTTCGATAAGCAGCGCGATAGACAACGCCCCCTCCACCGATACCAGTTCCACGTGGCTCGCCTGACGTGCAAGCGACGTCACCTTCTCCATCCAGTCACCCAATGCGCGGTCTGACGCGCCGGTGCGTGCCTGGGCGAATGCTTTCGGCGGCACACCAAGCGCGCGTGCACCGGCGTGTGCATAGCAGTTTGTCGAGGCAGCGGCACGCACAACGGCCGGCGAGTCGCCCGGCACATTCAGCGGCGCTCCGCACACCGGCTCGTCGCTGACGACATGCGGCGCATCGCTAAACAGCTCGAGCAGGCTCGTCCTGTCCTGCGCCTCAAGTGCGCTGCGCAAGCGCTCGACGATCCGCGCGTGGCTCTCGGGATCGGCCCGATGCAACGGTGCGCCCGCGCGCTGCAGGCGCGCCCTCGCCCGATGCACGATCTGCCGGCAACTGGTCGCGCTACGTTCAAGAATCCTGCCGATCTCCGCGTAGTCGCAATCGAACGCTTCATGCAGCACAAACGCGGCGCGCTCGTCGGGTTTGAGGCGCTCGAGCAAAAGCATCACGCCATAGGACATTTCCGCCGCACGCAGCGCGAGTTCTTCAGCCGATGGCGCGAATTCGTCGAGCCACGGCTCCGGCAGCCAGCCGGTCGCCTGAGACTCGCGCTCGCGCTGCACATTTCTCAGACGGTCGATCGCCGTGCGCGTGGTGAGCGTGGTCAGCCACGCGGCCGGCGTCTGCACCTCATGCGTATCAGCGAGATGCCACTTCAGCCAGACGTCTTGCACGATGTCTTCCGCCTCCGCACGGCTGCCGAGCATGCGGTACGCCAACGCGAGCAGGCGGGCCCGCACCGCCCCGAAGCTGGATGCCTTGTCGATTTCGTGTTCTTTCATGCGTAGACCTCCAGATCGTGCGTGGTAAAAGCGCGTGCGCCGCCTGCCAGATTCCTCGACCGCGCGCCGCAAAGACATCCATTGCAGCTTGACGATTGGGCGAGCCGCCGCGTGACAGGCGCGCGAAAAAAAATTTATGTCACGCCGCCGACGGCCGGGTCGTCATAGGGACAGCAGCCCACTTTGGACGAGGCAAATATGCAATCGAGCTATCCACCTGTTACCGGCCTTGGCCTCGTGCCAACCGTGATCGAGCAGTCCGGCCGCGGCGAGCGCGCGTACGACATCTACTCGCGTCTGCTGCGCGAGCGCATCGTCTTTCTGGTCGGACCCGTGAACGAGCAATCGGCCAGTCTCATTGTGGCGCAATTACTGTTTCTGGAGTCGGAGAACCCGGACAAGGACATTTCGTTTTATATCAATTCGCCCGGCGGCTCGGTGTACGACGGGCTCGCAATTTACGACACCATGCAGTTCATCAAGCCGGAGGTATCCACTTTATGCACAGGTTTTGCAGCGAGCATGGGCACATTCCTGCTGTGCGCGGGCCAACGCGGCAAGCGGTACGCGTTGCCCAACGCGCGCATCATGATTCACCAGCCTTCGGGCGGCAGCCAGGGCACGGCAACGGACATAGACATTCAGGCTAAGGAAGTGCTCTATCTGCGCGAACGTCTCAATGCAATGATGGCCGAACGCACGGGGCGCAGCATCGAGGAAGTCGCGCGCGACACAGACCGGGACAATTTCATGTCCGCGTCCGCGGCAAAAACGTATGGCCTCGTGGACGAAGTGCTGGAAACGCGGGCGGCGCTGAACTCGTCTTCGGTGGCGTCGGACAGACACCATGACGTATAGCGCAGCGCGGTTGAACTGTGCCGGGTTGAACTGTGCCGGGTTCAACTGCCCGCGCTTGCACTGGTCCGCCCGACAAAAGCTGATCACGTTGGCTGGAATCGCTATCATGGTCGCGATTCGTCGACTCCGACGAGCGCTTCAATGGAGATTTACATGGCGTCATCCAACGAAACCGTCAGCATGGCGCTATTCTGCGACTTCGAAAACGTCGCGCTGGGCGTGCGGGACGCGAAGTACGACAAGTTCGATATCAAGCTGGTGCTCGAACGTCTGCTGCTCAAGGGCAGCATTGTCGTGAAAAAGGCATATTGCGACTGGGATCGCTACAAGAGCTTCAAAGGTGCGATGCACGAAGCCAATTTCGAGCTGATCGAGATTCCGCACGTGCGTCAATCGGGCAAGAATTCGGCGGACATCCGGCTCGTCGTGGACGCGCTCGACCTCTGCTACACGAAGTCGCACGTCAATACGTTTGTGATCATCAGCGGCGACTCGGACTTTTCACCGCTCGTGTCGAAATTGCGCGAGAACGCGAAGCAGGTGATCGGTGTCGGCGTCCAGCAGTCCACGTCTGATCTGCTGATCGCGAACTGCGACGAGTTCTTTTTTTACGACGATCTGGTGCGCGAAAGTCAGCGGACCGTCGCCAAACGGGAGTCCTTGCGCCAGCAGAAGAGCGCTCAGCCGACAGCCAAGGTATCGCAGGACGAAGAGAAAAGCCGCAACAAGGAAGATCTGGAAAAGCGCCGCACCAAGGCGGTGGAGATTGCGGTGCAAACGTTCGACGCGCTTGCATCCGAGCGGGGCGACAGCGGGAAAATCTGGGCGTCCGTATTGAAGAACGCGATCAAGCGGCGCAAGCCGGATTTCAACGAAACCTATTATGGCTTTCGCGCGTTCGGCAATCTGCTCGAAGAGGCGCACGCGCGCGGGCTGCTGGAATTCGGCCGCGACGAAAAATCAGGGGCTTACGTATATCGGAGCACGGTTTCGGGCGCTGCGGGCGAAGGTGTCGGAGAAAGTACGGGCGAATCGGCGGGCGAGCATGCAGCGGCGCGTGGAAACGAAGCTGTGGACACCGCAGAGGTAGCGGAGCAATTTGACGAGTCGCAGACAGTTGGCGCGGCGCAAGCGGAAACAGGCGCCAAACACGAGTCTCGTCGCCGGGGTCGTGGAGATCGGAAGCGAGGCGCAAGCCAGCAAGCCGCCCGCGAAGCCACGCACGAGACGGCACAGGCAAGCGCAGAGGAAGCCGGCCACCAAACGGCGCAGCGAAGGACGCCGCAAGCCGCCAACACCAGACGCACCAGACGCGAAGAAAGCGGGGCCAACCTGAGCCAGGCCGAAGGCGATGCGATGTATGCCCCTGAAGCGGAAAACAAGCGCGCGACGTCCGAGCTGCCGCAAGCGCTCACGAACGAACCGGGCCATGTTTCTGATCAGGCTGGCGCGGCCGAAAATGCCGACCCGCACCAGACCGACGAAACGCAGCCGAAGCGTCGCAAGCAACGCGAGCCGCGTAAAACGGCCGCGAAGAAAACGCGGAAGACCGCAGCACGATCGGACGACACGGCAAACAACACGAACACGGTGAACACCGCGCACACTGCAGACACCGCATCGCCAGCAACCGAACCTTCACCGACCGCAGAGGAAACACCCGCGCCCGCCAGGAAAGCCGCGCGTAAAACCGCGTCGTCGCGCAACCGCCGGCCGCGCAAGACAACGGGAGGCAACGACACCGAGTGACACCGAACGACACCGAACCACACCGAATAGTTCGCGCCTTGCTCCGCACCCGGCAGCGGCCAAAGCCAAGTGTCACCGCAAGCCGAACACCGCAACACCGTTGGTCGCGCCGACATAAACCTTGCCGCGCGCGATCATCGGCGTGATGAACTTGTTGCCCGCGCCCCATTGATCGCGCGTGCCCACCTGGTTGCTGTTGTACAGCTCGTTGGCAAGATTGCTCGCGTCGTAGGCATGCAGGGCGCCAGTCGAGCCGTTCTCCGCGGCCCAGACAATGCCGTTGCTCGCGCCATTGGCGGAAATCGCCGGCGTTGCGCCCGGATAGGCAAAGGTCGTCGGGCTTCGAGATGAAGCCGTCGTTGCGAGGAACGCGCCAGCGATCGGCAACGCTTTGAGGTTGTCGTTTAGCCCTCCGTAGTACACGACGCCCTTGTAATAAGCCGGCGAACCCCAGATGCCGCCAGCAAGCGTGCCGATGAGTTCTTGCCAGATGTTATTGGCCGCTGGGCTGAATTTGCCCATTGAATCGCGGTCGACCACATAGATGTGGTTGTCTTTGCCGGCCGCCACAGCAAGATGCTTGACCACGCCGGCCGCGGTCGTCTGGTCCGGCAGCAACATCACGCCTCCAGAACCGAAGTCGTTGTCCGTATTGGCCTCTTCGACTACGTTGGACATCGCGAAATAGTCGGTGACTTGCAGTTGGCCAGCCGACAGTTTCATCAGCGAGTTGCCGAAGTTGCCGTCGACCGGGAAGCCCTGTGCATTGAGCGTCGTGCCGAACGTGCCGTTGCCGTCGACGACATAGATGGACGAGCCGTCGGAAGCCATGCCGGAGCCGGCCATCCAGATCGAGCCCTGGCTGCCGTTCGGCGTGATGTTGAGCGCGCTGGTCTGCTTGAGTGTGCCGGCGTTGTACGCCATGAGCCAGCCGGTGTAAGCGCCGGACATGCAGTGCGCCGTCCAGCCCATATAGATGTTGCCGCCAACGAGCGTCAATGCCGCCCGCTCCGTGTGCAACGACGCGTTGAACGTAATGACGCCGTTGACGCTCCCCGCGCCGCCGCCCGGATAAGTCGCCGCAATCTCGGTGGGACCGCCGAACAGTTCGGCGCCCGTCGCAAGGTCGAGTGCGTGCAGGCGGTGATGGTAGGCGCCGCCGCTGTCTTTCGTCATCGAGACCGCGTATAGCGCGCCGTTGGGGCCGCGCGAGCGGTCGATCACCGGCGTCGACGTCACGCCAATCTCGGGCGTGATGTCCGGGCATCCGCGGTCGTCGCTGGGCGTTTCGCCGCTGCCGTTTAGCGTCGCGTGCCACAACTGCGCGAAGCTGGTGGCGTCGTACGCATAGACGCTATTGTGTTCGGTCGCGACGTAGACTACGTCGTGCGGCGCGCCGCCAATCGACAACGCTGTCGCAAAGAGCGGCTGGGCATCCACCTTGCCGTCCGCCGCAAGGAACGCGACTTTGCCGAAGCTCGATGGGTTGACGTTGGCGGGCGTCAGCGTGGTTTCGGCAAGCATCTGGCCGGTGCGCGCAAGGTCGTTGTGGTGCATCAGCACGTCGGTGGCGAATACGGGTCCGGCGGGTGCAGCCCCGCCCGCGCCGCTCCCCGCGCCTGAGCCTGAGCCGCTGCTGCCCGCACCCGAGCCACCACCGCTCGCCCCTCCGCCCGACGATGTAGACGCCGCTCCCGGCGATCCGCCCGAGCCGCCGCCACATGAAGCAAACCCCCACGCAACAGTGAGCAGCGCCGCCACTGTGCACACACGAACCCACGGCCCGGCCGATAGCCGGTCGCCGCCACCTCGCGAGATACGCATGTCCGCCTCGTCTCTCAAACGATGCGACGCTCAGTTCCGCAAGACGAAGGCTGCGCGTGATGCGAACACGTCGCGTGCCGCGGAGGGACGCCCCGTGCACATCTTCCGATGGCTGATGGCTGATCACACTCAACGTCCGCGGCCAATTAACCGTACGCCGTTTGCGGAGTTCCATGCCGCCAGGGTCTCGCCACTCTCCGCCAGGCAAACGCGCGGCTGGCGGCGCAACGCGAAAGCAAGGCGCGACCGCACGCGCGATCGCGTGTCAGGCATCAAAGCATCGGAATGAAAGCATCAGTAGTACGGATAAGGCGCGTAAATTACGGGCGGCGGTCCGTAATAGCGCGGCCGCGGCGCAACATAAACCGGTTGCGGCGCATACACAGGCTGCGGCGCGTAGACCGGCACTTGCGGCTGCGAGATCGTGTTGCCCTTCGACGTCATGCACTGCGCGTAGGCTGCGTCGTAGCGCGCCTGCAAGCTGTTCGCCGAGTACTGCGCGCCGTTGGCGCCAGCCGCGCCGCCGATCAGCAAACCGCTGCCCGCTCCGATCGCCGCACCCGCTCCGGCATTGCCCGCCGCCGCGCCAAGCAATGCGCCGACGGCGGCGCCGCCCAACGTTCCCACCGCCGCGCTGTTGACGCTGCTGGTGGTCGCTCCTTGCGAAGCGCCGGCCGCATCGGACGAATGGAACGCATAGTCGCGACACGTGTAGTCGTCCTGTTGAAACTGACTGAGCGGCTCGCCGCTGCGCGGCATGGCCACCACCGACGGGCCGCTCGGCGGCACGACGGCGCAGCCGCCCAATAGCGCGAGCGCGACGGCCCCGAGAGGCAGCGCGACGCGCAACGGTGTTAGACGTGAAATCATGATGGCGCGAATAGCGTGGATTGGAAATCACACGTTATGCGAATCCACGCTCGCGATGTTTACCGCATCGTTACCGTATGTTTTATGCCCGTGCGCGAAGCCGCGCCGCAAGCCTGAGCCACGCGATGTGCGTTATCGCGCGGTTACGAACAGTGACAAAGATTGTGCAAGCCCATGAACGATGCTCGCGCGGCGACGCGCAAAAAGCAGAAAAGCCCTCACATGGAGGGCTTTTCTTTCTTGCATAGCGGCCGTTGTGAACCGATTCAGAGCCGATTCAAAGCCGGCCCAACGCCGCAACACACCGAAAAATCACGCGAAGTTCTTCGACGCGAATTCCCAGTTGACGATGTTCCAGTAAGCTTCGACAAACTTCGGACGCGCGTTGCGATAGTCGATGTAATACGCGTGTTCCCACACGTCGATCGTGATCAGCGCTTTGGCGTCCGTGGTCAGCGGCGTCGCAGCGTTGCTCGTCGACACGAGGTCGAGCGAACCGTCTGCCTTCTTCACGAGCCATGCCCAGCCCGAGCCGAACGTGCCGATTGCGGTCTTCGCGAACTCTTCCTTGAACTTGTCGAACGAGCCCCACTTGGCGTTGATCGCGTCGGCCAGCGCGCCGGTCGGTGCACCGCCACCTTGCGGCGACAGGCTGTTCCAGAAGAACGTGTGGTTCCACACTTGAGCTGCGTTATTGAACACGCCGCCCGACGACTTCTTCACGATTTCTTCGAGCGACAGATTCTCGAACTCCGTGCCCTTGATCAGATTGTTCAGGTTGGTCACATAGGTCTGGTGGTGCTTGCCGTAGTGAAACTCGAGCGTCTCTTCCGACATGTGCGGAGCGAGTGCGTTTTTCGCGAACGGCAGCGGCGGGAGCGTATGTTCCATGGTGCTTTCCTTCAGTCTGTATCTGTTGTGGGGAGTCTGCGGATAACGCTTTAGAGCACTCGATTGTAGGCGACTTGGAATAACCCCGCAAACGAACGGACTTTATGTCCGGCATCGGCGAATCGCCCGCAAAACCGCGTAATTAGTGCTTCCGTTTGCTCTACAAACGCGAGCTCGCGCAGTCAAAACTACGCACGCGCAGCGTGTCAGCGCGATGTCAGAAACCGTCGGCAAGACGCGGCTGCACATCGGCGAGAGCGACGTCGGCGGTGCCCTCGGCGAGATGCATCGTCAGGCGGCGTCCCGGTTTCAACGACGACGGCGCGCGCACCGCGCGGCCGGTCTGTGCATCGAGTACCGCGGCATAGCCGCGCTCGAGCGTGCGCTGCGGACTCAGCACTTCGAGCCGCGCCGACAGCGTCGCGATGCGCGCGGTCTGACGTTCATGCTGACGCAGCAATGCGGCGTCGAGCCGTTGCGTGAGATTGCCAAGCCGCGCCTGATGCGCAGCGAGATCCGGACGCCAGCGCTGCCAACGCATCTGCAGCAGCGAAAAACGCGCTCGGGCATCGCGCACGGGCCTTGCCCCTGCCGACGCGAGCCGCGCGCTCAGTTGCTGCAAATGCGTGCGCTGCCGCGCGAGACGCTCGGCGGGCGACACGAGCCGGCGCGCGAGCCAGTCGAGTTGCTGGGCGCGCCGCTCCATCATCCGGCCGAATCCGCGTGCAAGCGTCGCATGGCGATGGTCGAGCTCGCGCAGCAACAGCACGCGCTGCGGGCTCACCAGTTCGGCGGCGCCTGTGGGCGTGGGCGCGCGGACATCGGCGGCGAAATCGGCGATCGTGAAATCGGTTTCGTGACCGACGCCGCTCACGACCGGAACCGCGCTCTCCGCAATCGCGCGCGCAAGCACTTCTTCGTTGAAGGCCCACAGGTCTTCAATCGAGCCGCCGCCACGGCACACGATCAACACGTCGACCTCGCGCCGCGCGCTGACCGCATCGACCATTGCCGCGAGCTTCGCGCTTGCGCCCACGCCTTGCACCGGCGCCGGATAGACGATCACGGGAATATGCGGCGCGCGACGCGACAGCGTCGTCAGCACGTCGCGCAGCGCCGCGGCCTGCAACGACGTGACGATGCCAATTGCGCGCGGATGCGACGGCAGCGCGCGCTTGCGTTCGGCGGCAAAAAGGCCCTCGGCTTCGAGCTGTGCCTTGAGCCGCAAAAACGCTTCGTAAAGACGTCCCTGGCCGGTGCGCCGCACTGCCTCGACGTTCAGTTGCAGTTCGCCGCGCGGCTCGTACATCGTGACGAGCGCCCGCACTTCGATGCGGTCGCCTTCCTTCGGCGTGAACTCGGCGTATTGCGCGCGGCCGCGGAACATCACGCAGCGCATTTGCGCCTGCGCGTCCTTGATCGAAAAGTACCAGTGACCGCTCGCGGCGCGCGTGAAATTGGAGACTTCGCCGGCAACCCACACCAGCGGAAACGAGCGCTCGAGCATGCTGCCGATCGCGCGATTCAGAGCGGAAACTGGGACGACGACTTCGCCGCCGGGCATCGTCGACGAGGTAAGGGAACTGTCGGAATTCATGCGAAGGGATGGTGGTGACTGGCCGGACAGACGATAGACCGAGTGGCTAATCGCGTCCAGCGCGACGCGCAAATTGTTAAAAGTGTCCACATGCCGGGACCGTCAAGGCGAATTCCGCCACGCGCCCGGCAAACTACGGGAAACCGAAGCATCCCGTTGATTTATATGAAATTTACTGATGACCTCCGCAGGTGATCGCCGACGCAAGGCGCTTGCAACGGCCCTTGAGGCGCTGCGGCGGGCAGGTTCTCCACAAAGTTATCCACAGGCTGCAAGAGGCGCAACACGCGACGCGGCAGGCATAGGACGCAGCCACCGCGACTTGCGGCCGGGGACGCGTGCGCGCTAGAGTGGCGGGTTCGACAGTAAGGGAAAGTCACGCACGCAAGCGCCGCAACGTGCGCGTGACGAAGGGCGCTGCTGACACGCGCTGCCTATGCTTCCCTTTCTGTTTTTTAAGTTTTTCGACCGTCCGGAGAATCGCGCTGATGCCTGTCCCGCGTATTGCCCCTGGCGCCTTCACGCCGCCGCGCTCGCGCCGTCCCGCGAGCGGCGAGCCGCTCGTCCGCCCGGCCTGCCGATGAGCGGAATCTTCGATCGTTTTGAAGCGCGCGTGGCGCGCGAGTGGCAGCACCGCGGACCGCTTGCGTGGTCGCTGACGCCGCTCGCATGCGTGTTCGGCGCTGTCGCCGCGCTGCGCCGCGCGGCATTCTCGCTCGGCTGGATTAAGCCGGTGCGCGTGGGCGTGCCCGTCGTGGTGGTCGGCAATGTGACCGTCGGCGGAACCGGCAAGACGCCGACCGTGATCGCGCTCGTCGAAGCGTTGCGCGGCGCCGGCTTCAACCCTGGCGTCGTGTCGCGCGGCTACGGCGCGCGGGTCAAGACGCCGACGCCGGTTACGCCCGCCTCGGCGGCCAGTGTCGGCGGCGACGAACCGCTGTTGATCTCGCGGCGCACCGGCGCGCCCGTCTGGGTGTGCCCCGATCGCGTGGCGGCGGCGGAGGCGTTGTGCGCGGCGCATCGCGACGTCGACGTAATCGTCAGCGACGACGGCCTTCAGCACTACCGGCTCGCGCGCGACGCCGAGCTGGTCGTGTTCGATCACCGGCTCGGCGGCAACGGCTTTCTGCTGCCGGCGGGTCCCTTGCGCGAGCCGCTCTCGCGTCGGCGCGACGCCACGCTGATCAACGACCCTTACGCGAAGACGCTGCCTCCGTGGCCGAACACGTTCGCGCTTCAGCTTGCACCGGCCGACGCGTGGCATCTCGATAACCCGGCGTTGCGCCGCCCGCTCGCGCAGTTCCGCGGCGAGCGCGTGCTGGCGGCCGCCGGCATCGGCGCGCCCGAGCGTTTTTTCGCCACGCTGCGCGCCGCCGGCCTCGCGCCTGAGACACGCGCGCTGCCCGATCACTACGCTTTCGAGCGCAATCCTTTTACGGGCGCCGACGCCGACGCCATCCTGATAACGGAAAAGGATGCGGTAAAATTGGGGTCCTGGCGCGACGCGCGCATCTGGGTTGTTCCCGTCGAAGCCGCGCTCGATCATCGCCTCATTGCATTAGTTGTGGAGAAAGTCCGTGGACGCTCGCCTGCTTGAAATTCTCGTTTGCCCGATCTGCAAGGGCCCGCTCAGCTACGACCGTTCCGCGCAGGAGCTGATCTGCAACGCGGACAAGCTCGCCTATCCGATTCGCGACGGCATCCCCGTCATGCTGGTCGACGAAGCGCGGCAGACTGTCGAAGGCACGCCTGTGGATCTGAATCCGGGGTCGGTGGCCTGAGGCGTGTCGGGCTGGCGCGGCGTGAGGATTTCGCGCGGAGCCAGTTTCGGGTCTGTTAGCGGCGGGTGGTTGGCCATGTTTACGAAGCGGCGATTGGTGCAAGATTAGTGTGCCGGTTGCCAAGGTGGCTCGTTGGCCGGTTGTGCCGGTTGGCTTGCGGCTCGGGACTTGGCTGGCTCCTCGGCTCGCAGCTCATCGCGTGGCTTGTTGGCTTGTTGGCCCTCGTTGATTCGTCAAAATTGTCAGCCCTCGTTAGCCCGCTCCCGCTCCCACCCCCCTGACGCACCCCACACCACCTCCCTCTCCTCTTCCCCCACTTCCTCATCTCTCCGATGACCCACACCGACTCCGCCACGCCCCCGTTCATTGCCGTCGTGCCGGCACGCCTTGCGTCGACCCGTCTGCCCAACAAGCCGCTCGCCGATATCGGCGGCAAGCCGATGGTCGTGCGGGTCGCCGAGCGCGCACGCGAATCGGGCGCCGAGCAGGTGTTGATCGCATCGGACGCTCAGTCGGTACTCGACGCCGCCCGCGAGCATGGTTTCGAAGCCGTGCTGACGCGCGCCGATCATCCGTCGGGCACGGACCGTCTTGCCGAAGTCGCGTCGCAATTCGGCTGGAGCGACGAGACGATCGTGGTCAATGTGCAAGGCGATGAACCGCTGATCGATCCGTCTCTCGTGCGTGGCGTCGCGTCGCATCTCGCGGCACGCAGCGATTGCGCGATCGCCACCGCGGCGCATCCTATCGCCGATGCCGCGGAGATTTTCAATCCCAACGTCGTCAAGGTCGTGCTCGACGCGCGCGGCGTCGCGCTCTACTTCTCGCGCGCGCCGATTCCCTGGGCACGCGACGCCTATCAGCCGCACTGGCCCAACGTCGCGTCGATGCCTGTGCCGCCCTCGCCCGCCGTGGTTCATCGGCATATCGGGCTGTATGCGTATCGCGCGAAATTCCTGCGCAGCTACCCCGAACTCGCGATCTCGCCGATCGAACAGGTCGAAGCGCTCGAGCAATTGCGCGCGATGTGGCACGGCGAACGCATCGCCGTCCTGGTCACGCCCGAAGTGCCGTTGCCGGGTGTGGACACGCCCGCGGACCTCGCGCGCGTGCGGGCTTTATTCGGGTCTTGAGCGTAAAAACCCGTGGCATAATCGGACGCTTGTGCGCGCCTCCCGTGATTAGCGAGAGCCAGGGTTTGCCCGGTCGCGCCGTACGTGTTTCAGCAGCGCCGTCGTCGACGTGCAGCGCGAAACGCGAAGCGGCAGCCGACCCGGGTCCCTTGCCCCTCGTGGGACGACCGCAGCGCCACCAAGAATTCACATAGATCTGGAGATACACATGCGTTTGATTCTTTTGGGTGCGCCCGGCGCGGGTAAGGGCACTCAGGCAAACTTCATCAAGGAAAAATTCGGCATCCCGCAAATTTCCACCGGTGACATGTTGCGCGCGGCCGTCAAGGCAGGCACGCCGCTCGGCCTCGAGGCGAAGCGCTTCATGGACGCAGGCGAACTCGTCACAGACGAGCTGATCATCAACCTGGTGAAAGAGCGTCTGCAACAGCCGGACTGCGCAAACGGCTATCTGTTCGACGGCTTTCCGCGCACCATTCCGCAAGCTGAGGCGATGAAGCAGGCCGGCGTCGCGATCGACTACGTGCTGGAAATCGATGTGCCGTTCGACGAGATCATCGTGCGCATGAGCGGCCGCCGCTCGCACGCCGCGTCGGGCCGCACGTATCACGTCAAGTTCAATCCGCCGAAGGTGGAAGGTCTCGACGACGTGACGGGCGAGCCGCTGATCCAGCGCGAGGACGACAAGGAAGAAACCGTCAAGAAGCGTTTGCAGGTGTACGAAGCGCAGACCAAGCCGTTGATCGACTACTACAACGGCTGGGCGAAGAACGGCGACGCGACCACTTCGCTGAAGGCGCCGCAATACCGCCGCATCTCCGGCCTCGGCACGGTCGAGGAAATCCGCGACCGCGTGTTCGACGCGCTGAAGTAATTCAACGCCGCAGCTTGCGTTGGCAAAAAACCCGCCTCTTTCCGGCGGGTTTTTTTATGCCTTCAGCACGGCCGTTTTAATTTGCTCCTCGGCGATGGCGATGTGGGATCATCCATGATCGAAAAGATATTCGATCTGGACGTTACTTACCGTATCAAGGAAAGGAGCAGAGATGGAGATTCGTGACAACGCATTCCTGATCACCGGCGGCGCATCGGGGCTCGGCGCCGCGACCGCGCGCCTTCTCGCGGAGAACGGCGGCAAGGTGGTGCTCGCCGACCTGAATCAGGACGCCGGCGAGGCGCTCGCCAAGGAACTCGGCGGCGTTTTCGTCAAATGCGACGTGAGCCGCGAGGACGACGCGACGCGAGCCGTCGAAGCCGCGACGAAACTCGGCACGCTGCGCGGCCTCATCAATTGCGCGGGCGTCGCGCCCGCCGCGAAGACCGTCGGCAAGGACGGCCCGCATCCGCTCGACGCGTTCGCGCGCACCATCTCGATCAATCTGATCGGCACGTTCAACATGATTCGCCTCGCGGCCACTGCGATGTCGAAGAACGAGCCGAATGCGAACGGCGAACGCGGCGTGATCATCAACACGGCGTCGGTCGCGGCCTACGACGGCCAGATCGGACAGGCGGCCTACGCGGCGTCCAAAGGCGGCGTGGTCGGCATGACGCTGCCTATCGCACGCGACCTGTCGCGCAACGCGATCCGTGTGATGACGATCGCTCCCGGCATCTTCGAAACGCCGATGCTGCTCGGCATGCCGCAGGAAGTGCAGGACGCGCTCGGCGCGATGGTGCCGTTCCCGCCGCGCCTCGGCAAACCAATCGAATACGCAATGCTCGCAAAGCAGATTCTCGACAATCCGATGCTTAACGGCGAAGTGATCCGTCTCGACGGCGCGATTCGCATGCAGCCGAAGTAACGACGCGCCGCGAATTGCCGTTGCGATTTGCCGCCGCGATAACGAAAAACGCCTGCACGCGAATCGCGTCCAGGCGTTCTGTTTTTAGCGCGCGGCCTAACGACCGTTGACGGCTTTAATGCTCGCTAGTCGCGATCGTTATGCTGCGTGCGCTGCCGCAACTCCTGCAACTGCGATTCCACGACGGTCGCGTCTTCCGCATCCGGGCACTCGCCGAGATAACGCTCAAGGTCTTCCAGCGCCGGGCGCAAATAGTCCAGGCGCGCATACGCAAAACCGCGGTCGCGAATCTCGTCGATACTGTCGGGCAACAGGATCACGAGACGCTGCTGCACCGCAAGCAGGCGCTGCCAGCGCTCGGTCTGCAAATACGTGGACTTCAGATTGCGCAACATACGCGCGATGATCTCGCGCCGCGTGGCCGGCTGCAGCAGCATGCGCAGCGCCCGGCTCACCGACTCGCCGGCCGACGCCACATACGGCTCCAGCATGTCGACCATTTCCGATTCCGACAGCGAATGTCCGCTCGTCGGATCAAGCATCACGTCGCCGTCGGGTGTCGTGACACGCAACAGGAAATGACCGGGAAACGATACGCCGCGCGCCGGAATGCCGATCTGCTCGGCCATCTCCAGATACAGCACCGCGAGCGAAATCGGAATGCCGCGGCGACGTTTGAGCACCGCGTTCAGATGGCTGTTGTCGGGGTCGTAATAGTCGTTCAGATTGCTGGCAAAACCCAACTCGCGGAAGAAGAACCGGTTCAGAATGCCGACCTTCTGGCGGATGTCCGCGTCATCCGGCATGCGGCGCTGCAGGCGCACCACCAGTTCGTCGATCTCGGCCAGCGTGCCTTGCAGATCGAGGTCCGGGTAAGCGTCCTGCGCGAGCGAGAGCGCCGCCTCTGTCAGCGGCAAGCTCTCGTCTTCGGCGACGAGCGTGCTGAAATAGTCGAGAACCCGCGTGATCGTCATCACTTCACTCGCCTTTTGAAATACGCGTACTTGAAGCCCATCAGCCAAAGCATACCGAAATATAGCGCCGCGAACAGCACGAGGCAGGCAGCGAGCAGCGCCATGCGGTCGATGGGCCGGTCATGCATGCCGATCCAGTCGAAGCTGATGGACAGCCAACGCATGGTGCCCGCGAGGACCAGACACGCGCCGAACAACTGCGCGAAGAACTTGAGCCAGCCGCTCGACGGCGTATAGATGCCGCGCTTGCGCAATCCGAGGAACAGCAACAGCGCGTTGCCGCAAGCACCGAGCCCGACGCTCAGCGTGAGCCCCGCATGCGCGAAGATCGGCACGAACACGTAGTTGCTCAACTGCGTAAGAATCAGCACGCCGATGCCGATCTTCACCGGCGTCTTGATGTCCTGCTTCGCGTAGAAGCCGGGCGCGAGGATCTTGATCAGAATCAGACCGATCAGGCCGACACCGTAAGCGGCCAGCGCGCGCGCCACCATCACGACCGCGTTGCCGTCGAACTTGCCGTAGTGAAACAGCGTGGCCGTCAACGGCTCAGCAAAAAAGAACAGCGCAACCGCACTCGGCGCAGCGAGCAGAAACGTGACGCGCAAACCCCAGTCGAGCAGCGACGAATATTCGTGAGGATCGGCATCGACGTGCGCCTTCGATAGACTCGGCAGCAGGATCGTGCCGAGCGCGACGCCGAGCAGCGCGGTCGGAAATTCCATCAGCCGGTCCGCGTAATTGATCCACGAGACGGCGCCCGGCCCGATGCGCGACGCGATATTCGTATTGATGATGAGGCTGATTTGCGCGACGGAGACGGCGAACATGGCCGGCACCATCTTCCACAGCACGCGCTTCACGCCGCGATGCGCGAGCGCGCGCAGCGGATTCAGGCCGATGCGCGGCACCATGTCGATCTTCTTGAGGCCCGGCAGTTGCACGACGAACTGCAACAACCCGCCCGCGATCACTGCCCAGGCAAGCGCATAGACCGGCGTGTGCATGCGCGGCGCGAAAAACACCGCGGCGACAATGAACGACACGTTCAGCAAAACCGGCGCGAACGCGGGCAGTGAGAAGTTCTTGTACGTGTTCAGCACGCCGGACGCGAGCGACGTCAGCGAAATGAAGATGATGTACGGGAACATGATGCGCGTCATCGTGACCGCGAGCGCGTAGGCCTGGCCTTCGTGAGCGAGGCCCGACGCGACTACGAACACGACGCCCGACGCGCCCAGCACGCCCACGAGCGACAGCACGGCGAGCGCCCAGGCGAGCACCGTCGAGGTGGCATCGACGAGCGCCTTGGTGGCGTCATGTCCCTGCTGGTTCTTGAACTCGGCGAGGATCGGCACGAAGGCCTGCGAAAACGCGCCTTCGGCGGAAATGCGGCGCAGCAGGTTGGGAATGCGGAAGGCGACGTAGAACGCGTCAGTGTATTGACTGGCGCCGAACGCGCGCGCGATCAGCGTTTCGCGGGCCAGTCCGGTCACGCGCGACAACAGCGTGAAACCGCTGACCGTCAGCAGGGCTCGGAATAGATTCATGGGGCGCTTATTATAAGGGTGCCGCAAAGGCGGACGACGAGCCAGGAAGCGATTCGGACCGATTTCCTCTAGAGACGTTCGGTTGGGGCGGCGAATTCCGCTGCATTTTTTCGCGCGCGCCGTGGGCGGCCGGCAAGGGCTTGTGCAAACGGGCCGCGCTCGGGCGCGGTGAACCGCGGCCGGGCAGCAATCCGACTCGCGCGGGCGGGTCTGGCCTCCCCCGAGCCGGCGGCGCGGCATGCATTCCCGTTGCCACGTCCCTGATTTTGTTGCTATAATCGCCGGTTTCGAAGCTCGCTCAGTTCTCGGACGGCTTCCGGACGAGGGTCGAGGTCGGCGCCAGGTGTCACGAATGTGAACGAATATGGGCCGCCACTTCCTTCAGATATGCCGGAACATGGCGCCGCAAACACGGGCCCGCCTTCGCGTAGTTCGATCGTTTTTCGACACTTTTGCGCTCTTGGGCAATCGCTTCCAAGAGTTCGGATCTAAAAGCAGCGCCTCACCACTTGAAGGTCAGGTACTGGAAACAGGAACAGGATAAGGAACCGTCATGGCTAACTCCGCACAAGCACGCAAGCGCGCCCGCCAGGCCGCCAAGGCAAACTCGCACAACTCGGCACTGCGCTCGAAGTTCCGCACGGCCATCAAGGCAGTGCGCAAGGCAATCGACGCCGGCGACAAGGCCAAGGCCGCTGAAATCTTCCAGGCATCGTCGAAGACCATCGACATCATTGCCGACAAGAAAATCGTTCACAAGAACAAGGCAGCTCGCCATAAGAGCCGCCTCGCCGCAGCCATCAAGGGTCTGCAGGCTCCCGCAGCCCAGTAATTCCGGTCGGCCCGCTCCGGCGGGCTACCTCCTGTTTCCGCTGCGCATGAAGGCCCGCTTTGGCGGGCTTTTTTGTTTGCCACGCGCGCGTAGCGGAAGAGAATGGCCGATTGGCGCAGCAACGCCAGCATGAAAAAACCCGCCGATGTGGCGGGTTTTTGCTTTTCTGCGAGCCGGTTTCGCTGGCGCTAGATGATGTGCCGCTTCGTCTGCGGCGGCGGCGCATGCTCCAGTTCCAGCTCGCACGCTTCCGTTACCACCAGGTCGTTGTCTTTGGCGAAGTTCATGACGAAGTCGAACGCCATGGGTTCGATGTCGCGCAGGCGCGAATCGAGAATCACGCACTTGAGGTCGCCGATCATGGTCGGCCGGACGTACACCGAGTACTGCATGTAGGCGTTGGGGCCCTTTCTGGCACCCGGTCCGAAAGATGACATCACACCTGCGAGACGCTCCGACCAGTCGCTCGGCCGGAATCTTTTTCCCGTCGACGTGATGCCCTGAATGAAGTATTCGGTTGGAGCTGCTTCGGCCATGTAGAAATACCTGTGTGACTGCCCAGCGGATGACGGCGACAGCAAGCAACAAAACGGATTTCGAAACGCTGTGCCCGGCGAGTGAACCGCTCCAGAGAGCGCCGCCGCAGGATCGTGCAAAGCGGTCTGGCCGCTCTGACGTGCGCGGAGTGACGCACGCGGTGTGCCTAGCTCGAAACGGCGCATCAACGAAGCATCACGCACAAAGGCGGCGCCTTGCGAACCGCTCGAGCCGCCACGCGACGCCTGTGCCCTCACCACGAAGCACGGGCCTGCTGGGCCTTTGAATAACCCGCAGATTATAGCGCAGCGGACCTTTTTCCGCACTGCACACAAGCTTGTTTCGGCAGCGCAGCGCGGCTTTCAAAGCGCTTTCCCGGCCTTTTGGCCCACTCGTCAAATGAGGCGAAATCCTTTATGCTGCATTGAGTTACCACAAAACGACGGCGGCGCCGTCCGGCAATCCTGCCGGGTGAGACCGCCGTATTTGTTTCATGACCGCCAAGAAAATTCGCCACTATCTGCAGTTCAAGGATTTCTCGCTAGACGACTACGAGTACGTGCTGGAGCGCGCGCGAATTCTGAAGCGCAAGTTCAAGAACTACGAGACTTACCATCCGCTGCACGACCGCACGCTCGCCATGATCTTCGAAAAGAATTCGACGCGCACGCGCCTGTCGTTCGAAGCCGGCATTTTCCAGTTAGGCGGGCACGCCGTTTTCATGAGCACGCGCGACACGCAGCTCGGCCGCGGCGAACCTATCGAAGACGCTGCGCAGGTCATCTCGCGCATGGTCGACATCATCATGATCCGCACGTTCGGTCAGGACATCATTCAGCGCTTTGCCGAAAATTCGCGCGTGCCGGTGATCAACGGGCTGACAAACGAATATCACCCGTGCCAGGTGCTGGCCGACATCTTCACGTATTTCGAGCATCGCGGTCCGATTCGCGGCAAGACGGTCGCGTGGGTCGGCGACGCGAACAACATGCTCTACACGTGGATCGAAGCCGCGCAGATTCTCGGCTTCAAGCTGCGCCTCTCCACGCCGCCGGGCTACAAGCTCGACCGCGGCTTCGTCGCCGCGGAAAGCGCGCCGTTCTACGAGGAATTCGACGATCCGAACGAAGCGTGCGCGGGCGCCGATCTCGTCACGACCGACGTGTGGACCAGCATGGGCTTCGAAGCCGAAAACGAAGCGCGCAAGAAAGCCTTCGCCGACTGGTGCGTCGACGCGGAAATGATGTCGCGCGCGCACGCCGACGCGCTCTTCATGCACTGCCTGCCAGCCCATCGCGGCGAAGAAGTGAGCGCCGAAGTGATCGACGGCCCGCAAAGCGTCGTATGGGACGAAGCGGAAAACCGTCTGCACGTGCAAAAAGCGCTGATGGAATATCTGCTGCTCGGCAAGCTCAATCACTGAGCGCATTGGCGCGCGGCATTTGCGTGAAGCGCGGCGCGGCGTTCCGCCTTGACTACGACGCAAGCCTTCCGCGCCGGGACCGCGTATCGCGCACCGCGCTTCGGCCCGCAGCAGCCTCACCAGCGCTCCGCAATATTCGCCGCAACAGCCAAAAGCGCGGACGCGCGCCGTTTTAGTGTCAAAATAGTTGTTTTCCGCGCTCCGGAACCGCCGGCGCGCCTTGTTTTCCCGCTTTCTCCAGCTACGAGTTCACCATGAGCGATATCAAGAAAGTCGTGCTCGCCTATTCGGGCGGCCTCGACACCTCCGTCATCCTGAAGTGGTTGCAGGACAACTACGACGCCGAAGTCGTCACGTTCACGGCCGACATCGGCCAGGGCGAAGAGCTGGAACCGGCGCGCAAGAAGGCACTGCAACTGGGCATCAAGCAGGACAACATCTTTATCGAAGACCTGCGTGAAGAATTCGTGCGCGACTTCGTGTTCCCGATGTTCCGCGCCAACACGATTTACGAAGGCGAATATCTGCTGGGCACGTCGATCGCGCGTCCGCTGATCGCGAAGCGTCAGATCGAGATTGCCCGCGCCACCGGCGCGCAGGCCGTGTCGCACGGCGCGACCGGCAAGGGCAACGACCAGGTTCGCTTCGAACTGGGCTACTACGCGCTCGAGCCGGGCATCAAGGTGATCGCGCCGTGGCGCGAATGGGATCTGCTGTCGCGCGAAAAGCTGCTCGCGTACGCGGAAAAAGCCGGCATTCCCATTGAAATGAAGCATAAGCAAGGCGGCGCGCCGTACTCGATGGACGCGAACCTGCTGCACATTTCGTTCGAAGGCCGTCACCTCGAAGACCCGAAGGCCGAGGCGGAAGCCGACATGTGGCGCTGGACCGTGTCGCCGGAGCAGGCGCCGGATCAGGCCGAGTACGTCGACATCGAATACGAGCACGGCGATCCGGTCGCGATCAACGGCAAGCGTCTGTCGGCGGCCGAAATGCTGACCGAGCTGAACAGTCTTGGCGGCAAGCACGGCATCGGCCGTCTGGATCTGGTGGAAAACCGCTATGTCGGCATGAAGTCGCGCGGCTGCTATGAAACGCCGGGCGGCACGATCATGCTGAAGGCGCACCGCGGCATCGAGTCGATCACGCTCGACCGCGAAGTCGCGCACCTGAAGGACGACCTGATGGCTCGCTACGCCGCGCTGATTTATAACGGCTACTGGTGGAGCCCGGAGCGCCGCGCGATTCAGGTGCTGATCGACCACACGCAGGAGAAGGTCAACGGCTGGGTGCGCGTGAAGCTCTACAAGGGCAGCGTGTCGGTCGTCGCTCGCGATTCGAAGGAAACGCTGTTCGACAAGACCATCGCCACTTTCGACGACGACGGCGGCGCCTACAACCAGGCCGACGCCGGCGGCTTCATCAAGCTGAACGCGTTGCGTATGCGGATCGCGGAGAACGCGCGCCGTCAGCGCGGTTAAGCGGAGCGTTGTCGAGGCGTGGCTTGGCTTGGCGGAAACCTTGCGGTTAAACAGGGTTTCCCGCTAGCGCGATAGATGCAACGAAAAGAAAGGCGCCGCGAGGAAACTCGCGGCGCCTTTCTTCATGCGCGCTGTAAAACACCGGCAAAGCGGCGTTACTTTGCCCTACAAGCCCGCACGCTCACAAGCAAACCGGCTCCGCCTCCAACTCGACGCCGAATCTCTCCAGCACGTCATGCTGGATCGCACGCGCGAGGGCCAGCACGTCCGCCCCGCTCGCGCCGCCGCGATTCACCAGCACCAGCGCCTGGCGCTCGTGCACGGCGGCGGCGCCGATCGAGCGGCCCTTCCAGCCGCATCGGTCGATCAGCCAGCCCGCCGCGAGCTTCACGCGCCCGTCCGGCTGCGCGTAGGACACGACATCCGGCTCCCGGCTTTTCAGCGCTTCAAACTGATCGGCGTTCACCACGGGATTCTTGAAGAAGCTGCCCGCGTTGCCGAGTTCCAGCGGATCGGGAAGTTTGGCGCGCCGCACGGCGACGACCGCGTCGAAGATGGCTTGCGCATCCGGCTCCTTGCCGTCCGCGTGGTAGCCGTCAGCAGCGAGCTGGCGAGCGAGATCCGCATAGTTCGCGCGCGGTTGCCAGGCTTTCGGCAAACGGAACGTAACCGACGTGATGACGAAACGGTCGCGCCCTTCCCGCTTGAAAAAGCTGTCGCGGTAGCCGAATGCGCAGGCCCGCGCATCGAACTCGACCGACTCGCCGGAAGCCAGTTCCACGGCGCGCAGCCACGCAAAGCGCTCGCACATTTCCAGCCCGTACGCGCCGATGTTCTGAATCGGCGCGGCGCCCACCGTGCCTGGAATCAATGCGAGGTTTTCGAGGCCCGGCAAACCCTGCGACAGCGTCCATCCGACGAACTCGTGCCACGGCTCGCCGGCGGCTGCCTCCACATAGACGGCTTCGTCGTCCTCGCCGACGACGCGGCGTCCGCGCAGCGCCACGAGCAGCACCAGTCCCGCGAAGTCGCGCGTCAGCACGACATTGCTGCCGCCGCCGAGCACGAGCCGCGGCAAGCCGGCAATGCGCGGATCGTGCGCCGCGGCCGGCAACTGCGCTTCACGCTCGATGCGGCACGCCCACTGCGCGTGGACGTCGAAACCAAAGGTGTTGTGCGCCTTCAGCGGATAGCCGGCAATGAACTCGGCGGAATCGGTTTGAGACATCGGAATGAGAACTATGGGGCGGGCAAACTGCCGTGAGCTGCGGGCCCGCGCGGCGGCCTTGGGCAAATGAGGGTTGCGTCGGTAAAATGACGCTGGTCCGTGATTATAGCGAGTGCCCCGCGACGAGCCGCCGGCCGCGTCGCGCACCGCCGCACTATTGGGAGAATGCAATGCCATCGTTTGACGTCGTCTGCGAAGCGAACATGATCGAAGTCAAGAACGCGATCGAGCAGTCCAACAAGGAAATCTCAACCCGCTTCGACTTCAAGGGGTCGGACGCGCGCGTCGAACACAAGGAAAACGAAATCACCGCCTACGCCGATGACGACTTCAAGCTCGGCCAGGTCACAGACGTGCTGATCTCCAAAATGGCCAAGCGCAACGTCGACGTGCGCTTCCTCGACTACGGCAAGATCGAGAAGATCGGCGGCGACAAGGTCAAGCAGGTCATCAAGATCAAGAAGGGCGTGTCGGGCGATCTGTCGAAGAAAATCGTGCGCCTCGTGAAGGACAGCAAGATCAAGGTTCAGGCGAGCATTCAGGGCGACGCCGTGCGCATCACCGGGGGAAAACGCGACGACCTGCAAAGCGTGATCGCGATGCTGCGCAAGGACGTGACGGACACGCCGCTCGACTTCAATAACTTCCGCGACTGAGCGTTTATGTCATCGACGCAGCGCCGGTTTCAGCGGCGCTGCACCCGCTCAACGATCCTCGCCGCTCACCGCACTCGCAGCCGCCGCCTTCTTCTTATCGCCGATGCGGCTTTCCTCGCCGCGCATCAGCTTGCCGATATTGCCGCGATGACGCCACACGAGCAGCGAGCTCATCACGACGATCGCCAGCGCGATGACGTGCGGCCCGAACAGAAAGCCGTCGAAGATCGGCGCGAACACTGCCGCAGCCAACGCCGCCAGCGACGAATAGCGCGTGAAGAACGCCACGATCAGCCACGTCAGAAGCGTGGCGAGGCCGAGAACCGGATTGATCGCGAGCAACACGCCGGCGGCCGTCGCCACGCCCTTGCCACCCTTGAAGCGGAAGAACACCGGATACAGGTGGCCGAGAAACACGGCGACGCACGCAATCGCCACCGACGTATCGTCGAACCCGTAGCGCGCACCGAAATGCGCGACGAACCACACGGGCAACCAGCCCTTGAAGGCGTCGCCGATCAACGTGAGAATCGCGGCCTTCTTGCTGCCGCTGCGCAGCACGTTGGTCGCGCCGGGATTGCCCGAGCCGTACGAGCGCGGGTCGTCGAGCCCCATCGCGGCGCTCACGATCACGGCGAACGACACCGAACCGATCAGGTAGGCAACGACAGCAACGATCAGGTTTTGCATCTGTGACTCTTATAAGGATCGGCGGTCTGCAACTGGATACCTCAACCGCAACAGGGAACGAAGGCCGGCACGCAGCACGCGGCGGCGAACCGAAGCGGCGCACATTCTACCGAACGCGCGCACCGCGGAAACATTCAGGCAAACGTCAATCGACGCTCGCGCACTGCACCGGCTTCGCGCGCAGCAATCCGGTCAGCACTTTCGGCTCGATACTGACGAGAAAACCGCGCCGGCCGCCGTTCAGCCAGATGCGCTCCATCTCCAGAATGGTGGACTCGACGTACACCGGCATCTGCTTGCGCGTGCCGAACGGCGACGTGCCGCCGATCAGATAGCCGGAATGACGGTTCGCCACTTCGGGCTTGCACGGCTCGACGCGCTTCGCGCCGATCTGCCGCGCGAGGTTCTTCGTGCTGACCGTGCGGTCGCCGTGCATGAGGACGATCAACGGCTTCGCGTGCTCGTCCTCCATGACGAGCGTCTTCACGACCTGATGCTCGTCTACGCCAAGCTGACGCGCCGATTCGCCGGTGCCGCCATGCTCCACATAATCGTACGGATGCTCGCCGAAAGCCACGCCGTGCCGACGCAGAAACTGCGTGGCGGGCGTTTCGGAAACGTGTCTGGATTTGCTCATCGGCGCATTGTAATGGCGACTTTGCACAACGGCTATTTGCCGAATGGCCAATTGTGCGGCTTCGGGCATTGTGGCACGATCGTTCGAAAATCTTCCGGCGCGATGCACGCCGGTCACGCAATCGCCCTTAGGAGACGCACTTGACCACCGCTTCCGCTTTACGCTCCACGATAGACGTTCCCGCGCTGCTGGCCGCCCTCCCCGCGCGCATTTCCGATATTCCCGCGCTGGCCGCCGCGCGCGATCCGCAACACATTGCGTTGATCGAGGACGCGCGTCGTCTCACCAATGCGCAACTCATGGAGGCCGTGGACGCCGCCGCCGCGTTGCTGCGCGAATGGGGCGTGCGAGGCGGCGACCGCGTGATGATCGTCGCCGAGAACAGCATCGCGCAGATCGTGCTGCTGTTCGCCACGGCGCGGCTCGACGCGTGGGCGCTGGTGTCGAACGCTCGTCTGTCGGCGGTGGAACTGGACGCGATCCGCGCGCACGCGAAGCCGCGCGTCACCGCGTATATGGTCGAAAGCTCGGTCGATGCGAGCCAGCATGCAGAGCGTCATCAGGCACGTACGGCGCCGGGCATGACGCCGGACATCGGCGCGTGGTCCTACGTGGTGGACGATTCGGCGCAAGCGCAAGCGGAACCGGTCGAAGCCGCGAGCGAGCGCCAATGCGCGGCGCTGATCTACACGACCGGCACCACCGGCGCGCCAAAGGGCGTGATGCTGTCGCATCGCAATCTGCTTTTTATCGCCACCGTGTCGAGCCGGCTGCGCCAGGTTCGTCCCGACGACGTGGTCTATGCCGTGCTGCCCATCTCGCACGTGTACGGCTTCGCGTCGGTGTGCCTCGGCAGTCTGCACGCCGGCGCGACCTTGCGGCTCGCGCCGCGCTTCGCGCCCGAAGCCGTGCGCCGCGCGCTCGCCGACGAACGCGTGTCGATCTTTCAGGGCGTGCCCGCGATGCACGCCAAACTGCTCGAGCATTTGCAGACGCACGGGCATGAATGGCGCGCGCCGCATCTGCGCTTTGTGTATTCGGGCGGCTCGCCGCTCGACGCGGCGCTGAAAGCCCACGTCGAAAGCGTGTACGGTTTGCCGCTGCATAACGGCTACGGCATGACCGAAAGCAGTCCGACTGTCTCGCAGACCATGCTCGATGCGCCGCGCGCGGACTGTTCGGTTGGCGAAGTGATTCCGGGCGTCGAAGTGCGCTTTGTCGAACTCGACGGCGCGGACGCCGCGCCCGGCGCAATCGGCGAGCTATGGGTGCGCGGCCCGAACGTAATGCTCGGCTACTACCGCAACCCGGAGCAAACGCGCGCCGCAGTAACCGAAGACGGCTGGCTGAAAACCGGCGATCTCGCGCGGCAGGACGCCGATGGCGCGCTGCATATCGTCGGACGCAGCAAGGACCTGATCATCCGCTCCGGCTTCAATGTTTATCCCGCCGAGGTCGAGCATGTGCTCAACGCGCATCCGCAAGTCGTGCAGTCGGCGGTGATCGGGCGCGCAGTCGAGGGCAACGAGGAAGTGATCGCGTTCGTCGAACTGGCGGCTCACGCGACCGTTACACCGGTTGAGCTTGCCGCGTGGTGCGCCGAACGCCTTGCGCCCTACAAGCGCCCCGCCGAAGTGAAGGTGCTTGCGGCATTGCCCGCGGCATCGACGGGAAAAATTCTCAAGCACCGGCTGCGCGAATTGCTTTGAAGTTGCGTGTGCGTCAACCGCGCGGATGATGGATCGCATGCAGCGACTTGAGCCGCTCGCGCGCGACGTGCGTATAAATCTGCGTGGTCGAAATGTCGGTGTGGCCGAGCAGTAGTTGCACCACGCGCAGGTCGGCGCCGTGATTGAGCAGATGCGTCGCGAACGCGTGCCGCAACGTGTGCGGCGACAACGGTGCATGCACGCCGGCCGCCGCCGCATGCCGCTTGATGATGTTCCAGAACTGCTGGCGCGTCATGCCCTCGGCGCGATTGGTGACGAACAGCGCATCGGCGGCGCGCGCGCCGAGCAGCGCTGGCCGCGCGTCGCGTAAGTAACGTTCGATCCAGCCGTGCGCTTCTTCGCCGAACGGAATCAGGCGCTCTTTCGAACCCTTGCCCATCACGCGGACCACGCCTTCGTTCAGGCCGACTTCAACGGTCTTTAGCGTGACGAGTTCGGTGACGCGCAAGCCGCTCGCGTACATCAGCTCGAGCATGGTGCGATCGCGCAGACCCAACGGCGTGTCGATGTCGGGCGCGCCGAGCAACGCCTCGACTTGCGCTTCGCTGAGCGTCGACGGAAAGCGCGGCGGCTGCTTCGCCGAACGAATGCGCAGCGTCGGATCAACCTTCGCGCGATGCTCGCGCACAGCCCAACCGTAATAGCGGCGAAACACCGAGAGGCGCCGGTTCGCCGACGTCGATTTGTCCTTCCGACGCGCCGCGCTGTACGCGTTCAGATCGGCCTCGCTGGCGATGTCGAGCGAGGCGCCGCGCGTTTGCGCGAGCCACTCGCTGAAGAGACGCAGGTCGCGGCGATACGCGTCGAGCGTGTTGCGCGAGAGGCCGTGTTCGAGCCATAGCGCGTCGCAGAATGCGTCGATCGACGCCGAACTCGCCGCGAACAAGGGCGACTGCGCGAAGCCCGCGCTTGCGTCTGCGCCTGGGTCCGCGCTTGCGTCGTCAACCAGGGTATCGCTCATGCGTAGGGAATGCCTTCATGCGCGAGCAGCCAGCGCTTGACGTTGCGAAAGAAGCCGTCGTCGGCATGATGCGCGAATCCGCCGATGCCGCTCGAACTCACCACGCGATGACACGGAATCACGATAGGAAAACAATTGTCGCCGCACGCCTGCCCGACCGCGCGCGGCACACTGCCGAGCTGCCTTGCCAGTTGCCCATACGTGACGACCGCGCCGGGCGGAATCTCGCACAGCGCCTGCCACACACGCCGCCGGAACGCGGTGCCCGCGGTGGCGAGCGGCAAGTCGAATTTCGCCGACGGCTCCGCGAAATACCGCTCGATCTGCTCGACAGCGCGTTGCGCCAACGGCGTGTCCGGCGCGAGGTTTTGCATCGACTCCGGCAGATAGACGATCTCGTGCACCGCTTCGCCTTCGGTGCGAATGCCGACCTTGCCGAACGGCGCATCGATCACTGCGTTGAACATGTCGCCTCCTCGCACACCACAACGTAAGCCATGAATTGCCGATAGTTTACGCCGCTTCGAGCGCCCATTGCACATGCTCGCGCACGAGCGCCGAAGGATCGTCGGCACGGCGCCTGAGCGCCTCGACAATCGCCTCGCGTGCCTCCGCGCTCAACGCGTCGCGCGATGCGCGCAGCGCATTGCCCATCCCGACCGCAAGGTTGCGCAACCAGCTCTCGTAACCGATGCGCCGTATCGCGCTGCCCTGCATGCGCGTGTCGAAATCGTCCGCGCTCCAGCCGAACAGCTCCACCAGCGACGCGCGATCGAGCCCATGACGCACGTCGAAATCGGCGACCGGCGCGGCCTGCGCAAACTTGTTCCACGGACACACGAGCTGACAATCGTCGCAGCCATACACGCGGTTGCCGATCAGCGGACGCATCTCCACAGGAATGCTGCCCTTCAGTTCGATCGTCAGATAGGAGATACACAGACGCGCATCCACTTTGTAAGGACCGACGATCGCTCCTGTCGGACATGCGTCGATGCAGCGCGAGCAACTGCCGCAATGCGAGCCCGGCGTTTCGGGCGCGACTTCGGGCGATGTCTCGGCATCGGTCGGCAACGGCACATCGACGTAGATTTCGCCGAGAAAAAACAGCGAGCCCGCGTCGCGTTGCAAAAGCAGCGTATGTTTGCCGCGCCAGCCGATGCCGGCCTTCTGCGCAAGCTCGACTTCGAGCACCGGCGCCGAGTCGGTAAACACGCGATAACCGAACGCGCCGATCTCCGCCTGAATTTTCTCTGACAGATGTTGCAGACGGTTACGCATCACCTTGTGATAGTCGCGGCCGCGCGCATAAATCGACACGACGGCAGCAGCAGGATCGGCAAGCCGCGCATGCTCGGCGCCCCGCCAGTCCTGGTTGAGCGGCCCTTCGGACGAGTCGCTTTCGGGCTGCTTTCCGTTCAGTACATCAGCGGGTAAATAGGCGATGCGAGCGGTAATCACACGTAGCGTGCCGGCCACAAGCTCGGCAGGCCGCGCGCGTTTCATACCGTGTTTGGCCATATAATCCATCTCGCCGTGGCAACCCGCTTCCAGCCAGGCTGCAAGCGGCGCTTCGGCAGCGGAGAGGTCGGTATCGCTAATGCCGATCGCCCCGAAACCCAGTTCACGGCCCCACGTTTTGATGTTTTGCGCGAGCGCATGCAGCGCCGCTTCATCGAATTGACGCTCGGCACGCGCCTCGTCGCCAGTTGCAGGCGCATTGGACACAGGGCACACGGGGGACTCCGGACTTCGGTTCATCACGTCATTTTACGAGAATGCCTGACCATCCCGATCGCGCGATCGCGCCGCCCGCCGAAGTTCTGCTCGAACGCGTCTTCTCGTTCGCGGACGAAGCCGCCACGCTCGCATTCGGCGAGCGCTTCGCGCGGGCCATCGAAAGCGTCGCCGTCGCGCATGAGGGCAACGCGAACGCCCAGGCATTCCACGGTCTGCAAGTACAACTGGTCGGCGATCTCGGCGCCGGCAAAACGACACTCGTGCGCGCCACCTTGCGCGGCCTTGGTCACACCGGTCGTGTGCGCAGTCCCACGTACACGCTCGTCGAGCCTTATGTACTCGAGCGGCCCACCGGGGAACTCGCGCTTTACCACTTCGATCTCTACAGGTTCACCGATCCGGCCGAATGGGCCGACGCGGGCTTTCGCGAGTATTTCGACAGCGGCGCGGTTTGCCTCGTCGAATGGCCGCAACGCGCCGGCGCGCTGCTCGGCGTGCCGGATCTCGTCTTCTCGCTCGACCTGGCTGGCGAGGGCGACGGCCGCACACTCGTCGCACAGGCATACAGCGAAACAGGAAAGGCATGTCTCGAAAGATGTTGATCAAACCGTTCCGTTCGATTGAATCGGCGGCCACCGCGACGCATAACTGGCGGCGCCGGCAGATTCTGCGCGCGGGCGCGTCCACGCTCGTGCTCGGCCTCGTCGCGCCGCGTCTCGCGCTGGCGAGTTCGGTGCTCGGCGTGCGCGTGTGGCCGGCGCGCGACTACACGCGCGTCACCATCGAATCCGATCAGCCTCTGCAAAACGCGCAGCAGTTGCTTCAGGGCCCTGACCGGCTCGTCGTCGATCTGAGCGGCCTGGATCTCGACCAGGCGTTGAAGGATCTCGTATCGAAGATCACGCCGAACGATCCGCAAATTCAATCGGTGCGTGTGGGGCAATTCCAGCCGCACGTCGTGCGCATGGTGTTCGATCTGAAGGGCTCGGTGAAGCCGCAGGTGTTCACGCTGCCCCCCGTCGGCGCGTACAAGTACCGGCTCGTGTTCGACCTGTATCCGGCCGTCGCGCCCGATCCGTTGATGGAACTGCTCGCGCAAAGCGAGCGCAAGCAGCAAACGCTGAACGAAGAAAACAGCGCGCCGCCCGCTACGTTGAGCGGCCCCGGCACGACGCCGCCGGCCGCCGACAACAGCGAGGCGTTCTTCGAGCGCTATGCGCAGAACGGCGGCAGCGGGTCCGCGGCGGGCGCACCGCATGCGCCGGCGCACAGTGGGTCGCCGTCCGGCTCTACGTCCGGGTCGCCAGGTTTGCCGCCGATCATTGCGAAGACGCCGACGCCAACGCCTGGCGTGCCGCCCACTCCGGCCACGCCGCCCACGGCGATCGCGCGCAACAAGGGCAGCGGCAGCGGCGCCAACAGCGCCAAAAGTCTGGATAACGACGACAGTGGCGACGACACCTACGCGTTCACCACGCCGAAGTCAGGCAAGAGCAACACGGTGCGCCTGTTGACCGTCGCGATCGATCCGGGACACGGCGGCGAGGACCCCGGCGCGATCGGCGGCTCAGGCACTTACGAGAAGCACGTCGCGCTCGACATCGCGAAGAAACTGCGCGCGAAGATCGACGCGCAACCGAACATGCGCGCGATGATGACGCGCGACGCCGACTTCTTCGTGCCGCTGAACGTGCGCGTGCAAAAAGCGCGGCGCGTCGGCGCGGACCTGTTCGTGTCGATTCACGCCGATGCGTTCACCACGCCCGAGGCGCGCGGCTCGTCGGTGTTTGCGTTGTCGGAGCACGGCGCGTCGAGCGCGGCCGCGCGCTGGATGGCGAACAAGGAGAACGCGTCGGACCAGATTGGCGGCATCAACATCAAATCCGCCGACGCCACCGTGAATCGCGCGTTGTTCGACATGTCCACCACCGCGCAGATTCGCGACTCCATGCGCTACGGAAACTTCGTGCTGAAGGAAATCGGCGGGATCAACAAGCTGCACAAAGGTTCGGTCGAACAGGCGGGCTTCGCGGTGTTGAAGGCGCCCGACATTCCGTCGATCCTCGTGGAAACGGCGTTCATCAGCAATCCCGACGAGGAGCGGCGCCTGAACGACGACGCCTATCGCGAGAAGATGGCCGATGCGATCATGACCGGCATCAAGCGTTATTTCGCGGCGAATCCGCCGCTGGCAAAGAATCGCATGACGTGACGATGTGTCTTTCGCGCGTTGTTCTCGTCCAGCGCTCCAACAAAAAAACGGCCGCAGCAATGCGGCCGTTTTCGATCATGCACCCGTTTCAACGCGCCAGCGACAAGCGCTGCACGACCCAGCCGCCGAATACGTTCACCGCGAGCCCCACCATCACCAGCACCGCACCGGCGATCTGCGCGGTGGAGAGCCGCTCATCGAGAAAGACCGCCGCCGATGCGAGACCGACGATCGGCACGAGCAGCGAAAACGGCGCGACCTGGCTCGCCGGATAGCGCGACAACAGACGGCTCCATAATCCATAGCCGAGCAGCGTGGCGATAAACGCAAGATAGACGACCGCGAAAATCGACATCGCGCTGATGCCGGAAAGCGCCGCCGCGATCCGCTGCGGACCCTCGAACGCATACGACAGCGCGAAGAAAGGCAGCGGCGGAATCAGACTGCCCCACACCACGAGGCCGACGAGGTCGACCTTGCCGACCTTCTTCGTGACGATGTTGCCGAGCGCCCACGAACACGCGGCGCACAGCGTGAGCAGGAAGCCGGCGAGCGTCATCGCATGGCCGCCCTGCATGCCGATCACGGCGAGGCCCGCGGCGGCGATCAGCAAACCGGCGACATTCGGCAAGCGAAAACGCTCATGCAAGAAGAACGCGGCGAAGATCAGCGTGAAAAACGCCTGCGCCTGCAACACGAGCGATGCGAGTCCGGCCGGCATGCCGACGTACATCGCCGAGAACAGAAACGCGAACTGCCCGAGCGAGATCGTCAAGCCATAGGCCAGCAACCAGCGCCATGCCAATTGTGGACGCTTGACAAAAAACACCGCCGGTATTGCCGCGAGCGTGAAGCGCAGCGCGCCGAGCAGCATCGGCGGCACGCCATGCAAGCCGACCTTGATAACGACGAAATTGACGCCCCACGCAATGACGACGACGAGCGCGAGCAGCAGGTCCCTCGGCGACATGCCGGTCTCCAATAAAGTGTTGAACCCGTCAGTTTAGCGGAGCGTGGGAAATTCGCACGGGACCGAAAGCGCAGTCGCCGTGCGCTCAGGCATTGAGCCAGTTTTCGATACGCAGGCCGGGATAGGCCGTCAAATCGCGCTCATTGTTGGTGACGAGCACGACGTCGAGCGAGACCGCGTGGGCCGCGATCAGCTTGTCGAGCTGGTCCTTCTTGCGCTCGCGCGTGGCTTCCTGGATCGGGCCGTAGGCACTCGCCGCCGCGCTGTCGAACGGCGCAACCAGGATGTCTTCGACAAGCGCCGCAAGGTTGCGACGCTCGCGCGCACGATTGGCCGAGACCGCCACGCCGTACTCCAGCTCGGCGAAAGTAATGGCGGACATCACGACGTCGCCGACGAAGCATTCCGCAAAACGCTTCGCAACCTGCTCCGGCTGATTCTTCATCAGGTAGATGCACATGTTGGTGTCCAGCATGTAGCGCGGCATTACAGATCCTCGCGCTCAGCCTGCTCGTGGTCGCCGCGGCCTTCCGCCATGAAATCCGGGCTGAACTTCGAGAATTTTTTTAGTACGCCGGCGAGCGGGCGGCGCGTGGGACGAATGCGCAGTTCGTCGCCGACCCGCTCGATTTCCACTTCCATGTCGACGCTGCTAAACGCCAGTTCAGCCGGAATGCGCACAGCCTGCGAATTGCCATTGCGAAAAACCTTGGTCAGCATATTGCGCTCCTCGTACGATGATGTACATCCAATGTACATACATCACTATAGACGGGCAGCGGCGCGATGTAAATACATGTGTGTACGCCGAGCCTGGCTGGAGGCGCTGGCTGAGCCAACGCAGTAGAATCATCCATTAAGAATTTTCCTCATCCCTTCTTGCCGAGCGCCCCATGTCCTCTTCGATCAAAGCAGTTCTCAAACCGCATCTGCGCGATGTCGGCAGTCTGACTGTGCGGCGGGTGCTGCCTGCAATGGCCGCGCGTCTGATCGGACCGTTCATCTTCTTCGATCACATGGGCCCGGCGACGCTCGAACCCGGCGTCGGCCTCGACGTGCGTCCGCATCCGCATATCGGCCTCGCCACGGTGACGTTTCTGTTCGAAGGCGCGATCATGCATCGCGACAGTCTCGGCTCGGAGCAGAAGATCGTCCCCGGCGACGTCAACTGGATGACGGCCGGACGCGGCATCGTCCATTCCGAGCGCACGCCCGCCGAAGACCGCGCGCGCGGCCAGACCATCCACGGCATTCAGACCTGGGTCGCGCTGCCGCTCGACGACGAAGAGGTGGAGCCGTCGTTCGCGCATCACAGCGCGGACACGCTGCCGGTGGTCGAGCGCAACGGCGTCACGTTGCGCGTGATCGCCGGCACCGCGTTCGGCCAGCGATCGCCCGTCAGCACGTTTTCCGGCACGCTGTATGTCGCGGGCGAGTTCGCGCCGGGCAGCGCGTTCGCGCTCGAACCGGAGCACGAGGAGCGCGGCGTGTATCTGGTGGAAGGCGATCTGGAGATCGACGGCACGCCGCTCGAAGTCGGTCAGATGGCCGTGCTCGCGCTCGACGAAACCGTCACGCTCGCGAGCACGCACGGCGCGCGCGTGATGGTGCTCGGCGGCGAAAAGCTCGACGGCGAACGCTTTATCGAATGGAATTTCGTCGCGAGTTCGCGTGAGAAGATCGAAGCCGCGAAACTCGCGTGGACGAATCAGGAAATGGGCACAGTGCCGGGCGAAACCGAATGGATACCTCTGCCGCTGAAGAAGTGACGGCGAAAATGACGGCGGATTTCAGGCGCGGGCGCGGCGTCAACACGCATTGAATCCGCGCAGTTCGGCCCCAGCTAACAGACAAACCGTTTTATCGACGAGGACGTAATGGACACCACTCTGGCCACATTCGAAAAGGACGTCATCACGGCGTCGACACTGGCCCCTGTGCTGGTCGATTTCTGGGCGCCGTGGTGCGGCCCCTGCAAAACGCTCGGCCCGATGCTGGAAAAGCTCGAGGCCGAAGGCGCCGGCAAATGGAAGCTCGTCAAGGTGAACGTGGACGAGAACCAGGAACTTGCCGCGCACTTCCAGGTGCGCAGCATTCCGCACGTCATGGCATTCGCGGACGGCCGGCCGGTCGATCAGTTCGTCGGCGTGCTGCCTGAAGGGCAACTGCGCGAATTCATCGAACGGCTCGTGCCGCAAGGCGCGGACGCCGCGCGTCTCGACGCGCAGGCCGCCTTGGCCGAAGGCCGCCGCGAGGACGCTTACGAGGCGTTGCAGGCCGCGCTCGCCATCGACCCGGCCTTCGACGAAGCGCGCCTCGACCGCATCGAGATGCTGCTCGATGACAACCGTATCGACGAAGCGCGCGACGAGGTCGATTTGCTGTCGCCGAAAACGACGCAAGGCATCGACGCGCGCTTCAACGCGATCAAGACGCGTCTGGACGCCGTGGATGCCGCGGCCGATCTGCCGCCAACCGACGCGCTCGAAGCGCGCGTCGCGAGCCATCCCGACGATCTGGAAGCGCGCTTCGATCTCGCGAGCGCGCTGATCGCACGCCGCAAATATGCGGGCGCGCTCGAGCATTTGCTGGCAATCGTGCAGCGCGATCGCACGTTCCGCGACGACATCGGCCGCAAGACGATGCTCTCGGTGTTCGATCTGGCCGCGCATCAGCCGGAACTCGTCGCGCAATGGCGCCGCAAGCTGAGCGCCGCGCTGTACTAGATACCAGATCCGGTGCCTTGCGCACCCGCTGCGCACTAAAGGTCACACCGCCTGCTTCGCCAGCGCCCGCAACACATACGCGGCCGCGGCGAAGCCAAAGCTCGCCGTCACGCACACGCTCGAACCAAAGCCCGCGCAATTCAGACCGACCGGCCCTGTATATCCCGGCGATGTCGCGACGTGCTCCGCTTCCGCATCGATGTCGCAGACGGCGGCTTCGGGATAGATCAGCGGCTCGTCGGAATACACGGCGCTCACCTTGAATTTCGCTTTCGGCCCGCGCGGAAAACCATGCTGCTTGCGCAACTGTCCGCGCACTTTGGACAGCAACGGGTCCTGAATCGTCGCTGCAAGATCGTCGATGCGAATGCGCGTGGGATCGAGCTGGCCGCCCGCGCCGCCAATCGTGATCAACGGCTGCTTGCGCTCGACACACCACGCGATCAGCGCGGTCTTGGTGCGCACGCTGTCGATCGCATCGATCACATAATCGAAGCCGCCGCCGAGCGTCGCCGCGAAATTGTCGGGCTCCACGAAGTCTTCCACGAGACGCACATCGCACGACGGATTGATCGCGGCGATGCGCTCGGCCATCGCTTCGACCTTCGGTTTTCCGTAGTTGCCGTCGAGCGCATGAATCTGCCGGTTCGTATTGCTTTCAGCAACATTGTCGAGGTCGATCAGCGTCAGCGTGCCAACGGCGCTGCGCGCCAATGCTTCTGCGACCCACGAGCCCACTCCGCCGATACCGATTACCGCCACATGTGCGCCCTCGAAAGCGGCAAGCGCGGGCGCGCCGTACAAACGCGCAATGCCGCCGAAGCGTCGCGCGCGGTCGGCGGCTTCATGCCCGTCGAGGCTGGTAGTAAGATCGGATTGCGCGGTGGTCGACATGATGGAACTCGTTGAAGGCAAGAAAGCAGAAAGCGCAAGGCAGAAAGCGCATGTGAATCGCGCAGTCCGTATTTTGCCTGAACGCATGGATCAGCATTGCCGCGGCAATCACCGTGAGAAAGTCGCCGTTCGAAAACCCGCGAAAGCGCGGCACCGGTGCATCGCGCTTGATCTGGCTGCGGGCAAAAAATTGGCGCCTTAGCTATACTGGGCTGACTGTAGCGTGCGCATAAGAACATGACCTCACTCGCCGAACTTCGAAAAAATTATTCGCTGGGTTCTCTGGACATCGGCGACGTCGACCGCGACCCGTTCCGGCAATTCGACGTCTGGTTTCAGCAGGCCGTCGAGGCGAAACTGCCCGAACCGAATACGATGACGCTCGCCACCGTTGACTCGCGCGGCCGGCCTTCAGCGCGCATCGTGCTGATCAAGGGCGTCGACGAACGAGGCTTCGTGTTCTTCACCAACTACGAAAGCCGCAAGGGCCGCGAGCTGGCCGCGAATCCGTACGCGAGCCTGCTCTTCTACTGGATCGAGCTCGAGCGCCAGGTGCGCATCGAGGGGCGCGTCGTCAAAACGAGCGCGGCGGAAAGCGACGCCTATTTCGCGTCGCGTCCGCCCGGTTCGCGTATCGGCGCATGGGCGTCGAATCAAAGTCAGGTGATTGAAAGCCGTTCGCAGCTCGAAACGCGCGAACGCGAAATGCGCCTGCAATACGGCGACGAACCGCCGCGTCCGCCGCATTGGGGCGGTTATCGTTTGGTGCCCGAAGCAATCGAATTCTGGCAGGGCCGGCCGTCGCGTTTGCACGACCGTCTGCTTTACACGCGTTCGAGCGAAAACAGCGACTGGCAAATCTGCCGTCTGTCGCCCTGAACCAGCACTAACAATGTCGTCAGCGCGTTGCCGACGTAGCAGCGCGCGGCGCAAGGATCGCGTCTCGCGGCATGGGAGTTGCGCCGCATCGGGCTGCGATCCACACAAGCTTCGCTTTAATTCAACGGACACGGAGAAATCGCATGTTCTGGGAGAAAAAGCTGGCGCAGTGGGTGGAAGAAGTAAAAACGAAGGCTGATTTGCCGGCGCGTCTCGTGCTGTGGGACGGCCAGCAGCACGACTTCGGGCGGTTCGCCGCGCCGCAGGTCACGCTGCACGTCAAGAGCGCAACGGCGTTGCCTTATCTGCTCGAACCGAGCCTCGACAACCTGGGCGAGGCGTACGTCAAGGGCAAGATCGACATCGAGGGCAAGCTCTCGGACATCATCAACGTCGGTTATCAGCTCGCGCGCAACACCGTCAATAGTGCGGGCAAGCTCGCGCGCGTGCGGCGCTATTTCCAGCATTCGAAGGCGTCGGATAAAAAGGCCATCCAGTATCACTACGATGTCTCGAACGAGTTCTACAAGCTCTGGCTCGACGAGAACATGGTCTACTCGTGCGCCTATTTCGAGAACGGCGACGAAGATCTCGCCACCGCGCAAATCAAGAAGATCGACCACATCCTCACGAAGATTCAGGTGCAGCCGGGTCAGCGGCTGCTCGACATCGGCTGCGGCTGGGGCGCGCTCGTGCTGCGCGCGGCGCAAAAATTCGGCGCGCAATGCGTGGGCGTGACGTTGTCGCAAAACCAGTTCGACCTCGCGACGGCGCGCGTGAAAGCCGCGGGCCTCGAGAATCAGATCGAGATTCGTCTGCAGGATTATCGCGACGTCGAAGGACGATTCGACCGCATCACGAGCGTGGGCATGTTCGAGCATGTGGGCCGCAAGAACCTGCCTGGCTACTTCAAGAAAGTGCACGACCTTCTCGCCGACGACGGCATCGCGATGAATCACGGCATCACGTCGAGCGATGCGGACAGCGGCGAAACCGCGCTTGGCGGCGGCGAGTTCATCGACCGTTATGTGTTTCCGGACGGCGAACTGCCGCACATCAGCCTCGCGCTCGAATCGATGCAGCGCGGCGGGCTCGAAGCGGTTGACGTGGAAAGCCTGCGCCGTCACTATGCGCACACGCTCGACATCTGGGCGGAAAATTTCGAGGCGCACGCGGAAGAAGCCCGCAAGCTCGTCGACGACGAAAAATTCCGCATCTGGCGCGTGTACCTGGCCGGCTGCGCGTATGCATTCGAAAACGACGACGTCTCCATTTATCAGGTTGTCTGCCGCAGGGCCGGCCGCAGTGCGAAAACCCTGCCGTGGTCGCGCCGCTACATGTACGAGAAGCCGCTGTGAGGTGAGCGCCGCGGCGTCGTGCTAGCGCGGGCGGTCGCGGTGCTTACTAGTGAAAATCTCGATGGGTCAGAGCGGGACAAGAGAAGAGGAAGAGGCGCTGGACGAACGCGGCGAGCAAAGCGACGTGGGAGTGCGGAGCGGAGGCGAGGCGTCGAGCGAAGCGGAAGCGCCAGGCGAAGCGGCGCAGTTCGATCTGTTCGGGATGCCGGTGCAAGCGGCGCCCGCAGCGCCGAAAGCCGAAGCCCGCGCGAAACCGTCGCGCGCTCGTTCAGGCGCTCAAGCACCGTTGGACGCGCAAGCCGATGCGCCTTTTGTAACTCACGCGCCGAAAATCGAAAACCGCCAACCCGCCCGCTCTACAACCGCCGCCGCGTCGCTGTGGCAAGAAGAAGCAGCGCCCGAGCCGGCGCCTATGGCCACACCGACGGCCCCCGCCACCGACGCCCCCAGAAAGCGCCGCACTCGCGAAATCCTCGCGGCCCCGCCCTCGCCGGACATACTCGCGCTCGCCTCACAACTGCCGCCGCAAGTGCACCTCGGCACATCGACGTGGTCGTTTCCCGGCTGGAACGGCATCGTCTACGGCGACGAATACAGCAACAGCAAACTGTCGCGCGACGGCCTGACCGCCTACGGCGCGCATCCGCTGCTGAAGACGGTCAGCATCGACCGGTCGTTTTATCAGGCGCTCACCGTCACCGAATACCTGCGCTACGCGCAGCAGGTGCCCGAGCATTTCCGCTTCATCGTCAAGGCGCCGATGACGATCACCGACGCCACCGTGCGCGCAGAACGCGGCGAACCGGTGTCGCTGAATCCGTGTTTTCTGAACGCGCAAATGGCGATCGACGACTTCGTGACGCCGTGTCTCGAAGGACTGGGCGCGAAGGCCGGCGCGCTCGTGTTCCAGTTGTCGCCGCTGCCCGACCAGATGCTCGCGCAGCCCGCGGTTTTCATCGAACGGCTGGCCGAGTTCCTCGCGGCGTTGCCCACGCTGCCGCAAGGCACCTGCTATGCAATCGAAATCCGCGACGCCAGTTTGCTCACGCCGCGTTTCATTCGTACGCTGAAAGCGGCGGGCGTGCGCTACTGCGTCGGCATTCACGCGCGGATGCCCGATCCGCTGCGGCAGGCGGCGGCGCTCGCACTATTGGACGGCGAGCCGGCCGGTCCGCTGGTCGTGCGCTGGAGCCTGCACGGCGGCTTCAAATACGAGCAGGCGAAGGCGAAATACGAGCCGTTCGATAAACTCGTCGACCATGATCCGGCCACGCGCGCGTCGCTCGCGGAACTGGCCGCGCGCTACGCGCTGGCCGGCCAGCCGGTGGTGATCGCGGTGAATAACAAGGCGGAAGGTTCGGCGCCGCTCAGTTGCGTCGAGTTGGCGCGCGAGATCATTGAAGCGTATGCGCGGCTCGCGAATGAGCGCGAGCACGAACAGGAGGAACACGAGTACGGCCACCGCCGCGAGCAGGAGCCCTCACAGCAGGAAACAGACGCCGTGAATGCCGCAGCGATGCAACACAGTGACCCTCAGGAGCCGCGCCCGCCAGATCCGCCGGGCGACGCAAGCCGCGCTCAGACCAGCGACTCGAACAGCAGCGAGCCGCACTGAACGCCGACCCGCGCCGGCCCGCCTCAGCCCGCCTTGATCCGATGCGCAAACTTCTGCCGGAACTTGGCCACCTTCGGCGCGACCACGAACGAGCAATAGCCCTGCTCCGGATGCTGCGCGAAATAATTCTGATGATAGGCCTCGGCAGGCCAGTAGTTGCCGTCGAGCGGCAACACCTGCGTGACGATCTGGCCGTCGTGAATGCCCTGCTCGCCGATTTCGCGGATCACCTGCAAAGCGGCTTCACTCTGCGCGTCGGAATGCGTGAAGATGACCGAGCGGTATTGCGGGCCGACATCGTTACCTTGCCGGTTCAACTGCGTGGGATCGTGGATCGCGAAGAAGATTTCGAGGATCTCGCGGTAGCTGATCTTCGACGGATCGAACTCGACCTTCACCACTTCCGCGTGCCCCGTCGCGCCGTCGCACACCTGCTCGTAGGTCGGACGCTGCGTGTGGCCGCCCGCATAGCCCGACTCCACCGAGTTGACGCCGTCGACGCCCAGATAAACCGCTTCGAGGCACCAGAAACACCCGCCACCCAAGGTGGCGACTTCGCCTGTCTGACTCATGCTGCTCGCTCCTTCTCACTCGTGATCGGCCGATGCCGCATTCGCTTTGCCGCAACGCCCATGCCATCGGCGGTAGCGTTCCAGCTTAGCGGGTTTTGCGATGCGCCGGTTGCGTCGCGGTCAGTGCACCGCGATTGCAGTTAAAATTGGGGCAAATCGACGATTTTCACTATGACTTTCGAATCAACTGTTTCCCGCCGTGCGCGCGAGAGCTTCGGCGCGGCTTCCGGCCGCCACGCATCGGCGGCTTGCGCGCAATGAAGCACGCCAGCCCGCCCAACTTCGACCAGCCGGCCTTCAGGCAGGCGCTCAGCCAGTTCGCTACGGGCGTCACCGTCATCACGACGCGTGCGCCGTCCGGCCAGTTAATCGGCATCACCGCCAGCTCGTTCAATTCGGTTTCGCTCGAGCCGCCGCTCGTGCTGTGGAGCCTCGCCACGCGCTCGGCGTCGATGTCGGTGTTCCGCGCGAACAGTCACTACGTCGTCAACGTGCTGGCGGCGTCGCAGCTCGATCTATGCAAGCGCTTCGCCACGGTGAAGGGCGACCGCTTCGAAGGCGTATCGCACGCGGCGGGCGACAGCGGCATGCCGGTGCTCGACGGCGCGCTCGCGTGGTTCGAATGCCATAACCGCAGCCGTTACGAAGAAGGCGATCACGTGATTTTCGTCGGCGAGGTGGAGCGCTGCGGCGTGCACGAGAATGCCGCCGACATGGCGCCGCTCGTTTTCCAGAACGGCCACTTCCACGGCCTCAAGTCGTTGTAAGCGCACGGGGCGCTGCGAGCCGGAGCGGCACGTCAGCGATCGTTGTGCGGCGCGCCGTGTGTGTTATTGCGCGTGACCAGCGAAACCGGCACGCCCGAATCTTCCTTCAAGGTCTGCAGCACGATATTCGAGCGAATATCCAGCACGCCCGGCGCCTTATAGAGACGCTGCAACACGAAATCCGAATAGTGCTTGAGGTTGTGCGCGAGAACGCGCAGCAGATAGTGCGTCTCGCCCGTCACGACAAAAGCGCCGACCACTTCCGGCCAGTCGCGCAGCGCTTCAGCGAAGCGCTCGTGCCAATTCTGCTGTTCATTGCGCATCGACACCTGAACGAACGCCTCCAGTTCGAAGCCCAGCACTTCGCGGTTCAGACACGCGCGATAGTGCTCGATGACGCCCTGTTCTTCCAGTAGACGCAAGCGCCGCAGACACGCCGACGGCGACAGCGAGATGCGCTCCGCGAGATCGAGATTGCTGATTCGTCCTTCCTGCTGAAGCACCGTCAAGATACGGCAATCGGTGGCGTCGAGCGAGATCGCGTTCATATTCGGTCTCCCTTTCCCATTTAACTCAAATTATGTTCCAAGACCGGGCTTAGAAGGAGATTTTTTCGCAATCACATTTCGCGGCTGGCCACCTATCATTCCGTATAGACCTCCACCTTCCATGCGGACATGCAAACACTCTGGGACATCACCCCTGCCGTCGATACGGCGACGCCCGTCTGGCCAGGCGACACGCCCGTCGGCATCGAGCGCGTCTGGCGGATGGAGGCCGGCTCGCCCGTCAACGTCGCGCGGCTGACGCTCTCGCCGCATACCGGCGCGCACACGGACGCGCCTCTGCACTACGACGCGGAGGGCGCCGCAATCGGCCAGGTGCCGCTCGACGCCTATCTCGGACGATGCCGCGTGATTCATTGCATCGGCGCGTCGCCTGTTGTCACGCCACAACATCTGCGTGACTCGTTGGGCGGGTTGCCGCCGCGAGTCTTACTGCGCACTTACAGAAACGCGCCGACCGCGGCGTGGGACAGCGGCTTCTGCGCCGTCGCGCCCGAAACGATCGACCTGCTCGCGGCCAACGGCGTGAAGCTGATCGGCATCGACACGCCGTCGCTCGACCCGCAGGAATCGAAGACGATGGACGCGCATCACCGTATTCGCGCGCACGGCATGGCGATTCTCGAGGGCATCGTGCTCGACGACGTCGCGCCCGGCGACTACGAACTGATCGCGCTGCCGCTCAAGCTGACCACGCTCGACGCGAGCCCCGTGCGCGCGGTCCTGCGCGCGCTGCCCGACGCGCACTGACTTCCAATCCGCAATACGCGAACGAACGAGACCACCATGAATCATCGCGAAGAAGCCTTGGCGCTCGACAGCGCCGACCCGCTCGCGACACTGCGCGACCAGTTCGCGCTGTCGTCGACCACTATCTACCTCGACGGCAATTCGCTCGGCGTGCCGCCGGCCGCCGCCGCGCAACGCGCGCAAACCGTGATCGCCGCCGAATGGGGCGAGGGTTTGATCCGCAGCTGGAACGCGGCGGGCTGGTTCGCGCTGCCGCGTCGCTTGGGCAATAAACTCGCGCCGCTGATCGGCGCCGCCGAGGACGAAGTCGTCGTCACCGATACGATTTCGATCAACCTCTTCAAGGTGCTGTCCGCCGCACTGCGGCTCGCCGACGCGCGCGACCCCAAGCGGCGTGTGATCGTGTCCGAGCGTTCGAATTTTCCGTCCGACCTGTACATCGCGCAGGGCGTGATCGAGCAGCTCGACCGCGGCTATGAACTGCGTCTCGTCGACGACCCGTCGGATCTGCCCGAAGCAATCGGCGACGACACCGCGATCGCGATGATCACGCATGTGAACTACCGCACCGGCTACATGCACGACATGGCCGCGCTGACAAAGCTGATTCACGACAAGGGCGCGCTCGCGCTGTGGGACCTCGCGCATTCGGCGGGCGCGGTGCCGGTCGATCTGAACGGCGTCGGCGCCGACTACGCAGTCGGCTGCACCTACAAGTACCTGAACGGCGGTCCGGGCTCGCCCGCGTTCGTGTGGGTGCCGAAGCGCCATCAGAATAACTTTGCGCAGCCGCTGTCCGGCTGGTGGGGACATGCCGCGCCGTTCGAGATGAACCCGACGTATCGGCCGGATCAGGGCGTCGGCCGCTATTTGTGCGGCACGCAGCCGATGGTGTCGATGGCGCTCGTCGAATGCGGGCTCGACGTGTTTCTGCAGACTGACATGCAGGCGATTCGCCGCAAGTCGCTGGCGCTGACCGATCTCTTCATCGAACTCGTCGAAGCGCGTTGCAGCGAGTTTCCGCTGAAGCTCGTCACGCCGCGCGCGCACTCGCAGCGCGGCTCGCATGCGAGCTTCGAGCATCCGCATGGCTATGAGGTGATGCAGGCGTTGATCGCGCGTGGGGTGATCGGCGATTATCGCGAGCCGCATGTGCTGCGCTTCGGCTTTACGCCGCTTTATACGCGCTTCGTGGATGTATGGGACGCCGTCGAAACCTTGCGCGACGTGCTCGCGCGCGAGACCTGGCGCGCGCCGGAATTTGCCGCGCGCGGCGCCGTGACCTGAGGAGCGCACGATGAACGATCACATGCAAACGCCGGGCTTGCCCGAAGAAAAGCCCGCGCAAGGTTGCCCGTTCGGTCATGGGAGCGCTGCGTCCGCCGACGCTGCGACTACTACTACGAACGCTTCTTCAGCCGAGGATGGCTGGCACGACGCGCAGCTCGACTTCTCCGGCTCGATGAGTTACGGCGATTATCTGTCGCTCGGGACGGTGCTGAATGCGCAGCATCCGTTGTCGCCCGATCACAACGAGATGCTGTTCATCATTCAGCATCAGACCAGCGAATTGTGGATGAAGCTCGCGCTGTACGAGTTGCGCGCCGCGCTCGACGCCGTGCATCGCGACGAGTTGCCGCCGGCGTTCAAGATGCTCGCGCGCGTCTCGCGGATCATGGAGCAGCTCGTGCAGGCCTGGAGCGTGCTCGCGACAATGACGCCCTCCGAATACACGGCGATGCGGCCTTACCTGGGCAGCTCGTCGGGGTTTCAGTCTTATCAGTACCGGCAGATCGAGTTTCTGCTCGGCAACAAGAACGAGCAGATGCTCAAGCCGCATGCGCATCGTGCCGATGTGCTTGCGGAGGTGAAGGCGTCACTGGAAGCGCCGTCGTTCTACGACGAAGTGGTGAAGCTGCTTGCGCGTCGCGGCTTTGCGATTTCGCCGTCGCGGCTCGCGCGCGACTGGACACAGCCCACGGTTCACGATGCTTCCGTCGAAGCGGCCTGGCTCGAGGTGTATCGCAATCCTTCGCAGCATTGGGAGTTGTATGAGATGGCCGAGGAACTGGTCGATCTCGAGGACGCTTTCCGGCAGTGGCGGTTCCGGCACGTTACTACCGTCGAGAGGATTATCGGCTTCAAGCAGGGGACGGGCGGGACCAGTGGCGCGCCTTATCTGCGCAAGATGCTCGATGTGGTTTTGTTTCCTGAGCTTTGGCATGTCAGGACGGTGTTGTAGGGACGAGCTGCGGCGGGTTTTTGTCTAACCCGCTTCGCTCGTTAGTGACAAGACAGTCATGTCTCGAGCGGCGCCGCACGCGCCGCACCAGTAAATGTCACCGCGCCACAAATCCCCCATCAACCGCCAGCGAAACCCCACTCACCATAGAAGCCGCATCGCTCAACAAGAACGCCACCACCGAAGCCACTTCAACCGGCTCGGCAAACCTCCCAAGCGGAATAGCCTTAAGTGCAGGCTCGCGCTTGATAGGATCGCTCCACGCCTGCACAGCCATCGGCGTCAGCGTAACAGTCGGATTCACGCTATTCACACGAATCCCAAACGGCCCCAACTCGATGCACAAAGCCCGCGTGATCGCATCGAGCGCAGCCTTCGAAGCCGAATAGCTCAGGTGATCGTCAAGCGCGACAAGCGCCGCCTGGCTCGAAACGTTCACGATACTGCCGGCCCGCTTCGCGTCGATCATCCCTCGCGCCACATGCTTCGCCACCAGCGCCGCGCCGCGCGCGTTCACCGCCATCACACGATCGAAACTCGCGGCCGTTGTCTCCACCGCGCGCTCGAGCAACGCAATGCCCGCGCAATTCACCAGACCGTCGAAAGCACCGAGCGATAGAAACGCTTCGTTGATTGCGGCTTCGTCGCTGACGTCGAGCTTCAACGGCTCGCAGCCGGTTTCTTCGGCGAGACGCGCAAGCTCGTTCGCATTGCGCGCCGCCGCGACGACATCGGCACCGCTCGCGCACAACATCTCGACCGTCGCGCGCCCTATTCCACTCGATGCGCCCGTTACGAATATCGAGCGGCCGGAAAAATCGAAAGTAGCATTCATGATGTTTGCAAGCGATGCATGACCGGCTTCAATGCCGGATACAGGTCTTTATAGATGCCGAAGCGCTCTTCGTAACGCGCCATTCGCGCGGCGTCCGGTTGTGCGCGCTCGATCAGCGTGATCCAGCCGCCCTGCGCCGCCTCGCGCGAAATCAGCCCGACGCCGAGCGCGGCGAGCAACGCGGCGCCCATCGCCGCCTCCACTTCCTGCTCGATCGTATAGACCGGATAGCCGGTGATGTCGGCGATGATCTGCATCCACAAGTCCGAATGCGCGGCGCCGCCGACCACGATCAGCTTGTCCTCCAACGACTGCGCTCCCTGGCGTCCGGCCTCGATGTTGTGCTTCAACGCAAACGACACGCCCTCGAGCACCGCGCGATACAAGTGCGCCCGCGTATGAAAAAGGCTCAGGCCGACGAACGCGCCGCTCGCCTTGGCGTCCCACACGGGGCTGCGTTCGCCCATCAGATAAGGCAAAAACATCACGCCATCCGATCCCGCCGGCACTTTCGACGCATTGTCTTCGAGCAGACGATGCGGATCGCCATGCGGCGTCGCGCGCGCGGCTTCCATTTCGGCATGACAGAACTGATCGCGATACCACGTCACCGACGCGCCCGCGGTAATCGCGCCGCCGAACACATAGATGTCGCGCTGCCCGTTGAAAACGTGAGGCATGCTGATCAATCCGTGGCGCGCATCGACCGTCTGATTGATGTAGCCCCAGCACATGCTCGTGCCGATCATCGCGACATGTTGACCGGCGCGGCTCACGCCCGCGGCGAACGTCGCGACCGCGGCGTCCACGCCGCCCGCCACGATCGACGTGCCTGCCGCGAGTCCGAGCTGTCCGGTCCATTGCGACAGCAACCCGCCGACGACTTCCGACGAATCGACGAGCCGCTCCGGCATCATCGTCGCGGGAATGCCGAGCATGTCGAGCGCCTCGTCGGACCAGTCGCGCTGCGCAATATCGTAGATGCCGCCGATGTTGCCCGCCGAGCTGTGGTCGACCGCGACTTCGCCCGTCAGCATGTAGATCACATACGCGTTCGGCGGCAGGAAGTAACGCGTTTGCGCCCATACGTCGGGCTCGTGATCGCGCAGCCACAGCATCTTCGTGTAGCCGTAGTAGCTGTCCACGCCATTGCCGGTGATCGCGTACAGCCGCTCGAGGTCGACGTTGCGGCGCACCCATTCGACCTGATCGGTTGCGCGCCGGTCCATCCATATCAGACACGGATAAAGCGGCCGCATCTCGCTATCGGCGGGAATGCCCGAGCCGCCATACAGGCTGCTCACGCACACGGCCTTGATGGAATCCGCCGCGACGCCCGCCTGTTTCGCCTTCTGCACGCACGCGGCAATGCATTCGGTGACCGCCTTGAACCACACCGCCGGCCATTGCTCGGCCCATAACGGCTTCGGCGTATCCGGCTGATAGCTCGACGCGTGTTGCGCAACGATAGCGCCGTGCCGATCGACCAGCAGCGCCTTGGTGCTCTGCGTGCCGATGTCGACGCCGATGACGTATTCCATACAGTCTCCGTTGTTGTAGCGCTGCGCTTCAGTAGATGCCGGCGCTTACGCGCGCGGCTTCATCAGCACCTTGATCGAATCCAGCGAATCGGCGACCTTGATCGCCTCGTCCCATTCTTCCAGAGAAAAGCCGTGTGTGACGATGCCTTTCGACGTCACGAGTCCGCGCGCGAGCAGATCGATTGCAATCGGATAGCAATACGGTCCGAGGTGCGCGCCGCGTACATCGAGTTCCTTGCGGTCGCCGATCACCGACCAGTCGAGTGTCGTATCCGCGCCGAACACGGAGAACTCGACGAAGCGCCCGAGCTTGCGGATCAGATCCATGCCCTGATTGACGCCGACCGGCGCGCCGGTCGTTTCAATATAGACGTCGCAGCCGTAGCCGTCAGTGAGCGAATGGATGATCGCGAGCGCGTCGTCCTGTTTCGGGTTGATCGTCACGTCCGCGCCATACTCGCGCGCGAGTGCGAGACGCTCTTCCACCAGATCGATCACGACGAGTTTCTTCGGCGTTTTCAGATGCGCGACTTGCGTCATCATCAAACCGAGCGGACCTGCGCCTGCAATCACGACCACGTCATCCAACTGCACATCCCCGCGATTGACCGTGTGAATCGCGCACGCCAGCGGTTCGATGATAGCGGCGTCTTCGAGTGAAATGCCGTCCGGAATCTTATGGACGATGGCGGTCGGCGGAATACGCATGTACTCGGCCATGCCGCCGTCGGCGACTTCGCGCTGAAAGCCGAAGATGTTGTGCACTTCGCACATCCAGTACTGGCCGGATTTGCAATAACGGCACTTGCCGCAAGGCACGATCTGCTCGGCGATCACGCGGTCGCCGACCTTCACGCCGAAATGTTCTGCCGCGCCTTCGCCGAGTTCCTGCACGAAGCCGAAGAACTCGTGCCCCGGAATCACCGGCGCTTTAACCCACGGACTCGGCCCGCCCCAGAACATCTTCGCGCCCGAATGGCATTTGCAATCGCTCGCGCAGATCCCGCATGCGGCGATGCGGATCACCAGTTCATGCGCTCGCGCGCGCGGCTTCGCTACCTGTTCGACGCGATAGTCTTTCGGTGCGTGGCAGACAATCGCCGTCATGTCCTGCTTGTCGGATGGAGTGAATTCATTCGTCATTGCATGATCCTGCCGGAAGTGAAAATCAATGGAGAAGAAAGCGTTACTTTCTGCGGTCACGGCTGATGTAAATCGCGAGCAGAATAATTCCGCCTTTGATCACGTTCTGCACATACGGATTCACGCCGACCATGTTGAGTCCGTTGTTCAGCACACCGAGCAGCAGCGCGCCGATCAACGTGCCGATAATCGAACCGCGTCCGCCGGAGATCGACGTGCCGCCCATCACGACGGCCGCGATGGCGTCGAGTTCGAAGCCCACGCCCGCATTCGGCTGGCCGCTCATCAAACGCGCGGTCAACACGATGGCGGCAAACGAAGACGTCAACCCTGCAATCGTGTAGACGATCAGTTTCACGCGCGCTACGCGCACGCCGGACAGACGCGTCGCCTGTTCATTGCCGCCAATCGCATACACGTAGCGGCCAAACGGCATGCGTTCGAGCAGCACCCACGCGATCACATAGATCACCGCCATGATCACGACGGGCGCCTGAATGCCGAGAATCTTGCCGCTGCCGAAGAAGCTGACCCACTCGGGCAAGCCGTCGATCGGATAGCCGCCCGTATAGATGAGTGCGAGGCCGCGCGCGATGCCCATCGTCGCGAGCGTGACGATGATCGGCGGCATGCCGGCGAACGCGACGAAGAAACCATTGGCCGCGCCGAAGCCGAGACCCACCGCAACGCCAACCGCCAACGCGGCAACTGCGTTCATGCCGGCCACCATCAGTCCCGCGGCGAGCGTGCCCGAAAGCGCCATCACCGAGCCGACCGACAGATCGATGCCCCCCGTGAGAATCACGCACGTCATACCGACCGCGATGATCGCGTTGATCGACACCTGGCGCAGCACGTTCTCGATGTTCGCGCCGGAGAGAAAGCTGTCGCTCGCGAACACCATCACGATGCAAACCACGAGCAAACCGACGAACGGATAGAAGAGCGTCGAGCGCTTCAACGCGGCCCAGGTGAAGCGCACGGGTGCGCCGGGCGTATTGCCGCTGACGCTCGACGTTTTCGGCGGCGAAGAAGGATTAGGCGTGTTCATGCAGGGCTCCACGAGTGCCGGCGGTTGCATAGGTCATCACGGCGTTCGAGTCGATCTGATCGCCTTCGAGCAGCGCTTCGATGCGGCCTTGCCGGAACACGGCGACGCGGTCGCACATGCCCACGATCTCCGGCAGTTCCGACGAAATCATGATGATCGAATAGCCGCGCGCGGTGAGTTCGCGCATCAGCAGATAGATCTCCGCCTTCGCGCCGACGTCGATACCGCGCGTCGGTTCGTCGAAGATGAGGATGTTGGTGTGATGGTTCAGCCAGCGCGCGATCACGACTTTCTGCTGGTTGCCGCCCGACAGCGTGGCGACTTCCGTATGCATGGTCGGTGCTTTCACGCCGACGCGTTTCATGATGTCGGCGGTGGCGCGCGCTTCGCTGCGCTGATCGATAAAAAATCGCAGCGAGCGATACTTGCCGAGGTTATTGATCGAGATGTTCTGCTTGATCGAGAAGTCCGTAATCAGCCCTTCCGTCTTGCGGCTTTCAGGAAGAATGCCGACGCCCGCGCGCAACGCGTCGGCCGGGTCCGACAGTTTCGCGGCCTCGCCGTTGATGCGAATCTCCTTCGCATACGCCGCGTCCGCGCCGATCACGGCGAGCGCGGTCTCGGTGCGGCCAGAACCGACCAGTCCCGCGAAACCGAGAATCTCGCCTTCGCGCAGCGTGAATTGCAGCACCGGGCTGTCTTTATGCAACTGCAGCTTCTGTACGTCCAGCACGATCTTCGCGTCGGAGCGCAGCGGCGGCTTCGGCGGAAAACTGCTTTCGATGCGGCGTCCCACCATCATTTCGACAAGCCGGCTCACGTCGGACTGCGCGACATCGGTCATGCCGACATACTGACCGTCGCGCAGCACGGTAATGCGGTCGCAGACCTCGAAGATTTCCTCCAGGTGATGCGAGATGAAAATCATCGCGACGCCCTGCTTTTTCAGGTCGCGCATGATGGCAAAGAGATGCTCTGCTTCGGCGGGCGTGAGCGTCGCGGTCGGTTCGTCGAGAATCAGAATGCGCGCTTCGAGCGACAACGCCTTGCCGATCTCGACGAACTGCTGCTGCGCAACCGACAGTTCACGAATCGGCACGGACAGATCAATCGACACGCCGAGCCGCGCGAATATATCGGCCGCCGCGCGCCGCATCTTGCCGCGTTCGAGCAGGCCCAGGCCGTTCTTCATTTCGCGGCCGAGAAAGATGTTCTCCACTGCATTCAAGTACGGAATCAGGCTGAATTCCTGAAACACGATGCCGACGCCCGCAGCGACCGCGTCGTGATAATTTGCAAAGTGCCGCGGCTCGCCGTCGATCGTGATCGTGCCTTCGTCCGGCTGATAAATGCCGCACAGAATCTTCATCAGCGTCGACTTGCCCGCGCCGTTTTCGCCGAGCAGCGCGTGGATTTCGCCGCGCGCTATCTCGAGGTGAATGCCTTGCAGCGCCTTCACGCCCGGAAAACTTTTGCTGATGTTCTCGAGTTTCAATATCGTGTCCATCGGGTGCTCCATCACTGCCCGCCGCCGTGTTCGCATCGACCACCGCAAACACAGCGCGGCGGGCATTGGGCTTACCAGCTAAAACCCTTCGCGTTGCTCTTGTCGATCATCTTCACGTCGACGGGAATCGCTTTCGGTACATTGGCGCCCCACTTCTTCGCGTAGGCGATGCCGAGTGCAATGCGCACCTGGTCGGCAGGAAACTGCGCTGACGTCTCGATGAATTTCGAATTCGGCTTTTGAATCGCGGCAATCGCTTCGGGCGCGCCGTCGACGCTCGTCAGCTTGATGTCCTTACCCGATGACTCAATTGCGGAGAGCGCGCCCATCGATCCACCGTCGTTCACGCTGAAGATGCCCTTCAGGTTCGGGTGCGCCTGAATCATGTTCTCGGTGACGGACAGTGCGGTCGCGCGTTCCTGCTTGCCGTTCTGCGTATCCACGAGCTTGACGCCCGGCGCCTTCGCAAGCGCCGCCTTGCAGCCGCGCACGCGTTCGAGAATCGGCACGACCGGAATGCCGTCGAGAATCGCCACTTCGCCGCTGCCGCCAATCGACTTGGCGAGGTACTCGCAAGCTATCTGTCCCGCGTCGAAGTTCTTCGAGCCGACGAACGAATCGACGGGACCGTTCGCGTTCGCGTCCACTGCGACCACCACCACGCCCGCTTTTTTCGCCGACGTCACCGCCGATTGAATGCCCGTCGAATCGGTCGGATTCACGAGCAGAATGTCGATCTTCTTCTGCAGCATGTCTTCGACGTCGCTCACCTGTTTGCTCACGTCGTGATGAGCGTCGGTGACGACTACCGTTGCACCGGTCGACGCAGCGGCGTCGTTCAACGCCTTCTGCATGGTCACGAAATACGGATTGTTCAGTTCCTGAAACGTCATGCCGATCTTCAGCGGTGCGGCCTGCGCGGCAGGCGCGGCGATCAGCGCGAGGCCGAATGCAAGGCTCGCGAATGTCTTCAACGATGCCTGTTTGATGATGGATTGCGTCACGAGGGTTTGCGTCATGGTTGTCTCCGTTTTTGAAGTGAGCACGTCCGTCACGCTGTCGGCGGACAGCGCGATACGTGTTGAAACGCGGGTGAAACAAAGCGCCTTGCTGAAAAGCCCGGCGGTGAAATACGCAGAGGCTACGTCGGTGGATAGGTTGACGGATAAGCAGCGGCGGCAGGACGCGGCAAGCCTGGCGCGAGCACGATGGCGGGCGCGTCGTCGACGCCCCTTCCGCGCGCGGCCGCTTCTTCCGAAGCATCGCGGCTCGCGTCGTTCAATTGCTGATAGCGGCGAAACTTCGAAGGCGCCATGCCCTTCACCGCGAGAAACTGCCGGTTGAAATTCGACAGGTTATTAAAGCCAGCCTTGAAGCAGATGTCGGTCACGCTCAGTTCGCTATCGGTCAGCAACTGGCACGCGAGATTGATGCGCATGCGGTTCACGTACTGCACGAACGGCAGGCCCGTATGGCGGCGGAAATAACGCGAAAACGCACTGACACTTTGGCCGGCCAGTTGCGCGAGATCCGATTCGCGCAAATCGTTCGCGAGGTTCTTGCCGATATACGAAAGCACATGGTTGATGCGCGTCGACGCGAAGCCCGTCGGATCGGCCTGATACGCGGGACTCGCGAGCGTCTCGCGGTCTTCGGCGCTCATAAGGATTTCGAGCATCGACATGAAGAGCACGAGGCGGCGCAATCCCCGCGCGCCCAATAGTTCGAGAAAAAGCGGCTGAATCGCCGCACTTGTGCGCGCGCCGAACGACACGCCGCGGCGCGAGTCCGCAAGGAGCGCCTCCACCTGACGCCACTCGGGAAAACTCTCAAGACAACTCGACACGAACTCCTGGCCGAACTGCACGACGAGATTGCGCTGCGCGATGTTCTCGCCTTCGGGCACATCGCTCACCCAGTTATGCGGCAGGTTCGGACCCATCAACACGAGATTGCCCGGCGCGAAGCTGCTGATGTGATCGCCGACGAACATCTTGCCGGTCGTCGCCACGATCAGATGAATCTCGTACTCGGGATGAAAGTGCCAGCGTACCGTGCGATACGGATAGCCGTGCGACCACACTTTGAACGACTCGTCGCGGCGTACGGCCACGATCTCCAGATCGGGTTGCACTGTCTGCCTCCATGGAGCGGCTCAAGGGAGATGCCGCTCGTCTTCGTCTTGTATAGCGAAAAGTAGTCTTGAAACGCGCGCGCCACCACTAAAAATGAAACCGCGTACCGATACTTTTTTGCATTCGGGTAAGTCCCGACGCGCGCAAGGTCAAGAATGATGCAATGCAAAAGAGCCGATGAAGCGCGCCACGAAGCATGTATCGACGCGATTCGTGATGCGTTGCAGCCGTGCCCCGCCGCGCCGCGCCACGAAAACATCCTGTGGCCGCCTTGACTTTCGTTTCAGCGGGTACGATCATTCGCTCACATACAGAGCAAATGCTCTAACGACCAATAAATGCGCGCGACAAGCCGCGCAACAGCCCAGACAGATGGAGACGCACAATGAGCAGCGGGCAAGGCAGCGGCGACGCCGCACAGGTGATCCTGCATATCGGCGCGGGGTCGTTTCATCGCGCGCATCAGGCGTGGTATCTCCACCGATTGAACGAAGCGAAGCTGCCGGGCGAACCGCACTGGTCGCTCACCGTCGGCAATATTCGCAGCGACATGAATGCGGTGCTCGAAGCACTGGCCGCGCAAGACGGCGTCTATACGCTCGAGACCGTCACGCCGCAAGGCGAGCGCGCTTACGAGACGATCCGCTCGATCGAGCGCGTGCTGCCGTGGACGCAAAGCCTCGACACGCTGATCGAAGCCGGCGCCGATCCCGCGTGCAAGATCATTGCGTTCACCGTCACCGAAGGCGGTTATTACCTCGACGAACACGACCAGCTCGACACCGCGAATCCCGATCTCGCAACCGATCTCAAAGGTGGACACACGACCATCTACGGCGCGCTGGCCGCCATTCTCGACGCGCGCATGAAAGCCGGCGCGGGCCCCGTCACGCTGCAAACGTGCGACAACCTGCGCCGCAACGGCGAGCGTTTCCATGCGGGCATGAGCGCGTTTCTGGAGCTGCGCGGCGCGGACGAACTCGCGCAGTGGTTCGACGACAACACCGCGTGCCCGAGTTCGATGGTCGACCGTATCACGCCGCGCCCGACGCCGGACGTGCGCGAACGCGTAAAGGCCGCAACCGGTGTCGACGACGCGTGCCCGGTGATGGGCGAAGCGTTTATCCAATGGGTGATCGAGGAGCACTTCATCGCCGGGCGTCCCGCGTGGGAGAAAGTCGGCGCGGAACTGGTCGACTCGGTGCTGCCCTATGAAGAAGCGAAGATCCGCATTCTCAACGCGACGCATAGCTGTATTGCGTGGGCGGGCACGTTGGTCGGTCTCGACTACATTCACGAAGGCACGCACGACGCGGACATCCGCCAGTTCGCATTCGATTACGTGACGCAGGATGTGATCCCCTGTCTCTCGCCGAGTCCGCTCGATCTCGAACGCTATCGCGATGTCGTGCTCGAGCGCTTCGGCAATCCTTATATCCAGGACACGAACCAGCGCGTCGCGGCGGACGGCTTCTCCAAACTGCCTGGCTTCATCGCGCCGACGCTCGCCGAATGTTTCGAGCGAGGCGTCACGCCCGCGGCCACCGCGATGCTGCCCGCGCTGTTCTTCCGCTTCCTCGAACGCTGGCAGACGGGCACGCTGCCCTACACGTATCAGGACGGCGTGATGGACGAGCGCGTCGCGCGCGGCTTCTTCGCGGCGCCCGATCCGTTGCAGGCGTTCGCCGCCGACCGTCTGCTGTGGGGCAGCATGGCCGCGGCGCAGGAGCTCGAATCGGCGCTGGCCGGCGCGCTCGCGCGCGTCGACGTGTGGCTCGCAAAACGCGGTCAGGCGTAAGCCACGCCGCAAACACACCAGCCGGATTCGCGCGGTGCCAGGCTTAATGCGCATGGCACCGCGCGCGGCGTGCGGCTAAAGTAGCGCATCTCCAACGACGAAGGTTTCGCGCCCATGTATCTCGGCATCGACCTCGGCACGTCCGAAGTGAAAGTCCTGCTGCTCGCGTCGACGGGACGCGTGATCGGCACCGCCGGCTCGCCATTCACCGTTTCGCGCCCGCATCAGCGCTGGGCCGAGCAGAATCCCGAAGACTGGTGGACGGGCACGCAAAGCGCGCTCGCCGCACTGCGCGCGAAGCATCCCGACGAGTTCGCGCAGATTCGCGGCATCGGCCTGTCCGGGCAGATGCACGGCGCGGTGCTGCTCGACGCGGAGAACCGCGTGCTGCGGCCCGCGATCCTGTGGAACGACATGCGCAGCGACAAGGAGTGCGCCGAGCTCACGGAGCGCGCGCCCGATTTGCATAGCGTGGCCGGCAATCTTGCGATGCCAGGGTTCACCGCGCCGAAGCTGCTGTGGGTCGCGCGTCACGAGCCCGACATCTTTGCGCGCACCGCCTGCGTGCTGCTGCCGAAAGACTACTTGCGTCTGCAACTGACCGGCGGCAAGGTGTCCGATCCATCGGATGCGGCCGGCACGTTGTGGCTCGATGTCGCGAAACGCGACTGGTCCGATTCGCTGCTCGCCGCCTGTAACATGACGCGCGCGCAGATGCCGGCGCTCGCCGAAGGCAGCGCGCCGTCCGGCACATTGCTGCCCGAGGTCGCGCGGGAACTGGGCTTGAGCGATGGCGTGATCGTCGCGGCCGGCGGCGGCGACAATGCGACGAGCGCCATCGGCATCGGCGCGACGCAGCCGGGCGACGGCTTCGTGTCGCTCGGCACGTCGGGCGTGTTGTGCGTGGTGGGCGACAGCTTCCGGCCGAATCCCGCGTCCGCTGTCCACGCGTTCTGCCACGCGATTCCCGACCGCTGGCATCAGATGAGCGTGGTGCTATCCGCGGCGAGCTGTCTGCGCTGGGTCTGCAAGCTCACCTCGACCGACGAACCCACGCTGCTCGCCGAAATCGAAGCGCTGCCAGCGGATGCGCTCAACACCGCGCCGCTCTTCTTGCCGTATCTGTCGGGCGAACGCACGCCGCACAACGACCCCTACGCGCAGGGCGTTTTCTTCGGCATGAATCACGCGACGGATCGCGCGTTGCTCGGCTACGCGGTGCTCGAAGGTGTGACGCTCGCGCTCACCGACGGCCTCGACGCACTGCGCGCGGCCGGCACCGAAGCGAAAGCGTTCTCGCTGTTAGGCGGCGGCGCGCGCAGCGACTACTGGGCGCAACTGCTCGCCGACGCGCTCGACACCGCGACGCGCAAGCACGGCGGCGGCGAGACAGGCGCGGCGCTCGGCGCTGCGCGCCTCGGCTGGCTCGCAGCGGGCGGCGATCCGGCGATCGTGCTCGCCAAACCGCCGATCGAAAAAGAGTTCACGCCGAACGCGCGCCGTCATGCCGAATTGCGCGCGCGGCTCGACGCTTATCGTGCGCTGTACCGTCATGTGCGGCCGCTTTTTGACTCCGCTCGCGAGCGGCTCATCTAGGCGCTCATCCAGGCGCATAGCAACGCAGCGCAAACCGCAGCCGGCCGTGCCGCCACGCATCGTGATGCATCGGCATGCATGAACCGGCTGCTATCATCGGCGCCCTTCAAGCGGATCGTCACCGTGCCCAAGTCCACAGAAAAATTAGACCTTGCTACTCGCGCCGCGTGGCTTTACTACGTCGCGGGCAATACGCAGAACGAGATCGCCGAGAAGCTCCAGGTGTCGCGCCCGGTTGCGCAGCGGCTCGTCGCGTTCGCGGTGGAAAAGAACCTGATCCGCGTGCGTGTCGATCATCAACTGGCGGACTGCCTGTCGCTTGCCGATCAGTTGTCCAAACGCTATGGCCTGTCGATGTGCGAAGTCGTGCCCATCGACAGCGACACGCCCGAGGAAGTCGACCGCAAACTCGCGGTAGCCGGCGCGCAGGTGATGGAGCGTTACCTCACGGAAGAAAAGCCGATGGTGGTCGCCGTCAGCAGCGGCCGGACGCTCAAAGCCGCGGTCGATCAGATCGCGCAGCTAGACCGTCCGCAGCATCGGTTGGTATCGATGGTAGGAGCGATCGCCCAGGACGGCTCCTCGAACCGCTATGACGTCGCGCTGCACATTTCGGAGAAGACGGGCGGCAAGCACTTCCTGCTGCCCGCGCCGTTGATCGCCGATAGCGAGGCCGAACGTGCGCAGTGGTGCAATCACCGGCTGTATCGGATCGTCGAATCGTTGTCGGCCGAGGCGGATGTCGCGTTCGTGGGCATCGGCAATATCGGGCCGAAATGCCCGCTGCACGAAGACGGCTTTATTACATCGGCGGAAGTAAAAGAGCTGGTGCAAGGCGGTGCGGTGGCGGAAATGCTCGGACTGCCAATTAATGCCGCCGGCGCGCGTGTCGAGTCGCCCACAGGCCGGCGCGTGACCAGCATTTCAATCGACTCGCCGCCGCAGCGGCCCACCATTGGCTTCGCGGGCGGCAAGCGCAAGCGCGAGGCGCTGATCGCCGTGCTCAAGGGCGGCTGGCTGTCAGGACTCGTCACCGATGAGCTGTGCGCGCGAGCCGCGCTGGAGGCGTGAAGCGGCGCACGCCCCTCTTCTAGCGCGTAGAACTCAGGCCGCCAGCACTTCGACGATCTTGCGCTGGAACGCCTTACCGTCGCTATCGAACAGATGACAATGCTCGGGCGTCGCGCCGAGCTTCTGCGTCTCGCCCTTCGCATGACGTTCGAGCGGCGGAATGCGCGCGATCAAACCATCCGGCGCCACGCTCGACTCCGCATACAGATACGCGGCGTCGCCGAGCGATTCGACGGCCATCGTGCGGGCCGACACGCCGTCATCCGTCATGCCGACATGCAGATGCTCGGGACGAATGCCGACCGTCACCTTGTCGCCCTGCTTTACCGAAGCCGGTTCAACAGCGACGCGCTGCGTCTCGCCGGTTTCGTAGCGCACCGTCACGCCGTCGTGCGTGACCGACTGCACCACGCCTTCCATGAAATTCATTTTCGGCGAACCGATAAAGCCCGCGACAAAACGATTGGCCGGCGCGTGATACAGCATTGTCGGACTGCCCACCTGTTCGAGATTGCCCGCCGACAACACGACGATCTTGTCCGCAAGCGTCATCGCTTCGACCTGATCGTGCGTCACGTAGATCATCGTGGTCTTCAGTTCGTCATGCAGACGCGCGAATTCGAGGCGCATTTTCACGCGCAAAGCGGCGTCGAGATTCGACAGCGGTTCGTCGAACAGAAAGACCTTCGGCTTGCGCGTGATCGCGCGGCCAATCGCGACGCGCTGACGCTGGCCGCCCGAAAGCTGCTTCGGCTTGCGATCGAGCAGATGATCGATATGCAGAATCTTCGCCGCATTGCGCACGGCCGCGTCGATCTCAGGCTTCTTCGTGCCCGCGAGTTTCAGGCCGAACGCCATGTTGTCGTACAGCGTCATGTGCGGATACAGCGCGTACGACTGAAACACCATCGCGATGCCGCGCTTTGCGGGCGGCACATCGTTCATGCGTGTCCCGTCGATGGTGAGATCGCCGGCGCTGATGTCTTCGAGGCCGGCGATCATCCGCATCAGGGTCGATTTACCGCAGCCGCTCGGGCCGACGAACACGACGAACTCGCCGTCCGCGATGTCGAGGTTGATGTCGCGCATCACCTCGGTGTCGTCGTAAGCCTTCCGGATATTGCGCAGAGTTACGCTTGCCATGATGTGTCTCCGTGTAATGCTTGCGTGTTGCTTGTGTGGTGCTATTGCATTGCTTGTGCGTTCAAGGCGCCGCGGCCGTTGCGCTCAGCGTCCATTGCGCGACGAGTTCCGGCAACTGCTGCATGTCGTCGAATACGTGACGCGCGCCGGCTTTATGCAGCTTGTCGATCTGCGCATCGCTTGCATGGCCGCCGCCGATAAAGCCAAGCACCGTCATGCCCGCCGCGCTTGCGGCCGTGACGCCGGTTACGCTGTCTTCCACCACGAGGCACGCCGACGGCGCGAGCCGCAAACCCTGCGCCGCCGCGAGATAAACGTCGGGCGCGGGCTTCGGATTGGCGACGCTGTCGGCGCAAAAGAGGCGATCGCCGAAGAACCGCACGAGGCCCGTGCGAGCCAGAACCGTCTCCACATAAGGCCGAAAACTGTTGCTCGCGCAGCCCTTCACGAGCGGCACTTGCGCGAGCGCCTGCTCGATGCCTTCCACTGCCGGCGCCTGCATCGCGGCGGCTTCGACAGAACGGCGAATCGCGTCGATGTCGTCGAGGCCGAGGCTCTTGCCGAGCTGCATCGCCGTGCCCGTCAGCACGCTTTCGATGCGTAGACCGAGCAGCGGCAGCACGACCGGTTCGACATTCGCGCCGGGCCAGCGCGCCTCGAGTTCCTGCACGAGCATGCGCGCGGCCACCGCTTCGCTGTCGATCAACACACCGTCGCAATCGCAGATCAGCGCGAGATTTGCTGCACGCGTGTCTGCCGTCATTTGACCGCCCCGAACGTGAGGCCGCGCACGAGCTGCTTCTGCGACAACCAGCCGACGATCAGAATCGGCGCCACGGCAAGCAGCGAAGCCGCGGACAGCTTGGCCCAGAAGAGCCCTTCCGGACTCGAATACGATGCGATGAACACAGTCAGCGGCGCAGCATTGGAACTGGACAGATTGATGCTCCAGAATGCTTCGTTCCACGAAAGAATCACGAGCAGCAGCGCGGTGGAAGCAAGCCCCGGCAGCGCCATCGGCATCAGCAGATAGACGATTTCCTGCCACGTCGCCGCGCCGTCGATGCGTCCTGCCTCGAGAATATCGCGCGGAATTTCAGCAAAGTACGTGAACGACATCCACACCGCGATCGGCAGATTGATCAGCGTATAGACGATCACGAGACCCGACACGGTATCGAGCAGGCCGCTGTTTTTCCACAGCAGATAGATCGGCACGAGCACGCCGACGGACGGCATCATCTTCGTCGACAGCATCCACAGCAGAACTTTTTGCGTGCGGCGCGTCGGGAAAAAGGCCATCGCATACGCGGCGGGCACGGCCAGAATCAGGCACAGCACGGTGACGCCGACCGAGATCAGAATCGAATTCCACGCGAACGAAAAGTAGTTGCTGCGCGCAAACACTTCACGAAAGCTGTCGAACGTCGGCGTGAAAAATAGCGACGACGAATACGCCTGCTGCTCGGTCTTGAATGCGGTGATCGTCATCCAGAAGATCGGGAAAAACAGCAGCAATGCGACGAGCCAGGCGAGCACGCCGGGAATCGCGCGGCGGATCGTATCGAACGGCGACTTCGCATGCACGGTGACGGGCGCCGTGGTCGACGCCGGAGTAGAGGCAACGTGGCTCATTTTTCGTACTCCCCTTTGAGGTTCTTCGCGAGCATGCGCACGAGGAAGAACGACACGATGTTGGCCAGCACGACAGCGAGAATGCCGCCCGCCGATGCGAGACCGACGTCGAACTGTTGCAGGCCGAGCGAATAGATCAGGTACGACAGATTAGTGGTCGCGGTGCCCGGACCGCCGCCCGTCGTTGTATAGATTTCCGCGAAGATCGACAGCAGGAAAATCGTCTCCATCATCACGACCACGGCAATCGCGCGTTTCAGATGCGGCAGCGTGATATAGAAGAACATCGCGAACGGCCCCGCGCCGTCAATGCGCGCCGCTTCTTTCTGCTCCTGATCGAGCGACTGGATCGCCGTGAACAGAATCAGAAACGCGAACGGCAGCCATTGCCACGCGACGATCATGATGACCGCGGTCAACGGATATTCGGCGAACCAGTCGATCGGTTGCAGGCCGATTGCGCGCATGCCGCTCGCAATCAGGCCATACACCGGATGCAGGATCATGTTCTTCCAGATCAGCGCGCTCACCGTCGGCATCACGAAGAACGGCGCGATGGCGAGCAGCCGCGCAACGCCCTGGCCGTAGAACTTGCGATCGAACAGAATCGCCATCAGCACGCCACCCACCACCGTGATCACCAGCACCGCCACGATCAATTGCAGCGTATGACCAATCGACGGACCGAACGACGGGTCACTGGCAAGATACTGATAATTGTCGAAGCCGGCGAAACCCTTCAAGTCCGGGTTCAGCAGGTTGTAGCGCGAGAACGAAAACCAGATCGTCATCGCGAGCGGAATCGTCATCCACAGCAACAGCACCGCGACCGACGGCGACACGAGCCAGCGCGCCGAGTTGGCTTTGCGGACTTCGCGTTCTTTTTCTGTCTGAGGATGGGCATGCATGAGAGGCAGGCGCAGAGGACGCATGATTGACCACCTGTTCGGTAATGCGCGGGCGGCACGAGCCGCATGAATCGCCATGTCGCTTTTGATGCGAGGACAAAACGGCGTGACGGCTTAGTGCGGCCGTGACGGCCCGCTGTACTGCGTGAGCCGGCTGACGGGCGTCAGCCGGCGCGTGCCACAGGGCTTGTTTCCGTGCTTCGGTTCCGTGCTTCGGTTCCGTGCTTCGGTTCCGTGCTTCGGTTCCGTGCTTCGGTTCCGTGCTTCGGTTCCGTGGTTCAGTTCCGTTGCTTCAGTCAGTCGCGAAGTGCGACCGACTTCGGCATTACTTCTGGTAGCCGGCCTGCTTCACTGCGCGATCCGCGGTGGCCTGCCCTGCCGCCAACGCCTGGTCGACGGTCATCTGACCGGCAATCGCGCCGGAGATGCTCTGACCGACCACCGTGCCGAAGGACTGGAACTCAGGAATCCCAACGAACTGCACGCCGGTGTACGGCACGGGCTTTAACGTCGGATGTTCCGGATCGGCCGTCTCGATCGCCTTCAGCACGAAGTCGCCAAACGGCGCGGCCTGCTTGTATTCCGGACGCGCATAGGTGGATTGACGCGTTCCCGGCGGCACCGAAGCCCAGCCTTCATCCTTCGCGACGAGTTCGATGTACTGCTTCGACGTCGCCCACGCGATGAACTTCTTCGCCGCATCGGCCTGCTTCGACGACTTCGGAATCGCCAGCGCCCACGCCCACAGCCAGTGCGAACCCTTCGGCGTCACCGCGACCGGCGCGGCCGCGAAGCCGACCTTGTCCGCGATCTGCGATTGCTGCTTGTTGTACAGCATGCCGGCCGCGACCGTCGCGTCGATCCACATCGCGCATTTGCCCGAGGACATCAGCGTGAGGTTTTCGTTGAAGCCGTTCGAGCTCGCTCCGGGCGGGCCGTTCTTCTTCAGCAGATCGACATAGAACGTGATCGCCTTCTTCCATTCCGGCGACGTGAGTTGCGCATGCCACTTTTCGTCGAACCAGCGGCCACCGAACGTGTTCACGACCGTCGTGCCGTATGCCATGTTCTCGCCCCAGCCGGCCTTGCCGCGCAAGCAGATGCCGTACAGGCCGTTGGCTTTGTCGGTGAGCTTGTCGGCGAATTGCGCGATCTGGTCGTAGGTCGGTTGATCGGGCATTTTTAGGCCCTTCGCTGCGAACAGGTCCTTGCGGTAATACGTCATCGAGCTTTCGACGTAAAACGGCAGCGCGTACAACTGGCCGCCGGAGGAAAGTCCGTCGCGGGCCGTCTTCACGACGTCGTTGAGATCGTAGTCGGCGGGCAGGTTCGTGAGCGGCGTGAGCCAGCCGCGCTTGCCCCACTGCGGGGTTTCATAGGCGCCGATCGTCATCACATCGAACTGGCCGCTGCCGGTCGTGATGTCGGTGGTGGCGCGCTGACGCAGCACGTTTTCCTCGAGAATCACCCAGTTCAGCTTGATGTCCGGATTCGCCTTTTCGAATTCTGGCGAGAGCTTCTTCAGTTCGATCATGTCCGGATTGTTCAGCGTCGCGATCGTTACCGTGGCCGCCGACGCGCTTAGCGCAAAGCAGGCAGCGGCGCCTGCGCTCACCATCTTGAGCGCGGACTTGAGGGCTGGTTTCATGTGTGTTGTCTCCTTTCTCGTGCGTTATGTGATGCTGCGTTTGTTCTACGAAATGGCGCTGAATGACAGAGATAAGCGCGCGGGCAAACCCTCAACTCATCCAGTTACCGCCGTCCACATTAAGCGTTTGCGCGGTGATGTAGTCCGCGTCCGCGGAGGCGAGGAACAGCGCGGCGCCCGTCAAATCTTCCGGCACGCCCATGCGCCCGAGCGGCACCGCTTCGCCGACGAGGCGCTTCTTCTCGCCGAGCGGCCGGTTTTCATAGCGGGCGAAGAGCGCGTCGACTTCGTTCCACATCGGCGTATCGACGACGCCCGGCGCGATGCCGTTCACATTGATCTTGTGCGGCGCAAGCGCCAGCGCCGCGGATTGCGTATAGCTGAGCACCGCGGCCTTCGTCGCGCAGTAATGCGACACGAGCGCTTCGCCGCGCCGCCCCGCTTGCGACGACATATTGATGATCTTGCCGCCGCGGCCTTGCTCGACCATCCGCCGCGCGACGGCTTGCATGAGGAAAAACATGCCCTTCACATTGACCGCGAAGAGGCGGTCGAACACGTCCCAGGATTCGTCGAGAATCGGACGCATATCGAACAGCGCCGCGTTGTTGAAGAGAATGTCGATGTGGCCGAACCGCTCGACCGTGCTCGAGACGATGCGCTCGATGTCGTCGCGGCGCGTGACGTCCGCAGTAACGGTCAGCACGCGCTCGCCATGCGAGGCGCGCAGCGCCTGGCCGAAACTGTCCGCCGGCTTGACGTCGACGAGCACGCATTGCGCGCCTTCATCCAGGTAGCGCCGCGCGACGGCTTCACCGATTCCGCTTGCCGCGCCCGTCAGAATGGCCACCTTGTCTTGCAGTCGTGCCGCCACGCTTTGTCTCCGGTTCGTTTCGCTTTTCGACGCACAGTGAGCGAACGCTCATTACGTGATCAATTGCTCTGTTTGTGATCGAATGATCGGATACGCACCGGGTCATGTCAAGGCGCTCTATCAGATTTCGATGGTGCAGCGCGCAACGAGTGTGTCGGCTGCTTGCCAGCTTCTGTCGAGTCCGGGATGACACGAAAACGAGATACGTTATATCATTTCGGCCTCGTCGGACGGCCCGTGCTTACGGCTGCATGACATCGGCTGAACCATCGCCGTCATGTCCGCGATCCACTCAACCTCTTGCAGCAGGACACACCATGAAGAAGCTCGTCACGATGTCGCTCGCGAAGTATGTCGCCGCAGTCACAGCCGCGTTCGCGTTAAGCCATGCAGCCTTCGCGGCGGATGCGAAAATTCCGGTGGTCGCCGCGGAAAACTTCTACGGCGACGTGGTGCAGCAACTGGGCGGCGACCGTGTCGACGTGACGAGCATTCTCAGCAATCCGGACGAGGACCCGCATCTGTTCGAAGCGAGCGCGAAGACGGCGCGCGCTTTGCAGCATGCGCGCCTTGTCGTGTACAACGGCGCCGACTACGATCCGTGGATGGCAAAATTGCTGGCAGCGTCGAAGAGCGCGCAGAGCGGCAAGCGCACGACGATCGTCGCCGCGCAGTTGACCGGCAGGAAAAGCGGCGACAATCCGCACCTCTGGTACGACCTTGCGACCATGCCGAAGGTGGCGCGCGCGGTGAACGAGGCGCTCGTCGCGGCTGACCCGGCGCACAAGTCGGCGTACGATGCGAACCTCGCGAAGTTTCTCGACTCGCTGAAACCCGTCGAGGCCAAGGTCGCCGAACTGCATGGCCGTTATGCGGGCACGCCGGTCACGGCAACGGAGCCGGTGTTCGGCTATATGTCGGACGCCATCGGGCTCGCCATGCGCAACATGCGCTTCCAGATGGCGGCCATGAACGAGACGGAGGCGAGCGCGTCGGACATCGTCGCGTTCGAACGCGATCTGCGCGAGAAGCGTGTGCGTGTTCTGATCTATAACAGCCAGGCAACCGAGGCCCTGACCAAACGCATGTTGAAACTCGCGCAGCAATCCACGGTGCCGACGGTGAGCGTCACCGAAACGCAACCCGCGGGCACCACCTATCAGACGTGGATGCTGTCGCAGCTCGACGCACTCGGCGCAGCTTTGGCAAAAGGCGGCGCGGACAATGCGGGCAATGTGGGCGCAGCGCCTGGCGGCGTCAAAGGAAAAAGCCAATGAATGTCACTGGCCGCGGCACGCCAGCCTATCCGTCAACTACGGCGTCAACGGCGGCGTCCGCCGACACGCCCGCGGCAAGCCGCGCACCCGTGCTCGAACTCGATCACGTCACGCTCGAACTCGGCGGCCGCACGATTCTGCGCGATACGGGCTTCGTCGTGAGTCAGGGCGAATTCATCGGCGTGCTCGGGCCGAACGGCGCGGGCAAGACCACGCTGATGCGCGCGGTGCTCGGCCTCGTGCCGGCGGCAAGCGGCACGATTCGCGTGCTGGGGCATCCGGTGGAACGCGGCAACGCATCGATCGGTTATATGCCGCAAACGCGCAGCGCGCTCGCGGGACGGCGCGTGCGAGGCCGCGATTTCGTCGCGATGGCGGCCGACGGTCACCGCTGGGGCCTGCCTCACGCGGACGCGAAAACGCGCGCGGACGTCGAGCGCGTGCTTGAACTCGTGGACGGCCGCAAGCTCGCCGAGCGGCCGCTGTCCGAGCTCTCGGGCGGCGAGCGTCAGCGCCTTCTGCTCGCGCAATGTCTGCTCGGCTCGCCGAAACTGCTGCTGCTCGATGAACCGCTGATCAGCCTCGATCCGCATCATCAGAAAAGCGTCGTCGAACTGGTGCGCCGCGTGCAGCGCGAACTCGGCATTGCCGTGCTGTTCTCCGCGCACGAACTGAATCCGCTGCTGAACTCGCTCGATCGCGTGCTGTATCTCGGCAGCGGCGTGGCGGCGCTCGGCACCGTCGACGAAGTCATCACGCGGCCCGTGCTGTCGCGCCTCTATGGCTCGCCGATCGATGTGATGCGCGTGAACGGCCGCATCTTCGTGATGTCGGGCGGCGTCGAAGTGGAAAAGCACGATCACGAACACGAGCACGACGAGAACGGCGGACACACGCATTCGCACGGCCATTCTCACAATGCGCACGGCCACTCACACGAGCATCAGCATCAACACGACTCACGCGACGGACACAAGCACGATGTTTGAATACGACTTCATGGTGAACGCGTTTGCCGCGTCGGGGATCGTCGCGGTGCTCGCCGGCGTGGTCGGCTATTTTCTCGTGATGCGCGGGCAGACCTTCGCGGGCCACGCGCTCTCGCATGTCGGCTTCACCGGCGCGACCGGCGCGGTGCTGATCGGCATCTCGCCGATCTGGGGCATGGTCGGCTTCACGCTGGCGGCGGGCATCGGCATGGGCGCGCTCGGCGAACGCCTCGCCGGACGCGACGTGGCCATCGGCGTGATACTGTCGTTGTCGCTCGGCTTCGGCCTGCTGTTTCTGCACTTCTTCACGGCCTATGCAACGCAGGTCACCGCGCTGCTGTTCGGCAACGTGCTCGGCGTGAACGAATCGACGCTCGCTGTGCTCGCGGGCCTGGGCGTCGTCAGCCTGGTCGCGCTCGCGGCCATCATGCGGCCGCTGCTGTTCGCTTCGTTGCAACCCGAACTGGCCGAAGCGAAGGGCGTGTCGTTGCGCCTCGTGTCCGTGCTGTTTCTCGCGATTGCCGCGCTCGCGGTGGCGGCGTGCACGCAGATTGTCGGCGTATTGCTGGTTTTTACGCTGATGGTCGGGCCCGCCGCCGCCGCGCAAAACATGACGACGCGGCTCTCGGCGGGTCTCGTGCTGGCCGCCGGCCTCGCGCTGTTGCAAGCCTGGCTCGGCGTGACGCTCGCGTTCTATACCGACTGGCCGACGAGCTTCTGGATCACCGCGCTGTCCGCCGTCGTGTATGGCGCGAGTCTGTTGAAGCGTCGCTGATTGCGCTTTAACGCAAAGCACGCGATGGCGGCCCGCAACGGCGCCGCCATCTGCCTGCACGACTAAAGTCAGCCGAGCAGCACCTTCGCGTGATGCGCGATGTGATCCTCGATGAACGTCGAGATGAAGTAATAGCCGTGGTCATAGCCCGCATGACGGCGCAACGTCAGCGGCTGGCCCGCGTCACGGCACGCTGCCTCGAACACGTCCGGGTACAACTGCTCGGCGAGGAACTGATCGGCGAGTCCCTGATCGAGCAGAATGCCCTCCGCAAACTTGCTCGATGCGCGCGCCACGAGTTCGCTCGCGTCGTACTCCTTCCACGCCTCGCGGTCGTCGCCGAGATAGCCGGTGAACGCTTTTTCGCCCCACGGGCAGCGCGTGGGCGCGGCAATCGGCGCGAACGCCGACACCGAACGATAGATGTCCGGATTGCGCAGCGCCAGCATCAGCGCGCCGTGGCCGCCCATTGAATGACCGAAGATGCCGAGCCGCGAAGCGTCGACGGGCAGTTCGTTCAACACCGTCTCGCGCAGCTCGTCGCGCACATACGAGTACATCCGATAGTGCCGCGCCCAGGGCTCCTGTGTCGCATCGACGTAAAAGCCCGCGCCCACACCGAAGTCCCACGCCGCGCTCTCGCCCGGAATGCCCGCGCCGCGCGGACTCGTGTCCGGCGCGACGAGCGCCACGCCGTGTTGCGCAGCGAAGCGCTGTGCGCCCGCCTTGATCGCGAAGGTCTCTTCGGTGCAAGTGAGGCCCGCGAGATAAAAGAGCGCGGGCACCTTCCCGCTTGCATTTGCCTGCGACGCTTGCAACGCCTGCGGCGGCAAGTACACCGAAAAGCGCATCGGCAGGCCGATGGTCTGCGACTCGTGGCGGTAAAAACGCTGCTCGCCGCCATGACAGGCGTGCGACGACAATAGCTCAAGCATCGTCTTGCTCCTTGTTCAAGCGCTCTGAATGAGCCGCGTTAGTACAGCACGACCGAGCGGATCGACTCGCCCTTCTTCATCAGATCGAAGCCTTCGTTGATGCGCTCGAGCGGCAGACGGTGCGTGATCAGATCGTCGATATTGATCTTGCCTTCCATGTACCAGTCGACGATCTTCGGCACGTCCGTGCGACCGCGCGCGCCGCCGAATGCGGAGCCTTTCCACTCGCGGCCCGTGACGAGCTGGAACGGACGCGTGCTGATCTCCTCGCCCGCCGCCGCCACGCCGATGATGAACGACTGACCCCAGCCCTTATGCGTGCATTCGAGCGCCTGACGCATCAGCTTCACATTGCCGACGCACTCGAACGAATAGTCCGCGCCGCCATCGGTGAGCTGCACGATGTGATCGACCACGTTCTCGACGTCGTTCGGGTTGATGAAGTGCGTCATGCCGAACTTCTTCGCCAGTTCGACGCGGCCCGGATTGATGTCCACGCCGATGATCTTGTCCGCGCCTACCATTTTGGCGCCCTGAATCACATTGAGACCGATGCCGCCGAGGCCGAACACGACGACGTTCGCGCCCGCTTCGACCTTCGCCGAATACACGACCGCGCCGACGCCGGTCGTCACGCCGCAGCCGATGTAGCAGATCTTGTCGAACGGCGCGTCTTCACGCACCTTCGCCACCGCGATTTCCGGCACGACGATGTAGTTCGAAAACGTGGACGTGCCCATGTAGTGAAACAGAGGCTTGCCGTCGAGCGAAAAGCGTGAGGTCGCATCGGGCATCAAACCCTTGCCTTGCGTCGCGCGGATCGCCTGACACAGGTTGGTCTTGCGCGACAGACAGAACTTGCACTGACGGCATTCCGGCGTGTAGAGCGGGATCACGTGATCGCCCTTCTTCAGCGTGCCGACGCCCGGACCCGTATCGACGATCACGCCCGCGCCTTCGTGGCCGAGAATCGCCGGGAAGATGCCTTCGGGGTCCGCGCCGGAGAGCGTGTAGTAGTCGGTATGGCAGATGCCGGTCGCTTTCACTTCGATCAGGACTTCGCCGGCGCGCGGGCCTTCGAGATCGACTTCCTCGATCGTCAACGGTGCGCCGGCTTTCCATGCGATTGCTGCTTTGGTCTTCATCGTGAATGCTCCTGTGAGTCGGTGAATGCGTTGAACGTCGCGCCGTCTAGTGTGGCAGTGCGTTGGCACTGCGTTAGGGCGCGCGAATGTCCGGGAAGGCTACGGTCGATGCCCGTGCTGCGCGAGCTACAGGCTAACGCATGAAAAGCGTCATGGTATTGCAAAGTGCGTCACGGCATTGTCAGCACGTGACATCGCCGCTTTGTCCTTCTGGCGTCGGTGCGTCGAACCATGTTTCGACGCGGCCATACAGATCGAGAAAACGCGCATAGCGATCGGCGAGCGCGCGATCGCCTCGCGGGCTCGCCACGTGCGTCGCGCCCGGCGCGAGCGCGGCGAGATCGTGCGCATGCCAGTAACCGCTCGCGATGCCGCCGAGAATCGCCGCGCCGCGCGGCGCCGCATTCGGGCAATCGACCGCATGCAGTTCGGCGTTCAGCGCATCGGCGAGCAACTGCCGCCAGCGTGCATCGACGGAACCGCCTCCTGCGAGCTTCAACGCCGTCACCGTTGCGCCGCTCGCGCGAATCGCATCGAGCCCTGCTCGCAGCGAAAAGGCGACGCCTTCGAATGCCGCGCGCATCATCGCGCCGCGTGTGTGATCGAGCGCAAGTCCGAGCCAGCCGCCGCGCGCCGATGCGTTGAGCCAGGGCGTGCGCTCGCCTGTGAGGTAGGGGAGGAAGGTGAGCGGTGCACCAGGCGCGACGTTGTTCGCGTGCGCGTTGCCCTCAGGGCTCAGGCTGACACAATCGCCAAACGCCTCGTTATAAGCATCGGCCCATTCATACGACAGCCATCCGCGAGCGCGTTCCAGCGCGATGCCGACGTTTTGCATCGCGGCCATCCGATACCAGTGATCGCTCGCCGCCCGATAGCGATGCAAGCCTCTGACCGCGGCAGGCTCATGCTCGGCGAGCACGACGATCTGGCCGCCAGTGCCGGTGGTCAGCAGCGCGTCGCCGTCGCGAGCAAGGCCGCTGCCGAGCGCGGCGCAGGGCGTGTCGGCGGCGCCTGTCGCGAGCACGATACCCGCGCGCAGTCCCAACGCCTGCGCAGCACCCGGCGACAGCACGCCGGCAGCGGCATACGACGGCCCCACAGGCGCAAACCATTCATGCGGAATACCGAGCCGCTCCAGCAGCGCCGTGTCCCACGCGCCGTCGGGATCGGCGAGCGCGGTCGCGCACGCGTCGGAAGGATCGGTCGCGACCGCGCCGCCCAGCGCCACGCGCAGCCAGTCTTTCGGCTGCAGCGCCCAACGCGTGCGGCGCGCCGACTCCGGCTCGTGCCGCACGATCCAGCGCAGCAACGGACCGGCCATGCCCGGCGCGACCGGATTCGGCTGCGGCTCGGGCCACGCGTCGAGCAGGGAAAGCGCGCGCGTGTCGGGCCACAGCATCGCGGGCCGCACGGCATTGCCTGTTTCGTCGATCAACACGACGCCATGCATCTGCCCCGACAAGCCGATCGCCTTGACCTCGCGGCGCAGCGCTTCGGGCAAGCGCGCCGCGGCTTCGGTGAGCGCGCGCCACCATGTTTGCACCGACGTTTCCGCCCAGCCGGCATGCGGCGTCTCGAGCGCATAAGCGACGCTTGCGACCGCCTGCTCATGACCGTCTTCATCGACGATTGCGACTTTGAGGGAACCGGTGCCGAGGTCGATGCCGAGAAAACTCATGAGGGGTCAATGTGGTCGGTTGAGGCGCGAAGAAGCGCGCGCTGGAGATGCGGCAAGTCGCCTGGTATTGCCCGCCGCACGCGCGCTTTGCGTGGCCACCTGGCCGCGTGGCCGCGAGCTGAAAAGTCGGCAAATCGCGGGTTAACCCCGCCCCGCGGCGAGCCGCGCCAAAATACGACTATGCGCGCGGCCGGATACACGTCATCGATTCTCACATATATCGCAGCAGCTCGGGCACGCGGCGCGAGCGCGCACGCAGCGCCGCCACACGGGGCTGACCGCCGATGAAACCGCTCTTCGCCGCGATTTGAAGCCTCGCAGCGGAGATACCCATATCGTGACCGGGAATGCCGGAATAGGCGCCAGCGGTCTTGTTGCGCTTTTTCGTCCCCGATACCTTGGAGTCCATCCCAAAACTCAGACGGTGGAGAGAGACGTTATGCAATCGAACACGGTTCACCCGTGCGACGAGCGGCTGCCCGCAGGCCAGTTGCTCACCCTCGGCATCCAGCACGTCCTGGTGATGTACGCCGGCGCCGTCGCCGTGCCGCTGATCGTCGGCGCGGCGCTCAAGCTGCCGAAAGACCAGATCGCGTTCCTGATCAGCGCCGATCTGTTCTCCTGCGGCATCGCCACGCTGATCCAGACGCTCGGCTTGTGGATCTTCGGCATCCGCCTGCCGGTCATCATGGGCTGCACGTTCGCCGCGGTCGGCCCGATGGTCGCGATCGGCACGAACCCCTCGCTCGGCATTCTCGACATCTTCGGCTCGACGATCGCCGCGGGCGTGATCGGCATTCTGCTTGCGCCGGCCGTCGGCAAGCTGCTGCGCTTCTTCCCGCCGGTCGTGATCGGCGTGGTGATTTCGGTGATCGGCCTCTCGCTGATGGGCGTCGGCATCAACTGGGCAGCGGGCGGCGTCGGCAATCCCGACTACGGCAATCCCGTGTACCTCGGCCTGTCGCTGATCGTGCTGATGCTGATTCTGCTCATCAACAAGTTTGCGAAGGGTTTTGTCGCCAACATCTCGGTGCTGCTCGGCATCGTCGCGGGCTTTGCAATCGCGCTCGCGCTCGGCCGCGTCGATATGGACGGCGTCACGCATGCGCCGTGGGTCGGCTTCGTGATGCCGTTCCACTTCGGCCTGCCGCACTTCGATCCGCTTTCGATTGCGACGATGGTGACCGTGATGTTCGTCACGTTCATCGAATCGACGGGCATGTTCCTCGCGGTCGGCGATATGGTCGATCGGCCGGTCGATCAGAAAACGCTGGTGCGCGGCCTGCGCGTGGATGGACTCGGCACGCTGATCGGCGGCATCTTCAACTCGTTTCCGCATACGTCGTTCTCGCAGAACGTCGGCTTGATCGGCGTGACGGGCGTGAAAAGCCGCTTCGTCTGCGCGATGGGCGGCGTGATTCTCGTCATGCTCGGCCTCTTTCCGAAGATGGCGCAAGTGGTCGCCTCCGTGCCGGCTTTCGTGCTCGGCGGCGCAGGCATCGTGATGTTCGGGATGGTCGCGGCCAACGGCATCAAGGTGCTGTCGAAGGTGGACTTCGTGAAGAATCACCACAACCTGTTCATCGTCGCGGTGAGTGTCGGCCTCGGGCTCGTGCCGGTCGTGTCGCCGCACTTCTTCGCGAGGCTGCCGGCTGCGCTGTCGCCGCTTCTGCACAGCGGGATTCTGCTGGCTTCGGTGTCCGCGGTCGTGCTGAATCTGATTTTTAACGGCGTCAAAAGCGAGAAGAAGGCGCAGTGCGAAATCCGCGCGGCCGGCCATGATTTCGACGGACGCGGCGGCAAAGAACCGCCGCGCGATGAAATGCTGCGGGCCGCGGATTTGCATTGAGGCTCGTGGCTCTGCGGTTTATGGCTTCGAGGCTTATGGCTTCGCGGCTTATGGCGGCGAAGCGCTGAGCGCCGCTCAGTCGCGAAGCCACGCTAGCTAGGCGAGCCGCTGTCTGTCAGAGAACCGCCATAAAAAAACAACGCCACGGCATGCCGTGGCGTTGTGCTTTTCAAGCGTCGATTACCGCAACGCTCAGCCCGCGGTAGCAGCGGAAGCCGCCGCCGGCGCGCTGGCCGCGCCGTAGTCGACCGGGGCATCGGGCGGACGCGGCTGATCGCCGTTATGCTCGATCCACCCGCCGCCGAGCGCCTGGTACAGCGTGACCAGGTTCTGCAGGCGCTGCATGCGCGCGGTGATCAACGACTGCTGCGCCGAATACAGATCGGTCTGCGCGGTCAGCACCGACAGATAACTATCGACGCCGTTCGTATAACGCAGAGTCGACAGATCCAGCCGGCGCTGTTCTGCAAACGCATTGCGCTCGAGCGACCGGATCTGCTGATCGTACGTGCCCCGCGCGGCGAGCCCGTCCGCCACTTCGCGGAAGGCCGTCTGGATCGCTTTTTCGTACGTGGCGATTTGCGCGTTCTTCTGGATGTTGGCGAGGTCGAGGTTGGCCTTGTTCTGGCCGCCTTCGAAAATCGGCAACGTGATCGACGGCGCAAAGCTCCACGCGGCCGAACCCGGCTTGAACAATCCGCCGAGCGTCGGGCTCAGCGTGCCGAAGCTGCCCGTGAGCGAGACCCTCGGGAAGAACGCCGCCCGTGCCGCGCCGATATTCGCGTTGGCCGCGAGCAGATTCTCCTCGGCCTCCATGATGTCCGGACGACGCGTCAGCAGATCGGACGGCAAGCCCGCCGGAATGTCCGTCAGCAGATTCTGGTCGCTGAGCGTGAGGCCCGGCGGCAGATCAGCCGGCAGCGGCTCGCCGAGCAGCAGCACGAGCGCATTCTCGGCCTGTGCGCGCAAGCGCTCCTGCGCCTGCAGGTTCGCGCCCGCTTGCTCGACCACGGTCTGCGCCTGACGCAGATCGAGTTCGGAGCCCGTGCCGTTGTCGAACTGCAGCTTCGTGATCCGGTACGACTCCTCGGCGGTCTTCAGCGTGCCTTGCGTGACTTTCAGCAGATCGTCGAGTTCGAGCACCGTCAGGTACTGATTCGCGACCTGCGAAACCAGCGCGATTTCAGCCGCCTTGCGCGCCTGCGCGGTAGCCAGGTACTGCGCCAACGCCTGATCCTTCAGGCTCTGAATGCGGCCGAAGAAGTCGATTTCCCACGAAGCGTTCAGACCGACCGAATACGAGTTGCTAATCGTCCTGCCGGCCACCGACAGATTCTCCGGCGTGCGCGATTTGCTTTGCGAAGCCGCGGCGTCGAGCGTCGGGAACAGACCCGCGCGAACGATGCGGAACTGCGCCTGCGACGCCTGCATGTTCAGCACCGACACGCGCAAATCGCGGTTGTTCTTCAGCGCGATGTCGATCAGCCGCTGCATGCGCGGATCGACGAAGAAATCGCGCCAGCCGATGTCCGCCGCGGCCACGCCGTTCGCGCTGCGCGCGCCCGACTGGCCCGGTTGAGTCGCGCCCGGCTGCGTTTCGTACACGCCGCCGGTCGGGAAGTTGCTCGTCACCGGCGCGGCGGGGCGCTCGTACTTCGGCGCCATCGTGCAACCGGCGGCGAACAGCGCGACCGCTACTGCAATCAAAGAGTGTTTTTGCATCTCAATGTCCGTCCTTGCCCGAGGCATTGCTGTCCGGATCATGCGGATGGTGCTGGTTGTAGTGTGCAAGCGCCACATCCGGGTCTTCCGTCTCGCCGCCGAACTTCGCGCGAATCACGACGAAGAACATCGGGATCATGAAAATCGCGAGGAAGGTCGCCGTCAACATGCCGCCGATCACGCCCGTACCGATTGCATGCTGGCTCGCCGAGCCGGCGCCGTTGCTGATCGCGAGCGGCATCACGCCGAGAATGAACGCGAGCGAGGTCATCAGGATCGGGCGCAGCCGCAGACGCGCCGCTTCCAGCGCGGCCTCGATCGGGCCCATGCCTTCGCTCTGCTGCAACTCGCGCGCGAATTCCACGATCAGAATCGCGTTCTTCGCCGACAGCCCCACCGTGGTCAGCAGACCGACCTGGAAGAACACGTCGTTTTCGAGCCCGCGCAGCGTCGCGGCCAGCAGTGCGCCGATCACGCCGAGCGGCACCACCATGATCACCGAGAACGGGATCGACCAGCTTTCATACAGCGCCGCGAGACACAGGAACACGACGAGGATCGAGATGCCGTAGAGGATCGGCGCCTGCGAACCGGACTGACGCTCCTGCAGCGACAGACCCGTCCACTCGTAGCCGATACCCGCGGGCAGCTTCGCCACGAGCGCTTCCATCGCGGTCATTGCCTGACCGGTCGACTTGCCCGCCGCCGCCGCGCCCTGGATTTCCACCGCGGAAATACCGTTGTAGCGCTCGAGCTTCGGCGAACCGTAAGTCCACTCCCCGCTTGCGAACGACGAGAACGGCACCATGCCGCCACCCGTGTTGCGCACGTACCAGGCGTTCAGGTCTTCGGGCTTCATGCGGAACTGGGCATCGCCCTGCATGTAGACCTTCTTGATCCGGCCGTCGGTATCGAGGAAGTTGTTGACGTACTGCGATGCCCACGCGATCGAGAACGTCTGGTCGATCGCCGACAACGACACGCCGAGCGCCGCCGCCTTTTCGTGGTCGATATTCACCTTGAACTGCGGCGTATCGTTCAACCCGTTCGGACGAACCTGAGCCAGCGTCGGATCTTGCGCGGCCATGCCGAGCAGCATGTTGCGCGCTTCCATCAGCTTGGCGTGACCGACACCCGCGCGGTCCTGCAGCTCGAAGTCGAAGCCCGCGGCCGTGCCGAGTTCCGGAATCGACGGCGGATTCACCGGGTACACCAGCGCGCCCTTATAGCTGCCGAAGTGCATGAAAAGACGGCCCACCAGCGCCTGCACCTTTTCGTCCGCATGCTGACGCTGCGCGTAGTCCTTCATCCGCACGAACACGAGACCCGCGTTCTGACCGCGGCCCGCGAAGCTGAAGCCGTTCACCGTGAATGTCGATTCGACAATCGCCTTCTCGCCGTTGAGCAGGTAGTCCGACACGTCCTTCAACGCGCGCGCCGTGGTTTCCTGCGTCGAGCCGGACGGCGTTTGCACGAGCACGAACATCGTGCCCTGGTCTTCGTCAGGCAGGAACGACTTCGGCAATTTCACGAACAGCAGACCAACCGCGAAGATCACCACCATATAGATGATGAGCCAGCGGCCCGAGCGCTTGATCACGTGGTGCACGCCCGAGTGATACTTGTCGCGGCTCTTGTTGAAGGTGCGGTTGAACCAGCCGAAGAAGCCCTTCTTCTCTTCGTGATGACCTTGCGGAATCGGCTTGAGAATCGTCGCGCACAAGGCCGGCGTGAGAATCAGCGCGACCAGCACGGACAGCACCATCGCCGCCACGATCGTCAGCGAGAACTGCCGGTAAATCGCGCCGACCGAGCCGCCCGAGAACGCCACCGGCACGAACACCGCCGACAGCACGAGCGCCACGCCGACGAGCGCGCCGGTAATCTGGTCCATCGCCTTGCGGGTCGCGTCGCGAGGCGATAAGCCCTCTTCCGCCATCACCCGCTCGACGTTTTCCACCACCACGATCGCGTCGTCCACCAGGAGGCCAATGGCCAGCACGAGACCGAACATCGACAGCGTATTGATGGAGAAGCCCACCACGCTCATGACCGCGAACGTGCCCAGCAGCACCACCGGCACGGCGATCGTCGGGATCAGCGTGGCGCGCAGGTTCTGCAGGAACAGGTACATGACCAGGAACACCAGCACGATACCTTCGAGCAGCGTCTTGACCACTTCCTCGATCGACAGACGCACGAACGGCGTGGTGTCGTACGGGTACTTCACGACGAGACCGTGCGGGAAGTACTTCGACAACTCGTCGACCTTCGCGCGCACCGCCTTCGCGGTAGCCAGCGCATTCGCGCCCGTGGCGAGCTGAATACCGAAGCCCGCGGTCGGCTGACCGTTGTACTTCGTGTCGAAGTTGTAGTTCTCGCCGCCCAGCTCAACACGCCCCACGTCCTTGATGCGGACTTGCGAGCCGTCCGGATTCACCTTCAGCAGAATGTTGCTGAACTGTTCCGGCGTATTGAGCAGCGTGGCTTCCGTGATGGTCGCCTGCAACACCTGCCCCGGCACCGACGGCGTGCCGCCGAGCGAGCCGCCCGCGACCTGAACGTTCTGCGCCTGCAACGCGCTCTGCACATCCACCGGCGTGAGGCCGAAGTTGGTGAGCTTGTTCGCGTCGAGCCAGATGCGCATCGCGTACTGCGAGCCGAACAGCGTGACCGTGCCCACGCCGTCGATACGGCTGACCGGGTCCTGCACGTTCGACGCCACGTAGTTCGCGAGGTCGTACTTGTTCATGCTGCCGTCTTCGGACACGAACGCCATGACCAGCAAGAAGCTGCTGCTCGACTTCGTGACCTTCGTGCCGAGCTGCTGCACGGCTTGCGGCAACAGCGGCGTGGCGAGCTGCAGCTTGTTCTGCACCTGCACCTGCGCGATGTCAGGATTGGTGCCGGCCGCGAACGTCAGCGTGATGGTTGCCGTACCCGAGTCGTCCGAGGTGGACGACAGATACAGCAAGTGGTCGAGACCACTCATCGACTGCTCGATCACCTGCGTGACGGTGTTTTCGACCGTCTTCGCCGACGCGCCCGGATAGGTTGCGCTGATCTGCACAGCCGGCGGTGCGATGGTCGGGTATTGCGCGATCGGCAATGTAAACACCGACGCAATGCCCGCGAGCATCAGGATGATGGCGATCACCCATGCAAAAATCGGGCGATCAATAAAGAACTTTGCCATGTGGCGGGCTCCCTGTTATTACGCGCCCGATGCTGCGGAAGCGGGTTGAGCCGTCTGCGCAGCGCCGCTGGCGGCCGGCGCGCCCTGGGCGGCTGCGCCCGAGGCTGGCGAGGCGGGAAGTTGTGCGGCAACGGCTTTGACCTGCATGCCGGGCTTCGCCTTGTCGGTGCCCTGCACGATCACGCGGTCGCCCGGCTTCAGGCCGTTCTCGACCACCCAGTTCGAACCGTACGTACCCGACGTGACGAGCTGGCGCAGCGCGACCTTGTTGTCTTCGCCGACGACGAGCGCGGTCGGCTGACCCTTCTGGTCATGCGTGATACCGACTTGCGGCACGACGAGCGCGTTCTCGTTCACGCCTTCCTCGATCTTCGCGCGCACGAACATACCCGGCAGCAGCACCTTGTCCTTGTTCTGGAAAATCGCGCGGACGGTGACGGAACCGGTACTCTGGTCGACCGTGACGTCGGTGAACTGCAGCTTGCCCTTTTCCGAATAGGTGCGGCCGTCTTCGAGAATCAGCGACACCTTCGCTGCGTCAGGTCCGTTCGTCTTGAGACGCCCTTCCTGAATTTCGCGGCGCAGCTTCAGGCCGTCGAGGCTCGATTGCGTCAGGTCGACGTAGACCGGGTCGAGCTGCTGGACGGTGGCGAGCAACGTCGCGGCGCTCGCCTGCACATACGCGCCCGGCGTGACTTGCGATACACCGACCTGGCCCGTCACCGGCGAGGTGACGTCCGTATAGCCGAGGTTGATCTGCGCCGTCTCGACCGCGGCCTTGCCGGCGGCGACGTCGGCCGCGGCCTGGCCTTGCGCGGCCACCGCGTTGTCGTAGTCCTGCTTGCTGACCGCGTTGGCGGCGACCAGCACCTTGAAGCGGCTGGCCTGCGCCGTGGTCGACGCAAGGTTGGCCTGCGCCTTTGCGAGCGAGGCCTTCGCGTTATTCAGCGCGGCGATATAAGGCGCCGGATCGATCTTGTACAGACGTTGACCCGCCTTGACCTGACCGCCTTCCGTGAACTCGCGGCGCAGCACGATGCCGTCGACCCGCGCGCGCACTTGCGCGACGAGGAAGGCGCTGGTGCGGCCGGGCAATTCGGTGACGACAGGTACGGTAGTCGGCTGGACGGTGACGACGCCAACTTCGGGCGTCTGTTGCGGCGGGGCAGATTGTTTTGGTCCGCATGCTGCCAGCAATATGGCAGCCGTCGCGGCACTGATTAAGCGGAATGGAACCCGTTCGACGCGCATGGAGCGACCTCTGTCTATGACTGAGAATGAAAAAGTGCGCGCATCCCTACCCCGGGGACAGCAGCGCACACATGCGTCTTGCGACGCTCGACCGGAAGCCCGTGAAGACGTACCGAAGTTACGAGGCACCTGGGCGATATGCGCCAAACCGGGAAATGCCGCACGGCGCCGCCCGTTCGGGCGCGACGCAAAGAGCGTTTTGAAAGGCAACAGTGACGGATATTAACTGGTCGTCACGGCTTGGGCTATCCGATCGTGGGGTGCTATTATATATACATTCAAGAATGAATGTAAAAGTGCGTTGCTTCTCGTGCAGGGCGGGGACCGGCAAGAATGCTTCGGCAAACACTCAAGAGCAGACGGATTGTCACCGGGCGTACTTAAAAAAGCTCGGGAAAACCCCACAATCAGGGCAGGTCAAATAACCATGGTGCGACGAACCAAGGAAGAAGCGCTGGAGACGCGCAATAGCATTCTCGACGCGGCAGAAAGAGTGTTTTTCGAAAAAGGCGTATCGCGCACGTCGCTCGCGGACATCGCGCAAGCGGCCGGCGTCACGCGCGGCGCCATCTATTGGCATTTCTCGCACAAGAGCGACCTGTTCACGGAGATGTTCGACCGGGTGCTGCTGCCGCTCGACGAACTCAAGGCCGCGTCGCTGGACCCCAACGAGCCCGATCCGCTCGGCCGTCTGATGGAAATCTGCATTGTGTGCGTGCGCGACACCGCGAACGATCCGCGCCGCCGCCGCGTGTTCGACATCCTGTTTCTGAAGTGCGAGCTGGTCGAGGAAATGGGACCGGTGATGGTCCGCTATCAGACCAACATGCGCGAGGCGCTGGTCAAGATCGAAGGCGGCTTGCGCAATGCGATCTCGAAGGGGCAATTGCCCGCGGACCTCGACACGAAGCTGGCCGCGGCGATGGTGCATGCGTTTGTCGGCGGATCGTTGCGCGACATGCTGTTCCTGCCCGATGCGACCGATTTCGCCGCGCTCGGCGAACGCATGGTCGAAGGCATCTTCGATGCGCTGCGCATGAGCCCGGCGCTGCGCAAGTTGGCGTAAGGCTGTCGGCGGCTCGGGCTCGTCGCGGCTTTTCAGCCGCGTCCGTGGCTCTGCTGTCAGCGGTTCCTGCTGCGCGCTTTCTGATTCGACGCATAGATATTGCCGCGTTCCAGCGGCACGCCGCTTTTCACCGCGGCAAGCCATTCGTCCGTGCTCGCGACCGCCGCGAAGCGCGACTGCAGCACCACGCAAAATACCCGGTGGATGTCCTCTGCGCTCGCAAAGCCCGCGCTGTTTTCGTACGGGACCGAGCCCGTCGCGTCATGCAGAAACTCGACCGTGAGCCCGGCGTGGACCGCGTGGTTGATCGTCGACGCATCGCAGTTGTGCGTCATATAGCCGGCGACCGTCAGCGTGTCGATCTGACGCGCGGTCAGCCACTCGGCGAGATCCGTGCCGGTGAAGGCGCTCGGCAGCGACTTTTCCACGTAGTGATCGTGCTCGCGCGAGGCGACCACCGGGTGCAGTTCCGCGCCGTCGCTGCCGCGCGCGAAGATCGGCGAGCCGCCCGGCGCGAAATTCTGCACGACGACGACCGGCACGCCGGCCGCGCGCGCCGCATCCATCGCGCGGCCGATGTTGGCGAGCGAGCTTTGCACCTCCGGATATTCGATCGGCAGATCGCCGCTCACGTATTCGTTCTGCACGTCGATGACGATGAGCGCGCGGCGCGGGCTGGTCATGGCAAGACTCCTGTGGATGTTGATCGAGGTCGCGCGCCGCCGTTGCTGCGAGCGCGGAAGACCGGGCTGCAAGCCGCAACGGCAGCGGCGATGACGCATTGTTCCTCCACCGCGCCTTCGACAACAGCGGCCCGTTTGACAATCTTCGCTAGAATCGGGCCATTGCTTTTCCCATCGACGTTGTCATTCTACCAGGTGCCCGACTCATGGCTGCATCCGCCGCATCGGCTGCGCTGGCCGCTTCGTCCGATCCACAGCACGCGCACATCGTCGCGGTGATCGCTTTCGACCGCATCAGTCCATTTCACCTCTCGGTGCCGTGCGTGGTTTTCGGCGAGGACCGCAGCGGCGGCGTGCCGCATTTCGACTTTCGCGTGTGCGCGGCCGAAACCGGCCCGCTGACGACGACTGCGGGTTTCTCGATCGCCGTCACGCATGGCCTCGAAGCGCTCGCCGAAGCCCACACGATCATCGTGCCGAGCTGGCGCGATCCCGATGAGCCGCCGCCCGCGGCCTTGCTCGACGCGCTGCGCGCGGCCCATGCGCGCGGCGCGCAACTCGTCGGACTATGCCTCGGCGCGTTCGTGCTGGCCGCGGCCGGCATTCTCGACGAGCGCCCGGCGTCGACGCACTGGGCGTGGGCCGACGACTTCGCGCGCCGCTACCCGCGCGTGAGGCTCGACCGCGACGTGCTGTATGTCGACGACGGCAACGTGCTGACATCGGCAGGAACGGCGGCGGGACTCGATTGCTGCCTGCATGTGCTGCGCAAGATGTGCGGCGCGGAAGTGGCGAACTTCGTCGCGCGCCGGCTGGTGGTGTCGCCGCATCGGCAAGGCGGGCAGGCGCAATACATTCAGCAGCCAGTGCCGCCGAACATCCGCGAAGACCGGCTGTCGGGCCTGCTCGACTGGGTGCGCGGCAATCTCGACGCGGCGCATACGCTCGACAGCCTCGCGGCGCGCACGCTGATGAGCCGCCGCACTTTCACGCGGCGCTTCAGGCTCGCCACGGGCACGACTGTCGGCGCATGGCTGCTCGCGCAGCGGCTCGGGCGCGCGCAGCAGTTGCTCGAGAGCACGGATGAGTCGGTGGAGGCGATCGCGGGCATGGCCGGGTTTGGGTCGGCGGCATCGTTGCGCCAGCATTTCGCGGACGCGTTTCGCACGTCGCCGTCGGCGTGGCGAAGGGAGTTTCGCGGTGCGTGACGCTGTGTAGCCGATGTGAGTGGCGCGATAGGCGAAGCTCGCGCGGCCCGGCGCGCGGGCGGGCGATGAAGCTCGCGACGCATCAGGCGCTCAGCGAGAAAGCAACCCCCGTCCGGCAACGAGCGCGCGACAAGACGAAGCGCGGCCCGGAACGACGTCCTTTCGTAGGCGCGCACCGCGATTTCGTAGGCGCGTCGGCGCGACAGTCACCGTCATGGGTTGCGCGTGGCGCATCACGCGTCATGCGTCAACACGCCACGGCCTAAGCGGCCCTCACCGCTCACTAATCCACCGCGCGACATACAACAACAACGCGACCAGAAAAATCATCGCCGCCCATGCCCAGTTCGGCACGGCATGCGGCGTCGGTTCGTGATGCGAGACGCTGTGCGATACGCTCGCCGCCCGTCCGCCGAGCGCGCCGCCATCCTCGCCGCGAGTGCGCCGCGCGATGCCGCCCAACGTGATCGGCCGCAAAAACACATGCTGGCGACGCGCCGCCGAACCGCGCGCGCGATTCGGACCCTGGCCGTGCTTCGCGCACACGACCGCGCTGAATTCGGCGAAGAAATCGTCGGCGAGTTGACGCAGCGCGTTTTCGAGTTGACGCGTGGGCAATTGCGCGAGCGGTCCCGACGACGTCGCCCAGATCGTGTAGTCGATCCGCGTGCCGCGCTCGCGACCGCCCGCCGCGCCCTCTTCCGCGCGCAGCCGCACTTCGATCTGTCCGCGCAGCAACCCGACACCGTCGGCGCGCGCCTTGAAGTTGATGGTGCGGCGTTCCGCATCGGCGGGGCCCGAATCCTGGCCGGCGACGTGCGCGCGAACTTCGTAACGCGCGCGCAGCGGCCCGAGCGGAACCGTCATGGTCAGCGCGTATTCGCCGTGCGCAAAGCGCGTGAACGACTCGCAGTTATCGAGGCTGGCGCGCAGGAGCGCGAGGTCTTGCAACGCGTCCCAGACATCGGACGGCGCAAGTGGAATCCGCAACGCGTCGTTCAGTTCCATGCCAGCCTCCCGACGAACGCGCGACAGCCGATCAGGACGTCTGATCGATGCGGTCGACGCGCGATGAGTAAAACGCGAGATAGCCCTTGATTCGGCCCGCCTGCTCGAACGGCGTCTCGTAACTCCATACGGCGTTTTCGATCAGGCCGTCTTCGGTGCGCAGATGAAAGTACGACGCGTCGCCCTTGAACGGGCAGTGCGTGGTGTGCGTCGAGCGCTCGAGCCGCGCCATGTTCACGTCTTCGCGCGGAAAGTAGAACACGTCGGGCAGGCCGGTTTCGCTGAGTGTCAGCGCGGCGTGCGTGTCGGCCATCGTCACGCCGCCGTGGATCACGCGGACGCGGTGATCGTTGCCGGTGATCGCGATGGCATGTCCGCCGGCGGACTTGTCCCGGCTTCCGTGGGGTGTCAAGGCATCGCTCATGTCTCGGCTCCGTGAAAGTGTGCGGTCGTGCAAACAGCAAAGCCACGGGACAGGCCCGTGGCTTCATTATCTGTCAAAGTTCTCACGATTGCGCGGCGTCCATGCGGATACCCCGTCAGCCTCGGGTTTACTGGGTGTTCCAGTAGAACGCCGCTTTCGCCGTGCCCTTCGCCGGAACAGTCAGGGCCTTCGACTGGTCGCGGTCCTTGTAGGCCGCATGCACCGTGTAGCGGCCCGGCCGCAGCTTCACGAGCATGTACGGACCGCGCGACGTCGTGCTCAACACCTCGCCGTTATGCGCGTCGACGATCCGCACATGGACGTCGGCGAGAAAGTCCGAGCCCGGCCCCGTGAAGCGCAGCGACAGCGGCCACTGGCTTTGCGCCTGCTGCAGCGCCTTCGACTCGTCGAGACCGACGCCGCCCGAGACGAACGAAACGTCGCCTTGCTGCTGGATTTGCGGCAGACCTCCGCCGTTGACGTTGCCTGCGCTCGTCTGGTCGGTGGTGGTGCCACCGGTTACGTCGCTCGCCTGCTGCGCGTACGCGCCGCCCACCAGACCGAGAGTGAGCGCCACGCTGGCCGCGGCGGCTACGATCTTTCGCTGAGTGCGTTGGTTTTTCATCGGTTTGCTCCTTATTGACATCTTCGTCCGGCGCCCGTCGATGGGGCCGGATTCAGGATGGATGCAACCTGCGTGCCACACGGCCGCTCGCCAGGCCGGCAAACCGCCGCCGTGCACGCCCCCTGCCGCAAAGCGCCTGCCTCGCGGCTTCAGCCCTGAAAACAAAAATGCCGGTCTGTGCGCAGTAACTGCAAACAGACCGGCAAGCCTTACTTCATGCGATACGTCAGATCGGAACTCGGCCTGCGCCGTCGATCAGCCGAGGTCCACCGGCACGAAGATCTGCGCGTTGTCGCGCTGGATCAGCAGCGCGATGCTATTGCCTGCGCCCGCAACCATCTGCTTCAACTGATCGACGCTCGCGACGGGCCGGCCGTTGACCGCGAGAATCACGTCGCCCGGCTGAATGCCCGCGCTTTCCGCCGCGCCGCCCGACTGCTGCACCAAGAGCCCGTGCGAGATCGCAGCGCTGCTCTTTTCTTCCGGCGTCAGCGGACGCACGGCGACGCCCAGACGCCCTTGCAACTGCGTCGGCTGATCGGCCTTGTCGGAGGCGACCTTGCTGTCGGACAACGAGCCGATCGTCACCTTCAGATCCTTCGTGCCCTTGTCGCGCCACACTTGAACCGCGGCCGTGCTGCCAGGCGCGAGACCGGCGATCTGCGAGGGCAGCGCCGACGAATCCGTCACTTGCTCGCCGTTTACCGAGAGAATCACGTCGCCCGGCTGCAAGCCGGCCTTCGCGGCGGGGCCGCCCGGATCGACGGAGCTGACGAGCGCGCCTTGCGGCTTCTGCATGCCGAACGAGTTCGCCAGCGTCTGGTTCATGCCCTGCACCGCGACGCCGAGGCGTCCGCGGCTCACGTGACCGGTCTTGACGATGTCGTCCTTGACCTTGATCGCCTCGTTGATCGGGATTGCGAACGAAAGTCCCTGGAAGCCGCCCGTCTGCGAGTAGATCATCGAATTGATGCCGATCACTTCGCCCTGCAGATTAAAGAGCGGTCCGCCCGAATTGCCCGGATTCACCGGCACGTCGGTCTGGATAAACGGCGTGTAGTTTTCGTTCGGCAGCGAACGCGACTTCGCGCTGATGATGCCCGAGGTCACCGTATTGTCGAAACCATACGGCGAGCCGATGGCGACGACCCACTGCCCGACCTTGCTCTGACGCGGATCGCCGATCTTGACCGTGGGCAGATTGCCCGCATCGATCTTCAGCACGGCCACGTCGGACTGCTTGTCGGCGCCGACCACCTTGGCCTTGAATTCGCGCTTGTCGGTGAGCTTCACGGTGACGACATTGGCGCCGTCCACCACATGCGCGTTGGTCAGAATATAACCGTCGCTGCTGACGATGAAGCCCGAGCCGAGGCTCGCGCTCGGCTGATCGGGCACATCGCCGCCGTCGCCGCCTTGCATGCCCGGCATGCCGCCGAAAAAGTGCTTGTAGAACTGATAAAACGGATCGCTCGGATCGATCGGCAACTGGTTGCCGCCATTGCCACCGTTGCCGCGCAGCGCCGCGCGCTTCACGACATGCTTCGCGCTGATGTTGACGACGGCCGGCCCGTAGGTTTCGACGAGACCGGAGAAATCGGGAATGCCGGTTTTCGCAGCGGCTTCGGCGGGCATCATCGCGGCTTGCGCCGGCGTGATGACCTGCGGCGCCGGCACGTCGCGATGGCCCGCCACATAGCCGGCGGAAAGCGCTACGGCGACAGCAGCCGCGACGGCGCTGCGGGACAAGGTTTTCGCGTTCATTGTGTGCTCCTGACTGGAGAAAGAAACTCGGATGTCAGGAAGCGTAAGCGTTATCGCTTAAAGGAGACTTAAGCAGCGACAGATCGCGCTCGATCAGTTTAGCCCTTGTTTCAGGGGCTTTTCTTTAGAAAGGAAGTTGAAACCTTGCTGGTCAGAAACGCACTGTGACCTGGAGCCCGCCCGCCGGCGATTCGTCGAGCGATATCGCCGCCTGATGCTGGGTCGCGATGCGCCGCACGATTGCGAGGCCCAATCCGCTGCCGGCCACGTCGGTACGCACGCGATTTTCGCCGGCGCCCGCGCGGTAGAAACGGTTGAACACGCGCTCGCGTTCGGCCGGCTCGATGCCCGGTCCGCTGTCGGCGATACGCACGACCGGATGCCCGCCTTCCACATGCAGGCTCACGTCGACGCGCCCGCCTCGCGGCGTGTACTTGGTTGCGTTGTCCACGAGATTGTTGAACATCACGCGCAGCGATTCGGGGTCGCCGATCACCGTGGCCGACTCGCTCGCCTCGATGCCGAGATCGACGCCGCGATCCTGCGCAAGCGGCGCATACGCGAGCACGCAGTCCGAGAGCAGCGCGCGCAAATCGATCGCATCGGTCGCGGCAAGGCCGTCCGGCTCCGAGCGCGCGAGCGCGAGCAGTTGCTCGGCGAGGCGCGTCGCGCGCGTCACGCCGGCTTGCAGATCGGCGAGCGCTTCGCCGCGCGCGGCGTCGTCTTTCGCACGCGACACCAGTTGCGCCTGAATCTGCACGGCGGCGAGCGGCGTGCGCAGTTCGTGCGCCGCATCGGCGACGAAAGCCTTCTGGATATCGAGCGCGGTGGCGAGCCGCTGCAACAAGCCGTTGAGCGCGCGAACGAGCGGCTGCACTTCGAGCGGCAGACGTTGATCGGGCAACGGATCGAGCGCTTCGGGATGCCGCGTGTCGAGCGCGCTCGTCACGCGCCGCAAAGGACGCAGCCCGCGTCCGATGATGACCCACACCGCGAGCCCGAGCACCGGCAACAGCACGATCAGCGGCCACAGCGTGCGCAACGCGACGTCGGCGGCAAGGCGGTTGCGCACCGAGAGCGGCTGCGCCAGCTGCACGACGTTATCGCCGACGATCGCGCCATACACGCGCCACTCGCCGCGTTCCGTGTGCTCGGTCGAGAAGCCGAGTTCGGCGCGCGGCGCGAGCGGCGCACGCGGACGCGAGTAGTACATCAGCACGCCGTTGCGGTTCCAGATTTGCAGCACGATGCCTTCGTCGCCGGTATCGCGCGAGCCGAGCACTTGCGAGAACGGTTCGGCCGGCAGCGCCGCCGCGATCTGCTCCAGCTGGTAATCGAACAGTTCGTTGGCTTCGGCAAGCGCCTGGCGATAGATCAGCCAGCCCGCGATGCCGACGCCGAGCAGCACGAGCGCAAGCAGCCAGACCAGCAATTGACGGCGGATGGATCGCATCGGCTAGGCTTCCTTCGCGATCATGTAGCCGAGGCCGCGCACGTTGCGGATCAGCTCCGCGCCGAGTTTCTTGCGCAGCGCGTGAATGTAGACCTCGACCGTATTGCTGCCGATCTCCTCGCCCCAGCCGTACATTTTTTCCTCGAGCTGGCTCTTCGACAGCACCGCGCCTGGCCGCGCGAGCAGCGCTTCGAGCAAGGCAAATTCGCGCGCCGACAACGCGACCGGCGCGCCGTCGAGCGTCACCTGATGCGACGCGGGATCGAGCATCAGATTGCCGTGGCGGATGGTCGAATCGCTGCGGCCCGACTGGCGGCGAATCAGCGCCCGCATGCGCGCGCCGAGTTCGTCGAGATCGAAGGGCTTCACGAGGTAATCGTCCGCGCCGGCGTCGAGGCCCTTCACGCGGTCGGCCACCGCATCGCGCGCGGTGACGATCAGCACCGGCAACGCGTGGCCCCGCGCGCGCAGCGTGCGCAATACGTCGAGACCGTCGCGCTTGGGCAGACCGAGGTCGAGCAGCACGAGATCGTACGGCTGGCTCGACGCCGCGCTGAGCGCCGCTTCGCCGTCTTCCACCCAGTCGACCGCGAAGCCTTCGCCGCGCAGTGCCTTGCGCACGCCTTCGGCAATCATCCGGTCGTCTTCGACTAGCAAGATGCGCATGGTCACATTCCTCAACATTCGATGATGCCGCATTCTAGCGCCCGCTTCGCACTGCGCGCCCGACGACGCATTTTTCGCCGCAGGCTGCACGCATGTCACTACAATGGGCGCTTTGCGTCGCACAACGCCCTGACATTTTGCTTTCTCGCCCGTTCATGACGCACGCTTTCATGTCTTCCGTCGCACGCCGTTTTCATTACGCGGCGCTGCGTTCGCGCCTGAGTTCCGCTTTCATCGCTGTCATCGCCAGTTCGGCTGACGCTTCCGTTTCGACGCCGCCTTCAGTATCGCCACGCCGCGTTGTGACGCGCGCGAACGCGGCGTGGCTGTTCGTCTGCGCGGCGCTCGTCGGCTCCGCATCGTTGCCGCTCGCCGCCGAGGCGCGCGTCAAGGCCACGCATCCGAGCGTGAACGTCAGCACCGTGTTGCCGCAGTCCGTCATGATCGGCTTGCAGCGCGCGCACGTACCGTTGTCGTCGATCAGCGTGGTCGTCGAGAAAGTCGGCGACCGCACGCCGATCGTCGCGTTGAACGCCGGCAAGCCGATGATGCCCGCATCGACGATGAAGCTCGTCACCACCTACGCCGGCCTGTCGATTCTCGGCCCCGACTACCGCTGGCGCACGAGCGCCTATAGCGACGGCACGCTCGACGCCAACGGCGTGCTGCACGGCAATCTGTACATTCAGGGCACGGGCGACCCGAAGCTCGTGCCCGAGGAACTGATCGACCTCGTGGAGAAGATCCACAAGGCCGGGATTCGCGGCATCGACGGCGCGCTCGTGCTCGACAAGCGCTACTTCGATCCGTCGACGCGCGACCTGCCCGCCTTCGACGACGACGCCAACGCGCCGTACAACGTCGGTCCCGATCCGCTGCTGTACGCGTTCAAGTCGCTGTCGTTCACGCTGACGCCTTCGCCGGACGGCACGGTCGCCATCGACGTGCTGCCCGCCCTCGCGCAATTGCAGATCGACAATCAGATGCGCGCGGTCAACGGCCCGTGCCGCGGCGAAGCGGCGTCCGTCTCGCCCACCGTCACGCCGACGCCCAACGGCACGGTCGTCGCGTCGTTCGCCGGCGACTATTCGGTGCGCTGCGGCCCGCGCACGATCAACGTCGCGGTGCTCGATCATTCGGCGTTCTTCGCGGGCGGCTTCCTTGCGCTGTGGCAGCAAACCGGCGGCACGTTCAGCGGCACGACACGCGAAGGGGCGGTCCCCGTCGGCGCGAAGCTCGTAGCCACGCATCAGGGGCCGATACTGTCGGACGTCGTGCGCGACATCAACAAGTTCAGCAACAACACGATGGCGCGCAACCTGTTCCTGTCGATCGGCGCGGCTGAAGAAAAGCCGCCCGCCACGACCGCCAAATCGGCGCGCGCGATCGAGGCCTTTCTGCGGCGCGACAGCATCGACATGGAATATCTGACGCTCGACAACGGCTCGGGCCTCTCGCGTGACGAGCACATCACGGCGCTCTCGCTCGCCGATTTGCTGCAACGGGCGAACGCAAGTCCGGTGGCGCAGGTGTTCGTGCAGTCGCTGCCGATTGCGGGTGTCGACGGCACGATGCGCAACCGCCTGACCAACCAGGGCGCGGGCGGCAACGCGCAGATCAAGACCGGCACCTTGCGCGACGTGCGCGCGATCGCGGGCTATGTGGCATCCGCGGACGGCAACAGCTATGTCGTGGTGAGCTTCATCAACGATCCGCATTCGGAAGCCGCGCGCGCCGCGCACGACGCGCTGCTCGAATGGGTTTATCAAGGACCGGCCACGGGCTTCAGCAAAATCTCCGCGCCCGCCGCCGAACCGGCGAGCGCGGCACCGCGCGGCAAGCCCAGGAAAAACCCGCGCACGCGCGGCGCCCATTGAGGATTCCTTCTAGCGAAGGCCACGCGCGCCACGCGCGTAACCGTGTACGCTGTCGGGCAGTGTTCGGGCCGCATGTCACGCCCGAACCATAACAACAACCCACGACAGAACACCGCGGCATGTCACGCGGCGGCAAGGGACCACGGAGGAAGACACCATGCAATTCGATGCCGAATTGCTGCTGCTCGCCATGGCGCCAGTCTTTCTCGCATGTATCGGCTGGGAGGCGTGGCACCTGCGGCGAACGCGCCCCGGCGCACGGCTCTATAGCTGGCGCGACACGCTCTGCAATGCGGCGCTCGCGCTCATGCAGCAAGCCGCCGACAAGCTCGCGTGGCTCGCGATTCTCCCCGTCTATGCGTTCTTCTACGATCACTACCGCGTCCACATCTGGCAAGCGGGCTGGCTCTCGTTTGCGCTGCTGTTCGTCGCGCAGGATCTGCTCTACTACGTGTTTCACCGTTGCAGTCATCGCGTGCGCTGGTTGTGGGCCGCGCATGTCGTACATCACTCGTCGGAGCGGATGAATTTTTCGACCGCGTTCCGGCAGAGCCTCATGTATCCGGTTGCGGGCATGTGGCTCTTCTGGATTCCGCTTGCCGTGCTCGGCTTTCCGCCGAAGCAGATCGTGGCGATCGTGCTGATCAATCTCGGCTTCCAGTTTTTCGTGCATACGCAGGCGATCGGCAAGATCGGCGGCAAGTTTGCGTGGATCGAATACGTGTTCAACACGCCGTCGATTCATCGCGTGCATCACGCGCGCAACGACCGCTATATCGACCGCAACTATGCGGGCGTGCTGGTGATCTGGGACCGGCTGTTCGGCAGTTACGTCGACGAAGACCCGCGCGAGCCGCCGGTCTACGGCATCGTCGAGCCGCTTCATACCTACAACCCGCTGAGGGCGACGTTTCACGAATGGGCGTCGATGGCGCGCGACTTCGCGAGCGCGCGCAGTGTGCCCGACAAGCTGCGCGCGCTGTTCGCGCCGCCCGCGTGGGCCGCCGATTATCATGCGCGGCGCATGGCTGCTTCAACGGCCCACACAACGCTCAACGACAACGAAAACAACAACAAGGCCGCGTTATCAGCACGACGCAGACCCTGGAAGATTCTGTAAGCTGTCGTCACGCCGCCGACGCGGCGGACGCGGCCTGCAATACATGGCGCAAGGGCCAAACATACGAGGAGATGTAGCCAACATGAAGCAAACAGCATCGAGGAAACAGGATTGGTTGCGCGTCACGCAAATTGCCGTAGCCAGCGCCGCGTTTGCGCTGCTCGCCGCTTGCGGCGGTGGCGGCGATGACAACAACAACGCCAGCAGCAGCACGCCGGCAGGCGGCGTCAAGCTGCAGGTGGTCTCGTTCGGCGACAGCCTGTCGGACGTCGGCACGTATGCGCCGGTCATCCAGGGGAGCTTCGGCGGCGGCCGCTTCACGACCAACCCCGGCGAAGTGTGGACGCAAAAAGTCGCCGAGTATTACGGCGACACGTTGAAGCCCGCCTACCTCGGCGGCTTCGGTAAGCCGCTCGCCGCGGCAGGCGGCTTCGGTTACGCCCAGGGCGGCTCGGACGTCGTCAATGCTCAAGGCAAAGGCTGGGCGCCGAACAATATGGCGGCCACGACCGTGCCTATCGTGGGTCAGGTGCAGAACTACCTGAGCGCCCATACGAGCTTCAATGCGAACCAGCTCGTGCTCGTGAACGGCGGCGCGAACGACATCTTCCAGTTCGCCGAAAACACCGCGAATCTCACGGCGCTCGGCGCCGCGCTGCAGACGCAGTTCCCGTTGCTCGTGCAGGCAGGCAAGCTGCCGAATACGCAGGCGGGCCAGGTTGCGTTCATCGTCGGCTATCTGCAGCAATTGTCCAATCCCCAGGTTGCTCAGGCTGCCAGCCAGCTCGCCGCGCAAGTCAAGACCATCGTCAACGCGGGCGCGACGCACGTCGTGGTGTCGACGGTGCCGGACATCGGCAATACGCCGCTCGGCGTCGCGGCCAACGCGAGCACGCCGGGCTCGGCCGCGCTGCTGTCGGGAATCTCCGCGGCGTATAACTATCTGTTCGTGCAGAACCTCACGGCGCTCGGTCTGCTCGGAACGGGCAAGGTGATCGTGGTCGATGCGTTCACCTGGCAGGATCAGCAGTTGCCGAACTACAAGGCGCTCGGCTTCACGGTGTCGAACACCGGCACGGCCTGCAACCTTACCGCGATGCAGACCAACGCAACCGCTTACGCCCGCGCCAATCCGAGCGCGACGAACGGGCTGACGCCGGAGCAGTACGGCGCGCAGTTCGGCTCTTCGCTGTTCTGCTCGCCGCAGACGTACACGGTGGCCGGCGCGGATCAGACCTACATGTTCGCGGACACGGTTCACCCGAGCTCGCACATGCACGCGCTGTTCGCGCAGTACGTTCAGCAGCAGATCGCGGCGACGGGACTGGGTAAGTAAGTGGAGTGAGTGGAGTTCGGCCGCGCGGCGCGCGGTCGCTTTCCGCGAAGGAAGGATTGAGCAACGCCTGGCTTATCGATTCTGTCGATTGAGTAGCCAGGCGTTTTTTTATTGCGTGTTTATTGCGACTTCGATCAAGCGCTTGCGAAGCGACAGCAAAGCAAAACTCAGTGCCCTTGCGCCTCGAACGCGGCCGCGGCGCGGCCGAGCCGATCGTTCACGGCGATCCATTCGATGGTATCCGGCAGCTTCTCAATCAGAATACGCGCGACGTTCGCGCGATCCAGCGCGCGCAGCAAGCCGTACAGCTCGCGTGCATACACATGCGGATCTTCCGGCGCGGCGATGAAGTGCACGCCCTCGGCGTCGGCCCAATGCCCTGCTCGCGATGCCCGCGCGACGAGCGCAACGCGCTCGCCGGCTGCGCGCGCGGCGAGCAATGGCTCGAGCGCATTGAACGGCAGCAACGCGAGCGGCGTGCGCGGCGCGTAATGCGCCTTCAGCGTGCCGGACGCACGCGGCGCGGTGGCGTCGGAACCATCGGGCAGGCGCGGCGCTTCGCCGAGCACATCGGCGATATCTTGCGGCGTGACGCGGCCCGGCCTCAGCAACGCGGGGAATCCGCGCGACAAATCCACAATGGTCGACTCGATGCCGACGTCGGACGCGCCGCCGTCGAGCACATGAATCGCACTGCCGAACTCGTCGCGCACATGCTGCGCGGTGGTCGGGCTCACATGCCCAAAACGATTCGCCGACGGCGCCGCCACGCCGCCGTGCCCGGCGCGCAACGTGCTGAACGCTTCGAGCAGCGCCTGCGCCACAGGATGCGACGGACAGCGCAAGCCGACCGAATCCTGCCCGCCGCTGACGGCCGCCGGGATGTGTGCCGCGCGCTTCAGAATCAGCGTGAGCGGCCCCGGCCAGAAGGCGTCGATCAGACGCTGCGCCTCTTGCGGCAAGTGCTCGACCCAATAGTTCGGATCGCCCTGCGGCGCCAGATGCACGATCACCGGATGATTGGCCGGCCGGCCCTTTGCCGCGTAGATGCGCGCGACGGCGTCGGGATTTTCCGCGTCGCCGCCGAGGCCATAGACCGTCTCCGTCGGAAACGCGACGAGACCGCCCGCGTCGAGCAGCGCCGCCGCATCCTCGATCTGCGCGGCGCTGACAGGCAGCGCGTTCGCGGCGCCTTCGCCGGATTGGTCGGAATGGCCGGCCTGGCCGGGTGTCTGTGGATCGGGCATGGCGCGCGCGTCAGCTCGTGGGGATATGCAGAAGGCGCGCGCAATCGCGTGCCGCCGTGCGCGCTTCTTCGAGCGTCGCGGCAGTGAAGTTCACGTGGCCCATCTTGCGGCCGCAACGCGCTTCTTCCTTGCCGTACAGATGCAGGCGGGCGGCCGGCATCGCCGCTACCTCGTGCCAGGGCGGCGTGACCGACGCGCCCTTCGGCCCGCTTGGGAACCACACGTCGCCGAGAATGTTCAGCATGACGGCCGGCGAATGCTGACGCGTGTCGCCAAGCGGCATGCCGGTCATCGCGCGCACTTGCTGCTCGAACTGGCTGGTCGCGCAGGCGTCGACGGTGTAGTGCCCCGAGTTGTGCGGACGCGGCGCCATTTCGTTGGCCACCAGCGAACCGTCTTCGAGAATGAAGAATTCGACGCACAGCACGCCGACATAACCGAGCTTGTCGGCGATTTGCAGCGCGGCCTGTTGCGCCTGCTGGACAAGCGTCGCGCTCGCGTCCGGCGCCGGCACGATGGTGTGCGACAGCACGCCGTCGCGGTGCGTGTTCTGCGCGAGCGGATAGACGGCCGACGTGCCGCTCGAGCCGCGCGCGATCAACGCGGAGACTTCGAACTTGAGCGGCAAACGCTTTTCGAGCACGCACGGCACGCCGCCGAGCGACGCGTGCGCCTCGCGCACTTCCTCGGCATTGCGCACGCGGATCTGGCCTTTGCCGTCGTAGCCCATGCGCGCCGTTTTGACGATGCCGGGCAGCACGGCGTCGAGCTGTGCATCGTCCATTGCGGCGAGCGCGTCCGATGATTCGATCACGACGTGCGGCGCGACCGCCACGCCCGACGACGCGATAAAGCGCTTTTCGGCGATGCGGTCCTGCGCGACGGCCACGCAGCGGCCGGCGGGGCTGACGAACGTGGTCTTCGCGAGGAAGTCGAGGCTCGCGGCCGGCACGTTCTCGAATTCAGTGGAGACCGCCGCGCACAGCCGCGCGAGTTCGGTCAACGACGCTTCGTCGTCGTAAGCCGCGCGCAGATGGCGGTCGGCGACCGAGCCTGCCGGGCTGTTTTCGTCCGGATCGAGCACGGCGACACGGTAGCCCATGGCCTGTGCGGCAAAGCAGAACATGCGGCCGAGCTGGCCGCCACCGACCATGCCAAGCCATGCGCCTGGCAGAATCGGTGAAACCGGTGTGTTGTCTGGGTTCATCTTGGTGGTCGGTCGCGGCCGGGCGTGCATGCGGTTCAGCAGTGGCAAGCGCCCGGCGGGTAGGTGGGACAGGGGACGTCGTGTAGCAATCGCGGATCAGTTGGCGCTCATAGCGCCGGCAGCACCATCGCGTGAGCCGCTTCGTTCTGGCGCACACGGAACGCCGCCAGCTTCTCCGCGTATTCCGCGCTCGTGCCGCTCAGGATCGATACGGCGAAGAGCGCTGCATTCGCCGCGCCCGCCTCGCCGATCGCAAAGGTCGCGACAGGCACGCCCTTGGGCATCTGCACGATCGAATGCAACGAGTCGACGCCCTTCAGATACTTGCTCGCCACCGGCACGCCGAGCACCGGCACCGTGGTCTTGGCGGCCAGCATGCCCGGCAGATGCGCCGCGCCGCCCGCACCCGCGATGATCGCGCGGATGCCGCGTTCGCGCGCGCTTTCAGCATAGGCGAACATTTCGTCCGGCATGCGGTGCGCCGACACGACCTTCGCTTCGTACGGCACGCCGAATTCCTGCAGAATCGCGACGGCGTTCTTCATCACTTCCCAGTCGGAGCTGGAGCCCATCAGCACGCCGACAACCGGCGCGCCATGCGTATGGGCGGTCTGTGCTTCACTCATCTTGCGGCTTTCCTCTTGCGGCTTCGCTGCTACGGGTTGGCGGGTCGGAAGCGGTCAGGCGAGCTTGTGCCCGGTCAGACGCTCGAGCGCTTCCTGGTATTTTTCGCCCGTCTTCTGGACCACGTCGTCCGGCAGCTTCGGCGCGGGCGGCTCTTTCGCCCAGTCTTGCGTTTCAAGCCAGTCGCGCACGAACTGCTTGTCGAACGACGGCGGATTCGTGCCAACCTGATACTGGTCGGCCGGCCAGAAGCGCGACGAATCTGCGGTGAGCGCCTCGTCCATCAGGTACAGCTTGCCGTGGTTGTCCAGACCGAACTCGAACTTCGTATCCGCGATGATGATGCCGCGCGTCGCCGCATAGTCCGCGGCTTCCTTGTACAGCCGGATCGAGATGTCGCGGATCGTGGCCGACAGTTCGGTGCCGATGCGGCGTTCCATCTCGTTGTAGGTGATGTTTTCGTCGTGATGGCCCATTTCGGCCTTGGCTGCCGGCGTGAAAATCGGCTCGGGCAGCTTCTGCGCGTTTTGCAGCCCCGGCGGCAATTCCACGCCGCAGACCGAACCGGTGGCCTGGTAGTCTTTCCAGCCGCTGCCGGCCAGATAACCGCGCACCACGGCTTCGACGAGAATCGGCTCCAGGCGCTTGACGACCACCGCGCGGCCCTTGACCTGCTCGACTTCGTCAGCCGCCACGACCGACTCGGGCGCCACGCCCGTCAGGTGATTCGGCACGACGTGCTTGAGCTTCTCGAACCAGAAGTTGGCCATTTCGTTGAGCACGCGACCCTTGTTCGGAATCGGCTCGCCCATGATGACGTCGAACGCCGACAGACGGTCGGTCGTGACGATCAGCAACTGGTCGTTGCCCACCGCATAGTTGTCGCGGACTTTACCGCGGCCGAGCAGCGGCAGCGAGCGGAGCGTGGATTCGTAAAGGGTAGACATCGTCGTGGTTCGCTAAAAGTGAGGCAAAAAAGTGTGAGCGGAACAAAAGGGAAACGCCGTTCCCCGGATGATGCGGGAACGGCGATCTGACGACAACCTGGCCAAACGGCCAGGCGCACAGCAAAAAATGACGCAACCGGGAGCTTAACGGGAGCTTAGCGGACGACTTGCGCGAGTTCGCCCGACTTGTACTTCTCCGCGATTTTATCAAGCGAAACCGGCTTGATCTTGCCGGCCTGGCCTTCGCAGCCGAATTGCGTGTAGCGCTCGATACAAATCTTCATCGCGGCTTCGCGCGCCGGCTTCAGATAATCGCGCGGATCGAACTTGCCCGGGTTGGTCGCCATGTAGCGGCGAATCGCGCCGGTGATCGCGAGACGCAGGTCGGTGTCGATATTGACCTTGCGCACGCCGTGCTTGATGCCTTCCTGGATTTCCTCGACGGGCACGCCGTAGGTTTCCTTCATGTCGCCGCCGAATTCGCGGATCTCGGCCAGCAGTTCCTGCGGCACCGACGACGAACCGTGCATCACCAGGTGCGTGTTCGGAATGCGCTGGTGAATTTCCTTGATGCGCTGGATCGACAGAATATCGCCCGTCGGCTTCTTGCTGAACTTGTACGCGCCGTGCGACGTGCCGATGGCGATGGCCAGCGCGTCGCATTGCGTGAGCTTGACGAAGTCGGCGGCCTGCTCCGGGTCGGTCAGCAGTTGCTCGCGGGTCATCGTGCCTTCCGCGCCGTGGCCGTCTTCCTTGTCGCCCTTCATGGTTTCCAGCGAGCCCAGCACGCCGAGTTCGGCTTCGACCGTGACGCCGATCGAGTGCGCCGCTTCCACCACCTTGCGCGACACTTCGACGTTGTACTCATACGAAGCGACCGTCTTGCCGTCGGCTTCGAGCGAGCCGTCCATCATCACGCTGGTGAAGCCGCTGCGGATCGCCGCCATGCAGACCGCCGGCGACTGGCCGTGGTCCTGATGCATCACGACGGGAATGTGCGGATAAGACTCGACCGCTGCTTCGATCAGATGGCGCAGGAACGCTTCGCCCGCGTACTTACGCGCGCCGGCCGATGCCTGCATGATGACCGGAGCGTTGACCTTGTCGGCCGCCGCCATGATCGCCTGCACCTGCTCCAGATTGTTCACGTTGAATGCCGGAAGGCCGTAGCCGTTTTCAGCGGCGTGGTCCAGCAGTTGACGCATTGATACGAGAGGCATGCTGTACTCCTTAGATTGAAACGAATTCTTTTGCCGCCGGCATCTTTTGGGCGATCAGAAAGCGAAGCAAGCCGCATACCTGTCGGCCAGCCTGCTTCGCTCGATCAAGCCTGCGCCAGTCGGCCAGTACCGCCGGTCAATACGGCTCACCGACGCGCACGATCTTCAGCGTGTTGGTGCCGCCGGCCTGGCCCATCGGCTCGCCGACGGTCAGCACGACCATGTCGCCGCGCGACGCATAACCCTTGCCGACGACCGTCTCCAACGCCTGTTGCAACGCCGTGTCGCGGTCGGTGTTCGTGTCCAGATGCAGCGAAGTCACGTTGCGATACAACGCCATCGCCCGCTCGCTGCCGACGCGCGGCGTGAGCGCAAAAATCGGCACGTGCGTCCAGTGACGCGACATCCACAGCGCGGTCGAGCCGGATTCGGTCAACGCGACAATCGCCTTCGCGCCCAGATGGAACGCCGTGAACAGCGCGCCCATCGCGATGGACTGGTCGATGCGCGTGAACGTGCGGTCGAGGAAATCCTTGTCCAGTTCCGACTGCTCCGACTTCTCGGCTTCAACGCAAATCGCGGCCATTGTCTCGATGGTCTGCACCGGATACTTGCCCGCCGCCGATTCCGCCGACAGCATCACCGCGTCCGTGCCGTCGAGCACTGCGTTCGCGACGTCCGACACTTCGGCGCGCGTCGGCACCGGCGCGTAGATCATCGACTCCATCATCTGCGTCGCGGTGATCACGAACTTGTTCGACTCGCGCGCCATCCGAATCATGCGCTTTTGCAGCGCGGGGACTGCGGCATTCCCCACTTCCACGGCGAGATCGCCGCGCGCGACCATGATGCCGTCCGATGCGTCCAGAATGCCTTGCAGCGCCGGAATGGCTTCCGCGCGCTCGATCTTGGCGATCATCTTCGGCTTGATGCCATACGGCGCGCCGGCGATGTTCGCGAGCTGACGGGCCATTTCCATATCGGTCGCGTTCTTCGGAAACGACACCGCGACGAAATCGACGCCGAGCGACATGGCCGTGCGGATGTCTTCCATGTCCTTGGCGGTCAGCGCGGGCGCTGTCAGGCCGCCGCCCTGGCGGTTGATGCCCTTGTTGTTCGACAGGTCGCCGCCGATCTTCACGATCGTGTGGATCTCGTTTCCGAGCACGCGCTGAACGTTCAGCACGATCAGGCCGTCGTTGAGCAGCAGCACGTCGCCCGGCTTCAGGTCGCGCGGCAGGTCCTTGTAGTCGAGACCCGCGCGTTCCTGGTTGCCGAGCTCGCAGTCGGCGTCGAGGATGAACGGCTCGCCGGAGACGAGCGTGACCTTGCCGTTTTCGAATTTGCCGACCCGGATCTTCGGGCCTTGCAGGTCCGCCATGATGGCGACCTCGCGGCCCGCCTGGCGAGCCGCCTCGCGCACGAATTCGGCGCGCTGGCGGTGGTCGTCCGCGGTGCCATGCGAGAAATTGAGCCGCACCACGTCGGCGCCTGCCTGAATCATTTGCAGCAGGATCTCCGGCGTGCTGGAAGCCGGTCCGATGGTAGCGACAATCTTGGTGGCGCGATGCATGAGTCTCCTCGTCTGGATAGGATCGCTGGAAAGAGCGCTGCGAGTCGGATGCGGAGGCTGCGCACCGAAAGATGCTGCCGGGGGCTGCGCGCCGGTTGAAACCAGCGTCGCTTTATGGGGTGAAGCGGTATTCGACACCGGCGCGGGGGGCGCGGGTGGAGATGTAGCTGTAGATCCGACGGATTGTTCCGATTCGCTGACCGCCGGCGTGGCTTCGCTGGCGGCAGCTTCGAGTGCGGTGGCCAGCGCGGCGGCAACCGTGCCGGCAAGCTCGGACTCCTTGGCCGCCGTCGCGGCGTCGGGGCGCGCTGTACGCTCCCCCGCCGTTGCTGCCGCGGTGTCGCGCGGCTTGCCGCGCTGACCGTTCGCTTTCGCAGACTTCGCCGTTGGGGAGCGCGCCGCCACGTTAAGCCCGCGATTCCAGAACTTCGACCGCCGGCAGCTTCTTGCCTTCGAGGAACTCGAGGAAAGCGCCGCCGCCCGTCGAGATATAGCTGACCTTGTCGTGGATGCCGTACTTGGCGATCGCAGCGAGCGTATCGCCGCCGCCCGCAATCGAAAACGCCGACGACCTCGCGATCGCGTCGGCCAGCGTCTTGGTGCCGTTGCCGAACTGGTCGAACTCGAACACGCCGACCGGCCCGTTCCACACAATGGTGCCGGCCTTTTCGAGTTGCGCGGCGAGCGCCTTCGCGGTGTCCGGTCCGATGTCGAGGATCATGTCGTCGTCTTCGACGTCCGCGACGGCCTTGATTTCGGCCTTGGCGGTCGGCGAAAACTCCTTGGCCGTGACCACGTCGGTCGGAATCGGCACCGATGCGCCGCGCGCCTTCGCTGCGTCGATAATGGCTTTGGCTTCGCTCACCAGATCGGCTTCGGCCAGCGATTTGCCGATCTTCAGGCCCGCGGCCAGCATGAACGTGTTCGCAATGCCGCCGCCGACGATCAGCTGATCCACCTTCTCGGCGAGCGACTTCAGAATGGTCAGCTTGGTCGAAACCTTGGAGCCCGCGACGATCGCGACCAGCGGGCGCTTCGGCGCGCCGAGCGCCTGGCCGAGCGCTTCGAGCTCGGCGGCCAGCAGAGGACCGGCGCAAGCCACGGGCGCATATTTAGCGATGCCGTGCGTGGTCGCTTCGGCGCGGTGCGCGGTGCCGAACGCGTCGTTCACGTAGATGTCGCAGAGCTTCGCCATTTTCTGCGCGAGCTCGTCGGAATCCTTCTTTTCGCCCTTGTTGACGCGGCAGTTTTCCAGCAGCACGACCTGGCCCGGCGCGACGTTCACGCCGTTTTCGACCCAGTTCGCCACCAGCGGCACGTCGCGGCCGAGCAGTTCGGCGAAGCGCTTCGCGACCGGCGCGAGCGAGTCTTCCGGCTTGAAATCGCCTTCGGTCGGACGGCCCAGGTGCGACGTGACCATCACCGCGGCGCCCGCGTCGAGCGCGGCCTTGACCGCCGGCACCGAGGCGCGGATGCGGGTGTCTTCGGTGATGTTGCCCTGATCGTCCTGCGGCACGTTGAGATCGGCGCGGATGAACACTCGTTTGCCGGACAGCTTGCCTTCGGCGATCAGATCGGAGAGACGCAGTACCTTGTTCATGGGCGTTTGTGTGCGAGTTGATGGAAGGCGATGGCGGACGGCGCACACGGCTTTCGGCGCAGCAACTGCGGCGCGTCGGCACGGCGGCCCCACGAAGCGGGAGGCCGGTGCGAACGCCGCGGCGCGGGCGCCAGGCGTTGGCGCGGTCATCCCGGAAAGGGGCATTTTAACTGATCCGCACAGCCTTCTGACCCGCCCGCGGGCGAATCTCCCGTATTCGAATGCCGCGCGCCGCATGCCGCAATGCAACATCGCAACGCCTGAAACTACATCAAAAGGCGCAATACCGTGAACACGATCATTCCGACGACGATCGTACCGAGCATGGTGCGCCGCCACAAAAACCAGCCGAGGCCGGCGAGCGCCGCATAGAACTCATGGTTCGACGGCGCGAACGACAGGCCGTCGGGCGTGCCGAGCACGTCCGGCAGTACGACGGCGGCGAGCGCCGCGGCGGGTGCGTAGCGCAGCATGCGCTGCACGCGCGCCGGCAAAACCGTGCGTTCGCCGCCGATTAGAAACATCGCGCGTGTCACCGCGGTGACGACGGTCATGCCGAGAATGGCGAGCCACACTTCCACGGACGTCATCGCGAATCTCCCGCGCTGTTACGAACGCGGCGCAAGTCGGCGCGCTCGGCCATCAGATCGGCCGCGCTCCCCGCGAGAATCGCCGCGATGACCGCAAGCGGCAGCCCGAGGCGATACGGCAAATCGAAAGCGAGCAACGACACGATGCCCGCGATGCACACCGCCACCAGCGTGGAACGCGTGGCGATCGCCGCGACCATGATGGGCAGCAGCGCCAGCGTGCCGGCGAGCGCGAGTCCCCAGTTATCCGGAATCAGGCTCGCCAGCAGAATGCCCGCTATCGACGCCACCTGCCACGACAGCCAGCTGGACACCGCCATGCCCCAGAAGTACGCCTCCTTGCCGGGCACGTAGCCGGTCGGGAAGTTCTTCTTGAGGAACAGCAGATAGATCACGTCGCCGTTGAAGTAGCCGAGCGCGATACGCCGCCACATCGACAGATAGGAAAAATGCGGGGCAAGGCCGACGCTGAAGATCACGAAACGCGTATTCACCATCGCGGCCGTGAGCAGCACCGTCCACATGGGCAGCTTGGCGGCGAGGAGCGGCAGCACCGCGAGTTGCGACGAACCGGCGTAACACAGCAGCGACATGGCGAGCGCCTGCGGCAGCGTGAGCACGGACTTGCTCATCGCGATGCCGGTGACGAGCCCCCACGAGCAGATCGCCATGAGCGTGGGCGAATAGGCGCGCGCGCCCTCGAGGAAAGCGCGGCGATCGGTATCTGACAGGCGAGCGAGCATGAGGCGAAAAGCGCGGGCGCCGAAGGCCGCGATGAGGAAATGGAGCGAAATCGGCGCCAGGTCGTGAAGCACCCGCTGGCGCGTCCGGATGTGAATTATGCGTGCGCCGAATTATAGCGCCCGACCTGCGTCCAAATGCCCGTTTCGTGTGCAAAAGACGCTAAAATAACGCTCTTCGCTGCACCCCATCGGAAATTTCGGGCGCGTCCCGGCTTTCCCGCGCTTCGGGCGCCCGCGCGAGTCGACGGGCTTGGGGTTCCACACCAACACGCACCTGCTGGAGAACCGTATGTCAATGGCCGACCGCGACGGCAAGATCTGGATGGATGGCAAGCTGATCGACTGGCGCGATGCCAAGATCCATGTGCTGACCCACACGCTGCATTACGGCATGGGCGTTTTCGAAGGCGTGCGCGCCTATAAGACGGCAGACGGCGGCACCGCGATTTTCCGTCTGCAGGAACACACCAAGCGTCTTCTGAACTCGGCCAAGATTTTTCAGATGGACGTGCCGTTCGACCATGAAACGCTCGCCGCCGCGCAGCGCGAAGTGGTCCGCGAAAACAAGCTCGAGTCGTGCTATCTGCGCCCGATCATCTGGGTCGGCTCGGAAAAGCTCGGCGTGTCGGCCAAGGGCAATACCATTCATGTCGCGATCGCGGCGTGGCCGTGGGGCGCTTACCTCGGTGAAGACGGGCTTGCCAAGGGCATCCGCGTGAAGACGTCGTCGTTCACGCGCCATCACGTGAACGTGTCGATGGTCCGCGCGAAGGCGTCGGGCTGGTACGTGAACTCGATCCTCGCGAACCAGGAAGCCGTCGCCGACGGTTACGACGAAGCGCTGCTGCTCGACGTGGACGGCTACGTGTCGGAAGGCTCGGGCGAGAACTTCTTCCTCGTGAACAACGGCAAGCTGTACACGCCGGATCTGTCGTCGTGCCTCGACGGCATCACGCGCGACACGGTCATCACGCTCGCGCGCGACGCGGGCATCCAGGTGATCGAAAAGCGCATCACGCGCGACGAGGTCTACACCTGCGACGAAGCGTTCTTCACCGGCACCGCCGCGGAAGTCACGCCGATCCGCGAACTGGATAACCGCACCATCGGCGCGGGCGCCCGCGGCTCGATCACGGAGAAGCTGCAGTCGGGCTTCTTCGACATCGTCAACGGCAAGAGCGACAAGTACGCGCACTGGCTGACCAAGATTTAACGCGCACTGCACCGCGCGCACCCTGCATACAACGAGAAAGTCTCATGAGCGATATCAAGGAAATGCCGCTGGTCGAACTCACGGCAAAAGACCTCCCGGCGTACTGTCCGAATCCGGCCATGCCGCGCTGGAGCGCGCACCCGCGCGTCTTTATCGACGTCTCGCACGGCGAGGCGCGCTGCCCCTACTGCAGCACGCGTTACAAGCTGCGCGACGGCGAAGTGATCAAGGGTCACTGAACCTCACACCTGAGCGCCGTTCGTCTGCGTCATCGGCTGTCGACTGATTGCGGGCGCGCCGTTGCGGCGTGCCCGCGGCCGACGGCCTTTTCCCTTTACTTTCATTTAAACGAAGCGCCACGCGCATCGCGCGCGGCGCTTCGTTTCGACACCGGACACCCACTCTGATGCGTCGCGCGTTGGTTATCGCACCGAACTGGATCGGTGACGCATTGATGGCGCAGCCGCTTTTTGCGCGCCTCGTGAAACTGCATCCCCGCATGGCGATCGACGCGGTCGCGCCCTCGTGGGTCGCGCCCGTGCTCGAACGCATGCCGGAAATCCGCGACGTCTACGCGACCGATCTCGCGCACGGCAAGCTGCAGATGCTGCGTCGCTGGCAGCTCGCGAGCGACTTGCGCGACGTCGGCTACGACGCGGCCTATGTACTGCCGAACTCGCTGAAATCCGCGCTGATTCCGTGGATGGCCGGCATCCGGCTGCGCATCGGCTATACCGGAGAAAGCCGCATCGGCCTGTTGAACGTGCGCCACGCGAATCCGCGCAAGGACGAGCGGCCGCCGATGGTCGGCCATTACGCCGCTCTCGCCTACGCGCCCGGCGCGAAGATTCCCGACGACCTGCCGATGCCGCGGCTCGACGCCGATCTGAACGAGGCGGCGCGCGTATCGGCGCGCTTCAATCTCGACACGCGGGTGCCGTTGCTCGTGTTCTGCCCCGGCGCGGAATACGGCCCGGCCAAGCGCTGGCCGCCGGAGCACTTCGCGGCGCTCGCGCAAATGGTCGGCCAGTCGTTCCCGTACACGCAGATCGTCGCGCTCGGTTCGCCGAAAGATGCGCCGCTTGCGCAGGCCATCGCCGAAAAAGCGCCGAACGTGCGCAATCTGTGCGGCCAGACGGCGCTCGGCGAAGCGTGCGCGCTGATCTCGCGGGCCAACGCAGTCGTCACCAACGATTCCGGGTTGATGCACGTCGCGGCCGCGCTGCGCCGGCCGCTCGTGGCCGTCTACGGCTCGACCGATCCGCGGCACACGCCGCCCTTGTCGGAGCTTGCGAAGGTACAATGGCTTCATCTCGAATGCAGCCCCTGTTTTCAGCGCGAGTGTCCGCTGGGTCATCTGAACTGCCTGAAGCAGTTGAGCGCCGAGCAGGTTTTCGGCGATTTGCGCGGCATGTTGCTCGCGCACCGCTGAGCCGGCTGACACTTGCACGCAACACCGCACGCCCCTCAGCGCGTCGCGTCATGTTCGCGCCTTGCGGCGCGGGCATTCTGGCGCTCGGGTGCGAATGTCCGGCGCACCGGACTGTCCCGCTGACCGCTGCCTTGCAACCGCGCGCCGCGCACAAGAGACTGACGAGCCATGCCACGTTTTGCCCATATCTTCGAAGCCGCCGCCGATACCCTCAACGCCTATTACCAGGCCGTCGCCGAGGTCAATATCGACAGCCTGATGGGCCTGTGGATCGATGAGGAGTTCGTGAGCTGCATTTGCGCCGACGGCTCGCATCTGCACGGCCTCGAAAGCATCCGCACGGGCTTGCAGATCCAGCTGGAAACCGCGCCGGTCTCGATCGAGCCGCTCGACATTCGCGTCTACGACAGTCTCGGCACGGTCGTTTATGCGATCGCGGAAGCGCATCGTCCGGTCGATCCGAAAGCCACGCCGGCGATGGTCTTCACCACCTACGTGATGGTCCATGAACGCGGCGAATGGCGCATCGCGCACATTCACGCGAGCCCGATGCCCAATGAAGCAGCCAGCCAGTTCGCGACCAAGATGCGGCACGGCCAAGGGTCGCTTCACTGACGCGCGCTCCGCGCCGCCACACTCTCGCTTGAAGCCGGCATGAGCACGCCCCGCAGCAAGTCCCCGTGGGGGACGCCACAAGAGCGCCCCGCTCCCGACGACGCGGCTCGCCCCGCGGCGGCTGTCGAAGCCACTGTGCAAGCAAGCGTCGAAGCTGCAGTCGAAGCCACCGTCGAGGTCGCCAAAGACCTGCTCTATCGTGCGCCGCTCTGGTTGCCGAACAAGCACGTTCAAACCATCGTGCCGTCGCTGTTCGCGCGCCGCCCGAGCGTGTCGTTTCGCCGCGAGCGCTGGGACACGCCTGACGGCGATTTCATCGACGTCGACTGGGTTCGGCACGACAACGCGCCAGCCTCGGTCATGACAGCAGACGCGGCGCTTAGTCAGAGTCCCTCAGCCGAAGCGCCGTTGCTCGTCCTGTTCCACGGCCTGGAAGGCAGCTCCGCCTCGCATTACGCATCGTCGTTGATGGCGGCCGCACGCGAATATGGCTGGCACGGCGTGGTGCCGCACTTTCGCAGTTGCAGCGGCGCGCTGAACCGCTTGCCGCGCTTCTATCATCTGGCCGACAGCAACGAAGTCGACTGGATTTTGCGACGCCTGCGCGCCGCGCATCGCGGGCCGCTCGTCGCCGCGGGCGTGTCGCTCGGCGGCAATGTGCTGTTGCGCTGGCTCGGCGAGCGGCGCGAAGATGCGGCGTCGGTCGTCCACGCCGCCGCTGCGATCTCCACGCCCATCGACGTGCACGCCGGGGGCCGCGCGTTGTCGCAAGGCTTCGGCATGATCTACACGCGCAGCTTCCTCAAGACGCTCAAGCAGAAGGCCGACCAGAAGCTCGTACAGTTTCCCGGCCTGTTCGACCGCGGCGCGATGCTCGCGAGCCGTACGATGTACGAGTTCGACAACGTCGTGACCGCACCGCTGCACGGCTTTCGCGATACCGACGAGTACTGGAGCGTGGCCACCACGCGGCCGTTGCTGCCGCACATTCAGGTGCCCACGCTCGTCCTGAACGCGCGCAACGATCCGTTCCTGCCCGCCGAGGCGCTGCCGTCGCGGCATGAGGTGTCGGCGGCGGTGGAGCTCGATCAGCCGAGGCATGGCGGTCACGCCGGCTTCATGACCGGACCGTTTCCTGGCCGGATCGACTGGTTGTCGCGGCGCGTGTTCGGCTATCTGGAGCAGCACGTCGATCATGGATGACATCGTCAAACAGGCGTTGGCCAAGTGGCCGAACGTACCGGCTTGCACCGGCTGGCTCATGCTCGACCGGCGCGGCCAGTGGCGCATGCGCGACGAAGCCGCGCAGGCGAGCGGATCACCCGGCACGCCGATCCGTCACGAAGCGCTGCTCGGCTTCATCAATCGCAATTACGAGCGCGACGAACGCGGGCAGTGGTTCTTTCAGAACGGACCGCAGCGCGTGTATGTCGAGCTGGGCTATACGCCGTGGGTCGTGCGTTTGTCGGTCGAGGCGGACGGCGCGCTCGCGCTGAAAGATCAGGTGGGCAATGGTTTCGAACCGTCGGCCGTGTTTGCCGACGATGAGGGCGGGATTCTGTTCGCTGGTGCTTCCGATCCTGGCAATCCCTCAGCGCCGCCGCGCATCGCCGTTCTGCACGATCACGATCTCGAAGTTTTCGCGGACCACGCGACGCTCGCCGACGACTCCCTGAGCGGCGAGTTCCACTGGAACGGCGGCGTCACGTTGCCGCTTCAGCCGATACGGAGCGAAGAAGTTGCGTCGCGCTTTGGGTTTGTGGCGAGTCCGGCTGCGATGGTTTGAGGTTCGGCATCTCGTCGCGCAGCTTGCATGCTTCAGAGGAGCGGGTTCATGAACTTCGCGCCTAACCCTTCTCATCCAGCCGCTCTTCCTTGTAGCGGTTCTCCATCTCGTGCAGCCTCGCGTCGACGGTAGCCAGATCGTAATAGCCGATCGTCTTCATATCGCGCGCGTCCTTTAATTGGCGGATCGCGGACGGCCACGCGCCTTCCAGCGCGAATTTCTCGGCAAGCGCGCGATGACGCGTGAGCGCATCGCCCGTCCCCGCGCTCGCCTGCGCCAGATACAACCACCACGCCGGCTGATCCGGCTGCGCGCGCGTCTCCTTCTGCGCCAGCGCCTGCGCCTCGGCGAATCGCCGCAAGCTCAGCAAGGTGCGAATGTGCATGTCGATGGCGGCGTTCGATTGCGGCCAGCGCTTTTGCGCGAGATCGGCAAGACGCACCGCGTCTTCGTCGCGGCCGGCACGCCGCGCGATGTCGGCGGCGAGCACGTCGAGACTTGGGGAAGTGCGCGCGGCGTCGCCGTCCGCCTGTGCCCCAGCCGAAAACACCGCACGCGACGACGCCAGCGACGAAGCCGCGTCGTCGTAACGCTCGAGCAGCATCTGACCGTATGCGATGCCATACCAGTTCGCCGCGACGTTCAGCGCCGTGCGGTCTTCGATCTCCGAGCGCATGCGCGAAATCTCGTCGGCGTATTCGCTGCGCGAGCGGTCCTGCAGCAAGCGCGCCCGCGCGCGCACGAAACCGTACTCGGCCACCTGATGCGGTTGCCGGTATGGCGCACGCCGCGCGCGATCTTCCATGTCGGCGATCCGCTCGCCGGTCAGCGGGTGCGTGCGCGCGTAGGCCGGAATGCCGGTATCGCTCATCGCCGCACGGTCGAGACGGGCGAAGAACGCCGTCATCGCGTACGGATCGTAGCCCGCGCCGGCGAGCAGCAAAAAGCCGACGCGGTCCGCCTCGTGCTCGGCGGAGCGCGAAAAACGCAATTGATTGTCGACGGCGTAAGCCTGACCGCCGATCGCAATCGCGCTGCCCAGGTCGCCGCTATGCGCAAGCACGCCCGCGAGAACGCCGAACAGCATGCCCGCGAGCGCCGCGTAGCCGCTGCGCTCGCCGGTGGTGATCATCCGCGAGATATGGCGTTGCAGGACGTGGCCCATCTCGTGGCCGAGCACGGACGCGAGTTCGGATTCGGTTTGCGTCGCGACGATCAGCCCCGTGTTCACGCCGATGAAACCGCCGGGCAGCGAAAACGCGTTGATCTGCGCGTCGCGCACGGCGAAGAGATCGAAGTCCGGCCGATAGCCGCCGATATACAGCGCGTTCGCCGCTGCGGCGAGTTTCGCGGCGACCGAATTCAGATAGTCGCGCACCAGCCAGTCGTCGAGATAGTCGGGGTCGCGCCGCAAGTCGCGCATCACGCGTTCGCCTAGCTTGCGCTCGGCTTGTGGCGTGAGCGTCCCCGCGCCGCCGCTGCCGAGGTCGGGCAATTGCTGCGCGACGATCGGCGCACGCCAGCCGCCGGTGCCACCGCCGTTGGCCCCGCGGTTCGCGCCCGAGTTGCCGGAGAAGCGGCTTTGCGCGCCGCCGTACACGCCGAATACGCCTTGCGCGATGTCGGGCGGCACGATCGGATCGGCGTATGACTCGACCGGCCCGCTGACGAGCGGCGGCTCAGCGGACTGCACCGGCGCAGCGCCGGACGCCGCGCGTGTCTGCGCGAACGCGCCAGGCGGCGCGGCCAGCGCAACACAGAGCAACGCAGCAAGAGACCGTTTCAGACGCATTGCGAGTTCGTATGACGGAGTCGAAAGCGACGCCCGCCGCTCGGATCATCGCGCGACTAAGATAGCGGGCATGGCGCAATTGTAATCAGTCGACGCACTCATCCGGCAGGCCGGCGCCGGGCCGGGCGGGCGCACCGCACTGCTATGATAGGCGCCCTCTGAAGGAGCCAACCATGCCTGAACTCACTCATTTCGACGCTGCCGGCGACGCGCATATGGTGGACGTCGGCGGCAAGCAGGAGACGAAGCGCATCGCCATCGCGCGCGGCTCGATCCGCATGCTGCCCGAAACCTTCGCGCTGATCCGTGACGGCAACGCAAAAAAGGGCGACGTGATCGGCGTTGCGCGTATCGCCGCGATTCAAGGCGCAAAGCGCACGGCGGATCTGATTCCGCTGTGTCATCCGCTCGCGCTGACACGCGTGAAGGTGGACTTCGAACTCGACGACGAGACGCCCGCCGTGCATTGCACCGCGCAGGTGGAAACGCTAGGCAGAACCGGGGTCGAGATGGAAGCGCTCACCGCCGTGCAGGTCGGGCTGCTGACGGTGTACGACATGTGCAAGGCGGTGGATCGCGGGATGACGATCACCGATGTGAGGGTGATGGAGAAGCATGGTGGGAAGTCGGGGGATTGGGTGGCGGCGTAAGGCGACGCTCGCGATCACGCTCCTCCTCCGATACTTCCACCAAAGACGCGCCTCACTCCTCGTCGTCTTCCTGCTCGACATCGCCCGACGGCAGACCGTAACGCTTGACGAGTTCCGCCTTGAAGCCGGCAAGCGTCTTCTGTTCATCGCAGAGTTGATACAGATAGCTCAACTGCGACGGCCAGTCTTTCAGTTCCTCGGCGAAGATTTTCAGTCGCTCGACGGTATCGAATGCCGCGGCCGTGTCTCCGCTCAACGCCTGTAGCACCGCATAACGACGCAGCACGGTTTCGCCTGGCAACAGCGCCATCGCCTGACGATGCATCGCGAGCTTGTGCTGAAGGTCCATCGAGTTCATCGGCAACAGCGTTGCCATGCCGTACCCGCCCCACGCCCGGAAAAGGAACGACGGGTCCGCGCGATATTGCTCGGCCGGACGCGAGCCGTAGTACAGCACCTCGGCGCGCGCGTAATCGCGGTACACCGGATAAAGCGCGGCAATGCCGCCGAACACGATCGCCGCGAATACGCCAAACGACAGACGCGCAGGCACGAGCCGCAACGGACGCGTCTCGAGCAAGCCGAACACGAACATGGCCGGCAACAGGAAGAACATGTACTGCTGCGGATATTCGACGAGCGCATGCATGACGAGCACGCCAATCAGCGCAATGCCGAATACGCGCCCGGCGCTCTGCGGCGCGCGCACCACACGCACCAGCCACGTGACGAGGCCGAACAGCACGATCGCAAGTCCGATCAGGCCGGTTTTCGCGAGCAGATCGATAAAGACGTCGTGCGAATTATTGGCGATCTCGACGCCGCCGAGCGTCTTCGCGTACTGATACTGATAGCTCGGAAACTCGCCCCAGCCGACGCCCAGCAACGGATGCGTGCGGAACATCGTCCAGCCGTATTTCCACAGCGCGAGCCGCGGCGCGATCTGGCCGGCGTCCTTGAAACGATCCGCCGCCGACTGCCCGAGTTCGAGGTGATAGCGCACATTGGCCCAGCGAATCAGCGCATTCACGACGAAGAACAGCACAGCGAGCGCAATGGGAATCAGCCATTGCCGATGACTGCGGCGCAACTGCGGTTCGGCGCGGGTCTGCGCGAACGCCATCCAGAAACCAGCGACGACGATCACACCCATTTGCAGCCACGGGCCGCGCGAGACCGTCAACGCGAGCCCCACTGCAAAGATGGTGGAGACGAGAGCCCAGATCGGGACGGCGATCCGGCGCGTCTGCACGAGGAACAGCGCGCCCGCCATCGCAAACGCGATATACGTGGCGAGGTGGTTCGCCTGCGCCATGTTGCCGAACGGCCGGCGCTCGACCGTCACGTTATACGCGACCACGAGCGGCGACACGCGCGTCTCCAGGTGAAAGAGCTGGATGACCTGGCAGAACACCGCAAACAGCCCGCCGACGACCAGCGCGCAAGCCGCCCAGCGCAACGCGGTCTCGCTGAGCTTCGCGCGCGCGAAGCCGTAGCCCGCGTGTGTCGCCATGAATGCAGCCAACAGAAAGCCGCCGCCGAGCCAGTTCATCGACGGTTGCGAGACCGGCAGCAGCACCGACTGCGCGACCAGCAACAGCCCGAACAGCAGCGGCACGAGCGCCACCACGGGCGACGCAAAGCCGATGCGCGGCTGCGAACCCGCGACCAGCAAGACCACGCCGGCGCCCATCAGCAGGTACAAAGCGAGGGCTGTGAATTCAGCGTAGAACGTCGGAATCGGATAGGTATGGTTGACGACTGCATAAGGCAGCACCAACGCGAGAGCCAACAGAATGAGAGAAAGGTAGCGCGCGAAAGGTGTGGGCATCGAGTAAGCGGGTGGGCGTCAGCAACCGGCGCACTATACAAAAAAATCCTTGCGCTGTGCGCCGGCTGGGCCGAAATATCCCGAAAATCAGCGATTTACGTTTGAACGGCTAGCTACCCGTGCGTGCGTCGCGCGTGTCGCGTGTCGCATCACGCGTGTTGCATTACGCGCGGCACTCGGGAGGTGCGAGGTGTGAGGGCAAGGTCGGCGCCTGCGCGGGCATCGGACCTGCGCCCGGCGCCGGCAACGACGACGCGGTCTTGCCGCCGGCAAAGCATTCCCACGCGAGCGCGCCCGCCTGCACCGAGCCCTTCGCCAACGAGACGCGCGCGGTGGGCGCATCGATGTTGTCGGGCACCGACGGCACGAGCGTGATCGTGTTGGAGCCAGCAGGCGCCACGCGCGTCGTGAAGGCGACGGTGATCTGGCCGCTGTCGTCGTCGACATGAACGGACTCGACGTTGCGCGTCGCGGGCGGCGACGCGTAGCCGCCACCGAACGCGTTGCCGCTCGCCGCGTTTTCCGACACGGCAAGACGCGCCGACGACGCGAGCGACAGTCCCTCGCCCACCCGGCTGCGCGCGAGGTAGTCCTGATACGCGGGAATCGCATAGGCCGCGATCACGCCGACGATCGCCAGCACGATCATCAGTTCGATCAGCGTGAAGCCGAGACCGAGGCGCGAGCCGACGCGGCGGCACGCTCGCGCGAGTGTTGCGGACCAGCGCGCTCGCGCGAATCGCGAGTGCGCCAGCGTGGATTGCGAATAAGGGGAATAAGGCAAGGTGACGATCATCGGCAGGCTCCTGAAACGAAAAGCGCCTGCTCCACGAATCGGGAACAGGCGCTTTGATCGTAGCGAGCGACGCTCGTCTCGGACAGTCAGCCGAATGGCTAACGTTGAACCTGGAACGCACGCAGGTGTGATGCTTGGCGTTCCTTCAGGCCGCCGCGGATTTCGCGTTGCGGCGCTTGATCACATAACCCAGGATCACGACGAACAGCGCGCCTGCGATGCTCATGCCGTATTCGGCGAGCGGCGTGTCGAGGACCGGCCAACGGTCGCCGGCCGGATCGTTGATGATGAGCCCGCCCGCGATCCAGCCGAGCAACGCGGCGCCGAGCGTGATGACGATCGGGAACCGGTCCAGCAGTTTCAGCACGATCTGGCTGCCCCATACGATCAACGGGATACTCACCACGAGTCCGAAGATCACCAGCGCGAGGCGATGCTCCGGGTCAGCGGCCTCGGCGGCGCCCGCAATAGCGATCACGTTGTCGAGACTCATCACGGCATCGGCGACGATGATCGTCTTGATCGCCGAGATGAGCTTATCGGCGGGCTTCACGTTTTCGTGCGCGTCGTGCGCCGGCGCCATCAGCCGGACGCCGATCCACAGCAGCAACAGCCCACCCGCGAACTTCAGCAGCGGCACGTCGAGCAGCGCGACCGCGAACGCGATCAGTACCACGCGCAGCAGGATCGCGCCCGCAGTGCCCCACAGCACGCCCTTCGTGCGCTGCGCGGGCGGCAGGTTGCGGCAGGCCAGCGCGATCACGACGGCATTGTCGCCACCGAGCAGAATGTCGATGACGATGATCTGAATGACTGCGCCCCAATGGAGCGTGGCGAGGAACTCGAGCATGAGCAAAAGAATAAGAAGGAAGCGGACGCGCGGCCAATAAAAAAGCGGAGGAGTGTTTAACTCCCCCGCTTTTGAGAACGCACGCTACGAAAGGATCTCGTAAGCGTATCAAAAAAGGCGCTCGAACTGGGCGCCAGTTTCGATTTACAGCATTGCCTTCAGAAGACGCGCCATTTCCGACGGGTTCTTCGTGACCTTGATGCCGCAGGCGTCCATGATTTCCAGCTTCGCTTCGGCCGTATCCGCACCGCCCGAGATCAGCGCGCCGGCGTGGCCCATGCGCTTGCCCGGAGGCGCCGTGACGCCGGCGATGAAGCCGACCACCGGCTTCTTCATGTTGCCCTTGATCCACTCAGCCGCGTTCGCTTCGTCCGGACCGCCGATCTCGCCGATCATGATGACGGCGTCCGTATCCGGATCGTCGTTGAACATCTTCATCACGTCGATGTGCTTCAGGCCGTTGATCGGATCGCCGCCGATACCGACTGCCGACGACTGGCCGAGGCCGATCGCCGTCAACTGGCCGACTGCTTCATACGTCAGCGTGCCCGAACGCGACACGACGCCGATGCGGCCCTTGCGGTGGATGTGACCCGGCATGATGCCGATCTTCAGCTCGTCCGGCGTGATCGTGCCCGGGCAGTTCGGTCCGAGCAGCAGCGTCTTGCGGTTTTCGCGACGCATGCGGTCCTTGATCTCGATCATGTCACGGACGGGAATGCCTTCCGTGATGCAGATCGCGAGATCCAGGTCGGCTTCGACTGCTTCCCAGATTGCAGCAGCAGCGCCTGCCGGCGGAACGTAAATCACCGACACGGTCGCGCCCGTTTCAGCCTTGGCTTCAGCGACGCTTGCGTAGATAGGAATGCCTTCGAAATCTTCGCCGGCCTTCTTCGGGTTCACGCCTGCGACGTACGCTTCGCGGCCGTTTGCGTATTCACGGCAAGCACGCGTATGGAACTGACCGGTCTTTCCGGTGATGCCCTGCGTGATGACCTTGGTGTCTTTGTTAATCAGAATCGACATGTATTGACCTCTGTTCGTTTGGCGTCACACGATGGCGCGACGAGCAACGAGGCGGAACGTTCTCGCCCGCGTTGCCCGTGCGCTACCGTGCGCCGCCATTCGTAATCCTGGTAAACGCCGTGGGAGGCTGATTACGCCTTGCCCGCGGCAGCCGCGACGACCTTCTGAGCCGCTTCTTCCATGCTGTCAGCCGAGATGATCGGCAGACCGGAATCGGCGAGCATCTTCTTGCCCAGGTCTTCGTTCGTGCCCTTCATGCGGACCACGAGCGGCACCTTCAGCGACACGGCCTTCGACGCCGCGATCACGCCTTCCGCGATCACGTCGCAGCGCATGATGCCGCCGAAGATGTTGACCAGAATCGCGGTCAGGTTCGGGTTCTTCAGCATGATCTTGAACGCTTCCGTGACCTTCTCCGTCGTGGCGCCACCGCCCACGTCGAGGAAGTTCGCCGGTTCGCCGCCGAACAGCTTGATGGTGTCCATCGTCGCCATTGCGAGGCCCGCGCCGTTCACCAGACAGCCGATGTTGCCGTCGAGCGAGATGTACGCGAGGTCGAACTTCGACGCTTCGACTTCAGCCGGATCTTCTTCGTCCAGATCGCGATACGCGACGATTTCCGGATGACGGAACAGTGCGTTCGAATCGAAGTTGAACTTGGCGTCGAGTGCGATGACCTTGCCGTCGCCCGTCAGGATCAGCGGGTTGATTTCGGCGAGCGATGCGTCGGTTTCCCAGAACGCCTTGTAGAGGCCTTGCAGGATCGCGCGTGCTTGCGGGATCGACGCGTCGGGCACGCCGATCTTCTTCGCGAGGTCGTCTGCTTCGGCGTCCTTCAGGCCGGTCGACGGATCGACGGCAACCTTGTGGATCAGCTCGGGCGTCTTTTCCGCGACTTCCTCGACGTCCATGCCGCCTTCGCTCGACGCCATCACGACGATCTTCTGCGAAACACGATCGATCACGAGGCCGACATACAGTTCCTTCTTGATGTCCGCGCCTTCCTCGATCAACAGACGGTTCACCTTCTGGCCTTCCGGACCAGTCTGGTGTGTGACGAGCTGCATGCCGAGGATCTGGTTCGAGTACTCACGAACCTGATCCAGCGACTTGGCAACCTTCACGCCGCCACCCTTGCCACGGCCACCCGCATGGATCTGAGCCTTCACGACCCACACCGGGCCGCCGAGCTCTTCCGCGGCCTTGACCGCATCATCCACCGAGAAGACCGGCTTGCCGCGCGGTACCGCGACGCCGAATTTCCGCAGGATTTCCTTACCCTGGTACTCGTGAATCTTCATGCGTGATTCCCTTCAGTCTGAGAGTTGGATTAAACATCGCTTCCGCTACCGTCCAACATGCCGGGCGCATTGCCCCTGCCTTCGTGGCGGGCCGCCCCGTTGTCTGGCGATGCCGGGCGGTCTGCTGGGCGTGGCGCATGGCCATACCAGCGCGGGTAAAACTGCTGCACTGCCTCCCCGTCGAAACGCAGCGCGTGGCAGCGTCCCAACTGGAATGGCGGTTTTTCGTTTAGACGTTCGGCGGTGCCGTCGGTCGACTCGCTTTCTGAACTTGCACTCGCGCCTGGCGTGCTGTCACCGGTGTTCCATACGTCGCCGGCGAACGCCTGGATCGCTGCGGTCGGCAGGATCGCGCACAGCTCGGTGAGATGCGTGCAACCCGCCGTGCCGGCCAGCAAACGGGCAGCATCGCGACGGAAGTTGTGGAACAGATTGAGCCCGATGAGGGCACGATAGGCGGGATTGCTGGCTTGGCAGAGCCCAGGATAGGGCACCCAGTCGGACGACGCTTCGGCGTCGACGACATTGAGCTTGCGATCGATGGTGATGCGAAGCCAGAGTTCATGGATCGGTTGACCATTGGGCCGGACGCCCGACGCAAGGACCACGTCGCGTGGCTTTTCGTCGGTCAAGCACGCTTCCACATCCCACAGGCCATCGGCTCGTTCATAAGCTTCCGCCCGGATTGCGCGACGATGGCGCAATTGACGGGGCACTGACGAGGAAAGCGGCATGCGGAAAGGAAAGGCCGAATTGGAAAACGCGTGAATTTTAGCATACTGGGTATTCGGGACAGCCCGGAATGCGGCGGGGACGGCCTGCTGGCCGGTTATGGGTGGGGTTATGGCTGGAGTTGGTGGTGGGAAGGTTGGGTTGAAGCGTTAGTGCGGGTGATGCGGTTGGTGGGACTTGTGGTGCTTGTCCTGCTTCTGGCGCTTCGCGGCACTTTCCGCCGTTTCGCGTCATTTCGCGCCCTTCACCGTTATTCACCGCTCCATTCTTCGTCGATACCTTTGAGGATTTTGCCGATCGTCGCGCCAGAAAAGCCGCGTGACGCGAGAAAGCGCGCCTGCTTCGCGCGCTCAGTCGCGGTCTCCGGAAGCTGACCGAACTTCTTGCGCCATACGGCCTGGGCGCGCGCCAGTTCCGTTTCGCGTAATTGAGCGCTCGCTTCGTCGACGAGCGTGCGATCCACCGCGTGCTGCTTCAATTCGCCAACGATGCGGCTCGCACCCAGTCGCGACGAACGACGATGAATCAGGCTTTCGGCGAAGCGGGAATCGGATAGCCAGTTTTCGGCTTCGAGCGTGTCGAGCAGCGTCTCAAGCGAATCGCTTTCTTCGACGAATGGCTTCAGCTTGCGTGCAAGTTCGCTGCGGCTGTACTCGCGGCGCGATAGGTAGCCGAGCGCGCGTCCTTTGAGCGAACGTGCTGGGCGTTGGGATTTTTTTGCTTCGCTTGGGGCGGGATCTGCGTCGCCGGGTGTTTGGTCTGAGGCAGATGTGCTGCGTGAGGTGCCTGACCCATGCGAACGAAGCGAGCTGCGTGAGTTGTTACGCGAGTTGCGTGAGCCGCGCGACTCACTCGAGCGCGTGTAGGTAGGCTCAGCGGACTGGTCGGGCTGGCTTGAAGACAGCGCGCGCCGCGGGCCACGGCCTGCGGCGCGATCGTGTGCGTCGAACGGTTCAGACGGATCGAACGATTCAGGCCGATCGAACGGATTAAAGCGATCCGATGTTTCGGATAGATCCGCATGCGCCGAACGTTCGGGCGAATCGCTCCCGTCATTACGCGGGCCGCCCACGTTGCGTCCAGAATTGGACAATGGCCGGCCCTTGCGTATCACGTAGTGGTTACTCTTCGTCCGCGACTTCTGCGCCTGCGCCGGTCACTGCCTCGGCCATTGCATTCACACCCAGCGATTCGCGGATGCGGTTTTCGATCTCACGAGCAATGTCCGGATTTTCGCGCAGGAATTCACGCGCATTGTCCTTGCCCTGGCCGATACGCTCACCGCTATAGCTGTACCACGCGCCGGCCTTGTCGACGATTTTGGCCTGCACGCCCAGGTCGATAATTTCGCCCTGACGCGAAATACCCTCGCCGTACAGAATGTCGAAGATCGCCTCGCGGAACGGTGGCGAAACCTTGTTCTTGACCACCTTGACGCGCGTTTCATTGCCGATCACTTCGTCGTTCTTCTTGATCGAGCCAATGCGGCGAATGTCCAGACGCACCGACGCATAGAACTTGAGCGCATTACCGCCGGTGGTGGTTTCCGGATTGCCGAACATCACGCCGATCTTCATGCGGATCTGGTTGATGAAGATCACGAGGCAGTTAGTACGCTTGATCGTGCCCGTGAGCTTGCGCAGCGCTTGCGACATAAGACGCGCTTGCAGACCCGGCAGCGAGTCGCCCATTTCGCCTTCGATTTCAGCCTTCGGCACGAGCGCCGCGACCGAGTCGATCACGATCATGTCGATCGAGCCCGAGCGCACCAGTGCGTCGGCGATTTCCAGCGCCTGCTCGCCCGTGTCCGGCTGCGACACCAGCAGGTCGTTCACGTTCACGCCGAGCTTGCCCGCGTATTGAATGTCCAGCGCGTGTTCCGCGTCGATAAACGCTGCCGTGCCGCCGATCTTCTGCATTTCCGCGATGACTTGCAGCGTCAGCGTGGTCTTACCCGACGACTCCGGACCATAGATTTCGACCACGCGGCCACGCGGCAAACCGCCGACGCCCAGCGCGATGTCGAGGCCGAGCGATCCGGTGGAAACGACCTGGATGTCTTCGACTACCTCACCTGCGCCGAGCCGCATGACCGACCCTTTGCCGAACTGCTTTTCGATCTGCGCGAGGGCGGCAGCGAGTGCCTTGCTCTTTTCAGCAGTCAGTCCAGCCGAGCCTTTCTTGCTTTCTTCCATGAATCGTCCTTTGCTATGATGAACGGCGTCTGAGGCAGATGTGTCGTCCAGTTTTGAAGGACAGCACACGAAACTCAGACACTGTATAAAAAAACAGTGGTTTTGGCAAGCGTGATTCTGATGCGAACGCGCATTTTTACTGTCGCGCCGCCCAACCACCCACAATGATTCGGAGACCGCTGTGCGCCGCGGGGACACCCGAGGTGCCGGCCAAGGCCCTGAGCTGGCGCATCATGCGAATTCTGATTGCCGAAGACGACAGCATACTCGCGGACGGCCTGGTTCGATCACTCCGCCAATCGGCCTATGCCGTGGATCACGTGAAGAGCGGCGTCGAGGCCGACACCGCGCTGTCGATGCAAAGTTTCGATCTGCTGATTCTCGATCTCGGCCTGCCGCGCATGTCCGGGCTCGAAGTGCTGCGCCGCCTGCGCGCGCGCAATTCGAACCTGCCGGTGCTGATTCTGACCGCCGCGGACAGCGTCGACGAGCGCGTCAAGGGCCTCGACCTCGGCGCCGACGACTACATGGCCAAACCGTTTGCCCTCAACGAACTCGAAGCGCGTGTACGCGCGCTCACGCGGCGCGGCGCGGGCGGCGGTCCGACGATCGTGCGGCACGGTTCGCTGGGCTTCGATCAGGTGGGCCGGATCGCCTATATCAACGATCAGGTGATCGACCTGTCCGCGCGCGAACTGGGTCTTCTCGAAGTGCTGCTGCAACGGATCGGCCGGCTGGTTTCGAAGGAACAGCTCGTCGACCATCTTTGCGAATGGGGCGAGGAAGTCAGCAACAACGCAATCGAGGTCTATGTGCACCGGCTGCGCAAGAAAATCGAGCCGAGCGGCGTGCGCATCATCACCGTGCGAGGGCTCGGCTACTGCCTCGAGAAAGCGGTCGCGCCCGCGAATGCCAGTGCGAATGCGGCGGCAACCACACCCGCCGAGCCCGAACCGGCACCATCGCCGTCAACGCCGGCCGGCGGAATGCCGGCGAGTCACCACTACAAATAGAGCACATCATGTCCGCACGCGCAGATCGCGCGACGGCCCGCGCGGCGGACCTCGACGAGGCGCGCGACGAGCGCTACGCCAATCCGTTCGCCCCGCCCGACGAAACCGAAGCCGCCGCCGAGGCGCGCCCCCGCTCGCTATTCGGCGAAATTCTCGACTGGATGCTCGCGCCTTTGCTGCTGCTCTGGCCGATGAGCCTGGCCGTCACTTATCTGGTCGCCAAGTCGATCGCGAACGGGCCGTTCGACCGCGCGCTGGAAACCGACGCCTACGTGCTCGCTCGGCAGATTCATCCGGTCAACGGCGTGGCCGAACTGACGCTGCCCGATTCCACGCGCGACTTTTTGCGGACGGACAACGTCGACAGTGTTTTCTATCAGGTGCTCGGCACGCGGGGCGAGCTGGTGGCGGGCGAGCGCGACATGCCGCTGCCGCACGAAGACGACCGGCCGCAACCGGGCCTTGTCGCTTTCCGGGACGACATGCTGCGCGGCAACGACATCCGCGTGGCCTATACGACGGTCGAATTCCCGCAGACGCCCGGCGCGGAGCCGGTGCTCGTGCAGGTCGCCGAGACGCTCGACAAACGCAGCCAGCTCGCCAACGACATCATCAAAGGCGTGATCCTGCCGCAGTTCGTGATCCTGCCGCTCGCGATCCTGCTCGTGTGGTTCGGCCTTTCGCGCGGCCTCGCGCCGCTGCACGCGCTGCAGGCGCACATCCGCGCGCGTCGGCCCGACGATCTGTCGCCGCTCGAGGCGCGTCGCGCGCCGCCGGAGATCGAGCCGCTCGTCACGTCGTTCAATGATCTGCTGACGCGCCTCGAGCAGAACATGGAATTGCAAAAGCGCTTTATCGCCGACGCCGCGCATCAGATGAAAACGCCGCTCGCCGGCCTGCGCACTCAGGCCGAGCTGGCGCTGCGGCAAGACGCGTCGGCGGAAGTGCATCGCTCGCTCGAGCAGATCGCGACAAGCTCCGAGCACGCGGCGCGGCTCGTCACGCAACTGCTTGCGCTCGCGCGCGCCGAAAACCGCATGTCCGGACAGATCTTCACGCCGGTGGAAGTGACGGAAGTCGCGCGCAATGCCGTGCGCGACTGGGTGCAGGCCGCGCTCGCCAAGCAGATGGATTTGGGCTACGAGGCGCCGGAAGAACCCGTCGAGGTCGACGGCAATCCGGTCATGCTGCGCGAGATGTTGTCGAACCTGATCGACAACGCGATCCGCTACACGCCGGCGGGCGGCCGCATCACCGTAAGAGTGAGGCGCGACGCCGCCGCGCGGCTCGTGCATCTCGAAGTGGAAGACACTGGCATCGGCATTCCAGCCGCCGAACGTTCGCGGGTCGTCGAGCGCTTTTACCGGATTCTCGGCCGCGAAGGCGACGGCAGCGGCCTAGGGCTTGCGATCGTCCGCGAGATCGCGACGATGCACGGCGGCGAGCTGACGATCGACGACAACGTCTATCAATCCGCGCCGCGGCTCGCGGGAACGCTGGTGCGTGTCAGTTTGCATGTGCTCGAGCGGGGCAGGACTTACCCTAACGCGGGCTGACAGCCATAAGCCGCCAAAGCCAAGTTGTCCGGCGTTCACAGCATATTGCACGGCGTTGAACCAGAATTGACCTATTTTCACGAACCTTCGTCGCGGGTTAGCAAGCCGCCGGCGCAACCATTCACGTCAGTAGGCCGTAAGTTTTCACTCCAATAATCGGTTGCACGGAACGCCGCGGGCCGGCGCACCGCGTGCATATCAATATTGGAGACGACATATGGCTACCGTAGGCGGACACATTTCGCCCGTGCCCATGACGCGCGATGAGAAGCGGGTGATCTTCGCATCGTCGCTAGGTACGGTTTTCGAGTGGTACGACTTTTATCTGGCCGGCTCGCTGGCTGCCTTCATCAGCAAGAGCTTTTTCTCCGGCGTCAATCCGACTGCCGGCTTCATTTTCACGCTGCTCAGCTTCGCCGCGGGTTTCGCGGTCCGGCCGTTCGGCGCGGTGGTGTTCGGGCGGCTCGGCGATATGGTCGGCCGCAAGTACACGTTCCTCGTCACGATCGTGATCATGGGCGTGTCGACGTTCCTCGTCGGCTTCTTGCCCGGCTATGCGGCGATCGGCATCGCATCGCCGGTCATCTTCATCGCGATGCGGATGCTGCAGGGCCTGGCGCTCGGCGGCGAGTACGGCGGCGCCGCGACCTACGTGGCGGAACATGCGCCGCCGGGACGCCGCGGCTTCTACACTGCCTGGATTCAGACGACGGCCACGCTCGGCCTCTTCCTCTCGTTGCTCGTGATTCTCGGCGTGCGTACGGCGATGGGCGAAGACGCGTTCGGCGCATGGGGCTGGCGCATTCCGTTCATCGCGTCGATCGTGCTGCTGGCCATTTCGGTGTGGATTCGCCTGCAACTGCATGAATCGCCGGTGTTCGAGCGCATCAAGGCCGAAGGCAAGACGTCGAAGGCGCCGCTTACCGAAGCGTTCGGCCAGTGGAAGAACCTGAAGATCGTGATTCTCGCGCTGATCGGCCTGACGGCCGGCCAGGCCGTGGTGTGGTACACGGGCCAGTTCTACAGCCTGTTCTTCCTGACGCAGACGCTGAAGGTCGACGGCGCGACGGCCAACATCATGATCGCCATCGCGCTGCTGATCGGCACGCCGTTCTTCCTGTTCTTCGGCTCGCTGTCGGACCGCATCGGCCGCAAGCCGATCATCATGGCCGGGCTGCTGATCGCCGCGCTGACGTACTTCCCGCTCTTCAAGGCGCTCACGCACTATGTGAACCCGGCGCTGGAAACGGCTACGGCCAAGGCGCCGATCGTCGTGATCGCGAATCCCGACGAATGCTCGTTCCAGTTCAACCCGGTCGGCACGTCGAAGTTCACGAGTTCCTGCGACATCGCGAAGAGCGCGCTTTCGAAGGCCGGCCTGAACTACGAGAACGTCGCGGCGCCGGCGGGCACGGCGGCGCAGATCAAGGTCGGCGATACGGTGGTGAACACGTATGACGGCAAGGCCGCGGACGCCAAGGATCAGGGCAAGACGTTCGACAAGACGCTCGCCACGACGCTGAAGTCCGCGGGCTATCCGCCGAAGGCCGACTCGTCGCAGATCAACTGGCCGATGAGCGTGGTGATCCTGACGATCCTCGTGATCTACGTGACGATGGTCTACGGACCGATCGCGGCGATGCTGGTGGAGATGTTCCCGACGCGTATCCGCTATACGTCGATGTCGCTGCCGTATCACATCGGCAATGGCTGGTTCGGCGGCTTCCTGCCGGCCACCGCGTTCGCGATCGTCGCGGCGAAGGGCAACATCTACTCGGGCTTGTGGTATCCGATCGTGATCGCGCTCATCACGTTTGTGATCGGCATGCTGTTCGTCCGCGAAACGAAAGACTCGGACATTTACGCGAAGGATTGACCGGGATCCGCCGCCCCGCAGGCCCGCGCTTGGGGGCTCATGAGGCGGCAGTTTAAAAAGTTGCGCGCCGGGGGTTGACAGCCCTCGGCGCTATCCCCATAATCTCGCTTCTTTCGGCGAATTAGCTCAGTTGGTTAGAGCGACGGAATCATAATCCGCAGGTCCGGGGTTCGAGTCCCTGATTCGCCACCAGTTGCAAGAAAAAGCCGCTGACCCACAAGGTCCAGCGGCTTTTTCGTTTCTGGCTGTCTATTTTTCATTCAGGCACCGACACTCGCAACTTCAAGGAGGATTGTTGATGACGTTCCGCACCGCCGCGCGCGCCGTGGCCATCGCATCGATCGCGCTTTGGGGCGCCGCTTCCGTGACCGTGGCTCAGGCGCAAACTCCGACCGACAACCAGTGGCGCGCAAGCCAGACCACGTTGTCGACGCTTCTGCAGAACGGCTACAGGATCGTCGCCGTCGTCAATACGCCTCGCGCCGACGGCGGCCCGGCCGATACGATCTTCGTGCAGCGCGATCAGAGCGCCTTCAAATGCATCGATTCGCAAGCCTCCGAGGCGAGCAAGAAAGCGCCGGGCTGTTATGAACTGGCGCCGTCGTCGGGCGCGGCCACGACGGGTCCGGAAGCCAAGTAAGCGAGCCGCCGGGAGCCGGCGCGATCACGCCTCGATGCGCCCGCGCGTCACGCCGAGCAGCCCCGCCATCGCGTCGCGCGCGGCGGCGGCATCACGTTCGCGAATCGCCTCGAACACGGCCGTATGTTCCGCGAGCGACGCATTGAAAACCTCCGCGCGCTTCGCATTCAGCCGAAGCTGCGCCTCGAGCGTACGTTCGATCAGTGTGCCGAGCGGAATCAGCAATTCGTTGCTGCACGCGATCAGCACGCTCAGGTGAAACTGCAGATCCGCCCTTACCCATTCGTCGACATTGCGCGCCGCGGCCATCGCCGCGTGAGCGGCGGCCAGCGCGCCGAACGTGTCGTCCGCATGCGAAGCCGCCGCGAGACCGGCGGCATACGGCTCGATCATCTCGCGCATTTCCTGCAGCTTGAGCGCGAATTGCATCGGCTCGGCGACGCGCGAATACCAGTCGAGCACATCGACATCGAGCAGATTCCACGCGTGCCTCGGGCGCACACGCGTGCCCACGCGCGGCCGCGATTCGATCAGCCCTTTCGACGTCAGCGTGCGCAGCGCCTCGCGCAACACCGTGCGGCTCACCCCCAAAGTGCCCATTAACTCCGCCTCGCGCGGCAGGATCGATTCGGGCGCGTAGTCGCCACGCAAAATCGCCGTGCCCAGCAAATGCGCGACGCGCCCATGCAGATCGTGCTGAATAGCTTTCTCCCGGCGGCGGCGCCGCTCAATATGTGGCGAATAGTACTATTAATAGTACTTTAGCGCGATTGTGCGGTAGCATGGAAACCCTCGAATATTTCGCAATGAGTGGAGACGCACGCCATGAAAATCACCAAGCTCGAAACCTTCATCGTTCCGCCGCGCTGGTGCTTCCTCAAGATCGAGACGGATGAAGGCATCGTCGGCTGGGGCGAGCCGGTGGTCGAGGGCCGCGCGCATACGGTCGCCGCCGCCGTCGAAGAACTGTCGGACTATCTGATCGGCAAAGACCCGCTTCTGATCGAAGACCACTGGCAGGTCATGTACCGCGCGGGCTTTTATCGCGGCGGTCCGATCACGATGAGCGCGATCGCCGGCGTCGATCAGGCGCTGTGGGACATCAAGGGCAAGCATCATGGCGTGCCGATTCACGCGCTGCTCGGCGGCCAGGTGCGCGACAGGATCAAGGTGTATTCGTGGATCGGCGGCGACCGTCCGAGCGACGTTGCGAACAACGCGCGCGCCGTGGTCGAGCGCGGCTTCAAGGCCGTGAAGATGAACGGCTCGGAAGAACTGCAGATCATCGACACCTTCGACAAGGTGCAAGGCGTCATCAACAACGTGGCCGCGGTGCGCGAGGCGGTGGGACCGGACATTGGCATCGGCGTGGATTTCCACGGCCGCGTGCACAAGCCGATGGCCAAAGTGCTCGCGAAAGAGCTCGACCCGTACAAGCTGCTCTTCATCGAAGAGCCGGTGCTGTCGGAAAACGCGGAGGCGCTGCGCGACATCGTCAACCAGACCAACACGCCGATCGCATTGGGCGAGCGTCTGTACTCGCGCTGGGACTTCAAGCACATTTTGTCGGGCGGCTACGTCGACATCATCCAGCCGGACGCGTCGCACGCGGGCGGGATTACGGAGTGCCGCAAGATCGCGTCGATGGCGGAAGCCTACGACGTCGCGCTCGCGCTGCACTGCCCGCTCGGTCCGATCGCGCTCGCCACCTGCCTGCAGATCGACGCGGTGAGCTACAACGCGTTCATCCAGGAACAGAGCCTCGGCATTCACTACAACCAGGGCAATGACCTGCTCGACTACATCAGGAACCCGGAAGTCTTCAAATACGAAGACGGCTTCGTGTCGATTCCGCAAGGTCCGGGTCTCGGTATCGAGGTGAACGAAGAGAAGGTGCGCGAGATGGCGAAGGTCGGGCATCGCTGGCGCAATCCGGTCTGGCGTCACGCGGACGGCAGCGTCGCGGAGTGGTGAGCGGAGCTTTGCTGACTGAGCCGGTTTGCTGACTAACTGACTAACTGACTAGCGCCGCCTGCGGGCGGCGTTCTCTTTTGTGCGTCGACAGCCGGGCGATTCGCGCGACGCAGCCACACGTTACGGCGACGTGACGCGCGGCCGTCTCAGTAACGTAACGTCCGGGACCGAAGTGGCTCCAGCGGCGCTCTCAAGACGCTCGCGCCGCTTGCCTCCGCACCCCGCAAAGCCCCGTCGACAAAGGCGCTCGCGCCCTTTGTTCGGCATCAGACAGTCACATGGCGTGGTCCTTGCTCAAATGCACTCGACAACAAAATGCATCGGGGGCTTCATGGGCGAATTCATTCCGGACTATCTGCTGCGCGAACAGGCGGCCGTCGGCGCGCTCGCGCTGTTCGGCGTGCTGCGCATCATCGGCGCGGCCATCGCGTATGAACGCGGCTGGCGCATCGCGGCGCTCGAAAAATGGTTCATCGCCGCCGCCGTCATCTATTGCATTCCGCAGCTTTTCGACGTGCTGGCGCATGTCTACGGCGCGCACGCGGCCGCAGCCGAACTCGAAGGAAAAGCGGCAGGCTGCGCGATCGCGCTCTTTAGCGCGCCGATCGTCGGGCATCGGCTGGGCCTCGAATGAATCGATCGGGCGGCCACATGCTGAACATGCTATCGACGCGCATCGCCAGAACGGCCCGGCTCGCCAGGCCGGCATACGGCGTCGGCGATGTGCTGAGGCTGAAATCGGGCGGATCGCCGATGACCGTCACATGGAGCGGTCCGGTGCTGTTCGCGTCAGGGAACTGGCTGATCTGCCAATGGTTCACCGATACGGGGGAACTGATGCAGGAGATGTTTCCCGAGGCAACGCTGGAGCCGGCGCAAGTGGAGAGGCGGTTGCCGGCTGCTGGGCAGTAGCGGATTGCCGGGTACTAGCGGATTCGCTCGCTGAGATGAGCGGCCGTGTCTACTGCGCCGCGCGTCAAAACTGCGCGGCGTTTTTTACGCGACGCGTGCGGACCGCGCGTCGCCTGAGGTGACGCGGCAAGGCGCACCGCCGCTTGTCTACGCGACGCGTGCGAACTACGCGTCGCCCGAGGTGACGCGGCAAGGCGCACAGTCACCGCCGCCTTGCCCCATCCAAACCCACCCGACCACCAACCTCACCCAAGCGCCGCAAACGCCGGCACGCTATGCGACAGCACGGCGGCCGCGACAAAAACGCCGATCAGCGCAAGCGCTTCCAGGTAAAGCACGTTGACGAAGGTATGCGCGTCCATCGTCGATGCCGTGCGGCGCAAGCGCGGCAGCGCGAGGAAGCGGTTCAGTCCGCCAAGCACCAGCGCCAGTCCGACGAGCGTGAGCTTGAGAATCAGCACATGGCCCCACGAGCTCGACTCGATCGCCAGCAACGACCCGCCCGAACCCCGCACCGCATTGAAGATGCCGGACAGGATGACAAACCCGACCGCGACCAGCGACACATTCGACACCTGCGTCGCCGTGCGGATCAGCACGCCGCGCGCCGTCGACGCGCCCAGCGCCGGCAACGCGACAAGTCCGGCCGTGATCGCGAGGCCGCCCCAGACGGTCGTCACGAGCACATGCAGCGTTTGCATCGCGATGGCCGCCGACGCGAGGCCGGCGTCCGCTGCATGTCCGAGCGACGCCTTGCCCGCCGCGATGACGATCACCGCGAGCCACAGCAGCGCATTGCGCAGCATGCCGCCGTGACTCGTCATGGCCGTGCCGAGCAAAATCAGCGCGCCGGCGAAGGCAACGCTCCAGCCATAGCCGACATGCGTTTGCGAAAGCACGGTCGGCACCATGCCGAACGCGGCGGGCAATGCCACGCCGCTCATCGACGCCGCCTGATACAGCAGCCAGCCGAGATCCGCGAGCACCAGCACGACGCTCGCCGTCAGCAACGACCGTTGCGCGCGCAACCACGCGGGTTGCGCGGGCGAGATCTTCGCCTTGGCATCGTCCGCCAGCCACGCGCCGAGCAACGCCGAACCGACGGCAAACGCAAACGCGACATTCATGAGCGCGGCCATTGCGACCTGCCCGATCCACAGTCCGTCGATGCTCATTTGACAGTGAACGCAAAGTCGCCTTGCGTGCGATGACCGTCGGTTGCAACCGCGGTCCAATGCACCGCGTAGTGGCCCGCGACCAACTGCGGCAGCGGCAGATGCATGACGCGCGCATCCTGTTTATCGACTTGCGACGCAGCCGATGCGGCCGGCTTGCCGTTGGCATCGGCGAGCGCGATCTTGCTGAACGCCGGCTCGAGCGGCTCCGTAAAGTGCAGCGTGACCTCGGCGGGTGCGGCGACTTCGGCGTTGGCAGCCGGCTCGCTGGAAACGAGATGCGCATGCGCGAATGCCGTGGACGTCAGCAAGAGCGCCGCGGCGCCGAACGCGAATGAAAGCCGCGCCGGACGAATAAGATGGATTAGCTTCATGTAAGGCCGATAGCGGTGAACAGGAAAACGGCAGTGGCCGGCAAGGCTGGAGCGGAATGCAGCAGACCGCTCGCGCCGCGCGAACAGATCGAACGCGCAGCCCGGCGCGCCCGGAAGTGTACGCTTCGATGGTCCGCGTGCGCGTGGGTTCAACATCGCGCGCAAAAGTTCGCCGGGTACAGGGCTTGCAACCGTGGACCACGCAGTAAAAAGTCGAGAAGGCGTGCATGAACATGCTCGGGCGCGGCAATGCGCGTCAAACTGTCGCACGCCTGTGACATCCGCAAGCGTCGCGCGTGCGGCAAATAGTCATCATCACCCTTCGATGATAGAATGCTGCGTCGCCGCAGCGCCGGCTGCCCTTCACACCGAGCCGCTCGAAGTTCGGTCAGGTCCCCGATTTTGATGGAGTTACGCGTGTCTTCAAGACGCATTTTCCGCCCGTTGCTTGCCCTTCTGCTGATCGGCTCCGCGGGTGTCTATAGCGCTGCGAAAGCGCAGACTCAACCGAAGGCCCCCGATACGATGGAAGCGCGCGTGCAAGGTTGCACGGCCTGCCACGGCACACACGGTCAAGGCACGGACAACGACTACTTCCCGCGCCTCGCGGGCAAGCCGGCCGACTATCTGTACAACCAGTTGCAGAATTTCCGCGAAGGGCGCCGCAAGTATCCGCCCATGAACTACCTCGTCACGTATCTCTCCGACGACTATCTGCATCAGATCGCCACGTACTTCTCGAAGCAGCGCCCGCCGTATCCGGCGCCGGCCAAGCCGACGGTTTCGTCCACCACGCTCGCGCGCGGCCAGCAGATCGTGCTGAACGGCGACGCGTCGAAGCAGATTCCGGCTTGCGCGGCTTGCCACGGCAAGAGCCTGACCGGCATGGAGCCGGCCATTCCGGGTCTGGTCGGTCTGCACTCCGATTACATCAGCGCGCAGCTCGGCGCATGGCGTTCGGGCACGCGCCACGCAATCGCACCTGATTGCATGCACACCATCGCCACGCGTCTCACCGACGAAGACGTCAACGCGGTCGCTGCGTGGCTTTCCACGCAACAGGCTCCACAAAACCCCGTGCCGGCTCCGGCCCGCTCGATGAAGACTCCGCTTGCCTGCGGCAGCGAACCGCAATAAGGCACCGGGAGAGACACTCAAATGAAACGCAAGTCTTTGTTCGCCCTCTCGGCAGTTGTCGTTGTCGCGGCTGCTGCACTCGTCCCCGTCCTGTGGTCGGGCGGCGACAATCTGCATAACGGCTCGGCCGTGGCGGCAACGCCGGCCGACCAGGCCGCGCTCGTCAAGAAGGGCGAGTACCTCGCCCGCGCCGGCGACTGTATCGCCTGCCACACGGTGCGCGGCGGCAAGCAATTCGCGGGCGGTCTGCCCATGGCCACGCCGTTCGGCACGATGTTCACGCCGAACATCACGCCTGACGACCAGTACGGCATCGGCAAGTGGACGCAGGACGACTTCTATCGCGCCATGCACACGGGCCGCTCGAAAGACGGCAGCCTGCTCTATCCGGGCTTCCCGTTCACGAGCTACACGAAGGTCACGCGCGCCGACTCGGACGCGATCTACGCGTATCTGCGTTCGGTGCCGCCGGTTGCCGTGCCGAGCCGTCCGCACGAACTCAAGTTCCCGTTCAACCAGCGCAACATGCTGATCGGCTGGCGCACGCTGTTCTTCCGTGAAGGCGAGTACAAGCCGGACCCGACCAAGTCGGTCGAGTGGAACCGCGGCGCCTATCTGATAGAAGGTCTCGGCCATTGCGGCATGTGCCACACGTCGATCAACGCAATGGGCGGCCCGGTCAGCTCGGCGGCCTTTGCCGGCGGTCTGATCCCGCTGCAGAACTGGTACGCGCCGTCGCTCACGTCGAACAAGGAAGCGGGTCTCGGCGACTGGGAAACGAAAGACATCGCCGATCTGCTGAAAACCGGCGTGTCGAACCGCGGCGCAGTGTTCGGCCCGATGGCGGAAGTGGTCCACAACAGCCTCCAGTACATGAGCGATGCGGACATCAACGCAATGGCCACGTACCTGAAGACGATTCCGCAGAAGAGCGAAGCACCTGAGCCGATGCAGCTCGAAACGTCCGAAAAGTTCGGCGGCGAACTGTTGAAGCAAGGTCAGAAGATCTACGCTGACAACTGCGCGAAGTGCCACGCGGACAATGGTCTCGGCATGCCGCCGGCCTTCCCGCCGCTCGCGAACAACCAGTCGATCCAGATGCCGTCGGCGGTCAACCCGATCCGCATGGTGCTGAACGGCGGTTATCCGCCGAGCACGGACGCGAACCCGCATCCGTACGGCATGCCGCCGTTCGCACAGTCGCTGTCGAATCAGGAAGTCGCAGCGGTCGTGACGTACATCCGTATGTCGTGGGGCAACCACGGCACGGCCGTGTCGCCGCAGCAAGTGTCCGATCTGCGTTCGGCGCCGCTCGACTAAGCAGCGTTTGTAGCATCAAGGGCGCGGCCTGCGAGATTCGCGGCCGCGCCCTTCGTTTTTTGATGACCGGTATCATGGGGTAGTTAACGTGGCAACTTTTGCCGCAATGAAACCGTGCAGGAGAAAAGACCGTGCATGTCGGTGAGCGTTTGAACAGCATTACCCACCTCGTCGGCGCCGTGCTGTCGGTGGCGGGGCTGGTGACGCTCGTGACGATGGGCGCGGTCGAAGGCGACGCGTACAAGGTGGTCAGCTTCAGCGTGTACGGTGCGATGCTGTTCGTGCTGTATGCTATCTCGACGCTCTACCACAGCGTGCGCAACCCGCGCGTCAAGGCGGTGCTGCAGAAATGCGACCACTCGGCGATCTATCTGCTGATCGCCGGAAGCTATACTCCGTTCACGCTTGTCACGTTGCGTGGGCCGTGGGGCTGGTCGCTGTTCGGCGTGAGCTGGGGGCTTGCCGCTCTCGGCATCGTGCAGGAACTGACGCTCGGGCGACGCACCCGCAGCGTTTCGATGGTGCTGTATGTCCTGATGGGATGGCTCGCGCTCGTTGCCGTCCGCCCGCTGCTGGAAGCATTACCGGCTGCGGGCACTGCCTGGCTCGTGGCCGGCGGGGTCATCTACAGCGCCGGTATCTACTTCTTCATCAACGACGAGCGCATCCGGCACGGACATGGTATCTGGCACCTGTTCGTACTGGCGGGCAGTCTGTGTCAATTCGTCAGCGTCGCGCGCTATGTCGCGTGACGTCCACGGCGGCGAAATGCAACTTAAGGCCAGTCAACGTGTCTGCATAGCGCGTTGAAGCATCCGGCACGCATCTCGAGCGTGCCGCCGATTTCCCTGCGAACGGAACTGGGCCTCGGCCTTGATCTCGATCACGCCAGGCGGCGCGTACGTGCGGCATTGATGCCGCATTCCTGCCCCGCCGGCGCTTACATGCGCCGTTCGCGAAACTGCATTGCAAAGAGCATTTATGTCTTTTGATTCCCTCGGCTTGTCCGAACCGTTGGTCCGCGCTGTACACGAACTCGGCTACACCACTCCGACTCCTATCCAGACTCAGGCGATTCCGGCTGTGCTCAACGGCGGCGATCTGCTGGCCGGCGCGCAAACCGGCACCGGCAAGACGGCCGGCTTCACGCTGCCGATCCTTCAGCGTCTGAACTCCATGCCGGCGAACACGTCGGCGTCGGGCAAGCGCGCCGTGCGCGCGCTCATTCTCACGCCCACGCGCGAACTCGCCGCGCAGGTTGAAGAAAGCGTGCGTGCCTATGGCAAATATCTGAAGCTCAAGTCGACGGTGATGTTCGGCGGCGTCGGCATTAATCCGCAGATCGGTGCATTGCGGAGCGGCGTGGACATCGTCGTCGCGACGCCGGGCCGTTTGCTCGACCACATGCAGCAGAAGACCATCGACCTGTCGCATCTCGAGATTCTCGTGCTCGACGAAGCGGACCGCATGCTCGACATGGGCTTCATCCACGATATCAAGCGCGTGCTCGCGAAGCTGCCTCCGAAGCGGCAGAACCTGCTGTTCTCGGCCACGTTCTCCGACGAGATCAAAACGCTCGCCGACAACCTGCTCGACTCGCCGGCGCTGATCGAAGTCGCGCGCCGCAATACGACGGCGGAAACCGTCGCGCAAAAAATCCACCCGGTGGATCGCGACAAGAAGCGCGAGTTGCTCACGCACCTGATCAAACAGCACAACTGGTTTCAGGTGCTGGTGTTCACGCGCACCAAGCACGGCGCGAATCGCCTTGCCGAGCAGTTGACGAAGGACGGCATCAGCGCGCTCGCCATTCATGGCAACAAGAGCCAGTCGGCGCGCACGCGCGCGTTGGCCGAGTTCAAGGACGGCACGCTGCAGGTGCTGGTGGCGACCGACATCGCCGCGCGCGGCATCGACATCGATCAGTTGCCGCACGTCGTCAATTTCGACTTGCCGAATGTGCCGGAAGATTACGTGCACCGCATCGGCCGTACGGGCCGCGCGGGCGCGACGGGCGAAGCGGTGTCGCTCGTGTGCGTCGACGAATTGCAGTTGCTGAAGGACATCGAGAAGCTGATCAAGCGTCCGGTGCCGCAGGAAGTGATCGCCGGTTTCGAACCGGACCCGACTGCGAAGCCGGAGCCGATTCTGCGCCGCGGCCAAGGCGGCGGCGGTGGCGGCGGACGTTCGCCGCGCCAGGGTCAAGGCGCGCCGAAGGGCGGCAACGGCGGCGCGGCAAAGCCAGCGCAACGCTCGGGGCAACGTCCGGCGAACGCTCAGCAGCAGCCGAAGCCGCAAGGCGCAAAGCCGGCCGGCAACGGCGGCCAGCCGCGCCGCGACGGTCAGCGTCAGGACGATCGTCCGCGCGCGATTGCTCATGAAGGTAGCGCCGCGCAGCACGCGCCGCGCAAACCTCAGGGTGGCAATCCGGGCGCATTGCTCGGCGGCGCAAAGTCACGCAACGACTCGCCGCGCGGTGGCAATCCGGCGCGCAGCGGTCAGCGCGGTCGCTAACCAAGCTTAGCCACAACCCAGCCGCAACACGAACGCGAGCCGCAAGTCACCCACCCGACGACGCGGCTCGCTTCAAATGCTCGACCTGCCGTTCCCATCGGTCGAGCACCTTCTCTCTCCCAACATCCAGCTCGAACGTGATGCCGCTCGTCAGGCGCGCATACTGCACGCTTTGCGTTTCCGCCGACTCGATAGAGCAGCTCAAATAGACGAGACCGCTGTCGTCGCCATCCGCGGAAGGCAGCGGTGCGGCAAGCAACTGCACCTGGTAGAACACGTCGTCGAACACGAAGCTCAAGGCCGCGCGCCCGCTCCGTGCGATCGCGCGCGCCGCCCGCGCCTGCGGCCACAGCGCGATGCATAGCGTGCGCGAATCGGGCGCGTACAACTCGCCGATGCCGAGCAGTGACGTGCGAATGTGCTGATTCACGTCGACGGTCAGGAGCGACGCGGTGAAGCCGGTCTTGCTCGCGAGCGACGAGCCGTCGAAGAGCGCGCGAATCGAGTCGGGCCATTCGTCGAATGCAGTCTGATCGAGTGCGCGCTGTGGCTGAGAGGAATCGCTCATCGCAAAGGTCCGGTTAAGAGGCAAGCATTCGTCATCATGCCTCGAAAAGCAGATGGCCCGCATCGAGCGGGCCATTTCTTTGACGGCGCGTTTGCGCGCGTGACCTAAGCAATGCGTCACTAACCTGCTACGCCCTCACCGAAAGAACACATGCTGCGTGATCTTCGCGAGCGGATAGTGCACGCCGGGTTGAATCTTCGCGGGCAAATCGAGCGGTTTGAGCAGCATCTTCACGCACATGTCCGCCGACAGATTGCGCCGCACGAGCGCGTTGATGCGCGCGGCGCGCTCGCGGTTATACGCCTGATCGCGCACGCGTTCCGGATAACGAATCGCGAACACGTGACGCAAGGCGATCTCCGAATCTTCGTTCTTGATCTCCATCACGCGGCGCATTAGTGCGCCGAGCACCGCGAGCCGGCCATTGCCCTCGATCTTGTTGTACTTCTTGAAGTACTTGAAAAAGTGCTTGTAATGGCGGACTTCGTCCGTGCGAATGTTGTCCGTGATCTGCTTGAGAACCGGTTCGTCCGAACACTCGCCGATCGCGCGATACAGCGTCGCGGTGCCTGTTTCAACGACGCAGCGCGCCACCATTTCCAGCGCGCGAGTCTTTTCGAAATCTTCGACGGAACAGGTCAGCGAATACTCGTCCATGAAGTTGCGGAACGCGGTGTCCCAGTCGTATTCGGGCCACACGTACGCGATATACGTCTTGAGCGCGCGGCCGTGCTGCATTTCCTCGGGCTCCCATTCGTTGTTGAGCCACGCGGAAACTTCGGGATCGTCGTTAAAGAACTGGCTGAGATTACTGGTGTAAAGATCAGTACCGCTTTCAATAAACGAAGCGGCGCACAGCAGCAACAACAGGTCTTCATTTGCGACGGCTTTCTGGCGGTCGATCCGAGTGAGGTCGATGTCCTCGATTCGCCAGGGCATGACATGGTTCAGCTCTGTGTGCATCGTGTCTTGCTCCGAAAGCTGTATCGACTCGTGGAGCATGCTCGCAACCGCTGCTATTGCGCTGCCTCGCGTTGCGGTTCGCCGTGTCGGATACAGCGCCGTGAATTAGAGTTAACCCCTTGTGTCTGCATCTTAGCCTCTGTTTCGCAAGTCTGCAGACAACCCAGCACAGACCGTGCCGATTGGCCGCAGTTCCAATTCCACGATAGACGAAAGTTTCAGTGAGGCAAGCGCGATTGCACTGCCCGGCAAAAAAGCCGGCTCGGCAAACTCGCCTTGCTTCGCGAAATGCGAGTAACGGCGGCTCGCGAATGACGGCGTGGAGATAGCGACGATCCTCCGAGTTGGCGGACGCGCCCCGCGATGGTCTTACAATACGCGCACGCTCGTTCCCGCCCTGCCCGCGCCGCCGCGGGCAGACGCCATAACAGACCCACAACCCGAGACCATGACCCGAGATCCCCGCCTCACGCTGAACGCCCGGCAACAGGAACTGCTGGAGTGGGTGCAACGCGACGGCTTCGTGACCGTGGACGACCTCGCGTCCCACTTCGACGTGACGCCGCAGACGATCCGCCGCGACGTCAACTGGCTCGCCGACATGAACCTGCTGCGCCGCTATCACGGCGGCGCGAGTTTGCCGACCAGTTCCGAGAACGTCTCGTACACCGCGCGTCAGCGCATGTTCCACGACGAGAAACGGCGCATCGCCGCGTTAGTCGCCACGCACATTCCCGATCAGGCGTCGCTCTTCATCAATCTCGGCACGACCACAGAGGAAGTCGCGCGCGCGCTCAACCGGCACCGCGGCCTGCGCGTGATCACCAACAATCTGAACGTCGCGAGCATGATGAGCGGCTATCCCGATTGCGAAGTGCTCGTCACGGGCGGCATCGTGCGACCGTGGGACAAGGGCATCGTCGGCGAACTGGCGATCGACTTCATCCGTCAGTTCAAGGTCGACTTCGCGATCATCGGCACCTCGAGCATCGAAACCGACGGCACCTTGCGCGATTTCGACACCCGCGAAGTGCGCGTCGCCGAAGCCATCATCCAGCACGCGCGCACCGTATTCCTGGCCGCCGACAGCTCCAAGTTCGGCCGCCCGGCGCTCGTCCGTCAGGGCCATCTCGACCAGATCGACGCACTTTTCACCGATGCCGCGCCGCCCGCCGACATGGTCGAAACGCTCAATACGGCCAATTGCCAGGTGTATGTGGCCGCGTGACCCGGCGCTGGCCGGCATGTTGCAGTGCACGCCGAACTTCAAGTGAAATCATGGATCTGCCCGCCGCCGCGAACCGCCTCTGCGACGCCTGATTGTCAAAGGGAAAATTTGCAGGGGCCGGTTTGGTGTTTAACGTTCGCTTGACTACACTCCAGTTCCCGGCGTTCGTTGCGCTCTCGCGTGCCGCCGGTGCGAAGTCAAAACTGTCGTAAGCCGTACCTCCCGCCCGATTTTTTGCGGACCACCTGGCAATGGCCCTGCCATTCGATGCCAGTCGCCGTCGAGGCTGTCCGCGTTTGCTTGACATGGAGAGAAACGATGCTGAGTCCGCACGAATTCGCCACGTTGTTGCTCGTCAAGGACGCTCCCAATCAAGTCGACATGGAGCGAGAAGAACTCGACGCCCTCCTCGAACGCCAGCTCGTGCAACTGGAGCGGCTCGCCTCGGGCAATGAACAATGGCGTGTAACGGAATCCGGCGATAGCGCACTTCGAGCGATTAAACGACTTTCCTGAAAACGACCCGCGCATCGTCGGGCTCGACGCCGGTTGTGGTCGAACGGTGAACGGCGATCGCCGCACGCGGCTGGCGGCAACGCAATGCCGCGGCGGCTGACCGCTGAGCGCCTTCGTCTTTTATGCTTGTGTCCACGCGGGCGCCTTTAACGGCGCCCGCTTCGATTTGGCACGCTTCAAAACGCTCGCGCCCTGCGGCCCTGGTTCGCTAACGCAACACAACCCAACGCGACCCACCGCGCCTTCAACCACTCCGCAAAGTCGGGTCCACCGCCGCGCGCCAACTGATCGCTCGCGCGCGCTGCTCGGTAAAGAACGCGACCCACTGATTACGAAGCTGCGGGTCCGCACTTGCGCCCTGGCTCGTGTAGCGCTGCGCAATCGACGCGTGGAACGCGCAGTAATCGTCCTTCGACAAGCGCCCGCGCCGGTTCGCCACATACGCATCGAACAGCGTCGCATACACGCCCTGCGCGTCGTTGCCGTAATCGACGGTCTGCGCGCTGCACATCTGCTGCAATGAAACGAACGACGGTGCGCCCATCGTTCCAGTGAGGCTCGGCGAAGCGACGCACCCTGCGAGCAACGCAGCGGCGCCCGCCATGAAAAGTCCACGCATGAAATTCACCCCGAAATGGCCAGTGCCAAGAGTATCGTCCGTGGCCGCGCGTCGCGCCACTACCATGACCATTCGATAGAGTCGCGCTCAGGCACCACGAACTTTACTTTTTCGAATATGTTCATTAAAGTTCGAAAACGAACACGAGCCGTTCGGTAGATTTTCAGACCGCTTCCCATACGACGCAGGAGACGCAGCAGGTGACGCAAGGCACGAAATACGATTTGCTCGTCGTGGGCGGCGGGATCAACGGCGCGGGCATCGCGCGCGACGCGGCCGGCCGCGGACTGTCCGTGCTGCTTTGCGAACAGGACGACCTCGCGGCGCATACATCGTCGGCGAGTACCAAGCTGATTCACGGCGGCTTGCGCTACCTCGAGTACCGCGAGTTCGGGCTCGTGCGCAAAGCATTGCAGGAACGCGAGACCTTGCTGCGCGCCGCGCCGCACATCATGTGGCCGCTGCGCTTCGTGATGCCGCACATGCCCGATCTGCGCCCGGCCTGGCTGATCCGCGCGGGCCTCTTTCTTTACGATCACCTCGCACGGCGCGAGCTGCTTCCCGGCTCGCGCGGCATCGTGATGCGCGATCATCCGGCCGGCGCGCCGCTCGTCGAATCGATCAAGCGCGGCTTCGTGTACTCGGACGGCTGGGTCAACGACGCGCGCCTCGTCGTGCTCAACGCGCTCGACGCCGCCGAGCACGGCGCGAAGATTCTCACGCGCACGAAGCTGCTGAGCGCGGTGCGCGCCGGCGGCGAATGGCGCGCGCAACTCAGGCGCGCGGACGGCACGACCCTCGACGTGCGTGCCGCGTCGATCGCCAACGCCGCCGGCCCGTGGGTCGGCGAACTGCTGCAAGGCGCGCTGGGCCGCGCGGCGTCGCACAGCGTGCGGCTCGTCAAAGGCAGCCACATCGTCACGCGGCGGCTCTTTGAACACGACCACGCGTACATTTTCCAGAACCCGGACAAGCGGATCATCTTCGCGATTCCGTACGAGCACGACTACACGCTGATCGGCACGACCGACATCGAATATCGCGGCGACCCCGCGCAGGTCGCGATCACCGCCGACGAGACGCAGTACCTGTGCGACTCCATCAACCGCTATTTCAGGCAGAAGATCTCGCCGGCCGATGTGCGCTGGACCTACTCGGGCGTGCGGCCGCTGCTCGAGGAAGAAGGCGCCGATAATCCGTCGGCCGTCACGCGCGACTACTCGCTCGAACTCGACGCGCCCGCGGGCGAAGCGCCGCTACTATCGGTGTTCGGCGGCAAGATCACGACGTTCCGCAAGCTTGCGGAAGAAGCCGTCGACAAACTCGCGGCCGCGCTCGGCAAAGGCGCGCCGTCGTGGACGGCCGGCGCGTCGTTGCCCGGCGGCGATATTGCGCATGCGAACTTCGAGCGCTTCCTCGCCGAGCTGAAGCAGCATTACGCATGGTTGCCCGACGATCTCGCGCATCGCCTCGCGCGCGCTTACGGCACGCGTGTGACGAAGGTGATCGGCCATGCGCATTCGCTCGCCGATCTCGGCCACGCGTTCGCGCCTGGTCTTTACGAGGCCGAGCTGACTTATCTGCGCGACGTCGAATGGGCGCGCAGCGCGCACGACGTCCTCTGGCGCCGCTCGAAACTCGGCCTTCACGTCGAGCCGGGCACGCTCGACGCGATCACGCGCGACATCGACGCATGGTTCGCACACGAACCCGAGCGACAGCGCGCGTAACAAGAAAACCGAACAAGACCGAACACAACCGCTTTAGCCTTCGGCTCGTTCGGCCACGCGCACGCGCGGACTCCGTTGCGGCGCGCTGGAAACGACAAGCCGTTCCCGTCGCCGGCACGCAGCCTGAACTGCTCGAGCTGCTTGAACCGCTTAAGCTATTCGAGCTGTCACGGCGACTCATAAAATGCATGGAGAAGACACAATGCAGGATCAGTACATCCTCGCGCTTGACCAGGGCACCACCAGTTCGCGTGCGATGCTGTTCGACCGCCTCGGCAATGTCGTGTCGACGGCGCAAAAGGAGTTCGAGCAGATATATCCGCGGCCGGGCTGGGTCGAGCACGATCCGCAGGAAATCTGGTCGACGCAGGCGGGCGTCGCCGCCGAAGCCGTCACGCGCGCCGGCATGAACGGCACGTCGATTGCCGCCATCGGCATCACGAATCAGCGCGAAACGACCATCGTGTGGGACCGCGAAACCGGGCATCCGATCTACAACGCGATCGTCTGGCAGGACCGCCGCACCGCCGACTTCTGCGACCAGCTCAAGGAGCAGGGACTCGAAGCCCGAGTGCGCGCGAAGACCGGCTTGCCGATCGACTCGTATTTCTCGGCGACCAAGATCCGCTGGATTCTCGACAACGTGGAAGGCGCGCGCGACAAGGCGAAGCAAGGCCGCCTCGCGTTCGGCACAGTGGATAGCTGGCTCGTGTGGAATTTCACCAAGGGCGGCCTGCACGTCACCGACGTGACGAATGCATCGCGCACCATGCTCTTCAATATCCACACGCTGAAATGGGACGACGAATTGCTCGACGCGCTCGACATTCCGCGCAGCATGTTGCCGGAAGTGCGTCCGTCGTCGGAAGTGTATGGGCCGACCAAGACCACGGTGTTCGCGTCGAAGATTCCGCTCGCGGGCATCGCCGGCGACCAGCATGCAGCGCTGTTCGGCCAGATGTGCACGGAGTCGGGCATGGTGAAAAACACCTACGGCACCGGCTGCTTTCTCGTGATGAACACCGGCGACAAGCCAATTGAATCGAAGAACAATCTCGTCACGACGATTGCGTGGCAGATCGGCGATCAGATCAACTACGCGCTCGAAGGCAGCATCTTCATCGGCGGCGCGGTCGTGCAATGGCTGCGCGACGGTCTCGGCATCATCAAGAACGCGGCTGAAATCGAAACGCTCGCGCGCGGCGTGCCGCATTGCGACGGCGTGTATCTGGTGCCCGCGTTCGCCGGCCTCGGCGCGCCGCACTGGAATGCGCGGGCTCGCGGCACGCTGTTCGGCGTGACGCGCGGCACGACGTCCGCGCATATCGCGCGCGCGGCGCTCGATTCGATTGCGTATCAATCGCTCGACGTGCTGAAGGCGATGGAGGCCGACTCCGGCATTCGCATCGGCGAATTGCGCGTGGACGGCGGCGCATGCGCGAACAATCTGCTGATGCAATTCCAGGCCGACATTCTCGGCGTCGACGCGGTGCGTCCCAAGGTGTCGGAAACCACGGCGCTCGGCGCCGCGTATCTCGCGGGGCTCGCCGTCGGCTACTGGAAAGATGTCGGCGAACTGCAAAGCCAGTGGAAGCTCGATCGACGCTTTACGCCCGCGCTCGGCAAAGAGGACGTGAAGGAATGCCTCGACGGCTGGCAGCGCGCAATTCGCGCCGCCAAAGCCTGGGCCGATACGCCGTCGAAATCCTGAGCTTGCGCGCGGCGCTATTCACGCATGAACGTTCTGCAGGGCTAACGCAAACCTGAGATAAAGCCGCAACGAAGCCGCCCGCCTCGCGGCTTCCCTAACAACAATATTTCGGATAACCAACGATGTCTCCTTACATTGCGGAATTCATCGGCACGGCACTGGTCGTGCTGCTCGGCGACGGCGCTGTCGCCAACGTGCTGCTTGCACGCACCAAGGGCAAAGGCGCGGACCTGATCGTGATCGTCATGGGCTGGGCGATGGCCGTGTTCATCGCGGTCTACGTGACGGCCTCGTACAGCGGCGCGCACCTGAATCCGGTGGTGACCATCAGCCTCGCGCTCACGGGCAAGTTCGCGTGGGCCAAGGTGCCCGGTTATGTGGCCGCGCAAATGCTCGGCGGCATGGCGGGCGCACTGCTCGTGTGGGTCGCGTATCGGCAGCACTTCGCGAAGGAAGGCGACGCCGACGTCAAGCTCGGCGTGTTCTGCACCGCGCCCGCGATTCGCAGCGTGCCGCACAACCTGCTGACAGAGATGATCGCCACGTTCGTGCTGATTCTCGGCGTGCTGTATCTCGCTTCGCCGCAAGTCGGGCTCGGCGCGCTGGACGCGCTGCCGGTCGGGCTGCTCGTGCTCGGCATCGGCATTTCTCTCGGCGGACCGACGGGTTACGCGATGAGTCCCGCGCGCGATCTGTCGCCGCGTTTGATGCACGCGCTGCTGCCGATCCCCGGCAAGCGCGACAGCGACTGGCGCTACGCGTGGATTCCCGTGTGCGGTCCGCTCGTCGGCGGCGCGGTGGCGGCGGGTCTTTATCTGTATCTGCACGCGCGTTGAGCGCGGCGCGCTCGCGAATCGCGAGCAACGCAATGCGATGCGATGCGATGCGATGGAGCGAAAGCGCCGCCGAAGCACGTATCATGGCGCTTTCACACCGCGCGCATGAACCGGCTATTTATGGCTATGGCGTCTGCGCGCGCCACCGCTTTCCGGTTCCTCCACGCATGATCGACCACCTTATCTGCGACTGCGACGGCGTACTCGTCGACAGTGAAGTCATCGCCGACCGCGTCATGTACGAGACGCTCTCGGCCACTTTTCCGGGCCTCGACTTCGAGCCAATCGTCAAGACGGCGTTTGGCCAGCAAACGTCGCGCTTTCTCGAAGGCATCGAGACCGCGTTCGGCATCACGCTGCCGGCGGATTTTCTGAACACGATCGAACACAACGTCGAGCTCGCGCTCGCTGCGTCGCTTAGTCCGATCAACGGTGTGCGCGACGCGCTGCAACGCGTGACGCTGCCCGCCGCCGTGGTGTCGAACAGCCGCATGTCGCGCGTCACCGCATCGCTGCGGCGCGCCGGATTGCAGCAGATTTTCGGCGAGCGCGTGTTCAGCGCGGAACAGGTCGCGCGGCCGAAGCCGTTCCCCGACGTGTACCTGTTCGCCGCGCAGACGCTCGGCGTCGATCCATCGCGATGCATCGTCGTGGAAGACAGCGTGGCGGGCTTGAACGCGGCGCGCGCGGCGGGAATGAAGACGATCGCGTTTGTCGGCGCGAGCCATATTCCCGACGGCTACGCGGACGCGCTGCGCAAGATGGGCATCACGCGGATCATGCAGCACATGGACGAATTGCCGGCGTTAATCGACGCGGGTGTGCGCGGCGAGTTCGGCGACGTGCAGTCGTAGCGGTTCAGAGAACCGCCCACTTCACGCGCCACGCCGCTCACCGCCTTGAATTCACCTTGAATTCAAGCCTCTTCGACGCATTCGCGCGCCTGCGTCAGCGCCAGGCGAAACTCGGCCAGCTCCGCAATCGTCAGCATCGGCAGATTGTGTTTTGCGGCAAAGCGTTCGACGTCGGCACCGCGCGTCATCGTGCCGTCGGCGTTCATCAATTCGCAGAGCACGCCGGCGGGCTTGAGCCCGGCCAGAATCGCGAGGTCCACGGTGCCTTCGGTATGTCCGCGACGCGCCAGCACGCCGCCCGGCATCGCGCGCAACGGGAACACATGGCCGGGGCTCACGATGTCGGCAGGCTTCGCATTATCGGCAATCGCCGCGCGGATCGTCGTCAGCCGGTCGAGTGCGGACACACCGGTCGTCACGCCCTCGCGCGCTTCGATCGACACCGTGAACGCGGTGCCGTGACGGCTTTCGTTATGGACGGCCATCGGCGGAAGTTCGAGCGCGCGGACCTTGTCGTCGGTCAGACACAGACACACGATGCCGCTGCATTCGCGAATCAGCAGCGCCATGGTTTCGACGGAAAGACGCTCGGCGGACACGATCAGATCGGCCTCGTTTTCGCGGTCGTCGTCGTCTTGCAGCACGACGGCGCGGCCTTCGCGCATGGCTTGCAAGGCGGCGGCGATACGCGGCGGAACGGCTTCGGTGGAGAGCAGCGGGAGATCGGCGAATGCGTCGTGCGCAAGCGTCGAAGGAGCGGGAAAAGTAGCAAAGGACATGGTTGAAACGCTCATCGCAAAAGTTGGGCGAGAAACGTTTCAGGGCATTGCAAACAGACAAAGACGCGCCGTGCAGCGCCGCCTCACGATGCAGGCGGCGTTCGCGCACCACTCCGACATGCGAGCGGCGCCACGGAAACGAACATGACTATCTGCACATCTTCTTCCATCCGGACTGTGACCGTCGGCTCTGGCTTCTCACCAGATCTGCTGACCCCGCGGCGGCTTTCGGTCGATTGAAAACCGCGCTATTGCGGGCGCTCGCGGGCTCGCCGGCCTGCGCTTTCGCGCTGCCGGCATACCGCCGGGGGGGAATTTCGCCCCGCCCTGAAGACGCACTGATTGCCGGACGAACCGGCGGGCCAAGCATACAACAGTCGCGCGCGAACCGCAGCGCAACCCCTACTGCCCAGACGGGTTTCGCGCCCGGGCGGCGCCTATGCGGCGCATTCGATCAAACGGGCGCAGCCTCGCGCGACGTGTCGTGCTGCGCGGGCACGTCCCAGCGCGGCGGCGTCTCGGCCTTCAGCGTCACTCGAAACGCGCGCGCTTCGGTGTCGCCGGGATTGCGCAGGCTGTGCGGCTGATCGGCGTCGAATACGATCGCGTCGCCGGTTGCCAGCAACTGGCGCTGGTCGTGCACGCTGACCTCGAGCGTGCCCTCGCTGACGACCAGATTGACCGTCGTGCCAGGCGCGCGGCGCACGCCCGCTTCCGTGTGCAACGGCGCGATGCGCAGCTCGTGAAATTCGGCGGCGGTCGGCTCGTTGTCGGGATAGAGCGGGCGAGCCGAATAGCGTCCGTTGGAACTGACGATGCGCGACGAACGCTCCGCCGGCAAGTGCTCGAAACCATTGGTCGCGTGACGTCGCAGGAAGGCCGCGACCGACACCTTCAACGCGGCGGCCACCTTGCACAGCACCTTGATGGACGGCACGCTGCGCGCCGATTCGATTTGCGCGAGCATCGCGCGCGATACGCCGGACGCGCGGGCCAATGCGTCGAGCGACAACTGACGTTCCGCGCGCAAACGCGCGAGATTCACGCCGACGAGATGTTCGAGCGCGTCGAAAGGTTCAGCGGCACGCGGCGGCGCATCGGTATCGGCCGTGGGATCGCGGACCAGAGCAAGCGGGGAATGCATGATTGCCTCCAGAAGCGCCGCCGGGCGGCGGGCAAACAGTTAGTGGAAGCAAGATAGCATCGCGCCCCGCAGCGCCCAACGAAGTTATCTTCACACTGTTATCAGTATTGCGGAGGACGCTTTTCGCAAAGCTTGTGCGCATTTTTCATATGCGGAGTGCAGTGCGCGTTTCGTTGTGGTCGCGATTGCGATCGCGCTTCTGATCGCATGCCGCTGTACCCCCGCGTGCGCGCCTCGCCAGGACTCACGCCCGCTCGCGCACCTGCACGCCGCTTCGTGCTTCATCGGAGGCCGGCGTGTCCATGCGCGATGCGAACCACGTCAGCAGCAACGCGCTCAAGCTCACCGCCGCCGCGACCCACGGCAACGTATCGAGCGAATGGCCGTGATCGATCACGAGACCGCCGAGCCACGCGCCGCCCGCATTGCCGACATTGAACGCGCCGATGTTCAGCGTCGACGCGAGATTTGGCGCCTTGGCCGCCTTCTCGACCACACGCATCTGCAACGGCGGCACGGTCGCGAACGCGGCGATGCCCCACACGAACACGGTGACCGCCGCGGCCACCTGCGAATGGCTGGTGCGGGCGAACAGCGCCATCACCACGGCAAGCGCCGCGAGAATGGCCATCAGCGAAGGCATCAGCGCGCGGTCCGCGAGCTTGCCGCCCACGGTGTTGCCGATCGTCAGTCCCACGCCGAACAGCACGAGAATCAGCGTGACGGCGCGCGGCGAGAAGCCGCTCACCTGCTCGAGAATCGGCGCGATGTACGTGAACACCACGAACACGCCGCCGAAGCCGAGCACGGTCATCGCGAGCGCGGTCCACACTTGCGGGTCCTTCAGCACGCGCACTTCATGGCCGAGACCGGCTGGGGCGGAATCGTGGCGATTCGGCACGAGCGCCGTCACGCCCGCCAGCGACAGCACGCCGAACGCGCTGACAATCCAGAAGGCGGCGCGCCAGCCGAACTCCTGGCCGACGAACGTGCCGAACGGCACGCCGAGCACGTTCGCGAGCGTGAGGCCGGTGAACATCAGCGCAATCGCGCTCGCGCGCTTTTCCGACGGCACGAGCGACGCCGCCACCACCGCGCCGATGCCGAAGAACGAGCCGTGCGCGAACGAGGTCACGACGCGCGCGATCATCAGCACCGAATAGCTCGACGCAATCGCGCACAGCGTATTGCCGACGATAAACACGCCCATCAGCAACTGCAGCGCGAGCTTGCGCGGCATTCTGCTGGTGACGACCGCAAGCAGCGGCGCGCCGACCGCGACGCCGAGCGCATAGCCGCTCACGAGCAGTCCCGCCGATGGAATCGACACGGCAAGATCGCGCGCGACTTCGGGCAGCAGGCCCATGATGACGAACTCGGTGGTCCCGATCGCGAAGGCGCTGATCGCGAGCGCGAGTAGTGGAATCGGCATTGTTGTTCTCCAGCTTGCAGGTTCGAAGTTTTACGGTTGGTTTTACGGTTGAGCGTGATGCAGCGCCGTCAGGAACTCGATGACGACGCCCGGCGCGAGCGCCACGAAAATCTGCATGGCGGCTTCTTGCGGGGCCATCGGCGGGACTTGCGCCGTTCGATAGACGACGCCGGATGCGCGCAGGCGCGCGAGCAGCGCCTGCCATTCGGCGGCGCTTTCCAGACGGAAGGCGATATGGTCGATGCGCGGCGCCGCCCGTAGCGCCGGGTCGGGCGCGGTCGCTTCGACCAGATGCACGACCGGCCGGCCGTCCGCGTAGAGCCAGTAGCCGTCGACGGAAAACGGCGGACGCGCGCCTTGCGTCAAGCCGGCAATATCGACGAAGAAACGGCGGGCCGCGTCGAGATCGGCCGTGACGATGGTCGCGTGATCCAGTTGCATGATTTCCGGCGGCGCTCAGCGCCGCATGAGTTTTCGAGAAACGAATTGTCGGCGCGCGGCGGCCATTTGATAATTGGCGTAGCATTTGAAGCATTTTCAAATGCCATTTGAAGCGAGCGATGGATAATCTCGGCGACATTCGCCTCTTTGTCGAGGCCGCGCAGCAAGGCAGTTTGTCCGCGGCGGGCCGCAAAATGGGTCTCACGCCCGCCGCCGCGAGCGCGCGCCTCGCCAAGCTCGAAGCCGGCCTGAAGGCGCGGCTTTTCGAGCGCACGACCCGCCAGTTGCGGCTCACCGACGAAGGCCGTCTCTATCTGAACTGTTGCCGCCAGGCGCTGCAATCGCTGGACGACGCGAAAGCCGCGCTCCAGGCCGGGCAAGGCGTGGTGCGCGGCAAGGTGCGCGTGTCGGCGACTTCGGACTTCGGCCGCAATCTGCTGATGCACTGGCTCGACGAGTTCAACGCGCTCTATCCCGAAGTGACGTTCGCGCTCACGCTGTCGGACTCGCTGTCGAATCTCGTGCAGGAGGACATCGACTTGGCGATCCGCTTCGGCGTGCCGCAGGACAGCTCGCTCGTCGCCCGCAAGCTCGCGCCGAACCGGCGTGTGCTGTGCGCGTCGCCGGACTACATTGCCCGTAAAGGCGAGCCCGAAGATCCGCACGATCTCGCCAATTTCGACTGCATCGTACTCAACACCGGCTCGGGGCCGGCCAACGAATGGCGCTTCACGCGCGGTGACGAAGTGCAGAACTACACGGTGCCGCTCGAAACCGCGCGCGAAACCAACGACGGCGCCGTCGCCCGCGAATGGGCGCTGCGCGGCTACGGCATCGTGATCAAGTCGATGTGGGACGTGGAAGCGGATTTGCGCGCGGACGGCCTGAAAATCCTGCTACCCGAATGGCGCTATCCGGACGCGCCGCTGCACGCGCTATACCACCGCAACCGCTTCATGGCGCCGCGCGTGCGCGTGCTGCTGGATTTTCTGAGCGAGCGCTTCGCGCAGGTATCGGACGAACTGGAAGGCCTGCTCGGCTTGCCGCCCGCGGCGCTGGAGGCGTCGGAGACCGATGTGCGCCGCGAGGCCCTATCCGGCGAAGGGCTATAATATTGCGTTACGCGGCAAGCGCGCGCGGGCTGCGGCTAAAGCCCAGCCGACGGCGACCAGAAGCCCCGTCCCACGGACCTCGCGCACGTTTTCGCCTCTCCTCGACCCTTTATACAGCGCCCCCAGGTTAACCACTGCGACCGGCGAAATTCGATGACCAAAAAAGTTTATGTAAAGACCTTTGGCTGCCAGATGAACGAGTACGACTCCGACAAGATGGTCGACGTACTCGGCGCGGCTGAGGGCCTCGTCAAGACCGACACGCCCGAAGACGCGGACGTGATCCTGTTCAACACCTGCTCGGTGCGCGAAAAAGCCCAGGAAAAAGTGTTCTCCGACCTCGGCCGCGTGCGCGAGCTGAAGGAAGCGAATCCCAATCTGATCATCGGCGTGGGCGGCTGCGTGGCGAGCCAGGAAGGCGCGTCCATCGTTGCGCGCGCGCCTTACGTCGATCTGGTGTTCGGCCCGCAAACGCTGCACCGTCTGCCGCAAATGATCGACAAGCGCCGGGAAAGCGGCCGCGCGCAGGTCGACATCTCGTTTCCCGAAATCGAAAAGTTCGACCATCTGCCGCCCGCGCGCGTGGAAGGCCCGAGCGCTTTCGTGTCGATCATGGAGGGTTGCAGCAAGTACTGCAGCTACTGCGTCGTGCCCTACACGCGCGGCGAAGAAGTCTCCCGTCCGCTTGACGACGTTCTGACGGAAATTGCCGGTCTCGCCGATCAGGGCGTGCGCGAAGTCACCTTGCTGGGTCAGAACGTGAACGCCTATCGTGGCGCGCTGACCGTCGGCTCGTCGGAAATCGCCGACTTTGCGACGCTGATCGAATACGTCGCCGATATTCCGGGCATCGAACGGATTCGCTATACCACGTCGCATCCGAAGGAATTCACGCAGCGTCTGATCGACACCTACGCGAAGGTGCCGAAGCTCGTGAGCCACCTGCATCTGCCGGTGCAGCACGGTTCCGACCGCATCCTGATGGCGATGAAGCGCGGCTACACGGTGCTCGAGTACAAGTCGGTGATCCGCAAGCTGCGGGCGATTCGCCCGGATCTGTCGCTGTCCACTGACATGATCGTCGGATTTCCCGGTGAGACCGAAGAAGATTTCGACAAGATGATGGCGCTCGTGCACGAGATGAAGTACGACACGAGCTTCTCGTTCATCTACAGTCCGCGTCCGGGCACGCCGGCTGCGAACCTGCACGACGACACGCCGCGCGAAGTGAAACTCAAGCGCCTGCAACACCTGCAAGCCACGATCGAGGAAAACGTCCAGCGCATCAGCGATTCGATGGTCGGCAAGGTCGAGCGTATTCTGGTCGAGCGCCCGGCGCGCAAGGACCCGAACGAGCTCGCGGGCCGCACGGAGAACAACCGCGTGGTGAATTTCCCGGCGCCGCTGGCTTCGCATGCACGGCTGACCGGTCAGATGGTCGACGTGAAAATCGTCAAAGCGTACCCACATTCGCTGCGTGGCGAACTTGTGCTGGTGCACGACAATGCAGAAAACGGTGCGAGCGCCACCACCCATTGACTGACCAATGACTGACCATTGACGCAAACGCGCGGCGCCACGCGAACGTAAAACCGCAAGCCGGCCGCCGCCGCCCGCGTACTGAAACCGACAGGATCGACTCATCGCCTTGAAAACCACTCAGCCGCATCTGGAATTCACCGCTCCGCGCGACGACAACGCGCGGCTCGCCAACCTCTGCGGACCGCTCGACGAAAATCTGCGGCAGATCGAGCAGGCGCTCGACGTGACGCTGCAACGCCGCGGACACCGCATCACGATCCGCGGGCGCGGCGCGAAACTCGCGCTCACCGCGCTCGAGAACTTCTACAACAACGCGCGCGATCCGCTGTCGGTCGACGACATCCAGCTCGCGCTCGTCGAAGTGCGCCACCCGGCGCGGCATCGCACGAACGGCAACGGCAATGGCGACGAAGCCGGCGAGCCTGGCTTTCCGGGCAACCCCGACCATCCGTTCGACCAGCCCGCCGATCTTCTCGAAGACGACGCCGAGGAACTCGGTCCGAAGCTCTACACCCGGCGCGCCGATCTGCGCGGCCGCACGCCGGCGCAGCGCGACTATCTGAAGCAGATCGTCTCGCACGACGTCACCTTCGGCATCGGCCCGGCGGGCACCGGCAAGACGTATCTGGCGGTGGCCTGCGCGGTGGACGCGCTCGAGCGCGATCAGGTCAAGCGCATCGTGCTGACGCGGCCGGCCGTCGAAGCCGGCGAGCGGCTCGGCTTTCTGCCGGGCGATCTCGCGCAGAAGGTCGATCCGTACCTGCGTCCGCTGTACGACGCGCTGTACGATCTGCTCGGCTTCGATAAGACCGCGAAGATGTTCGAGCGGCAGATGATCGAGATCGCGCCGCTCGCGTACATGCGCGGGCGCACGCTGAATCACGCGTTCATCATTCTCGATGAGGCGCAGAACACCACGCCCGAGCAGATGAAGATGTTTCTCACGCGGATCGGCTTCGGCTCGAAGGCCGTGGTGACCGGCGACACGACGCAGGTCGACTTGCCGCGCGGCCACAAGAGCGGGCTCATCGAGGCGCAGCAGGTGCTGTCGGACGTGCGCGGCATTGCGCTCACGCGCTTTACCAGCGCGGACGTGGTGCGCCATCCGCTCGTCGCGCGAATTGTCGAAGCGTACGACGCGCATTCGCAGAAGACCGCGAGCCCCGCGGATTCGCGTTGATGCGGCCCGACGCACAGCGCAGCGCGCAACACCTCGCCCGATAAGACATCGAACAAGCATGAGCCGCGCCCCGAAACTGACGCTGAATCTGCAATTCCCGGCCGCGAAGGCGTGGCCCGAACACAAGGCCGTGCTGCCGCGCGCGACGGTGGCCGGCTGGATCAAGGCCGCGCTTTTCGCCGACGGCGAGCTGACCGTGCGTTTCGTCGACGCCGAGGAAGGCCGCACGCTGAATCGCACGTATCGCGGCAAGGACTATTCGACGAACGTGCTGACGTTTGCATACGCGGAGTCGGAGGACGATCCCGTCACTGGCGATCTGATCCTGTGCTGTCCGGTTGTCGAAAAGGAAGCCGCCGAGCAGGGCAAGCCGCTCGTCGCCCATTACGCGCATCTGCTCGTGCACGGTACGCTGCATGCGCAAGGCTACGACCACGAAGTCGAAGAAGAAGCCGAGGAAATGGAAGCGCTCGAAACCGAGATTCTCGGCAAGCTCGGCTTTCCCGACCCCTACCGTTGACCGTTGACCCTTGACTGTTAGCCGCTAACCTTTAACCACTGCACGCTGCCCGAACCGAACCGTGAGTTCCTTTCCTTCCGACGCCGACACTCACGCCCGACCGCCCTGCCCGGACTATCCGCCCGCGCTCGGCGAGTCGCGGCTGCTGACCGACGAAGAACTGCGCGCGTCGCTGGAATGCACGCTGCGTGACTGGGACCGGCAAAGCGACTTGTGGCTCTTCGGCTATGGCTCGCTGATCTGGAATCCTGGACTGCCCACCGTCGAAGCCACGCGCTCGAAGGTGCACGGCTATCACCGCGGGCTGTATCTGTGGTCGCGCGTGAATCGCGGCACGCCGGAGCAGCCGGGGCTTGTGCTCGCGCTCGATCGCGGCGGCTCGTGTACGGGCATCGCGTTTCGTCTCGCGGCAGAAGGCGCGATGCCGCATCTCGAGGCGCTGTGGCGCCGCGAAATGCCGATGGGTTCCTACCGGCCCGCGTGGCTGCCCTGTGTGCTCGCCGACGGCCGGCGCGTCGACGCACTTGCGTTCGTGATGCGCCGCGACGTGCCGACGTACACCGGCAAGCTCGGCGACGAGGTCGTGAAAACGGTGCTCGGCTGCGCGCGCGGCCGCTACGGCACGACGCTCGAGTACGTGAGCCGCACGGTTCACGCGCTGCGCGAAAGCGGCATGCCCGATCGCGCGCTGGAAGCGCTGCTCGCGCGCTGCCAGGCTGCGAGTGATGGGACGGAGGCGAACGGCGAGGCAAGCGGCGACTCAAGCGGCGACTCAAGCGGCGACTCAAGCGGCGGCGAGCTTCGCACACAGCCGCAGACGAAGCTGTGAGCGCGTACGCCGAAGCGCCACATGCGGACGCAACGCGCAGACCGCAACTGGCGAATAGCCGCGCCATCGAACCTGCGATGCACTCTTTTCGCTGCAATCACGAGCAGACGAGCACGCGCGAAATCGCATGAAAGAAAGCGCCCTTCGCTCGGCCGTTCGTTTCGCGAATGTTCCGCGATTGTTCCATGAAGCGCCCGGGTTTTTTCTCCAGGACGCTTTTCACCGCGTAATCAGTTAGGATTGACCCACGGCCCGTCGCTTGCGTCGGACCCTGTCAGCCCGGTTTCATTCATCGCCCGGCCGGGTGGGACACGGTCCTGCCATGTGCCTGGTGTATCCTTAATGCTCTGCAACAGCGCGCCCAGTCTTGCCGGGCGCACTACCATGAACGACACGTATCCCAGTCGACGCCAAACCGACAAACCGCACGAAAAGCGCTCGCTGCTCGAGCGTCTGACCGACTTCATCTCGCCCGAGCCCGACTCGCGCGCCGAACTTCTGGAAATCCTGCAGGACGCGCACGAGCGCAACCTGATCGACGCCGACTCGCTGTCGATGATCGAAGGCGTATTCCAGGTCTCCGAACTTAGCGCACGCGACATCATGGTGCCGCGCGCGCAGATGGACGCGATCAACATCGCGGACAACCCCGCCGAATTCATTCCTTACGTGCTGGAAAAAGCGCACTCGCGCTATCCGGTGTACGAGGGCAATCGCGACAACGTGATCGGCGTGCTGCTCGCAAAAGACCTGCTGCGCTACTACGCCGAAGAAGAGTTCGACGTGCGCGGCATGCTGCGGCCCGCCGTGTTCATCCCCGAATCGAAGCGGTTGAATGTGCTGCTGCACGACTTTCGCGTGAATCGCAATCACCTCGCGGTGGTCGTCGACGAATACGGCGGCGTGGCCGGCCTGATTACGATTGAAGACGTGCTGGAGCAGATCGTCGGCGACATCGAAGACGAATACGATTTCGACGAGGAAAGCGGCAACATCATCGCGTCGCCGGACGGACGCTTTCGCGTGCGCGCGCTGACCGAGATCGAGCAGTTCAACGAGGCCTTCGGCACGCATTATTCAGACGAAGAAGTCGATACGATCGGCGGGCTCGTCACGCATTATTTCGGGCGCGTGCCGCACCGGGGCGAGAAGGTTCGCATCGACGATCTGATCTTCGAGATTCTGCGCGGCGACGCACGCCAGATTCACATGCTGCTCGTGCGGCGCGACCCGCTTGCCGGTCAGCGCGAGCGCGAAGCGCAGCACGTGCAGACCTGAGCGGTCCTTCCCGCCTGCCGACCTTCGGCCTTCGCCCGAGCCTTTCCAACTTGTCACTCCTCTCGCCGACCGCGCAACAATGGCCGACCCGATCACTTCCTCCTCGCGCCGCGGCGTGAACACGACCGCCGCGCGACCGACGGGCGTGCGTGCGCTGCCTCGCTGGCATTACCTCGTCGCGCTCGCGGCCGGCGCGGCCAACACGTTGTCGTTCGCGCCCACGCCGCACGGCGGCTGGCTCGAACTCGCAATCTTCGTGTTCCTCTTCGGCTGGCTGACGCGCACGACCGGCTGGAAAAGCGCCGCGTTGACGGGCGGCGCGTTCGGCTTCGGCAACTTCGTGAGCGGCGTGTGGTGGCTCTACGTCAGCATGCATGATTTCGGCGGCATGCCCGCGCCGCTCGCGGGCGCTGCGCTCGTGCTGTTTTCGCTCTACCTCGCGCTGTATCCCGCTCTTGCCGCGGGCGTCTGGTCGTTTTGCGCGGGTCACGCGCGCAACGGCAAGTCCGCGGTCGACATGCCGTTTTCGCCGACGTGGCATGGCGCGCTCGCCTTCGCGAGTGCATGGGCTATCGGCGAATGGCTGCGCGGCACCGTGTTCACCGGCTTTCCGTGGCTCGCGAGCGGCTATGCGCAAGTCGACGGCCCGTTCGCCGGATTCGCGCCGCTCGCGGGCGTGTACGGCGTCGGCTGGATGCTCGCACTCGTGGCCGCGCTGATCGTGCAGGCGTTGCTCGCGTTGCTGCGCCGTTCGCGGGCGTCTCGCGAAACGTCGGCAAGCAGCGGCGACACGCGCGGCAGCGCAAACGCAGCGAGTGTCGCGGTGCCGGCCGGCATCGCAGTCGCGTTGATCGCGGCCGGCCTGCTGCTGCCGCTCGCGAAGTGGACGGTGCCGGCCAACGCGCCGCTGACCGTGCGTCTGCTGCAAGGCGACGTCAAGCAGGACATGAAGTTCGAGGAAGCGGGCGTGCGCGCCGCCATCGACCAGTATCAGCAGATGATCACCTCGAAGCCGGCCGATCTGATCGTCACGCCGGAAACCGCGATTCCGGTGCTCGCGCAGCAACTGCCGGTGCCGTTTGCGTCGGCGGTGCGCAGCTTCGCCGATTCGACGGGCAGCGCGATCCTGTTCGGCGCTGTCGGCGGCTCGGTCACGCCCGAGGGCCGCGTGGTCGACTACACGAACAGCCTGTTCGGCGTCACGCCCGGCACGCGCGATATTTACCGCTACGACAAGCATCACCTCGTGCCGTTCGGCGAATTCGTGCCGTGGGGCTTTCGCTGGTTCGTCAATCTGATGAATATTCCGCTCGGCGATTTCGCGCGCGGCGGCCCCGTGCAGAAGCCGTTCGTCGTGCATAACCAGCCGGTCGCGGTCGACATCTGTTACGAAGACATTTTCGGCGAAGAGATTGCGCGGACGATCCGCGAGAGCGATACGCCGCCGGGCGTGCTGATCAACTCGACGAATCTCGCGTGGTTCGGCGACACGATCGCGCTCGAGCAGCATCTGCAGATTGCGCGCATGCGTTCGCTGGAAACCGGCCGGCCGATGCTGCGCGCGACCAACACCGGCACGACGGCCGCCATCGACGCCAACGGCAAGGTGCTCGGAAAGCTCGCGCCCTACACGATCGGCTCGCTCGACGTCACCGTGCAAGGCACAGCCGGCCGCACGCCGTATGTGACGAGCGGCAATAACACGGTGCTCGCGGTTTCGTTATTGCTGCTGGCATTCGGCTTTGCGTTCGGGCCGGGCATCAGGCGTCGCAAAAACGGTGACGCGGGAAATGGCGGGCAGTAAGCGATAAAAGAGCCATAAAAAGCACAGCAATAAAAAACGCGCGCTGCGGCATAACCGCCAGCGCGCGTTTTTTCATCCGCTCAAACCAGGCTTACTGATTCGACGCAATGCGCTGCTGAATATGCTGCGCACGCGCCGGCGATGCCGGATGCGAACTCAGCATGCTCGATTTACCGCCGTCCATTTGCGCGAGTTTGTTGAACGCCGTGACGAGACCCGACGGATCGAGATTCTTCTTTTTCTGCAAATCGAAAGAATAGTCGTCCGCGGCGCTTTCCTGCGTTTGCGAGAATTGCGCGTTAATCAGCTTTTCCGAAAACTCGCCCAATTGCGAGCCGGACAGCGCGCCTGCAACGCCACCCGCCGACGACGCAACCGAACGCACCGCCGACGTCGCATACGCGACCTGCATCGCCTTCTTCGTGTGGCCAAGCGCCACGTGGCCCATTTCATGGCCGACCACGCCGCGCACTTCGTTGTCGTTCATCATGTCCATCAGGCCGCTGTAGACGCGCACGCAGCCGTTCGCCATCGCCCAGGCATTGACGTCCTTCGTCACATACACCTTGTAATTCACCGGCGTGCCGTTGATGTTGTCGCCCAGTTGCGCGGCGATCTTGTTCAGGCGCTTCTGGTATTTGCTGTTGGCCGGCGCAATTGTGTTTTCGCTGTCGAGTTGCGCGCACGATTTGTCGGTGAGCGCGCGCACGTCGGCGTCCGACAGCGTGGCGGCCTGCGTGGCCAGTTGGCCGGACTGAATCAGCGAAGACGGGTCCAGGTTGCTGACGCTGGAACACGCGGCAAACAGCGAGCAGACGGAAGCGGCAATAACAAGGCGATACGGTTTCATTATGAAAGTCTCTTTGTGGTGTTATTCGTTCGACGGCGCGATGGGCTCGCCGCCATTTGCAACGGCGCATATCGGCACGAAAAGACCGGATATGTTGACTGCATGACCATTGCCCACGCGACAGACGAAAAAAAGCGCCTGAGGGCAGGCGCTTTTTTACCACAACTGAAAGCTTTAATTCATGACTTTGAAAGTGCGATTAACGCAATTTTGCAAACTTGCCTTAACCGTTAGCAACTTCGCTTTTATTTAGCTGCTCAGTTGGCCGGCGCAGTATCGATAAACGATTGGCGCAGCGAAAGCTTCTGAAAATGCTTGTCGAGATTCGGATGCGCATCGCGCCAGTTCAGCTCCGGCATGCGGAAATCCAGATAGCCCAACGCGCAGCCCACCGCGATATCGGCGAGCGTGTAGTGATTGCCCGCGCACCACGGCTTGGCCGCGAGCCCTTGCGACATGGCGACGAGCGCTTCGTCGATCTTGCGCTGCTGGCGCGCCACCCAGGCGTCGACGCGCTGCTCCGGCGTGCGCTGCGTGCTTTCGAGGCGAATCAGCACGGCCGCGTCGAGGAGGCCGTCGGCGAGCGCTTCCCAGCAGCGCACCTCGATGCGCTCGCGTCCCGATTGCGGAATCAGCTTGCCGACCGGCGACAGCGTGTCCACGTACTCGCAGATCACGCGTGAGTCGAACACCGCTTCGCCGTCTTCCATCACGAGGCACGGCACCTTGCCGAGCGGATTGAAGGTATGAATGCGGGTGTCCGGCGCCCAGACGTTCTCGGGCACCAGCTCGTAGTCGATCTTCTTGTCGGCCAGCACGATGCGCGCTTTGCGCACGAACGGGCTGGCGAGCGAACCGATGAGTTTCATCATTGCCATCTGCCTTTTTCTGAATCCGGCGAAAGTATAAGTGCTGAGCGGCGTGCGCGAGCGCCCCGCGCGCGCTTCGCGAGCCGCACGCTCAGTCGCTGTGGATGGATTGCAACATTGCCGCGCCGCGCGCGCGCCGTCTAGCTGGCTGAATGGCCAAGGGGCGGTTTGGCCCCGACCAATCCCGCGCGCCCGCGCAACGCGCCGGCGCAAATTCGTCCGCGCATTGGGCGCTACAATCGCACGATGAACCAGCCGACCGAACCCACCATCGCCATCGACGTCTACCGCACGCGCCGCGAGCGCGTACTCGCCGCGCTGCGTGCAGCGGGCGGCGGCGTCGCCATCGTGCCGACCGCGCCCGAAGCGCTGCGCAACCGGGACGCCGACTACCCCTACCGGCACGACAGCTACTTCTACTACCTGACCGGCTTCACCGAACCGGAGGCGCTGCTCGTGCTCGACGCAAGCGCCGCTCCCGGCGAGCCCGCGTCGATCCTGTTCTGCCGCGAGAAAAACGTCGAGCGCGAGATCTGGGAAGGTTTCCGTTTCGGGCCCGACGGCGCACGCGTCGCGTTCGGATTCGACGCCGCGTTTCCCTTCGACGAAATCGACGCACACGTGCCGCGGCTCCTCGCGGACAAGCCGTCGCTGCACTACGCGCTGGGCACGTCGGACGAACTCGACGGCCAGGTGCGCGGCTGGCTGGAAGCCGTGCGGACGCAGGGCCGCAGCGGCGTCGCGGCGCCCACGGCCGCGCGCGATCTGCTGCCGTTACTCGACGAGATGCGGCTCATCAAGGACGACCACGAGCTCGCCATCATGCGCCGCGCCGGACAAATTTCCGCGCAGGCGCACCGCCGGGCGATGGCCGCGTGCCGTCCCGGCGTGCGCGAGTACGAACTCGAAGCGGAGCTGCTCTACACGTTCCGCAAGTTCGGCGCGCAGGCGCCCGCTTACACGTCGATCGTCGCCGCGGGCGCGAATGCGTGCGTGCTGCACTACCCGGCCGGCAACGCGATTGCGCAGGACGGCGACCTGATTCTGATCGACGCGGCCTGCGAACTCGACGGCTACGCGTCCGACATCACGCGCACTTTCCCGGCGAGCGGCCGCTTCACGCCGGCGCAGCGCGAGCTGTACGACATCGTGCTGGCCGCGCAGCAGGCCGCCGTCGACGCGACGCGCGCCGGCGCGACCTTCGACGACCCGCATCAGGCGGCCGTGCGCGTGCTGTCGCAAGGCTTGCTGGACACGGGCATCGTCGACCGCGCGAAGTTCGCTTCCGTCGACGACGTAATCGCCGAGCGCGCCTACGCACCCTTCTATATGCACCGCACCGGCCACTGGCTCGGCATGGACGTGCACGATGTCGGCGACTACCGCGAGCGCGGCGCGCCGCGCGACGAGGCAGGCGTGCTGCCGTGGCGCACACTGCAGGCGTCGATGACGCTGACTATCGAGCCCGGCCTGTACATCCGGCCGGCCGAAGGCGTGCCCGAGCGTTACTGGAACATCGGCATCCGCATCGAGGACGACGCGATCGTCACGCCAACGGGCTGCGAACTGATTACCCGCGACGTGCCGGTGGCCGCCGACGAAATCGAGGCGCTGATGCAGGACGCCCGCGCGGCTCAGCAGACAAGGACGTAACCGGCCATGAACGATGCTTCTCCGTCCACGGTCATCCTGAAGCCCGCGGCGCTCAATCAGCATTTCGATTTCGACGTGACGATTGTCGGCGCCGGACCGGTCGGACTCGCGCTTGCCGGTTGGCTCGCGCGCCGCAGCGCGACGCGCGAGCTGAAGATCGCGCTGATCGACGCGCGCGAGCCCGAAGATTCGATCGCGGACCCGCGCGCGATCGCCGTCTCGCACGGCAGCCGCATGATTCTCGAACCGCTGCGCTGGCCCGCCGACGCAACCGCGATCCAGCGCATCCACGTCTCGCAGCGCGGACACTTCGGCCGCACGCTGATCGACCACGGCGAGCACGGGCTGCCGGCGCTCGGCTACGTGCTGCGTTACGGCTCGATCGTGCACGGTCTGGCCGAAGCGGTGCATGCAACGCGAGTCCACTGGTTCCGTTCGACGTCCGCCGCGACGCCGGTTCAGGAACAGGACGGCGTCACGCTGCCGATCGAAACCGCGGGCGTCACGCGCCGGCTGCGCACGCGCATTCTGGTGAGCGCGGAAGGCGGTTTGTTCGGTGATCAGCGGGGTGCGCAGAAGGCTGGAAAGCGCGAGGGAGAAAGCGCCACAAATGGCGCGGACAAAGGCGCCGACAAACCCGGCACACGCGACTACGGACAAACGGCGCTGGTCGGCACGGTGAGCGTGTCGACGCCGCAACCGCACGTCGCGTGGGAACGCTTCACGCCGGAAGGCCCGATTGCCTTGCTGCCGATGGGCGGCGTGCGCGGCGCCGACTACGCGCTCGTCTGGTGCTGCGCGCCCGACGAAGCCGCGCGCCGCGCGCAGCTTCCCGACGACGAATTCCTGCGCGAACTCGGCGCCGCATTCGGCGGACGCATGGGACGCTTCACGCACATCAAGGGACGGGCGTCGTTCCCGCTCGGGTTGAACGCCGTCGATACGCAGGTGAGCGGCCGGGTCGTCGCCATCGGCAATGCCGCGCAGACGCTGCATCCGGTTGCGGGCCAGGGCCTCAATCTGGGTTTGCGCGACGCGCACGCGCTCGCCGACGCATTGTCGGCGGAAGGCCCGACGACGCTTGCGCTCGCCACTTTCGCGCAGCGTCGCGCGCTCGACCGGCGCTTGACGATCGGCGCCACCGACACGCTCGCGCGCCTTTTCACCGTCGACTTCGCGCCGCTCGCGATCATGCGCGGGCTTGCGCTGACCGCGTTGGAATTCGTGCCGCCGGTGAAGACCGCGCTCGCGCGTCAAATGATGTTCGGACAGCGCCGCTGACGAGCGCGGGCCACTTCACCAGGAACCCTCGCACGAACCCTCGCGCGAGCGGCGCCGACTCTATGACGCCGGCGACTTTCATAGAAGATTTAATGGGTTACGACGCCCGCAATTGAAGTGCGGGCTATCTGTTAACGCTAAAATGGCGGTTTTCCCTCGCATTTCGCGAATGCTCCGATTGACGAAATCGAACAATCGGCGGCGCGCGCGTCCACGTCATGCCCACCATCGGCTCGCACAATCTGCGTAACAACCTGTTCGTCGCGCCCATGGCCGGCGTCACCGATCGTCCGTTCCGCCAGCTTTGCAAACGGCTCGGCGCGGGCTATGCGGTGTCGGAAATGGTCGCGTCGAACGCGCAACTGTGGAAGAGCGAGAAAACCATGCGCCGCGCGAACCACGCGGGCGAAGTCGAGCCGATCGCCGTGCAGATCGCCGGCGCCGACCCCGACATGATGGCCGAAGCCGCCCGCTACAACGTCGCGAACGGCGCGCAGATCATCGACATCAACATGGGCTGTCCGGCCAAGAAAGTCTGCAACGTCGCGGCCGGTTCGGCGCTGCTGCAAAACGAGCCGCTCGTGCAGCGCATCGTCGAGGCGGTGGTCGCGGCAGTGGGCGTCGGTCCCGACGCGGTGCCGGTCACGCTGAAAATCCGCACGGGCTGGAATCGCGAGAACAAAAACGCGCTGAACGTCGCGCGTCTCGCCGAGGCCGCCGGCATCTCCATGCTGACCGTGCACGGCCGCACGCGCGCCGACCTGTATCACGGCGACGCCGAGTACGAGACCATCGCCGCGGTCAAGGCGGCGGTGCGCATTCCGGTCGTGGCCAACGGCGACATTTCGTCGCCGGAAAAAGCGCGCCATGTGCTCGCCGTGACGGGCGCCGACGCGATCATGATCGGGCGCGCGGCGCAGGGGCGTCCGTGGCTGTTCCGCGAGATCGAGCATTTCCTGCAAACGGGCGAGTTGCTGCCGCCGCCGCGCATCGACGAAATCCAGCAGGTCATGAACGAGCACCTGGAAGATCACTACGGTTTCTACGGCGAATTTACGGGCGTTCGCACTGCGCGCAAGCACATCGGCTGGTACACTCGCGGCCTTTCCGGCGCCAACCTGTTCCGGCATCGCATGAATACGCTGGACAGCACGCGCGAACAACTCCTCGCCGTCAACGAATTTTTCGACGCGCAGAAGGCGATCTCCGACCGCCTCGTCTACGTCGACGAATCACCCGGCGATGCCGGGCTCGACAACCAGGGCGAGAACCACACCGACCGACTAGCTGCATGAGCAAGAACAATATCGAACAATCTGTCCGCGACAGCCTGGGCATCTACTTCCAGGATCTCGACGGCTCGAATCCGCACGACGTCTATGACATGGTGATTTCGTGCGTTGAAAAACCCCTGCTCGAAGTGGTGCTCGAGCAGGCCGGCGGCAATCAGTCGCTGGCCGCCGAGTATCTCGGCATCAACCGCAATACGCTGCGCAAGAAGCTGCAACAGCATGGTCTGTTGTAGCGGGTTCTAGTTTTCTCGCGCCCTGCCACGTTTCCCTTCGGCTTTTCGTCTTCATCATGATCAAGCAAGCGCTCATCTCCGTTTCCGACAAGTCCGGCATTGTCGACTTCGCCAAGTCGCTGTCGGACCTCGGCGTCAAGATCCTGTCGACCGGCGGCACCGCGAAACTGCTCGCGGACGCGGGTCTGTCCGTCACCGAAGTCGCCGACTACACGGGCTTCCCGGAAATGCTGGACGGGCGCGTGAAAACGCTGCATCCGAAGGTGCACGGCGGCATTCTCGCGCGCCGCGATCTGCCGGAACACATGGCGGCGCTCGAGAAGCACGACATTCCGACCATCGACCTGCTGGTCGTGAACCTGTACCCGTTCGTGCAGACGGTGTCGAAGGAAGAGTGCTCGCTGGAAGACGCGATCGAGAACATCGACATCGGCGGCCCGACCATGCTGCGCTCGGCCGCGAAGAATCATCGCGACGTGACCGTGGTGGTCGATCCCGCTGATTACGCGGTCGTGCTCGACGAAATGCGCGCGAACGGCAACGCGGTGTCGTACAAGACGAACTTCCGTCTCGCGACCAAGGTGTTCGCGCACACCGCGCAATACGACGGCGCGATCACCAACTATCTGACGAGCCTCACCGACGAGTTGCAGCACTCGTCGCGCAACGCTTATCCGGCTACGTTCAACCTCGCCTTCGACAAGGTGCAGGACTTGCGCTACGGCGAAAACCCGCATCAGAGCGCCGCGTTCTATCGCGATCTGTCGGTGCCGGCCGGCGCGCTGGCGAACTACAACCAGTTGCAGGGTAAGGAACTGTCGTACAACAACATCGCGGATTCGGACGCGGCGTGGGAATGCGTGAAGACCTTCGACGTGCCGGCCTGCGTGATCGTCAAGCATGCGAATCCGTGCGGCGTGGCGGTGGGCGCGGACGCGAACGAAGCGTATTCGAAGGCGTTCCAGACCGATCCGACTTCGGCGTTCGGCGGCATCATCGCGTTCAATCGCGAAGTGGACGAAACCGCGGCGCAAGCAGTGGCCAAGCAGTTCGTCGAAGTGCTGATCGCGCCGTCGTTCAGCGCCGAAGCGCGCCAGGTTTTCGCAGCGAAGCAGAACGTGCGTCTGCTGGAAATCGCGCTGGGCGAAGGCCATAACGCGTTCGATCTGAAGCGCGTGGGCGGCGGCCTGCTGGTTCAATCGCTCGATTCGAAAAACGTGCAGCCGCGCGAATTGCGCGTGGTGACGAAGCGTCATCCCACGCCGAAGGAGATGGACGATCTGCTGTTCGCCTGGCGCGTCGCGAAGTACGTGAAGTCGAACGCGATCGTGTTCTGCGGCAACGGCATGACGCTCGGCGTCGGCGCGGGTCAGATGAGCCGCGTGGATTCCGCGCGCATCGCGAGCATCAAGGCGCAGAACGCGGGCTTGACGCTGACCGGTTCGGCGGTGGCGTCGGATGCGTTCTTCCCGTTCCGCGACGGCCTCGACGTGGTCGTGGCAGCGGGCGCGACGTGCGTGATCCAGCCAGGTGGCTCGATGCGCGACGACGAAGTGGTCAGCGCCGCGGACGAGCACAACATCGCGATGGTGCTGACCGGCGTGCGTCACTTCCGGCATTGATATTGGCTTGAGCGGCGGCGTGTTGTTTTGCCGTGTCCAGGGTAAGAGACGATAGAACGGCCCGGTGGAATTTTCCGCCGGGCCGTTTTGTTTTGCCGCTCGCTGCGGCGGTCAGTGGCCGACGTTCGTCACGCGTCGTCAGTCGTCAGTCTGGTGGGTCCTTGCGCTCGTAGCCGTCCCTCACTTCCGGATGCTGACTGATGTAGGTGCCAAGACCCTCGCCCTGTTTCGCGAGCCGCTTGAGCGCCGCGACGTGTTTGACGCCGACGCTTTTTTTCGAGTACCAATACGTCGTGCCCGAGTTGAAGCGGGCAGCGACAAAGTTATCGCCGATTTCGTAGGCCACGACGCCGGATGTCCCGCTTCTGTTTCCATAGCGCTGCATATCCGATCACCTCCTTCCGACAGACGCAGCAGTTTTTATTCCGCCGCCACGACCTTTTGCGGGCCGCCGTGCGGCGCGTCTGTTGTAGTATCGCAGGCACTTGGCTTTAACCGCATGTGCGGCACTTCATGAGAATTCTTGGCATCGACCCCGGCTTGCGCGTGACGGGCTTCGGCGTGATCGACCAAAGCGGACACACGCTCAGCTACGTCGCGAGCGGCGTTATCAAGACCGCCGACGCCGATCTGCCGTCGCGCCTCGGCACTATTTTCGAAGGCATTTCGACGCTGATTCGCCAGCACTCGCCGGATCAATCGGCGATCGAAAAAGTGTTCGTCAACGTCAATCCGCAGTCCACCTTGCTGCTCGGTCAGGCGCGCGGCGCGGCCATTTGCGGCCTCGTCGCGGGCGGCGTGCCGGTTGCCGAATACACCGCGCTGCAGTTGAAGCAGGCGGTGGTCGGCTACGGCCGCGCGACCAAGGAGCAGATGCAGCAGATGGTCGTGCGCCTGCTGAATCTTTCCGGCGTGCCGGGCACCGACGCCGCCGACGCGCTCGGCATGGCGATCTGTCACGCGCACGGCGGCACGACGTTGAGCACGCTCGGCGGCATCGCGCCATCGCTTGCAAAGAAAGGGCTGCGGGTCAGACGCGGGCGTCTCGTGGGATAGGTGCGCGGCACGCGCTGCGCTACACTCGCCCTTTCTCACAAGTTCGAACTCGCCATGATCGGTCGCATTGCCGGCGTTCTGCTGGAAAAAAACCCGCCGCATCTGCTCGTCGATTGCAACGGCGTCGGTTATGAAGTCGACGTGCCGATGAGCACGTTCTACAACCTGCCGTCCACTGGCGAGCGCGTCGTGCTGCTCACGCAAATGATCGTGCGCGAAGATGCGCACCTGTTGTACGGCTTCGGCACCGCCGAGGAACGTTCGACCTTCCGCGAGCTGCTGAAGATCTCCGGTATCGGCGCGCGCATGGCGCTCGCCGTGCTCTCCGGCATGAGCGTGCACGAGCTCTCGCAGACGGTCACGCTGCAGGACGCCGCGCGCCTCACGCGCGTGCCGGGCATCGGCAAGAAGACGGCCGAGCGCTTGCTGCTCGAGTTGAAGGGCAAGCTCGGCGCCGACCTGGGCGCGATGGCCGGCACGGTGTCCGCATCCGATCACGCGTCGGACATTCTCAATGCGCTGCTCGCGTTGGGCTACTCGGAGAAGGAAGCCCTCGCCGCAGTCAAAAACGTGCCGGCCGGCACGGGCGTGTCCGAAGGCATCAAGCTCGCGTTGAAGGCCTTGTCGAAGGCCTGAGGCTTTTTCACAGTGCGCGGGCCGCACGACCGATGCAGCAAGCGTCCCACAGTTCGCGAAGCCGCGCACCCTGGCCATTCGGCCGGGTTTCGCCGCGCGCCTCGCGCGGTACAATGACCGGATGATCGAAACCGACAAACTCGCCGCCGAGCGCATCATCGCGGCCACGCCCGTCTCGCCGAACGAGGAAGCGTTCGAACGCGCGTTGCGCCCTCGTCAGCTCGAAGAATATGTCGGGCAGGAAAAGGTGCGCGGCCAGCTCGAAATCTTTATCGAGGCCGCGAAGCGCCGCTCGGAATCGCTCGATCACGTATTGCTGTTCGGGCCGCCGGGTCTCGGCAAGACCACGCTCGCGCATATCATCGCGCGTGAAATGGGCGTGAATCTGCGGCAGACGTCCGGACCCGTGCTCGAGCGCGCGGGCGACCTCGCCGCGCTGCTCACCAATCTCGAAGCCAACGACGTACTGTTCATCGACGAAATTCACCGGCTCTCGCCGGTCGTCGAGGAAATCCTGTACCCCGCGCTCGAGGATTATCAAATCGACATCATGATCGGCGAAGGGCCAGCCGCGCGCAGCGTGAAGCTCGATTTGCAGCCGTTCACGCTGGTCGGCGCGACCACGCGCGCGGGCATGCTGACGAATCCGCTGCGCGATCGCTTCGGCATCGTTGCGCGGCTCGAGTTTTATAACGCCGAAGAACTCGCGCGCATCGTCACGCGCTCGGCTTCGTTGCTGAATGCGCAGATTCATCCGGACGGCGCATTTGAAATTGCGAAGCGCGCGCGCGGCACGCCGCGTATCGCCAACCGGCTGCTGCGGCGCGTGCGCGATTTCGCCGAGGTCAAGGCCGACGGCAACATCACCGCGCAAGTGGCCGACGCGGCGCTGCGCATGCTCGACGTCGACGCGGTCGGCTTCGATCTGATGGACCGCAAGCTGCTCGAAGCGATCCTGCACAAGTTCGACGGCGGACCGGTCGGCGTCGACAACCTGGCGGCGGCGATCGGCGAGGAACGTGACACGATCGAAGACGTGCTCGAGCCGTATCTGATCCAGCAAGGCTTCCTGCAGCGCACGCCGCGCGGCCGCGTGGCCACACTGCTCACTTACCGGCACTTCGGGCTTGCGGCGCCGGAAGCGTCGAGCGGGCTGCCTGGCTTGTGGGACTCGGCTGCGAGTTGAGTGCGGATTGGGTGTGGGAGTTCAGTTGATGTGCGGCTTAGCCGCGTGAGGGCTGAGTTCAGTTCAGCGTGCGGCATGGCCCTGCGCGCAGGCGGCGCAACGCGCACCGCCCGACGCATCCAACGCCTGATTACCGCCCCGGTTCCGGCACCTTCTTGAAACTGTCGTCGGCGCTCGGTGCGTCGAGATGCGATACATCGCCCCACGACACCACCGTCGCGCGCCCGTCGTCGTAATCGACCACGTTCACGCTCGTGTTCAACAGCGGGTAGTCGCGCGGCGCATCGAGCGGCAAGCCGCACGCGAAGCGGCGCACGCAATCGAGCACGCCGCCATGCGCGACGCAGGCGATCCGGCCGCCCGGATGTGCGGCCACAAGCGGCTCAATTGCATGCAGCACGCGATGGTAGAACACGCGCAGCGATTCGCCTTCGGGCGGCGCAAAGCCAGGATCGCGAGTCTGCCAATGCGCGTATTCGTCGGGAAAACGCGCCGCGATTTCGTCGCTGTCGTGGCCCTGGAATGCGCCGTACGAACGCTCACGCAAACCTTCGCGCAACTGCACGGGCAAGCCGAGCGCGTCGGCGATGGGCTGCGCGGTTTGCCGCGCGCGTTGCAGATCGCTCGAATAAATCGCGTCGAGCCGCGCGCCGTGCTTCACGTCATCGGCGATACGGCGAGCCAGTTTCTGCGCCTGGGCGAGACCCGCTTCGGCGAGCGGAATGTCGATATGCCCTTGAATGCGCTTGATGCGATTCCAGTCGGTCTCGCCGTGCCGGATAAACAGGATCTGCGTGGTCATGGGATCGAAGTGGGCGCTGTTCGCCGGTTGTGCCAGGCCGCTATTGTCGCAAGAACCGCGCGACGTTCAGGCGTTGGTTTGCAGCCAGAAGGTGACGGGGCCGTCGTTGACGAGCGACACCTGCATGTCCGCGCCGAATTCGCCGGTCTCGACGATGGGATGTTTCGCGCGCGCCGCCGACACGAAATAGTCGAACAGACGCTTGCCCTCGTCCGGCCGCGCGGCGGGCGTGAAGCTCGGACGCAGCCCGCTGTTCGTGTCCGCGGCCAGCGTGAACTGCGACACCAGCAGCAGGCCGCCCGCGCGCCCCGCGCCGTCCACGTTTTGCACTGACAGATTCATCTTGCCGGCGGCGTCGCTGAACACGCGGTAGCCGAGCACCTTCGCCAGCAGCCGGTCGGCCGCGGCTTGGGTGTCGCCGCGTTCCGCGCAGACGAGCGCGAGCAGGCCCGCGTCGATTGCACCCGTCACGCGCTCGGTGTCACCGTCCACGACACGCACCTCGGCGCGCCGCACGCGTTGGATCAACGCGATCATCGAGCGGGCTCCGGCTGTGCGCTACGGTTCATCGCACGCACGGTCATAGTCAGGCGGTCAGCGTGACGCGCGCAAAGCGGCGCTTGCCGACCTGCACGACGTACTCGCCCGCCTCGACTTTCAAGCCCTTGTCCGAGACGGTCGCGCCGTCGATTTTCACGCCGCCCTGCTCGATATTGCGCAGCGCTTCGCTCGTCGACGGCACGAGGTTCGCCTGCTTGAGCAACTGGCCGATCGCGAGCGGCGCGCCGGCGAGCGCGACCGCCGGAATATCGTCCGGCACACCGCCCTTCGCGCGGTGGTTGAAGTCTTCGAGCGCGCGCTCGGCGTCGGCCGGCGAATGAAAACGCGCGACGATTTCCTGGCCCAGCATGACCTTGAAATCGCGCGGATTGCGGCCTGCCTCGGCTTCACGCTTGAACGCCGCGATCTCGTCCATCGGACGGAACGACAGCAGTTCGAAGTAACGCCACATCAGCGTGTCGGAAATGCTCATCAGCTTGCCGAACATATCTGTCGGTTTTTCGCTGATGCCGATGTAGTTGTTCTTCGACTTCGACATTTTCTCGACGCCGTCGAGGCCTTCCAGCAGCGGCATCGTCAGAATGCATTGCTGCTCCTGGCCGTACTGCTTCTGCAGTTCGCGGCCGACGAGCAGGTTGAACTTCTGATCGGTGCCGCCGAGTTCGAGGTCGGCGTTGAGCGCGACCGAGTCGTAGCCCTGCATCAACGGGTACAGGAATTCGTGGATCGAAATCGGCACGCCGCTCTGGAAACGCTTGGTGAAATCTTCGCGCTCGAGAATGCGCGCCACCGTGTAGCGCGACGCGAGCTTGATCATGCCGTCGGCGCCGAGCGGCATCGACCATTCGCTGTTGTAGCGGATCTCGGTCTTCTCGCGATCGAGCACGAGCGCAGCCTGTTCGAAATACGTCTTCGCGTTCGATTCGATCTGCTCGCGCGTGAGCGGCGGGCGCGTGGCGTTGCGGCCCGACGGATCGCCGATCAGCGACGTGAAGTCGCCGATCAGAAAAATCACCGTGTGACCGAGGTCCTGCAACTGGCGCATCTTGTTCAGCACGACCGTATGGCCGATGTGGATGTCCGGCGCGGTCGGATCGAGCCCGAGCTTGATGCGCAGCGGCGTGCCGGTAGCCGCGCTCTTCGCGAGTTTTTGCGCGAATTCTTCCTCGATCAGCAATTCGTCGACGCCGCGCTTGGTAATGGCGAGCGCGTGACGGACTTCGTCGGTGATCGGGAAAGCGGGGGCGGCGGGGTTCGGCTTGTTGGACTCGGTGCTCATGCTGGAAACTTGAAGTCGCGAAAAAAACAGATTGTCCCATAGATGCGCGCCGCCGCGCCCACTGAAGCGGGCTCGAGCGCCTGTATACGCGTGGCATTCGCAGCCGGACGACCAGCGAAGCATGGCGACGCGCTTCATCTTCGACCGCGCTTGCGTCGATAATCTGCTACAACCTTCGCCAACAGGCGGCAGAAAACAGCGGCCGACTGGCGGCAATGAACCCGCAACTCATCATCGACAGGAGCAGCAACGTGGCGCAAGAGCCCGCAGACGGCGTCTACTTTGGATTGATGTCAGGCACGAGCATGGACGGCGTGGACGGCGTGGCCGTCCGGTTCGCCGAGGGGAAGCCGCCCGTGGTGCTGGCCGAGGCGTTCGTCGGTTTCGCGGCGGGCCTGCGGGAGGCGCTGTTCGCGCTGCAACAGCCGGGCGAAAACGAGATCGAACGCGAGGCGCTCGCCGCCAACGCGCTCGCCACGCGATATACCGTGTGCTGTCACGAGCTGCTGCGCGGCTGCCACGTCTCGGCCGCCGAGGTACGCGCGATCGGCGTGCATGGGCAGACGGTGCGGCATCGGCCGGAAAAGGGCTATACGCGGCAGATCAATAACCCGGCGCTGCTCGCGGAAATGATGCATATCGACGTGATCGCCGATTTCCGCAGCCGCGACGTCGCCGCAGGCGGCCAGGGCGCGCCGCTCGTGCCCGCGTTTCACGCAACCGTGTTCGGCTCGAAGGACGAAACGCGCGTGGTCTGCAATCTTGGCGGGATCAGCAATATCACGATCCTGAATGCGACCGGCAGCGTGCGCGGCTTCGATTGCGGGCCGGCAAACGCGCTGCTCGACGAATGGGCGCAACGCCATCTCGGCAAGCCGTTCGATGAAAACGGTCATTTCGCGGCAAGCGGCCAGGTCGACCGCCCGCTGCTGAACGCTTTGCTCGACGAGCCGTTCTTCGCGCAACAGCCGCCCAAAAGCACCGGGCGCGATCTGTTCAACGCGGAGTGGCTCGACGCCAGGCTGCAGCCGTTCGCGGGACTCGCGCCCGCCGATGTGCAGGCGACGCTTGTCGCGCTGACCGCGGTGTCGGTGGCGCGAGAGATCGAACGGCATGCATCGGATGTGAAAGCGGTCTACGTATGCGGCGGCGGCGCGCGCAATCCGGAGATCATGAAGGCGTTGCAGCAGGCACTGGACGATAGCGGCGCGAGTGGCGTGCCGGTGATGACCACCGACGCGCTCGGCGTGCCGCCGAGCCAGGTCGAGCCGCTCGCGTTTGCGTGGCTCGCGATGCGCTGCGTGGCGCGCCTGCCGGGCAGTTTGCCGGCCGTGACGGGTGCGAGCGCCGAGCGGGTGCTGGGGGCGATTTATCCGCGCTGACGGTTGATTCGCGCGGAGGGAGGCTCTCGCTTTGCCGCGCCGCCAATAACAAACGGGGCCGAAGCCCCGTTTCTTATGCAATACGCTGCCTGCCCGGCTTTAAACCGAGAACGACGATCCGCAACCGCAAGTGGTGCTTGCGTTCGGATTCTTGATCACGAACTGGGCGCCGTTGATGTCGTCCTTGTAGTCGATCTCAGCGCCAACCAGGTACTGGTAGCTCATCGAGTCGATCAGCAATTGCACGCCGCTCTTGTTCATGACGGTGTCGTCTTCGTTGACGGCTTCGTCGAACGTAAAGCCGTATTGAAAGCCCGAGCAGCCGCCGCCCTGCACGAAAACGCGCAGTTTCAGGTCCGCATTGCCTTCTTCTTCGATCAGTTGCTTGACCTTGTCAGCCGCTGCGTCGGTAAAAACGAAGGGGGCGGGCATCTCGGTCACGGGTGTGTCGGTGACTGCGTTCATTCGAACTCTCCAGAAAGCTTCTAACCGCTATTGTAGGGCTGATCTCAATATCGTGCTGATGCCCACAAAATCAATGGGTTCTTACAGGGTGCCGCCACCATAAAAAAAGCCGCCTTCGCGATAGCGTTGGCGGCTTTTGCTGCGTTCCAGCGATAAGCCGGTTCGCACCCGAAACGATTAACGCTTCGAGAATTGCTTCCGGCGACGTGCCTTGTGGAAGCCGACCTTCTTACGTTCGACTTCACGAGCGTCACGCGTAACGAAGCCAGCCTTCGACAGTTCCGGCTTCAGCGTTGCGTCGTAGTCCATCAGCGCGCGGGTGATGCCGTGGCGAACCGCACCGGCTTGACCCGTTTCACCGCCACCGTTCACGTTGACCTTGATGTCGAACGTGACGCCGTGGTTCGTGAGTTCCAGCGGCTGACGCACGATCATCAGCGACGTTTCGCGCGAGAAGTAATCGGCGATAGGCTTGCCGTTGACAATGATCTCGCCCTTGCCAGCCTTGATGAAGACGCGTGCGACGGCGCTCTTGCGGCGGCCCGTGCCGTAATTCCAGTTACCGATCATGTGGGCTCCCCTTAGATCTCGAGCGCTTTCGGCTGTTGTGCCGAATGCGGATGCGTTGCTTCAGCGTAGACCTTCAGCTTCTTGATCATCGCGTAGCCGAGCGGGCCCTTCGGCAGCATGCCCTTGACCGCTTTCTCGAGCGCGCGGCCCGGGAAGCGTTCCTGCATCTTGCCGAACGTCGTTTCATAGATACCGCCCGGGTAGCCCGAGTGACGGTAGTACTTCTTGTCAGTAGCCTTGTTGCCCGTGACCTTCAGCTTGCCGGCGTTGATAACGATGATGAAATCACCGGTGTCGACGTGCGGAGTGAATTCAGGCTTGTGCTTGCCGCGAAGACGGTGTGCCACTTCGCTGGCGACACGCCCGAGAACCTTATCCGTCGCGTCAATCACGTACCATTCACGCGTAACCTCATGGGCTTTTGCGGAAAACGTCTTCATGATCGATCCAAAAAAATTGCTGCGCCCAATGTATTTTTTCCTGCTTGTAGTGTGCGCATCGAGGCGCGTGCAGGCTCTCCCTGGTTCTTCCTCCGCGGGCGCGGATGCGGAAAAGCCCTGAATTATAAAGGAATTTGTGACGTCAAGTCAAAACGTGCGGGATTTGGTGCGGGAGCCGTCTGATATTGACTTCCGCGAGCGCACGTCATGCAGGCCGGCGCGGGCGAAAAAAAACCCGAACTAGCGGTTCGGGTTTAATCCACCAAAGGAGGAGGTGGAGGAGACAGCGGAGGTTGCGCACTGCTGCAACCGATGAGGCAATTATATGAAGCATCCTTGTGCGACGCAAGAACATTTGCATTGCGAAATCGATTTTCATAATGTGGTTTTTCGACTGCCGTAGCTTGGTTTGCCGTGGGCCCTTATAAAAAGAGGCATCGGCCCACTGCTCCGCTCGAGTGATCGACGCGCTCTAGAGTAAAACCCCTAAACCCGCCTCGGATTCCACCCTCCCGCCCGCCATGCCGCGCCGCAACATACAAGCGGCGATTGCGCATAATTTCCCGCCGACGTCGCCTCGGGCGGACACCGAAACGCCGGGCTACAATGCCGTCTCGATAGTCGAAGCGCGGTGGAGCACAGCATGGAATGCAAAGTAAGCTGGATGGGGCAAGACGGGATGGCGTTCGCGGCCGAGACGGGCAGCGGCCACCTGGTCGCGATGGACGGCGCGCCCGAAGGCGGCGGCCGCAATCTCGCGCCGCGTCCGATGGAAATGGTCTTGCTCGGCACGGGCGGCTGCACGGCCTACGACGTCGTGATGATCCTGAAGAAAAGCCGTCAGGAAATCGCCGGCTGCTCGGTAACGCTGAAGGCCGAGCGCGCCAGCGAAGATCCGAAGGTGTTCACGAAGATTCACTTTCATTTCACCGTGACGGGCAAGAACCTGAATCCGGCGACGGTGGAGCGCGCGATCAACCTGTCGCACGACAAGTATTGCTCGGCGTCGATCATGATCGCGAAGACGGCCGAACTGACCCACTCGTTCGATATCGTGCCGATCTGAACCAGCGGAACTGAGTGCCGCGGCCCGCGGGCCGCATCAACGAAAAATGCCGGCGTCCCTAAAAGACGCCGGCATTTGTTTGTGTGGTGGCAAAGCAGGCCGATAAGCCGGATTCTGTGCACGCGCAACGTCCGAAGACGCGACGCGCGTGGCAGCCATTCCTCTAGGCGCGCCATTGCTGACGCGCTCAAGCTTCCTACCCGCAGACGAGACGGGGGCCCCGTCCTGCATCTCGAAGATGCGCGCCTGCCTACTTGGAATTGCTCCGGGTGGAGGTTACCGTGCCGGTCTGCCTTGCAGCAGCCGCGGTGCGCTCTTACCGCACCGTTTCACCCTTACCTGATCCCGGCTTGCGCCGGGCCATCGGCGGTTTGCTTTCTGTTGCCCTGTTCCGCGTGTCGCCACGGATGGCCGTTAGCCATCACCCTGCCCTGTGGAGTCCGGACTTTCCTCGCCCTCTTTGGCCGAAGCCGCCGAGGCCGCGACTGCCTGGCCTGCTTTGCTGGCGCCGATTTTAACATCTGCACGCCGGCCCGCGCGGAATACGGACGTGTCGTCATAGAAGGCCGGTGTCTCGTTTTCCGGCCACCAGCCGGGGATGCCCAGCACCGGAAGCGGCGCAAACATACGGCTCGTCAACGCTTCCGTATTCAGCAAAGCCGCGCTGACCGCCTCGTCGAGCCACGCATCGCGCGAAGCGGCGTCCCATTCGAAGTACGCTGGCGGCACGTCGACAATCCACGCGTGCCCGGTGCACGCCTTGAACGGCGCGATCAGCTTTTCGAGCAGCGCGTGGCCGAAGCAGCGCACCTCGCAACTCGCGCCCGATGCGCCCCATGCGTCGCGCCGCTGGAGCAACAGCGTGCGCCAGTCGAACTGACGCAGCGCAGCGCTCAAGCGCGGATCGGCGCAAGCAAACAGCAGCGCGTTTTCGTCGAAGAGCGTCAGTGCGTCACGCACGCCGCCGCGCGTCGGCCCGACACCCAGCAAGTCGATGGCCGCCGACTGCCGCGCGTTCAGCGCCGCCTTGATGCGCGGAAACGCAAACCACATCGACGCGTTGAAGAAGTCGTGCAGATTGTGGCGCGTCGGCACGCAGCCGGTGGACGCAATGTGCGCCTCGTAGGCGGCGCCGGGCGGCAGCTCGTCCTGCGCGATGAACGCGAGCCGCTGGCCGCGGCCTGTCACTTGCCGCGCCTTCGACGCGTCGGCGTTCATTTCGGCAAGCAACGCGGCGTAGCTCGTGAGCGCGGCCCGCTGCCAGCGTTGGCCGCGCTCGGCGAACGGCGCGAACCAAGGCTTCGACCAGTCGATTGCGGCGAAGCCCGACCGCGCGCCTGGCGGGAGCGCTTCATTGCCGGTGCCGCGGCCTTCGTCGTGGCGCGCGCTCACGTCGAGTTGTACCGGTTCAGTCGTTGCGGGCGCCGTTTCGCGCCTCGCCTCGGGCTCCGCCATCTCCGCGTCACCCACGCGTCAGATCAGGCGCCAGCCAATCGATTCACCGCCGCGCAGCGGCACGACCGGCGTATCGCCGACCGGCAACTCCGCCGGCAACGTCCATTCCTCGCGACGCAGCGTGACCTTGCCCGCGTTGCGCGGCAAACCGTAGAAATCCGCGCCGTAGAAGCTCGCAAAGCCTTCGAGCTTGTCGAGCGCGCCGGCTTTGTCGAAAGCCTCGGTGTACAACTCGAGCGCGTGCAGCGCCGTGTAGCAGCCCGCGCAGCCGCACGCGTGTTCCTTCAAACCCTTCGGATGCGGCGCGCTGTCCGTACCGAGGAAGAAGCGCGGATTGCCCGACGTCGCCGCTTCGACCAGCGCGAGCCGATGCGTCTCACGCTTGAGCACCGGCAGGCAGTAGTAATGCGGGCGAATGCCGCCCTGGAAAATCGCGTTGCGGTTGTAGAGCAGATGGTGCGCGGTGATCGTCGCGCCCAGCAGTTCCGGCGCGACGCCGGCTTCGCGGATGTAGTCGACGGCGTCCTTCGTGGTGATGTGCTCGAACACCACCTTCAGCGCCGGAAACTCGCGGCGCAGCGGCGTCATGACCCGGTCGATGAACACCTTCTCGCGGTCGAACAGATCGATCGACGAATCCGTCACTTCGCCGTGCACCAGCAGCGGCATGCCGGTTTCCTGCATCACTTCCAGCGTTTTCGCGCACTTCATGATGTCGGTCACGCCCGCGTCGGAGTTCGTCGTCGCGCCGGCCGGATAGAGCTTCACGCCGTGCACGAAGCCGCTTTCGCGCGCGCGGCGGATTTCATCGGGCGGCGTGTTGTCGGTCAGGTACAGCGTCATCAGCGGCTCGAACTGCGCGCCGGCCGGAATGGCGCCGACGATCCGCTCGCGGTAAGCCTGGGCCATCGCCGTCGTCGTGACCGGCGGCTTCAGGTTCGGCATGATGATCGCGCGGCCGAACTGGCGCGCGGTATCCGGCAGCACCGCCGCCAGCATGGCGCCGTCGCGCACGTGCAGGTGCCAGTCGTCAGGACGGGTGAGCGTAACGGAGTCGAGGGAAGCGGAAGCAGCGTTGGGAGCGGTCATGGCGAGAGAAGAGCGAGAGCGGAACGGAGCGAATGGAGCGGAATAAGAGCCGAACAAGGCGCAACGACGAATCGGAACGATGCGCGAGCGATGCGTGAACAACGCCCCAGCAATGCACCGGCGCTGAGGTCAAACCGCCGTGTTGCGGCCTGAACACACGTCAATTTTGCAATTTGGCGTTCGTGGCTCGGTGATATGCTTGGAAAATCATCATTGTAACGGCTCGCCCCGTTCACAGGCCTACCCGCAACATGTGCCAACTTCTAGGAATGAACTGCGCCGCGCCGACGGACGTCACGTTCTCGTTCACCGGCTTTGCGGCGCGCGGCGGCGTCACCGATCACCATGCCGACGGCTGGGGTATCGCCTTCTTCGAAGACAAAGCGTGTCGCCTTTTCATCGACCATCAATCGTCGGCTACCTCGCCGATCGCCGAGATGGTCAAGCGCTACCCGATCAAGTCGAAGAACACGATCGCGCATATCCGCAAGGCGACGCAAGGGCACATTCTGCTGGAAAACTGCCACCCGTTCATGCGCGAACTGTGGGGGCGTCACTGGATCTTCGCGCATAACGGCGATCTGAAGGATTATTCGCCGGTGCTCTCGGGCGTGTATCAGCCCGTCGGCACGACCGACAGCGAGCTCGCTTTCTGCGCGCTGCTCGAAGGTTTGCGCAAGGCGTTTCCCGGCGCGCAGCAACCGCCGCTCAACGAACTCTTCGCCGCGCTCGAAAAGCTCACGCGCGAAATCACGCAATTCGGCGTGTTCAATTTTCTGATGTCGAACGGCCAGGCGCTGTTTGCGCATTGCTCGACGCATCTGCATTACATCGTGCGGCGCTGGCCCTTTTCCACCGCGCATCTCGTCGACGCCGACGTGTCCATCGACTTCGCCAAGTACACGACGCCGGAAGACCGCGTCGCCGTGATCGCGACGCAGCCGCTGACCGACAACGAAGTGTGGACCGCGTTCGAACCAGGCGATCTGCTGATGTTCCAGCACGGCGACGTGATTGGCCGCGTCAATGTGCCGGTGCCGGCCTCGGTGCTGGAAAAGCTGCGCAATCCGGCGCTGGACGCGTCCGCTTCGGCGAGCACGATTGCGGCTTCGGCGGCAGCCGAATCTGCCGCGGCTGAGTTGGAAGTCGATCTGGAAGCGGCCGACGACGCCGCCGCCTTCGAGTCGTAAAAGTCGTAGCCGCGGCGACCACGCATCGATAAAAATAGCCGCTTTTTCAAGCGGCTTTTCGTTGAAGCGCCCACCGCGACAACCACGCGGCAGCGGCGATCTCAGTGCAGGATCTTCGCCAGAAAATCCTTCGCGCGATCGGACTTCGGATTGTCGAAGAAGTCGTCCTTGCGGTCGTCCTCCACGATCAAGCCCTTGTCCATGAAAATCACGCGATGCGCGACCTTCTTCGCGAAGCCCATTTCGTGCGTGACGCACATCATGGTCATGCCTTCCTGCGCGAGTTCGACCATCACGTCGAGCACTTCGTTGATCATTTCCGGATCGAGCGCCGATGTCGGCTCGTCGAACAGCATTGCAATCGGGTCCATCGACAACGCGCGCGCAATCGCTACACGCTGCTGCTGACCGCCCGACAATTGCCCCGGAAACTTGTCCGCATGCGCGCGCAAACCGACGCGATCGAGCAGCTTCAGACCCTTCGCCGAGGCTTCGTCTTTCGAGCGGCCGAGCACCTTGATCTGCGCGAGCGTGAGGTTTTGCACGATCGACAGATGCGGGAACAGTTCGAAGTGCTGGAACACCATGCCGACCTTCGAGCGCAGCTTCGACAGATTGGTTTTCTTGTCCGTCAGCGACTGTCCGTTGATGACAATCTCGCCCTTCTGAAACGGCTCGAGTCCGTTGACGGTCTTGATCAGCGTGGACTTGCCCGAACCCGACGGTCCGCACACCACGACCACTTCACCCTTTTTGACTTCCGTCGTGCAGTCCGTCAGCACCTGAAACTGGCCGTACCACTTCGAAACATTCTTGATAGAGATCATCTTGCGACCTTTTTCTGAAGACCTTTGACAAGGCTCGACGCGACCACGCAGATCACGAAATAACACGCGCCCGCGAACAGTACCATTTCGACATTCGTGCCGTCACGATCGCCAATATTCGTGGCAGTGCGGAAGAAGTCGGCGAGGCTGATCACGTAGACGAGCGACGTATCCTGGAAGAGCACGATGCCCTGCGTGAGCAGCAGCGGCACCATCGCGCGGAACGCCTGCGGCAGCACCACGAGACGCATGGACTGCGCGTAGTTCATGCCGAGCGCGAACGACGCGTTGACCTGCCCGCGCGGCACGGACTGAATCCCCGCGCGAATGATCTCGGAGTAATACGCCGCCTCGAACAGCGAGAAAGCGACCATTGCCGATGCGAGACGAATGTCGATATCCGCCGACAGACCGAGCACGTTCTGCAGCAGTTGCGGCACGATCAGGAAGAACCACAGCAGGACCATCACCAGCGGGATCGAACGGAAAATCGTCACGTAGCCCTTCGCGAACCACTCGAAAGGCTTGAACGACGACAGCCGCAGCATGGCGAGAACCGTGCCCCACACAATGCCGATCACGATCGCGATCAGCGTGATCTTGAAGGTGACGACCGCGCCCGTCCACAGCGTAGGCAGTGCGCCCGGAATACCGCTCCAGTCGAAATGGTGCATCACTTGCCTCCGATATAGCCGGGCAACCGGGTCTTGGCTTCGACCCAGCGCATGAATTGCATGACGACCAGATTGATCAGCACGTACGCGAGCGTGACGGCGATGAACGACTCATACGTCTGCGACGTGTAGTCGACAAGCTGTCGCGCTTGCGCGGAGAGATCGAGCAGACCGATGGTCGACGCGACCGCCGAGTTCTTGAAGATATTCAGAAACTCGGACGTGAGCGGCGGCACGATGATCCGGTACGCGACCGGCAGCAGCACGTAGCGATACGTCTGCCATTGCGTGAAGCCCATCGCGAGGCCCGCGGCACGTTGGCCGCGCGGCAGCGCGTTGATGCCCGAGCGCACCTGCTCGCACACGCGCGCGGCGGTGAAGAGCCCGAGACAGATGATCGAAGAAGAAAAGAACTGCGCGCCTGGCGGCAGTTGCTTGAACCAGTTTCCGATGGATGCCGGCAGCAACTCCGGTATCACCAGATACCAGATGAAAAACTGCACGATCAGCGGAATATTGCGGAAAATCGCGACGTAGAGCGTGCCGATGCCGGACGCCCACTTGTTCGGCACCGTGCGCAGCACACCGAACAACGAGCCGACGATCAGCGCGATCACCCATGCCGACAGCGACACAGTAATCGTCACCCAGAAACCCGACAGCAGCCAGCCCAGATAAGTGGTCGGCTCGCCGGTGGAGACGGGACTCAGCAGAATGCCCCAGTTCCAGTGATATGACATGACCAAGACTCCAGCAAAAAGAAACGGAAGAAGCGCGTCGCCCCTTCCGTTTCATTCAGCATTTCAAAAAAACAGCTAAGGTTTAATCGATTGCCTTGTCATTCGGATTCTTGTAAAGCGCCTTCATGTCGTCGCTTTCCGGGAAGTTCAGGTTCAAGCCCTTCGGCGGAATCGGCGATTCGAACCACTTCTTGTAGATCTTGTCGGCTTCGCCTGAAGTTTCGACCTTCGCGATTGCGTCGTCGACGACCTTCTTGAATTCCGGATCGTTCTTGCGCAGCATGCAGCCGTATGCTTCATGCGACTGCGGCGCGCCGACGATCACGAAATCGTTCGGCGTATTCGACTTTGCACGCTCGCCGGCGAGCAGCGCGTCGTCCATCATGAACGCAGCGGCGCGGCCGGTGGAGAGCGTCAGGAACGACTCGCCGTGATCCTTCGCGCTGATGATGTTCATGCCCAGGCTCTTGTCCTGGTTCATCTTGCGAAGCAGGCGCTCGGACGTGGTGCCGGCAGTCGTGACGACCGTCTTGCCCTTCAGGTCGGCCCAGTCCTTGATGCCCGAATCTTTCTTGGTCATCAGACGCGTGCCGATCACGAAGATCGTGTTCGAGAACGCCACTTGTTGCTGGCGTTCCGCGTTATTCGTGGTGGAGCCGCATTCCATGTCGACGGTGCCGTTCTGCACCAGCGGAATACGGTTTTGCGACGTGACCGGAATCAGCTTCACTTTCAGGTTCGGCGCGTTGAGCTTCTGCTTGACCGCCTCGACCACCTTCAGCGCGAATTCCTGCGAATAGCCGATGACTTCCTGCTTGTCGTCATAGTACGAAAACGGAATCGACGACTCGCGATGACCCAGCGCGATGACGCCCGTGTCCTTGATCTTTTTCAGCGTGCCGGCGTCTTGCGCGTGCGCGCCAACCGTAAACAGTCCGAGAGTCGCGAGCAGCAGCGCAGCTTTTTTAACCTTCATGTTTGATCTCCTTGGCAAGAACCGGCGCCAGTTTAGCAAAGTAATTATTCTGAAAGTATGGCTATAAACCATTGTTGTTGCGTGCACGCCGCTATCGGTCGGCGGCGGCTTCGCGCAGCCGGTCAACCTTTCCGGATATGCAAAGGCGGGCAGCATCGTCACGATGCCGCCCGCCAGGTAAAACACGCGCTCTTGTGAAGTGCGTTCAGGCATGCGCATTTACTTGAAATGCGCGGCGCATCCGCGAGGTAGCGAATCCGCCGTTCCCGTTACAAGCCCGCGATCAGGGATACAGACCGCGCATTTCGCGCGCTTGCAAAATCCGCTTGCACGCGACGATAAACGCCGCCGTCCGCACCGAAACGTTCTGCTCGCTCGACACTTGCCACACGGCCGCAAACGCTTCGCGCATCACGCGCTCGAGGCGCTGGTTGATCTCGTCTTCGGTCCAGAAGAAGCTCGAGAAATCCTGCACCCATTCGAAGTACGACACCGTCACGCCGCCCGCGTTAGCCACCACGTCCGGAATCACGAGGATGCCGCGGTCGTGCAGGATGTCGTCGGCGGCCGTGGTGGTCGGGCCGTTCGCGCCTTCCACGACGATCTTCGTCTTGATCTTGCCGGCGTTCTTTTCGGTGATCTGGTTTTCGAGCGCAGCCGGGATCAGGATGTCCGATTCCACGGTCCAGAACTCTTCGTTCGTCACCGAGTCGGCTTCGGCGAAACCGCCCACGCCGCCCGTCTTCGCCACATGTTCCAGCAACGCGACGGCGTCGATACCGGTCGACTTGTACAGCGAGCCGGTGTGATCCTGCACCGCGACGACCTTCGCACCCGCTTCCTGGAACAGACGCGCCGCGATGCCGCCGACGTTGCCGAAACCTTGCACTGCAATGCGCGCGCCTTCGATATCGAAGCCGATGCGGCGTGCCGCTTCGCAGCCCACCACAAACACGCCGCGGCCCGTCGCTTCGCGGCGGCCGAGCGAACCGCCGAGCGTGATCGGCTTGCCGGTCACGACGCCGGTCGCCGTTTGGCCCTGGTTCATGGAGTACGTGTCCATCATCCACGCCATGATCTGCTCGTTCGTGTTCACGTCCGGCGCGGGAATGTCGGTGTTCGGTCCGATGATGATGCCGATTTCGCTGGTGTAGCGGCGCGTGACGCGCTCGAGTTCACCACGCGACAGCTTGCGCGGATCGAGGCGGATGCCGCCCTTCGCGCCGCCGTAAGGAACGTTCACCGCAGCGTTTTTCACCGACATCCACGCGGACAGCGCCATCACTTCCGACAGCGTCACGTCCTGGTGATAACGCACGCCGCCCTTGCCTGGACCGCGCGACACGTTGTGCTGCACGCGGTAGCCCTCGAAGTGCGCGACCGTGCCGTTATCGAGTTCGATAGGCACGTCAACGATCAGAATCCGCTTCGGGCGCTTCAGGGTTTCGAGCCAGCGCGACAGCGAGCCGAGGTACGGCGCGACGCGATCGACCTGGCGCAGGTAGTTGCCCCACGGGCCGAGGTCTTCGCTATTCAGGTAGGAGGGGACGGACTGCGACGTTAATGCTGATTGGGCAGATTGGGCGGCTTGCTGCTGGGAAGACATGAACGCTCCGGCGTTGATCGAGTAGCAGCATTGTCGAAAAAGGCCGTTTTGAAATCCAATGCCGTTTCCTTATCCGATTATGTCTTTTTTGCATAACCCTTCGGAAGCCGCAAATTCGCGTCGCGGGCGCGCAGGTTTGGCGAGGCTCTCTTACGCGCCGCGCTCCGCCAGTTCTTCCGACACCACGTCCCACAACTGCCGCACGAGAATCTGCCGCGCGTCGTCGCTTTTGGCGGCCAGCTTGTCACGGTAGAGGCGTATCTCCATCGTAAGCGTGAGCTGGCCTTCGGGCGTGCCGCGCGTCGCCCGGTCCAGACGAATCAGCTTGCCGTCCGCGACCGCGTCTTCCACAGCGCTGTGCGGCAGAAAAGCGATGCCGTGGCCGGCGAGCGCCATCGCCTTCAGGCCTTCGGCCATGTCGGTTTCGTAGAGCCGGTCCAGATTGAGACGCTCCGGGGCGTTGGCGAGAATCACCTCGGTCATGCGCCCCAGATACGCATTCGGCGTGTACGACAGATAAGGCGTGGGCGCCTCAGCAGTGCCCGGCAGCGTATGACGCGGCCGACCGGCGCGCCCCGGCGCCGAGAACGGACTGATCGGCTCGTTGCCGAGCGTCAGCATGTCGTAGCGGGCCGGGTCGAGCGCGACCGGATGACTCGGATGGTGATAGCCCATCATCAGATCGCAGCCGCCTTCCACCAGAGAGAGCGCCGCGTCGTGCACATTCAGCGCGCGCAGCCGCGTATGAATCGGGCCCATCTGCGCTTCGATGCGTTGCAGCCAGCGAGGAAAGTACGTGAGCGACAGCGTGTGCGGCACCGCGAACTCGATCGTCGCTTGCGGCGTCGCCGTGTGGCCGCGCAACAGCGCGCGGGCCTCGTGGAACTGCGAAAGCATCGCGAGCGCCTGCTCGTTGAACACCTGGCCCGCCGGCGTGAGACGCGTCGGATACACCGAGCGGTCGATGAGCTCCGTGCCGAGCCACGCCTCGAGCGCCTGGATGCGCCGCGAGAACGCCGGCTGCGTGACGTGACGCAGTTCAGCCGAGCGGCTGAAACTGCGCGTTTCCGCGAGCGAAACGAAGTCTTCGAGCCATTTCAGTTCCATGCGAAGCCTGCTGCCGGCGAGAGAGAGGAAGTCAGCATTCTAGTGGCTCTGCCGATGCGAATGCTCACGCTCCACCCGGCAGCCGACTTTGCCTTTGCATCGTCCGCTGCGGCTCACGCGCGTCCGGCCTATTCCGGCCGAATCCGCCTCTGGTGGTAAAATTCGCGGTTCCCTCCGTTCCGATCCGCTCGCTGTGACTCCAGCGAGCGCTCAACGCCTAGACCAGCCGCCATCATGTCCGACACCCGCCCCGACACTCTGTTCGCGCTGAATGCGCTCTCCCCGCTCGACGGCCGCTATGCGTCGAAAACCGAAGCCCTGCGCGACTGGCTCTCGGAAGCCGCGTTCATGCGCAATCGCGTGACGGTCGAAATTCATTGGCTGATCGCGCTCTCGCGCGCCGGTTTCGCCGAAGTGCCGCGCTTTTCAGACGCCGCCGAACAATTCCTGCTGCAACTGGCCGAGCGCTTCACCGCGCATGACGCCGCGCGCATCAAGGACATCGAGCGCGTGACGAATCACGACGTGAAGGCGGTCGAATACTGGCTGAAGGAATCGGTCAAGGGTCAGGAAGAACTGGAGCGCGCAAGCGAGTTCATCCATTTCGCGTGCACGTCGGAAGACATCAACAACACGTCGCACGGCCTGATGCTGGCGGGCGCGCGCGAGCATGTGATCCTGCCGGCGCTGCGCACGGTGCATCAGAAGCTCGTCGCGCTCGCTCACGCGCACGCGGAACAGCCGATGCTCTCGCGCACGCACGGCCAGCCGGCCAGCCCGACGACGCTCGGCAAGGAAATCGCCAATGTCGCCGCGCGTCTCGAACGCGCGATCGAGCGCATCGCGAAGGTCGAACTGCTCGGCAAGATGAACGGCGCGGTCGGCAACTTCAATGCGCATCTGTCGGCGTATCCGGAGTTCGACTGGGAAGCGTTCTCGCGCGAAGTGGTCGAGCAGCGTCTGAAGCTCACGTTCAATCCGTACACGATCCAGATCGAGCCGCACGATTACATGGCCGAGCTGTTCGACGCCGTCGCGCGCGCCAACACGATCCTGCTGGATCTCGACCGCGACGTGTGGGGCTACATCTCGGTCGGCTATTTCAAGCAGCGCACGAAGGCCGGCGAGATCGGTTCGTCGACGATGCCGCACAAGGTCAACCCCATCGACTTCGAAAACTCCGAAGGCAATCTCGGACTCGCGAACGCAACGCTGCGCCACCTCGCCGACAAGCTGCCGGTGTCGCGCTGGCAGCGCGACCTGACCGATTCGACGGTGCTGCGCAACATGGGCGTCGCGTTCGGTTATTCGCTGCTCGCGTACGACTCGCTGATCCGCGGTCTGGACAAGCTCGAAGTGAATGCGCAGCGTCTGAACGAAGACCTCGACAACTGCTGGGAAGTGCTGGCCGAGCCGGTGCAAACGGTGATGCGCCGCTACGGCATCGAAAATCCGTACGAGCAGTTGAAGGAACTGACGCGCGGCAAGGGCATCACGCGTGAGGCGCTGCAGGCGTTCGTCGGCGGGCTTGCGATTCCGCAGGACGCGAAAGACCGTTTGCTCGCGATGACGCCGGGTTCATACATCGGCAAGGCAGTCGAGTTGGCGAAGCGCATCGGCTAAAGCCCGATTCATCCGCTGCTCTGCTCGTCAAGCAAAAGAAAAGCCGCTCCCCGGAGCGGCTTTTCTTCGTCTGAACGGTTAGTTCAGGATGGCGGATTAACGCTTCTCGACCTGCTTCAACACATCGTCGACGATCTGTTCCGGCGACAGTTCGATGCTCACCGTGACCGCCTCGTCAGCGCCCGGTTCTTCGAGTGTGTCGAGCTGGCTTTGCAGCAGCGACGGATCGAAAAAATGGCCCGTGCGCGTGGTCAAACGCTCTTGCAGCACCTCGCGCGAACCCTTCAGGTACACGAAGCAGACGTCCTTGTCGCCGTCGCGCAAAATGTCGCGATACGAACGCTTCAGCGACGAACAGGTGAACACGGCCGTCTCGCCCGCCTTCTGCTTTTCTTCGATCGCGGCGCGGATAGTTTTGAGCCACGGCCACCGGTCTTCGTCGGTAAGCGGAATGCCGTGGTGCATCTTCTCCTTGTTTGCGGCGCTATGAAACGCGTCGCCGTCGGTGAACGCGCAGTGCAGGCGCTCCGCCAGCATCTCGCCAATTCTCGTTTTGCCGGCGCCCGACACGCCCATTGCGATCAAAATCATCAAAAACTCCTTACAGGACCGCCGCGAGCGCGAAGGTCAACAGCAAACCCATCAACGAAATGATGGTCTCGAGGAGCGACCATGTCTTGAAGGTCTGCCCCACCGTCATACCGAAGTATTCCTTAATCAGCCAGAAACCGCCGTCGTTCACGTGCGAGAAGATCAGCGAGCCCGAGCCGGTTGCCAGCACCAGCAGTTCCGGCTTCACCTGGATCGCGCTGGCCGCCGCGATCGGTGCAACGATGCCGCAGGCGGTGGTCATCGCGACCGTCGCCGAACCTGTCGCGAGGCGGATCAGCGCGGCGACGAGCCAGCCGAACAGCAGCGGCGACAAATGCGCGGAGGTCGCAGCAGCCACGATTTCCTTCGAAATGCCGCTATCCATCAGCACGCGTCCGAAACCGCCGCCCGCGCCGACGATCAGCGTGATGCCCGCGATCGGCGCCAGACATTCGCCGCAAAATTTCTGGATCTGGTCGCGATTGAAACCGCGGCTCGCACCAAAGGTCCAGAAGCTGACCAGCACGGCGATCAGCAGCGCGACGTCCGAATTGCCGACGAAGTGCAGCAGGTCGTTCGGCAAGGTCTTCGGCGTGAATACCAGATCGGCCCAGCTGCCCACCAGCATCAGAATCACCGGCAGCAACACCGTGAAGAGCGTAATGCCGAAGCTCGGCAGTTCGCGTTTCGGCGCTGCGTTTGCGCCGCCCGGCGTGCCGGAGAGGGCGACGTCGTCCCTGTTCAGAAACTGCGCGGCGAGCGCGTTCTCTTGCGGCAGCTTGATGTAGCGGTTGATCATCAGCGCAAACAGCGGACCGGCGACGATAGCCGTCGGCACGCCGACGATCAGACCATACGCAATCGTCTTGCCGATGTCCGCGTGGTACTGCTGCACGGCGAGCATCGCGGCCGGGTGCGGCGGAATCAGCCCGTGCACGACGGACAGGCCCGCGACCATCGGCAGGCCGACGAGCAGCAGCGATTTGTTGGTGCGCTTGGCGACGTTGAACGCGATGGGAATCAGCAGCACGAAGCCGACTTCGAAGAACACCGGCAAGCCGACGATGATCGCGACGACCATCATCGCCCAGTGAATATTCTTCTCGCCGAACCAGTCGATGAGCGTCGTGGCGATGCGTTCCGCGCCGCCCGATTCGGCCATCATCTTGCCGAGCATCGTGCCGAGGCCAACCACCACCGCGATGTGCCCGAGCGTGTTGCCGTTGCCGGTTTCAAACGACTTGACGATGGTCGCCATCGGCATACCGGAGGCAAGCCCCAGCAGCAGCGACACGATGATCAGGACGAGGAACGGATAGACCTTGTAGCGCGTGATCAACAAGATCAGCAGGGCGATGGCGATCACCCCGTAAACCAGCAGCATGCTGCCGTGAACAGCTTCCATGAAGCTCCTCCTTTGCGTTATTGATTGTGGGTGCGAAGACGGCAGCCACCTCGTCTCATGGCGACCGCTGCGCCTCGAGGACGGCAAACCGCGCGGTCGCTGAATTTTACTGTCTGTTGTCTTGAAAAGCCCGCGAAACCCGCAGCATCTTTGCAACGAAGCCTCGCTGCGACAGCCTGAAGCGGCTGTATCGGCGAGGCTCCGGTTGAGAGCTTGCTGTGTCTGCGTCTGCGTCCGCGTCTGTGTTCGCCAGAACGCGGCGGTTATCGACTAGTGAGCGGGTGCGGCCAATTGGCTCGCCGCGCGCGCGAGGCGCGTGACTTCGTCCCAGTTTTGCGCGGCGACCGCGGCTTTCGGCGTCAGCCAGGAGCCGCCCACGCAGACCACGTTCGGCAGCGACAGGAAATGCGTGGCGGTTTCCGCCGTGATGCCGCCGGTCGGGCAGAACTTCAGCGTCGGAAACGGACCATGAAAAGCTTGCAGCATCGGCACGCCGCCCGCTTGCTGCGCCGGGAAAAACTTCACGATTTCATAGCCGAGTTCGAGCGCGGTGATGATGTCGCTCGGCGTCATCACGCCCGGCAAAAGCGGCAGGCCAGCATCCTGCGCGGCCTTGTGCATGTCTTTCGTGAGTCCGGGCGACACGCCGAACTGCGCGCCTGCTTTCTTCGCCTGCGCGCAATGCTCGGGCTTCGTGATCGTGCCGACGCCCACCACGATGTCTTCGGCCAACTGGCTCGCGCGCTCGATCGCGGCAATCCCTGCCGCCGTGCGCAGCGTGATTTCCAGCACCTTCACGCCGCCCGCATGCAGCGCGCGCGACACGTGTTCGCCCTGCTCGACCGAATCGAACGCGAGCACCGGAATCACCGGGCCCAGGCGGACGATCTCGCTTACTGTTTTCGACGTCATAGTGAAACTCCTTGTTTCTGCCAACCGTCTGTTGCGTCGCCGGGCGGCTTTTGGCGGGCTGCCCGGTTGGACTTCGTTGGACCTGGTTCGACTGTCCGTTGGCTTGTTTGCGAAGACTGCTAGCCTGCCTGAGTGGTGCTGGTACGCGTTTCGCCGTGCTGTGCGGCGGCGTGCTGCACAGCAGACGCCGCGTGCTCGCCGTGCGCTGCCGGACGCTCGCCCACCATCGGACCGAACACCGACGCGCCCTGCTCCGCCGGCGCCGCCGCCGCGCGGAATACGCCGAACAGTTCGCGGCCGAAACCCACTTCGTTTTCCGCCTGATTGAGCGGCGCGGCGTTAGGTCGCGCGGCCCATTCGGCGGCGTCGATCTCGACGTCGAGCACGCCGGCTTCGGCGTCGATCACCAGCATGTCGCCCGTGTGCACTTTGCCGATCGGCCCTTGCAGCAACGCTTCCGGCGACAGATGAATGACCGCGGGCACTTTACCCGACGCGCCCGACATGCGGCCGTCCGTGACGAGTGCGACATGGAAACCCTGATCCTGCAACACGCCGAGCAGCGGCGTCAAACGATGCAGTTCCGGCATGCCGTTCGCCCGCGCGCCCTGGAAGCGCACGACGGCGACAAAGTCGCGCTTGAGCTCGCCGTTGTCGAACGCCTCCTGCACGGCTTCCTGCGAATCGAACACGATGGCCGGCGCCTTCACCTTGCGATGCTGCGCCGCAACCGCCGAAATCTTGATCACGCCGCGGCCGAGCTTGCCCTGCATCAGACGCAAGCCGCCGTCCGGCTGGAACGGCTCCTTGATGCCGCGCAACACCGCTTTGTCCGCGCTGGTATCCACGCCCGGCACCCATTGCAGCTTGCCGTCGATCAGCTTCGGCTCTTCCGTGTAGCGATGCAGCCCCTGGCCGACGACCGTGTTGACGTCTTCGTGCAGCAAACCGCCTTCCAGCAGATTGCGCACCAGGAACGCGACGCCGCCGGCCGCATGGAAATGGTTCACATCGGCCTTGCCGTTCGGGTAAATCTTGGCGAGCAGCGGCACGGCTTGCGACAGCGTGTCGAAATCGTCCCAGTCGATCACGATGCCCGCCGCGCGCGCAATGGCGACGAGGTGCAGCGTGTGATTGGTGGAGCCGCCCGTCGCGAGCAACGCGACGATTCCGTTGACGATCGCCTTTTCGTCGATCACGTGGCCGATCGGCGTGTAATTGCCGCGCTCGACCGTCAGATCGAGCACGCGGCGCGCGGCCTGCGCGGTCAGCGCGTCGCGCAACGGCGTATGCGGATGCACGAAAGCCGAGCCCGGCAGATGCAGGCCCATGATTTCCATCAGCATCTGATTGCTGTTCGCCGTCCCGTAGAACGTGCAGGTGCCGTGGCCGTGATACGCGGCGGCTTCCGCTTCGAGCAGCGCGTCGCGGCCACATTGACCGGTTGCGAACTGCTGGCGGGTTTTGGCCTTGTCGTCGTTCGACAGGCCGCTCGTCATCGGACCGGCCGGCACGAAGATGGTCGGCAGATGGCCGAACTGCAGCGCGCCGATCAGAAGGCCCGGCACGATCTTGTCGCAGATGCCGAGGCACAACGCCGCGTCGAACATGTTGTGCGTGAGCGCGACTGCCGTGCTCATCGCGATGACTTCGCGCGAGAACAGCGACAGCTCCATGCCCGCGTTGCCCTGGGTGATGCCGTCGCACATGGCCGGCACGCCGCCCGCGAATTGCGCGACGCCGCCGTTTTCACGCGCGGCCTGCTTGATGATGTCCGGGTAGTTTTTGTACGGCGCGTGCGCCGACAACATCTCGTTGTACGACGAAACGATGCCGATGTTCGGCTCGCGAATCTGCTTGATGACGAGCTTGTCGTTGCCTTCGAGGCCCGCAAACCCGTGCGCCAGATTCGCGCAGGAAAGCGCGCCGCGCGCCGGGAACCGGCCCTGCGCCTGATGAATGCGGGAGAGATACGCCTCACGAGTGGGCTTGCTGCGTTCGATCACGCGCTGCGTGACTTTCAACAATTGCGAATGCGGGGAAACCATCGGAGCTCCTTCGTCGCTGGCGGCAGATTGGGCGCGCTATGCCAGGTGGGTATCGCGGGGTCGCCGGAGAGACCGGCGAAAGGAATCTTAGTAGAAAAACTACATGGCCGCAATTGGAAATCTTGCTGCAGTGCAGTTTGGCGAAACTCCGCGAAGCCCTTTACTGGCGGCGCATCGGACGAATAACACCTGAACCTAGGGATAACACCTACGGCGATAATGTAGTTTTTGTACCTTTCGGCCAATCAAGCTATAGTCCACGCATTCTTCAGCATAGTGCGAGTTTTCCAATGATGCTGTCCCAGGTCGAAGAGATGCGCGAGCAGTTGCGCCCGTCAGAGCGCAAGCTGGCCGACTATGTGATCGAGGCGCCGCGCGAGGTGCTCGACCTCTCCATGACGGAAGTCGCGGCGCGCGCGGGTGTGAGTCAGCCGACTATCGCGCGGTTCTGTCATGCGCTCGGCTTTTCGGGGTTTCGCGAGTTCAAGATCCGGCTGGCGCAAGGCATCGCTACCGAAGTGCCGGCGGTTTATCGGGATGTGCGGCCGGACGAGGGTACGCCGGGTCTGATCGCCAAGGTCTTCGACCGGACCATCGGCACGCTGATCCAGGTGCGCAACAGCTTGTCGCCGCATAGCGTGGAAGCAGCCGTCGACCTGCTGGCGAACGCGGCGCGCATCGAGTTCTACGGAGCGGGCGGTTCAGGTATTGCGGCGCAGGACATCCAGCACAAGTTCTTCCGGCTCGGCATGCCGAGCGTCGCCTACTCCGATCCGCACACCTACTCGATGTCGGCCGCACTGCTCGGCCCCGGCGATGTGATCGTGACGGTATCGAATACCGGTCGAACCCGGGACATCATCGAAGCGACACATTCCGCGCTAAACTGCGGCGCCAAAGTGATTGCGATTACACATGGATCGTCGCCGCTCGCGAAGCTCGCGTCGATCTGTCTCTTCTCAAATGTCGTCGAGGAAAGCGATGTGTTTTCGCCGATGACGTCGCGCATGTCGCATCTCGCGATCGGCGACATTCTCGCTGTAGGCGTCGCGCTCAAGCGCGGGCCCGAGCTTGTCGAGCGGATGGGTAAGGCGAAAGAAGTGATCGGCCGGCTGAGAATCGACGGCGAAAGCTGAAGAGGCGCAAATGAAAAAGGCCTGCTCGATGGCAGGCCTTTTTCAGGTCAAACTCAGGTCAAACGATGCACGCGGCCAGTTACTCGGCGACCACGCGAACATCGACGCGGCGGTTCTGCGAACGACCTTCGGCCGTCGCATTCGACGCAACCGGATCGGCGCTGCCGAGGCCTTGTGCGACGAACTGCTCGGCCTCGAGACCGCCATCGCGCAGATATTGCACGACCGCTTCGGCACGAGCCTTCGACAGTGCCCGGTTGTGTGCTTCGGAACCCGTCTTGTCGGTGTAGCCCGTCACCGTTACGCGGCGCAGATTCGCGCCCTTGTTCGCGGCCATGAAGTGATCGAGGTTTTCCTTCGCGATCGGGCTGAGCGTCGCGCTGTCCGTTGCAAAGTTGGCGTTGCCTTGCAGCAGCAGCCGGACCTGCGGCGCCGCCGGCTTTGCTTGCGGCTGCGCAGCCTCTTGCTGCTGAACCGGCTGTTGCGGCACCGGCTGTTGTGCGACCGGCTGCTGTGCGACGGGCGCGCCGCACATGAACGTCATTTCACGCGCATCTTTCACCGGCTGGTTGTTGCTCACGCCGTCGACCGCGCCGAGCCACGTAATCGGCTTGGCCTGGCAGGTTTCTTCGGCCACGCGCACGCAGGTTTGCGAGCTGTCGAGGAGTCCAAGGCAGCTAACCCGATAAGTCGGTACAGTTTGGTTCGGCGGACTGATCGTACGCAGCGTGTAGGACGGTCCAGATTGCGTACTGCACGCTGCAAAGATCGCCAAAGACGCGCCTGAGACCAACGCGCGGAGATATTTAAAAAGAGAAGTGTTCATTTTCACGAATGCAGTGATTGAAGCGGCGCCCTTGCCCCGTGTCCTGCGGACAAGAGCGCGCTTACAGTTCTAGTCAAGACAGATCCGGTTGATGGACCGGACTTGCGTCCGATCCATCGCGGCGCTTACCACTGGTACGAAGCACCGATGCCGATCGCCGTGCCTTGCGAGCTGGTGCCCGCGCCGGCCTTCATCTTCAGGTTCTCGGTGATACGCGCCGAGACGCCGAGCGCGACAGCCTGCGAACCCTTATACGAACCGCCACCGATACCGACCGCGATCGTCTTGCCTTGATCGACGTCCGGGATCATCGTCAGCGCCGTAGCGGCTGCGACACCGGCGTACGCGTTCTTGGCGACCTGGCTCACGCTGTTCTGCACCGAGTTGATCTGCTGATCGGTGTAGGCCTTCGAGGTCATGCCAGCCGGCAGATTGCCGACCGCCGAGCCGATGGCGTCGTTCAACTGACCCACGTTGACCGCGTCGGTCGTTGCCGTACCGGCCGCGACGTTGGTGACCTGGCGTTCGTTACCTGCCGCGCCCACCGACACCGAGTTCGCACGATCAGCCACCGAGTTCGCACCCAGCGCCACCGAGTTCGCCGCGGTTGCGCTTGCATTCGCACCCATTGCGGTCGAATGCGTACCGCTTGCAACTGCTGCTTCCGTATCGCGGTTGCCGTCTGCTGCGAACATCGGGTTGTTGGCGGCGTGCGCAATGTTCGTCACCGTCGAGATCGCCGAGTTCATCTGGTCGACGTTGACTGCGTCGTCACCGGACGTGCCTGCTGCCACGTTGTGGATCGTCGTGCCGCCCGCAGCACCATTACCCATCGTAATGCTGCTGTAGTTGGTCGTACCGTCGGCGTTGTGGTCGTACGTGACTGCCGCGTTGGTCGTGCCGTTCGGGTTGATGATGCCCGACGCCTTCAACTGCGCGACGTTCACTGCGTCCGTGTCGGCCGTACCGGCTGCGACGTTGGTGATCTGGCGTTCGTTGCCTGCCGAGCCCACCGACACCGTATTGGCACGGTCAGCCACCGAGTTCGAACCCAGTGCAACCGAGTTCGTCGCCAGAGACTGCGCATTACCGCCGATCGCCACCGATTCCGCGCCCGTTGCCTGTGAATCCGGCAACGTCGAGTTGGCGTGGAAGTACTTGATACCGGTGCCGCCGCTGGTGATGTTGTTCAGCGTGTTGTTGATGTTGGTGATGTCCGACGTGTTCTGCGTCACACGGCCGTCGATGTTGGTGATCGCGTCACCCACGCTGTTCACGGTCGTGCCGCCCACCGAGTACGTCGGGGCCGAGATCGTGCCATCGCTGTTCACCGTCGAGCCGCCGCCGAGGGCATCTGCCGCCGACTGGCTCACGCCGTAGAGCTGCGAACCGTTCACTGCATCCACGCTCGTGGCGTTGACCGCGCCTGCGGCTACACCAGTCAACGTACGCGAACCTGCCGTACCCGTGAAGTCAACCACCGTGCCGTCGGTATCCTTCGCCACCGTGATGTTGCGCGACGTCGGGTCCTGCTGCACCAGACCGACCGAACCGTTGGCGATGTTTTGCGTCAGGTTGTCGATGTTCGTCGTGTTCTGCGTCGTACGACCGTCGATGTTGGTGATTGCGTCACCCACCGTGTTCACCGTCGTGCGGCCCACCGAGTACGTCGGAGCCGTGATTGCGCCCGTCGTCGAGTCGTAGGTCGAACCGCCACCCAGCGACGAGGCCGTGCTCGTGCCGATCTGGTTGACCTTCGCATCTTCCGACATCAGCTGGCTCACGTTCACCGCGTCCGTGGCGTTCAGACCTGCTGCCACATTCGTGATGCGACGCTCAGCACCTGCTGCACCCACCGACACTTCACCGGCTGCCGTGGCTGCCGAGATAGCGCTGCCGCCCGGGTTGAAGCCTGCCGTCGTCAGCGTAGTCGAGTTGGCCACCGAGTTGGAACCGAGTGCCACCGAGTTCGCCGCCGTTGCCTGTGCGTTGCCGCCGATCGCCACTGCATCCGTACCCGTTGCCGACGAATCCGCCAGCGTCGAGTTGGCGTGGAAGTACTTGATGCCGCCACCGTTCACGATGTTGTTCACCGTGTTGTTGATGTTGGTGACATTGCCCGCCAGGTTTGCGACGTTGTTATTGGTGTTCGACAGGTTGTTCGCGACGTTCGAAACGTTCATGTTCGTCGCGTACAGCTGCGACCCGTTCACTGCGTCCGTGCTCGATGCGCTCAGATCACCAGCCGTTACACCAGTCAGCGTACGCGTGCCTGCCGTACCCGTGAAGTCGACCACCGTGCCGTCGGTATCCTTCGCCACCGTGATGTTGCGCGACGTCGGGTCTTGCTGCACCAGACCGACCGAACCGTTGGCGATGTTCTGCGTCAGGCTGTCGATGTTCGTCGTGTTCTGCGTCGTACGGCCATCGATGTTGGTGATTGCGTCACCCACCGTGTTCACCGTCGTGCCGCCCACCGTGTACGTCGGAGCCGTGATTGCGCCCGTCGTCGAATCGTAGGTCGAACCACCGCCCAGCGACGAGGCCGTGCTCGCGCCGATCTGGTTCACCTTCGCGTCTTCCGACATCAGCTGGCTCACGTTCACCGCGTCCGTGGCGTTCAGACCTGCTGCCACGTTCGTGATGCGACGCTCTGCACCTGCCGCGCCCACCGACACTTCACCGGCTGCCGTGGCTGCCGAGATCGCGCTGCCGCCCGGGTTGAAGCCTGCCGTCGCCAGCGTGCTCGAGTTGGCCACCGAGTTCGAGCCCAGTGCCACCGAGTTCGCCGTCGTCGCTTGTGCGTTGCCGCCGATCGCCACTGCGTTCGTACCCACTGCCGACGAATCCGCCAGCGCGGTGTTCGCGTGGAAGTACTTGATGCCGCCACCGTTCACGATGTTGTTCACCGTGTTGTTGATGTTGGTGACGTTGCCGCTCAGGTTCGCGACGTTGTTGTTGGTGTTCGCGAGATTGTTGGCGACGTTCGAAACGTTGTTCGAAACGTTGTTCACCTTCGCGTCTTCCGACTGCAACTGGCTCACGTTCACTGCATCCGTAGCGTTCAGACCTGCTGCCACGTTCGTGATACGACGCTCCGCACCTGCCTTGCCCACCGACACTTCGCCGCCGGCTGCCGTCGCTGCTGCGATCGCCGTGCCACCGACCGGCGTGAAGCCTGCCGTCGTCAACGTGCTCGAGTTGGCCACCGAGTTGGAACCCAGTGCCACCGAGTTTGCCGTCGTCGCTTGCGCGTTGCCGCCGATTGCCACTGCGTCCGTACCCGTTGCCGACGAATCCGCCAGCGTGGAGTTGGCGTGGAAGTACTTGATGCCGCCACCGTTCACGATGTTGTTCATCGTGTTGTTGATGTTCGTGACGTTGCCGCTCAGGTTCGCGACGTTGTTGTTGGTGTTCGCGAGATTGTTGGCGACGTTCGAAACGTTGTTCGAGACGTTGTTCACCTTCGCGTCTTCCGACTGAAGCTGGCTCACGTTCACTGCATCGGTTGCGTTCAGACCTGCTGCGACGTTCGTGATGCGGCGTTCTGCACCTGCCTTGCCCACCGACACTTCACCACCGGCTGCCGTCGCTGCTGCGATCGCCGTGCCGCCGACCGGCGTGAAGCCTGCCGTCGCCAGCGTGGCCGAGTTCGCCACCGAGTTCGAGCCGAGGGCCACCGAGTTCGCCGTCGTCGCCGAGGCTGCACCGCCGATTGCCACTGCGTCCGTACCCGTTGCCGACGAATCCGCCAGCGTGGAGTTAGCGTGGAAGTACTTGATGCCGCCACCGTTCACGATGTTGTTCACCGTGTTGTTGATGTTGGTGACGTTGCCGCTCAGGTTTGCAACGTTGTTGTTGGTGTTCGACAGGTTGTTCGCGACGTTCGACACATTGTTCGAGACGTTGTTGACCTTCGCGTCTTCCGACTGAAGCTGGCTTACGTTCACTGCGTCCGTTGCGTTCAGACCCGCTGCGACGTTCGTGATACGACGCTCCGCACCTGCCTTGCCCACCGACACTTCACCGCCTGCTGCCGTGGCTGCCGCGATTGCCGTGCCACCAACCGGCGTGAAGCCTGCCGTCGCCAGCGTCGCCGAGTTCGCCACCGAGTTCGAGCCCAGTGCCACCGAGTTCGCCGTCGTTGCCTGAGCGTTGCCGCCGATTGCCACTGCGTCCGTACCCGTTGCCGACGAATCCGCCAGCGTCGAGTTGGCGTGGAAGTACTTGATGCCGCCACCATTCACGATGTTGTTCACCGTGTTGTTGATGTTGGTGACATTGCCGCTCAGGTTCGCGACGTTGTTGTTGGTGTTCGACAGGTTGTTCGCGACGTTCGAAACGTTGTTCGAGACGTTGTTCACCTTCGCGTCTTCCGACTGCAGCTGGCTCACGTTCACTGCATCCGTGGCGTTCAGACCTGCTGCGACGTTCGTGATGCGACGCTCCTTACCTGCCGCGCCCACTGACACTTCACCGCCCGCTGCCGTGGCTGCTGCGATCGCCGTGCCGCCGACCGGCGTGAAGCCTGCCGTCGCCAGCGTGGCCGAGTTCGCCACCGAGTTGGAGCCCAGTGCCACCGAGTTCGCCGTCGTCGCCGAGGCTGCACCGCCGATCGCCACTGCATCCGTACCCACTGCCGACGAATCCGCCAGCGTCGAGTTCGCGTGGAAATACTTGACGCCGCCACCGTTCACGATGTTGTTCACCGTGTTGTTCATGTTGGTGACATTGCCTGCCAGGTTGCTCAGGTTATTGCTGACGTTGTTCACCTTCGCGTCTTCCGACTGCAGCTGGCTCACGTTCACTGCATCGGTCGCGTTCAGACCCGCTGCGACGTTCGTGATGCGACGCTCAGCACCTGCTGCGCCCACCGACACTTCGCCGCCGGCTGCCGTCGCTGCCGAGATCGCCGTGCCGCCGACCGGCGTGAAACCTGCCGTCGCCAGCGTGGCCGAGTTTGCCACCGAGTTGGAGCCCAGTGCCACCGAGTTCGCCGTCGTCGCAGTTGCTGCACCACCGATCGCCACTGCGTTCGTGCCCACTGCTGAGGAGTCGACCAGCGTCGAGTTAGCGTGGAAATACTTCGTACCCGCGCCGTTGGTGATGTTGTTCACCGTGTTGCTCAGGTTGTTCAGGTTGTTGTTGACCGTGTTGACCTTCGCGTCTTCCGACTGCAGCTGGCTCACGTTCACTGCGTCCGTCGCGTTCAGACCTGCTGCGACGTTCGTGATGCGACGCTCCTTACCTGCCGCGCCCACCGACACTTCACCACCAGCAGCAGTGGCTGCCGAAATCGCCGTGCCGCCAACCGGCGTGAAGCCTGCCGTCGTCAACGTCGCCGAGTTCGCCACCGAGTTCGAGCCCAAGGCCACCGAGTTCGCCGTCGTCGCCTGAGCGTTGCCACCGATCGCCACTGCGTCCGTACCCGTTGCCGACGAATCCGCCAGCGTCGAGTTCGCATGGAAGTACTTGACGCCGCCACCGTTCACGATGTTGTTCACCGTGTTGTTGATGTTGGTGACGTTGCCGCTCAGGTTCGCGACGTTGTTGTTCGTGTTCGACAGGTTGTTCGAGACGTTGTTGACCTTTGCGTCTTCCGACTGCAACTGGCTCACGTTCACTGCATCGGTCGCGCTCAGACCCGCTGCCACGTTCGTGATGCGACGCTCTGCACCTGCCTTGCCCACCGACACTTCGCCGCCCGCTGCTGTCCCTGCCGAGATCGCCGTGCCACCCGTCGGCGTGAAGCCTGCCGTCGCCAGCGTCGCCGAGTTTGCCACCGAGTTCGAGCCCAGTGCTACCGAGTTCGCCGTCGTCGCCGACGCTGCACCGCCGATTGCCACCGCATTCGTGCCCGTCGCCGACGAATCAGCCAACGTCGAATTCGCGTGGAAGTACTTGATGCCGCCACCGTTCACGATGTTGTTCACCGTGTTGTTGATGTTGGTGACGTTGCCGCTCAGGTTCGCAACGTTGTTGTTGGTGTTCGACAGGTTGTTCGCGACGTTCGACACGTTGTTCGAGACGTTGTTGACCTTCGCGTCTTCCGACTGCAACTGGCTCACGTTGACGGCATCGGTCGCATTCAGACCGGCCGCGACGTTCGTGATGCGACGCTCTGCACCTGCTGCGCCAACCGACACTTCGCCGCCGGCTGCCGTGGCTGCCGAGATCGCCGTGCCGCCGACCGGCGTAAAGCCTGCCGTCGTCAACGTGGCCGAGTTCGCCACCGCCCCGGCGCCGAGCGCAACCGAGTTCACGGTTGCGGCCGAGGCGCCTTGCCCCAGCGCAACAGTATTTATTGCAGTGGCGCTGGAATAGTCGCCGATAGCGATAGCCTCACTGGCCGTCGCGTTGGCGTGAGGACCTACCGCGACTGCTGCATGAGCGCCGGCATTCGCGTTACCACCGATCGCAACGCCCCAGCCGTTGGTGTTCGACGTCGTGCCACTAACCGTGGACGTCGCGCCTTCGCCAACCGCCACGCTATCGTATGCTGCGGCGGTGGCAGATTCGCCAAACGCGGATGAGTTTGTTGCGGAGGCGAGCGAACCCCAGCCCATTGCGGTCGAACTGGCGCCGCTAGCCACGGCAACCGGTCCGGCAGCAACGCTGTTCGAGCCCGTCGCGGACGCGTCCGCCAGCGTCGAGTTAGCGTGGAAATACTTGATGCCGCCACCGTTCACGATGTTGTTCACCGTGTTGTTGATGTTGGTGACGTTCCCGCTCAGGTTCGCAACGTTGTTGTTGGTGTTCGACAGGTTGTTCGCGACGTTCGAAACGTTGTTCGAGACGTTGTTGACCTTTGCGTCTTCCGACTGCAACTGGCTCACGTTCACTGCGTCCGTGGCGTTCAGGCCCGCTGCCACGTTCGTGATACGACGTTCTTTACCTGCCGCGCCCACCGACACTTCACCGCCCACGGCCGTGGCTGCCGAAATCGCCGTGCCACCAACCGGCGTGAAGCCTGCCGTCGTCAGCGTGGCCGAGTTCGCCACCGAGTTGTAACCCAGTGCCACGGAGTTCACCGTTGCAGCAGTGGAAGAGCCACCCAACGCCGTGCCGTTGGCCGCACCACTGGTGGCCCCCGTGCCCACAGCAAGCTGGTTGTTTACACCGGTGCCGCCAGCAGTAGACGCCTGCGTGCCTATCGCGATCGACAGACCACCGCCTGCTGTAGCGTTCTGACCGATCGCCATATCCTGCGAGTAGCCGGTATAGCTGCCATCGCCAATCGCGATCGCTCCATCCATGAGCATCCCGCTCTGCATCGATGCATTACGGCCAATCGCAATGCTGCCTGCACCGCGAGCAACTGCATTCGGTCCGACCGCCACGCTATCGACGCCCACAGCCGACGAGTCGGCCAGCGTCGAGTTCGTGTGGAAGTACTTGATGCCGCCACCGTTCACGATGTTGTTCATCGTGTTGTTGATGTTGGTGACGTTGCCGCTCAGGTTCGCGACGTTGTTGTTCGTGTTGGCCAGGTTGTTCGCGACGTTCGAAACGTTGCTCGAGACGTTGTTCACCTTCGCGTCTTCCGACTGCAACTGGCTGACGTTCACTGCGTCGGTCGGGTTGAAACCTGCTGCGACGTTCGTGATGCGGCGTTCGGCACCTGCCGAACCCACCGACACTTCGCCGCCCGGGGCCGTCGCTGCCGAGATCGCCGTGCCACCGACCGGCGTGAAGCCTGCCGTCGTCAGCGTGGCCGAGTTCGCCACCGAATTGGAGCCCAGCGCCACCGAGTTCGATGTGGTCGCCGTTGCAAGGTAGCCAACCGTGACCGCGCCCGCGCCAGACGTAAGCGAGTTGCTGCCGAGTGCGGTCGAGTTCGTGGCGCCAGCGGAAGCAGAGGTGCCGAGAGCAACCATGTTGTTCGTGGATACGGCGTTCAGCGTCGATGCGCCGTAACCGATGGCCGTCGACGATCCTCCGCCGGCTGTCGCGAAGCCGCCTATCGCGGTATCTCCGATGTACGTCGCGTACGCTGAGTCGCCTATGGCGATAGCGTCGTTCGTCGCCGTGCCAGACGCCCACGACAAAGCTTTCGGACCAATGGCGATTGAGCCGTATGATGATGTTGATGCACCCGCCTTGGCGTCGTCCGTCCCGTCGTTGTTCCCAGTCACCTTGAAATAGCGTGTACCTTGGCCGTTGTTGATGTTGGTGATCGAGGTGTTCAGCTTGCCCAGTGCCGTATCCACCGTGCCGAACGCCGTGCCGATGTCCGTCTTCGCGCCCGTCGTACCGTCGATCGAATTTGCGTTCGTCAGCGCGTAGCTAGGTGCGCTAATCGCGCCCGTCGAGCTAACCGTGGAACCGCCGCCAATGGCGCTGGCCGCCGAAGCGCTCACCGCGTAGAGCTGGCTGCCGTTGATCGCGTCGCCGCTAATGCTGCTGACGGTACCGGCTGCAACGTTCACGATCTTGTGACTGGTCATGTCGACCTGGTTCATCATTGCAATGCCGCTCGGGCCGTAGATCGTGACCTTTCCCGTCGCGTTGCTCCCGGAAGCGCCCACCAGAATCGCGGCGTTCGTGCCGTCAGGACTGAAGTAGTTGCCGTTTTCGGAAAGGACTACTCCAGTGCCGAGGCTCGAGCTACCGCTGAAGCATGTCGCAGCCTGCTGCGTGTTCGTCCATGCACCAGCTTGGGCCGCGCTAAAGCTGGCATAAGAGTTTATTGCATTCCCGCAATTGATGATCGAGCCCGCCATCGCGGATGGTGCGAACGCCGACAATCCCACCCCGGCAGCAACCAGCACTCCGCTTGCGCCTAGCGCCTTGATGCTACGTGCCTTGCGGCCGCTCTTTCCGCGTCCCTTCGCCACTTCCGGCGCTGCAACATATGTACCGGTAGTCTCATTCCAAACTGTTTTGTACGACTTGTTCACGATTTCATCCTGTAAAGGCGTGATGACTGGGATCTGCGCGGCACCGTGCTGATTAACGTGGTGCGTCGCTGCCAACGAGCTGCCAAAAGGATTCAATCTGACCGTCGCACTTATGCACTTGAGACTGTCTTAATATCCTTCCGGCGAAGATCTCAATATAAAACTGAGCGACTCTGGAGATAATCAGACTATGCTTAATTGGTCTCAATCGACTGTCACATACTAGGAAACGCGACTCGCGCCAGAACCTCACGGATCCTTGAAATTCTGTAAAGAAGTGGCTTTAAGGCAGGCAAGCATCGAACTTTATTTAGGATTATTCTTATTCGATGCAGTTCGATCTGGAGGAACACGGCCTGTGGACGGGGCTTTACCCGTGCGACCGCAGCGCTTGTCTCATCGCGCGAATTGGAAATACGAACGAGGCAGACCGACGATTGCGCGATTATGCGATGGCCCGACCAGGAATATACGGACTAAAATTCAGAAAAGTCCTAAAATTCGAAAAATCACGGGAATAGCGCTTTTTAGGATTTGTCTTATTTCTATTATTTCTTTATTTCATAACTCCGGTCGTCACTAGAACAATGACGAGCTTGCCCTCGATTGCATCAGGCCAACACGAGTTTTAAACCGCCAAATTTCCCTCCACATAAAAGGCGGCGGAATTCGCAGATGAGCGCGAAAAAAACCGCGGCGAGGCGGTGGTTAGTTGACCGGAGGCGGTTTGATTTAACTTTAAAGATCGACGCTTCCATGGCAGCTGGAGCGTTGATTGCCGTGACAATCACGGCCGCGTCGGCCGTCCTTTACGCGGACTTGCGCTTCCCAGCCATCCGCGCTGAACGCCCGCTCCGGCCTATATCACGCCGGAGTGCTGCAAGCCGGTTACGTCCAGTCAATTCCCGTTGACAGTGACGGAACTCGGGAAAGCCGAGCTGTTCATGCCGCAACGCACCGATCGGTGAGCGTCAGGCCGTTTGGCCTGTGATGGGCCTGCTCATGCCCCGATTTGGCCAAGGCTTGCCGGCCCGTCCGGCGCCTGCTCTGCACGACGGTCAGGAGCGCGCACATAGCGGCATCAGCAGACCGGCGTTTCAACCATCCGCACAGCCTGTGCAAGTCTCACAGCCGCGCACCTCTCAAAACGGCTTGATCACCACCAACGCGACCGCAGCCAGCATCCCCAGCACCGGCAGTTCATTGAACATTCGATACCACTTGTCCGAGCGACGGTTTTCCCCGCGCTCGAAGGTCCGCAGCAGAACCCCGCAGTAAGCGTGGTAAATCACCAGCAGCACGACCACGCCAACCTTCGCGTGAAGCCATCCCTGCCCTCGTCCGATGCCGACGACAAGCCACAACCACAGCCCGCAAGCGAGCGCCGGCACCGCGATAAACGACATGAAGCGGAACAGTTTGCGCGCCATGATCAGCAGACGCTTCACCGCGGCGGGTTCGGTTTCCATCGCCAGATTGACGAAAATGCGCGGCAAATAGAACAGGCCGGCGAACCAGGAAGCGATCAGAACGATGTGAAACGTCTTGATCCAGAGCATCGTGGGAGTCCTTGGTGGTGTGTGATTTATTGTGGAGAGCGCCGCCGATCATGCCGGGCCTGTGCCGCGACGCAAAGTGATCGGCGGTCGCGGGATTTGAAACAATCATGCGTGGCCGCGTTGCACGGCCACGCTTTCCATCGCGTCGGCGCCTAATGACGCCCTTCGCCATGCCCAAGCACGACATACTTCAGCGACGTCAACCCTTCCAGCCCCACCGGGCCGCGCGCGTGGAGCTTGTCGTTGGAAATGCCGATTTCCGCGCCGAGACCGAATTCGAAGCCGTCGGCGAAACGCGTCGAGGCGTTCACCATCACGCTCGCCGAATCCACTTCGCGCAGGAAGCGCATCGCGCGATCATGGTCTTCCGTGACGATCGCGTCGGTATGTTGCGAACTGTACGTGTTGATGTGCTCAATGGCGGCGTCAAGATCGTCGACCACCTTGATCGCGAGCACCGGCGCAAGATATTCGGTGCGCCAGTCTTCTTCGGTTGCGACGACGAGCGGACCCACGCCCGCGTCTGCCAGCACAGCATGCGCCGCCGCATCCACGCGCAATTCGACATTTTTCTCGCGATACAGCTTGCCGAGCGGCGGCAGCACGTCGGACGCAATGCCGCGCGCGACCAGCAACGTCTCCATCGTATTGCAGGTGCCGTAGCGGTGCGTCTTGGCGTTATCGCAAACGGTCAGCGCCTTCTTAAGATCGGCGCGGTCGTCCACGTATACGTGGCAGATGCCGTCCAGATGCTTGATCATCGGCACCCGCGCTTCGCTCATGAGCCGCTCGATCAGGCTCTTGCCGCCGCGCGGCACGATCACGTCGACGTATTCGGTCATCGTGATCAGTTTGCCGACCGCGGCGCGGTCCGACGTCGCAACAACCTGCACGGCGTCTTGCGGCAAACCGGCCGCTTCGAGCGCCTCGCCGATCAGCTTCGCGAGCGCGGTATTGCATTCGAGCGCTTCCGAACCACCGCGCAGAATCGTCGCGTTGCCCGATTTGAGGCAGAGCGCGGCGGCGTCGATCGTGACGTTAGGACGCGATTCGTAGATGATGCCGATCACGCCGAGCGGCACGCGCATCTGCCCGACCTGGATGCCGCTCGGCCGGTACTTGAGGTTACTGATCTCGCCGATCGGATCGGCGAGCGCCGCGACCTGGCGCAGACCTTCGACCATCGTCCTGAGCGCCTTGTCCGACAGCGTGAGACGGTCGATGAAAGCCGCGTCGTGACCTTTATCGCGTGCGCGTGCGACGTCGCGCGCGTTGGCTTCCTTGAGCAACGCGGCATCGCGCTCGATACCCGCCGCCACCGCCGCGAGGGCGGCGTTCTTCGCAGCCGTCGACGCCCGCGCCATCGCACGCGATGCCCGGCGCGCGCGCCGGCCGAGGTCGGTCATGTACTGGTCGATATCCATGGTGATTCTCGTATTGCCGGGCACGCCGACGCGCGGCGAGCAGGCTGATTAGCTGATTAGCTGATTAGCTGATTAGCTGATTAGCTGATTAGCGAAAGATCCAGCGATTGTAAGTCGGGCCAGGGCGCTTTGCTTGCGAGGGCACGGTTAGCGCCGCTGAGATCCGCAAGACTGCTGGTGCACGGCGGGCCGCGCTACGCTCGGCAAGCCGAGCCGGTCCGGCCTGGCTGTACGGCTGGCTAGCTCAGCACCGCGACACCTCAAACCCCGCCGCCTACAGCACCAGCGAACCTCACGCCGGCCTGCGCACCGCGGCCGCAGCCGCACCCCGAGGAGGTCGCGGCGGCGGCGCAGCAGACGTTCTCGGCGACGCCACCACCATCGCAAGCTCGAACAGCCCGTCCCACGGATCGGGCGGCGGATCGTTGCGATGATTACCCGGCGTCCCGCCCGACAATCCCTTCACCTGCCGATCCAGCCGCGCCGCCAGCGCCAACGCCTTTTCCAGCGCCGCCTCGGTGACACGCGACAATGCCGGCCCGATCAAGCGTTCGCGCGGACCCCACACGCGGTTTTCGCGCACGAGCATGGCAAGCGGCTTACCGGCCGCGACGCCGCGCTTGATCCGCAGCAGCGTGCGCAATTCCTCGACGACGGCCCACAACACCAGCACCGCCGCCTCGCCTTCGCCGCGCAGCCCGTCGAGCATGCGCGACAAGCGGCCGACGTCGCCGGCAAGCATCGCCTCGTTCAGCTTGAAGACGTCGTAACGCGCGACGTTCAGCACCGCGTCGTGTATCTGTTCGAAGCTCAACGAACCCGCCGGATACAGCAGCCCGAGCTTCTGGATTTCCTGATGAGCGGCGAGCAGATTGCCTTCGACACGCTCTGCGATAAACGCCAACGCGCGCCGCCCTTCCTCGCCCGCGGCCACCCGCTGACCCTGCGCCGCGAGCCGCTGGCCGACCCAGTTCGGCAATTGCGCGCGCTCGACCGGATCGATTTTCAACGCGACGCCCGCGTCGGCGAGCGCCGTGAACCACGCCGATTTTTGCGTGGCCGCGTCGAGCCGCGGCAGCGTGATCATGGTCAGCACGTCGTCGTTGACGGAGCCCGCGAGCGCCTTCAGCGCTTCGGCGCCTTCCTTGCCGGGCTTGCCCGACGGAATGCGCAATTCGACCAGTTGACGGTCGCCGAACAGCGACATGGACTGGCTCGCGCCGAGCAACGAACTCCAGTCGAAACTGCGCTCGACGGTGAAGACCGAGCGGTCGGTAAAGCCGGCCGCGCGAGCCGCCGCGCGAATCCGGTCGCACGCTTCCTGCGCGAGCAGATGCTCGTCGCCGTACACGACGTACAGTCCGGCGAGTCCCTTGGCCAGATGCGCTTCGAGCGCGTCAAGTCGCAGTTGCATGGCTATGCTGATGTCCGGTCAGGTCGACGTGCCCGCCGCTCACAGCGGCGGCGGCGGCAACGGCGCGCGCGGCACGACGCCCGGCACCTGCTCGCCCGGCGCCGGATGCATCGAACGCACGCTCGACAGACGTCGCGTGAGCTGGTCGATCGCGTCGTTTTCCATGTCGGCAAAAAGGATTTCCGACTCGGCGGTCTTCGCCTGCGAGTACTTGTCGCTATAGGTCATCGCGCGGTTCAGCGCGATCACGCTCGGCGGAATCAGCACGGTGCCGTCCTTGCCGATCAGCGTGTAGTTCATCGCAAGGTTCAATTGATACTCGGAGACGACGCCCAGCGAATTCAGCGTCAGCGTGCTCGTGCCGCGGCTTTCGGTGATTTGCAACGTCGCGTCCGCGTTGGCAACCGACTTCACCACCACCGTGTCGCTGCCGCCCTGCACCATGCGCGTGAGCCGCGCGCCCGCGGCCGGCGAGCCGCCCGCGATGAAGAGGCGTTTGAACGCATAGTCCTGCTGACCGCGCAACTGGAAGCCGCATGCGGACAACATCAATACGCTGCAAGCCAGCGTTACAAAAAGCGATCTGCGAGTCACATTGGCTCCTGGTTCGCAGTGGATTCCCGGCGCTCGGCAAACGACGCCGCGCGAGGCGGCGCGTTGCCGGCCGGCAGGTGTTGCTGTGTCGTCAAACGACCACGTTCACGAGACGGCCCGGCACGACGACGATCTTCTTCGGCGCCTTGCCTTCGCTGAACTTCGCGACCATTTCATGCGCGGCCGCGAGCTGTTCGATCGATTCACGCGACGCGTCTTTCGCCACCGTCAGCGCGCCGCGCACCTTGCCGTTCACCTGCAGCACGAGTTCGATCTCCGATTGCTCGAGCGCTTTTTCGTCGACCTTCGGCCACGGCGCGTCGAGCAGCGAACCGAATTCGTCGGCATAACCGAGTTCCTGCCAGAGCTGGAACGTCAGGTGCGGCACGACCGGATACAGCACACGCAGCATCACGCTGTACGTTTCGCGCAGTACGCCCGGCAGCGCGCCCTTCGCGCTGTCGAGCGCGTTGAGCATCTTCATCGCGGCCGACACGACCGTGTTGTACTGCAGACGCTGGTAGTCGAAGTCGGCCTGCTTCAGCACGCTATAGACTTCGCGGCGCAGCAGTTTGTCGGCGTCGCCGAGTTGCGCGGCGTCGAACTGCCCGCCCGCGCGCAACGCGGCTTCGTTCGCCTGAGCGAAATTCCAGACGCGGCGCAGGAAGCGGCTCGCGCCTTCCACGCCCGAGCCCGACCATTCGAGCTGCTGCTCGGGCGGCGCGGCAAACATGACGAACAGACGCGCGGTGTCCGCGCCGTGCTGATCGATCAGCGATTGCGGATCGACGCCGTTGTTCTTCGACTTCGACATTTTCTCGACGCCGCCGAGCACGACCGGCTCGCCGTCCGAGTTCAGCACGGCGCCGACCGGGCGGCCCTTGTCGTCGAACGAGACGGTCACGTCTGCCGGGTTGTACCAGGTCTTCTTGCCCGTCGCGTCTTCGCGATAGTACGTTTCGTTGAGCACCATGCCCTGCGTGAGCAGGTTCCTGGCCGGCTCGCCGAACTTGACGAGACCCAGGTCGCGCATCACCTTGGCCCAGAAGCGCGAGTACAACAGGTGCAGAATCGCGTGCTCGATACCGCCGATGTACTGGTCCATCGGCGCCCAGTAATCGGTGCGCTCGTCGACCATCGTCTTCGCATCCGGCGACGCGTAGCGGTAGAAGTACCACGACGAATCGACGAACGTGTCCATCGTGTCGGTTTCGCGTTTGGCCGCGCCGCCGCAAGTCGGGCAGGCGCAGTTCACGAACGCTTCGGACTTCGCGAGCGGATTACCCGTGCCGTCCGGCACGAGGTCTTCAGGCAGCACGACCGGCAGATCTTTTTCCGGCACCGGCACGTCGCCGCACTTCGGGCAATGGATGATCGGAATCGGCGTGCCCCAATAGCGCTGGCGCGACACGCCCCAGTCACGCAGACGCCACGTGATCTGCTTGTCGCCGAGGCCGAGCGCTTTCAGGTCGGCGGCGATCGCGTCCACCGCCTGTTCGTAATCGAGGCCGTCGTACTTGCCGCTGTTGACGAGCGTGCCCGTCTTCTCGCCGTACCATTCTTCCCACGCGTCTGTCGAAAATTCCTTGCCTTCGACCGCCACCACCTGCTTGATCGGCAGACCGTACTTCTTCGCAAACGCGAAGTCGCGCTCGTCGTGCGCCGGCACGCCCATCACCGCGCCTTCGCCGTAGCTCATCAGCACGTAGTTGCCGATCCACACTTCGACCCGTTCCTGCGTCAGCGGATGCGTGACGTAGAAGCCGGTGGCCATGCCCTTCTTTTCCATCGTCGCGACGTCGGCTTCGGCAACGCCGCCGCGCTTGCATTCGTCGATGAAAGCCTGCAGTTCCGGCTTGTCTTTCAGGAGGCGCGTGGCGAGCGGATGCTCGGCGGCGATCGCGCAGAACGTCACGCCCATGATCGTGTCGGCGCGCGTGGTGAACACGCGCAGCAGCTTCTGTTCGCCGTCGATTTCATACGGGAAGCCAAAGTTCACGCCGAAGCTCTTGCCAATCCAGTTCTGCTGCATGATCTTCACGCGCTCGGGCCAGCCGAGACCTTCGAGATCGTTCAGCAGTTCGTCCGCGTACTGCGTGATGCGCATGTAGTACATCGGGATTTCGCGCTTTTCGACGAGCGCGCCCGAGCGCCAGCCGCGGCCGTCGATCACCTGCTCGTTCGCGAGCACGGTTTGATCGACGGGGTCCCAGTTGACGGTGCCGGTTTTCTTGTACGCGATGCCCTTTTCCAGCATCTTCAGGAACAGCCACTGGTTCCACTTGTAGTAGTCGGGGCTGCAGGTGGCGACTTCGCGCGACCAGTCGATCGCGAGACCCATCGACTGCATCTGCTTCTTCATGTAAGCGATGTTGTCGTAGGTCCACTTGGCCGGCGGCACATTGTTGGCCATCGCGGCATTTTCCGCAGGCATGCCGAACGCGTCCCAGCCCATCGGCATCAGCACGTTGTAGCCGTTCATCCGCAGATAGCGGTACATCACGTCGTTGATCGTGTAGTTGCGCACGTGCCCCATGTGCAGCTTGCCCGACGGATACGGCAGCATCGAGACGCAATAGAACTTGGGCTTGTCGGTGGTTTCCGTCGTCTTGTACGCGTCGATGGCGCGCCATTGCCCTTGCGCGGCGGATTCGACGTCGGAGGGAACGTATTTTTCGTGCATGGTGTGATGGGTCGCTGGGTTCGGTGCTTCCGCACCGGCCGCTATGCTGCTTTGGTGCTTTTGCTGGATGAAATGGCGTCGTTTCCCCTTCTGCGGGGGAAAGGGCTGATTATACCGTTCGCGGACGGCTGCGCCGCGCTCTGAAGCCGCGCGCTTACTGCCGCGCGGCCGGCGGCGGGTCCGTCACGAAGCCGATCCGCTCGAGACCGGCCTGCTGCGCGGCGCCCATCACCTGCGCGATCACCTCGTAGCGCGTGTTGCGCTCGGCGTGCAGGTGGATTTCGGGCTGGCCAGTCGCTTTGCCGGCGTCGCCGTTCTGCACGGCTTCACTCGCGTCCGCCGCTTTCGCTGCCTGCGCGAAGCGGCTGCGCATCTGTTCGAGCGTGATGAGGCTGCCGTTCCAGTAGAGCTTGCCCGCGGCGTCGATTGAAAGCGAAATGGTTTGCGGCGTTTCGCGCGCCGGCGCCGCGGCGACCTTCGGCAGATCGAGCCGGATCGCGTGCGTGAACAAAGGCGCGGTAATGATGAAGATCACGAGCAGCACGAGCATCACGTCGATCAACGGCGTCATATTGATCTCGGCCATCGGCGCGGCCGTCTGCTTTTTCTCGAGTCCGCCGAATGCCATGTCGCCTCCTCGCCGCGCGCTCAGTGAGCTTGCTGAGCGGCGGCCTGCTGGCCACGCAGCGGCGCTTGTGGCTGGCCGGCGGGCGCGCAGACGTACGCGTGCAGATCGTGCGCGAAGCCGTCCAGTTCCTCCGACAACTGCCGCACGAGACGCCCGAGCACGTTGTAGGCGAGCACCGCAGGAATCGCGACCACGAGGCCAAAGGCAGTCATGATGAGCGCCTCGCCGACCGGGCCCGCGACGTTTTCGATCTGTGCCTGCCCGCTCGCCGCAATACTGCCGAGCGCGTGATAAATGCCCCACACAGTGCCGAGCAGCCCGACGAAAGGCGCCGTGCTGCCGACCGAAGCGAGCAGCACTTGCCCGAATTCGAGCCGCCGTTGCGACGCGCTAAGCGCCTGGCGCAGTGCTCTCAGCACCCGCTCGCCGCGCTCGACGCGCGCGAGCAACGCACCGGGAATATCGACCTCGGCGGCATGGAGCGCCGCTTCGGCGAGCGGCGAGAAGACGCGCTCGCGGTCGGCGCGCTTCAGTGCGGCGACGCCTTCAGCGAGCGTAGGCGCCTGCCAGAAGCGCGCAATCGCGCGCGTCGCCTGGCGTTTCGCGCGCACGAGCACCCAGCTCTTGACGATCAGAAAGCACCAGCTCGCCACCGACATCGCCAACAGCACATAGGCGACGCCATGCGTGATCGCGTCGCTCGTTTGAAGGTAATGGATGATGCCGCTGCCGCCTGCCATCTGGCCTCGCCGAAAGAATGTGCCGGACTGTGCCTAGCGCAAGCCGAGCACGTCCTGCATGTCGAAGAAGCCGGTCTGATGGCCTTCGAGGAAACGCACGGCGCGAAGCGCACCCTGCGCGTACGAGAGACGGCTCGCCGACTTGTGCGTGATTTCAATCCGCTCGCCGATGCCCGCGAACAGCACCGTATGATCGCCGACGATGTCGCCGCCGCGAATCGCCGAAAAGCCGATGGTGGACGGATCACGTTCGCCCGTCACGCCCTCGCGGCCGTAGACGGCGCAGTCGTCGAGATTGCGGCCTAGCGCATTCGCGATCACCTCGCCCATGGTGAGCGCGGTGCCCGACGGCGCGTCCACCTTGTGACGGTGATGCGCCTCGATGATCTCGATGTCGTAGCCGGTCGCGAAATGCTTCGCCGCGAATTCGAGCAGCTTCAGCGTGACGTTCACGCCCACGCTCATATTCGACGCGAACATGATCGCGACGTTGTCCGCCGCGGCGCGCAATTGCGCCTTCTGCGCGTTGTCGAAGCCGGTCGTGCCGATCACCATTTTCACGTTGTGGCGCTGCGCCGCTTCGAGATGCACGAGCGTGCCTTCCGGGCGCGTGAAGTCGATCAGATAGTCGGACTCGGCGAACACGCGCTCGATGTCGTCCGTCAGCGCGACGCCCGTCTGTTTGCCGACAAAAGCGCCGGCGTCCTGACCGAGTTGCGGCGAACCTGGACGGTCGAGCGCGCCGGACAGCGTGGCGTCGGAATCGTTAAGAACCGTTTCGATGAGCATGCGGCCCATACGGCCCGATGCGCCAGCAATCGCAATTTTCATGGCTACGAGGGTTCGAAAGAACGGCCCGGCAAGCGCGGGCAAAAGCGGCGGCGGGCAGCACGCCCTCGCGCCGCGCATGACTGGAACAGCAGAGAACCGGACGGCGCCGCGCAACCTGGCTTCATGCGCGACGCAACGCAAAAAGTCACGTTGCAGCGGGCGCTTGCGCGGCTACCGTCTTAAAACAAGGACAACGATATTACTGGCTCGTTCCCGAAGTGGACGGCGCGGTCAACGGTGCGTTGTACGTCGGGCTGCTGCCGCTTTGCGACGAACCGCTCGGCCCGACCGGATTGTCCTGCGACGACGGCGCGGGAGGCGGCGGACGATGGAACTGGAACTGCGGCTGACCAGCGGACGTGGCGCCTTGCGGCGGCACGCCGCCGGCATTCGCGGTTGGCGCCGTTGAGCGCACCGACGAGCGCGTATTGCGCGACGGCGCCTGCACGGCATTCGTCGCACGATTGGCGGCTTGTGCGGCTTCGGCGTTCGCATCCGTGGACGGCGCGGCGGCGGCCGCTGCACCCTCGACGGACGGCGAGCGCGTGGTGTCCACGGTGACCGGGGCCGCAGCGGCGACCGGCGCACTTGCGCCCGCAGCGCTGCTTGCTACGTTAGGCACCGCTGCCTTCTTGCCGCGCTTGTCGCCGTCGATTTCGGCGAGCAGTTCGAGGTTCGACGGCAGATCTTCGCCGCCACTCCAGCTCGCGACGCGGTCGCCGGCGAACAGGACGATGAAGTCGCGCTGCTGCACGACGTTGGTCGAGCCGCGCTTGAAATAGAACACGTAGTCCCAGCGGTCAGCGTGGAACATGTCGGCCAGAAGCGGCGTGCCGAGCAACTGACGCACCTGCGCGCGCGACATGCCCACCTGCATTTGCGAGGCAGCTTCTTTCGAGACGAAGTTGCCTTGCACAACGGTAATCCGGTACGGCGTGATGCTTTGAGCAATCCGCTGCGTGAGGCTGTCGTACGTGGAACATCCTGCGAGAATCGCGACAGCCGCAACAGCGATCAAGGTACCCCGCATGCGGCTCCCCCGGTAGATCAATTGAGATTTTGAAATCATTTCACTCACCGTGCGGGCCCGCTGACGAGCCGCGCGAGTTTCATTCCATCGAAGATGACCAGAACGGCAAAAACACATTACTATGAGAGCCCAGCATTGTACTCTAGGGATCCCTTGTCATGACCAATCCAACCGATCTCAAGAATATCGGGCTCAAGGCGACCCTTCCGCGCCTCAAAATCCTTGAGATTTTTCAGCACAGCCCCGTCCGTCACCTGACGGCCGAAGACGTGTACCGCAATCTCCTGCACGAAGAGCTCGATATCGGTCTTGCCACCGTTTATCGCGTGCTGACGCAATTCGAGCAGGCCGGCCTGCTGTCGCGCAGCAATTTCGAATCGGGCAAGGCGGTGTTCGAACTGAACGAAGGGTCGCACCACGACCATCTGGTGTGCCTCGATTGCGGCCTCGTGGAAGAGTTTTTCGACTCGGAAATCGAGAATCGTCAGCAGTCCATTGCGAAGGAACGCGGCTTCAAGCTGCAGGAACACGCGTTGGCGCTGTACGGTGCCTGCACGAAGGAAAATTGCCCGCATCGCAAGCATTGACGTGGCATCGGCCGTGTCGGGGGGCGCGGTCGGAAATTGAGCGATAAGCACAGAATGGCCCGGCCGGTGGTGAATCGGCCGGGCCATTTTTTCGTCGAATGAAAAGCGGTGCGTTGCGCTATTGCATTTCACTTGCTTACTTCAGCGCTTACGCCGGTATTTCGACGCTCTCCGCGAACACTAGCCGCCACGGCTGCGGCAATGTCTGCTCGTCGCAATTGCGCCCGTCACCGCCGCGATCGACGACGAGAAAATCGCTCACGCGATCAAGCGCGAGAAGCGGATGATGCCAGACGCCCTTCGCATAATTGACGCCCTGCCAGGCGTCGGTCCAGAAGCCGCGCATCTGCGTGCAATCGAGCTCGCCGGCCGGCGCGACGACGATCAGATAGCGGCACGGCGTCAACGGAATGAAAGCCTGACTGCCGAGCGGGTGCCGCTCCATCATTGCGATGTCGAGCGGCAACGCATGCGGCTGCGCCCGGAACAGGTTGACGAGCGGCCGCCCGCCCTCGTCCGCCACGTCGACGCGCGCGAGGTCGTGATAGCGCTCGGTCGTGCCGCCGTTGATCGGAAAATGACGCGCGCCTTCGAGTTCGATCACGTCGCCAAACGGCGCGAACGCCTCGCGCGTCAGACGCTGCAGTTGCAATGTGGGTTTCAAAACCGCTTCCGGGGTCTTCATGCGTGACGCTCCATTTACGCGATCTCGCCCCACAGGCGCAGCCGCGACACGCCGCCGTCGGGGAAGATATTGAAACGCACGTGCGTGACCGGCCCGAGCGACGCGAGGCCGTCCGCGAACGTGTGTACGTGATCCATCTGCAGCTTCTGCTCATCGAGCAGCACGGGCCAGAACATCGCTTGCGTAACGAGCGAATCGTCGGTCCCGCCGATGACGCGCGCGGCCTGCAACGAGCAGCGGTCCGGGAAATTGCCCTTGAAATGCGCGGTATCCACTTCGATTTTGCGGATCACGCCCGGCCGCGCCAGCGCGACGATCGCCCAGTCGTTGCCCGGCTCGCGGCGGCGCCGCGTCTCCCAGCCGTCACCCATGTTGACGCCGCGGCCGGGCATCAGCATCTGCGAGGCGGGGCCGAAATGCTGGTTGTTGGCGGCGACCAGATACGCGCCGTTTTCAATCGCCGCGAGGTCCAGCAGCGCGCCGCGCTCCACGCGTTCCCAGTCACGCCTGGGGTGGCCGTACACGCGCAAACGCGCGAGGCCGCCGTCCGGGTACAGGTTCACGCGCAAGTGAGTGAAGGCACGCGCGTCGTTCACTTCGACGTAATGGTGCTGATTGCCCTGGAGCGTCGTCGCGGGAACCAGCGTTTGCCAGTCGGCATTGTCGGGCGGCACGTCGCCGTCCGCGTGACAGGCGTCGATCGACGCCGCCGGCGGAAAATTGCCGGTGAAGTGGCTCGTGTCCAGATCGACGCCGTGCACGACGCCCGGCCGCGCGAGGCGGATCACGCAAAAATCGTGGCCGCTCGTGCGCTTGCGGCGGGTTTCCCAGCCGTCCATCCACTTGCCGTGGTCGTCGTATTTTCCGGGGATGAATACCGCCGGCTGCGGATCGAGCATGCGTTCTTTCGGCGCGAAGAATTCGTCGCTGGCGAAGAGCGCCTTTGCGCCGAGCCGCGGGTCGGCGAGATTCATGTAGCGGCGGGTGAAAGCGGGAGCGTTCGGGTCGAGGATCGGATTAGCCATGGTTTTCAGTCAAGCGACGTGAAGTTGGAGATGCGCCGGCGGTCCAGCGGGTTTGTCGGCGGAGAAAACGTGCGGCGTGGGGCGTGGAATCGGGAAGCGTCAGGCAAACGTGCGAGCGGGCTTCGCGGACAGCAACGGTAGCGAGCGGTGGCTCTGCCCGCGGCCTGGGCAAACCGGCCCGCGCGAGGCGGCGTGGCTCGCTTCGAGGTCTCGCCACGCGCCGCCCTTCGTGCTGCCCTTCGTGCTGCCCTTAAAGCCTCCCTCAAACAGCGGGCGCGCCGCTATGACCGCTGACGGGTTCGACAGCAGCTTCCTCGCCGCCGGCGACATAGCGGAAATCCGCATCGCCATTCAGCACACGATGCGCGCGCACCCGGTCGATGTCCTTCTCCCACACGGCGACGACCACCGTCGCCACGCAGTTGCCGATCAGGTTGGTCAGCGCGCGGGCAATGCCGACGAACCAGTCGACGGGAAGGATCAGCACGAGGCCAAGCACGGGAATCGCCGGAATCGCGGACAGCGTCGCCGCCAGAATGACGATCGCGGAGCCGGGAATGCCGTGCGCGCCCTTCGACGTCACGAGCGACACCAGCACGACCACGATCAGATCGTGCGTGGAAAGCGGCGTGTTGGTCGCCTGCGCGATGAACAGCACCGCGAGCGTCAGATAGATCGAAAAGCCGTCGAGATTGAACGAGTAGCCGGTCGGAATCACGAGACCGACCGTCGAATCCTTGACGCCCATCCATTCGAGCTTGCGCATGACTTGCGGCAGCACGGCATCGGAAGAAGCGGTGCCGAGCACGATCGACAACTCTTCGCGCAGATAACGGATCAGCTTGAAAATGCTGAAGCCCGCGAGCCGCATGACGACGCCCAGCACGACCACCACGAACACGACGCAGCTCGCGTAAAACACGAGCACCAGCATGCCGAGCTGCTTGAGCGACTCGACGCCGTACTTGCCGGTCGTAAAGGCAATCGCGCCGAGCACGCCGAGCGGCGCCAGCTTGATGATGAAACCCATCACGCGGAAGAACACCTGCGCGAGTTCGTCGATCATGCTGCCCACGCGCTGCCCTTTGCTGCCGAGCAACGAAAGCGCCGAACCGAACAGCACCGAAAAGACCAGAATCTGCAGAATGTCGCCGGTAGCGAACGCGTTGAACGCGGTGTCCGGAATAATCTTCAGCAGAAAACCGGCCGTGTCCTTCAGGCTCTTCGCGTGCTCCGTGTAGGTGGAGAGCGAGGCCGGATCGAGCGAATGCAGGTCGATGTTCATGCCGGCGCCAGGACGCGTTGCGTAGGCCAGCACCGCGCCGATCACGAGCGCGATCGTCGTCATCACCTCGAAGTAGATCACCGCCTTCAGTCCGACGCGGCCGACCTTGCGCAGATCGCCCGCGTGCGCCATGCCGCTCACCACGACGCAAAACACGATCGGACCGATCACCATCTTGATCAGCTTGAGGAAACCGTCGCCGAGCGGACGCAGCGATTGCGCGAACTGCGGGTAGAGCGCGCCGATCGCGACGCCGATCAGAAGCGCTATGACGACCCGGCCAAACAGCGAATTGAGAAACTTCAGCACGGCTTCCTCCTGAGGTGGATGTCCATCTGTTCAGACTGGTCCGACCAGACCTGTTATGGTGGATAGTAGGAAGCCGATATACTGACGTCAAGGCGTCTCGAAACGGTGTTTACCCGCGCTGTGTCGCTTGCTTGTGCGGTTCGCGACGCAGCCTGTTCGCCGTTAATTCCACGTTCTTCGGGCCGCGTACTACAATGCCGGTCAGACCGCGCTTCGAGGTGAATTCCGATGAAAAATGTCCCGCACACCGTCACCGATGCCGCCATCGCGACCATTCGCGAGCGGATCGAAGCGGGCGTTTATCCGGTGGGCAGTCTGCTGCCGGCGCAGCGCCAGCTTTCGGAAGAACTGGCGATCAGCCGCGCGTCGCTGCGCGAGGCGCTGTCCACGCTCGAGGCGCTCGGGCTGCTCGTGATCAGGCCTGGCAAGGGCGTGTATGTGGAGCGCGCGCAGGCGTCGGCGGCGGCGCAGTCCTGGCGCTTTGCCGCGCAGTCTTCGCTGCCCGACACCTATCAGATGCGTTACGCGCTGGAAGGGTTTATCGCGCGCATGGCGGCGCTCGCCGTCAGCGATTCCGACCTCGTCTGGTTCGAGGAAAACATCACGGCCATGCAGACGGCGCTCGCGTGCGACGAACTCGACGAAGCCGCGCGCCTCGACTACGACTTTCACATGCGTATCGTGAACATTGCGGGCAATGCCGCGATCGAGTCGATTCTGAGCAGCAGCGCGGACGTCATGAAGGAAAGCCAGCGCATGCCGTTTTACCGGCGCGAACTGGTGCTGTCGACGTACACCGAGCACCGCGCGATTCTGGACGCGCTCAAGGCGCGCGATTCAGCCGCGGCGGGCAAAGCCATCGAGACGCATATTTCGAACGCCGCGCAGCGCGCCGGCGTCTACTTTCCGACTCCGCAGGCGTAAAAAAGCCGCTCCGTGGAGCGGCTTTGGAGCGGCAGTGGCTTCTTTCTGCGTCGGCATCTTGCGCCGCGGGACGAACCGCCGGCGCAACTCCGGCGGCCCGAGCGAAGCCTCGAACCTTACTTCGCGTTGGCGAGCGCGACTGCCGTATCCAGCATGCGGTTCGAGAAGCCCCACTCGTTGTCGTACCAGCTCGACACCTTCACGAGACGGCCCGACACCTTGGTCAGCGTAGCGTCGAACGTCGACGAAGCCGGGTTGTGGTTGAAGTCGATGGACACCAGCGGCGCGTCGTTATAGCCGAGGATGCCCTTCAGCGCGCCTTGCGACGCTTCCTTCATGATCGCGTTGACTTCTTCGACCGTCGTGTCGCGCGCGGCGATGAACGACAGGTCGACCACCGACACGTTGATCGTCGGCACGCGAATCGCGTAGCCGTCGAGCTTGCCGTTCAGTTCCGGCAACACGAGGCCGACCGCCGAAGCAGCGCCCGTCTTGGTCGGGATCTGGCTATGCGTGGCCGAGCGCGCGCGGCGCAGGTCTTCGTGATAGACGTCCGTCAGAACCTGGTCGTTCGTGTACGCGTGGATCGTCGTCATCAGGCCGTTCACGAGGCCGATCTTGTCGTTCAGCGGCTTGACGAGCGGCGCGAGGCAGTTCGTCGTGCACGATGCGTTCGAGATGACCGTGTCCGATGCCTTCAGCACGTTGTGGTTCACGCCGTAGACGATCGTTGCATCGACGTCCTTGCCGCCCGGCGCCGAGATGATGACTTTCTTCGCGCCGCCCTTGATGTGCGCGCTGGCCTTTTCCTTGGTCGTGAAAAAGCCCGTGCATTCCATCACGACGTCGACGTTCAGCTCGCCCCACGGCAGTTCAGCCGGGTTGCGGTTGGCCAGCACGCGGATCTTGTCGCCGTTCACAACCAGGTAGTCGCCGTCCACCGACACTTCGCCCGGGAACTTGCCGTGCGCGGTGTCGTATTGCGTGAGGTGGGCGTTGGTCTTGGCATCGCCGAGATCGTTGATGGCGACGATTTCGATATCGTGCTTCTTGCCGTTTTCATAGAAGGCGCGCAGCGTGTTGCGGCCGATCCGGCCGTAGCCGTTGATTGCGACGCGAATCGTCATGGTCTATCTCCTGATGGCTGAAAAAATACGTCGATGTTCCGTCTGACCGGCCGCGTCGCCACGCGTTCATGTTGTGCTTCCACGCGCGCGGCAACGCTTTGTCCTGAATCAGCCGAGTGCGGCTTTAGCCGTCTCCACCACGTGCTCGACGGTGAAGCCGAAATGCTTGAACAGCACGCCAGCCGGGGCCGATTCGCCGAACGTGTCGATGCCGACCACGCCGCCTTCCAGACCCACGTACTTGCGCCAGAAATCCGTCACGCCCGCTTCGATCGCGACGCGGCGCACGCCTTGCGGCAGCACGCGTTCGCGGTACTCGGCGTCCTGCCTGTCGAACACGGTGGTCGCCGGCATCGACACGACCCGCGCCGCGATGCCTTCGCGCGCCAGCGGCTCGACCGCGTTCAGCGCCAGTTCCACTTCCGAACCCGTCGCGATCAGGATGATTTTGCGCGCGACGATCTCGTCGTTCCAGTCGCGCAGCACATAACCGCCCTTCTCGATGTTGGCGATCTGCGCGTCGGTGCGCTCCGAGAACGGCAGGTTCTGACGGCTGAAGATCAGGCACGACGGACCGTTGTGTTCGACGGCCTGCGTCCATGCCACCGCCGTTTCCACCGTATCCGACGGACGCCACACCTGCAGATGCGGAATCAGGCGCAGGCTCGCGACGTGTTCGACCGACTGGTGCGTCGGGCCGTCTTCGCCGAGACCGATCGAATCGTGCGTGAACACGAAGATGGACGGCGCCTTCATCAGCGCGGCGACGCGCAGCGCGTTGCGGCTGTAGTCGGAGAACGTCAGGAACGTGCCGCCGAACGCCTTGAAGCCGCCGTGCAGCGCGAGGCCGTTGATCGCGGCGCTCATGCCGAATTCGCGCACGCCGTAGTTGACGTAGTTGCCCGCCGCGCGGCCTTCCTCGTTCACGCGGACCGGCTTTGCGGCCTTCCAGTTGGTCAGATTCGAACCGGTCAGGTCGGCCGAGCCGCCGAGCAGTTCCGGCAGCACCGCCGACAAACCTTCAATAGCTTGCTGCGAAGCCTTGCGCGTTGCAATGGTTTCCGCGCGCTCGTTAGCGCCGGCGATGATCGCCTTCGCTTTTTCCTTCCAGTCCGCGGGGAGTTGCTTCCCGCTGCGACGCGTGAATTCAGCCGCTTCTTGCGGATATTTCGCAGCGTAGGCGGCGAATGCCTTGTTCCAGTCGGACTCGAAGCGCGCGCCGGCTTCCTTCGCGTCCCATGCCGCATAGACTTCCTGCGGAATCACGAACGGCTCCCACTTCCAGCCGATGGCTTCGCGCGTCGCCGCGATTTCCTTCTCGCCGAGCGGCGCGCCGTGCGAGTCGTGGCTGCCGGCCTTGGTCGGCGCACCTTCACCGATCACGGTCTTGCAGCAGATCAGCGTCGGCTTGTCGGACTGCTTGGCCTGCTTGATGGCCGCGTCGACTGCGTCGACGTCGTGGCCGACCACGTTGGGGATCACGTTCCAGCCGTAGGCTTCGAAGCGCTTCGGCGTGTCGTCGTGGAACCAGTGCACCACTTCGCCGTCGATCGAGATGCCGTTGTCGTCGTAGAACGCGATAAGCTTGTTCAGCTTGAGCACGCCGGCAAGCGAGCAGGCTTCGTGCGAGATGCCTTCCATCAGGCAGCCGTCGCCGACGAACACGTACGTATGGTGGTCGACGATCTTCGCGTCAGGCTTGTTGAATTCGGTGGCGAGCAGCGATTCCGCGAGCGCCATGCCGACCGCATTCGCGAGACCTTGGCCGAGCGGGCCGGTGGTCGTTTCGACGCCCGGCGTGATGCCGTATTCCGGGTGGCCCGGCGTCTTCGAATGCATCTGGCGGAAATTCTTGAGCTCGCTGATCGGCAGGTCGTAGCCGGTGAGGTGCAGCAGCGAGTACAGCAGCATCGAGCCGTGGCCGTTCGACAGCACGAAACGGTCGCGGTCTGCCCATTGCGGATTCTTCGGATTGTGGCGCAGATGGCGCGACCACAGGGCCACGCCGATTTCGGCCATGCCCATCGGCATGCCGGGATGGCCGGAATTCGCTTGTTGAACGGCGTCCATGGACAGCGCGCGGATCGCGTTGGCCATCAGGGAAGTGGGTGCGGGAGACGGGGTCGTCATGTCGAGTCCGGAGACAGAGTCAAAAAGCGGTGCGCGCTTGAGGCCCGGAAGCTCGGCGGCCAGTCCGCTTCGGCGCACGGTGCGGCGCCTCAAGACGCGAAACGGGCAGAGCAAACGGACAAGGCTGAAAGCGTGACATTCTAACAGAAGGCCGCACCGGCCCCAGTGCGCCAAGCCGCATGGCGGCGTGCGCATTGCCAAGTCGAAGCTCTGTTGATCCGGGCGTGGCGGCGGGCCAGGAACGCCGTGGGTCGTTAGAATTGAGCGGCGTAACTCAACGCGTTTTCATGCAGGCCGACCCTTGAGCGACTCTTTGCTGTTCCACCCCACACCCGACGTCGTCTACGGATTTCCGCACGCTTCGCTGCTTGCGCGCGTCGACTCGCCGTACCAACGCATCGAGGTGTGGGAGACGCGCCAGCTCGGCCGGCTTTTCACGCTCGACGGCCGCCCGATGACGTCCACCGGCGACGAGTTCATCTATCACGAGTGCATGGTGCATCCGGCGGCGCTCGCGCATCCGGCGCCGAAGGCGGCGCTCGTGCTGGGCGGCGGCGATGGCGGCGCCGCGCGGCAACTGCTCGCGCATCCCGGAATCGAAAGAATCGTCGTCGCCGAGCTCGACGAACAGGTGGTTCGCCTGACGCGCGAGTATTTGCCGGACGTGCACGACGGCGCCTTCGACGACCCGCGCGTCGAACTGCTAATCGGCGACGCCGCGCACTACGTGGCCGCAGCAGCCGACGCGCAATCCATGCAGTTCGATCTGATCGTGTTCGACCTGACGCCGCCGGACTCGCCCGCCGCCGGCCTGTACACGACAGCCTTCTACCGCCAACTGAAGCGGGTGATGAGCCCGACTGCCGCGTTGTCGATCCATCTGGGCTCGCCGTATTTCCACGCCGGCAGAATTGCCGGTCTGCTCGACGACCTGCGCCGCGCGTTCGCCGTCGTACGCATCATGAGCACCTTCATCCCGCTACACGGCTCGCTATGGATGATGGCAACGGCCAGCGACACGCTCGATCCCGCCGCACTAACCGCCGATGACGTGACCGCGCGCCTCGCCGCGCGTCGAATCGACGCATTGAAGCATTACAGCGCGGCCACGCACGCCGGGCTCTTTGCGGCGTCGCCGTCAGCCAGCGGTAAACTAGGTCAATTCTTAAAGCCAGCACGCTAACGACCGGGCAAAATGCTCGGCTTGGCCCGTGCGCGCTATCTCATAGACAGACGATACGGGACTCGCTGCCGGCTTCCGAGCACGCGCCCAACAACCCATAGATCCGGAGAACTCCATGACCGCCTCCCGCCCAGCCGGTGTGCCCTGGTTGACCCCCTATCTGACGGTGCGCGACGCGCGTGCCACGACCGCGTTCTACACCGCGGCGTTCGGCTTCGAGTTGAGGGACAGCGTGCAGGACGACGGCGTCGTCATGCACGTCGAGATGACGTATCAGGGCCAGTTGATCGTGATGTTCGCGCCGGAAGGCGCGTTCGGCTCGACCGCGAAAACACCGCGAAGCGCAGGCGCGATTGCGCCGCAATCGTTTTATGTCTATGTCGACGATGTCGACGCGGTTTACGCCCGGGCGCTCGCCGCCGGGGCAAAATCGCTGAGCGAGCCGCAGGACCAGTTCTGGGGCGACCGCTTCGCCCAGGTTGAGGATCTGGACGGCTACCGTTGGGCGCTCGCTCGCCACCTTTCGTGAACTAATGAGTATTTTTCTGATGCCTCGCTTCTTCGTCGGTACGTCCCTTTCGCCCGACGACATCGTGCAGCTTCCCGATGACGTCGTTCGGCACGTCCTTGTCCTGCGCTTGCAGGTGGGCGACTCCATCGTGCTTTTCAACGGAGAAGGCGGTGAATACAGCGCCGAACTCGCCGCCATCGAACGCCGCGCGGTCACCGTAAAAATTCGCGAGTTCCGCGATATCGAAGTCGAAACGCCTTACCGGCTCACGCTCGCCCAAGGCATTGCGAGCGGCGACAAGATGGACTGGCTGATCGAAAAGGCCGTGGAACTCGGCGCATCCAGCTTCGTGCCGCTCACCACCACGCGCAGCGTGGTGCGTCTGGCGGGCGAACGCGCGGCGCGACGGCATGCGCATTGGGAAGGCATCGTGCGGGCGTCGTGCGAGCAATGCGGGCGCAACCGTCTGCCCGAAGTCATGCCGGTGCGTGAAATCGCCACATGGCTCAGCGCGATGCCGCGCGTTCCCGCCGGCGACGAACTGCGCATCCTGCTGTCGCCGCGCGCGAGCATCCCTTTCTCGGCCTTGCCCGCGGCTCCGCCGAAGGGGCCCGTCACCGTGCTGGTCGGCCCGGAAGGCGGTTTTTCCGCCGCCGAAGAAGCCGCCGCGATGGATCACGGCTTCCAGGCTGTGGGGCTCGGACCGCGCGTGCTGCGCACGGAAACCGCCGGCATGGCCGTGCTGTCGGCGCTGGCGGCTGGCTGGGGCGGGTGGTGAGCGGCCGATTGGGCTCTTGCCGCGCCCGCGGCACTGACTAAGGCTGCGGCATCAGCAGCGGCCGCAACGCCTCCGCGCAAAAGCCAAAATAAAGGCCCGCCAATTGGCGGGCCTTTATCGTTCTGGCGGCAAGCTCCGGCTGCAATCCAGCCAGGAGGCGAAAGCCTCAGGGTTTTTTAGCTTATTCAGGCAAACGAATAAAACACGCGGAACGCGACCTTACGCTCAGCCCAGAATTCGGCGGCCTCGCGGAACACGTCCAGCAGCGTCTCCCGCCCTTCCTTGTCGAACTTCTGTGCGACGGGCAATTGCTCCAGCACGATCACGAAACCCGGCTGCGCACCGGCCTTGTGGACGAGATCGGTCAGGCAATCGTAGAGCGCGTCGTAATTCTTGCCAAAATGTTTCGGAAACAGGAACGAGGTGGCGATGGTCTCGAGCACTTCCTGCTTCGATTGCGCATTGGCGCAATACGCATAGAGAAAGTGCTGCCCTAGTTGATTCGCCTCGTCCGCGAGATCCTGAACGCGGAACGCGCGGATCGACTGTACGATGTTCGGTCGTACGGTCTTGAAAAGACTCATGGGCTCCTCGTTCGATGAAACCACACTGTCAGGCTCGCTCCGGTTCTCACGGCCCTGATCGCCCGCGCGCATTTGCATGACGCGCTGGAACAGGTTGCCCTCGCCGGCCGCGAAAAGATCCGTCGCGACTCCGGTGTCGTGCGCGTAGACGTTGTCGCTCATGCCGTTCATCCCGATGTCATTCAACAATACGATTAAAACTGGTGTAGTGGTCGTCCGAGTAGTAACAATTGTCGGTTCGCTTCAGCGGACCTCCGCAGACGATGCGACGCGCCCCGCGATTACGTGAGCGAGGCGTGGGAACGGTGTATTCGTGGTAGTAGCCGCGCCGGTTGAGCGGCAGCAACCGTTCGCGGTTGCCGAATACGACGCCGTCCTTTTCATATGGATAAGGCCCGCCTGCGGCAATCAAGTTCAATGTATCGACCGCCTGACGGGGCAGTTGCGCCACCGTGACAGTGCCGAGTGCCTGTGCATCGGTGCCGGCGGGTGCCGTGTAGTTGCGCGCGAAGGCGTAAGGCACGGGGCCGCAGAAAGCGCACAGCGCAGCCGCACCGATCAGCACGCCCTTGATCCGCTGCCAGCTGCGTGCCATTTACCAAGATTCCCGGCGGTTAGATCACGAGTTTGACGACCATGAAAGTCGTAAGGGTATCGCTAATGATCCCTGGAATCAACGTTCGCCAGGCGCCCGAAATTGCCCAAATCGACGGCGACGCGCTGCTGGCCGCACTTTGACGACTTTTGACAGAAAATTTTGCTCACTCGGGCTAGTATTAGCCCAACGACGCAAAAACACCCGCCCGCCGGGCCTCCGTCGCCGGAGTTCGGAAGCGGGATTCTTGTAACGATGCCTGTTGTTTGCCGTTTTGGGGCGGCTATCCCCTGTTCGCCCTAAGGCGTGTCCATTGCGGACACGCCTTCTTTTTTGCTGGGCGAGATGCCGGCCAAGGTAGCCGGCAGGTTTGCGTGCGCCGGCCGGTGCTTACTACGCAACCAGCCAGCGCCGTGCGATCAACGCGCCGCGATCACATCCGCGACCAGCAGCGCCGTCATGTTGACGATGCGCCGAACCGTTGCGGACGCCGTCAGCACATGCACCGGCTTGTCCGCGCCGAGCAGCATCGGGCCAATCGCGATGTTGTTGCCGGCCGCCGTCTTCAGCAGGTTGTACGAGATGTTGGCCGCGTCGATGTTCGGCAGCACCAGCAGGTTCGCATCGCCTTCGAGCGTCGAGTCCGGCAGGATTTCGCGGCGCAGATTGGCGTCGAGCGCGACGTCGCCGTGCATTTCGCCGTCCACCTGAAGATCCGGCGCGCGTTCGCGCAGAATCGTCAGCGTGTCGCGCATTTTCTGCGCGGTCGGCGCATGGCTCGATCCGAAGTTCGAGTGCGACACAAGCGCGACCTTCGGCTCGATACCGAAACGGCGCACTTCCTCGGCGGCCATGATCGTGATCTCGGCCAGTTGTTCCGGCGTCGGATCGACGTTCACGTGCGTATCGACGAGGAAAATCTGGCGATTCGGCAGCACCAGCGCGTTCATCGCGGCGTAGACAGCGCAGCCTTCGCGCTTGCCGATCACCTGGTCGATGAAGTGCAAATGGCGATGCGTCGTGCTCACCATGCCGCAGATCATGCCGTCGGCTTCGCCCTTTTTCACCAGCATCGCGCCGATCAGCGTGGTGCGGCGGCGCATTTCGAGCTTCGCCATCTGCTGCGTGATGCCCTTGCGCGACATCATCTTGTAGTATTCCTGCCAGAAATCGCGGTAGCGCTCGTCGTGATCGGTGTTCACGACCGTGTAATCCTGGCCCGCGACGAGGCGCAGCCCATAGCGCGCAATGCGCTGCTCGATCACGGCCGGACGGCCAATCAGGATCGGCTTCGCCAGCTTTTCGTCGACGATGATCTGCATCGCCCGCAGCACGCGCTCTTCTTCGCCTTCCGCGAAGACAATGCGTTTCTTCTCCGGCTCGACGCCGCGCGCGAGCTGGAAAATCGGCTTCATCGTCGTGCCGCTGTGATACACGAACTGCTGCAGGTGCTGTTCGTACGCTTCCATGTCCTCGATCGGACGCTCGGCGACGCCGGAATCCATCGCGGCCTTCGCCACCGCCGGCGCGACCTTGACGATCAGGCGCGGATCGAACGGCTTCGGAATCAAATATTCCGGCCCGAACGACAGGTCCTGAATGCCATAAGCCGTCGCGACGATGTCGCTCTGCTCCTGACGCGCCAGTTCCGCGATCGCGTTGACCGCGGCGATTTCCATTTCCCGCGTGACTGTCGTCGCGCCCGCGTCGAGTGCGCCGCGGAACAGGAACGGGAACACCAGCACGTTGTTCACCTGGTTCGGATAGTCGGTGCGGCCCGTGCACAGCACCGCGTCCGGACGCACTTCCAGCGCCAGTTCCGGCAGGATTTCCGGCGTCGGATTGGCGAGAGCGAGAATCAGCGGCTTGTCGGCCATCTGCTTGACCATGTCCTGCTTGAGCACGCCGCCCGCCGACAGCCCGAGGAAAACGTCCGCGCCGCCAATCGCCTCGGCGAGCGTGCGGGCTTCGGTTTCGCGCGCGAAGCGCTCCTTGTCCGGGTCCATCAGTTCGACGCGGCCCTTGTACACCACGCCCGCGAGGTCGGTGACGAGAATGTTCTCGAGCGGCAGGCCGATGTCCACCAGCAGGTCCAGACACGCCAGCGCCGCCGCGCCCGCGCCGGAGGCCACGAGCTTGACGTCCTTGATGTCCTTGCCGACCACCTTCAGACCGTTGGTGATCGCCGCCGCGACGACGATCGCCGTCCCGTGCTGGTCGTCGTGGAAAACCGGAATCTTCATGCGCTTGCGGCATTCGCGCTCGACGATAAAGCAGTCCGGCGCCTTGATGTCTTCCAGGTTGATGCCGCCGAAAGTCGGCTCGAGCGCCGCGATCACGTCGACCAGCTTGTGCGGATCGGACTCGTTCAGCTCGATATCGAACACGTCGATGCCGGCGAACTTCTTGAACAGCACGGCCTTGCCTTCCATGACCGGCTTCGACGCGAGCGGCCCGATATTGCCGAGGCCAAGCACCGCCGTGCCGTTCGTGACGACGCCGACGAGGTTGCTGCGCGCGGTGAAACGCGCCGCATTCATCGGGTTTTCGACGATTTCCTCGCACGCGAACGCGACGCCCGGCGAGTACGCCAGCGCGAGATCGCGCTGGTTGATCATCTGCTTGGTCGGGGAGATCGCGAGCTTCCCTGGAGTCGGGAACTCGTGGTAATCGAGGGCGGCTTCGCGGAGTTTGCTATTGACGGGAGTCGACATAAGGCGGGCTTCGAAGTGCGGATTAGAATAGATGTTCGACGGCATTGTAGCCCCAATTGCCGGCCCAATTCCTTCAATACGGGTATAACTGCCGCGACCGAAACGTAGCGAAAGCCAGTGGTGCCTGCACTTTTCCTCACAATGCTCTCAGAGTTTTCGCTGATCGAACGTTTCTTTGCCCGCCGCGCGGCGGGCCAGCCGTCGGTTGCCGCGGACGGCTCGCTCGGCATCGGCGACGACTGCGCGCTGCTCGCGCCGCGCGCCGGCGAAATGCTGGCGATATCGACGGACATGCTGGTGGAAGGCCGCCATTTCTTCGCCGATATCGATCCCGAGGCGCTCGGCCACAAGGCGCTCGCCGTGAATCTGTCGGACCTTGCCGCGATGGGCGCGCAGCCGCAGGCGTTCACGCTTGCCTTTTCGCTGCCCAAAGCCGACGAGGCGTGGCTCGCCGCGTTCAGCGAGGGCCTGTTCGCGCTCGCGGAACGGCACGGTTGCGCGCTGATCGGCGGAGATACGACCGGCGGGCCGCTGAACCTGTGCATCACCGTGTTCGGCAGCGTGCCGCCGCAAGCGGCGCTGCGGCGCGACGCCGCACAAGCCGGCGACGACATCTGGGTGTCCGGCACGCTCGGCGACGCGCGCGCCGGCCTCGGCATCCAGCGCGGCGAGTGGCAGGCGGATGCGGCCGACGCCACAAGCTTCCGCCGCGCGCTCGAACGCCCGGAGCCGCGCATCGCGCTCGGTCTCGCATTGCGCGGCGTCGCGCGCGCCGCGCTGGACGTATCGGACGGACTCGCGGGCGACCTCAAGCACATTCTGGATCGCTCGAAGCTGCGCGCCACCGTCGACGCCGACGCCGTCCCGCGTTCCGCCGCGCTGCGCAATCTGCCGCTCGATACGCAGCGGCGCTGCACGCTCGCAGGCGGCGACGACTACGAACTCTGCTTCACCGCGCCGCCCGCCGCGCGCGTCGCGGTGGAAAACGCCGGGCATAAGGCGGGCGTGCCGGTCACCCGCATCGGTACAATAAGCGCTCTTCAATCGGCGGCGGATCGCCCCGCGATCGACTGGCGCGACGCCGCCGGCGCGCCGCTCACCCTGACGTTGCAAGGCTTCGACCACTTTCATGCAGACTGATCCCCCGCTTCGGCCCGCCGACGAGTTCGTCGGCGGCCAGCCTCCCAAGCCGCAACGCCCGCAGCCGCGCCGCGCGACCGCGCGCTTCATGTTGTCGCATCCTCTGCATATTCTGTCGCTCGGTTTCGGCAGCGGCTTGTCGCCGTTCGCGCCTGGGACGATCGGCACGCTGTTCGCGTGGGCGTCTTTTGCCGTCTTCAGCCGCTATCTGACGGTAATCGAATGGGGTGTGCTGATCGGCGTCGGCTTTGTCGGCGGCATTGCGATTTGCGGTTTTACCGCGAAGAGGCTCGGCACCGACGACCCGTCGCCGGTCGTATGGGACGAAATCGTCGCGTTCTGGCTGGTTCTGCTGATGGTCACGCCGGTCACGCTGACCGGGCAGTTCTGGGCGTTCGTGCTGTTCCGCTTCTTCGACATGGTGAAACCGCCGCCTATCGGCTACTTTGATCGCCGGCTGAAAGGCGGTTTTGGCATCATGTTCGACGACCTCGTCGCCGCGTTTTTCACGCTGCTCGTGATTGCGCTTTGGCGCATGTCCGTTTAACCGTTGCGCCCCGTTCCGGATTGACGCCATGCCTACCGATTCCGTCGTTCACCAGCTCGCGATCCGCGTGAGCAACCGCCTGCGCGACGAGCGCCTGATGCTCGTCACCGCCGAGTCGTGCACGGGCGGCATGGTCGCGACCGCGATCACCGACATTTCCGGCAGCAGCGGCTGGTTCGAGCGCGGCTTCGTCACGTACTCGAACCAGGCGAAGAGCGAAATGATCGGCGTGCCCGCGGACATGATCGAAAAATTCGGCGCGGTCAGCGAGCAGGTGGCGCGCGCGATGGCCGAAGGCGCGCTGCGCAACAGCCGCGCGCAGGTGTCGCTGTCGATCACCGGCGTCGCCGGTCCGGGCGGCGGCACGGAGACCAAGCCGGTCGGCATGGTGTCGTTTGGCTGGAGCAACCGGCTGCATACATCGGTTGAGACGAAGGTTTTCAAGGGCGACCGCGAGCAGATTCGCGTGCAGGCCGCGGCGCACGCGCTGCGCGGCGTCCTCGCGCTGCTCGACGAGCGCGAACATTGACCGTTGCAGTTGCGTGGAGACGAAACGAATGCCGGATTCCGATGCAGCCCGAGACGAATTGATCCGCCGCTTCGATCTGAAGCCGCATCCGGAAGGCGGATTTTTCAGCGAGACGTATCGGTCGGCGGAGCGCGTGAGCCGCGCGGACCGCGCGGCGGACGGAACGACGGAGACGCGCTCGGCGTCGACGGCCATCTACTACCTGCTGTGCGACGGCGCGCATTCGGCCTGGCATCGGATCAAATCCGACGAGGTCTGGCATTTCTACGCCGGCGAGCCGCTGAACGTTCACGTACTCGACGCAGCCGGCAAGCTGGTCACGCACAAGCTCGGTAATGCGCTGATTCACCGCGACGCGGTGTTTCAGGCCGTGGTGCCGGCCGGTTTGTGGTTCGCCGCCGAATGCGCGGACCCCGCGAGCTTCGCGCTGGTTGGTTGCACCGTCGCGCCCGGTTTCGAGTTCAGCGAGTTCGAGCTTGCGGATGTCGATGCGTTGAAATCGCGCTATCCGCAACATGCGGCGTTTATCGGGCGGTTGGGGCCAACGGCCGGCGCGTGAAGCGCAACGGCTACTGTGTGGCGCGGCTGGCGCGAATTGCGATTGCCGGAAGCGGCTAGCGTCGGGCCGTTAGGGAAGCGACAAACCCACGCGGCAAACCCAAGCGATAAACCAGGCGACCAACCAGCCAATCACCGAAGCACTCAACTGGTCGACCACCGAAACACCCGCCAAACCGCCAAACCACCCCTCACCGAAACGCGTTAATCCGCTCCCGCGTTTCCATCGCCGCCTTCGCCGCCGCCTGCGCAAAGTCCTCGCCCTTGCCCGCATAGATGATCGCGCGCGACGAGTTGATCAGCATGCCCGTGCCGTTCGCGGTGCGGCCCGCGCCGACGGTCGCCTGAACGTCGCCGCCCTGCGCGCCGATGCCCGGAATCAGGAGCGGCATATCGCCGACAATCCCGCGCACCACTTCGATTTCCTTCGGAAAAGTCGCGCCGACGACGAGCCCGAGCTGGCCGCTCGCGTTCCACTTCTCCGCCGCCAGTTGCGCGACGACCTGATAGAGCGGACGCCCGCCCGTCTCCAGAAATTGCAGGTCCGAACCGCCCGCATTCGACGTGCGGCACAGCACGATCACGCCCTTGCCTTCGTGCTCAAGGTACGGCTCGATCGAATCGAAACCCATGTACGGATTGACCGTGACCGCGTCCGCCTGGTAGCGCTCGAACGCTTCGCGCGCGTACTGCTCGGCGGTGCTGCCGATGTCGCCGCGCTTCGCGTCCAGAATCACCGGCAAGCCCGGATGATACGCGTGAATATGCGCGATCAGCTGCTCAAGCTGGTCTTCCGCGCGATGCGCCGCGAAGTAGGCGATTTGCGGCTTGAACGACGACGCGTAAGGCGCGGTCGCGTCGACGATCTCGCGGCAGAAGTCGAAGATCGCGTCGGGCCGGCCGGCGAGCGCGCCGGGAAATTTGCTCGGCTCGGGATCGAGGCCGACGCACAGCAGCGAGTTGGTGCGCTGCCAGGCGTCGTTGAGTGTCTGGATGAAGTTGGACATGGTGAGTCTCGCGGCGAGCCGGTAATCGGGGAAGGCGCGTATTTTACCTGCCCGGCGCGGCGGGTCGGCGGTGGTTGCCCGCCCCTACTGCCGGCGCCGCGTTCCGCGCGCGCCCGGCATCGAACGCAAACCGGTGCGCTCGACGGTAAACCGGAAGCTCCTCGTGAGCCGCTCGCCGCGTCCCAGCAGCGTCATGCCGTTTTCGCACGCGCCGCCCGCCAGATTCATCGCGTTGATCGGATGATCGACCGGCTCGAAGCAGAAAAAGTCCTCGCCTGGCGGCGTGTACAGCACGTAGTAATCGGTGTCGGCGGCAATGTTCAGCGACAGCCGGCGCTTCGGCCAGACCACAGCCGCCTGCCCGCTCCAGCCCGTGAACGCATGATTGACGATGGTCTCCGGCAACGGATACGCGACGCCGAACTGCCACGCCGGCGGCGCCTGCACGTGACGCACCGGCAACCAGTCGTCGCCGGCGAGCCACAGACCGCCCGCCGCCGCGGACAGCTCGGTGTCCGCATCGCGCACGAAAAACGGATGCACGCCGAGTCCGAACGGCAAAGCCTCGCGGCCCGCGTTTTCGATTTCGAGCGTGATGACGAGCGACGGCCCGTCGAGCTTATACGTCTGCGCCGCACGAAACGCGTACGGCTTGCCGTCCCGCCGATCGAGCGTGAGCCGCACGTACTCGCGGTCCGAGTCGGCGACTTCCCACGCGGACTGCCAGCCGTCGCCGTGAATCGGGAAAGGCTCGTCGGCGCAATTGCGCGCCACGTCGACGCGCCGTCCCGCGACATTGAAATGCCCGCCGCCGATACGGTTCGAGTACGGCAGCAGCGGATAACAGGCGAGTTCGTTCGGCTGCGTGTCGGCGGCGACGTGGCGGCAGCGCCGGAAAATCGGCGTGAGCGCGCCGTCGTCGCGCCAGTCGAAGCGCGTGATGCCGCCGCCGAGCGTCGGCGCGACGTCGAGCCGCAATTGCGCATTGGCGAGCGTGACGCACGCGACATCGCCGGCCGAAGTTTCACCGACTGCCACCGCCGATGTGCTCGGCCCCGCCAGCACCGGATTGGCCGCGGCCGCGAGCCGCGAGCGCCGGCTCTGCGCGCCGGGTGAGTTCTGAGCGTTCTGGGAAAAGGCGGAAACAGGGTTCGCAACAGTCATATCTGCTCCTTCGAGAGGCTTGCACGTTGCCGTCATGGCGGACGGATGCTGTCGGGCGATTTTCTTGAACCGGTCGCCTCTGGTCCGAACTCTGGTTGCTGCGCGGCTTCTTTGCCGGCGTTCATGCGCGATGTCGCGACATCGGCATCGACATCGGCATCGACATCGGCATCGGCATCGGCATCGACATCGGCATCGGCATCGGCATCGGCATCGACACCTTGCATCGGACTCGCCGCTGCTGTCTACGTTCTGCACCGCTGCACCGCCCCGTCGCAAGCGACGCGGCGTCGCACATCCCTACGCTGGCGCGCCTGCAAAAACAGGCTCCGGCAAACCACGCCGCGCGGGCGTCGCGATAAACACGCCGCCGGCGCGCGAGTCGCCCGCGAGCGCGGCTGCGTCGAGACCGACGCGCGCGCTCGTAATGTACAGCGTGCCCAACTGCGCGCCGCCCAGCGCGACGCAACTCGGCTGCACCGTGGGCACGTCGACGCGCTCCGTTTCGACGCCGTCGGCGCCGTAGCGCACGACGCGCGCGCCGCCCCATTGCGCGTTCCACAGGCCGCCGTCGCGATCGACGGTCGAGCCGTCCGGCTCGCCGGTCGCATCGGTGAGGCGCGTGAACAATCGGTCATTGGCAGTGCCGCCATCCGCCAGGTAATCGCAGGCGCGAATCTCACGCGTCGGCGAATCGCAGTAGTACATCGTCGCGCCGTCGCGACTGAACGCGATGCTGTTCGAAATGGCGGGCGCGGGCAACGGCAAGCGCTCCAGCGTCAAATCACGATCGAGCCGGTAAAACCCGCCGATCGCGCGCAACGGCGAGCCTTCGTCTTTCGTGCCGAACACAAAACGCCCCTGCCGATCGCAACGGCCGTCGTTCACCCGCGTGTTCAATCCGGGCTCGACATCGACGATATGGAGCGTCTCGCCGGTCGCGAGATCGAAGAACGCAAGCCGCGACGCGAGGCCGAGCAGCAGGTAATGCGGATCGGCGCACAGGGCGAAGGTGGCGAGGCGCTCGGGCATCGCCCACGACATGCTGCGGCCGTCGCGCGGATCGTAGCGCCACAGGCGTGCGCCTTCGATGTCGGTCCAGTAGAAGCGGCCGGTTGTCGCGCACCACGTCGCGCCCTCGCCCAACGTGCACTTGCTGTCGACGAGAAGCGCCGCGCGCGGCGTGTGTGAGGCACGCACGTCCACGCTCGCCGTCACGCCCAGCCTCCATCCACGACGATGTCCTGCGCGGTGACCATGCGGCTGTCGTCGGCGGCGAGGAAGAGCGCCATGCGCGCGAGGTCGGCGGGCTCGAGTTCCGCGTCGATGCACTGGCCTTCCTTGATCGAACGGCGTCCCGCGTCGTCGAGCCACAGACGCTTCTGCTTCTCCGTCATCACCCAGCCCGGCACGAGCGTATTCACGCGAATGTTGAAGTGGCCGAGGTCGCGTGCGAGACCGCGCGTCAAACCCTGCACCGCGGATTTCGACATCACGTACACCGGATAGCCGCCGTTCTTCAGCATCCAGCTGATCGAACCGAGGTTGATGATTGAGCCGCTCTGCGCCGCCTTCATGTCTTCCATTACCGCCTGCGCCGCGAAGAACTGATGACGGATATTCACCGCGATGCCCGCGTCGAAAGACTCGCGCGTGACTTCGCCGATCGTGTGACGCTTGTCGTTCGCCGCGTTGTTCAGGAGCACCTGGATCGGGCCGAGCGCGGCTTTGACATCGGCGATGGCTTTTTGCAGCGCGTCGATGTCCGTCAGATCGCACGGCAGGAACAGCGGCTTGTGCTTCGAGTCGCCGAGTTCGTCGGCGAGCGCTTCGCCCGCCGTCGCGTCGATATCGAAGAACGCGACGCGCGCGCCTTGCGCCGCGAAATGCTCGACGAACGATGCGCCGATGCCGGTCGCGCCGCCCGTGATCAGCACCGTGCGGTCGACAAGACTCGGGTAGCGCGCGAATACGTTGTTCGCGAGGCGCTCGTTTGCGTTGGCCGGAGACGACATCGTTCGATTCCTTTTAGAGCGAGTGGATTAATCCCGCGATCCGCGGTTCTTCAACTGGTCGAGCAGCACGGCGGCGAGCAGGATCGCGCCGCGCACGAGGTACTGATAGAACGCGTCGATGTTCATCAGGTTCATCACGTTCTCGACCGTGCCCATGATAAGCACACCGATCACGACGCCCGAAATCGTCGCGCGTCCGCCGAGCAGCGACACGCCGCCGAGCACGCACGCCGAGATCACGTTCAGCTCGAAACCTTGCGCGGCGTTCGGCTGACCGGACGTGATCCGCGACGCCAGAATCACACCGGCGAGCGCGGTCACGGCGCCCTGGATCAGGAAGATGTAGACGCGCGTGCGTTCGACGTTGATACCCGCAAGACGCGACGCTTCCGGATTGCCGCCGATGGCAAGCGTATTACGTCCATACACGGTCTGATTGAGCATCACGCCGAACACGATGAAGCACAGCAGCGTGACCCAGATCGGCAGCGAGACGCCGAAAAAGCTGAGACCACCGAGCGCGATGAACGTATCCGACGACACACCGACCGCCTGACCATGCGACACGATGAAGCCGAGGCCGCGCACGATTTCCATCGTCGCGAGCGTGGTAATCAGCGCGTTGATGCGCAAATAAGCGATCACCGCGCCGTTGACGAAACCGATCACCGCACCCGCCGCGACTGCCGCGACGATCGCGATAAACGTGTTGTCGGTGGCGTTCAATACCATCGCGCACAACACGCCGGCGAACGCGACCGTCGAACCGATCGACAGGTCGAAGTCACGCGACGCGAGGCAGAACATCATCGTGCACGCGACCATGCCGATCTGCGAAATGGACAGCGCGAGGCCGAGCATGTTCTCGATCGAGAAAAAGTGATCGACCGTCAGCGACATCGTCACGAACATCACGACGAAGATCAGGATCAGGCTGTACTCGGTGATCTGCTGCCACCACTTCGCCTTGTCGCTCGCCTGCGGAATCAGCGCTTCGGCGGCGCTCTTGGCGGCCTGTTGCGCGAGGTTTTCTCTAGCTTGCATTTGAAGACTCCTCCCGTTCCTCACGGGTTGCGGACTTGCGTCCAAATGATGTTCAGGCCGCCTGTTGAGCGGCGCTTGCTGGCAGTGCGGTCGAGCTTTGCGGCAACGCGAGGCTCAACACCGCTTGTTCCGTTGCGTCGTTGCGCGCGAGCTCGCCGGAAATGCGGCCCTGGCGCATCACGACGATGCGGTCCGATACACCCAGCACTTCAGGCAATTCCGACGAGATCATCACGATCGCGCAGCCGCGTTCGGCGAGCTGATAGATCACGTTATAGATCTCGTGCTTCGCGCCGACGTCGATGCCGCGCGTCGGTTCGTCGAGAATCACCACCTTCAGATCGGGTTCGGCGAGCCAGCGCGACAGGATCGCCTTCTGCTGATTGCCGCCCGACAGGAAGCGGATTTTCTGGCGACGGCTCGGCGTCTTGATCTTCAGCAGCTTGATGAAACGGTCCGCGGTTTCGGCCTCTTTCTTGCGGTCGAGGAACATGCCCGCGCGCAAGTAATGCCGCCTGCAACTGATGTTGATGTTCTCCGACACGGTCGCCATTGCGACGATGCCTTCTTCCTTGCGGTCTTCCGGACACAGCACGATGCCGTGACGGATCGCTTCGCCCGCGCTCTTCACGCGAATCGGCTTGCCGTCGAGCAGCAGTTCGCCGCCCTTCTTGTGCTCGGTGCCGTACACGAGATGCATCAGTTCGCTGCGGCCCGCACCCACTAGTCCGAAGAAGCCGACAATCTCGCCGCGCCGCACTTCGAAGCTGGTCGGCTGCGAAAGCGCGTGACCTTCAATGGCCTTCGCCGCGAAGCGCACTTCGCCGAGCGGCCGCGGCGAATAGTTGTAGATGTCCGAAATTTCACGCCCGACCATTTCGCTCACGATGGTGTCGCGCGACACGCCTTCGAGCGTCGGATGCGAAGCCACCTTGCGTCCGTCGCGGAAGATCGTGCATGCGTCGCACAACTCGTAAATCTCGTCCATGCGATGCGAGATGTAGATCATCGCGCGGTTGTCGGCGCGCAGATCGCGCACCAGCTTGAACAGCACTTCCGTCTCGCGATGCGAGAGCGAACTCGTCGGTTCGTCGAGTGCGATCACGCGCGCGTTGCGCAGCAGCGCCTTGCAGATTTCCACCATCTGTCGTTGCGCGATGGAGAGCTTGCGCAGCTTCGCGTCCGGATCGAGCGCGACGCCCATTGCCTCGAGACGTTCGCGCACGAAACGCTTCGCATCGCGCTTCTTGACCCAGCCGAACGAATTCGGCAACTGGCCAAGCAGCAGATTTTCCGCGACCGTGAGGTCGGGCACGTATTGCAGTTCCTGGTGAATCACCGCGATGCCGGCCGCGATCGACGAAGCCGCGCTCGTAAAGCGCACTTCCTTGCCGTCGATCATCACGCGGCCCGAGTCGGGCTGATATTCACCGCCGAGTATCTTGAGCAGGGTCGATTTCCCTGCGCCGTTCTCGCCCATCAGGCCGTGCACCTGGCCGACGTTGACGTCGAAGGACACACCGTCGAGCGCGCGCACGCCTGGAAAAACCTTGCCGATATTGTCAAAACGTAGCGTCGCTGACACTTCGCCTCCTCGCTGTTTCATTCGAACAGCCTTGCCCTGCGTTGCCGGCCTTCCAGTCTTTGCAAAGGCGCGGCATGTCTGGACTACTGGTGTTCTATGGCTATTGCCGGCGCGTCGTATTTCAACCGACGCGCCGGCGATTCACTTCATCGAACTGCGTTCAAAGCGGCTTACTTCGAAGCCAGACCCATCTTCTCGCGCACTTCGCCGACGTTCTCACGCGTCGCCAGCATGCCGGTCGTCAGCGTCAGCGGCGGCGGTGCCTTGCCTTGCGTGATCCAGTCGTACATCAGCGCGGAGGTTTCCTCGCCGTGACGCTTCGGGCTGATGATGACCGTGCCGAAGAAGCCAGTCGGGTTCGGCTTCTTGAACTCGTTCAATGCCGAATCCGAACCGCCGATGCCGATGCCGATCATGTTGTCCGCCTTGAAGCCGCGGCCTTCCGCTGCGCGCACCGCGCCGAGCACGCCTTCGTCGTTCAGCGCGTAAGCCACCCAGTGCTTGAACTGCGGGTTCTTCGTGAGCGCGATGTTGGCGGCGTTAAACGCGTTTTCCGTATCGGTCTTCGCTTGCGGCGCGGCGATCACGTTGGCCTTCGGGAAGCCGGCGGCGAGCAGCGCGTCGGTGGCGCCGCTCGTGCGGTCATGCGCGGTCGGCAGCTGTTCGTAAGTGACGTCGATTGCACCGACGTCCTTCATGTCCCAGCCGCGCTTCTTGATCTCGGCTGCGAGGCCGTCGCCGACCTGCTTGCCGATGTTGTACGCCGAGATGCCCATGTGCGGCACCGACGCGATCGGCTTGCCCGCGCCGTCGACGAGACGGTCGTCCACGGTCATCATCTTCAGGCCGTCGGCCTTCGCCTTGGCGACGATGCCCGGTCCGAGCTTGACGTCAGGCGTGCAGATCACAAAGCCCTGTGCCTTTTGCGCCGACAGATTGTCGATCGCGCTCATCACTTTCTCGCCCGACGGCGCGCCGATCTTCACGAGCGTGAAGCCCTTTTCCTTGGCGGCCATTTCGGCGAACTTCCATTCGTCCTGGAACCACGGTTCTTCCGGCTGCTTCACGAGAAAACCGATCTTGACCGGATCGGCGGCTTGAGCGGCGGTTGCGTTGAAAAGCACACCCGCCGCCGCTGCTGCCAGCGTGAGGAATATTCTGCGTTTCATGTTGTGTGTCTCCTGACTAATTGATAACGAGAAGGTATCGGCCGCGTCTTCTTGTACCGGTTGTGACACACGCGGCCAGCGCGTCGTCCGGTGAAACGGTGCTGCGTTTTTCTTTTTTACTGCGTTGTTCTTTTGCGTTGTTCTGTTGCGCCCTTCTTTCACGGCTCAGTCGTGATACAGCACCGAGCGCCCGCCGTCCACGGTGATGCAGGTGGCGTTGATAAACGGCGCTTCATCCGATGCAAGGAACACCGCCGTCATCGCCACTTCTTCCGGACGGCCGATGCGCTTCATCGGCTGCAAATCGATCGTCGCCTGTCGCGCGGCGGCCGGGTCCGGCTGTTCGTTCCACCAGTCGTGCGCCAGTTGCGTCTCGATGTAGCCCGGCGCGATCGCGTTCACACGCACGTTGCGCGGCGCGTATTCGATGCCGAGCGCGCGCGTGAGCCCAATCACGCCATGCTTCGCGACCGGATACGGAAAGCAGCCCGCGATGATCTTGAACGAATGCGTCGACGCGATATTCACGATGCTGCCCGCGCCGCGCTCGACCATGCCCGGCAGGACCGCGCGGCACCCGTTCCACACACCGTCGAGATCGACCGCGAAGCAGCGGCGCCAGTCGTCGTCGGTCATGGTGAGCGGGTCACAAAACACGTTGATGCCCGCGTTGTTCACCAGCACGTCGACGGGTCCGAGCGCGCGTTCCGCCTCGCTCACGGCGTGCTGAACCGAAGCCGACTGCGTCACGTCGGTATGCACGGCCAACACGCGCGCGCCCGTTTCAGATGCGATCTGCAAAGCCGTTTGCCGCGCCGTGTCGATGTCGAGTTCGGCGAGCGCGACCGCCGCGCCCTCGCGTGCAAACGCAAGCGCGATCGCCGCGCCGATGCCGCGGCCTGCGCCCGTCACCAAAGCGACTTTGCCGGCGAGCCGTGTCATTTCTTCGCACCTGCGCGCGCCACGCGCAAACCGTTGATGAACGCCTTCGCGTGCGACGCCGTCACGGCCGCGCTCTGACCCGGCTTGTACAGCGCCGAACCGAGCCCGAAGCCATTCGCGCCCGCGCTGAGAAACGGCCCCATGTTGTCCGGCGTGATGCCGCCGACGGGCACCAGCGGCACCTGCGCCGCGATCACCGCGCGCCATGCTTTCACGACCTGGCAGCCGAGCTGCTCGGCGGGGAACATCTTCAGCACGTCGGCGCCGTGCTTGAGCGCGATGAACGCCTCGGTCGGCGTCGCGACGCCCGGCGAGCAAGCCATGCCTTGCGCTTTCGCGGCGCTGATCACTTCCGAATCGCTATGCGGCATGACGATCAGTTCGCCGCCGGCCGACTTCACGTCCTTGACGAAGCTCGGATGCAGCACCGTGCCCGCACCGACGATCGCATCGGCGGGCAGCGCCTTGCGGATCGCGGCGATGCTGTCGAACGGCTGCGGCGAATTCAACGGCACTTCGACGATGCGAAAGCCCGCTTCGTACAGCGCCTGACCCTGCTCGGCCGCATCGGCGGGCGTCACGCCGCGCATGATCGCGATCAGCGGACATGCCTCGAACGCCGCGATCAGACCCGCGTGCGGCATGTACGGAGCGGGCAGATTGATGTGAGGTTGCATGTCGTTTCCCTGTTTCGTGGATGACGGCGTGGCCGCTTAACCGGCCCGCGCCGCGTGGGCGGCCGGCTTGACGAGCCCCGCCTGCGAGGCGACGCGCCACAAGCCGCGCTCTGTCGCCTGCCTGACGAGCTCGGCCTGCGTGCAGCCGAACTGCGCGAGCGCGACGCGATAGCGTTCGCACAGCGCTTCGTTACCGATGAGGCGCAGGCTTTGGCCTGCGAGCGAACTCTGCTGCTGCGCGAGCACGGCTTCGAGGCCGGCCAGTTCATGCCCGATCAGCAAGCCGGACAGATAGTCCGGCTGCTGCTCGCGCGAAAGTTGCCCGGTGAGCCCGAGCGTGCGCGAACTGAAGACCGTGGCGAGCATGCCCGCCTGGCCCTTGTCCCGCGCGATTTTCACGCCGCGCAAAAACGCTTCGGTATCCGGACGATCGGGCGTGACCATCGTGCGGCCGAGAATGGTGTGTTCGCGCAGCGCGCCGAATACTTCGCCGGTCATGAACGTATGAAAACGTTCGATGCGGCCCGCCTGCACGACTGCCCACTTCGCGTGCGTGCCGGGCAAGCCGATGAGCGCGCGCTTGCTGGTGTCGGTGCTATCGGTGCTATCGGTGCTATCGGTGCTATCGGTGCTATCGGCGCTATCGGCGCTATCGGCGCTATCGGCGTTATCCAGATCCTGGCCTAGCGCGCCGAATATTTGCGTTTCCTCGCCGCGCATCACGTTGGGCAGCTCGCCGCGTTGCAGCACGCCAGGCACGATGTTCAGCGTCGCGCCGCAGGCCGCCTCGACGCGCACGATGCCGGCGGCGAGCGCGTCCGCGTTCGCGGGTGCATCGACATAAGGCGCTTCGAGCCAGCCTTGCGCGCTGCCGACCATGCCCGCCGCGATGACCGGCGTGGCGGGCGCGGCGCCGAGCCAGGCGCCGCAGGCGTCCTCGAAAGCCGCGTCGAAGCCGCCGTGTTCCGCGCTGCGCGGCAGGTTCATGATGCCGGCCGTCGATGCGCGCGTCGCGAGCACATTGCCGGCCGCGTCGTAGAGATACGCACGCAGCGACGTCGTGCCCCAGTCGAGCGCGATCAGCGCTGCGTGACTGGCGGCTTGTGTGCCGGCTTGTGTGTCGGCTCCGGCGTCGGCTCGTGCGTCGGCTCCGGCGCCCGCTGCGACTTGCGCGTCCGACGGTGTGGGAGAACCCGCCTGTTTCATCGCTTGATCCTGCGGGTGGTGGGTTGCGGGGCGCGCCAGCCGAGTTCTTCGGAGATCGCGCGCGCTTCGCGCTGCACGACCGGAATCAGTTCGTCCATGCGTTCGAGCGACATATAGGGAATCGTGCTCGCCACCGACAGCGCCGCGACGATCGCGCCCGACGCGTCGCGCACGGGAGCCGCGACGCAGCGAATCGACGCTTCGTTTTCCTCCAGGTCGAACGTGTAGCCGCCGGCCGCGTAGTTCGTCATGCGCTGCATGAAGGTCTGCGCGTCCGGACGGTTATCGGGCTTGAACGTGACGCTGGCGAGCGCGCGGCGCGACGCGTCGAACAGCGACTGCCAGAGCTCGGGCTTGAGGTCGAGCATCATGGCCTTGCCGATTCCCGTCGACGCGAGCGGCATCCGGTGACCGACGCGCGAGCGCATTTCGAGGCCGCGCGTGCCGGGGATCTTGTCGATGTACAGCACGTCATCGCCGTCGCGCACGCCGAGGTGAATCGTGTCGAGCGTCTGTTCCGCGAGCGATTCTAGATGCGGACGAGCGACCGCGGTGAGCGGCATCTGCTCGAGCGCGATGGTGCCGAGTTCGATCAGCTTGGGACCGAGCAGATAACCGCCTTGCACCTGGCGCAGGTAGCGCGCCTGCACGAGGCTGCTCACCAGCCGATGCGTGGTGCTGCGCGTCGTGCCGAGCGCTGCGCCGAAGGTGCGCAGATCGCGCACGCCGGCGGCGGCCGCCTCGAGAATCGCGAGACCGCGCAGGAGCGTCTGCGTGCCGGCCTGTTGCGGCGTGATGTCGAGCAGCGTGCTCGGCAACGCGATTTCGTTGACGATGGTGGGTTGCGCGGCGGCGCGGGGGGCTTTGGCGGCGGTGGCCGGGGGGCGTGGCGCTTTCGCGGCGGTCGCCGAGGCGCGCGGCGCGGGGCTCGACGCGTGGTCGGCGCGCGGCGTCAGTTCGGCTTCGGCAGCGCTCTCGGCGTGATTCGGCATCGCTTTGTTCATGGCGATTCGCTTTTCGTGGTTTCTGCGCTTACAGCGCGGGGCCGGAGAGCGGGCCTTGAGTGCGCGCGACGCTGCGGGCGCGGCGGTGCTGCCAGGTGATTTGGCTAGGCATGGTTGGGCTTTGTCTCCGGTTTTTTTTTGCTGTCGCAGACGTGTCTGCTTGTTGGTCTGGATTGTAGGGGTGTTTTTGAGAAAGCTCCAATATGTGACTGGAGTGGTCATATAATGGGATTTGGGTTGCCGTGGGCTTGGTTTGGTTGTTGGGTTGGGTTCGTGTCTTGGCCTTTCCTTGAATTCGCGGTGGTCTATTCGCGTTGCCCCTGTGCGGGGCGGCACTTACTTTCTTTGCCGCCGCAAAGAAAGTAAGCAAAGAAAGCGGGCTCAAACCGCCAGCTTATAAGTGGGTCCCACTGGCTCGCTTTGGCCTTTCCTTGATTTCGCGGTGGTCTATTGGCGTTGCCCCTGTGCGGGGCGGCACTCACTTTCTTTGCCGCCGCAAAGAAAGTAAGCAAAGAAAGCGGGCTCACACCGGTGGCTTATAAGTGGGTCCCACTCGCTCGCTTTGGCCTTTTCCTTGATTTCGCGGTGGTCTATTTCGCGTTGCCCCTGTGCGGGGCGGCACTCACTTTCTTTGCCGCCGCAAAGAAAGTAAGCAAAGAAAGCGGGCTCACACCGCCAGCTTGTAGATGGCGCCCCCCGGGTCGGAGCGGGTAGTGGCGCGTCTTACATCCGTGTCCTCGCGCATTCGGCGCTCGTGACAAGGCAGTCATGCTTCCCGCCTCGCACTGCGTGCTCGCCGGAAGGGTTCGCTTATACCGCCCGCTTGCGTTTTTGCGCGGTGGGGGCCATCGGCTTCGCCTCGGCGACGCGCTAACGGAATTGCGGTGAGTGGTCAGGAAGGCTTTGGCGCGGCAAATGGCGCCGGACCTTTCGGCGAGCGCGGGCAGCGTCGGCTTGGCAGACGAAAGCTCAGGAAATCAAAGGAAGGAAACGGAGGGCGGTTTTAAGAACGACCGCTGCGGCGCGCGAAGCGTCGCCGGAAGAATGACGGCCTTGTCACTAACGCCGAATGCGCGAGGACACGGATGTAAGGCGCGCCACTACCCGCTCCGAACCGGAGGAGTCACCTACAAGCTGGCGGTGTGAGCCCGCTTTCTTTGCTTACTTTCTTTGCGGCGGCAAAGAAAGTGAGTGCCGCCCCGCACAGGGGCAACGCCAATAGACCACCATGAAATCAAGGAAAGGCCAAAGCAAGCCAGGGACAACACAAATAGACCACAACGAATTCAACGAAAGGCCAAAGGGGTAAAAAAGAGCGCCACAGGCAAAACTACTCGGGCAACTCAGCCGCCCCCATCCTCCTCCCAATCACCCGCGACCTCTGCGAAAGATACCTGGACCCCCGATGCTCATCAAAATACCTGGGCTGCGGCAGCATAACCGCCAACCGCGCCGACTGCGCGGCACTCAGTGCACTCGCTGACGTCTTATAGTAATAACGCGCCGCCGCCTCGGCGCCATACACACCGTTGCCCCACTCGACGGAATTCAGATAGATCTCGAAGATGCGCTCCTTGTCCATCAAGGTCTCCAGCATCCACGTGACAATCAACTCCTGCCCCTTGCGGATATAACTCTTCTCACGCGATAAAAACAGGTTGCGCGCCAATTGCTGCGTGATCGTCGAGCCGCCGCGCACAATCTTGCCCTTCGACTTGTTGCGCTCCCACGCCTGCAAAATCGCGTCCGTTTCGTAGCCGTTGTTGGTGACGAAATTCGCGTCTTCGGAGGCAATGATCGCCCGCTTCAGATTGCGCGAAATCTGCTCATACGGCACCCACGTATGCTGCATCGAAAGATCAGGCCGCTCTCGCGACAAGCGCCACGCATCCGAGCGCATATAAGCCGTCGAGCGCGGATTCACATAGTTCCACACCGCGATCTGCGCGAAGTAAAACACCTGCGTCGCGAGCCACGCGAACACCAGCACGGCGACGAGATAAACGATCCATCGCGCCGGATTCGCCCGGCTCGCGCGCCGCGTTGCTGTCATCGTAGTGAGGGGCCTCGTGTGAATGCAGGTGTGACGGACGCGCGCGTCAGGCGTGCGACGGCGCCGTCAACAACGCGCGCAGTTCGGCGAGCACGGGCGCGCCGTCGGGCCGCACGCCGCGCCAGACGTAAAACGATTCGGCTGCCTGCTCGACGAGCATGCCGAGACCATCGGCGCCACGCGCGCCGAGCTTCGCCGCGTGCTCCATGAAGACGGTCGGATGCGCGCCGTACATCATGTCGTAGGCAAGCGTGCCGCTGCCGAACGCGCGCTCGTCGCACTCCGGCAACGACGCTTCGAGACTCCCCGCCGTCGCGTTGACGATCACGTCGTAAGCGCCCGGCTCGATCGCGCGCGCGTTGCCGCCGCTCAGACGGCAAGCGGCGTCACTCGCGGCTTGCGCGAATTGCGCGACCAGCGCCTCGGCCTTCTCGGCCGTCCGGTTGACGATGGTGAGCGTATGCGGCGCGCGCTCGAGCATCGGCAGCACCACGCCGCGCGCGGCGCCGCCGGCGCCAAGCAACAGAACGCGCGCGCCCTTCAGCGACACGCCGAGATTCACTTCGATGTCGCGCACGAGCCCGAAGCCATCGGTGTTGTCGCCGTAGATGCCGCTCGAATCGACGCGCAACGTATTCACCGCGCCGGCAGCGGCCGCGCGCGGCGACAGGCTGTCGGCGAAAGCGTGTGCGTCGAGCTTGAACGGCACCGTCACGTTGAGACCGCGGCCGCCCGCGTCGATAAAGGCGCGCACGTGCGGCACGAAAGCATCCACCGGCGCGAGCAACGCACCGTATTCGAGCGCCTCACCCGTCTGCGCGGCGAAGCGGCTGTGAATGAACGGCGATTTGCTATGGCCGACCGGATTGCCGATCACCGCGTAACGGTCTTTCGTTCCTGCCGCGCTCATCGTCCGGGTTCCGTAATGTGCTGCCCGGCGTCGGCATTCGACGAACCTTCGTTGCTCGAAGCATCGTTCGCATTGGAATCGCCTTCGGCATCCGCTTCGGCTTGCGCCTCGGCTTCGCGCTCGGCGCTTTCATCCGATGCCTCGACGATCTCCTCTTCTTCGCCTTCGTCCGCTTCGTCCGCTTCGTCCGCCTCTTCCGCTTCGCTGCCGCTCGTCACAGTAGGCGCGTCGAGCACATGCAGAAGACGCACGGACGCCTCGACAGTCAATTCGTCGATCGACATCACTTCCATCTGCAGGCGCGTGCCGCGTGCGTGCACGCCGAGCCCCGGCACATGCAGCAGCAACGGAATTTCTTCGAGCCGCACCAGATCGCCCTTCACCACCGACGCCACCACCTGCTTCCTGTTCTCCTGCTTGAGCCAGCGCAGGCACCAGAAATATTCCATGCGACGCTGATGATCGGCGTACGCGGTATACGTATCGTCGAAACCTTGCACGACGGCGAACAGATCGGCGTCTTTCGGCTTGAACGGCGCGGCCAGCTTGGCGGTCACGCCATGCTGCACGCACGCGAGCAACTGCCACTGATTCACCAGGTCGACGTAACGGCGCAGCGGCGACGTGCTCCACGCGTACTGCGTGACGCCGAGCCCTTCGTGCGGCGCGGCATTGGTCTGCATGCGCGTGCGCTTGGGGCCGGTCGGCGCTCCGAACGCGCGCTGCGTGCGATAGATGCCCGGCACGCCGTGATCGTGCAGGAACGCGCCCCACGACGAATTCGCGAGAATCGCCAGTTCGGCGACGATCGTGTCGAGCGGCGAACCGCGCCGGCGCGGCGTAATCGTGATGTGTTCGCCTTCGACGTAGAAGTTGAAGTCGGTATTGCGCTGCACCTCGCGGCGCAGACCGTAGCCCGCGCGCGCGGCCTGACGCTTTTCGAACAGCGCCTGCGCGAACGGCCACAACACCGCGATGTCTTCCTTGTGCGGATACTCGCCCGTTCCGGCGGCGAGCGCTTCTTCGGTGACGAGTTCGTCGAGCGTGTTGTGACGCAGATTGTTCTTCACGAACACACGCTCGGCGCGGGTTTCGCTCGCGACGATTTCCTGCGTCTCGCGATTGACGATCACATAGAGCGACAGCGCCGGACGCAAACCGCCCTCGGCGAGCGTGAACGCATCGACGACGCTGTCGGGCAGCATCGTGATCTTGTCGCCCGGCATATAAACCGTCGACAGACGCGTGCGCGCAATCGCATCGACCTCATCGCCGCGCTGAATGCCGAGCGCCGGCGCGGCGATGTGCACGCCGATCCGCACGCGGCCGTCCGCGAGATGCTCGACGGAGAACGCGTCGTCGATTTCAGTGGTCGTGATGTCGTCGATCGAGAATGCCTGCACGTTGGCTTCCGGCAAATCGTCCGGCAAGCTGCCGAGCGTGACCGGCGGAAAACCGGTGCCGTGCGGGAAAAACTCGGCGAGGAATCTGGCCTCGTGCAACGCACGCGCCGACGGAATCGCGCCGCATTCCAGCATCAGCCGCGCCTGCGAGATGCCGCGCGCGGCCGCGGCGGCTTCGAGCGCCTTGTACTCGATGGTGTTCTTGTCGGGCTTGGTCAGCAACGCGAGCGCCGTCTTGCCGGTGAACGCCTCGGGCAAACGGCCGGCCTTCAGCTCTTCCTCGTAGCCCTGCTGCACGAGCGCCTGCTGGCGCTTGCGTTCGAGACCGGCGAGCGCCATCTTGAGCTGCTCCTGCGGCGCGCGCTGATACATGCCGCGACCCTTGCGACGGAAATACACCGGCGCGCCATGCATGCGCAGCACCAGCGCCGCGCGTTCGGTCGGACCGAAACGCTCGCCGAAATATTCCGCGCCGAGCGTGGCGAACGGAAACTCGTCGTCGGGCGCGCATTCCCACAGGAAGTCGAGATCGATGTCCTGCGCGACGGCGTCCGCTTCCTGCATTAACTCGGCCGCGCCTGGCTTGTCGAACTCGATCAGCACATCCTTGGCGCGCACCTTGGCGCGGCGGCCGCCCGGCAACTCGACCTGAAACGCATCGCCCTGGCGCGACAGCACGCTGCCGGCCTTGAAACTGCCCGATTCCTCGAAGAAAACGTTCACTCAATACTCTCGTCTGACTTGCATCCGCCGGCGTGCGCGGCACGGCAACGTGTTCGTGATGGTGGGTCCGCCGCGCGCGAGGCGCGCATGCGGCATGAATCTGTGCGGCATGAATCTGATGGCGAGCAGCGCTTCTGCTGCCGCGCGGTCCGCTTTCTGGATCGCGCCGGCTACGTTCGGCTTCGACCCGGCCAGGCGTTCGCTATGTCTGGCTAACTCTGGTTAAGTCCGGTTATTGCTCAAGCTGCTTCGCGCGGCGCGGGCGGTTCGACGTCTTCCGCGTCGCAAAAGGCCAGTACGTCGTCGACATAATCGGCGAACTCGCTGATCGCGTGGTCGCTGCCCTCGATCAGCGTCGTGCGCGCGCCCGGATAGTGCGCGAGCATTTCGCGGTAGTCGAGCACTTCGTCGCCGGTCGCGGCCAGCAAATAATAACGTTCGGGGCGCGTGATGGACGTCACACTCAGCGCCCGCAATTCGTCAAGATGATGCGGCTCGACGACGATGCTGCCGCCGCCATGCCACAACGGCTGCTCGCCGAGATAGGCGCTCAGGTCGCGTTGCGGCACGACCGCCGGGTTCAGCAGCACGGCCGGCCAGCCGTGCTTTTCCGCCAGATACGTGGCGAAGTAGCCGCCGAGCGAACTGCCGATCACGGTCACGCGCTGCGTGCCGGCAGCGGCCACTAGCGACTCCGCGAGCGCAATCGTCTCGGAGGGTGAAACCGGCAGCATCGGGCAGCACCATTCGTCGCTGCGGCCCAGTTCGACAAGGCGCGCCGCCAGCAGGCGCGCCTTGAACGAATTCGGCGACGAGCGGAAACCGTGCAGATAAAGAATCACGTGGCGCCTCGCGCGGAAAGGGCGTCGAGCAGTTTCTGATGCACGCCGCCGAAGCCGCCGTTGCTCATCACCAGGATCTGATCGCCGGGGCGCGCCGCGTGCACTACCGCTTTAACGAGCGCGTCGAGATTGTCGAAGGCTTGCGCGTTGGCGCCGAGCGGCGCGAGTGCTTCGCCCAGGTTCCAGCCGAGCGCGTCGCGGCCGCTCGGCGCGCCGTAGCCGAACACCAGATCGGCGTCGGCGAGACTGGCGGGCAGTTGCGCCTTCATCACGCCGAGCTTCATCGTGTTCGAGCGCGGCTCGAGCACCGCGAGAATGCGCGTGTTGTCGCGGCCCACGCGTGCGCGCAGGCCCGCCACGGTCGTTTCGATCGCGGTCGGATGATGAGCGAAGTCGTCGTAGACGGTTACGCCGTCCACGCTGCCGCGCACTTCCATGCGCCGCTTCACGTTGCGAAAGCTCGCCAGCGACTTCGCCGCCTGCGCCGGCGGCACGCCGACATGGCGCGCGGCGGCGATCGCGGCGAGCGCGTTCATCCGGTTATGTTCGCCCTGCACCTGCCACTCGACCACGCCCACACGCTCGGCGTTGTGATACACGGCAAAGCGTTCGTCGACGGGCACGCCGTCTTCCGCGGGCAGCGTTTCCCAGCCGCCCTGCACGCCGAAGCGCTCCACTTCGCTCCAGCAGCCGCGCGTCAGCACGCGCTCCAGCGCGTCTTCGCGACCGTTCGTCACGACGCGGCCAATGCGCGGCACGGTGCGGATCAAATGGTGGAACTGCGTCTCGATGGCGGCGAGATCCGGGAAGATGTCGGCGTGATCGAACTCGAGGTTGTTCAGCACGGCCGTTTTGGGCCGGTAGTGGACGAACTTCGAGCGCTTGTCGAAGAAGGCGGTGTCGTATTCGTCCGCCTCGATCACGAAGAAGCTGGAATCCGTGAGCCGCGCGGACACGCCGAAATTGAGCGGCACGCCGCCGATCAGAAAGCCGGGGTTCAGACCGGCGTCTTCCAGCAGCCACGTCAGCATGGACGTGGTAGTGGTCTTGCCGTGCGTGCCGGCCACGGCGAGCACCCATTTGCCGTTCAGCACGTGTTCGCCGAGCCATTGCGGGCCCGACACATACGGCAGGCCGCGGTCGAGAATCGCTTCCATCAGCGGATTGCCGCGCGTGACCACATTGCCGATCACGAACAGGTCGGCGTTCAGGCCGTTCAACTGCTCCGCGTCGTAGCCCTCGATCAGCCGGATGCCTTGCGCCTCGAGCTGCGTGCTCATGGGCGGATAGACGCCGGCGTCGCAGCCCGTCACCGTGTGGCCCGCGCCGCGCGCGAGGACCGCGAGACCGCCCATGAACGTGCCGCAGATACCGAGGATGTGGATGTGCATAAGCCTGTCGTGCCGCGCGGGCGTTTTTCCTGGAAGGCCCCTCACCCGGCGCTTGGCGCCCGACCCCGAGGGGGCCAGAAAAACGCCGGGCGGCCGGCGCTTTGCTGCGAGGGATGTGAGATGGGGAGCAGCCGAAACGGCTGCCCACAAAGGTCGCTATTGTAACCGACGCCTCCCGAAGACCTAAGCGCGCTCGCCCGCCCCGGCACGCGCCCACAGCGGTCCGGGCCGCCGGAAAGGGCTGTCATCAATCTCTAGTATGATGGACGAATGGTTCGCAAATCACATTTTGATCCGCAGCGCGTGCGCGAGGAAATCGCGGTCGCGGCCGCGCGCCTGATTGCGGAAGACGGTCTCGACTACGCAACGGCCAAGCGCAAAGCGGCCCGGCAGGTGGTCGGGGAAAGCCGCGTCGCCGGCGAATGGCTGCCGGATAACGACCAGATCGAGGAAGAAATCCGCGAATACCAGTCGCTCTTCCAGGGCGACAGTCAGCCGGCGCTGTTGCGGCGCCTGCGGCGTATCGCGGTCGAATGGATGGAGCGGCTCGCGCCGTTCAATCCGTACCTGACGGGCGCCGTGCTCGGCGGCACGGCCGGCGAGCATTCCGACATTCACCTTCAGTTGTTCTGCGACGACCCGAAGGAAGTCGCCATCTACTTTCTGAACGCGAACATTCAGTACGATGTTTCGGAGACGCGCCATTTCGCCGGGCGCGGCTACGTCGAGACGCTGAGCTTCCTGTGGCGGTCGGCGAGCGAAGGACGCGACGCCGAACCCGTCGGGGTTCACGTCGCCCTTTACCAATCGGACGACCTGCGCGGCGCGGTCAAGGCCGACGCGCGCGGACGCACGGCGCGCGCGAATCTGCAGGCGGTTCAATTGCTGCTCGACGGCGGCGGCGTCGCACCTTCCACCAACTAGACACGCATGATGAACACCAGACGGATTCTCTTCGGCGTTTTCGTCGCCGTGATCGCGGCCGCGAGCGGCGTCGCGGCCAATCACTGGCTGAACGGCCGCCACCACGAGGGCGATGGCGTGAGCGATGTGGCGCAGACAGCGCAGCAGCCCGCGTCGAAAGAAAGCGCCGTGGCCCAGCTTTGGGCGATGCCGGTCAAGACAGCCGACGGCAAGCCCGAATCGCTAACTGCGCTGAAGGGCCGGCCAATTGTCGTCAACTTCTGGGCGTCATGGTGCGGCCCCTGCGTCGAGGAAATGCCGGCGCTGTCGCAACTTCAGCGCGACTACGCGGGCAAAGGCATCCAGTTCGTCGGACTTGGCGTGGATTCGGAGAAAAACGTCCAGACATTCCTGCAAAAGGTGCAAGTCGCCTATCCAGTCTACGTGACGGGCTTTGGCGGCGCCGACCTCGCGCGGGCCTTCGGCAATACGGCGGGCGGGCTGCCATTCACCGTAGTCATCGACGCCAACGGCAACGTTCGCGCGACAAAATTAGGCCAGATCGATCCAAAAGCGCTGAAACAGACGCTCGACTCGCTGTAAATTTCCTAATCTTTTGACATCCGTTTGCGGCGGAAAGGCGCGAAGTTACGCGGAAATCGCGCGGAATTGGGAGAAGTTGAACCGCCGCAGAGCCGTCAAAAGAGCGCTCACAACGCGCCGTCCGTGAAGGAAACTAGACAAGTTTCTCTAATCAGCGCTAAAGTGCGCCCAATTCCACGGAAAAAGAAGCGACCATGACGCGACTGCTGGTACTGCACGGCCCCAACCTCAATCTTCTCGGCACACGGGAACCCGAGGTTTATGGCCGCGTGACGCTCCCGCAGATCGATCAGGCGCTCGCCGATCGCGCAGCGGACGCCGGGGTTGAACTGGCGTCGTTCCAGAGCAACCACGAAGGCGCGCTCGTGGATCGCATCCAGTCCGCGCGCACCGAAAAGACCGATTTCATTCTGATCAATCCCGCCGCGTACACGCACACCAGCGTGGCGATTCGCGACGCGCTGGCGGGCGTCGGTATTCCGTTCGTCGAGATTCACCTGTCGAACGTGCATCGCCGCGAGCCGTTCAGGCACCACTCGTATTTTTCCGACCAGGCCGAAGGGGTGATCTGCGGTCTCGGCTGGAAGGGCTATCTGTACGCGCTCGAATTCGCGCTCGACCGGCTGGCGGCCGGTTCGTCGCGCGGCTGAATCAACAACACGTCTAATTTGCGCCGGCCGCCCACGCGCCGGCACTTCCACGCATTGAAAGGGGCTTCCTGATGGATCTACGTAAACTGAAAACTCTGATCGACCTGGTCTCGGAGTCCGGCATCTCCGAACTCGAAGTGACCGAGGGCGAAGGCAAGGTGCGCATCGTCAAGAATGCGCCGCCGGTTTACGTGCAACAGTCCCCTTCGTACGCGCCGCAGCAGTTCGCGCAGGGTGCGCCGGCCAACGGCGGCGAAGCTCCGGCCGCAGGCGCCGCGGCAGGCGCTCCGGCGACGCCGGCGGCAGCCGCTCCGCAGGGCCACGTCGTGACGTCGCCGATGGTCGGCACGTTCTATCGTGCGCCGTCGCCGGGCGCCGAGCCGTTCGTCCAGGTCGGCGATACGGTCAAGGAAGGCCAGACGATCTGCATCATCGAAGCGATGAAGCTGCTCAACGAAATCGAGTCGGACAAGTCCGGCGTCGTGAAGGAAATCCTCGTCGAAAACGGTCAGGCGGTGGAATACGGCCAGCCGCTGTTCGTGGTCGGCTAAGTGGCGCACCGCGGCGGCGCACCCGCGCCTTGCCGCGCGCATGCCGTTGCGCTCGCTGTGCCCCTTGCGTTACTGGCGCCCGTTGGGCACGGCGCGCATCCGATCTTCTGAGGCAGCCGGTGTTGTGAACAACCCGGCGCCCACTGATGAGTCGAAAACCCGCTATGTTTGAAAAAATCCTCATTGCCAATCGCGGCGAGATCGCGCTTCGTATCCAGCGCGCCTGCCGCGAACTCGGCGTCAAGACGGTCGTCGTCTATTCGGAAGCCGACAAGGAAGCCAAGTACGTGAAGCTCGCGGACGAGGCGGTCTGCATCGGCCCGGCGCCCTCGAATCTCAGCTACCTGAACATGCCGGCGCTGATCAGCGCGGCGGAAGTCACGGACGCCGAAGCGATTCACCCCGGCTACGGCTTCCTGTCGGAGAACGCCGACTTCGCCGAGCGTGTCGAGCAGTCCGGCTTCACCTTCATCGGCCCGCGCCCGGAAACGATCCGGATGATGGGCGACAAGGTGACCGCCAAGCAGACGATGATCAAAACCGGCGTGCCCTGCGTGCCGGGTTCGGAAGGCGCATTGCCCGAAGATCCGAAAGAGATCGTGAAAATTGCGCGCCAGGTCGGCTATCCGGTCATCATCAAGGCGGCGGGCGGCGGCGGCGGCCGCGGCATGCGCGTGGTGCACACGGAAGCGGCGCTCGTCAACGCGGTCAACATGACGCGCGAAGAAGCCGGCCGCGCGTTCGGCAACCCGCAGGTCTACATGGAGAAATTCCTGGAGAACCCGCGGCACATCGAAATTCAGGTGCTGTCCGATTCGTTCAAGAACGCGGTCTGGCTCGGCGAGCGTGACTGCTCGATGCAGCGCCGTCACCAGAAGGTGATCGAGGAAGCGCCGGCGCCGGGTATCGCGCGTCGTCTGATCGACCGGATCGGCGATCGTTGCGCCGACGCCTGCAAGAAGATGGGCTATCTTGGCGCGGGTACGTTCGAGTTCCTGTACGAAAACGGCGAGTTCTACTTCATCGAGATGAACACGCGCGTGCAGGTCGAACACCCGGTGACGGAGCTGATCACGGGCGTCGACATCGTGCAGGAACAGATCCGCATCGCGGCCGGCGAGAAGCTCGCGTTCCGTCAGCGCGACATCGTCTTCAAGGGCCATGCGATCGAATGCCGGATCAACGCCGAAGACCCGTTCAAGTTCATTCCGTCGCCGGGACGTTTGACGTCGTGGCACATGCCGGGCGGTCCCGGCATCCGCGTCGATTCGCATGCTTACAATGGCTATTTCGTGCCGCCGAACTATGATTCGATGATCGGCAAGCTGATCGCTTACGGCGCGACGCGCGAGCAGGCGATCAAGCGGATGCGCATTGCGCTGTCGGAAATGGTCGTGGAAGGCATTCAGACGAACATCCCGTTGCATCGCGAGTTGATGCTTGACGCGAAGTTCGTCGAAGGCGGCACGAGCATTCACTACCTCGAGAACCGGTTGGCCGCGAAGCAGCAGGCCGCGCCGGAAGAAGCGTAAGTCATGAGTTACCGGGAACTGGTCGCCGAACTGGCACGCGAGCACGCGGAGGAATTGTCCGACGCGCTGCTCGAGTTGGGCGCGCTGTCCGTGTCCGTGGAAGATGCGGACGCCGACACGCCCGATGAGCAGCCGCTCTTCGGCGAGCCCGGTCTCACGCCCGATCGCACCGCATGGCAGCATTCGCGCGTGATCGCGCTGCTTGCGCAAGAGCATGATCCCGCGGTGCTGCTCGCGGCGGCATCGAATGAAATCGGTCTTGCGGAAGCGCCGGCTTTCACAGTGCGTGAAGTCGAGGAACAGGACTGGGTGCGGCTCACGCAGTCGCAATTCGATCCGATTCCGATTGGCGAGCGGATCTGGGTCGTGCCGTCGTGGCACGACGCGCCGGACCCGAACGCGCTGATACTCGAACTCGATCCGGGCCTCGCGTTCGGCACGGGCAGCCATCCGACCACGCGTTTGTGCATGGAATGGCTGGAGCAATCGGTGAAGCGCGGACAGTCCGTGCTCGACTACGGATGCGGCTCCGGCATCCTCGCGATTCTCGCCAAAAAGTGCGGCGCGAATCCGGTGTACGGCATCGACATCGACCCGCAAGCGGTCGAGTCGGCGCGTCACAACAGCGAGCGCAACCGCGCTGAAGTTACCTACGGCTTACCCGACGAATGTCCGACCGGTGAATTCGAGATTGTGGTCGCCAATATCCTGTCCAATCCGCTCAAGCTGATGGCGTCGATGCTGTCGTCGAAGGTCAAACCCGGTGGACGGATCGCATTGTCCGGCATCCTGGCGCGCCAGGCCGACGAAGTCGCGCAGGTGTACGCGCGGTGGATCGACATCGGCGTATGGCGGGAACACGAAGGCTGGGTATGCTTAACGGGAACGCGTCGCGAAAGCCATTAGAATAAGGCGCATTGTCCAACCAACGGCCTCCTGGCTAACCGGCTTACTATGCTTCTGGCAACGCGCTGCCCCTTCTGCGAAACCGTTTTCCGCCTGCAACCGGCGCAGCTCGCACTGCGTCGCGGGCTCGTGCGCTGTGGGCAGTGCCACGAAGTATTCGATGCATCCGGCAGCCTCTACGACATCAGCGAAGCCGGCGACTTCTCCACTGCAAGACAGGTCTCCGCAGCCGCGGCCATGGAGGCGCTTTCGGGCGCGCGCCCGAGCAGCGCCGACTTCAGCCCCTCAGCGTGGGACCCGTGGGCGCCGAGGCCCACGCCGCTCTTCGAGGAACGCCTCAGGCACAACGCGGAGAACGTCTCGGCGCAGCCGCGCTACGTGGGCGCAGGTCCATCGGCGGCAGCGGGTGCAGCGGGTGCTGCGCCGAAGGAACCGCGCTTGCCCGCAGGCAGCGCGCCGACGGCTGCAGCCGATCACGAACCCCTGCTCGCGGACGCACCGCTCGAACCGTTCGCGTATGACACGGAACCGGCAAACGAGCCGGCAAGCGAACCGGCAAACGAACCAGCAACGCAGCCGCCCGCCGACGAAGCACCGCGCGTCTGGCATAAGACAGAGCGCGCTCCCGGCTCCGAGCCCGACGAACCGGTGCTGAACGAGTCGGCAAGTTTCCACGGATTCCCCGACAACGAACCGCATTTCGGCACGACCGGCGTAGGCGCGGCCGGCCTCGGCACAACGCATCCGCACCCGCATTTCGACGACGATCTCGATCTGCGCGGCCCGGCACGCGCGGCAGCCACGCCGGACGGCGAGCCGTTCTCCGTGCAGCCGGTCAACGACGACGCCGATCCGTTCCCCGTGGTGCGCGAAACGCGCCCTGCCGAGCCGCGCCGCCTCGCGTGGATCATCGGCGGATCGGTGGCGGCGGGACTGCTCGTCATCGCGTTGCTGGCGCAGCTCGCATGGTGGCAACGCGAAACGGTGCTCGTCTATATGCCGCGCAGCCAGGCGCTGTACACGAAGGTATGCGCGCAACTCGGTTGCCAGGTGACGGCGCCGCACGACATCGACGGTCTGCAGGTCGAGCCGTCCGATCTGCGGCAAGTGGATGGGCCGCACAAGCTCGAGTTGCGCATGCCGCTGCGCAACCGCTTCAACGTCGCGCTCGCCTACCCGGCGATCGAACTCACGCTGCTCGACGACCAGAACAACATCGCGCTGCGCCGCGTGCTGTTTCCGCAAGACTACGTGGCGCCGGGCACGCCGATCGCGGCCGGCCTGCCGCCGCACATGACGCAAACCATGATCGTGCGCCTCGATACGGGCAACGCGGTCGCGTCGAATTTCCGCGTACAGATTTTCTATCCGTAACGCATCCCCGCGCGTCCAGCTCGATTCGGGCGCGCTCACCGTCGTCACAGACGAACTTTCGGAGCACAACAACATGAGTCAAGTCACGCTGGGTGGTAACCCGATCGAAGTAGCCGGCAGCTTTCCGTCGGCCGGCCAGACCGCGCCCGCTTTCTCGCTGGTCGGCAAGGATTTGAAACCGTTGTCGCTCGCCGATTTCGCGGGCAAGCGCAAGGTGCTGAACATCGTCCCGAGCCTCGACACGCCGACCTGCGCGACGTCCACCCGCAAGTTCAACGAAGCCGCCGCGAAGCTCAGCAACACGGCCGTGATCGTCGTGTCGGGCGATCTGCCGTTTGCGGCGTCGCGCTTTTGCACGACCGAAGGCATCGAGAACGTCGTGACGGCCTCGACGTTCCGCGGCCATGACTTCGCGCAGGCGTACGGCGTCGACGTCACCAGCGGTCCGTTGACGGGCCTCACCGCGCGCGCCGTCGTCGTGATCGACGAGAACGACAAGGTCGTTCACTCGGAACTGGTCAGCGAGATCAAGAACGAACCGAACTACGACGCAGCACTCGCCGCGCTGAAGTAAAACCTCGGCGTAGCAGACTCCGGCGCCGCGCTCCACGCGCGGCGCTTTCACATCGTCACCCCGATTTCTTCATTCTTTTTTTACAGGAACGCTCGCCTTGGCTACGCTGATTTGCGGCTCGCTCGCCTACGACAACATCATGACTTTCGAAGGCCGGTTCCGGGAGCACATCCTGCCGGAGCAGGTCCACATCCTGAACGTGAGTTTTCTGGTGCCGACGATGCGCCGCGAGTTCGGCGGCTGCGCGGGCAACATCGCCTATTCGCTGAATCTGCTCGGCGGCGACGCGCGCATCATGGGCACGCTCGGCGAGGTCGACGCGCAGCTTTACATGGACCGCTTCAGGCAGCTCGGGCTGTCGACGGAAAACGTGCTGGTCGTGCCGGGCACCTATTCGGCGCAGGCGATGATCACCACCGACCTCGAGAACAACCAGATCACCGCGTTCCATCCGGGCGCGATGATGCAGTCGCATCTGAACCGCGCGGACGAAGCGAAGGACATCACGCTCGGCATTGTCGCGCCGGACGGCTACGACGGCATGATCCAGCACGCCGAGCATCTTGCCGCAGCGGGCGTGCCGTTTATCTTCGATCCCGGCCAAGGACTGCCGCTCTTCGACGGTGCTGCACTGCGGCGCATGATTGAACTTGCGACCTATGTAGCTGTCAACGATTACGAAGCCAAACTTGTGAGCAACAAGACGGGTTGGTCGATCGAGGAGATCGCCGGCAAGGTCGAAGCGCTCATCGTCACGCTCGGCGAACACGGTGCGCAGATTCATCATGCGGGCGGCGTCGAAGACATTCCCGCCGTCAAGGCACAGCAGGTGCTCGACCCGACAGGATGCGGCGACGCGTTTCGCGGCGGCTTGCTGTACGGCATCGAAAAGAAGCTCGGCTGGGCGACCACGGGCCGTCTCGCGAGCCTGATGGGCGCGCTGAAGATCGAACAGCAGGGTCCGCAAAACTACGCGCCCACCCGGGCGCAGATCAACGAACGGTTCAAGCAGGCGTTCGGGTACGACCTGCCGTAATACCGAAAGCTATTGGAGTTAGGGAATGAGAACAACGAGTCGCCTGATAGTGGCCGCCTTGATCGCCGGTTCGCTGGCCATGTCGGGGTGTGCGTATAACAGCAGTTCCGCCGACGTCTACACCGCGTCGCAGGCGCAGCGCGAGGAAACGGTCCGCATGGGCATGGTCGACAGCGTGCGCGCCGTCAAGATCAGCTCGAACAACGGTCAGCCGAGCGGCCTCGGTGCGATCGGCGGCGGCGCGCTCGGCGCGGTGGCCGGCAGCACTATCGGCGGCGGCACGGGCTCGATCGTCACCGGCATTATTGGCGGTCTGGCGGGTGCGGTGGCGGGCAACTCGGTCGAGAACCGGGTGGCCGTGCGCGACGGTCTGGAAATTACCGTGCGGCTCGATAACGGCGACATTCGCGCGATCACGCAAAGCTCAACCGGCGAGATTTTCCGCGCCGGCGACCGCGTCCGGCTGCTTTCCAGCGGCGGCGTCACGCGCGTCACGCACTAAGCTTTCCCCTCTCGAGCGGCCAGCTTCATGCGGCCGCATCGACCTCACACGCATGCCCTCCCCTGTGCATGCGTTTTTTTTCGCCTGCGCATTCGTGCTGCTTCCGTTTGTATCGACTCGTACGGACGAAAAAAATCCCGTCGCCGAAACCGGCAACGGGATCCTGACCGAGTAGCGCTCGCGAGACTGCGTGAAGCGCTACTCGATCATCGACACATCATGCGATGCGTCGAAGTACTGCTACCGCTGAACAGCCCGATTACGGACGGCTGCCCGTCGGGAACGGCCATGCTGCTGCCGGGTTCAGCGCGGTCTTCACCGTTGCTGCCGGTGCGCTCGAAACGGAAGTCGCAGCGGGTGCAGGTGCAGCCTTCTTGGCAACAGCCTTCTTCGCAGGCGCGGCCTTCTTCGCGGGAGCAGCAGCGGCCTTCTTCGCAGGAGCAGCCTTCTTGGCAGGCGCAGCCTTTTTAGCAGCAGCCTTCTTCGCAGGCGCAGCCTTCTTGGCAGCAGCCTTCTTGGCAGGCGCGGCTTTCTTCGCAGCAGCCTTCTTCGCAGGCGCGGCCTTCTTCGCAGCGGCCTTCTTGGCCGGCGCTGCCTTCTTCGCAGTCGCCTTCTTGGCCGGTGCAGCCTTCTTCGCTGCAGCCTTCTTCGCCGGCGCTGCCTTCTTCGCTGCTACCTTCTTGGCCGGTGCTGCTTTCTTCGCTGCGGTCTTCTTGGCCGGCGCAGCCTTCTTCGCTGCTACCTTCTTCGCCGGCGCTGCCTTCTTCGCCGCTACTTTCTTAGCCGGAGCAGCCTTCTTCGCTGCTACCTTCTTGGCCGGTGCGGCCTTCTTCGCCGGAGCTGCCTTCTTTGCTGCGACCTTCTTTGCTGCAGGCTTCTTAGCGGCGGCTTTCTTTGCAGTTGCCATCATTTTCTCCTTCAGGTTTTCAGATGAGAGTCAGTTCAAACTACACCCTTCGTCAAAACCCGCTTCCCGCGGACGCTTCTCAGGGCGCGCGCTACGAAGCGGGCTATTCATCGGCGTACGCAGGTGCCGCGCGCTTACGCTAATGAATGCGGTAAGGCGCGCCGTGCCGCAAGGCACCGCGCGCCAAATGTCATCGGCGTTGGAAATCAACGCCGGCAATTGCTTGATCGAGCCGACGGCGATACCGCCGACGGCTTTTTCCGGGGGGAAGTTTGCCCATCCCACTGAAGGGTTCGCAAAGTGCCGGTCATGTTTGTGGGCCGCGAAGGCACGCGGCGCACGAGGCACGCTTTGCATCAGGCGGTTCAGCTCCTAAACATAATCGCCGCAGCCGAAGCCACGGCATCCCCATCGATGAATACATCGCGGTACGAACCCGGATCACTCCCAAGTCAGCGCGCCGCCAGTCTGATATTCGATCACACGCGTCTCGAAGAAGTTGCGCTCCTTCTTCAGGTCGATCATCTCGCTCATCCACGGGAACGGGTTTTCCTCGTTCGGGTACAGCGGATCGAGACCGATCTGCTGGCAACGGCGGTTGCAGATGAAGCGCAGATAGCTCTTGAACATCGACGCATTGAGGCCGAGCACCCCGCGCGGCATCGTGTCTTCTGCGTAACGATATTCGAGCTCGACCGCTTGCTGGAAGATCTCGCGGATTTCCGCGCGGAACTCAGCCGTCCAGAGTTGCGGGTTTTCGAGTTTGATCTGGTTGATCAGGTCGATGCCGAAGTTGCAGTGCATCGACTCGTCGCGCAGGATGTACTGATACTGCTCCGCGGCGCCGGTCATCTTGTTCTGGCGGCCGAGCGCCAGGATTTGCGTAAAGCCGACGTAGAAGAAGAGGCCTTCCATCACACAGGCGAACACGATCAGCGAGCGAAGCAGAGTCTGGTCTGTCTCGAGCGTGCCGGTCTTGAAGCCCGGATCGGTCAGCACATTGATGTACGGAATCAGGAACTCGTCTTTCGCGCGGATCGAGGGAACCTCGTGATACGCGTTGAAGATCTCGCCTTCGTCCAGACCCAGCGATTCGACGATGTACTGGTATGCGTGCGTGTGGATCGCCTCTTCGAACGCCTGGCGCAGCAGGAACTGGCGGCATTCGGGCGCCGTGATATGGCGGTAGGTGCCCAGCACGATATTGTTGGCGGCGAGGGAATCGGCCGTCACGAAGAAGCCCAGGTTGCGCTTGACGACGCGGCGCTCGTCTTCGGTCAGACCGTTCGGGTCTTTCCAGAGGGCGATGTCGCGCGACATGTTCACTTCTTGTGGCATCCAGTGGTTGGCGCAACCAGCCAGATACTTTTCCCAGGCCCACTTGTATTTGAACGGCACCAACTGATTGACGTCGGTCTGGCCGTTGATGATGCGCTTGTCGGCGACATTCACCCGCGCTTCGGAAACGGCAGCCGTTCCAGCAGCACGAGCAACGTTAGCAGCGGGAGCGACAGCGATGTCGTTCGCGAAGATGTCTGAAGCCGAGGGAGCATGAGGAGCGGAACGCGTTTCGACTTGCGAACCGACAGCCGATCCCGCAGCGTTGCGCAACACGTTCTGTTGCGTAGCGCTCGAGGGAGTTACGGCAGTGATCTCGTCATCCCAGTTGAGCATAAATGTCACCATCAATTTAGAACGGTTTGTACCATCTTTTCACGAGCGATAAAAGAGTCCGCTTGCGAAAAATCCTGTTTTCGATTCGCGTTGCTACGTTCATACAACACTTTGTTCAACAGACTGTGAACGTTGCCTTGAGTGATGCGACTTCAAGCTGTGTCGTCGAGGTGCTTCGCGAGCTCGAAGAGCAACGTGTCCGAGCGACGTTTCGCTGCTCTATCTATCTGTATTGCGGAGTGCGGTTGCTGTGTACTGCACTTCGATGCGCACTTCGATGCGCGTTGCGGGTTCGTCCGCGTTAGCGAGATGAAGTTCAATGCGATGTCGCGCGATGCATGTGGCCAGTTGCGTTGTTCGCTGCGTCGTTTCATCGCTGCATCATTTCATCGCTGCGTCGCTGCGTTGATTGAAGCGTTGGTGAAGCGGCGATTGAAGCGGCGGGTCTTGCAGTCGGTGTCGTCTTGCGCGCTTCGTGACATGCCGACTCGTTGCTTCTCTACTTCACTTTGCAACGGTGCGACGATGAGCGGTGCGGCCTTCGACTTCATCCACGTTGCTTGCCGCGCCGCTCGTCGGCTTATCTCTGCTTCATCTCTATCAGGTTCGTCGATCGCTGCATGCGGGTCATTACCTAGAACGCTTCAGCAAACAACGAACCTGCTTACTCGTACTACTTGCTGCGACTGCCTGCTTCTACTGCTCGCTCTTGCCGCTTACTGGCAAGCCTCGCACTCGTCGAAGCCAGGATCGCCCGGACGCATCATGCACACCGGACCGTCCGCTTCGGGCGCTGCTTCCACTGCAACTGCCGGCGCTGCCGCTGTCGCCGCCGCTGCCTGGAAACCGCCGACACCCGCACCGCCGCTCACGCCGAAGCCACCGGCCGCGCCGCCGCCGACACCACCGGCACCGCCCGCACCTTCGCCGCCGCCCGAGCTCACTGCGTTCAACGCGCCGTGAGCGACCGTCGACTTCTCGACGTGCGTGGCCGCCATCGTGCGCAGGTAGTACGTCGTCTTCAGACCGCGCACCCATGCGAGCTTGTAGATCTCGTCGAGCTTCTTACCCGATGCGCCACCCATGTAGATGTTCAGCGACTGCGCCTGGTCGATCCACTTCTGACGACGCGACGCCGCTTCGACCAGCCACTTCGGATCGACTTCGAACGCGGTCGCGTAGATCGCGCGGAGGTCCGCCGGAATGCGGTCGATGCGCGAGAGCGTGCCGTCGAAGTACTTCAGGTCGGCGACCATCACTTCGTCCCACAGACCGCGTGCCTTCAGGTCGCGCACCAGGTAGTCGTTGACCACCGTGAATTCGCCCGACAGGTTCGACTTCACATACAGATTCTGGAACGTCGGCTCGATGCAGGCCGACACGCCGATGATGTTCGAGATGGTCGCGGTCGGCGCGATCGCGATGCAGTTCGAGTTGCGCATCCCGTAGGTGGCGATGCGCTGACGCAGTTCGGTCCAGTCCATCGACTCGCTCGAATCGACTTCGACATAGCCGCCGCGCGCGTCGGCCAGCAGCTTGACCGAGTCTTGCGGAAGAATGCCGCGATCCCACAGCGAGCCGCGATAGCTCGAGTAACGGCCGCGCTCCTGCGCCAGTTCCGTCGACGCGTAGTAAGCGTAGTAGCAGACCGCTTCCATCGACGTGTCGGCGAACTTCACCGCTTCTTCCGACGCGTACGGCGTGCGCAGCAGATGCAGGCAGTCCTGGAAGCCCATGATGCCCATGCCGACCGGACGGTGCTTCAGGTTCGAGTTACGCGCCTTGGCGACTGCGTAGTAGTTGATGTCGATTACGTTGTCGAGCATGCGCATCGCGACGCTGACGGTGCGCTTGAGCTTGTCGTGGTCGAGCACGAGCGTGCCGTCGGCCTGTTCCTTCAGATGCGCGACGAGGTTCACCGAGCCCAGGTTGCAGACGGCGATTTCAGCGTCGCTCGTGTTCAGCGTGATTTCGGTGCACAGGTTCGACGAGTGGACGACGCCGACGTGCTGTTGCGGCGAGCGCACATTGCACGGGTCCTTGAACGTGATCCACGGATGGCCGGTTTCGAACAGCATGCCGAGCATCTTGCGCCACAGTTGCGCCGCCGGAACCTTCTTGAAGAGCTTGATCTCGCCGCGCGCGACCTTGTCTTCGTAAGCCGTGTAAGCCGCTTCGAACTCGGCGCCGAACTTGTCGTGCAGATCCGGGCAGGTGGACGGCGAGAACAGCGTCCAGTCGCCGCCTTCCATCACGCGCTTCATGAACAGGTCGGGAATCCAGTTCGCCGTGTTCATGTCGTGCGTGCGGCGACGGTCGTCGCCGGTGTTCTTGCGCAGCTCCAGGAATTCTTCGATGTCGAGGTGCCACGTTTCCAGGTACGCGCACACTGCGCCCTTGCGCTTGCCGCCCTGGTTCACGGCGACGGCCGTATCGTTGACGACCTTCAGGAACGGCACGACGCCTTGCGACTTGCCATTGGTGCCCTTGATGTGCGAGCCAAGCGCACGCACACGCGTCCAGTCGTTGCCGAGACCGCCGGCGAACTTCGAGAGCAGCGCGTTTTCCTTCAGCGCTTCGTAGATACCGTCGAGGTCGTCGTCGACCGTCGTCAGGTAGCACGACGACAGTTGTGAGCGGCGCGTGCCCGAGTTGAACAGCGTCGGCGTGGACGACATGAAGTCGAAGCTCGACAGCACGTTGTAGAACTCGATCGCGCGCGCTTCACGGTCGATCTCGTTCAGCGACAGGCCCATTGCGACACGCATAAAGAATGCCTGGGGCATTTCGATACGCACGCCGTCGTGATGCAGGAAGTAGCGGTCGTACAGCGTTTGCAGACCGAGGTAGCCGAACTGCAGGTCGCGGTTGTTATCGAGCGCGGCGCCCAGACGCTTCAGGTCGAACTGCAGCAGCTTGTCGTCGAGCAGCTCGGCTTGCACGCCGCGCTTGATGAACTGCGGGAAGTACTCGGCGTAACGCTCGCCCATTTCGGCTTGCGTGACTTCTTCTTCGAGAATCTCGCGGCGGATCGTGTGCAGCAGAATGCGCGCGGTGACCTGGCTGTAAGCCGGGTCCTTTTCGATCATCGTGCGAGCGGCCAGGATCGCCGAGTCGTAGACCTGGCTCATCGGCACGCCGTCGTACAGATTCTTGACCGTTTCAGCGACGATCGGCTCGGCGCTCACGGCGTCGCCCAGGTTCGCGCAAGCGGACTCGATGATGCCGCGCAGCGCAGCCATGTCGAGCGGACGCGACACGCCGTTGTCGGTAACGGTGAGGCCCGGCGTGCTGCCGGCCACCTGTTCGTCGTGACCGCGCGCCTGGGTGCGCTTCTCGCGATACAGCACGTAAGCACGCGCGACGTTGTGCTCGCCGCCGCGCATCAGCGCGAGTTCGACCTGATCCTGAATGTCTTCGATATGGAACGTGCCGCCGTTCGGACGGCTGCGCACCAGCGCGCGCACCACGTTCTGCGTGAGTTGCTCGACCAGTTCGCGCACGCGTGCGGATGCCGCGCCCTGACCACCGTTGACAGCGAGGAATGCCTTCGTCACGGCGATGGCGATCTTCGACGGCTCGAACGACACCACGCTGCCGTTGCGGCGGATCACCTTATAGTCGGCGTACGTCGCTTGCGGCGCGAGCGCCTGGGCGCCTTGTGCCTGGCCGAAAGCCTGGCCAGTCGGTGATCCCTCATACCGGGTCGTCGCGTTGTCGGTGGTTTGCATGTGCAAAGCTCCTGGTCCTGGAAATGTTGCGGCGAGTGCCGCGGATTAAAACGAACGCTGCGCCGCGTGCGCGAGCGATGGGGTGCAGGAAAGAGGCCGGCCTCGGCGGCTGACGGAATGCGACTGCGATGAAGCCTGATTCGAATTCGTAACGGTCTTCGTCGTAGTTCTCGCGATCACTCTCAGCCCCTTTCCTGATGCTTATGGTTGCCGCCGGTTGGTTCGCGCTTGCCCCGCGCTCTACCCGCTCTTACCTTTCACCGGCCGCCCTGCAGGAATTCTTTTTCGCTGCCTGGAATGCTTGCGGCGCCATGCTCGGAGAGCGGGGCGCCGCAGACTTGTGCACTATGTTATGCACTTGGTTATTCACACAGTTATACACAGGACACACAACATCTAGTGCGTAACTGAATTTGTGGCACCAAGTATAGTGGACTTTCAAGACAGATCAAATCGTTTTATTTGTTCGAAACGTATTGACTTTTGGCTCGCGCGACGCGAAGCCGGCTCCCCGGAGAGCGAGGCTGCGCCTCGTTCTCCTCGCATCACGCGAGCTCGCGCGAAGGGCCGTTACCGCGTTTTGGAAAACTTGAGATAGGGGAAATACCGATCCGCGAGCGAGGTGTCGCGTTGCAGGCGCGCCCACTCGAAGTGGGGGCCCGGATCCGTCTTGCGGCCGGGCGCAATGTCGGAGTGTCCGGCGAGGGCTTCGATCGGATAACGTGCCGCGAGCGCTGTCACGAGCGCGCTCAACGTGCGGTATTGAGCCGCCTCGAAAGCAGTCGTGTCGCTGCCTTCGAGTTCGATGCCGATGGAGAAATCATTGCAACGCTCGCGGCCGAAAAAATTCGACGGTCCCGCGTGCCACGCGCGCTCGTTGCATGACACGAACTGTTCGAGCGCGCCGTCGCGATGAATCACGAAATGCGCCGACACGCGCACGCCGCGCAGATGCGCGTCGTAATACGGGTGAGCGTCGCAATCGAGTGTATTGAGGAAGAGTTCGGCGATAGCCGTGCCGCCGAATTCATTGGGCGGCAAGCTGATGTTGTGCACCACGATCAGCGTGGGCACCGCGCCTTGTGGCCGCGCCTCGAAGTTCGGCGACGGCAGTTTGCGTGCTTGCGCGGCCCAACCGTCTGCGTCGACGGTGAACTCGACGCTCATCGGGCGTCGCGGCCCGTGGGTCGCGTGCCGTGCCGCTGCGCGTGCGCGGCGCTGCAGAACACCTGGCCCGCCACGACCACCGAGTCGCTCTTCGGCGCATGCACGCCGCACTCGACACAACGGATCATCGGCTCCGCGAGTTGCGGCGCCTCGGGCTGACGCGCGGCGCCGTTGCCGTTATTGGCAGCGCCGCGCCCGCCGCCTGCGCCGGTACGTTGCGCGGTGTGCGCGTCATGGCGGCGCAGCGCCTTCACGAGCCACTGCCCGACGATGAACAACACGATCAGCAAAAAGATTTGTCGCATGGGACACGCTCACACTACAGCTCGGTGCAACAGCACCTCGAAAACAAAACGGCTGCCGACGTACGCCAGCAGCAACGCGACGAACGACGCCAGCACCCAGCGCAATGCGGCACGGCCGCGCCAGCCGGACACCTTGCGCGCCGTCAGGAGCGCGCCGAACATCACCCACGAAAGAATCGCGAACACGGTCTTGTGATCGAGCCGCAGCGCGCGGTCGACCAGTTGCTCGCTGAACAGAATGCCCGACACGAGCGTCAGCGTGAGCAGCACGAAGCCCGCGCCGATCAGACGGAACAGCAGCTTCTCGAGCGTGAGCAACGGCGGCAGCGTATCGAGCCAACTGGAGAGCCAGCCGTTGCCCGCTGCGGCCACATGCCGCTGCGCGACGCCGCCGCGCATCGCATGAAGACGCCGCTCGACGAGCAGCATCAGGACGGCGTGCAGCGCCGCGATCGCGAACAGGCCATACGCGATGTTGGCAATCAGGAAGTGCAGCTTGAACATGGGCGCGGCCGAATACGGCAGCACGCGCACGCCGTTGAAGGCGAGCGGCAACAGCGACGCGACGCAGGCGAGCGGCAAGACCAGCAGACGCAGCCCGTCGAGTGGAAAGAAAAAGCTCTCTATCCAGTAGATGCCGGCGCCGAGCCAGAACATCGCGGAGAGCGCGAAGGCGAAGCCGAACACCATCGCGTTCTGCGGGAAGATCGTGGTGTGCAGCAGCACGCCGTGCGCGAGCAGCGCGACGAACAGCAGCGCGCGGCCCGATGAGCTCATGCCCGACGCCGCGGCCCCGGCGAACCCGGAACGCGCGTCGGCCGCGGTTGCCGCGCCGGCCGGCATGGGCGCGACGCTCTCCAGCATGGAGCGCGATCCGGCGTGCCGGTGCGAGCGCCAGCCCGCTACGGCGAGTCCGCCGTACAGGAGCGCGGTGAGGGCATACAGTACAATATCCATATTCGAAGTTTACACTAGGCCCCCGCCCCGCGACGTCTTCCGCTTCGCGCCCGCCCGGGCCGCACTGTTCATCGCTCCCCATGCTCGACAATCTGACTCAACGGATGGCGCGCGTCGTCAAGACGCTGCGCGGCGAAGCCCGGCTCACCGAGGCGAACACCCAGGAAATGCTGCGCGAAGTGCGCCTTGCGCTGCTCGAGGCGGACGTGGCGCTGCCCGTCGTGCGCGAGTTCATCGCGAAGGTGAAAGAGAAGGCGCTCGGCGAGGAAGTCATCAGCAGTCTGTCGCCGGGTCAGGCGCTCGTCGGCGTCGTGCAGCGCGAGTTGACCGCGGTGATCGGCGGCGATTACGAAGGCAAGGCCTCGGAGCTGAACCTGGCCGTCACGCCGCCGGCCGTCATCCTGATGGCGGGTTTGCAGGGCGCGGGTAAGACGACCACGGTCGGCAAGCTCGCCAAGCTGCTGCGCGAGAAGTACAAGAAGAAAGTGCTGACCGTTTCGTGCGACGTCTATCGCCCTGCTGCTATCGCGCAGTTGAAGACGGTGACCGAGCAGGTCGGCGCGGATTTCTTCCCGTCGGAACCGGATCAGAAGCCGGTGGACATCGCGCGTGCGGCGGTGGATTGGGCCAAGCGTCATTATCACGACGTGCTCATCGTCGACACGGCCGGCCGTCTCGGTATCGACGAAGCGATGATGCAGGAAATCACCGCGCTGCATACCACGCTGAAGCCGGCGGAAACGCTGTTCGTCGTCGATGCGATGCTCGGTCAGGACGCGGTCAACACGGCCAAAGCGTTTAGCGATGCACTGCCGCTCACCGGCGTCGTGCTGACCAAGCTCGACGGCGACTCGCGCGGCGGCGCGGCACTCTCCGTGCGCCATGTCACGGGCAAGCCGATCAAGTTCGTCGGCGTCGCGGAAAAGCTCGACGGCCTCGAAGTGTTTTATCCGGATCGCATGGCGAACCGGATTCTCGGCATGGGCGACATTCTCGCGCTCGTCGAAGAAGCGCAGAAGGGCGTCGACGTTCAGGCCGCGCAAAAACTCGCCGACAAGGTGAAGAAAGGCGGCGACTTCGACCTGAACGATTTCCGCGCGCAGCTCACGCAAATGAAGGGCATGGGCGGGCTGTCGTCGCTGATGGACAAGCTGCCCGCGCAATTTCAGCAGGCCGCCGCCGGCGCCGACATGAGCCAGGCTGAAAAACAGATGCGCCGCATGGAAGGCATCATCAACTCGATGACGCCGCTCGAGCGCGCCAAGCCGGATCTCATCAAGGCCACGCGCAAGCGCCGCATCGCCGCGGGCGCGGGCGTGCAGGTGCAGGAAGTCAACCGCATGCTGAACCAGTACGACCAGATGCGCACGATGATGAAAAAGCTGAAGGGCGGCAACATGCAAAAGATGATGCGCGGCATGAAGGGCATGTTGCCCGGCATGCGCTAAGCTTTAGCAAAGCGGCGGCACGCGTGTCGTGCGGGTTTGCATTGCGCCCGCCGATAGCCGCCGCCTCGGAAGAGGAATTGGTTGAGAGCATTCCCGCTCACACTATGTATACAGTCACCGCCCGTCAGACGTCATGAACCGCGAAGAAGCTCTCCACATTTTTAGCCACTCCGAAGAAATCGTTTCGGCCGACGACGTGAACGCGTCGATCAGCGGCATGGCTGCCGCCATCCGCGCCGAAATAAGCGAGGACTTCCCGCTCGTGCTTTCGGTGATGGGCGGCGCCGCGGTGTTCACCGGCATGCTGTTGCCGCACCTCGACTTTCCGCTCGAGTTCGACTACATCCACCTGACCCGCTATCGCAACACCACCAAAGGCGGCAACGAGATGCAGTGGCGCGTGGCGCCGGCCGAGTCGGTGAAGGATCGCGTGGTGCTGGTGCTCGACGACATTCTCGACGAAGGCGAGACCATGGCCGCGATTCGCGACCGCATTCTCGCGATGGGCGCGAAGCGCTTCCTGAGCGCGGTGCTGTGCGAGAAGATCATTCCGAAGGCCAAGCCGCTGCGCCCGGACTACTGCGGCTTCGAAGTGCCGGACCGCTATGTGTTCGGCTGCGGCATGGACGCGAAAGGCTACTGGCGCAACCTGCCGACCATTCGCGCGCTGACCGAAGGCGCGTGAGTTCTTCATCTGTCTTGCGCTGGAACGAAAAAGCGGCCTACCTGGGCCGCTTTTTTCATTGCGCAGCGATAAGGCGCGCCGCCGGCTTCAGAGTTGATGCACGAAGGCGCGGATACCGCCGAGCATCATCTCGACGGAAATCGCCACCAGCACGAGTCCCATCAGACGCTCGAATGCCATCATGGTTCGCTCGCCGAGCCATGCCTGAATGCGCTCGGCCAGCATTAGCACCACAGCGCAAACGATCATGGTGACGGTCAGCGCGCCGATCCATTCGAACATCTTGCCGGGCGCCTGCGACGTCAACAGCATCACCGTTGCGAGCGCCGACGGTCCGGCCAGCGCCGGAATGGCGAGCGGCACGATCAACGGCTCGCCGCCGCGCGCGTCGCCGCCGAACGGGCCGTCCGGATGCGGGAACACCATGCGCAGCGCAATCAGAAACAGCACGATGCCGCCGCCGATTCGCAACGACTGGTCCGTGAGACTCATCATCCGCAAGAACGCGTCGCCCAGCACCATGAACAGCAGCAGGATCGCAAACGCAATCGCGACCTCACGCAGAATCACAGCGGTGCGCCGCTTCGGCGACACACCGCGCAGACAACTGATGAAGAGCGGAATGTTGCCGAGCGGATCGGTGATGAGAATCAGCAGGACGGTCGCGGACAGGAAGGTGTACTCCACCGTCCGCTCCGCTTAGCGCGCGAGCGCCGCGCGCACCTTCGCGATCACCGTTTGCGCGGCTTCGTCGACCGGCAGCAGGGTCGCCTCGGCGTCGCGGCGGCCCTGATATTCGAGCTTGCCTTCCTTCAGGCCGCGGTCGCCGATCACGAGACGATGCGGCACGCCGATCAGCTCCCAGTCGGCGAACATCACGCCGGGGCGTTCGCCGCGGTCGTCCAGAATCACGTCGATGCCTGCCTCCACCAGTTCCGCGTACAGCTTGTCGGCCTGCTCGCGCACGGCTTCGCTGCGGTCATAGCCCATCGGGCACAGGACGACTTCGAACGGCGCGATCGATTCCGGCCAGATGATGCCCTTGTCGTCGAAATTCTGTTCGATCGCGGCGCCCAGAATACGCGTGATGCCGACGCCGTAGCAGCCCATTTCCATCGGCTGCGGCTTGCCGTTTTCGTCGAGGCAGGTCGCGTTCATCGCTTCGGAATATTTGGTGCCGAGCTGGAACACATGGCCGACCTCGATGCCGCGGCAAATGTCGAGCACGCCCTTGCCGTCCGGCGACGGATCGCCCTTCTTGACGTCGCGAATGTCCGCGACGACCGGCTCCGGCAAATCGCGGCCCCAGTTGACGCCGGTGGTGTGGAAGTCCACCTCGTTCGAGCCGACCACGAAGTCGCTCATGTTCGCGACCGTGCGGTCCGCCACGACCTTCACCGGCTTCTTCGTGTTGAGCGGGCCGAGATAGCCCGGCGGCGTGCCGAAGGTCTCGATGATCTCAGCCTCGGTCGCCATGCGGAAGTCAGCGAGGCCCGGCAAGTTGTTTGCCTTGATCTCGTTCAGATCGTGATCGCCGCGCAGCATCAGCAGCCAGATGGTCGGCTCGGCGCCTTCGTTTTCGGTCGCGAGCACGATCGACTTGATGGTGCGTTCGAGCGGAATGTTCAGATACTCGGCGACGGCCTCGCACTTTGCCTTGCCCGGCGTGGGCGTCTTCTTCAGCTCCTCGGTGGGAGCGGCGCGTTGCGCGTACAGCGGCAATGCTTCGGCCGCTTCGACATTCGCGGCGAAGTCGGAAGTCGGGCAATAGGCGATTGCGTCCTCACCCGTTTCGGCGATCACGTGAAACTCATGCGAGCCGCTGCCGCCGATCGAACCGTTGTCCGCCGCGACCGCGCGGAAGTCGAGACCGAGGCGCGTGAAAATGCGCACGTACGCGTCGTACATCTTGCGATACGACTCGCGCAGACCCGCCGCGTCCTTGTCGAACGAGTACGCGTCTTTCATGATGAACTCGCGGCCGCGCATCACGCCGAAACGCGGACGGATTTCGTCGCGGAACTTGGTCTGGATCTGATAGAAGTTGACCGGCAACTGACGGTAGCTCTTGATCTGGCCACGCGCGATGTCCGTCACCACTTCTTCATGCGTCGGTCCGATGACGAAATCGGACTGCTTGCGGTCCTTGAAGCGGAGCAATTCGGGGCCGTATTTTTCCCAGCGGCCCGACTCCTGCCACAACTCGGCCGGCTGCACGGCCGGCATCAGCAATTCGATAGCGCCCGCCCGGTTCATTTCCTCGCGCACGATGGCTTCCACCTTGCGGATCGAGCGCAGGCCGATCGGCAGGTAGTTATAGATGCCGCCGGCGACGCGGCGGATCATGCCGGCGCGCACCATGAGCTTGTGGCTGACGATCTCGGCGTCTGCCGGAGCTTCTTTCAGGGTGCCGATAAAGAAACGGGAAGCTTTCATTCAGATTTTCCAAAAGCGGCGGCTCCGGAGGGACCGCCCGAAAGGGTGAAACGGGAAATCGACACGGCTGCGGCGCCAGAACCCGCGGTGTGCTGCACTGCGCCGCACCGACGCCAAAGCGCCGACGACGCCGCCGCGCAAAGCCTTCTGCACAAGGGATGACGCGCGGGAAGCTTGACAGGCTACCGCAAATGCAGGCCTTTTGCGGCGAATCGTTCCATTCTGGTGCGAATCGGTGCGTCAGGGCCGTTATCTGTTTATAATCAAAGCAATTTTAAAGGATTCGAAGGTGGTTGTATGCTGGATCGTGAAGGCTTTCGCCCGAACGTCGGCATCATCCTCTTGAACGCGCACAACGAGGTGTTTTGGGGCAAACGGCTCCGTGAACATTCCTGGCAGTTTCCGCAAGGGGGCATCAAGTACGGAGAGACCCCCGTGCAAGCGATGTATCGGGAGTTACACGAAGAAACCGGGCTGCTTCCTGAGCACGTCAAGGTGATTGGTCGCACGCGCGACTGGTTGCGTTACGAGGTGCCTGACAAGTTCATCAAGCGTGAGGTACGCGGTCATTACCGCGGCCAGAAACAAATCTGGTTTTTGCTCCGAATGGTGGGGCGCGATTGCGACATCTGCTTGCGCGCCACCGACCACCCGGAGTTCGATGCCTGGCGTTGGAACGAATATTGGGTGCCGCTCGACTGTGTGATCGAGTTCAAGCGGGATGTGTATCAGTTGGCGCTGACGGAGCTGTCCCGTTTCATGCGCCGGACTGTGCCGCGTGCGGAAAAACCCGGCGCTCATCATGGGCCGCGCTATCCACGGATAGCGTCGTCAATGGAAAGTCCGCCGGATTCCACGGTAATGACGGTGACAACGGTCACGTCCGTCAGAATCGAAACTTCGGTTCGCACAACAAGCGCGTCCGACTGCGGTGAAAATGCCGCGTCAACGGACGAGGCCAGCGCCGCGTCGGAGCTTGAAGAAGACGCAGCTCGCGAGGCTGCCGTTTCGTTGCTTCGCCAAGGCGTGCGTAGTTGATCGTTCTGCGCGGCTTTCCGTGCCGCTATGCGGGCGCGGCCCCCGGACCCGGGAGCCGCGCCCGTTTTTTGAGGAAAACCATATTGAAAGCTCTCGCTCTCGTCGTGGCGTGCGTCGCCACCGGCGCCCTTCTGGCTGGCTGTTCGAGTGCCGGCAAACCCACCAATAAGGATGACAGCGCGTTTACCTATCTGCTCGACCGGCCTACCAATTGGGTCGAAAACAAGGTCGAGACGTTGCCGCCGCTGCCGCAGGACTCCAGCCTCCTTCCGTTCGAAGTGTCGGGCAATACGCCGCTGCATTTCGCGATAGATCCGACGTCGCTCACGGTGGGTTCCGACGGCGTGGTGCGCTACACGGTGGTGGTCACGAGCCCGAGCGGCGCGCGCAATGTGAACTACGAGGGCATTCGCTGCGACACCTACGAATGGCGTCTGTATGCCGGTCTGAACGCCGATCACGACGGCTGGGACAGAACCGTTGCCAACGACTTCACGCGCATCGAGAACGGCGCGCTGAACGCTTATCACGCGGCGCTGTATCAGGATTATCTGTGCGCGAACAAGCTGCCGACAGGCAGCGCCAAGTCGATTATCGAGAACATCCGCTATAAGCGCACGGCGACGTCTTTGATTCATTGAACCGTTGACGATGCAGTAGGCAAAAAAGCCGTTCCAGTGGTGACTGGAACGGCTTTTTTAATTGCCGCCTGATGTCTCTTTGCCGGCCGCTGGCCACTGGCCGCTGATTACCCGCTCAAACCAGCACCAGGTTGTCCCGATGAATCAGCTCCGGTTCGAGCATATAGCCGAGCACCGATTCGATCTCGCCGCTCGGACGCCGCTGAATCAGCTTGGTTTCGGCACTGCTGTAATTGGTGAGGCCGCGCGCCACCTCCCGGCCGGCTGCGTTCAGGCAAGCGATCACCTCGCCCCGCGCAAACGCACCCTGCACGCCGACAATGCCGATGGGCAGCAGGCTCTTGCCGCCCGCGGTCACCTTCTCGACGGCGCCGTCGTCGATCACGACGTGGCCGCGCACCTGCAGGTGATCGGCCATCCACTGCTTGCGTGCTGCCATGCGCGCGGTGCGTGCGATCAGTTGCGTGCCGATCGCTTCACCCGAGGCGAGCCGCGACAGCACGTCGGCTTCCCGGCCGCTGGCTATCACCGTGTTCGCTCCGCTGTGAGCGGCGCGCTTGGCGGCGAGAATCTTGGTCAGCATGCCGCCTCGGCCGAGGCTCGAACCCGCGCCGCCGGCCATCGCTTCGAGATCGGGCGCGCCGGCATCCGCCTGCTGAACCAGCGTCGCGGTCGGATCTTTCCGCGGATCGGCGGTGAAAAGCCCTTGCTGATCGGTGAGGATGATGAGTGCGTCGCCCTCGATGAGGTTCGCGACGAGCGCGCCGAGCGTGTCGTTGTCGCCGAACTTGATTTCGTCGGTGACGACCGTGTCGTTCTCGTTGATGATCGGCACCACGCCGAGCCGCAACAGCGTCAGCAGCGTGGAGCGCGCATTCAGATAGCGCTCGCGGTCCGCGAGGTCCGCATGCGTCAGCAGGATTTGCGCGGTCTGAATGGAATGCTCGGCGAAGCGGCTTTCGTAGACCTGGGCAAGGCCCATTTGACCGACGGCGGCGGCCGCCTGCAATTCGTCGATTTCGCGCGGCCGCTTGGTCCAGCCGAGCCGCTGCATGCCTTCCGCGATCGCGCCGGAGCTCACCAGCACGACTTCCTTACCTTGAGCGCGCAACGCGGCGATCTGCGCAGCCCAGCGGCCGATCGCAGCATGATCGAGGCCCCGGCCGTCGTTCGTGACGAGGCTCGAGCCGACTTTCACTACCAATCGCCGTGAATCTGCGATGACGGAACGCATTGTGCGTGGTCTCCCAAGATGACGCCTGACGCGCACCGGTCCCCGAAGGGCCGGCGCTCCCGTTGTTTATTCCTGCGGATCGCCGCTGGATTCGCTGGCGGCGGCCGGCGCTTCGGGCTTGTCGCGAAAGCGCACGTCGGCGGCGAGATCTTCGGCCTCAGCCGCGCGCTGAGCTTCCGAATGCGCGGCGATGTAGTCGAACACCGCGTAGCAAAGGCTCTCGCAACCCTGACCGGTCAGCGCCGAGATTTCGAACACCGGACCGTCCCAGCCGAAGCCTTCGAGGAACGCCGACACGCGCGCTTCGCGCTCATCCTCGGGCACCATGTCGAGCTTGTTGAGCACCAGCCAGCGCGGCTTCTGATACAGCTGCTCGTCGTACTTGCGCAGTTCGTTGACGATCGCCCTGGCTTCCGCGACCGGGTCGACGGATTCGTCGAACGGCGCGATGTCGACGATATGCAGCAGCAGACCTGTGCGCTGCAAGTGCCGCAGGAACTGGTGACCGAGCCCCGCGCCTTCAGCCGCGCCTTCGATCAGGCCCGGAATGTCCGCGATCACGAAGCTGCGGCTCGGCCCGACGCGCACCACGCCGAGATTAGGCGCGAGCGTGGTGAACGGATAGTCGGCAATCTTCGGCTTCGCGTTCGATACCGAAGAAATGAACGTCGACTTGCCCGCGTTCGGCATGCCGAGCAGACCGACGTCGGCCAGCACTTTGAGTTCGAGGCGCACCATGCGGCGCTCGCCCGGCTTGCCGTCCGTTTTCTGGCGCGGCGCGCGGTTCGTGCTGGACTTGAAGTGCAGGTTGCCCAAACCGCCGGCACCGCCCTCCGCAATCTTCACGCTCTGATTGTGCTCGGTCAGATCGGCGATCAGTTCGCCGGTTTCCATGTCGGTAATCGTGGTGCCGACCGGCATGCGCAGCGTGATGTCGTCGCCGCCCTTGCCGTAGCAGTCCGCGCCACGGCCGTTTTCGCCGTTGCGCGCCATATGTTTTTTCGCGTAGCGATAGTCGATCAGCGTGTTGATGTTGCGGTCTGCTACCGCAATCACGCTGCCGCCCCGCCCGCCGTCGCCGCCATCGGGGCCGCCGAACGGAACGAACTTCTCGCGGCGCATCGACGCGCTGCCATCCCCTCCGTCGCCGGCGATGACTTCAATCCTCGCTTCGTCAATGAACTTCATGCGTAACTCCGTCCCGTGGTGTACAGCCAGATGGTGCTGCCAAATTTGTTGTTGCCGGATACTGCCTGATACAGCTATTTTGCCGCGCCCGCCGCGCGTTGATCAATCGACCGAACGGCATAGGACGACGTCAGAATTCGCGGCGGCAACAGCCGCTACCGCAATAAAAAAAGCCCCGCTAACTTCGCGGGGCCTTTTTCCGGTCCTGAAGCCCGTGCCTGAGCAAGCTCAGACTGCTGCCGGGATCACGTTGACCATGTGCTTCTTCGCGGCGCCTTTCGTCGAAAACTTGACGTGGCCGTCCGTCAGCGCGAACAAGGTGTGATCCTTGCCGATACCGACGTTCTCGCCAGCGTGCATGCGCGTGCCACGTTGACGAACGATGATGCCGCCAGCGTTGATAGCCTGACCGCCGTACACTTTCACGCCAAGTCGCTTCGACTCGGAGTCGCGGCCGTTCCGGGACGATCCGCCTGCCTTTTTGTGTGCCATTTGATTTGCTCCTTAACCGGTGCGCTTACGCGTTGATCGCGTCGATGCGCAGTTCGGTATAGTTCTGGCGGTGGCCGCCATGCTTCTGGTAGTGCTTCCGGCGACGCATCTTGAAGATGGTCACTTTCTTGTGACGACCTTGCGACACGACGGTAGCCTTGACGGAAGCCCCACTGACCAGCGGCGCACCGAACTTAATCGATTCGCCTTCGCCCACTGCGAGAACCTGGTCGAGCGTGATTTCAGCGTCAATGTCTGCCGGTATCTGTTCTACTTTAAGTTTTTCGCCGACGGCAACTTTATACTGCTTGCCACCGGTTTTTATGACCGCGTACATTGAGAACCTCACTCTGTGTTCATTTTTTCCACGCACCGCGCGCGGAAACCCGTGATTATACATAGAGTTAGCTGCTCGGTCAAAACTCATTGAGAGCCGCCGCGTGCCGTCCGGGTGACGCGCGGCCCGCCGCCGTGCGCCGCTCCACGCTGCTCTGTGCGCTGCCGTAAGGCGCGGCGCACGGCAGTCCGCGACCCGGAAGCACCGCGATTCGCCTTATAATTCGCGGCACTACCCAATTCAGCCATCATGTCGTCGACTGCCACCCCCTCCTCCAACGCCGCCAGCCTGCTCGCTCCGATAGCCGAAGACATGCAGCAGGTGAATCGCGTCATCCGGCACCGTCTTGCGTCCGAGGTGATGCTGATCAATCAGATCTCCGAGTACATCATCAGTGCCGGAGGCAAGCGGCTGCGGCCCGCGCTGCTGCTGCTGGTGGCCGGCGCGCTCGGAGAAACCACGGGGCATCGGCATGAACTGGCGGCGGTCGTGGAATTCATCCACACCGCGACGCTGCTGCATGACGACGTGGTCGACGAATCCGATCTGCGGCGCGGCCGCCAGACGGCCAACGCGCTCTTCGGCAACGCGGCGAGCGTGCTCGTCGGCGATTTTCTGTATTCGCGCTCGTTCCAGATGATGGTCGGGGTAGGCAAGATGCGCGTGATGGAGATCCTGGCCGAGGCGACCAACATCATCTCGGAAGGCGAGGTGCTGCAACTGCTGAACATGCACGACGCCGACGTGGACGAAGCCCGCTACATGCAGGTGATCCGTTACAAAACGGCGAAGCTGTTCGAGGCCGCCGCGCAACTCGGCGCGGTGCTGGCCGGCGCAGACGCGCGCATCGAAGCGGCCGCGGCGGAATTCGGCCGGCGCATCGGCACGGCCTTCCAGATCATGGACGACTGGCTCGACTACACGGGCACGGCCGAGTCCATGGGTAAAAATGCCGGCGACGATTTGCGCGAAGGCAAGCCCACGCTGCCGCTGATCTATCTGATCGAGCGCGGCACGCCCGAGCAATCGGCGCTTGCCCGCGAGGCCATCGAACAAGGCGGCACCGACCGTTTCGAAACGATTTTCGAAGCCATCACGCGTTCAGGCGCGCTCGACCACACGCTCGAATGCGCGAAGCAGGAGGCGCAAGCAGCCGCCGCCGCAATTTCTTCGTTCCCGGATTCCATTTACAAAGAAAGCCTGCTAGAATTATGTTCTTACTCGACGGCGAGACAGTCTTAAACGAGACGGAAACGCCGGTTTAGTCTGAATCGAGTTCGCAGTACTTTTCGGGGTGTAGCTTAGCCTGGTAGAGCGCTACGTTCGGGACGTAGAGGCCGGAGGTTCGAATCCTCTCACCCCGACCAGATTTGCCTTGTTAGTTCAAGGCTCGAAAAACCGCCCAGCTTGCTCGGCGGTTTTTTGTTTTTGCGGCGCATCTTCGTTAGAGCCCGCATGCCGCGGCCATGTCGAGCGCAAAGGCCCTGTTTTCAGGGCGGCGCCGCGCACGGCTTCGGCAGCCCCCTCTGCTATATTCTCTCCATCCTTTCCCCCTCTATCCTTCGCGACGCGTGGAACAACTTCCCTTATGGGCGCAGATTGGCGCCGTCTTCCTGCTGCTTGTCTGCTCGAGCTTCTTCTCGATTTCCGAAACGGCAATGATGGCGCTCAACCGCCATCGGCTGAAGCATCTCGCTAGCAAAAACGCGCTCGGCGCGAAGACCACGCAGGGTCTGCTCGCGCATACCGATCAACTGCTGAGCGTCGTGCTGATCGGCAACAATCTGTTCAACACGATCATCCCGGTTCTGACGACTTCGATCGCATTGCACACGTTCGGGCGCAACAACCTCGTACTGTCGATCGCGACCGGCATCGTCGCCTTCCTGATCATCGTCTTTGCCGAGATCACGCCGAAGATCGTCGGCGCGACCTTCCCCGAGAAAATCGCGCTGCCCGCCAGTCTGCTGATTGCGCCGATGATGCGCGTCGCCAGACCGCTCGTGTGGTTCGTCAACCTTTTCGCCACCGGCATCTTGCGGGTGCTGCACATCAACACAAAAGGCGCGCGCGACCAGCGCCTGTCCACCGAGGAATTGCGCACCATCGTGCTCGAGTCCGGCAGCTTCATGCCGACCAAGCACCGCAGCATTCTGCTTAACCTGTTCGACCTCGAAAACATTTCCGTGGACGACGTGATGATCCCGCGCCGCCGCATCGAGGCGCTCGACTTCGACGCGCCGTTCGAACAGATCCTGCATCAGCTCGAAACCTGCTATCACAACAAGCTGATCGTCTATCAGGGCGACATCGACCGCGTGCTCGGCGTGCTGCACGTTCGCAAGACGCTCGCGGCTCTGCATAACCAGGAACTGGAGCGCGAGACGCTGCGCGAACTGCTCACCGAGCCTTACTTCGTGCCGACCGGCACGCCCGTGTTCCAGCAGTTGCAGTATTTCCAGGAGAGCCGCCACCGCATTGCGCTCGTCGTCAACGAATACGGCGAACTGCAAGGGCTCGTCACGCCGGAAGACATCATCGAGGAACTGATCGGCGAATTCACTACCTCGATCCCGCGTGGCGCCAGTTCACGCGGCGGCTGGAACGAGCATGGCGAATGCATCGTCGCGGGCAGCATGCCGCTGCGAGAGCTCAACCGCTGGCTGCAACTCACGCTGCCTACTGACGGCCCAAAAACGCTCAATGGCCTGATCCTCGAAATTCTCGAGGACATTCCCGACGGCGACGTGTGCGTGCAGATCCGCGACGTCAAACTCGAAGTCATGCGCAGCGACGACCAGGCGATCCGCACCGTCAAGCTGTTCAAACCGCCGGCGCGCGCAAAGGGCAAGGCACTGCTCGGTTAGCGGATTGCGCGGGCGATCGCATGCTGCAAAAGCACCCCGGTCGCCTCGCATGCGGACCAACCGCTCGCCTCCCCGCCTGCACACACAGCATCGCACAAGGTCCGAGCGCGCACCATTAGCCGAATGGCCGAGTGTCATTCAGACGCGCCTTGCCGGAAACTGGAGCCGTCGTGTTCTACAGGCGGCGCATCGCCGGCTCCTCATGCAAGCTTCTTTTCAACCCGCCGCATCGCTGCGGCCGTTGCCCACCGACGGCGCAAACGCGTCGCGCAACAAGCCCAACCCGCTCACCGGCGACTCAGGCGCGGCCACGCTCAACGATCCAGACAACGCCCCCGCCGTGCGTCTCTTGACCGACACGCTACGCGAAGCGACGCGCCGCAACGCGTCGGATCTGCACATCGAGCCGGCTGAAAGCGGCTGGCGCGTGCGCCTGCGTATCGACGGCGTGCTGCACGAAATTTCCCCGCCTCCGGCTCATCTGCGAGACGCGTTCATCACGCGTGTGAAGGTGCTTGCGCGCATGGACATCGCCGAGCGGCGCGTGCCGCAGGACGGCCGGCTGCGTATCGCCACGTCGCCCGGACGGCTCGAGGACTACCGTGTCAACTCGCTGCCCACGCTGTTCGGCGAAAAGCTCGTGTTGCGCAGGCTCGACGCGCTACCGGCGGACCTTTCGCTGGACTTGCTCGGGCTCGACGCGCAGCAGCGCGATGCCGTCGATGCGGCAATTCGCGCGCCGCACGGTCTCGTGCTCGTCACGGGACCGACAGGCAGCGGCAAGACGCTGTCCTTGTACTGCTTTCTGAACCTGCTCAATAGCGAGGCGCGCAATCTCTGTTCCGTCGAAGATCCGGCCGAAATCCAGCTAGCCGGCATCAATCAGGTCAGCGTGCGCGAGAAAGCTGGGCTGACTTTCGCGGTCGCGTTGCGGGCGTTTTTGCGCCAGGACCCGGACGTGATCATGGTCGGCGAAATACGCGACGAAGAGACCGCCGACGTCGCCGTAAAAGCCGCGCAAACCGGCCACCTGGTGCTGTCCACATTGCACACGAACGACGCGCCGGCCGCCGTCGCGCGCCTGATCGACATCGGCGTCGCACCGTACAACCTGGCCGCCGCGCTGCGCATGGTGACCGCGCAGCGGCTCGTGCGGCGCCTGTGCGCGGCGTGCCGGGCGCCCGCGCCACATTCGGCCGCTGCCCTACGTGCCGCCGGTTTCGCCGACGATCAGCTCGGCGACTGGCAGCCGTATGCGGCCACAGGCTGCGCCGCTTGCCACGGCATCGGCTATCGGGGCCGCGTCGGCGTCCATCAGGTCATGCCGGTGTCCGATGCCATGCGCGATCTGATCGTCGCGCGTGCCGGCAGCCATGAACTCGCGCGGCAGGCGCACAGCGAACGGGTCGGCACGCTGCGCGCCGCCGCGTTGGCCTTGGTGCGCGACGGCACCACGAGCCTCGCCGAAGCGCTTGCCGCAACGGAGCTGGCGTGAGCACACCGATAACGCGCCGTCCTGCATCGACCGATACGCGCTTCCGATGGCGCGGCGTCAATGCCGACGGCAGCCGCAAAACCGGCGTGCTCATCGCACCCGACGCAGCCACTGCCCGGACGCTTCTGAAGCGCGAGAATGTCTTCCTGGCCGACCTGAAGACGGAAGGACCGGCGCCGCGCCCAAAAGCGAATGCCGCCGAAGTCACGCTGTTCACACGCCAGCTTTCCAGTCTGCTGCGCGCCGGCTTGCCGCTCGCGCCCGCGCTCGATCTGCTGGCTCAGCCGCAAAACTCACGCCGTGCGGGCATGCCGCGCATCGTCGGCGCACTGGCACGCGACATCACCGCGGGTCTGCGTTTTTCCGCTGCGTTGCACGAGCACCCAGCGCAGTTCAACGCACTGTATTGCCAACTGGTGCAGGTGGGCGAAGCGGCAGGCGCCTTGCCCGCCGTTCTCGCGAGAATCGCCGACGACCGCGAACGCGCCGCAGCGCAACGCGCAAAAGTGCGCGCCGCGTTGACGTATCCGGTCGCGATTCTGCTGCTTGCTCTCGTAATCACGGCTGCGTTGCTCGTTTGGGTCGTGCCGACCTTCAAACAGATCTTCGACGGCTTCGGCGCCCGGTTGCCCGCGCCCACGCAATTCGTATTGGCGCTGTCGTCCGGCGTCGCGACATGGAGCGTGCCCGCGATCGCAGTCATCGTTGCGGCATGTTCGGCGCTGACGTTTCACCTGCGACGTTCGGAAGCGGCGCGCATCCGCTTCGCGCGCCTGTCGTTGAAAATGCCAATCGCCGGCGCGCTGCTCGCGACGCTTTGTGCCGCGCGCTGGAGCCGTGCGCTCGGCACCTTGCTCTCCGCCGGCACGCCGCTCGCCGATGCGTTCGACTCGCTCACGCACGCCACCGGCAATGCATTTTTCGATCGCGCGACCGTCGACATCGCGGTGAGGCTGCGGCGCGGCGAACGGCTTGCCGCGGCCATGCGCGCGGCGCGCTGCTTTCCGCCCGAGGTCGTGCAGCCGATCGCGGTTGCCGAGGAGTCCGGAGCAATCGACACAATGCTGCTCGACGTGGCGTCGCTGGCCGATCGTCAGGTCGACGAAAAAATCGGCACGCTGTCGAGCCTGTGCGAACCGCTCGTCATCATTGTGCTGGGGGCGCTCGTCGGCGGCCTCGTCATCGCGATGTATCTTCCCATTATTCAACTCGGCAACGTGGTGTAGCATCGCAGCCGAATCCATTGTTTATCCATGCAGGCAGCTCATTCACTCGTGCCAGACACCTCATCCAGCCTGCTTTCGGGCCCGCTTTCAAGCCTGCTGCCGGCGCATTTCGCGGCCGGCTCCGGCCAGGCATTCGGCAGCCTGCCCATTGCATTGCAGTTCGCTTTTGCAATCGTGTTCGGTCTCGTGATCGGCAGCTTTCTGAACGTGGTCGTGCATAGAGTGCCCATCATGCTCGAGCGGGCGTGGCGTATCGAAGTGAGCGAAGCGACGGACGAAGCTCTCGAAGAAGACGGCCTGCCGGCGCGCTATAACCTGTGGGTGCCGCGTAGCGCCTGCCCTCACTGCGGGCACGTGCTGCGCGCGTGGGAGAACGTGCCGGTGCTGAGCTACCTGCTGTTGCGCGGCCGCTGCTCGGCATGCAAGGCGCGCGTGAGCCTGCGTTATCCGCTGCTCGAGCTTGCCAGCGCGGCGCTCGCGGCGCTCGCGCTCGCGCTGTTCGGCCCGACGCTCGCCGCGCTTGCCGCATTCGGGCTGTGTGCGGCGCTGCTGGCAATGAGCGCGATCGACATGGACACGCATCTGCTGCCGGACTCCATGACGTTGCCGCTGCTGTGGGCGGGCATCATCGTCAATTTCAACGGTATGTTCGCGACGCTGCACGATGCGGTGCTGGGCGCGATCTTCGGCTACCTCGTGCTGTGGGCCGTGCATTGGCTGTTCCGGCTGGTGCGAGGTATCGACGGCATGGGTTACGGCGACTTCAAGCTGCTCGCCGCGCTCGGCGCGTGGCTCGGCTGGGCCGCGCTGCCGCAGATCGTGCTGGTGGCCGCCGTGGCGGGCGCGGTCGTGGGCCTCGCGGCCACCTGGCGCGGCCGCATGCGCTTCGAAGAACCGCTGCCTTTCGGTCCGTTTCTGGCAGCGGGCGGCGCACTCACGCTGTTCCTCGGCACACCGCTTTATCTGGCTCTCGGAGGCTGAAGCATGTTCGTGGTGGGACTGACTGGCGGCATCGGCAGCGGCAAATCGACGGTGGCCGATCTCTTCGCGGCGCACGGCGTGCCGCTCGTCGACACCGATGTGATCGCGCATCGCATCACCGCGCCGCAAGGCATGGCGATGCCGCAGATCGCCGCGGAGTTCGGCAATGCATTCGTCGCCGCCGATGGCTCGCTCGACCGCGCGCGCATGCGCGCACTCGTCTTCAGCGACGATGCAGCGCGCAAGCGCCTCGAGGACATCACGCACCCTTTGATTCGCGCCGAGACCGAACGCGAACAACGCGAGGCGAAGGGGCCGTATGTGATCGTCGTGGTCCCGCTGCTCGTCGAGTCGGGAAGCTGGAAAAACCGCGTGAATCGCGTGCTCGCCGTGGACTGCAGCGTGGAGACGCAAATCTCGCGCGTGATGAGCCGCAACGGTTTCAGCCGCGATCAGGTGCTTGCGATCATCGCGCGCCAGGCAACGCGCGAAGCGCGCCTCGCCGCCGCCGACGACGTGATCGTGAACGACAACGCGCCGCTTGCCGCGTTGGCGGCGCAAGTCGACGCGCAGCATCGCGCGTACCTTGCGCTCGTGGGAGCGTAAGCGGCACAGAAGTCAGCGGCGCAGCGCGAGCGTCTGCACACATGCCGCGGGCATCTCGCTTTGACGACAAAACCGCGCGCCGATGCCTGACGTCAGCCGTTGGCGCGAATCGTTGAACTTCGGCACAGTCTGCATGCCGAAGCAGTTGAAAACCGCCGAAAACGCGCAGAAAAGTTTGCACAGACGCGCACAAAAAGCGCGCGATTGCTAGGGTAGTCCCACGGCATTAGAATGTCCTGCATTCCCGTCACCGACCACGCCCGAGGCGAGCCCGCTTGATCCTTTACGAGTACCCCTTCAACGAGCGAATCCGGACGCTATTGCGCCTCGAAGATCTGTTCGAGCGCTTCACGTTCTTTCTGACGCAGCAAGACGCCAGGGAACATCACGTCGCACTGACTACGCTGTTCGAAATCTCCGAGGTAGCGGGTCGCGCGGATCTCAAGTCGGATCTGATGAAGGAACTCGAGCGGCAGCGGCAAACGCTCGCGCCGTTTCGCGGCAATCCGGGAATCGAGCAGAGCGCGCTTGAAGCCGTGCTCGGCGAAATCGAGCAGACCTTGGCGGGGCTTTCGCAGATGCAGGGCAAGACCGGCCAGCATCTTGCAGAGAACGAATGGCTTGCGAGCATCCGCAGCCGCGCGATCATTCCGGGCGGCACCTGCAAGTTCGATCTGCCGTCGTACTATGCGTGGCAGCAGCTTCATCCGGATCAGCGCCGTCAGGACATCGCGAAATGGGTCATGCCGCTGCTGCCGCTGCGCGACGCCGCCACGATCGTGCTGAGGCTTGCACGCGAGTCCGGCCAGGCGTCGAAGGTCATGGCGATGGCGGGCAGCTATCAGCAAATGCTGTCGGGCCGCTCGTATCAGTTGATGCAGGTACGCGTGGCGCCCGAATTGCGTGTGATTCCCGAGGCCAGCGCGAACAAGTACATGCTGTGGGTGCGCTTCACGGTGCAGGACGGCGACTTGCGTCCGCGCGCGGTGGACGTCGACGTGCCCTTCCAGCTCACGCTTTGCAGCCTGTAAGCCCCGTCCGTTCCGACTGTCGGACAGATTCGGATACACAGATACATACAGCAGGCGCCTGCAGCCGGCCGCGCCTTTAAAGCGGCGCCAAATGCCCTTATATTCGTTACTGTTCAAATTGCACTAGTTGCCTGACCGTATGCCAACCGTCGTTAAATGCCCCACTTGCGGAAAGGACGTCCGCTGGACACCTGAAAGCCGGTTTCGCCCATTCTGCTCCGAGCGCTGCAAGCAGATGGATCTAGGCGCCTGGGCCGCCGAGAAGTACAAGATCGGCGGGACCGATCAGGAAGCGTCGTCGGACGAGACGCCTGACGGGGACTACAACCCGCATTGACCGGTACGGTACGGCACGGCGCGCCCCGTTCGCGCCGCACCTGAGCGCGAGTGCCCGCAACCGCGCCGTTTCCTTTCCCGATTACTGTTTCTCCGCCGCGAGCCATTCCAGCACTGGAATGGTGGCGGGCAACAGCGGCGACACGTCGGCGGGCAACGCCTGCCAGACAAACGCCTGACCTTCGCGGCCATGCGGCTCGCCCGTCCACTGCGTCACCTTGCAGAAAAAGAGCCGCACGTAGGCGTGCGGATAGTCGTGTTCGAGCGTATGCCAGAGGTGACAAGCCTTTACGTCGATGCCGAGTTCCTCGTGCAACTCGCGCGCGAGCGCCGCCTCGACCGATTCGCCCGCCTCGAGCTTGCCACCCGGAAACTCCCAGTAGCCTTCGTACGGCTTACCGGCCGGACGTTGCGCGAGCAGATAGCGCCCGTCCGGCTGCACCAGCACGCCGACGGCGACTTCCGTCACCGGGCGGCCCGCTGCGTTTGTCAGAGCGTCGCTCATGCCTGAGCTTTCCGGCCGGACCAGTCGCGCGCGAACTGCCACGCCACACGCCCCGAACGCGACCCGCGCTCCAGCGCCCACACCAGCGCATCGCCGCGCGCCGCCTCGACTTCGGCGTCGTTGCAGCCGAAATGCCGCAGCCAATGCGCGATGATCGACAGGTAGTCGTCCTGCTTGAACGGATAAAAGCTGACCCACAGCCCGAAACGTTCTGACAGCGAGATCTTTTCTTCGACAAGCTCGCCCGGATGAATCTCACCATCGGACGTGTGCTTGTAGGTCTCGTTGTCGCTCATGTACTCGGGCAGCAGATGGCGGCGGTTCGACGTCGCGTAAATCAGCACGTTGTCCGATTGCGCGGCGACCGAGCCGTCGAGCGCGACTTTCAGCGCCTTGTAGCCCGACTCGCCGTCTTCGAACGAGAGATCGTCGCAGAACACGACAAAGCGTTCCGGCCGTTTCGCGATCAGATCGACGATATCGCCCAGGTCGTGCAGGTCGTCTTTGTCCACTTCGATGAGACGCAGGCCGTCTTTCGCGTACGCGTTCAGGCACGCCTTGATCAGCGACGACTTGCCGGTGCCGCGCGCGCCCGTCAGCAGCACGTTATTCGCGGGCAGCTTGTGGACGAATTGACGCGTGTTCTGCTCGATGAGCGCTTTCTGGCGATCGATGTTTTGCAGATCGTCGAGCGTGATGTCCGAGATGGCGGGCACCGGCTGCAGATAGCCGCGCCCCTGGCGCTTGCGCCAACGAAACGCCACCGCCGCCGACCAGTCGATTTCAGGCGCGGCGGGCGGAAGCATCGCTTCGAGGCGGACGAGCACGGCTTCGGCCCGTGTCAGAAACTGTTCGAGTTTGTCCATGACAATGAATGAGCGGCCCGAGGCCGCGTGATGAACCGGATTACGAGCGGTAGTCGGCGTTGATGCTGACGTAGTCGTGCGACAGATCGCAAGTCCAGATCGTGGCTTGCGCATTGCCGCGACCGAGCACGACGCGAATGCCGATCTCGCTCTTTTTCATGACGCGCTGGCCGTCTTCTTCACGGTACGCCGGATTGCGGCCGCCGGCAGTCGCGACCAGCACGTCGTCCAGATACAGATCGATCTTGCCGACGTCGAGATCGTCGATGCCGGCATAGCCGATGGCCGCCAGGATGCGGCCGAGGTTCGGGTCCGATGCGTAGAAAGCCGTCTTCACGAGCGGCGAATGGCCGATCGCATACGCGATCTGGCGGCATTCGCCGACGCTCGAACCGCCTTCCACCTGAACCGTCATGAATTTGGTCGCGCCTTCGCCGTCGCGCACGATCAATTGCGCGAGCGTCTGCGCGACTTCGGTCACCGCGTCGCGCAACGCTGCATAAGCGGGCGAGTCGGTGGACGTGATCGCCGGCAGGCTGGATTTGCCCGACGCGATCAGGATGAATGAATCGTTGGTCGACGTGTCGCCGTCGATCGTAATGCAGTTGAACGAGCGATCCGCCACGTGCTTGACCAGCGCGTCGAGCACGGGCTGCGCGAGCGCCGCGTCGAACGCGAGGAAGCCGAGCATGGTCGCCATGTTCGGCTTGATCATGCCCGCGCCCTTGCTGATGCCGGTCAGCGTGACGGTGTGGCCGTCGATCGTGACCTGGCGCGAGGTGGCTTTCGGCAGCGTGTCGGTGGTCATGATCGCCTGCGCGGCGTCGTACCAGTTGGCTTCCTTGCGATTGGCCAAGGCGGCAGGCAAACCCGCCTTCAACCGATCGACCGGCAGCGGTTCAAGAATCACGCCGGTCGAAAACGGCAGCACCTGTTCCGGCGCGATGTCCGCGAGGCGGGCGAGTTCCGCGCAGGTTTCGCGCGCGTGCGCGAGGCCCGGTTCGCCGGTGCCCGCGTTCGCGTTGCCGGTGTTGATCACGAGCGCGCGAATCGGCTTGCCGCCGGCGCGCACGCGCTCGAGATTCTCGCGGCACACGGTGACGGGCGCCGCGCAGAAACGGTTCTGCGTGAAGACGCCGCCTACCGTCGCGCCTTCGTCGACGGAAATGACCAGCACGTCCTTGCGGTTCGGCTTGCGAATGTTCGCCTCCGCCCAGCCGAGCGTGACGCCGGCGACGGGATGCAGTTGAGCGGGATCGATCGAGGGGAAATTGACAGCCATGGTCGCGACCTGTCGAAGAAAATGCCGGCGGGCGCCGGCATCGAGGAAAACGGAACTGGTGGCTCGGGCAAGATGCCGGAGCACCGCGAAATCAACCACAACATACTGGCAAAGCGACGCGGCGCGCTCAGAGGCGCGCCGCTTTCGGCATTATGCGATCTTGCCGTGACACTGCTTGTACTTCTTGCCGCTGCCGCACGGGCACGGATCGTTGCGGCCGACCTTTGGCACGCCGTCCGCGCCGACAGCCGACGCCGCCTGCGACGACGACGCGTGGCTCATTGCGTCGCCGATCATCGCGGCAGTCGCGGCTTCCACGGCCGCGGGCGCCGCAGCCGACGCCTCGGCGAATTCCGCATGACGGAACTCGACATTCTCCAGATGGCCGCCCTGCTCTTCCATCTGTTCGGCCGCTTGTTCGAGCTGCTCCGGCGACTGGATCTGCACGTTCATCACGATGCGGGTGACTTCGAGCTTGACCGCGTCGAGCATCGCGGCGAACAGTTCGAACGCCTCGCGCTTGTATTCCTGCTTCGGGTTCTTCTGCGCATAGCCGCGCAGATGGATGCCCTGGCGCAAGTGGTCCAACGCCGCCAGATGTTCGCGCCAGCTACGGTCGAGCGTTTGCAGCATGATCGAGCGCTCGAACGCGCTGAACGATTCGCGGCCGACCAGTTCGACCTTCGCCTCGTACGCTTCGTCCGCGGCAGCCTCCACCGCTTCGAGAATCTCGTCCGACGTGATCGAGTTCGACTCGTTGATCATTTCCTGGATCGCGAGGTCGAGCTGCCATTCGTTGCGCAGCACTTCCTCGAGTTCCGGCACGTCCCACTGTTCTTCAATGCTGCCCGCCGGCACGAACTGGTGAACGATGTCCGCAATCACGCCATGACGCATTGCGCCGATGGTTTCGGTGATGTCGTTTGCCTCGAGCAGTTCGTTGCGCTGCTGGTAGATGACCTTGCGCTGATCGTTCGAGACGTCGTCGTATTCGAGCAGTTGCTTACGAATATCGAAGTTGCGCGCCTCGACCTTGCGCTGCGCCGATTCGATGGAGCGCGACACGATGCCCGCTTCGATCGCCTCGCCTTCCGGCATTTTCAGGCGGTCCATGATCGCGCGCACGCGGTCGCCCGCGAAAATGCGCAGCAGCGGATCTTCCAGCGACAGATAGAAGCGCGACGAACCCGGATCGCCCTGACGGCCCGCACGGCCGCGCAGCTGATTGTCGATCCGGCGCGATTCATGACGCTCGGTGCCGATGATGTGCAAACCGCCCGCGGCCTTGACCTGATCGTGCAGCGCCTGCCATTCGTCGTGCAGCTTCTGGATGCGGCGGCGCTTTTCGTCCTCGGGAATCGTCTCGTCCAGTTCGATGAACGACGCCTGCTTTTCCGCGTTGCCGCCGAGCACGATGTCGGTGCCGCGACCGGCCATGTTCGTGGCGATCGTGATGCGCTTCGGACGGCCCGCTTCGGCGACGATCTCCGCTTCGCGCGCATGCTGCTTCGCGTTCAGCACTTCGTGCGGCAGACCGGCCTGCTTCAGCAGATGCGACAGCAGCTCGGAATTTTCGATCGACGTCGTGCCGACCAGCACCGGCTGCCCGCGCTCATAGCAATCGCGGATGTCGCGGATCACCGCGTCGTAGCGTTCCTTCGCGGTCTTGTAAATCTGGTCCTGCTTGTCGATCCGCTTGGGCGGACGATTGGTCGGAACGACGACCGTTTCGAGACCATAGATCTCGTTGAATTCGTAGGCTTCCGTGTCCGCCGTGCCGGTCATGCCGGCGAGCTTGGCGTACATGCGGAAGTAGTTCTGGAACGTGATGGAAGCGAGCGTCTGGTTCTCGCTCTGAATCTTCACGTGTTCCTTCGCCTCGACAGCCTGGTGCAGCCCGTCCGACCAGCGGCGGCCCGCCATCAGACGGCCGGTGAATTCGTCGACGATGATCACTTCGCCGTTTTGCACCACGTAATGCTGGTCTTTGTAGAACAGCGTGTGTGCGCGCAGCGCGGCGTACACATGGTGCATCAGCGTGATGTTTTGCGGCGCGTAGAGGCTTTCGCCTTCACCGATCAAGCCCCATTCGGCGAGCAGGCGCTCGGCCTTTTCGTGGCCCGATTCCGTCAGGAAGACCTGGCGGCCTTTTTCATCGAGCGTATAGTCGCCCGGCTTTTCGACGCCGGTGCCGTCAGCCTTCTCTTCGCCGATCTGGCGCTCGAGCAGCGGCGGCAGCGCGTTCATGCGCACGTAGAGTTCGGTGTGGTCTTCGGCCTGGCCCGAGATGATCAGCGGCGTACGGGCTTCGTCGATCAGGATCGAGTCCACTTCGTCGACGACGGCGAAGTTCAGCCCCCGCTGCACGCGCGCTTCCGGCTCGTACACCATGTTGTCGCGCAGGTAGTCGAAGCCGAACTCGTTGTTCGTGCCGTACGTAATGTCGGCCGCGTACGCTTGCTGCTTCGCGTCGTGATCCATCTGCGACAGATTGATGCCGACGGACAGCCCGAGGAAGTTGTAGAGGCGCGCCATCCATTCGGCGTCGCGCTGCGCAAGGTAGTCGTTCACCGTGACGACGTGAACGCCGCGGCCCGACAGCGCGTTCAGGTAGACCGGCAGCGTGGCGACGAGCGTTTTACCCTCGCCGGTGCGCATTTCGCCGATCTTGCCGTAATGCAGGACCATGCCGCCGATGAGCTGCACGTCGAAGTGGCGCATTTTCAGCACGCGCTTGCTCGCCTCGCGGCAGACCGCGAAGGCTTCCGGCAGCAGCTTGTCGAGCGACTCGCCGCTCGCGATGCGCTGGCGGAACTCGTCCGTTTTGGCGCGCAGTTGATCGTCCGTCAATTGCTCGATCTGCGGCTCGAGCGCATTGATCGCCGCGACGGTCTTTTGATATTGCTTGACTAGCCGCTGGTTGCGGCTGCCAAAAATCTTCTGTAGAAAACCGGTGGTCATCGGATCGGTGTCTGCGTCGCGGCTTCGGCTGGTCGCGGCGTGCGGTTAAAAGCACGCGCGCTCCGGGGTCGGAATGGCCTCGGCGGCTTAGTCCAAGAGTGAATTGTCGGGTAGCCCGACCTTCTTACGAAGATCGGGCCCCCCGAGAACCGTACGTGCGAGTTTCCCCGCATACGGCTCAAATCTACAAACAAAGTTCTGTCTACGACAGAACCGGCTTAGTTACTACAAGTTTACCAACGTGTACCTGCTGGTGACAGTGCGGGTGAAGCAAGACCCGGTTGGACAACTTGTCTGACCCGCCATGCATCCGATATTCCAGATGATGGTCGTGCCAGCCTGTTTCGTCCGTCAAGGCACAGCCGCAGTGCGCACACAGCCCGCTCTGCGACATGTACAGCTTTGCCCACTGTTTCCGGTAGCGCATCGAATCCCACAGACGCGTCTGCCGCAGTTGCTCGCCATATTGCTCCCACTTCGGATCAAAGGGATTGAATTCTCCTTGGATCTTCTTGTGTCTCCTGATCGCCGTACCGCTGAGTTGGTACAACTCCATCAGGCCCCAACTGCCATCGTCTCGAACCGTCCGGACCGCAAACACCCACTGTCGAGCGTCGATTGAGTGGAAGTACTTCTGTCGCACCCAACTGCTGCTCTTTCGGGGATGTCGCCGCTTGGACCACCACCAGAGCCTCCGGAACACCAGATGCTCCATGTGGGTGTACGCCTTTTTGGCCGTAACCGGATGGTGATACTGCGCCCATCCGCGCAACATTGGATTTAGCAGTCGGATCATCTCCTCCTGCTTCACCGTCTTGTTGCTGCGAATCGTTTCCGCCACCTTGCTGTAGAACGCTTTCGCGTTCTTCTTGCTCGGTTTGATGAGCATCTTTCCGGAGTACTTTCGGAAATTCCACCCAAGGAAATCGAAGCCGTCGTCAATGTGAGTGATCCGCGTCTTCTCCTCCGATAACTGCAGCCCCCGAACCGCAAGGAATGCCTCTACCCAAGGTCGGACTTCGCACTCCAGCAACTCACGCGAGTCGCCGGTGATTACAAAGTCGTCCGCGTACCGCACCACATTCACTTTGAGCCTTCGAGCTTTCATGATCCCTAGTTTTGCACCGAGGTGCACTTCCAGTTCTCGCTCCAGCCCATTCAGCGTTACGTTTGCCAATGTCGGGGAGATGATTCCTCCCTGCGGCGTACCGGCCTCAGTCGCCTGTAGCTGCCCCTTATAAATCAGGCCAGCCTTCAACCATTTCCGGAGGATTACTCTGTCCATCAGGACATTGTTTTCCAACCAGTCATGACTGATATGGTCAAAGCATCCCTTGATATCCGCTTCGAGGACCCATTTGGCAGAAGCCTTTTGGGACATACAAACGCGGATTTGGGCCATCGCATCAGCTGTCGAACGATTTAGCCTGAACCCGTAGGAATTCAGGTCACTCGTCGATTCCGATACTGGCTCCAAAGCCAGCAGATGCAGAGCTTGCATCGCCCTGTCCCGCATGGTCGGAATGCCCAGAGGGCGTTCCTTCCCATTGGCCTTGGGGATAAAGACTCTCCGTAATGGCAGAGGCTTGTATCCGCGCCGCTTCAACCTGCCGATGGCTTCCCACCGGCTGTCAGGCGAATCCCATAGCTCGCGATCGACTCCAGCCGTTCGCGCACCCTGGTTTTGCGTAACACGTCGTACCGCATACAGCTTCGCAGACAACGTGCGAGTTAGCATCCGTTGCAGGGCTTTCACCCTACGCCAGTCACCTTCCCGCGTCGCCTTCGCAATTCGAATCTGCATCCCTCTCACGTTCCGCTCAACCCGTCGCCAATCTACGGCGTACCAGTTGTCCGGCGCGCGGGAAAGCGCAGATCCGGTCTTTCGACCAGATACTTTCATGCTGCTCTCCTCCCTGGAAAAGTCCCCAGACAGAAGGCGCATCTCCCCCAGCGGGGTAGATACACCCCGCTGGGGAACAACAAAACTCAATGCAGGCGCATGCACCTGCATCTGACCAAGTTACAGAGGGTAGTCAGCCGTCTTGCGACGGTAGACCAGACGGAAGTCTGCCCGCTTTCGCGTGGGGTGATGTTCCAACCCCTATCCGAGCCATTACAGTCCGGCTTTCGCTTTTTCCGTCCTCCCATACCTGCACAATCAACAGCGTCCCTTGCGGTTCGCCTGCCAGCCTTACTGCGCTGGCAACCATACAGGCTTACCACGTTCCCGGCATGTCACACGACTGACTTAGGTTCTGCCTATTCCCCGGCGGTATCACGAACGACGTAACCCGAGATTCGAGCGGGCTATCCAACCGCATACCTTTTGGTTAGTGCCTATCAGCAGCTTTGGCACACAATGCTAACGAGGTTTATCAGCAGTTCACTTCCGTTAACCCTATCAGCCAGCCTAGCGCCTTACCCTCTTGCTGCTAGGAGTATCCAGACCGCTCCTCGCGGAACCAATCTGCCCGAAACGTCCGGGGGCTACATTGTCAGAAGAGCTTCACACGCCACCGTTGCCAGCGACGCATGTCTTCCTAGGCTACTGCTGGTCGTACAGCAGGTTCACTACCCTCGTCGTCCAGCAAACGAGGTCGAACAATGACACACCGAGCTTTTCGCTCGTATCGTTTAGCGAAACCCTTGCTTGAAGGCGAGGGAATTGCAAACATCACCCCGCCCTGTCGGCGGAGGTGAAGCCGCTGACTGGGCGGGACCTGACGGTAATCAGGCCCATGCAACAAGGTTCCCGGCTGATTGCTCCGGTTTCCAATTTCACTACAAGGATGCTTCCCAGAGGGTTGCATCTGCTTCCTAAAGTGCGGCCCACAAGGGGGCCGCCTGCGGAGGGCATGGTGAGTTGCCTCAATAACCCTCTAGTCGATGCTCCGTAACGTGGAGCAGTCGGACACGAGCGTGCGTGTCGCACCGAATCGGGCATTTTAGCACGCGCCCCCGCCCGCGCCTGTGTCCGCGGCGCGACGTCGGCGGGGCAGCAACGCCCGTCGCGCGGAGCTTCGGCGGCGTGCATACGGGCGCGTCGCGGGGCATCTCGCACGGTACAATCGGGACGTGTGCGCACATCGGGTGCGAACGCGCCCTCACTGTCAAACATGAGCCGTTTTCCTTCCTTTTCAAGGCCGCCGCCCAAGCAGTTCAACGTGCGCCGGCCGCAGCCGGTCGCCGAGGTGCTCAGGCGCACCGACGCGTTTGCCGCGCTGCGCGCGGGCGTCGAGCAGATCGCCGCGCTCGAGAAGGACTTGCGCGAGCTGCTGCCCGATTATCTGGGATCGAGCGTGGAGCCGGGCTTCATCAAGGAAGGCGTGCTGTCGCTGTTCGCCGCGCATAACGCGCTGGCGGCGCGGCTGCGCCATCTCGAACCGCGACTGCTGTCGGATTTGCAGCAGCGCGGCTGGCCGGTCAATGCGCTGCGCATTCGGGTGCGGCCGCAGCCCGTCAAGGAGCCGCCGCAGCCCAAGCAGGCGCGCATGACGCCGGCCGGCGCCGATGCGCTGCATGCGTTGAGCGAATCGCTCGCGCCGTCGCCCCTGCGCGAAGCGTTGGCGAAGATGGCGGCGCGGCATCGGAGAAATCGTTGAACAAAAAATAAGCGGCTCACATGAGCCGCTTATTTTTCGTACGCCCGCTTCGGAAGTTTCACCGAAGACTTGACGCGAATTCCCTACGCAAAAGCCGTCTGCGTCTCGTATGCGAAGCCGCGCGGCGCCTTTTGCGTGTCGTCGAACGTGACGATCTCGTACGAATCTTCGTGCGCCAGCAGTTCGCGCAGCAGCGCGTTGTTCAGGCCGTGGCCCGACTTGTACGCGTTGTACGAAGCCAGCAACGGATGCCCGATCACGTATAGATCGCCGATCGCGTCGAGCATCTTGTGCTTCACGAACTCGTCGTCGTAACGCAGGCCGTCGTTATTCAGAATGCGGTACTCGTCGAGCACGATCGCGTTGTCCATGCTGCCGCCGCGCGCGAGGCCCAGTTCGCGCATCATCTCGACTTCATGCGCGAAGCCGAATGTGCGTGCGCGCGCGATTTCGCGCACATACGACGTATTGGCGAAATCGACTTCCAGCGCCTGACCGGTTTTATCCACGGCCGGATGGCGGAAATCAATCGTGAATTTGAGCTTGAAACCGAAATACGGATCGAGGCGAGCGAATTTGTCGCCGTCGCGAATCTCGACCGGCTTCGTCACCTTGATGAATTTCTTCGGCGCGTTCTGTTCTTCAATTCCCGCGGACTGAATCAGAAACACGAATGAGCCGGCACTGCCGTCCATGATCGGGATTTCTTCCGCGGTCACGTCGACATACAGATTGTCGATGCCGAGACCGGCGCAGGCGGACATCAAATGCTCGATAGTCGACACGCGCGCGCCGTCTTTCTGCAATACGGAAGCGAGACGCGTATCGCCAATCGCCATTGCCGACGCAGGAATGTCCACCGGCGTGGGCAAATCCACGCGCGAAAAGACAATGCCCGTGTCCGGCGCTGCGGGACGGAGCGTCAGGTCGACCTTTCGGCCGGAGTGCAAGCCGATGCCGACCGTCTTGACGATTGATTTGATAGTGCGCTGCTTCAACATGGTCATCTTTTGCTCGATTGAAAATCCCAATCGGGACTTTTTATTCCATAGCGCGAATTATACTCCATAACCCTAAGCAGCGTCTTCGCGCGGAAAGTATCAATCTGTTTCGCTGCATTACCCGTCTTTTTCAACGGGCGCCCGTGAGGGAAAGCGTGACGGGCCGACGTCCGGAACGGAGGCGTTTCCGGTCGTCGGCCCGCGTAACGGCCTGTCACAAAGCGTCGTCGCAACCGTTGCCATTGCGCCACGCGGATAACCGCGTGCGAAGGCGAAGGCGCCGACGCGCTGATAACTAGCTCAACGTTGCGAGAATACTCCCTGCATCGCTTACTTCGAATTTGCCGGCAGCCTCGACGCTCAACGTCTTGACCACGCCGTCGTCGACAACCATCGCGTAGCGCTGGGAACGGATTCCCATGCCGCGCGCCGACAAATCCTGCTCGAGACCGAGCGCTCGTGTGAAAGCCGCACTGCCGTCCGCCATCATGCGCACCTTGCCCGAGGCATGCAGATCGCGTCCCCACGCGCCCATTACGAACGCGTCGTTCACGGACACACACCAGATTTCGTCGATGCCGGCCGCGCGCAACTGCTCAGCGTGTTCGACGTAACCCGGCACATGTTTGGCAGAACAGGTCGGCGTGAACGCGCCAGGCAATCCGAAGATCACCACGCGCTTGCCCGCCGTCTGCTCGCGCACGTCGAAGCTGTTAGGCCCGATCGTGCAGCCCGCGCGCTCGTCTTCGACATACTCGAAGAGCGTTGCGTCGGGCAGCTTGTCACCTGCTTGAATCATTGCTCAGTCCTTTGCATCGATGCGAAGCATCGCCCGCACGTTATCGTGTCGCAGTGAATCGGCGACAGTTGCCCAAACCGCTTCGTTTTCCGAAGAGGGCACTTGTCCTTGCCGCGAATCCGACGATACGCGGCTTGTTAGCCGTTCACCCGCCACGCTCGTGCATTCGTCCGCCAACGCCGGAAACTAAAACGGCGCGGACAGCGAAAGCCTCCCGTGCGCTCAGTCCGCCTGCTTGCGCAGGAATGCCGGAATGTCGTACGTGTCGACGCCCTTTTCCTGCAGCGCCTGCACGTGCGAAGCCGCGGTGTCGCGCGACGTGCGCCATACAGCCGGCGTGTCGAGCGCGCCGTAGTCCGCCGTGCTGGCGTGCGACGGCGTTGCGTACGAGCCGTGTTGTGCGGCGATCGGCTGGTTGTCGGTGCCGGTGCGCAGCAGCGTCATCGGTGCCGATTGCTGCTTCTTCGCTGCACGGCCAAGACCCGTTGCGACGACCGTCACGCGCAGCGCGTCGCCCATTGCATCGTCGTACACCGCGCCGAAAATCACCGTTGCGTCTTCCGCCGCGTAGCTCTTGATCGTGTTCATTACTTCGCGCGTTTCCGACAGACGCAGCGAACGGCTCGACGTGATGTTGACCAGCACGCCACGCGCGCCCGACAGATCGACGCCTTCCAGCAGCGGGCTTGCAACAGCCTGCTCGGCAGCCAGACGCGCGCGATCGACGCCGGCAACGGTCGCCGTGCCCATCATCGCCTTGCCCTGCTCGCCCATCACCGTCTTCACGTCTTCAAAGTCGACGTTCACCAGACCGTCGACGTTGATGATTTCCGCGATGCCGGCAACTGCGTTGTTCAGAACGTCGTCTGCGCACTGGAAGCACTTGTCCATCTCGGCGTCGTCGCCCATCACCTCGAACAGCTTGTCGTTCAGAACGACGATCAGCGAGTCGACGTGATCCTCCAGTTGCTGCGAACCGGCTTCTGCCACACGCATGCGCTTGCCGCCTTCGAACTCGAACGGCTTGCTGACCACGCCAACAGTCAAGATACCCATCTCTTTCGCGATCTGCGCGACCACGGGTGCTGCGCCCGTGCCCGTGCCGCCGCCCATGCCGGCCGTGATGAAGACCATGTGCGCGCCGCGCAATGCGTCGGCGATGCGCTCACGTGCTTCTTCCGCTGCGGCGCGGCCCATTTCCGGCTTGGCGCCGGCGCCCAGACCCGTGTTGCCCAACTGGATCACCGCGGTGGCGCGCGAACGCGACAAAGCCTGCGCGTCCGTGTTCATCACGATGAAGTCGACGCCTTGCACGCCTTTGTTGATCATGTGCTGAACAGCATTGCCGCCAGCGCCACCTACTCCGACCACCTTGATGATGGTGCCGTTCGTTTCGGTTTCCAGCATTTGGAAATCCATGATGCCTCCGTCAAGATAAAAAATTGCAGCCACTCGGCCGTTATTCGGCAGGAGATCGGGCAACCTCCTGTCGCGCGCCAGCCGCCGGCACCAGCGCGTATTTCGAAAACGAATGCGTTAGAAGTTGCCGAGGAACCAGTCCTTCATGCGCGTGAAAACCTGTCCCATCGAACCGGATTGCACCGCGACCTTGCGGCCGCGCATGCGTTGCGAGCGTCCTTCGACGAGCAGGCCCATCGCCGTCGAATAACGCGGATTGCGCACCACGTCGGCGAGACCGCCCGCGTATTCCGGCACGCCGATACGCACCGGCTTCAGGAAAATGTCTTCACCCAGTTCGACCATGCCGAGCATCATCGACGCGCCGCCGGTCAGCACCACGCCGGAGCTCAGCAGTTCCTCGTAACCCGACTCGCGCACCACCTGCTGCACGAGCGAAAACAGTTCTTCGACACGCGGCTCGATCACCGCCGCCAGCGCCTGGCGCGACAGCGTGCGCGGACCGCGCTCGCCGAGACCCGGCACTTCGATCATTTCGTCCGGATCGGCCAGCGCCTGCTTGGCGATGCCGTAATCCACCTTGATGTCTTCCGCGTCCGGCGTCGGCGTGCGCAAGGCCATGGCGATGTCGCTCGTGATCTGGTCGCCGGCAATCGGAATCACAGCCGTATGACGGATCGCGCCTTCGCTGAAAATCGCGATGTCCGTCGTGCCGCCGCCGATATCGACCAGCACCACGCCCAGTTCCTTCTCGTCTTCCGTCAGTACCGCGAGCGACGACGCGAGCGGCTGCAGAATCAGATCGTTCACTTCGAGGCCGCAGCGGCGCACGCACTTCACGATGTTCTGCGCCGCGCTCACCGCGCCCGTGACGATATGCACCTTCACTTCGAGGCGAATGCCGCTCATGCCGATCGGCTCGCGCACATCTTCCTGACCGTCGATGATGAATTCCTGCGTGAGGATATGCAGCACCTGCTGGTCGGTCGGAATGTTGATCGCCTTCGCCGTTTCGATCACGCGCGCCACATCGGCCTGCGTGACTTCCTTCTCCTTGATCGCCACCATGCCGCTCGAATTGAAGCTGCGAATGTGGCTGCCGGCGATGCCGGTGAAAACGTTGGTGATCTTGCAGTCGGCCATCAGTTCGGCTTCTTCGAGCGCACGTTGAATGGACTGCACAGTGGCTTCGATGTTCACCACCACGCCTTTCTTGAGCCCCTTCGATTCGCTCTGGCCGAGGCCGATCACCTCGTAGTGACCTTCGCCCTTCAATTCGGCGACGATGGCCACCACCTTCGACGTCCCGATGTCGAGGGCGACCAGCAGATCTTTATAGTCTTTACTCATAGCGTGCTCATTGCGTGTGATGTCCGTTTACTTCTTGCCCTTGTCGGGTTCGCTGATAAAGCGCATGCCAGCGGCACGAATCGCGAAACCGTTCGGATAGCGCAAGTCCGCATACTCGATATCCTTCCCCCAACGTTGCGTCACGGCGTTCCAGGCCGCCGTCAGGCGCTTGCTCCGATCGAGCAGCGTGTCCTGATTGCGCTCGCGTCCCAACTCCACCTGCGTTCCGTTCGACAGCTTCACCGTCCACGCGTAACGCGGCGACAGCGTGACTTCTTCCGGCGTGGCGCCCAGCGGCGCGAACCACTTCTGAAAGTCGTGATAACGCGCGACCACTTCTTTCGCCGTGCCGTCCGGGCCGTCGAACGCGGGAAGCTCCTGTTCGAGCTCGCCCTGGTTCGCGGTGAACAGCTCGCCGTCGACGCTCACCAGTTGATCGCTGCCCCACGTGCCAAGCGGTTTGTACTCTTCGAGCGTGACAGCCAGCGCATTCGGCCAGACCCGCCGCACGCTCGCGTGACGCACCCACGGCATCTGCTCGAACGCCTGACGTGCGACGTCGAGATCCACCGTAAAAAAGTTGCCCTTCAAACGACCTACCACGCCCGCGCGCACCGTCGGCGAATTGATGTGCTCCGTATCGCCGTCGATCTGAATCTCGCGCAGCGCGAAATTCGGACGCTGGATCATCCAGTAAGCGCCAGCCGCCAGCAGCACGAGCACCAGCAACGCATGCAATGCGCTGGCGGCGAGATTGAGCTGGCGAACGTTGTTCCACATGGTGTTGCTTTCGGGTTGCCCCGCGTAGTCCTGATCAATCCTTCAAGGTCAGCGCCAACACGCCGACCACCAGTTCCTGATAGCTGATGCCCACCGCGCGCGCCGCCTTCGGCGGCAGCGAGTGATCGGTCATGCCGGGCGCCGTGTTCACTTCGAGGAAGTACGGGTTGCCGTCCGCGTCGAGCATGAAATCGGCGCGGCCCCAGTCGGTGCAGCCGAGCACGTCGAACGCGCGGCGCGCCAGCACTTTCATGCGCGTCTCTTCAGCGGGCGTGAGACCGCACGGAATCAGATACTGCGTGTCGTTGGCGATGTACTTCGCGTGGTAGTCGTAGAACTCGCCGGCCGGTACGATGCGGATCACCGGCAAGTCCAGATCGCCTGCGATGCACGCGGTGTATTCGCCGCCGCCTTCGATGCTCTTCTCGACCACCACGATCCTGTCGTACTTCACCGCTTCGACGAGCGCCGCAGGCAACGCGTCCGCGCTCTTCACCTTGATGACCGCGACGCTCGACCCTTCGCTCGCCGGCTTTACGAAGAGCGGCAAGCCGAGCTTCGCGACGATCTCCTGCGCGCGCGCTTCGTAGTCGTCGCCGCGCAGCACGGCTTCGAACGGCGGCGTCGGAATGCCGAGTTGCTGCCACACGAGCTTGGTGCGGAATTTGTCGAGCCCGAGCGCCGAGCCGAGCACGCCGCTGCCCGTGTACTTGATGCCGTAAAAATCGAGCGCGCCCTGAATCTGGCCGTTTTCGCCGTAGCCGCCATGCAGCGCATTGAAGGCGCGCACGAAGCCTTCGTCCTTCAATGCGGCGAGCGGACGCTCGGCCGGATCGAACGGATGCGCGTCGATGCCGGCGTCGCGCAGACCTTGCAGCACGAGGCGCCCGGAATTGAGCGACACTTCGCGCTCGGCCGAATTGCCGCCGAGCAGCACGGCCACCTTGCCAAAATTTTTCGGGTCGATACTGCTCATCTCACACCTTCGTTTCCTGAGCGAGGCGGCCCGGCACACCGCCGATCGAACCCGCGCCCATCGTGATCACCACATCGCCGTCGCGCACCAATGCTGCGAGCGCGTCCGGCACTTCATCCACCGTATCGACAAACACCGGCTCGACCTTGCCCGCGACGCGCAACGCGCGCGCGAGCGCCCGACCGTCCGCGGCGACGATGGGCGCTTCGCCGGCCGAATACACTTCGGTCAGCACGAGCGCATCGACCGTCGACAGCACCTTGACGAAATCTTCAAAGCAATCGCGCGTGCGCGTGAAGCGATGCGGCTGGAACGCGAGCACGAGACGCCGCCCCGGAAATGCGCCGCGCGCCGCCGCGACCGTCGCCGCCATTTCGACCGGATGATGGCCGTAGTCGTCGACCAGCGTGTAGGCGCCGCGCGGCTCGCCGTCGCTTGTGACCGGCACCTCGCCGTAGCGCTGAAAGCGCCGGCCCACGCCGTTGAAATCCGCCAGCGCTCGCTGGATATCGGCATCTTTCACTTCGAGTTCAGTCGCAATCGCGATCGCGGCCAACGCGTTCTGCACGTTGTGCTCGCCCGGCAGGTTCAACACGATGTCGAGCGGCGCCGCGTCTTCGCGCATCGCGGTGAAATGCATCTTGCCGTCGCGCGCTTCGACGTTGACCGCGCGCACTTGCGCGTCGGGTGCGAGGCCGTAACGGATGATCGGCTTCGACACGAACGGCAGAATCTCCTTCACGTTCGGATCGTCGACGCACAACACGGCGATACCGTAAAACGGCAGACGGTGCGTGAATTCGATGAACGCCTGCTTGAGCCGCGCGAAGTCGTGGCCATAGGTGTCCATGTGATCGGCGTCGATGTTCGTGATGACTTCGATCACCGGAAAGAGATTCAGGAACGACGCGTCCGATTCGTCCGCTTCGGCCACGATGAAGTCGCCCGTGCCGAGCCGCGCGTTCGCGCCCGCGCTGATCAGCCGTCCGCCGATCACGAAGGTCGGATCGAGCCCGCCCGCAGCGAGCACGCTTGCGACCAGCGACGTGGTCGTGGTCTTGCCGTGCGTGCCGGCAATCGCAATGCCCTGTTTCAGGCGCATCAGTTCCGCGAGCATGACCGCGCGCGGCACGATCGGAATACGTCGATGACGCGCGGCCAGCACTTCCGGGTTGTCGCTGCGCACCGCGGTCGAGACGACCACCGCGTTCGCGCCTTCGATGTTCTCCGCCGCGTGACCGATTGCGATACGCGCGCCGAGTGCGGCCAGGCGATCCGTGACAGCGTTGCTCGAGAGGTCCGAGCCGCTCACCTGATAGCCGAGATTGAGCAGCACCTCCGCGATGCCGCTCATGCCGACACCGCCGATGCCGACAAAGTGAATATGTTTGACGATGTGTTTCATTGCTTTCCTTCTGGGCTCGCGCCCGAAATCGAACCCGCCACGCTCGCGCAAATCTGCGCGACCTGTTCAGTGGCGTCGGGTTTCGCGAGCGAGCGCGAACGCTCCGCCATCTCCGCGAGACTTTCCCGCGTCTGGCTGCGCAACCAGCCGGCGAGTTTTTCCGCCGACAGATCGCGTTGCTGCACGACCAGCGCCGCGCCGTTGTCGGCGAGAAACGCTGCATTAGTGGTTTGGTGATCGTCCACCGCATACGGGAACGGCACGAACAACGCGGCCACACCTACCGCTGAAATCTCCGACACGGTCATCGCGCCCGAGCGGCAAATCACGAGGTCCGCGCTTGCATAGGCGCTCGTCATGTCGTCGATGAACGGCACGAGTTGCACGTCAGCGCCCGTTTGCAAACCGGCTGCCGCGTAGTTCTCGCGCAGCGCGTCGATATGTTTTGCGCCCGCCTGATGCACGATGCGCGGACGTTCGTTCGGGGCCAGCAGCTCGACCGCGCGCGGCACGACTTCATTGAGCGCCGCGGCACCGAGACTGCCGCCGACCACCAGCACATTCAACGGACCGTTGCGTTCTGCATAGCGTGCTTTGGGCGCAATCGCGCGCGCAAGTTCCGCACGAATCGGATTGCCGGTCCATTCGCCGTGCGGCAACGCATTCGGAAACGCAACGAGCACGCGTTTGGCGAGCTTCGCGAGCACCTTGTTTGCGAGACCCGCAATCGAATTCTGTTCGTGCAGCACGAGCGGACGTCCGCTGAACGCGGTCATCAGGCCGGCCGGAAACGTGATGTAGCCACCCATGCCGAGCACCACATCCGGCTTCACGCGACGCAGCACGCTCAAGCTTTGCGTGCATGCGCGCAGCAGATTCAGCGGCAGCATCAGCTTCGTTTTCAGGCCCTTGCCGCGCAGTCCGCCGAAGCGCACGTATTCCATCGGGATGCCGTGCTTCGGCACGAGCGTCGCTTCCATGCCCGCGGGATTGCCGAGCCATACGACCTTCCAGCCCCACGCCTGCATCAGGTGCGCGACCGCGAGCCCAGGGAACACGTGTCCCCCGGTGCCACCGGCCATCACCATCAGCGTGCGTTGCTGCGTGGAGGTCATACTTTCCCTCCTCGCATCAGCACACGATTTTCGTAATCCACCCGCAGCAGCACCGCGATGGCGATGCAGTTCTGCACGATGCCCGAGCCGCCGTAGCTGACGAGCGGCAACGTTAGACCTTTAGTCGGCAGCAGGCCGAGGTTCACGCCCATGTTGATGAACGTCTGCGCGCCGAACCAGATGCCGACGCCCTTCGCAACGAGGCCCGCGAACGTGCGGTCGAGTGCCAGCGCCTGGCGGCCGATCTCGAACGCGCGGCGCACGATCCAGTAGAACATCACGATCACGATGAGTACGCCGACAAAGCCGAGCTCCTCGCCGATAACAGCGAGGATGAAGTCGGTATGCGCTTCGGGCAGATAGTTGAGCTTCTCGACGCTGCCGCCGAGTCCCACGCCGAACCACTCGCCGCGGCCAAATGCGATCAGCGAGTGCGTCAGTTGATACGCCTTGCCCTGCGCATAACGGTCGTCCCACGGATCGAGGTACGCGAAAATCCGCTCGCGCCGCCACGGCGACGCCCACACCAGCAAACTGAACGTGCCGACCGCCGTGGCGACGAGGCCGCCGAACAGCTTGCCGTTCACGCCGCCGAGAAACAGCAGACCCATTGCGATCGCCGCGATCACCATGAACGCGCCCATGTCCGGCTCGAGCAGCAGCAATGCGCCGACGAAGCCGACCGCCATCGCCATCGGCAGAAAGCCTTTGGCGAAGCTGTGCATGTATTCCTGTTTGCGCACCGTGTAGTTCGCCGCGTAGATCGTCACCGCGAGCTTCATGATTTCGGACGGCTGCATATTCGTGATGCCGAGCGGAATCCAGCGGCGCGCGCCGTTCACGCCCTTGCCGACGTGCGGAATCAGCACGATGACCAGCGCGACGAGCGCGATCAGAAAGAGCTTCGGCGCGTACTTGTCCCACGTCGAAATCGGAATACGGAACGCTATGACGCCGACCACCGCGCCCATCGTCACGAAGATGATCTGACGCACAAGGAATGCGTAGTCGCGATACGACGCGTACTTCGGCGAATCGGGCATCGCGATCGACGCCGAATACACCATCACGACGCCGAGCCCGAGCAGCGCGACGACCACCCACAGCAGCGAATGATCGTAGTCGAGCATGCGCGAGCGCAGCGGCCGCACGCCATTGACGGCGCTCGCGAGACCGCTGCCGCCCGTGCGGCCACCGACGCGTGCTGCGTTGGCCGTGTCACCGGCGCCTGCGCCTGTGCGCGAACCGAATCGTTCGGACCAGCTCATATCATCGTCCCCCGTTCGGCCGCGATTTCTTCCACCGTGCTGCGGAACACCGCGGCGCGATGCGCGTAACCCTTGAACATGTCGAAGCTCGCGCAAGCGGGCGACAACAGCACGGCGTCGCCAGGTTGTGCGAGTGCAGCGGCGGCACGCGTCGCTTCTTCGAGCGTCGCGTGATCGGTCATCGCGATGCCGGTGTCTTCGAGTGCCGCGCGAATCTGCGGCGCGTCGCGGCCAATCAGCATCACCGCGCGGCACCAGCGCATGACCGGCGCGGCGAGCGGCTCGAAGTCCTGGCCCTTGCCGTCGCCGCCGGCGATCAGCACCGCGCGTTGCGCGAGGCCGTCGAGCGCGGCGACCGTCGCGCCGACATTGGTGCCCTTGCTGTCGTCCACGTAGTCGATGCCGTCGATCGACGCAATCAATTCCACGCGATGCGGCTCGCCGCGGTACTCGCGCAAGCCGTGCAAGAGGCGCGCGGCGGGCAAGCCGATCGCGCGTGCGAGCGCATACGCGGCGAGCGCGTTGGCCGCGTTGTGCAGACCGCGAATGCGCAGCGCGTCGGCAGGCATCAGGCGCTTGAGCGCAATATTCGGCGGCGTGACCGCTTCGTTTTTGCGGCGGCGCTTCGGCGTGATGTCTTCACTCGCGTCGAGATCGTGTGCTTCGACGAGCCAGATCATCGCGTTATCGCGCAGCAAACCGTAATCGCCGTCGTTCTTCGGTTCGGTTACGCCGAAGGTCACCACGTCGACATCGCCCGGCTCCGAAGGCGCGAGCGCCATGACGCGCGCGTCGTCGCGATTGAGCACACGCACGGTTTGTGTACCGAAGATGCGGCCTTTCGCAGCGGCATACGCATCGAGGCCGCCGTGCCAGTCGAGGTGATCCTGCGTGATGTTGAGGATCGCCGCCGCGTCCGGCTCGAACGTATGCGAAGTCTCCAACTGGAAGCTCGACAGTTCGAGCACCCACACGTCGGGCAGCGCGGTGTTGTCGATGGCTTCGCTCAGTTTGTCGAGCAGCGCCGGGCTGATGTTGCCCGCGACCGCGACCTTCTTGCCCGCGCGTTCGCACAGCAGCCCCGTGAGGCTCGTCGTCGTGGTCTTGCCGTTGGTGCCGGTGATCGCGACGACCTTCGGCGCATAACCGCTTTCGCCGAGCGTCTTCAGCGCTTGCGAGAAGAGTTCGAGTTCGCCCCACACAGGGATGCCTTGCTCGCGCGCCGCCGTGATCAGCGGCAACAGATCGGCGGCGAGCGGCGACAAACCGGGGCTGATCGCGACGAGTTCCACGCCTTCCAGCAGCACCGGCGAAAACGGGCCGCCGACAAACGCAGCGTCGACGCCGTGCGCTTCCAGCGCGGACAGGTTCGGCGGCACTTCGCGCGTATCGGCCACACGCAGCCGACAGCCGTGCCGCGCGCACCAGCGCGCCATCGCGAGACCGGATTCACCCAGTCCCAGCACGAGCACCATCGGCTTTTGCCGATCCCGAAACTTCTCGCCGAACATCGTCTGCTTCCCTTTAATACCTTCTGCTTAACGCAGCTTGAGCGTGGACAATCCGAACAGACACAACATCAATGTGATGATCCAGAAGCGCACGACCACCTGCGTTTCCTTCCAACCCGACAATTCGAAATGGTGATGCAGCGGCGCCATCTTGAAGAGACGCCGGCCTTCGCCGAAACGGCGTTTGGTGAACTTGAACCACGTCACCTGCAACATCACCGAAAGCGTTTCCGCGACGAAGATGCCGCCCATGATGAAGAGCACGATTTCCTGACGCACGATCACCGCCACCGTGCCGAGCGCGCCGCCAAGCGCGAGCGCGCCGACGTCGCCCATGAACATCTGCGCCGGGTGCGTGTTGAACCAGAGGAACGCGAGGCCGGCCCCGCCCATCGCCGAACAGAAAATCAGCAATTCGCCTGCGCCTGCAATGTGCGGAAACAGCAGGTATTTCGAGTAGACCGAGCTGCCCATCACGTAAGCGAACACGCCGAGCGATGCGCCGACCAGCACGACCGGCATGATCACGAGACCGTCGAGGCCGTCGGTGAGATTCACCGCGTTGCTCGCGCCGACGATCACCAGATATGTCAGCACGATGAAGCCCCACACGCCGAGCGGATAGCTGATCGACTTGACGAACGGCAGCATCAAATCGGCGCGCGCGGGCAAGCCCATCGACAAACCGCTGCGCACCCACGCCATGAACAGATCGAACACGCGCACATTGCTCGCTTCGGACACGCTGAACGCGAGATACACGGCGGCGAAGAGACCGATCACCGACTGCCAGAAATACTTTTCGCGCGACGACATGCCGCGCGGGTCCTTGTAGACGACCTTGCGATAGTCGTCGACCCAGCCGATCACGCCGAAGCCGAACGTGACCAGAATCACGATCCAGATAAAGCGGTTGGTCAGATCGGCCCACAACAGCGTAGCGACGGCGATGCCGAGCAGAATCAGCACGCCGCCCATCGTCGGCGTGCCGGATTTCACGAGATGCGTTTGCGGGCCGTCTTTACGGACAGCCTGGCCGACCTTCATCGCGGTCAGCTTGCGGATCACAGCCGGGCCGCAGACGAGCCCGATCAACAGCGCGGTGATGGTGGCCATCACCGCGCGGAAAGTCAGATAACTGAACACGCGCAAGAAGCTTGCGTCATTCTGCAGCCATTGCGCCAGCGCCAGTAGCATGCTTCGGTCCTTCTATTTCAGTGTGCGGCGGGCGCGCTGCCCGCTGCGTTGGGTTGTGGACTCGTTACGGCGTCCACCACGCGCTCCATTTGCATGAAGCGCGAGCCTTTCACGAGAAGCGTTGCAGCGGGACCGAAACCGGCCTGCTGCAATTGCGCGACCAGCGTGCCGACGTCGGCGACGTGATGCGCGCTTGCGCCATACGCGGTGCAGGCGTCGCGCGAGGCGTCGCCCATTGCGTACAGCGCGTCGATACCGCGTTCCTTCGCATAGGCGCCGATTTCGCGGTGAAATTCGGGGCCGTTGTCGCCGACTTCGCCCATGTCGCCCATCACCAGCACACGCGGCGATGCGTGTGACGCGAGCACGTCGATCGCGGCGCGCATCGAATCGGGGTTGGCGTTGTAGGTGTCGTCGATCACGGTCGCGCCCGCGAGCGTGCCGAGCGCGGCGTGCTTGACCTGCAGGCGGCCTTTCACCGCGCCGAACGATTCGAGGCCGCGCTTGATGGCGTCGAGCGAAACGCCTGCGGCAAGCGCCGCTGACGTCGCAGCTAACGCGTTGTGCGCGTTGTGGTTTCCGAGCACTTGCAGCGTGATATTTGTGTGGCCTTCGGGCGTTTCGATGCTGAGTACTTTGCCGTCGAACGTGCCCGTAACCGCCGCTTCCGTTGTGCGCTCGGCCGTGTTCAGCGCGAAGTCGACGATGCGGTTGCCCGTGGCCGCCACGCGCCAGATGCTTGCGTAGGCATCGTCGGCGGGGAAGACAGCGACGCCGTTCGGATCGAGCGCGTGAATCACGCTTGCATGCTCGAGCGCGACTGCTTCGACGGTCGCCATGAATTCCTGATGCTCGCGCTGCGCGTTGTTCACCACGGCAACGGTCGGCTCGGCGATTTTCGCGAGCAGCGACGTTTCGCCCGGATGATTCATGCCGAGTTCGACGACCGCCAACCGATGCGCGGCATGCAGACGAAACAGCGTGAGCGGCAAGCCGATGTCGTTGTTGAAGTTGCCGGCGGTGGCAAGGCGCGCATCGACGCCGACGGCTGCGGCGAAAATCGACGCGATCATTTCCTTGACCGTGGTCTTGCCGTTGCTGCCGGTCACGGCGACGAGCGGCATGCTGAACTTGCGACGCCAGCCGCGAGCCAGCGCGCCGAGTCCAACGCGCGTGTCGGCCACGCGCAAGGCGGGCACGTTCCAGCCGCCGGGCACGCGCGCGACGAGCGCGGCGCTCACGTTGCGCGCGGCGACGTCGGCGAGGAAGTCATGCGCGTCGAAGCGATCGCCCTTGATCGCGACGAACAGATCGCCGGGACCCGCGCTGCGGCTGTCCGTCGACACGCGTTCGAACGCGACGCTGTCGTCACCGATAACCGTTGCGCCGGGAATCAGCGCGGCCGCTTCACGCAGCGTGAACATCGCATTGCCTTGCGCGCTCATTCGCCACCTCCGCGTGCCTGCGTGGCCCGCGCGGCGAGCGCGAGGCGGGCGTGGTCCTGGTCGGAGAAAGCGCGCTTTTTACCCATGATTTCCTGTGTTGCTTCGTGCCCTTTGCCAGCCAGCACGATGACGTCTTCGCGCGCGGCGCCGCGGATCGCCTGAAGGATCGCGCTCGCGCGGTCCTCGATGCGGCGTGCCTTCGACGCGTCTTTCATTCCCGCTGCGATCTGCTCGATGATGGATTGCGGATCTTCGCTGCGCGGGTTGTCGCTCGTGACCACCACGCCGTCCGCCATCTTTTCGGCGATGGCGCCCATCAGCGGACGCTTGGTTGCATCGCGATCGCCGCCGCAGCCGAACATGCAGATCAGTTCGCCGCCTCGCGCGGCCGCCATCGGACGCAACGCTTCGAGTGTTTTTTCCAGCGCGTCGGGCGTGTGCGCGTAGTCGATCACGACGAGCGGTTCGTCGTTCTGCAAGCGGCCGCCGAGGCGCTGCATGCGGCCGTTCACCGATTCGAGCTTCGCGAGTTCGGCGAGGGCGGCATCGAAGGGAATCTCAGCGGCGAGCAACGCGCCGAGTACGCCGAGCAGATTGCTGACGTTGAATGCGCCGAGCGTTTGCACTTCGACTTCGGCATTGCCCCAGTCCGACGTGCTCAGGTGGAACGCGGTGCCGGTGGCCGTCGCGCGCACGTTCGATGCGAGCAGCGACGCGTCGGCTTGCGGCGCGCTTTGTTGTGCGGAATCGAGACCATACGCGATCGTGCGTGCGTGGCCTTGCGTGCTTGCCAGCAAACGGCGACCCGCCGCGTCGTCGCGATTGATCACGGCCGCACGCAGTTCCGGCCAGGCAAAGAGGCGCGCCTTCGCGGCCTCATACGCCTCGAACGTGTGGTGATAGTCCAGATGGTCTTGCGTGAGATTCGTGAACACGGCGATGTCGAACACCGTGCCGTTCACGCGCCCCTGGTGCAACGCGTGCGACGACACTTCCATTGCAACGGCCTTTGCGCCCGCGTCGCGCAACTGCGCGAGACTGCGCTGGAGTTGCGGCGCGTCGGGTGTCGTGAAGCCGGTGTGCACGAGTTGGCCGGGCAAGCCGGTGCCGAGCGTGCCGATGATCGCGCAACGTTTGCCAAGCGCGGTGAGCGCCGCCGAAATCCACTGGCTGCACGACGTCTTGCCGTTCGTTCCCGTGACGCCGACCGTGAGCATGCTGTCGCTCGGATCGTTGTACCAGGCGCTGGCAATCGAGCCCGCGAGCTCGTTCAACGCGGGCACCGCGAGCGTGGTGGACGCGTCGATCGCGCCGCTGAAACCTTCCGGCTGAACGAGCACAGCGGCAGCGCCGCGTTCAAGCGCGCCGTCGATGAACGCGCGGTTGTCCGCGCCATCCACGGCGTAGGCGAAAAACGCGTCGCCGGCTGTGAGCGAACGCGTGTCCGCGTGCAGATGCGCGCCTCGCTGCATGTGTGCTTGCAGCCAGTTCAACGCTTCGGCAATTTGCCGATGCGACGGATGATTGTTGCGCAGCGCGCTCATCGAACGACTCCCGCATGGGTCTTTGCATTCGCGGAAATCGTCATCTTCTTCGCGCTCGCGTTCGCCGAAATCTTCTTCGCCGCGGACGGCGCGGGAGTGGCCGAAGGCGCAGCGGATGCGGAGTCGTCGGACACAACCATCTGCTTGACCGGCATTTGTGGCGGCACGTTCAGCGAGCGCAGCGTATCGCCGACGATGCCCGAGAACACCGGACCCGACACCTGACCGCCGAAGTGACTGCCCGCAGTCGGTTCATCGACCGATACCGCGACGACGATGCGCGGATTCGGCATCGGCGCCATGCCGACGAACGACGCGCGGTACTTCGAGTGATCGTAGCCGTGAGGGCCGTGCTTATACGCCGTACCGCTCTTGCCGCCGACGCGATAGCCCGGCACCGCCGCATCCGGCGACGTGCCGCCCGGCGAGACGACGGTTTCGAGCATCGCGCGCACTTCGCGGGCGGTGGTCGGCGAAAAGATTTGCGGGCCGGTTGCCGGCTGGTCGCCAGGCGTGCGGAAAATCGACACGGGCATGATCTGGCCGTCGTGCGCGATGGCCGTGTACGCGCGGCCGAGCTGGAACAGCGACACCGACAGGCCGTAACCGTACGACATGGTCGCCTGCTCGATACGGCGCCAGCTCTTCCACGGACGCAGACGTCCCGCCGCCGCGCCCGGGAAACCGACCTTCGGCGCGAGGCCAAGACCGATGCTGGTGTACATGTTCCACATCTCTTCGGGCTTCAACTGCATCGCGATCTTCGTCGCGCCGATGTTGCTCGACTTCTGGATCACGCCGCCGACAGTCAGGACACCGAACGCGCTGTCGTCGGTAATCGGCGCACCGTCGAGCACGAAGCGGCCGCCGCCTGTATCAACCAGTGTAGTCGGCGTGACGCGGTGCAGGTCGAGCGCGAGCGACACCGTGAACGGCTTCATGATCGAGCCCGGCTCGAACGTGTCGGTCAGGATGCGGTTGCGCAACTGGTCGCCGGTCATGTGCGACCGGTCGTTCGGGTTGTAGGTCGGGTAATTGACGAGCGCCAGCACTTCGCCGCTCCGCACGTCGATCACCATCGCCGCGCCGGCCTTCGCCTTGAACTTTTCGACGGCCGCTTTCAGGTTCGTGTACGCGATGTACTGGATCTTGCTGTCGATCGAGAGATCCACGTCCTGGCCGTTGTGCGGCACGACCTGCTCGTCCACGTCCTCGATGATGTGGCCCATGCGGTCTTTAATCACGCGACGGCTGCCCGACATGCCCGCGAGCAGCTTCTGGTCGCCGAGTTCGACGCCTTCCTGGCCTTCGTCCTCGACGTTCGTGAAGCCGATCAGGTGAGCCGTGATCTCGCCTTCCGGATAGAAACGCTTGTACTCGTCGCGCGCGTAAATGCCGGGGATGTCGAGCGCCTTCACCTTCTCGGCAATATCCACCGGCACCTGGCGTTTGACGTACACGAAGTTCTTGTCTTCCGAGAGCTTCCTGCGCAATTCCTTATCGGTCATGCCGAGCAGTTTGCCGAGCGAGTTCAGCTTGTCCGCGCCGAGGTCGTCCGGCACCGATTCCGGAATCGCCCAGATCGCACGCACCGGCAGACTCGTGGCCAGCACGAGGCCATTGCGGTCGAGAATCTTGCCGCGCGTGGCCGGCAATTCGAGGCGGCGCTGATAGCGGATTTCGCCCTGCTTCTGATAGAACGCGTTGCCGGGTCCCTGAATCCAGAAGGCGCGTGCGGTCAGCGCGACAAACGCCATGAAAAGCAGAAACACGACGAGCTTCGAGCGCCACATCGGCAGGCGCACGGACAGGATCGGATTAGCCGAGAAAGCGACGCTCTTGCGGCTGGACGATTTTTTCATCGAACGCCTCCGCTGCGAGTCGCCGCCGGCGCCGATGCCGGAGCCGAAGTCGGGATCGGCGCGTCTTCGGCCTTTGCGGCGCCGGGGTCGAGCGTCAGGTATTGCGTGCGCCCGGTGCTGACCGCCTGCATCTTCAGCGACGTGGTCGCGAACTGCTCGATGCGCGACGTCTTGGAGAGCGCGCTCTGCTGATATTGAAGCTGCGAATAGTCCTGCTGCAACTGGCGCTCCTGCGACTGCGCGCGCTGCAACTGGATAAAGATCTGGCGCTGCTGGTTCGTTGCGTTGACAACCGACAACGCACAGCCCATCACGATCATCAGCAGGAAGATATTGAGGCGATTCATGGTGCGATCCGCTCCGCCACACGCATCACGGCAGAACGGGCGCGCGGGTTCGCGGCGACTTCAGCGTCGCTCGCAAACACGCGGCCGATGATTTTGAGCGGAGGGCTCGGCAGGTCGACGGCACGAATCGGCAGACGACGATCGACCGCGGGCGCACTGGCGTGTGCCTGCATGAATCGCTTGACGATCCGGTCCTCGAGCGAATGAAAGCTGATGACCACCAGCCGCCCCCCTTGCTCCAGCAGCGACAACGCTGCTTCTAAAACGACTTGCAGCTCCGCAAGCTCTTGATTGATGTGAATCCGTATAGCCTGAAAGGTGCGGGTTGCCGGGTCCTTGCCCTTCTCACGGGTTTTGACGACGTTAGCCACGATTTGGGCAAGCTCGCCCGTGCTGACGAGAGGCCCAAGACGGTCGGACTCTGCCCGGCGAGCAACAAGCGCCTTTGCAATCTGAAAAGCAAACCGTTCTTCCCCATAATCTCGTATCACCTCCGTCAGTTCCTGCACCGTGGCCCGCGCCAGCCAGTCAGCGGCAGACTCGCCGCGCGTCGGGTCCATCCGCATGTCGAGCGGGCCATCGGCGCGGAAACTGAAACCCCGCTCCGGATCGTCGACTTGCGGCGACGACACGCCCAGATCCAGCAAGACGCCCGACACCCGTTCAATCCCGCGCTCCGCAATCGCGGTGCGCAGTGAAGCAAAACTCTCGTGCACGATGCCAAAGCGCGGATCGCCGATCTGCTGCGCCGTGGCGATGGCGAGCGGGTCTTTGTCGAACGCGATCAGACGCCCCGCTTGCCCCAGCTTGTCCAGCACCAGACGGCTGTGGCCGCCGCGCCCAAACGTGCCGTCGACATAGACGCCGTCCGCGCGCGTGACCAGCGCCGCTACCGCTTCTTCCAGCAGCACCGTGCGATGCTGCAATTCGTTTCTCATCGCAGATGCCATATATGTATGCCGCGATCAGAACGTGAAATTCTTCAACGCTTCGGGCATGCCCTCGGCGATGGCCGCCTGTTCCTTCGCGGCGTAAATCTGTGCGTCCCACAGTTCGAAGTGACGCCCCATGCCGAGCAGCGTCACTTCTTTTTCCAGCGAACCGGCCGCGCGCAATTCCGGCGACACGAGCACGCGGCCCGCGCCGTCCATATCGACGTCCATTGCATTGCCGAGAAAGATGCGCTTCCACCAGGCTGCGTTCATGGGCAGCTTGTCGACTTTGTCGCGGAAGATTTCCCACTCCGGGCGCGGAAAGAGCAACAGGCAGCCGTCCGGGTGCTTGGTGATCGTCACCCGGCCCTCTGCCTGTGTTTGCAGCGCATCCCGATAGCGGGACGGAATAGACATCCGCCCTTTCGCATCGAGCGTCAGCGCCGACGCCCCTTGGAACACTTCGCTCTCCCTCTTGGCCCGCGCCTTTGCGCCGGCTGCCCAATTCGTAAAAATCTACCCGAAACCACCCGTGAGATCACACAAAAATACACTTTCTCACACTGTCTCCCACTTTAGAGGAACGCTAAACACGGGTCAAGGGAGACAGGCCGTTTTCGAGCGAATTTTGTTTGTTAGAACAAGGACTTAGCGCGAGTCCTTCATGTCAGACGAAAAATGGAAAATCGTTATAAATGAAGGGACTACTGAGGCTTCTGAAGGTGATACGTGAAAAGTGCGGGCGAACAGCGCGGGGCGTAAGCGATCGTGAAGGGCGTCTGGAAGGTGTGCGGCGGGGTTTTCGGCGGCTACGCGGGGACGACGCGCGGGGCGTCGTCCCACCTTGCGTGGTGAGACGGAAACTCGGCGGTTCTTATATGTAGTACGCGGTGCGGGTCATCACTTTCGACATCGCGCGCATCATGGCGCGCACGGGGAACGGCAACTCGATGCCGCCGGCGTCAATTGCGGCTTTTCCATGTCCGGCTTCGTCGACGCGCATCTGCTCGACAATCGCGCGCGATTCGCGATCGCCGACCGGCAGACGGTCGAGGTGGCTATCCAGATGCTGCTCGACCTGCCGCTCGGTTTCGGCCATGAAGCCGAGGCTCACGCGGTCGCCCATGCGTCCGGCCGCGAGCCCGATGGCGAGCGCGCCTGCGTACCAAAGCGGATTCAGCAGACTGGGACGCGAGTCGAGCGCCTCGAGACGCTTCGCCGTCCACGCGAGGTGATCTTCTTCCTCGATTGCGGCGCGATCGAACACGCTTCTCAACGACGGCGAACTGGTCGCGAGCTTCTGTGCCTGGTAAAGCGCCTGCGCGCAGACTTCGCCGACATGGTTCACGCGCATCAGACCCGCGGAGTGCGCGCGCTCGGCCGGCGAGAGCTCGGGCGCCTCGGCCGAAGCCGCCGATTCTTGCGGAACTGGCAAAGGACGGCTCATGCGCGAAACGCCCGTCATTGAGCGTAAACCCCGATCAAATTCAGTAATCAACTCGTCCAGAAACATTCGGCACTCCGTGATTCGACAACTTGCTTCGCGTTCTTCGTGGCCCGGGCGACAAGGCTTCGCGGGAAAAAACACGGCCTTCGCGCGGGGCTGATCCAGCCGCTGAAGGCATCAAGATTTCGATTTTAGATCATGTTGCGTAAACGAAACAGGAGCCGTCCGGGCAGCGTCCTTTTTCTTTGTGCCATGTAGCCCTTTTGTTACATTACGTGCAACTTCTCGCGAAGTTGGACAAGCAAGGCCTCAACGCTACATAAATATTCGCCTTGTAAAAAAGATTCGTAATCCTTGGAGATCATTCGATGAAAAAGTCGCTTCTCGCTCTCGCAGCACTGGGCGCATTCGCAGGCGTCGCACATGCTCAGAGCAGCGTGACCCTGTACGGTATCATTGACGAAGGCTTCAACATCAACACCAACTCGGGTGGCAAGCACCTGTACAACCTATCCAGCGGCGTCATGCAAGGCTCGCGTTTCGGCCTGCGCGGCACGGAAGATCTGGGCGGCGGTCTGAAGGCAATCTTCGTGTTGGAAAACGGCTTTGACGTGAACAACGGCAAGCTGGGTCAAGGCGGCCTGATGTTCGGTCGTCAAGCTTACGTCGGTCTGTCGAGCCAGTTCGGCACGGTCACGCTGGGTCGTCAATACGACTCCGTCGTCGACTACGTCGGTCCGCTGGAAGCCGGCGACCAGTGGGGCGGCTACATCGCTGCTCACCCGGGCGACATCGACAACTTCAACAACGCATACCGTACGAACAACACGGTCAAGTACACGAGCGCGGATTACGGCGGCCTGAAGTTCGGCGGCACGTATAGCTTCGGCGGTGTTGCAGGCAACTTCTCGCAGAACCAGATCTGGTCGTTGGGCGCTGGCTATAACAACGGTCCGTTGGTCTTGGGCGTTGGTTATTTGAACGCGCGCACGCCGGCAGCTTCGGGTGGTCTGTTCAACAACGGCGGCACGGCAGCTACGCCGGCTGGCGCAGTGACGTCGCCGGTCTACGCTGGCTTCGCATCGGCTAACACGTACCAGGTTATCGGTGCAGGCGGTGCTTACACGTTCGGCGCAGCAACCCTCGGCTTGACGTACTCGAACATCCGTTTTGCAAACCTGGGCGCGTCGTACGCATCGCCGTTCAAGGGCCAAACGGCTACGTTCAACAACGCGGAAGTCAACTTCAAGTACCAGTTGACCCCGGCGTTGCTGGTCGGCGCAGCGTATGACTACACGCGCGGTTCGGAAGTCAACGGCAACTCGCGCGCTCAGTACCACCAAGGCGCGCTGGGCGTGGACTACTTCCTGTCCAAGCGTACCGACGTCTACGTGATCGGTGTGTACCAGCACGCTACGGGCGAAACCGTGAATGCGGCAGGCGCCGTCGTCACGGCAACGGCTGGCATCAACGGCCTGTCGGGCTCGTCGAACCAGAACCAGCTCGCAGCTCGCGTCGGCATCCGCCACAAGTTCTAATAAGTCGTAAAAACGCAGTTTGCCTCAAAGGCGCCTTCGGGCGCCTTTTTTTTTATGGCCGTCGTAGGATGCGCGGAAACGAAAAAGCCCGGCTGACTTGTCGTGTCAGCCGGGCCTTCGAATGCAGCTGATGCCTACGCGTTACGACGCGTCAGCGTCCGCGATGTTGGGCTTCCGCTCACGCCCGCCCATCACGCAGTTCCCGACGCAAAATCTTGCCGACATTGCTCTTGGGCAGCTCGGTACGGAACTCGACGATCTTCGGCCGCTTGTAGCCGGTTAGCTGCTGTTTGCAGTAGGCGAATATGTCGGCGTCCGTCAGCGCGTCGTCTTTCTTGACGACAAACAACTTCACCGCCTCACCCGAGTGCTGATCCGGCACACCGACCGCCGCGACCTCGAACACGCCGGGTAGCTTCGCGACCACATCCTCGATTTCGTTGGGGTACACGTTGAAGCCGGAAACCAGAATCATGTCCTTCTTGCGGTCCACGATCTTCACGAAACCCCGGTCGTTCATGAAGCCGACGTCGCCCGATTTGAAGAAGCCGTCCGGCGTCATGACTTTCGCGGTTTCTTCCGGCCGGTTCCAATAGCCAGCCATCACCTGCGGGCCGCGGATGCAGATCTCGCCCGGTTGCCCGAGCGGCACTTCGTTGCCGTCGTCGTCGCGGATGGAGACTTCGGTCGACGGCAACGGCAGCCCGATCGTGCCGCTATATTCGGTCACCGTCACGGGATTGCAGGTGACGCACGGCGACGTCTCGGACAAACCGTAGCCCTCGATGATCGGCGTCTTTGTGTGCTCGAACCAGCGCTTTGCGACAGCTTCCTGGACGGCCATTCCGCCGCCGTTTGCCGCGATCAGTTTCGAAAAGTCGAGCTTGTCGAAGTCAGGACTGTTCAACAGCGCGTTGTACAACGTGTTGACTGCCGGGATGGTGGTAATTGCGTAACCCTGCAGTGCCTTAATCGTGCCGGGAATATCGCGCGGATTGGGAATCAGCACGCCGAGTCCGCCTGTGCGGATGGTCAGCAGGCCGCACACCGTCAGCGCAAACACGTGGTACAGCGGCAAGGCCACAACCGTGATGAACTGCTCGATGTCCGTGCGGTTTGCGCGAACCGGATTGAGCCACACTTCGGACTGCAGCACATTCGCAATCAGGTTCCTGTGCAGCAGCGTGGCGCCCTTCGCCACGCCGGTCGTGCCGCCGGTGTACTGAAGGAACGCGACATCGTCGGGGCCTTGCTGGACGGGCTTGAAAGTCTGGCGCTCGCCTTCGGCGATAGCCGCGTTGAATTTGACGTGACCGGGCAAACTCCAGGCGGGCACCATTTTCTTCACGCGGCGCACGACGAAGTTCACGACAGCGCCCTTCACGCCCATCAGATCGCCCATTGCGGCGACCACGACGTGCTTGACAGCGGTATTGCGTACGACGGCCTGCAACGTGACGGCGAAATTTTCTAGCAGGACGATTGCTTCCGCGCCGCTGTCTTTCAACTGATGCTCGAGCTCACGCGGCGTATAGAGCGGGTTGACGTTCACGACCACATAACCTGCCCGCAGAATCGCCGCAATCGCGACCGGATATTGCAGCACGTTCGGCATCATGATTGCGATGCGGGCACCGCGCGCAAGGCCCTTCGACTGAAACCACGCGGCCAGCTTGCGCGAAAGCGCGTCGAGTTCGCCGTAACTGATGCCCTTTCCCATGCAGACGAACGCCGGCTTGTTGCGGTGCTCGCGGAATGCTTCCTCGAGCAGTTCGGCGACGGACGAATAGCGGGTCGGGTCGATCTCTGCGGGAACGCCGGGCGGGTAGGATTTCAGCCAGATTTTATCCATGCAGCGTCTCCTTCTTTATTTTCGAATGGTCGTGCTAAAAACGCATCGTAGCATGGGCGTCCCTGCGCTATTCGCGAAAAACGGCTGCGTTAGACTGCTGCCTCGAACCTTTGGAAGCCTTGTTGGCGAGGCTTGCGCGATGTTGCAAGAGCGCGTCAGACGCGCTCCACTTCGACGAGGCAGTCGTAGAAAGTTGCCGATCCACCGAGATCGGTAAGCGCCTGGCTCGTGACCTGATTGGCGTTGCGGCCGTCGGGCGCGAGCTTTTTCCACCAGATCGACAAGCCGACCACAAGGCCTTCGCGCGCACGGTCGGTGACGCGGGCGCGTGCCTGCATCGAGCCGCGGTCGTTGAAAATGCGCACGTAATCGCCGTCGGCGATGTGACGCGGCTCGGCGTCCGCCGGGTGGATGTCGAGATGCGGCTCGCCTTCCGTCGACCGCAGACTTTCGACGTTGACGAACGTGCTGTTCAGAAAGTTGCGCGCGGGCGGCGAGATCATCGCGAGCGGATAGCGGGCAGCCAGTTCAGGCGCGAATTCCGCCGACTCATATGGCGGCAGGTAATCCGGAAGCGGGTCGAGGCCCTGCTGCGCGAGCCGCTCGCTGTAGAACTCGCACTTCCCCGATGGCGTGTAAAAGCCGCCTTCCGCAAAAGGCGCGTCGGGCAGGTTCAGCTTTGCCCAGCCGGCCCGCTTGAGCGCTTCCCAGTTCACGCCTTCGAGCTTCTTGTCCTGCCAGCGGAATGCGTTTTGAGCAACGGCTTCGTCGCTTTCGAAGAGCGCCGGTTCATCCAGCGCCATGTGCCGCGCGAGGCCGCGAAAGATCTCCGTATTGGGACGCGCCGCGCCGACCGGCGGAATCGCCGGCAAATTCACCATGACGTGCGTGTGGCCGTACGACTTATGCACGTCGAGATGCTCGAGCTGCGTGGTGGCGGGCAGCAGAAGGTCGGCGTAATCGGCGGTGTCGGTCTGGAAGTGCTCCAGCACAATCGTGAAGAGGTCTTCTCGAGCGAAGCCTGCTGCGACGCGCTCGGAATCCGGCGCGACGGCAACCGGATTCGAGTTATACACGACGATCGCCTCGATTTTCGGACCGAACTCGGCGTCGCCGGGGTGCAGCAGCGCGTCGCCGATTGCATTCATATTGATGACGCGGCTCGGGCTCGCCGGCCAGCCGGGCATCAGGTCCGGACGCTGCAGCGCATGCGAGTCCACCGGCGCCCAACCGGACGACGACAGCAAGGCGCCGCCCGAGCGCTCGCGCCACGCGCCGGTGAGCGACGGCAGGCACGCGATTGCGCGCACCGCGTTGCCGCCGCCGCGCACTCGCTGCAGACCATAGTTCAGGCGAATCGCCGCTTTCTTCGTGCTGCCGTAAAGTCGCGCGAGGTCGACGATAACCTGCTCGTCGATGCCGCAAATTTCAGCCACCCGCGACGGCGGATAGGTGAGCGCACGAGCCTTCAACTCGGCGAAGCCCAACGTGTGCGCGGCGATGTAAGCGTGATCCAGCAGGTCTTCGGAGATCAAGACGTGCATCATGCCGAGCGCCAAGGCGCCGTCGGTGCCCGGTTTCAGCGCAATGTGCTGATGACACTTCTCCGCGGTGAGCGACCGATATGGGTCAATTGCAATGAGGCGCGCGCCTCGGCGCTTGGCCTGCTGCGCGCGCGTCCAGAAATGCAGGTTCGACGCAATCGGGTTGGAGCCCCAGATGAGGATGACCTCGCTTTCCTCGAAAAACTCGGTGAGCATGCCGATGCTCGCGCCGTAGGTGTATTTCAAGCCAGCGGCGCCGGCTGCCGCGCAGATGGTGCGGTCCAGTTGCGACGCGCCCAGCTTGTGGAAGAACCGCTGCGCGATGCTGTCGCCCTGGACGAGGCCCATCGTGCCCGCGTAGCTATATGGAAGGATGGCTTGCGGCACGCGGCCGGCTATCTCCCGCAGGCGCTTTGCGGCCAGCTCCAACGCTTCTTCCCAGCCGATCGGCTCGAAACGGCCCTCGCCCTTGCGGCCGACGCGCCTCATGGGCGTCGTCAGGCGTTGCGGATGATGAACGCGCTCCGCATAGCGGCTGACTTTGGTACACAACGCGCCTTGGGTCGGAGCATGATCTGGATCGGCGACGACCTTGATTGCCCGGTCGCCTTCGACTGTTACCCGCATCGCGCAGGTGTCGGGGCAGTCGTGCGGGCAAACTGCGCGAGCGAATTCGGTCGGAGCGTTCATTGGGTAACCATTCAGGAGACGGTAAGCAGGGCGCAACGCGGGATTTTATTACGTCCGCCGGCGGTTGCCTGCATGCTGCCGCCAAAAAGCCTTCGGCGTAGAATCGTTAGCACTGCGTCCGGGCGCATGTCGCCCGAGCGATTCCATGCAAGTCAAAGCGCAAGCACATCGGCACTCTATTATGAAACTGATCCCCGAAATTCAGGCTGCTCACGGAGAAATCCAGACTCTTCGACGAACGATCCACGCCCATCCCGAACTGCGTTATGAAGAAACAGCGACTTCGGAGCTGGTCGCCAAGACCCTCGAGTCATGGGGTATAGAAACGTATCGCGGACTGGGCAAGACAGGTGTTGTCGGCGTGCTCAAGCGTGGCAATGGCAAGCGCTCGATCGGGCTGCGCGCCGACATGGACGCGTTGCCGATTCAGGAGCTGAACAGCTTCGAACATCGGTCGAAAAACGATGGAAAAATGCACGCGTGCGGTCACGATGGACACACGGCGATGCTGCTCGGCGCAGCCCGACATCTGGCGAAGCATGGCGATTTTGACGGCACCATCGTTTTCATTTTTCAGCCTGCCGAAGAAGGCGGCGCCGGCGCACAGGCCATGATCGACGACGGCCTTTTCGAAAAATTTCCCGTGGACGCAGTGTTCGGCATCCATAACTGGCCGGGCATGCCGGCGGGCCACTTCGGCGTAACCGAAGGGCCGATCATGGCGTCCAGCAACGAATTCCGCATTGAAATCAAAGGTGTTGGCTCGCACGCAGCGCTGCCGCACAACGGACGCGATCCGGTGTTTACCGCTGTGCAGATCGCTAACGGCTTGCAAAGCATCATCACGCGGAACAAGAAGCCGCTGGATACGGCTGTGCTTTCGATCACGCAAATTCATGCCGGCGATGCAGTCAACGTCGTCCCTAACGATGCGTGGATCGCTGGCACCGTACGGACTTTTACGACTGAAACGCTCGATCTGATCGAAGCGCGCATGCGCAAAATCGCTCAAAGCACGGCAGACGCCTACGATTGCACGGTCGACGTTCATTTCCACAGAAACTATCCGCCCACCATCAACAGCAGTGAGGAAGCGCGCTTTGCGGCCGCCGTTATGAAGGAAGTTGTCGGGGCAGAAAAGGTGGACGACTCGGTCGAACCTACGATGGGCGCGGAGGACTTCTCGTTCATGCTGCTGGCGAAGCCGGGATGTTATGCGTTTCTTGGCAACGGCGAGGGCGGCCATCGCGACGCCGGCCACGGTGCAGGCCCCTGCATGCTGCACAACGCGAGCTATGACTTCAACGATGAATTGCTGCCGATCGGCTCGACGTATTGGGTGCGGCTTGCGCAGCGGTTTCTGGCGGTAGAGAAGTAGGACGGAGGGTTTTGGGACTGGACGATGTGTTGTGTTGTCCGTCGGGTCCGGGAACGCGCGTATGGCTTGCCTGGCGCGCTGACATGGCAGCCCGATCCGCTTCAGGAACTCGACTCGCGGCAGTCGACCGGCGCGGTGTACTGGAAGGCGCGGCGCGGGTGAGCCGCGATGGCGCGGAGCTCGGGCGGGCGTATCTGGAACTGACCGGTTATGCCGGCGCTCTGCGCATGGGCGGGCCGTGACGGCGCCCCGCATTTTGCCGCCCTTTGTTCCGCGTTTATTCCGCCGTGTAAACGCAGAAACCCCACCTTTGCGGGGTGGGGTTTCTGACACTGCTGGGGAGCCTGACGATTACCTACTTTCACACGGGTAATCCGCACTATCATCGGCGTGGAGTCGTTTCACGGTCCTGTTCGGGATGGGAAGGGGTGGGACCGACTCGCTATGGTCATCAGGCATGACTTGTTGTCGTGCTGGGTTTTGGGCCAACACAACCAATCGGGAAGAAGTAGTTTCTGGTGATGCTCACCAGGGTAAAGCTGTTGGGCTGTGTTGTTCGAGGCACAACATCGATCACTCAACCGTGTGTGGTCTGCATAAGACCCTGCGCGTGGCGCAGGGTGGGGCATCCATAAGTGCTGAAGCACTAACGGCTGCCGACACACACCTGTTATAGGATCAAGCCTTACGGGCAATTAGTATCAGTTAGCTGAACGCATTACTGCGCTTACACACCTGACCTATCAACGTCCTGGTCTTGAACGACCCTTCAAGGGGCTCGAAGCCCCGGGGATATCTCATCTTAAGGCGAGTTTCCCGCTTAGATGCTTTCAGCGGTTATCTCTTCCGAACATAGCTACCCGGCGATGCCACTGGCGTGACAACCGGTACACCAGAGGTTCGTCCACTCCGGTCCTCTCGTACTAGGAGCAGCCCCCTTCAAATATCCAGCGCCCACGGCAGATAGGGACCAAACTGTCTCACGACGTTTTAAACCCAGCTCACGTACCTCTTTAAATGGCGAACAGCCATACCCTTGGGACCGGCTACAGCCCCAGGATGAGATGAGCCGACATCGAGGTGCCAAACACCGCCGTCGATATGAACTCTTGGGCGGTATCAGCCTGTTATCCCCAGAGTACCTTTTATCCGTTGAGCGATGGCCCTTCCATACAGAACCACCGGATCACTATGACCTGCTTTCGCACCTGCTCGACTTGTCGGTCTCGCAGTTAAGCACGCTTATGCCATTGCACTATCAGCACGATTTCCGACCGTACCTAGCGTACCTTCGTACTCCTCCGTTACACTTTGGGAGGAGACCGCCCCAGTCAAACTGCCTACCATGCACTGTCCCCGATCCGGATTCACGGACCAGGGTTAGAACCTCAAACAGATCAGGGTGGTATTTCAAGGATGGCTCCACGCAAACTGGCGTTCACGCTTCACAGCCTCCCACCTATCCTACACAGACCGGTTCAAAGTCCAATGCAAAGCTACAGTAAAGGTTCATGGGGTCTTTCCGTCTAGCCGCGGGGAGATTGCATCATCACAAACACTTCAACTTCGCTGAGTCTCGGGAGGAGACAGTGTGGCCATCGTTACGCCATTCGTGCAGGTCGGAACTTACCCGACAAGGAATTTCGCTACCTTAGGACCGTTATAGTTACGGCCGCCGTTTACCGGGACTTCAATCAGGAGCTTGCACCCCATCATTTAATCTTCCGGCACCGGGCAGGCGTCACACCCTATACGTCCACTTTCGTGTTTGCAGAGTGCTGTGTTTTTATTAAACAGTCGCAGCCACCAGTTTATTGCAACCCCTTCACCCTTCTGGCGCAGGCCAGTCAGGCTACAGGGGCGTACCTTATCCCGAAGTTACGGTACCAATTTGCCGAGTTCCTTCTCCCGAGTTCTCTCAAGCGCCTTAGAATACTCATCTCGCCCACCTGTGTCGGTTTGCGGTACGGTCACTGTTGAACTGAAGCTTAGAGGCTTTTCCTGGAACCACTTCCGATTGCTTCGTCTCCGAAGAGACTGGCCTCGCACCCTTGAATTCCGCGCCCGGATTTGCCAAAGCGCCTTCTCCAATGCAAGGACCGGGACTTCCAACACCCGGACAACCTTCCGCGATCCGTCCCCCCATCGCATTCAACACTGGTGCAGGAATATTAACCTGCTTCCCATCAGCTACGCATTTCTGCCTCGCCTTAGGGGCCGACTCACCCTACGCCGATGAACGTTGCGTAGGAAACCTTGGGCTTACGGCGAGGGGGCCTTTCACCCCCTTTATCGCTACTCATGTCAGCATTCGCACTTCCGATACCTCCAGCACACTTTCCAGTGCACCTTCGCAGGCTTACGGAACGCTCTCCTACCATGCACATAAATGTGCATCCGCAGCTTCGGTATATGGCTTAGCCCCGTTACATCTTCCGCGCAGGACGACTCGATCAGTGAGCTATTACGCTTTCTTTAAAGGATGGCTGCTTCTAAGCCAACCTCCTGACTGTTTTAGCCTTCCCACTTCGTTTCCCACTTAGCCATATTTGGGGACCTTAGCTGGCGGTCTGGGTTGTTTCCCTCTTGACACCGGACGTTAGCACCCGATGTCTGTCTCCCGTGATTGCACTCTTCGGTATTCGGAGTTTGCTATGGCGTAGTAATCCGCAATGGACCCCACAACCATGACAGTGCTCTACCCCCGAAGGTGATACACGAGGCACTACCTAAATAGTTTTCGGAGAGAACCAGCTATTTCCAGGTTTGTTTAGCCTTTCACCCCTATCCACAGCTCATCCCCTAACTTTTCAACGTTAGTGGGTTCGGACCTCCAGTACGTGTTACCGCACCTTCATCCTGGCCATGGATAGATCACCTGGTTTCGGGTCTACACCCAGCGACTGAACGCCCTGTTCGGACTCGCTTTCGCTACGCCTGCCCTAATCGGTTAAGCTTGCCACTGAATGTAAGTCGCTGACCCATTATACAAAAGGTACGCCGTCACCCTCTTGCGAAGGCTCCGACTGTTTGTATGCATGCGGTTTCAGGATCTGTTTCACTCCCCTCCCGGGGTTCTTTTCGCCTTTCCCTCACGGTACTGGTTCACTATCGGTCGATCACGAGTATTTAGCCTTGGAGGATGGTCCCCCCATCTTCAGACAGGATTTCACGTGTCCCGCCCTACTTGTCGTACACCCAGTTCTTCCTCGCTGTTTTCGTCTACAGGGCTATCACCTGCTATGGCGGCACTTTCCAGAGCCTTCGACTAACAATGAAGATAAAGAGTACAGGCTGGTCCCATTTCGCTCGCCACTACTCTGGGAATCTCGGTTGATTTCTTTTCCTGCGGTTACTTAGATGTTTCAGTTCACCGCGTTCGCTTCGCATGGCCTATGTATTCAGCCACGGATACCTCAAAAGAGGTGGGTTTCCCCATTCGGACATCTACGGATCAAAGCTCGTTTGCCAGCTCCCCGTAGCTTTTCGCAGGCTACCGCGTCCTTCATCGCCTGTGATCGCCAAGGCATCCACCACATGCACTTGTTCGCTTGACCCTATAACGGGTGTGTCTTCTCGGCCAGTGTTAGTGCTTTAGCACTTACTCTGGCCCGATCCCCGAAGGGGACCAGCGATCCGATCACTCGCTACAGGTTGAGTATTCGTGTTGCGCCGTATTCCAAGAGCAATCTTTCGATTACCTTTAAAATACATCGATACAATCACAACCCTGATTCACCTACTCGCACACCCATCTCTAAGCATGCTTTCGTGAATCTCTTTACTACTTCTTCCTGATTGTTAAAGAACGACAGCCGATATAAAGCTCTGCTTCATATCACTTGCTGACTGGCTCAATCGCCAATGCACAACGCTCTGCCTGTTTCACAGAACGCTACGCATTGAGGATTGGTGGAGGATGACGGGATCGAACCGACGACCCCCTGCTTGCAAAGCAGGTGCTCTCCCAGCTGAGCTAATCCCCCGGTCATACAGAGATCGCAGGAGTCACAGCCGACCAGCTCACCAGACATGACAGTGGTGGGTCTGGATGGATTCGAACCATCGACCCCCGCCTTATCAAGACGGTGCTCTAACCGACTGAGCTACAGACCCCTGAGTCTGTCTGCGTTTCTTTACTACAGCCGATAAGCGTGAGCGCTCAACGTTTGACACGTTCAGCTCTGGAAAGGAGGTGATCCAGCCGCACCTTCCGATACGGCTACCTTGTTACGACTTCACCCCAGTCATGAATCCTACCGTGGTGACCGTCCTCCTTGCGGTTAGACTAGCCACTTCTGGTAAAACCCACTCCCATGGTGTGACGGGCGGTGTGTACAAGACCCGGGAACGTATTCACCGCGGCATGCTGATCCGCGATTACTAGCGATTCCAGCTTCACGCACTCGAGTTGCAGAGTGCGATCCGGACTACGATCGGTTTTCTGGGATTGGCTCCACCTCGCGGCTTGGCGACCCTCTGTTCCGACCATTGTATGACGTGTGAAGCCCTACCCATAAGGGCCATGAGGACTTGACGTCATCCCCACCTTCCTCCGGTTTGTCACCGGCAGTCTCCCTGGAGTGCTCTTGCGTAGCAACTAGGGACAAGGGTTGCGCTCGTTGCGGGACTTAACCCAACATCTCACGACACGAGCTGACGACAGCCATGCAGCACCTGTGTTACGGCTCCCTTTCGGGCACATCCACCTCTCAGCGGACTTCCGTACATGTCAAGGGTAGGTAAGGTTTTTCGCGTTGCATCGAATTAATCCACATCATCCACCGCTTGTGCGGGTCCCCGTCAATTCCTTTGAGTTTTAATCTTGCGACCGTACTCCCCAGGCGGTCAACTTCACGCGTTAGCTACGTTACCAAGCCAATGAAGGCCCGACAACCAGTTGACATCGTTTAGGGCGTGGACTACCAGGGTATCTAATCCTGTTTGCTCCCCACGCTTTCGTGCATGAGCGTCAGTATTGGCCCAGGGGGCTGCCTTCGCCATCGGTATTCCTCCACATCTCTACGCATTTCACTGCTACACGTGGAATTCTACCCCCCTCTGCCATACTCTAGCCCGCCAGTCACAAATGCAGTTCCCAGGTTAAGCCCGGGGATTTCACATCTGTCTTAGCGAACCGCCTGCGCACGCTTTACGCCCAGTAATTCCGATTAACGCTTGCACCCTACGTATTACCGCGGCTGCTGGCACGTAGTTAGCCGGTGCTTATTCTTCCGGTACCGTCATCCCGCCCGGATATTAGCCAGGCGGTTTTCTTTCCGGACAAAAGTGCTTTACAACCCGAAGGCCTTCTTCACACACGCGGCATTGCTGGATCAGGCTTGCGCCCATTGTCCAAAATTCCCCACTGCTGCCTCCCGTAGGAGTCTGGGCCGTGTCTCAGTCCCAGTGTGGCTGGTCGTCCTCTCAGACCAGCTACAGATCGTCGCCTTGGTAGGCCTTTACCCCACCAACTAGCTAATCTGCCATCGGCCGCCCCTGTAGCGCGAGGTCCCGAAGGATCCCCCGCTTTCCTCCGCAGAGCGTATGCGGTATTAATCCGGCTTTCGCCGGGCTATCCCCCACTACAGGACACGTTCCGATGTATTACTCACCCGTTCGCCACTCGCCACCAGGATTGCTCCCGTGCTGCCGTTCGACTTGCATGTGTAAGGCATGCCGCCAGCGTTCAATCTGAGCCAGGATCAAACTCTTCAGTTCAAACCTGTTACTGTTTTCGGGCTCTTTCGAACCCGGTCGCTCACTCAACGTACTGACGAAGTGTTCAACCATCTCTCGATGACCAAACCTTCCTTTCATTACTGTGTGAGACTTGATACTTTCGCTTCTCGCCCGGCTCCGGAGAAAACCCCGCAACCCGGCGCGCGTCGCGCATCAAGCGCCCACACTTATCGGCTGTTAGTTTTTAAAGATCGGTTCGCATACTTCACAGCGCCCATTTCAACCACCCCGGCACTGCCTCGTTCTGCGTCGCTGCATCAGCAGCAGAGAAGCGAGATTATGAAGAACTTCCGTCGCGCCGTCAACAGGTTTTTGCTACTGACTCACCCTGCCGCCACCGCTGGAAGCCTTGCCGCTATTGGCTCTCCCGCTTCCCGTGTCCCGGCGTCCGGAGCACGAAAGAGCGAGATTCTAGCGAGCCGGCTGGCGCCTTGCAAGCGTTATTTTGACAAGCCTATTAACGGTGCTTGAAAACCGGTTTGCGCTTTTCCACAAACGCCGCCATGCCCTCTTTCTGATCCTCCGTTGCGAACAGCGAATGAAAGAGACGGCGCTCGAAATGCACGCCCTCCGCGAGCGTCGTTTCGTACGCCCGGTTGACGGACTCCTTCACCATCATGACTGCCGGCAACGGGAACTCAGCTATCGTCGCGGCGGCGGCAATCGCCTCGTCTATCAGGGAGCCCGCCGGAATCACACGCGACACCAACCCGGCCCGCTCCGCTTCCGCTGCATCCATGAAGCGGGCGGTAAGGCACAAGTCCATCGCTTTGGCCTTCGACACAGCGCGCGGGAGGCGCTGTGTGCCGCCAGCGCCCGGCATGATGCCGAGCTTGATTTCCGGTTGGCCGAACTTCGCCGTGTCCGCAGCGAAGATCATGTCGCACATCATCGCCAGTTCGCAGCCGCCGCCGAGCGCGAAGCCCGCCACCGCCGCGATGATCGGCTTGCGAATGGAACGCACCGTCTCCCAGTTACGCGTGATGTAGTCGCCCTTGTAGACGTCCATATAGGAATATGTCGCCATCATGCCGATGTCGGCACCGGCCGCGAACGCTTTTTCACTGCCCGTCACCACGATTGCGCCGATGCCGTCGTCGGCGTCGAACTCGCGCAGCGCCGCGCCTAGCTCGTCCATCAAGGCATCGTTCAGCGCATTCAGCGCCTTCGGACGATTCAACGTAACGAGTCCGACCCGTCCCCGCGTTTCAACCAGAATGTTCTCGTAAACCATGCCGCCTCCTTGTGATTGACCGAGCGCGAAAAACGCTTCGCGCGCCCATCTTAATAATGCTAACATTCACCAACCAACCGGTCGGTCAATTATTAGACGGGCTTCCCCCAACGTACAGCCAAGCCTCTGCCATGACACATCCGTTATTCACCAAGCACGAAGACACGCTGCAAAAGGCGCTCGCCGCGGCCGAGACGCGCGGTTACTGGAGCCCGTTCGTCGAAATGCCCAGTCCGAAAGTGTACGGGGAAACCGCCAACGCGGACGGCGAAGCCGCCTTCAAAGCGCATCTGGACGCCGCCTTCGAACTCGACCAGCCCTCTACTGGAGAAACCGTTGGCGCGGAAGTGTCGCCATTTGGCTTCCCGCTCGCTATCCGTTATCCCAAATCCGATCCCGACGCACTGATCGCCGCCGCCGCGATCGCACAACAGGGCTGGCGCGCCGCGGGTCGCGAGGCCTGGGTTGGCGTATCGCTCGAAGTCCTGGCACGGCTTAATCGCGCGAGCTTCGAGATCGGTTACAGCGTAATGCACACGACCGGCCAGGCCTTCATGATGGCCTTCCAGGCAGGCGGGCCGCACGCGCAAGACCGGGCACTGGAAGCCGTCGTGTATGCGTGGGACCAGTTGCGCCGCATTCCCGCCGACGCTCACTGGGAAAAGCCGCAAGGCAAGAACCCGCCGCTCGCCATGCACAAGCGCTACACCATCGTGCCCCGCGGCACCGGCCTGGTACTCGGCTGCTGCACGTTTCCGACATGGAACGGCTATCCGGGCCTTTTCGCCGACCTCGCGACGGGCAACGCCGTGATCGTCAAGCCGCATCCGGGCGCTATCCTGCCGCTCGCCATAACGGTGCGAATTGCGCGCGACGTTCTACGCGAGGCCGGCTTCGACCCGAACGTCGTCACGCTGCTCGCCACTGAGCCGAACGACGGCGCGATCGTCCAAAGCCTCGCCGTGCGCCCCGAGATCAAGCTGATCGACTTCACAGGCAGCACGCAAAACGGCACCTGGCTCGAGCGCAACGCGCACCAGGCGCAGGTCTACACCGAAAAAGCCGGCGTGAACCAGATCGTGATCGATTCAGTTGACGACATGAAAGCCGCCGCCCGCAACATCGCGTTCTCGCTCGCGCTTTACTCGGGCCAGATGTGCACCGCGCCACAAAACATCTACGTGCCGCGCGGCGGTATCCGCACGGCAGAAGGTGCGCTCACGTTCGACGAAGTCGCGCAGGCAATCGCCGGCGCCGTGCAAAAACTCGTCGCGGACCCCGCTCGCGCAGTCGAGCTCCTCGGCGCCATTCAAAACGAAGGCGTCACCCAGCGCATCGACGAAGCGACGAAACTCGGCCGTGTTCTGGTCGAAAGCCAGGCGCTCGAGCATCCGGCCTTTCCGGTTGCCCGCGTGCGCACACCGCTGCTCGTGCAGTTCGACGCCGCAACCGACCGCGCGCAGTTCACGAGGGAATGGTTCGGTCCGATCTCGTTCGTGATCGCTACCGACTCGACTGCGCAGTCTCTCGAACTTGCCGGCACGATCGCCGCCGAGCACGGCGCACTAACGCTGTCCGTCTACAGCACCGACGAAGCCGTGCTCGACGACGCGCACGAGGCGTCGCTCCGCGGCGGCGTCGCTTTGTCGATCAACCTGACGGGCGGTGTGTTCGTGAATCAGTCGGCAGCGTTCTCCGACTTCCACGGCACGGGCGCTAACCCCGCAGCCAACGCGGCGCTCACCGACGCGGCCTTCGTCGCCAATCGCTTCCGCGTAGTCCAAAGCCGCGTTCATGTTGAACCGAAAGCGGCCCCAGCGGTAGCTGGCTGAAAGTCATAAGACGAAAGCACGTCGATCGTCCTATGCCTTTTGGCCGAATGGACCGCGCCGTGCGCGCCAACTAACATGACATCGGATCGGCATTGAACGCCGGTCCGCCTCAGCAGGAACGGATATGAACGACGCCTTTATCTGCGACGCGATTCGCACCCCCATCGGCCGTTACGGCGGCGCCCTGAAAGACGTGCGGGCCGACGACCTCGGCGCCGTGCCGATCAAGGCTTTAATCGAGCGTAATGCCGGCGTGGACTGGCGCGCCGTGGACGACGTGATCTACGGCTGCGCGAACCAGGCCGGCGAAGACAATCGCAACGTAGCGCGCATGTCGGCATTGCTCGCGGGACTGCCTACCGACGTCCCCGGTTCCACGATCAACCGTCTGTGCGGCTCGGGCATGGACGCCGTCGGAACAGCAGCGCGCGCCATCAAGGCAGGCGAAGCCCGGCTGATGATCGCTGGCGGCGTCGAAAGCATGACTCGCGCGCCGTTCGTGATGGGCAAGGCGGCGAGCGCGTTTGCTCGGCAAGCGGACATCTACGACACGACGATTGGCTGGCGCTTCGTCAATCCGCTAATGAAGCGACAGTACGGCGTCGATTCAATGCCGGAAACTGCGGAAAACGTGGCCGTCGAGTTCGGAATCAGCCGCGCCGATCAGGACGCGTTCGCGTTGGCGAGCCAGCAGAAGGCCGCGCGCGCGCAGCAGGACGGCACGCTGGCGCAGGAAATTGTCGGTGTGGAAATCGCGCAGAAAAAAGGCGATCCGATTCGTGTGACGCTTGACGAGCATCCGCGCGAGACGTCGCTCGAAAGCCTGGCGAGGCTCAAGGGTGTCGTTCGTCCGGACGGCAGTGTGACTGCCGGCAATGCATCGGGCGTGAACGACGGCGCCTGCGCCCTACTGCTCGCGAACCAGCAGGCGGCCGACCAGTACGGTCTGCGTCGCCGCGCGCGCGTGGTGGGCATGGCGACGGCGGGCGTCGAGCCGCGCATCATGGGTATCGGTCCCGCGCCGGCCACGCAAAAGCTGCTCAGGCAACTCGGCATGAAGCTCGAGCAGTTCGACGTGATCGAGCTGAACGAGGCGTTCGCGTCGCAAGGACTCGCGGTTTTGCGCACGCTCGGCCTGCGCGACGACGATCCGCGCGTCAATCCCAACGGTGGAGCGATCGCGCTCGGACACCCGCTCGGCGCATCCGGTGCGCGCCTCGTCACGACTGCGCTGTACCAACTGGAACGCTGCAACGGGCGCTTTGCGCTTTGCACGATGTGCATCGGCGTGGGCCAAGGCATCGCACTCGTCATCGAAAGGCTGTGAAATAAGCACTGCAGTTCCGCGAACGAGACTTTGAGGAGACACCCAATGTCGTATGAAGCGATCCGCCTCGACATCGACACGTCGAGCCGCGTAGCCACCATTACGCTGAACCGGCCCGACAAGCTGAACAGCTTCACCCGCGCGATGCATGAGGAACTGGCGGCGGCGCTCGGCGAAGTAGAAAAGTCCGGCGCGCGCGCGCTCATTCTGACCGGCTCGGGCCGCGGCTTCTGTGCAGGACAGGACCTCGCCGATCTGGATTTCACGCCCGGCGCCATGACGGATCTCGGCGACCTGATCGACGCGCATTTCAATCCGCTGATTCGCCGCCTGCAAGCATTGCCGTTGCCGGTGATTGCGGCTGTCAACGGCACGGCTGCGGGCGCCGGCGCGAATCTCGCGCTCGCGTGCGACATCGTGCTCGCGGCGCGTTCCGCCAGCTTTATTCAGGCTTTCGTGAAGATCGGCCTCGTGCCGGATTCGGGCGGCACGTGGTTCTTGCCGCAGCGCGTCGGCATGGCGCGCGCGTTAGGACTTGCCATCACCGGCGACAAACTCAGCGCGGAGAAAGCCGAAAGCTGGGGCCTCATCTGGCAAGCGGTCGACGATCAGGAACTCGCGGCAGCCGCGGCCACCCTGGCGGCACAACTCGCGCAGCAACCCACGCGCGCGATCGCCGGGATCAAGCGCGCCATGCGTGCCGGCGCCACACAAACGCTCGATCAGCAACTCGACCTTGAACGCGACCTGCAACGCGAGCTGGGTGCGTCACACGACTATGCGGAAGGCGTTCGCGCCTTCGTCGAAAAGCGCGCGCCGCGCTTCGAGGGCCGCTGATATGTCGACGCAACCTCTCTACCCCGCGGAAATGACGCCCGACGAACTCGCCCGCGCAACCGCCGCCGCAATGTATGAAAACGATGCGTGCAGCCGTGCGCTCGGCCTCGAGATCGTGGAAGTGCGCGCCGGGTATGCGCGTCTGCGAATGGCTGTGCGCGAAGACTTTCTGAACGGCCATCAGATTTGTCATGGCGGCCTGATATTCACGCTCGCTGATTCGAGCTTTGCGTTTGCGTGCAACTCGCGCAACGTCAATACGGTGGCATCCGGCTGCTCGATCGAGTTCCTGCGTCCTGTGCATGGCGGCGATGTGCTCACCGCAGAAGCGGTCGAACAGACATTGAACGGCCGCACCGGCATCTACGATATTCGCGTGACCAATCGCGCCGGCGATACGGTGGCAATGTTTCGCGGCAAATCGGCGCAAATCAAGGGCAGCGTGATTCCGCAGACACCATCGCACACGGGACCGGAGTAACGCGAAGCGCTACAGCATCCGCAGCGCAGAGCGAAAAGACCAGCCAAAACAAAAGGCACACGGCAAGCGCTCCACGCGAGAGTCGCCAGTCCGTGACAGTCGTGAGCGGTGAGACCGGCCAGCAATTCACCGCAATGGCGGCCGTCCGCAGTTTCAGCGCCGCCGTTCGAAGTTTTACGCGCGAGCGCAATCTATAACAGACCCAGCATTGAGGCAGTAAGGAGACATTCGATGAGCCCCGCCCTTCCGCTCGATCCTATCGAGACCGCCAGCCGCGACGAACTTGCGGCGCTCCAGCTTGAACGGCTCAAGTGGTCCCTGAACCACGCTTACGAAAACTCGCCGGTCTATCGTCGCAAGTTCGACGAAGCGGGCATTCATCCGAACGACCTGACGACGCTTGCAGACCTTGCACGCTTCCCGTTCACGACCAAGAAGGACTTGCGCGACAACTACCCGTTCGGGATGTTCGCCGTGCCGCAGGAACGAATCTCGCGGATTCACGCTTCGTCGGGTACGACGGGCAAGCCGACTGTGGTGGGCTACACCGCTCGCGATATCGACACGTGGGCGAATCTCGTCGCGCGCTCGATCCGCGCGGCCGGCGCCAAGCCTGGCGACAAGGTGCATGTGAGCTATGGTTACGGCCTCTTCACTGGCGGTCTCGGCGCGCACTACGGCGCGGAGCGTGCGGGCCTCACCGTTATTCCGTTCGGCGGCGGCCAGACAGAAAAGCAGGTGCAATTGATCCAGGACTTCCGGCCCGACATCATCATGGTGACGCCGAGCTACATGCTGTCGATCGCCGACGAGTTGGAGCGCCAGGGCATCGACCCTGCCGGTTGCTCGCTGCGCATCGGCATCTTCGGCGCGGAGCCGTGGACCAACGACATGCGTCAGGCGATCGAAAAGCGCATGGGCATCGACGCGGTCGACATTTACGGTCTGTCGGAAGTGATGGGACCAGGCGTGGCGTCGGAATGCGTTGAAACGAAAGACGGTCCGACGATCTGGGAAGACCATTTCTACCCCGAGATCATCGACCCGGAAACGGGCGAAGTTCTTCCGGACGGAGAACTCGGCGAACTGGTCTTCACGTCGCTCACCAAGGAAGCGTTGCCGATCATTCGTTACCGCACGCGCGACCTCACGCGCCTGCTGCCAGGCAGCGCCCGCACGATGCGCCGCATGGAAAAAATCACCGGCCGCTCGGACGACATGATGATCGTGCGCGGCGTTAACGTGTTCCCGACGCAGATCGAGGAACTGCTGCTCAAGCAGCACACTCTCGCGCCTCACTATCAGATCGTGCTGACCAGGGAAGGTCCGCTCGACGTGTTGACGCTAAACGTCGAACCGTGTCCCGAAACCGCGCCCGACACTGCCGCGCTCAATCTCGCGAAGCAGGCGCTGGCCTATGACATCAAGGCGCTGATCGGCGTCAGCGCGGTGGTGAATGTGCTGGCGGTGAATGGAATCGAACGTTCGGTGGGGAAGGCGAGGCGCGTAGTCGACAAGCGCAAGTCGGGGTTGTAAGGCCGGAAGAAGTTGCAGGCGCCCTGCAAATGGGCGCGCGAAAATTTGGCGCTAACGCCGCTGGTGGCCTTAGTGGCTCCAGTGGCTCTCATGCCACTAATACCGCGCCGCCCAAGACGAACAGCCCCACAAACGCCGGCAACGGTTTCAGCACCAGCGCTTGTGCGTGCGTCTGCGGTAAACCGGCCACAAGCCACACCCAATGCCCCGCAGCGACACTCACGGCCGCCAGAAGCCCCAGACGCGCCCGCGACCACCCTCAAGAATTCGGCAACAGCACCCACATCCGACCGCCCTGCTTCATCTTGCCAGCGAGATCGCCCGCATCATCGCCGAGACCCCAGAAGTAGTCGGCGCGCACACCGCCCTTGATCGCCGAGCCGGTGTCCTGCGCAAACACCAGACGGTTCATCGGCGAATTCGTCAGCGGCCTCGTGGTCTGCAAAAACACCGGCGTGCCGAGCGGAATCGAGGTGGGATCGACGGCGATCGAGCGCTCCGGCGTCAACGGCACGCCGAGCGCGCCGATCGGACCATCGGCGGTGCCCTTCGCCATGCTTTCCACCGACGGCATTTCGCGGAAAAACACGAAGCGCGGATTGGTATCGAGCAGCGCATCCACACGATTCGGGTTCGCGCGCGCCCAGGCCTTGATGCCTTGCATGGTGGCTTGCGCAGGCGTGAGCTCGCCGCGATCCAGCAGCCACCGCCCAATGGATTTGTACGGCTGGTTGTTCGTGCCGCCGAAGCCGACGCGCATCACGCTGCCGTCTTCCATCACGATCCGGCCGGAGCCTTGCACTTGCAGGAAAAATGCTTCGATGGGGTCGTCGACCCAGACAAGCTCGTTGCCGTTCAGCACGCCCGTCCGTTCGAGTTGCGCGCGCGGCGGCAACGCGACGCCAGGGCGATAACTCGACGGCCAACGATACAGCGCCGTCTGATAAACACCATGCCGCGTGCGCGAGCCGCGCAATAACGGCTCGTAGTAGCCGGTGACGAGACCGTCGAGCGTGCCGTCGTTGTTCGCGAGCTGGAAGGGCGTGAAATAGGCTTCAAAAAAAGCCCGGGCGCCGGTCACGTCGAGATCGTCAAGCTGCGCCGCTGCCGCACAGGCGCGTGCCCAGTTCGCCTGACGCGCGAGCCTCAGGCAATTTTGCCGCAACGCGGCCGTCGCGCCGATCAGCGAATCGTCCTGCCAGCCCGGAACCTGCTGCCACGCTACCGCCGTAAGCCGCGTCGCGGCGATCTGGCCGGGGATGATCGCGGCCCCCGTGGGTGGCGAAGCGACTGGCCGCACCGCGCCGCCGCCACCGCAGGCGGCGAGTATGGCCGCCATCGAAAGCGCGCCGAGCCAGGCTCCGGCCGCGCCGACAAAACGCATACAATGTTCGTTCTTGATGGAAACCGCCATGTCTGATCTATTCGACGAATACCCAATGCTTGTCTTCGCGCTGGAATCGCTTCTCGCGCTGTTCCTGCTCGTGTTCATCGTCGTGTGGACGTCGTCCGGTAAAAAGAAAGCAGCGCGCGCCGACAGCCGCGAAACGAAGACGCCACAAAAACCGCACTGACGCGGAGCCGATTCACGCATTGCACCGCGCGCATCGATCGTTATCGAACCGCTTATCGAACCTGCTATATCGAACCGTTAAAGACCGCGCCAGACGCCCACGGTTCAATGCAACGTACGCGGCATGCGCAGAATGAACTCCGGCACGGGCGCGTCGAAACGCTCGCCGTCCTCGGCCACGCAGAAGTACTCGCCCCGCATCGTGCCGACCGGTGTCGCGATAACCGCCCAACTCGTATATTCGAACTGCTCGCCGGGTTTGAGCAGCGGCTGGTGTCCCACCACGCCGAGACCCTTCACTTCCTGCACGGTCTTTTCGCTGTCCGTGATCACCCAATGCCGCGCGATCAATTGCGCGGGCACCTGACCGGTGTTGCGGATGGTCAGCGTATAAGCGAACGCGTACTGGCGGCGCTCCGGGTCCGATTCTTCGGGCAGGAACTGCACCTGCGCCGACACGCTGAATTCATACTGGCTCATCCTGATTCCAATCTGCTGAAACGGGGGCGACAAGATCGCTGGAAGGCCCGAGCGCCAACGGCTTCACGGCCCATTGGCGACGCAGCGCCATGGTTTGGCATTCTGCGTCATGCGCGAGGCGCCCGCAACCGGACATATCTTCTGGACAAGCACGCTTAGGGCGCGAAGGGCGCAGGCGCCACACCCGTTTCGCGCCTGGAAGCCGAAAAAGCGCGACGGCTGCCTGTTCCAGGGACCACGACGCGCAGCGGCACACCAGAGCACCGACGCAACGCCACGCCGCCGTCCAGCCGCTGGCCACGCGCACAAAACGGTAAAATGGCGCTTTTCCGCTTGCCTCCGCCCGCCGCCATGACGCAATTCCGCATCGCTCCCAGCATTCTCTCCGCCGACTTCGCCCGCCTCGGCGAAGAAGTCCGCAATGTCGTCGCCGCCGGCGCCGACTGGATCCATTTCGACGTCATGGACAACCACTACGTGCCGAACCTGACCATCGGTCCGCTCGTGTGCGAAGCCATTCGTCCGCATGTCGGCGTGCCCATCGACGTGCATCTGATGGTGCGTCCGGTCGACCGCATCGTGCCGGACTTCGCGAAGGCGGGCGCGAATCTGATCAGCTTTCACCCGGAAGGCTCGGACCACATCGACCGCACGCTGTCGCTGATCCGCGATCACGGCTGCAAGGCCGGCCTCGTGTTCAACCCGGCCACCTCGCTCAATTATCTCGATCACGTGATGGACAAGCTCGACCTCGTGCTGATCATGTCGGTGAATCCGGGCTTCGGCGGCCAGTCGTTCATTCCCGAAGCGCTGAACAAGCTGCGCGAGGCGCGCAAGCGCATCGACGCGTACAAGGAGCGCACCGGCCGCGAGATTCATCTCGAAGTGGACGGCGGCGTGAAGGTCGACAACATCGCGGAAATCGCCGCGGCCGGCGCCGATACATTCGTCGCGGGCTCGGCGATCTTCGGCCAGCCGGACCACAAGGTCGTGATCGACAAGATGCGCGCCGCGCTCGCCAACATCCAGCACTGAAACCGCGCCCGATGACGTCCACCTTCCCCGCCCCGACCTTCACCGGCTCCCGCCTGCAAGCCGCGATCATCGACCTCGACGGCACGATGATCGACACCGCCGACGACTTCACCGCCGGCCTGAACGGCATGCTCGCGCAACTCGACGCGGAGGAGACCTCGCGCGAGGAAGTGGTCGGCTATGTCGGCAAGGGCTCCGAGCATCTGATCCGCAGCGTGCTCGCGCCGCGCTTCGAAGCGGAGCACGCGCAAGACCGTTTCGACGAAGCGCTCGCCATCTATCAGGCGGAGTACGCGAAAATCAACGGCTTGCACACGCGTCTTTATCCCGACGTCGAAGCCGGCCTCGCGGCCCTGCGCGACGCGGGCCTCAAGCTCGCCTGCGTCACCAACAAGCCGCATCGCTTCGCGGTCGAACTGCTGCAGCAATACGGGCTCGCGCAATATTTCAGCGTCGTGCTAGGCGGCGACAGCCTGCCGAAAAAGAAGCCGGACCCCCTGCCGATGCTCACGGCCGCCGCGCAGTTGGGCGTCGAACCGCGCGCCACGGTGGCCATCGGCGATTCGGAAAACGACGCGCTGGCGGGCCGCGCGGCGGGCATGTCGACGCTCACGGTGCCCTACGGCTACAACCACGGCCAAGCTATACAAACAATAAAATCCGATGGTATAGTTGCCTCGCTGCTGGACGCCGCCAAGGCGATCGCAGCGCACCATTCCACGACTTGAAAAGTCCTTCATCCTCATGTTTCTGAATAAAAAACGGAGTCTGATTAGCATCGACCGGGGAGCCTGGCCCTGGCGTCGCTGGTCGCGCTAACCTCGCCTGAGGTACGCTGAAGCTCGTCTTCGGCAACCGTTTTTTACTTCGCTGCGCTCACGCGTTTTTCCATCGTCTCGTTTCGCTGCATCGCCTGATTCGGCCTGCGTGTACTTGCAAAGTACAACTGCGCGCCGGAACTCCGTGCTTGCGTCGATGGGAAAATCGCGCCGGTCGGTTCATCATCGTCAATGTCGAATGAACGGCTGACCGGCTGCGCATGCCCCGCTTTGTCCGACGCACGCTGCCGCCGGACCTACGAACAGGATCGGAACATGACCGAACTCGAATTCCAGTCCCTCGCCAACGAGGGCTTCAACCGCATTCCGCTGATCGCCGAGGCGCTCGCCGATCTCGAAACGCCGCTCTCGCTGTATCTGAAACTGGCGCAGACCGAGCGCAACGGCGCTAACTCGTTCCTGCTGGAATCCGTGGTGGGCGGCGAGCGCTTCGGGCGCTATTCGTTCATCGGCCTGCCGGCGCGTACGTTGTTGCGCACTCGCAATGGCGTGTCGGAAGTCGTGCGCGACGGCAAGGTCGTCGAAACGCACGAAGGCGATCCGCTCGAGTTCATCCAGCAATTCCAGGGCCGTTTCAAGGTCGCGCAGCGTCCGGGTTTGCCGCGTTTTGCCGGTGGACTCGCCGGTTATTTCGGGTACGACGCGGTGCGTTACATCGAGAAAAAGCTCGCGCACACCGCACCGAAAGACGATCTGAATCTGCCGGACATTCAGTTGCTTCTGACAGAAGAAGTCGCGGTGATCGACAACCTCGCGGGCAAGCTGTACCTCGTAATCTATGCCGATCCGACGCAACCCGAGGCATACACGAAAGCAAAGCAGCGTCTGCGCGAATTGCGCCAGCGTTTGCGCTCGACCGTCGAGCCGCCGGTCACGTCGGCGAGCGTGCGCACCGAGACGTATCGCGAGTTCGCTAAAGACGACTACCTCGCAGCCGTACGCAAGGCGAAGGAATACATTGCCGCAGGCGAACTGATGCAGGTGCAGGTCGGCCAGCGTCTGACGAAGCCGTATCGCGACAATCCGCTGTCGCTGTATCGCGCGCTGCGGTCGCTGAATCCGTCGCCGTACATGTACTACTACAACTTCGGCGAGTTTCATGTGGTCGGTGCATCGCCGGAAATTCTGGTGCGCCAGGAAAAGCGCGGCGAAGATCGTATCGTGACGATTCGGCCGCTCGCCGGCACGCGTCCGCGCGGCAACACGCCCGAACGCGACGCCGAACTCGCGACCGAACTGCTGAACGACCCGAAGGAAATTGCCGAGCACGTGATGCTGATCGACCTCGCGCGCAACGACGTGGGCCGCATCGCGCAGATCGGCTCGGTGATCGTGACCGACAAGATGGTCATCGAAAAGTACTCGCATGTGCAGCACATCGTGAGTTCGGTGGAAGGCAAGCTCAAGCCCGGCACGACCAATTTCGACGTGCTGCGCGCCACCTTCCCGGCCGGCACGCTGTCGGGCGCGCCGAAAGTTCGCGCGATGGAACTGATCGACGAACTCGAACCGGTGAAGCGCGGCCTGTACGGCGGCGCCGTGGGCTACCTGTCGTTCACCGGCGAAATGGATCTCGCCATCACGATCCGCACCGGCGTGATCGCGAACGGCAATCTGTATGTGCAGGCGGCAGCGGGTGTCGTCGCGGATTCGGTGCCCGAATCCGAATGGCAAGAGACCGAGAACAAGGCGCGCGCCGTGTTGCGCGCGGCCGAACAGGTTCAAGACGGCCTCGATAGCGACTTCTGACCGGAGACACACCATGCTGCTCATGATCGACAACTACGACTCGTTCACCTACAACCTGGTGCAGTACTTCGGCGAACTCGGCGAAGACGTCCGCACCTATCGGAACGACGAAATCACACTCGACGAAATCGCGAAGCTCAACCCCGAGCGCATCTGCCTGTCGCCCGGCCCGAGCAATCCGCAACACGCGGGCATCACGCTCGACGTGCTGCGCGAGTTCTCCGGCAAGACGCCGATTCTCGGCGTGTGCCTCGGCCATCAGGCGATTGGCGAAGCATTCGGCGGACGCGTGGTGCGCGCGCAAACCATCATGCACGGCAAGGTCAGCACGATCGAAACCGACTGCAAAGGCGTATTCGCCGACCTGCCGAAGCATTTCGTCGTGACGCGCTATCACTCGCTCGCGATCGAACGCGAGTCGCTGCCCGATTGCCTCGAAGTGTCCGCGTGGACCGACGACGGCGAGATCATGGGCGTGCGTCACAAGGAGCTTGCCGTTGAAGGCGTGCAGTTCCATCCGGAATCGATCCTGTCGGAACACGGTCACGCATTGCTCGAAAACTTCGTGAAGCAGTCGAAAGCGAAGACGGCCCATCGCACCGCCTGATGAAGCGAGACAACATCATGACCATCACGCCGCAGGAAGCGCTGCAACGAACCATCGAGCACCGCGAGATTTTCCACGACGAAATGCTGCATTTGATGCGGCTCATCATGCGCGGCGAGCTATCGCCCGTGATGTCGGCCGCGATCATCACCGGCTTGCGCGTCAAAAAAGAGACCATCGGCGAAATCACCGCGGCCGCGACGGTGATGCGTGAATTTGCCCGGCACGTCGAGGTGCAGGACAACTCGAACTTCGTCGATATCGTCGGCACCGGCGGCGACGGTTCGCACACCTTCAACATTTCCACGGCGACCATGTTCGTGTCGGCGGCGGCGGGCGCGAAAGTCGCGAAGCACGGCAATCGCGGCGTGTCGAGCAAATCGGGCAGCGCAGACGTGCTCGAAGCGCTCGGCGTGAATATCGACTTGCAGCCGGAACAAGTGGCGGCGTCGATTGCCGAAACCGGCATGGGCTTCATGTTCGCGCCGAATCATCACCCGGCGATGAAGAACATCGCGCCGGTGCGCCGCGAACTCGGCGTGCGGACCATCTTCAACATTCTCGGTCCGTTGACGAACCCGGCCAGCGCGCCGAATCAACTGATGGGCGTGTTCCATGCGGACCTCGTCGGCATTCAGGTTCGCGTGATGCAGCGCCTCGGCGCAAAGCACGTGCTCGTGGTGTACGGTATGGACGGCATGGACGAAGTCTCGCTCGGCGCAGCGACGCAAGTCGGCGAGTTGCGCGACGGCGAAGTGCACGAGTACGAGATTCATCCGGAAGACTTCGGCATGCAGATGGTGTCGAACCGCACGCTGAAAGTGGCGGACGCGACCGAATCGAAAGCGATGCTGCTCGAGGCGCTCGACAACAAGCCGGGCGTCGCGCGCGAGATCGTCACGCTGAACGCAGGCACGGCGCTGTATTCGGCGAACGTGGCGTCGTCGATTGCGGACGGTATTCAGCTTGCGCGCGAAGCCATTGCAAGCGGCAAGGCGCGTGCGAAGGTCGACGAACTGATTCGCTTCACGCAGCAATTCAAGCACTGAATTCAAGCACTGATCACGCAGCAACCAACGTAACGAGACACTTATGAGCGACATCCTCGACCGCATCATCGCGGTCAAACGCGAAGAAGTCCGCGCGGCCGAACAAAGCGCGCCGCTGGAAGAATTGCGCCTCGAAGCGTCGTCGCGCGATCTTCGCGATTTCGTCGGCGCGTTGCGTGCGAAGCATGCGGCGGGTCTCGCCGCGGTGATCGCGGAAGTGAAGAAAGCGAGCCCGTCGAAAGGCGTGTTGCGCGAAGACTTCGTGCCCGCGCAGATTGCGCGTTCGTATGAGACGCATGGCGCGGCTTGCCTGTCCGTGTTGACCGACGTGCAGTTCTTCCAGGGCAGCGTCGCGTACCTCGAGCAGGCGCGCGCCGCCTGTCAGTTGCCGGTGCTGCGCAAGGATTTCATCGTCGATCCGTATCAGATCGTCGAGGCACGCGCGATGGGCGCCGACGCGATCCTGCTGATCGCCGCCGCGCTCGACACTTCGGAGATGCAGGATCTCGAAGCGCTCGCGCAATCGCTCGGTCTTGCAGTGTTGGTCGAAGTACACGACGACAAAGAGTTGACGCAGGCGCTCACGCTGAAAACGCCGCTGATCGGCATCAACAATCGCAACTTGCGCACGTTCGAGACGTCGATCGAAACGACAATCGGCATGCTTGACGCGATTCCCGACGACCGCATCGTCGTCACCGAATCGGGCATTTTGTCGCGTGCCGATGTCGAACGGCTACGTGCGGTGGACGTGAACACGTTCCTCGTCGGCGAGGCGTTCATGCGCGCCGCCGAACCAGGCGTGGAGCTTGCGCGCATGTTCTTTCCAGGCGCGGCGTGACGACAACGCGTCGCGTTTAACGGCATCTGGCGGAACATAGCGGAGCAGATCATGGGCATGGAACGCGAAATCAAGTTGCTGCTGCCGGTGGCGCAAGTCGAGGCGGCGTCGGCGTGGTTCGTCGCGCGCACCGGCGACGAAGGCCGCGCGATCAAGCTGTCGAATATCTATTTCGACACGCCGCAACTTGCGCTCGCAGCGTCGAAGAGCGCGCTGCGTTTGCGTCACACGCCCGACGGCTGGCTGCAAACCTTCAAGACGGTGGGCAACGCGAGCAATGGTTTGCATAGCCGTCACGAATGGGAAATGCCGGTCGCGAGCGAGGCGCTCGAAATCGACGCGCTTCTGCGCGAATGCGACGAGCCGGCCGCCGCCGAAGCGTTGCGCGAAGCGGCGCCGCGGTTGATCGAACTGTTTCGCACGGATTTCACGCGCACGCTGTGGAATGTGAGCGTCGACGGTTCGCAAGTGGAAGCCGCGATCGATCAGGGCAACGTGCTCGCCGAAGTGAACAGCGAACTGCGCCGCGCGCCGATTTCGGAGATCGAGCTCGAACTGAAATCCGGCGACGAAGCCGCGCTGCATGCGCTTTCTGTTGAACTCGGCAAGCAGGTTGCAGGGCTTGCGCCGGAAAATGTGAGCAAGGCACAGCGCGGGTATCAGTTGCGTGCGGGGTGAGGGGTTGAATACGTCGCCGGCCAAGCGGGCCTTGACGTAGCCAACGCTGGCATCCGCCTCAACTTGAGTCACACCGCATTTGCTGCGACACTTCTGCGCCATGACTTCCTCATCACGTACCCGCTCGACGCCATCGCAGGCCTCGCTATTCGGCGACGCTGCCGCGCCCGCGAGCGACACATCCGGCGCAACCGAAACGCCATCGCCGTCGCCATCGCAGCAACACGCCCACGGCACGCTCACGCTCGAAGCACAATTCGCCGCGTTGCCGGCTGCCTGGCGTACGCACCTGAAGCCCTTCATCGAAAGCGATGCCTACGCGCCGCTTTGCCGTTTCGTCGACGGTGAGCGCGCCGCCGGTAAAACCGTCTATCCCACCGACGTCTTTCGCGCGTTGCGTCTCACGAGTCCCGACGATGTGAAGGTCGTCATCCTCGGCCAGGACCCGTATCACGGCGAAGATCGCGGCACGTCGCAAGCGCATGGGCTCGCGTTTTCAGTGGCGCCGAATGTGCGCACGCCGCCGTCGCTGCGCAACATCTTCAAGGAAATCGCGACGAGCCTCGGCCACGAGCCGCCCCGCCACGGTTGCCTCGACACCTGGGCGAAGCAAGGCGTGCTGTTGCTGAACACCGTGCTGACGGTCGAGCGCAATTCGGCGGCCAGTCACGCGAAGCGCGGCTGGGAAAAATGCACCGATACGCTGATTCACGAACTGGCCATGCGCCACGATCATCTCGTGTTCATGCTGTGGGGCGCGCACGCGCAAGCGAAGCGCGCGCTGCTCGGCGGCAAATCGCATTACGTGCTGGAGGCGCCGCATCCTTCGCCGTTGTCGGCGCATCGCGGTTTTCTCGGCTGCGGGCATTTCGCGAAGGCCAACGAGTATCTCGTGCAGCACGGCCGCACACCGATCGACTGGCGTTTGCCCGATCAGGCGCAGATGCTGGCGTAGGCGCGGCTTCGGGCTTCAGGCTTCGGCATCACCCTCGCTCCCGCGCTCCCACGCCGCCCAAAACAAAAACGCCACGCGGCTCGCACCCCGGGGCGTTTTCAATTGCATCGAGAAACCAGGCGCCGCAGCTAAGCGGCGTCACCAGCCCCGAACAGTCGGCCCGAAGCCGACATCTCAACCTCAAGCAACAGCGATCGCTTCGCGCGCGGCGGCCAGCGCGGCGCTCGCTGCGTCCGGGCCCATGTTCAGGCCTTCGGCGTAGATGAAGTTCACGTCGGTCATGCCGAGGAAGCCGAGGAAGCTCTTCAGATACGGGGTCTGGCTGTCGTTCGGCGTGCCGACATACTTGCCGCCGCGAGCCGACACGACGTAGACCTTCTTGCCCGTCACCAGACCTTGCGGACCGTTCGCGGTATAGCTGAACGTGATGCCGGCGCGCGCGATGAAGTCGAAGTACGTCTTCAGTTGCGACGAGATGCCGAAGTTGTACATCGGCGCACCGATCACGACGATGTCGGCGGCTTGCAGTTCAGCGATCAGCGCTTCGCTGCGGGCGGCGATGGCCGCTTGCTCGGCGGTCCGCTGGTCGGCCGGCGTGAAGAACGCGCCGAGGACAGCGTCGTCCAGGTGCGGCAGCGGTTCGGCTTGCAGATTGCGGACGACGACTTGCGCGCCCGGATTCGACTGTTGCAGCTTTTCGGTCAGTTCGTTGACGAGCAACGTGGAATTCGCGCCTTGCGAGCGGGCTGCCGAGTTGATTTGCAGGATCGTGGTCATGGTGACTCCAGTAGTGGGCGCGCAGTTTTGCGCGAGTGGAGTCATTGTGTTTTTTTACCGACTGCGGAAAAAGCCATCCCGCGGCGACGGATTGTTGCACTGGTAGAACAATCCGCCGCTGAGCACGTCAATTAAACCCGGCGACAATTTCAATCAGCTTGCGAGCCAGCGTTCGCGCGCCTTGCGGGCGGCGGGCCGCTTGTCGGTGGCGGCGAGCTTGTAGCGCGACACTTCCGGCCCGTCCAGCTTGAGTTGCGCGGTGCGCAGCTCGTCGCGGCGAAACGCGTGCACTTCGACCTTCGCGCCCGGCTGATAGCGCGCGAGCAGCGCGTCCAGATTCGTGCCCGTCACGCGCAGGCCGTCGAGCGCGATCAGCACGTCGCCGGCCGAGAGCCCGGCTTTCTGCGCTGCGCTGCCTTCGTGGACCGCGGCCAGCGTGCAATCCGCGCCGCCCCGCACGCGCGCGCCGAGCGACGGCTTGCCGTTCTTGTCAGGCTCCGGCGCGATCGTCACGCCGAACGGTTCGAGCAACGTCTCCAGCGGCAGATCGCGCGTGCCGTGCACGGCTTGTGCGAACAGTTCGCCCAGGTGCACACCGGTCGCCTCGGCGATGAGCGCCTCGACTTCGCCCTCCTCCACGCCAACCGGCTTGCCGCGATAGAAGTCGCGGCCAAAGCGCTGCCACAGCAGACGCATCACATCATCGAGCGACTTGCGATGACCGGTTTGCGCGCGAATCGCCAGGTCGAACGAAAGCGCGACGAGCGAGCCCTTTGTGTAATAGCTGACGATCGCGTTCGGCGCGTTCTCGTCCTGCCGATAGTATTTGACCCACGCGTCGAAGGAGCTTTCGGCGACGGTCTGCTTCGTGCGCCCGCTGCCGCGCTGCACGCCGCCGATCACCTTGCCGAGCATGCCGAAGTAATCGTCGGCGGAAATCAGGCCGCTGCGCACGAGAATCAGGTCGTCGTAATAAGAGGTGAAGCCTTCGAACAGCCACAGCAGCGACGTGTAGTTTTCGACGGAAAGGTCATAGGGCGCGAACACCGCCGGCTTGATGCGCTTCACGTTCCACGTGTGGAAATATTCGTGGCTGCACAGGCCGAGGTAAGTCCGATAGCCTTCGGTGAGCGCGTCGCGGCCCTGCACCGGCAGATCGCCGCGATTGCAGATGAGCGCCGTCGACGCGCGATGTTCGAGCCCGCCATAACCGTCGGTGACGGCTTGCGTCATGAACACATAGCGATCCACCGGCGCTTTTTTCGACTTCGGCTCGAACAGCGCGATCTGCGCTTCGCAGATGCGCTTGAGGTCCGCGCAAAGCCGCGCCATGTCGAGCGCGATCACGCGCCCGGCGATCACGACGTCGTGCGGCACGCCGTGCGCGTTGAATGTCGCAAGCTCGAATTCGCCGAGCGTCACGGGATGGTCAATCAGCTCATCGTAATTCTGCGCGCGATATTCGCCGAAGCCATAGCGCTTGGTGCCGCGCGCTTCCGGCAACGCAGTCGCGACGCGCCAGCCGCGATACGCCGCGCCCTGCGGCTTCTGAATGTCGACGACGCACTGCGCGTCCTCGTGACCGAGCGGCGCCAGGAACACGCTTGTGCCGTTGAAAAAACCCGTCGTGTCGTCCAGATGCGCGGCGCGCACCGACAAATCCCACGCATAGACCTCGTAGCGCAGCGTCAGCGCACCCTTCACCGGCGCGGCCTGCCACGTGTGCTTGTCGGTTTTCTCGACACGCACCTTGCGGCCCGCGTCGTTGAAAGCGCGCAGCGTGACGATGTTGCGCGCGAACTCGCGGACCATGTAGCTGCCCGGAATCCACACCGGCAGCATGAAACGCTGGCCGGCCGGATCGGGATCGGCGACGGTCACGGTGACTTCGAACAGATGGGCGGCGGGCTGCTTGGGAACGATGGTGTAGCGGATCGGCTTCATCGGCGGCGAGTGGATTTTTCTGTGTGATTGTTTGGGAGCTTGATGCGAAAGGAGGCGCCTCTCGCGCCTCCTTTGTCAGGTGTGAGCCGCGTGCTCAGTGCACCGCGGCCATTTCCTTGTCGAGCCGGTCGGCCGGCACGGCGCCGGGCAGGCGGCGGCCGTCGGCGAGGAACACGGTCGGCGTGCCTTCCACGTTCATCGCGTGGCCGAGCGCGAGATTCTTGTCGATCGCGGCGGTGTCGCAGGTGCCGGCGGCGGTGGGCGCCTGATGGTTCTGCATCCACGATTCCCATGCCTTCGCGCGGTCCGCCGAACACCAGATCGACTTCGACTTGGCGGTCGAATCCGGCGACAAAACCGGGTACAGGAAGGTGTAGACGGTCACGTTGTCGATCGACTTCAGCGTGGTTTCGAGCTGCTTGCAGTACGGGCAGTTCGGATCGGAGAACACGGCGATCTTGCGCGCGCCGTTGCCCTTCACCACTTTGACCGCGTTCGCAAACGGAAGGCTCGCGAAGTCGATGCGATTCGTTTCCGACAGACGCGCGTCCGTCAGATTCTTGCGCGTCTTCGTATCGACCATGTCGCCGAGCAGCACATAGTCGCCGTTGGCGTCGCTATAGACGATCTGGCTGCCGAGGTTCACTTCGTAAAGGCCGGCAATCGGCGACTTCGTCACGCTCTTGATCGTCACGTCGGCAAGACGCGTTTGCAGCGTGGCCTTGAGTTTGTCGGTGGTCTGGTCGGCCTGCGCGGAGCAGCCGATCGTGACGGCGGCAATCGCGAGCACGGCAGCCGCCATGCGGAAGGTTTTTTTCATGCTGAATTCCTGGTTCAATCGTGCGCATTGGGCACGAGTTGGCGTTTTGCGAGGTTGCCGGTTTGACGCGAACCGCCTCTGTGCGTTCATGATACCCGTGTCATCGGCCGCAAATGCCGCGCGGTATTTCAACGGGCGTTTTCGCGCGCATCTTGAAGGGAGTTCGGCGGCCGCTTCAGCCAAGCGCCGCCGACACCAGCCAGCGCTTGATGAACGGCTGCGCGCCGACGAAAGCCATGCCGCTATTGCGCACGATCTTCGCCAACGGTCCGGGCACCGAGAAGAGTTTTTGCAGGCCGTCGGTGGCGATCATCAGCGCCCGAATGTCTTCGCGGCGCGCGCGTTCGTAGCGCCGCAGCAGCACCATGTCGCCGAGATCGCGGAACGACTCCTTGCCTGCGACCGTATCGGCCAGCGCCGCGACGTCGCGCAGACCGAGGTTCATGCCCTGGCCCGCGAGCGGATGGATCAGATGCGCGGCGTCGCCGACCAGCGCCACGCGCGGCGCGACGAGGCGGTCCACGGTCTGCAGCGCGAGCGGAAAACCCTGCGCGGGCGTCACGCAATCGAGTCCGCCGAGCTGGCCGCCCGTCACGCGCTCCACTTCGGCGGCGAGTTGCGCGGGATCGAGCGCGATCAGTTGCTCGGCGTGCTCGGTGCGCGCCGACCAGACGAGCGACACGTGGCCGTCCGGCATAGGCAGCAGCGCGATGATTTCGCCGTCTTTAAACCATTGGAACGCGGTTTCGCCGTGCGGCTTTTCCGCCTTGAAATTGGCGACGACGCCCGTCTGCCGATAGTCGCGCCGGTTCATCTTCGAGCCGATCTGCGCGCGCACCCACGAATGCGCGCCGTCCGCTCCGACGACGAGATCCGCCACCAGCACGTTGCCGTTCGCGAGACCGACGCTTGCGCTTTCGGCGGTGAAATCGAGCGCCTGGGCGCGGCTGTCGATCCACGTGAGATTCGGCTGAAAGCGCAACGCCGCGTCGAGCGCGCGCTCGATCACCGACGACTCCACGATCCACGCCAGTTGCGGCACCGACGCCTGAAACGCGGAGAAATGCAGCTCCGCGTGAGCGTCGCCATAGACCCGCATGTCGTAGACGGGGCCAAGCCGCGACAGATCGAGCGCCTGCCACACGCGCAAACGCTCGAGCAGCGCCTGCGAACTGGACGACAACGCGTACACCCGCGAGTCGAACGAAGCGCCGGCGGCCAGCGGCGCGCAGGCTTGCGCGAGCAGCGCGACGCGCAGTCCGCCTTGCGTGAGCGCGAGCGCGGCGGTCTTGCCGACCAGCCCGCCGCCGATCACCGCGGCATCGAAAGTCTGATGGTGTGCGTTCATCCGCGCATTATAGCCGTGGGGGTTGTGGGGGACGGACCGGGCGCGCAGCTTCCTGAAGCCACGTCAAGGAGCCGGTGGGACGGGTTACAAGACGGGTTACAATTACGCTTTCCGTGACAAAACCGCCCAGAACCGTCGAGCCAACGCCCGCTCTGGTGTCGTGTCCCGCTCCGCTGCGTTTTTCTTGCCGGCCCAAGCCGAAGGCTCACGAATCCTGCAATACGGCGTCGAGCGCATCACGCAATTTACTGAATCACTGAAGGATTTCCATGAGCCTCAAATGCGGCATCGTCGGCTTGCCTAACGTCGGCAAGTCCACTCTGTTCAATGCGCTGACCAAGGCGGGCATCGCCGCCGAAAACTATCCGTTCTGCACGATCGAGCCGAACGTCGGCATCGTGGAAGTGCCGGACGCGCGCCTGAAGGCGCTCGCGGAAATCGTCAAGCCCGAGCGCATCCTTCCGGCGGTCGTGGAATTCGTCGACATCGCCGGTCTGGTGGCGGGCGCAAGCAAGGGCGAAGGTCTCGGCAACCAGTTCCTCGCCAACATCCGCGAAACGGACGCGATCACGCACGTCGTGCGCTGCTTCGAAGACGAGAACGTGATTCACGTCGCGAACAAGATCGATCCGCTGTCGGACATCGAAGTCATCAACACCGAACTCGCGCTGGCCGACCTGGCAACGGTTGAAAAAGCGCTCGCGCGTTATTCGAAGGCCGCCAAGTCGGGCAACGACAAGGAAGCCATCAAGAACGCCGCCGTGCTGGAAAAGGTGCGCGCTCAACTGGATCAGGCCAAGCCCGTGCGCGCGCTCGATCTGTCGGACGAAGAGAAGGCGACGCTTAAGCCGTTCTGCCTGATCACCGCGAAACCGACCATGTATGTGGCGAACGTCAAGGAAGACGGCTTCCAGAATAATCCGCATCTGGACGCGGTCGCGAAGTTCGCGGCGTCGGAAAATGCGCCGGTCGTCGCGGTGTGCGCAGCAATCGAAGCGGAAATCGCCGACCTCGACGAAGCCGACATGGAAGTGTTCCTCGCCGACATGGGCATGGAAGAGCCGGGCCTGAACCGCGTGATTCGCGCGGGCTTCAAGCTACTCGGCCTGCAAACCTACTTCACCGCAGGCGTGAAGGAAGTGCGCGCGTGGACCATTCATGTCGGCGATACCGCGCCGCAAGCCGCGGGCGCGATTCACACCGACTTCGAGCGCGGCTTTATTCGCGCGCAGACCATTTCGTTTAACGACTACATCACCTATAAGGGCGAGCAAGGCGCGAAAGAAGCCGGCAAGATGCGCGCGGAAGGCAAGGAATATGTGGTGCACGACGGGGATGTGATGAACTTCCTGTTCAACGTGTAAAGGCCTTTAAAGCCGCAATATTCGCAGCACCGCCTGGCGGCTCACGCCGGCGTTTTGAAAAGCCCGCCTCGCGCGGGCTTTTTGCATTAGAGAACCCAGCTATTCCAGTTTCCTCACAGCCGATGTTAAATTGCGGCATCCGCCGGCCGACGCCGGACTGTCATCGAACACAAATAGAATCGCGCGATTCGCATTCGCGCACCTTCCGATGAGGAGACAAATCGATGAGTTTCAAGCCGCTGTTCCGTTCGCTTTCCGTCGCCGCTGTACTGAGTGTGGGCACCGTCGGCATGAGCCAGACGGCCCAGGCCGCCACTGAAATCCAGTTCTGGCACGCCATGGAAGCCGCGTTGGGCGAACGTCTGAACGACATCGCCAACGCGTTCAACGCGTCGCAGTCGGACTACAAGATCGTGCCGGTGTTCAAGGGCACTTACGACCAGACGCTCGCGGCCGGCATCGCCGCTTATCGCAGCGGCAACGCGCCGTCCATCCTGCAAGTGTACGAAGTCGGCACCGCGACGATGATGCAGGCTAAGAAAGCCGTCGTGCCCGTCTCGGACGTGTTCAAGCAAGCCGGCGTGCCGCTCGACGAAAAGGCGTTTGTGCCGACCATCGCAAGCTATTACAGCGACGCGAAAACGGGCCATCTGATTTCGATGCCCTTCAATAGCTCGACGCCCGTCCTCTATTACAACAAGGACGCGTTCAAGAAAGCCGGTCTCGATCCGAACCAGCCGCCGAAAACCTGGGCCGAGCTCCAGGCCGACGCGCAGAAGCTGAAAGCGTCGGGCATGGCGTGCGGCTATTCGTCGGGCTGGCAAAGCTGGATTCAGTTGGAGAACTACAGCGCGTGGCACGGCGCGCCGTTCGCATCAAAGAACAACGGTTTTGACGGCGCCGATGCGCAACTCGAATTCAACAAGCCGCTGCAGGTCGCGCACATCCGGTTCCTGCAGAGCATGCAGAAAGACGGCACGTTCACGTACGTTGGCCGCAAGGACGAACCGATCTCGAAGTTCTATAGCGGCGACTGCGGCATCATCACGAACTCGTCGGGCTCGCTTGCCACGATCAAGAAGTACGCGAAGTTCAACTTCGGCACCGGCATGATGCCTTACGACGCGAACGTGAAGGGCGCGCCGCAGAACGCGATTATCGGCGGAGCGAGCTTGTGGGTGCTGGCGGGCAAGGACCCGGCCGTCTACAAAGGCGTGGCGAAATTCCTGTCGTATCTGAGCTCGCCCGAAGTCGCCGCGAAGTGGCATCAGGACACCGGCTATTTGCCGGTCACGACCGCCGCGTATCAGTTGACGCAGCAACAGGGCTTCTACGAGAAGAACCCCGGCAGCGATACGGCGATCAAGCAGATGCTCAACAAGCCGCCGCTGCCGTACACGAAGGGCTTGCGCCTTGGCAATATGCCGCAGATCCGCACGATCATCGACGAAGAGCTCGAGCAGGTGTGGGGTGAAAAGAAGACGCCGCAACAGGCGCTCGACTCGGCGGTCTCGCGCGGCGACGAACTGCTGCGGCGTTTCGAGAAAGCGGGCAGTTAATTCCCGCGTCGGCATCGTCGGTTCCGGCGCACTCGCGCCGGAACCCGCTTGCAGCAAAACTCTTGAGATTCCTCGATGGAAAAGCGCTCCCGCTTCGGCACCAGCCTGCTGCCCTATCTGCTCGTCGCGCCGCAACTCGCGATCACGGCGCTCTTCTTTCTGTGGCCCGCCGGCGAAGCGCTGTGGCAATCCACGCAAAGTCAGGACGCGTTCGGCACGTCGAGCGAATTCGTCGGGCTCGCGAATTTCAAGCAGCTCTTCGCCGATCCGCTGTATCTGTCGTCGTTCAACACGACGATTATTTTCTGCGCGCTCGTCACCGTATCGGGCCTCGTGATTTCGCTGCTGCTCGCGGTCTGCGCGGACCGCGTGACGCGCGGCGCAAAGGCGTATCAGACGCTGCTCATCTGGCCGTATGCGGTCGCGCCGGCCATCGCCGCCGTGCTGTGGTCGTTTCTGTTCAACCCGAGCATCGGCCTCGTGACGTTCGCGCTCGCGAAGCAAGGCATTGTGTGGAATCACGCTTTGAACGCGGGACAAGCGATGTTTCTTGTCGTGCTTGCGTCGGTGTGGAAGCAGGTCAGCTATAACTTCCTGTTTTTCTACGCGGGCTTGCAGGCGATTCCGCGCTCGCTGATCGAAGCCGCCGCCATCGACGGCGCCGGTCCCGTGCGGCGCTTCTTCGGCATCGCCCTGCCGCTGCTGTCGCCGACGAGCTTCTTCCTGCTCGTCATCAACATCACCTACGCGTTCTTCGACACCTTTCCGGTGATCGATGCAGCGACGGGCGGCGGCCCCGCTCAATCGACGCGCACGCTGATCTACAAGATTTTCGCCGAAGGTTTCCAGGGACTCGACATCGGCAGCTCGGGCGCGCAATCCGTCGTGCTGATGGTGATCGTCGTCGCGTTGACGGTCGTGCAATTCCGCTTCATCGAACGCAGGGTTCAATACTCATGATCGAGAACCGCCGCGGTTTCGACCTCTTTTGCCACGCGGTGCTGATACTCGGCGTCGTGCTGGTCGTGTTTCCGGTGTACGTCGCGTTCTGCGCGGCGACCATGAACGAACAGCAGATCTTCACCGTGCCGCTGTCGCTGGTGCCGAGCTCGCATCTGTTCGACAACATCGCGACCGTGTGGGCGCACGGCAGCGGCAACGCGGCAGCGCCGTTCGGCCGCATGCTGTTCAACAGCCTCGTGATGGCGCTCGCCATTTCGATCGGCAAGATCGCCGTGTCGATGATCTCCGCGTATGCGATCGTGTTCTTCCGCTTTCCGTTTCGCAACCTGTCGTTCTGGCTCATCTTCATCACGCTGATGCTGCCGGTCGAAGTGCGTATCTTCCCGACCGTGCAAGTCGTGTCGTCGATGAATCTGAGCAATACGTATAGCGGTTTGACGTTGCCGCTGATTGCGTCCGCAACGGCCACGTTCCTGTTTCGCCAGTTCTTCATGACGCTGCCCGACGAGTTGATGGAAGCGGCGCGCATCGACGGCGCGGGTGCGATGCGTTTCTTCTGGGACGTCGTGTTGCCGCTGTCGAAAACGAACATGGCGGCGCTCTTCGTCATCACGTTTATTTACGGCTGGAACCAGTATTTGTGGCCGATTCTGATCACGAGCCAGCAGTCGCTGACAACCGCCGTCGTCGGTATCAAGAGCATGATTGCTTCGGGCGACACGGCCACCGAATGGCATCTCGTGATGACGGCCACGCTGCTCGCGATGCTGCCGCCGCTCGCCGTCGTGCTGACCATGCAGCGCTGGTTCGTGCGCGGTCTCGTGGATGCCGAGAAATGATCCGCGCGGCGCAAACCGCGCACGAGGCAAGCACGCACGAATGACAAAAGACACGCAAACGAAGGGCTAAAACCGCATGGCTGCATTGACACTGCAAGGCGTTAAAAAAACCTACGACGGCAAACAGTTCGTGTTGCACGGCATCGACGTCGATGTGAACGACGGCGAATTCGTCGTCATGGTCGGGCCGTCCGGTTGCGGCAAATCGACGTTGCTGCGGATGGTCGCAGGACTCGAGCGCATCTCCGAGGGCAGCATTTCGATCGCCGGCAAAGTGGTGAACGAACTGGAGCCGAAGGACCGCAACATCGCGATGGTGTTTCAGAACTACGCGCTCTATCCGCATATGAGCGTGGCCGAAAACATGGGCTATGCGCTGAAGATCGCGGGCGTCGAGCGGGCGCAGATCGCGCAGCGCGTGAACGCCGCCGCGCAGATTCTCGAACTGGAAGCGCTGTTGCAGCGCAAGCCGCGCGAACTGTCGGGCGGGCAGCGTCAGCGCGTGGCAATGGGCCGCGCGATCGTGCGAGAACCGGCCGTGTTTCTCTTCGACGAACCGTTGTCGAATCTCGACGCGCGTCTGCGCGTGCAAATGCGGCTCGAGATTCAGCGTCTGCATGCGCGGCTCTCTACGACGAGCCTGTACGTCACGCACGATCAGATCGAAGCGATGACGCTCGCGCAACGCGTGATCGTGATGAACAAGGGCCACGCCGAGCAGATCGGCGCACCGACCGAAGTTTACGAACGGCCGGCGACGGTGTTCGTCGCGGGCTTCATCGGGTCGCCGGGAATGAATCTGCTGCAAGGCCGTGTGTCCGACGACGGCTCCACGTTCGACATCGCCGGCAACGGGCCGCAACTGCCGCTCACGGGCGTGGCGTCGATTGGCGGCGAAGTCGCCAAGGGGCGCGAATACACGCTAGGTATTCGTCCGGAGCACATGAGTCCGGGGCAAGCGGATGCGCCGCACGCAACGCTCACCGTCGATTCATGCGAGTTGCTCGGTGCCGACAATCTCGCGCACGGACGATGGGGCAAGCATGACGTGACCGTGCGTTTGCCGCACGCGCATCGGCCCGCGGCTGGCGAGGCATTGCAGGTCGCGTTGCCCGCGCGTCATCTGCATTTCTTCGATTCGACGAGTGGCCGGCGGGTGAACTAAGTTGAGCGCCTCATAACAATACTCACAACTACAAGAACGATCTCTAACGCCATGCAAGGTATTGGTCTTAGAACCGCCCGTGGCGCATCGGTTGCGCTGTTGCTGACGCTATCGTTGAGCATCTCGCCGGCATTCGCGTACGTCGCGCCAGGCACAACGCCCGACGAAGCCGACCTCAGCAATCACAACACCTACACGAATCGCGACGGCAACACGGTACACGCGCCGGCCCGCTCACTCTCAGGCAAGGCGCCCGACGGCGCGACCGCCCGCTGCCGCGACGGCACCTACAGCTTCAGCCGGCACCACAGCGGCACCTGCTCGCGGCACGGCGGCGTAGCAAGCTGGCTGTGATTTCACCGCCGCTGCGCGCGAACTGACACAAGCCGCAAGCCGCGCTACCGCCCGCACTCCCCTGCCGAAGTACAATGCGATTTGCACCCGGCGTGCTCGCGTCGTTGCGCTGACAGCGTGTTCGACGCCGCCCCGGCACACACCGATTACCGATCCACCCACGGCTGCCCGCCCGAACGCGGCCGGCGTCGTCAACGTCTATCAAGCACACAAGCAAATGGCCCAATACGTCTTCACCATGAACCGGGTTGGCAAGATCGTGCCGCCCAAGCGTCAAATCCTGAAAGACATCTCGCTGTCGTTTTTCCCCGGCGCGAAGATCGGCCTGCTCGGCCTGAACGGCTCGGGCAAGTCGACGCTGATCCGCATCATGGCCGGTGTGGACAAGGACATCGAAGGCGAAGCGACGCCGATGCCGAATCTGAACATCGGCTATCTGCCGCAGGAGCCGCAGCTCGATCCGAACAAGACGGTGCGCGAAACCGTCGAAGAAGGTCTCGGCGACGTGTTCAACGCGCAGAAGAAGCTCGATGAAATTTACGCGGCCTACGCGGAACCGGACGCGGACTTCGACGCGCTCGCCGCCGAGCAGGCGAAGTACGAAGCGATTCTCGCGACCACCGACGGCGGCAGCGCCGAACAGCAGATCGAGATCGCCGCCGACGCGCTGCGTCTGCCGGCCTGGGACGCGAAAATCGAACATCTGTCGGGCGGCGAAAAGCGCCGCGTCGCGCTGTGCAAGCTGCTGCTCGAAAAGCCCGACATGCTGCTGCTCGACGAGCCGACCAACCACCTCGACGCGGAATCGGTCGATTGGCTCGAACAGTTCCTCACGCGCTTTCCGGGCACCGTCGTCGCGGTCACGCACGATCGCTACTTCCTCGATAACGCGGCCGAGTGGATTCTCGAACTCGACCGCGGCCACGGCATTCCGTGGAAGGGCAACTACAGCAGTTGGCTCGATCAGAAGGAAGAGCGCCTGAAGCAGGAAGAAGCGTCGGAATCCGCGCGTCAGAAGGCGATCAAGAAAGAACTGGAATGGGTGCGCCAGAATCCGAAGGGCCGTCAGGCGAAGTCGAAGGCGCGTATTGCGCGCTTCGAGGAACTGAACAGCCAGGACTATCAGAAGCGCAATGAAACGCAGGAAATCTTCATTCCGGTCGGCGACCGCCTCGGCAATGAAGTGATCGAGTTCAAGAACGTCAGCAAGTCGTATGGCGACCGTCTGCTGCTCGACAACGTGAGCTTCAAGGTGCCGGCGGGCGCGATTGTCGGCATCATCGGTCCGAACGGCGCGGGTAAGTCCACGCTGTTTCGCATGCTGACTGGCCGCGAACAACCGGATTCGGGCGAGATCGTCATGGGGCCGACGGTGAAGCTCGCTTACGTCGACCAGAGCCGCGACGCGCTCGATTCGACGAAGACTGTGTTCGAAGAGATTTCCGGCGGCGCCGATGTGCTGACGGTCGGCAAGTACGAGACGCCGTCGCGTGCCTACATTGGCCGCTTCAACTTCAAGGGCGGCGATCAGCAGAAGACGGTCGGCAATCTGTCGGGCGGCGAGCGCGGCCGTCTGCATCTCGCGAAGACGTTGATTGCGGGCGGCAATGTGCTGCTGCTCGATGAACCGTCGAACGATCTCGACGTCGAAACGCTGCGCGCGCTCGAAGACGCATTGCTCGAATTCGCCGGCTCGGTGATGGTGATTTCGCACGACCGCTGGTTCCTCGACCGGATCGCGACGCACATTCTCGCGTTCGAAGGCGATTCGCAAATCACGTTCTTCGACGGTAATTACCAGGAGTATGAAGCGGACAAGCGCGCACGCCTGGGTGAAGAAGCGGCGCGTCCGAAGCGTCTGCGGTATAAGCCGATCACGCGTTAAGGTTCACGCGGCGTTAAAGGTACACGGCGTTAAAGGTTCACCGCGTCAGAAGCTGCGCGAAAAGCGGTCTGCTCGTCGGAAGACGAGTGGGCCGCGTTCGGGCGCAGTTATCCCCTCAGCTTTGCAAACGGTCAGCGTGCGCCGTACGCTCAGCCGTTCTTCGCAGCAACTCCCTACCCTCCTTCGATACCCTTCACCTACGCCAGACATCGGCGACATGCGACACGGCACACGCATTGCTCCGTTGCGCGTGCTATATGTCGTCCGCGCGACTTGTATTGGCTGGCGCGCGTTATCGGGAACAAAACCGTTGCGGTGACGAGGGAACAAGCATGGCAATGTCGAAGAGCCAACGCTGGATCGCTGCCGCGAGCAGCGTGCTGGTCGTGCTCGTCGTTATTGCATTCGGCCTGCTGCAATACGCGCAGCGCGAAGTGAAAGCGCGCGTGGTCGCGGCGCTCGGTCCGCTTGGCAGCGCGCAAAGCATCGACGTCGGCTTGACCTCCGTGCATCTCAGCAACGTTCTGTTGAAGCCGCCGCCTGGCTGGCCCGCCGGCGATCCGTTGAGAGCGGACGAGATCATCCTGACGCCGGACATCCGCGATCTACTCCAGCACCGCATGCATATCCGCAGCGTGACGGTGCGCGGTTTCGACATGGCGGTGCTGCGCACGCAAAACGGCACGATCCGTCTGCTGCCGAATCTGCGTCAATCGGTCAACAGCACTAACGACGACGCAGGTGCCGCATCAGCGAGTTCGATGCCGCGCGACAAGCAGGTCGATCACATCAGTTTCGAGCAGGGCCGCTTTCATTTCTACGACATGACGGTCGGCTCGCCCGCTTACAAGGTGACGGTGAGCGACGCGAACGCGACCGTCGACAACATTCGTCTGCCCGCGCTCACGGAGCCGACCAACGTCAATGTCAGAGGCTCGATCAAAGGGCCGTCGCACACCGGCACGGTGACGTTCAGCGGCTGGATCAAAATCGCCAGCAAGGATTCGCAGACGACCAGCACACTGCGCGGCGTCGACGTCGTCATGCTCGATCCGTATCTCGTGAAGAAAGCCGGCGCGAAGGCGCAAGTGACAAGCGGCACGATCGACATGAGCATCGAGTCGTCGGTGCGCAATTATCAGTTGCACGCGCCCGGCACGATCACGGTTCATCAGTTGCAACTTGCGGACACCGGCAATCCGCTCGACACATTCATGTCCATTCCGACGAAGGCCGCGGTTGCCGCTTTGAAGGCGCACAACGGCGACATCACGCTGCACTTCGTGCTCGACGGCAATTTACGCGACCCGAAATTCTCGGTGCAGGAAGGGCTGACGACGCGCATCGCCGCCGGCTTCGCGAAAGCGCTGGGCGTCAGCGTGGAAGGCGTGGCGAAAGGCGCGGGCGAAACGGTAAAAGGCCTGGGAAATGCGTTGAAGAATTTGCTGGGGCAGTGAGCGGATCAAACCGCGTGGCGAACACGGCGCGCAAGCGGATGCGCCCAAGCGCTCTGCGTTTGCCACGCGCGTCTAGTCAAACCGGCAACCCCAGTTCGCGCAGCCTCGCTTCGGTCTGCGCGGCGCTGACGTGATGCACGCCGTACCAGCCGAGCGCCGTAGCGGCTGCGGCGTTCTTCGGGTTGTCGTCGATAAAGACGAGTTCGGACGGTTCGATGGCCGGCATTTGCGCGTGAATCCGCTCTAGCATGGCCGCGAAGATGGCCGGATCGGGCTTCACCAGACCTACCCGCCCCGACACGATGATGTCGCGAAAGCGCCGCAGCACCGGGTAGTTTTCCCACGCATAAGGAAAGGTCTCGGCCGACCAGTTCGTCAGGCCGAAGAGCGGCACCTCGGCGGCCTCGAGCTTTTCCATGATCGCGACGCCGTCGTCCAGCACGCCGGCCACCATTTCGTGCCAGCGCTCGTAAAACGCGCGGATCAGCGCTTCGTGGTCGGGGAAGCGCGTGATGAGTTCGGCCGTTGCCTCGGCGATCGGCTGGCCGCCGTCCTGGCGAACCACCCAATCCATCGAGCACACGTGAGTCAGAAACCAGCGGCGCTCGGCTTCGTCTGGAATCAGTTGCCGATACAGGTACTCGGGATTCCAGTCGATCAGCACGCCGCCGAAATCGAACACCACTGCCTTGATGGCCATGCGCTCTCCGTGGCTATGCTTCGTTAAACGTCGTTATGCGTCGTTATACGGTTGCTGCTCAGACAGGCTGCGTGCGCAGTTCGAGCCACGTCTTCGCGTCGCCGGAAACATGCGGCGCGAGGCGCGTGCGCACCGTCTCGTGATAGCTGTTGAGCCACGCGCGTTCGTCGTCGCGCAGCAGCGACAAGTCGAGGCAGCGCGTGTCGATCGGGCACAGCGTGAGCGTCTCGAACTCGAGGAAGTCGCCGAATTCGGTCTGACCGGCGGGCACGTTCAGCACCAGATTCTCGATCCGCACACCCCACTTGCCTGGCCGGTAGACGCCCGGTTCGATCGACGTGATCATGCCTTCTTCCATCGCCGTCCACGGTTCGGCCGGCGCGTAGTGCGCGATTACTTGCGGGCCTTCGTGAACGTTCAGGAAATAGCCGACACCGTGGCCCGTGCCGTGACCGTAGTCGGCACCGGCTTCCCAGATCGGCGCGCGCGCGATGGCGTCGAGCATCGGCGAGCGGATGCCGCGCGGAAACTTCGCGCGCGACAGCGCCATGGTGCCCTTCAGCACGATCGTGAAATCGCGCCGCTGTGCGTCGCTGATCGTGCCGATCGGCACCACGCGCGTGATGTCGGTCGTTCCGCTCAGATACTGCGCGCCGGAGTCGATCAGCAACAGGCCGTTGCCCTCGATCACCGAATGCGATTCCCGAGTCGCGCGATAGTGCGGCATCGCGCCGTTCGCGTTGAAGCCCGCAATGGTCGCAAAGCTCAACGACACGAAACCCGGCCGACGCGCGCGCGCGGCCGTCAGACGTTCGTCGATAGTGAGTTCGGTGATCGTCTCGCGGCCGAGCGCGCTTTCGAACCACGCGAAGAATTCGGCGAGCGCCGCGCCGTCCTGCTCCATCGTCTCGCGCACGTGCTTCGCCTCGGCTTCGGTCTTGCGCGACTTGAAGAAGGTGGACGGATTGACCGCCTCGACCACCTTCACCGTCGACGGCACCGATTGCAGCGAGCCGTACGTGATGCGGCGCGGGTCGATCAACAAGGTGCTGCCGGCGGGCAGCGCGGCGAGCGCATCGGCCGCTTTCGCGTAGGGCTCGACATTGACGCCGTCGCGCGCGAGCGCTTCGGCGAGCGCGGGCGGCACCTTGCCGTCGGAGACGAAAAGCGACGCGCCGTGTTCGCCGATCAACGCGTGCGCGACGAAAACCGGGTTGAAGCTGACGTCGGCGCCGCGCAGATTGAAGAGCCACGCCAGGTCGTCGAGCGTGGAAATGAAGTGCCACTGCGCGCCCTTTTCCGCCATTGCGCGACGGACCTGTGCGAGCTTTTCCGAACGCGCGACGCTTGCATGCGGCTCGGCGTGTTCGAACACCGCCGCATCGGGCAGCGACGGGCGCTGCGGCCAGATGCCGTCGAACAGATCGACGTCGGTGCGCAGCTTCACGCCGCGCGCCGTGAGCGCTTGAGTCAAAGCCCGCGCCGCCGCCACGCCGAGCACGGCGCCGTCCACGCCGACGGTGCCGCCCGGCGCCACGTTTTCAGCGAGCCACTCGAAATGCGGCGCGGTCTGCTGACCACCGGTCATCTTCATGAGCTGAACGCCGCTGCCGGCCAGTTGCGCATTGGCCTGCTCCCAGTAGCGGCTGTCGGTCCAGACGCCCGCGAAGTCGGCGGTGACGATCAGCGTGCCCGCCGAGCCGGTGAAGCCGGACAGCCACTCGCGGCCCTGCCAACGCCCCGGCAGATATTCGGACAAATGCGGGTCCGCGGACGGCACGAGGTAAGCGGCGACGCCTTCGCGCGCCATCGCGCTGCGCAAGCCGGCGAGCCGTTCGGGAATGGAAGAAGTTTGGGGAAGTCGGGCATTCATGGAGGTCACCTGCAAGTATTCATCGACGGGAAAGCAAGCCGACCGTCACGGCGACGGCGATCATGGCGACGGCCGTGCACACAGGCCATTCCAGTATCTCGCCGTCATGGAAAAGACCGATCACATTGCCGGCCATGCGCGCGACGATCGCGCCCAGCACGCCGGCCAGCAGCGCCACCCATAGGCGGGCGCCTTTCGAGCCGCCGGAGCGGCCGGCGTTGTTCAAGCGGCGCAGCGGATGCAACCACCAGCCCGCGAAGCCGATTGCGGCTCCGAGTACGACGATTCCAGCCCAGCCCATCAGCGGATGGACTCGCGCAGTTTCGGATTTGTCTCATGGGCGCGAGGCACAACGACAGCTAGCATTTTTGTCTCTTCTCAAAAAATCAGCACGGCGCTTTCCGCACAGCGGTTGAGTTTAGGGGTCGGGGTGATGTTAGGCAAGCTGGAGGCCTTACGGAAAAGCCTGGTTCCTGGCCGTCGTCAAGTGGATTGCGCGCATGCGAATCGCCCTTATCGAGCCGGACCCGCGGCACGCCCAGTTGGTCACCCGGCTCATGTTCGCCGGCGGCCACGTGTGTCAGCACTTCGCCACGAGCGCCCCGTTCCTCGCGCAAGCCGCGGACCAATTCTTCGATCTGCTGATTACCGAAAACTGGACCGGCGACCATTCCGCCGAAGATGTGATCGCGCGCGCCCGAGCCCTTCTGCCGAGCCTGCCGGTCATCGTGATGATGACGGAGCCGCGCGAAAGCCAGATCGTCGCCGTGCTGCACGCGGGCGCCGACGACTGTCTCGCCAAGCCGGTACGCGGCCCCGAAACGCTCGCGCGCGTCGACGCGCTGCTGCGGCGCGCAGGCTTGCGCCGGCCGCCCAATCGACGGCACGACGTGATTCGCGGCTATACGTTCGACGCCGCCAACTTCGCCGTCACGTTCCGCAACCGCGTGGTCACGCTGACGCCGAAGGAGTTCCGCTTCGCGCTGCTGCTGTTCACCAATCTGTCGCGGCCCGTGTCGCGCGCGCACATCATGGAAACCGTGTGGGCACGGCGCCGCGACGTAAAGTCGCGCACCGTCGACACGCACGCGTCGCGCGTGCGGTCCAAGCTCGAATTGCGCCCGGAGCATGGCTATTCGCTTGCGCCGCTGTACGGCTACGGCTATCAGCTCGACGCATTTTCCGTGGAAGGCGCTGCCGCACCGGCCTGATGGCTGGCATAAGCGGCGCGGGTGCGAGGCGCAGCGAGTAAGAATCGCGAAAACGCTATAATATGGGGCTAAACCATAGCTCCCCAGCATGCAGCTCTTAACGATCGGAATCAATCACCACACAGCGCCTGTCGCCTTGCGCGAACGCGTGGCGTTTCCGCTCGAACAGATCAAGCCTGCACTGGACACCTTCAAGAGCGTCTGGCTCGGCGGCACGGCCCGCTCGGCGCCTGAAGCGGCGATTCTCTCTACCTGCAATCGCACCGAACTCTATTGCGCGACCGACGACCAGGCCGCGCGCGAAGCCGCGATCCAATGGCTGTCGCGGTATCACAACCTGCCCATCGAGGAACTCGCGCCGCACGTCTACGCGCTGCCGCAGTCGGAAGCCGTGCGCCACGCGTTCCGCGTCGCCTCGGGCCTCGATTCGATGGTGCTCGGCGAAACGCAAATCGTCGGACAAATGAAGGACGCCGTGCGCACCGCGTCCGAAGCAGGCGCGCTCGGCACTTATCTGAACCAGTTGTTCCAGCGCACGTTCGCCGTCGCAAAAGAAGTGCGCAGCACGACTGAGATCGGCGCGCAGTCGGTTTCGATGGCAGCCGCTGCCGTGCGGCTCGCGCAACGTATTTTCGACAAGGTGTCGAACCAGCGCGTGCTGTTCATCGGCGCGGGCGAAATGATCGAGCTGTGCGCGACGCACTTCGCCGCGCAGCAGCCCCGTGAACTCGTGGTCGCGAACCGCACGGCCGAGCGCGGCACGCGGCTCGCGGAGCGCTTCAACGGCCGGGCCATTCCGCTGTCGGACTTGCCGACGCGCATGCACGAGTTCGACATCATCGTGTCGTGCACGGCTTCCACGTTGCCGATCATCGGCCTGGGCGCGGTCGAGCGCGCGGTCAAGGCGCGCCGCCATCGGCCGATCTTCATGGTCGATCTGGCGGTTCCGCGCGACATCGAACCGGAAGTCGGCAAGCTGGAAGACGTGTTCCTGTATACCGTCGACGACCTCGGCGCGATCGTCCGCGAAGGCAATGCGTCGCGCCAGGCCGCGGTTGCACAGGCCGAAGCGATCATCGAAACGCGCGTGCAGAACTTCATGCAGTGGCTCGAGGCGCGCAGCATCGTGCCGGTGATCCGTCACATGCATACGCAAGCCGACGTGCTGCGCCGGGCCGAAGTCGAACGCGCGCAGAAAATGCTCGCGCGCGGCGACGATCCTGCCGCGGTGATCGAGGCGCTTTCGCAAGCGCTGACCAACAAGCTGATTCACGGTCCCACTCACGCGCTTAACCGCGCTAGCGGTGAAAACCGCGACACGCTCATCGAATTGATGGGCGGCTTCTACAAACACTCCGGTTCCTCGGAACGTTAGCGGCGCGCACCGCCTCGTCCGCGCCACCCGCCGGTGGCCTCGCAGTGGCCCGCCACATGCTTCTGTCCCGGGCATCCGCCCATTTTCCTGGTTGCTGTCCTTCCGGAGCCCGCTCCGATACCCGCCCGATGAAAACGAGCATGCAACGCAAGCTCGACCAGCTGACGACACGGCTGGCCGAACTGAACGATCTGTTAAGCCGCGAGGACATCACCTCGAACCTCGATCAATATCGCAAGCTCACGCGCGAACACGCCGAGCTTGGGCCCGTCGTCGAGCAATACGCGCTGTGGCGCCAGGCCATGCACGACGCCGCCACCGCGCAGGAACTGCTGACGGACATCTCCATGCGCGAATTCGCCGAAGAGGAAATTCGCGCGGCGCGTGAGCGCATGGAACAGCTCGGCGGCGAACTGCAGAAGATGCTGTTGCCGAAAGATCCGAACGACGACCGCAACATCTTCCTCGAAATTCGCGCCGGCACCGGCGGCGACGAGTCCGCGCTTTTTGCAGGCGACCTGTTGCGCATGTATTTGCGCTACGCCGAGCGCAACCGCTGGCAGGTCGAGATGATGTCGGCGAGCGAATCCGATCTGGGCGGCTATAAGGAAGTGATCGTGCGGATCGCGGGCGAAGCCGCATATTCGAAGCTGAAGTTCGAGTCCGGCGGCCATCGCGTGCAGCGCGTGCCGGCAACCGAAACGCAGGGCCGCATTCACACGTCCGCGTGCACGGTGGCGGTCATGCCGGAAGCCGACGAGATCGGCGAAGTCGAAATCAATCCGGCCGATCTGCGCATCGACACGTTCCGGGCGTCGGGCGCGGGCGGTCAGCACATCAACAAGACGGATTCGGCCGTGCGCGTCACGCACTTGCCGACGGGCATCGTCGTCGAATGTCAGGACGACCGCTCGCAGCACAAGAACAAGGACCGCGCGCTGAAGGTGCTCGCGGCGCGCATCAAGGACAAGCAGTCGCACGAGCAGCAGGCGAAAGAAGCGGCGACGCGGAAGAGTCTGATCGGCTCGGGCGATCGCTCGGAGCGGATTCGCACCTACAACTTCCCGCAAGGGCGTCTGACAGATCATCGGATCAATCTGACGCTGTATCGCCTCGATGCAATCATGGACGGCGATCTCGACGAACTGATCAGCGCGCTCGTCAGCGAACATCAGGCGGAGCTGCTTGCTTCGCTCGGCGACGCGGATTAAGCGCCGATGACCGCGAACGCGCCGCCCAATCGCGACCAGGCGGCCACGCCCGCGGCGTTGTTGCGCGCCTCGCCGCTGCCGCCGCTCGAAGCGCGCATTTTGCTCACGCATGTGCTCGGCTGGCGCCATACGCAGTTGATCACGCGCGCGGACGAAGCGCTCGACAGCGAGTGCGTCGAGCGTTATCTCGCGTTGCAGGCGCGGCGCGTGGCCGGCGAACCGATTGCGCAACTGGTCGGCGTCCGCGAGTTCTTCGGGCTTGAGTTCGAGGTGACGCCGCATGTGCTGATTCCGCGTCCGGAGACCGAATTGCTGGTCGAAACGGCGCTCACGGCGATGGAAAATCTTCCGCGCCCGCGCGTGCTCGATCTCGGCACCGGCACGGGCGCCATTGCACTGGCGATCGCGTCGATGCGCCCGGACGCGCAAATGACCGCGCTCGACCGTTCGGCGGAAGCGCTCGCGGTCGCGGCGCGCAACGCCGCGCGTCTGCTGGATGCGAAACGGCCAGGCGGCGCCGTGACGTTCGCGCAAAGCGACTGGTACGGCTCGCTGGATACGGCGCTGCGCTTTGACGTGATCGTGAGCAACCCGCCGTATATCGCGAGCGGCGACCCGCATCTGGAGCAAGGCGACTTGCGCTACGAGCCGCGCGGCGCGCTCACCGACGAAGCCGACGGCCTCAGCGCGATCCGCGCGATCGTCGCCGGCGCGCCCGCGCGTCTTGCCGCGCGCGGCGTTCTGTGGATGGAGCACGGCTACGATCAGGCCGAAGCCGTCCGCGAACTTCTGACAGGGCAAGGCTTCGTGGATGTCAGATCGGAGCGCGACCTTGCGGGCATCGAGCGAATCAGCGGCGGGCGGCTTGCCGGCTGAGCACGCTGACATGCTGATACGTCAGCACGCTAGCTGACGCAAGCCGCCGCAATAGCCGCAACGCGCGGATGGACAAAGCGGCCGTCGGCCGGTGCGGGCGAAATCCGCTATCATTTCAGCCTATTCCCTACACATACTCGGAACCGCAAGGTCAGTCATGGATACGCAACAACGCATCAAGCAAATCGTCGACGAAAACAACGTCGTGCTCTTCATGAAGGGCAGCGCCCAGTTCCCGATGTGCGGCTTTTCCGGCCGCGCCATCCAGATCCTGAAGGCGTGCAATGTCAACGAGTTCAAGACGGTCAACGTCCTCGAAGACGACGAAGTTCGCCAGGGCATCAAGCAGTTCTCGAACTGGCCGACCATTCCGCAGCTTTATGTGAAGGGCGAATTCGTCGGCGGCTCGGACATCATGATGGAAATGTACGAATCGGGCGAATTGCAGCAACTGTTCGCCGCGGCCTGATCGTTCAGTCCGAAGCTGTTCCTACGAGGCGCCGCCAGTCATGGAAACACGCGCTGCGGCGCCACGCCGGCTGATCGTCGCCATCACCGGCGCGACCGGCGCCATATACGGCATCCGCTTGCTTCAGACGTTGCGCAAGCTCGGCGGCGTCGAAAGTCATCTGCTGATTTCGAGCGCCGGCTGGCTCAATATCCGCCACGAATTGCAGTTGTCGAAGGAAGACGTGCATCCGCTCGCGGACGTCGTCCATTCGGTGCGCGACATGGGCGCGAGCATCGCGTCCGGTTCGTTTGCGACGGACGGCATGGTCGTCGCGCCGTGTTCGATGAAAACGCTCGCGAGCGTCGCACATGGTTTCTCCGACAACCTGATCACCCGCGCCGCCGACGTCACCCTCAAGGAGCGCCGCCGGCTCGTGCTGCTGGTGCGCGAAACGCCGTTCAATCTCGCGCATCTGCGCAATATGACGGCGGTGACGGAGATGGGTGGCGTGATCTTTCCGCCCTTGCCTGCGTTTTACAACCAACCAGCGACGATTGACGACATGGTCGATCACACGGTTGCCCGCGTGCTGGATCTGTTTGCGTTGGGACCGGCGCTATCGCCGGCGTGGGCCGGATTACGAGGCGGTGACCAGGGGTAATCGGTCGTCCGTCCGCCGAGATTACCAACCACCGCAAGACAATCAATTCCGCTTTCACCCGTTTATCAAACGACGGTGCGGCTCTATATTGACAGCAACCGAACTTCGTCCGCGCCTCACAGCGCGTCGCTGCCATGAACCGCTTGCCTTCGCTTTTTCTTTCCCACGGCGCGCCGACGCTGCCGATCGATCCGTCGCTGCCGTCCGCCGAGTTTGCGACGCTGAGCGCGCAATTGCCGCGTCCCGAGTCCGTGTTGATGCTATCCGCGCATTGGGGCACCGCGCAGCCGGTGGCGAGCACTGCCGCCAAGCCCGAAACCATCCACGATTTCTACGGGTTTCCGCGCCAGTTATATGAGATCCAGTATCCGGCGCCCGGCGCGGCCGATCTCGCGCGACGCGCCGCCGCGCTGCTTCGCGACAGCGGCATGCACGCCGGCGAAGAGCCGCACGGGCTCGACCACGGCGCATGGGTGCCGATGCTGCTGATGTTTCCGGATGCGGACGTGCCCGTCGCGCAGTTGTCGATCCAACCGCGCCTCGACGCCGCGCATCACTTTCGGGTCGGCCGCGCGCTGCGCGCGTTGAGGGACGACGGCGTGATGGTGATCGGCTCGGGCCAGATCACGCACAATCTGCGCGCCGCCGATTTTTCCGCGCGGCCGGAAGATGCCGACCCGCGCGTCGCCGAATTCACCGACTGGTTCGAAGCACGGCTCGCCGCGCGCGACATCGACGCGTTGCTGGACTATCGCCACAAAGCGCCGCATGCGGTGCTGATGCACCCGACCGACGAGCATCTGCTGCCGGTCTTCGCAGCGCTCGGTGCCGCCGACGACGATTACTCGCTGGCAATTCAATCGCTCGGCACCTATCAGCGCTCGCTCGCCATGACGAACTACGTGTTCGGCACGGCCTGAGCGCCGGACCCGACAAAGAACGACTCGCGGCGTCCGCGGCAAAAGCAAAAAGCAAAAACAAAAGCCCGCCTGAGCAAAAACTCAGACGGGCTTTTTTAGCATGCAGCCGGACCATCAACCGCCCGGCGCAGCGCGGCACCTCAGTGCGCGCCCATTCCTTCGAGCACTTCGTCGTGCGTCTGACGCTCTTCCAGATACTCCGAGCGATAGCCGCTATTCACGCCCCAGTAATAGAAGACGAGCGAGAACGCGATCACGACCAGCATGTCCCAGCCGTACGGCAGAACGCCACGACCGCCGAACTCCTTGCTGCCGATGAGCGAGAGGATCGCCATCACCGGCAAATAAGCGACCAGCCACCACGCCGCCTTCAGGTCGCGGCCCCAGCCGCCGAAGCCCGACTTCGCCTGGAAGTAGAAGTACACCGGCAGCGCGACGACCATCAGCAGAATGATTTCGCCCGTCAGCGGCCACTTTGCCCAGTACAGGATCAGCGACGCGCATACGAACGCGAACGGCGCGATCACCTGCATGCCGGGGATGTGCAGCGGGCGCTCGAGGTCCGTCGCTGCGCGGCGCAGCGCCATCAGGCTGATCGGGCCGGTCAGGTACGAGATTACGGTCGCAACCGAAATCACCGCCGCGAGGGAGCTCCATCCGCGGAAAAAGAACAGGAAGATGAACGAGACCAGCAGGTTGAACCACATCGCCGGACGCGGCACGCCGTAGAACGGATGCACGCTGCCGAAAATCTTCGGCATCGTGTTGTTGCGCTCCATCGCGTAGATCATGCGCGTGGTGGTCGCCATGTAGGTCGTGCCGGTGCCGCTCGGGCTGACGAAGGCGTCGACGTACAGCAGAATCGCGAGCCAGTTCAGGTTCAGCGCGATCGCCAGTTCCGCGAACGGCGAAGCGAAATTGAAGTGGCTCCAGCCCTTCATCACGTCAGTCGGGCTGACGGCGCCGATATACGCGACCTGCAGCAACACGTAGATGACGAGCGCGAGCAGGATCGAGCCGATCACTGCGAACGGCACGCTTTTGGCCGGATTGCGCGCTTCACCCGCCAGGTTGATCGGGCTTTGGAAACCGTTGAATGCGAACACGATGCCGCTTGTCGCGACCGCCGTCAGCACCGCCGACCAGCCATACGGCGCAAACGTGCTCACTTCGCCGAAGTTTTCCTTGTGGAAGCCCGTCAGCATCAGTCCGAGGATGGTCGCGCCCGGAATCAGAAACTTGAAGATCGTGATGGCCGAGTTGGCGCGCGCGAACAGCTTCACGCCCCAGTAGTTCAGCAGGAAATAGATAACTACGAGGACCGCCGAGAGTAGCAGCCCGGTCGTAGTCAACGAGCCATCGACGAATAAAGCATGCGCCCACGGATACGGCCACGTGCTCATGTATTGAATGGATGCTTCGGCCTCGATCGGAATCACCGAAACAATGGCGATCCAGTTGGCCCACGCGCTGATGAAGCCCACCAGCGCGCCGTGCGAATAGCGCGCGTAGCGCACCATGCCGCCCGATTCCGGGAACATCGCGCCCAGCTCGGCGTAGGTCAGCGCGATCGCGAGAATCACGACGGCGCCGATGATCCACGCGCAGATCGACGCCGGGCCCGCGATTTTCGCGGCCTTCCACGCGCCGAACAGCCAGCCCGAGCCGATGATCGAACCCAGGCCGGTCAGCATGAGTGCGAAGGGCCCGATGTTCCGTTGTATAGAACTTTTCACGTCTTCTCCTGTTTCAGAACCACGTCGGCACCCCATGAATCGCGCTTATGACGAGAAAACGGGTGACGCGCATGTATGCGCGACGGTTATCCCAATGGTGCAACCGGCGCGGGCGCGTAGTTTAACGGTTGCACCCGGCGCCTGCAGTGAAACTAAGGGTTCTCCCTAGCAAAAAATCCGCCGACTCCGCAAGCTTTGTAAGCAACTTTTCGGGGCGGTATCGCGAATTTTTGTAAAGTTGGGCGCCGAGTGTTGACCTTCTCTCGAAATCGCCGTATAACGTTCGGGCAGGATTTCAAGCGGCGAGTGAATTGGTCTTTCGTAGTTCGCCCATCAACGGTACTCCGGTTGGTCCCATTACCCCCTTCCTTGATTTTCATGCACTCAACGGGCTTCGGCCTTATTCACCATCTTTAGGAACAAGTAATATGGAAACCGGTACCGTCAAGTGGTTCAATGACGCAAAGGGCTTTGGCTTCATCACCCCGGACGGCGGCGGCGAAGATCTGTTCGCGCATTTCTCGGAAATCCGCACGGAAGGCTTCAAGACGCTGCAAGAAAACCAAAAGGTTACGTTTGAAGTGAAGACGGGCCCGAAGGGCAAGCAAGCAGCTAACATCAAGCCGGTGTAAGCGCTACGCTGCTTCCTTCTGGACGCAAAAAAACCCCGCCTCGGCGGGGTTTTTTATTGCGCCGGCAATTCGCCGAGTTCGCGCGCGGCGATTATCTTCGCAATATAAAGCGGCGGTTCGCAGTTACGCGAACACGCGCCGCGCGTGAATGCCGAGTCCCGTTGCGACACTCGCGAGACGGTCGCCGAATACCGCTTCGGCATCGGGGAATGCCGCCGCCAACGCGCCGGACAGAAACGCGAGGCCGGTCGAGCCGCCCGTGAAGTAAATCGCGCTCACGTCGCGAATCGACACGCCGGCTGTCTGCACGGTGTCGCGCGCCGCCGCCACGATGCGGCGCGTTTCGTCCTCTCCCGCTTCGATGAGTTGCGCCTCGTCGAATGCAAGGCGCAGATCGTCTTCGACTTCGTCGAGATCGATCACCGTCTCGCCGCCCGCGGCGACGCCGATCTTCGCCTCTTCCGCATGCGCGGCCAGAGCGTGACCGAGGCGCCGCTCCACCACGCGCATCAGGCGATCATGGTGTTTAACTTCGGTGAACAGGTGCCGCATGAGCGCCAGTTCGCTGACGCGCTTCGGTGCATAAACGGTATTGATCAGGTGCCACGTCGCCAGATCGAAATAGACGCGGTTCGGAAGTTCGCGGCCTTCGGGGTCGAGCGACTGATAGCCGAGCTCGCGCAGAATCGTCGCCAGTTCGACGCGGCGATCGAAGTCCGTGCCCGCGACGTGCACGCCGTGATGGGCCAGCACGTCGTTCTTGCGCTCGACGCGGTTCATCCGCTCCGGTCCGACGCGCACCAGCGAAAAGTCCGACGTACCGCCGCCGATGTCGGCCACCAGCACGAGCCCTTCCTGCGTGAGGCGCGATTCGTAGTCGAATGCGGCCGCGATCGGCTCATACTGGAAGTGAATGTCCCGCAGGCCCACCGCGCGTGCCGCCGCTTCGAGCTGCTTTTGCGCCATCTGATCGGCGCGCGGATCGTCGTCGACGAAGAACACCGGGCGGCCCAGCACCGCGCGCTCGATCGGCGCGCCTGTGGCTTTCTCCGCCGAGCGCTTCAGATGGTCGAGGAAGATCGCGATGATATCGGTGTACTTGATCGCCGTGCCGTCGCCGAGATCGGTCGAATGGTCGGCAAGCGGCGAGCCGAGGATGCTTTTCATCGAGCGCATCAGCCGCCCGTCGAAACCGTCGATGTACGCCGCGAGCGCCGCGCGTCCGAACTCGCGGGTGTCTTCGTCGGTATTGAAGAACACCGACGTAGGCAGCGTCGTATAAGCGCCTTCGACGGCTGCGAGCCTGAGCGCCGCGCCGTCAGGAACGGCTACGGCCGAGTTGGAAGTACCGAAGTCAATCGCGCAATAGTTCATGGCAGGAATGGCCGCTCACGGCTGGCGCGCACAGGTAGGAGCGGCTTTGTATCACGAAAGCCGGATCAGCATCAACTTGCCAAAAGCGCGAAGGTGCCCAATGGTGCACTGGAGGCGCGGAATAGAAGTTGCTGCATAGGCCAGTTCGAGCCGCCGCATTTCAACGATTCAGGAGACCACCAGCAATGAGCGCGCCGCCTGCCGCCGACGTCCAGCGAAAAACCGCCGGGATCATCGAAACGGATTTGCCGTCCCGGCTCGACCGCCTGCCGTGGGGGCGCTTTCACACGTTGATCGTCGTCGCGCTGGGCGTGACGTGGCTTCTCGACGGACTCGAAGTGACGCTCGCCGGAGCGGTCGCGAGCGCGTTGAAGTCTAGCCCGTCACTGCATTTCACCAACGCGGACGTGGGGCTCGCCGGCAGCGCCTACATTGCCGGCGCGGTGCTCGGCGCACTCGGCTTCGGCTGGCTCACGGACCGGCTGGGCCGGCGCAAGCTCTTCTTCATCACGCTCGCGGTCTATCTGACGGCGACTGCGGCGACCGCCGTGTCGTGGAATCTCGCCAGTTTCCTGCTGTTCCGCTTTCTGACGGGCGCGGGCATCGGCGGCGAATACACCGCGATCAATTCGACGATTCAGGAGTTCACGCCGCCTCGCGTGCGCGGCTGGATCGATCTCGCCATCAACGGCACGTTCTGGGTCGGCGCGGGTCTCGGCGCCGCCGGTTCGCTGATCCTGCTCGATCCGAACCTGCTGCCGGGCGACTGGGGCTGGCGCGCGTGCTTTCTGATCGGCGCCGTGCTCGCATTAACCATCTTGCCGATGCGCATCTGGGTGCCCGAAAGCCCGCGCTGGCTGCTCACGCACGGGCACGAGCGCGACGCGCGCGCGATCGTCGAAGGAATCGAAACGCGTTTTCGCAGCGAAGGTCACGCGCTGGCCGCCGACGGCCTCACGCGCCTGCGTCTGCGTGCGCGCGGCCACACGCCGCTGCGCGAGGTGTTCCACACGCTTTTCAATCTGCATCGACGGCGCGCGCTGGTCGGCCTTTCGCTGATGACCGCGCAGGCGTTCTTCTACAACGCCATTTTTTTCACCTACGCGCTGGTGCTGACGGACTTCTACGGCGTGCCGGGCGACCATATCGGCTGGTATCTGCTGCCCTTCGCGCTCGGCAATTTTCTCGGGCCGCTGATGCTCGGCCGGCTGTTCGACGTGATCGGGCGGCGCAAGATGATTGCGTCGACCTACGGCATTTCGGCGATTTTGCTGACGGTAAGCGGCTACCTGTTCCAGCAGCATGTGCTGACGGTCGTCACGCAGACCGCCTCGTGGATGGTGATTTTCTTCTTCGCGTCGGCTGCGGCGAGTTCGGCTTATCTCACCGTGAGCGAATCGTTTCCGCTGGAGATCCGCGCGCTCGCCATCGCCGTGTTTTACGCGTTCGGCACGGCGCTCGGCGGGATCGCCGGCCCGGCTTTCTTCGGACGGCTGATCGACACGCATCAGCGCAGCGAGGTGTTCTCGGGTTATCTGGTCGGCTCCGCGCTGATGCTCGCGGCCGCCGTGATCGCGGCGATCTGGGGCGTGGATGCCGAGCGCAAGTCTCTCGAGCATGTGGCCACGCCGCTTTCGAGCGTGAGCGATGACGAGGCGGCTTAACGAAGTCGCTTTTACGCAGCCGATAAAAAAACGCGCGGTCGGCGCCGCGCGTTTCTTCCCGACGTATCCAGCAACGTAAGCTAGCTCAGAACGGCTTCTTCCAGCCGCCGCTGTAGGCGATTTCCGCAAGCGGCAAACGCTGGCGCACCGACTTCTCGCGTTCGCGCAGAACCGGGTCGAGCTTGTCGACCTCGCCGTAATGGCCAAGCGAAATCATCGCAATCGGTTCGACGTCGTTCGGCAGATCGAAAGCGGTGCGGAACGCGTTCTGGTCGAAGCCGCTCATCTGATGCGCGGCGAGGCCGAGCGCATGCGCCTGCAGCACGAGCGCCATCGCGGCTGCGCCGGCGTCATATTGCGCGCAGCGATTCACTTCGCCCTTGGCGGTGCGCGTTTGCGCGGTCACGGCGATCAGCACGGGCGCGGGCGCGTTCCAGCCCTGGTTGAACGGCACCAGCGTGGCGAACGCCTGCTTGAACGCCACTTCGTCGGCGCTGCGGTCGAACACCAGAAAACGCCAGGGCTGCGCGTTATACGACGAAGGCGCCCAGCGAGCCGCTTCGAGCACTGCGCGCAGATTGTCGCGGCTCACCGGTTCGCTCGAATACGCGCGCGGGCTCCAGCGACCGGCAATCAACTCGTGAATGGCAACTTCGGTAGGGGCGGGTTTGTGGGTCATGCGCTTCTCTCAATAGAAATTCATGATCGCGGGCGGCTGCCCGAGGCCACATAGCATACCCAAGGTTCGACACGCGCGCTGCCCAATGCGTACGGTTCTTTTTGCTCAGATGGCAAGACGCGGGTGCGCCGCAGCGCCGCCCGCGTTACTCCATGTGTGGCGTCAGATCGGCTGCGGCTCCGGCGCCTTGGCGGGCCGGTTGATCCGCAACACGATGACCGCGGCCACGAGACACAAACCGCCCGAAATCATCGACGCCACCGTGTATGTGCCGAGGCTCGCGCGCAGCATGCCCGCGCCGAGCGCCGCGAACGCCGCGCCGAGCTGATGCCCGGCCACAACCCAGCCGAACACCACAGGCGCCGCCTCCTTGCCGTAGACGTCCGTGGCGAGACGCACGGTCGGCGGCACGGTCGCGATCCAGTCGAGCCCGTAGAACACGGCGAAAAGCGGCAAACCGAAAAAGTCGATGCCAAAGGCGTGCGGCAGATACATCAGCGACAAGCCGCGCAGCCCGTAATACCAGAACAGCAGCACACGGCTATTGAAGCGGTCGGACAGCCAGCCGGAGAGCGTCGTGCCGAACAGATCGAAGATGCCCATCGCGGCCAGCAGCGACGCGCCCTGCACTTCGGTCATCCCGTAATCGCCGCACATCGCGATCAGGTGAGTGCCGACATAGCCGTTCGTGCTTGCGCCGCAAATGAAGAAGCTGAAGAACAGCAGCCAGAAATCGCGCGTCTTGCTCGCCATGGCAAGCGTGCCGAACGCGATCGCGAGCGGATTCTGCTTCGTGGCCGTAGCGGCCGCGGGTGCGTCATGCGGCTCGCCGTAGGGACGCAGCGCGACATCCGACGGACGCTCCGGCAGCAAAAAGGCGACGAGCGGCAGCACGATCGCCGCAGCCGCCGCGACGACCCACACGACCTGGCGCCAGCCGTAATGCTCGGCGATGGCCGCGAGCATCGGCAGGAACACGAGTTGGCCGGTCGCCGAACTCGCCGTGAGAATACCCATCACGAGCCCGCGGTGCGTGGTGAACCAGCGCGTCACCACAGTCGCCGACAACGACAGCGCCGCCACACCCGTCGAGCCGCCGACCATCACGCCCCAGACGAGGATCATCTGCCACGGCTGGGTCATCAGCGAGGACAGCGCGACGCCCGCCGCCATCGTGCCGAGCGCGATCAGCAGCGTGGGACGCACGCCGAAGCGCTGCATGGCCGCCGCCGCGAACGGCCCCATCAACCCGTAGAGCGCGATGTTGACCGAGATCGCGAGCGAAATCGTCGCGCGGCTCCAGCCGAACTGATGCTCGAGCGGCACCATCATCACGCTCGGCGTGGCGCGCGTGCCGGCGGCCGCGAGCAACACCAGAAACACCACCGCGACCGTCAACCAGCCGTAGTGAAAACGCCTGCCTATCAGTCTTGCTGCCCAGTTCATCGGCTCTCCTATCGCGCGGATTCGAGTTGCCCGCACGGTTCGTGTTCGTACTATTACGGTTTCCGTAAGGGACTTGTGACAGATCAGTCACAATCAGTGTTGCGATCTTAGTTACCGGTCGGTAACATGTCAAGGCGTCGATTGAATCAAGGGGCCGTCCATGTCTGAAAGCCATACCTCCAAACGAGCCGGTTCGCGCGCTGCGACTGTGCCCGCCTCACGGCGCGTGCGCGCAACGCAGACGACCGGCCCCGAAGCGCAGCAGCATTTGCTGCGCGCCGCGGACGAACTCTTCTATCGCGAAGGCGTGCGGGCGGTCGGCGTCGATGCGGTTGTCGAGCGGGCCGGCGTGAACAAGATGAGTTTGTACCGCCAATTTTCGTCGAAAGACGAACTCGTGATGGCCTATCTCGAGCGCAAGGACGCGCAATTCTTCGGTTACGTGGAGAAGAGCTTCGCGAAACATCCCGGCGAGCCGGCGAAGCAGTTGCAGCAATATTTCGACGACCTCGCGGCGCGGGCGTCGCTTGAAGATTATCGCGGCTGTCCGTTCGTGAACGTCGCCGTCGAGTTTTCCGATACCGAACACGCGGCCCGCCAGTTCGTGTTTCGGAACAAGGAGCGCCTGCTCGCGCGCCTGACGGAACTGGCGACGGCCGCCGGCGCGGACGATCCCGAGATGCTGGCGAACGCGCTCGCTTTGCTGATCGAGGGCGTGTACGCGGCGAGCCAGACGTATCGCGCGGGATCGGGGCCGGTGCTCGCCGCGCCGAAAGCGGCGGCGTTATTGATCGCGGGGGCTTGCGGTGCGAAGCCAGCGTCTTAGGCTTTGTTTGCTGGTCCAATTTCTTGCGGCAGTGGCGCAACGCAGACACACGCGCGCCCGTTAAAATGGCGCTTTGCCTCTCCCGCCGCTTGCCGCCTGCCATGCCGTTGCCCGCCGAATCGCACGATGCTGTCGTTGCCGCCACCCGTCACTGGCTGACTGAGGCCGTCATCGGGCTCAACTTGTGCCCGTTCGCCAAGGCCGTGCATGTGAAAGGGCAAATCCGCTACGCCGTGAGCGATGCGATAAACCTGGAAGGCGTGCTGGCCGATCTGGAAAACGAACTGAACACGCTAGTCGCCGCGGACCCGGCGACCGTGGACACGACGCTGCTAATCCTGCCTCAAGCGCTAGGCGATTTTCTCGATTACAACGACGCGCTATTCTTCGCCGAAAGAATGCTGAAGCAGCTTCGGCTCGAAGGCATTATCCAGATTGCGAGTTTTCACCCGTTGTATCAGTTCGAAGGCGCCGATCCCGACGACATTGAGAATTACACGAATCGCGCGCCGTATCCGATTCTGCATTTACTCAGAGAAGACAGTATTGAGCGCGCGGTTCAGGCGTTTCCCGATGCCGAACAAATCTACGAGCGGAATCAGGAAACACTGCGGCGAATCGGATTGGCCGGCTGGAATAAATTGATGAAAATCTGATTCAGGCGGAAACGAAAAACCGCTCTTTCAGTTCCTCGATACCCAGTGTCTGCATCACTTCGCTGAGCCGCTCGGCCGGGCGCCGACGCGGCAAGTCCTTGAACTGGGCGATGATCAGTTCGTTTTTCATCGAATGCTCCCAGCCCACCAGTTCGGTTACGCTGACCTGATAACCGTGTGCCTCTAATTGCAGGCAGCGCAGCACGTTGGTAATCTGGCTGCCGAATTCGCGCGTATGCAACGGATGCCGCCAGATTTCCGTTAATGCGTGACCCAGCGATTTACTTTTGTTTTGACGTAAAACGCCCGCCACTTCGGCCTGGCAACACGGCACCACCACGATGTATTTAGCCTTCTTTTCGAGGGCGAAGCGAATGGCGTCGTCGGTTGCGGTATTGCACGCGTGAAGCGCCGTGACAATGTCGATTTGCGCCGGCAGTTTGTCCGACGTAATGGATTCCGCCACCGACAGATTCAGAAACGACATGCCCTTGAAGCCGAGCCGCGCCGCCAGTTCCTGCGAGCGGGTCACGAGTTCTTCGCGCGTTTCGATGCCGTAAATGTGCGACGCCCCACCCGCGGCATCCTGAAACTCCTTGAAGAACAGGTCATACAGGATAAAACCTAGATATGACTTGCCGGCGCCGTGGTCGACGAGCGTGACCGCGCCCTTCTGGTCCTTCACGTCCTTGAGCAGAGGCTCGATGAACTGGAACAGATGGTAGACCTGCTTCAGCTTGCGGCGGCTGTCCTGGTTCATCTTGCCGTCGCGCGTCAGGATATGCAGTTCCTTGAGCAGCTCGATGGACTGGTTGGGGCGGATTTCGTGGGTTTTGCTGGACATCGTGGGGGACCGTCGGCAAATGCAGCGTGAACGTGCGTCAGGTGACGGAAAAGAGCATAAGTTGCTGCCAGTTTACCCAAACGGCGGCCCTTTCACCGGCGAGCGTGCAAAAGTTGCAGGAAACGCTGCGTTCCTGGAACGCTTCCTGCTCTTTCCGGCGCGACCTGGGTCGTTTGGCGCCTGACGCGGATTCTCGCAGAACCGTTCAGCGCCGCCGTGGTCCCAGAGGCATAAGCCGTGGTGCCTATAACAACAAGCTGTCGGCCGTCGTCACGAACGCATGGCCCAAATGCATGTGGGGAGGACGGTCCGGTAACACGGGCCGAACGTTACGTAACCGACGGCGCGCCGCGAGCTCAACTGGACGCGCGCCCGGACAATAGAAGAGGCAGCAATGGATACGGTACCCAACGGAAACGTCGAACAGAAGTTCCAGGAAATGATGGCGAAGCTCACCGCCATGCCCGCCTGGACGGAGAAACAGCAGCTCGAGCTGGAGATGGCGCGCGACATCTCGACGGAAATGCTTCGCCTCGCCGAAGTCATGCGCGACGGCAGCGTCGACATGGAAACATGCCTGACGCTTCTCAAGTACGCGAAAGTGCTGGACTTCGTGATGACGACGCTCGCTTCGCGGCGCGACATCAAACCACAAACGCTGCGCGTGATCTTCAAGCTGGCCGGGCTCAAGGTCGACGAGGCTTATCCGAGCTGAAAGCTCGTGAATCGCGCGTGCAGCGCGTGTGCAGACGACGCGCGTTCCACGCCGCGACTCGCGCGAGCGGCCAAAGCGCCGCTCGCCTCCCCGCGAGTCGGCGCTTCGTTCTCTCGTGCCTGACTTCAGATCCGACGCTCGAATCCGCGATTCACATGCGCGGCGCCTCTACCGGCGGCGTGCCTTCGTGAAAGAGCGTCCTCAATTGCGAGCGCAATTCCGGCGAGTCGGCATGCTTGTGCACACTGACCGCGTGCTGTACGGCCGCGTCGAGCAGTTCGTTCTCGTTATCGGCCGATAGCGCGACCGTGCAGTTCATTTCGCTCGGGAACTCCCGGCAGTCGATGTAATGGCGGGTCATGGCAGTCTCCTTGATCGATATATGTGAACCTCCACGCGGGCCGTAAGGCGCGAACCCGCAGCTCACCCGTCACGCCACGGCATGCGGTGCGGCAACGAAGATCAGTGGAATCGACGCGGGAACGACGCGAATTGCGCCCGATGGAAGGTGTCCAAAAATTATAGTTCGCGATGCTGAATAACAAAGCGGCGCGCCGACGTGTGCTGCGGTATCGACGCGCCGAAATGTAGCGTTCTGGCGTCCGTGGCGGCGGTGCACGCGTTTGCTCCGGGCCGCCTGCAATGTGAAAATAGCGCCCTTCGCAGCGCGGACACGGCAGCTTGATTTTCTAGTCAGCGCTTTGCGCGGCCGTTCGGCTTCAGCCGTGAGTTACAGCGGCGGCGCGCCGCCTTTTCCCCTCTCCACAGGCCCGCATGTCATCTTCATTCGATTCCGCCCGGGTCGCCGTGATCGGCGGCGGACCCGCCGGCTTGATGGCCGCCGAGGCGCTTTGCCTGGAAGGCGTGCAGGTCGACGTCTACGACGCGATGCCCTCCGTCGGCCGCAAATTCCTGATGGCGGGCAAAGGCGGCATGAACATCACGCATTCGGAGCCGCTCGAGCCGTTTCTCGATCGCTATGGCGCGCGCCGCCCGTGGATCGCGCCGCTCTTCGACGCGTTCGGTCCCGACGCGTTGCGCGCCTGGCTGCATGATCTTGGCGTCGAGACGTTCGTCGGCAGTTCGGGGCGTGTGTTCCCAACCGACATGAAAGCCGCGCCGATGCTGCGTGCGTGGCTGCATCGGTTGAAGGAAGGCGGCGTGCGCTTTCACATGCGGCACAAGTGGAGCGGCTGGAACGGCTTGCAAACGGGCGGTGTAGCCGGCGCGTCCGCGCACGCGGCGGCCGGCTTGCGGTTCGAGACGCCTGACGGCGAACGGCTCGTCGACTGCGACGCCGTCGTGCTGGCACTGGGCGGTGCAAGCTGGCCGCGGCTCGGCTCCGACGCGGCGTGGGTGCCGTTCATCACCTCGCAAGGCGTCGATGTGCGCGCTCTGCAACCCGCGAACTGCGGCTTCGACGCCGACTGGAGCCCTTATCTGCGCGAGCGTTTCGCCGGTCAGCCGGTGAAGTCCGTGGCCATTTCACTGACCGATGTAGACGGAAAAGTCCACAATCGACAAGGTGAAATACTTCTGACCGAAACGGGCCTCGAAGGCAGTCTGATCTATGCGCTTTCGGCGCCGATTCGTGAGCGGATTCTCGCTGACGGCGAACTCACGATCTCGCTGGACCTGGCGCCGGGCTTGGCTCTCGAGCGGGTGATCGCGGAAGTGACGAGGCCGCGCGGCTCACGTTCGATGTCGAGCCATCTGCAGGGAAGAGTCGGCATTAGCGGTGTAAAACTGGCCCTCCTGCACGAAATTCTGCCGAAGGACGTTTTCGCCGATTCGACGCGTCTCGCGCACGCAATCAAGGCGCTGCCGGTGCGGCTGTTGCGCGCACGGCCAATTGCGGAAGCGATCAGCAGCGCCGGCGGCATTCCGTTCGAGGCGCTGGATCGGCATCTGATGATCGAAAGTTTGCCGGGCGTTTTCTGCGCCGGGGAAATGCTGGATTGGGAAGCGCCGACGGGCGGTTATCTGCTAACGGCGTGTTTCGCGAGCGGGTTGGTGGCGGGGCGTGGGGCAGCGGCGTTTGTTGGAGCGCGGGACAGGTTGTCGTGAGGTGTGTGGCACGGCTGAGTGCCGCGGTGGCGAAGGGTGCGGAAGCCCGGCAGAAATGGCGGGCGCTCCGCAGGAGTAGCGCCCAACGGGCGTCGGGCGTCGGACATTGAGGCGACTGATAGGCCAAACAGCCGCCACCGCCCCAAACTGCGCCTCTAAGCCCGCGCCCTCAAGCAATCGTCAACCCCGCGCCTTGAGTCGCCAAAGCGACGTCATCTCCACCATCCGCGCCTTATGCAGCGGGTCACTCTCGTCGGTCGACTTGGGATGCCGCGGACGAATATCCTCGCGCGCCACCACCGTCAGCCCCGCATCCGCGATCGCGGCAAGCAACCATTCGCGCGTGCGCAATCCGAGATGCTCGGCAAAATCCGACAGAATCAGCCAGCCCTCGCCGCCCGGTGACAGATGTTCCGACAAGCCCTTGAGGAAACCGAGCAGCATGCGGCTGTCCGGATCGTAGACCGCATATTCGATCGGCGAAGCGGGCCGCGCCGGCACCCAAGGCGGATTGCACACGATGAGCGGCGCGCGCCCTTCCGGAAACAGATCGGCTTGCACCACATCGACTTGCTGCTCGTATCCGAGCCGCGCCAGATTCTCGCGCGCGCATGCAAGCGCTCGCGGGTCCTGGTCGGTCGCGACGATCTTCTTCACGCCACGCTTCGCGAGCAGCGCCGCCAGCACGCCCGTTCCCGTGCCAACGTCGAACGCCTTGTTCAGCGAAGGCAACGGCGTGCGCGCGACGAGATCCACATATTCACCGCGCACCGGCGAAAAGACGCCGTAATGCGGATGAATCCGGTCACCGAGCGCGGGAATCTCCACGCCCTTCTTGCGCCACTCGTGCGCGCCGATCATGCCGAGCAGCTCGCGCAGCGACACGACCGACGCCTCATCGGTCGGCGGGCCGTACGTTTCGATGCACGCCTGCCGCACGTCGGGCGCGCGGCGCAGCGGAATCGCGTACTCGGCGTTGAGCGGAATCAGGATCATGCCGAGCGTGCGCGCGCGCTGCGACTGCGTCTGCCGATGCAGATTAAACGCGTCGAGCGGCGTCTCACCCTGCTTGCGCGGTTTGCGCTCGAGCCGCCGCGTGACCGCCTGCAGCAATTGGCGCGCGTTCTGAAAGTCGCCGTTCCACAACAGCGCGGTGCCTTCACAGGCGAGCCGGTAGGCCGAGTCCGCGGTGGTCCGGTCGTCGGCGACGATCACGCGTTTCGGCGGCGGCACCGCCGCTTCGGAGCGCCAACGTGCGGTGCGGGGGCCGTCGGCTTCCGGCCAGGTGATGCTTGCAGGGCTGTTCATGATGAAGTGGGTCGTTTTGCGAAAGGCGCGTCGCGGCGCGCTGCGGGTGGCGAGACCTCATCGAATGTAGACAGTTTTGTCCACCATCGACAAGGTGAAAGAGATATGGCGATTTTAGCCCTCACCCGCGCTCACCTCGACCCGTTCCGAAGCCGGTGACAAAGCGCCGATTGGCCAATAAAAAACGGGGTTCCTGACTGAACAGAAACCCCGTTTCGCACAACTGGTGCCGGCTGCAGGACTCGAACCCGCCACCTCATGATTACAAGTCAAGCGCTCTACCTGATGAGCTAAGCCGGCATGAGGCCGTGATTCTACTTCATTTTACGATCTTGAGGCGAGCCCTCCCGCCACCTTTCGAGCCGTCGTCGTCGGGCTGGTCGCCCTGCGGCGCGCGCTCGGCTTTGGCGGCGGCATCGTCGGCTGCGGGCGCCTTGTTGACCGCACGCGGCGCGCTCGACACGCTCGGCGCAGTCGACACGCTCGGCGCGGTGGACGGCTCGACCGTTTCGGCGTCGGCGCCCGAATCCTGCGCCTCGCCGCCTGTCGACTCGACCGGGAACGCCATGCCTTGCCCGTTTTCGCGCGCGTAGATGGCGAGGATATTGGCGATAGGCACTTCGATCTTGTGCGACTTGCCGGAGAAACGGGCGCTGAACTCGACCCACTCGTTGCCCATCTGCAGTTGGCTCGTGGCCTCGAAGCTGATGTTCAACACGATCTCGTTGTCGCGCACAAACTGCCGCGGCACACGCGTCTGATTATCGACGCGCACTGCAATGTGCGGCGTGTAGCCGTTATCCGTGCACCATTCGTACAGCGCGCGCAACAGATAAGGCTTGGTGGAAATCTCTTGCATCAGCAGTCCTCTTACCGGGCGCGGGCACCGCGCGCGCGTGGCCGCGCGGCGCCCTTGCCCAAAGCCAAACTCAACGACGCATCACCTTTTCCGACGGCGTCAGCGCCTCGATATAAGCCGGACGGCTGAAAATGCGCTCGGCGTACTTCATGAGCGGCGCCGCGTTCTTCGACAGTTCGATGCCGTAGTGATCCAGACGCCACAAGAGCGGCGCAATGGCGACGTCGAGCATCGAAAACTCTTCGCCGAGCATGTACTTGTTCTTCAGGAAGATCGGCGCGAGTTGCGTCAGACGGTCGCGAATCGCGAGGCGCGCCTTCTCGTGGTTCTTCTCCGCAGCCTTGCCCTTTTCGTTCTCGAGCGTGCCGACGTGGACGAACAGCTCTTTCTCGAAGTTCAGCAGGAACAGGCGCGCGCGCGCACGCTGGACCGGATCGGCCGGCATGAGCTGCGGGTGCGGGAAGCGCTCGTCGATATACTCGTTGATGATGTTCGATTCGTACAGAATCAGGTCCCGTTCGACGAGAATCGGCACTTGACCATACGGATTCATCACGGCGATGTCTTCCGGCTTGTTAAACAGGTCGACGTCGCGGATCTCGAAGTCCATGCCCTTTTCGAACAACACCAGCCGGCAGCGCTGGGAGAACGGGCAAGTTGTGCCGGAATACAGAACCATCATGATTTACGTTTCCTCAAAAAGCTGAAAGGCCAGCGCGCGGAAAAACCGTTCAGCAGGTTTTTCCTGGCGCCGGCCCCACGCCGTATAGCGGCGTGATTATTTGATATGTTTCCAGTACGCGGCGTTCAGTCGCCAGGCGAAAAAGCTCAGAATACCGAGGAACAGCAGCACCCACACGCCAAGCTGCTTGCGGGTTTTCTGAGTCGGCTCGGACATCCAGGACATATACGACACAAGGTCGGCCACAGCAGAATCATAATCTACCGGCGACATCGTCCCCGGCGTGACCTGCTGGAAGCCCACAAATTTGTGCACCGTCTCGCCCGTTTTTTCGTCGACTTCGTCACCGAATTTCGCAGTACGTTGCCCCTGAAGCTGCCACAGCACGTGAGGCATGCTCACGTTTTCATACACCAGATTATTCCAGCCGGTCGGCCGCGTATTGTCGCGATAAAAACTGCGCAGATACGTGTACAGCCAGTCCTTGCCGCGCGCCCGCGCTTCCACCGACAAATCCGGCGGACTCGCGCCGAACCACGCTTTCGCGTCGTCCGGGCGCATGGCGACGGTCATCGTGTTGCCGATTTTGTCGGTGGTGAAAAGCAGGTTCGACTGGATTTCGCTCGGCGCGATGCCGAGGTCGGTCAGCCGGTTGTAGCGCATCAGGTTCGCGCTGTGGCAATTCAGGCAGTAGTTTACAAACAATTGCGCGCCGTGCTGCAAAGAAGCGAAATTGTCTGCGTTATCCGGCGCGCGGTCGAGATGAACATTCTCGTCCGCATACGCCGGGCCGCTCAGCACCGCGAGCAGTGTCGCGCCGATCAGCGCGCACGTCGAAAGCAGTTTTTTCATCTTCGTGTTCTCCTCGCTCTCGATTAGTGGGGCTTGTAGCGCACGCGCTCAGGCGGCTGCCTGAACGTGCCAAGCCGCGTCCAGAACGGCATGCCGAGGAAAAACGCGAAGTAGATCAGCGCGCACACCTGCGCAATCAACGTAGCGACCGGCGACGGCGGTTTGGTGCCGAGGAACGCCAACGTCAGGAAAGCGAGCACGAAAATCCCGTAGAACACCTTGTGGAAGAACGGCCGGTAACGGATCGACTTCACCGGCGAGCGGTCGAGCCAAGGCAGGAAGAACAGCGAAACCACCGCGCCGCCCATCACCACGACGCCCCAGAACTTCGATTCGGTGAACGCCATGGCCAGAATCACGAGCACGGCGAGCACCGGCAGGCCGAGCTTCCACTTGCCGCGCGCGCGCACCAACGCAAGCAGGCCGAGCAGCGCGATCACGATCATCAGGACGATCTTGAACGGATCGGTCGTGGCGCGCAGCATCGCGTAGAAGGCCGTGAAGTACCAGACCGGCGCGATTTCCGGCGGCGTCTGCAGCGGGTTGGCCGGCACGAAGTTGTTCGCTTCGAGGAAGTAGCCACCCATTTCAGGCGCGAAGAAGATGATCGCCGCGAAGATCATCAGGAAGATGCACACGCCGTAGAAATCGTGCACTGAGTAGTACGGGTGGAACGGAATGCCGTCGAGCGGAATGCCGTCCGGGTCCTTCTTCGCCTTGATCTCGATGCCGTCCGGGTTGTTCGAGCCGACTTCGTGCAGCGCGACCAGATGCGCGACGACCAGCCCGAGCAGCACCAGCGGAATCGCGATCACGTGAAACGCGAAGAAGCGGTTCAGCGTCACGTCGGACACCACGTAGTCGCCGCGAATCCACAGCGACAGGTCCGGCCCGATGAACGGAATCGCCGAGAACAGGTTCACGATCACCTGCGCGCCCCAGAACGACATCTGGCCCCACGGCAGCAGGTAACCGAAGAACGCCTCGGCCATCAGGCACAGAAAGATCGCGCAGCCGAAGATCCACACGAGCTCGCGCGGCTTGCGATACGAGCCGTACATCAGCCCGCGGAACATATGCAGATACACGACGACGAAGAACATCGACGCGCCCGTTGAGTGCATGTAGCGGATCAGCCAGCCCCACGGCACCTCGCGCATGATGTACTCGACCGAGCCGAACGCGAGCGTCGCGTCGGGCTTGTAGTTCATCGTGAGGAAGATGCCGGTGACGATCTGGTTCACCAGCACGAGCAGCGCGAGCGAGCCGAAGAAGTACCAGAAGTTGAAGTTCTTCGGTGCGTAGTATTCGGAGACGTGCTTCTTCCAGGTGGACGTGAACGGAAAGCGCCGGTCGATCCAGCCGACGAGCCCGGCCGTCTCCACTTCGTGTTCGATCGCCATTACGCTTCTCCTTTCTCGTCCTTGCCGATCACGAGCCCATTGGCCGACGTGAACATATAAGGCGGGATGTCGAGGTTCTGCGGCGCAGGTTTGTTCTTGAAGACGCGGCCGGCCATGTCATAGGTCGAGCCGTGGCACGGGCACAGGAAGCCGCCAGGCCAGTCGTCCGGAAGATTGGGCTGCGCGCCCTCCTGGAAGCGCGGCGTCGGCGTGCAGCCCAGATGGGTGCACACGGCGACGGCGACAAAAACGTTCTTGTGGTCGGCGCGTGAACGGAATTCGTTGTTGCAGTACTCCGGCAGCGGCAACGAAAAGGGATTCTTGCTCGCGGGATCGGCGACTTCGTTGTCGGCCTTCTTGACGTCGGCGAGCATCTTCTCGGTGCGGTTGATGATCCACACGGGCTTGCCGCGCCAGGCCACGGTCTTCATGTCGCCGGGCTTGAGATCGCTGATGTCGACTTCGACCGGGGCTCCTGCTGCCTTGGCCTTTTCAGATGGTGCAAACGAACTAACAAAGGGTACGACAGTGGCAACGCCTCCAATGCCACCTGCTACGGTCGTCGCTATCAGCCAGGTACGGCGGCTGCCGTCGACGCGTTCATCTTCCTTGTCTCGCATTACACGCCCCACTTCTGAGTTGGATTGTTCCTTCACGTCGCTTCTACCGCCGCTAGTTTGCTCGAATGGAGTCGCCATTTACAAGGGCCGATTGCCAAAAACCGTGCGAAGCCCTTGATAACTCAGGGTTTCTCCGTACGCATCACAAACTTTTTTGCAGCAGCTTTTAAGTGTCCCCTCCGTTATTCGTGCCTTTTGCTTCGCTAATGCCCATTTGATATTTCAACGACTCAAACGGGATTCGGAATATCGATAAAGAGATGCTCGATGTCGAACTGCTCCGACAGATGCTTGCCCACCGCCTGCACGCCGAAGCGCTCGGTCGCATGATGGCCGGCCGCGAGAAACGCTACGCCGCTTTCTGCCGACGTGTGCATGACCGACTCCGACACCTCGCCCGTCAGATAGACGTCGGCGCCGGCGTTGATCGCCGCGTCGAACATGCCTTGCGCGGCGCCCGTGCACCACGCCACGCGGCGCAGACTGCGATCCGGGTCGCCGAACACGAGCGGCGTGCGGCCGAGCGTCTGCTCGATCTCGGCGGTGAAGTGCGCGAGCGTGATCGGCATTGCGAAGGTGGCGAGCCAGCCGAGGTCGTTCTCGCCGAAACGCGCGTCGCTGATCCAGCCCATCTTCGCACCGATCTGCGCGTTGTTGCCGAACTCGGGATGGTCGTCGAGCGGCAGGTGATAGGCGAACAGGTTCAGGTCGTTGGCGAGCAGCAGTTTCAGGCGCCCGTATTTGCGGCCGGTGATCTGCGGCGCCTCGTTGCGCCAGAAGTAGCCGTGATGGACCAGCACGGCGTCCGCGCCCCAATCGAGCGCGGCTTCGAGAAACGCAACTGACGCGGTCACGCCGGTCGCGAGTTTGCCGATCTTGCGGCGCCCTTCGACTTGCAGACCGTTCGGGCAATAGTCCTTGAACCGCGCGGTTTCAAGGAGATTGTTCAAGTACAATTCAAGTTCGATCCGATCCATATAAACCTCTAGTCTTCAGATGCTTAGACGCTTCTGGCTGTTCTTTGCCCAAGCGGTGACTGTGCTGTTGGCGCTGATGTTCATCATCGCGACCCTCAAACCGCAGTGGCTTCAGCGTCAAGGGCAATTCGGCAAGCAACTTGCCGAACCGATCGTCGCACTGCGCGAAGTCGCGCCTGGCATGGGCAGCGGGCCCGCAACGGCGTCTTATGCCGACGCCGCGCAAAAGGCCATGCCCGCGGTCGTAAACGTCTTTTCCAGCAAAGATGGCTCACTGCCGCCGGACCCGCGCGCGAAAGACCCGCTGTTCCGCTACTTCTTCGGCGACAAGAACAATCGCAGGCAGCGCGAACAACCGGCCGCGAACCTGGGCTCCGGGGTGATCGTGAGTTCGGAAGGGTACATTCTAACGAACCAGCACGTCGTCGACGGTGCGGATCAGATTGAAATCGCGCTCGCCGACGGACGCACCACGAACGCCAAGGTGATCGGCATCGATCCGGAAACGGATCTGGCCGTGCTCAAGGTCAACATGACCAACCTGCCCACCATCACCCTCGGCCGCATGGAGCAGACGCGCGTGGGCGACGTGGTGCTGGCCATCGGCAATCCGTTCGGCGTCGGGCAGACGGTCACGATGGGCATTGTCAGCGCGCTCGGCCGCAATCATCTCGGCATCAATACGTTCGAAAACTTCATCCAGACCGATGCGGCGATCAATCCCGGCAACTCGGGTGGCGCGCTCGTCGACGTGAACGGCAATCTGCTCGGCATCAACACCGCTATTTACTCGCGCTCGGGCGGCTCGCTCGGCATCGGCTTCGCGATTCCGGTGTCGACTGCGCGCAGCGTGCTCGAAAGCATCATCACGACGGGTTCGGTCACGCGCGGCTGGATCGGCGTCGAGCCGCAAGACGTGACGCCGGAAATCGCCGAGTCGTTCGGGCTCGACCAGAAGTCGGGCGCGATCGTCGCGGGCGTGCTGAAGAACGGTCCCGCCGACCGCGCGGGCATCAAGCCAGGCGACATCCTGATGAGCGTCAACGGTCAGGAAATCACCGACACCACGCGCCTGCTGAACGTGATCGCGCAGATCAAGCCGGGCACGGCCGCCAAGGTGCATCTGGTGCGCAAGAACCGCGAGCTGGATGTCGACGTGGTCATCGGCAAGCGGCCGCCTCCGCCGAAACAGCCCGCCGACGACAGCGAGCAGCAGGACGACGAAGGCGGTTGAGCGCAAGCGGTGCGCGGGTAGTAGCGCCCGTGCCGAATCCGCTGGTAGAACGTAGAACGTAAAAAGGGCAGTCCGCAACGGACTGCCCTTTTGCTTTGTTTGCTTACGCGTTGCAGCCGCGCCACGCGGCATGCATTGCATTAGCCCGGCGGACTCGCGTCCTCGACCACCGCCGGCTGCTTGCCGACAATCAACCGCGCCGCGATGATCCCCGCCTCGTACAAAACGATCAGCGGAATGGCCAGAATCAGTTGCGAGAAGACGTCCGGCGGCGTGACCACGGCCGAAATCACGAACGCGCCGACGATCACATACGGCCGGATTTCCTTTAGCTTCTTGAGCGTCACGACGTTCATGCGCACGAGCAGCACGACGACGATCGGCACTTCAAACGTCACGCCGAACGCAATGAACATGGTGAGCACGAAGCTCAGATAATTGTCGATGTCCGTCGTCATCTCCGCGCCGAGCGGCGCGTTGTAATGCGCCATCACGCGAAAGATGGTGGGAAACACAACGAAATACGCGAACGCCATGCCGCAGAGAAACAGCGTATAGCTGCTGCCGACGAGCGGCCCGACCAGCTTCTTCTCGTGCTGATAAAGACCCGGCGCGACGAACGCCCAGATCTGATACAGCACGATAGGCAGCGCGATCACGAAGGCGACCAGCATGGTCACTTTCATCGGCACGAAGAACGAGCCGGTGACGTCGGTCACGATCATCTTGCCGTCTTTGGGCAGGTTCTGCATCAGCGGGCGCGCCAGCAGCCGGAAGATGTCCGGCGCCCAATACACGAGCCCGATAAACACCACGATGACGGCAAGGCCCGCGCGGATGATGCGGTCGCGCAATTCAACGAGGTGGGAAATGAAGGTCTCTTCAGTGCCTTCGTCCTGGTTTTTCTGGGGGTCGCTCACACCGGCCCTCGGTTAGAGATTGTCGTTCTGATCATCAGAAAAACCGCGTCGGACGACGCATGCTGGCAGGCGTATGCCGCGCAACGCGTGCCGCCCCGGACTGCACGCGCGTGCGGCGCGTGGTCGCGCGCTTGTACCAGGTGGGCATTGCCGTTTGCTTGACGCGCCAGTTCTTGCGCTTGGCCGCCGCGGCTGGCGTGCTGTTCTGCCACGAAGTGCTGCCGGCATTGCCGGCGGCGTCTTCGAGCGCCCCGCCGGCGATGCTCGGCGACACGGACGTCCCGCTGTTCCACGCGTCGTTCAGTTCGCTCTCATGCTTGCGCAGGTTTTCCTGAACTGCCGTTTCGACGTTGCTCGCCGCCGTCTCGAACTCGGTTTTCATGCGACGCAATTCGTCGAGTTCGATTTCCCGCGTGACTTCCGACTTGACGTCGTTGATGTAGCGCTGCGCGCGGCCAAACAGCGCGCCCGCCGTGCGGGCAACGCGCGGCAGCCGCTCAGGGCCGAGCACGACCAGTGCGACGACGCCGATGAGCGCCATCTTGGTTAGACCGAGGTCCAGCATGGAGGGAAATGTCCGTCAGTAACGCGGTTGGCCCGCGGCTTAGCGGTAATCGCCCGAACGCGGGGTCTTTTCCTTGGCTTCCACATCCACCGCGCCGTTGCGCGGCAGTTCGCGCTGCTGCTGCGCGTCCGCCGAAGGCGTTTCGTTCTCGCGCATGCCTTCCTTGAAGCCCTTCACAGCGCCACCCAGATCGCCGCCGATGTTGCGCAGCTTCTTCGTGCCGAACACGAGCGCCACGATCAGCAACACGATCAACCAATGCCAAATACTCAACGAACCCATGACTACTCTCCTTAACCCCGACGCCGCACGTAATGCGGCAAAAACTCGTCTGCCTTGCGGCGTGAATCGAAGCGCTTGCGCTTCATCTATACGTTACAGCAGCGTTGCCGCGCGTGCCGCTGTTTCGCCAGGACCTCGCACGCCGGACCTCGCCCGTATTGTGGCCAGAGAATCGCGTCGCCAAAATTACAGCGCGGCAAAAACAGCCTGGCAAAATTGGCTGTGCACCCGGCAACGTCTCCGCGGCCCGGCCAAGCCAGGCTGCGCCAGGCCCATTAGCCCATGCGCTGCCACGGACGCGGCCCCGCCAGAATGTGCGCGTGCAGGTGATACACCTCTTGCCCGCCGCCCGGGCCGGTATTGATGACGGTGCGGAAGCCGGTTTCTCCACCGGTGTACGCCACGCCCAACTGATCGGCCAAACGCGCAGTCAAAACAAGCATTCTACCAAGCATGGGCGCATCGCTTTCGGTGCAGTCCGTGAGCGTGGCGATGTGCTTGCGCGGAATGACCAGCACATGGGTTTCGGCCGCCGGACGGATGTCGCGGAAGGCAAGAAACTCTTCGTCTTCATGGACTTTGGTCGACGGGATCTCGCCGGCGGCGATCTTGCAGAAGAGGCAATTCGGGTCGTGACTCATCGTATTCCTGACGCGGTAGGGCTAAAGCGCGAAGCGTGGCTCGATGCGGCAGAGCGGATTTGCGCCGGCGCCGCATGACATGACACCAATTCAGAACCACGCCCGCGGATTCGCAAGCGGCTTGTTATCGTACAGATACAGCCAGCCCTTGATAATACGGTACAACATCCAGATGCTGACGGCCCAGAGCACCGCAAAGCCGATGAAGACGAACACCAGCAGCCCGCCTATCGCGTAACCCAGCAGGCCGATCCAGAACGTGCGGATCTGCCACTCGAAATGCGGTTCATACGGCGTGCCGGCCGCGTCGCCGCGCTTCACGTAATTGATGATGATCGCGATCAGGATCGTCAGGCCGCCCGTCAGCCAGTGAACCGCATACAGCGCGTACAGCACATGCGTCAGCGTGCGCAGGCTGCGTTCCCGCTCCGGCTCGATCGCGTGGCGGTAAGCCGGCGGCGGATAACTCTGGTGCGACTGTTCCATGCTGCGTCCTCCGGACGATGGGTTTGCGATGCGTTCACTGCAATGTGGGCGCCGGCGCTCGCCACTTCAAGGCAAACCGCGCGAAGAAACAGCAGAAATCGCACTCGGGAAAATCGCGCGCTCAATCGCCGTTCTGCTCGCGCTCGCGGCTCTTGCGCAGCGCTTTTTCCTCAATGCCCGACATGCCTTCGCGGCGCTCCAGCTCGGCGAGCACGTCCGCGGGGCTCAGATCGTAGTGCGACAGCATGACGAGGCAATGGAACCACAGATCCGCGACCTCGCCGACGAGCGCCTTCGTCTCGCCGCCGTGGCGCGTGTCCTTGGCGGCCAGCACGACTTCGGTGGCTTCTTCGCCGATTTTCTTCAGCACCGCGTCGTCGCCCTTATGGAACAGGCGCGACACATACGACACGTCCGGGTCGCCGCCCTTGCGGCTGTCGATGATCGCCGCGAGGCGCATCAACGTATCGGTCGTGGATGGATTGGCGGATGCGGCTTGGGTGGTCTGCGTCATTTGTAGATGTGTTCGGGGTCTTTCAGCACGGGATCGACGGCAATCCAGTCGCCGTCATCTGTCGAGCCTTCGAATTTCTGGAAAAAACACGAGTGGCGGCCGGTGTGGCACGCAATGCCGGACACCTGCTCCACCTTCAGCAGCACGACGTCTTCGTCGCAATCGAGCCGCACTTCATGCACATGCTGAACGTGGCCGGACTCCTCGCCCTTGAACCACAGCCGCTGGCGCGAGCGCGAGAAGTACACCGCGCGGCCGAGTTCGACGGTTTTCGCCAACGCCTCGCGGTTCATCCACGCGAACATCAGCACGTCGTTCGTCGACGCTTCCTGCGCGATCACCGGCACAAGGCCGTTCGCGTCCCACTTGACCTTGTCGAGCCAATTGACTGCCGTTGGATTCACCACGTCACAACCTCACCGAAATGCCCTGCCCGGCCATGAAGCGCTTGGCCTCGCCCACCGTGTGCTCGCCGTAGTGGAAGATGCTCGCGGCGAGTACCGCGTCGGCGTGGCCGCTCTTGATGCCGTCGGCGAGATGCTGCAGATTGCCGACGCCGCCCGAGGCGATCACCGGAATCGGCACCGCGTCGGAGACCGCACGCGTGAGCGCGAGGTCGAAGCCGCTTTTCGTGCCGTCGCGATCCATGCTGGTCAAGAGGATTTCGCCCGCGCCGAGCTCGGCCATCTTGCGCGCCCATTCGACGGCTTCGAGGCCGGTCGCCTTGCGTCCGCCGTGCGTGAAGACTTCCCAGCGCGGCGGCTCACCGTCCGCGGAAACGCGCTTGGCGTCGATCGCGACCACGATGCATTGCGAGCCGTATTTGTCCGTGGCGTCCTTGACGAGCTGCGGATTCGCCACCGCCGACGAGTTCATGCTGATCTTGTCCGCGCCCGCGTTGAGCAGGCGCCGCACGTCTTCGACGGCGCGCACGCCGCCACCGACTGTCAGCGGAATGAACACTTGCGAGGCGACTGCTTCGATGATCGGCAGGATCAGGTCGCGCTGGTCGGAAGTCGCGGTGATGTCGAGGAAAGTCAGTTCGTCCGCGCCCTGATCGTCGTAACGGCGCGCGATTTCCACGGGATCGCCCGCGTCGCGCAGTTCGACGAAGTTGACGCCCTTGACCACGCGGCCGGCGGTGACGTCGAGACAGGGAATGATGCGTTTAGCTAGAGCCATGATCTTGCAATTCTGCCAATACCGCTGATGAGGCCGCTCGCCTGGACCGCAGGCGAGCGGTGATGGGCCGGGGTGCCGGGCCGGGTTGCTCGCGGCGGGTTCGGCGCGTGGCGCTTGGGGCGCTTGTTCAGAAAGCCACCGCCAACTGCGGCTCGCATTGCGCCGCATGCAGGCGAGCAGGTGAGCAGGCATGCAGCGCGTGCTTGCGTGCGGCGGGCGTTGTCCTCAGACGCGAGGCTGACCACGCCGCCGCGCTCATCCGTTCAACCGCTCGCCCACTCGCCCGCTGCGCAGCCGAGCAGCGCTCAGGCGTCGTCCGATTCGCGCAGCCGGTCTGCCAAAGTCTGCGCGGCCGTGAAGTCGAGATCGCCCGAGTAGATCGCCCGGCCGCAGATCACGCCTTCAATGCCTTCGCCCTCGACTTCGCACAGCGATTCGATGTCGGCGAGATTCGACAGCCCGCCGCTTGCGATCACCGGAATCTTCACGGCGCGCGCAAGGCGCACCGTCGCCTCGATGTTGATGCCCTGGAGCATGCCGTCGCGGCCGATGTCCGTGTAGATGATCGACTCGCAGCCGTAGTCCTCGAACTTGCGCGCCAGATCGGCCACTTCGTGACCCGTCAGCTTGCTCCAGCCGTCGGTCGCGACCTTGCCGTCTTTCGCATCCAGCCCGACGATGATATGGCCGCCGAACGCGGTACACGCGTCCTGCAGGAAGCCCGGATTTTTCACCGCGGCCGTGCCGATGATCACGTACTCGAGACCGTCGTCGAGATAGCGCTCGATGGTGTTCAGGTCGCGGATGCCGCCGCCGAGCTGCACGGGAATCTCGCCGCCCACTTCCTCGATGATCGCGCGAATCGCGTCTTCGTTCCTCGGCTTGCCGGCGAACGCGCCGTTCAGGTCGACGAGGTGCAGACGGCGCGCGCCGCGCTCGACCCAATGTCGGGCCATCGCCGCCGGTTCCTCGGAGAATATCGTCGCCTGGTCCATATCGCCCTGTTTGAGGCGTACACACTGACCGTCTTTCAGGTCGATGGCGGGGATCAGCAGCATAGCAATCGGGTGTTGAGTGGGAATGGGTTGAAGGGCGGCGGCGGCGGCTGGTCGGCCAGCCCGCCCAAACGCCGTCTCGCTAGTTTAGTACAACTCTTTCGACGCTCTTGCGCACCGGCGGCGCAAAGCGAAATCAGGATGCGGCCGCCGCAGCGCGCGGCGAATGCCCCGCTTGCGGCAAAACAGCGCGCCGCGGCAGCAGGAAGCGAGGCGCTCACGGGTTCCAGTGCACGAAGTTGCGATACACGCGCAGCCCGGCTTCGGCGCTCTTTTCCGGGTGAAACTGGGTCGCGAAGATGTTGTCCCGCGCGACCGCCGACGTAAAAGGCACGCCGTACACCGTCTCGCCCGACGTGTGCGCGGCATTGTCCGGCACCACGTAATAGCTATGCACGAAGTAGAAGAACGCATTGTCGGCCACGCCGTCCCACAGCGGATGCGGCTGCGCCTGGCGCACGCGGTTCCAGCCCATCTGCGGAACCTTGAAGCGCGAGCCGTCGTCCTGCACCTGGCCTTCCAGGTCGAAGCGCAGCACCTTGCCCGGCAGCAGTCCGAGGCCGGGCGTGCCGCCCTCGGCGCTCCAGTCGAACAGCATCTGCTCGCCCACGCACACGCCCATCAGCGGCTTCGTGCGCGACGCTTCCACGACCGCTTCCTGCAGGCCGGACTCAGCGAGACTGCGCATGCAGTCGGGCATCGCGCCCTGGCCGGGCAGCACGACGCGGTCGGCCGCGCGGATCGCTTCCGGCTGGTCGACGATCGCCACGTCCGCTTCCGGCGCGGCCTTGCGCAACGCCTGCGCCACCGAGCGCAGGTTGCCCATTCCGTAATCCACAATCGCTATCGAAGTTTTCATTTCAAAGTAGGCAGCAAAGCCTTCAATCCATCGACGATGAATTCCACCGCCAGCGCCGATAACATCAAACCCATGAGCCGCGTGCCGATGTTGATACCGGTGCGACCGACCCAGCGTGCAATCGGTTCAGCGAGGCGCAGCGAAAAAAAGCAGATCGCCGCCAGCACCGCGCCGATCGCGATCAGACCGATGCGGTCGTACCAATGCGGCGAACTGGCCGCATAGATGATCGTCGTGCTGATCGCGCCGGGCCCGGTCAACAGCGGAATGGCCAGCGGCACGACCGCGATGTTGTCCTTCTGCTCGGCTTCGTCGCGCTCTTCCGGTGTCGAACGACTGTTGCCGATCTGCGCGTTCAGCATGTTGATCGCCATCAGCAGCATGATGATGCCGCCGCCCACTTCGAGCGAACCGACCGAAATGCCGAAGAAGCTGATGATCTGCTGCCCGAGCAGCGTCGTCACCGCGATCACGCAGAACACCGAAATAGCCGCGATCCGAATGGTCCTGCGCCGTTCGACGTCGCTCTGATTCGCCGTCAGGCTCATGAAGAACGGAATCGCGCCGACCGGATTGATCAGCGCGAGCAGCGAGATAAACGACTTCAGAATATCCATTGAACACCGGGCGCGCGCACGGCGCGGTTCCGGTCCCGGTAAATAAGTCGCTTAAAGACTGCCTTTGGTCGACGGAATCTGCCCCGCCGCGCGCTCGTCCAGTTCGACGGCCATGCGCAGCGCGCGGCCGAACGCCTTGAACACCGTTTCCATTTGATGGTGAGCGTTCAGGCCGCGCAGATTGTCGATATGCAACGTCACGCCCGCATGGTTCACGAAGCCGCGGAAGAATTCGATCGACAGATCGACGTCGAACGTGCCGATGCGCGCACGCGTGAACGGCACATGAAACTCGAGGCCCGGACGGCCCGAAAAGTCGATCACGACGCGCGACAGCGCTTCGTCGAGCGGCACATACGAATGGCCGTAGCGGCGAATGCCCTTGCGGTCGCCGATTGCTTTCGCGACGGCCTGGCCGAGCGTGATGCCGGTGTCTTCGACCGTATGATGGTCGTCGATATGCAGGTCGCCATGCGCTTCAATGTCGAGATCGAACAGGCCATGCCGCGCGATCTGGTCGAGCATGTGGTCCAGGAACGGCACGCCGGTGGCCAGCTTCTGCTGACCGGTGCCGTCCAGGTTGATCTTGACACGGATCTGCGTTTCGCTGGTGTTGCGAACGACTTCCGCAAGGCGCATGGTAATTCCTCGAATCTGGCTAGAAAGCGCTAGTAGTGTGGGAGGGGAGCGGCGAGCCGCCGCTTAATGCACGCTTATTGCACGCTCAGTGCAATACGAGCTTCAGCGCGGCAAGCAACTGGGCGTTTTCGTCGGGAGAACCAACGGTCAAACGCACGCAATTCGCCAGCAATGGGTGCATTTTACTCACGTTTTTGACCAGAACCCGCGACGTGAGCAGGGTTTCGAACAGAATCGACGCGTCGGGCACGCGCACCAGCAGAAAATTGCCGGCGCTCGGAAACACTTCGGCACCGGGCAATTGAGCGACGGCGTCTGCGAGTTTCGTACGCTCGTCGCGCAATTTCGCCGCCTGCGAGTCGAGCACGTCGACGTGATCGAGCAGGAAATCCGCGGCCGCCTGGGTCAGCACGTTGGTGTTGTACGGCGGGCGCACCTTGTCGAGTTCGTTAAGCCACGCGGGCTTGCCAACCAGATAGCCGAGGCGGATGCCGGCGAGACCCAGCTTCGACACCGTGCGCATCACCACCACGTTGTCGAACGCGTCGGCGCGCGGCAGCCAGCTTCGCTGCGCAAACGGCTGATAAGCCTCGTCGATTACGACCAGGCTCTTCGTCGCCGCGGCGATGATGCGCTCCATGTCGGCGTCGTTAAAGAGCGTGCCGGTCGGATTGTTCGGATACGCGAGATACACAACCGCGGGCTGGTGTTCGGCGATGGCCGCGAGCATCGCTTCGGTATCGAGCGTGAAGTCGCTGTTCAGCGGCACGCCGACGAATTCGAGGTTCGCCAGCTTCGCCGACATCTGATACATGACGAAGCCCGGCACGGGCGCGAGCACCTTGGCGCCCGGCTTCGCGCAGGCAATCGAGAGCATGCTGATGATCTCGTCCGAGCCGTTGCCGAGCAGCACATCGCAACCGGCCGGCACGCCCATCGTGCGTTTGATCTTCTCGATGAGCGCTTCCGGACGCGGCGCCGGATAGCGGTTCAGCGCGACGCCCGCCAGATGCTCGCCGAGATGCGCGGCCAGCGTCGGCGGCAGCGAAAACGGGTTCTCCATTGCGTCGAGCTTGATGTAGCCGGTGGCGTCGGGTACCGGATAGCTCGTCATCGCGAGCACGTCGTGGCGGATGATGTCTTGAGGTGTCGTCATAAGTCAGTGGGCCGGGCCGCGCGCGTCGCATGCAAGGCGCATGGGACGCTGCGGACACGCCTCGTTGCGCGGCAGGCTCGCCGCGCCGGGTTGGTCTGTGTTGTGCGTTTGTTGTTCGTTCTTGTTATGAGGCGGCGATTCGTCGAACGGCTTATGCGGGGCAAGGCGCGCAGCGGTGGAGCGACTGAGCCCCGATCCCCTCAACCGCCTTGCCGCATCCGGTACTCGGCGCTGCGGGCGTGGGCCTGCAAGCCTTCGCCGTAAGCGAGTTCGGCGGCAATTTCGCCGAGCGTCTGCGCGCCTTCCGCGCTCACTTCGATCACGCTCGAACGCTTGAAGAAATCATAGACGCCGAGCGGCGACGAGAACCGTGCGGTACGCGACGTAGGCAGAACGTGGTTCGGTCCCGCGCAGTAGTCGCCGAGGCTCTCGCTCGTATAGCGGCCGAGGAAGATCGCGCCCGCATGGCGGATCAGTTGTCCCCATTGATGCGGCTCCAGCGCCGATATCTCAAGGTGTTCCGGCGCGATGTCGTTGGCGATCGCGCAGGCTTCGGCCATGTCGCGCACCTTGACGAGCGCGCCGCGCCCTTCGAGCGATGCCTGAATCACGTCGCGGCGCGGCATGGTGGGCAGCAGTTCGTCGATGGCGTCCTTCACGCGGCCAATGAACGCGTCGTCCGGACACAGCAGAATGGACTGCGCGAGTTCGTCGTGCTCGGCTTGCGAGAACAGGTCCATCGCGACCCAGCGCGGATCGGTCGTCCCGTCGCACAACACGAGAATTTCCGACGGCCCGGCGATCATGTCGATGCCGACCGTGCCGAACACACGCCGCTTGGCCGACGCGACATACGCGTTGCCGGGGCCGCAAATCTTGTCGACGGCCGGTACGGTTTCGGTGCCGTACGCGAGCGCGCCTACAGCCTGCGCGCCGCCGATCGTGAACACGCGATCCACGCCGCCGAGCAACGCCGCCGCCAGCACGAGCGGATTCTTCACGCCGTCCGGCGTGGGCACCACCATGACGATCTCGCGCACGCCGGCCACGCGCGCCGGAATCGCATTCATCAGCACCGACGACGGATACGCCGCCTTGCCGCCCGGCACGTAGATACCCGCGCGATCGAGCGGCGTGACCTTCTGGCCGAGCACGGTGCCGTCTGCTTCCGTGTACTGCCAGCTATGGCTGCCGCACTCGATCTTCTGCTTCTCATGATAGCCGCGCACGCGCGCCGCCGCCGCTTCGAGCGCCGCGCGGCGCTTCGGCTCCAAACTTTCGAGCGCCGCTTCCAGCTCGGAGATAGGCAGCTCCAGCGCCGCGACGCTCTTCGCGTCGAGCCGGTCGAAGCGGTTCGTGTATTCCAGCACCGCCGCGTCGCCGCGCGCCTTCACGTCGTTCAGGATCTGCGCGACCGAGCGCTCGATTGCTTCGTCTTCGCTCGCCTCGAACGCGAGCACCGCGTGCAGCGACTTCTGGAAGTCGCGAGCCGTGGAATCGAGTTTGCGAATCTTGATAGACATACGGGTATCCGTTTCGGTAAGGCGCGCTTTAAAGCAAGGTCAGACTGATTCGATGCGGATGTCAGGCCGCCGCAACGCCGGCTTTGGTCGCGCGTTCGAACGCGTCGAGAATCGGCCGCAACGCAGCGCGCTTGAGCTTCAACGCCGCCTGGTTCACCACGAGGCGCGATGAAATCTGCATGACTTCCTCCACCTCCACCAGATGGTTGGCGCGCAACGTATTGCCCGAACTCACCAGATCGACGATCGCATCCGCGAGACCGACGAGCGGCGCGAGCTCCATCGAACCATACAGCTTGATCAGGTCGACGTGCACGCCCTTGGCGGCGAAATGCTCGCGTGCGGTCTCGACGTACTTGGTCGCGACGCGCAAGCGGGCGCCCTGGCGCACCGCGTTCGCATAATCGAAACCCGCCGCAACGGCGACCGACATGCGGCAACGCGCGATGTCCAGGTCCACCGGCTGATACAGCCCGCTGCCGCCGTGTTCGAGCAGCACGTCTTTGCCCGCCACGCCGAAGTCCGCCGCGCCGTATTCGACGTAGGTCGGCACGTCGGTCGCGCGAACGATGATCACGCGCAGGTTCGCGTCGGTGGTCGGCAGGATCAGCTTGCGCGAGCTTTCCGGATCTTCGGCGACTTCGATGCCGGCCGCGGCGAGCAGCGGCAGCGTTTCTTCAAAGATACGCCCCTTCGACAAAGCCAGCGTCAACGGCGCGCTGACCGCCGGCGAGCTCGACGTTTGCGGCATCGAACTCATGCCTGGCTCCCGGCAATGCGCCGCACCTTCGCGCCGATCGCGTTGAGCTTGGTTTCCATCCGGTCGTAGCCGCGATCCAGGTGATAGATACGGTCGATCAGCGTCTCGCCTTCCGCGCGCAACGCGGCAATCACAAGGCTCGCCGACGCGCGCAGATCCGTCGCCATGACCTTCGCGCCCGACAGGTTTTCGACGCCCGTCACGAGCGCGGTCTTGCCGTCGGTCGTGATGTTGGCGCCGAGGCGGTTCAGCTCCTGCACGTGCATGAAGCGGTTCTCGAAGATCGTCTCGACGACCTGCGCCTTGCCGTCCGCGACCGTGTTCAGCGCCATGAACTGCGCCTGCATGTCGGTCGGAAACGCCGGATATTCGGACGTGCGGAACGACACCGCGCTCGGACGCTTGTCCATGCGCACGCGCATCCAGTCGTCGCCTTCGTCGATCGTCACGCCCGCTTCGCGCAGCTTGGCGGTCACCGCGTCCAGAGTCTGCGGACGCACGTTCTTCAGCGTGACGTCGCCGCCGGCCGCCGCCACCGCGCACAGGAACGTGCCGGCTTCGATGCGGTCCGGAATCACCGTGTGCTTTGCGCCGTGCAGCTTGTCCACGCCCTGGATCACGAGACGGTCGGTGCCGATGCCTTCGATCTTCGCGCCCATCTGCACGAGCAGGTGCGCGAGGTCGCCCACTTCCGGTTCGCGCGCCGCGTTCTCGATGACCGTTTCACCTTCGGCGAGCACGGCTGCCATCAGCAGGTTCTCGGTGCCGGTCACCGTGATCATGTCGGTGATGATGCGCGCGCCCTTCAGCCGCTCCGCACGCGCTTCGATGAAGCCGTGATCGATCGTGATCTCGGCGCCCATCGCCTGCAGGCCCTTGATGTGCTGATCGACCGGACGCGCGCCGATCGCGCAACCGCCCGGCAGCGACACGCGCGCGTGCCCAAAGCGTGCGACGAGCGGCCCGAGCACGAGAATCGACGCGCGCATGGTCTTGACCATTTCGTACGGCGCGACGAGGTTGTCGACCTTCGACGCGTCGAGCGACACGCGCCCCTCGCCGCTTTCGATACGCACGCCCATTTGCCCGAGCAGCTTGAGCATGGTGCGCACGTCCTGCAAATCGGGCACGTTGTCGAGCTGCACCGGCTCCGCGCTCAGCAAACTCGCGCACAGAATCGGCAACGCCGCGTTCTTCGCACCCGAGACAACGACCTCACCCGACAGCGGGTAGCCACCTTCAATGACGAGTTTGTCCATGCCTGTGTGTTCCTGATCGATCCGGACTTCAGCCGGAACTGCCTTGATTGTGTTCGACGCGCCGCTGCCGGCGTCGCGTCCTTCCTGAGTAATTCGCACTAAATTTCCAGATTACGCGTTCTGCCATTCGGCGGGCGTCAGCGTTTTCATGCTGAGCGCGTGGATTTCTTCGCGCATGCGGTCGCCGAGCGCCGCATACACGAGTTGATGACGCTGGATCAGACGCTTGCCCTCGAAGCTCGGAGAAACGATGGTCGCAAAGAAATGCTGACCGTCGCCTTCGACTTCGAGATGCTGGCAAGCGAGCCCAGCGGCGATGTATTGCTTGACCTGTTCGGGAGTCGGCAACATGTGAGAAGCTCCTCGTCAGTGGCGCAGCTTGTAGCCGGACGCGAGCATGCGCATCGCCACCACGGCCAGCACCACGAAGAAACCGGCGACGATCGCAAGGCTCACGAGCGGATTGATATCCGACATCCCGAAGAAGCCATAGCGAAAGCCGTCGATCATGTAGAAAAAAGGATTGAGCCGCGATATTTCCCGCCACACCGGCGGCAGCGTATGCGTCGAGTAGAACACGCCTGAGAGAAACGTGAGCGGCATGATCAGAAAATTCTGGAATGCGGCGAGCTGGTCGAACTTTTCGGCCCAGATGCCCGCGATCAAACCGAGCGTGCCGAGAATCGCGGCGCCGAAAATCGCAAACAGAATGATGTAGAGCGGCGCGGTGAAGCTGACGGGCACAAACCAGATCGTCACGATGAACACTCCGAAACCGACCGCGAGACCGCGCGCGACCGCCGCGAGAACATACGCGGCGAACATCTCGTAGTGCGACAGCGGCGGCAGCAGCACGAACACCAGATTACCGGTGATCTTGGACTGGATCAGCGACGACGAACTGTTCGCAAACGCATTCTGCAACACGCTCATCATCACGAGGCCCGGCACGAGGAAACTCGTGTATTCGACGCCCGGATAAACCTGCACATGATTGCGCAGCGCGTGGCCGAAAATGGTCAGATACAGCAGCGCCGTGATGATGGGCGCAAGCACGGTCTGGAATGACACTTTCCAGAAGCGCAGGATTTCTTTATAGAACAGCGTGCCGAAACCGCTATAGCCGCTCATGCGAGCCCCTCGATCACTTCCGGACCGTTCATCACCTGAACGAAAACATCTTCGAGGTCGGCTTTACGGACCTCGATTTCTTCGAATGTGCAGCCTGCCGCGCGGCATTGCGCGAGAATCTTCTCGACGTCGTCATAGCTCGCGAGACGCAGCAGATGCTGGCGGCCATTGCCGTTGCCCGCGCCGCCCTCGGCTTCGAGCGGGCGCAGTTCGGCGGGCAGCACGCCTTGCGCGAAACGCACGAACAGTTGCATGCCGGCGAAGCGTTGCAGCAGCGTGCTGGTACGGTCCAGCGCCACCACTTCGCCGCGACGCAGCATCGCGATGCGGTCGCACAGCGATTCGGCTTCCTCGAGGTAGTGCGTGGTCAGCACGATCGTGTGACCTTCGCGATTCAGGCGCGAGATGAATTTCCATAGCGTCTGGCGCAACTCGACGTCGACGCCCGCGGTCGGCTCGTCGAGCACGATCACCGGCGGCCGATGCACCAGCGCCTGCGCGACCAGCACGCGGCGCTTCATGCCGCCCGACAGCGCGCGCATGTTGGCGTCGGCTTTCTCGGTGAGGTCGAGGTTGGCCATGATTTCGTCGATCCACGCGTCGTTGTTGCGCAGCCCGTAGTAGCCGGACTGAATGCGCAAGGTTTCGCGAACCGTGAAGAACGGATCGAACACGAGTTCCTGCGGCACCACGCCCAACGCGCGGCGCGCCGCGCGGAAGTCGCCCACGACGTCGTGGCCGCGCACCGCGATGCTGCCTTCGTCCGCGCGCGCGAGTCCCGCGAGAATGCTGATGAGCGTTGTCTTGCCCGCGCCGTTCGGACCGAGCAGCCCGAAGAACTCGCCTTCTTCCACCGTGAGGCTGACGCCCTTGAGCGCCTGCAAGTCCTTGTAGCGCTTTTTGACGTTACGAATTTCTATGGCTGACATGACAGTGCGCCGCGTGCGTCGCGGCGCTTAAAGGAGCCCTGGGCGGGCGCAAAGTGCTGGAAAAAACGGAATTGGGGCCGGTGGGATTGCCCTAACCGTGGCCCAAAAAACGTTTGATTATAGGGCAAAACCTGGCGGCCCTATCTCAGTCGGGGGATAGCGGGAAGCGTGATGAACGCGTCAGGTGCGCGCGCGTGTGGCGCTGACGGCAAGCTGGCGAACGACGTGAGCAGAATCGCGTGAAGCCGGCGCTGAAGCGCGCCGGACCGCTCACGCGGCGCGAGCGCCTTCGATGGAACCGGCGATCAGCGTATCGACGCCGTAGGCTTGCGCGAGACTCGCGAGCCCGGCCGGCAGATTGAGAACTTCGAATGCGCCGCCGCGCGCCTGAGCGGCCCGCCGCCATGCGAGAAGCACGGCCAGCGCCGATGAATCGAAGTGCGTGAGCGGCGCGCAATCGACGCCGCCCGCGCCCGCTGCGATTCGCTCGAGACCCGCCGCGAGCGCGGCCTTCGCGCTCGCGTGGGTCAGCGTCGCGCCGCTCGCGAACCGTTGAGCGACGGGGCTCAGCACTTCGCTCACGACTGCTTGCCCGCGGCGAGTTGCTGATTGCGCTGCGTGAGGAACTGGATCAGTCCGTCGACGCCCTTCTGCTGGATCTGCTCGCTGAACTGCTGCTGATAAGCCTGGATCAGCCACGCGCCGAGCACGTTGATGTCATACACGCGCCAGCCTTGCGGCGTCTTGTACAGACGGTAGTCGAGCTCGATCGGCGAACCGTTGTTCATCACGACCGAACGGACCACCGTGTCCGTGTCGTCCGGATTCATGCGGAACGGCTTGTACTGGATCTGCTGGTCGCGCACCTGCGCGAGCGCGCCCGAATACGTGCGGATCAGCAGCATCTTGAACTGTTCGACGACCTGGCTCTGCTGCTCGGGCGTCGCCGTGCGCCAGTTGCGGCCCATCGCCAGTTGCGTGGTGCGGCGGAAGTCCGTGTACGGCAGGATCTTTTCGTTGACGAGACGCGTGATGTGCGAAATGTCGCCCTGCTGGATCGACTTGTCGGCGCGCACCGCGTCGATCACCTGCTGGGTGACGGTCTTGACGAGCACGTCGGGCGCGCTGCTGTCGACGGCTTGCGCCGATGCTCCAACACTCACGAAAGAGAACAACGCTGCAAACAACGGAATCAGAAAGAATTTTTTCATATCGAGCCTTGCTTAAAAAATAGTGCAACCGTTTGAGGCGACATTAACACGCGAGTTCAGCGGCAATCCATGCGCAAACTGCGAGAGTCGTATCGATCTGTTACGGCCGCGCCGGCACGCTCATCGCAACTTGAACGACGGCAAGTTGAAGCGCGTGGGCGGCACCAGTTGACCCGCCGGAATCTGCGTGGTTTCCGGACCGCCGTTGAGGTCGAGCGGCGGCGTTTCCGCGCCCGAAGCCGCTTCGGGCGCCGAGGCGCCGTTCGCCGTTGCAGCGGCTGACGCGGCTTGCGGCGGCGTCGCGGCGCTCACACCGGATGCAGCCGACGCCTTCGCGGCAGCACCGCTCGTTCCCGCCGCGCCCGCGGTTCCGGTCACTGCACCGGCCGGCGCGCCGGCGGGCGTGCCGTCGACGTCTTCGTACTTCGGCAGCGGCGCTTCATCGCCATAGTTCGGCAGCGCCTGCGACTGCTTGCCGTCCGACAGCAGATACTCGCGGCGTTGCAGATACGCGTTGCGCACGAACGAATACTTGTCGAGCGCGGCGCCTTCCAGCACGTCGCTCGCATTCAGCAGATTCGCACGCGTATTGACGATGTTCAGACCGTACAGCGCCCAGCTCAAGCCCGCCGGATCGACGTAGCTGAGCGGGTTGATATAGTAATTGCCGATCGAGCCGACCGCGTCGCGCGCGGTGCTCGGACCGAACAGCGGCAGCACCAGATACGGCCCCGCAGGCACGCCGTAATGGCCGAGCGTCAGGCCGAGGTCGTTGTCGTGCTTGGGCAGCTTCGCGAGCGTGGCCACGTCGAACAATCCGCCGACACCGAAGATCGTATTGATCACGATCCGCATGATGTCCTGCACGCCGTCGGTGATCTTCAGTTGCAGCAGGTTGTTCGCCGCAATGTAGACGTCGCCGATGTTCGAGAAGAAGTTCGTCACGCTGTCGCGCACCGGCTGCGGCGTGATGAACACATAGCCCTTCGCGACCGGCTTCAGCGCGTACTGGTCGAGCTTGTCGTTGACCGTGAAGATGGTGCGGTTCAGGCCCTCGAGCGGATCGCCCTTGGTCGGCGTCTGCACCGTCGTGCAACCGGCCAGGATCGCGGCCGCAACCGCCAGTCTACCCATCCGGAAGACGCGCGCGCCCCCGGCCTGTAAGGTCTGCATTGTTGTTCTCCTTATTGACCGGCCGAGCCGGAAGCGGGCACCGCCGCCGCGGGCGCCGGAGCGGGTGCTGCCGCCGGTGCCACCGATGCGGCGCCCGGCTTCGATGCGCCCGAATCGGCCGCTTTGCTGTAGAGGAACTGTCCGATCAGGTTTTCAAGCACGATTGCCGATTGCGTCATCGAAATGGTGTCGCCGGCTTTGAGCATTTCAGTATCGCCGCCCGGTTCGAGGCCGATGTATTGCTCGCCGAGCAGCCCCGACGTCAGGATTTTCGCCGACGTGTCTTTCGGAAACTGATACTGCTTGTCGATGTCGATCGTCACCTGCGCCTGATAGGCGTTGCTGTCGAAGCCGATCGAGGCGACCCGGCCCACCGTCACGCCCGCGCTTTTGACGGGCGCGCGCGCCTTCAATCCTCCGATATTGTCGAACTTCAGCTTGACCGGATAAGTCGCCTGGAACGACAGCGAGCTCATGTTGCCGGCCTTCAGCGCGAGAAACAGCAGCGCCACGAAACCCAACACCACGAACAGGCCGACCCAGAAGTCGAGAGCAGTCTTTTTCATCGTCATCCCAAAGTGAATCGCCGCGCCGCCGTCGCGCCGCCGCGCGCGCTCAGTGACGCGCCGCAGCGGCAAAACAGGCAACGCAGTCTTAACTGAACATCAGCGCGGTCAGCAGAAAATCGAGGCCGAGCACCGCGAGCGACGCATACACGACCGTCTTCGTCGTGGCGCGCGACACGCCCTCGGGCGTCGGCCGCGCTTCGTAGCCCTGGAAGAGCGCCACGAACGTCACCGCAAGGCCGAACACCACGCTTTTGACGACGCCCGCGCCAACGTCGCGCCAGACGTCCACGCCGCCTTGCATCTGCGACCAGAACGCGCCGGCATCGACGCCGATCAGCAGCACGCCGACCACATAGCCGCCCGCGATACCGACCGCGCTGAAAATCGCCGCGAGAATCGGCATCGCGATAATGCCGGCCCACAGACGCGGCGCGACCACGACCTTGACCGGGTCGACCGCCATCATTTCCATCGCGGTGAGCTGCTCGCCCGCTTTCATCAAGCCGATTTCCGCGGTGAGCGAGGTGCCCGCGCGGCCGGCGAAAAGCAGCGCCGTGACGACCGGCCCGAGTTCGCGCACGAGCGAGAGCGCGACCAGCAGCCCGAGCGCCTGCTCGGAACCATAGCGATTGAGCGTGTAATAGCCCTGCAAGCCCAGCACGAAGCCGACGAACAGCCCCGACACCGCAATGATCACCAGCGAATAATTACCTACGAAGTGGATCTGCTTCGTGACAAGCCGCGGACGGCGCAGCAGCGGGAAAAATTCGACCAGCAGCCGGAGAAAAAAACGCGTCGCGTAGCCGGCCGTGCCGAGCCCGTCGAGCACCACGCGGCCGACCGAGGAGATCAATGTGCCGATCATGACCGCCCTCCGCCGACGCCGAAGTCCGCCGCGAGCGGCGTTCTGCTCGGATAGTGGAATTTGAACGGACCGTCCGGCGCGCCGTCGATGAACTGCCGCACCGTCGGATCAGTCGACGCGCGCAGTTGCGCCGGCGTGCCCTCGGCATGAACGCCGCCGTTGGCGAGGAAATACACGTAGTCCGCGATCGCGAACGACTCCGGCACGTCGTGCGTGACCAGAATCGACGTCGCGCCGAGCGCCCGGTTGAGCGCGCGAATCAGGTTCGCGGTGATGCCGAGCGAGATCGGGTCGAGGCCGGCGAACGGCTCGTCGTACATCATCAGTTCGGGGTCGAGGGCGATGGCGCGCGCGAGCGCCACGCGCCGCGCCATGCCGCCGGAAATCTCCGACGGCAGCAGGTCGCGCGCGCCGCGCAAGCCGACCGCATTGAGCTTCATCAGCACGAGATCGCGGATCAGTTCCTCCGGGAGATCGGTGTGCTCGCGCAGCGCAAAGGCCACGTTTTCGAACACCGACATGTCCGTGAACAGCGCGCCGAACTGGAACAGCATGCCCATCTTGCGGCGCAGCGCGTACAGGCCGTCGCGCGTTTGCGCGCCGACGTTTTCGCCGTGGAACAGAATCTCGCCGCGCTGCGCGCGAACCAGACCGCCGATCAGCCGCAGCACCGTTGTTTTGCCGCAACCCGAACCGCCCATGACCGCGACGACCTGGCCGCGCGGAAAGCGCAGGTTCAGGTTCGACAGGACGAGCCGGTCGCCGTAACCGAAGTCGACGTCGCGCAGCTCGAGTAAGGTCTCGGATGGGGAAGACACTGAGTGACAATCCTTTTGCACGGAAGGCCGAATTATAGGGCCATCATGCAAATGTTGCCGTGAGGCGCCCTGTCCCTTAACCAATCATGACGATTATTGCGTAAAAGCTTGTTGCAGTGCGGCAACGGCGGCCGCCGGATCGGACGCTTCGGTGACTGCGCGCACCACCGCCGCACAACCGACGCCCGTCGCGAGAACCTCGGGTAGCACCTGCAAATCGATTCCGCCGATCGCCACCAGCGGCACGACGCCGTCCAGCAGCCGGACGTAGCGCGCGAGGCGCTTGACGCCCTGCGGCGCGGTCGGCATCACTTTCGTCGTGGTCGGGAACACCGCTCCCAACGCGATATAGCTCGGGCGGAAGTGCAGCGCCTTCAGAATTTCGTAGAAGCCATGCGTCGACAGACCGAGCCGGATGCCGGCCGCCGCCAGCGCCGCCAGATCCGCCGTGTGCACGTCTTCCTGGCCGAGGTGCACGCCGTAGGCGCCCGCATCGAGCGCGACCTGCCAGTGATCGTTGATGAAAACCTGCGCGTCGTGCCGCTTTCCCGCCGCGACGCAGCGGGCGATCTCGCGCTGAAGTTCGTCGGCGGGATGGGCGGACTTGCGGCGCAACTGCACCGTTTTCACACCGTAGCCGACCACGCGTTCGACCCACTCGGCGCTCGGCAGCACCGGATAAAGTCCGAGCCGTTCGGGGCAGCGCGGGAACGGCTGCGCCGGCGCTTGCGGCAAACCGGCAAGACGCGGAAAGGCAGCCAGATCGCACGGGAACGAGTCGCCGGCGGCGTTGGTCCGGGTTTCGTCGCCGTCGCGCCACGCGAGCGCCAGCACGAGCGCGTCGTGCGGATCGAAACCGCAGTCGAGGAACGCGGCGAGCGCGGGAATCCAGTCTTCCGCGAGATGGCCTTCCAGACGGTACTTTTCGCCTCCGAGATGCAGCGTCGCCTTGTTCTCGGCGGCCTCGACCACCGCGGCACCCTGCACGAGCCAGCGCGCCATCTGTTCGCCGTGCCGCGCGGCATCGGCGAGCACGATCAGATCGCCGCCATTCGGCTGATCCGGCGCGGTCAGGCAGATGCGCCACGGCGCGTGCGTGGGCGGCCAGTCGCCGAGACGGGCGCGGATGCGCTCGGTCGCTTCGGTGAGCTCGTCGGCGGGCGGCCAGAACAGGTCGCGGTCTTTCAGGGCCAGGGTCTGCGTCATGCGGCGCTCCCGTCCTGATGCCAGAACGGCATGCCGACCACCGGCGTGCTCGCGTGCGCACTTTCGCGCTCGGCCATCGGTCCGGCGAGAAACGCCTGACGGCCCGCTTCGACGCCCAGCGCAAACGCGCGCGCCATCGCGTCGGGATGCGTGGCCTGCGACACCGCCGTGTTCAGCAGCACGCCGTCGAAACCCCACTCCATCACCTGGGCCGCGTGCGACGGCACGCCGAGCCCGGCGTCGACGATCAGCGGCACGTCAGGCAGCCGCTCGCGCAGCACTCGCAAGCCATACGGATTGATCACGCCCTTGCCGGTGCCGATCGGCGCGCCCCACGGCATCAGCGCCTCACAGCCGGCGTCCAGCAGACGGCGGCCGATCACCAGGTCTTCGGTGCAATACGGCAGCACCTTGAAGCCGTCCTTGACGAGCTTCGCCGCCGCCTCGATCAGGCCGACCGGATCGGGCTGCAGCGTGTAGTCGTCGCCGATCAGTTCGAGCTTGATCCACTCGGTTTCGAATATTTCGCGCGCCATGTGCGCGGTCGCCACCGCCTCGCCGACGGTCAGGCAACCTGCCGTGTTCGGCAAAAGCGGCACGCCGTGGCGCTTGAGCAGATCGAAGAAGCCGGCTTCGGCGCCGCCTTCGTTCATCTGCCGGCGCAGCGCGACGGTCACCATGCCGGGGCGCGCGGCGTCGATCGAATCGGACAGCGATTGCAGCGACGGATAGCGCGACGTGCCAAGCAGCACCCGGCTCGCGAAGGGTTGGCCGTAGAGCGTGAGCGCGTCGGCGGTTTGGGGGGAAGTCATTTGCATCATCTGGTCTCCGGCAAGGCGGGGCGGGCGGCGATTGCTCGTGATCGTGCGTGGTCGTGCGTGGTCGTGTTCGCTCGTCTGCGATTGCGTGAACGGCTGGCTTGGTTTGGCGCGGCAACGCGCTCAACCGCCGGCCACGGGCTGCACGACGTCCAGCTTGTCGCCCGGCTGCAATGCGCGCGCCGCATGCTGCGTGCGCGCGACGAAATCGCCGTTCAGCGCGACGGCGAACGGCGGCCGCGCGCCGTACGCGGCGAGCGCATCGGCGACAGTCGCGCCTTCGGGCAGCGACAACGGCTTCTGATTGATATGAATGTCCATGGTGTTCGAATACGGTTCAGTCGATGGCAATTGCGCAGGCGTTCGCAGCGTCGCGCCGGCGGCCGGCGCTCATGCGGGCTCCCGCGCGCGCTGCTCGTGGAACAGTTCGCTCCAGCGCGCGGCGCGCCGCCAGTCCGCGAACGCGTCGGCGTCGCCGATGCGTCCGTCCAGCAGCGCCGCCGCGAAGCGCGCGGCTTCGTCGGCGACCTCGGGCACGATCATGTAGCCGTGCCGGTACAGCCCGTTCACGCGCAGCGTCTGCGCGCCGTCCCACAACAGCGCCGGCCGATGATCGGGCAAGGTCGGACGGCACTGCGAATTCAGTTCGAGAATGCGCGCCTCGCCGAAGCCCGGATGCACGGAAAACGCCGCGCTCAGCAGCTCCAGCGCGGATCGCACGCTGACGGGCGACATGTCCTCGCCTTCCACCTCGGTGGCGCCGATCACATACAAATCGTCCTGCTTCGGCGCGATGTAGAGCGGATAACGGGGATGCAGCAGCCGCACCGGCCGCGTCAGATTAATGCCGGGCGCGTGCACGCGCGCGACTTCGCCGCGGATGCCGCGCAGCGTCGGCAGCACGGGTTTCGCGCCGAGGCCGCGGCAGTCGATGGTGATGCGCGCAGGCGGCAGCGCCCCATCGAGCACGGGCGTATTCCAGTGCGTTTCCACACCGCGTTGCGCAAGACCCGCCGCCAACGCACGCAGCACCTGGCGGTTGTCCAGTTGACCTTCGCGCGGCAGCAGCCAGCCCTGATTGAAGCGCCCCGCGAGCGCAGGCTCGGCCGCACCGAGTTGCGCGCCGGCCAGCGTGACAAAGCCGCCGTCCAGCAGTTCGGCCGGCGCGTTCGAGCGCACGCGTCTTTCGAACAGCGGCGCCTCAGTCCGATCCGCGTGATGCCAGACGACGAGCGTGCCATTGCGCTGGAAAAACACCGGCTCGGGCAGCCCGGCCAGCACTTGCGGCCAGGTTTCGAGCGATGCGGCGCCGAGACGCGTAATCAGAAGTTCGGCGCTGGCGGCTTCGGCAAGCGGCGCGAGCATGGCGGCCGCGACCCACGCGGCAGCCTGCGAGCCGTCGGCGTCGCCGCGCTCATAAAGCGCCACGCGATGTCCTTCTCCGGCGAGCCGCCACGCGACGAGGCGCCCGCACAGACCGCCGCCGAGCACAGCGAAATCGGGTTGTGCGGCGCGGCTCATCGTGCGCGCTCCGCTTCGATACGACGGACAAAAGCAATGCAGCGCGCGTCAAGAACGGCGCGACAAGGAGCAAAGCACATAACTGAACAATAGGCGGTCATCGAGTCCTTTCCGTACGGCCGACAAAAAGCGCGTACCCAGGACGAAACCGGCGGGCAAGGCCGGCCAGGCAACATGCGTACTCCAATGAAGTACGCCGCCCGGCGGGGAATGGAAGACTGGCTGCTTCCGGAAACTTCCCGCGCCGGTATTACCCGGATCGGGTGCAAAGGGTCTCTCTCAGCCTCGCAGCCGCAGCGTGAGAATCACGCCGCTCAAGTGCAAAGCACCCCTGTTTCGTCGAAGGTCATTAGACCATAAAAGGCGCGGCGCTCGCAAACGAGCGGCGCATCGCGGCGCACGCGGCTTGATCCGGCACCACCTTTTGCGCCTTACGCTTTAGCCGGATGAGCGGCCCAGCGCTCTGGCACAATGCCACGAGAGATGACGCGGAAAACGCGGCATCGCGCGAACGGTCGGCGGTTATGTCGCGGCGGTGCTCGCGCAGAGGCGGCAGCAATGACTGCCGGCTTCGCGCCGGCGCCGCGAATTAATTTTCGCTTAAGGGCTTCGCGCCAGAATCGGCAGTCGCCGCGGCGCCCGGCCGTCAGCCGCCGTGACCGCGCAGATATGCACAGACAAGACACGACAGATACGAAGACCCGCGAGGGGTCGGCCCGCGTGGACCGGCCCGAATCGAACAGCACTCCCAGGACGCTCATGACAACGAATACTTCTGTCAGCCCCGCGCTGCCGCCCGACGAGAAAGTCTCCGCATGGAGCCTCATCAAGCCTTACTGGGTGTCGGAAGAAAAAAAGACGGCGTGGGGGATGCTCATCGCGATCATTGCGATGAACCTCGCGGTGGTATGGATCAACGTCCGCCTGAACCGCTGGAGCGCCGACTTCTATAACGCGCTGCAAACCAAGAACGTACGCGACTTCCCGCATCTGCTGATGATCTTTTCCGGGCTCGCGTTCGGCTACATCATCCTCGCGGTGTACGGACGCTATATGCGCCAGATGCTCGGCTTTCGCTGGCGTCAGTGGCTGACCACGCGCTATCTGAACGAGTGGCTGCACGACAGCGCGTTTTACCGGATCGAGCGCGACCGCCTCGCCGACAACCCAGACCAGCGGATCAGCGACGACCTGCAGTCGTTCGCCACGACCACGCTGTCGCTCACGCTCGATCTGCTGTCCACGGTCGTCACGCTCGTCTCGTTTATCACGATCCTGTGGGCGCTGGCCGGCGCGCTGACCATCACGCTCGGCGGCGTGCCGCTGCAGATTCCCGGCTACATGGTGTGGGCAGCCGCGCTGTACGCAGTGGTCGGCTCGCTCGTGATCCAGAAAGTCGGTCATCCGCTCGTGCCGATCAACTATCAAGCGCAGAAAGTCGAGGCCGATTTCCGTTTCGGCCTGATCCGTCTGCGCGAGAACGCCGAGCAGATCGCGTTCTACAACGGCATGGACACGGAGAAGACGAACGCCCATTCGCTGTTCGGCCGCATCCGCGATAACTGGTGGCAGGTCATGAAGTACACGAAGCGGCTCACCTTCGTGCTGAGCTTCTACGGTCAGATCGCGATCATCTTTCCGCTCGTCGTCGCCGCGCCGCGTTATTTCGCGGGCGCCTTCACGTTCGGTGTGCTGATGCAAATCTCCAGCGCATTCAACACGGTCAGCGATTCGTTCTCGTGGTTCATCAACAGTTACTCGACGCTGGTCGAATGGCGCGCCACGGTCAACCGTCTGCGCGAATTCAAGCGGGTCGTGCATGCGCCGCGTCTGAAGGAATCCGTCTCGCCGGCCACCGCGCACGGCGGCATCAACCTGCATTTCGTCGACGCCGACAAGCTCTCCACCGACGGCCTCCAGCTCGCGCTTCCGAACGGCAGCCCGCTCTCGCGCATCCGCGACATCGTGATTCATCCGGGCTCGCGCTGGCTCGTGCGCGGGCCGTCCGGCTCGGGCAAGAGCACGCTGATGCGCGCGCTCGCCGGCTTGTGGCCGTTCGGCGATGGTGCGATCGATGCGCCCGTCAACGCCCGCATGATGTTCATTCCGCAAGTGAGCTACATGCCGATCGGCACGCTGAAGGCGGCGCTCGCGTATCCGTCGGCGGCCGACACGTATACGGACGACGAATGCCGCGAGGCGCTCGTCGTCTGCCACTTGTCGCAATACGCGGACCGTTTGCAGGAATCCGCGCACTGGACGCGCGTGCTCTCGCCGGGCGAGCAACAGCGCCTCGCCGCCGCGCGCGTGCTGCTGCACAAGCCCGACTATCTGTTTCTCGACGAAGCGACGAGCGCGCTCGATGCCGAGAACGAAGCGCGTCTTTATCGCCTCTTCACCGAGCGGCTGCCGAAGGCGGCCATCGTCAGCGTCGCGCATCGCGAATCGCTGGCGGCGTTCCATGACGAAACGCTCGAAGTCGAGCGCGCCGGCGAAGCGGTCGCGGCATGAACCCGGAGAGCGCCGCAGCGAGCGAAGCCAGTGCGGGCTTTGATCGCGTCGTGCTGATCACCGGCGCGGGTTCCGGCATCGGCGCGGCGCTGGCCCGGCGGATCGCCGCGCCGCGCACCGCGCTGATGCTGCACGCACGCGGCGCCGAGCGCGAGTCGCGCGAGCGTCTCACGCAGGTTGCCGCCGATTGCAGCGCGAACGGCGCGGCCTGCGCAACGGTGACGGGCGATCTCGCCGAGCGCGGCGCCGCGGAACATGTGGTGCATCAAACGCTCGCGAACTTCGGCGCACTCGATCAACTGGTCGCGAACGCAGGGCATGCGCAGCGCCAGACGCTCCAGACGCTCGATTCCGATGTGCTCGGCGCCGCATTCGCCGCGATGCCCGCCGCCTTCGCGGCGCTCGTGAAGCGCGCGACGCCTGCGTTGGAAACCTCGAAGCGCGGCCGCGTGATCGCGCTGAGTTCGTTCGTCGCGCATCGTTATCGCGCGGATACGCCGTTTGCCGCGACCGCCGCGGCCAAGGCGGCGCTCGAGTCGCTCGCGAAAACCGCAGCCGCCGAACTCGCGCCGCATGGCGTGACCGTGAATTGCGTCGCGCCCGGCTATACGCGCAAGGACCGCGGACCGAGCGCCGATAACGCCGCCGTGTGGACGCGTGCCGCGGAATCGACACCGCTCGGCCACATCGCCGAGCCCGCCGACATTGCCGCGCTGATCGCCTTCCTGCTTTCCGACGAAGCGCGTCACATCACCGGCCAGGTGATTCACGTCGACGGCGGACTGACGCTCGGCTGATTCACACCGCCGCGCGCCGTTCGCCAACGCACTCGCACCCGTACTCACATTCGCGCGAGCCGCGGCAAGATCCCGAAACACGCGAGAACACCTCGAAAGCATTTGCGAAGCGGGCAAGCTTTTCAGCCCTTTGAAACGAGCCCGAAACAGCGACGATAGTCGTGCGCGCCGTCCCCTGCGGCCCGCACGCCATCCACTGCTAACGGACTCTCGCTCATGTCATTCGATCGCCGCTCTTATCCTTCGATTCACCGGCTCGGCCTTGCTCTCTCCGCGGCCGTGCTGCTCGGAAGTGCCGCTCATCTTGCTCATGCCGCGCAAACCACGCCGCCGAACGAACCCGCCGACGTGTGCCCCGCGCTCAGGCACATCGTCGAAGCATCCGACTACAAGCAATTGCACACGCAACCGGCCGCGCAACTGCCGGGCGTCGCGAGCGCCGAAGACTGCCGCGCCAACGCGCACGCGTACGACTGCCACTGGCGCGCGCACTGGCAAGCCGACGGTGTCGTCAACGATCCGCTCGAGGAAATCGGCGCCGACATCGCCGCGTGCTTTCCGAACGTCGTGCATGACGTGAACACGCCGACGCGCCAGCATTTCATCGTGACGACCGCCGAGCGGCGCGTGAATGTCACTGCGAGCGTGCAAGGGCAAAACGAGTTGCGGCTGCGCGTCGCGCGCTGAATGCAGACACGTCGAGGACGATGCGCGTTCCGCCGCATTTCGCTTCGCTCAGCCGATCCGCATGGCTTGCCTTTCTCGCATTTGGCTCCGCTTGATGACCTTCCTGACCACCACACGCGCTAACGCTTTGACGCGAGCCCCTCGCGCGGCCTGGGTCAGGTTGCGGCGGCCGAGCGCGCGGTTCGTCGCCTGTACGACGCTGACGGTCGGACTGAACGGCTGCGCGTGGACGCTGATCCAGGCAGCCGACGCCACCGGCTCCGTGATCCAGGCCGGCTACGCCATCGCCGCGAACTATTCGTCGCCGACCTTCGTGAGCGGCCGTCCCGCGGATGTGCGGCATGTTTGCATCGAGGTGAACACTGCTGTGTCGGTCGGCGATTTCGTGCCGGCGCTGCAACTCGCGCTCGATCGCCGCGGCATTCGTTCGGATGTCTACAATCCCGGCACCTCGCCCGCCGGCTGCGAGGCGCGCCTCGTCTATAACGCGGCGATCGACTACGGCCGCCGCTCGTTCAGCGACGACGCGATCCAGTATCTGTCGGTCATCGATTTGACGCTCGTGCAGAGTGGCCGCATTCTCGTCACCGCGCGCTACCAGACGGGCGGCCTGAACAGCGACCGCTTCTCGTCGGCGTCGACCAAACTCAATGGATTGATCGACAAGATGGTGATCGACCGGACCGATTTCGGCCGCGAAACACGGCAGACGATTCAGACCTCGCAGGTCAACTAGCCGCATGCCGGTTGCTTTCTCTTACGCGAGAAAGGATTGGAAAGCGTTAGCCGCTTTGCTGCGCGCGCGCGGATCACTAAGATGACCTGAATGAACCAATCCATTCTGGTCGTCGACGACGACCCCGTCGTACGTGAGCTCGTCAGCCAGTATCTCGAAGGGCGCGGCTTCAAGGTTGCCACGCTCGAACATGGCATGGCGCTGCAGCGCAAGCTTCAGGACGAGCGTCCCGCGCTGGTCGTGCTCGACATCATGATGCCCGAGCTCGACGGCATCAGTGCGCTGCGCGCGCTGCGCGTGGCGGGCGACGATATCCCCGTGATTCTGCTGACCGCACGCGCCGATCCGATCGACCGTGTGATCGGTCTCGAACTCGGCGCGGACGATTATCTCGGCAAGCCGTTCGAACCGAGCGAACTCGTCGCGCGGATTCGCACGGTGCTGCGCCGGCGCGGCTCGATTGCGCCGAGCGCGCCCGAACAACGCGCGCCGTATCGCTTCGGCCGCTTCGAGGTGAATTTCCCGGCGCGCGAATTGCGCCGCGACGGCGAACGCATCACGCTGCGCTCAAGCGAATTCGCGATGCTGAAAGTGTTCGTCACTCACGCGATGACCGTGCTCACGCGCGCGCAACTGCTCGAAAAACTGCACGGCAATAGCGAGACGCATCGCAACCGCAGTCTGGATGTGTCGATCTGGCGTTTGCGTCGGCTGATCGAGGTCGATCCGTCCGAGCCGCGCTATGTGCAAACGGTGTGGGGACGCGGCTATGTGTTCGTGCCGGACGGCGAGATCGGCGCGGCCGAGCGCGGAGCGGGCGCGGCTGCGCAGTGAGCGCGTTCGTTGACGACGCCTCAGAAAGTCAGCACGCTCAAAAACATTCTCTGCAGCCAGCCCATCGTCGTCGCGTCGGAGATCATGCCGGCGCCGGCCTGCTCGATGCGCGCATTCGCGACCTTACTCGACGCGACATAGTTGCCTGTTTCGATATCCTTAGGATTCACCACGCCTGACAGCCGCAAGCGGTCGCGGTTGCCGCCCATCGAAATCACCTTTTCGCCCGACACGACCAGGTTGCCGGTCGGCATCGTGCCGATCACGGTCACGGCGAGCGTGCCGGTCATCGCGCTCGCGTCGGTGAGACTGCCTTGTCCTTTGAATTCGGTGCTGGCCGAGCCGATGTTGAAGAGCCTCGCGAGCCGCGCGGCGGCGCCCGTCGATTTATCGGCGGCATCGGCGGTGATGCTGCTCGCCCGGCTCGCGGCCGCCGTCGAACTGTTGTTCCCGCTATACGACTCGGACAGACGGATCGTCAGCACGTCGCCGATGTGTTGCGCGCGCGGCGTCTCGTACAGCACCATCAGCGTGCCCGCCTGATAGATCGCGCCCTGCGTGTTGACGTTCAGCGGCGCGGACACGAGCGGCGGCGCCATCGGTGTTTCGACAATCGACCTCTGTCCGCTCGCGCAAGCGGACACACATGCCGCCGCGCATAGCGCGACGGAAAAACGTAGCGTAGGCATCGGGTTTACTCCCTCGCTGAATGGTGCTGATCCGCGCATCGGCGCCGCTGCATCAACCGGCTTCTGCATCGCTCGCCTGCCACTGCCGCACGACGGACTTCACCCACGCGTCCGACCCCTTCAGCAGATAAGTGAGCGTGCCGTTGCGCGTGCCCGGCAGGAAACACAACGTGATCGAACTGACCGCGTTTTCCCACACGTAGACCGGCAGCGCGCCCGGCGACGACACGTTCCGCGTCGCATGACGCGGCGGGCCGTAGCGGTCCGCGAGCGCGTCGCGCAGATCTTCGGCGGTGACTTCGTCGATCACGAAGGAAATCTCGTAGAGCCGCAGCGCGCTTTGCCCTTCCATGCGCGCGAAACGCAGCACATGCTCGGCCGCCGGCGCACCGTCGACGACCGCTTGCGACAGCGCCCAACCGTTATCGTCGCGATGCGCCCAGCGGCACGCGACGGTCAGACTCTCGTGCGACTTCAGCCGCATGCCGAGCGCGCCCGCCTGCACGTCCGTCTCGCAGACCGGCACGCTGCCGACCGGCGTCGCACGCACTTTCGAACCGGCGCGGAATTCATCGAGCGTGATGCCGAGCGCAATGCCGCGGAATGCGAATGGCGTGTCCTGCGCGCGTCGGCGGGCGTCGGCGAATGCGTCCTTCGATGCCGGCGCCGAAGCTGCGGCGCCCGCATCGCGCGCCGCCGGCTGCGCCGGCACGGTCAGCGAGAATGTGCCGCACAGCAGCGCCAGCGCGCAGGCAATCCGTTGTGGTCTCATGTTTCAATCGATCGCGGATGAGCAGATGTCGAACGGCGTGGCCGCCGCATGGCCGACGACCGGGATGATCTTCAGCGTCGCCGAGGTCAGCCGGCAAGGCAGCGCGGCAACGGCGCAGCCGTCGAGCGGCAACAGCGCCGCGCCGAGCGCGAGCCACGCAGCGGCGCGCACGACGCGCCCGGAAATTATTGATGTCGACACGCGCGCCTCGGTACGTCAGGCGGTCGTGTTGACGTGATGGCCGACGAGGCCCGCGGGCACCGACGGCTGCGGCTGCGGCTGAGTCGCCGAGCCCTTGGCTTGCGCGTTGCCGCTGCCGCTCCCGCTTGTCGCTGCGGAACTGCCGTTGGACGCCGGCTTTTCCGTCGCCTTGGTGGGCGCAATCGAAGAAAAATGGGTGGAATTGAGGTTGCTGGGAACAGTCATGATGAGCCTCGCATGGCGCTGGTTGGGCTGGGTTTGGCAAGATGTCGGTCGCGCACCGCGTGCGCCGGATGAGAGCCTGAAGCTCTGCCGGCGTGCGGCGCGACGTATCGCAGGACGAATCATCTCGCCGCCCACGCCTCGCCGATGCACGAAGAAAAGCGCGCTTTTCGACGGTGCTTACGACGCGTTGCGAGTGCTTTCCGGCACTTGCCGTTGTGCGCAAACTGTTTCGAGAAATACCGCGTGCGCACATCGAATGCGAGGCCCGCACGCGCGCCCGCGTTGCCAGAAGCGGCAGTGCTGAAATATGCTGTGAACCTTGGTTGACGGGCCTTACGCTCGCGTGTGCGAACATTGCGCCCAATTGCGCCAGAATCGCGCCGAAAAACTCGCACCGCATCGGGTAAGCATTGGTAAGAAAACAGTCGGCCGCGCGTCGCGCGCGCCGGTCTAGAATTTCGCCATGAATCCACAGGTCCTTATCGTCGACGACGATCCGGTCGTACGCGATCTGCTTTGCAAGTTCTTGCAGTCGAACGGCTTTGACGCGTCGGTGCTGCATGACGGCACCCATCTCCAGCGCCGGCTCGAGCGCGAACGGCCGTCGGTCGTCGTGCTCGACATCATGATGCCGAACACCGACGGCCTGCGCGCGCTCACCGCGCTGCGCGCCGCCGGCGACGACATTCCGGTGATCTTCGTGACGGCGCGCGGCACGGTGGCCGACCGCATCGTCGGGCTATCGCTCGGCGCGGACGACTATCTGACCAAGCCCTTCGATCCGCGCGAACTGCTCGCGCGCATCCACACGGTGCTGCGGCGCCGCGGGCCGTCGACCACGAGCGCGCCGGAAGCCCGCAAGCCGTACAGGTTCGGCCCGTTCGAACTGGACTTCGCCACACGCTCGCTGTCGCGCGCCGATACGAAGCTGCCGTTGCGCGACAGTGAGTTCGCGCTACTGAAGATCTTCGTCAACAACCCGTACAAGGTGTTATCGCGTGTGCTGATTCACGACCTCGTGCACCGCGACAACCTCGCCTTCCGCGATCGCAGCCTCGACGTGCCGATCTGGCGACTGCGGCGCGTGATCGAGGACGATCCGTCCAATCCGTGCTACGTGCAAACCGTGCGCGGCAAGGGCTACGTTTTCGTACCCGACGCCGACGGCACACCGTTCTCCGACGAGGCCGCCTCGAACGCATGAGAAACCCGCTGAACACGCTGTTCGGCAGAATGGCGTTGCTTTCGACGGCGGTGCTGTTGGCGATTCAGGCCGGCTGGTTCGTGCTGGTGGTGATGCAGCCGCCGCGCCATGAGATCGACGGCTTTGCGCGCGGCGTCGTGCTGGCGCTGCAGGCCATCAACGGCGAGCCGATCAAGGGCGCCGCGCTCGCGCCGGCCATGCGCGTGCATCTGGTTCCGACCTGGAACATGCCGCCGAGCGTCCATCTGCGCGAACCCACCGAGCACCTGGTTGTTCAGTTGACGCAGCATCTGCGTGAGACGCTTCCGCCAGGCACCCAGATTGCCGTCGACGATCTGCGTCCGCCGCAACTGTGGGTGCTGTTTCCGGGCAAGTCGAACTGGGTCGTGCTGCCGGTCGATCTGCCGCCGCCGCCGCGCTTTCTGATCGAAGCCATTTCGATGCTGGCCGCCGCGTTGATCCTGTCGCTGTTCGCGGTGTGGCAGATGCAGCGTCCGCTGTCGCGCGTCGCCGACGCCGCGCGCGTCTTCGGTTCGGGCGGCCGACCGGAACCGGTGACCGTGCAAGGCCCGCGCGAACTGCGCGAGCTGATTGGCTCGTTCAACGACATGATGCGGCGCCTGAACGAGGCCGGCGACGACCAGGCGGTCATGCTCGCCGGCGTCGCGCACGACCTGAAAGCGCCGCTCACGCGCCTGAAGCTGCGCGCGAGCGTGCTGGTCGCGGAAAGCGAGCGTGCCGGGCTGATTCGCGATGTCGATTCGCTGACTAACATCGTCCAGCAGTTTCTGGAGTTCGCCGGTCAATCCGCCGATGCCGGTCCGCCGGTTCAGGTCGACGAATTCTTGCGCGAGCAGTTTTCGGATAGTGATGGTGTGGGTGACAGTGTGATTGACAGCGCCGTCGATGGCTCGGGCTCGCAGGACGCGGGCGGCGAAGCCCGGCTGTTCGCGCTGGATCTGCGTGCCGGCCCGTCGTTCACGTTGCCGCGCACGCTGCTCGATCGGCTGGCGACCAACCTCGTCGATAACGCACTCGAACATGGCGCGCCGCCCGTCGATATCCGCACCGCGCGCAGCGACGGACATTGGGTCATCAGCGTGCGGGATCATGGCGCGGGCATTCCCGACGACCGCATTGCCGCCGCGATGAAACCGTTCGTGAGGCTCGACGCCGCGCGCGGCGGCGAAGGCCATTGCGGTCTCGGTCTCGCGATCGTCGCACGGCTCGCGCACGATCGCGGCGGACGTTGCCACGTGCGCAATCACGCCGAGGGTGGGCTGGAAGTGTGTATTGAGTTGCCGGTGGGGGTGGTGGCGGTGCCTGCGTCGACATCGACATGACAGGTGGGCTCGTGGTAGCGGTAGCGGTCGTGATCGCACTGCGCGGCGCGGCGCAAGGCGCGCGCTTACGCTGCCTTACCGCATCGGCTAACGCATGACCGCGGGCCTTATAGTTGGCCCCGGCAACCTCGATGCCGCCCTTCTCAGTCCGCCCGCGTATCCGGGGCGGATTTTTTTTGACTGCGTGTTTGGCCTGCGTGTTTGGCCTGCGTGTTCGGCCTGCGTGTTCGGCCTGCGTGTTCGGCCTGCCTGTTCGGCCTGCGTGTTCGGCCTGCGTGTTTGACCTGCGTGTTCGGCCGGCGCGTTCGGCCCGCGCGTTTGGCGCGCATCTTCAGCCGCTGTTTTCAGCTAGCCCGCTCGGCCCACGCGCCTAACCCGCTCCCTCGCCGCCACATCAAACAACCAGCCGGCTCCGCAAGCTCTCGATAGCCGCCTCCGATACGCCAAGCCCGTCAGTCAGATAGCGCGTCATCGTGCCGTAGCTCGTCTGCACCTGATCGAAGCCAGCCTGCAGAAAACTTTCCTGCACGCCAAGCAACGGTTCCTGAATCGCGGCGAGCGCGTCGCCGTCCTGCGCGCGCAATGTTTCCTTCAGCGACCTGATGGCCTGCGCGCGGTAGACATTGCTCAGCAGATAGTCCTGCATGATCACGTCGAGCGGCACATTCGCAATGCTCTGCAGCAGCGCCGCGACCCAGCCGGCGCGATCCTTACCCGCGTTGGAATGAAAGAGCTGCGGGCCCGTGCCGTCCGCGAGCTGGCGCAGCAGCGCGCCGAAGTTCGCCCGCTGCGCCGCGCCGGTCACATAGTCGCGCGCCTGCGACTCCATGAACGCGGTCGCGCCAGCGGCTGAATCGAAAGGCGGCGGCGTGAAGTCGCGCACACCGAGCACATCGAGCGTTTGCGAAACCGCGCCGTGCGGCAGCATGTCGGCGGTGCGCTCGACTTCGCCCGGCGTGCGCAAATCGTAGACGCTCGCAATGCCGAGCCGCTCCATTTCCGTCTGATCGGCCACGCTCAGCGTCAGCACATTCGCGCGGAAAAAGAGGCCGCGCCGCATCTTCTTGCCGTCGACGGTCGGATAGCCGGCCGCAGCGCCCGCGACATCGCGGAAATTGTCCACCGATGCAAGCCGCGGCGTGTCGCTCTGCTCGTCGCCGAGGCCGCCGCCGCATGCGGAAAGCAGCGAGCTGCCCACGCCGGACACCAGCAGCACGCTGGCGGAGCGCTTCAGGAACGTCCGTCGCGACGCGCATGCCGCCAGCGAGTGCGCGGGCATGGCCGGGGGAACAAGGTGGCGGCGAGTTGCCGGACAGGTTTTCGCGGTGGCGGGCATTAGGCGATCTGATGTGTCATGCGCGAGGTGAGTAAAAAAAGTGCAGCCTGAGCGCTGCGGGCGCAGTTTAACGTTTCCAATATTTTTTTGGTTACGACGTATTAGTTCGTAAGCAACGGTCAGCTTGGTCTTTGCCCGTGCCGCGCGCGCTTCCGATATGCCCGCTGCAATCACGCGCGAAAAAGCGCTTCTTAAGCCATTCTCCCAGGCATTTCGTCTCCTGTCGGCTGCTTACTCCCTGCTTACCGTCTGCTGCCAATTTTGACCACAAGTGACCGCACGACGCCTCGCCCCGTAGAATACAAAGACCTCCCCTCGAGCCGCACGCACACAAGAAAAGCCCAGGAGAACACAACAAACATGCCTTCTCTCCAATGGTTCACCGAATTGACGCAGCGGGAACGCCGCACGCTCTACGCGGGTTTCGGCGGCTACGCGGTCGACGCGTTCGACTTCATGATCTACTCGTTCCTGATTCCAACGCTGATCGCGACGTGGGGCATGAGCAAAAGCGAAGCGGGCATGATCGCGACGAGTTCGCTGATTTCATCGGCGCTCGGCGGATGGCTCGCCGGCATTCTGGCCGACCGCTACGGCCGCATCCGCGTGCTGCAATGGACCATCGCGACTTTCGCGCTGTTCACGTTTCTGTCCGGCTTCACGCATTCGTTCTGGCAACTGCTCGCGACACGCACGCTGCAAGGCATCGGCTTCGGCGGTGAATGGTCAGTGGTCACAATCATGATGGCCGAGACGATACGCTCGCCGCAGCATCGAGCGAAAGCCGTCGGGACCGTTCAGAGCAGCTGGTCGTTCGGCTGGGCGGCCGCGGCCATCGTCTATTGGGCGTTCTTTGCGTTGCTGCCGGAGCAAGTCGCGTGGCGCGCCTGTTTCTGGATCGGCCTCCTGCCCGCGGCGTGGATCATCTACATTCGCCGCAACGTGAGCGACCCGGACATTTATCTCGAGACGCGCCGTGCGCGCGACAGCGGCCTGGAGACCGCGCATTTCCTGCAGATTTTCTCGCTGCCTCATCTGCGCACGACGCTGCTCGGCAGCGCGTTATGCACCGGCATGCTCGGCGGCTATTACGCGATTACGACGTGGCTGCCGACCTATCTGAAGACCGTGCGCCATCTGTCGGTGTTCAACACGAGCGGCTATCTGATCGTGCTGATTGTCGGCTCGTTCACCGGTTATATCGTCGGCGCGATTCTGTGCGACAAGATCGGCCGGCGCGCGTCGTTCATCCTGTTCGCGATCGGCTCGTTCGTGCTCGGCATGATCTACACGATGCTGCCGATCACCGACGGCATGATGCTCGCGCTCGGCTTTCCGCTCGGCATCGTCGTGCAAGGGATTTTCGCCGGCGTGGGCGCGTATCTGTCGGAGCTGTATCCGAACGCGATTCGCGGATCGGGCCAGGGCTTCTGCTACAACCTGGGGCGCGGCTTCGGCTCGTTCTTTCCGATTCTCGTCGGTACGCTTTCGCAGGGCATGTCGCTCGTGAAGGCAATGGGGATTGTCGCCGGTTCGGGTTATCTGCTCGTGATCGTCGCCGCTTTGTGCCTGCCTGAGACGAAGGGCAAGGTGCTCGGCGCGGCGCATCCTGCTGCATGACATGGCGGCCTGAGTTGCGACCTGAGATCGCGACCCGACGTTGCCGCTGATTTGCCTGATAACAGCACATGAAAACGATTGTTCTCGGAGGCGGCGTGATCGGCGTCGCCACCGCCTTCTACCTGCGCCAGCAAGGCTGCGAGGTGACGCTGATCGAACGCGAGCCGGACGTCGCGCTCGCCACGAGCTTCGGCAACGCGGGCGTGATCGCGCCCGGCTATGTGACGCCGTGGGCCGCGCCCGGCATGCCGGCCAAGATTCTCAAGTACCTGTTCAAGCCCGCTTCGCCACTGATTTTCCGGCCGACGCTGGACCCGGCTCAATGGCGCTGGATCGCGCGCTGGCTGCGCGAATGCGAGCTCGAGCGCTTTCGCGTCAACAAGCAGCGGATGCAGCGCATCGCTTACTACAGCCGCGAGTGTCTGCGCGAATTCCGCAGCCGTCATCCGTTCGATTACGGCCGCAGCCAGGGCTATCTGCAGCTCTTTCGCAGCGAGTACGACGTCGAACTCGCACAGCCGGCGCTCGCGGTGCTGCGCGACGCGGGCATCGCTTATCGGGAAGTGAGCGCCGCGCAATGCGTCGACATCGAGCCGGGCCTGCGCTGGGCACGCGCGACGCCGGTGTCCGGCGTCCATCTTCCCGACGACGAAGCCGGCGACTGCGCCCGCTTCACGCGTGAACTGCGCGCCATCTGCGAACGTCATGGCGTGCGCTTTCGCTTCGACACGCGCGTGACATCGCTCGACGTGGAAGGCGGCGTCGTGCGCGCGGTGCGTGTCGAAAGCGAGCGCGGCGCGGAGACGGTGCCGGCCGACGGCGTGGTCGTGGCATTGGGCGTCGACAGTGCGGCGTTGCTCGCGCCGCTTGGCGTGAAGGTGCCGCTCTATCCGGTGAAAGGCTATTCGGCGACGCTGCCTGTGATCGACGACGAAAAGGCCCCGCGCGCCGCGCTCATGGACGAATCGCTGAAGACGGCGATCACGCGTTTCGGCGATAACCTGCGGGTGGCCGGCACGGCGGAACTCGGCAACCGCGACGCGACGCTGCGCGAGCAGGCGTTGCAGACGCTGATGAAAGTGCTGGCCGACTGGTTTCCGCACGCCGCGGCGCCGACGTCCGCGCATTTCTGGGTCGGCCGCCGCCCGATGACGCCCGACGGCGCACCGTTGCTCGGACCTTCGGGCATCGGCAACCTGTGGCTCAACCTCGGCCACGGCTCGACGGGCTGGGCGATGTCGATGGGCTCGGCGCGTGTGGTTGCGGATCTGATCACGCAGCGCGAACCGGAGATCGATCTGGACGGGCTGACGTTGGCGCGTTATCGGAAGTAGCTAGTCTCTGCGCAATTTAAGGCACTAAGGCACGCAGAAACCGCACGTTAAAAAGCCGGGTCACCTTCTCAGGTGCCCGGCTTTGTTCTCACTGCTCTCGGCGGTGCCGCCCGCTTAACACGAGGCAAGCACCGTCGTCGTCTCCACCTCTTCCTGCAAACCCTGGCTGGCGGCGAGACAGACGTTTAACGCGGCAGTTCCGAATGACCCATCAGGAACGCATCGACCGAACGCGCGCACTGACGACCTTCGCGGATCGCCCACACCACGAGCGACTGGCCGCGACGCATGTCGCCCGCCGTGAACACCTTGTCCACCGACGTGTAATACGCCTTGTCGCCCTCAGTGGAAGCACGCACGTTGCCGCGCGCATCCTTGTCGACGCCGAACGCCTCGAGCACCGGCGACACCGGCTGCGTGAAGCCCATCGCGAGCAGCACGAGGTCGGCCTTCATTTCGAACTCCGAACCCGGCACTTCGACCATCTTGCCGTCCTTCCATTCGACGCGTGCCGCGATCAGCTTTTCGACCTTGCCGTTCTTGCCTTCGAGGCGCTTCGTGGCGACCGCCCAATCGCGCGAGCAGCCTTCGTCATGCGACGACGACGTGCGCAGCTTGATCGGCCAGTACGGCCACACGAGCGGCTTGTTCTCTTCTTCCGGCGGTTGCGGCAGCAGTTCGAATTGCGTGACGCTCTTCGCGCCATGACGATTCGACGTGCCCACGCAGTCCGAGCCCGTATCGCCGCCGCCGATCACGACCACATGCTTGCCCTTCGCGAGCAACTGGTTCGCGACCTTGTCGCCGGCGTTGACCTTGTTCTGCTGCGGCAGGAATTCCATTGCATAGTGAATGCCTTCCAGCTCGCGTCCTGGCACCGGCAGATCGCGCGGCGTTTCCGAACCGCCGGCGATCACGACCGCGTCGAAGTCTTCCTTCAACTGCTCGGGCGTGATGGTTTCCTTCGCCGTGTTGCCGATGTACGGCGGCAGCGAGTCCGCCTTGCCGACGAACACGTTGGCGCGGAACGTCACGCCTTCCGCTTCCATCTGGCGCATGCGGCGGTCGATCAGCCACTTCTCCAGCTTGAAGTCGGGAATGCCGTAACGCAGCAGGCCGCCGATGCGGTCGTTCTTCTCGAACACGGTGACCTCGTGGCCCGCGCGCGCGAGTTGCTGCGCGACGGCCAGGCCAGCAGGGCCCGAACCGACCACGGCGACCTTCTTGCCGGTCTTGTGCTTCGGCGGCTGCGGCGCGACCCAGCCTTCGGCCCACGCTTTGTCGATGATCGCGTGTTCGAGCGACTTGATGCCGACCGGGTCGTCGTTGATGCCGAGCGTGCACGCTGCTTCGCACGGCGCCGGGCAGATGCGGCCCGTGAATTCCGGGAAGTTGTTCGTGGAGTGCAGCACTTCAATCGCGGTCTTCCAGTCCTGATGGAACACCAGGTCGTTGAAGTCCGGAATGATGTTGTTCACCGGGCAGCCGTTGTTGCAAAACGGGATGCCACAGTCCATGCAACGTGCGCCTTGAATCTTCGCTTCGTCGTCGGTGAGTGCCGCGACGAATTCCTTGTAGTGCTTCACACGCGTGAGCGGAGCTTCGTACGCCTCGTGGCGGCGCTCGAACTCGAGAAAACCGGTTGCCTTGCCCATGTGGTTCTCTTCTCTATCTGTATCTAGGGGTAATCTGGACCCGCCGCGCATCGGATTGTCGAGCGGCGGCGGGTACGGCTAAAGGTGACGTCTACTGTGCGGGAGCGGTCGGCGCTTAGTCAGCGCTTAGTCAGCGTTCAGTCAGTGCTCAATCCGCGCTCAGGCGGCGAGCACTTCCTTGTTCGCTTTCTTCGCTGCCATTTCGCCGAGCGCGCGCTTGTATTCGGTCGGGAACACCTTCACGAATTGACGGCGCGACGCGTCCCAGTTTTCGAGCAGCGCCTTTGCACGCGGCGAGCCCGTGAACTGGAAGTGACGCTCGACGAGACCCTTCAGCAGCGCTTCGTCGGTGGTGCCGGCGTGCCACAGGCCGCGGTCGACCGTGCGTTCCTGTTCGGCCTGCTGCAGAACCGGATCGAGCGCAACCATCGACTTGTTGCACTTGCCCGCGAACGTGTTGTCCGGGTCGTACACATAAGCGATGCCGCCCGACATGCCCGCTGCAAAGTTGCGCCCGGTTTCGCCGAGCACGACCACCGTGCCGCCCGTCATGTATTCGCAGCCGTGGTCGCCCGTGCCTTCGACAACCGCCGTCGCGCCCGAGTTACGCACGCAGAAACGTTCGCCCGCCACGCCGCGGAAGAAGGCTTCGCCTTCGATCGCGCCGTACATCACCGTGTTGCCGCAGATGATGTTCTCTTCCGACTTGCCGCGGAAATCGTTCGTGGGACGAATGATGATCCGCCCGCCCGACAAACCCTTGCCGACGTAGTCGTTGCCGTCGCCGACGAGATCCAGCGTGATGCCCTTCGCGAGGAACGCGCCGAAGCTCTGGCCCGCCGTGCCCTTCAACTGGATGTGGATTGTGTCGTCGGGCAAGCCGTCGTGGCCGTACTTCTTCGCGATCGTGCCGGACAGCATCGCGCCGACCGTACGATTGACGTTGCGCACCGGCTGGATGAACGACACATGCTCGCCCTTCTCGATGGCCGCCTTCGCCTTCTCGATCAGCGTGTGATCGAGCGCGCGATCGAGACCGTGATCCTGCTGTTCCACGTGCTTGCGCGCGACTTCGGCCGGCACTTGCGGCTGGTAGAACACGCGCGAGAAGTCGAGACCCTTCGCCTTCCAGTGCTCGACGCCCTTCTTCATGTCGAGCAATTCGGCGTGGCCGATCAGATCGTCGAACTTGCGGATGCCCAGTTGCGCCATGAGTTCGCGTGCTTCTTCAGCGACGAAGAAGAAGAAGTTCACGACGTGTTCCGGCTGGCCCTTGAACTTCGCACGCAGCACCGGATCTTGCGTCGCTACGCCGACCGGGCACGTGTTCAGATGGCACTTGCGCATCATGATGCAGCCTTCGACGACGAGCGGCGCCGTCGCAAAGCCGAATTCGTCGGCGCCGAGCAGCGCACCGATCACGACGTCGCGGCCGGTCTTCATCTGACCGTCGGCCTGCACGCGGATACGGCCGCGCAACTGGTTGAGCACCAGCGTCTGCTGCGTTTCGGCGAGACCGAGTTCCCACGGCGTGCCGGCGTGCTTGATCGACGACAGCGGCGACGCGCCCGTGCCGCCGTCGTGGCCCGCGATCACGACGTGATCGGCCTTCGCCTTGGCAACGCCCGCGGCAACCGTGCCGACGCCCGACTCCGACACGAGCTTCACCGAGACGCTCGCCGCCGGGTTCGCGTTCTTCAGATCGTGAATGAGCTGCGCCAGATCTTCGATCGAATAGATGTCGTGGTGCGGCGGCGGCGAAATCAGGCCGACGCCCGGCACCGAATAACGCAGCTTGCCGATGTAGTCGGACACCTTGTGGCCCGGCAACTGGCCGCCTTCGCCCGGCTTCGCGCCCTGCGCCATCTTGATCTGGATCTGATCGGCGGACGCGAGGTATTCCGCCGTCACGCCGAAGCGGCCCGATGCGACCTGCTTGATCTTCGAGCGCAGCGAATCGCCGTCCTTCAACGGAATGTCGACGATCACTTCGTCGCCGATGACGGACTTCATCGTGTCGCCGTTCTTGATCGGGATGCCGCGCAGTTCGTTGCGATAGCGGTTTTCGTCCTCGCCGCCTTCGCCCGTGTTCGACTTGCCGCCGATGCGGTTCATCGCGACCGCCAGCGTGGCGTGCGCTTCGGTGCTGATCGAGCCGAGCGACATGGCGCCGGTCGCGAAACGCTTGACGATTTCCTTCGCCGGTTCGACTTCGTCGAGCGGAATTGCCTTGGCCGGATCGAGCTTGAATTCGAACAGGCCGCGGAACGTCATGTGACGCTTGGTCTGATCGTTGATCAGATGCGCGTATTCCTTGTACGTCTGATACGAGTTGCTGCGCGCCGAGTGTTGCAGCTTGGCGATCGCATCCGGCGTCCACATGTGTTCTTCGCCGCGCACGCGATACGCGTACTCGCCGCCCGCGTCGAGCATGCTCGCGAGAACCGGGTTGTCGCCGAACGCATCGCGATGCAGACGGATCGCTTCTTCGGCGACGTCGAACAAACCGATGCCGCCGACCTTCGACGACGTGCCCTTGAAGTACTTCTGCACGAGGTCTTCAGCGAGGCCGACTGCTTCGAAAATCTGCGCGCCGGTGTACGACATGTAGGTCGAAATGCCCATCTTGGACATGACCTTCTGCAAGCCCTTGCCGACCGCCTTCGTGAAGTTGTAGATCGCCTTCTCCGCCGACAGGTCGCCCTTCAGGCCGGCCGCGAGCTGCGCGAGCGTTTCCATCGCGAGGTACGGATGCACGGCTTCCGCGCCATAGCCCGCGAGCAGCGCGAAGTGATGCGTCTCACGCGCCGATCCGGTTTCGACGACCAGACCGGTGCTCGTGCGCAAACCTTGCTGCACGAGATGCGTGTGAATAGCGGCCGTGGCCAGCAGCGCCGGGATCGCGACGTTGTCGCGGTCGGTCTTGCGGTCCGACACGATCAGCATGTTGTAGCCGGACTTGACGGCGTCGACGGCTTCCGCGCACAGCGACGCGAGACGCGCCTCGATGCCTTCCTTGCCCCACGCAACCGGATAGCAGATGTTCAGTTCGTACGAGCTGAACTTGCCGCCCGTGTACTGATCGATCGCGCGGATCTTGGCGATGTCCTTGAAGTCGAGCACGGGCTGCGACACTTCGAGACGCATCGGGGGGTTGATGTTGTTCGTGTCGAGCAGGTTCGGCTTCGGACCGACGAACGACACGAGCGACATCACCATGTTTTCGCGGATCGGGTCGATCGGCGGGTTCGTGACTTGCGCGAACAGCTGCTTGAAGTAGTGATAGAGCGTCTTGTTCTTGTTGGACATGACCGCGAGCGGCGAGTCGTTGCCCATCGAACCGACGGCTTCTTCACCGGCTTGCGCCATCGGCGCCATCAGGAACTTGAGGTCTTCCTGCGTGTAGCCGAACGCCTGCTGACGATCCAGCAACGCGGCGGCTTCGCGGCGTTCCGTCGCGACGTCTTCGGCCTTCGGCTCGATCTCGTCGAGCTTGATGCGCACGGCGTCGATCCAGCTCTTGTACGGCTTCGCGTTGGCGAGGTTGTCCTTCAGTTCCTTGTCGTCGATGATGCGGCCGTGTTCCATGTCGATCAGGAACATCTTGCCCGGCTGCAAACGCCACTTCTTGACGATCTTCGACTCGGGGATAGGCAGCGTGCCCGCTTCGGACGCCATGATGACGAGGTCGTCGTCCGTGACGATGTAGCGCGCCGGGCGCAGGCCGTTACGATCGAGCGTCGCGCCGATCTGGCGGCCGTCGGTGAAGGCGATTGCAGCGGGGCCGTCCCACGGCTCCATCATCGCGGCGTGGTATTCGTAGAACGCGCGGCGGTTGTCGTCCATCAGCGTGTGCTGTTCCCAGGCTTCCGGGATCATCATCATCATGGCGTGGACGAGCGGATAGCCGGCCATCACGAGCAGTTCGAGGCAGTTGTCGAACGATGCCGTGTCCGATTGGCCCGGATAGATGAGCGGCCACAGCTTCGGCAGATCGTCGCCGAGCACGTGCGACGCGATCGCGCCGGTACGCGCGTTCAGCCAGTTGACGTTGCCCTTCACCGTGTTGATTTCGCCGTTGTGGGCGATCATCCGGTACGGGTGAGCCAGTTCCCACGCCGGGAACGTGTTGGTCGAGAAGCGCTGATGCACGAGCGCGAGCGCCGACACCGTGCGCTCGTCCTGCAGGTCGCGGTAGTACACGCCGACCTGACCCGCGAGCAGCAGCCCCTTGTAGACCACCGTGCGCGCCGACATGGACGGCACGAAGTATTCCTTGCCGTGCTTGAGCTTGAGCGCCTGGATGCGGTGGCTCGCGGTCTTGCGGATCACATACAGCTTCCGCTCGAGCGCGTCGGTCACCATGATGTCCTTGCCGCGGCCGATGAAGATCTGGCGGATCAGCGGCTCGCTCGCCTTCACAGTGGGCGAGATCGGCATGGTGTGATCGACCGGCACGTCGCGCCAGCCGAGCACGACCTGACCTTCGGCCTTGACCGTGCGCTCCAGTTCCTGCTCGCAGGCGAGACGCGATGCGTGTTCCTTCGGCAGGAACACCATGCCGACGCCGTATTCGCCGAACGGCGGCAAGGTCACGCCTTGCCGTGCCATTTCCTCGCGATAGAAACCGTCCGGAATCTGGATCAGAATGCCCGCGCCGTCGCCCATGAGCGGATCGGCGCCGACAGCGCCGCGGTGGTCGAGATTCTCCAGAATCTTCAGGCCCTGCTCGATGATCTCGTGACTTTTCTTGCCCTTGATATGAGCGACGAAGCCGACGCCGCAGGCGTCATGTTCGTTTTGCGGGTCGTACAACCCTTGCGCGGCGGGAACCGGGTGAACCGGTTGCTGGTGATCGTTCATGGGGACACCGTCTGTGAGGGGCCGGACAGGCCGTTAAACCGTTTTTTCTATTGCCGCACGTGCACACCCGCAACGGCGAAGGCGCTTCTGAGGCTGCATCCTGCACATATCAAAAACGCCGGAATTCGGAATATACGCGACGAATCAACGGAATAGCAAATAAAACGTTGCGTTCGATCCCCAATTATCAATTTGGTGCATTGCGGCTCGCTTTTATTGGTGCCATATCGAAAATGGGCAAAATAAAACGGCATGTCCGAATGCCGTTCAAAACCTAAACCGTTGATTCTGATTGCCTATCGAGCGTGGGCGCTCGCTGCGTTTATTGCGTCTGCGGCGTCTCGCGAACCTTGCGCGGCCGTCCGCGCGGCAACGGAGACACGCGCCGGTTCGCCGCGCGCGCCGCCCATTCGCGATACGTGTCGCTGCCGAGCACCCAGCCCTTTAAGGTGGCCTGCTGAAGCTGGCTTGCCTCGCGTTCGTCGAGTGGCTGTTCGCAGAGCTCGCGGTACGCGCGTTGCCGCTCGAATGGCGTATTGCCGAGCGACCAGTAAAGCGGATGGTCGGTGATCAGGCTGTCGAGCGTGAGACCGATGTGATGCCGGTAGCTCGACCACCGGTAGTCTTCCGGCGCGCTCACGAGCTGCATGCGCACCGGACACATTTCGACGACGCGGCTCGCCAGCAGAAAGTACCGCTCGCCCTCGATCACCGTGGCGCGATAACGCCCTTCCCACAGCGTGCCGCGCCGCGCGTAGCGACGGTTGAAGTGCGCCACATAGCGGCGCCCCACCGCCTGCATCGCCTTGGGCAGACTCGACTCCTCGGTCGGCGTGACGAGCAGTTGAACCGCGCCCGGCATCAACGCATAAGCGTGGATCGACAGGTGATGGTCGCGGGAAGCCGCTTTCAAACAGTCGATGAACAATTCATAGTCCTGGTCGTCGACGAACGCAGGCTGCTGATCGAGTCCGCGGAGGATGACGTGCTGCGGCTGGTCAGGAACATAAAGACGTGCAAGCCGTGCCATGCTGAAGTATCCGATAGTCGCGTTGGTACATACCCGAAGGTCCGAAGAGCCGCATGCGCCGGAGATTCGGCGCGGCGCGGCCAGGCCAGAAAGCGCGCGTGGCTTAGGGAGAAAACTCTAACCGCCGCGTATGGTTAGTTTCAAACGTTGTGTTCATAATGAGCGGGCCTTTTTTGGAGGAGCACATATGAAATTAAAACAGGCCGTAGTGGGGACCGCGATGCTAGCCGGCATGACAACGGCAGCATACGCACAATCGGCCGGTAGCTTTACCGTCACAACAGGCTGGTTCCATCTTGCGCCTCAATCGAGCAGCAAGCCCCTGAAAGTGACGAGCATCGGCGGCAGTCCGACCAACATCACCGAACCGAACACCGGAGCAACGCTGAGTTCGGCCGACACCATCGGCCTGGCTCTTGGCTACTTCATCACCGACCATATCGCGACCGAATTCGTGGTTGGCTATCCGCCTTCGTTCGACCTGAACGGCAGCGGCAGCCTCGAACAATTCGGCAAGATCGGGCAGGCAAAACAGTGGAGCCCGACGCTGCTGTTCAAGTACTACTTCAACGCCCCCACTGCTACGTTCCGTCCGTATCTCGGTATCGGCGTGAGCCGTATCTGGTTCACCGACGAGAAGATCACCAACGGCGCATTTCAGGCAAACGTCCTGCATGGTCCGACCAGCGTCACTACGGATAGTTCGTGGGAGCCGGTGTTTAATCTGGGTTTCACTTACGCGTTCAACGAGCACTGGTTCGCAGGCGCTTCGGTGTCGTACCTGCCGCTCAGCACGACGGCCAAACTGAACACGCAGGCGAAGACGCCGGTCGGCACGCTCAATGTGCAATCGGAAACCAAGATCAAGCTGAACCCGATCGTTACGTACGTCAATATCGGTTACCGCTTTTAACACTCGCTTTTTGCAGTCGCTCCGAACGCCCGCTTCGCACAGCGTTCAACGCGCGGGCATCGAACTATGCCGTGCGATTAGGGTAGTCGAATTTCCGGGGCTTGAACAACGCCGTCATTCATCCAATGGCGGCGTTTTTTATTTTGTGCGCGCGGCGAGCCACCGCGCCGGCTTTACCGATGCCGCGCGTCCCGTTGCCGCTGCGTTTGTAAATTTGACCCGTCGCGAAGGCAATATGTGCTGAGGAAATTCGGCGCGCGCCGCCGTGGGCGGAGCATTCGGCTGTGGCACCGAAGTTGCGTTCTGCTGGTGTTTCCTGCGTTGCGATCAGGTTTAACGCAACCGTGAACGTGGGCCTTTTTCACCCTCATCGACGGAGCGACCATGACAGCACTTCCGAATACGCGAGACGCCCTCGGCGAATCCTGGACCAGCACGAGCCGCCGCGCGCGACGCATTGCGCGACACAGCCGCCACGCGGCCGAAGACATTGCAGGCGAACTGCGCACGCTGATGTCCGAGCTGGAGTCCACCCTGGCGGACGGCACGCAGGCCGACGCCGTCGCACTGCGCGGCAAATTGCGCAAGCAGCTCGACAACGCGCGCGCCCGTTTAAGCGACACGCGCGAAGCCGTGCGCGAACGCGCGAACGTCGCGCTAGCCGATGCCGACGACTACGTGCATGAGAATCCGTGGCAGACGCTGGCGATTGTCGGCGGCCTCGCGTTGATCGTAGGCGCGCTGTTTGCCTCGCGGGTGCGCTGACAGGCGCGGCTACTGCGAGCGCGCGCTTGCCAGGCGCGCGGCCACTGCGGCACGCTACGGCGTCGCCGTCGTGGCCGCTCAGTTGTCGTCGATGACGAACAGGCGCTGATACTCCTTCAGCGCATAGCGGTCCGTCATGCCCGCGATGTAATGCGCGATCAGGCGCGGTTGCAGCGCGGCGTCGGTCGACTGATAGCCGGGCGGCAGGAGCCGCGGATCGTCGGTGAACGCGTCGAACAGACCGACGACGACGCGGCGCGCCTTGTTGGCCATCCGCATCACGCGGTAATGGCGGTACAGGTTCTTGAACAGAAAGCGCTTGAGCGCCGCCGCCTGGGCCGCGATCGGCTCGCTATGCGCGACGAGCGCCGGCGCCGCGCGCACGGCGTCGAGCGAATCGGGCGCATGATGCGCAAGGTTCAGCTTGGTCGTGTCGATAAGATCGACGATCAGCGTATTGATGATGCGCCGCACCGTCTCGTGAATCAGCCTGCGGCCTTCGATCTGCGGGAAATCGCGCCGCGCCGCTTCGAAGTGCGTTTGCCAAAGCTCGACTTCGGCGAGTTGCTCGACGGTGAGCAAACCCGAGCGCAGACCGTCGTCGACATCGTGATTGTTGTAGGCGATTTCATCGGCGACATTCGCGATCTGCGCTTCGATGGACGGCTGACGCCCTTCGAGAAACCGCTCGCCTAAAGCGCCGAGCCGCCGCGCATTCTCACGTGAGCAATGCTTGAGAATGCCTTCGCGCGTTTCGAAACACAGGTTCAGGCCGTTGTACGCGCCATAGTGCTCCTCGAGATCGTCCACCACTGCGAGGCTTTGCAGATTGTGCTCGAAGCCGCCGTGCTCGCGCATGCACTCGTTCAGCGCGTCCTGGCCGGCATGACCGAACGGCGTGTGGCCGAGATCGTGGGCAAGAGAAATGGCTTCGACGAGGTCTTCGTTCACGCGCAGGTTACGCGCCACGGAGCGCGCGATCTGCGCGACTTCCAGACTATGCGTGAGACGCGTGCGGAACAGGTCGCCCTCATGGTTCACGAACACCTGCGTCTTGTATTCGAGGCGGCGGAACGCCGTCGAATGAACGATGCGGTCGCGGTCGCGCTGGAACTCGGTGCGCGCGCTCGGCGGGGCTTCCGGATAGCGGCGCCCGCGCGAATGCGCCGAGTGCGCGGCATATGGCGCGAGATGCGCTTCGAGCGCTTCCTGCGTGAGCGCGCCGAGCGCGGCCGCGGCTGCGGCGGGTTGCTGCTTTACATCGTCGCTGCGCCTGTCTGTCACCGGCTTCTCCGAAACATGGGCGGCGCCGCTCGACGCCGTGCGCGGCGCCTTGCTGGAATGTCCGCGTATCAGACGGCGGCGGCCAGCGTGGCGTGCACCTCGGCGTCGGGTGCCTGAGTGATGAGCGTCTCACCGAAACGCTTCAGCAGAATGAACTTGATCGCGCCGGCTTCCGCCTTCTTGTCGACCTGCATCAGTTCGATGTAGCGCGATTCGCCGAGCGCGGGCGCGCGGGTCGGCAAATGCGCGGCGACGATCACGTCGACGAGCCGCTTGCGCGACGCTTCGTCCAGATAGCCGAGACGCACGGACAGATCCGCCGCCATCACCATTCCGCAGCCGACGGCCTCCCCGTGCAGCCACTCGCCGTAGCCAAGGCCCGCTTCGATCGCGTGACCGAACGTGTGGCCGAAGTTGAGAATGGCGCGCAGCCCGCCTTCGCGTTCGTCCTGCGCGACCACCGACGCCTTGATCTCGCATGAGCGCTTGACCGCCTCCGCGAGCGCCGCGGGTTCGCAGCGATTGAGCGCCTCGACGTTGGCCTCGATCCAGCGGAAAAAGCCGGCGTCGGCAATCGCGCCGGTCTTGATGACCTCGGCGATGCCCGCCGCCAGTTCGCGCGCGGGCAGCGTGCGCAATGCGCCGATGTCGGCGATCACCGCTCGCGGCTGATAAAACGCGCCGATCATGTTCTTGCCGAGCGGATGATTGATGCCCGTCTTGCCGCCCACCGACGAATCCACCTGCGAGAGCAGCGTGGTCGGCACCTGGATGAACGGCACGCCGCGCATATAGCAGGCCGCCGCAAAACCCGTCATATCGCCGATCACGCCGCCGCCCAACGCGATCAGCGTCGTCTTGCGGTCGGCGCGCGAGCCGAGCAGCGCGTCGAAAATCAGGTTCAGCGTTTCGAGATTCTTGTACGCCTCGCCGTCGGGCAACACGACCGTGGACACCTGCTTGCCGAGCGGCGCAAGCGCCGCGCGCAGCGTGTCGCCATAGAGCGGATCGACGGTGGTGTTGGTGACGATCGTGACCGAATTGCCCGCAATGTGCGGCGCGAACAGCGCAGTCTGGCCGATCAGGTCGGCACCGATATGGATGGGGTAGGCGCGTTCGCCCAGTTCGACGTTGACGGTAATCATACGGCCCATTATGACGCAGGATGTTTGGCGACGCCGGCCATCTCGAGCTGCATCAGAACCATATTGACGAGTCCGTTGACCGAAGGCCGGCCTGTTTCAATCACAAAATGCGCGCACTCGCGGTAGAGCGGATCGCGCACTTCGTAGAGCGCTTCGAGCCGCGCTTTCGGGTCTTCCGTTTGCAGAAGCGGACGATTCTTGTCGCGCCGCGTGCGCAGCCACAGATCGTGCGGATTCGCGCGCAGGTAAATCACGACGCCGCGGTTTTGCAGCGCCGCGCGGTTTTCCGGCCGAAGCACGGCGCCGCCGCCGGTTGCCAGCACGATGTTGTCGCGCTCCGTGAGTTCCGAAATGACGCTCGCCTCGCGGTCGCGAAAGCCGGCTTCGCCCTCGAGCTCGAAGATCACCGGAATGCGCGCGCCCGTACGCGCTTCGATTTCATGGTCCGAATCGAAGAACGGGCGATCGAGACGGCGCGCAATGGCCCGGCCCACGGTGGTCTTTCCTGCCCCCATGAGCCCTACAAAAAATACATTGGCGTGTGCGTCCCGCGCTTGCAACGGTGTCCTCTGGCTAATCCGGTATGGTTCGTGCCGCAGCTTACTGGCAAAGCGGCTGCCTTGTCGAGCCTGCGCGCCGCCGCTTTCGCGCGGCGGGCGCGTGCCCTCAATTCGTCTGAACGACGCGCGGCGTGATGAAAACAGCCAGTTCGCTGCGCTGGTCGCGATGGGCCCGATGGCGGAAAAGCGCGCCTAAAACCGGTATTTTGCCCAGGAGCGGCACCCGAGTCACATCGTCGCGACCGTCCGTCGCGTAGATTCCGCCGATCGACACCGTACCACCGTCTTCCACTTCGACCCGGGTTTGCACGTGCTTGGTGTTGATCGCGGGACCGGCGTCGGTCTGTTCGCCGACGCTGTCCTTGGCCACATCGAGGTCTAGCACGACGCGGCCGTCCGGCATGATCTGCGGCTCGACTTCGAGCTTCAGCGTGGCCCGCCGGAACTGCACGCCCGACACGCCCTGCCCGACTTTCGCCTGATACGGCAGTTCGGTGCCCTGCTCGACCACGGCCTTCATCCGGTCGGCGGTAACGACGCGCGGACTGGAAACGACCTCTCCACGCCCTTCGGCCTCGAGCGCGCTCAATTCGATGTTCAGAAGCCGCGTCGCGCCCGCCGCGAACAGCGTGAGCCCGGCCGTGGCGGCGTCGAAGCCCGCGATCGGCCGCGCGGACAGATCGGCGACCAGCCCGTCCTTGCCGCCGCTGAGGCCACGCGTGGTGCCGTCGGCGCTGGTGCCCGCCATCGAAAGCCGCACGCCGAGATTGCGCGAAAAACCATGCTCGCCTTCGACGATGCGCGCCTCGATCAGCACCTGCCGCGTCGGCCGGTCGACGGAAGCAAGCAGCGCGGCTATCTGCGCGAGGCGGCCCTCCAGGTCGGTCACGAACAGCAGATTCGTGCGCGGATCGGCGGTCACGGCGCCGCGCTTCGACAGCACGCGCTGGTTGCCCGAGCCGGTCAACAGACGCCGCACGTCTTCGGCGCGTGCATAGTGCAACTGGAATGTGCGGCTCGCGAGCGGTTCGAGATCGGCGGCCCGCGCGTGGGCCTCGTAGCGCTGCCGCTCGCGCGCCGCCAGATCCGCGATGGGCGCGACCCACACGACGTTGCCGTGGCGCTCCATCGCGAGGCCGTGAACGTCGAGCAGCGTGTCGAACGCGACGCGCCACGGCACTTTGTCGAGGCGCAGCGACACGGCGCCGCGCACTCTCTCGCTCGCGACGATGTTCAAGCCGGTGAATTGCGCAAACGCATTCAGCACCGCGCCCAGCTCGGCGCGCTGGAAGTTCAGCGAGATCGGCTTGTCGTCGGCTGCTAGCGAGGCGTCGGCGGCGGTTTTCGGCGCGCCGCTCAGGCGTGCGAGCGGCGGCAACGGGACGGGCGGGCCTTCGAGCGCGGATGATGTCGCAGCGGCCTCGCGACTTAAGGCTGCCGCTTGCGGGCCAAGAGGCGCGGAGCCGTCGGCGGGGTCGGTTGCATCGCCCGTGTGGGTTCGATCGGCCAGCGCAGGCGTCGTGTGTGAGACCGCCGTGTCATCGGGAGAATCGTCGCGGAACGGGTTCGGCGTCTCGGCGATCGTGCCGCGTGGCAGCGGCGGGGCATCGTAGCGCGCGTCGGAAGGCGACGATGCCTCGTCGAGCGGCAGATAGGCAGGCAACGGTGGCAGCGATGGAATCGCCGCCTGCGCGATGCCGGCACTCAGCGCCACGCCGATTGCCATGCTGACGCACACGCTGAAATGCACGCTAATCGGCAGCCCAGAGCCGGAGCATGCGCGGGCCGCACGGCGAAGAACAGCGCCCACAATCGACCGCGCGTCGGCACACAAGACCTTCCTGATGCTCATCACGAAGCCTCCGCGAGCAGCAGCGTGCGCGTCGCATCACCTCGGGCGAGCGTGATACCCGACGCATCGAAGCGCGTGAAGCGCTCGTCGCCGATCTGCTGACCGGACGCGACAGTCGCTGCGCCGTCCGGCGTATCGACTAACGCCAGACCGCGCGCACGGTCATGCAGCAATCCAACAAGGCGCAGTTGCGCGAGCCCGGGCAAGTCGATCGCGGCCTGCATCTGGGCGGGCGAGAACGGGTCGAAGAACACGACATCTTCTTCGTCATCCGAATCAAGGCTTGCGTCGGCGAGCTCCTGCACCGAGAGGCTCACAGGCGCCGGGCGCAAACCGCTGTACACGCGCAGCGTCGCGTTCACCGAGAGCGACGCCGCATCGCGCTTGATTGTGACGTCGACGGGAACCATCAGTACCGGCAACTCCGTCAAGCCACGCAGAAACGACATCAGATGGATAAAGTCGGTATGCGCAGAGAGCTGCAACGGCCGCTCGCTTTGTGCGCCCGTGCCGCTCGCGGCGCCGGGCTCCACTGCCAGCAACATCACGCCGTTTTGCGCAGCGAGTTCGGAGACGACGCGCACGTCATCCGCCGAAGTCCATTGCGCCCGCGACGGCCACGCGCCTCCTGTCGTTCCGCTCGCCGCATCGGCTTCGCGACGCAACGCGGGCAATTGCAAAAGCGCACGCTTTGCCTCCGCGAGACGCTGCGCGCTCGCATGCAGCGCCGCGCGGCTTGCTTCGAGGCGCCCGAGATCGGCCACGATCCATCCATGCGCGCCGAGGCCGAACACCACCAGCGCAATCAACAACGCAACCGCCCAGCGGCGACGCCTGCTCCACGTATGAAGCGGCGCGCGCGCACGTTTGATCCAATGCGCCAGCATGGAACCTGGCTGTTGCGCGCCGCCGAAGTCTATAAACGTCGTACTCATTTCAAACCTCCGCTGTGATCGGCGCTCGTTTTCGGCGATGCCGCCAGGCCCGCATGCTCGGCCGTATTTTTTATGGTGTGCTCCCAGCGCAGGCGGGCACCGAACTCCGTTGAGCCGGCAGTGCTCGCCGCGGCATTCGCCTTGCCCGACGCGCGATGCGATTCGCTCATCTCCGCGCTCTCCACGCCGCGTATCGCACCGAGGCGCTTGAGCCACTGCGCGGAATCGATGTGCGCTCGCGAACTCGCCACGAGCTCGGTCTCATGCTCGCGCTGGCGAAGCTGCTGCAACAGCACACCGTCGCCAGGTTCGAAACTCAGCGCATCGAGCAGATCGCGCAAATAGGTGAGCGGCTCGGCGAGACGTTTTGCGCGGGCGGCTTCATCGCGTTGCCTGTCGCGCGCGCGCAGCAGCTTCGTATGCTCGGCCAGCGGAGCGGCGAGCTGCGCAAGCGCCTGCTCGGCTGACTCGCGCTGCGCATCGAGCCGCGCTTTCTCGACCATCTGATATCCGGCGAGCGCAACCACAGCAGCGCAGCCGGCCAACGCGGCGGCGGCCCATAGAAGGACGCACCGCCGACGCGCAAGCCGCGCGTCGCGTTGTCTGTGCGGCAGCAGATTGAAACCGCCGAGCCTCGGCGTGAACGAATTCACCGCGCGCAGCCGGCGCATGTCGCGCGCGACATGCGATTGCGCCGCCGCGCCGAGATGTCCTGCGTCGAAAACGGCCGCGCTCATTCGAGCACCCCGCGCAACGCAAGCCCGAATGCAACGGCGCCTGCCGGTTCGTGCAGCAGCGGATCGCTCAGCTTGCGCGCGACGCCGCCCAATGCGCCGCACTCGAACGGCAACACGGTGCAGCCGAGAACATCCGCGATATCCGCCATCGAGAAGCCGACGCCCTCGAGCAGATCGAGTTCGCCGCCCACCAGCGCACAGTCGCACTCCGGGCCATGCGCCAGATCGCGCAATGCGTCGGCGAGATCGGAATGCTCGGGCGCGGGATAGCGCATTTCGGCGGCGACGCTGTCGTCGACGAGACGCCAGCCTTGCACGCCGTCGGCGCCGATCCACAACGCCACATAAGGTTCATGTGGATCGAGCTCGCGGCTCGCCGCATAGCGCATCGCACGCAGCGCGGCATGCGGCTCGCCGTCTATCGCGGTCAGCGAAATGCCCGCGGCCGCCGCGCATTCGATGCGCGCTTCGATATGCTGACGCGCGGTCGCGGCAATCGTCACCGAACGAACCGGCGACGGCCGGTCATCGACAAACCAGTCGACGGCCAATGCGTGCCGCTCGAGTCCCGCGATGCGTTCCACTTCGCTCATCACCGCCGGTTCGAGCTCGGCGAGTTCATATCCGCCGTCTTCCGCGCCACCGCTTTGCACGGCGAGGCGTGCGAGCGGGACCGTGGCGGTCAGCGTCGCGGACGCGGGCACCGCCATCGCGCATCGCAATGCGGACGTCGCGCATGAATGAGGCAGATCGGCAAACGCATCGCGCAACGCGCGCGAGACCGCTTGGCGATCCGCGATCTCGATGCCGGCCATTGCATTCGGCGGCAACGGCACCGTGCGCACATATTCGATCTGCAACGACGCGCAGGCTCGCGCACGCTGACTCACCACGACGAGCCGCACGTCCTGCGAACTCACGTCGATACCCGCAGCGAAACGCTGCATACCCGCCTGCACAGCTTCCAGCCATGAACTTCTTATTGTCATCACGCCCTCCCTGAGACTCGCGCGGCGAACGATTCGAACGCGAGCAGCGAGGAGGATTGTGCGCATCGGCGCGTCTGAGCGACACTCAGCCAAACGGCCAACGTCGTCGAAACCGACGCGCCGGCGATCGTCAAAGCAGCTACAGTGAGGCCTCATTCAACGTGGCGCGGAGACTTGTAAAGAACTGTCAGTAAGCATGCCGAAAGCTGAAAAGCGGGGCGGCTATAATCGCGGGACTGTTTTTTGGTGCCTATATGCAATCCACGTCTCCCACCTCTCCGCCGCCCGCGCCGCCTAAGCGCAAACGCCCGTTGTGGCTCAAGCTCCTGCTTGGGTTTTTTGGCCTGATCGTCGCGGGCATCGCGTGCGTGCTGCTGGTGCTCGGTTATGCGCTCGTGGTCGCGACGCCTAACCTGCCCTCGCTCGAAGCGCTCACCGACTACCGGCCGAAAGTGCCGCTGCGCATCTATACGGCCGATCACGTGCTGATCGGTGAGTTCGGCGAAGAACGCCGCGACATCGTCCGCATTCAGGACGTGCCCGACAGCCTGAAGAAGGCCGTGCTCGCCATTGAAGACGCGCGCTTTTACGATCACGGCGGCGTCGACCTGACGGGCATCGCGCGCGCCGGCTTCGTCGCGCTGACCAATGGCCACGCGACGCAAGGCGCGAGCACGATCACGATGCAGGTCGCGCGCAACTTCTTCCTGTCCAGCGAGAAGACCTATACGCGCAAGATCTACGAGATGCTGCTCGCGTACAAGATCGAGTCGAAGCTCAGCAAGGATCAGATTCTCGAGGTGTATATGAATCAGATCTATCTGGGTCAGCGCGCATATGGTTTCGCGAGCGCGGCACGCGTGTATTTCGGCAAGGATCTGAAGGACCTGACGCTCGCGGAATCCGCGATGCTGGCCGGCTTGCCGAAGGCGCCGTCCGCGTATAACCCCGTGGTGAATCCGAAGCGCGCGAAGGTGCGCCAGGAGTACATCCTTCAGCGCATGTACGAGCTGCATTACATCAACCAGCAGCAGTACGACGAAGCGAGCCGTCAGCCGCTTGTCGTGAAGGGCGCCGGCAAGGAGTTCAGCGTGCACGCGGAGTATGTCGCGGAAATGGTGCGGCAGATGATGTACGCGCAGTACCGCGAGGAAGCGTACACGCGCGGCCTGAACGTCGTGACGACGATCGACTCCGCCGATCAGGACGTCGCCTATCGCGCGTTGCGCAAAGGTTTGATGGACTATGAGCGGCGCCACGGTTATCGCGGCCCGGAGGCGTTCATCGACTTGCCGTCGGACGCGGACGACCGCGAGCAGGCCATCGACGACGCGCTGCTCGAGCATCCCGATAACGGCGAAATCATCGCGGCAGTCGTGACGGCGGCGAGCCCGAAGCAGGTGCAGGCCACGTTTATCGACGGCAATGTGGCGACCATTCAGGGCGACGGCCTGCGCTTCGCGCAATCGGCGCTAAGCGCACGCGCGCAGCCGAATCAGCGGCTGCGGCCCGGCGCGATCATTCGTCTGGTGAAGAACGACGAAGGCGAGTGGGCGATCACCCAGTTGCCGCAAGTCGAAGGTGCCTTCGTTTCCGTCGTGCCGCAGGACGGCGCGATTCGTGCGCTCGTCGGCGGCTTCGACTTCAACAAGAACAAGTTCAATCACGTCACGCAGGCGTGGCGCCAGCCGGGCTCGAGTTTCAAGCCGTTCATCTATTCGGCTTCGCTCGAAAAGGGACTCGGTCCGGCAACCGTCATCAACGACGCGCCGCTCTTTTTCAGCGCCGCGGAAACGGGCGGCCAGCCGTGGGAGCCGAAGAACTACGGCGGCGGTTTCGACGGTCCGATGAGCATGCGCACCGCTTTGCAGAAGTCGAAAAACCTGGTGTCGATTCGTATCCTCAACCACATCGGCACGAAGTACGCGCAGCAGTACATCACGCGCTTCGGCTTCGATGCGGACCGCCATCCGGCGTATCTGCCGATGGCGCTCGGCGCGGGTCTCGTCACGCCGTTGCAGATGGCGGGCGCGTTCTCGGTGTTCGCGAACGGCGGCTATCGGATCAACCCGTACCTGATCGCCGAAGTCACCGATCCGCGCGGCGTCGTCGTCGCGCACGCGCAGCCGCTCGTCGCCGAGCAAAGCGCGCCGCACGCTATCGAGCCGCGCAACGCGTATGTGATGAACAGCCTGCTGCAAAGCGTCGCGCAGCGCGGCACGGGCGCGAAGTCGAACGCGCTCAAGCGCACGGATCTCGGCGGCAAGACCGGCACGACGAACGATTCGCGCGACGCCTGGTTCGCCGGCTATCAGCACACGCTCACCGCGATTGCGTGGATCGGCTACGACAACCCGCGCAGTCTCGGCGACAAGGAAACCGGCGGCGGCCTCGCGTTGCCGGTGTGGATCGAGTACATGGGACGCGCGCTCAAAGGCGTGCCGGACTACAAGATGCCGAAGCCCGATGGCGTGACCGAAATCGGCTCCGAACTGTATTTCGACGAATTCACGCCGGGGCACGGCTTTGTCTCGACGGTCGGCATCAGCCAGGCTGCGCTCGACGAAGCGAGCGCAGCATCCGCCGCGCCGGGACAGGTCGGCGAGCAGGAGAAGCAGGACATCATGAATCTGTTCCGCGGGCACTGACATAGCGTCCCGCTTGCTAAAGAAAAAAGCCGCCGCGCAGATCATGCGCGGCGGCTTTTTTTTGACCTTCTTTCCGTCGACAGCCCGACTCTGCGTTCAGGCTTCGAAGTGGACCGGTTCGCCAGCCTGCTGCGTCGCGTATTCGGAGAGCGCCTCGAAAAACTCCTTGCCGCTGCGCGTGTCGCGCCACTCGCCGTCGACGAAACGGTAGTGAAAACCGCCCGCTTTCGCGGCGATCCAGATCTCGCTCATAGGCGGTTGCAGGTTGACGATGATCTTCGAGCGATTCGCGAACTCGAGGGTCAGCACGTTGCCGCTGCGCTCGAGTTCGATGTCGGCCTCGGTGTCGTCCAAAGCGCGTTCGATGACGGCTAGCGCGGCCTCCGCGCGGGTCAGGTAATCACTATCGGACATGCTAAACTCCATCGATTATTTATTCAGGGACAGTCATGCGAGTCGTATCTCGGATGCGCGCGGCGGCGCCCGGCCGCGCGATTGTAGCGGGTTTAGCCATTCTCGCAGGTTGCGCGCTCGGCGGTTCGCTCACCGGTTGCGGGCAACGCGGTTCGCTCTATTTGCCCACGGTGCCGCCGTTGCCGGCCAAGCCGATCGACCGCACGCAGCCGCCGTCGCCTGATGAAGTGAAACCGGGCGCAGAAACCGCTGCCGACTCAGACTCCATTCCCGATACTTCCGGCACGCCGCTTTCGCTTGCACCGGCAGATGAGCTGTCTGCATCGCCTACGTCCGCAGCTTCCGCTGCATCGGCTTCAAAGGCAGCTTCGCAGCCGACCTCGCAGCCCGCCGCCACTCCCGCTCAATAAGACCTTCGCATGACTCGACCTGCATTTGACTACGTCGACGGCGTGCTTCACGCCGAAGGCGTGTCCGCCGTTTCGCTCGCCGAACAGTTCGGCACGCCGCTCTATGTTTATTCGCGCGCCGCGCTCACCGCCGCGTGGAACGCGTACGCCGGCGCATGCGCCGGCCGTCGCGCGAGCGTGCACGTCGCCGTCAAGGCCAACAGCAATCTCGCGGTGCTGAACGTGTTCGCGCGCCTCGGCGCGGGCTTCGACATCGTGTCGGGCGGCGAACTGGCGCGCGTGCTGGCCGCCGGCGGCAAAGCGGAAAACACGGTGTTTTCCGGCGTCGGCAAGCATGCCAACGAAATGCGCGAGGCGCTCGCGGCGGGCGTCAAGTGCTTTAACGTCGAGTCGATACCGGAGCTCGATCGGCTGAACCAGGTCGCTGAGCAAATGGGCAAGAAGGCGCCGGTCTCGCTGCGCGTGAATCCGGATGTCGACGCGAAAACGCATCCGTATATTTCCACCGGGCTCAAGTCGAACAAGTTCGGCGTCGCGTTCGAAGATGCGCGCGCGACCTATCAGGCGGCCGCGGCCATGGCGAACCTCGAGGTGGTCGGCATCGACTGCCATATCGGTTCGCAGATTACCGAGATCGCGCCTTATCTCGACGCGGTCGACAAAGTCCTCGAACTGGTCGAGCAGATCGAGCAGGACGGCGTCACGATCCGCCATATCGACGTGGGCGGCGGTCTGGGCATTACTTACGACGACGAGACGCCGCCGGATATCGGCGAGTTCGTGCGCACCGTGCTCGACCGGATCGAGGCGCGCGGCCACGGCCATCGCGAGGTGTACTTCGAGCCGGGCCGCTCGCTCGTCGGCAATGCGGGCGTGCTGCTCACGCGCGTCGAGTTCCTGAAGCCGGGCGCTGAAAAGAACTTCGCCATCGTCGATGCGGCCATGAACGATCTCGCCCGTCCCGCGATGTACGATGCGTATCACGCAATCGACGCCGCGGTTAAGCGCGACGTGCCGGCGCATGTCTACGACATCGTCGGTCCCGTTTGCGAAAGCGGCGACTGGCTTGGACGCGAGCGGCTGCTGTCCGTGGAGCCGGGTGATCTGCTCGCGATTCGTTCGGCCGGCGCCTATGGCTTCGCGATGAGTTCGAACTACAACACGCGTCCGCGCGCAGCGGAAGTGATGGTCGATGGTACACAGGCGCATGTGGTCCGCGCGCGCGAGGAAGTCCAGCAACTGTTTTCGGGCGAAGCGATCTTGCCGGCGTAACCAGCGCCGCGACGTCTCAACCGGCGATTGAATAAAAAAGGCGATGCCCTCGGTGGCATCGCCTTTTTTGTTTGCGGCGCGCGCTCGTCTAACGCGGCTTCAAACTGCGCGCTCGCAGCCACACGATCAGGCGCCAGCCCAGCAGCGCCAGCATGATCGCGCCGTAGATCTTCGGCAGAATCAGGTCGTGCTTGCCGGCCTTCATCCACCAGAAATGCAGAATCGCCAGCGCTCCGATCACGTAGATCGCACGATGCAAAGTCTGCCAGCGGCGGCCGAGCTTGCGCACCATTGCGCGCGGCGACGTGGCAGCCAACGCGATCAATAGCACGAAAGCGGCAAAGCCCACGGTGATGAACGGCCGCTTGCCAATGTCCTTGATGATTTCAGCGACGTCGAACCACTTGTCGAACCACAGGTACGTCGTGAAATGCAGCGTCGCGTAGAAAAACGCGTAGAGCCCAAGCATGCGGCGAAAGCGTACGAACGCCGCGACGCCTGTCAGACGACGCAACGGCGTCACGGCCAGCGTGATGCACAGAAACACGAGCGTCCAGAGCCCCGTGGAACGCGTGATGAACTCGATCGGGTTGGCGCCGAGCCGGTCGGTCATACCGAACAGCACGATGCGCGCAAGCGGATACCACGCGGCGATAAACACCGCGATTTTCGCGGGCACGACCCAGCGCGCGCCGGCGCTCGGCCGTTTCGCCGTCGCGCCCGCCGTCTGCGTTGCGCGAGCCTGCGCTCGCGGCGCGTTGCGCTCTGTGCGAGCGACGGATTGAGTGTCGGAAGCCATCGTCATGTCGCTCAGAAGTTTTTCTTCAGGTCCATGCCCTGATACAGCGACGCGACCTGATCGCCGTAGCCGTTGAACATCAACGTCTTACGCTTCGGCGTAAAAAACCCGTCCTCGCCGATGCGCCGCTCGGTCGCCTGACTCCAGCGCGGGTGGTCGACATTCGGATTCACATTCGAATAAAACCCGTACTCGCTCGACGCGTACGTGTTCCAGCTCGTCGGCGGCTGCTTCTCGACAAAGCGGATTTTCACGAGCGACTTCGCGCTCTTGAAGCCGTATTTCCAGGGCACCACGATGCGAACCGGCGCGCCGTTCTGATTCGGCAGCACCTGACCGTAGACGCCCATCGTGAGCAGCGTGAGCGGATTCATCGCCTCGTCCATGCGCAAGCCTTCGGAATAAGGCCAGTCGAGTATTGGCGTGGAAAGCCCCGGCATCTGCGACGGATCCGCGAGCGTGATGAACTGCACGTATTTCGCGTTGCCGGTCGGCTGCACGCGCTTGATGAGTTCCGCGAGCGGCACGCCGATCCACGGAATCACCATCGACCAACCTTCGACGCAGCGCAGCCGATACACGCGCTCCTCCAGCGGCGCGAGTTTGAGCAACTCGTCGATGTCATACACCTTCGGGTTCTTGATTTCGCCTTCGACACTCACCTTCCACGGACGCGGACGCAGCGTGCCCGCGTGCTGCGCCGGGTCGGACTTATCGGTGCCGAACTCGTAGTAGTTGTTGTAGGTGGTGATGTCTTTGAACGGCGTGATCTTGTCGAGCGCGATGAACTTCGCGTTGGTCTTCGCGCTGAGCTTCTGCGCCTTCGGATCGGTCGACGTGTACGCAGCCAGCGCTTCGCCGTTCACGCCGATCAGACCGCCGAGCGCCAACGCGCCGGCCGCCTGCAGCACGCGCCGCCGGTTTTCGAAAATGTGCTGCGGCGTGATTTCGCTGCGAGCGATATCGTCGCCGGTGAGTTGAATCCTGTCGCTTCGCTTGATCCACATCGCGCTGCTCCTTGCGGCCCTTGCGTTGAAACATCTAACGGGGCCAGGTGATGATCGCTCGTCGGGCTATCCATGCGCGCTCTATAAAACAAACACATTCGATGCGCAAATATTCCGCCAGCCATAAAAAAACCGCCGGTGTGAAACACGCGGCGGTTCTTTGTCGGTCGAGAACGGCGGATATTACAGCTTGCCGTAACTATGCAGCCCCGACAGAAACATATTCACGCCGAGGAACGCAAACGTCGTGACCAGCAGACCCGTCAGCGCCCACCATGCGGCAACCGCGCCGCGCAGCCCCTTCATCAGACGCATGTGCAGCCAGGCCGCGTAGTTCAGCCAGACGATCAGCGCCCACGTTTCCTTCGGGTCCCAACTCCAGTAACCGCCCCACGCTTCGGCCGCCCACAGCGCGCCGAGAATCGTCGCGATCGTGAAGAACGCGAAGCCGACGGCGATCGACTTGTACATGACGTCGTCGAGTACTTCGAGCGCAGGCAGACGATCGGCCAGCACGCCGCGCTCCTTGGCCAGATACGCGACCGCCACCATCGCCGACAACGCAAAGCTGCCGTAGCCGATGAAGTTCGCCGGCACGTGGATCTTCATCCACCAGCTTTGCAGAGCCGGAACGAGCGGCTGGATCTGCTGCGCGTCGCGGGCAACCGAGTACCACATCAGGAAGCCGACGGCGGCGCTGATCACGAGCAGAACGAAGGCGCCGAGCGCGCGCGTGTTGTAGTGCTGCTCGTAGTACAAATAGAAGAGCGCGGTGATGAGGCTGAACAGCACGAACACTTCGTACAGGTTCGAGATAGGAATATGGCCGACGTCCGCGCCGATCAGATACGACTCGTACCAGCGCACCATCAGACCGACAAACCCCATCAGCACCGCAACCCACGTCATGCGCGAGCCGATCGCGCCGCCCGTGGGCGAGCGCGACAGCAAGCCGATCCAGTAGAACACGGTCGCGAAGACGAAGAGCGCGCTCATCCACAGAATCGCGGACTGGCTCGACAGGAAGTATTTCAGGAAGAACGCGTTGTCGGCGCGGCTCAGATCGCCGTGATAAATCTGGATGGCCAGCAGCGACAGCGCCGCGATTCCCGCCATCAGCGGACGCACCGGTTTCCAGCGCCAGCCGAGCACGACGAACACCGGCACTGAGCACACCAGCACCAGTTTGTCGTAGTAATTCATGAACGGGTGATAGCGCGTCAGCGCGAACCCGGCGCCCGCGACCATCGCGAGGGCGAACAGCCAGTCGACAATGCCGAGCCGCTTCAGAAACGGCCGCTCGTCGTATTGAGCCGCGTTGAGCGCTTCGTCCGCGGCCGCCCTGGCAGGCCGGGACGAGGAAGGAGAGGATGAGGAAACCTGAGTCAAGTCCATGGTATTACCGGGTCGAATCTTGTGAGCTTGCGGACTGCGCGCCCGCGTTGCCGGATGCTGGATCAGCGGGTTTCGCGCTCAGCGCGGCGCCGACCGCGTCGCGCGTCTGAGCAAATTCTTTCTCGAAGTCGAGCGTCTTGCGGGCGCTCGACATTGCCATCACGACATGCGTGCCCTGCTCACTATCTTTGAGCCAGAACCAGAGGCGCCGTTCGCGGACGTAGAACATCGAGAAGATGCCCAATACGAGGAGCAGGCTGCCAAGATACACGACTTTTTTGCCGGGCGCGCGCGTCAGCTGAAATACCGAGGCTTGCACCTGCTTGAAGGAATCGAGCTGCAAGTAGACCGGCGATCCATACAGAAAGCTGTCCGATAGCGCGTTGATCGAGCTTTGGACGAAGCGGCTCGCGTCCGCGTTCGCGTCTGCCTGCGGTTGGCCGACTTGCTGGCGCGACAGTTGCCAGAGGTCCCACATCGAGCCTTCCAGCATACGCAGCAGCAAACCCGCGGCCTTTTCCTGGTCGGCCTTCGGCACCGAATGGTCGATGAATCCGGCGATCGCCTGGAAGCCGCCCACCGGCTGGCCGTTCGGCATCTTGACGCTTGTGTCTGCGCCGGCAAAAAGGGTCAGCACGCGCAGCGCGCTTTCTTCCAGGTGCTGCTGCAATTCGGTGTTCGCTTCCGGCACCGAACGCTGCGCGAAGCGGCGAGCGGCTTGTGCGCGCGCCGCCGGATTTTCCAGCGTGGCGCGCAGGTTCATCCACTCCTTGACGGTGCCGCCGCTGTCCGCGGGAATGCGCAGGTAGCGGAACGGATCGTCGGGATTCAGGCGCATGCCGGCGAGGAAGAACCGCTCGCCGCCCACCGTGACCGGCAGCATGTAGTTGTTGTACTCGCGCGCCTGGCCGTCCTTGTCGCGCACCTTGTACTGCACCGAAGGGCCGACGTTGTGCAGCTCGAGCGGCTTCGAAGTCTTCGCGCCGGAGCCGAGCCGCTCGTCGAACGCTTCCTTCAGCGAGCGGTGCGCGGCGACGCCGCGAGCATCCGTCTGGCCGTTGGCGTTCGAAATGTTTTCGACGTTGATCGCACGGAAATCGGTGAACTCGACCGTCTGGCCGTCGGCAAGCGGCGTCGCGGAACTCAACGGCGCATTGCCGCCGATCGCGCCGCCGAACGGCGCGGTTGCCGCGCTTGCGCCGGTCATCGGAAACGCGGTCATCTGCATTTGCGAGCCGCCGTCCTGGAAGCTCGATTGATAGATCGACACGCCGTCGTATTCGAACGGCTTGTTCACCTCGATGCGCGCCGGCACACGGGCGCCGGTCTTGTGATCGACCACGACGATGTCGCTCGCGAACAGCTTGGGCATGCCCGTCGAGTAATAGTCGACGATGAACTTCTGCAGCTCGATCGAGAACGGCAGGTCCTGAATCAGCGAGCCGTCCGGCTGGTTCAGGATCGCGGTCGACACGTGCTGCCCTTCCGGCACCCACGCGTAACCGCGGAACGTCGGATTGGATTGCGACAGACGGTGTTCCGGAGGAATGTCGTTGATGACCGTGTTCGCGCGGATCGGCGACTTGTCGAAGAGCCACATTTGCAGCTTGATCGGCAGATTGCTGTCGAGCAGGCCGCCCAGGCAGATCACGACGATTGCAATGTGCGCGGAAATGTAGCCGAGCTTGGTCAACGCGCCGCGTTTGGCCGCGATCAGCGTCGCGCCCTCGGACTCCCGCGTGACGAACTTATAGCCGAGTTTCGCCGATAGTTTCGCGAGCACCGCCGCGGTCTGCGCCCGCGTGCCATGCACCGCGAATTCGCCCTTGTGATGGAACGCACGCAGGCTGGCTTCGCGGACCTTGTCTTTCCAGCTCTTCGTATCGGCGATCATTTTCGGCGCGTTGCGGATCACGCACAGCGACACCGACACCATCAGAAAGCCGAGAATCAGCATGAACCACCATGAGCTGTAGACCGTGTAGAGGCTCAGCGAGCGGAAGATGTCGGCCCAGAAAGGACCGAACTGATTGACGTAGTTGGGGTAGGGATCGTCCTGCGTGAGAACGGTGCCGATGATGCTGGCGATCGACAGAATCACAAGCAGCGCAATGGCAAAACGCATCGAACTCAATACTTCGATGACGCTGCGCAAGACGCGATTGCCCGACTTCGACTGCAAACCCGACGTGGTGACGCTCATTCATACTCCGACTGAACAGCAAAAAAGGGTGAAGGGCGATCGTAGATACGACGCCCCCACCCTTTTCTTGTTTTTCACCGGCCTCGACGGGCCGGTTGCACTTGCGCGCGAACCTCTTAATGCAGGCCCGCGATGTAATCGGCTACAGCCTTTATCTCGCTGTCCGACAGACGCGTTGCGACAGCATGCATCGCCTCGTTGTTATTGCGCGCGCCCGGACCTTGCGTGAACGCGTTCAACTGCGCCACCGTGTACTCCGCCCATTGTCCTGACAAACGCGGATATTGCGACGGAATACCTTGACCCGTGGGCCCGTGACAGCTTGCACATGCCGGCACGCCCTTGTCGGCAATACCGCCACGATAGATCTTCTGCCCGAGCGGCACGGTGTTCTTGTTGTGCGCATAGCCGGGCTTCGGAGCCTGCGTCGCGAAATAGGCAGCGACGTTGACCATGTCCTGATCCGACAGCGCTGACGCCATGCCCGTCATGATCGCATTGTTGCGCACGGGCTGCTTGGCGCCGGGCTGCAGCTTGAAATCCTTGAGTTGTTTGACGAGATAGTCGGGATGCTGACCCGCGAGCTTCGGATAGGCACCGCCGGCGCTATTACCGTCTGCGCCGTGACACGACGCGCAAACCTGCACCGCGATTGCCTGCCCCCGGTTGATGTCCGGCTTTGCCGGATCTGCTGCTCGTGCCTGAATTGCCAAACCTGAAAGACCTGCCGCTACCTGAAACACCATCAGAGCCTTGCACAGTCGATTCATTCGCACACCCTGTCTCGTCTTGTGGGATTTTAGAGGTTTTGCACAATACGACGGCGACCCAAGTGACCGCCAGGAGCCGCCGAGGCACGCGGGCTGGCCCCCTCAGGTTTTCAGTAAACCATCGTATTGTACAATAACTCGCTAATCGCTAAGACGCCAGTCGGGCTTGACCCGTCCCCACTCCGGGTTCCCCGGCGTCTCGAATTCTGGCCTGCTCATGTCCTTCCTGCTCCACCAATCGCGCTTCTTCACGACCGTCAATCACCTGCGCGATCTGCCTGCCACCGCTCAGCCCGAGATCGCTTTCGCGGGGCGCTCGAACGCGGGCAAGTCGACGGCCATCAACATTCTGTGCAATCAGAAGCGGCTGGCATTCGCGAGTAAGACGCCAGGGCGCACACAGCACATCAACTACTTTTCGGTCGGCCGCGAGGACGAACCGGTCGCCCATCTGGTCGACCTGCCGGGCTACGGCTACGCCGAAGTGCCTGGCGCGGCGAAGGCCCACTGGGAGGCGCTGCTTTCCACGTACCTGCAGTCGCGCTCGCAATTGCGCGGCATGATTCTGATGATGGATTCGCGCCGTCCGTTGACCGATCTGGACCGGCGAATGATCGAGTGGTTCGCGCCGACCGGCAAGCCGATTCACGCGCTGCTGACCAAATGCGACAAATTGACGCGCCAGGAAAGTGTGAATGCGTTGCGCACAACGCAGAAGGGTTTCGCCGAGTATCGTGCCGCGGGCTACCAGGGCGAACTGACGGCGCAGCTTTTTTCGGCGCTCAAGCGTGTCGGTATCGACGAGGCGCATGAATTGGTCGAAAGCTGGCTGATCCCCGGCGCCAAAGGCGAAACGGACGCCGCGCAGTAAGCCGAGTCCTGGTTTTCGAATCGGGGAAAGCGCCGTTTTCGTCGGCGCATAAAAAAACCCGCCGCATTAACGGCGGGTCAAACAGCCTAATCGAAAAACGACAGGCACCCGCTCAGGGAGGAGAAGCGGGGAGGTCAGCGCCAGGCGCCTTGCTCGATCGGTATGATATACCATTGTCTTGAAAAGTTTCCGCGAGTGGCCGCCTGCAGTTGGTGCCGCTCGTGTCACCGCCCCACTCAAGACACTCACGTTTTCTATCCCACATGAGCTTCTACCCGCACTATCGCCCGCGCCGCATGCGCCGCGACGACTTTTCGCGCCGTCTGATGCGCGAAAACATTCTCACCACCAACGACCTGATCTATCCCGTGTTCGTGGTCGAGGGCACGAATATTCGGCAAGCGGTGCCGTCGATGCCCGGCGTCGATCGCGTTTCCGTCGACCTGCTGATGAAAGTCGCCGAGCAATGCGTCGAGCTGGGCGTGCCCGTGCTGTCGCTATTTCCGGCGATCGAGCCGGCGCTGAAAACGCCCGATGGCCGTGAGGCGGCCAACCCCGCGGGCCTGATTCCGCGCGCGGTTCGCGAACTGAAGAAGCACTTCCCGGAGCTCGGCGTGCTGACCGACGTCGCGCTCGACCCGTACACGAGCCACGGCCAGGACGGCGTGCTCGACGAGACGGGCTACGTAATCAACGACGAAACCGTCGAAATCCTGATCGAGCAGGCGCGCGCGCAGGCCGAGGCCGGCGTCGATATCGTTGCGCCGTCGGACATGATGGACGGCCGCATTGGCGCCATCCGCGAAATGCTGGAAAGCGAGGACCATGTGCATACGCGGATCATGGCTTACGCGGCCAAGTTCGCGTCCGCGTTCTACGGCCCGTTCCGCGACGCCGTGGGCTCGGCCACGAACCTCGGCAAAAGCAACAAGATGACGTACCAGATGGACCCGGCGAATTCGAACGAAGCGCTGCGCGAAGTCCAGGCGGATATCAACGAAGGCGCCGATATGGTGATGGTCAAGCCGGGCATGCCGTATCTCGACATCGTGCGTCGCGTGAAGGACGAGTTCCAGTTCCCGACCTACGTCTATCAGGTCAGCGGCGAGTACGCGATGCTGAAAGCGGCGGCCCAGAACGGCTGGCTCGATCACGACAAGGCGATGATGGAATCGCTGCTCGCGTTCAAGCGTGCGGGCGCGGACGGCGTTCTGACGTATTTCGCGCTGGATGCGGCGCGGATTCTGCGGTCGCAGAAGTGAGTTGGGTTGGGTTTTAGGTTAGCGGGTGTAGCGAAGAACTCGCTAGAAATGGAAAACGGAGGCGGACTTTTAGTCGCGCCTCCGTTTTTTGTGCGTTTACGCGGACGTAAGCCCCGCGCGTTGCACATCGTCGTGTGATTTGCGTGCGATCAGGTCTGCGGCGCACTCGCCCGCTCGAGCGAACGCAGGAATTTGTCAGCCGATTCGTAACCGACGACACGCAGCACCTCTTTGCCGCCGCGGTCGAAGAAGATAATCCCCGGCGGGCCGAAAAGGCCGAATCGCTTGAGCAGAGCCTGATCGTCGGCGTTATTCGCGGTGACGTCGGCGCGCAGCAGATTCATCTGCTTTAACTTCGCCTGGACGCGCGGATCGCTGAAGGTGAATTTCTCCATCTCTTTGCAGCTTACGCACCAGTCCGCGTAAAAATCGAGCATGGCGGGCTGTGCCGCCGCTTTGACGGCGCCGTCCAGTTCCGCCGATGAACGCACCGCCTGGAACGCCAGATCGTCGTGCGACGCGGTTTGCGGCGCGCCGGCCACAGACGTCTCGGCCGGCGCCGCCGACCGCGACGCCAGCACGGCGAGCGGACGCAATGGATCGGACGAACCCGCAGCAAGTCCGACCAGCAGCACGGCCGCCCAAACAGCGAGGGCCGCGCCGATGCCGCGTCCAAGCCGCCGCCATATCGACGCCTGAACGCCAGGCGCGGAAAAAAGGCCCACGCATGCGGCGGCGATCAGCAACCAGAGCGCGCAGAGCAACATCGTGGCGGTTGCTCCAAGCACGGGCCACACGATCCACAGCGCCGCGGCGAGCAGCACGACGCCGAACAGCACCTTGATGTCGTCCATCCATGCGCCGGCGCGCGGCAGCAAAGTCCCGGCGCCGAGACCGACAATCATCAGGGGCACGCCAAGCCCCAGCCCCATTGCGAACAGCGCCGCGCCGCCGAGCACCGCGCTCCCCGTATGCGCGATGAAGGCCAGCACCGCGAAAAGCGGCGCAGTCATGCAGGCGCCGACCACCAGTGCCGACAGCGCGCCCATTCCGGCGACGGCTGCGAACTTGCCGCCCGAACGTCCCGCCGACGCGTGCGACGCGCCGTCCTGCCAGCGCTGCGGCAACGCAATGTCAAACCCGGCGATCAGCGTGAGCGCGAAAACGGTCAGCAGCACGCCGAACGCGCCCAACACCCACGGGTTTTGCAGCCAGGCGCCAAGACTCTGCCCGACCAGCGCGGCGGCAATGCCGAGCGCGGTGTACACCAGCGCCATCCCGATGACATAGGCAAGCGACAGCGCGAAGCCGCGCGCCCGCGTGACCCGCGCGCCTTCACCGATGATGATCGCCGACAGGATCGGAATCATCGGATAGGAACACGGCAGCAGGCTCAGCACGATGCCCGCAACGAAGTAAAGCCCGATGATCGCGAGGAAACCTCCACCTTGCAGCAGCGATTGCGCGTAGTCGGCGCTGGTGGCGCGTTCGTACCACGGCGCGTCGTTTGCCGTGGACTGCGGCGCAGCCGCGCTGCCGGCAGGCAGCAGCGCTGCGCCGCTGACGTGGTAGACGCGCTCCATCGGCGGATAACAGATGCCGGCGTCCGCGCAGCCTTGCGATGTGACCGCCAGATCGAACCCACCTGCGGCCTGCTTCACGGGAATCCGGATCGTCAGTTCGTTGCGATACGTCTCAACGTTCTTGTTGAACGTCTGATCGAACTTGATATGACCCGCCGGCAACTGCGGTTCGCCGATCGTCGCGTTTCCGTTGCGGGCCGCAAATGCGAAGCGCTCGCGGTACATGTAGTAGCCGTCCGCGATCTTGTAGGTCACATCGACCTCGCCGGGCTTCTCGGTCGCGCTGAATTTGAAGGCGACGGCAGGATCGAGGAAGTCGTCCGAAGCGCGGGCAAGCGAGCCGAACTGCGCGAGGATCAGGCACGCGAAAACGAGGAGGGCGGTACGCAACGCGTGGCGCGCGCGTCGGTTGAGACCGTTAAACATGTAGGGGACGTTGGGTTTCAGAAGTGATCCACTGGCCATAGGCGGCCGACGCGGCAGCTTGCCATGACAGGATTTCCGGCGTGTCGTAGGGATGGTTTGCCTGTAGGTACTGCTCGAGCTCAAGCGCGCGGGCGGCGCTGGTCTTGAACAGCAGCTGGATTTCTTGCGCTGTTTCTAGCTGACCCTGCCAGTGGTAACTGGACTGCACCGGGCCGAGCTGCGTGACGCATGCACACAGGCGTGCGGCCAATGCGTCCGCGGCCAGCTTCTGTGCAGCGGCCGCGTCGGGCACCGTCGTGAGAAGGAGAGTCACATTCACGTTCACAGCAAGCTCCAGCCAGGCACAATTTGCGTGTCAATATCGTATCACCTGGTCTTGGACCGCCGCTGGCTGCCCGACCGCGTGGACGCGAGGATGCGGCGTTTCGCCGCCTGTGCCAGCGCGCCTACTACGTCTGCCGCCATAAACAAAAAAGCCAGGCTGTGAGCCTGGCTTTCTTCTGTGCTATCAGCGCTTCAAAGCTTATTCAGCTTCTTGCACTTCGACTTCTTCAACTTCCGGACGATCGAGCAGTTCGACCAGAGCCATCGGTGCGTTGTCGCCGACGCGGAAGCCAAACTTCAGCACGCGCAGGTAGCCGCCCGGACGGGTAGCGTAACGCGGGCCGAGGACTTCAAACAGCTTCGTGACCGAGTCACGATCGCGCAGGCGGTTGAACGCCAGACGACGGTTTGCCAGCGACGGCTTCTTGCCGAGCGTGATCAGCGGCTCGACAACTTTACGGAGTTCTTTCGCCTTCGGCAGCGTGGTCTTGATGACTTCGTGCTCGATCAGCGAGTTGGACATGTTACGGAGCATTGCCAGACGGTGGCTGCTCGTGCGGTTCAGTTTCCGCAGACCATGACGGTGACGCATGTTAATTCCTTCGATTCAAAGTTTTGATCCAGCTCTTCTATCGCGCTCGATCTACCAAAGTAGCGAGTGCACGGGCCGGTAGTGAAAAAAGACAAGACGCGGATTTTAAAGGAAAATCCGCGTCCTTGCCAGTACAGCGGCGGGCTCTGCCCCGGATGACTGCCGAGTTACTTATCCAGCCCTGCGGGCGGCCAGTTTTCCAGCTTCATGCCGAGCGTCAAACCACGCGACGCCAAGACTTCCTTGATTTCGTTCAACGACTTGCGGCCCAGGTTCGGCGTCTTGAGCAGCTCGTTTTCCGTGCGCTGGATCAGGTCGCCGATGTAGTAGATGTTCTCGGCCTTCAGGCAGTTCGCGGAACGAACCGTGAGTTCGAGATCATCGACCGGACGCAGCAGGATCGGATCGATCTGCGGTGCGCGCGACGGCGCTTCAGCCGTTGCTTCGGTGCCTTCCAGTGCAGCGAACACCGACAGCTGATCGACCAGAATGCGCGCCGATTGACGGATCGCTTCTTCCGGCGAAATCACACCGTTCGTTTCGATGTTCATCACGAGCTTGTCGAGGTCGGTACGCTGTTCGACGCGAGCGCTTTCAACGGCGTAGCTCACGCGGCGAACCGGCGAGAACGACGCGTCCAGCACGATACGGCCGATAATCTTGGCCGACTCCTCGCCATAACGACGCACATTGCCCGGCACGTAGCCGCGGCCCTTTTCGACCTTGATCTGAACGTCGAGCTTGCCGCCCTTCGACAGATGCGCGATCACGTGGTCAGGGTTGATCACTTCGCAGTCGTGCGCCAGCTCGATGTCGCCAGCGGTCACAACGCCTTCGCCTTCCTTGCGCAGCGTAACCGTCACTTCGTCACGGTTATGCAGCTTGAACACCACGCCCTTCAGGTTCAACAACAGGTTGACCACGTCCTCTTGCACACCGTCGAGCGTCGAATATTCATGTACGACGCCTGCGATCGTCACTTCGGTCGGCGCATAGCCGATCATGGACGACAGCAGCACGCGCCGGAGCGCGTTACCCAAGGTGTGGCCGTAACCGCGTTCAAACGGTTCCATGACCACTTTCGCGTGGCTTTCGCCCAGCGATTCAACTGCGATGATCTTGGGCTTCAACAAACTGGTTTGCATAGGTTTTCCTTTTCAATACCCTCGGCTCGTTACACCGATAAGGCTGACCGGTAACAACCTGAAAATAAACAGCCGAGACGCCCCCTTGCGCAACGCAACGAGGTGCCCCGGCCGTTAATCCGATTACCGCGAATACAATTCGACGATCAGGCTTTCGTTGATATCGCCAGCGATGTCGCTGCGTTCCGGCTTGGACTTGAACGTGCCTTCGAACTTCTTCGAATCCACGGCGACCCAGCTCGGCATGCCACCTTGCTCAGCCAGCGACAGCGCTTCGAGAATACGCGCTTGCTTCTTCTTCTGTTCGCGCACTGCGACGACGTCGCCTGCCTTCACTTGCATCGACGGGATGTTCGACACGACGCCGTTCACCGTGATCGCCTTGTGGCTCACCAGCTGACGCGCTTCAGCACGCGTCGAACCGAAGCCCATGCGGTACACGACGTTATCCAGACGCGACTCGAGCAATTGCAGCAGGTTTTCACCCGTGTTGCCCTTCAGACGGTCGGCTTCGGCGAAGTAACGGCGGAATTGACGCTCCAGAACACCGTAGATGCGCTTCACTTTTTGCTTTTCGCGCAGCTGCGTGCCGTAGTCGGACGTACGCGCACCCGAGGTGCGGCCATGCTGGCCGGGCTTGCTGTCAAGCTTGCACTTGTCAGCGAGCGAACGACGGGCGCTCTTCAGGAAGAGGTCAGTGCCTTCACGGCGGGACAGCTTGGCCTTAGGGCCGATATAACGTGCCACGTTGATTCCTTCGTTGATTGATCACGCGAATGCTCGCACTCGCGCTAGTCCGAACCCTTTGGGTCGAACGGTGGGCTTAGTCAATTCAATAGCGCAAGCAGCCTGTTTCGCCGGTCACTTGAACCAGCGGCAACAGGCGCTAGCGAAAACAGCGTCTTAGATACGACGACGCTTCGGCGGACGGCAGCCGTTGTGCGGGACCGGGGTCACGTCGGAGATTGCCGTGATCTTGATGCCAAGACCATGCAACGCGCGCACCGCCGATTCACGGCCAGGACCGGGGCCCTTGATCCGCACTTCGAGGTTCTTCACGCCGTATTCCATCGCCACGCGGCCAGCCGATTCGGCCGCCACCTGAGCTGCAAACGGGGTCGATTTACGCGAACCCTTGAAGCCCTGACCACCCGACGTTGCCCAGGCAAGTGCATTGCCTTGACGATCGGTGATCGTGATGATGGTGTTGTTGAACGACGCGTGAACGTGAACCACGCCCTCGGCGACGTTCTTCTTGACCTTCTTGCGAACGCGTTGCGCCGCGGAGTTGTTCGAAGCCTTAGCCATTACGTTTTCCTGTAACTGTCAGTTCCGCTTACTTCTTCAGCGATTGCGCTGCACGACGCGGACCCTTGCGCGTACGGGCATTCGTACGCGTACGTTGGCCGCGCAGGGGCAAGCCCTTACGATGCCGAACGCCACGGTAGCAGCCGAGATCCATCAGGCGCTTGATGTTCATCGTCGTTTCACGGCGCAGATCGCCTTCAACGATGAACTTGCCGACTTCTTCACGCAGCTTTTCGAGGTCTGCGTCGTTCAGGTCTTTGACCTTCTTCGAAAATGCCACACCAGCAGCGACGCAAATGTCGCGCGAGCGCGTGCGGCCGATACCGTAAATAGCCGTCAGGCCGATTTCAGTATGCTGGTGATTCGGGATGTTAACCCCTGCGATACGAGCCATTGTTTTTCCTCAAACAAAAAGCGCAAGCAAAAGCGCGGCGTTCAGCCTTGACGCTGTTTGTGGCGCGGATCAGAGCTGCAAATCACGCGCACAACGCCTTTGCGCTTGATGATCTTGCAATTGCGGCAAATGCGCTTAACCGATGCCATCACTTTCATGATATTACCCTTTTTTCAAATCACTTCGCCCGGAACACGATCCGCGCACGCGAGAGATCGTAAGGCGTCAATTCAACCGTCACCTTGTCGCCCGGCAGGATTCGGATGTAGTGCATCCGCATCTTGCCGGATATGTGTCCCAATACGACATGGCCGTTTTCCAGCTTCACCCTGAAGGTAGCATTAGGCAGGTTTTCGATGACTTCACCCTGCATCTGGATAACATCGTCTTTGGCCATAAGTCCTTTCAACGCATCGGGACGCCGCCGCCTTTGAAATTAGCCTTCTTCAGCAGCGATTCATACTGTTGCGACATAACGTACGACTGCACCTGCGCCATGAAATCCATTGTGACGACGACAATGATCAGCAGCGACGTTCCACCAAAATAAAACGGCACGTTCCAGCGCAGCACCAGAAACTCGGGCAGCAGGCAAACAAACACGATGTAGATCGCACCGGCCAGCGTCAGACGCGTGAGGATGCGGTCGATATATCGCGCCGTTTGATCGCCCGGGCGGATGCCAGGAACGAAAGCGCCACTCTTTTTCAGGTTGTCGGCCGTCTCTCTGCTGTTGAACACCAGCGCGGTGTAGAAAAAGCAGAAGAAAACGATCGCCAACGCGTACAGCAACACGTACACGGGCTGACCGGGCTTAATGGCCTCGGCCACGTTGTGCAGCGTGTCTGCGAACCAACTGGTGCGCGACCCCGAACTGAACCAGTTCAGGATGGTTGCCGGGAAGAGAATGATCGACGATGCGAAGATCGGCGGAATCACGCCCGACATGTTCAACTTCAGCGGCAAATGTGAAGATTGACCGCCGTAAATCTTGTTACCGACTTGCCGCTTCGCGTAGTTCACAAGGATCTTGCGCTGGCCACGTTCGATGAACACCACCAGGTACGTCACTGCGGCGATCAGCGCGACGACAATAATCGCCGAGATGATGCTCATCGAGCCGGTTCGCACCAGTTCGAAAAGACCACCGATTGCATTCGGGAAACCCGCTGCAATACCGCCGAAAATGATGATCGAGATACCGTTGCCAAGCCCGCGCTCCGTGATCTGCTCACCCAGCCACATCAGGAACATCGTGCCCGTCACCAGCGTCACGACCGTCGTCAACCGAAACACCATTCCCGGATCGATCACCAGAGCCGGCTGATTTTCCAGGGCTACGGCAATGCCGAAAGCCTGGAACGTTGCCAGCAGGACCGTGAAGATACGCGTGTACTGCGTGATCTTTCGTTGCCCCGCCTGCCCTTCCTTCTTCAACGCTTCGAGTTGCGGCGAGACAATTGCCAACAACTGCATGATGATCGACGCCGAGATATACGGCATGATCCCAAGCGCGAAAATCGTGAACCGCGAAAGCGCGCCACCCGAGAACATGTTGAACATGCCAAGGATGCCGCCCGACTGGCTCTGGAACAACTTCGCCAGTTGGTCCGGGTCGATACCCGGCACCGGAATGTGCGCGCCGACACGGTAGACGATCAGCGCCAGCAGCAGAAACACTGCCCGCCGACGCAGATCGCCAAACTTCGCCGCGCTGCGACCGGGTTTTGCGAGACTCGGGCTGTTAGCCAAGTACCTTCTCCGATGCAAATGCTAGTGACGGCAAAATAACTTGCGCGTTACTCGGCAAAAGAGCCGCCGGCTGCCTCGATAGCAGCGCGCGCACCCTTCGTCGCACCCAGACCCTTCACAACGATCTTGCGCTTCAGCTCGCCCGTCGCGATGATCTTGGCGCTCTTGATCAGCTCGCCGACCAGGCCGGCTTGCTTCAGAGCCAGCAGATCGATTTCGTCGACCGGCAGCTTTTCCAGATCCGAGAGACGCACTTCACCGACGAATTCCTTCGTCAGCGAGGTGAAGCCACGCTTCGGCAGGCGACGTTGCAGCGGCATTTGACCGCCTTCGAAGCCAACCTTGTGAAAGCCGCCCGAACGCGACTTCTGACCCTTGTGACCACGGCCAGCGGTCTTGCCGAGGCCAGAGCCGATACCGCGACCAACGCGACGCTTTGCGTGCTTCGCGCCTTCAGCCGGCTTCAGATCATTCAATTCCATTATCAACTCCTTGAGTCCTGGTCAGCCGCTTAGCTGATGACCTTAACGAGGTACGAAACCTTGTTGATCATGCCGCGCACGGCCGGCGTGTCCTGCAACTCGCTGACCGAGTTGAGTCGGCGCAGACCCAAGCCACGCACCGTTGCACGGTGCGTTTCACGGGTGCCGATCAGGCTCTTGACGAGCTGGACCTTGACAGTTTTTTCAGACATGGTGTCCACCTTAGCCCAGAATATCTTCGACGGACTTGCCGCGCTTCGCCGCGATGTCGCCCGGCGTGGACTGCTTGCGCAGACCGTCGAGCGTTGCACGAACGAGGTTGTACGGGTTCGTCGAGCCGTGGCTCTTGGCCACAACGTTCTGCACGCCCATCACGTCGAACACTGCGCGCATCGGGCCGCCGGCGATCACACCGGTACCGTCCTTCGCCGGGGCGAGGAGGACCATCGATGCGCCGTGCTTGCCGTGCACTTCGTGTTGCAGAGTACCGTTCTTAAGCGGCACCTTGAACATGTTGCGACGGGCTTGTTCCATCGCCTTCTGGACAGCGACCGGCACTTCCTTCGCCTTGCCCTTGCCCATACCGACGCGGCCATCACCGTCGCCAACCACGGTCAGTGCGGCGAAGCCGAGAATGCGGCCACCCTTCACGACCTTGGTCACGCGGTTGACCGAAATCATCTTTTCGCGCAGGCCGTCGTCGCGTTCGTCAGCCTGAACTTTCGCTTGCATCTTTGCCATGACGAATTCTTCCCTTAGAACTTGAGTCCGGCTTCGCGCGCCGCATCAGCCAGCGCTTTCACGCGGCCGTGGTAACGGAAACCCGAACGGTCGAAGGCGACGGATTCGATGCCGGCAGCCTTAGCCTTTTCTGCAATGCGCTTGCCAATCAGCGTGGCAGCGGCGACGTTGCCGCCCTTGCCCGTTTGATCAGCCAGTTGCGCACGCACTTCGGCCTCGAGCGTCGACGCGCTGGCGAGCACCTTGGTGCCGCACGGCGAGAACACTTGCGCATAGATGTGCGTGTTCGTGCGATGCACGGCGAGACGCGCGACCTGCAGCTCAGCGATCTTGATACGCGTCTGACGAGCGCGGCGCAGGCGAGATTGAGTCTTATCCATGATTGCGCACCCTTACTTCTTCTTCGTTTCTTTGAGGATCACGACCTCGTTGGCATAGCGCACGCCCTTGCCCTTGTAGGGCTCCGGCGGACGATAGCCGCGCACTTCTGCAGCGACCTGGCCAACTTTCTGCTTGTCGATCCCCTTGATCACGATTTCGGTTTGCGACGGGGTTTCAGCCTTCACGCCTTCCGGCATCTGGTGCACCACGGGGTGCGAGAAACCCAGCGACAGATTCAGCTTGTCGCCTTGCGCCTGTGCGCGGTAACCGACGCCTACCAGCGTCAGCTTGCGCTCGAAACCCTTCGTCACGCCGTTCACCATGTTCGCAACCAGTGCGCGCATCGTGCCCGACATCGCATTCGCTTCGCGGCTTTCGTCAACCGGCTCGATCTTCAGAATGCCGTTGTCGTTCACCACTTTCACGAGGCGGTTTGCCGCCTGCGTAATCGTACCCAGCGGGCCCTTGACGGTGATGCGATCATCGCTCAGGGCCACTTCTGCGCCTTGCAGCGCGATCGGGCTCTTACCTACTCGAGACATGTTTCTCTCCTTTCGGCCTTAAGCGACGTAGCAGATGACTTCGCCGCCAACGCCCGTTGCGCGCGCCTTGCGGTCCGTCATCACGCCCTTGGGCGTCGACACGATTGCCACGCCGAGGCCATTCATGACCACGGGGATGTCGTTACGGCCGCGGTACACACGCAGACCAGGCTTCGAGACGCGTTCAATGCGCTCGATGACCGGGCGGCCAGCGTAGTACTTCAACACGATGTTCAATTCAGACTTCGCACCTTCGGACTTCACTGCGAAATCATCGATATAGCCTTCGTCCTTCAGGACCTGCGCAATCGCAACCTTGACTTTCGACGAGGGCATTGTCACCGAAACCTTCTCGACCATCTGCGCGTTGCGGATGCGAGTCAGCATATCGGCGATAGGATCACTCATGCTCATTTACGTTTCTCCTATTACCAGCTCGCCTTGGTCAGGCCAGGGATCTCGCCGCGGAACGCGATTTCGCGAATCTTGTTACGCGCCAGCCCGAATTTACGGAACGTGCCACGCGGGCGACCGGTAATCGCGCAACGATTGCGCTTACGGGTCGGGTTAGAGTTGCGCGGCAGTTGTTGCAGTTCCAGACGTGCTGCGTAATGCTCTTCGTCCGACTTGCTCATATCGCCGATGATCGCCTTCAACTCTGCACGCTTAGGCGCGTACTTAGCAGCGAGGCGAGCACGCTTCTTTTCACGTTCGATCAGTGCCAGTTTAGCCACGGTAACCTCAGTTTCTGAACGGGAACTTGAAGCTGGCGAGCAGAGCCTTTGCTTCGTCGTCGGTCTTCGCAGTCGTCGTGATGCTGATGTTCAGCCCACGCAGTGCGTCGATTTTGTCGTAGTCGATTTCGGGGAAAATGATCTGCTCTTTCACACCGATGTTGTAGTTGCCGCGACCATCGAACGCACGACCCGACACGCCACGGAAGTCACGCACACGGGGGAGCGCGACCGTCACGAAACGGTCCAGGAATTCGTACATTGCCTGACCGCGCAACGTGACCATTGCACCGATCGGGTAGCCCTGACGGATCTTGAAGCCAGCGATTGCCTTGCGTGCCTTCGTGATCACAGGCTTCTGGCCTGCAATCTTCGTCAGGTCGCCAACGGCGTTTTCGATGATCTTCTTGTCAGCAACCGCTTCGCCAAGGCCCATGTTCAGGGTGATCTTGGTGATGCGCGGCACTTCCATCACGGACTTGTAACCGAACTTCTCGATGAGGCCGGGTACAACCTTTTCTTTGTAAAACTCTTGCAAACGAGCCATTTTTTTACTCCGCAGCGTCAGGCGCTCAGCTCGGCACCGGTCGTCTTAAGGAAACGAACTTTCTTGTCCCCTTCGACCTTGATGCCTACACGCGACGCCTTGCCATTCGCGTCGACCAATGCGACGTTCGAAATTTGCAGCGGCATCGTCTTGGCTTCCACACCACCCGTCGTACCCTTCATCGGGTTCGGCTTGACGTGTTTCTTGACGAGGTTGATACCCTCGACAATGACCTTGCCTTCGCCAACGGACAGCACGACGCCGCGCTTGCCTTTGTCTTTGCCGGTGATGACGATAACTTCGTCACCTTTGCGAATCTTGTTCATCGCGACTCCTTACAGCACTTCAGGTGCCAACGAAACGATCTTCATGAATCGTTCGCTACGCAACTCGCGCGTGACAGGCCCGAAAATACGGGTGCCAATAGGTTCGAGCTTGGCATTCAACAGCACTGCAGCATTGCCGTCGAACTTGATCAGCGAGCCGTCCTGACGGCGCACGCCCTTGGCGGTGCGAACCACCACGGCGTTATAAATTTCGCCTTTCTTCACGCGCCCGCGCGGCGTTGCTTCTTTGACGGTCACCTTGATGATGTCGCCAATGCTGGCATAACGACGCTTCGAGCCGCCGAGCACCTTGATGCACATGACTTCACGCGCACCCGTGTTGTCGGCCACTTCAAGCCGAGTTTCGGTCTGGATCATGGTTTATCTTTCCCAACTTAATCCGGTCACACCACCATGGCGTACCCGGTCAGTCTTGGTCCCGTCAGCCAATCGGCTGCTTGGGTTAGAACAGCAGCGACGGCAAACGAAACCCGCCATCGCAATCCGGTGAATCCTTCGGGACAGACTGGCGCCTGAACCGCTTCCCCCACCAACTTCGCCCGCGACGGGGCTCCCATAAAGAGGGAAGACCGAGATTATAACAAATAATCTCGGTCTTGCAAGCGAAATCTACTGCGATTTCAACTACTTCTGCAGCTATGCGGCGTCAAATGACGCGAGCAGCCTCGACCAGGCGAGCCACAACCCAAGCCTTCGTCTTCGAAATCGGACGAGTTTCCTGGATTTCAACGAGGTCACCCTCGTTGTACGTGTTCGCGTCGTCGTGCGCGTGGTACTTCTTCGAGCGCACAACGTACTTGCCGTAGATCGGGTGCTTCACGCGGTGCTCAACCAGCACGGTGACCGTCTTGTCCATCTTGTTGCTGACGACCTTGCCGACCAGCGTCCGCTTGAGCGAGGTTTTTACGCTATCGTTCATTTCTGGTTCGCCTTCTCAGTCAGGACGGTCCGCACACGTGCGATGTCGCGACGAACCTTCTTCAGCTGGCTCGTGTTCGTAAGCTGCTGGGTCGCGAGTTGCATGCGCAGGCCGAATTGCGCCTTCAACAGGTCCGACAGCTCCTTGTTGAGCGCGGCCTGATCTTTCTGGTGAAGTTCGGAAGCCTTCATCATTTGCTCCTTAGGCGCCGAGCTGACGCACGATAAACGTCGTCTTCAGCGGCAGCTTAGCTGCAGCCAGACGGAACGCTTCGCGTGCCAGCTCTTCGGTTACGCCGTCCATTTCGTACAGCATCTTGCCCGGTTGAATCTCTGCGACGTAGTACTCAGGGTTACCTTTACCGTTACCCATACGTACTTCAGCCGGCTTGTGCGAGATCGGCTTGTCCGGGAAGATGCGGATCCAGATGCGGCCACCACGCTTGATGTGACGCGTCATTGCACGACGTGCCGCTTCAATCTGGCGCGCGGTCAGACGACCACGACCGATAGCCTTCAGGCCGAACTCACCGAACGACACCGCGTTACCGCGGGTAGCGACACCGGTGTTACGACCCTTCTGCTCTTTGCGATACTTTCTGCGTTTCGGTTGCAGCATCGTTATTCTCCAGTCTTCCCGTCGCCGCCGGCACCGCCAGCACGACGAGGAGCGCCACGGCGTGCACCTGCCGGGCCACCACCTTCACCATCGCGACGCGGACGGCGATCGCCACCCGGACGTGCGTTGCGGCGCGGACGCTTTTCTTCGGCGACTTCTTCAACCACCGGTGCGTCGTTGCGGCCGAGCGTGTCGCCCTTGTAGACCCACACCTTCACGCCGATGATGCCGTACGTCGTCTTCGCTTCCGAAGTTGCGTAGTCGATATCAGCACGCAGCGTATGAAGCGGCACCCGACCTTCGCGATACCATTCCGTACGAGCGATTTCGATACCGTTCAGACGGCCAGCGCTCATGATCTTGATGCCTTGGGCACCCAGACGCATCGCGTTTTGCATCGCACGCTTCATCGCGCGGCGGAACATAATCCGGCGCTCGAGCTGTTGCGTGATCGAATCCGCGATCAGTTGCGCGTCGGTTTCCGGCTTGCGAATTTCTTCGATGTTGACGTGAACCGGAACGCCCATGCGCTTTTGCAGCTCGGACTTCAGCAGTTCAATGTCTTCACCCTTCTTACCGATCACGACACCCGGACGCGAGCTGAAAATCGTGATGCGTGCGTTCTTTGCAGGACGCTCGATCACCACGCGACCGACGGACGCGTTCTTCAGCTTCTTCTTCAGGTATTCACGAACACCGATGTCTTCCTGCAACATCGCCGCGAAATTGTTGTTGTTCGCGTACCAACGCGACGCCCAATTGCGGCTGACGGCCAAACGGAAGCCAGTCGGATGAATTTTCTGTCCCATCGTATGACCCCTTAATTCCCGACCGTCACAGTGATGTGACAGGATTGCTTCTCGATGCGGTTACCGCGGCCTTTAGCGCGCGCGGTGAAACGCTTGAGCGACGCAGCCTTGTCGATGTAGATGCTCGTGATCTTGAGCTCATCGATATCGGCGCCTTCGTTATGCTCCGCATTCGCGATCGCCGACAGCACGACCTTTTTCACGATTCCCGCAGCCTTCTTCGGCGAGAACGTCAGAACGTTCAGCGCCTTGTCGACCGGCAAACCGCGGATCTGGTCAGCCACAAGGCGCGTTTTCTGCGCCGAGATGCGGGCACCGCGATGAATTGCTTTCACTTCCATCATGAGCCCCTTATTTCTTAGCCTTCTTGTCGGCTGCATGACCCTTGAACGTACGGGTCAGTGCGAACTCGCCAAGCTTGTGGCCGACCATGTTTTCCGAGATGTACACCGGAACGTGTTGACGGCCGTTGTGAACGGCGATCGTCAGACCGATGAAATCCGGGAGGATCGTCGAGCGACGCGACCAGGTTTTGATCGGCTTCTTATCCCGCGAAGCTGCTGCCGCCTCAACTTTCTTCAGCAAATGGGCGTCGCAGAACGGACCTTTTTTTACAGAACGTGCCATTGCCTACTCCTTAACGCTTGTGACGGCGCTGGACGATCATGCTCGTCGTGCGCTTGTTGCTGCGGGTGCGATAACCCTTAGCAGGCGTGCCCCACGGGCTCACCGGATCGCGACCTGCAGCCGTCTTGCCTTCACCACCACCGTGCGGGTGATCGACCGGGTTCATTGCAACGCCGCGCACCGTCGGGCGGATACCGCGCCAGCGGTTCGCGCCAGCCTTGCCGATTTGACGGAGGCTATGCTCTTCGTTGCCAACTTCACCAATCGTCGCGCGGCACTCAACGTGAACGCGGCGGATTTCACCCGAGCGCAGGCGGACCTGTGCGTAGATGCCTTCACGAGCCAGCAGCATCGCCGACGTACCAGCCGAACGCGCCATTTGCGCGCCCTTGCCCGGCAGCATTTCGATGCAGTGGATCGTCGTACCGACCGGAATGTTACGGATCGGCAGCGTGTTGCCTGCGCGGATCGGCGCTTCCGAACCCGACATCAGTTGCTGGCCGACGGTGACACCCTTCGGAGCGATGATGTAACGGCGCTCGCCGTCTGCGTACAGAACCAGCGCGATGTTCGCGCTACGGTTCGGATCGTACTCAAGACGTTCGACCTTTGCCGGAATGCCATCCTTCGTGCGACGGAAGTCGACGACACGATAGTGATGCTTATGGCCGCCACCCTTATGACGCGTGGTGATGTGACCATTGTTGTTACGGCCGGCGGTCGAGGATTGCGCGTCGAGCAGCGGTGCGAACGGCTTGCCCTTGTACAGATCCTTGTTGACCACCTTGACCATCGCGCGGCGGCCCGGCGAAGTCGGCTTAACTTTAACGATTGCCATGATTACTTGGCCTCCGCTTCAAAGTTGATTTCCTGGCCGGGCTTCAGGCAGACGTACGCCTTCTTCACGTCTTTGCGCTTGCCCATGAAACGGCCAAAGCGCTTGGCTTTGCCCTTCGAGACCAGCACGTTGACGGAATTGACTTCCACCTTGAACAGCAGCTCGACTGCAGCTTTCACTTCCTGCTTCGTGGCATCGGGCGCGACTTCGAACACGACTTGCTCGTTCTTGTCGGCCACCAGCGTCGCCTTTTCGGAGATCACCGGCGCGAGCAGGACCTGCATCAAACGATGATCGTTTTTGCGAATCTCGCTCATGACAGCAACTCCTCGATCTGGGCGACCGCAGCCTTCGTGATCAGGATCTTCTTGAAGTAGATCAGCGACAGCGGGTCGGCGTAACGCGGCTCGACAACCGCCACGTGGGCGAGGTTGCGCGACGCGAGGTACAGGTTTTCGTCAACCGTGTCGGTAATCACCAGCACGGAGTCGAGACCCATCGCCTTGAATTTTTCGGCCAGCAGCTTCGTCTTCGGCGCTTCGAGCGTCAGCTCGTCGACCACCGAGATACGGCCTTCGCGGGCCAGCTGCGAGAAGATCGAGCAGAGACCTGCGCGATGCATCTTCTTGTTGACCTTGTGCGAAAAGTTTTCTTCCGGCGAATTCGGGAAGATCCGGCCACCGCCGCGCCACAACGGGCTCGACGACATACCGGCACGGGCCCGGCCCGTACCCTTCTGGCGCCACGGCTTCTTGGTCGTGTGCTTGACTTGCTCACGGTCCTTCTGCGCGCGGTTGCCGCTACGGGCATTCGCTTGATACGCCACCACGACCTGGTGAATCAGGGCTTCGTTGTAATCGCGGCCGAACACGACGTCCGACGCGCTAACGCCTGCACCTTCCTGACCATTGGCATTCAGGAGCTTAAGTTCCATTATTTCGCTCCTTTCACGGCACGCGTCTTCACGGCCGGCGTAACGAATACCTTGCCACCCTTCGCACCCGGAACGGCGCCCTTGACCAGCAACAGGTTGCGGTCAGCGTCGATACGAGCGATTTCGAGGTTTTGCACCGTTACCGTGTCGTCACCCATGTGACCGGTCATGCGCTTACCCGGGAAAACACGACCCGGATCCTGCGCCATACCGATCGAACCCGGCACGTTGTGCGAGCGCGAGTTACCGTGCGATGCACGGCCGGATGCGAAGTTGTAACGCTTGATGGTACCGGCGTAGCCCTTACCGATCGACACGCCTTGCACGTCGACCTTCTGGCCCACTTCGAACAGGTCAGGACCGACCACGGCGCCGTTCGACAACTCGGCAGCCTTAGCGGCATCGATCTGGAATTCTTTGAGGATTTCACCGGCTTGAACACCGGCTTTGGCGAGATGACCGGCCAACGGCTTCGTCACACGCGATGCACGGCGCGTACCGAATGCAACCTGCACGGCCGTGTAGCCGTCGGTTTCAACAGTCTTGATCTGCGTCACGCGGTTGTCGGACACGTCCAGCACGGTAACGGGAATCGAATCCCCTTCTGCCGTGAAGATACGGGTCATGCCAACCTTGCGACCTACGAGTCCAAGGCTCATCGTTTTCTCCATTCCCGACTGCGATTGGTCGGGGCTAATTTACAAAATGCCGGTGCCGTTTCGGGCGTGAATTCACGCTGCAGCACACCGACTTTTTTGCGCCAATGCGCGAAAAGCCTTGCATTATAGCGAGGCTTTTCGTTTTCCGCAAGCAATCAAAGACTTAGCGTTACCCGGCGTGCCGGGTGCGGCCCAAGGGCCTTATTGCAGCTTGATTTCGACGTCCACGCCAGCCGGCAGGTCCAGCTTCATCAGTGCGTCGACGGTCTTGTCCGTCGGATCGACGATGTCCATCAGGCGTTGGTGCGTACGGATTTCGAGCTGATCGCGCGACGTCTTGTTGACGTGCGGCGAACGCAGGATGTCGAAGCGTTGAATACGGGTCGGCAGCGGCACCGGACCACGAACGATTGCGCCAGTCCGCTTCGCGGTGTCGACGATCTCAGCAGCCGATTGATCGATCAGGCGATAGTCGAAAGCCTTCAGGCGAATGCGGATTTTCTGGTTCTGCATGACAATTCCTTGGAAAAGAGCGAGGCGGTATTGCACCGCCAGACGATAAAAGAGCGTAGAGCCGGATGCCCGCCGGAAGCGGGCGCCCGGCTCCGGGCACCACTTACTGCAAAAGCTTTACTGCCAAAACGTCAATCCGCGATTTTACTCGAGAATCTTGGCAACGACACCTGCGCCAACGGTACGGCCACCTTCACGGATGGCGAAGCGCAGACCTTCTTCCATCGCGATCGGGTTGATCAGCTTCACCGTGATCGACACGTTGTCGCCCGGCATGACCATTTCCTTGTCCTTCGGCAGCTCGATCGAGCCCGTCACGTCCGTCGTACGGAAGTAGAACTGCGGACGGTAGTTGTTGAAGAACGGCGTGTGACGGCCGCCTTCGTCCTTGCTCAGCACGTACACTTCAGCCGTGAAGTGCGTGTGCGGGTTGATCGAACCCGGCTTGGCCAGCACCTGGCCACGCTCCACGTCTTCGCGCTTCGTGCCGCGCAGCAGGATACCGACGTTGTCGCCTGCCTGACCCTGGTCGAGCAGCTTGCGGAACATTTCCACGCCCGTGCAGGTCGTCTTCACCGTCGGCTTGATACCGACGATTTCGATTTCCTCGCCGACCTTCACGACGCCGCGCTCAACGCGACCCGTGACCACCGTGCCGCGACCCGAGATCGAGAACACGTCTTCCACCGGCATCAGGAACGCGCCGTCCACTGCGCGCTCCGGCGTCGGGATGTACGTGTCCAGCGCGTCGGCCAGGTTCATGATCGCCACTTCGCCCAGCTCGCCCTTGTCGCCTTCCAGCGCCAGCTTGGCCGAACCCTTGATGATCGGCGTGTCGTCGCCCGGGAAGTCGTACTTCGACAGAAGCTCGCGCACTTCCATCTCGACCAGCTCCAGCAGCTCGGCGTCGTCCACCATGTCGCACTTGTTCAGGAACACGATGATGTACGGCACGCCAACCTGACGCGCCAGCAGGATGTGCTCACGCGTTTGCGGCATCGGGCCGTCAGCGGCCGAGCACACCAGGATCGCGCCGTCCATCTGCGCCGCGCCCGTGATCATGTTCTTCACATAGTCAGCGTGGCCCGGGCAGTCGACGTGTGCGTAGTGGCGGTTAGCCGTTTCGTACTCGACGTGTGCCGTGTTGATCGTGATGCCACGTGCCTTTTCTTCCGGCGCCGCGTCGATCTGGTCGTATGCCTTCGCTTCGCCGCCGAACTTCTGCGTCAGAACCGTCGTGATCGCTGCCGTCAGCGTGGTCTTGCCGTGGTCAACGTGACCGATCGTGCCGACGTTCACGTGCGGCTTGGTCCGTTCGAATTTACCTTTAGCCATGTTTCTCTTCTTTCAAAAAGTTAATCGTTGAATGACTTGCCGCGCGATTACTTCGACTTGGCGTTGATGATCGCTTCCGACACATTACGCGGTGCTTCAGCGTAGTGCTTGAACTCCATCGTGTACGTTGCACGACCCTGGGTCAGCGAACGCAGCGACGTCGAGTAGCCGAACATTTCCGACAGCGGAACTTCTGCGCGGACGATCTTGCCGCCGCCAACCATGTCGTCCATGCCCTGCACGATGCCGCGACGACCCGACAGGTCGCCCATCACGTTGCCCATGTAATCTTCAGGCGTTTCGACTTCAACAGCCATCATCGGTTCGAGGATGACCGGTTGAGCCTTGCGCATTGCTTCCTTGAACGCCATCGAACCGGCCATGCGGAATGCATTTTCGTTCGAGTCGACGTCGTGGTACGAACCGAACGTCAGGTGAACCTTCACGTCAACGACCGGGAAGCCCGCCAGCACGCCAGCCTTCAGCGTTTCCTGGATACCCTTGTCGACTGCCGGGATGTATTCACGCGGAATCACACCGCCCTTGATCTCGTCCAGGAACTCGTAGCCCTTGCCTTGCTCGTTCGGCTCGAGCGTGATGACCGCGTGACCGTACTGGCCGCGACCACCCGACTGCTTGACGAACTTGCCGTCAACGTCTTCCGCCTTGCCGCGAATCGTTTCGCGGTACGCAACCTGCGGCTTGCCGACAGTTGCTTCCACGCCGAATTCGCGCTTCATACGGTCAACCAGAATTTCGAGGTGGAGCTCGCCCATGCCCGAAATAATGGTTTGGCCCGATTCTTCGTCCGTTTGGACGCGGAACGACGGATCTTCCTGAGCCAGACGGTTCAGTGCCAGACCCATCTTTTCCTGGTCAGGCTTCGTCTTCGGCTCAACAGCCTGCGAGATCACCGGTTCCGGGAAAATCATGCGCTCGAGGACGATTGGGTGTTGCGGATCGCACAGCGTGTCGCCCGTCGTCGCTTCCTTCAGGCCGACCGCCGCGGCGATGTCGCCCGCGCGCACTTCCTTGATTTCTTCGCGCTGGTTCGCGTGCATCTGCAGAATACGGCCGAGACGTTCCTTCTTGTCCTTGGTCGCGTTCAGCACCGTGTCGCCCGAATTGACGACGCCCGAGTACACACGGAAGAAGATCAGCTGGCCGACGAACGGGTCGGTCATGATCTTGAATGCCAGCGACGAGAACTTTTCGTCGTCGGCAGCACGGCGCTCACCCTTCTCGCCGTTTTCCAGTTCGCCCGTAACCGGCGGAATGTCGATCGGCGACGGCAGGAAGTCCAGAACCGCGTCCAGCATACGCTGCACGCCCTTGTTCTTGAACGCGGTGCCGCACAGCATCGGCTGGATTTCGCAAGCGATCGTACGGTCGCGCAGACCCTTGATGATTTCCGCTTCGGAGAGCTCGCCCTCTTCCAGGTACTTGTTCATCAATTCTTCGCTCGACTCAGCGGCCGCTTCGATCATCTTCTCGCGCCATTCGTTGCACGAATCGAGGAGTTCAGCCGGGATTTCTTCGTACGAGAACTTGGTGCCCTGGGACGCGTCGTCCCAAATGATCGCCTTCATCTTCATCAGGTCGACGACGCCCGTGAAGTTTTCTTCCGCGCCGATAGGCACCACGACCGGAACCGGGTTTGCCTTCAGACGCAGCTTCAGTTGGTCGTAAACCTTGAAGAAGTTCGCGCCGGTACGGTCCATCTTGTTGATGAACGCGAGACGGGGAACCTTGTACTTGTTAGCCTGACGCCAGACCGTTTCCGATTGCGGCTGCACGCCGCCCACAGCGCAGTACACCATGCACGCGCCGTCGAGCACGCGCATGGAGCGCTCGACTTCAATCGTGAAGTCGACGTGACCCGGGGTGTCGATGATGTTGATGCGGTGCTCAGCGCGGTCGCCGGCCATGCCCTTCCAGAACGCCGTCGTAGCAGCCGACGTGATCGTGATGCCGCGTTCCTGCTCCTGCTCCATCCAGTCCATGGTCGCAGCGCCGTCGTGAACTTCACCAATCTTGTGGTTCACGCCGGTATAGAACAGGATGCGCTCGGTCGTCGTCGTTTTGCCGGCGTCGATGTGAGCGCTAATACCGATGTTACGGTAGCGCTCGATAGGTGTCTTGCGAGCCACTTTGATCCTCTATTGGGATAACGCGATGCGAGAAAAATACCCATCGCGCTGTAACACAAACGGGCGAGGCGCTTTGTAAGCGCACCCGCCCGGAATTTCTTTCCGTTGTTTCTGCTAACCCGATGCGGGAAGCTTAGAAACGGAAATGCGAGAACGCCTTGTTGGCTTCTGCCATCCGGTGAACTTCGTCGCGCTTCTTCATTGCGCCGCCACGGCCTTCGGCCGCTTCGGAGAGTTCACCTGCCAGACGCAGGGCCATCGACTTCTCGCTGCGCTTCTTCGCGGCTTCACGCAGCCAACGCATCGCCAATGCCATACGACGCGACGGACGCACTTCGACCGGAACCTGATAGTTCGCACCACCAACGCGGCGGCTCTTCACTTCGACCACCGGCTTGACGTTGTTGAGCGCTACCGTGAACACTTCCAGCGGGTCCTTGCCACCCTTGGTCTGGATCTGTTCGAAAGCGCCGTACACGATGCGCTCGGCAACAGACTTCTTGCCGGACAGCATCAGCACGTTCATGAACTTAGCTACATCTACGTTACCGAACTTCGGATCCGGCAACACTTCCCGCTTGGGGACTTCGCGACGACGCGGCATGTTTCTTCCTTTAACTTTTCAGTTGGAGCTACTTTTAGCCCCGCGGCCACCAACTAACCCGATTCATCTCTTACGACTTACCAGCCTGGTCGGGTGACCACTTACTCGACAGCACCGGCGATTCCGGCACCACCGCTATTACCGCCTTTGCAGGCGACCTTAACTGCTGCTGACCGGCGAATTACTTGCCGGCCTTGGCACGCTTCGCACCGTACTTCGAGCGAGCCTGCTTACGATCCTTGACGCCCTGGGTATCCAGCGAGCCGCGAACCATGTGGTAACGCACACCCGGCAAGTCCTTCACACGGCCGCCGCGAATCAGCACGACCGAGTGTTCCTGCAGGTTGTGGCCTTCACCACCGATGTACGAAATAACTTCGAAACCGTTCGTGAGGCGCACCTTCGCGACCTTACGAAGTGCCGAGTTCGGCTTCTTAGGCGTCGTGGTGTACACACGGGTGCACACGCCGCGACGCTGGGGGCAGTCCTGCAAGGCCGGGCTCTTGCTCTTCGTCGTTTCCGACGTGCGGCCTTTGCGAACCAGTTGATTGATGGTTGGCATTGTCTATTCCTGAAATTGAACAAAATCGACGCATCTGTTTTCGGGCAAAGCGAAAACGACTGCGCATCGAACTTCCGGCTGCGACCGCGAGCGCGTGAACAGAGTCCGCGCGCAAGCATCCCAAGAACCGGAACCTAGCATAATATTCCGAAAATACTAAGCGAGTCAACAGGTTGCAATGTTTCGCAGACCTGTGGACCTGTTGCGGCGACCGCGGACGGCTTAGTCCGCGGCGACGACTTCGAGCAGTTCGTCCCCGAAACGGTCGAGCTTGCGCGCGCCCATGCCTGGAATGCCTCGCAAGTCCTCGATCGAGTCTGGGCCGTTGCGCGCGATCTCCGCGAGTGTCGCGTCGTGGAAAATCACGTAGGCGGGCACGCCGTCGCTCTTCGCGGTTTCCGTGCGCCAGGTGCGCAAACGCTCCCAGCGCGCCCGCTCGCGCGGCCCCATTCCGATGGTCGGGTCCGCCCGCTCGCTGGTTCGTCCGGACGACTGACGCGTGCGCGTCGGCTTCACATAGCGGCGCATCGTCACGTTCTGTTCGCCTTTCAGAACGGGCTTGCTCGCCTCGGTCAGGACAAGCGAGCCGAAGCCCTCATGGTCGACCGTCAGATAGCCGAACGCCACGAGCTGTCGAAACACCGCGCGCCACTCCGGCTCGCCGAGCGCCGCGCCAATGCCGAACGTGGTCAGCTTCTCATGACCGCGCTGAACGATTTTTTCGCTCCGGTTGCCGCGCAGAATATCTATCAGATGGCCGGCGCCGAAGTGAAAACCGCTCGCCCGCTGCGCCCGGAACACGCACGACAGCGCCATTTGCGCCTCGCGCGTCGCGTCCCATGTGGCGGGCGGCTCGAGGCAGTTGTCGCAGTTACCGCAAGGCTTGCTCGATTCGCCGAAGTACGCCAGAAGCCGCACGCGCCGGCAGGTCGCAGCCTCGCACAGGCCGAGCAGCGCATCGAGCTTGCCGGTCTGGACGCGCTTATGCGCGTCGTCGGCGTCCGATTCGTCGATCATCTTGCGCTGCTGCACGACGTCGCCGAGGCCGTAGGCCATCCACGCATTGGCCGGCATGCCGTCGCGGCCCGCGCGGCCGGTTTCCTGGTAATACCCTTCGACGCTCTTCGGCAAATCGAGGTGAGCGACGAACCGCACGTCCGGCTTGTCGATGCCCATACCGAACGCGATCGTCGCGCACATCACAATGCCTTCCTCGCGCTGGAACATTTCCTGATGCTTCTGGCGCGTTTCGAATTCCATGCCGGCGTGATACGGCAGCGCGCGCATGCCCTTTTCCTTGAGCCACTCGGCCGTCTCTTCGACCTTGCGCCGCGACAGACAATAGACGACGCCAGCGTCGGTCGTGCCGTCGGCTCGCGTGTGTTCCGCGCGGATAAAGTCGAGCAACTGCGTGCGCGCGTTGTCTTTTTCGACGATCCGATAACGAATGTTCGGCCGATCGAAGCTCGAGACGAAAATGCGAGCGTCGTCGAGCGCGAGACGATGAATGATTTCGTCGCGCGTGATGGCGTCCGCGGTCGCCGTCAGCGCAATGCGCGGTACGTTCGGGAAACGCTCGTGCAGCACGGAAAGCTGAATGTATTCCGGCCGGAAGTCGTGCCCCCATTGCGACACGCAATGCGCTTCGTCGATCGCGAAAAGTCCGATGCGCGTGCGTTCCAGCAGTTCCTGGAATCGCGGCGTCATCAGGCGCTCGGGCGCCACGTAAAGCAAGTCGATCTCGCCGTCGCGCAGCGCGCGTTCGGTAGCCATCGCCTCGGCGCTGGAGAGCGTCGAGTTCAGGTACGCCGCGCGCACACCGACTTCGGTGAGCGCAGCCACCTGGTCCTGCATCAGCGCGATCAGTGGCGACACCACGATGCCCGTGCCGAAGCCGCCTTCGCGGCGCACCAGCGACGGAATCTGATAGCACAGCGATTTGCCGCCGCCCGTTGGCATCAGCACGAGACAGTCACCGCCGCCGGCGACGTGCTCGACAATTTCGCCTTGCTGTCCTCTGAACGCGGGGTAACCAAAAACTTCGTTGAGGATTTCGAGCGGACGGGACATGAATTTGAGAGAGGCGGCGTAAAGCGGTGACACGAATTTTACCAACGCATTCGTGCTGCGCCCGCGCTTTGCGACAACGTTAGCCATCCGGGCTAGGAATCGGCGACGTCGCGCGGCAAAAAGGCGCATAAAAAAAGCCGCTCAGTCGAAACTGAGCGGCTTCGCTGGCTAGAGCCCAAGCGGCTTACGCCGCCGGGACTTACTCGCCTGAGTGCTGCTGTTCGGCGGCCGGGGTTTCCGGCGTACCGAATTCGAACGACTCTTCCGCTGCGATCTGATCGAAACGCTCGCGGTCGGACAGTTCCTTGCTCTTGCGCGCCTTGTGGAACGCGAGACCCGTACCGGCCGGAATCAGACGGCCGACGATCACGTTTTCCTTCAGACCGCGCAGGTCGTCGCGCTTGCCCATGATCGCCGCTTCGGTCAGCACGCGGGTCGTTTCCTGGAACGACGCCGCCGAGATGAACGAATCGGTCGACAACGAGGCCTTCGTGATACCGAGCAGCACGTTTTCGTACGTTGCCGGACGCTTGTCTTCCGCGATCATACGGTCGTTCTCGTCGAGCATATCCGACCGCTCGACCTGTTCGCCCGGGATGAAGCGCGTATCGCCGTTGTCCGTAATCTGCACGCGGCGCAGCATCTGACGAACAATCACTTCAATGTGCTTGTCGTTGATCTTCACGCCTTGCAGACGGTACACGTCCTGCACTTCGTCCACGATGTAGCGCGACAGCGCCTCGACGCCCTGCAGACGCAGGATGTCGTGCGGATCGGCCGGTCCGTCCACGATCATTTCGCCCTTGTTGACGACCTGACCATCGTGAACCAGAACCTGCTTTTCCTTCGCGATCAGGAACTCGTGCTGGTTGCCCTCGAGGTCCGTGATAACGAGACGCTGCTTGCCCTTCGTGTCCTTACCGAACGACGTCGTACCCGTGACTTCCGCCAGGATACCTGCGTCCTTCGGCGAACGTGCTTCGAACAGTTCCGCCACACGCGGCAGACCGCCGGTAATGTCACGCGTCTTCTGCGATTCAGTCGGGATACGTGCGAGCACTTCACCGACCTGCACTTGCTGACCGTCCTTCACAGTGATCAGAGCGCCGACCTGGAAGCCGATCTGCACCGAGTGCTCGGTGTTCGGGATCTTGACTTCCTCGCCGTTCGCGTCGAGCAGCTTGACCTGCGGACGCACCGTCTTCGCGGCTTGCGAACCGCGACGCTTCACGTCGATCACGACGAGCGTGGACAGCCCCGTCACATCGTCGATCTGCTTCGCAACCGTCACGCCTTCTTCGACGTTCTCGAACTTCACCGTACCGCCGTACTCGGTGATGATCGGACGCGTCATCGGGTCCCACGTCGCCAGTTGCGTGCCGGCTTTGATCTGCGCGCCGTCCAGTTGCAACAGCGTCGCGCCGTACGGCACCTTGTGACGTTCGCGCTCGCGACCGTGGTCGTCGGTGATCATCGCTTCGCCCGAGCGCGAGATGACGATCTGCTCGCCCTTCGCGTTGGTGACGTAACGCATCGTCGACGTGAAACGCACCGTACCGTTCGACTTGGCTTCAACCGACGAAGCCACTGCCGCACGCGACGCCGCGCCACCGATGTGGAACGTACGCATGGTCAGCTGCGTGCCCGGCTCGCCGATCGACTGAGCGGCGATCACACCCACAGCCTCACCGACGTTCACGAGCGAGCCACGGCCCAGGTCGCGGCCATAGCAGGCTGCGCACAGACCGTAACGCGTTTCGCAAGTCAGCGGCGTGCGCACGCGCACTTCGTCGATGCCGAGGCGTTCGATTTCCTCGACCGCGTCTTCGTCGAGCAGCGTGCCCGATTCGTACAGCGTTTCCTGCGATTCCGGATTGACGACGTCAGCCACCGCCACGCGACCCAGGATACGGTCACGCAGAGCTTCGACGACTTCACCGCCTTCGACCAACGCCTTCATGGCGACGCCGTTGGACGTACCGCAATCGTCCTCGACCACCACCAGATCCTGCGTCACGTCGACGAGACGTCGCGTCAGGTAACCGGAGTTCGCCGTCTTCAGTGCCGTATCAGCCAGACCCTTACGTGCGCCGTGGGTCGAGATGAAGTACTGCAACACGTTCAGGCCTTCGCGGAAGTTCGCCGTAATCGGCGTCTCGATGATCGAGCCGTCCGGCTTGGCCATCAGGCCACGCATACCGGCCAGCTGACGAATCTGAACCGCGGAACCACGAGCACCCGAGTCCGCCATCATGTAGATGGAGTTGAACGACTCCTGACGCGTTTCGTTGCCGTCGCGATCGACCACCGGCTCCGTCGAGAGCTGCTCCATCATCGCCTTGCCGACCGCTTCCGACGTTGCCGACCAGATGTCGACCACGTTGTTGTAGCGCTCTTGTGACGTGACGAGACCCGACATGTACTGACGGTCGTATTCCTTCACCTTCTTCGCAGCGTCGCCGACGATGGTTTCCTTCTGCGGCGGAACGAGCATGTCGTCCACGCAGATCGAAATACCAGCGCGCGTTGCCAGACGGAAACCCGACTGCATCAACTGGTCGGCGAAAATCACCGTTTCGCGCAGACCGCACTTGCGGAATGCGGTGTTGATGAGGCGCGAGATTTCCTTCTTCTTCAGCGGCTTGTTCAGCACCGAGAACGGCAGGCCCGGCGGAAGAATCTCCGACAGGATTGCACGGCCGACGGTCGTTGCATACAGCGTGATCTTCGGCACGAATGCCGGCGCGCCTTCCGACTTGTCTTCGTTGTGGACCATTTCGGTGATCCGCACGTTGACGCGCGAGGCGAGCTCGACTTCCTTGTTCTCGTAGGCACGCAGCGCTTCCGAGACGCCCGTGAACGTCAGGCCTTCGCCCTTGCCGTTCACTGCTTCACGGGTCGCGTAGTAGAGACCGAGCACGATATCCTGCGACGGCACAATCGACGGATCGCCGTTAGCCGGGAACAGCACGTTGTTCGACGCCAGCATCAGCGTGCGCGCTTCCATCTGCGCTTCGAGCGACAGCGGAACGTGAACAGCCATCTGGTCACCGTCGAAGTCGGCGTTGAACGCCGCGCAAACGAGCGGATGCAGCTGGATCGCCTTACCTTCGATCAGCACCGGCTCGAAAGCCTGAATGCCAAGACGGTGCAGCGTCGGCGCACGGTTCAGCATGACCGGATGTTCGCGGATCACCTCTTCGAGGATGTCCCACACCACCGGTGTCTGGTTCTCGACTTCCTTCTTCGCAGCCTTGATGGTGGTAGCGACACCCATCACTTCGAGCTTGTTGAAGATGAACGGCTTGAACAGTTCGAGCGCCATCAGCTTCGGCAAACCGCACTGATGCAGCTTGAGCGTCGGGCCGACCACGATCACCGAACGGCCGGAATAGTCAACGCGCTTACCGAGCAGGTTCTGACGGAAACGACCGCCCTTACCCTTGATCATGTCGGCGAGCGACTTCAGCGGACGCTTGTTCGCGCCGGTCATTGCCTTACCGCGACGACCGTTGTCGAGCAGCGAATCGACGGCTTCCTGCAGCATCCGCTTTTCGTTGCGGACGATGATTTCAGGCGCCTTCAGTTCGAGCAGACGCTTCAACCGGTTGTTACGGTTGATCACGCGGCGATACAGGTCGTTCAGGTCCGACGTCGCGAAGCGGCCGCCATCCAGCGGCACCAGCGGACGCAGTTCCGGCGGCAGCACCGGCAGCACTTCGAGCACCATCCAGTCAGGCTTGATGCCCGAACGCTGGAATGCCTCGAGCACCTTCAGGCGCTTCGCGTACTTCTTGATCTTCGCTTCCGAACCCGTGTTCTTGAGTTCGGTGCGGAGCATCTCGACCTGTTCGTCGATGTTGATCGCACGCAGCAGTTCGCGAACGCCTTCCGCGCCCATCTCGGCACGGAATTCGTCACCGTACTCTTCGACCTTGTTGTAGTAATCCTCTTCGGTCATGATCTGCCGCGCTTTCAGCGGCGTCATGCCCGGATCGATCACCACATACGCTTCGAAGTACAGCACGCGTTCGATGTCGCGCAGCGTCATGTCGAGCACCATGCCCAGACGCGACGGCAGCGACTTCAGGAACCAGATGTGCGCGACCGGCGAGGCCAGCTCAATGTGGCCCATCCGTTCACGACGCACCTTGGCGAGCGTCACTTCGACGCCGCACTTCTCGCAGATCACGCCACGATGCTTCAGGCGCTTGTACTTGCCGCAAAGGCATTCGTAGTCTTTGATCGGCCCGAAAATCTTCGCGCAGAACAGACCATCGCGTTCCGGCTTGAACGTCCGGTAGTTGATGGTTTCCGGCTTCTTCACTTCACCGAAAGACCACGAACGGATCTTGTCCGGCGAGGCCAGACCGATCTTGATCGCGTCAAAAACTTCAGGTTGTTGGACTTGCTTGAATAGATCGAGCAAAGCTTTCATCGCTTCTCTCCAGTAGTCCGATTAGTTGCGGTCGAGGTCGATATCGATACCGAGCGAGCGGATTTCCTTCACCAGCACGTTGAAGGATTCCGGCATGCCTGCATCGATCACGTGATCGCCCTTGACCAGGTTCTCGTACACCTTGGTCCGGCCTGTCACGTCGTCCGACTTCACCGTCAGCATTTCCTGCAGCACGTACGATGCACCGTACGCTTCGAGCGCCCACACTTCCATTTCACCGAAACGCTGGCCACCGAACTGCGCCTTACCGCCCAACGGCTGCTGCGTCACGAGCGAGTACGGGCCCGTGGAACGCGCGTGCATCTTGTCGTCGACCAGGTGGTGCAGCTTCAGGTAGTGCATGTAGCCGACCGTCACCGTACGTTCGAACATTTCGCCCGTGCGGCCGTCGTACAGACGCACCTGATTCTTCGACGGCGTCATGCCGAGGTTCTTCGCGATGTCGTCCGGGAAAGCCAGATCCAGCGCGCGCGACATTTCTTCTTCCGTCGCGCCGTCGAACACCGGCGTTGCGAACGGCACGCCTTCGCGCAGGTTCTTCGCCAGTTCGACGATTTCCTCGTCGGTGAAGCTGTCCAGCTCTTCGGCGCGGCCCGACTCGTTGTAGATCTTGGTCAGGAATTCGCGCAGTTCAGCGATCTTCGCCTGACGCTGCAGCATTTCGCCGATACGCCAGCCGAGACCCTTCGCGGCCCAACCCAGATGCACTTCGAGAACCTGACCCACGTTCATCCGCGACGGCACGCCGAGCGGGTTCAGAACGACGTCAGCCGGACGGCCGTCGGCCATGTACGGCATGTCTTCGATCGGAACGATCTTCGACACGACACCCTTGTTACCGTGGCGGCCGGCCATCTTGTCGCCAGGCTGCAGGCGGCGCTTGACTGCCAGATACACCTTGACCATCTTCAACACGCCCGGCGGCAGTTCGTCGCCTTGCGTGAGCTTCTTGCGCTTTTCTTCGAACGCCAGGTCGAACTGGTGACGCTTCTGTTCGATCGAGTCCTTGATAGCTTCGAGCTGTGCCGCTGCTTCTTCGTCCGCGAGGCGGATGTCGAACCAGTGGTAATGGTCGAGATCTTCCAGGTAAGCCTGTTCGATCTTCGTACCCTTCGCGAGCTTCTTCGGACCGCCGTTCGCGACCTTGCCGGTCAGCATACGTGCGAGACGCTGGAACGCGTCGCCTTCCACGATGCGCAGCTGGTCGTTCAGGTCGAGGCGGTAGCGCTTCAGTTCATCGTCGATGATCTGCTGCGCACGCTTGTCGCGCTGAATGCCTTCACGCGTGAACACTTGTACGTCGATGACCGTGCCGCTCATGCCCGACGGCACGCGCAGCGACGTGTCCTTCACGTCCGAAGCCTTTTCACCGAAGATCGCGCGCAGCAGCTTTTCTTCCGGCGTCAACTGGGTTTCGCCCTTCGGCGTGACCTTGCCGACCAGCACGTCGCCTGCTTCGACTTCCGCGCCGATGTACACGATGCCCGACTCGTCGAGACGGCCAAGTTGCACTTCCGCGAGGTTCGAGATGTCGCGCGTGATTTCTTCCGGTCCGAGCTTCGTGTCGCGAGCCACGACGTTCAGTTCTTCGATGTGGATCGACGTGTAACGGTCGTCGGCCACCACCTTCTCAGAGATCAAAATCGAGTCTTCGAAGTTGTAGCCATTCCACGGCATGAACGCGACCAGCATGTTCTGGCCGAGAGCCAGTTCGCCAAGATCCGTCGATGCGCCGTCAGCCAGCACGTCGCCGCGCGAAACCTTGTCGCCGACCTTCACGATCGGACGCTGGTTGATGTTCGTGTTCTGGTTCGAACGCGTGTACTTGATCAGGTTGTAGATGTCGACACCGACGTCGCCAGCCACCGCTTCCTCGTCGTTCACGCGAATCACGATACGGCCTGCGTCGACATAGTCGACCACACCGCCGCGGAATGCCTGAACCGTCGTGCCCGAGTCGACCGCCACCGTGCGCTCGATACCCGTACCGACCACGGCCTTTTCAGGACGCAGACATGGCACAGCCTGACGCTGCATGTTCGAGCCCATCAACGCGCGGTTCGCGTCGTCGTGCTCGAGGAACGGAATCAGCGATGCGGCCACCGACACGATCTGCGACGGCGCCACGTCCATGTACTGGATGCGGTCCGGCGTGACCATCAGCGTTTCGCCGGCTTCACGCGACGACACCAGTTCGTCGGTCAGCGAGCCGTCTTCAGCCACGGCCGCATTCGCCTGAGCGATCACGTAACGGCCTTCTTCGATCGCCGACAGATAGTCGATCTGATCCGTCACCTTGCTGTCCACGACCTTGCGATACGGCGTTTCCAGGAAGCCGTATTCGTTCAGGTGCGCGTACAGAGCCAACGAGTTGATCAGGCCGATGTTCGGACCTTCAGGCGTTTCAATCGGGCACACACGACCGTAGTGCGTCGGATGCACGTCGCGGACTTCAAAGCCAGCGCGCTCACGCGTCAAACCGCCCGGGCCAAGTGCCGAAACACGGCGCTTGTGGGTGATTTCCGACAGCGGGTTGGTCTGGTCCATGAACTGCGACAGCTGCGACGAACCGAAGAACTCGCGAATCGCCGACGAAATCGGCTTCGAGTTGATCAGGTCGTGCGGCATCAGGTTTTCGCTTTCGGCCTGGCCGAGGCGTTCCTTGACAGCACGTTCGACACGCACGAGACCTGCGCGGAACTGGTTTTCCGCCAGTTCGCCGACGCAACGCACACGACGATTGCCCAAGTGGTCGATGTCGTCCACTTCGCCCTTGCCGTTACGCAGCTCGACCAGGATCTTGATCGTGGCGAGGATGTCGTCGTCTTGCAGCGTCATCGGTCCGATGATCTCGTCGCGGCCCACGCGACGATTGAACTTCATACGGCCCACCTTGGACAGGTCGTATGCGTCTTCGCTGTAGAACAGACGGTTGAACAGCGCCTCGACCGCTTCTTCGGTCGGCGGTTCGCCCGGACGCATCATGCGGTAGATCGCGATGCGCGCGGCCATCTTGTCCGCGGTTTCGTCGATACGCAGCGTGGACGAGATGTACGGACCCTGGTCCAGATCGTTCGTGTAGAGCGTCTGGATGTCCTTGATCTTCGATTCGCGCAGCTTCTCGAGGACGGTTTCAGTGATTTCGTCGTTCGCGTTGGCGATGACTTCACCCGTGTCGCCGTCGACGACATTCTTCGCCAGCACGCGGCCGAGCAGATAGTCTTCCGGGACCGAGATGAACTTGGTCTTCGCGTTGTCCAGGTCGCGGATGTGCTTTGCGTTGATCCGCTTGTCCTTCTGGACGATCACGTTGCCGTCACGGTCCGTGATGTCGAAGCGCGCGACTTCGCCACGCAGACGCTCCGGCACGAACTCCATCTGCGCGCCTTCCGGCATCAGCGTGAAGTTATCGAACACGAAGAAGTTTGCGAGGATCTGTTCCGGCGTCAGGCCGATTGCCTTCAGCAGGATCGTGACCGGCATCTTGCGGCGACGGTCGACGCGGAAGTACAGCACGTCCTTCGGGTCGAACTCGAAGTCGAGCCACGAACCGCGGTAAGGAATGATACGTGCCGAGAACAGGAGCTTGCCCGAGCTGTGCGTCTTGCCCTTGTCGTGTTCGAAGAACACGCCAGGCGAACGGTGCAGTTGCGAAACGATCACACGCTCCGTACCGTTGATGACGAACGAACCCGTCGGCGTCATGAGCGGAATTTCGCCCATGTACACTTCCTGTTCCTTCACTTCCTTGACGACCGGCTTGCTCGGCGATTCTTTATCGAGCAGCACCAGACGCACTTTCGCGCGCAGCGCCGAGCAGTACGTCAAACCGCGCTGCTGACATTCCTTGATGTTGAATGCCGGCGGCGACAGCATGTAGCTGACGAACTCAAGACGTGCGAACCCGTTGTGCGAAACGATCGGGAAAACGGATGTGAACGCAGCCTGCAGGCCTTCCGGCTTGCGCTGCGTAGACGGCGTGTCTGCTTGCAGAAACGTGCTGAATGATTCAAGCTGGGTAGCCAGCAGGAAAGGTACTTGGTGAACGATGGGGCGCTTCGCAAAACTCTTACGAATGCGCTTCTTCTCGGTGAAGGAATATTGCATACGATCTCCGAATCACGGCGGGCATTGTTGTCGAGGCAGGATACCTTGATGAGACAACCCGAGTGTTCACCGACTGAGACCCGATGGCCGTCCGATGGCTTGAACGAGCCTAGAAGCTTGGTGGTTGGCCGCTACCAACCGCTGGCTGACGGCAGCGGATGCCTATGTTGCCCGCTACCCGACCAAACTTGCCTTCTGCAGTCGCTTCAGAAGACAAAGAGAAGCGCCGGTCAATGTTGCCGATAGGCGGTTTTCTTTGGCTTCTGGGAGTCACATTATTGCCGTACAGCGAGGCAAAAACGCGTCCCCCACAAAGCACAAAAAGGCCGGCGGTGAAAAACCGCCAGCCTTCGCACAGCGCGCTGAAACTTACTTGATTTCAGCTTTCGCGCCGGCTTCTTCCAGCTTCTTCTTGGCTTCTTCTGCAGCAGCCTTCGGTACCGCTTCCTTAACAGGCTTCGGTGCGCCGTCGACCAGGTCCTTCGCTTCCTTCAGGCCGAGACCCGTCAGTTCACGAACTGCCTTAATGACGGAAACCTTGTTCGCGCCAACGTCAACCAGGTTGACCGTGAATTCGGTTTGCTCTTCAGCTGCAGCAGCAGCGCCGCCGCCTGCCGGGCCTGCCACTGCAACAGCAGCTGCCGACACGCCAAACTTTTCTTCGAACGCCTTGACCAGTTCGTTCAGTTCCAGAACCGACATCGAGCTTACTGCCTCGAGGATGTCATCTTTTGCGATTGCCATTTGAAATACTCCTAAATTGAATTCGGATACAGCCAGCGATCAATCACGCTCGACTGAAGTACATTACGCAGCGGTTTCTTCGCCTTGTTTCTTTTCTGCCAGCGCGGCCAGAGCGCGCGCAAAGCCAGAAACAGGTGCTTGCATAACGTACAACAGCTTGGAGAGCAGTTCTTCGCGGCTCGGGATGTTTGCCAGCGCTTGCACGCCAGCCTTGTCCATCACCTTGCCTTCGTAGGAACCAGCCTTGATGACCAACTTGTCATTGCTTTTGCCGAAGTCATTGACGACCTTAGCAGCGGCAATTGCATCTTCCGAGATGCCGTAGATCAGGGGGCCAGTCATCTGCTCTGCCAGCGGAGCGAACGGCGTACCTTCGACAGCGCGACGCGCCAGCGTGTTCTTCAACACGCGAAGGTAGACCTGTTGCTCACGCGCTTTCGCGCGCAGCTTGGTCAGATCGCCAACCGTGATCCCACGATACTCAGCCAGAACCACGGTCTGGGCTTTCGCGACTTGCGCGGCAACCTCAGCGACGACGGCCTGCTTGCTTTCTTTGTTGAGTGGCACGGTTAACCTCCAGATTCGATACACGCAGCGTGCGCCTTGTGTACCGCGTTCAATAACGGCGTCCGACCAGTCAGGAGTATTTCGACCGCCCGACACACGCATTGCTGCGGATGCCAACCGGTTTCATCACTACAAAACCTTTTCGGGTTCGCCATCTGCGTTGGCTTTGCATTAAGGGTCCGCCTACCTGCTGCGTGCCCGCCAACGGTCTTTGACAACCGGTTGCTTGATGCGAACTGCCACCTCACAACCGCCCAAAGCCCATAAACCGCCCCGATTTTCATCGAGGCGATGAATTACTTACTGTGCCGCGAGCGATGCCTGATCGACGCGAACGCCGACACCCATCGTGCTCGACAGAGCGACCTTACGCAGGTACACGCCCTTGCTCGTTGCCGGCTTGGCCTTTTGCAGTGCGTCGATGAGCGCGCTCAGATTGCTGCGCAGAGCCGTCGGCTCGAACGAAGCGCGGCCAATCGTGGCGTGGATGATACCCGCTTTGTCGACACGGAATTGCACCTGACCAGCCTTGGCGTTCTTGACCGCAGTCGCGACGTCCGGCGTGACCGTACCGACCTTCGGGTTCGGCATCAGGCCGCGCGGGCCGAGGATCTGACCGAGCGTACCAACAACACGCATCGTGTCCGGCGAAGCGATCACGATGTCGAAGTCCAGATTGCCGGCCTTGACTTGTTCAGCCAGGTCTTCCATACCGACGACTTCAGCGCCGGCTGCGCGAGCCTGCTCAGCCTTTTCGCCTTGCGCGAACACTGCCACGCGCACCGACTTGCCTGTACCTGCAGGCAGAACGACCGAACCGCGGACCACTTGGTCCGACTTCTTTGCGTCGATGCCGAGTTGAACAGCGACGTCGATCGACTCATCGAACTTTGCGCTTGCGCATTCCTTCACGAGCGACAGAGCGTCGTCGATCGGGTACAGCTTCTGACGGTCAACCTTTGCTGCAAATGCTTGCAGACGCTTCGAAAGCTTAGCCATTTACACGCCCTCCACGGTGATGCCCATCGAGCGGGCGCTACCAGCGATCGTACGAACCGCTGCGTCCAGATCAGCTGCCGTCAGATCGGGCATCTTGGTCTTGGCGATGTCTTCAGCTTGAGCGCGGGTGATCTTGCCGACCTTGTCGGTATGCGGCTTGCTCGAACCCTTGTCGATCTTCGCTGCCTTCTTGATCAGAACCGTTGCCGGCGGCGTCTTCAGGACGAACGTGAAGCTCTTGTCAGCGAACGCGGTGATCACGACCGGAATCGGCAGACCTGGTTCCAGAGCTTGAGTCTGCGCGTTAAACGCCTTGCAGAACTCCATGATGTTCAGGCCACGTTGGCCCAGTGCCGGACCGACCGGCGGCGACGGGTTGGCTTTACCTGCAGGAATCTGCAGCTTGATAAAGCCGATGATTTTCTTTGCCATGTTGAAAACCTCGTTGGAACGTCGCGTTGGCTGCAAACGTTCAGTGAGTAGTAGCGCGCGTTCACCGGAATCCGGCTACTTACGCTCCTCAACGGTCATTACGCGGACCGTAAGCGCGAAGTGCGAAACGCGCCGATAGGCGCGCTCCGCGGAATTCTGGATTACAACTTTTCGACCTGGCCGAATTCCAGCTCGACCGGCGTTGCACGGCCGAAGATCGTAACGGATACACGGACGCGCGACTTTTCGTAGTTCACTTCTTCGACGCTGCCGTTGAAATCGGTGAAAGGACCGTCCTTTACCCGGACCATCTCGCCGACCTCGAACAGGGTCTTTGGACGCGGCTTTTCCACGCCTTCCTGCATCTGCGACATGATCTTCTCGACTTCCCGCGGGGAAATCGGACTCGGGCGATTACGCGCACCACCTACGAAACCCGTGACCTTCGCGGTGTTCTTCACGAGGTGCCACGTTTCATCCGTCATTTCCATTTCCACGAGCACGTAGCCCGGGAAGAAACGACGTTCGGTCACCGACTTGTGACCACCCTTCACCTCGACAACCTCTTCGGTCGGGACGAGGATCTGGCCAAACTGGTCTTGCATGCCGGCGCGTTCGATGCGCTCCTGAAGCGCGCGTTGCACGCTCTTCTCCATGCCGGAGTAGGCGTGCACGACGTACCAACGTTTGCCGCTCGGAGATGCCGGAGTATCGCTCATATCATTTCCAACCCAGAATCACCGAGAAAATCGCCCATTCGATGGATTTATCGCTAACCCAAAGAAAGATCGCCATCACAAACACGAAGCCAAACACCACCAACGTTGTCTGAGTAGCCTCTTTGCGAGTCGGCCAGACAACCTTGCGGACTTCCTTGTACGAATCTTTGGCGAAAGCGATGAAACCCTTGCCAGGCGCGGATAGAAGACCGACTGCAACACCCGCGATTGCACCAACAGCCAAGGCGGCTCCGCGGACGTACCATTCCTGACCGTTAAGCCAGAAGAACCCCACGAACCCGGCCAAGACTAGCAATACGCCCGCGACGAGCATCAGCTTGTCGCCGGATGTATTTACAGTTTCGACGGAAGGATTCGCCATAACACCTTAACGAAGCGTCAATTTGACGCGAGAGTTGGCAGGGGCAGAGGGAATCGAACCCCCAACCTTCGGTTTTGGAGACCGACGCTCTGCCAGTTGAGCTATACCCCTAAACCATTTGGGGTTGACGACACCGCCAACCCCGAAACTACAGATTAACGAGAACTATCTGGCGTTACTCGAGAATCTTGGCAACGACACCTGCGCCGACGGTACGGCCACCTTCACGGATAGCGAAGCGCAGACCTTCTTCCATCGCGATCGGGTTGATCAGCTTCACCGTGATCGACACGTTGTCGCCCGGCATGACCATTTCCTTGTCCTTCGGCAGCTCGATCGAGCCCGTCACGTCCGTCGTACGGAAGTAGAACTGCGGACGGTAGTTGTTGAAGAACGGCGTGTGACGGCCGCCTTCGTCCTTGCTCAGCACGTACACTTCAGCCGTGAAGTGCGTGTGCGGGTTGATCGAACCCGGCTTGGCCAGCACCTGGCCACGCTCCACGTCTTCGCGCTTCGTGCCGCGCAGCAGGATACCGACGTTGTCGCCTGCCTGACCCTGGTCGAGCAGCTTGCGGAACATTTCCACGCCCGTGCAGGTCGTCTTCACCGTCGGCTTGATACCGACGATTTCGATTTCCTCGCCGACCTTCACGACGCCGCGCTCAACGCGACCCGTGACCACCGTGCCGCGACCCGAGATCGAGAACACGTCTTCCACCGGCATCAGGAACGCGCCGTCCACTGCGCGCTCCGGCGTCGGGATGTACGTGTCCAGCGCGTCGGCCAGGTTCATGATCGCCACTTCGCCCAGCTCGCCCTTGTCGCCTTCCAGCGCCAGCTTGGCCGAACCCTTGATGATCGGCGTGTCGTCGCCCGGGAAGTCGTACTTCGACAGAAGCTCGCGCACTTCCATCTCGACCAGCTCCAGCAGCTCGGCGTCGTCCACCATGTCGCACTTGTTCAGGAACACGATGATGTACGGCACGCCAACCTGACGCGCCAGCAGGATGTGCTCACGCGTTTGCGGCATCGGGCCGTCAGCGGCCGAGCACACCAGGATCGCGCCGTCCATCTGTGCCGCGCCCGTGATCATGTTCTTCACATAGTCAGCGTGGCCCGGGCAGTCGACGTGTGCGTAGTGGCGGTTAGCCGTTTCGTACTCGACGTGTGCCGTGTTGATCGTGATGCCACGTGCCTTTTCTTCCGGCGCCGCGTCGATCTGGTCGTATGCCTTCGCTTCGCCGCCGAACTTCTGCGTCAGAACCGTCGTGATCGCTGCCGTCAGCGTGGTCTTGCCGTGGTCAACGTGACCGATCGTGCCGACGTTCACGTGCGGCTTGGTCCGCTCAAACTTACCCTTGGCCATTTTCGACTCCTAAGAGGATTTATCCGTACGTTGCGCCGGGCGCAAACAATCACCGAGTACTTCTGGTGCCCATGGGCAGGATCGAACTGCCGACCTCTCCCTTACCAAGGGAGTGCTCTACCACTGAGCCACATGGGCGCTACTTCTATATTGCTGGAGCGGGTGAAGGGAATCGAACCCTCGTCGTAAGCTTGGAAGGCTTCTGCTCTACCATTGAGCTACACCCGCAAGGACCCATGGATTCCCAACAACTGCTACAACTTGCATTCTGGTGGAGGAGGTTGGATTCGAACCAACGTAGGCGTAAGCCAACAGATTTACAGTCTGCCCCCTTTAGCCACTCGGGCACCCCTCCGCAGAGAACTGATGATTATGGGGGAACAACCGCTCGATGTCAAGAGTTAGTCGACTGTTCCAAACCCAAATGCTCTCACTTATATGCAGTGTTTTTAGCACTGCCGTAAACGCAGAAACCCCACCTTTGCGGGGTGGGGTTTCTGACACTGCTGGGGAGCCTGACGATTACCTACTTTCACACGGGTAATCCGCACTATCATCGGCGTGGAGTCGTTTCACGGTCCTGTTCGGGATGGGAAGGGGTGGGACCGACTCGCTATGGTCATCAGGCATGACTTGTTGTCGTGCTGGGTTTTGGGCCAACACAACCAATCGGGAAGAAGTAGTTTCTGGTGATGCTCACCAGGGTAAAGCTGTTGGGCTGTGTTGTTCGAGGCACAACATCGATCACTCAACCGTGTGTGGTCTGCATAAGACCCTGCGCGTGGCGCAGGGTGGGGCATCCATAAGTGCTGAAGCACTAACGGCTGCCGACACACACCTGTTATAGGATCAAGCCTTACGGGCAATTAGTATCAGTTAGCTGAACGCATTACTGCGCTTACACACCTGACCTATCAACGTCCTGGTCTTGAACGACCCTTCAAGGGGCTCGAAGCCCCGGGGATATCTCATCTTAAGGCGAGTTTCCCGCTTAGATGCTTTCAGCGGTTATCTCTTCCGAACATAGCTACCCGGCGATGCCACTGGCGTGACAACCGGTACACCAGAGGTTCGTCCACTCCGGTCCTCTCGTACTAGGAGCAGCCCCCTTCAAATATCCAGCGCCCACGGCAGATAGGGACCAAACTGTCTCACGACGTTTTAAACCCAGCTCACGTACCTCTTTAAATGGCGAACAGCCATACCCTTGGGACCGGCTACAGCCCCAGGATGAGATGAGCCGACATCGAGGTGCCAAACACCGCCGTCGATATGAACTCTTGGGCGGTATCAGCCTGTTATCCCCAGAGTACCTTTTATCCGTTGAGCGATGGCCCTTCCATACAGAACCACCGGATCACTATGACCTGCTTTCGCACCTGCTCGACTTGTCGGTCTCGCAGTTAAGCACGCTTATGCCATTGCACTATCAGCACGATTTCCGACCGTACCTAGCGTACCTTCGTACTCCTCCGTTACACTTTGGGAGGAGACCGCCCCAGTCAAACTGCCTACCATGCACTGTCCCCGATCCGGATTCACGGACCAGGGTTAGAACCTCAAACAGATCAGGGTGGTATTTCAAGGATGGCTCCACGCAAACTGGCGTTCACGCTTCACAGCCTCCCACCTATCCTACACAGACCGGTTCAAAGTCCAATGCAAAGCTACAGTAAAGGTTCATGGGGTCTTTCCGTCTAGCCGCGGGGAGATTGCATCATCACAAACACTTCAACTTCGCTGAGTCTCGGGAGGAGACAGTGTGGCCATCGTTACGCCATTCGTGCAGGTCGGAACTTACCCGACAAGGAATTTCGCTACCTTAGGACCGTTATAGTTACGGCCGCCGTTTACCGGGACTTCAATCAGGAGCTTGCACCCCATCATTTAATCTTCCGGCACCGGGCAGGCGTCACACCCTATACGTCCACTTTCGTGTTTGCAGAGTGCTGTGTTTTTATTAAACAGTCGCAGCCACCAGTTTATTGCAACCCCTTCACCCTTCTGGCGCAGGCCAGTCAGGCTACAGGGGCGTACCTTATCCCGAAGTTACGGTACCAATTTGCCGAGTTCCTTCTCCCGAGTTCTCTCAAGCGCCTTAGAATACTCATCTCGCCCACCTGTGTCGGTTTGCGGTACGGTCACTGTTGAACTGAAGCTTAGAGGCTTTTCCTGGAACCACTTCCGATTGCTTCGTCTCCGAAGAGACTGGCCTCGCACCCTTGAATTCCGCGCCCGGATTTGCCAAAGCGCCTTCTCCAATGCAAGGACCGGGACTTCCAACACCCGGACAACCTTCCGCGATCCGTCCCCCCATCGCATTCAACACTGGTGCAGGAATATTAACCTGCTTCCCATCAGCTACGCATTTCTGCCTCGCCTTAGGGGCCGACTCACCCTACGCCGATGAACGTTGCGTAGGAAACCTTGGGCTTACGGCGAGGGGGCCTTTCACCCCCTTTATCGCTACTCATGTCAGCATTCGCACTTCCGATACCTCCAGCACACTTTCCAGTGCACCTTCGCAGGCTTACGGAACGCTCTCCTACCATGCACATAAATGTGCATCCGCAGCTTCGGTATATGGCTTAGCCCCGTTACATCTTCCGCGCAGGACGACTCGATCAGTGAGCTATTACGCTTTCTTTAAAGGATGGCTGCTTCTAAGCCAACCTCCTGACTGTTTTAGCCTTCCCACTTCGTTTCCCACTTAGCCATATTTGGGGACCTTAGCTGGCGGTCTGGGTTGTTTCCCTCTTGACACCGGACGTTAGCACCCGATGTCTGTCTCCCGTGATTGCACTCTTCGGTATTCGGAGTTTGCTATGGCGTAGTAATCCGCAATGGACCCCACAACCATGACAGTGCTCTACCCCCGAAGGTGATACACGAGGCACTACCTAAATAGTTTTCGGAGAGAACCAGCTATTTCCAGGTTTGTTTAGCCTTTCACCCCTATCCACAGCTCATCCCCTAACTTTTCAACGTTAGTGGGTTCGGACCTCCAGTACGTGTTACCGCACCTTCATCCTGGCCATGGATAGATCACCTGGTTTCGGGTCTACACCCAGCGACTGAACGCCCTGTTCGGACTCGCTTTCGCTACGCCTGCCCTAATCGGTTAAGCTTGCCACTGAATGTAAGTCGCTGACCCATTATACAAAAGGTACGCCGTCACCCTCTTGCGAAGGCTCCGACTGTTTGTATGCATGCGGTTTCAGGATCTGTTTCACTCCCCTCCCGGGGTTCTTTTCGCCTTTCCCTCACGGTACTGGTTCACTATCGGTCGATCACGAGTATTTAGCCTTGGAGGATGGTCCCCCCATCTTCAGACAGGATTTCACGTGTCCCGCCCTACTTGTCGTACACCTAGTTCTTCCTCGCTGTTTTCGTCTACAGGGCTATCACCTGCTATGGCGGCACTTTCCAGAGCCTTCGACTAACAATGAAGATAAAGAGTACAGGCTGGTCCCATTTCGCTCGCCACTACTCTGGGAATCTCGGTTGATTTCTTTTCCTGCGGTTACTTAGATGTTTCAGTTCACCGCGTTCGCTTCGCATGGCCTATGTATTCAGCCACGGATACCTCAAAAGAGGTGGGTTTCCCCATTCGGACATCTACGGATCAAAGCTCGTTTGCCAGCTCCCCGTAGCTTTTCGCAGGCTACCGCGTCCTTCATCGCCTGTGATCGCCAAGGCATCCACCACATGCACTTGTTCGCTTGACCCTATAACGGGTGTGTCTTCTCGGCCAGTGTTAGTGCTTTAGCACTTACTCTGGCCCGATCCCCGAAGGGGACCAGCGATCCGATCACTCGCTACAGGTTGAGTATTCGTGTTGCGCCGTATTCCAAGAGCAATCTTTCGATTACCTTTAAAATACATCGATACAATCACAACCCTGATTCACCTACTCGCACACCCATCTCTAAGTATGCTTTCGTGAATCTCTTTACTACTTCTTCCTGATTGTTAAAGAACGACAGCCGATATAAAGCTCTGCTTCATATCACTTGCTGACTGGCTCAATCGCCAATGCACAACGCTCTGCCTGTTTCACAGAACGCTACGCATTGAGGATTGGTGGAGGATGACGGGATCGAACCGACGACCCCCTGCTTGCAAAGCAGGTGCTCTCCCAGCTGAGCTAATCCCCCAAGTCACTGCACAGCAGCACCAGAGGTTTCAGTCCATCAGCTCACCAGACATGACATGGTGGGTCTGGATGGATTCGAACCATCGACCCCCGCCTTATCAAGACGGTGCTCTAACCGACTGAGCTACAGACCCCTGAGTCTGTCTGCGTTTCTTCACTACAGCCGATAAGCGTGAGCGCTCAACGTTTGACACGTTCAGCTCTGGAAAGGAGGTGATCCAGCCGCACCTTCCGATACGGCTACCTTGTTACGACTTCACCCCAGTCATGAATCCTACCGTGGTGACCGTCCTCCTTGCGGTTAGACTAGCCACTTCTGGTAAAACCCACTCCCATGGTGTGACGGGCGGTGTGTACAAGACCCGGGAACGTATTCACCGCGGCATGCTGATCCGCGATTACTAGCGATTCCAGCTTCACGCACTCGAGTTGCAGAGTGCGATCCGGACTACGATCGGTTTTCTGGGATTGGCTCCACCTCGCGGCTTGGCGACCCTCTGTTCCGACCATTGTATGACGTGTGAAGCCCTACCCATAAGGGCCATGAGGACTTGACGTCATCCCCACCTTCCTCCGGTTTGTCACCGGCAGTCTCCCTGGAGTGCTCTTGCGTAGCAACTAGGGACAAGGGTTGCGCTCGTTGCGGGACTTAACCCAACATCTCACGACACGAGCTGACGACAGCCATGCAGCACCTGTGTTACGGCTCCCTTTCGGGCACATCCACCTCTCAGCGGACTTCCGTACATGTCAAGGGTAGGTAAGGTTTTTCGCGTTGCATCGAATTAATCCACATCATCCACCGCTTGTGCGGGTCCCCGTCAATTCCTTTGAGTTTTAATCTTGCGACCGTACTCCCCAGGCGGTCAACTTCACGCGTTAGCTACGTTACCAAGCCAATGAAGGCCCGACAACCAGTTGACATCGTTTAGGGCGTGGACTACCAGGGTATCTAATCCTGTTTGCTCCCCACGCTTTCGTGCATGAGCGTCAGTATTGGCCCAGGGGGCTGCCTTCGCCATCGGTATTCCTCCACATCTCTACGCATTTCACTGCTACACGTGGAATTCTACCCCCCTCTGCCATACTCTAGCCCGCCAGTCACAAATGCAGTTCCCAGGTTAAGCCCGGGGATTTCACATCTGTCTTAGCGAACCGCCTGCGCACGCTTTACGCCCAGTAATTCCGATTAACGCTTGCACCCTACGTATTACCGCGGCTGCTGGCACGTAGTTAGCCGGTGCTTATTCTTCCGGTACCGTCATCCCGCCCGGATATTAGCCAGGCGGTTTTCTTTCCGGACAAAAGTGCTTTACAACCCGAAGGCCTTCTTCACACACGCGGCATTGCTGGATCAGGCTTGCGCCCATTGTCCAAAATTCCCCACTGCTGCCTCCCGTAGGAGTCTGGGCCGTGTCTCAGTCCCAGTGTGGCTGGTCGTCCTCTCAGACCAGCTACAGATCGTCGCCTTGGTAGGCCTTTACCCCACCAACTAGCTAATCTGCCATCGGCCGCCCCTGTAGCGCGAGGTCCCGAAGGATCCCCCGCTTTCCTCCGCAGAGCGTATGCGGTATTAATCCGGCTTTCGCCGGGCTATCCCCCACTACAGGACACGTTCCGATGTATTACTCACCCGTTCGCCACTCGCCACCAGGATTGCTCCCGTGCTGCCGTTCGACTTGCATGTGTAAGGCATGCCGCCAGCGTTCAATCTGAGCCAGGATCAAACTCTTCAGTTCAAACCTGTTACTGTTTTCGGGCTCTTTCGAACCCGGTCGCTCACTCAACGTACTGACGAAGTGTTTAACCATCTCTCGATGACCAAACCTTCCTTTCATTACTGTGTGAGACTTGATACTTTCGCTTTACCGCCAGATTCCGGAGTTAAACCCCGCAACCCGGCGCGCGTCGCGCATCAAGCGCCCACACTTATCGGCTGTTAGTTTTTAAAGATCGGTTCGCACACTTCACAGCGCCCACTTCAACCACCCGGCACTGCTTCGTTCTGCGTCGCTGCATCAGCAGCAGAGAAGCGAGATTATGAAGACTCTCTTTCGGTTCGTCAACCCCATTTTTTCGCTTTCGCTTAAAACTTTGTTGACGTCACCGCCGCTCCTTCCCGTCGCGGCCCTCGTTCGCAAACGAGGAACGAAATCATAGGCGGCCCAGAGCCTTATTTCAAGGGTTTGGCGAGAACTTTATCGTCAGTCACTCATTTGCGCGCCGAATTCACGGCTCCGTCGACGGAAACCGCTTCCGCCATGGCCGCGTAGCCGGCATCGCTTGGGTGAATGTGGTCGCCGCTATCGTACTTGCGCTGCAGACGTCCCGGCTCGGCCGGATCGCGCAGCGCGGCGTCGAAATCGACTACGCCGTCGAAAGCATGGCTGGAACGGATCCACTCGTTGACGGCCAGCCGGATGTTCTCGCGCGACGCCGGAAGCGCTGCGGGCGTCAGCGTCCCGCCGAACACCTTGACTCCCGCCCGTCGCGCGGCCGCGATCACCCGCTGATAGCCCGCGATCAGGTCGGCCGCTGTCACCGACGCGTGCGGGAAATCGCAGTCGAGCCCGCTGCGCGCCGGCATCGCCGCGAAATTAATGTCGTTGATGCCGATCAGCAGAATCACCGCCTTGACGCCGGGCCGCTCGAGCGCGTCGCGCCCAAATCGCGTGACCAGCGCATCGCCATAACACGGAGAATCGTTAAGCAGCCGGTTGCCGCTGATACCGAGATTGATCACGGCCGTCGAGCGGTTCCCCGAGCCGGCCAATCGGCGGGCGAACGCGTCCGGCCATCGACGGTTCAGGTTCAGGCTGGAGCGCATGCCGTCCGTGATCGAATCGCCGATCGCCGCAATTGCCGTCGATCCCGGCGCGGCGTCGACGGACAGCCCCGTCACCCACAAGTATTGAGTGAAGCGCCCGCGAAACGCTTCTGCCGTCGCGTCCGCCGCGTGGTTGCCGGGGCTGGAAACATAATTAAGCTGGCTGGAAACCCGGTGCCACGCGACCACTCGCTGGTCCGGCGCCATAAACGCGCTAATGGCATACGGCGCGCCTTCCGCGACGTCCATCGCGATTGGGTCGCTGTCCAGTTCGCGGCCGGGCGCAACGCTCACACTCGGCTTCCCGCCGAAGGTCACACGCGCGCCGCCGCCAGCCGACGCGGCAGCGCCGCCCGCCGACCGCGCAATGCGCAGATCCTCGATAACGAGCGGCGTCTTGCCGTATTCATTGCTGAGGTGAATCCGCACAGATTTTCCCGACAGCGTCGGGTAGACAATCTGACGGACGGTGCGCCCCGCCACTTCAGGCGCGCGATACAGCGGCGGCAAGTCAGCGCGTTGCGGGATGGGCTGCAGCGCGGTTGCCCACGCCGTGACCCAATGCGCCGAGGCGTCCGTGCCAGCGGCGGCGACAGAGGAGGAAACGGCAAGCTGGCAAAACAGCGCGGCGCCGCATGCCGCGGCCAGAGAGCGAATGGTCATTCGTGTACTTGGTTTCAAGCGAAACAGCCATTGTGCACGATCCGCGTCGGCCGACGCGGGCCAGCGCGGGCGGCATACGCCCGCACTCGCACTCGCAAACGGACAAAGCCCGCAACGCACAGCCAGCACCCTCACCCGGCCACTTGCAGCTCACCCGTCATCTTCAAAGCCAGCGCTTCAGCCACTTCAATTCCGTCGATCGCCGCCGAATAGATCCCGCCGGCGTAACCCGCGCCCTCTCCCGCCGGATACAAGCCCTCGACGTTCACGCTCTGATAGTCGTCGCGCCGGCGCACCCGGATCGGCGACGACGTCCGCGTCTCCACGCCCGTCAACACCGCGTCATGCATCGCGAAGCCCGCGATCTTCTTGTCCATCTGCGGAAGCGCTTCGCGAATCGCCTCGATCACGTAGTCGGGCAGCGCCGTGCTGAGATCCGTGGGATGCACGCCCGGCTTATAAGACGGCACGACCGAACCAAGCGACGTCGACGGCCGTCCAGCAATGAAGTCGCCGACAAGTTGACCCGGCGCCATATAGTTGCCGCCGCCCAGTTCGAACGCCCGCTCTTCCCATTTCCGTTGGAATGCGATGCCGGCAAGCGGCCCGCCCGGATAATCGTCGGGCGTGATGCCCACGACGATTCCCGCGTTCGCATTGCGCTCGGCTCGCGAATACTGGCTCATGCCGTTGGTCACCACGCGCCCCGGCTCGGACGTCGCGGCGACCACCGTCCCGCCCGGGCACATGCAGAAGCTGTACACCGCGCGCCCGTTGCTGCAGTGATGCACCACCTTATAGTCGGCGGCGCCCAGTTGCTTGTGGCCGGCAAACTTGCCGAACCGGCTACGGTCGATCAAGCCCTGCGGATGCTCGATCCGAAACCCGAGCGAGAACGGCTTGGCTTCGATATAAACGCCGCGGTCGTGCAACATCTGAAAGGTATCGCGCGCGCTGTGGCCGACGGCGAGCACCACATGGTCGCAGCGCAGCGTTTCGCCCGTCGACAGCGTCAGCCCGCGTACTTTTCCGTTATCGATGTCGATATCGTCCACGCGCGTCTCGAAACGCACTTCGCCGCCCAGTTCGTGGATGGTCGCGCGCATCTTCTCGACCATGCTCACGAGGCGAAACGTGCCGATATGCGGCCGGCTCAGATACAGAATGTCCTCTGGCGCGCCGGCCCGCACGAATTCGTCCAGCACCTTGCGGCCATAGTGCTTCGGGTCCTTGATCTGGCTATACAGCTTGCCGTCCGAAAACGTACCCGCGCCGCCCTCGCCAAACTGCACGTTCGATTCCGGATTCAGCACCGACTTGCGCCACAGGCCGAAGGTGTCCTTGGTGCGCTCGCGCACCGCCTTGCCGCGCTCGAGGATGATCGGACGGAAGCCCATTTGCGCGAGGATCAGCCCGGCGAACAGCCCGCATGGTCCCATGCCGATCACCACCGGACGCGGCCCGCTGAACTGCGCCGGCGCCCTGGCGACGAACCGGTACGTCATGTCGGGCGTCACGGCGCAATGCGGCACGTCGGCGATCCGCTTGAGCGCGGCGGCTTCGTCCGTGACCTCGACGTCGACGATGTAGGTCAGCTTGATGTCGGCGCGCTTGCGCGCATCGTGGGCGCGCCGGAACACGGTGTATCGGACGAGCCCGTCATGAGGCACGCCGAGTTCCGCGAGACGCGCGCGGACGGCGGCCTCGAGAGCGCTCTCGGGATGATCGAGCGGGAGTTTGATTTCGCTTAGACGTAGCATGAAGTACCGGGGATGCAGGAGGGCCGCAATCGCGGCCAATTCGCAATTTTATAGGCTAAGCGCCGGTGCGGGGTTTCCGCGCAAAGTAAAACAGGTCGCGAAGCCCGCGCCGGCGGCTGTCGGAGCGAACGCCGTCCGTCTCAAAAAAATTTATTAACCGACCGGTCGGTTGGCTTATACTGTGCAAACCAGATAACTCCCCCAGAAAGAGCGTCCCCATGTACACGCAATCCCTGGATATTCCCGGCAACGTGGCCCCGCTGGAATCCGGCGCGACGTCGCCGGAGCAGGCGCAATTCGACGCCGTCATGGCCGCGGACGGCAAGATAGAACCGCAAGACTGGATGCCCGACGCGTATCGCAAGACGCTCGTGCGCCAGATTTCGCAGCACGCGCATTCGGAGATCGTCGGCATGCTGCCGGAAGGCAACTGGATCACGCGCGCGCCGAGCCTCAAGCGCAAGGCGATTCTGCTCGCCAAGGTGCAGGACGAAGCCGGCCACGGTCTCTATCTATATAGCGCGGCCGAAACGCTCGGCGTCTCGCGCGATCAGCTCGTCGCGGCGCTGCATTCCGGCAAGGCCAAATATTCGAGCATCTTCAATTACCCGACGCCCACCTGGGCGGATGTCGGCGTGATCGGCTGGCTGGTCGACGGCGCGGCGATCATGAATCAGATTCCCCTGTGCCGTTGCACTTACGGCCCGTACGCCCGCGCGATGATCCGCATCTGCAAGGAAGAGTCGTTCCACCAGCGCCAGGGCTTCGACGCGCTGATGTCGATGATGTCCGGCACCGACGCGCAGCGCGAACTCGTCCAGCAGGCGGTGAACCGCTGGTGGTGGCCGGTGCTGATGATGTTCGGTCCGAGCGACAAGGATTCCATCCACAGCAATCAATCGTCGAAATGGGGCATCAAGCGTATTTCGAACGACGACCTGCGTCAGAAATTCGTCGACGCCACCGTCGAACAGGCGAAGGTGCTCGGCGTGACGCTGCCCGACCCCGACCTCAAATGGAACGAAGCGCGCGGCCACTACGACTACGGCGACATCGACTGGGAAGAATTCTGGCGCGTCGTGAACGGCGACGGCCCATGCAATCGCGAGCGCCTTGGCACCCGCGTCAAGGCGCATAACGAGGGCGCCTGGGTTCGCGAAGCCGCCATCGCCCACGCCGAGAAACAACGCCAACGCGCCCAACAGCACGCCGCCTGAACAACGCGGCTCGCCAGGCAAGGAATCAGGAGATCAGCATGAACAAGGAATGGCCGATTTGGGAAGTCTTCGTGCGCAGCAAGCAGGGACTCGACCATAAACACTGCGGCAGCCTGCACGCCGCCGACGCGCAAATGGCGCTGCGCATGGCGCGGGACGTCTACACGCGCCGCCAGGAAGGCGTGAGCATCTGGGTGGTGCCGTCGTCGGCGATTACGGCGTCCGCGCCGCAAGACAAGGCGGAACTGTTCGAACCGGCGGCCGACAAGATTTACCGCCACCCGACGTTCTACACGCTTCCCGACGAAGTCAACCACATGTAAGCGCGGCCATGAACATCACGCTAGAACATCTGCAATACGTGCTGCGCCTCGCCGATACCGCGCTGATTCTCGGTCAGCGCAATGCCGAGTGGTGCGGCCACGGCCCGATTCTCGAAGAAGACATCGCGCTGTCGAACATGAGCCTCGATCTGATCGGCCAGGCGCGTCTGCTGTACACGCACGCGGCGTCGCTCGAACAGCACCTCACCGGCAAGACCCGCACCGAAGACGACTACGCGTACTTCCGCGCCGAGCGCGAGTTCGCCAACTACACGCTGGTGGAATTGCCGCACTACGGCCCGCTGTCCGCGACGGCGCAAGCCGAGAAGGACTACGCGGTCACCATTGTGCGCAACTTCCTTTATTCGACGCTGATGGCGCATGTCTGGACCGCGCTCACGCAATCGACCGACACGCAACTGGCCGCGATCGCGTCGAAGTCGATCAAGGAAACGAGCTACCACGTCCATCACGCGAGCGAATGGCTGATCCGTTTCGGCGACGGCACGGAGGAATCGCACCGCCGCTCGCAGGCCGCGCTTGACTACCTGATGCCGTACACGCGCGAGTTCTTCAGCACCGACGCCGTGGAAGAAGCGATCGCCGCGGCTGGCATTGGCCCGCTCAGCGCCGATCTGGAAGCCGCCTGGCTCGACGACGTGCGCGCCACACTCGACCAAGCCACGCTTACGCTTCCCGAACCGGTCAAGCACGTCACGACCGGCAAGCACGGCGAGCATTCGGAGCACATGGGCTTCGTGCTGGCCGAAATGCAAAGCCTCGCGCGGCAGCATCCCGGCGCGACCTGGTAATCGCAATAACACGGCAAATCAGACGATGACGACCTCGACCGCGCCCACCGCCGTCCTTGACGACGCCCATGACGACGCCACGCTCGAACGCGCGTGGGCGGTGCTGGAAGCCGTGCCCGATCCCGAGATTCCGGTGGTATCGATCCGCGAGCTCGGCATTCTGCGCGACGTGCGGCGCACGGACGACGGCACGCTCGAGGTGGTGATCACGCCGACCTATTCCGGCTGTCCGGCCATGTCGCAGATCGCCGAAGACGTCGCGCATGCACTCGACGTCGCGGGACTCACGCCTTATCGCATCGCCACCGTGCTCGCGCCCGCGTGGACCACTGACTGGATGACCGTCGAAGCCCGCGACAAACTGCGCGCCTACGGCATCGCGCCGCCCACCGGCAATTGCGGATCGCCGGCCGATTCGGGTTTGCGGCCGCGCGAAAAGGTCATGCGCTTCGTGCCGCGCGCGCTGCCCGCGCCTTCGTGCCCGCGCTGCGGCTCGGCGCACACCGAGCGTCTCGCGCAATTCGGCTCGACCGCCTGCAAAGCCTTGTACCGCTGCCTCGACTGCCGCGAACCCTTCGACTATTTCAAACCATACTGATATGGCTACCCCGCAATTTCATCCGCTGCGTATCCGCGAAGTGCGGCCTGAAACCGCCGACGCGGTCTCGGTTGCCTTCGAAGTCCCCGCCGAACTGCGCGAGCTTTACCGCTTCACGCAAGGCCAGTTCGTCACGCTCAAAACGCATATCGACGGAGAGGAAACGCGCCGTTCGTACTCGATCTGCGTGGGCGTCACCGACTACGACCGCGACGGCGAACTGCGCATCGGCATCAAGCGCGTGCGCGGCGGGCGCTTCTCGAATTTCGCCTTCGACACGCTGCAGCCCGGCCACACGATTGACGTGATGACGCCGGACGGCCGCTTCTTCACGCATCTGAACGTGGACCACGGCCAGCAGTACGTCGCGTTTGCAGGCGGCTCGGGCATCACGCCGGTGCTCGCCATCATCAAGACGACGCTCGAGGTCGAACCGCGCAGCACCTTTGTGCTGATTTACGGCAACCGCAGCGTGGATCAGATCATGTTCGCCGAAGAACTCGAAGATCTGAAGAACCGCTTCATGAACCGCTTCGTGCTGTACCACGTGCTGTCGGACGATTTGCAGGACGTCGAACTGTTCAACGGCGTGCTCGACCAGAAGAAGTGCGCGGCGTTTCTGGAAAGCCTCGTGCCGGCCGATTCGATCGACGAAGCCTTTATCTGCGGCCCCGCGCCGATGATGGACGCCGCCGAAGCCGCGCTCAAAGCCGCCGGCGTGCCGTCGGAAAAGGTGCACGTAGAACGCTTTGGCTCGCCGCTGCCGCAAGCGGGCGTGCCGCCCGTCGAAATCACCGACGACACGCCCGCAGCCGAGCTCGAAATCGTGCTCGATGGAAAGCGCCGCAAGCTGCGCCTGCCGTATCAGGGCGTGAGCGTGCTCGACGTCGGTCTGCGCGCCGGGCTCGCGCTGCCGTATGCGTGCAAAGGCGGCGTGTGCTGCACCTGCCGCGCGAAAGTCGTCGAAGGCGAAGTGAAGATGGAAAAGAACTACACGCTCGAAGAGCATGAAATCCGCGACGGCTTCGTGCTGACCTGTCAATGCCATCCGATCAGCGATCGCGTGGTGGTGAGCTACGACGAACGTTGAGCGCGTTTGGCGCGTTCGGCGCGTTCCTCGCCCCCTGTGCTTTGAGCCATTCCGCGATCCGCTTACACTAGGGGCCGCTCGCAGTCGGACCGTTCCGGTCCGCGAGGCGAGCGGCCCTTTGTCTAATCGCGTACAAAAACCAGCCACGGCCGATGAGCACCATCCACCTCACCAACGGCGACGTCGCCGCGGAATCATTGCGCACGGCGTTGCGCGAAACGGGCCGCGACGACCGCGTGCAGGCACTGCGCGACGATCTGGCGGTCGGTCCGTTGCGAGGAATCGACGACGACCCGCAAGTGCGCGCCACCTTCTGGGACCGCGTGAGCGCTGACACGAAGCGCGATTTCGTCCGCGAGTTTCGGGAACAGGCCGCAGCGCTCGAAGCGATTGCGCGCGGCGAAGCGAATCTCGTGGTCTGGCATGGCGAAAGCGCATCCGATCAATTGATGCTGCGCCGGGTCTGCTACTACCTGCGGAACAATCCGCAGCGCCTGAACGAAGTGCGTCTGTCGATCCGCGATCTCACCGACACCGGCGCATGGGCGTACAGCCGCAAAGACCGCGCGACGTCCGTCGGCATGTTCGCGCCGTCCGTGCTGCACGCGCGTTTGCCCGACGCGGCGCCCATCTCGGTGCTGCGCATCAGCCGGCTCGCGCTCGAATGGCAGGAAGCGAAGCACGCAAACGGCGAGACGCGGCGCTGGCGCGACAACACCTTCACGAGCGGCAGCTTCGCCGATCTGGACGCGCTGATACTCGAGCACGCGACGGCGGACTGGCAACCGGCGTCGCGAGTGGCCGCGGAAGTCATGACCGCGGAGCTCGGGTTTCTGGTCAGCGACAGCATCGTGCTGTGGCGCTTCCGCGAACTGGCCGCCACGCGCCGGATCAAGCTACGCGGCGACACCGGCGCATGGCGGACGCTCGAGCTGTGCGCGGCGCTCGCCCCCTGTCCACAGGAATAAAACAGACGACCATGGCCCGCACCCGAGCCCCCGACCACGAAAGCCAGCGCGAACAGATTCTCGAACTGGCCGCGGCCAAATTCGCACAGACGAGCTATCCCAGCACGTCGATGTCAGACCTTGCCGCTGCCAGCGGCACCTCGAAAGCGCGCCTCTATCACTATTACGAGAGCAAGGAAGCGATCCTTTTCGATCTGCTGGACCGCTACACCAAACGGCTGATGCTGATCATCGCCGAGGTGGAGGGCGCAAGTCAGCGCCGCGGCCTCACCGAGCGCGAGACCTTTGCCGAGTTGATCCGCGCGTTCCTCTCGGAATACGAGACGTCGCACAGCCGCCACGTCGCACTGCTGAACGACGTAAAGTATCTCGTCGACGCGCAGCGCGAGGTGATTCTCAACCGTCAGCGCGACGTCGTCGCTGCGTTTGCGCGGCAACTGGCGCGCGCTTACCCCGAGCGCGCCACGCGTGAAAACCAGACCGCGCTCACGATGATGGTATTCGGCATGATCAACTGGACCTTCACCTGGCTCAAGCCCGGCGGACGCATGGGCTATCGCGAATTCGCGGAACAGGTGGTGAGCATGGTGGACCACGGGCTGGGCTGCGCGCCGGCTTGATGGCGGGATGGCGCAGCACAGCAATATGCTGCATCGGTAAATAAGCGCGTCGCATATGCGCGACATCGTGCCACGCACGCTCGTTCTTTTATTAATTATCTTTTTGAATCAACGGGTTAACCATAAAACGCCCCCGCAGTTAGGCAGCACCCTCGAATAAAGATACGGGTTTTCCCTAGTGATCGGTTAGCGTTTCCGTTAGAATCGTTTTTGCGGTGCACCAACGCCGCACGATGACAAGGAGAACCTGACCATGAACATGATTACACCCCGCGCCGCCGAGCCGATCGTCGCGCACGATCGCGCGTCGCTGCCTGCCGGTCGTGCGCCTGCTCTGGTTCGTGAACTCACCGCGGTCGACCGTGAACGTCTGTTGACGCACTTCCTCGCGCTCGACGAAGACGACCGCCTGCTGCGCTTCGGTCAGGTGGTGCCCGACCATGTCATCGAGAACTACGTCCGCGCAATCGATTTCAAGAGCGACACCGTGTTCGGCGTGTTCGACGATCAGTTGCAGCTTACGGGCGTCGGTCACCTCGCTTACTTGCCGGCTGAAGGCGACAAGCGCACGGCGGAGTTCGGCGTTTCCGTGCTCGAAAGCGTGCGCGGCCAGGGTATCGGTTCCAGGCTGTTTGAGCGCGCGGCCATTCGCAGCCGCAACACGCATGTCACCACGCTGTACATGCACTGTCTGTCGCGCAACTCGACGATGATGCACATCGCGAAAAAAGCGGGCATGAAGATCGAGTACGCGTACGGCGAAGCAGACGCTTATCTGACGCTGCCGCCGGCCGACCAAACGAGCATCATCACGGAAATGCTGCAGGAACAGGCTGCGGTGTTCGACTATGCGCTCAAGCGCCAGGCACGCCGCACGTCGCGATTGCTCGAGTCCTTCATGCCGACAGCCGCCGCGGCCTGAACATTGGGCAGACGCCGTCATCCACTACAAAGGGCAGCTTCATGGCTGCCCTTTGCGGTTTACCGGCCGTGTGCCGCGCGCCCCAACCGACGCACTTTCATAAGATCGGCAACGCCGTCGTCTCCTTGATCTTTTCCAGCGAGAAGCTCGTTTTGACGTCGATCACCGACGGGTGATGCAGCAGTTGGTCCTGCACGAAGCGCGAAAAGTGCGCCATGTCCTCCACCTGAACGCGTAGCAGATAGTCCATCTCGCCGGTCATTGCGTGACACGCCACCACTTCCGGCCACGTCTGCACGGCCGCGCGGAACAGGTCGGCGTGGGTCGCCTCGCCGCGCGGACTTAGCGCGGAACCGCCGCGCTTTTCCAGCCGCACATTGACGTATGCGAGCAGATCAAGCCCGAGGCGCTGCGCGTCCAGCAGCGCGACGTAGCCGCGAATCACCCCGCTCTCCTCGAGCCGCCGTATGCGCCGCAAACACGGACTCGGTGAAAGATTGATCCGCTCCGCGATCTCCTGATTCGACAACCGGCCATTCTCCTGAAGGATCGCCAGAATACGCCGGTCGATGGCGTCTATCTCTATATGAGTCACTTTCTGCCGCCGTTTTCGGAGATTGAGCTAGAAAATAGCGCCACGCTACGCTAGCGCGATTAAGTTCGCAAGTTTCGAGCGCGGTCCCGCATTTACACTTGCGTCATTCGGTCGCGCTCCGGCATTGCGCGCGCGACTCCGGCGCCACGCGCCCTCGACATGGAGAGAGAGAGACAAATGCAGGTTTCAACTTGGGACAATCCGGTCGGCACCGACGGCTTCGAATTCATCGAATACACCGCCCCCGATCCCAAAGCGCTCGGCAAGCTGTTCGAGCAGATGGGTTTTACCGCTATCGCCCGTCATCGTCATAAGGACGTAACGCTTTACCGGCAAGGCGAGATCAACTTTATCGTCAATGGCGAGCCGGATTCGTTCGCGCAACGCTTCGCGCGTCTGCACGGTCCGTCGATCTGCGCGATCGCGTTCCGCGTCCAGGACGCGGGCAAGGCCTACAGGCAAGCCATCGAAAAAGGCGCGTGGGGCTTCGACAACAAAACCGGCCCGATGGAACTGAACATTCCCGCAATCAAGGGCATCGGCGATTCGCTGATCTATTTCGTCGACCGCTGGCGCGGCAAGAACGGCGCGGCGCCGGGCAGCGTCGGCGACATCGACATTTACGATGTGGACTTCGAGCCGATTGCCGGCGCGAATCCGAACCCCGTGGGTCATGGCCTCACCTACATCGACCACCTGACGCACAACGTCCACCGTGGCCGCATGCAGGAATGGGCGGAGTTTTATGAGCGCCTCTTCAATTTCCGCGAAGTGCGCTATTTCGACATCGAAGGCAAAGTGACGGGCGTGAAGTCGAAAGCGATGACGTCGCCGTGCGGCAAGATCCGCATTCCGATCAACGAGGAAGGCTCCGAAACGTCCGGGCAGATTCAGGAATATCTGGACGCGTACCACGGCGAAGGCATCCAGCACATCGCGCTCGGCAGCAACGACATTTACCGTACCGTCGACGGCCTGCGCGCATCGAATATCTCGCTCCTCGATACCATCGACACCTACTACGAACTCGTCGACCGCCGCGTGCCGAATCACGGCGAGCCGCTCGACGAACTGCGCAAGCGCAAGATTCTGATCGACGGCGCGCCGGACGACTTGCTGCTGCAAATCTTCACTGAGAACCAGATCGGCCCGATCTTCTTCGAGATCATTCAGCGCAAGGGCAATCAGGGCTTTGGCGAGGGCAACTTCAAGGCGCTGTTCGAATCGATCGAACTGGATCAGATTCGCCGCGGCGTCGTGCAGGACAAGGCTTGAGCCGCCAGGCGCCTGTATCCGGCGTGGCGGGTAATGCGCCAATAAAACGAGGCCAATAAAACGACAAGGGCGAGGATCTAACGATCCCCGCCCTCGTCGTTTGCGCCGCCGCTCAACGCTGAGCGACGGCCGGTTTAACCGTCGACACGCCGCATCAGCAGCGCGTCACGAATTCTGGTCTTCCTTCGCGGACGCGCTTTCCCGCGCGATGCGGTTGATGGCGACACGCGCCGGGGCGACCAGGGCCGTGCGGCTAATCACGCTCGACTGCGTGCCCGTACCCGCGTTCGAGCGCACCGGCGCGCTCATGGCGAAAAAGGCGGCCGAAACCATCAGGAAGGTCTGGATATTTCTAGTGTTCATGCGTACTCCTTTTCTAACTGCCCTGTTGTCCTGAAGCGCCGCAACATGCGACGCGTTACACAGACATTGCTCACAGGTGCGGTGTTAGACACGCATCTGCTGCGCGGTTCCATGAGATTGTAGGTTTTACAGCTTGTTACACCGGCAACTCACAGACGTTAGGCGAACTTTGCAACAAACAGCAACCAGCATGAACGCCGCATGGCGGCGGCAGCACAGCGAACTTTCTGCCGCGATGCGGCGGGTTTTCACCAGTGCTACCATCACTTAAAACACGTCAATATGGCGACCCCGGCCATACGCATTCACAAGATGCCGCGGCCCAAAAAGTTTTGGCGATCCCAAACTGGGTGGAGGAGTACACATAATGAATGCCCCGCTAGACGCAGGTCAGCGAGCTTCGCTCGAAGCCGCTCTATCTTCCGTCACGCTCGACGACAAATACACTCTGGAACGCGGCCGCGCGTACATGAGCGGCATCCAGGCGCTGGTGCGTCTGCCGATGCTGCAGCAGGAACGCGACCGCGCCGCCGGCCTGAACACGGCCGGCTTCATCTCCGGTTACCGCGGATCGCCGCTCGGCGGACTCGATCAATCCTTGTGGAAGGCGAAACAGCATCTCGCCTCACATCAGGTCGTGTTCCAGCCGGGCGTCAATGAAGACCTCGCGGCGACCGCCGTTTGGGGCTCGCAACAGGTCAACCTGTACCCCAGCGCCAAATACGACGGCGTGTTTTCGATGTGGTACGGCAAGGGCCCCGGCGTCGACCGTTCCGGCGACGTCTTCAAGCACGGCAATTCGGCGGGTTCGTCGCGGCATGGCGGTGTGCTCGTGCTCGCCGGCGACGACCACGCGGCCAAATCCTCGACGCTCGCGCATCAGTCGGAACACATTTTCAAGGCCTGCGGCCTGCCGGTGCTGTTCCCGTCGAACGTGCAGGAATATCTCGACTTCGGCCTGCACGGCTGGGCAATGAGCCGCTACTCCGGCCTGTGGGTGGCAATGAAGTGCGTGACCGACGTGGTCGAATCGTCGGCTTCCGTCGACATCGATCCGCATCGCACGAAGATCGTTCTGCCGGACGACTTCGCAATGCCCGAAGGCGGTCTGAATATTCGCTGGCCCGATCCGCCGCTCGTGCAGGAAGCGCGTCTGCTCGACTACAAGTGGTACGCGGCGCTCGCCTACGTGCGCGCGAACAAGCTGGATCGCGTCGAGATCGACTCGCCGCACGCGCGCTTCGGCATCATGACGGGCGGCAAGGCGTATCTGGATGTGCGCCAGGCGCTGACCGACCTCGGTCTCGACGACGAAACCTGCGCGCGCATCGGCATCCGCCTCTATAAGGTCGGCTGCGTGTGGCCGCTCGAGGCGCAAGGCGCGCAAGCCTTCGCTCGCGGTCTCGACGAAATTCTCGTGGTCGAAGAAAAGCGTCAGATTCTCGAATACGCGATCAAGGAAGAGTTGTACAACTGGCCCGACGCGCAGCGTCCGCGTGTGTTCGGCAAGTTCGACGAGAAAGACGGCGCGGGCGGCGAATGGTCGGTGCCGATGGGCAACTGGCTGCTGCCGGCGCACTACGAACTGTCGCCCGCGATCATCGCGAAGGCCATCGCCGCGCGGCTTGCCAAGTTCGATCTGCCGTCCGACGTGCGCGCGCGCATCGCCGCGCGCATCGCGGTAATCGAAGCAAAGGAAAAGGCGCTCGCGCGCCCGCGCGTCGAAGCCGAACGCAAGCCGTGGTTCTGCTCGGGCTGCCCGCACAACACGTCGACGAATGTGCCGGAAGGCTCGCGCGCGATGGCGGGCATCGGCTGCCATTACATGACCGTGTGGATGGACCGCAGCACGAGCACGTTCAGCCAGATGGGCGGCGAAGGCGTCGCGTGGATCGGCCAGGCGCCGTTCACGAACGACAAGCATGTGTTCGCCAATCTCGGCGACGGCACCTACTTCCACTCGGGGCTGCTCGCGATTCGCGCGGCCATCGCGTCGAAGGCGAACATCACCTACAAGCTGCTTTACAACGATGCAGTCGCGATGACCGGCGGCCAGCCGGTCGACGGCGTGCTGACCGTCCCGCAGATCACGCATCAACTCGCGGCCGAAGGCGCGTCGAAGATCGTGATCGTCACCGACGAGCCCGAAAAATATTCGGCGAACGTGGGTCTTGCGCCCGGCATCGACATTCACCATCGCGACAAGCTCGACGAAGTGCAACGCCAGTTGCGCGAGATTCCCGGCACCACGATCCTGATCTACGACCAGACCTGCGCGACCGAAAAGCGCCGCCGCAGGAAACGCGGCGCGTATCCGGACCCGGCACGCCGCGTCGTCATCAACGAGGCGGTGTGCGAAGGTTGCGGCGACTGCTCGGTCAAGTCGAACTGCCTGTCAGTCGAGCCGCTCGATACCGAATACGGCACCAAGCGCCAGATCAACCAGTCCACCTGCAACAAGGACTTCTCCTGCGTGAACGGCTTCTGCCCGAGCTTCGTGTCCGTCGAAGGCGGTCAGTTACGCAAGCCGAAAGCGGCATCCGGCATTGTCGGCGACGCGATGCCGCCGGTGCCGGAACCCGCGCTGCCGTCAATCGACCGTCCTTACGGCGTGCTGGTGACAGGCGTCGGCGGCACGGGTGTCGTGACGATCGGCGCGCTGCTCGGCATGGCCGCGCATCTGGAGAGCAAGGGCGTGACGGTGCTCGACGTCACCGGCCTCGCGCAGAAAGGCGGCGCCGTGATGAGTCATGTGCAGATCGCGAACAAGCCCGACGACATTCACGCCACGCGCATCGCAATGGGCGAAGCGAGTCTCGTGATCGGCTGCGATGCAATCGTGACGGCGAGCGACGAATGCGTGTCGCGGATGCAAGCCGGTCAAACGCGCGTGGTGCTCAATAGCGCGCACACGCCGACCGCCGAGCTGATCAAGAACCCGAACTGGCGCTTTCCTGGCAGCAGCACGGAAGCGGACGTACGCGCGGGGGCGGGCGATGAATGCGTCGATACCGTCGACGCCAATCACTTCGCGGTCGCGCTGCTCGGCGACGCGATCTACACGAACCCGTTCGTGCTCGGCTATGCGTGGCAACGAGGCTGGGTGCCGCTCACGTATCAGTCGTTGATGCGCGCAATCGAGTTGAACAACGTGCAGGTCGAGAAAAACCGCGCGGCATTCGAATGGGGCCGCCGCGCGGCACATGATCCGGCGACCGTGCGCAAGTTCGCGCAATCGCAGCGTGCGGGTGCCGCACCCGATGCCGAGGCCAACGCCACCAGCAGCAAGATCATTTCGCTGCACACGCCGAAAGCGCTCGACACGTTGATCGACAAGCGCGCTGCCTACCTCACGGCATGGCAAAACAGCGCATACGCCGAGCGTTATCGCGCGCTGGTTTCACAAGTGCGCGCGGCCGAGTCGGCGCTCGATTCGGGCGACGGCCAGTTGCCGCTAACCGAAGCGGTCGCGAAGAATCTGCATAAGCTGATGGCGTACAAGGACGAGTACGAAGTCGCGCGGCTATACAGCGATCCGGCGTTCATCGAGAAGCTGAAAGCGAGCTTCGAAGGCGACTGGAAGCTGCACATTCACCTCGCGCCGCCGATGTTCTCGAAGAAAGACGCCCAGGGCCATCTGATCAAGAAGAAGTACGGCCCGTGGGTCTTCAGCGCAATGCATGGACTGGCGAAGCTGAAGTTCCTGCGCGGCACGGCATTCGACATTTTCGGCAAGACGGAAGAGCGTCGCACCGAACGTGCGTTGATCGGCGAGTACGAAACGCTGGTGCGCGAACTGATCGGCGGGCTTAACGCGCAGAACCGCGAGCTGGCAGTCGAACTTGCGAATCTGCCGGACGGCATCCGCGGCTATGGACACATCAAGGAAAACAATCTGAAAGGCGTGCGCGTCAAGTGGAACGATCTGCTCGCGCGCTGGCGCTCGCCGCAGGCGGGCACGACGCAGCACGCGGCTTGACGTTGCCAAAGCGCGCCGTGTTCCGGCCGCTAACGCCAGGATCACGGCGCACATAAAAAAACGCCACGGAAGCTCATTCCGTGGCGTTTTTTTTCACCCGACGACGCTCGTAGAAACGAGCGCCGCTTCGCTTACTTGCTGTTCACCGACTTGCGCGCGTTCGCCGAAGCCACCGCCGTCATGTTGATGATCCGGCGCACGGTTGCAGCCGGCGTCAGCACATGGACCGGCTTCTCCGCGCCGAGCAGGAACGGCCCGACCGTCACGCCTTCGCCGCCGACCATCTTCAGCAGGTTGTAGGCAATGTTCGCCGCTTCCACGTTCGGCATGATGAGCAGATTGGCTTCGCCCGACAGCGTCGTGCCGGGGAACGCCGCCTTGCGCACGACTTCCGACAGCGCCGCGTCGCCGTGCATTTCACCGTCGATCTCGAGCGTCGGCGCGCGTTCGGCAATCAGCTTGCGAGCCGCGGCCATGCGTTGCGACGACGAAGACGGCGCACTGCCGAAGTTCGAATTCGACAGCAGCGCGACCTTCGGCGTGATGCCGAACTTTTCGATCTCGCGCGAGGCCAGCATGGTCATGTCGGCGAGCTGTTCTGCGGTCGGCGTTTCGTTCACGTACGTATCGCAGATGAACAGGTTGCGGCCCGGCAGCATCAGCAGATTCATTGCTGCAAAGTTAGCGACGTTGTCCGCCTTGCCCAACACTTGCTCGATGAATTTCAGATGCGTGTGGTACTGGCCGATCATGCCGCAGATCATGCCTTCCGCTTCGCCGAGTCGCACGAGGATCGCGCCGATCAGCGTATTGAACTTGCGCATCGCGGCCTTCGCGACGTCCGGCGTGACGCCTTCGCGCGCGCCGAGTTCGTGATACGCCTGCCAGCATTGCTGATAACGCGGATCGTCTTCCGGATCGACTATCTCAAAGTCTTCGCCGCATTTGAGCTTCGAGCCCATCTTCTTCAGGCGCATTTCGATCACCGACGGACGGCCGACCAGAATCGGCTTGGCGATCTTCTCGAGCAGCACGAACTGCGCGGCGCGCAGCACGCGCTCGTCCTCGCCTTCGGCGAACACGATGCGCGCCGGCTCCGACTTCGCCGCCGCGAACACCGGACGCATCACCATGCCCGTGCGATAAACGGTCGTGCCGAGTTCTTCGCGATACGCGTCCATGTCCTTGATCGGACGGGTCGCGACGCCCGAATCCATCGCCGCTTGCGCAACGGCCGGCGCAATCTTGATGATGAGACGCGGATCGAACGGCTTCGGAATCAGATACTCAGGACCGAATTCCAGCGAGTGCCCTTCATACGCCTTCGCGACTTCGTCGCCCTGATCGGTTTCTTCCGCGAGTTCGGCGATCGCGCGCACGCACGCGAGCTTCATTTCTTCCGTGATCGTGGTCGCGCCGACGTCGAGCGCGCCGCGGAAGATGAACGGGAAGCACAGCACGTTGTTGACCTGGTTCGGATAGTCCGAACGGCCAGTCGCGATGATGCAGTCCGGGCGCACTTTCTTCGCTTCTTCCGGACGGATTTCCGGTTCCGGATTCGCGAGCGCGAGAATCAGCGGCTGGGTGCCCATTTCGGTGACCATTTCCGGCTTCAGCACGCCTGCGCTCGAGCAGCCGAGGAACACGTCGGCACCGCGAATCGCGTCAGCCAGCGTGCGCGCCTCGGTATTCGCCGCGTAACGTTCCTTCGACGGATCGAGATTGCCGCGACCCTCGTAAATCACGCCCTTCGAGTCGACCACCAGAATGTTCTGCTTCGCCAGACCCAGGTTGACCAGCAGATCCAGACACGCGATGGCTGCCGCGCCCGCGCCCGAGCAGACGAGCTTCACTTCATCGAGCTTCTTGCCGACCACTTTCAGGCCGTTGAGAATCGCCGCGGACGCGATGATCGCCGTGCCATGCTGGTCGTCGTGGAAGACCGGAATCTTCATGCGCTCGCGCAGCTTCTTCTCGATGTAGAAGCACTCCGGCGCCTTGATGTCTTCCAGGTTGATGCCGCCCAACGTCGGCTCGAGCATCGCAATCGCTTCTACGAGCTTGTCGGGATCGGACTCGGACAGCTCGATGTCGAACACGTCGATACCCGCGAACTTCTTGAAGAGACAGCCCTTGCCTTCCATCACCGGCTTTGCGGCGAGCGGGCCGATGTTGCCGAGGCCGAGCACGGCCGTGCCGTTGGTGATCACGCCGACCAGGTTGCCCCGCGACGTGTATTTCTGCGCGTCGAGCGGCTCCTCGTAGATCGCCATGCAGGCCGCGGCCACGCCCGGCGAGTACGCGAGCGACAAGTCGAGCTGGTTCGACAGCGGCTTGGTCGGTGTGACCGAAATCTTGCCGGGTTTCGGATTCTGGTGATACGCGAGAGCGCTTTGCTTCAGTTGTTCGTCCATTTTTTGCCTGCGAGACGTAAGAAATTTGGGCCGGCACACTGCACCGCTGGCGGCGCTTCCTGCTATCGAATGGATGATCGACCGGGGCGCTGTTCGCTTGCGCCGGTTAGGCGCGGCGTCGGTCCCCGGCGGAGGCGGGACGGTGCGGAGTGCTACGCGGGGTCGGTTAGTGTACACCCCGCGCGAGTCGATACACGGACTGGTTAACGCGGCTCGCCATTGGCGAAACGCCCGCCAGTCATGCTGCAGCGCCGCATCGGCAGACTGCGCGGCGGCGCTCAGTGGAGTTCGGCGCCGCGGCGTTCGGGGATCAGAAAGAGTGTGGCGAGCACGTCGAGCAGATAGATCGACGCGAGAAAAACCAGCGCCGTGCCAAACGAATAATGCGCGGCCAGCGCGCCGACCGCGACGGGCCCAAAGCCGCCAACCGCCCGCCCCACGTTGAACAACACGTTTTGCGCGGTGGCGCGTGCATCGGTGGGATAAAGCTCCGAAATCAGCGCGCCGTAACCGCCGATCATGCCGTTGACGAACACGCCCATCGCCGCGCCACCGATCAGCAGCGCCGTGGGCGTGGTCAGATGCGCATAGACGAAGACCATCGCGACGGCGCCGACCTGGTAGAACAGAAACGCCGGCTTGCGGCCGAAACGGTCCGCGGCGATGCCGAAGAGCCAGATGCCGCATGCCATGCCGACCACAGTGGCCGCAGTCCAGACGCCGGATTTCGTCAGCGAATAGCCGAAGGTTTTCGACAGATAGCTCGGCAGCCAGATCATCAGCCCGTAGTAGCCGAAGTTCTGCACCGAGCAGAGGACCGCCACGCCGAGGCTCGCACGCGCGGTGCGGGCATCGGCGATCAGCAGTTTGAGCGGCAGCTTGCGCATGCCGCGCGCGACGCGCTCGGTGAAGAGCGCCGGTTCCTCGACGCGTCGCCGCACGAAGAACGACACGACAGCGGGCAACAGCCCGAGCGCGAACATGCCGCGCCAGCCGATGACCGGCAACAGCAGCGGCGTCAGCAACGCGGCCGCCAACACACCGAGTTGCCACCCGAGGCCCACATACGACGACACCCGCGCCCGCTGCGCGGCCGGCCACGCTTCGGCCACAAGCGTCATGCCAATGCCGAACTCGCCGCCCAGCCCGATGCCGGCGATCGTCCGGTACACGAGCAGGTCGCCATACCCTTGCGCGAGCGCGCACAGCCCGGTGAAAACCGCGAACACGAGGATGGTCCAGGTGAGCATGCGCACGCGGCCGTAATAGTCGCTCAGCACGCCGAAGATCAGGCCGCCCGCGACCGCGCCGATCAGCGTCCAGGTGACGAGCGAACCGGCTTGCGTCGAACTCAGGTGCAAGTCGGCCGCGATGACCGGCAGCATGAAGCCGAGAATCAGCAGGTCGAAGCCGTCCATGGCATAGCCGAGCGCGGACGCGATCAGCGCTCGCGCGGCGTAGCCGGGTCGGGCGGAGGCGGGCGTGTCGGCGGTGGAGGAAGCGGGCGTCATTAAAAGCAATCCGGGATCGTTGGACGGCGGGCGGCGAGCTGCGGCCGGCGTCGGAGAAATTCGCGTGAGTGTAAAGGCGCCCCAGGTTGCTCACAAGCTAGCCAAAAAGCCTATGCGAAGCGCGACGCGAACGGCGCAACGCTTGTCCGACCAGGCTTCGGCGAACGGTGTTGGAGACCGGGTTGGCCTGCGCCTTGGGCACGCGCCCGGCTCGCCTTTGGCGACTGCAATTGGCCGCCCACGCGCACGCCGGCCTCGTCTGAAGGAGCCGTTTCAGGTAAAATGTCGGCCTACGCGCGCAGCAAAAACCGGCCAGCATCCACTGGCCGGCTGCATATTCCGCCCAGCACGGCGCGGCGTATCCCGCTTGCTGCGCCACCGGGCCCGGCGCCCGCTCCCCCGCTCAATCCAAGGACCCGCCCATGACAGGCTTCGATCGCCAGACGATCTCCGACACCACCGCCAAGATGCTGCTCGAAGTGCAGGCAGTGCACTTCAACGCGGAGAAACCGTACATTTTTACGTCCGGCTGGGCGAGCCCGGTTTATATCGATTGCCGCAAGCTGATTTCCTATCCGCGCGTGCGCCGCGGCCTGATGGAAATGGCTGAAACCACCATTCTCCGCGACGTCGGCTATGAGCAGATCGACGCCGTTGCCGGCGGCGAAACGGCAGGCATTCCGTTCGCGGCATGGCTGTCCGACCGCCTGATGGTGCCGATGCAATACGTGCGCAAGAAGCCGAAGGGCTTTGGCCGCAATGCGCAGATCGAGGGTCTGCTGACCGAAGGTCAGCGGGTGCTGCTGGTGGAAGACCTGACCACCGACAGCCGCAGCAAGATCAACTTCATCAATGCGCTGCGCACGGCCGGCGCGACGGTGAATCACTGCTTCGTGCTGTTCCACTACAACATCTTCAAGGAAAGCGTGTCGGTGCTGAAAGACATCGACGTCGATCTGCACGCGCTCGCGACATGGTGGGACGTGCTGCGCGTCGCCAAGGACAACAAGTACTTCGACACGAAGACGCTCGACGAAGTCGAAAAATTCCTGCACTCGCCGGCTGAATGGTCGGCCGCGCACGGCGGCGCAACGTCGACGCCGCAATAAGCGCGGCGGTAGCGCATAGCATCGCATTACATCGCATCGCGGCAACAGCCGCAGAAGCAGAAGCACAAAGGCCGCCTGTCTTGCGACAGGCGGCCTTTTTCTTTGACGACTTTAACGCGGCTTTTTCTATGCCGCACAAGAAGTGCGGCGCGCGGCTAAACCAGGTCGCCCGTGTCTTCCGCCGAATGCGACGACAGGTTCAGCAAACCATTGCTTTGCGCGTATTGAAACAGCTCCGAATCGCGGTCGATGCCGAGCTTGCGCATCGCCGTATTTTTCTGAGTGCTGATTGTCTTGATGCTGCGGTTCAGTTGCTCGGAAATTTCCTTGATGGTCATTCCCGATACGAACAGGCGCACGACTTCGAGTTCACGCCTCGATAGCATCACTTCGTCGCTCTTGCCGCCGGAATTCATCCGCAGCGCATCGAGCGACGCCTTCACCGACGGACTCAGATATTCGAGGTGCCGGCTGACGTGCTGCACCGCGAGCCCGATGTGGCTCAGGTCGTCGGATTTATTCACGACCGAAGTCACGCCGAGTTCCCGCAGCCGTTGCAGCAACGCGGCGTTCTCGAGCATCGTTAGCACGACGATGGGAAGGTTCGGAAAATTGCGCCGCAGGTAGCCGACCAACGGCAGGCCGTCGCCGTACTGGCCGCCCGGCATGGCGAGGTCTGTGACGAGCACGTCGCACGCAGCGGTTTGCAGGACCTTGATGAGTTCCGTGGACTGCCTCGCTCGCGCGACCACCTGGATGCCGGGGAACTTGAGTAAAGCCTGTTCGGCGCCGAATAGAATAACTGGATGATCGTCAGCGATGACAACCTTGACTACGTCTTGCATTGCCCGTACCTCGACAGGAAAACCCCTCTCCAAAACCTCTGACATGCCTTCTTATTCTTAATGTTCAATTTGACTAATAGGAACACGGGCCACATCGCGTAAACTCTTTCGACTATAGCCGATTTTAGGCTCGCAATCCGCTTACGCGGCATAACAATGATGCGTCATAAACCTAAGCTTAGACTCGATTCGACGTTCAGGTACAAAATAGGGACAATAAACACCGCGAGGCAATTGCCTCGCGTCCTCGCAGCGCCTTGATGCTGCATGGGATCTGAGCAGGCGCCCGGCGCCGACTCCGATCGACACAGGAGAACCGGCACATGCGCTTGCGTTGCCTGGTTGTTTCGCACGCTTCATCGTTTCGCCGCATGCCGCTTGTTGTCTGCGCCACGCTTGGTCTCGCGCTCGGGCTCGCGCATGGCTCGCGCGCCCAGGCCGAGAACGCGTTCTCGCTCACGAGCGCGAGCTTCCGCGCGGGCGGCACAGTGAATTCCCCGCAAGTCTTCGATCAGGACGACTGCAAGGGCGGCAATCGCTCGCCGCAACTGACCTGGCGCGACGCGCCGCCCGGAACGCGCAGTTTCGCAATCACTCTGTTCGATCCCGATGCGCCCGGCCGCGGCTGGTGGCATTGGGCCGTGGCGGGCATTCCGGCGAGCGTCGCAAGCCTGCCCGAGAACGCGAGCGCGTCGGGTTTCCTGAGACGGCTCGGCGCGGTGGAAGCCCGCAACGACTTCGACATCGACGGTTATGGCGGTCCTTGTCCGCCGCCCGGCAAACCGCATCGCTACGTGATCACCGTGTATGCGCTGAACACCGCCGACCTGCGCCTCGCGCAAGGCCGCCCGGCGCTGATGTTCGATCACGAGATCGGCACGGCGGCGCTCGGCAGCGCGAGGATGGTGGTGAATTACGGGCGCTAACGCGGCGCGCTTGCCGGCGCGCGCGGTGTTGCGCCTGAAAAGCCGGCTTGATTGCCGTGATATCGCGCTTTGGCGGGCCGCCCCGCGCCCGCCGCCCTGCGCCCGGATCGCAGTGAAGTCCGACAAGTCACGCGGCTGTCACTTCGCGCGGGCATCGTGGTTTTTCCGCCGTTTTTCGCGCCGTTTCCCCCCGCTTGCGCACGCGCATGGCGATGAGGTCTTAAAATGGTGTTTTCGCGCGGCGTCGCGCGCTGTTTCCAAGCTGTAACCAGATAGCCAGTGAGATCGAGATGAGCACGAAAGTTTTTGTCGACGGACAGGAAGGCACGACCGGCCTGAAGATTTTCGAATACCTGTCGCAGCGCGCCGACGTGGAGATCCTGCGTATCGACGAAGCGAAGCGCAAGGATATCGAGGAGCGCCGCCGTCTCATCAACGCGTCGGACGTCACGTTCCTGTGCCTGCCCGACGTGGCATCGCGCGAGTCGGCAGCGCTCGTTGCGAACGAGCGCACGGTGCTGATCGACGCGAGCACCGCGTTTCGCACGTCGGCCGACTGGGCTTATGGCCTGCCCGAACTCGCTCGCTCGCAGCGCGAACGCCTGCGCACCGCCAAGCGCATCGCCGTGCCGGGCTGTCACGCGTCGGCTTTCGTGCTGGCCATGCGCCCGCTCGTGGAAAGCGGCGTGGTCGCGCCCGAGTTCGAAGCTCATGCTTATTCGATCACCGGTTACAGCGGCGGCGGCAAAAAAATGATCGCCGACTACGAAGCCGGCGGTAACGACAAGCTCAAGAGCCCGCGTCCGTACGCGCTGGCTCTCACGCACAAGCATCTGCCGGAAATGGCGGCGCATACGGGGCTGAAGTCGTCACCGGTCTTCACGCCGATCGTCGGCGGCTTTTACAAGGGCCTCGCGGTCACCACGTACTTCTCGCCGCGCCAGTTGGCGCGGAAAACGACGCCGCAAGAAGTGCAGGCGCTGCTCGCGGAGTACTACGCAGGCGAAGCGTTCGTGCGCGTCGCGCCGTTCGACTCGGAGGCGAATCTGGACAGCGGCTTCTTCGACGTGCAGGCGAACAACGACACGAATCGCGTCGATCTGTTCGTGTTCGGCACGCCGGAGCGCTTCGTCACCGTCGCGCGGCTCGACAACCTGGGTAAAGGCGCTTCGGGCGCGGCGATCCAGTGTATGAATCTGGCAATCGGCGCCCCCGAGGAAAGCGGTTTGAAACGATAACGAAAGTTAAAATATCGCGGCAATTGTCCGTTTGTCAGCATTGCGAAAGCCGGTCTACAAGACCGGCTTTTTGTTTTAAACCCGCCGCCGCGACTTTCTTTAAAGATTAATCGGTAGTAGCCCGCATTACTTAAAAAATCAAAACGAGGCTACCTGCAATTTTTCAGGTAACTCTTCCCGTCGACGACCCGATCAGCATAGTTTTCCGCCTGGGGAAACTCCGGATTTTTTATCGAACGGTCGTTCGAAGATGATGGAGCCTTTTTGCTCCAACGCTTACCTGGCAAGGGCGTGCGGCGAAACAACGGTACAGCCGCTTTGCCGCGAATTCGCATTTTTGTTTAAAAGGGCCGCTTGCGCCCACGCACTGTGCGCATGCCCGAAATGCCGCTGTTTGAATCGACCTTTTTAGACGGCTCATTCAATTGACAGGCATTAATCGCGCGGCGAAATTAGCTCGCACAAATACATGAAGGGAGACAGCAGCATGGCGGACGCCATTATTCGAGGCTTGGCAATGGCTATTGCCACGACTCCTTTTCTTATTGCTTGCGGCGGCGGCAAATCCGATAATCCCGGCCCGATCGACGCGCCGCAATGCTCGGGTTCGAGCTGCGGCGTTCAAGGTCCGCCCGCCTCGAGCGGCACGGCGGCCGCGCTGTGTCCGGCCACCGCCGATATCGTCAAAAGCACGTTCCTCGGCGGCGCCGGCAGCGGCGAAGTGGTCCAGTTGAACATCGACGCGACGGCGATGACCTACACGCTGAAGTGGCTCGAATCGCCGATCCCGCTGCGCACCGGCACCGTCACGCCGACACGCGCGGGCACGCAGATAGCGGGCGCGGTGATCCATCCGCCGGCGGGCACGCTGCCGACCGCCGAGCAAACGCGCTGCGCGTTCATACTCGGCGCCGGCACCGGCACGGCGGCCGGCGACGGCCAGCCCTACACCACATCGGACTTCGCCAACAACCCGAATCCGCCGATGATCCTCGTCGGCCAGGGCGTCGCGGGCGGCGGCATTCCTGGCGCGACGATCCAGTTCGACGGGCTGTCGATCCCGCTCATCGGTTCGGGCATCGGCGCGGTGCCCAATCGCCATTTCGACTTCTATCCGTTCCTCGGCTTCGCCAGCACCACCACGGACATCACAAAGCTGCCGGGCACCTACAACGGTCTGCTGTACCACCTCGCGCCGTCCGGCAATTACGCGACGGTCGCGACGAACACTGTCGAAACCTTCGACGCGAGCGGCACCTGCACGAGCAGCAACACCGCGAACCCGGACTACTCGCCGAACGCGGGCGGCTGCCTGTCCACCGGCAATCCGTGGACGCTCAACAGCAACGGCTACTTCGACAGCCAGCAGGCGGCGCAGATCGTCCCGCAGTTCCGGCTTCCGCTGATCGGCGCGACGGGCAAGTCCGGCACCGCGCACATGATCCTCGGCCAGATCAACGGCGCGACCGTGCCGCTCGTGGTGCGCACGGGCTACATCAACCTGGGCACCGCGCCGCTTCATCTCGACGCGAAAGTCGACGACGAGTCCGGCATCGCCATGCTCGCCGCGGCGACGCCGCTTGCGTCGGGCGGCTTCGACGGCGGCTACGTGGGCGCGGATTCCAACTTCAAGTACACCGCGACCCTGATCCAGGGCGGCGTCGGCACGTTTATCAATCCGACGACGTCGGCGGCCGAAAGCGGTTTCGGCCTCGGCTACGGGCTCGCGAGCCCCGGCCTGGTCGGCGTGCAGGACACGAAAGGCAAGACGGGCTTTGCGATCGCGTCGGGCGGCCTGTACGCGATCGCGATCCAGGGCACGCAGAACGACGGCATCACGCCGACATCGGCCAATTCGGACACACCGAGCACGCCGTACTTCGGCATCGGAGCACAAATCAGCAAGTAGCCGATGAAGCAAACGTAGTCCGCGGTGAGAGACATAAAAGAGCAAGCGGTGGCTGGACTGGGAGCCGGCCATCTACAACGAAAAAATTCTGGAGGCGGTATGAAATGGAGATTCCTGTCGGTGCTCGCAGTCGCGGCACCGTTTCTGACGGCATGCGGCGGCGGAGGTGGCGGCAATGGCGACGGTCCGGTGACGCAGGTTCGGCTGTGTCCCGCGACGCTGGACTACAACACGGTCTACACGGGCGGCGGCGGTGACGGCGAACTCGTCAAGCTGCAACTCGATACGACGAAGATGACGTGGCAGGTCACCTATGTCGAATCTCCGATTCCGGCGACCACCGGCACGGTCGTGCCGACGCGCGCGGGTCAGACCGCGAGCGGCACGCTGACCCAGGAAACGCTGCTGCCGACCACCAAGCTCAACCAGTGCGCGTTCCGCCTGAACGGCGCGAGCCTCGACCCGAACCGCCCGGCGCGGATTTTTGTCGGCGAAGGCGTGGCGGGCGGCACGATTCCGGGCGCGGAAATCTCGTTCGGCGGGATTCTCGGCGTGGGCGCGGTGCCGGACACCAAGTTCCCGTATTACCCGTTCATCGGCTTCTCGTCGATTGAAACGGATCTGGCGAAGGTGGCCGGCACGTACAACCAGCTCGGCTATCACCAGGTGCCGTCGCAGAATTTCGCGCCGGTCGCGGTGGACACCAAGATAACGATCAATGCGGACGGCACGTGGACCGAGTGCGACAACTCGGGCGTGAACGCGGGCAAATGCCTGCAGCCAGGCAGCAACTTCACGCAGGCGGCGGACGGCAGCGGCGCGTTCCAGACCAATAACTTCCAGGGACAGGCGAAGCCCACGCTCGCCACGACGCCGGAAGGGCGCGGCTACATGATCGTCGGCAAGCTGCGCAACCAGTTGGTGCCGATTCTGGTGCGCGCCGGCGCGGCGAATTCGTCGGTGACCGTGCCGCAAAACGGCGCGCTCGGCCCGTACGCGGACGACGAATCCGGCATCTCGATTCTGTCGCCGCAAACCTCGGTGGCGGTCAACTCGCAGAACGGCGAGTACATCGGCGTGGATAGCCAGTTCGACTATCGCACCACCGCGCTCGCAGGCACGCAGGCGACGCTGCTCGATCCGTTCAACCCGTCGCAGGCTTCGCTTGCGACCGCGCTGAACCTCGACTTCACGCAAGCCGTGCCGGGCGTGGTCACGACGACGCACGTCAATGCATCCACCGGCAATACGCCGACCGGAAAGATGATTTTCACGGGCGGTGTGTTCGGCTACCTGGATCTGTCGAACGCGGCCTCGCCGTACTTCACGATCGGCGCCTTCGTCCAGTAACGGGCGTATGGCGCGCCGTCAGCGCGCCTCGACGGGTTCGCGCCCCGGCTGCCGAACGCGCCTTGCAGCGCGGTGGCCGGCGCAACGGCTCTCGTGCGCGCCGGCCTCGCGGCCTACCCGCAAACGCGCGCAAACGCGCGCCAACGCTCGCCCCGCTCGCCTTGCGCCCGACGAGCGCCCAAGGAGGAACAACAACATGAAAAGAATCTGTCTCGCGATTCTGGCCGCATGCCTGTCGGTCAGCGCTCATGCACAGCATGCCGGCGACAACGTCGCCGTACTCGGCTGGTTCCACGTCATGCCGAAAGATTCGAGCACGCCGCTGACGACCAACGTCGCGCCGACGCCGATCAACACGCCGCTGCGCCTGCCGAACTCGTTCACATCGGCGGGCACGAGTCTGTCGACGAACACGGCCAACACGGTCGGCCTCGTATTCAGCCATTACCTGACCGATCACATTGCCGTGACGACCGTAGCCGGCGTGCCGCCCGTGTTCAAGATCTACGGGCACGGCACGATCAAGCCGCCGGGGCCGGCGGGCGCGCTCGGCCAGCAGGACATTGGCGATCCGCAAGCGAATCCGATCGTGAAAAGCGTGCGCCAGTGGAGCCCGGCGCTGCTCTTTCAGTACTACTTCAATGCACCGACGGCGAAGTTCAGGCCGTTTGTAGGCGTCGGCGTGTCGTACAACTGGTTTTCCGACATTCAGCTCAGCCAGAACTTCGTTCAATCGACGCAGGAGAACCTCGGCGCCATCCTCGCCGCGGGCGCGGGCAAGCCGGGCAAGACGCAGGTATCGGCGAAGGCTTCGTCGTCGTGGGCGCCGGTGTTCAACGCCGGGCTCGCGTACAACATCACGGACCACTGGGGTCTCGTGGCCTCGGTGACCTACATTCCGTTGAAGACGACATCGTCGGTCATCATCAAGGCGGCGGACGGCACGGAGCTCGGTGTGTCGAGGGCCGAATTGAAAGCGGACCCGCTCATTTCCTTCCTCGCGGTTTCGTACAAGTTCTGACGAGGCCGGAGTTTTGGGCAAAAAAAAGCCCGCCTAAGTGGGCGGGCTGAATCCATATCAGAGGAGACATGGAGGAGACAAGACGAACTATAGCAAATGGTTTGGTGCGACGCAACATGAAAATCAGGGTTCTCCCCTCTTGTTGCACTTTCGCCACATGTGCTTGCGACCGGCGCGGCGCAAACGCCGCGCTTCAGTGCCGGACCAGCGCCATCATCGCGCCAAAGCCGACGAAGACGCCGCCCGTCAGCCGATTGAACACTCGCGCGACGCTGCGGCTCTTCAGCCGGTTGCCGATGCGCGTGCCGAATCCCGCGTACACGAAATACCAACTCACCTCGATCACGGCGAACGTGGCGACCAGAATGCCGAACTGCGGCAGCTTGGGCAGCGAGGCTTCGATGAATTGCGGCAGCAGCGCGGCGGCAAACAGAATCGCCTTCGGATTGCTGCCCGCCACCAGAAAGCCGTTGCGAAACAGCGCGAGGCGCGAGCGTGCGGGCTTCGCGGCCAGTTCGTCGGCAGCGGACGCGGCGGCTTCGTCAGCGGGCGCGCGCCATGCCTTGATGCCGAGATACACGAGATAAGCCGCGCCGATCAAACGCAGCGCATCGAAGAGGGTCGGCCACGCTTCGAGAAAAACGCCGAGCCCCGCCGCCGACACCGCCAGCATCAGCACCAGCGCCGACAGGCAGCCTGCCATCGTCGCGCCCGTGCGACGCAGGCCGTGCCGCGCACCGTCGGTCATGACGAGCAGCATGTTCGGGCCGGGAATGGCGCACACGACAAAAACTGTGGCGACGAAAAGCCACCAAGTATGCAGACTCATGATGTTTCCGCTGGTTGGGGATTGGAGGGAGATTATCGCTTGAAGGGGGATTTTCTGTTGGCGGGGGGTTTGGCGGATGGGGTGGTTGCCGCGGTCGCCCGCGACATAGGCGGCCGGTAAGCCGCCAGCCGCCCGTCAGCCCATCAAATCAGCGCCCGGCCCGCCGCGCCGCCACTTGCCCTAGCACCGCGAAATCCTTCTCACCGTCGCCATGCGCGACCGCTTCGATCAGACTGTCGCGGACGACGCTCGCAATCGGCAGCGGCGTCGTGACGGCGTCGGCGGCGGCCAGTGCGAGACGCAAGTCCTTCAGTCCCAAACGCGCCTTGAAGAGCGCCGGCTCGTAGCTGTTTTCCGCGATCATCTTGCCGTAGCCGGCATAGACCGGTCCCGGAAAAATGCCGCTCGTAATCACGTCGAGGAAATCCTGAATCGCGAGGCCATGTCCGGACACGAGCGCAGCGGCTTCGCCGAGCGTCTCGACGGCCGCGCCGAGCATGAAGTTCGCGGCCAGCTTGATCACGTTCGCCTGTTGCGGCAGCGAGCCGATGCGCCAGGTTTTCTGACCGATCGCGTCGAACACCGGCTGCACGCGGTCGATTGCCTCAGCCGGCCCGCCCGCCACAATCGTCAGCTTGCCCGCGACGGCCACATCGGGCCGGCCGAGCACCGGAGCGGCGACGTAATCGACACCGCGCGATGCGTGCGCGGTCGCGAGTTCCTCGGCGAGCGCAACGGAAATCGTCGCCATGTTGACGTGAATCAGCCCGCGCGGCGCATGCTCGAGCAACGACGCCGTCACGACTTCGCGCAGCGCGGCATCGTCGGCGAGCATCGAGAACACGGCGTCGCCGGCAAACGCTTCGGCCGGCGTGGCGACGATCCGTGCGCCTGCATCGGCGAGCGCTTGCGCGCGTTCCGGCGAGCGGTTCCACACGCGCACCTGGTGCCCCGCTTTCAGAATGTTTGCAACCATCGCGGCGCCCATCTCGCCGAGACCGATAAAACCGATGTCCATCTGTGGCTCCGTCTTCTAAAGATGTGGAAGTAAAGCACAGCCACGCGACAGATGCAGGAAAAGCACGCAACGGCGCGCGGTGCGATACTTCGACGATGGTCACCGCGACTTTCCGCTTCTACGAGGAGCTGAACGATTTTCTCGCCCGGCCGCTGCGCCGGCGCGCGTTCGCCTACGCATGCGCGCGCGACGCGACCACGAAGCACGCGATCGAATCGCTCGGCGTGCCGCATACCGAAGTCGAACTGATCCTGGTGAATGGCGAGTCCGTCGGTTTCAATCACCCGCTCGCGGACGGCGACCGCGTCGCCGTCTATCCGAAGTTCGAAGCGCTCGACATCCGTCCGCTGCTGCGCGTGCGCGAACGGCCGCTGCGCGTGGTTCGCTTCATCGCCGATGCGCATCTTGGCGGGCTCGCGCCGCTGCTGCGCCTGGCCGGCTTCGACACGCTCTACGACAACAACTTTCCCGACGCCCGCATCGAGGCGCTCGCCGCCGCCGAAGACCGCATCGTCCTCACCCGCGACCGCGAGCTGTTGAAACGCCGCACCATCACGCACGGCTGCTATATCCGCACGCTCAGGCCGCGCGAGCAATTGCGCGAAGTGTTCGAACGGCTCGATCTCGCGGGCAGCGCGCAGCCGTTCCGACTATGCCTGATGTGCAACGCGCCGCTAAGGCGCATCCCGCGCGATGAAGTCGGCGACCGCGCGCCCGACGGCGTATTGGAGCGGCATAACCAGTTTGTCACCTGCGACGTGTGCCGTCGCGTGTTCTGGGAAGGCACGCACTGGCAACGAATGCGCGCGCTGATGGACAGCGTGGCGGCGACGCCGGCTCAATCGGAAGCTCCCAACGGTCGCGACGCGTCCGACGCTCGCGATGCGTCCGACGCTCGCGATGCAAGCGCGCCCGGCGTCGTGCCGTGAGACGCATAGGCCGTTCGTTCGCGCGGCGCCACGCACGGTGCGTACAATGCGGGATTACTTATCTGGCAGAGGCCTGACGTATGGCGATGAAAAAGACCGACCTTGAAAAAAACAAGGCACTCAAGCTCAACAACGCAATGAAGCAGTCCACCGCCGAGCGCTTCGGCAAAGCCGCCGCGGCGCCGGCACTCGATCGCCGCGAGCAGCGCAAGCTGGATCAGGCGCAGGGCCTCGTTCCGTTCGCGTGCAAGCTGAATAGCGATCTGGTCGCCGAATTGAAGGAGCGCGCCGCCGAGCATCCGGAAGGCATGACGGGACTGCTGAGCGAAGTGATCAAGCGCGGGCTCGCGGGCTAAGTGCCGCGGAGGCGGGCGCGGCATGCGCGCCTGCTTTAAGACGTGGGTTGACGACGTTTTGCGTTGGAAACGGCGCCGCCCGCTCCCGAAACCGATCCCCGAATACAAAAAGGCCAGAGCACGAGCTCTGGCCTTTTTGCTTGGCGACTGCATTCAATCCGGCTGACGAGCGCCGCATTAGCGGCGCGTACAACGAACGAAGCAGCGCTGCCTGGCGAACGGGCGCCTGCTTAGTTCTGTGTGCCCTTGTCGTTCGTGCCGGCTGCCGATGCCGCTGCAGCGACCGGAGCGCGCTTGCCGTGCGACTTCAGCTTCTTGACGTGGTGCTTCTTCGGTGCGCTAGCTGCAGCGGCCGGAGCGGCTGCGTCCGATGCTTGTGCGAAAGCTTGAACCGAGACCAGCGCGATCGATGCAGCTGCGAGCGAGACGATAACTTTTTTCATGTGTTGTTCCCCAAACCTAACGACTGAGTCAGTGTGAATGAAATAGCTGCACGGTGAAGCACACAGGGCTCAGGCGCCCTGCCGCTCCCCGCGGGAGAGTATTACCTGGCGTAGGGAGTTTGTCATGCGCAAAACCCGATATGTATTTTCCTGGAGACAGCTCGCTTTCGAGACGCTTTCACCCATAAGCGCGCGATACCAGGGAGATTCCCTGGCCCGCCGTCAGACGAGGTTGCGCAGCAGGCTCGCGGTCTCGAGCAACGTCGGCAGAACGCGGTGCAGCGCGGCGTTCGCCGATTCTTCGCCGATCGGCATGCTCACGCTGATCGCCGCGACGACCGTGCCGTGCCGGTCGCGCAAGGGCACCGCGACGCCGCGCACGCCGAGCTCGAGTTGCTGATCAGTGACCACGTAGCCGTTGCGCCGGATTTCGCCGAGCACTTCGCGCAGCCGTTCGATGGTGGCATACGTGTGCGGCGTGAACACCTTGATCGGATACGACGCGAGCCATTGCTCGATGCTCTCGGGCGCCTGAAACGCCAGCAACACCAATCCCGCCGACGACAAAGGCGCCGGCGCGCGCGAGCCGAGCACGAAGCCGACCGCCATCGCCCGATTCACGCCGTTGCGGGCGACGTAAACCACGTCGTGTTCGTCGAGAATCGCGACCAGCGCCGTTTCCTGAAGCGTCGCCGTGATCCGTTGCAGGAAGGGCTGGACCGTGCGCGGCAAGCGTGCGGAGTCGAGATACGACTGCCCGAGCCGCAGCACACGCGGCGCGAGCCAGAACAGCTTGCCGTCTGTGTCGACGTAGCCGAGTTCGCGCAGCGTCAGCAGATAGCGGCGCGCCGCCGTGCGCGACAAGCCGGCGCGGCCGGCTACTGCCGTGGGCGTCATGCGCGCGTGCTCTTCGTCGAATGCCTCGATGATCGCCAATGCCTTCGCGGCGCCGGCGATCCAGTCTTTGTCGTCCATCGGTTGCCTGAGATTTTCGCCCGCTAATGTGGCGATGCGACCGTCGCCATGCCGCCAGCGTCGGCCGCGCGAAATACGGGGCATGCGGCGGATGACCGAATGCAGTTGATTGCGCGCAATTGTGCCCGAAGCGGTGGCGTGTTCGCGCGATTATCGCGCGAGGGGACGGTGACCTGTCACGCGGTGCGTCGGGTTGTAGTGGGGCGAATCGGTGTGCGTTTTAACTTAAGCGCGCGCAAGCGGAAGCGGTACGACCGAGTGCCGCAGCGACGACCGCTCAAGCGGCTCGCGGATGCGTATAGAGGTGCGGGGAGTCGGCCGTCGGCGGAAAAACGCACCAGCAGCCGTCGTCGTGGCGAAAGAAGAAGAGTCCGCGCGAGCCGGTAGCGGCGTCAGCCGCGGAAGTCTCGACGCGCACATAGCGTCGGCCGCCGACGCGCGTGCGGCTGAATTCGGTGACGTGGACCGCCGCCGAAGGCGCCGGCGCGAGCCATTTATCGACGAGGAAACGCAACGACTGTTCGCTCGCGGCTCTCATGATCCGCTCCTCGCCGGCTTGTTTTCCGGGGCTTCGCGGGTGGTGTCGGTATCGTCGCTGGATTGACTGTCGCGCGAGGCTTCGTCCCGCTCGACCGATGCAAGCGCCATATCCCGGTTCGTCGCCGCCGCCCGCAGCGTGCTGCAATGGGTAGCATGTCTGATATCCGAGAGAAGACGGACCAACTGTCGTGCTGTTCTGCGCTTCATTCCACACCCCCGCACCGCACCAATAACTTCAGAAAACACTTTAACTCTATGCCTCGATCGGGCATTGCCAAAGCTTTTTGACGAAATAGCAACACTCACGCTTGCAAAAAAGAGAGTCGCAAGTTTCGTACCGCCACGTTCAATGTGCGCTTCGCGCTGTAAGCGGTCTGTACGCTCGCGAGCAAACGGCAGACGAAAGACAACCGCGCGCCGAACGCGGCGCTAACTACGAGTTATCCACACGAGCCTTTGCATAACCTCGGGACAGTGCATGGAACAGGCTGTGCGCGAAATCTTGATAAGACCGACTTCGCTGCCGGCCGCGCCGAACTTATCCCGGCTTCGTAGTTTTTCTACAGAGTCGTCCCGCAGGGTTATCGAATTCCCATTACCTTGATGTAACGGAAGAATCAGCGGTTATCCACAGAGCGGGCTAACCCTTGTTAACTACTACTACGTATGTATACGAAGGAAGTAAACGACATAGGAGAACTGCCGCTGCGCGCCGCTTTTGCAAGCGAAGCGCGCTGCGTTCAGCGGCGAGGCAGTGGTGAGGAGTCAGTGAAGAATCAATGAAGAGTTAGCGAAGCGTGCCGGCTTCGCTCGCCGGTTGGACGGAGGCGGCCTTGCCGATCAGCTCCGGCGTATCGGACGCTGGCGCGGACATCGGCGCAGACATCGACGCAGATGCGGGCGGCGCTGCCTCGACCGGCATCGGCAACAGATGCGTTTCGATGCGGTCGTTGACCACCGGCTGGGTGCGCACGACCGTCTGCAGATAATGATCGACGAGGCCAAAGAAACGGTCGTAGAACTTGCCGGACGGAATGGTCTCGCTGGAAATCTTCACCATGGCGTCGCTGTTCGAGCGGATCGGCAGCGACAGCGACCCGAGCACGCTCAAGCCAACGCTCGCCGACGTATCGCTCTTCTTCAACGCGAAGCCGTTCTGCACCGCGTTCACGTAGACGATGCTCGTACTGCTCGCCTCCTCGCCCGGCGTGCACACAACGTGAAATTCGACGACAACATGCGTATCGCCGGACGGCTGAAAGTTCTTGGTGCCGTCGACGGTATCGTTGCGCGTCATCGTCGTCAGATAGCCCTGGCTCAGCAGCGCGCGGCGCGCCGCTTCGCAGGTGTCGGTCACGCTCGAATTGAAATTGCGTGCGTAGGGGCTCGCGCCGGTTTCGAACAACTCCTGCTGGAATTTCGGCGTGGGCGCGCTGCTGCAAGCGGCGAGCAGCATCAGGCCGCACAGCGAGGCCACGGTGGTTTTGAAAAGCGAGGTGGACATGGTCAATCTAAAAAGCGCTGCGTACATGCGGACGAGCCGCGAGGGAAATGCATTGTAGAGCGGTTGACGCTTGTGCGTAAAAAGCGTGCAACGAAGCCGACGGTGCGCGAGTGGCGGCCGTCTGTCGGTGTCTGGTGGATGGGGGGATGGTGAAGATGGCAGCACTGAATGAGTGCCGCTGAGACTGCCGCTAGGGCCGCAGGCGCCACCAGGGCTACCTTGACGACGCTCCGCCCTGCACATCAGCGAAGAAACGCAAACAAGCGCCGCCGATTAATTCGCCACCGCGGCAAGCCCCGCCGACGCTACCGCCCCACTTGCACCGACATTAGCCGCCGCCGTATTAGCACCCGCCGCGTTAGCCGGAGCGACAGCGCCTCCATTACTCGCGTTGCCGGGCGCAGGCGAGCAACGGCCCGTCGCGTGAGCGTCGCACGCATCGGTCTTCGCGTTGAGATTTTTGATGGAATCTTGCGGCGTGGCCACGCCCGCAAAGTCGCCGGCGCGCAAGCTGACTTTCTGCGCGTACGCTTGCGAGCCGCCGTAGCTCTTGAGCGCGGCGTTCATGTCGCCGTTCGCCGAGCGCATGTAGCCGTACAGAATCGCGGAGCCGACCTCGATGTTCGCCGTCGGTTCGGTGAGATCCTTCACGTTCCTCAGAAGCCCGCGATGCGCGCTCGGCACCACCTGCATCAACCCGGTTGCGCCGTTGGCGCCCTTGGCCTTTTCCTTGAAGCGGGATTCGATCGAGATAATCGCGAGCAGCAGCGCCGGCGGCAACGAATATCTGGATGCCGCCGATTGAACCGCATCGGATATTTTCTCGGCCTTTTCCTTGGCGAGCCCGAATTTCTGCGTCAGATAGGCGGACACGCGGTCGCCGTTTTCCTCGGCCATCGCGGATTGCACGAGGCCAAGGGAAAGCAGAATCAGGCAGAGTAACCGGCTCATGGGAAAGGTCTGAGGAAAAGTCTGCGCATTATAACCTTGCCTAAAAAATTGGCATCTCTTGAATTGAATGCGGATGCAAAGCAAAGTGCGGACGCGCGAGCCGTGCATACGGAGCACGCGGCGTCGCCTCACTGCTTGCTCCGCGCCGTTTGTAGATGCAGACATTTGGTCCGTTAGTTGCAAGCCAGCGAATCAGTCGGGCCTATCGCAACGATCGGCGCATAAGCTAAACCGCCCCGTTCCCGCGGATTTGAGACAATGACGTTCGCGCCGTTGACGGCCATCCGTCCGCGGCAATCGCAGGCTTATCAAACCCGAGACGTCTTCTGTATGAGCAAGACCGCATTTATCCCGAGCGTCCCCGCCGCGTCAGAGGACGATTTCGACATATCGACGACGTCCAGGCTGGTGGGCTATCGACGCTTCTTCGGCGTGTTGAAGGTCGTCCGAACCACGGACGGCCGCGTGCTGTTCCCGTTCGACGGCGCACCCGAACTCGGGCCGTACCCGACGAAGCTCGAAGCGGTCGCCGCGGCACAGGTCTACGGCGAGCACATCGTCACGAGCGACCTCGCGCGGCCGGAGTTGTGAGACGCATAAGCGGCACGTGGGCACAGGTGCCGCGCGGTGCATGGCCGCGGTTGCATAAACGAAAGATGCAATAAAAAACGCCGGCTAGCCGGCGTTTTTTTGCTGGATGCGCTACTCAGACAGACCCGCAACGCTCCCCCACCCTCACTCCACGGTCACCGACTTCGCCAGATTCCGCGGCTTATCGACATCCGTGCCACGCGCGCAAGCCGTGTGATACGCGAGCAACTGCAGCGGCACCACATGCAGGATCGGCGAAAGCACACCATAGTGTTCAGGCATGCGAATCACATGCAGACCTTCGTCGTTGACGATCTTCGTGTCCGCGTCGGCGAACACGTAGAGCTGGCCGCCGCGCGCACGCACTTCCTGTATGTTCGACTTCAGCTTCTCCAGCAACGCGTCGTTCGGCGCGACGGTGACCACAGGCATCGCCTCGGTCACGAGCGCGAGCGGCCCGTGCTTCAACTCGCCAGCGGGATAAGCTTCCGCGTGAATGTAGGAGATCTCCTTCAGCTTAAGTGCGCCTTCGAGCGCGATCGGATAATGCATGCCGCGTCCGAGAAACAGTGCATGTTCCTTGCGCGAAAATTCCTCCGACCACGCGATGATTTGCGGCTCCAACGCCAGCACGCTATTGAGCGCAGCCGGCAGATGGCGCAGTTGCCTGAAGTATTCGGCCTCCTGCTCTGGGCTCACGCGCCCGCGCAGCTTCGCAAGCGTGACGGCCAGCACGAATAGCGCGACGAGCTGAGTAGTGAATGCCTTCGTCGACGCGACGCCGATTTCGCGGCCCGCATGCGTGAGGAACGCGAGCTCGGTCTGACGCACCATCGCGCTCGTGCCGACGTTGCACACCGCCAGCGTATGCCGATGCCCAAGCGTCTGCGCATGCTTGAGCGCCGCGAGCGTGTCCGCGGTTTCGCCCGACTGCGAAATCACCACGACGAGCGACTTCGGATTCGGCACCGACTCGCGATAGCGATACTCGCTGGCAATTTCGACTTGCGTCGGAATCTTCGCGATCGGCTCGAGCCAGTACTTCGCCGTGAGCCCCGAGTAGTAGCTCGTGCCGCACGCGAGGATCAGCAGATTATCGATGTCCGCGAACACCTTGCCGGCGCCCTCGCCGAACAGCGACGCATCGAACGAATCGGACGGCGGAATCGTGTCCGAGATCGCGCGCGGCTGCTCGAAAATCTCTTTCTGCATGAAGTGGCGATACGGGCCGAGCTCGACCGCGCCGCCGTACGCCGCGACCTGACGCACTTCGCGCAGCGCTTCGTTGCCCTCGCGATCCGCGATCCGCACGCCTTCGAGCGTCAACTCGCAGACGTCGCCTTCTTCCAGGAAAATGAAGCGCTCGGTGCTGCCCGCGAGCGCGAGCGCGTCGGACGCGAGGAAGTTCTCGCCGTCGCCAAGCCCGACCACGAGCGGCGAACCCTGGCGCGCGCCGACCACCGTATGCGGCTGGTCTTTATGCAGCACCGCGATCGCATAAGCGCCGTGCAGTTGCCCGACGGCCTCGCGCACCGTCGCGAACAGATCGCCGCGATACAGGCTGTGAATCAGATGCGCGATAACCTCTGTGTCGGTCTGCGAGACAAACGTGTAACCCTTGCCACGCAGCATCTCCCGCAGCGACTCGTAATTCTCGATGATGCCGTTGTGTACCAACGCCAGCGCATCTTTCGAGAAAATCGGATGAGCGTTGTCGGTCACGGGCGCGCCGTGCGTCGCCCAGCGCGTATGCGCAATACCGGTGATGCCGCCGAGTTGGCTCTCGCGCACCTGCTCGTCCAGATCGGCGACGCGCGCCACGCTGCGCGCGCGCGCCGGGCCGCTTTCGCCGAGCACCGCGACGCCGCACGAATCGTAGCCGCGATATTCGAGCCGCCGCAGTCCTTCGATCAGGACGGGGACGATATTACGTTGCGCTGCCGCGCCGACAATGCCGCACATGGTCTTGTTCCTATTCAGTGCTGGAATGTGCGAAGGCGCGAATCGCGGCGCCCACGCTCTTCGTCAATTCTTCTTTTTGGTCGGGCGTACATAGCCCGTCTTGCTGGTTTGCGTCTTGTCGTTCAGCACGAGCGCGTCCGCTTCGACGTCCTTCCAGACCGTCGTGCCCGCCGCGATTGTCGCGCCGCGCTTCACGCGCACCGGCGCAACGAGTTGCGTGTCGGAGCCGACGAACACGTCGTCTTCGATGATCGTGCGGAACTTGTTCGCGCCGTCGTAATTGCAGGTGATGGTGCCCGCACCAATATTCACGCGTGCGCCAATATCCGAGTCGCCGATATAGGTGAGGTGATTCGCCTTCGAGCCGTGGCCGAGCACCGCGTTCTTCACTTCGACGAAGTTGCCGACGTGCGATTCGTCCTTCAGCGACGCGCCAGGGCGCAGCCGCGCATACGGTCCGAGCACGACGTGCGCGCCGACTTCCGCGCCTTCGATATGCGTGAACGCATCGACCCGCGTGCCCGCGCCAATGCTCGCATTGCGGATCACGCAGTTCGGTCCGATCGTCACGTTATCGGCGAGCGTGACGCGGCCTTCGAACACGCAATTCACGTCGATGGACACATCGCGGCCGCATTCGAGTGTGCCGCGCACATCCACGCGCGCCGGGTCGGCCAGCGTCACGCCGGCCACGAGCAACGCATCGGCCGTATTGCGCTGGTGAATCCGCTCGAGTTCGGCAAGCTGCTGCTTGCTGTTCACGCCGAGCGTTTCCCACTCGTCCTGCGGCTGCGTGGTGACGACGTCGAGACCCGCTTCGATCGCGAGTTCCACGGCGTCGGTCAGATAGAACTCGCCTTGCGCGTTATCGTTCTTCAGCGCGGCGAGCCAGCCCGACAGCGGGCCGGTCGGCGCAACGACGATGCCGGTGTTGATCTCGTCGATGAGAAGCTGATCGGCGCTCGCATCTTTCTGTTCGACGATGCGCGACACATTGCCTTGCGGATCGCGCACGATGCGGCCGTAGCCGCTCGGGTCCGCGAGCTTCACGGTGAGCACGCCATAAGCGCCGCCACCTGTGCCCTCGCCTGCACGCTCGCCCGCGCGCTCGACAAGCGCCTGCAAGGTGCTGGCGCGCGTGAGCGGCACGTCGCCATACAGCACGAGCGTAGGCACCGAAGGATCGAGAAGCGGCAACGCCTGCTGCACCGCGTGGCCAGTGCCGAGCTGTTGCTCCTGCACGGCGAACTGGACGTCGGGCGCGGCGACCGCATCGCGAACCGCCTCGGCGCCGTGGCCGATTACCACGACGAGGCGCGTGGGCTTCAGCGTGCGGGCAGTGTCGATGACATGAGCGAGGAGCGGCCGGCCGGCCAGGGGATGGAGCACCTTGGGCAGCGCGGAACGCATGCGCTTACCGGTGCCTGCCGCCAAAATCACGATGTTCATGGCGTCGGCATATAGACTAGTTTGGAGCCGACGATTCTATCACGCACCCTCTCGCGAAAATGGCCGCGAAAGCGGCCACATTGCAAGCGAAAGTAAGCGAAGAAGCGCCTTTTATGCGGGACTTCCGGTCACAGATCGTCGAACTGGACAATGGAGATAGGCCGCGCCGCACCGAGCGGCGCACCGTCACTCGCATCGGTCGAACACGGTTCTTCGTCGAATGCGATGTCGCCTTGCGGGTCGGCCTCGCCGGTCGCGCGCAAATCCGCGAACGGAAACAGCTTGTGATCCATCAGATGCGACGGCACGACGTTCGTCAACGCATTGAACATGTTCTCGATGCGGCCCGGAAAGCGCTTCTCCCAATCGCGAATCAGCGCCTTCATTTCCGCGCGTTTCAGGTTCGGCTGACTGCCGCACAGATTGCACGGAATGATCGGGAATTCACGCAGCTCGGCGTACTTTTCCAGATCGGTTTCCTTCACGTAAGCGAGCGGACGGATCACGATGTTTTTGCCGTCGTCCGATTGCAGCTTGGGCGGCATGCCCTTCAGCTTGCCGCCGTAGAACATGTTGAGCAGCAGCGTTTGCAGAATGTCGTCGCGATGATGGCCGAGCGCGATCTTGGTCGCGCCGAGTTCGCCCGCCACGCGGTACAGAATGCCGCGCCGCAGCCGCGAGCACAGCGAGCACGTGGTCTTGCCCTCGGGCACCAGCCGCTTGACGATGCTGTAGGTATCCTGATTCTCGATATGAAACGGAATGTCCAGTTGCTTCAGATACTCGGGCAGCACGTGTTCCGGAAAGCCGGGCTGCTTCTGATCGAGGTTGACCGCGACGATGTCGAAGTTGATCGGCGCGCGCTCGCGCAGGCGCATCAGCACGTCGAGCATTGCGTAGCTGTCCTTGCCGCCCGACAGGCACACCATCACCTTGTCGCCGTTCTCGATCATGTTGAAGTCGCCGATCGCCTGGCCCACCTGGCGCGCGAGCCGCTTGAAGAGCTTGTTGTTCTCGTACGCCTCTTTCTGCTCGCGGCGCGTGAGCGGCGACTTTTCGCGAGCGGCGGGCGCGGCGGCGTCCATGATTTCGGGAGCGTTCATGGCTCAGTCCTCTTTGATTCGGAATACTTCGACGCCCACCGCGTCGCAGTCGGGATACACATCGGGCTTTTCGGTGGACACGCGCGCGGCCCGCACTTGCGGATGCTCGAGCATGGTCTTCACCAGATCGTCGCACAGCGTTTCCTGCAGATGAATATGACCTTGCTCGACGCGGCGCGAAATGGTGGATCGCATGAAGTCGTAGTCGACGACTTCGGCGAGCTTGTCTTCGACCGGCGTGGACAGCGCGAGCGGCACGAACAGTTCGACGTTGATCACCACGCGCTGTTCGCCGCGCTTTTCGAAGTCGTGCACGCCGATGTTGATGTGCACTTCGTAATTGCGCAGAAAGAGCCGGCGGCAATCGGCAAGCCGGGGATGCGAAAGAGCGGCAAACATGTTCGTTCCAGTCGAAAAAAGCGTGCGTGGCACGCAAGGGGGCGCAAGCGGTGCTTCAGGCGCCCGTCAAAAACATCACGTCGCGCGGCAGCGGCACGAGGTGCTGCCCGCCGTCGACAACCAGCGTCGTTCCAGTGACGCCGCTTGCATCCGCGAGATACAGCGCGGCGGCGACGACATCTTCGGGCCGCGACGCGCGACCCAACGGCGTAACCGTGTGAGCCGCCGCGAAACTTTCCGGCGTCTGATCGGCGGATTGCATCGTGAGGCCCGGCGCAAGCCCGACCACCCGCACCTTCGGCGCCAACGCCTGCGCAAGCGCAACCGTGGCGGTCTGCAACGCCGCCTTCGACAGCGTATAGGACAGGTAGTCCGGGTTCATGTTGTACAGCTTCTGATCCAGCACGTTGATGACCACGCTGCGCTGCGTTTCGTCCGTCAGCGCGGCTTGCGGCGTCGCGTCGTGCAGCATGCGCGCGAGCACGAGCGGCGCGCCGAGGTTCATCGCGGTCAGCTTCAGCAGCAGTTCATAGCCGACGTCGAGCGCGGTGTCTTCCTCGAAGCGCGAGGCGTTGTTCACGATGCACGCCGGCCGGCCGAGCGCGGCGATACAGGCCGGCAACAGGCCCGTGACTTGCGCCTCATCGCCCAGTTCGGCGTGCAAGGCCACCGCCCGGCGGCCCATGCCGACGATTTCCGCGACCACCTCTTCGGCTTCGTGCCGCGAGGCGCCGTAGTGGACCGCCACGTCCCAGCCGCGCGCGGCAAAGCCAAGCGCGAGCGCGCGTCCGATGCGGCGCGCGGCGCCGGTAATCAGCACGACGCGCGGCGTTTCAGGCGCGCGGGCGCCGGCAGTGTCCGTGGAAGCGGTCATTTACAATGCGGGGATGAATCCGAAAGCTCACCAACCCGATAGTTTACCTGCTCCCGGCTCAAGCGCGCTCGCGCAGTCAGAAGCGCTCGTCGCCCGGATTCGCGCGGAACTCGACGATGCCGGCGGCTGGCTGCCGTTCGACCGCTACATGGAGCGCGCGCTGTACGCGCCCGGACTCGGCTATTACAGCGGCGGCGCCCGCAAATTCGGGCTGCGCGGCGACGACGGCAGCGACTTCGTCACGGCGCCCGAACTGTCGCCGCTCTTCGCGGCCACGCTTGCGCGGCCCATCGCCGAAGCGTTGCAGGCAAGCGGCACGCGCGACGTAATGGAGTTCGGCGCGGGCACCGGCAAACTCGCGGCCGGCCTGCTCAACGCACTGGCTGCACTCGGCGCCGAGTTCGACAGCTATTCGATCGTCGATCTATCCGGCGAATTGCGCGAGCGTCAGCGCGAAACCATCGCAGCCGCCGCGCCCGCGCTCGCCGCCAAAGTGCGCTGGCTCGACGCGTTGCCCGAGCGCTTCGAAGGCGTGGTGATCGGCAACGAGGTGCTGGACGCGATGCCGGTGCGGCTTTTCGCTTCCGTCGACGGCGCGTGGCGCGAACGCGGCGTCGTCTGGCGCGACGGCCGGTTCGCATTTGAAGACCGTGAAATGTCCGCGTCGGCGGATACGGCGCTGCTCTCGGAAATCGACACCGGCGGCGGCGATTACGTGGCGGAGACGCACGACGCCGCTCGTGCCTTCACGCGGACCATCTGCACGATGCTCGCGCGCGGCGCGGCGTTTTTCATCGACTATGGCTTCCCGCGTCACGAGTACTACCATGCGCAGCGCGCGCAAGGCACGCTGATGTGCCACTACCGGCATCGCGCGCACGGCGATCCGTTTGTTTATCCGGGCTTGCAGGACATTACCGCGCACGTGGAATTTACCGGCATTGCCGAAGCGGGCGTCGAGACCGGCGCGGACCTGCTGGGCTTCACATCGCAAGCCCGCTTTCTGCTGAACGCGGGCATTACGGATGCGCTTTCCGAAATCGATCCCGCCGACACCGCACGCTTTCTGCCCGCGGCGAATGCGGTGCAGAAGCTGTTGTCGGAGGCCGAGATGGGTGAGCTCTTCAAGGTGATCGCGTTCTCGCGCGGACTCGAAGACACGCTGCAGGCGTTTGCAAGCGGCGACCGGTCGCATACGTTGTGACGCCGGGATACACGTCATGATCCGCTGGCTGCTGACCACGTTCGTCGCTCTTGCGGTGCTGTCGGCCTGCTGGCCGTGGCTTCGCAAGCTCGGCATTGGACGCATGCCCGGTGACGTGACCGTGCGTCTTTTCGGACGCGAATATCATTTCCCGTTCATGTCCACGCTGTTGCTGTCGATGCTGCTGTCGTTTATCGCGCGGCTTTTGTAGCCGCGGTTTCTCGAACGCGGTTTGCGCTGACAGGCAACGGCGGCCCGCGCATCGAGCATTTCACTCCAGCGCCGCGGCCACCGCCCGCACACGCGCCTGATGCACCGCGTCCTTGATGCCGGCCGGCGCATCGGCGAGTTGCTTCGCGACCGCACCCGCATCCACGCCGCGCGCCGCGACGAGCGCGACTCTCAAGCGCTCGGCCTGCGGATAGTCGCGCGCCTCGAAACCGAGCCGCCCGCGCGCGTCGGCTTCGCAAGCCTGCAAGGCTTCAGCGAAACGCGACGGCTTGCGAATCGCGTCGCTGCGCTCGAGCAGGCGCACGAGCGCAGCCGCGCCCATTTCCATCACGCGATGAATGTTGCCGTGCTCGCGCGCCACCAGCAATGCGAGATCGCGGCATTCGTTCGGCACGCGCAAGCGCTCGCACAGCGGCTTGAGCAGATCCACGCTGCGCCCTTCGTGGCCGAGATGCCGCGGCAGGATGTCTTCAGGCGTAGCGGCTTTACCGAGGTCGTGCGTGAGCGCGGCGAACCTCACGGGCAGCGCGTAGCCTTGCTGCGCGGCGTGATCGAGCACCATCATGACGTGTACGCCCGTGTCGACCTCGGGGTGATAGTCGGCGCGCTGCGGCACGCCGAATAGCGCATCGATTTCCGGCAGAATGCGCGCCAACGCGCCGCACTCGCGCAGCACGTCGAACATGCGCGACGGCTTCTTTTCCATCAGGCCACGCGACACCTCCTGCCACACGCGTTCGGCGACGAGCGCATCCACTTCGCCGTCGGCGACCATCTTGCGCATCAGCGCGAGCGTCTCGGGCGCGACGCTGAAATCGGCGAAACGCGCGGCAAAGCGCGCGATTCGCAGGATGCGCACCGGGTCTTCGAGAAACGCGTCGCTGACGTGGCGAAAAAGTTTCGCCTCGAGATCGCGCTGACCGCCGAACGGATCGATGACCGGCCCGGTCAGCTCGCCATCGGGGCGCACTTCACGCGCCATCGCGTTGATGGTGAGATCGCGGCGTGCCAGGTCTTCCTCGAGCGTCACGTCGGGCGCATAGAAAAACTGGAAGCCGTGATAGCCGGCCGCGGTCTTGCGCTCGGTTCGCGCGAGCGCGTACTCCTCATGCGTCTGCGGATGCAGGAACACAGGAAAATCCTTGCCCACCGGACGGTAACCCTGCGCGATCATCTGCTCGGGCGTCGCGCCGACCACCACGTAATCGCGGTCCTGCACCGGCACGCCCAGCAATTCGTCGCGAATCGCGCCGCCTACTGCATAGATATTCATGGGCATTCGTCTAGATACGCGATGGTGTGCGTCTCGCTCAACGCGTCGTCGATCCAGGCTTTCACTGCGGGCTGCGCGCTCAGCCGGCGAACATACGCCAGCGACGTCTCCGACAACGGCGGCTGCCACGTCCTGAAGCGCATGGCCACCGGCGCATACATCGCGTCGGCAATGCTGAACTCGCCGAACAGGAACGGACCGCCATAGGTATCGAGGCAGTCACGCCAGATCGCCTCGATACGCGCGATGTCGGCCAGCACGCCCGGCGTCGCGTTCTTGCCGGCAAACGACGCGCGAATGTTCATCCACATATTCGAGCGCAGTTCGCCGAAGCCCGAATGCATCTCCGCGCTAACGCTGCGAGCATGCGCGCGCGCCGCCGCATCGCGCGGCCACAGCGCGTGCCGAGGAAAGCGCTCGGCGAGCGTTTCGGCGATGGCGAGCGAGTCCCACACGGCAAGACCCGCGTCGTCGATCAGACAGGGGATCTTGCCCGGACCGTTAGGCGCCTGCGCGAGCACCGCAGCATTGGTGCCGGGCTGATTCAGATGGATCAGCACTTCGTCGAATGCGATGCCGAAATGCCTGAACAGCAGCCACGGCCGCATCGACCATGACGAATAGTTCTTGTCACCAATAAGCAGCTTCATGCGGGTTCGTATGAGAAGTAGAGAAAAAGTCAGCGGCCCGCGCTCGCGCGGAACGTGTCGAAACGCGAACGTGCCGACGCGCCGGTCAGATACACCGGCGCGATCGTTTCGATGCTGGCCGGCTCGAGGCCGAGCTCGGGCGCGAGCGGGCGGCTTAGCACGTTGTCCTGTTTCATCGAATCGAGATTGTCGCGCGTGATGACCGGTTCGCCCGGCGCCATTTCGAACGTCATGGCCTGCACGCGCGCGAGCGCATCGGGCAGACGGATGATGCTGGCATGCCGGCCGATCACGTCGCCGCAATATCTGACGAGTTCTTCGAGCGTATAGACGCTCGGGCCGCCGAGTTCATAGGTCTTGCCGTTGGCCGCATCGAGGTCGAGCACGTTGACGATCGCCTTGGCGACGTCGCCGACATAGACCGGCTGGAACTTCGCGTCCGGCATGGCGAGCGGAATCACCGGAAAGATGCGCTGCAAGAACGCGAACTTGTTGAGGAACTGGTCTTCCGCGCCGAACACGACGGAAGGCCGGAACACCGTCCACGCGAGATTCGCCGCGTGCACCGCTTTCTCGCCGTCGCCCTTCGAGCGCGCGTACATGCTCGGGCCGTTCGAATCGGCGCCGAGCGCGCTCAAATGAATCAGCCGATGCACGCCCTTGCCTTCGCAAGCCGCCGCGATCTTGGTGGGCAATTCGACGTGCGCGCGCGCGAACTCGGGACCATACGGCGTGCGGCGTTTGCCATGCAGCGTGCCGACGAGATTGATCACGCAGTCTGCGCCTTCGACAAAACGCGCGAGTTGGACCGGATCGAACACATCGGTTTCGATCACGTCGATGGGCAGCAGCGTGAGATGGCGCGCGTTGTAACGCCGCCGTGTGGCGATGCGCACGTCCTTGCCCATTTCAACGAGGGCGTTGACGAGATGGCTTCCGATAAACCCGGAACCGCCGATGATCGCAATGGCTTTATGTCGCATTTTCGACTCCCTGGTGGAAGCCGCGGCAACGGCTGGCGTGGCGCACCGCCGCCTCGCAATTGCAGCGAGGCAGCGGCGGCACGGCGCTTACGGTGCGATGTAACCCAGACGCGCCTTCAGCGATTGCGGACGGCCTTCGAACAATGCCGCGTAGTAGACCGTGTTGGACAACACATTCTTGACGTAGTCGCGCGTTTCCTGGAACGGAATCGCCTCGGCGAAGATCGCGCCTTCAACCGGGTGCTGCAACGTCTGCCGCCAGTTGCGCGGACGGCCCGGACCGGCGTTGTAACCCGCGGTGGCCAGCACGGCCGAACCGTCGAACTGATTGTAGATCATCGACAGGTAGTTGGTGCCGAGCAGAATGTTTGTATTGATGTCGTTCATCTGCTCGCGAGAAATCGGGCCGAGGCCGATCTTCTTCGCGACCAGTTGCGCGGTGGCGGGCATCAACTGCATCAGGCCGCTCGCGCCGACTTCGGAGCGCGCGTTCATGATGAAGCGCGATTCCTGGCGGATCAGCCCGTAGGCCCATTCCACGTCCAGCCCGTTCGACTGCGCATCGCGCTCGACAATGTCGCGGAACGGCGACAGATAGCGCAGCGAGAAGTCGTGTTCGGTTTTCGTGCGATCCGCCGTGTTCACCGCGCGGTCGTACAACTGGATACGGCGCGCGTATTCGGCGGCGGCCAGCAACTGACGGTCGCTCATGTTGCGCAGCGGCCAGTTCCATTCGCGATTGCCTTCGAGCCGCAGATTCAGCGCGTAGAAGCGCTGCGCGAGATCGAAGCCTGGCGTATTGCCGGCCTGCTGGATTTCGGAATCGGTGACCGTGGTTTTTGGCGGCACCGCGATCTTCTGGCCGAGTTCCTCCGCGGCGAGTTGGCCGTAGAAGTTAAAGCCCTGCGAGATCGACTCGAATTCCTGGTTAGCCGTGGTCGTGTCGCCCGCCTGCTTGAGCGCGCGGCCATGCCAGTAAGTCCACGAAGGCTGGTTGCGCAGCGCGGCCGGCATCTGTTCGATCGACCAGCGCACCATGTTCCAGTCTCCGGCGAGCAACGCGGTGCGCGTGCGCCATTCGTAGGCGGGATTCGAGAGCGGCGCGTTGGCCGACAGCCGATACCAGTCCGCGGCGCTCGGCATCTGCTTGGCCGCCGCCTGATACGCAATCGTGCCCCAGCCGATGGCCCGCTCCGGCGAATTCAGCGAAGGCGCCACCGACGCAAACGTAGCCGCGGCCATGGCCGGATCGTTGCGCGCCATGCGCGTGATCGCGAGCAATGCGAGTTGATGCGATTGCGGATCGGCGCCGACGCCGCGCGCGAGCAGCAGCGGCGGCGTGCTGGTGGCCTGGCCGAACAGCACGGGATCGGGCGCCTGGCTGCCGAGCGCGTCGACGAGCTTGCTGCCGGTATTCGTGTAGTTCTGTTCGTAGGCGAGACGGATCTGCTGCCAGACGTCGTCGGTGCTGAACTGCTTGTTGACGCCGAGGATCGTGATCAGATCGACGCAGCCGTCGCCGTACCATTTCGGATCGACGAGCAGCGCGCGCGCCGCGTCCGCGACATTCTCGCCGCGCGACGCACGCGATTCGAGCGCGTAGCACTTCACCTGCGTGTCGTCGTTCAGCACGAAGCGCGCGTATTGCTGGTCGAAGTTGCGCCAGTCGTGGCGCGAGCCGAGCACCGTGAGGTAGTCGTTGCGCATGCGGTCGGCAATGGCCTGGCCGTCGTACTTCTGCAGGAACGCGAGCACCGGCGCGTCGGGTGCGTCGACGCGCGCGTGGCCGCCCGAATCGAAGAGCTGCGGCTTGATCTGGAAGTACTCCAGATACGAAGGCGCCGGATAGCCCGGAATCATGCTCGCGAGCTGCGCCGCGCGCGCCGCGTCGTTATTGCGGGCAGCCTCGCGCAACTGGACGAAAATCTGGTCGTCGTTGGTGAGCTGCGAAATGGGAAGAGGCTTGACGGCTGACGCGGTGCTGCATGCGACGAGAGCGGCTGCGGCAAGCGCCATACCGGCCGCGCGATATACTCGATAAAGACTTTTTGACATCGTTGTTTCTGGAGCGCGAATTGAACCCAAGCATAGCATGCAACCCTTCGGCGGAATCGAAAAAGACACTGCGCCGGACGCTATTGGAAACAAGGCTGCAAGCGGCTTCCGAGCCGGCGAACAATGCCGCGCTCGCGCGCCGCGTGCTCGACGCGCTGAAGCATTTCGACGTGCGAAGCGTTGGGTTTTACTGGCCGCTCGCCGGCGAATTCGATGCGCGCGCAGCGATCTCGATCTGGCTCGCGGGCGGCTCGGCGCGCGAGGCCAGTCTGCCGATCATCAGGGAACGCGGCGTGCCGCTCGAGTTTCACGCATGGTCGCCGGATACGCCGATGAAGATCGGCCATCACAAGATCGCTGAACCCGCGACCGAACGACTGGTGATTCCCGAGCTATTGCTCGTGCCCTGCGTGGGTTTCGATGCGGACGGCTACCGGCTCGGTTACGGCGGCGGCTATTACGACCGCACGCTCGCCGGCTGGCCCGGCGCGACGAAGCCGATCACGGTGGGCGTCGGATACGAGGCGTGCCGAACGGTGGCGCTCGAGCGCGAGGCTCACGACATTCCGCTCGATATGATCGTCACCGAAAGCGGACTGCACGCGCGGGCCGCGGGTTAGGCGTTAGGCACAGCGAGAAATGGCTCGAGGCGCAGACAACAGCACGCACCCGTTCGAGCTTCGCTTACCTTCAACGACGACGCGCCGCCGCCTCGTCTTTATAACGACGCCGCCGCGCGCGCGGCCGTGTCGTACATGCCGGACGCATTGCGCATCAACTGCGCCGCCTCGCCGATCTGTTCGTTGGTGAGGCCGCTTTCCTTCAGCGTCGAAATCAGGCAGCTCTCGCGCACTTCACGGTACTTCAGGCAGAGCGCGCGGCCCGCGTCGGTCGCGGAAAAAAACACTTCCTTGCCGGTCTTTTCGCTTTTTACATACCCTCTAGCTACGAGCTTCTTCAGCGCGTAGGTCGCAACGTGCGTGTCCTCGATGTTCAGCACGAAGCAGATGTCGGCCAGCTTCTTGCGTCGCTCGCGATGACTCACGTGATGCAGCAGCGAGACCTCGATGGCCGTCATGTCCTTTTCCCCGGCCGCCGACATGCAGCGCACCATCCATCGGTTGAATGCGTTGCCGGCCATGATGAGCGCGTACTCGAGCTCGGACAGCTCCGCGCTCGTGTCGGACACGAGATGTTCCGACGAGACGATCTTGGTGGGATGCCGCGACATGTGTGTTTCTCGGGAATCGGTGTGAAGAAGGGTCAAGAGTTGTCGGGAGTGTACGACGCCGAGCGCGCGGCGGCGAGCCTGGCGAAAACTCTTATTGATAAATTGTTGATATTTTATTGACAATGTACGCTCCAGACATCGCGCAACGGTGCTGCCGCGTTTTTCCCGACGGTGCGCAATGCAGAACTCTTCGACTTCTCCGGGTCTTCAAGCCATGAGCCAACCCAAAATCTTTCCGCTCGGCGACGCCGCGCTGGTCTGCGAGGCGCCCCCGCCCGCGACGCTCGACTGCCAGCGTCGCGTGTGGGCGGCGGCCGAACTCGCGCGCGACTGGCCGCATGTGCTGGAAGTCGTGCCGGGCATGAACAACCTGACGTTGGTGTTCGATCCGCTGGAAGCCGATCGCGAGGCGCTCGCGGAGCGCTTGCAGCAAGCTTGGGACGCAGCCGGCCAGGCGCCGGCTGCGGGCCGCGACGTCGACATTCCGGTTCAGTACGGCGGCGAGTTCGGCCCCGACCTGGCCGCCGTGGCGAACCACACCGGCCTGAGCACGCGCGAAGTGATCGAGCGGCATTCGGGCGGTCAATACGTGGTGTTTTTCCTCGGCTTCCAGCCGGGCTTCGCCTACATGGGCGGCCTCGAAGCGGCGCTGCATACGCCGCGCCGCGCGTCGCCGCGGCTCGAGGTGCCAGCGGGTTCGGTCGGCATCGGCGGAGAGCAGACGGGCATTTATCCGGCGACGTCGCCTGGCGGCTGGCAGTTGATCGGCCGCACCGAACTGCCGCTTTTCGATCCCGCGCGCCGCCCGCCCACGCTGTTGCAGCCGGGCGACCGGGTGCGCTTCACCATCGCGGGGATACACGCATGATCGACGTGATTCGCGCAGGTCTTTTGACCACCATTCAGGACCTCGGCCGTCACGGCTACCGGCATCTCGGCGTCGCGATGGGCGGGGCGCTCGACCGCTTGTCGCTGGAAGTCGGCAACCGGCTGGTCGGCAACCGGCCCGACGCGGCCGGCCTCGAAATCACCTTCGGCCCGACCGTGCTGCGTTTTCTTCGCGCGACGCGCGTCGCCATCACCGGGACGGAATTCGGCGCGACGCTCGACGGCAAGCCGGTCTACTCGTGGTGGAGTCTGCCGGTCAAAGCCGGGCAGGAACTCGTGCTGAACGCGGCGAAGCGCGGCATGCGCGGCTACGTGTGCATCGCGGGCGGCATCGACGTCTTGCCGATGCTCGGTTCGCGCAGCACGGACCTCACCGGCCGCTTCGGCGGCCTCGGCGGCCGGGCGCTGCGCGACGGCGACCGCGTGCCGCTCGGCGCGCCGCCGCAGCGCGGCCAGGTCGGCTTCTCGCCGGAAGCGCCGGAATTCGGCGTGAAGGCGCCCGCGTGGTGCAAGTTCGTGCTCGTCGACGAACCGCTGCGGCGCGGCCGTCATCCGACGGGCGTGCCGTGGGCCGTGCCGATTCGCGTGCTGCGCGGCCCCGAGTACGACAGCTTCGCCGACGAAGCGCACGAGTCGTTCTGGTCCGACGAGTGGCTCGTCACGCCGAACAGCAACCGCATGGGCTACCGGCTCGCCGGCAGCGAGCTAAAGCGCAAAGAGAAGGCCGATCTGCTGTCGCACGCGGTGCTGCCCGGCACGATCCAGGTGCCGCCGAACGGCCAGCCGATCGTGCTGATGAGCGACGCGCAGACGACCGGCGGCTATCCGAAGATCGGCGCGGTGATCCAGGCCGACTTGTGGAAGCTCGCGCAGGTGCGCCTGAACGCGGCGGTGCGCTTCATTCCGACCACACCCGACGAGGCGCGCCAGGCTCTACTCGACGAGCGCACGTATTTGCGGCAGATCGACGCCGCTATCGCAATGCATGAAGAACGCTGTGCGCGGCAGATGGCCGTCGCGGCGCTGTAACCAGGCAGGGGAACACCATGGAAATCGATCTGAACGCCGATCTCGGCGAAGGCTGCGGCTCCGACGAGGCGCTGCTCGACCTCGTCAGCTCCGCGAATATCGCATGCGGCTGGCACGCGGGCGGCGCGAACGCGATGCGCGACTGCGTGCGCTGGGCGGTGCAAAAAGGCGTGTCGATCGGCGCGCATCCGAGCTTCAACGATCCGGAAAATTTCGGCCGCAAGGAGATGGACTTGCCGGCGAGCGAGATCTACGCGGGCGTGCTGTATCAGCTCGGCGCGCTGTCGGCGATCGCGCAGGCCGAGGGCGGGCGCATCGCGCACGTCAAGCCGCACGGCGCGCTGTATAACCAGGCCGCGCGCGATCCGAAGATCGCGGACGCGATCGTCTCGGCCGTGCATGACTTCGATCCGTCGGTCGCGGTGTTCGCGCTCGCTAACAGCGGGCTCGTGACGGCCGCGCGCAACGCGGGGCTGACCGCCATCGAAGAAGTCTTCGCCGATCGCGGCTATCGCGCCGACGGCTCGCTGGTGCCGCGCAAGGAGCCGGGCGCGCTGCTCGACGACGAAGACGAAGTGCTCGAACGCACGCTCGCGATGGTGCGCGAACAGCGGGTGCGCGCCGTCGACGGCCAATGGGTGCCGCTCAACGCGCAAACCATTTGCCTGCACGGCGACGGTCCGCATGCGCTCGCGTTTGCGCGGCGCATTCGCACTGCGCTCGAGCAGGCCGGCATCGAAGTGCACGCGGCCGGCGCGGCAAGCGTCTGAAGCCGGCGCGAACGCTTTTTTATGACGCATTGAAGACTTTCTCCAACGCCCCGCTTTAAGCGGGGCGTTCGCCAGATACGGGACGATTCGATGAATCGTTGCCCGTATCGGCGGCGGATTCTCGCAGCAGATGAAGTTGCAAATGAAGTTGCAAGCGCAGTTGCAGTTGAAGTCGCAGTACGCAGCAACGCGGCCGCCAAGAGCCGCGCAAAACACGGCGCGGGGTCGCCCGCGCCGGCTCATGTTAGCCGCCACAAGCGGCAAGGTTGAAAACCTGTTTGGAGATCCAGATGCAGACAACAGTCAGTTTATGGCCGCTGATCGGCGTGGCCGTCATCATCGTTGGCTTTTTATTGCGGTTCAATCCGATGCTGATCGTGGCGGTCGCCGCGATCATCACCGGCCTGGCCGCGCACTTCCCGCCAGAGAAAATCCTCGCCGAAATCGGCACGGGATTCATCAAGACGCGCAACATTCCGTTGATCATTCTGCTGCCGCTCGCGGTGATCGGGCTGCTCGAACGGCACGGCCTGCGCGAGCGCGCGCAGACGTGGATCAGCGGCATCAAGGCCGCCACGGCCGGGCGTCTTCTGATCGTCTATCTGCTCGTGCGCGAGCTCACCGCGGCGGTCGGCCTGACGGGTCTCGGCGGACATCCGCAGATGGTGCGTCCGCTCATCGCGCCGATGGCCGAAGGCGCGACCGAAACGCGCTTCGGCAAGATCAGCGACGCGGTGCGCTTCAAGCTGCGCGCGTTCTCGGCGGCAACGGACAACGTCGGCCTGTTCTTCGGCGAGGACATTTTCGTCGCGTTCGGCGCGATCGTGCTGATGACCACGTTCCTCAAAGAAGCCGGCATCATCGTCGAGCCGATTCATGTTGCGGTGTGGGGCATTCCGACCGCGATCTGCGCGTTCCTCATTCACGGCTTCCGCCTGTATCTGCTCGACCGCAAGCTCGACCGCGAATTGCGTGGCAACGCGAATGCGGGCAACACCGCAGCGCCGGCTCAACGTGCTCAACCGGCTGCAGGAGACAAAGCATGACGCTCACGATTACCTATCTGTTCTGGCTGCTGGGCGTGGTGCTGCTGATCATCGGCGGCATGATCGTTACCGACAAGGAACACCCGCGCCGCCTCACGGCCGGCGGTTTCTGGATTCTCTACGCGCTGATCTTTCTGATCGGCGACAAGCTGCCGCCCGCCGTGGTCGGCGTCGCGGTGATCGCGATGGCGCTGATTGCCGGCTTTGGCGGCGTCACCGCCGGCAAAGCGCGCGTGCTGTCGCTCGAAGCGCGCAAGGCAAGCGCCGCGCGTCTTCGCAACAAGCTGTTCGTGCCCGCGCTGACGATTCCGGTGATCACCGTGATCGTCACGTTGTCGGCGAGCCACCTCGTGTTCGGCGGGCTGCCGCTGATCGAAAAGGCCAACGTCACGTTGATCGGCTTCGGCATCGGCTGCGTGATCGCGCTCGCCATTGCCTGCGTGCTGACGCGCGACACGGTCGGCCAGTCGATGAAGGAAGCGCGCCGCCTCGTCGACGCGCTCTCGTGGGCCGCGGTGCTGCCGCAAATGCTCGGCATGCTCGGCCTCGTGTTCTCCGATGCGGGTGTCGGCAAGGCCGTCGCGCACGTGACGACTGCGTACATCAGCCTCGATTACCGCTTCATCGCGGTGGCCGTGTACTGCATCGGCATGGCACTCTTCACGATGGTCATGGGCAACGGCTTCGCCGCGTTCCCGGTGATGACGGGCGGCGTAGGCGTGCCGATTCTGGTCGGCGTGTTCCACGGCAATCCGGCCGTGATGGTGGCGATCGGCATGTTCTCGGGCTACTGCGGCACGCTGATGACGCCGATGGCCGCGAACTTCAACATGGTGCCGGCCGCGCTGCTCGAACTGCCGGACAAGAACGCGGTGATCAAAGTGCAGATTCCGACTGCGCTGACCCTGCTGGTCGTGAACATCTTCCTGCTCAATTTCCTGATGTTCATGTAGAAGATTGCAGCAGGAATGCAGCCGGTTCCGATGTGCCACGCGAGGTTTCGGTGGCACATCGGCGAAGCACCTAAAAAGAGGAAAAGCCTGCAACGGAAATGGGATGCGTCCGAACGTCGGCGCCATCAGCGCGCCCCTAAGATGCTGGACGATCTCCTATCCACACGCGCGGGCGCGTAGAGCGCGCGCCGCCGTGGCTTTTCCCGCAGGTGTTCATGGAACCTCAATCCAAGCGCCCCGGCGGGCGCACCGCGTCGCTATCGTCTTCACCGGCGTCGGGCGTCGACTCGCTCGTGAATGCCGCGCTCGACGCGCATCAGGCCGGCCGGCTCGACACGGCCGATTCGATCTACCGCGAAGTCCTCGCAATCGATCCAGCGAATGCCCGCGCCTTGCATTACTTCGGCGTACTGCACTATCAGCGCGGACAGCACGCGGACGCCGCCACGCTGATGAGCCACGCGCTCAAGCACGATCGTCACGACGCCGCCTGCTGGAGCAACCGCGGTCTTGCCGCCGCCGCGCTCGGCTATCTTGACGAAGCCACCATCTGCTACGACCAGGCGCTGCAACTCCAGCCCGATTTCGCCGACGCGCGCAATAACTTCGGCGTCGCGTTGCAGGCGCAAGGCGCGTTGAGCGAAGCGGTCGAGCAATACCGGCTGGCAATCGCATCGAACCCTGCGTTTGTCGACGCGCATCTGAACCTCGGCACGGCGCTCGGCAAGCTCGGCAATTTCACGGAAGCACTCGCGTGTTATCGCGACGCCTTGCAGCTCGATCCGAACTCGGCGGAAGCGCACTTCAACGCGGGCAATGCGCATAACGCGCTCGGCGAGCACGAGGCGGCGGTTGCCAGTTTCGAACGCGCGCTCGCGCTGCGGCCGGATTACGCCGAAGCGCACATCAATCTGGGCAGCGCGATCGGCAAGCGCGGCGACTATGCGGGCGCGGAGTCGCACTATCGGCGCGCGGTTGCGCTGAACCCGAATCCGACCAACCTCGTGTGCCTGGGCGGCTCGCTCGGCGCACAAGGACGGCTCGACGAAGAAGAGACGTTCTATCGCGACGCGCTCGCGCGCGAACCGGACTACGCCGACGCGCATCAGAACCTGGCGTGGCTGCTGCTCAAGCGCGGCGACTACAAAGAAGGCTGGGCTGAGTTCGCGCTGCGCTGGCGCAAGAGCGATTACGACGCGCTGGCATTGCCGGGCGTGGCGGAATGGCGCGGCGAACCACTGGAGGGACGGCGTTTGCTGATCGTCGGCGAACAGGGTTTTGGCGATCACTTCCAGTTCCTGCGCTACGCGCGCGTGCTGCACGAACGCGGCGCGACCGTGGACGTGTGCGTGCGCGAGCCGTTGCTGCGGCTCGTTCAACGCGTGCCGGGCGTGCATCGCGCGTTCGCCGGCAAGCCGGATGCCGACTACGATTTCTGGGTGCCCATGATCAGCGTGCCGTCGTGCGTCGGCACCGAGCTTTCCAGCATCCCGGCGCAAATACCGTATCTATTCGCCGACAACGCGAAGGTGGACGCCTGGCGCAAGAAACTGCAGACAAGCGGCAAGACGAAGCGCAAGGTCGGCCTCGTGTGGGCGGGCAGTCCCGTGTTCGGCAACGACCGCTACCGGTCGATGGCGCTTGCCGACTTGCATGCGCTGGCCAACGTCGCGAAGCTGAGCTGGTATCCGCTGCAAAAAGGTCCCGCGCATGTTCAACTGGCCGACGCTCCAGACGCATTCCGCGCGCACGATTTCAGCGGCGAACTGAATGACTTCGAAGACACCGCCGCGCTCATCATGAACCTGGATCTGGTGATCGCCGTCGATACCGGCGTCGCGCATCTGGCCGGCGCGCTCGGCAAGCCGGTGTGGCTGCTGCTGCCGGCCAATTCGGATTGGCGCTGGCTCGAAGCGCGCAGCGACTCGCCGTGGTATCCGCGCATGCGACTCTTCAGGCAGCAGGTCTTGGGCGATTGGGCGGGCGTGGTGAGAGAAGTGGTCAGCGCATTAAAGACGGGTAGATAACGGCGCGGCTGTTCTTATCCTGCCTCGACCGCGAAGCCATGCTGCCGCAGCAATTGCAGCACGCCTTTGCGTCCGCCAAGATGCAACGCGCCGATCGCCACGAATACAGGCTTGTTGGGCGCGGCGATCAGCAGCATCCGCGAGACGAAGCGCCGGTTGCGCGCGTAGACGATTCTTTCGTCGATCGAATTCGACACGCGTTTGTCGCGCGCGAGCTTTTCCGTTTTCGCGGCCTCCCACGCGGCGATTGCATCCGCATCGCCGACGCGCCACAGGCGGTGCAACGTGCGCACGTCCTCGACGTTTTGCGCGGGTGTTTGCACCAGATCCTGCGCGAGCATCTCGCGTTGTTGCGCGAGCGTGAGTCCGGTGAACGCGCGCATCTGCTGCGGCAAGGTTTCAAGCCCAACAATCTTGCCGCGCGTGCGCAGATAAACGTTTTGCAGTTGCGCCTCGGTGCCGTATTCGGTCTGCAAACCGGCGCTGAGCGAGTCGTAGGTTTCCACCAGGAGCGACGCGAGCCACGGCCGCATCTTCTTGATCTCATCGAGCGCCGCGGGATTGCCGCGCAGACGAAACGCGAGCTTGCGCCACAGCGGCTCGGGCAAGAGACCCGGCAGACAGTCGCGGCGGCATACGCCGTATTTCGACACGTCGTCTTGCGAAACCAGCAACTCGTCGGGCGAGAGTTCGAGCGCGAGCGTCGGCGAGGCCGCCAGTGCGCCCATGATCGGCGGACGAAACGGCTGAGCCGCGGGGTAATCGGCGGGATCGCCGACATGCAGCGTGCCGAGCACGTAGACCGTGGTCGTGCCGCGCGTCGCGACGTAGAACGGCATGCGCGCCGGTTGCAAACGTACCGGACCGCTCGTGCTCGTGCCGGGCGTCGCGGGCGGCGGATTGAAGCCCGGCAGCGCGGCGCGTGGCGGCGTCGGCGAATGCGGAGCCGGCGAATGCGGCAGCGGCACCGTGGGGCGCGCAGCCTTGGCGTTGGCGTCGGCGGAAACCGTTGGGGTATTGGCCGCGGCGCCCGCGGCATACGCCATGCGGGACAGGCCCACGCCGAGACAGAAAACGCCGACGAGCGCGGCACCGGTTAGTGCACGCGCCCGCAAGCGTCGCGTGAAGGCAGCGCGGCGGCCGCCATCACGCGAGCGGCGCGCAAGACGACGCGCCGCCAGCGCATCAGGCATCCACGTCCCCCACCTCCTCGGCGCGGTGACACGACACCAGACGGCCATCCACTTCACGCAGCTTCGGCTCCTCGCTGCGGCAGCGGTCGATCACATACGGGCAGCGTAGATGGAACGTGCAACCCGACGGCGGATTCAGCGGCGAAGGCATTTCGCCTTGCAGCTTGATCTTGATCGTGCGATCCGCCTCGAAGATCGACGGCGTGGCCGACATCAACGCCCGCGTGTACGGATGCCGCGGCTTCGAGAAAATGCGCTTCTTGTCGCCGAGTTCCGCGATGCCGCCGAAGTACATCACCATCACATCGTCAGCGATATGCTCGACCACTGACAGATTGTGCGAGATGAACACGTAGCTGGTCTTGAACTGCTGCTGCAGATCCATGAACAGATTCAGAATCTGAGCCTGGATCGACACGTCAAGAGCCGACACCGGTTCATCGGCGACCACGATTTGCGGATCGAGAATCATCGCGCGCGCAATCGCCACACGCTGACGCTGACCGCCCGAGAACATATGCGGATAACGCTTCGCGTGTTCGGGGCGCAGGCCGACGGTGCGCATCATTTGCGCGATGCGTTCGGCGCGTTCCGTCGCGCTCAGTTGCGTGTTGATGGCGAGCGGTTCACCGAGCGTCTGCTCGACGGTCTTGCGCGGATTCAGCGACGCAAACGGATTCTGGAACACCATCTGCACGCGCCGCCGCAGCGCGGCGATTTTCGCGTGATCGGCGCCGGCCACATCTTCGCCGTCGATCAGCAAGCGGCCCGCGCTAGGCGATTCGATCATGGTGAGCTGGCGCGCAAGCGTCGACTTGCCGCAGCCGGATTCGCCGACCACGGCGAGCGTCTTGCCGCGCTCGAGCGCAAACGACACGCCGTTGAGCGCCTTCACCGTGCCCGTCGCGAACATGCCGCGCTTGACCGTGTAGTAACGCGCGAGCTTGTCGGCGACGAGCACGTGATCGCCCGCATGGTCCGACTGGCGCCGCGTTTCGGGTACTGCATTCATCGTGCGCCTCCATGTGTGTGAACGTTCGCGTCGCCGACCAGATTCAGCGGCTTGATGCAGCGCACGCGCGCCACTGCCGCGTGACCTTGCATGGCCTCCAGCGGTGGTCGCGCCTTGTTGCAGTCGTCCACCATGTACTTGCAGCGCGGCGCGAAGAGACATCCTTTCGGACGATCGTCGCGGCCCGGCACCATGCCCGGCAAAGCAGCGAGCCGCACTGCGCCCACGTTGTGCTCGGGAATCGCGGCCAGCAATGCTTCCGTATACGGATGATGAGGCGCGGCGAAAATGTCCGGCACCTTGTTGGTTTCGATCACTTCGCCAGCGTACATGACCGCGACGCGCTGCGCGACCTCGGACACCACCGCGAGATCGTGCGAGATCAGCACGAGCGCCATGCCGCGCTCCTTCTGCAGGCGCATCAGCAGTTCCATGATCTGCGCCTGGATCGTGACGTCGAGCGCGGTGGTCGGCTCGTCGGCGATCAGCAGCTTCGGGTTGCAGGCAATCGCCATCGCGATCATCACGCGCTGGTTCATGCCGCCCGACATCTGATGCGGAAACGACGTGATGCGATTCTTCGCGTCCGGAATGCCGACCTGATCGAGCAGTTCGAGCGCGCGTTTGTCGAGCGCGCTGCCGCGCAGGCCTTCGTGCAGCTTCAGCACTTCCTTGATCTGGTAGCCGACCGTGTAGCTCGGGTTGAGACTCGTGAGCGCGTCCTGGAACACCATCGCGATGTCCTTGCCGATGATCTTGCGGCGTTCCTTCGCCGATGCCTTCAGCAGATCGCGTCCGTTGAACGTGATCTCGTCCGCGGTGACTTTGCCCGGCGCGTCGATCAGGCCCATCAGCGCCATCATCGTGACGCTCTTGCCCGAACCCGATTCGCCGACGACCCCCAGCACTTCGCCCGGCGCGACGTCGAGATTGATACGGTCGACAGCGGGCAAGCCGTTGAAGTTCACCGCCAGATTGCGGATGGTCAGTAGGTTATTGCTCATTTATGCCATCCGTTTTAGTTTCGGATCGAGTGCGTCGCGCAGCCCGTCGCCGAGCAGATTGATCGCGAGCACCGAGATCAGGATGGACAAACCAGGCATCGTGACGATCCACCATGCACTGTCGATGTAATCGCGCGCCGAGGCCAGCATCGCGCCCCACTCCGCCGATGGCGGTTGCACGCCGAGCCCGAGAAAACCGAGCGCGGCCGCATCGAGAATCGCCGACGAAAAACCGAGCGTGGCCTGCACGATCAGCGGCGCGGTGCAGTTCGGCAGCACTTGCGAAAACATCAGGCGCAAGGTGCCGGCGCCCGCCACACGCGAGGCCGTCACGTATTCCTTCTGCAACTCGCCTTGCGCCGACGCGCGCGTCAAACGCACATAGCCCGGCAACGCGACGATCGCAATTGCGAGCATCGTATTGACGAGACCCGGACCGATGATCGCGACGACCGCCACCGCGAGCAGCAGCGACGGCAGCGCGAGCAGCACGTCCATGATGCGCATGATCGGCGTGTCGGCCCACTTGTCGAAGAACGCCGCGATGAGGCCGAGCACGATGCCCGGAATCAATGCAAGCACGACCGACACGAAGCCGATCCAGAACGACAGCCGCGCGCCGTACATGAGACGCGAGAGGATGTCGCGGCCGGCTTCGTCGGTGCCGAGAACGAAGCGCCAGTTGCCGCCTTCGAGCCACGCGGGCGGAATCTTCACGAAGTCGCGGTACTGTTCGATCGGGCTATGCGGTGCGAGAAGCGGCGCGAAAATCGCCACGACGATCAGCAGCAACACGATGATGCCGGCGCCAACCGCGCCGCGATTACGCGAGAAATTCGCCCAGAATTCGCGGGCGGCGATAGCGCGGCCGCTGGGCGGAGTTACTGCTGTGGGAACTGTGTTTTGGATGTCTGCCATCGTCATGCCTCCCGCGGAGCCGCCTCAAGGGAGGCATGCGCCCCCTCGGGGGGCAGCGAACGAATGTGAGCGTGGGGGTTCATGTCTTACCTCGTATGGCGAATGCGCGGATTCAACACGCCGTACAACAGATCGACGACGAGGTTCACAAAGATAACCAGTGTGGCGATCATCAGGATACCGCCCTGCACGACCGGATAATCGCGGCGGCCAATCGCGTCGATCAGCCACTTGCCGATGCCCGGCCACGAAAACAGCGTCTCCGTCAGCACCGCGCCCGCAAGCAGCGTACCGACCTGCAGACCGATCACGGTCACCACCGGGATCAACGCATTGCGCAATGCATGAACGACGATCACGCGCCCAGGCGACAAACCCTTCGCGCGCGCCGTGCGGATATAGTCCTCGCGCAGCACTTCGAGCATCGACGAACGCGTCATGCGTGCGACGACCGCGAGCGGAATCGTGCCGAGCACGATGGCCGGCAAAATCAGATGGCTCAATGCGGACTTGAACGCGCCTTCGTCGGTGGACATCATCGCGTCGATCAGCATGAAGCCGGTCACGTGCGGAATGTCGTATTCGACGGCGATGCGGCCCGACACCGGCGTCCAGCCGAGCTTCACCGAGAACACCATGATGAGGATCAAGCCCCACCAGAAGATCGGCATCGAATAGCCGGTGAGCGCCGTGCCCATCACGCCGTGATCGACCGCCGTGCCGCGCCTGAGCGCAGCGAACACGCCCGCCGGCAGGCCGACGATCAGCGCGAACAGCATCGCGCAAATCGACAGTTCGACGGTCGCGGGGAAACGGGCGAGGAATTCGCCCATGACGCTGGTGTTCGTGATGATGGAGGTGCCGAGGTCGCCGTGAAGCGCGCGGCCGATGTAGTGGACGTACTGCATCGGCAGAGGTTCGTCGAGTCCCAGCCGGTGCATCGCTGCGGCGTGCATGGCCGGATCGACGCCGCGCTCGCCCATCATCACTTCGATGGGATCGCCCGGTATCAGGTGAATCAGCGCGAATGCAAGGATCGTGATGCCGATGAACGTCGGTATCACCATGCCTATGCGGCGCAAAACAAAGCGGAACATGGTTCGTCCCTATGGTCTTGATGAAGAAAAAACGCAACCGGCGACGAGGGCTCGTGACCCCGGTCGCCGGACCATTTCGACCAGTTTTCTAACCGTGCGAAAAGCGTACTGCGCGAATTTTACGACTTGCCCGACAGGTTGGCGGGCGCCTTACTTGACGCTCACGCCGTCGAAGCGCGCATAGCCGAGCGGCTCGATGCGCATGTCGTTCACCTTCTTGCTGACAGGCTGATAGACCGTCGAGTGAGCGATCGGCGAGAACGGCAGTTGTTGCGCGAAGATTTCCTGCGCCTTCGTGTAGGCCGCCGTGCGCGCGCCCTGATCGGACGTTGCGCGGCCCTTCTGGATCAGCTCTTCGAAAGGCTTGTGGCACCACTTCGAGAAGTTGTTGCCGTTCACCGCGTCGCAGCCGAGCAGCGTGCCGAGCCAGTTGTCCGGATCGCCATTGTCGCCCGTCCAGCCGATCAGCATCGTGTCGTCCTCACCTGCGTGCGCGCGCTTGATGTACTCACCCCATTCGTAGGTGACGATCTTCGCCTTCACGCCGATCTTGGCCCAGTCGGCCTGGATCATTTCCGCCATCAGGCGGGCGTTCGGGTTGTACGCGCGTTGCACGGGCATGGCCCACAGCGTGATGTCGAAGCCGTTCGGATAACCGGCCTTCGCGAGCAGCGCCTTGGCCTTGTCCGCATCGTACGATGCGCCCTTCAGGTTCTTGTCATAGGACCATTGCGTCGGCGGCATCGGATTCGTGGCGGCCTGGCCTGCGCCTTGATACACCGAGTCGATGATCGCCTTCTTGTTGATCGCCATGTCGAGCGCCTGACGCACTTCGACCTTGTCGACCGGCTTGTGCGTCACGTTGTACGCGAGATAGCCGAGGTTGAAGCCCGGCTGCGACGGCATCGCAAGGCTCGATTCAGCCTTCAGCGGCGCGATGTCGGCGGGACGCGGATAGCTCATCACCTGGCATTCGTCGCGCTTGAGCTTCTGCACGCGCACACCGGCGTCCGGCGTGATCGAGAAGATCAGCTTCGAGATCTTGACCGCGTTCGGCTTCCAGTAATCCGGATTGCCGTCGAAGCGGATCGTCGCGTCTTTCGTATAGCTGCGGAAGATGAACGGACCGGTGCCGACCGGGAACTGGTTGATGTCCGCGGCCTTGCCGGCCTTCAGCAACTGGTCGCCATATTCGGCCGAGAGAATCGACGCGTATTCCATCGCCATGTTCTGGATGAACGGCGCGTTGACTTCCTTCAGCGTGAACTTGACCGTGTACGGATCGACCTTCTCGACCTTCGTGATCAGCTTGTCGAGGCCCATGTCCGTGAAGTACGGAAACTGCACGGAGTAGGCCTTGCGGAACGGCTGATTGGTGTCGAGCATGCGCTCGAACGTGAACAGGACGTCGTCCGCGTTGAATTCGCGCGTCGGCTTGAAGAACGACGTGGTCTGGAACTTCACGCCGTGACGCAGATGGAACGTGTACGTCTTGCCGTCCGCGGAGACATCCCACTTTTCGGCGAGGCCCGGCTCGACCTTCGTGCCGCCGCGCTCGAATTCGACGAGGCGGTTATAGACGGTGAACGTATTGGCCGTGAAATCGGTGCCCGTGGTGTACTGGGCCGGATCGAAACCCGCGGGGCTGCCTTCTGAGCAGTAGACGAGTGTCTTGTTCGGAATCTCGGCGCGCGCGCTATTCGCGCCCACCAGCGATGCCGCTGCAGCTGCGACGAGCGTCGTAACACGCGCGGCGCGCAACAGATTGTTTTGCTTCATGTTTCCTCCAGGTTCGGGGCTGGCTGACGCCAGCGTAGCGCGATATTACTGAGCTTTCCCCGGTGTCACAAGCAGAGGAAATTATCGGCGATACCGCCGCTGGCGCGCCCCGGCGGATATTTGCAGCGCTCTTTCGAATGACTTTCAGAGTAGGTGATTGGGGCGGTTTTGGGGGAATCGTTTGAGTGTTCTGCCGCAGGGCTCGGAAAAACACGGGAAGAAAAATGTCCGCGAGACGCGCCGCGCGTCATTCGCGCGGCGGTCTGCGGAGGACCAACGGAAGCGATAACCGTTGGTTGTTCGACGCTCAGCCCTTCAACCGCTCGCAAATCGCCTTGGTCGCCGCCGCCCCGTTCAGCGTATAAAAATGCAAACCGGGCACCTTGGCATCGACCAGGCGCTTGCACAGGTCGGTCACCACGTCGAGGCCGAATGCGCGGATCGACTCGCGGTCGTCGCCGAAACTCTCCAGCCGGCGCGCGATCCAGCGCGGCACTTCCGCGCCGCACATCTCCGAAAAGCGCATCAGTTGCGAGAAGTTCGTGATCGGCATGATGCCCGGCACGATCGGCACATCGACGCCGAGCTTCCTCGCGTCGTCGACGAAACGGAAGTACGCGTCCGCGTTGAAGAAGTACTGCGTGATCGCGGAATTGGCGCCGGCCTTCACCTTGCGGGCGAAGTTTTCCAGATCGTGACGCGGCGAGCGCGACTGCGGATGATATTCCGGATAGCCGGCCACCTCGATCCAGAACCAGTCGCCGAACTCGGCGCGGATAAAGCTCACCAGTTCCGACGCATAACGCAACTCGCCGACTTCGCCCATGCCCGAAGGCAGGTCGCCGCGCAGCGCGACGATATGGCGAATCCCATGCGCGCGGTACTGGTTGAGAATCGCGCGCAGGCTCTCTTTGGACGAGCCGATGCACGACAGATGCGGCGCGGCCTCGAGCCCTTCCTTCGCCATATCGACGACGGTATCGAGCGTGCCCTGCTGCGTCGAGCCGCCGGCGCCGAACGTGACGGACACGAACTTGGGCTTGAGCGCCGCGAGCTGCGCACGCGTGGCGCGCAGTTTGTCGACGCCTTCCTGCGTCTTCGGCGGGAAGAATTCGAATGAAAGTTCGATCGGGTTCATGATCAGTATGTCAACCGAGACTGCGGTTGCCGAAAATAAGCGCGGACAGCAGCCATGAAACGATGCTGTACAGAATCGAGCCGAAGAACGCCGACCAGAATCCCGAGACCTCGAAACCCTTCAGCAGCGACGCGCACAGCCAGAAGCACAGCGCATTGACCACCAGAATGAAGAGCCCCAGCGTCACGATCGTGACGGGCAGCGTCAACAGGATCAGCACCGGGCGCAGGACCGTGTTGATCAGTCCGAGCACGACCGCGACGATCAGCGCGGTGCCGAAGCTGCGGATATGAATCGACGGAACGAGATAGGTGATGATCAGGAGCGCCAGCGCATTGATCAGCCAGGTCAGCAGCACGGTCATGTCAAGCTCCTTGCAGGCAGAATGTCCGTTAATCGATGGGAAGCGGGCATGGTGAACAAAGCGGCGCATGCGCGCCGCTCCGTCGTCATACCGTCATGTTTTGCAGCGCGAAGGCGCACCGCAACGCACGTGCTTAGTAGCGGTAGTGATTCGGCTTGAACGGACCGTTCTTGTCGACGCCGATGTAACCGGCCTGATCGTCCGACAGCACGGTCAGCGTTGCGCCGATGCGCGCCAGATGCAGGCGTGCGACCTTCTCGTCCAGATGCTTCGGCAGCACGTACACGCGGTTCTCGTACTTGTCGCCTTGCGTGAACAGTTCGATCTGCGCGAGCGTCTGGTTCGTGAACGAGTTGGACATCACGAACGACGGGTGGCCCGTCGCGCAGCCCAGGTTCACGAGACGCCCTTCGGCCAGCAGGATCACGCGCTTGCCGTCCGGGAAAATGATGTGGTCGACTTGCGGCTTGATGTTGTCCCACTGGTACTGACGCGTCGATGCGACGTCGATTTCCGAATCGAAGTGACCGATGTTGCAGACAATCGCGTTGTGACGCATCGCCTTCATGTGATCGTGGTTGATCACGTGATAGTTGCCGGTTGCTGTCACGAAGATGTCGGCCTTGTCGGCTGCGTATTCCATCGTCACGACGCGGTAGCCTTCCATCGCCGCTTGCAACGCGCAGATCGGATCGATTTCCGTGACCCACACGGTCGCGCCGAGACCGCGCAGCGATTGCGCGCAGCCCTTGCCCACGTCGCCGTAACCGGCCACGACCGCGATCTTGCCCGCGATCATCACGTCGGTCGCGCGCTTGATGCCGTCGACCAGCGACTCACGGCAGCCATACAGATTGTCGAACTTCGACTTGGTGACCGAGTCGTTGACGTTGATCGCCGGGAACGGCAGGCGGCCTTCCTTTTCCATCTGATACAGACGATGCACGCCCGTCGTGGTTTCTTCCGTCACGCCCTTGATGTGCGCGAGGCGCGTGGAGTACCACGTCGGATCGGCGTCCAGATGACGTTCGATCGACTTGTACAGCGCGACTTCTTCCTCGTTGGTCGGCTTGGCGATCACCGAGCGGTCTTTCTCTGCCTTCGAGCCGAGGATCAGCAGCAACGTCGCGTCGCCGCCGTCGTCGAGAATCATGTTGGCGAACTCGCCGTTCGGCCATTCGAAGATGCGGTGCGAGAACTCCCAGTATTCGTCGAGCGACTCGCCCTTGAACGCGAACACCGGCGTGCCGGCCTTGGCGATGGCGGCAGCGGCGTGATCCTGCGTCGAGAAGATATTGCACGAGGCCCAGCGCACGTCCGCGCCGAGCGCCGTCAGCGTTTCGATCAGCACGCCGGTCTGGATGGTCATGTGCAGCGAACCGGCGATGCGCGCGCCCTTCAGCGGCTGCTGCGCCTTGTACTCGTCGCGCGTTTGCATGAGTCCGGGCATTTCCGTCTCTGCAATGGTGAGTTCCTTGCGGCCCCAGTCGGCGAGCGACAGGTCGGCAACGATGTAGTCCTGGGAAGCCTGGGAATCGATAACTGCGGCGTTCATCACGCCCTCCTTTCTAAATAGTGACTAGAAATTTGACGTGAGCGCGGTTCGATGCGGTGGATAGGACAGCGCAATTGCGCATCCGGGCCCTCCGATTGAAGCCTTCGAGCCTGGCGGGCGGCCGGCGAATATATGCTGATTCGCGGTACCCGTCGCAACGCTCCTCGAAGACGAACGGCGATTGTAGCAAATTGGGATGGGTGTGGGGCGTGGGGCGGAGGCGCTTGTGGGTCGGCGGATGAAGGGCGCGAAGCGGCGGCGGCTTGTGACTTCAGGCTCGTGTTTGTTTGACTGCGGCGCCGTCGGGCCGCTGCTAAGGCTCAGGCCACAGCTTGGTTGCCGGCGCAGTTACAGACAGACGCCGCCCCACCTAACCGCGCAACTTCACGACGGCTTTCCTCCCGCCGTGGCAGCGGCCTCGCCCGCCGCCGGCGTCGTGGCCTCGGCGGCGAGATCCGCGCCGCGCAACTGCGCGATGCCCGCTTGCGCCCTCTCGAGAAAGCGCAGCGAAAAAGAGAACGCGTCGGTCACGTCGGCGGGCGACGGCGTCAACCAGCCAAACGCAATGCGGAAATACCGCTCGGCGTGAATGCCCGCGTGGTAATGCATGCGCACGCGCTTCGCGTCCGGCAGCCGCGGATTGCCGAACATCTCCCGCAGCGCCCACGAGAACGCGCCATCCTCGCCGCCGATACGGCGAAACGCGTCATCCATCGGAAAGCCGCCGAGCGCCGCGTACACCGCACGGCGCACCACGAGACTGCTCGGCACCGTGTTGCTGAGCGTCGCCGCGTGCTGCGCAAAATCGGGGTGGCCGGTGATGTCGGCGGGGAAATCGACGTACTCGACGTCGAGCCGCACCGACACCTGCTTCGGATAGTGCGCGAGAAACCCGCTTGCCGCAGTCAGCGCGCCGGGCAGATATTCGTCGTCGGCATCGAGAAAGGCGAGCAGATCGTGCGACGCGTGCAGCGCGCCCCAGTTGCGCGCCCGCGCAGCGCCGCCGTTGCCCGGCATGCGCAGCAGTTGCACGCGCGGGTCGATGTTTGCGTATTGCTGGACCAACTCCGCGGACGCATCGGTCGAACCATCGTCCACCACGATGATCTGCGCGGTCTCCGGCTGAATGCGGCAGCTATCGAGCGCGCGAGCGAGCGTCGACGCGCCGTTGTAGCAGGGAATAACGATGCAGATAGCAGAAGCGGGCGTCATGGGGAAGCGGCGGCAGCCGGTCGCGTCAAAGGTGGCAATCGTAGCTCGCGGTTCGCACCGCACGTCTCAATATTAGGCGCGCGTTGCAAGGCCGAGCGATTGTCGAAGCCGCCCTCGCCGTCATAAATGCCATGACTTACAATCGCCCGATTCATTCCAATATGGAATCGGGAGCCCGACCGTGGAACTGCGTGCGCTGCGCTATTTCGTCGAAGTCGTTCGTCAGCAGAGCTTCACCGTCGCCGCCGAGCAGATGTTCGTCACCCAGCCCACCATCAGCAAGATGGTGAAGTCGCTCGAAGACGAGATCGGCTCGCCGCTGCTGCTGCGCGACGGCCGGCAGATGGTGCTCACCGACGCCGGCCGCATCGTCTATCAGCGCGGTCAGGAGGTGCTCGCCGCGCACGCGCAGTTGCAGGCCGAACTGAACGATCTCGGCACGCTCGGGCGCGGCGAACTCACCATCGGTATTCCGCCGATGGGCGGCTCGCTCTTCACGCCCGCGATTGCCACGTTCCGCCAGCGCTACCCGAAGATCGAGCTGAAGCTGTTCGAGCAGGGCTCGCGCGCCATCGAGACGGCGCTCATCAACGGCGAGCTGGAACTCGGCGGCGTGCTGCAGCCGGTGGACCCCGCCAATATCGACGTGCTGCCGATCACTCGTCAATTGCTCTGGCTCGTCGCGCGCACCGGCTCGCCCTGGGACGAATTGCGCGAAGTGCCGCTCGCACAGCTCGCGAACGAGCCGTTCGTGTTCTACGGCGAGAGCCTGGCGCTCAACGACGTCGTGCTAAACGCGTGCCGCGTCGCCGGATTCGCGCCGACTATCGTCGGACGCAGCGGACACTGGGATTTCATGGCGGCGCTGGTGCTTGCCGGCGTCGGCATCGCGTTGCTGCCCGCGCCTTATTGCCGGCGGCTCGATCCCGCGCAGTTCACCTGCCTGCCGGTGGTCGAGCCGGAGATTCCATGGGAAATGGCGATGGGCTGGCGCCGCGACGGCTATCTGTCGCACGCGGCGCGCGCCTGGCTGGAGGTGGCCCGCGAAACGCTGCCCGGCCGCGCCGGCGACGACCTGATGCTCGGCCTGACGGGCATCGCCGCGCCGCTTCAGGCGCCGCGCGCGGAATGACCATGCCGCCCGGCGGGAGCCGGGCGGGCATGGTGGTTGGGATTGAGCGTCGCCCGCCTTGCTGCAGCCGGTGACGCGCCACCGGCATTACTGCTCCGCGTGAAGCGCGACCGGCCTTCTTGCTGCGCATGAGGCGCCCGCCGGGCATGCTGCTGCGCGCCGAGCGCCAGCGGCCTTTACTGCTGCCCGTGATTCAGCGCCGCCATCGCTGCTGTGCGCCGGACGGCACCGCCTTACGGCTGCGGCTCACGCGCCCTCGCCCTCACTGCTGCGCGCTGAACTCAATGCGGCGATTGGCGAAGCGTCCGCTAGCCGTGTCGTTGCCGGCGATCGGGTGCGCCTGGCCATAACCCTGCGCGCGAAGCGAGTCGCCCGGTACGCCGGCTTTGACCAGATACGAGCGAACCGCTTCCGCGCGTTCCTTCGACAGTTGCAGATTGGCCTGCTCGCCGCCGACGTTGTCCGAATAGCCCGCCACTTCGAGCTTTGCGACGCGCCCGTTGCGCGCGCAGGCGTTCAGCACGCGCGCCGACTGGCCCAGGTCTTCGTTAGCCGTCGCCGGCACACGCGCGCTCGAGCTTCCGAAGTTGATCACCTGCAGGTTGAGCACTTTGGCGATATCGGCCGCGACGCACGTCGGGTTGCCCGTCAACAGAGCCTTGACCGCGCTGCGAAAATTCGCCGTTGCCTGTTCGACGGCGTGTTCGGGGTCGAACGCGCCGACGTCGTACGAGGCGCCGAATAGCGACTTCAGCGCGTTCTGCCAGCCCAGTTTGGCGTTGGCAGCCGCGCCGCTCAATTCGATCCGCGTGCCGTCCAGTTTCAGTTCCGCGCCGGGCACGCTCATCAGCGGCACGAGGCCGTCGAGGCGCGTGAGCCAGTCGGCCGGCTTGGTGGCCGGGTCGACGGTGATGTTCGCGCTGTAGTTGTTTTGGCCGAGGCGCTTGGTCAACTCGTCGATGAGCTGCGTCTTTTCGGCCTCGCTGCCGACCGTCGCGGTGAACGTCGGCTTACCCGCTTCGTTCACGCTGAACGCGAACTGGCTGTTTTTGGACGGCGCCGCGGCGACGCCCGGCTGATGCGCGTCGCTTGCGCCGTTGGCGCGAGCCGCGCCGTTGGCGGCATTTGCGGCGCTCGTGCCGCTTGCGCCGTTTGCACCGCTCGCACCACCAACGCCACTCGCCCCTCCAGCGACACCCGCCCCGCTCGCCGCAACGACCGACGCCGACGCCGACGCAGCCGCAGACGCCGCGTCCACAGCCGCCGACGCCGCGGCGTCCTGCACGGTGCCCGTCACCATCGACGCGACGCCGTCGCTAGCCGCGACTGCCGCTGCAAGCTCACCGGACGCCCCGACCGCCGCCGAAGCCGGCTGCGCCGCTACAGGTTGCGCGCTCTCACCGACCGCATCGCCAGCACGGTGTTGCAGTTGCGCGAAGCTGCCCGGAAACAGATAAGCCAGCAACGCGGCGCCGAGCCCGAGCGCCAGCAGCAGCCACCACAGCCACGCGTGCGAGCGGCGCTTTTCGCCGACCACCGCGTCCGCCGGCACATGAACCGCCGCGGTCACTTCGGGCGTGGGTTTCGCTGCCGGCATCGGATGCTCGATATGCGCCGACACCGCCTTCAACTGCCCGAGCACGCCGCCGGTAAAAGCGCCAACCGTGCCGAGCCCGAGCGTGCCGAGCCCGAGCGCGCCGAGCAGCCGGTCGTTCAGATACGGCGCGATGAGCGGCATCTGATGGCTCAACAGCGCCGGCAGTTGACCGACGCTGCCCTGGCTTTTCAGCAGATGCTGTTTGAGCATGCCCAGCATGGTCGCGCCGACGATGCCCGTGATCGCATGCGTGGCGTGCGCCGGCACGCCGGTTTGCACGGCCACCTCGTCGCTGAGCGACTCCGCGCGGCGGTCGAGCGAACGTTCGAGCAACGCGCGCCCCGCACCTTCGAGTTCGCTCACGCCGCGCGTGCTGTCCGTCAGATGCGGCAACTGTTCGGCGATTCGCGCGTCGACATCGGGCGAGACGGCGGTGGCGAACAGCGAGCGCGCGCCCTCGAGCGTCGCGGCCTTGTGCATCAGCCCGGCCAGCAGCGCGGGCGCGGCGGTGGTCACCACGGCGCGCGTCGCTTGCGGCGGCAAGCCGATGCGCTCGCCCAGTTGCGCGACCACTTCGTCCGTCAACGCGGACTGGATCGCGTGAATCAAATTGATGCTCATGCCTTCGCTTCCTGGAGTTCCCGGACCCGCCACCTGACGCGCCCCTAATTGCGCGGCGATTATAGGTATCCGGAAGTCTCATAAAAGGAACGGCACAATTTATGACGATTTAGACGACGTTCGCACTGGTTCTCTCATAATTGACGACGGAAATGCGGCGGTTCGAGCGGGCGTACCGACACGTTCACGCGGCGCTGGCCGTCGGCGCGGCGCTTGCCACTGCGCCGGCCTGCTCCACCGTCTGCGGCCGGCGACGGCTCGCCGTCATCAGCTCGGCCGCGCGTTCGCCGATCATCACCGTGGGCGAGTTGGTGTTGCCGCCGATCAGCGTCGGCATCACCGATGCATCGACGATCCGCAGTCCCTCGACGCCTCGCACGCGCAATTGCGGATCGACCACCGAGCGCGCATCGCCGCCCATCCGGCAGGTCGCGACCGGGTGATAGATCGTGTCCGCGTGCTCGGCGATGGTCTGGCGCAACTGTTCGTCGGATTGTCCGGGCCGCGTGTACAGTTCGCGGCCGCCGTGCAGCGCAAGCGACGGCGCGTCGAGAATGCGCCGCGCCATCTGCACGCCTTCGACCAGCAGATCGAGATCGCGCGAATCGCTGAAAAAACGCGGGTCGATCACGGGCGCATCGCGGGCATCGGCGCTCGCGAGCGTCACCGCGCCGCGGCTAAATGGCCGCAGCACGCACACATGCAGCGAATAGCCGTGGCCCCAATGCATGTGCCGGTTATGGTCGTCGACGAGCGCCGCGCAAAAATGCAGTTGCAGGTCGGGCCGCTCGAGCGTCGGCCTGCTCTTCAGAAAGCCGCCCGCCTCGGCGACGTTGCTCGACAACATGCCGCGGCCGTGGCGCATGAAGGTGACGAACTGCGGCACCATCCGCGCGATGCCGCGCACCGAGAAACCGGTCGGCTCGATCGACGACACGCGCTTGTTGATCGTGAAATCGACGTGGTCGATCAGGTTCTGGCCGACTTCGGGCGCATCGTGCAAGACCTCGATGCCATGCGCTCGCAGATGCCCGGCCGGCCCGATGCCGGAGCACATCAGCAATTGCGGCGAATTGAACGCGCCCGCCGCGAGCACGACTTCGGCGCGCGCGGTCAGTGTCTCGCGACGGCCGCCGCGCACCACGTCCACGCCGCTCGCGCGCTTGCCGTCGAACACCACGCGCAGCACCGTGGCATCGGCGATCGTATGGAGATTGCCGCGCTCGCGGTCGTAGATATAAGCGCGCGCAACGCTGCAACGCCGGCCATCGCGTTGCGTGACCTGATAGAAGCCGATGCCTTCCTGATCGGCGCCGTTGAAGTCGTCGTTCGGCTTGTAGCCGGCTTCCATCGCGGCCTGCACGAAACGCTTCGAAAACGGGTTCCGGTAGCGCAGGTCGGACACGGAGAGCGGGCCGCTGTCGCCGTGCCACGCATCGGCGCCGCGCTCGTTGCCCTCGGCGCGGCGGAAGTACGGCAGCACGTCCTGCCACGACCAGCCGTCGCAGCCCAGTTGCGCCCATTCGTCGTAATCGAGCGGATGGCCGCGCGTGTAGATCATCGCGTTGATCGCGCTCGATCCGCCGAAGCCGCGCCCGCGCGGCTGATAGCCTCGCCGGCCGCCGAGTCCCGGTTGCGGCGTGGTCAGATAGCCGTAGTTGGTCTTGAGTTTGTTCGGCACGACCGCCGCGACGCCCACCGGCATGTTGACCAACAGGTTGCGGTTCGTATGCGGGCCCGCTTCGATCAGGGCAATCGTCGCGTCGGGACAGTTGTCCGCGAGACCGCTCGCGAGCGCGCAGCCGCCCGAGCCGGCGCCGACGATGATGTAGTCGTATTCCATCGCTCCTCCTGATGGGTGCGTTGTCTGCGCACCCTGTCTCGTGCACACTTGTCTACGTGTGTTTCCCGGCATTGTAGGGACGGTTCGGAGGCCGCGGCGGCTTCACGTCAGAGCGATTACTCTAAACCTGAACGCCCCTGCGCCCCTATGATGAAAGACCCGCAGACGCCCGCCGCGCGGCGGCTTGCGGGATTCAAACAGGGTCCGTGAGCGATGTGCTTTTGGCGCACGGTGAGTCGGTCGCAATCAAACGGCGCGGCGCGGACGCATGCTAACGACTGCGTACGGATTGCGCGCCGATGCCGCAGCGAAAACGCATAGAGCGCGCACAGACAGCGCACGCAAAGCGCACACAAAGCGCCCACTTGGCGCAAACGCCGCGCGATAAAAAACCCGCGCCGGCGCCCTTGCCGCGAACACGCGGCGAACGGAGACAGCAGATGCAACGCCATAGCTTCGGCCAGACTCACGAGGTCACCAATCAGGTGCCGCCGCTCGCGGACTACGACCTCTTTTCCACCGACGCCGCGCTATCCGCCGCGCTCGAACGCGACGGCGCCGCATGGCATCGCGACGCGCTGCTGCGGCACGGCGCGGCGCTCACCACGCCGGAGACGCTCACGCTCGCCGAACTCGCCAACCGTCACACGCCCGAGCTTTCCACGCACAGCCCGCGCGGCGAACGTATCGACGCGCTCGAGTTTCATCCCGCGTGGCATGAGTTGCTTTCGCTGCTGCGTCGCGAGGGATTGCACGCGTTGCCGTTCTCCGACCCGCGGCCGGGCGCGATGGCCGCGCGCTGCGCCGGCTACTTCCTGCATGCGCAGATCGAGTCCGGCTCGCTGTGCCCGTTGACGATGACGTTCGCGAGCATTCCGGTATTGCAGCGCGAGCCTCAACTGTTCGAGACGTTGCGCGACAAGCTGTATGCGCGCGAGCACGATCCACGCGATGTGCCGCTCGCGCAAAAAGCGTCCGCGATGATCGGCATGGGCATGACCGAAAAACAGGGCGGCTCGGACGTGCGTAGCAATCAGACCCAGGCGCGCGCGATCGCTGCCGGCGGCCGGGGCGGTGCCTATGAACTGGTCGGCCATAAATGGTTTTTCTCGGCGCCGCAATGCGACGCGCATCTGGTGCTTGCGCGCACGCACGATCACGTCGGCCTGTCGTGCTTTTTCGTGCCGCGCTTCACGCCCGACGGCAGCAAGAACGCCGTGCAGATCCAGCGTCTGAAAGACAAGCTCGGCAACCGCTCGAACGCGAGCAGCGAAGTCGAATTCCTCGACGCGTTCGGCATCATGATCGGCGACGAAGGACGCGGCGTGCCGACCATCATCGAAATGGCGAACTACACGCGGCTCGATTGCGTGATCGGCAGCGCGGCGCTGATGCGCGCGGCGCTCGTGCAGGCGATTCATCATGCACGCCATCGCAGCGCGTTCGGCCGCAATCTCGTCGATCAGCCGTTGATGCGCAATGTGCTCGCCGACCTCGCGCTCGAATCGGAAGCGGCGACCGTGCTGTTCATGCGGCTCGCGCAGGCGTTCGAGCAATCCGCCGATGCAGGCACAGCGACGTCCGCCGCCGATTCAGCGGCTGCCTCCGCCGAGCGCGCATGGCGGCGCATCGTGACGCCGGCGGCGAAATACTGGGTTTGCAAACGCGCGCTCGAATTCACCGGCGAAGCGATGGAAGTGTGGGGCGGCAACGGCTACGTCGAGACCGGTCCGATGGCGCGCTTCTATCGCGAGGCGCCCGTCAATTCGATCTGGGAGGGCTCGGGCAACGTGATGTGCCTCGACGTGCTGCGCGCACTGGAGCGCGAACCCGACGCGGCGCAGGCGCTCTTCGCGCAATGGCAGGCCGATGCCGCCGCGCATCCTGCGTTGAGCGCCGCGCTCGGCAAACTCGCCGCGACGCTCAACGGACCGGCCGAACATCGCGAAGCATCGGCGCGGCGCATCGCGCAGCAGATCGTGCTGATCGCGCAGGCCACGCTGCTCGTGAGGCATTCGCCCGCCGTTGTCGCGGAGGCCTTCATTGCCACCCGTCTCGCGGATGGCTGCGGCGAAAGCGGCCGCGTCTACGGCACGCTCCCCGCCACGTTTGATCACGCGGCGATCGTCGAACGCGCTTTTCCGGTTTGAAACCGCAGCCAGCGGCACGCAACCAAGCAACGACGCAACAACACCGATAAGCGCATCTTTCATCAGGGAGTGGTGAACAATGAAGAACGACTTGCCCGAGGTCGCCGCGCTGCAAGCGCTGCTTGGCGATCAGCGTCATGCGTATTTGCGCGCGCCGTATCCGTCGTGGGAAACGCGCGCGGCGCATCTGCAAGCGCTGCGCAAAGTGCTGCTCGATAATCGCGACGCGCTCGCCGACGCGATGAGCGCCGACTTCGGCAATCGTGCGAAACAGGAAGTGCTGCTTGCGGAATTCCTGCTGGTGAAAGAGGAAATCGACGCGGCCCTGCGCCACGGCAAACGGTGGATGAAAGCGCAGCGCCGCCGCACCAACAAATGGCTGCTGCCGGCCCGCGCGAAAGTGGTGCCGCAGCCGCTTGGCGTGGTCGGCATCATCGTGCCGTGGAATTATCCGGTGCTGCTTGCCGCCGGGCCGCTCATCAGCGCGCTCACCGCCGGCAATCGCGCGATCGTCAAGATGTCCGAACTAACGCCGCGCACGTCCGCGTTGTTCGAGCAGTTGATCGGCCAGACCTTCGCGCGCGATCACGTCGCGGTCGTCAACGGCGATGCCGCGCTCGCCGCTGCGTTCAGCGCGCAGCCCTTCGATCATCTGCTGTTCACGGGATCGACGAAAATCGGCCACGAGGTGATGCGCGCCGCCGCCGAGCATCTGACGCCGGTCACGCTCGAACTCGGCGGCAAATCGCCGGCGATCATCGGCGCGCACGCGCGTTTCGAGAATGCCGTGGATAACCTCATCGCCGGTAAGACGCTCAATGCCGGGCAGACCTGCGTCGCGCCAGACTACGTGCTCGTGCCGCGCGGCAAGGAGCAGACTTTCATCGAGCGGGCGCGCGTGCGGATGGCGAAGATGTACCCCGGCTTCACGCACAACCCGGATTACACGTCGATTATTTCGCCGCGCCACTTCGAGCGGCTCGAGCGTCTCGCGGACGAAGCCGAGGCCGCCGGCGCGCAGTTGCATCCGCTCACCGACAGCGCGCCGGATGCTGCGAGCCGCCGCTTTCCGCCTGTCGCCGTGACGAATGCGCCCGCCGATTGCGAGTTGATGCGAGAGGAAATTTTCGGGCCGCTGCTGCCGATCGTCGCGTATGACACGCTCGACGACGCAATCGCGTGGATAAACGCACGGCCGCGCCCGCTCGCGCTTTATCTGTATGCGGACGACGCCGCGACCATCGAGCGCGTCACGCACGAAACCATCGCGGGCGGCATGGCGATCAACGAAACGCTGATGCATCTGGCGTGCGAAAGCCTGCCGTTCGGCGGCGTGGGAGCCAGCGGAATGGGCGCTTATCACGGCTACGAAGGCTTCGTGACGTTTTCGAAGATGAAGCCGGTGTTGACGCAGGCGCGTCTGAACGCGCGCGGATGGATCGCGCCACCTTACGGCAAGCGCGTCAATGCGCTGTTGAGGTTGATGATGCGGTTTTGATTGCGGCTCGCTGCATGGTTGCGTGGTGGCGCGGTTACGCCGAAGCTCACCGCCCGTCACCCGCACCATCGATGTCGACCGCGACAACGTCGGTGACATCCTCCACACCGCTCTTCGCGCTGCCCGACGCGGCCTGCGGCGGCTCGCGCTCCGCTCCGCTTTCCAGCCGATGCAGCCACGCCAGCAATTCGGCGACCGCCTGATAAAGCTGCGGCGGAATGCGCGCGTCGAGGTCCACCTGCATCAGCAGCGAGACCATTTCGGGCGCTTCATGCACGTACAGCCCGGCTTCCTTCGCGCGCTGCACGATCATGTCGGCAAGCATGCCGTAGCCCTTCGCGATCACGCGCGGCGCGGGATCGCCGCCGTTGGCGTCGTAGACGAGCGCAGCCGCGCTGCGGCGATGTTTGCGGCTCATCACATGTCCCAGTCGAAATCGTCGGGCGGCGCGCGCCGGCTTTTTTCCGCCGCCGCGTTTGCCCCCGCATTCCCCGCCGCCGACGAAGCCCCAGCACCCGCGCCCGCCGAGGCCGATCGCGCATACGCCGACGCCGCTGCCTGAGCGGCCGCCGCAGCGCTCGCCGTCGCCGCGCCCGTCGCGGGCGCGCCGCCGCCGATCTCGCGAATCGTCAACCCGTGCAACTGGATGCCCGCCGCCGCGAGCCGCTGACGAAAGCCCTCGCCCTGCATCGCAAGCCGCGCCGCGCCGCCCGGACTTGCCTGCACGCGCGCGACGAGGCGCATGCCGGTCAAGGTCAGTTCGGCGTCGACGGTGCCGAGCGTCGGCAGCGACAGCGTCAGCCGCGTGCGCCACGGCTGGTCCTCTTCGCTGGCCGTGCCGCCGCCGCTGCGGTCCCACTCGTCGCCGTCCTGTTCGATGGTCCAGTCGAGCTTCGCACCGGGCCATGCTTCGCCGGTCCAGCGGAACTGGCCGGTCGCAAGCAGATCGAGCTGCTGACGCACAAGCGGCACCGTCGCCGGATGAACCGCGGCGGCTTGCGCCGTCTGCTGCGGGCTGCCGTCCGCCGCCGCCGACGCGGCGTTGTGCAAACCGGCATGCGTCGATTGACCGTTCAGGTCGGACAGCGAACTCGCGAGCACTTCACCGGCGGCGAAACGCGCGGCGTGCGCCGTGTCGATCGACGGCATCGCGCGGCCGGCGCTCGTGCCGGCATTCGCATTGGCCGGGTTCGCGGAATTCGCGAAATTGCCCGCGTTCGGCGTCGCACCGTCAGCCGCCCCGTTCGGCGCCGCGCCCATGCCCGGCTTGGCACCGGCACCGGCACCGGCACCGGCACCGGCACCGGCACCAGCAGCCGCGGACGACGCATCGCCGGCAGCGCTTCCCCAGTTCAACGGCAATTGCGCCGACGCCGCCACGAGCTTGTTCTGCGCCTCGCCGGCGAGCGTCTCCGGCGAGCGCTGGCCGCTCAGCCATTGGGCGAGATGCGCTTCGTAGAAGAGACCGCTATCGCCGACCGTCTGCGCGAGCGCGGCCGCGAGCGCCGCAACGGGCACTTGCGCCGCCGCGACATTGGCCGTGGCCGCCGACGCAGCGGCGTTCGAAGCGAGATTGGGAGCAGCAGGCGCGTCGAAAAGCGGCAAGGCGCCGACTTCGACGTCGAGCGCGGGAGCGGCGGGCCAGATCGGCGTCTGGCCGACAATCGCCGGAGTCGCCTCGCCGCCCGAACGCACGATCGCGTTGAGCGTGAGCGCGACAGCGGACAAGGCCGTTTGCGCCGATGGCTGCGGCGGCGCGGGCGGGGCGAGCGGAGCCGAAGTGGTCGGCGCGGTCTCGACGTCCGGCGCGCCGGTTTGCGTGGTGGCGGCGCTGCCGGGACCAATGTTCAGCAGGCTGTCGACGCGGGTCGCGAGCAGCGATGCGAGGGCCGTGTCGATTCCGTTCATGCCGATTCCTTGGTCACATTGGCGGCAGCGCGCTCAAATTCGTTCAGTCAGGCGCCTCGCGGCTGCATCGCGGCTAGATCGCGGCCACCGTCAGCGCGCGCCGTAAAGCTCCTTCAGCACCCGCGACGGCCGTCCGCCGAACAACGCCGACAGCTTCGCGAGGCTCGGATTGGCGAGGTCGCGGATCGCGGCGTCGTCGGCGAGAATCTGGCGGATCAGCGCGTACTTGCGCAGGCGCTCCGTCTCGTCGAGCTTGACGCCCGTCTCCGCCTCTTTCAGCGCGTCCACGAGTTGCCGGTATTCTTCCTGCAAGTGCACCAGGTCGTTCCACAGGGCGCGTCGGGCAGCCATCAGCATGCGGCAGGACAACGCTGCGATGGCCTCGTAGCGGGCAAAATATTCTGCGTTCGATGTCATCTCATGCTTTCCGCGGCCGGCTGAGCAGCCATCCGCGCTATCTCCGGGGCAATCCCGATCCATGCCTCTTCGAGCGTCGCCAGTAGACCGTCGACCTCGACCAGCATTGCCTCGCTCGCTTTTATATTGGCTTCCAGCAGCCGGCGCGACATATAGCCATATAACGCGTTCAACCGCTGCGCAATCTCGCCGCCCACCTCAAGGTTGAGCGACTGCTGCAGCCCGCTTTCGACGATCTGAATCGCCTTGCCGATCGCCTCTCCACGACCGGCGACATTGCCCTGCTGCACGTGCATCCGTGCTTGCGCGATAGCCTGCCTGGCTCCCTGATACAGCATCACGATCAGACGATGCGGACTCGCGCCCATCACCCCTGTCTCGACGCCCACGCGTGCGTACGCATTGGCTCCAGAGTGTCCTGGGGAAAACATCGGCGCTCCTCCTCAATTGCAACTACGGTTGGTCGTGGCAGCCCATCGGGATGCGTCGCCGCGTCCCGGATTCATGCCTGTATCTGGTTATCGGATACGCAGCGAGAAAGCTTTAGGCCGGTGTAAGGAGGATTAAGGGGTCAGGCCGCGCGTGCTCGCGCATGCTCAGGCGAGCGGCGCGGCGCATGCAGCAGGTTGCGGCCGTGGCGGGCGGAACATTCTTGCCGCCGCGGCCGCCAGCGTTCAGACCTGCATCTGCATGATGTCGTTGTAGGCGGACACCAGCTTGTTGCGCACCTGCAGGCCGAACTGGAAGCCGACGTTGGCCTTCTGCATGTCGACCATCACGTCGTTTAGCGACACGTTCGACGCGCCGAGCTCGAACGCCTGCGATTCGCCGATCGCCTTGGTCTGATCGCCGCTGATCTTGTCCAGCGAGGCCTTGAGCGCCGACGCAAAGCCGCCGGCCGTGGCCGCGCCGGACTCCCCTGCGGCCGAAGCGCCGGCCGCCGCGGTGCTGCCGCCGGTCGCCTGCGCAGCCATCGAATGCAACTGTTGCAGCGCCGACGAAATCGCGTTCACGGGCAAAGTCATGTTCTCTCCAGTAATGACGAGCGGCACGACCAAACCGTACCGATCTGGACGAAAGCATAGCAGCGGGCTTTACGGGAAAGCCCCGAAACTAGGGGGGAAACCCGGCTCTATTCAAGCAATCGGGCGCGTCTGCCGTGCGGATAATTTCAGTCGTGAAAGTCTCTGTCCATACTCCCGCCGGCTCTCGGCGCGACATAGCGGCAGAACGCAAAGGCATCCCGGAGAAACCCGACGCATGGATTCGTCAGCCAACTCTTTGATCAACCCCGACGCCCGCATGGGCCTCGCCGGCGCGCAGCCCGGCGCGGCGGCGGCGGGCGCCGGCCAGCCCAGCGGCAATGCAGACCTGGGCGGCCTCGGTGGCGGCCTCGGCGGCAATTTTGGTCAGCGCCTGTCCGGTCTCGCGCAGATGCGCGGCAACCCGCGCGCGCCGCTCATCTTCGCGGTCGCGCTGCTCGTCGCCATCGTGGCGGGCCTGTTCCTCTGGTCGCGCGCGCCGGACTACAAGGTGCTCTACAGCAACCTGTCCGACCGCGACGGCGGCGCCATCATCACGGCGCTCCAGCAGGCGAACATTCCGTACAAGTTCTCCGAGGCCGGCGGCGCGATCCTCGTGCCGTCCGAGCAGGTGCATGAGATGCGCCTGCGCCTTGCATCGCAGGGATTGCCGAAGAGCGGCTCGGTCGGGTTCGAACTGATGGACAACCAGAAGTTCGGCATCAGCCAGTTCGCCGAGCAGATCAACTATCAGCGCGCGCTCGAAGGCGAGCTGGAACGCACGATCGAATCGGTTTCGTCGGTGAAGTCGGCCCGCGTGCATCTGGCGATTCCGAAGCCATCCGTGTTCGTGCGCGACAAGGAAGCGCCATCGGCGTCGGTGCTCGTCAATCTGTATCCGGGCCGCGCGCTCGACGAAGGTCAGGTGCTTGCGATCACGCATATGGTGTCGTCGGCGGTGCCGGAAATGCCGGTCAAGGGCGTGACCATTCTCGACCAGGACGGCAATCTGCTGACGCAGCCGTCGGTGGGCGGCGGGCTCGACGCGTCGCAACTGAAGTATCGCCAGCAGATCGAGCGCAGCACGCAGCAGCGCATCGACGCGATCCTCGCGCCGCTGTTCGGCTCCGGTAATGCGCATTCGCAGGTGAGCGCCGACATCGACTTCTCGCGCAGCGAACAGACTTCGGAAAACTACGGCCCGAACGGCAATCCGCAACAGGCCGCGATTCGCAGCCAGCAATCGAGCACCGCAACCGAAATGTCGCAAGGCGGCGCCTCGGGCGTGCCGGGCGCGCTGTCGAACCAGCCGCCGCAGCCGGCATCCGCGCCGATCAATGCGCCCGCCGGCGCAAGCGGCGGTGTGACGACGACGCCGGTCAGCGACCGCAAGGACATGACGACCAACTACGAGCTCGACAAGACCGTGCGTCACCTCGAGCAGCCGATGGGCGGCATCAAGCGTCTGTCGGTGGCGGTGGTGGTCAACTATCTGCGCGTGGTCGACGCCAAGGGTCACGCGACGATGCAGCCGGTCACCGCCGACAAGCTCGCGCAAGTGAACCAGCTCGTGAAGGACGCGATGGGCTTCGACGCGCAGCGCGGCGACTCGGTCAACGTGGTCAACAGCCCGTTCACCACCGCGCTCGACCCGAACGCCGACCTGCCGTGGTGGCGCACGCCGGACATGCTGGCGCTGTACAAGCAGATCGCGACGTATCTTGGCATCGGCGCAGTGGCCCTGTTCCTGTACTTCGTGATGGTGAAGCCGGCGCTGCGCCGCGCGTTCCCGCCGCCGGAGCCGGTCGTCGCCGCAGCGCTGCCGTCGCCGGACGAGCCGATCCTGCTCGACGGCATTCCGGCCGCCGAGCGGGCCGGCAACGCCGCGCTCGAAATGGACAACGGCGACGCAGAGCTGCAGGCGCTGGAAAACGCGAAACACAAATATGAGAGGAACCTGGAGTTCGCACGCAGCATCGCGCGCCAGGATCCGAAGATCGTTGCAACTGTCGTCAAGAATTGGGTGACCGATGAGCGCTGAAGGCGTAATGAAGAGCGCGCTTCTGCTGATGTCGATCGGCGAAGAAGAAGCCGCGCAGGTATTCAAGTTTCTCGGACCGCGCGAAGTCCAGAAGATCGGCGTCGCGATGGCCGCCATGAAGGCCGTGACCCGCGAGGAGATCGACGTCGTGCTGCACGAGTTCGTGCGCGAGGCGGAGAAGCACACCGGCATGTCGCTCGACTCGAACGAGTACATCCGTTCGGTGCTGACGAAGGCGCTCGGCGACGACAAGGCCGGCGCGATCATCGACCGCATTCTGCAAGGCAGCGATACCAGCGGTATCGAGGGCCTGAAGTGGATGGATTCGCCGGCGGTCGCGGAGCTGATCAAGAACGAGCATCCGCAGATCATCGCGACAATCCTCGTTCACCTGGACCGCGATCAGGCTTCGGAAATCGTCGCGTGCTTCACGGAGCGTCTGCGTAACGACGTGCTGTTGCGAATCGCGACGCTCGACGGCATTCAGCCGGCCGCGCTGCGCGAACTCGACGATGTGCTCACGCACCTGCTGTCGGGCAGCGACAACCTCAAGCGCAGCCCGATGGGCGGCATTCGCACGGCGGCGGAAATCCTCAACTTCATGTCGAGCAATCACGAGGAAGGCGTCATCGAGAACGTCCGCCAGTACGACGCGGAACTCGCGCAGAAGATCGTTGATCAGATGTTCGTGTTCGAGAACCTGCTCGACCTGGAAGACCGCGCGATCCAGTTGCTGCTGAAGGAAGTCGAGTCCGAAGCGCTGATCATCTCGCTGAAGGGCGCGGCGCCCGCGCTGCGTCAGAAGTTCCTGTCGAACATGTCGCAGCGCGCAGCCGAACTGCTCGCCGAAGACCTCGACGCGCGCGGCCCGGTCCGTGTCTCCGAAGTCGAGACGCAACAGCGCCGCATCCTGCAAATCGTGCGCAATCTGGCGGAAAGCGGTCAGATTGTGATTGGCGGCAAGGCGGAAGATGCATATGTCTAATCGCAACTCCGCGGCGAAGGCGACCCTCTCGGCCTACCAGCGCTGGGAGATGGCCTCGTTCGATCCGGTGCCGCCCGCGCCGCCGAATTCCGAGGCCGACGAAGCCGCGTTCGAAGCCGAACTCGAGCGCCTGCGCGAAGCCGCGCACGCGCAGGGCATCGCCTCTGGCCACGTGGCCGGTCAGGCGCTCGGCTACCAGGCGGGTTACGAGCAAGGCCACGCGCAGGGTTTCGAGCAAGGCCGAAGCGAAGCACGCGAGGAAGCGGCGCGGCTTGCCGCACTCGCCGAAACGTTCAAGGCCGCGCTCGACGGCGCACAAGGCGCGATCTCGGAGACGCTCGTCTCGCTCGCGCTCGACATCGCGCAACAGGTGGTGCGCCAGCATGTGCAGCATGACCCGACCGCGCTGATCGCCGCCGCGCGCGAAGTGCTCGCCGCCGAACCGGCGTTGACGGGCGCACCCGCGCTGATCGTGAGTCCCGCCGATCTGCCCGTGGTCGAAGCGTATCTGATGGAAGAATTGCAAACGCGCGGCTGGACCGTGCGCACCGACCCCGCCGTGGAGCGCGGCGGCTGCCGCGCGCAGGCCGCGAGCGGCGAAGTCGATGCCGGCATCGATACACGCTGGGAACGCGTCGCCGCGGCGCTCGGCAAAGTGAGTACATGGTGAAGCCGACGCTCGAGGAAATCCGCGCAAGCGACCTGACGCCGCTCGAACGCGAGCTGGCGCTGGCGTCGTTCGGTGCGGAGGCGCTTGCCGAAACGTCGTTTGCGGACGCCGCTCCTGACGCCGCGGTGTTCCCTCAAGCGACTGAAGACGCGGCTGCTGCCAATCACGCGCATCCGCTGAGGGGCGCGGCCGCGAGCCGCGAGTCGGCACCGGATGCAGCAGGTCTCGCGCGCGCCGCCTCGAAAGCAACGGCTGCCGCGCCCTACGATCCCGCGCTCGACAGCAATCCGCACATGCAAGCGTGGCGCGGTCGGCTCGACGCGCTGCGCGCGCGCAACGCGATCGCCAAGCCGATGCGCGCATGCGGGCGCCTCACGCGCGCCGCGGGTCTCGTGCTTGAAGCAGTCGGGCTGCGCCTCTCGGTGGGCGCCGAAGTGATGATCGAACTGCCACTCGGCAGTTCGCTGCCGATGGCCGAAGCCGAAGTGGTCGGCTTCTCCGGCGACAAACTCTTTCTGATGCCGACCACCGAAGTGATCGGCCTGCTGCCCGGCGCGCGTGTCTATCCGCTGGAGAGCGCGCCGATTGCCGATCCGATGGCGGGCGCGAAGCGTCTGCCGGTCGGCTGGGAATTGCTCGGCCGCGTGCTCGATGCGTCCGGCCGTCCGCTCGACGGACTCGGCCCGCTCGGCGCGCACGCCGATGCGCCGCTGTCCGCGCCGGTGATCAATCCGTTGAATCGTGAGCCGATCCATAAAGTGCTCGACGTCGGCGTGCGCGCGATCAATGCGCTGCTGACCGTCGGACGCGGGCAGCGCATGGGCCTCTTCGCGGGTTCGGGCGTCGGTAAATCGGTGCTGCTCGGCACGATGGCGCGCTATACCAGCGCCGAAGTGATCGTGATCGGCCTGATCGGCGAACGCGGCCGCGAAGTGAAGGAATTCATCGAACAGATTCTCGGCGAGGAAGGTCTCGCGCGCTCCGTCGTGATCGCCGCGCCTGCGGACGTTTCGCCGCTCCTGCGGATGCAGGCCGCCGCGTATTCGACGTCGCTCGCCGAATATTTCCGCGACCAAGGCAAGCATGTGCTGCTGCTGATGGATTCGCTGACCCGTTACGCAATGGCGCAGCGCGAGATCGCGCTCGCCGTGGGCGAGCCGCCCGCCACCAAGGGCTATCCGCCTTCGGTGTTCGCGAAGCTGCCGGCGCTCGTCGAACGAACCGGCAACGGGCCGGCGGGCGGCGGCTCGATCACCGCGTTCTATACCGTGCTGACCGAAGGCGACGACCAGCAGGACCCGATCGCCGATTCCGCGCGCGCGATTCTCGACGGCCATATCGTGCTGTCGCGCTCGCTCGCGGAAGCCGGCCACTATCCGGCGATCGACATCGAAGCGTCGATTAGCCGGGCAATGACCGCGCTGATCGACGATAACCATCTGGACAAAACGCGTATGTTCAAGCAGATGCTGTCGCGCTATCAGCGCAACCGCGATCTGATCAACGTCGGCGCTTATTCGAGCGGGCGCGACGCGCTGCTCGACCGCGCGATCGCGCTGTATCCGCGGATGGAAGCCTTCCTGCAACAGGGCTTTCGCGAGTGCGCGAACTTCGAACCGAGTATCGAGATGCTGGACGCGCTGTTTGCCCAAGGAGCCTGACGATGGCGAAACACTTTCCGATCAAGACGCTGATTGGCCTCGCGCAGGACGATGTCGACGCCGCCGCTCAACGTCTTGGCCGCGCGCAGCGCGAGCGCAACGACGTCGAGGCGCAGCTGAACGCCCTCGTGCAGTACCGCGACGAATACCACGCGCGTTTCACGGCGACCGCGCAAGCGGGGATGCCCGCCGGCAACATGCGCAATTTCCAGGCGTTCATCGACACACTCGACGCGGCCATCGAGCAGCAGCGCAACCTGCTCGTGACCGCGAACGCGCGAGTCGAGGCAGCCAAGCCCGACTGGCAGCGTCAGAAGCAGAAGCTCGGCTCGTACGAAGTGCTGCAGGCGCGCGGCGAAGCCGCCGAGGCGAAGGTCGTGGCGCGGCGCGATCAGCGCGACGCCGACGAACACGCGGCACGAATCCTGAGGATGCGCGCGGAAGGCGCCTGACGCCCGCGCCGCCTCGACACTGACTCGACACCGTACCCTTTGACGGATTGACAGGACACTTATGTCGTTTCTTTCACAGATCGGCTCGCTGCTCGGCTCGACCGGCAGCGGCTCCACCAGTAAGCCCAGCAATGCGGCGGCGCTTGCCGCTGCTAGCGCGAAGCCGTTTTCGCAAACGCTGCAGCAGAACATTGATTTGCAGAACAGTGCGGCTTCAAGTGCGGCTGCAAGTGCGGCCGCACATAGCGCTGCAAGCGTGAAGGCCACCGTGCCGCAGCCCTCTTCCGCGGACATCTCGCAGGGCTCGAGCGTGCACGACGCGCCGCCGCCGGACGATTCCACGACGAAGAGCGCCGACGACGCAAAGAGCGACAGCAAGGACAGCAGCGCGACCGACGCGGCATCGTCCGCGGCGTCGGCGGACAAGCCGCAGCAGGCATCGACGGACAAGAACGGCGACACGCCGCCGAAGCCGGCCAATGCCGCGAGCGCAAACGATGCGGGCGCCGCAGCCGCTGCCGCTGCCGCTCAGGCGCAGGCGCAAGCCCAGGCCGACGCGAGCGCCGCCGATCCGGCCGGCGTCAATCTGGCGGCATCGACGAACGCGGACCCGACCGCAACCGGCGCGGCCACCGACACCGCGCCTGCCGGCACGCCCGGCAAGAAGGCGCCGACCGATCCGAAATCGCTGCAGGACTCGTTGCAGGCCGCGCTCGCGGCGCTGGCGAACGGCCAGGCTGTGGCTCCGTCGCAGGCTCTCGCGAGCGGCGCGGCAGCCGCCGCGGCGGCGAACGGTCTGGCGAGCGCGAACGCTTCGCTGAACGACACGACGAGCAAGACGCTGGAAGCCGGGTCGTCCGGCGGCGGCAAGGGCTCGGCCGGGGCGCGCGGCGCATTGGGGACGGCGGCGAACGGTACGACCGTCGCCGATCCGACGGCGGCGGCATCGGCGGCTGCGGCGGGCGCGTTGACATCGACGGGAGCGGCAGGCGCGCAGACAGACGACCTGGCATCGTTCAAGAATGCCGCCGACGCGGCGACGGCCGCGCTGGCCGCGAGCCAGGCGGCCGCGAGCGCCGCAAGCACGACGGCGGCCGTGCAAACGACGGGCACCGCGAGCGCGGCGGCCGCGGCGAATGCATTGGGACCGCAGGTCGGCACGACCGACTGGGAGGAGGCGTTGAGCCAGAAGGTGGTGTTCCTGTCGAATGCGCATTCGCAGAGCGCCGAGCTGACGTTGAATCCGAAGGATCTTGGGCCTTTGCAGGTTGTATTGCAGGTCGCCGATAACCATGCGCATGCGTTGTTTGTTTCGCAGCATCAGCAGGTGCGGGAGGCGGTTGAGGCCGCTTTGCCGAAGCTGCGCGAGGCTATGGAGGCGAATGGGATTGGGCTCGGCAGCGCGAGTGTCAGTGATGGGTTTGGGCGGCAGGGTGGGCAGCAGCAGCAAAGTGCCAGTTCTGGCGGGGGGCGCTCCGCGCGGGGTTTTGGGGGTGAGGCTGGGGCCGCCGGGGCCGGGGTGGTTGTGGCTGCTGGTGATGCCGGTGGGCGGCGTAGTGTTGGGCTTGTGGATACGTTTGCTTGAGCTTTTGCTTTGCCGGGGGCGCTGTTTTTTACCCCTTTGGCCTTTCCTTGATTTCGCGGTGGTCTATTTCGCGTTGCCCCTGTGCGGGGCGGCACTCACTTTCTTTGCCGCCGCGAAGAAAGTAAGCAAAGAAAGCGGGCTCACACCGGTGGGTTATAAGTGGGTCGCACTGGCTTTCTTTGGCCTTTCCTTGATTTCGCTGTGGTCTATTGGCGTTGCCCCTGTGCGGGGCGGCACTCACTTTCTTTGCCGCCGCAAAGAAAGTAAGCAAAGAAAGCGGGCTCACACCGCCAGCTTGTAGATGGCTCCTCCGGTTCGGAGTGGGCAGTGGTGCGCCTTACATCCGTGTCCTCGCGCATTCGACGTTAGTGACAAGGCAGTCATTCTTCCGGCGACGCTTCGCGCGCCGCAGCGGTCGTTCCCAAAACCATCGCGCGTTCGGCCGTGTCGCGGGCCGCGAGTCGTCGCGAGGGTTCTGCGGTTTCCCGCGCCGCGAACCATCGCGGCATCTCACGCGTTTCTGCGTTCCACCGCCGCCTCGCCAAATGCTCGATTGGAACGCAGGCACTTAAGGTTTCGGCCAGGGCAAAACGATCACCCCCCGACGGCGCGTCGCCGAGGCGAAGCCGATGGCCCTCACCGCGCAAAAACGCAAGCGGGCGGTATAAGCGAACCCTTCCGGCGAGCACGCAGTGCGAGGCGGGAAGCATGACGGCCTTGTCACGAGCGCCGAATGCGCGAGGGCACGGATGTAAGACGCGCCACTGCCCGCTCCGAACCGGAGGAGTCACCTACAAGCTGGCGGTGTGAGCCCGCTTTCTTTGCTTACTTTCTTTGCGGCGGCAAAGAAAGTGAGTGCCGCCCCGCACAGGGGCAACACCAATAGACCACCATGAAATCAAGGAAAGGCCAAAGGGGTTAACAAAAAACCCCCAACCCCCATCCAGACCAACAAAAAACCAAAGCCGGCCCGCAGGGCCCAAAAACCAGAGATAGCCCGCATTAACCCTTCTGTTCGACCCATCGCGCCGCAGGCAAATCAACAACAATCACTATCACCAGCACTAACGGCAAGCACAGCAAAACTCATGGCTACCACTCCCGCAAATCAGCAAGTCGCGCCCGCTTCCCCGGGCCCCATGAAACGCATCATCCTGATCGCCCTCATCGCTGTCGTCGCCGCGGGCGCGACCGGCGCAGGCGTGTGGTTCTTCATGTCGAAGCGCGCTCCGGCCGCCGCCACGGCAGCCGCGCCGGCGCCCGCTCCGGCACCCACGTTTTTCCCGCTCGAATCGATGACGGTCAATCTCCAGTCGGACGACGGCCAGCAGCACTTCCTGCGCATCGGCCTCACGCTCAAGCTCACCGATCCGAAGACGACGCCGGAGCTCACCGAGCACATGCCGGAAATCCGCAGCCGCATCCTGCTCGCGCTGTCGAACCATCATCCCGATGAACTGGCGCCGCTCGAAGGCAAGCACGCGCTCGCCACCGAACTGCGCACGCTGATCGAGCAGCCGACCGACAAGGGCGCGGCGCCGATCCACGTCCAGGACGTGCTGTTCACCGAATTCGTCGTGCAGTGACGCGCTTGCGCACTGCCATCATCCAACGTCACGGTATGCACGAGGAATAAGGAATGGGCCACGAAGAGTTCATGTCCCAGGAGGAGGTCGATGCCCTCCTCAAAGGCGTAACCGGCGAGTCCGACTCTGAAGCCGAGCAAAGCGAGCGTGTAGGCGTACGTCCCTACAACATCGCGACGCAGGAACGGATCGTCCGCGGCCGGATGCCCGGCCTCGAAATCATTAACGACCGCTTCGCGCGACTCTTGCGCGTCGGCATCTTCAACTTCATGCGGCGTTCGGCGGAAATCTCCGTCGGTCCGGTGAAGGTGCAGAAGTACAGCGAGTTCACCCGCAACCTGCCGATCCCGACCAACCTGAACCTGGTCCACATCAAGCCGTTGCGCGGCACGTCGCTGTTCGTGTTCGACCCGAACCTGGTGTTCTTCGTGGTCGACAATCTGTTCGGCGGCGACGGGCGTTTCCACACTCGAGTGGAAGGCCGCGATTTCACGCAGACCGAGCAGCGCATCATCATGAAGCTGCTCAACCTGACGTTCGAACACTACGCGGCGTCGTGGAAAAGCGTGCGTCCGCTGCAGTTCGAATACATGCGCTCGGAAATGCACACGCAGTTCGCGAACGTCGCGACGCCGAACGAAATCGTCATCGTCACGCAGTTCTCGATCGAGTTCGGCACGACGGGCGGCACGCTGCACATCTGCATGCCGTACTCGATGATCGAACCGATCCGCGACATCCTGTCGTCGCCGATCCAGGGCGAGGCGCTCGAAGTCGACCGCCGCTGGGTCCGCGTGCTGTCGCAGCAGGTGCAGGCGGCGGAAGTCGAACTGACCGCCGACCTCGCGCAGGTGCCGATCACGTTCGAACAGATCCTGAACATGCGCAAAGGCGATGTTCTGCCGATCAACATCCCCGAGCACATCACGGCGAAAGTCGACGGTGTGCCGGTGATGGAATGCGGCTACGGAATTTTCAATGGTCAATACGCGTTGCGCGTGCAGAAGATGATCAGCGCAGCCGACACGATGAAGGAAGGTGGATATGAGTGATCTGAACGCAAAGCCCGAGGAAGCGCTGAGCGCCGCCGCGGCGCAGGTTGCCGCCGACGCGGCGAGCGCCGAGGACGAAGCGGCGCTCGCCGACTGGGCAAGCGCGCTCGCCGAGCAGAACGACAACACTAGCGAAATCAGCGCGACCACGGCCGGCGTGTTCCAGCCGCTGTCGAAAGTGGCGCCGACCACGACGCGCAACGACATCGACATGATTCTGGATATTCCCGTCCAGATGACCGTCGAACTCGGCCGCACCAAGCTCGCGATCCGCAACCTGCTGCAACTCGCGCAAGGTTCGGTCGTGGAACTGGACGGCATGGCCGGCGAGCCGATGGACGTGCTCGTCAACGGCTGCCTGATCGCGCAAGGTGAAGTCGTGGTGGTGAACGACAAGTTCGGTATTCGCCTGACCGACATCATCACGCCGTCAGAACGTATCCGGAAGTTGAATCGATGAAACCGGCAGTCGTTTGCGCCGTGTTGCCTGTGTCGCGTCGCGTATCCAGCCTGGCAATGCGCGCGGTGCTGTCGGCAACGGCCTGCTTCGGCGCGCTCTGCGCTCCGCTCGCCGCGCACGCGGCCGACATGAACGCGGTCAACAACGCAGCGAAGATGGCGTCGACGGTCGGCGCGGGCACTGCGGTTCCGGCGCTCGGCGTCGGCGCGGTATTGCAAACGATCGTCGGCCTCGTGGTCGTGATCGGTCTGGTGTTCGGCTGCGCGTGGCTCGCACGCCGCTTCGGCTTGCAGCCGGGCAGCCGCAGCGGTCTCGTGAAAACGGTCGGCGGCGCATCGCTCGGCGGCAAGGAGCGCGTCGCGGTCGTCGAGATCGGCGATACGTGGCTCGTACTCGGCGCGGCGCCGGGCAACGTGCGTCTGCTTCATACGATGCCGGCCGGCTCGGTCGCGATCGATACGGTCGGCAACGCGCAAGCGGGCACGCCGGGCGGAACAGGCAGCACCGGCAGCACGGGCGCGAGCGGCACCACATTGTCTGGCAGCTTCGGCCAGCGCTTTCGCGACGCCTTGAAAGGCGAAGTGAGCAAACGTTTCAACGGGCAAGGCAACGGGGTTCGGTAATGCAGTTCAGTCTTCAATCGGCGCAGAGCGCGCCATCCTCGCGCAATTCGCACACGTCGATGACCTCCCGCGCCGCCCGCGCAGCAGTTCGCGGCTTGCGCGTCGCAGCACCCGTCGCGTTGCCCGTGGTTTTGCCCACGATAATGCTCGCGCTGCCGACGCTTTCGTTCGCGCAAACCGCCGGCTTGCCGGCCTTCAACACAAGTCCTGGTCCGAACGGCGGCACCACGTATTCGCTGAGCGTGCAGACGATGCTGCTGCTCACGATGCTGTCGTTCCTGCCCGCGATGGTGCTGATGATGACGAGTTTCACGCGCATCATCATCGTGTTATCGCTGCTGCGCCAGGCGCTCGGCACGACAACCACGCCGCCTAACCAGGTGCTGGTCGGCCTCGCGCTCTTTCTCACGCTGTTCGTGATGTCGCCGGTGCTCGACAAGGCTTATACCGACGGCTACAAGCCCTTCTCCGAAGGCACCGTGCCGATGGAAACGGCCGTGAGCCGCGGCCTCGCGCCGTTCAAGACGTTCATGCTGCGTCAGACGCGCGAAAGCGATCTCGCACTGTTCGCACGCATCTCGCACGCGGCGCCGATGCAAGGTCCCGAAGATGTGCCGCTGTCGCTGCTGGTGCCGTCGTTTGTCACGAGCGAACTGAAGACCGGTTTCCAGATCGGCTTCACGATCTTCATTCCGTTTCTCATCATCGACATGGTGGTGGCGAGCGTGCTGATGTCGATGGGCATGATGATGGTGTCGCCCGCGACGATTTCGCTGCCGTTCAAGCTGATGCTGTTCGTGCTCGTCGACGGCTGGCAATTGCTGCTCGGCTCGCTCGCGCAAAGTTTTGTTTAAACAACGCGCGCTCGCGTTGTTGTTGTTCACGTCCCTTACGTTGTCGATGCTTCCGGTTGAATCGCCATGAATTCAGAATCCGTCATGACACTTGCGCACCAGGCCATGTATGTCGGCCTGCTGCTTGCCGCGCCGCTTCTGCTCGTCGCGTTGGTGGTCGGTCTCGTGGTGAGCCTGTTCCAGGCCGCCACGCAGATCAATGAATCGACGCTGTCGTTCATTCCGAAACTGCTCGCGATCGCGGTCACGATGGTGATCGCCGGTCCGTGGATGCTCACCACGATGCTCGACTATCTGCGCCAGACTCTCACCAACATTCCGACGCTCGTCAACTGAGCGCCGCGTTGTCCTTCCTGCATCGAGCTACGACGCCGCCATGTTTTCCGTCACCTACGCGCAACTGAACGCCTGGCTCACCGCGTTTCTGTGGCCGTTCGTGCGCATTCTCGCGCTGGTCGCAACCGCGCCGGTGCTCGGCAACCGCTCGCTGCCGCTGCGCGTGAAGATCGGCCTGGCGGCTTTCGTCACGATCATCGTCGCGCCGACGCTCGGCGCGTTGCCGCAAGTCACGGTGTTTTCCGCCGAGGGCGTGTGGATCATCGTCAACCAGTTCCTGATCGGCATCGCGCTCGGCATGACGATGCAGATCGTGTTTCAGGCGATCAGCGCAACGGGCGACTTCGTCGGCCTCGGCATGGGGCTCGGCTTCGCCACCTTCTTCGATGCGCAAGCGAGCAGTTCGAGCCAGGTGCTGTCGACCTACATGTACACGATCGCGATGCTGGTGTTCCTCGTGATCGACGGTCATCTGCAGATGATCAGCGCGCTGCTGGCTACTTTCAATACGCTGCCCGTGTCGGCGAATATTCTTGGCTCGCCTGGCTGGCGCACGCTCGCCAACTTCGGCAGCACGATTTTCTCGGCGGGGCTTCTGCTGTCGTTGCCGGTGGTCGCGGCGCTCCTCATCACCAACCTCGCGCTCGGCATCCTGAACCGCGCGGCGCCGCAAATCGGTGTATTCCAGATCGGCTTTCCGCTCACCATGCTGATCGGTATGCTGCTTCTGCAACTGATGACCCCGAACATGATTCCGTTCTTTGCGCGCCTCTTCACGGTGGGCATCGACCAGATGGGACGCGTCGCGCTGGGTTTCCGATAAGCCGGCGTTTTTGCGGCAACGAACGTCAAAAGCGGCACGTCAAAACAACGCGCGAAAAACAGAAAGGGCGGAACCGGCTCACACCGGTTCCGCCCTTCTTCATTTGAGCGGCTCGCCGCCCGCGCGATCAGTTCAGGTACTGGAACAACGACAAGTTCTGAATCTTCACGAACGCCTGCTGTGCCGCTTGCAACGCGTTCTGCGCCAGCGTGTATTTGCCGACGGTCTTGATCATGTCCGTCTGCGTCAGATCCGACAGGTTGCTCGCCGTTTGCAGCGTATTGTTTTGCGTCACCTTCTGCAGCGCCTGCACTTCCTGCGAGCGTCCGCCCACGGTCGCCGTCGCGGTCACGACGTTGTTGATCGTGTTCTCGAGCTGCGTCATGCTGGTGACGAGCGCGCTCTGGTAGCTCGCCGTCGACGCACCGCCCGAGATCGGCGATTGCAGCGTGCTGATCAACTGGCTCAGGTTCGCGAACACGTCCATGCTGCCTTGCGTGGCCGGCGTGACGGAGAAGCTGTCGCCCGCATTCGGCGCGCCGCTGATCGTCACCGACTGGCCGCCGAGCGTGATCGCCGAGCCTGCGGTGAAGGCTTGCGGGCCGCTCGTCGTGACCGCGCCGGTCGCCGGATCGGTCTGGCTGACGGTGTAAGTCGTCGACGACGAAAAGTTGATCGAGTACGTGTTGTTGTTCGTCGGATCGGTCGGGTTATTGAGGCTCACCGTGCCGATGACGCCCGTGCCCGTGTTAGCCGCGGCCCCCGCCGGAACCGAACTCGTGCCGATGGGCGCGACGCTGCTGAAGATCGAAGTGCCGTTGTCCGAGGTCTGCACGAGGTGCGAGTCGGTGATCTGCACGGCCGGGATGCCGGTGTCGCCCGAATAGGTGACCACGCCGGCCGAATTCGTGTTGTACGGCTGCGCGCTGCTTTGATAACCGGCGAACAGGTAGTTGCCCTGCGGATCGGTTGCGTTGGCGAGCGTCATCAACTGGCTGCGCAAGCTTTGCAGTTCCGTTGCGATGGAGCCGCGGTCGCCGTTGTTCAGCGCACCGTCGCCGGCGTTCAGCACGAGCGTGTGGACTTTTTGCAGCACGTCGGTCACGCTGCCGAGCGTCGTCGATTCGAGTTGCAGCGATGCGAGCGCCGTGTTCTGGTTGCTCGTGTACTGCGCGAGGGTGGTCGCCGTCGAGCTCAATTGCACGGCCTGCGCCGCGCCGAGCGGATTGTCCGACGGCGTGGAAAGGCTCACGCCGCTCGAGATCTGCGCGTAAAGCTGCGACAACTGAGCTTGCTGATCGCTCATCGTCGCGACGTTCATAGTGAAGTACTGCGTGCTGGAGATGCGCATGTTCAACGCCTCACTGGAAGATGCCGAGCAGCGTCTGGAACAGGGTCTGCGCGGTCTGAATGACTTTGCTGTTCGCCTGATAGAGCTGCTGATACTGAAGCAGATTGGCTGCTTCCTCGTTGATATTGACGCCCGACACCGACTGCTGCGCGGTGGTGATTTGCGTCACGAGCGAAGCCTGCGCCGTGCTCGAAGTCTGAATCTGGTTCGTCTGGTTGCCGATGTCGTTGACGTAGTTTGCATACGCGCCCGTCAGCGTGACCGTGCCGCCGTTCATCGATTTCGCCGTGGACAGGTTCGACAGCGCAAGCGCGTTGCGGCCGTCGTTGTTCGCACCGCTGTTCGGGCCGATGGTGAACTTGTCGCCGGCAGAAGGCACGCCGCTGATCGTCACCGAGACCTTGTCCATCTGGCCGGCCGTCGTGTTGTTGATCGTGAGACTCGCGCCGGTCGCCGACGAATACGGCACGACGGTCGTCGCGCTCGTGATCGGATAGGTTGTTGCCGGTGAACCGGCAACCGTCACCGTCGAGCCGACCGGGAAGCCGGTGAGGCCCGTGCCGTTGTAGGTGAGCGTGGTGGTCGAACTCGGCATCGTGTAGCCGGCCGTGACCGTGCCTTGCGAGATCGCGCCGGTGCCGGTGTTGGTCGACGCGGCCGAGCCCAGAACCGGCGATGCGGCTGCGATTGCGGAGCCGTCCGTGGTCACGGTCGCGAAGCTGTTCAACGCGCCGCGGGTCGGTTCGACCGTGAACGAATCGCCGGGATTCATCGTGCCGGTGGTCGAAAAGTTCAGGCCGTTGATCGGCTGGCTCAGGTTCGCCGCGGAGCCGACCACGGTGCCCGTCGAATTGTCGGTCAGCGTGTAGCCGGTGCCGTTGTAAGCGAGCGTGTAGTCGCCGGTGGTCGGCTGCGCGGGGTTCGCGAACGACACGTTGAGCGACGCATTGCCGGTGTTCTGCGTGTTCGCATAGACGGTCGGGCCGCCGACGGAGAACAGCGCGCCGCCCTGCACGCCCGCGAGCGTAATGCCGAGCGCGTTCTGCGCGTTGACCTGCGACGCAAAGCTGACGGCGATCGCGCCGAGTTGCGCTTCCGCCGGATCGAGCGTCTGGCTGCGGAACGCGAGGAGACCGCCGAGCGTGCCGCCGTCAATCTTGCTGTCCGGCAGAATTTGCGGCGCCGCGGCCGGATTCGCGCCCGCCTGGCCGAGGTACTGCACGGACAGTTCGCTCGAATCGCCCGTCGAAGGCGCGGTGCCCAGGTTGAAGCTGTTGCCGCCCGACACGAGCGGCTGGCCGTTGCTCATGAACACGCCGTAGCTGCCGTTGCTGTTGACGACCTGCACGCCGATCAGTTGCGACAGATTCGACACGGCGAGGTCGCGCTGATCCAGCAACTGGTTCGGCGGCTGGCCTTGCGTGCTCGCAGCGGAAATCTGGCCGTTCAATTGCGCGATCTGCTGCGTGTAGCTATTGATCTGCGAAACCGTGTTGCTCAACTGCGTGTTGACGCTTTCGCGCAGCGCATCGTATTGCTGGCCGGCGGCGTTAATCTGGTTCGCGAGCGTTTGCGCGCCGCTCATCGCCGTCTGGCGCGTGGCGAGGCTCGAAGCATTGTTCGAGACGTTCTGCATGCCCGTGAAATAACCCGTGATCGCACTGGCAAGGCCGGCAGTCGGGCTGCCGACCAGATTGTTCAGTTGCGAGATCAACGAGTTGTAGGTGGCCAGAGAGCTGCTGGACGACTGCGCGTTGTTGAGCTGCGTCGTCAGATACTGGCTGTATTGACGCGTGACGGTGACGGTCGAGACGCCCTGCGGCAGGAAGCCCGAACCCGTGTACTGGCCGCCCGTTTCCGCGAAGACCGGCGTTTCAATGGTGTAGCCCGGCGTCGACGCGTTGCTGATGTTCTGGCCGGTCGTCGTGAGTCCCCACTGGGCTGCGTTCAGTCCACTGAGGCCGAGATTGATGAGATTGGACATGCGTCATCCTGAAGGGCGACACCGTACACATGCCGCCGCGTTACTTGAACAGACTGTTTAACGGCTTTTGCGACGGAAAATTGAGGCCATTCACGACGCTTGTGAGACTTTGATTCAACGTTGATGCAACGTTTGCGAGGCCGATGCGGCGCGGGCCTGCATACACCCCGTGCGCTTCGCTTCTGCTTCGCCTCTGCTCCCGCCCGTTCGTTAGCGAACGAGCGAGCGGCGCTTCATTTCGAGTTGCGTGATGAGACGCTGCAGCGTGTTTTCCGCGCTGCCCGGCAGCGTCAGAAAACGGAAGCCGAGCTGGTAACGCTGCGTGCCGTTAGGCAGCGCGAGCGACCGATGCGACACGAGCTGCAGATCGAGCGACAGACGCCCCAATGAGCCGAGCACCAGTTCGCAGTCGTCCAGACGCGTGCCCATGGGCAATTCCGCCACACGTTCGTCGGCGGTGCGCATGCCGACGCCGCCGAGCGACAGGTCGTGCACTTCGAAGCGGAACGAATCGCCTTCCGGCAGACGGCCGGTGCATACATACGGATCGAGAATCGGTGCGTCGACGCGGAAATACTCGCGGCGTTGCACATAGAACAGCACTTCCGGAAAGTCGGCTTCGAATGCGGGCAGTCCTTCGAAACGCGTTTCGCGCGGCGTGCCTGTGCCGAACTCCATGCGCACGCCCTCGGGCGCCGCGTGAAACTGGCAGCTCGCGGCGGCGAGCAGGCCGCGGTTCTGATCCGACAACGCGCCCCAGTCGAACGTGAAGGTGCGCCCGCGCACATCGACGTCGAGCAGGCGCGTGACCAGTTGGCCGCCCGCGTATTGCACGGTGAGGAAGTCGCCCCGATTGACGAGATTGCGCAATTGAACGCCGATTTCCAGCGGATTACGACGGCCGAAATCGTGGGCGCTGTCGTCTAACGGAACGTGCGGCTGCATCTGCGTGTCGGTTTGGCCGTTCGACTGATTGGTTTCCATGGGCTTGCCGGTATGCATGTTCTTGCGGGCACGTGCCAGAGCTCCTGCCGGGGCTTTCGGGCGGTCTTTTTCATGCGGACCGCGGCACGCGCATTCAACCGGACATTGACGCTTCCGGTATGGGCTCTAACGGATTAGCGGCAGTATCCCGCTAAAATTTAGGGGCGCCCAATGAATTATTTAGAATCGCTTCGCGCAAACGTTAAAGCTCGGGTAACTCGCCGATAACGCGTCGGTAAATCGTCGGCCGTTTTTTAACCACATTTATTGGCCGCGCCGGTTTTCACACCCGGTTTCGCGGGTAGACCGGCTGCCGTCCGGAGCCGGCCTCTTCCGTCTTGTCACGCGCGTGGCCCCGTCGCATGCTCTCTTCAACCCATCTTGTCCATAATCGACATCAGTTTTTTCGCGTAATGCGGATCGGTGGCATAACCGGCGCGCTGCATGCCGTTGGCAAAACCCTTTACGTCATGCGCGGAATTGATGACCTGCGCGTAACGCGGATTACCCTTGAGCAGGCTCGCGTAATCGGTCATGGCTTCCTGATACGAGTCATACGCGCGGAATTTCTCGACCACGCGCTGCGGCTTGCCGTGCACATACTCGGTGGTGAGCGTGGAAACCGTCTTGCCGGTCCAGTCCTTCGTCGCCTTGATGCCGAACACGTTGTGGCTCGTCGTGCCGTCCGCCTTCTTGATCTCGCTCTTGCCCCAGCCGGATTCGAGTGCGGCCTGGCCGATGATGAAGCGCGCCGGAATGCCGGTCGCGGCACTTGCCGCCTGCGCCGGACCCGCGAGCTTGTCGACGAAAGCGTCGACCTTCGGCGAGCTGCCGTCGCCCTTTAACGGCGGCGTGAGCGCGCTGTTGGCCGAGTAGCCCTTGCCCATCGCGAGCTGACCGTTCGCCTGCGCATTGCCGTATGCCTTGGCGAGCGCGTTGAGCGCCGCGGTCTGGCCTTCGTCGCCGCCGCTGCCGCCGCCGAGCGCGTTGGCCATGCCGGCAAGGCCGCCTGCGCCATTGGCTCCATTGGCGCCGCTTACCTGCATGCCCTGGTTGCGCATCAACTGCTTGAGCATCGCGTCGGCCACGCCGATTCCCTTCTGCGACAGATGCTGCGACAACTGCTGGTCCATCATCGACGTGAAGGTGGCCGTGTCGTGCGAGTCGAACGGGCCGTCCTGCGGCGTCGCATCCCGCATGCTCTTGAGCATCATCTGCGTGAAGACCGCGTCGAACTGCTGCGCGGCCACTTTCATGCCGGCTTGCGGCGATGCTTTCGCCTGCGCGCTCAGCTTCGCGAAACCCTGCACGTCGAGCGCGAAGCGCTGGCTGAGATCGTTCGCCGCCGCGGCGGAATTGGTCGTATCCGAATTCATCTGCTGTCTTCCTTAGATGATTTCCAGGTCGGCGCGCAGAGCGCCCGCCGCTTTCATCGCCTGCAGGATCGACATGAGATCCGCGGGCGTCGCACCCAATGCGTTGAGCCCCTTCACGACTTCGGCGAGGTTCGCGCCGGCCGTCACCATCTTGAGTGCGCCGTTGTCCTGCTTCATCTGAATCTGCGACTGCTTCGCGACGACCGTCTGGCCGTTCGAGAATGCGCCGGGCTGGCTCACCACCGGCTGCGTGTTGATCACGACCGACAGATTGCCGTGCGCGACCGCGCAGCTCTGCAGCGTGACCATCTGGTTCATCACGATGGAGCCGGTGCGCGCGTTGAGAATCACCTTCGCGGCTGCTTGCGCCGGTTTCACATCAAGGTTCTGCAACTGCGCCATGAAGGCGACCTGCTGCTCGGGATCGCTCGGCGCGCGCAGTTGAATCGTGCGGCCGTCGAGCGCCGTCGCCGTGCCGCCGCCGAATGCGTTGTTCACCGCGGCCACGACACGCTGCGTGGTGTCGTAGTCCATTTCGTTCAGGTCGAGCTGCATCGTGCCCGCTTGCGATACCGAGGTCGGCACCGCGCGTTCGACGATCGCGCCACCCGCAATGCGGCCCGCCGCCAGCGTATTGACCTGCACCTTGCTGCCGTTCGCGCTTGCGCCCGCGCCGCCGACCGCGAGGTTGCCCTGGCCGAGCGCGTACACCTGGCCGTCGGCACCCTTGAGCGGCGTGAGCAAAAGCGTGCCGCCGCGCAGGCTCTTCGCATTGCCGAGCGACGACACCGTGATGTCGATCTGTTCGCCCGGACGCGCGAACGGCGGCAGCACCGCCGTCACCATCACCGCGGCGACGTTCTTCAACTGGATGTTCGACAGCGACGATTGCTGGTTGCTCGAACCGGCCGCCTGGTTGTTGATCGAGATGCCGAGGTTCGCCAGCATGTTGGCGAGCGTCTGCGTCGTGAACGGCGTTTGCGTGGTCTGGTCGCCCGTGCCGTCGAGACCGACGACGAGGCCGTAGCCGATCAGCGGATTGTCGCGCACGCCCTGGATCTGCACGAGGTCTTTCAGACGCTCCGCATGAGCGGGCGTCGCCGCCGGCAGCGCCGCACACGCGAGCGCGACGAAGGCGAGCGTCCGGCCGATCCTGCCGGCAAGCGCTGAGAAGCGGAATGAAACAGTACCCATGATCACCACGGCGACACGTTAAGGAAGAAGCGTTGCAGCCAGCCCATGTTCTCCGCTTCGTCGACATAGCCCTTCGCGGAGTATTCGATTTTGGCGTCGGCCACCTGCGTGGAGTACACGGCGTTCAGATTCGAGATCGTGTTCGGATTGACGACGCCCGAGAAGCGCACAAACTCGTTGCCCTGGTTGATCAGCATCTGCTTTTCGCCGCTGACCATCAGGTTGCCGTTCGGCAGCACACCGGTCACCGTCACGGTGATCGTGCCGTTGAACGTGTTCGACGCGTTAGCGCCGCCTGTCGAGGTGAACTTGTTGGCGCCGCTCGCGCTCAGGTTCGCCTTGCCGAACAGGCCGCCGAGGAAGCCCGCCGTCGGCACGTCGAAGCTCGTCGTGCCGTTGCGGTTCACGCCCGCGCCGGAAGACTTCGTCGCGTTGACGTTTTCCTGAATCACGATCGTCAGGATGTCGCCGACATTGCGCGGCCGCTGGTCTTCGAACAACGGCCGGCCCGCGTAACCCGGGTTGTAGATCGAGCCGGGCGACTGCGCTTGCGGCGGCATCGGCGGCATGGCCGTCATCGGTTGCTGCGTGATCGGCTGCTTCGGCACGAGGCCGCAACCGCCGAGCGCGGCGAGCAGCGTGAGCTGCACGAGCGCCGCGGCCATGCGCGAACGAACCGGATTACGAGTGAAGTACGACATCTTGATTACCGCCTGTTAATTCCTGCTGGCTACCGCGTTAAATCTGCATCTGGCTAAGCGTCTGCAACATCTGGTCGGACGTCGTCACGGCCTTGCTGTTGATTTCGTAAGCGCGCTGCGTCTGGATCATGTTCACCAGTTCCTGCACCACGTTCACGTTCGATGCTTCCACGTAGCCCTGATTCAGCGTGCCCGCGCCGTTCAGGCCAGGCTGCGCGACGTTCGGCGCACCCGACGATGCCGTTTCCGCGAACAGGTTTTCACCCTTGGCGTCGAGACCGGCCGGGTTGATGAAGGTCGCGATCTGCATCGAGCCGAGCTGCTGGCTGTTGGTCGAGCCCGCAACCGTGATCGACACCACGCCGTCGCTGCCGATGGTGAGCGACGTCGCGTTGGTCGGCACCGTGATCGCCGGGATCACCTGGTAGCCGCTCGACGTGACGAGCTGGCCTTGCGCGTTGGTCTGAAACGAGCCGTCGCGCGTATAGGCCGTGGTGCCGTCGGGCATCTGCACCTGGAAAAAGCCCTGGCCGTTGATGGCGACGTCTTTCGAGTTGCCCGTTTGCTGCAGATTGCCCTGCGTGTACAGACGCTCGGTGGCGACCTGCTGCACACCCGTGCCGAGCTGGATGCCGGACGGCAGTTCGGTGTTCTGCGTCGAGTTCGCGCCAGGCTGGCGGACGGTCTGATACAGCAGATCCTCGAACACCGCGCGCGAGCCCTTGAAGCCGTTGGTGCTGACGTTCGCGAGGTTGTTCGAGATCACGTCCATCTGCGACTGTTGCGCATTCATGCCGGTAGCGGCGATGTAAAGTGAGCGATTCATATTCTTTCTCTCTCCAGGGGCGCGTGAGCGGCCCGTTAGCTAAAGCTCAGCAACTGGTTAGCCGACTGATCGTTCTTGTCGGCGCTTTCCAGCAGCTTGGTCTGCATCTGGAACTGGCGCGCGTTGGTGATCATCGAGACCATCGCGCTAACCGGATTCACGTTGCTTCCTTCAAGCGATGCCGGGGCGACCGCCACGGCCGGATCGGCGTCGGCGGGATTGCCGTCGGCGGTGCGAAACAGGCCGTCGTCGCCGCGCGTCAGCGTTTGCGGATCGGGATTGACCAGCTTGAGCTGATCGATCGTCACCACGGCGGTCGGCGGATCGCCGGGCGTGAGCGCGGTCACGGTGCCGTCGTGGCCGATGGTGATCTGCGCGCCCGGCGGCACCGAGATCGGCCCGCCGTTGCCGAGCACCACCTGATTCGTGGCGTTCACGAGCTGGCCGTTCTGGTCGACGTGAAGATTGCCGGCGCGCGTGTAGGCCTCGTTGCCGTCGGCGGTTTGCACGGCGAGCCAACCCGGCCCTTCGATGGCGACGTCGAGTGGATTGCCCGTCTGCTGGATCGGGCCGGGCGTGTAGTCCGCGCCCGGCGTCGACGACAGCACGAAGGTACGCGTGGTGTTGTCGTTGATCGAACTGCCGTCGCCGAACGACATCGGCACGGCGCGAAAAGTCGCCAGCTGCGCGCGAAAACCGGTGGTCGACGCGTTCGCCAGATTGTTCGCAACGATGGCCTGCTGTTCGAGCGCTTGTGTGCTGCCCGACATCGCGGTGTAGATCAGCCGATCCATGATGGGTCCGTCCTGCTCGCTTACAGGTTGATGAGCGTCTGGTCGACGGTCTGCTGCGTCTTGATCGTCTGCGCGTTCGCCTGATAGTTGCGTTGCGCGGTGATCAGGTCCACCAGCTCGCTCGTCAGATCCACGTTCGAGTTCTCGACCGCGCCGCCTTGCAGCACGCCGTGATTGGTCGAACCCGGCGCCGAAATCTGCGCGACGCCCGATTGCGACGTCTGCTGGAATTCGTTGTTGCCGAGGTTCACGAGACCGTTCTGGTTCGAGAAGTTGGCGAGCACGATCTGGCCGAGCGCCGCCGTCTGCTGGTTCGAGTAGTTGCCGGTCAGCGTGCCGTCGGCGCCGATCGTAAAGCTCGTCAGCGTGCCGGCCGCGTAGCCGTCGGGCTGCAGCGAGTTCACGCCGTCCTTGCCGCCATACTGCGTCGTGCCGGCAATGTTGAGCGTCAGCGCCTGGGGCGTTGCCGAGCCGTCGGTGGTCGGCACCGAGAAGTTGAATACGTACGGCGTGGTGGTCGCCGTGCCGGACGCGTCGGTCGTGCCGAGCAGCGTGCCCGACGAGTTGAAGTTCGCGTGGCCCACGAGCGACGCGGTGCCCGTCGACACGCCGGCGTACACGTCCCACGTGCCGGCCGCGGTCTTGGCGAAATACATGTTGACCGTCTGCGAACCGCCGAGCGTGTCGTAGACCGTCGTGCTGGTCGAGTAGTTATACGTCGACGAGCTGTTCTGGTTGAAGGCCACCGGCGTCGGCGCGATCGCGTAGCTGTCGCCGGTCGCGGGCACGCCGTTGAACGTGACCGTCTGGCCGTTGCCGAGCGAGATCGGCGAGCCGGCCGTGTAGGTGCCGGTCGTCGAGGTGCCGAGCGTCGTGTCGGTCACCGTGTAGGCCGTCGCGCTGGTGAACGTGACGGTGTAGTTGTCCTTGTTCGTGCCCGACGCCGTGTTGGTGATCGTCGCGCCAGGCGTGGTCAGCGTGCCCGCGTTCGTCGTGGCCGCGGTGACGCTCGGCGTGCCGAGCATCAGCGGGTCTTGCGCGTTCAGGTTCAGGCCGGCGGCAATGTTGGTGGTCGCCTTCGGCGCGATGTTCGCGGTCGGCACGCTCAGCGGCACGGTCTGCGCGGTGTTGATGACGCCCGTGCTGTTCGCCGCATAGCCCATCAGTTGCAGGCCCTGCGCGTTCGTGATGAAGCCGTTCTTGTCGAGCTGGAACACGCCGTTGCGCGAATACACGAGCGAGCCGTTGTTCGACAACTGGAAGAAGCCGTTGCCGTTAATCGCGACGTCGAGCGCCTGGTTCGTGCTCGTGATCGTGCCTTGCGAAAACTGCTGCTGCACTTCCGAGAGCTTCGTGCCGATGCCGATCTGGTTGCCCACGGCCGTCGCCACCGAATTCGCGTACATGTCGGCGAATTGCGCCGCGCCGCTCTTGAAGCCAACGGTATTCGCGTTGGCGATGTTGTTGCCGATCACGTCGAGATCGCTCGACGATGCGGACAAACCACTCAAACCTTGTTGGTAACCCATGACGGTCTCCGTGTCTGGAAAGTCGTAACTGACTGAATCTGAATCTGGATCAAAGGATGGCGGCCACGTTGGTCAGCCCGACCGTCGTGCCGTTCGACAGCACGAGGCCCGGCGTACCGTTGCTCTGCATGACGACGCTTTGCACCGTCGAGCTTGCGAGCGTGGTAGCCGTGGCCTGCTGGCCGTTGATCGTGCCGACCGCGCTGATCGTGTAGTTGCCGTCGGGCAGCGCGTTGCCGGCCGAGTCGGTCGGCGTCCAGCCAACCGGAATCGTGCCCGCGGACTGCTTGCCGAGATCGATCGTCTTGACGATCTGGCCCGCCGAGTTCTTCACGACGACTTGCAGGTCGTTCACCGAATTGGCGAGCTGCACGCCGAACGCGCCGGCCTTGCCGCTCGCGACCGACACCGAGCTTCCCGGCGCGAGCACGGTCGAGCCGATCAGCAGCGCGGCTTGCGACTGCTGGCCTGCCGACATCTGCGTCGCGAGCGAGCTCAACGTCGTGTTCAACTGGCTGATGCCGGACACGGTGTTGATCTGCGCGAGCTGCGAGGTCATCTGCGAGCTGTCCATCGGATTGGTCGGATCCTGGTTCTTCAACTGCGCGACGAGCAGGCTCAGGAAGGTGTTCTGCAGATCGGTCGCCGAGGTGCCGGACGTGCCGGACGTCGAACTCGTCGAGCTGCTCGAGCTGGACGCGCTGTTCGTGCCGTTCATCGTATCGAGCAGCGTTTGCGACACGGTCGTGCCGTTGTTGCCGATGGTGGTGCTGGTGGTCAAGGGGCTCTCCTCAGGTTCCGATCGTGAGCGTTTTCAGCATCAGGGTCTTGGCGGTGTTCAGCGTCTCGACGTTGGCCTGGTACGAGCGCGACGCCGAAATCATGTTCACCATTTCCTGCACCGGATCGACGTTCGGCAGCGTGACGTAGCCGTCTGCGTTGGCCGCCGGATTGCCGGGGTCGTAGGCGGTCTTCATCGGCGTCGGGTCGTCGACCACGCCGGTGACCTGCACGCCGCCGACCTGCTGGCCGGAGCCCGTGCGCGCGCCGCCAATCGGCGCAACCCCGAACACGACCTGCTTGGCCTTGTACGGCTGACCGTCCGGGCCGGTCGTGCTGTCGGCGTTGGCGAGGTTCGACGCCGTCACGTTGAGCCGTTGCGACTGCGCCGACATCGCGGAGCCTGCAACACCAAATATGTTCATCAAAGAAGGCATGTTTGCTGACCTTTCCTGCCGGTTAGAGCCGGCTTCAAATGAGTTCCCGTAGCGATTGTTCTTGCGTACTGCGTGTTGCTTTGCGTGCGGACCGTTATCCGGCCGTTAGCCGCTTACGAGCCCGACTGGATCGCCGACAGCATCGTCTTGATCTGGCTCGACAGCACCGTCATGCCCGATTCGAAGTGCAACGTGTTGTCCGCGAACTGCACGCGCTCGGTGTCCAGGTCGACGGTGTTGCCGTCGAGCGCCGGTTGCGTCGGTACGCGGTATTGCAGATTGCGGTAGTCGTCGGGCGAGCCGCCCGCGGGGCTCAACGTCGACTTGCCGGACATGTGGCCCTGCGCGGTCGCCGCCATCGACATTCCGCTCGTCACGCCGGCCGGTTGCGCAAGCGGCAGCGTCGCGGTGTTGGACGCGGTGTGGCCGGCCGCGCCGGTCTTTTTCAGCGCGCCCGCAAGCGACGAAGCGAAGTCGACGTCGCGCGCCTTGTAGCCGGGCGTGTCGGCATTGGCGATGTTCGACGACAGGAGCTCCTGACGGTAAGCGCGCACATCGAGCGCTTCACGTCCAAAGGCGAATTCGGCATCGAGTTTGTCCAGCATAAGAATCTCCGGAGAACGGTCCCGAGGCTTCCCGTGCACCTCGCGTGAGGGCTGCATCGAGCGGGAAAGCCTTTTTGCATGAGGTGCATCTTATGGGCGGCACGCAAGCAGCAATCGGACGAATAACCGGGAAAGGGGGCTTCTATTCAACGTTTGCGCAAAGGGCACGCTCAATAGAATGCAAGGCGTACCGAATGCATTCGATGGAGAACCGCGATGGACCAGCCCACTTTCGATCCGACGCCCCGCGCAAGAAGCGCGGCGGGGCATCGCATGAGTGCGGCCGTGTTGCGCGTGGTTACGAGACTTGTGGTGGGGTCGTCGCTCGCGGTGTCTGTGGCTGGCGGCGTCGCGCTGTTCGCGAATGCTGCGCATGCTGGCGAGGCGGACGGCCCGATCGTGATTGCCGGTCCCAACGAACAGAACCCGGCGGCGCTCGCCGCGCTTGCAGAACGTATGCAGGCGACGCCAGCAAAACGCACGGGCTCGGCGGCCACGCTCGCCGCGGCCACCGCGCAATCGCTGGGCCGTGGCCCGTCGACCCGCGACGCCGATCCATTCGCGCGCGCCGCTAATGCGAGCGGCTCTATTGTCATTGCGGGCGCCGGCGAAACGCCTGCCGCGCCGCAGATGATTCGCACGAATTTCAAGCCGGATGCAAACGGCGTCGTTACTATTCCCGCGCCGGGCCGTGGCGGTTCGGCGAACCTTGGCGATACGGCAAGTCCGACCGACGCGCCCGCGCGCGCCAACGTCAGTATTAATGCGATGCAGGCTTCGCGCCGCGTCGTGCCGGTTGTCGTCACGCCAGCGCCGTCGACGAATAGCGCGAGAGACGCCGCGGGCGTTCAGCCGGTCGCGGTCAATGCGCCGTCGAGCGCGATGAGCCGCGCAGCGGTCGGTGTTTCGGGAACTGCGGCATCGGCGGACTCCTCGGTGAACGACGGCTTCGAAACGCTCGCATCGCGCGGCGAGCCGCCGCAGTTCGGCGCGGACGGCAAACCGGTCGCGCAGCGCTCTAAAGCGTCGGCGAATTCCACGAATACTGCGGCTGCTCGCGTGTCGGCGACGCGGGCCGTTGCATCAGCGGTTGCGCCAGCGGCAACGGTCGCATCCGCGCCCGCGCAGCAGAATCCGCGCACGGCTGCGACTACGATTGCGGCTGCCGCTGCGCAACCCGCGCCGCTCCCCGGCCAGCAAGACCCCGAAGCGATCCGGGCCGTCGCGCTTGCGTTCCTGCAACAGCAATCGGCGGGATTGCCGGGCAAGGTGGACATCACGGTCGCCCCCGCGTTTCCGCGCGGTCTCGCGGCTTGCATGATGCTCGAGCCGTTCATGCCGAGCGGCGCGCGCCTGTGGGGCCGCGTGACCGTCGGTGTGCGCTGCGCGGGCCAGCGTCCGTGGACGATTTATCTGCAGGCGCGCGTTTCGCTGCACGCCACGTATTACCTCGCGAGCCGCGCGATGTCGGCCGGTGAAGTCCTCACCGCCGCCGATCTCGTCGCGCGCGAGGGCGATCTGACGGGCTTGCCGCAGGCCATCGTCACCGACCCGTCGCAGGCGCTCGGCTCGGTCACTTTGACGCGCGTTTCCGCCGGCATGCCGCTGCGCCGCGACATGCTGAAAAGCGCGTCGGCGGTATCGATCGGACAAACCGTGCGCGTCGTCGCGGCCGGCGACGGTTTTGCGATTTCGGCGGAAGGCAGCGCGATGAACAACGCGTCGCCCGGTCAGCAGGTTCGCGTGAAGACCGCCAACGGCCAGGTCATCTCGGGCATCGTCAAGGACGGTTCGACGGTGGAGATTCAACTGTGAAACACAACGATCCGCGCGTGGCGAGCGTTTGCGCCGCGCCGCCCGTATCAGGGCCGGATCGTCTTGATAGACAAGGAAAAAGCTGGAGCGATTGCGCTAAAGTTTTGATCGACGCTTGCCGTTATCAGAATCAAATCGTAGAGGAAGCCAATCGTGAAAGTCGATTCCCAAACCAAGTCGAATCTGCCGACGTTGAAAGATGCCGTGTCCCGCCCGCAGCAAGGCGACGCGGCGCCCGCGAACAGCGGCGCGCAGACCGCGAGCACTGCCTCGCAAACCAGTTCCAGCGGCTCGGGCGACGCCAGCGTCAGCCTGTCGGGTCTGTCGCAGCATTTGCGCAGCCTCGCGGCGTCCGGCTCGGCCGACATCGACACGGCGCACGTCGAGTCGATCAAGCAGGCCATCAAGGACGGCACGCTCCAGATCGACTCCGGCAAGATCGCCGACGGCGTGCTGAGCACCGCGCGCGAACTGTTGCAGAACAAATCCTCGTCGACCGGCAATTAATCGACGCATCGAAGTACGGTGAATGGCCGGGCGGCGTTCGACAAACCCGGCTCGCAAATCCAGCGCGAGCCGCCGTTTTCAGCGAGTTGTTGAGATGAAAGACGCCCTGCTTGCCACCCTCATCGAAGAGTATTCCGCCGTCGAGGCGTTCGCCTCGGTTCTGACGCTGGAGACGAAGGCGCTTACTGCCTTGTCGCCGGTCGAACTGCTGCCCTCGGTCATCGAGAAAAAGACCGCGCTGATCGGCGAGCTCGCGCAGCTCGAGGCCCGCCGCGACGAACTGCTCGCCGGCATGGGTTTTCCGGGCGGCTGGGCCGGCATGGAACTCGCCGCCAGCACGGACGAGCGGCTCGCCGCGCAATGGTCGCTGCTGCAAAAAGCCGCCGAACGCGCGCGCCGCGCCAATACGAACAACGGTGAGCTGATTCGCGTGCGCATGGACTACAACCAGCGGGCGCTGGAAGCATTGCAGGTGGTGGTGCCGAAGAAGGCCGGCTTCTATGGCCCGGATGGTCGTATTCCGGCGCGGGCAGCGGCGGTTTAGATCCCGCCCGGCTTCAGGCCTCTGCGTTTTCCGGCGACGCTGTCGGCGCGCGGGAGCGCGGTGCAGCCTCAGCGTGACCAACGCTAGCCACGGCTAGGGTGAGGCAGGCCACGTCACGCCAACGCCAACCGCGTCACGCCACATTAGCAAATCATCAAAAAGGGCTCGTCGCCACGACGAGCCCTTTCGTTTTTCAATCCCCTCGCGCACTCGCGCTCGCCTTCTCCTTGCACGTTGGCCATCCGGCCAGGTGGCATTAGTCCGCCGCAAGCGATCAAATCTTCCTTTTCCCCAACGAGGTTTTTGCTCCAGCAGCGGTGCCGTTTGCGCCCGTTTCCCAGGCGCCGTCACCCACGGCAGCAAATTCCACTCTAGCGAGGTTGTGTAATCGTGTGTATGATACGAGGAGTGCAGTATGAACAGCGGCGAGGTAGTCAAACTGATTCACGCGGCCGGTTGGCGGCTAATCCGAATATCGGGCAGCCATCACCATTTCCGGCACGCATTCAAAGCCGGGCTCGTGACCATCCCTCATCCAAAAAGGGATCTTCCGCCCGGCACGCTGAACAGCATCTTGAAACAGGCAGGGCTGAAATGAAAAACTTGATCTTTCCGGTCGGCATCGAGGCGGGCGACGCACAGCACGCGTTCGGCGTCGTCGTGCCGGATATTCCGGGCTGCCATTCGGCGGGAGACACGCTGGAAGAGGCTTACGCGAACGCGAAAGAAGCGATCGAGGCGCATCTGGATACGCTGCTCGACGAAGGCTTGCCGATTCCCGAAAGACTGACGCTGGACGAGCATCGGCGTAATCCTGACTATGCGGGTTTCACGTGGGGCTTCGTGACGACCCGGAACATTCCCGCGCTCAAGAAGGCGGTGCGCATCAACATCTCGTTACCCGAGGCGTTGGTGCATGAGATCGACAAATACGCGCAGGCGCACGGCATGTCGCGTTCCGCTTTTCTCGCGCTCGCGGCCGAGCACGAAATGGCGGACGCTTGAGAAGGTGCATGCAATGGGCGCGTGCAACGGCGTGTGCAACGGGCGGTGCAATGCGCCTGCTTTGCAAATGCTCCCGCACACAACCGGTAATGCTATTGCCTCGCTATTGCGTTGTTACGCCTCGTTATACATCGGCGCGAGGCGGCCGCTCACGTCGCCTCGGCGTTGGCCCAGGCCATTTCACGCAGGCGCGTGCGCAAACGCGCCACTGCCTGGCTGTGTAGCTGACATACGCGCGACTCGCTGACTTCCATCACCGCGCCGATTTCGCGAAGGTTCATGCCGCGCTCGTAGTAGAGCGACATCAGGAGCTTCTCGCGTTCCGGCAAGCGGTCGATCGCCTCGACGAGCGCCGAGCGCAGGCTGTCGTCGAGCAAGGCCGAAAGCGGGTCCGAGTGATCGACGCAATAGCGGTCGAGAAACGGTTCGTCGTCGGCGGAACGGTCGAAGTCTTCGTAGTAAATCAGCTGGCTGCCGTGCAGGTCTTGCAGCATCGACTGATACTCGTCGAGCGGCATTTGCAGGTGTTCGGCAACCTCCGTTTCGCTCGCCGAGCGGCCCAGATTCTGCTCGACCTTGTGCACGGCCGTTTCCACTTCTCGCGAAGTGCGCCGCAAGCTGCGCGGCAACCAGTCGTTGCTGCGCAATTCGTCGAGCATCGCGCCGCGAATCCGCTGGCTCGCGTACGTCTCGAACTGCGCGCCCTGATCTTCTTTATAGCGGCTCGCGGCATCGAGCAAGCCGATCATGCCGGCCTGGATCAGATCGTCCAGATCGACACTGGCCGGCATCTTGGCCACGAGCTGCAAGCCGAGCCGACGCACGAGCGGTGCGTACTTCGTCAAAACATCGGCTTGGGAAATCTTTCCCTGAGCGTTATACATCGTGCTCCCCTTGTCCTTGTGCCGCCACTCAGGCGTGCTGCGCAGACGGTTGGTCGGCGTGTTGCGCCGCTGAAACTGTCGCAGGCGCCATCCACGGCGTTTGCGACGACATCGCTGGCCGCATCGGCCAGTACTGCAATTCGGCTGCGAGGTGCCGGAAGTCGCGCGCAGCCGGTGTCGACGGAAATGCGTCGACGACACAACGCGACAACTCCTCGGCTCGCGCCATCCGCGCATCGGCGGCAATGCAACCGGCGTCTTCGAGCGCCACCGCGAGGTAGCGGCTGGCCACGCCGGCCAGGTTTGCAAAAGCGGTGTGAGCGTCTTCCACGCTCTGCACGTGATTCACCAGCACGCGAAACTGCGCGATCGCGTGCGCGTAGTGCAGGCGCTTCATGCACGCGTACGCGTCGGTGATCGCCTGAGCGGCCATGCGCGTGACGATCATCACGTCGTGCGCCTGCATCGCGAGCGCCGACAGGTGCCCTTGCTGATCCAGTTGCGCATCGATCAGCACGACGTCGGCCGAGCCATGCAGCAGCACGCCGAACTGCGCCGCGCTATAACCCTCGCGATGCGCACGCGCGGCGGCCAGCACCGAGAAGCCGAGTGGATGCCGCGTGGCGGCGTCGTCGAGCGTCATCTCGCCGCGCATCACGGCGACAAAATTGCCCGCGCCGCGCACGCTGCCGGCGAGCGCGCTCACCGATTTTTCGCCCGTGCGCTCGTCGAGCACGAGCACGTCCTTGCCTTGCTGCGCGAGCGCCGCGGCGAGATTGATCACCGTGGTCGTGCAGCCCGCGCCCATCGACCCGCCGGTCACCGCAATCACGCGCGAGCCGCTGCGCGCGAGGAGGCGCCGCAGTCCTTCTGCCTGATCGGGGACGAGCTTATCCAAAGCGAACCTCATGCAGTTCGGCGGTCGAACGCGCGGAAAGCGCGGAGAGCAACGCGGGCACGTCGTCGTCGTGCGGGACGAACGGCGAGTGATCGCGCGGAATGCAGAACGCGCTCTTGAGCAGGAAGCGTTTGGTCGCGACGTACAGGTTTTCCGGCACCTTCTGACCGGTCGACACGTAGTGCACCGGCAGCTTGTAGCGGATCACCGTATCGAGCACGCCGCCCAGGTTGGTGGCTTCGTCGAGCTTGGTCAGAATGCAGCCGGCGAGCGGCTGTTGATCCGGTCCGCGCTGATACGCCTGCACGACTTCGTTGAGCGTGTCGCCGTGGCTCGTTGCGTTGAGCAGCAACAGGCGCTGCACCGGCTGACCGGCGCGGCTCAGCATCGCGATCTGGTCGGAGACGAGGCGATCGCGCTGGCTCATGCCGATCGTGTCGATCAGCACGATGTGCTTGTTGCGCAGTTCGGAGAGCGCGAGTTGCAGGTCGGCGCTGTCTTTCACCGCATGAACCGACACGCCGAGAATCTTGCCGAAGATGCGCAGTTGCTCGTGGCCGCCGATCCGGTAGCTGTCGGTGGTGAGCAATGCAACCTTGCTGGCGCCGAAGCGCATCACGCAGCGCGCGGCGAGCTTGGCGGTGGTCGTCGTTTTGCCGACGCCGGTCGGGCCCATCAGCGCGAAGACGCCGCCGCGTTCCATCAGCGTGTCTTCGTCTTCCATCACGGGCAGGTTCGAGGCGAGCACCGAGCGCACCCAGTCCATGCCGTCGTCCATGTTGTCGACGTCTTCGGGCAGGTTGTCGACCATCATCTGCACGAGTTGCGCCGAGAAACCGGCGGCGAACAGATGCTTGGTGAGCGCGCCGTGCGACGGATTGCGGCGCTGGCGGTCGCCCCACATGAGGCCCGCGAACTGTTCTTCCATCATGCCGCGCAGCGACGAAAGCTCGCTCATCACGGTTTCCTTGACGACCTGCTCCATGCGCGCCTTGATCGCTTCGGCGACGCCAGCGGGCGTGCGCGCGTCGTCGGTAGAAGACGTGGACGGCGATGAAGACGAAGATGCAGACGGCGACGGCGCGAATTTCTGCGCGGCGCGGCGCGCGGCCACCTGCGCGGCTTCGCGAGCCCAATCGGGGGTGTTGTCCGCTTGCTGTGCAGTGGCGCGACCGGGTTCGACGGCAGCGCCGAGGCCCCTGGCCATCGCCGCCGCCGGCGTGATCGCTGCCGGACGCGCGGCGTATTCACCGTGCGATTCGTGCTCGCCGGCGATGCGGCGTGCGTGATCAATCAGCCACGGATTCGACTCGGCCATCGTGCGCGGCCCGTCGACATCGGAGGCGGATGCAGCGGACGTCGACGGCACGCCGGCGGCCTTCAGCAGATCGGCGCGCATGTCGTCGTTCAAACGCGCGGCTGCGGCGCGCGCGCTCGGCTGGCCGACGTGGATCTGTTGCGATTGCGGCGCCGGCGAATGCTTCGCGGCCGCCGCTGTCGTGTTCGGCGTATTGGCCGCGGATGCGCCCTTGCGCGCGTCGACCTGTGCGGCGGACGGCTTGGCGGCATTCATCGCTGCATTCATCGCAGCACTCGGAACGATCCTCGCGGCAGGCTGCGCATCGTGGCCGCCTGCGAGCGCCGGGTCGGCGAAGCCGCCCGCCGTCTCGGTCCCGGCTTCCGGGCTCGCGCCGAACACCGACGAGAACACGTCCGGCATGCCGCTCGCGTACGGATTGGCCTGCATCGGCTGAGCCGCGGACATCGCGCGCGGCGCAGCTTGCGCGGCTTGCGCGGCCACCATATTCGTCGATGCGGAGTGCGCTGCGCTCACATCGGCGCGCGGAGCCTTCGGCGTGATCGCCGCGAGGTCGCTGTCGGCCAATGCGACGATCTCGACACTGCCGTCGTCCATGGTTCGATTGGACAGCACGACCGCGTCGGCGCCCAGTGCTTCGCGCACGAGACGCAGTGCGTCGCGACTGGTGGCACCGATAAATTTACGAATGTTCAAGCTGGACCCCCGATGAGGTAAACGGACTGACGGACCGGCAACACACCGCTTCCCATTGAGATCATTATTGCGAAAGCCCTCGACCGACGATCGGTGGATAAAGGCCGTTAAACGTGGGTAATTCGGACGATGGACGCACGCCGCGATTAACGCGCTTGCATCGGCACAAGACGCCGCCCCGTGTGCGAGCGAACGGGCCTTACGAGCGAAGCATGGACGCCCCAGTGCATGAGCGGTGCGAAAAGTCAGGCGCGGAAATGAAAACCGGCGCCCTCAGGCGCCGGCAGATAACTGAAGCATGAAGCCGGATCGCGCGTTAACCGTGCGCGCCGATCAGATTCACGACCTTGATGTTGCGCGTATCGGGCACTTCGGCATACGACAGCACCTTCAACTGCGGCAGGCTGCGGCGCAGGAAGCGCGCGAGCATCGGCCGCAATGCGTGCTGCACGAGCAGCACCGGCGCGAGTCCCATGTTCTGCTGACGGCTCATCGCCTTCTGCGTCTCAGTCATCAGCGTATGCGCGAGGCCGGGCTCAAGGCCAGGGTTGGAACCCGTCGACAGTGCCTGCGACAGCACACGTTCGAGATTCGAGTCGAGGCCCATCACCTGCATGTCGCCGGTGCCGGGGAACCACTGCTGCGTGATCGCGCGGCCCAGCGCGAGACGCACAGCGGCGGTGAGATCGTGCGCGTCGGTGATCTTCGGCGTGTGTTCGGACAGCGCTTCGAGAATCGTGCGCAGATCGCGAATCGGCACGCCTTCTTCGAGCAGGTTTTGCAGCACCTTTTGCAGCGTGGTGAGCGGCAGCGTCTTCGGCACCAGATCGTCGACGAGCGACGGCGTGTCCTTCTGCATCCGTTCGAGCAGCGCCTGCACTTCGCGGCGGCCGAGCAGTTCGGACGCATGCGTGACCACGAGGTGATTCAGGTGCGTCGCGACCACCGTGCTCGAATCGACCACCGTGTAGCCGTACACCTGCGCCTGTTCGCGCAGATTCGTGTCGATCCAGATAGCCGGCAAGCCGAACGCCGGGTCTTGTGTCGGCGTGCCCGGCAGCGCGGCGGACACCTGGCCCGGATTGATCGCGAGCCACTGGCCCGGATACGCCTCGCCGACGCCCACTTCCACGCCCTTGAGCGCGATCCGATAACCGTTCGGCCGCAACTCCAGGTTGTCGCGAATATGAATGACGGGCGGCAAGAAGCCGATTTCCTGCGCGAACTTCTTGCGGATGCTCTTGATCCGCTTGAGCAGTTCGCCGTCCGAATTCTTGTCGACGAGCGGAATCAGCCGGTAACCCACTTCGAGGCCGAGCGTGTCGATCATCGTCACGTCGTCCCAGCTTGCTTCGGCGTTCTCGACCGGCGTGACCGCGGCCGGCGCGACGTCGACGAGCGCCGTCGTGTTCTTGCGCTCTTCGGCGCGCTTCTTCATCGTGCGGCCGAGCTGGATCAGACCGCCGCCGAGAATCAGAAACGCGAAGTGCGGCATGCCCGGAATCAGGCCCATCAGTACGAGAATGCAGCCGGTGATCATCAGCACGCGCGGGTTCGTGAAAAGCTGCCCGGTAAGCTGCGTGCCGATGTCTTCATTCGTTGCCACACGCGACACGATCACGCCCGCGGCCGTCGAAATCACGAGCGACGGAATCTGCGCGACGAGGCCGTCGCCGATGGTCAGCAGCGTGTAGTTCTTGCCCGCCGACGCGAAGTCCATGCCGTGCTGGACCATCCCGACGATCAACCCGCCGAAGATGTTGATGACCATGATGAGCAAGCCGGCGATCGCATCGCCGCGCACGAACTTGCTCGCGCCGTCCATCGAGCCGTAGAACTCGGCTTCCTGCGACACTTCCGCGCGACGCTTGCGCGCCTGTTCTTCGTTGATGAGACCGGCGTTCAGGTCGGCGTCGATCGCCATCTGCTTGCCGGGCATCGCGTCGAGCGTGAAGCGCGCGGACACTTCCGCGATCCGCCCCGCGCCCTTGGTGATCACCATGAAGTTGATGACCATCAGGATGATAAAGACGACGATACCGACCGCGAAGTTGCCGCCCACGAGGAAGTGACCGAACGACTCGATCACCTGGCCCGCGGCGTCAGGACCGGTATGGCCTTCGAGCAGCACGACGCGCGTCGATGCGACGTTCAGCGAGAGCCGCAGCAACGTCGAGAACAGCAGCACGCTCGGGAAAGCGGCGAAGTCGAGCGGCTTCATCGTGTACATGCTGACGAGCAGCACCATCACGGAAAGCGCGATGTTGAAGGTGAACAGCAGATCCAGCAGGAACGGCGGCAACGGCAGAATCATCATGCCGAGGATCATGCAGATCAGCACCGGGCCTGCGAGGGCGCGTAAATTGGTGCCGCTCAAGGCATCGGGCCGTCGAGCGAGGAAACCGGCGCGAGCGTTCATGCGGAGGCTCCGTCTTCGTTAGCAGGGTTAAGCGTGTCGGCGGCTTCCTGATCGGCGTCTTCATCCGATACACCGCCCTTGTCGAGTTCCGCGGGCACTTCGAGCTCGGTCGGTGCGACCGGCACGTCGCCGCCTTCGGTCTTGAAGCGCCGCAACTGGTACACCCACGCGAGCACTTCCGCGACCGCGCCATACAACTGGCCGGGAATCTCACGATTGAGTTCGACGTTGTGATACAGCGCGCGCGCAAGCGGCGGCGCTTCCAGCAGCGGCACGTTGTTTTCGGCAGCGAGTTCGCGAATGCGCGCGGCCACGAGGTTCACGCCCTTCGCGACGACCTTCGGCGCGCGCATCTCGCCGTCCGTGTATTGCAGCGCGACCGCGAAGTGCGTCGGGTTCGTGACCACGACGTCGGCCTTCGGCACCTGCGTCATCATGCGGCGGCGTGCAATGGCGCGCTGCTGCTGGCGAATCCGGCCTTTCACATGCGGGTCGCCTTCGCTTTCGCGATGCTCGCGCTTCACTTCTTCCTTGCTCATGCGCAGTTTCTTGTGGAACTGCCACAGTTGATACGGCACATCCAGCGCGGCGACGACGAACATGCCCGCGACCGTCATCCCGCAGCACACGGCGATCAGATGCACGGTGTTGGCGAGCGCGAGATGCAGCGGCTGCGTGGCGAGCGCGAGGATCTCCTCGCGCCGGTTCCAGATTGCCGTGCCGCCGATAATGCCCACCACCAGCGTCTTCGCGAGCGACATGGCGAGCTGGATCGGTCCGTTGATCGAAAAAATCTTGCCGAGGCCGGCGATCGGATTCAGGCGTTCGAACTTGGGCTCGAGGCCTTTCGTCGACAGTTGCCAGCCGCCCAGCGCCATCGGCGCGAGCAAGGCGGCCGCGCCAGTGACGGCGAGAATCGGCAGCAAGGCGTAGAGCCCTTCGCGGCTCGCCGCGCCGGCGCCGATCATCATGCGGTGCGTTTCGAAAGCGCCGGCGTGGTCGAACGTGAACGCCGCGCGCAGCATCGCCTGCAAATGCTCGCCGATGCTGTCCGACATGCCCCACACGCCGAAAAAGCCGGCGGCGAGCAGCGCGAACGTCGAAAGCTCCCGTGAACGCGCGATCTGCCCCTCCTCGCGCGCTTTCTGCAAGCGCCGAGGGGTGGCTGATTCGGTTTTTTCGAGGTCGCTTTCCTCTGCCACAAAGCTCTCCGGTTGGGCGAGGCACTGCGCCTCTTTCCAGTGAGAGCGATTATTCCCGCTCGGCGCAAGCACCGATCGGCGGATAAGGAAGGAGAAACCGGGGCTTTTCGGCGGATGGACAAGCGGCGCGCGAGACCGCGCGCCGCCGCAAAAAACAACGCCCGCGCTGTTGAGCGCGGGCGTCGTGGAGAGCCTTCAGGCGTTGCGTTGCCGCAGACTAGCTTGCGTAGGCCACGAACGGCGCCTGGGTGCCGCCGGTCGGCCGCAGGTCGAAGCCGTGATAAACGTGGCGTCCGTAGAAGAACGGCAAACCGAGGTCGAACGCGGCGAGCCCGCCGATCTGTCCGGCCAGGTCGTTGAACGCATAGTTGGTGCCGTTACCGAATAGCGTCGACGCACTCTGGATGCCGATGTTCGCCACCGCCTGCACGCTGTTCTGGCCGACCAGCGTGATGGAGCGGGTCTGCGCGCCGGACGGGCAATAGAAGCCCGAGAAGTTGCTGCCGCACAGCGTGAGCGAGCTGTCGTTGAAGAAATAGCCGTTCGAGCCCGAATCCAGGAACGCCGTGATCGTGTTGCCGTTGAACACGCTGTTGGTCAGGTCGCCTGCGCCGTCGGTGGTGAAGGTCTGCGCGGAGCCGAGCGCATTGTTCGACTGCGTGCCGATGCCGAATACCAGCGTGCCGGTGGCCGAAGCCGCGCCGTTATCGCCGATGGGCGGCATTTGTACGATCACGCCGTTGTTGTCGACGGGGAATTTAGCGACCGGATTGGCGACCTGGTTCGCGAGCGGAACCGCGGTGCGCGTGCACGACGTGCCGCCTGGGCACGAGAAGTAATTGCTGTACGTCCCAGCCGTGGACGCGTTCGCGCAGGTCGAGCCGCAATCGTAAAGCGCGGTGCCGATGCCGATGATGCCGTTCGCGCCGAGATCGTTCGCCGTGTTCTCCGCCGAGCCGCTGCCGCAACCCGCCGACGGCGTCGTGCTCGCGGGCTTGTCGCCGATGATCTGCAACGGAACAGCCGCAGTCGTCGTTTCGCCGCCGATGGTCACGGTCGCGGTGCGCACACTGCCCCACGTGTAGCCGTCGGCGAAAGTCGCGCATTCGGCGAGCTGGCCGCCGCTTGTCGACGTGCTGATCGGCAAGCCGGCCTGCATCGTCGAATTCAGCGCCGAATTGACGATGCGCAGACCGAACGAGCCCGTGTCGACCTGAATGTTGTCAATCTTCTGACACGTCCCGGTGCCGGGCACGCAGACCGTCACGCTGATCGTGGGAATGTTGATGACGCCGGTAACGCCGTGGGCCACCGTGATCGCCACGGTGTTCGCGGCGGTCGCGGCGATCGGCTGCTGCGTCGGGCTGGGCGGCAAGCCGCTCGACGAACTGCCGCCCGCGGAGCCGCCTGTCGAGCCGCCGGTTGAACCGGTCGAGCCGCTGCTGGAACTGGAGCCGCTATCGCCGCCACCACCGCACGCGGCGAGCGCCGACACCAGCACGACGGTTGCCACAACCTGAGTCCAGTCCTTGAGTTTCTTCGCAATGTGCATGGTTCGCATCGTTCGTCCCCGTTACTGGATGTCGGAGCCGCTGACGCCGGCAGGCAGTGCGGGCGGCAGCCACGCGCGGCCGCTGAACGCGCCCATATGGCCGCCGGACTGGACAACGAGGCTGCTCTGATCGACCGCAACGGGGCCGCGTGCGCCGCCGCGCGCGGCGCGCGCTGCCTTCACGCCGGCCACGTACTGCGGAAAGTAGCTGCCGAGCAGTTCGTTCAGATCGGGCATTTGCGGGCCGCGCCAGGTGATGGCGAAGACGGTGCCGTCAGTGGTGAGATATTCGCGGACCACCGTGCCGTTGCCGAGCGTGGTTTCACGCACGGTGTACGACGCCGTAGCCGAAGCGGAAGAAGCCGCGCCCGACGCGGAGCGAATGACGGCGCTCGAGGGCTGCAAGGTGCGGGCCGATACCGACGCGTCCGCCGGAGGCGTCATTGGGGCGCCGCCGAGCGCCGCGTGAGCGGACGGCACGGCCGACAACGAACAGGACAACATAAGCGCCGTAACCAGACCGGCGCGGCGTACACGACTGCGCATGACGAGACTCCTCCCTGACTGCTGGCCGGCTTGCGCGTGCTGCGAACCGGCTGCGTTTTAGGCAAATCATAGGGCGCGGAGGGGCCGCATTCTCGAGGAAAACCTCACGATGCAAGCCTCCGGTGACAGCGTTCACCGTCACGCCGCGCCGCTCATTGACCCCATAGTATGCCTGCGGTTTGTGTCCAGAGACAGCACGCGCGCGCAGGAGCGCGGCTTGCTATTCATACTGTTCGGCCGCGCGCCGCGAGGGCGCGGGCCGCTCAGAAACCGAGGCTGGCGAGCAGGTCGTCGACCTGCGATTGATCCTGCACCACGTCAGTTTTGCCTTCCGGATTGATCTGCGGCCCATTCAGCAGATGCTCCGGGCTGCCGGTCGGCGAGACTTCCGCGACGAGGGCCGCGGCATGCGCGGCGAACTGTTCGCGCCGCTCGAGCGCGATGTTTTCGACGAGCACGCCGAGCAACTGCTGCTCGATCAGATACACGACGTCGGTGATCTTCTTGATCACCTGGCCGGTCAGATCCTGGAAGTCCTGCGCGAGCATGATCTCCATGAGCTGCGAGTTGGTCGCGGTGGTCGCCGTGGGCACGCCGCGCAAAAACTCGCGCGTGTCGTTCATGAGCGCGCGCACTTCGGCGCGTTCGATCGGCGCCGAATACCATTGCTCCCAACGCGCGTCGAGTTCGCCGGCGTCTTTTTGCAACTGCTCCTGAATCGGTTTCGCGATGTCGATCGAGGACAGCACGCGCTCGGCGGCCTGCTCGGTCATGTTCGCGATGTACTTCAGACGGTCGCGGGCATCGGGTACGGCTTCCGCCGCGCGCTCGACGTGTTTGTCGAGCCCGAGCTCGCGCATCGAATCACGCAGCGTACGTGTCAGTTGTCCAATGCGGGCGAGGATGCGGTCTGACGCGAAGTCGCCGCTCTCGTTGACCGCTTCGGCGCCAGGCGCATTGGTCGGCAGGTTCACATCAGCTCCCAGTCTTGGCCATCTTCTCGAGAATCTTGTTGAGCTTCTCGTCCAGCGTTGCAGCCGTGAACGGCTTCACGACATAACCGCTCGCGCCTGCCTGAGCCGCGGCGATAATGTTTTCCTTCTTCGACTCGGCCGTCACCATCAGCACCGGCAGATGCTTGAGGTTGGCGTCGGCGCGGATTTCCTTGAGCATCGCGAGACCGTCGAGGTTCGGCATGTTCCAGTCGGAAATCACGAAATCGTAGGTGCCGCCGCGCAGACGCGCGAGACCGGCCTGGCCGTCTTCGGCTTCGTCGACGTTGCCGTAGCCCAGCTCTTTCAGGAGGTTGCGAACGATCCGGCGCATCGTCGGAAAGTCGTCCACTACCAGAAACTTCATTGCCTTATCCATTTGATTCCCTTTACTTGATTCACGGTGCGGCGTGTGACCGCCTCAATTCGAACGGCGCATCAAACCCGCTGAACGCGATCGCCCATCGACGCAAGACGCGCCATCACGCGCCGGCTCATATCCGGCAGCGACGCGATTTCGTCGGCCGCGCCAAGCGCAATCGCTTCACGCGGCATGCCGAACACGATGCAGCTCGCCTCGTCCTGCGCAAGGGTGTAGGCCCCTGCCTTTTTCATCTCCAGCAAACCCGCGGCGCCGTCACGCCCCATCCCGGTCAGGATCACTCCGACCGCATTCTTGCCCGCATGCTGCGCGGCCGAACGAAACAGCACATCCACCGAAGGACGATGCCGGTTCACTGGCGGATCATCCGACAGATGCGCGATGTAGTTCGCGCCGCTGCGGGCAAGCAGCAGGTGAGCGTGGCCGGGTGCGATATACGCATGTCCCGGCAGCACGCGTTCGCCGTGCTCAGCTTCTTTAACGGTAATCCGGCACAAACCATTGAGGCGTTGCGCAAAAGATTTTGTGAAACCGGGCGGCATGTGCTGCGCGATCAGCACCGCGGGCGCATCCGGCGGCAACGGCACGAGCACTTCGCGGATGGCTTCAGTGCCGCCCGTCGACGCGCCGACGATGATCAGCTTCTCCGTACTCAGCAGCGGATTGTTGAAGAGCGGCGCGGCGGCAACGGGCGCATGCGCGCCGGCAGCGGGCGCATGATGCGCGGGCGCCGCCTGGCGCACACGCGCGCGCGCCGCGGCGCGAATCTTGTCGGCGAGCTTTTCCGAATAGTCGAGCATGCCGTCGCGAATGCCCACCTTCGGCTTGGTCACGAAATCCACCGCGCCGAGTTCCAGCGCGCGCAGCGTGATTTCATTGCCGCGCTCGGTCAGCGACGACACCATCACGACTGGCATCGGCCGCAAGCGCATGAGCTTCTCGAGAAAGTCGAGGCCGTCCATGCGCGGCATTTCGACGTCGAGCGTCAACACGTCCGGGTTGTGCTGCTTGATGAGGTCGCGCGCGACGAGCGGGTCGGGCGCGGTTGCGACGACGGTCATGTCCGGCTGGCCGTTGATGATCTCCGTCATCAGGCTGCGGATTAGCGCCGAATCGTCGACACACAGTACTTTGATCTTTTGCACAGCGCTCACGCCTCCTCTACGGTTCTGGCGTTAGTTGAATTAGTCGGGCGCGGGGTGGAGCCGAACAGTTCGATGCGCGGCTTCGCTGCGCCGGCGCTGTTTGATGGACCATTCGCGCCGCCTGCGGCGCCGAAAAGCTCGACCTTCGGCTTGGCCGCGCCCGAAGCGCCGAACAGTTCGACCCTGGGCCGCGCGGCGGCCGGCGTCGCAAACAGCTCGACGCGCTTTCTCGCGGCGGCAAGCCGTTCGGCGCGCGCTTCGGCGGTCTGACGCATGAGCGTCTGTTCGCGCTCGGCCACGCTCGGGTCCTGTTGCAGGCGCAACTTCTTCACCATCACCTGGCCCGTGCGCGGCATGAAAGCGACCTTGCGCGGATGCGAGCCCTGCAAATCTTCGGCGACGATGCGAATCTTTTCGAGCGCGAGATAGCGGCGCACGAATTCCGAATTGCGGTCGCCGATATTAATCGTCGTCATGCCCGCGAGCACCGCGCCGCCGCCGAACACCTTCGCTTCGAAACGCTCGCGCCGGCCGCCGGCTTTAATCAGCTCGTTGATCAGCACTTCCATCGCGTAGGCGCCGTAGCGCATCGAATCCGATGCCGCCTGGCCGACTTCCGCGCCGTCGTCGGGCAACATGAAGTGATTCATGCCGCCGATGCCAGCCGTGCGATCCTGAATGCAGGCCGCGACGCATGAACCGAGCACGGTGACGAGCACCATGTCGTCGTGCGTGGTGTAGAACTCGTTCGGCAACAGCTTCACGCCGGGGCGTTGGAAGTGGTTGTCGTAGTAGAGGTTGGTTGCGATAGGCAAGGCGCTGCTCATACCGTCACCCCGCTCGTCGTCGCGCTCGTGGTCGTGCTTGTCGATGCGGCCGTACGTGCCGGCGCGCGTGCGCCCGCTGCATCGCGCGTCAGTTCATACACGGTCTGGCCGCGCAGCCTGAACGCCTGCGTGACATACGTGAAGTTCTCCGAATGGCCGGCGAACAGCAGACCGCCCGACTTCATCAGCGGATCGAAGCGCGAGAGCACCTGCGCCTGCGTCGGCTTGTCGAAATAGATCATCACGTTGCGGCAGAAGATCGCGTCGAACTGCGTGCGCAACTGGTAATCGCGGTCGGTGAGGTTCAACTGCTCGAAGCGCACCATCTGGCGCACTTGCGGACGCACCTTCACCATGCCGGCATGCGCGCCCGTGCCCTTCAGGAAGAAGCGCTTGAGCCGCTCGGGCGACAGGTGCTTCACCTGATCGAACTGATACACGCCGGCTTCGGCTTTCGCGAGCACCTGCGTGTCGATGTCGGTGGCAAGCACCGTGGCCTGGCGTGCGCCGCTTTCGCCGAGTGCTTCGATCAGCGTCATCGCGATCGAATACGGCTCTTCGCCCGTCGAGGCCGCCGAGCACCACACGGAAACCGGCTGCGCGCGACGCGCGACGAAGTCCGCGAGAATCGGAAAGTGATGCGCCTCGCGGAAGAACGCGGTCAGGTTCGTGGTCAGCGAATTGGTGAACGCTTCCCACTCGGCCGGATCGTTTTCCGCTTCGAGCAGATCGAGATACTGCTTGAACGAATCGAGGCCGCGGGCGCGCAGCCGGCGCGCGAGGCGGCTATACGCCATGTCGCGCTTGTGATCGGAGAGGGAAATGCCGGCGCTGCGGTGAATCAGTTCGCGAATGCGGCCGAAATCCGCGGAGGTGAATTCGAAATCACGTCCCTGTTCGCCGGACCGGGTCGGCTCCGGTCGGTCGATGCGTTGCTGTGCGCGCGTTGCCATCATGAAAGTTCCTGCCTGCGATACGAGCCATCACGCTTGCCCGACGGACGTACCGGCGAGCAAGGGATTGTTTTTGCGGGGTCGCGCCCGCCCGCAAGTTCCATCACCATGCAGTCGGCCCGCGACACGCCGTAAAAGCGTGCTTCGATGATTCGCGCCCGCTGGCGCGAGATATCGAATGACTGCATGTTTCATCGCCATGTTTAAAAGGTTTCCCAGTCGGCGTCCGATCCCGCCGAGCTTGCGCTCGCCGCTGCGGGACGTGCCGCCGGCTCGAATGCCGCGCGAGGCGTCTTCGGCTTGAGCGCGGGTTCGACGCGTGCGGTGCCTGCTTGTCCAGCGGCTGCTTGCTGGTTGGCCGGAGCCGCTGCTGCGCTGTTTGCGGTCGTCGCGTGAGTTGCCGCATGCGCCGTCGCGTTTGCCGTTGCCGCATGCGCCACCGAGCCATTTGCCGTCGCTTGCGCGGCACGCGGCGCGGCCTTTGCCGCAGGCTTGCGGCTCGTGCTCATGGCACGCGCCTTCACTTGCGGCACGGCCGGCGCGCTCGGAGCACTGAAGCCGCGACCCGAACCGCTGCCAACCTTCCAGCCGCTCAGCACGGCCTGCAACTGACGCGTCTGATCTTCGAGCGACCCTGCTGCTGCCGCCGCTTCTTCGACGAGCGCGGCGTTCTGCTGCGTCACTTCGTCCATCTGCACGACCGCGCGATTGACCTGCTCGATGCCGCCCGATTGCTCCTCGGAAGCCGCGCTGATCTCGCCCATGATATCGGTCACGCGGCGCACGGCCTGCACGATCTCGTCCATCGTCGTGCCCGCGCGTCCGACGAGTGTCGAGCCGCTTTGCACCTTGTCGGCGGAGTCGCCGATCAGTTCCTTGATTTCCTTCGCGGCGCTCGCGCTGCGCTGCGCGAGGCTGCGCACTTCGCCCGCCACGACCGCGAAGCCGCGGCCCTGTTCGCCGGCACGCGCCGCTTCCACCGCCGCGTTGAGCGCGAGGATGTTGGTCTGGAACGCAATGCCTTCGATCACGCCGATGATGTCGACCACCTTGCTCGAACTGGTCGCGATGTCCTGCATCGTCGTGACGACCTGGCTCACCACGTCGCCGCCGCGTGTCGCGATGTCAGACGCATTCACCGCGAGCTGGCTCGCCTGGCGCGCGTTCTCGGCGTTCTGCCGCACGGTGCCCGTGAGTTGTTCCATGCTCTGCGCCGTTTGCTGCAACGACGCGGCCTGCTGTTCGGTACGCTGCGACAGATCGGTGTTGCCCATCGCGATTTCGCGCGCGCCGGTGTCGATCGACTCGGTGCTGCTGCGCACCGCCGTCACCATCGACGCCATGCTTTCCTGCATCCGCTTGATGCCGGCAAAGAGGCGGCCGATTTCGTTGTGGCTCGTCACCTCGATCGTTTCCGACAGATCGCCCGACGCGATCCGCTCGAAGCATTCGCTTGCATCCTGCAGCGGCTTCACGATCAGGCCGCGCAGCGCGAAGCGCAGACCGACCACGAGCAGCAGCGCGAGCGCGGAGAACGCGATGATGAGCGTCGTCATCAGCGAAATGTTCGACTGCGCGCCGGCCTGCTGATCCACCGCCTGTTGCTGCAGACTCTTGATCACCGCCGAAGCCGCGTTGTCGTAGACGACGAACATCGGGCTGATCTTCGTGTCGGCGATCGCGTGGTACGCGGCCATATCGTTCGCGCGCAGCGCGGCGAACTCGGGCTCCATGCCGTCGCGCACGAGCGTCGTGCGGCGCGCCAGCAGTTCGTCCATCTGTGCCTGGTCGACGCCCGTCTTCGGCGCGTCGAGATAGGTCTGCCAGTTCTTGTTGCTGAAGCCGTACAGCTCGACCGCGCGGTCCAGCACCTTCTTCGCGGTTTCCGTGTCGCCCGCCGCGGTGAGCGCGGTGAAGCGATCCAGCGAGACACGCGAGCGCAGCAGATAGGCCGAAGCGTCGTCGAGCGCGTGAATCGCGACGAGGTCGCCGCGCGCGATACGGTCGAGCGAACGGCTCGCGCTGCCGAGCGCCGTCAGCCCAAGCACGCCGACCACCATGGTCAGCGCGACGAGAATGATCCCCACTAGCGTGAGCGATGTGCGAATCGACCACCTGCTTAGCATCTCAATGCTCCCTGTTCCTAACTTTTCTGAACGCCGCGGCGGTTACACGCCGAGCGTTTCGATGAGCGCCATTTCACGGCTCGTCATCAGCTTCTCGATGTCCATCAGAATCAGCATGCGGCCGTCGACGGTGCCGAGGCCCGTCAGATACTCGGTCGTCAGCGTCGCGCCGAATTCCGGCGCGGGCATGATCTGATCGACGGCGAGCGTCAGCACGTCGGACACGCCGTCCACCACCATGCCGACCACGCGATGCGCGACGTTCAGGATGATCACGACGGTCTGGTGGTCGTACTCGACGCGGCCCAGATGAAACTTGATGCGCATGTCGACGATCGGCACGATGATGCCGCGCAGATTGATGACGCCCTTGATGAACTCGGGCGCATTGGCGATGCGCGTCACGTTGTCGTAGCCGCGGATTTCCTGCACCTTGAGAATGTCGATGCCGTACTCTTCGGCGCCGAGCGTGAAGACGAGGAATTCCTGACCGCCGGCATCGGCCTGCTGCGCGTCGCGGCGACCATTCGTCGCGTTCGCGACGCTCGAATTGATGGATTGAACTTCTGCCACGTTAGCCCCCAAACGGTTGGGATAAATTGAGTTGAGTGAGTGATACGTCGAGCCGGGCGGACATCATGCGAGGCTCATTGCGCCATGCGCGTTGCGCGATTCGCGGTTCAGCGCCGCCACGTCCACGATCAGCGCGACGCGGCCGTCGCCCAGAATGGTCGCTGCGGAAATGCCGCGCACCTTGCGGTAATTCGTTTCCAGATTCTTCACGACGACCTGCTGCTGTCCCACCAGTTCGTCGATCAGCATCGCAAAGCGGCGCCCCTCGGTCTGCATGATGGTGACGATGCCCTGGGTCGGCTCCTGCTTCGCGCCGTCCACGTTGAACACCTCGTGCAACGCGACGAGCGGCAGATATTCGCCGCGCACGCGCACCACGCGCTCGCCGTTGGCGACCGTGTAGATGTCCTCGGCTTGCGGCTGCAGCGACTCCATCACGAAGTTCAGCGGCAGAATGAAGATCTCGTTGCCGACCTTGACGGACATGCCGTCGAGAATCGCAAGCGTGAGCGGCAAGACGATGCGCGTCGTGCTGCCCTTGCCGGCGTGCGACGTGATTTCCACGTGACCGCCCATCGACTGGATGTTGCGCTTCACCACGTCCATGCCGACGCCGCGGCCGGAGACGTCCGTGACCTGCTCCGCCGTCGAGAAGCCCGGCAGGAAGATGAGGTTCCAGACTTCCTCGTCGGTCATGCTTTCGCTGACCTGCATGCCCTGCTTCGCGGCCTTCGCGAGAATCTTGTCGCGGCGCAGGCCGGCGCCGTCGTCGCTCACTTCGATGACGATGTTGCCGCCATGATGTGCCGCCGACAGAACCAGTTGGCCGGTCGCGTCCTTGCCTGCCGCGCGGCGTGCTTCGACGGTTTCGATGCCGTGGTCGAGGCTGTTGCGCACGAGGTGCGTCAACGGGTCGATGATCCGCTCGATCAGGCTCTTGTCGAGTTCGGTCGCCTGACCGAAGGTGACGAGCTCCACTTCCTTGCCGAGTTTCGCCGCGAGATCGCGCACGAGACGCGGGAAGCGGCTGAACACGTAATCCATCGGCATCATGCGGATCGACATGACGGCTTCCTGCAGATCGCGCGCGTTGCGCTCGAGCTGCGCCATGCCGTTGAACAGGCGATCATGCAGCGCCGGGTCGAACGTGCTGGTGGTTTCCGCCAGCATCGCTTGCGTGATCACCAGTTCGCCGACGAGGTTGATCAACTGATCGACCTTTTCGACGCCGACGCGAATCGAGCTGCCTTCCGCGCCGCCTGCCGCTGCTGCGGGGCGGGCGGCCTTGCGGTCGGAGTCTGCCGCGGCGGCGGGTGCTGCGGCGGCAGAAGCTGCAGGAGCAGCCGCCGGTTTAGCCGCGGCCGGAGCCGGAGCCGGCGCTGCGGCCTTCGCAGGCTCGGCTGCGCGTTCCGCCTGCGCCGGCGCTGCCGCCTGCTGCGCCGGTTCGGCAGCCGCTGAGTGTTGGGTGGCGGCCGAAGCCGCCGGTGCTGCTTGCGCCGGAGACGAGGGCTCAGCGTCGGGCGTTCCAGGTTCGCCTTGCTGAGCACCGTCCGCCGGCGCGGTTCCGCGGCCGATCGAAATCTGACTTTCGTCGATCACGAAGCAGCACACGGCGATGATGTCGTCGGACGTGACATCGGTCTGAAGCCACAGCGTGAGATCGCCGCCGCTCTTGACCTGCCCGACGATGTTGCCCAGGTTGCCCAGCTCTTCGGCGAGCAGTTCCTGGTCCTTCGCATCAACGCCCCGTAGCGTAATTTTCAGATGCGGGCCGGCGGCGTCGTTCGCGTCGCCGGCTCCTTCGGCTTGCCCGGTCTGTGCCGGTTCGCCGTCATTCCATTCGCCCGCCGCCTGCACCGCCTGATCGACGACGTGCTCGGGCGCGCTGCCTTCTTCTACTGTTGCGAATTCTTCGATCGGCGCGGCCACCGCGACTTCGACCGGCGCCGCAGCAGCCGGCGCGGCCATGCCGCGGCTTTCCGCGTGCAACTGCTCGAGCTTCGCGCAGATCGCCTTCGCGACCGCCGCGTCCGGCTCGGCGCTCGCGCGGTAGTCGGCGAGCTGGCCCGAGAGCACGTCCTTGGTTTCGAGGAACGTGTCGATCATGTCCTTGCGCAACACGAGTTCGTTATTGCGCGCACGGTCGAGCAGCGATTCGAGGATGTGAGTCGTTTCCGTCAGCGCGGTAAAGCCGAACGTCGCCGCGCCGCCCTTGATCGAATGCGCCGCGCGGAAGATTGCCGCGAGGTCTTCGGGATCGGGATGCGCGATGTCCAGATTGAGCAGCAACTGCTCCATCTGCGCGAGCAGTTCGTCCGCTTCGTCGAAGAACGTCTGATAGAACTGAGTGATGTCGAGTGTCATGCCTGGGTCACCGCGAGAGTTCCTGTCTAGGCCTGGGCTACCTTGCCGCAGCGTCGAGAGCTTCTATAACTTGCTAGGGTTGCGTTATGCGTGATCTGGCTCGGCCAGAGCCGCGACCAGTTCGGTCAGCAGTTCGGGGTCGAGCGGCTTTTCGATCCAGCCGGTCGCGCCCGCTTCGCGCGCCGCGGCCTTGAACGGCTCGCCCGATTCCGTCGTCAGGACGAGGATGGGCGTGTCCGCATAAGCCGGATTGCCGCGCAGCTCGGCGATCAGATCGAGGCCGGTCTTGCCCGGCATGTGCTGATCGGTGAGCACCAGGTCGAACCGCACGGCGAGCGCGTTTTCGAGCCCTTCCGCGCCGTCGGCCGCGAGCGTCACCTCATAGCCGGCCGCCGTCAGCGTCGCGGAAAGAATCTGCCGCATCGATGCCGAATCGTCGATTGCCAGGATATGCCTGATCATGAAAACCTCGCTGCACTTACGCTGTGAATCGCCTGGCTGTCCGCGCCGCTCTGGCACGGTAACGGCCGGGCGACCGTCTTTCCGTTACTGAGTCGCCGGCGTTGCCGCCGGCACCTTCGGCGCGACCGTCACGGGCGGCGCCAGTTTTTGCAGCAGCGGCTTCGAGCCCGCTGCGTCGTCCGACAAGGTCGTCGTGGTGGAGTCGTCATGGTTGAGCGCCTCCTCGGACTTCCTGTTCAGCACGATGACGCTGATGCGGCGGTTTTCCGGGTCCATCGGGTCCGCCTTGTTCAGGTTCTGCGTCGACGCGAGACCGAGTACGCGCATCACCTTTGCTTCGTCCATCCCACCTGCGATCAGCTCGCGGCGCGACGCATTGGCGCGGTCCGCGGACAGTTCCCAGTTGCTGTAACCCTTCTCGCCGCCCGCGTACTGCGCGGCGTCGGTGTGACCCTGCACGATGATCCGGTTCGGCACGTCGTTCAGCGTGTGGCCGATCTCGCGCAGAATGTCGCGCATGTACGGCTCCACCTGATCTCTCGCGGTCGCGAACATCGGCCGCTTCTGCGAGTCGACGATCTCGATGCGCAAGCCCGTCAGCGTCGAGTCGATGCGAATCTGCTGCTTGAACTGGCGCAGCACCGGATTCGCTTCGATCGCCGCCATCAGCTTCACCTGCAAGTCGTGCAGGCGCACCTGCTCGCGACGCTCCAACTCGCCCTGCAACTGCTTCATCGAGTCTTCGCTGCTCTTCGACACCGTGCGCTCGGCGCGATTGTTCGAACCGTCGGTCGAGCGCGTCACGCCCTGCGCGTCGGTCGAGATATCACGGCCGCCGCCCTTCAGAATGCTCGAGTCTTCCGCGCTGCGGTCGCCGCCCCACAGCGTGATCTTCAACGGCTGGTTGAAGTACTCCGCGATGCCCTTCAACTGCACCGTGGATGCCGAGCTCAGCAGCCACATCAGCAGGAAGAACGCCATCATCGCGGTCATGAAGTCCGCATACGCGAGCTTCCAGGCGCCGCCGTGGTGGCCGGCCTTCTTCGGCGCAGCGCGCTTGACGACAATGGCGCGGTCTTTGTCCTTGCTCATCGGTTCGGTCCCGGCGCCCTTACTTGGCCTTCACGCGGCGCACGTGCTCTTCGAGCTCGGCGAACGACGGACGCTCGGTCGAGAACAGCACCTTGCGGCCGAACTCGACGGCGATCGCCGGTGCATAGCCGTTCAGGCTCGCGAGAATCGTCACCTTGATGCACTGGAACATCTTGGTCGACTCGGTCACGCGCTGTTCGGCGACGCTCGCAAGCGGCCCGATCAGTCCATACGAAAGCAGAATGCCGAGGAAGGTGCCGACCAGCGCCTGCGCAATCATTTCGCCGAGCACGGCAGGCGGCTTGTCGGCGGACGCCATCGTGTGCACCACGCCCATGACCGCGGCCACGATACCGAACGCCGGCATCGCGTCGCCGACCTTGTTCAGCGCATGCGCGGGCGCTTCGCCTTCCTGGTGATGCGTTTCGATCTCTTCGTCCATCAGACTTTCGATCTCGAACGCATTCATGTTGCCGCCCACCATCAGCCGCAGGTAGTCGGTCAGAAACTCGATGATGTGGTGATCGGCGAGAATCTTCGGGTACTGCGTGAAGATCGGACTCTTCGACGGATCGTCGATGTCCGCTTCCAGCGTCAGCGTGCCTTCCTTGCGCGCCTTGGCGAGCAGGACGTAGAGGAGCGCCATCAGCTCCATGTAGACGTCCTTGTTGTACTTCGCGCCCTTGAACAGGGTCGGAATGACGCGCAGCGTTGCCTTGATCGTCTTCATCCCGTTACCGAGGATAAACGCGCCGACGCCTGCGCCGACGATCATCAGCACTTCAACGGGCTGCAACAGCGCGCCGAGATGGCCGCCTTCCAGCGCGTAACCGCCGAAAACGGACAAAAGCGTCACGAGTGTTCCCACGAAAATCAGCACTGCCGAGCCCTCACAAAGAAGCGACGGTGACCGTCGTTAAACTGGTTTACGGCAACACAGCAGAAAACTTTGACGGAAAAGCGGCTTGCCGCGACGGTGTAAACCAGAGGCGGACGCGGTCGGCAAGGCGCCGCTTGCGGCAGGTTTGGCGTTGCGTTGCGCTGGGTTGCGTTGCGCCGGGCGGGCAAGCCGTCGGCATAAGGCGATGAATGGAAGGCCGCGTGGCGGCGGCCGCTGCGGGCGCTACGCGTCGAGCGCCGCGAGGCTCTCGCGGGCGCGGGCGTCGGCGACTTTCTTTGTCTTACCGGCGCGCGATGGCGGCTGGCACAGTCCGCAGACGAACCCATGCTTCGGGTCGTGAGCGTGTGCGACGAAATGTCCGCCGCAGCGGCAGCAGGGCGTGATCTGCAGCATGCCCGAGTCGAAGAATCGCACGAGCGTCCACGCGCGCGTGAGGCTGAGCACGGGTTCGTCGTCGTGCAACTGCACGTGCTCGCGATACAGCCGGTAGCTCTTCACGATCGACTGGATCGTCGCGCAGCCGCCATGATCGGCCATGAAACGGTAGATGTTGTAGAACAGCGAGGAATGAAAGTTCGGCTGCCAGGTCATGAACCAGTCGGTCGAAAACGGCAGCATGCCCTTGGGCGGCGAAACTCCTTTCAGTTCCTTGTACAGCTTGATGAGCCGGTCGCGCGACAGGCTCGTTTCCGCTTCGAGCAGTTGCAAACGCGCGCCGAGTTCGATCAGTTCGATGGCCAGGGTGATTTCCTTGACTTCGAGCACCACACTTTTATATGCCATCCTGCTTGCGTCCCGTCCCGATTGCCTTGCCGAAGCTGCGAAACGCCATTCAGCCGAGCTGCTCGACCGGCTGGCTGGCCATCAGAATCGCGGAATGCGCCTGCGCGACGGCGCTGGACTTGCCCTTGTCCGCGAGTGCGGAGAGCACGGCATGATCGTCGAAACGGAAACGGCACAACACCTGATTGGACGCCGCGAGCTTGACGGTCTGCGCCAACGAGAGGTTGGCGAGCACATCGGCTAGCTGGTCCGAGATCCCCATGCGAAACATGCCCATCGGCTTGTCTTCGCGAAGCAGGCGCTGCGCGAGCAGGAGATAAGACAGGTTGACTTCTCTGATCTCATTGAGCATTTCGCTTGTCGCGCTCATGATTCCCCCGGGGTGTATCTGGCTGGTCAGGCCGTTACGGAAACGTTTGCTCGGACGCGCGCACTTAAACGCACGAATCGGCTCGTTTCTGGTCTTGCGGCCATTGTCGCCAAAGGGGGAGCGAAACAAAATCGGACAGACACCCAGCTTGTTTGACGGATTAATCCGTCATTCGTGTAGGAATTTTTCCTACTTTGCCAGGTTGGGAGAGAAAGGAATGAGACTGCGCGATGCCGCGCGGCAACTCTTTATGCGCGGTGAATACTTAGCGCCCGAGGATTCGGCGTAAATGAACTAAACGGTGAGTTTTGCGGAGCCGCGCCTCGCACCGTACGACGGTGAGCCGGATTATAAGGTCTTTTCACCACTGCGTAATATTTTGTGCGGCGGGAGCGGGCTCGCGGCTCTACAGGGGAACGCGCCGTTTACCAGCGCCGTCGGGAGCTGGGGCTGAAATTGGCCTGTGAGCGCCCAGCGACGGGCGTTGGCGCGTGTAACGTCTCGTGTTTCGCGCTGTAACAACGTTAAGCGTTTGAAAAATAACTCGAATTGGCGCGGCCGATCCCGATAATGAAGCTAAGGGATAACCCGATGCAGATTCGGAGCACCCCCGGGCGGCGGCTTACCGCGCCCAACCGTCCGTCAGGCATTCGCTCCCCGCTCGACTCGAGCGCTGCTGTGCGAAGCCGTGTCAAACAGGAGAAACGCATGCGAATCGCACAAATTGCGCCGTTGTATGAAGCAGTCCCGCCGAAGCTCTACGGTGGCACCGAACGTGTCGTGTCCTACCTCACCGAGGCATTGGTCGACGAGGGCCACGACGTCACGCTGTTCGCGAGCGGCGACTCGGTGACATCGGCGAAGCTCGATGCGTGCTGGCCTCGTGCGCTGCGCCTCGACCCGACGATTCGCGACGCGCTCGCCCCGCACATCCTGATGATGGAAAAGGTGCGCCGGGTCGCGCACGAGTTCGACGTGCTGCACTTTCACCTCGACTACATGCCGTTCCCGCTTTTTTCGACGATGGACACGCCGTTCGTGACCACGCTGCATGGCCGCCTCGACCTGCCCGAGCTGCAGCCGGTGTTCGATGCGTTCCCGGGCGCGCCGGTCATCTCGATTTCGGATTCGCAGCGGGTGCCGCTACCGCAGGCGAACTTCCTGAACACCATCTATCACGGTCTGCCGGAGCAGCTACTCACGCCGCAGACGCACAAGAAGCCGGAATACCTTGCGTTCCTCGGCCGTGTTTGTCCGGAAAAGCGCGTCGATACAGCCATCAAGATCGCTGCACAAAGCGGTTTGCCGCTGAAGATCGCCGCCAAGGTGGACAAGGCCGACCAGGATTACTTCAAGCGCGAGATCGAGCCGCTGCTGTCGCAGGCGCATGTCGAGTTTGTCGGCGAAATCAACGAGGCGCAGAAGCCGGAGTTTCTGTCGGGCGCCAAGGCGCTGCTCTTCCCGATCGACTGGTCCGAGCCGTTCGGCCTCGTCATGATCGAGTCGATGGCCTGCGGCACGCCGGTGATCGCGTTTAACCGCGGCTCGGTGCCCGAAGTGATCGATCATGGCGTGACCGGCTACATCGTCGAGGACGTGCAAGGCGCGGTGGCCGCGCTGCAGCGTCTGGACGAGTTGTCGCGTACGGAAATCCGCGCGCAGTTCGAGCGCCGCTTCAGCTCGAAGACGATGGCGCGCAACTACGTGGACGCGTATTCGGCGCTGATCGAAGCCGCGCGCCGGCCGGTTCTGCGCCAGGTCGCCGTGGGCTGATAACGGCGAGCGCCGCGCGGCCTGTCATGCGCGCGGTGCTTTAAACGGACGAGCGTTCCGTTGCCGATACAACTGATTCGCTACCGGCGCTTTCGATTCATTGAAAACCGCGCACATTTTTCCATGTGAATCGTTTGCGCGGACGATAAGCCGGTCTTATCGCGCTACTTTTAAGAAAAGCCGCCTGGCAAAGGCGGCTTTTTTAATGGCGCCGTGGATGCGCTTCCACATCCGATTAGCACAGTCGAGTAAACACGCAGCGGCGTTGGTCCTTCAATCCGCTTTCGCGTCACTCGCAAGCAACTCAGCTCGCGCCAATCAGAAAACGTTCGCGGTTCTTGCCGACGATCCACTTGGGCGGTTTGCCGCGGCCGCTCCACGTATTACCCGTTTTCGGGTCCTGATATTTAGCCGGCAGCGGCGCCTTCTTGGGCGGACGGCCCCGCTTGGCGGCCACTGCAAAGCCGAGGTCCTGTGCAGTCAGGCCATATTCGGCGATTTTTTGGCGGATGTCGGCTATCACATTGTCAATTTCCGTGCGACGAGCTTCTTCTGCTTGTGCCTGCAATTTGGCGATCTGCGCCTTGAGGTCTGCATATTGAGACATTCCGGTTCTCCCCTTTTAGAACTCATTCGCCTCGCAGACTAACTGTAATTATAAAAATTCGCAATGGATAACATTACCCATTAAGCGAGCTATCTTCTGATAATTATTAAACATAGCTCAATTGTAAAACGGCTTTATCCCGTAATAACTGGTAAAGCCAGCCGGCATTGACGATTCTTGACACTCGATTGGCCACTCTTTCCCTAGAATTGAACGTTCACAGCACGCGCCCGCGCCGGCCGTGCGTTCACGCTCCGTGCTTCCCGAGCGTCAATTATTTTAGGATACCCAAACATGCAGTTGTCAAAGCGCCTTGCCGCCGAGTTGTTCGGCACATTCTGGCTCGTGCTCGGGGGCTGCGGCAGCGCGGTTCTCGCCGCGAACTTCGCCGGTCCGGTGCATGGTCTCGGCATCGGTTTCGTCGGTGTGTCGCTCGCTTTCGGGCTGACGGTGCTGACCATGGCCTTTGCGATCGGACACATTTCGGGCTGCCATCTGAACCCGGCGGTCAGCGTCGGCCTGACGGTGGCCGGCCGCTTCCCGGCTCGCGACCTCCTCCCGTACATCGTCGCGCAGGTGGCGGGCGCGGTGCTGGGCGCCGCGGCGCTCGCGCTCATCGCGTCCGGCAAACCCGGCTTTGACCTCGTTGCGAGCGGCTTCGCGAGCAACGGCTACGGCGACCGCTCGCCGGGCCATTACTCGCTCGTCGCGGCGTTCGCCTGCGAGGCGGTCATGACCGGCTTCTTCCTGTTCGTCATTCTCGGCGCGACCGACAAGCGCGCGCCGGCCGGCTTCGCGCCGATCGCCATCGGCCTGTGTCTGACGCTGATTCACCTGGTTTCGATTCCGGTCACGAACACGTCGGTCAACCCGGCGCGCTCCACTGGCCCGGCGCTGTTCGTCGGCGGTGCTGCGGTGGATCAGTTGTGGCTGTTCTGGATCGCGCCCATCATCGGCGCGGTGGTTGCCGGCCTGGTGTATCCGCTGATCGCGGAAAGCCGTGGCGGCAATGCGCAGAAACTGGCTCTCGACTGATCGAGCCCGGTTGTCTGAGTGAGCAAGGCGGGCGCTGCGGCGCCCGTTTTGTTTTTGGGCTTATGTCGCAACCATTCGATTTGATTAATCCGTTATACAGATGTAAGCCGCGATTACGCGTTGCGCGCCGCGACGCTGCTTCGGCGTAACGGCGGAGCGCTTGTGGCGGCGTTCGAATAGGCCCGCGGCCTGCGCCGACAGCCTTTCCGTCGTCATCACCCGGCGCCAGGCACCGCACGAGCGCAAACTCGCCGGTCCTCAGATCCTGCGGAGTTGCTTGCAGTCCGTAACATCTGGTCGCAGTCCCGGCGGAGTGGATTGCGTAGATTGGACCTGTGCGACAAACATCTGTCGCGTCACAGCAAGCCTCTTGCAGGAGAAAAACATGAAACGCATCGTCACTCAATTGCTGGTTGCCGCGGGCCTTGCAGCAGGCGCATGCGGGGTCGCGCAAGCGCATACGGATCTCAATATCGGCGTCTCGCTCGGCGCGCCGGTCTACACGCGGCCCGCCCCGGTCTATGCAGCGCCGCAACCGGTGTACTACGGCAACGGCGGCTGGGGCCATCGGTACGATCGCGGCGACTACTATCGCGGCGACCACCGTTACGAACGCGGCTGGAACCGGAACGATCGCCATTGGGGTTACGACGACCGCGGCCGCGGCGATCGTGGCGACCACGACGGACGCCGCGGCGGATGGCGCGACTGATTGCGATACTGATGGCGCGACCGATTGCCGGCCCGGAAACGAACGTGACCTGAGCTAGCCGGGCTTCACCGACTGGCCCGCATCCGCGAAAGCAGATGCGGGCCAGTGCCGTTTGCAGCCCGAGGCGCTAGGCCATCAGTTCGTCGTCGATTGAAAAGAGCTTGCGCAAGTGGTGCGCGACGCCCGCTTCGAAGTTATTGCCGATGCGCGGCACGTTGGGCAGGCGCGTGATCAGGTCGGGATTGGCGTTGTTCATCATGAACGGATGGCCGGCTGTTTCGAGCAGGTCGATGTCGTTCATGTTGTCGCCGAAAGCCACGCAGTGCGCGGCATCGACGCCCACGCGCTCGAGCACGATCTGCAGCGCGCGTCCCTTCGACACATTCGACGTCATCACTTCAAGACAGTCCGGCAGCGAGTACGTCACGTAGAGCGCGTCGCCGAATTCGCGCGCGAGGTTCGCGGCCACCTGCGCGAGGTCCGCCGGGTCGCCGATATAAAGCACCTTGGCGATGTCCACGCCGTCGTGCGCCAGCAGTTCGGCCACTTCGTAGGTGAAGCCCGAATCCTGATGAAACTTGAGCAGCTCGGGCGCGTCGCGGTCGATCAGCCACGCCTGATCGGCGAACAGGTTGACGATCACGCGACCGTGCGCGCCGACAATCTCCGGCTGCACGAGGCGTTGCACGATAGCGGGCGGCAGATCGTCGGCGTGGATCACGGTGTTGTCCGGCGCATGGATGCGCGCGCCGTTCGACGTGATCAGATAAGGCTTGATGCCGAGAATGTCGCGAATGCCCGCGACATCGCAGAAATGGCGGCCGGTGGCGATCACAAACTGCACGCCGTCACTTTCGAGCTTGCGCACGGTGGCGACCGTGAAGGGGTCGACCTGGTGATCGGCATTGAGCAGCGTGCCGTCGAGATCCGTGGCGATGACTTTGTACATGGCGAGATGGCAGGCAGCTTGGGAGGCTGTATTTTACCGTCGATGCCTCGGTGTTCGGCTGGCAGGTTGGGCTTCAAGGTTCGGCTTCAAGTTCCACCTCAAAGTTCGGCTCCAAGGTTCGCCTTTAGGGCTCGGCTCCGAGCTTCGGCTCCGCCTCAACCCTCACCCGCCAGCCGCCCAGCTTCCCTTTGCGCCAACCGCAAGCCGCCATGCGCGGAATCCGCCAATGGCTCGCGCAAGCGCGGCTGATAAGCCTGCGGCACGTATTCGCGCAACGGCGCACCAAGCCCGCCGCACAACGCAATCGGCAATCTCGCCGATGGGTCGAGCGCCGCGATCATCTTGCCGATTTCAACGCCCGCCGCGCCGAGCAGCCGCGCGGCAAACGGATGCGTGCGGTGCGCGATCACGACCCGCGCGAGACTCGCGTACGCCGTCTGATTCGCCTCGCAAAGCCACACGGTAAGGGCGTCCCGATCGCTCGCGCCGACGTGCGCAAGCAGCGCCTGCGCGAAGTCGTCGTTGGGGCCGCGGCCGTCGAGCGCGTGCTGCGCATGGACGATGGCGCGCACACCGAGCCAGGCGCCGCTCGCTTCATCACCCGACGGAAAACCGTAGCCGCCCACAATCCGGCATTCGCCGCCCTCATGATCCGCCGCTGCCGCGATGCTGCCCGTGCCGAGCGCGACGATCACGCCGTGGGCGCCCCCGTGCGCGCCGAGCAGTGTCGTGTACGCATCGCTTTCGACGGCGAGTCCGGCCAGCGCGGGCGCCTGCGCGAGAAACGACGCCAGCCAGTCGCGGTTGTTCACGCCCGCGAGGCCGCAACCGAGCACACAGCGCGACCAGCCGAGCGCAACGCCGGCGTTCGCGAATGCCTGCTCGCAGCCGGCCGCAATGGCAAGCCACGCACGTTCGACGCCAAGCCCCAAGCCCGACGGCCCGCTCGCCGCATGCGCCAGTTCGCGCCCCTGCGCGTCGGCGAGCACGACGCGTGTTCCGGTGCCGCCGCCGTCGACGCCGATCAGAAATAGGTCTTTGTTCATCGATTGAAATGCGTTTCTTGCGAAATAGGCATAGCGTGGCAGGTCCTTTTCGATCCGGCAATTGGCCGAATGGCCAGCTTGCGGCGCTCAGGCGTTCGGCTATGCTGGCGAGCGACATCACAACGGGGAGCGCTAAATTGACACAGCGATGCAACTGGGTATCGAGCGAAGCGCTCGCACATTATCACGACGCCGAATGGGGCGTGCCGTCCCGCGACGACCAGCATCTCTTCGAAATGCTCGTGCTCGAAGGCGCGCAGGCCGGCTTGTCGTGGTCCACGATTCTCAACAAGCGGGCCGGCTACCGGCGGGCATTCGCGGACTTCGACATCGACAAGGTTGCGCGCTTCACGCCGGCGCAGGTCGAGAGGCTCGTCGTGGACGAAAGCATTGTGCGCCATCGCGGCAAGATCGAATCCGCCATCACGAATGCGCGCGCCGTGCAGCAGATTCAGGCGGAGCATGGGTCGTTCGCCAACTTCATCTGGTCTTTCGTCGATAACACGCCGATCCAGAACGAATGGGCATCGTACAAGGAGGCGCCGGCATCGACAGAAGTATCGGATGCGCTCAGCAAGGCGCTAAAACGCTACGGCTGCAAGTTCGTGGGCTCGACCATCTGCTATGCGTTCATGCAGGCGGTCGGCATGGTCAACGATCACGAGGCAACTTGCATGTGCCGCGCCAGGTGTGCAGCGCTCGGCAAGAAGGGACGCGCGCGTAAGGCCGGTTGAGGTTGGGGCGTTCAATCGGCGACTCGTATGGTCGCTGGGGCTGGCGGACCTCACGCCTGATTGCGACGGCCCTCTCGCAACAGTCCCCTTGCGAGATCATCACACGCCCGTCCGCATCAGCTATCCGGTAAAGCCCTGCTGTGCTTATCGCCGGTGCCGGCCGTTATACGGTTATGAGCGGTCACAAGCAGCAGTGACCGCTGCGTTCGCCGCCGCAACGCCGGCGCAAAGCGCTCCTCGGACTCGCGCGAATCTTCGAATTGAGGACGTTTCGCGATGCTAGTCGGGGTTTCGCCAGCGAACGCAAGCGGGATACTGGAATCAGCCGCTCAATAACGAGTAACGACCGCGTCGCATAGCGAAACCATCATGAAAACTCTTACCTTCCTCACCCATCAGGACATTTTCGACCAGGCCGTCAGCCATCTCTTCGGGCAAAAGCGCGCGGCGCTCCTGCCGCGCGGAGGCGGCGCTTACCGCGGCTATTGCGGCGGCTGCCCAGTCGGCAACTTCATCAAACTGCGCGATTACATGACGGCCATGGAAGGCGTGCCCGTGCGCTATATCGGCAAAACGCCCGTCGCGGCGCCCGCTTACATGGACGCCGGCATCGCCGCTCTGCGCAAGGCGCTGCTGCGGTCGCGCATCAATGTGTACGATCAGGAGACGATCGATCTGCTTAGCTGCCTGCAAAACGTGCACGATGTGTTCGGCACGTGGGAATGGGATGACCGCTTGAATTCGATTGCACGCCAGTTCGGTCTGTCGGCGCACATGCTGAAGAACGCGGCTTAACGCTACAAGGCGCGCGCCGCAGCCCGCGCCAACTCGCGAGGCAACCTGGCGCCCATAAAGCAAAACGGCGATGTGGCTTCTTTCGAAGCTCACACCGCCGTTCTGACCGTGCTGAAAAAGCGTGCTTAGTGCAGCTTCTTCGGCAGCATCTGGCTGCGCAGGCGCTTGTGCAGGCGCTTCACAGCAGCAGCCTTCTTGCGCTTACGTGCCGTGGTCGGCTTTTCGTACGATTGGCGCTCACGCAGTTCTGCGATCAGGCCGTTCTTTTCGATTGCGCGACGAAAGCGGCGAATCGCCACTTCGAACGGCTCGTTTTCTTTCAGAAGAATCGTCGTCATGTAATTCCTAACTCAATCACTTGATAGGGGTTAATTGCGTGGCGGGGAAACCGCTCACGCGCCGGCCCTCCGGTCGTTTCGATTCATGGCCAGTAACAGGCAAACGCGGGAAGAACCCGGCCAAACCACGAATGAAACGAGAGGCAAAGCGGCCACGGAGGCCGGAAAAGAGAGGTGTGGAGCTCACCGCGGAACGCGGACAGACGTATTGCAAAGCCGCGCCTGCTGCCGTTTCGCCAAACCTTCCATCAACGAAAAGACGATGACGAAACAGGCAAAGATCTCAATTCACTCCCGATGATATCAGGAAACTGTCCATCGTACCAGGGGTTTAGGGATTACGCCAGGCCGCCGCGGCAGTTCACGCGCTCGCGTCGTCCAGTTCCCGGATGTCGCTGCCCGTCAGCGTCAGATGAACAGCGGCGACGAGGCTCTCCAGTTGCCGCAGCGACGTCGCGCTCGCAATCGGCGCGGTCACGCTCGGCCGGGCGATCAGCCACGCCAGCGCGACGCTGGCCGGCGTACTGGCGTGCCGCGCCGCGACCCGGTCGAGCGCACCGAGGATTCGCAGGCCGCGCTCATTCAGATACTTCTCGACGCGGCTTCCGCGCGCCTTGTCGGCAAGATCTTCCTTCGAGCGATATTTCCCGGAGAAAAATCCGCTCGCGAGACTCCAGTACACGACCACGCCGAGCTGATAGGCGAGCGCCACCGGCTCCAGATCGGTCTCATATCCGGCGCGATCGTACAGGTTGTACTCCGGCTGCAACACCTGATATTCCGGCAGCCCATACTGACGGGAAAGCGCCAGCGCTTCTTCGACACGCGCGCCGCTGTAGTTCGACGCGCCGATCATCCGCACCTTGCCCGCCTCGATCAGCCGCTGATACGCGCCGAGCGTCTCGGCAAGCGGCGTCGCGGTGTCGTCGTCGTGGGAAAAATAGACGTCGATGTAATCGGTCTGCAAGCGCCGCAGCGAATCTTCGACGGCTGCCTGAATGTTCGCGGCCGAGAGCCCCTTGCGCTGCGGATGCTTCGACACTTTGGTCGCGAGCACGATCCTGTCGCGCTTGCCGCTACGCTGCAACCACTTGCCGATGATCGCCTCCGACTCACCGCCGTGATTGCCGGGCGCCCACGCGGAATACACGTCGGCCGTGTCGATGAAGTCCAGCCCGGCGTCGACGAACGCGTCGAGAATCGAAAACGAAGTCGCTTCGTCGGCGGTCCAGCCGAATACATTGCCGCCGAACATAAGCGGCGCGACTTGCAATTCAGAGTGTCCAATGCGGCGCTTTTGCATGATTTCTCCCGGCTTTATCGCAAGAGAAAAAGAGGATACGCCGCCTTTTCAAATCCCGCAGCGCGCCTGGCGGATCGGCCTCAAACGCTTGTCCGGCGCGGCCCGCGCGCCCGATCAGGCGAGCCAATCGGTGTGCGATTACAGAAAGTTCCTCAAGTTTTTTTTAGGAGGGCCGTCAACCTTCACTGAGGCGGCCAGCAATGAACGAAGCTTCCGCCGATGCCAATATGGCGTATTGGGCTCAGGCTTATTTAGGAGATTTTCCATGCTCGGAATCAATAGCAATATCAACTCGCTGGTTGCACAGCAAAACCTCAGCGGCTCGCAAAGCGCCCTGTCGCAAGCCATCACCCGCCTGTCGTCGGGCAAGCGCATCAACAGCGCGGCTGACGATGCAGCAGGTCTGGCGATTTCGACCCGTATGCAAACCCAGATCAACGGTCTGGGCCAGGGCGTGTCGAACGCGAACGACGGCGTGTCGCTGATTCAGACGGCGTCGAGCGCGCTGTCCTCGCTGACTTCCAGCCTGCAACGTATCCGTACGCTGGCTGTGCAGGCTTCGACCGGCACGATGTCGTCGTCGGACCAGGCAGCGCTGCAGAAGGAAGTTGCGCAGCAAATCCAGGAAGTGAACCGTATCGCGTCGCAAACGACGTACAACGGCACGAACATTCTGGACGGCTCGGCTGGTATCGTCGGCTTCCAGGTTGGCGCGAACGTCGGTCAGACGATCAACCTCGACCTGTCGAAGAGCATGTCGGCCGCTAGCCTCGGCAGCGGTTCGCTGGCAACCGGCCAACTGGCTGGCACGATCAGCAACCTGAACATCGACGCAGCGACGGGCGCAGCAGCAACGTCGACGCCGAGCGCGAACATCATCACGTCGATCAACGTGCTGTCGGACGGTCATGGTGGCTTCAGCTTCACCGACCAGAACGGTTCGGCGATCAGCTCGGCAGCCGCTAGCACGATTTTCTCGGCAGGCGCACAGACGAACGCTACGCTGGGCGCTCCGGTCACGACGCTGACGATGAACACGGCTGCATACGACCAGACGAACGCAGCGCTGGACAAGTCGGTCCTCGCCGCAACGGCACAGATCGGCGCAGTCAACGCGTCGAACACGTCGGTGTCGAAGCTGGACATCAGCACGGTCAGCGGCGCGAATGTGGCAATGGTCGCAATCGACAACGCCTTGACCGCAGTCAGCAACCTGCAAGCAAGTCTCGGTGCAGCACAGAACCGTTTCAGCGCGATTGCAACGTCGCAGCAAGCTGAAGCAACCGACCTGTCGTCGGCACAATCGCAGATCACCGACGCGAACTTCGCGCAGGAAACTGCTAACCTCTCGAAGGCTCAAGTGCTGCAACAAGCTGGTATCTCGGTTCTGGCGCAAGCCAACTCGCAGCCGCAGCAAGTTCTGAAGCTGCTCCAGTAATAGCTTCTGAAGTTTGACCGGACCTCGCGCTTCACCGCGCGTTGTCCGGTTTTTAGCGTTTCGATGGAAGGCTCGCCTTCCATCCAGCATTTCTGTTACGCCCCTTACGCATCACAACGGACGCACGGAGCATTTTCATGTCAACGATTACGAGTTCATCGGCGGCGAGCGCGGCATCAGCGACTGTCGCAGCCGACAATGCAGCCCTGCAGCAGGCCATGCAGTCGGTCATCACGGGCGCGACGGGCAATTCGTCGCTGGACGTGTCGACGCTCGTCACGGCTCTCGTAAATTCGAAGACTGCCGGCCAGGTTGCCGCGTTGACGGCGCAACAAAGCTCGGACAACACCCAGATTTCCGCATTCGGCACGCTTTCGGCCGCGCTTGGCGCGCTGGAAACGGGCCTCACTTCGCTGTCCAACGGCGGACTCCAGAATACTTTTACCGCGACCTTGAGCGGCGGCACCGGCATCACCGCGACTGCCACTACGGGCGCGGTCGCCGGCAGCTACAGCGTCGCGGTCTCGCAGGTCGCGGCGTCGCAGGCGCTGTCGTCGTCGGCTTTCACGGCTAGCCAGGCGCTCGGTACGGGCACGCTGTCGCTGTCGCTCGGCAGCAAGTCGTTTGACGTGTCGATCACGAGCAGCAACAACACCGTTGCCGGCATCGCCGCCGCAATCAACAGCGCGACCGGCAACCCGGGCATTACGGCGACTGTCGTGAACGGCACCGACGGCGCCCACCTCGTGCTCGCGTCGAGCACGACCGGCGCGTCCAATACGATCAGCGTGGCGGTCAGCAACCTGAGCGGCGACAACGGTCTGTCGAGCCTCGGCGTGACGTCGACGGCCAGCACGACGGGCGGCCAGTCGACCATCACGTCGGCCAACAACGCGAGCGCGTGGACACAAAGCACGGCTGCACAAGACGCCGAGTTCAAGATCAACGGCATTGCCGCGTCGAGCTCGACCAACTCGGTCACGAGCGCGATCGCAGGCGTGACGCTGAACCTGACGTCGGCCGCGGTGACGACCCCCGCGACCACGCAAACGCTGACGGTTGCCGCGGACACCACCTCGCAGGCCAGCGCGATCAACAACTTCGTGTCGCTCTACAACACGGTCGTGACGACCATGGGCACGCTCGCGCAATACACGCAGGGCGCGACGACGCAGGGTCCGTTGCTCGGCGATTCCACGCTCAACACGATCAAGAACGCGCTTTCGTCGATTGTCGCGAGCGGCGTGAAGAACGGCGGCACGTCGCAGAGCCTCGGCTCGATCGGTATCTCGCTGCAAGCCGACGGCACGCTGCAGGTGGATAGCGCGGCGCTCACCAACGCATTGCAGAACAACTCGTCGACGGTGGCCTCGCTGTTCAATTCGACCAACGGCATCGGCGCGCAGTTAAGCACCAGCATCACCAATTTCACGAAGACAGGCGGCATGATCGACGTGCGGACCACCGCGCTGAACTCCGACCTGAAGAGCATCCAGACACAACAGACGAGCCTGAACGACTACATTGCGCAGCTGACGAGCCAATACTCGGCGCAGTTCACGGCGCTCAACACGTTGATGGCGACGATGAACAACAACTCGCAGTACCTGACGCAACTGTTCGGCGGCACGAACAGCGCCGGCGCACTCGCGACCAACAAGTAACGTCACGGAGAACGCACATGGAGTCCTCTGCCCTGATCGGGAAAGTGCTGGCGCTGACCGGCGAGATCGAGCAAGCGGCCGCGCTGGCCGACTGGCCCGAAGCCGCGCGGCTCGCCGAAATCCGCTCGCCGCTGATCATGTCGCTTGACGCGCAGCAGGTGCAAGGCTCGCTCGACGTGATCCGTTCGATCGTCGCGCGCGACGCAGCGCTTTACGCCAACGCGCAAACCACGCAAGTGGAATTGCAGGCCGAATTCACGGCCGCGATGCGCCGCGCGAGCGCCGTCGACAAGTATCAGAAAACGGCGTTGCTGTAAGCCGATAAGCGGCGCAAAGACGCCTTAACCGTATAACCAACAACAACTGCGCACCGGAGTAAAGCTGCGCTCGTTGCACCCTCGCCCGCCTTGCGCGGGCGTTTCTTTTTGTGCTTCGTAATCAGGTGAATTGGTGGCCATTTTGCCGTCACTTCCACCCTTCACGGCGCGAATTCGGACTTGATAATCCAACGTACAGCTTCCTCGTGCGAGCATCATGTCCATCCAATTCCAGTTCCCGACGTCCCAGCCTCTCACTCCTGAACAGCAGCGCGCTCAGGACATCGCTCTCGTCATGCAGAGCGCCATCGAGCAATATCACAAGGGTGAGATCGACGACGCGCGCGCGCTGTTCGAAGCCATTCTCGAGGCCATGCCGGAGCATCCGGACGCGAACTACAACCTCGGCGTGATCAAGGTCCAGACGAACCGCGCCGCCGAAGCCGTTCCGCACTTCGAAGTCGCGCTAGGCGTGAGACCGTCCAACGGACAGTATTGGGTCGCCTATATCAATGCGCTGTTCGAAAGCAATCAGTTAGCAGCCGCATGGACCGCGGTGGAGCTGGCACAACAGCAGGGCGTTCAAGGCCCCGCGATGAATAGCCTGATTCATCAGTTGGCGCAGCCGGAAAAGCGGATGGAAATCAAAGTCAATGCGCATCCGGACGCTGTGCAAGACGTGAATCTGGTCATCGGCGAAGCGGCCGAGGAGCCGGCAAAAATCGCGCGCGTACCGTTGAGCGCGGCTCAGCATCGTGCAGCATCGGCCGCGGAAATTCAAAAGCACAACGCGCTGGTGCACAAGGGCAATTTCCCGGAAGCCATCAAGCTCGCTCGCAAGCTGACCGCTCGCTACCCGAAAGACATCCAGAGTTGGCGTGCGCTCTCCATTTCGCTTCACAAGAACAATCAATTCCGCGAAGTACTCGAAGCGTCGCGCAAAGGCGTGGAGCTGGATCCCACTGACATGATTTGCCGGTTACTGCTCGCCGATACATCGCGCCACACCGGCGCGCTGGACGAAGCCGAACGGCACGCACGGCAACTTATCGCCATTGCGCCGGATCACGCAGAGGCACATCGGATTCTCGGCGTCACGCTGGTCGCGCTTGGACGGCGCGCCGAGGCGATTGCGTCATGCATGCGAGCCGCACAGCTTGCACCGCGCTCGGCTTCTGTACACAGTTCGCTGGGCAACGTGTATCTCGGCATCGGCGCTATCGCGGAAGCCGAAGCCGCGCTGCGCACCGCGCTTGAAATCGAGCCGGCCAATAGCAACGCACGCACGAATTTGCTGTTCTGCCTGACGCACAGCAATACGATCGGCAAGGCCGCGTTCCTTAAGGAACACAGGGTATTCGGGGAAATGCACGACGTTCCCGCCATCGTTGCGAGCCGCCGTTACACCAATCGACGTGATCCCGAGCGCAAGCTGCGCATCGCTTTCGTTTCCGGCGACTTTTGCAATCATGCGGCGGCTTACTATCTTCTGCCTGTCGTGCAGCATTTGACCCATGACCCCGAGCTATCGCTTCACTTCTATTACACCTTTGGGGTGAATGACCACCTTACCGAGAAGCTTCGCGCATACGCCGACTCGTGGCACGCGGTGGCCGATCTTAGCGATGCGGCGCTGAGCAGGAAGATTGCCGATGACGGCATCGATATTGTCATCGATCTTTCGGGGCATACGGCGCATTCGCGAATCATTGCGCTCGCACACAAGCCCGCGCCTATTCAGGCGTCGTGGATCGGCTATCCAGCCACCACCGGAATGACCGCATTCGATTACTACCTGTCGGATCGGTTCATCACCCCTCCCGCGCAATTCGAGGATCAGTTCGTCGAAAAACTGGCGCTGCTGCCCGCGATCGCTCCGTTCATGCCGCCGCCGAACTGCCCGCCCGTGAATGCGTTGCCCGCACTTCATAAAGGCTATGTCACGTACGGCAGCTTCAACCGGCTGAACAAGCTGAGTCAGGAAGTTATCGCACTCTGGAGCGTCATTCTGCGCGCCGAACCGTCCTCGCGAATGGTGATTGGCGCGATCTCAAGCAAGCTGGACGAGCCGACATATCTGGAATGGTTCGCCGCCGAAGGCATCACCGCGGACCGGCTGACGTTTTGCCCGCGCGGGTCGCTGCCTCTTTACATGCAGCAGCACCACCAGGTCGACCTCTGCCTCGATACGTTCCCCTACACGGGCTCGACCACGACGCTCAACGCGCTATGGATGGGTGTCCCAACGATCACGATGCCCGGCATATCGATGCCGAGCCGCGGAGGCGCCTGCTGGCTCGAGCACGTTGGACTCGAACAGTTCATCGTGCGCGACAAGGAAGAATTTGTCCGCAAGAGTCTCGAGTTGACTCGCGATCTGGACGCGCTCAACGAACTTCGAATCGGCATGCGCGAGCGCTGCCTGAACTCCGTTCCATTCCAGCCGGAGAAGGTCGCGGCGGGTCTGTCGATTGCGCTGCGCACCATGTGGAAGCGTTGGTGCGCGGACCAAACGCCTACCGCCTTCGAAGCGACCTTGCCGGCTGACTGGTCCCCGTCGCCCGCTGCGCTTTCGACGGACGCGGTGATCTAGCGAGCCGCGCGCTGCACCTACTAGCGAAGAACCCAATCATGAACGCAAGCCTGCCTGCTGAAGCTGTTTCGGCGCTGACAGAAGAAACCATCTTTGTCACGCAACCTTATCTGTCGCCGCTTGACGACTTCATTCCGTATCTTCGCGAGATCTGGGACAGCAAGGTGCTGACTAACGGCGGCCCGTTTCACCAACGGCTCGAGGCGGCGCTCGAGGAGTATCTCGGCGTCGACCACCTTGCGCTGTTTTCGAACGGCACGCTAGGTCTCGTTACTGCATTGCAGGCGCTGCGCATTACGGGCGAGGTGATCACAACGCCCTATTCTTTCGTGGCAACCGCGCATTCGCTGCTCTGGAACGGCATCAAGCCCGTTTTCGTCGACGTCGATCCGCACACGCTGAATATGGATCCGCGAAAGATCGAGGCCGCCATCACGCCGCAGACTACGGCGATCCTGCCGGTGCATTGCTATGGTTATCCTTGCGACACCGAAGCCATTCAGAAGATCGCCGACAACTACAACCTCAAGGTCATCTACGACGCGGCTCACGCATTTGGTGTGCGCACGGGCGGCGGCAGCGTTCTTCGCCACGGCGATCTCTCCGTTCTGAGTTTTCACGCGACGAAGATCTTCAACACATTCGAAGGCGGCGCGATCATTTGCCCGGATGCAAAGACCAAACAGCGGGTCAACCACCTGAAGAACTTCGGCTTCGTCGATGAGACGACGGTGGTCGCGCCCGGCATTAACGGCAAGATGAGCGAAGTCAATGCCGCGTTCGGCCTTCTGCAATTGAAGAATATCGATGAAGCATTAGCCAGTCGACGCGATATCGCTTCCCAGTACTGCGCGCTGCTTTCCGATGTGCCAGGCATCCGTTGCCTGCCGGCCTGCGACAGCCCCATTGCGAATCGCGCTTACTTCCCGATTCTCGTCGAAGACGATTTTCCGTGCAGTCGCGACGCGTTGTTCGAGAGATTGCGTCAGCACAAGATCATCGTGCGCCGCTATTTTTATCCGCTGATCTCGGATTTCCCCATGTATCGCGGTCTCGTCAGCGCCAACCCCGCCAACCTTCCGGTCGCAGCCGATGCGGCGAGGAAAGTGCTGTGTCTGCCGATTTACCCCGGTCTTTCCACTGCGAACGTGGAACGGATCGTCGATATCATCAAGACGTATTAATAGCAGCACGCTCTCTTGTGAACTCCAGATACAAAAGAGCACTCGACGCGTGACACGCGTCGAGTGCTCTTTGTTTGTGTCAGGAAAGAAGCCCGCTAGTAATTACAAGGTCTGCTGAGACTGTTCAGCCACAGTCGCCAGTTCGGCGGCTTTCGCCCGCTGAAGTTCACCGAGTACTTCGAGCGCACGACCCTCGTCCGCCGTGAGATCGACAACGAACGCGTCGTTATTGTCTTTGATCCACTGCAGCGACATGTCCCACCATGCCAGCTCCAGCAAGCGCTCCCGTACTTTTTCCGAAAAACGGAAACGCACCAGCCGCGCCGGCGAGCCCGCATAGATACCATACGGTTCGCTGCGGAAGTTCGGCGGTATCAGCGAGCGCGCACCGATAACGCATCCACTTTCGATGACGCTGCCGCCCAGGAATACAGCCTCGTCGCCGATCCACACATCGTTATGAATAACGGTGTCAGCGTATTGCGGCATCATTGCATTGGTGAGACCGTTGCCGTAGATGCTGAACATGGTCGTCGATATGGTCTTCGTTTCATGCTGGGCGTTCAGAATGAACTTGAGCCCCATACCGCCTGCGACGTTCTTTCCAATCACCAGCTTCTGCGCATGGCCGTCGTATCTGGCGACCGAACCCACGCCGAGAACACTGCATCGGCCGATATGAAACACTCCGTCGGAGGCCTCTTCATCCAGCCAGTTCCTGAAGAACTTGTTAGGGATGGTCGAGAACGCCCCGTCCCGGTAGCCGATCACAATGAAATGCTTCGATAGAGGATGAGTCGGCACGACGCCGATGCTGTCATCCGACGTAACAACGTTCATATAAATCCAGTGCGTGTTGAGGTTTAGTGCACGATGACTTTATTGCCGCATGGAACTGCCGGGCAAGTTGTAGACAGGGTGAACGTGGTGCGGCCTGCATTCACAGATAGCGGGCCCCGGCAACCCTGTCGCGCACCTTCCTGGCGGGACTGCCGTAGACGACCGAATAGGGCTCGACGTCCCTCAAAACGGTGGCTCCCGCGCCAACGATGCTGTGCTCTCCGACGTTGATGCCGTGGCGAAGCACTGCGCCGATGCTAATGGCGGAATACGCACCGATCCGGCAGTTGCCACCCGTTATCGCTCCGGGCGCCAGGCTCGAAAACTCGTCCATCACAGAGTCGTGATCCAGCGACGAGTTCGTGTTCAGAATACAGAACTGGCCTACGCGGCAGTCGGGATTAACGACCGCTCCAGCCATCACCACACTGCCCGCCCCGACCGTTGTGCCGCGACCAATCGTTGCCCGCGGATGAATGGCATTCATGAACTGCAGTTGGGGGCAAAGCGCTCCGACCTTCGCCGCCACTTTCGAGCGGACGACGTTGTCGCCGATTGCGATGATGGTGCCTTGCAGATCGTGTTCAGCCACGAGACGGGGAAGATCGGCTTCGCCGCCTAGCACCGGATAGTCGAGCGTCCGTTCACCCACGTTGCGGTATGCGTCGATTAACCCGGCAATGCTGTGCTTTCCTTCCTGCTCGACAATATCGATGACGACTTTTGCATGGCCGCCCGATCCGACGATGACAATGTGGCTCATACCCGCCTCCGCGGACTTGCTCGACTGGTTCCCTGCCGCTTGATGCATCGACAACATGCGCGAATAATGCGCCGCGCAACGGTGATTTCGTCGGCGGCGCTTGTCGAGACCCATGTCGCAATGGTTTGTGAAATTATGCCGTCGTCCCGCATCGCGCGATTCCGGGAGTTGGCGAGAGAAAAGCCGTTAGATCGATGTATTGGGCGGGAGCATCGCCGCGGCTTGTGATTCGCCGGCGACGTGGCTCGAACGCCTAACGGCTTAGCGTGATCGCCAGATAAGCGGCGTACAGCGCGCCGCAGACCAGCAGCGCCCACACGGGCGCGCCGTGCTCGCGCGCGTTGAGCCGCAGCCAGCCCGCCGCGACCAGCGTGATGACGATGCCCGTCACCACCTCGATGCGCGGCGTCCACGGCGTCAGCAGAATGCCGATAGCCGGCAACAAGGTGCCCTGGAACACCATCGCGCCCGTGATGTTGCCGAACGCCAGAGTGTCCTTGCCGCGGCGAATCCACAGGATGCTGTTGACCTTCTCCGGCAACTCCGTAGCGATCGGAATGATCAGCAGCGACAGCAGCAGCGGCGACACGCCGACCACCGCGGACACGCCCCGCACGCCGTGGATGAAACCCTCCGCGCCCCACACGAGCAACCCAACCGCGATCAGCAGTTGGACGGCGATGGTCGCTAGGTTGGTCGGCACGCCGAGGCGCGCGAGCATCATCTTGCCGGGCGCTTCGGTGCCGTGGCCTGCATCGACCAGATCGTTCGACGCGCGGAAAGTCGCCACGACATACGCGACATACACGCCGACGAGCGCGACGCTGAACAACGCGCGCACGATGCGCTGCTCATGCGGCACATACATGGCCGCGGCGGCCAGCAGGAACGCAAAGAGGAAATAGTTGAGATCGCGAGTGAAGCCCGAACGCTCCGGCGCGACGCGTCCGCCGACGCCGCGCGAGCGCAGCACGGCGAGCGTCATCAGAAAGGTAGACAGCGTGGACAGCATCAGCGGTGCGCCGAGAATCGCGCCCACGCCGATTTCCTCGTTGACGGCACGATCGCTCGTCCCGCCGACAATCGCTATCAGCGGCACGAGCGTCTCGGGCAACGCGGTGCCGACTGCAGCGAACAACGAGCCGGTCACGCCTTCGGATATCTTAAGCCGCTCGCCGAGATGTTCGAGCGCGTTGGTGAAAAGCTCGGCCGCCACGAGGATGACGACCAGCATGATGGCCAATTCGATGAGAAGACCGGTCATGCGCGGCTCCGTGCATCGAAGGGATTGACGTGATCGACGTGGTGGACCGAAAACGTGCGGCGCGGCAGATCGCGCGACAGCAAGTTGAGCAGAAGACGAGGAGATTGAACAGCGCGGGATTTCACAGCGGCTCCGAGGTCGGACGTAAGACGAACCATGACGCACCGCGACCCGTCCGACCAGAACGAAGCAGTGCGCCAATGGTCTCGCCAAACCGACCCGGTCGAACGCGCCATGACCCGCAGGCCAAGTATGTTGACGCGCTCTCCTTCAGGCGATGCCGCGATGCCGCGATGCGTGAAGGAAGGCTACTCCCCAGTGACCCGGGGATTTTAGCGGGAGTGGGCGGAGGCAACAAGCCTTCGCAAAGAAGCTTGTTGACTGTGTTCGCCGTGGGCCGAGCTTTTACTGCGTGCCAAGTGTAGTGTCTATGCAGCTTGCGCAGCGGTCTGTTTTCTTGCCGCGCGCAAGCTCATCGAGTCATTAATTGAAGTGATACTGGACGCCTACCGTGAAGCTATTGTTTGTTCTCTTCGTGCCGTCGTGATGGCTCGAGTCCGTGGTCCATTCGGCGACCGCGCTGACATGCTCCGCGAACTTGTAGTCCACGCCGAGGCCCCAATGGAACCGCGTATCGGGGTCGTCGCCCGTAAAGCCGGCGCGAATGTACGGCATGAACTGGTTAAACGGCATGCCGAATTTGGCGTCGATTCCGGCGTCCTTGAAGGTGGTGGAGCCGTGGTGCAAATCCGCGAAAGCCTCGGCTCCTACCACGAACCGCTGCACGTCGAAGTTGTATCCGGCGGTGAAGCCCGGAAACACCGTGTTATGCGACGCCTTGTTGAATGCGCCCGATGCATCCGAATTATTGACGCCTAGCTTGAAACCAACATAAGGACCGGCGAACTGGCTCACGCCCGCTTGCGGCGCCGCTTGTGCGCAAGGAAGCTGTGAAAGAAGAACCACCGATGCCGCGAGAATTGATCTGGTTATTTTGTGCATGAATTGCAAATAAAGCTCTTAGTCCGGCGAGTGATCTCGCAATGCCTGTCGCACTGGAATGCGAAAGGGTCGGCGTAGGCCGACGCGCAACTATTCCCATATCGATGGGAATTGCATAGGCAGCGCGCGCCGATTCAGCGAATGGATGAGAACGATCTGAAATTTCAGCGAAGATGTGAGGCGGGGGCTAGGAGGCGTGTGGGTGGGGCAGCGCGTCGGGCGAGTTCGAGTTGTTGGCGGTTTGTCGATGGTACTGCGGGACCACGCTTTCGAGCACGACAGCCGGATCTGCTCCGCCTAAGGTCTACGAAACGTCTCTCCACGCACGACCGGAGACTGAGTACGCCAAGGTCCCGTACCCGCTGGGTCCTGTATGATCCTACGCGACTCGCGTGCAACAACCCGGAACCCGGGCGCCCCAGGCAGCCTTCCGATAGCTTGCAAATAGATAGTTGCTCTATTGCTATGTCGAAAATACCGCTGCTACGAACCGCCCTGCCGCCGATCTGAACCAAAGTCGTTTTGATTGCTCCCGGCGTGTGGGAACCCTCGGACCAAGTCCGGGATAATCTAAGCTGGATATCCTGCCGTTGATTTCCCTCAGGTCACTGCACAGCATCGAGGTATAGGTCTCACGGATGCTGAAGTGAAGTCCGCTTGTTGAATGGTAATGGAATGAAACGCATTCTAATAGTAAAAGTCACCTCCTTAGGTGACCTGGTACATGGTCAGCCCGTGGTGGCCGACCTGCATCGCGCCTTTCCTGGCGTCAAGATTGACTGGGCCGCCGATGCGTCCTTCGCCGATGTTCCACGCTGGAATGCGGGCATCGACCGCGTGCTGTGCGCGCCATTGCGGGGCTTCAAGAAAAACCGCTCTGGGGCCGAGCTCAAGGCGATTTTTACATCGATATCTGAACTGCGACGCGAGAAATACGACATCGTTCTCGATCTCCAGGGCGTCTACAAAAGCGCGATAATTTCTTTCCTTGCGCGCTCGCGCCGGCGTCTAGGCTATCGTTCGGCAGACCTCGGCGAGAGCGGCGCCGCCTTTGCTTACACTGGCCGCTTCGCGCCACGTGAAGATCTCAATGCGTGGGACGGCTTGCGCCGCACTGTCGCCGACGCATTCGGCTACGAGGTGAGCGGGGCACCGCGCTTCGACCTGTCAATTCCCAGGTCTGCCGATCCTTCCGTCAAGCCAGAAGAACAGCGGTACGCGATGCTGTTCCATGCCACTTCGAGCGATGTAAAGAAGTGGCCGACGGCTCACTGGGTTGCCATTGGCCGCTCGCTTGTCGAGCGCGGCATTACCCCCCTTCTGCCGTGGGGTTCAGCCCGCGAGGAACAGGAGGCCATCGCAATTGCGAAGGAAGTGAGGGGCTCTCGTATACTGCCGCGGATGTCTATCTTGCAGGTCGCGCAGTACGTCGATGCCGCCACGCTCATCGTCGGGACAGATACCGGCTTCGTGCATCTCGCAAGCGCACTCGGCAAGCCCACGGTCATGATCTTCACTGCAACAGCACGGCGTTATTTTGGCGTCGACGTGCCTGGCGTATCGGTGTCCGTTGGTGACGACGGGCGCCCACCCTCGGTAACGGAAGTCCTGGACGCCATTGCTTCGCTGGAGCCTTTGCCTTGAAGATATTGCTGACCAATTTTCACTATGGGCGCGGCGGAGGTCACGATACGTACATTCTGGCGATTGCCAAGGGGCTTTCCAGGCGGCATCAGATATTTGTGGCTGCGCCCTCGAGTAGCAGGCTATTCGAAAAGGCCAGCAAGCTCGAACACGTGACGACACTGCCGCTTGAATTCCCAGCCAAGCTGAAAGACGCCGGCCGCATGATTTCAGCGTGGCGCGCATTGCGCTCGCTGCTGGAGAAAGAACGCTTTGATGTTGTGCACGTCAACGGCTCCCCAGACCATCGCCTGGTGGTATTCAGCCTGATGTGCTTCAAGGGCCGCAAGCCACGCATTGTATTGACCAAACACAACTCCATCGCCATCAAGAGTGACTTCGTCACGAAGATCAGAGCCCGCGCGACAGATGATGTCATTGCCGTGTCTGATTCGACTGCGAGCCTTGTGCGCGATTCGGTATATCGACACTGCTCGCTTATCACCATCAAGAATGGTGTGGACACCGACGACTTCAAGCCGTCGGACGCGGCCGAGATCGCCTCGGCGCGTAAGTCGCTGCTCGGCGAATCGAAAGCCGACAAACTGGTGCTCGGGACCGTGACAGGCTTCGACTGGTACAAAGGCACCATGGACGTGATCGCCGCAGTGAGCGCGTTGCCGCCATCGCTGCGTGAAAAGATTGCAGTCGTGGTTGTCGGAACGGAGCCGAGCGCAGAGCAGTGGCAGGTTATTGATTCGGTGGGTATGCGCAGCCAGCTCGAAGTCGCGGGTTTCGTGGAAGACGTGAAGCCCTATATCCGGGCGTTCGATATCGGCTTTGTCACGTCATATGCGGTCGAGACTGTGTCGTTTGCCTGCCGCGAGATGATGGCGATGGGCAAGCCTGTGATAGTGTCGAGCTACAGCGGTCTGCCGGAGAACGTTCGTGATGGCGTCGACGGCTGGGTCGTCCCGCCGCACGACCCCGATTCGTTAACTCGGGCGCTTAAAGGAATTCTCGAGCGGGGCGACCGCCTGGCGGACATGGGAAAGATGGCGCGAGCAAAGGCAGTCGACGAGTTTTCTCAAGGGCTGTTCGTCGACAGGACGGAGATGGTCTACCGACTAAGCCAGTCGTAATAGGTCCATTCGCAATGGTCGCTGTCGGCCCGACTTGATGCGATCGGTCAAACGGGCTCCAGCCGCTCTTATCTAATATGCCAAAACAGGTTATTCACATATTCAACGGATTCCAGAATCCGCACGGCGGCAGCGAACAGGAGACGCTCAACCTCGCTCACCTGCTTGGCAAGCAAAGCGAAGTGAGACTGTGGTCGACATCGTCGCGCAGTTCGCCCGAACTGAGGGAAAAGTTCGGAATCACCCCTCTCGGCATTGCACCGAGGCACCGCCCGAACGGAGGCACCTATGTCTTCGTCGGAGCACACTGGCGCAACACGGTATGGCCGTATCTCGCCGCAGTGCCACAACGTCTGATCTACGTGTTCAACACGTTCCATCCGAAGATACTGACGCTGACGTCGAAGCATCCGCCCTTGCTGCGCTGGCCGAAGACGGAGTACGTGTTCATCTCCGAATTCCAGAAAAAGCTGGTAGGCGTGGATGGCGTGGTGCATCCATCACCAATTGACATCGACCTGTTCGCGGCGGTACCTGGCGTGGCACGCAATCGGCCGGTGGTAGGGCGTCTGAGCCGCGACACCAACGACAAGCATAACGAAGAAGACCTGGTGCTGTATCGTGAATGGTCTGCTCAAGGGGTCGGTGTAAGGCTGCAGGGTGCTACTTGTCTGCGCGACGCGCTCGGGGACAACACAGGTATCGAGCTTCTTCCCGAGGGAGCTACGCCAGCCGCGGATTTTCTGCGCTCTCTCGACGTCTTCTATTACCGGACAGGGTCTCACGTCGAAACATTCGGCCGGGTCGTGCTCGAGGCAATGGCCTGCGGCCTTCCGGTGGTATGCCATCGGAACGGCGGCTACGCCGATTCGATCCGGCACGGCGAGAACGGCTTTCTCTTCGACACGACCGAACAGGCGCGACGGATTGTGGGCGCGCTGCTAGCCGATCCGGCACTGCGTACGTCCGTGGGACAGCGCGCCCGGCAAACCGTCGAATCGATGTACTCGAAAGAGGCCCTGGAGCTTCGTGCTGCGTTTTATCGTCAGGCGCCGGGCCAGGACTAGTCAGACCCCGGAATGCACTGTAAATACGGATCATCACTTGCAGGGTCATAGGGAGCGGTCCAGGCTCCGCACCTTTGAGTAAAGCGAGGGGTATCGCATGGACACGGCGCACAACCAGCAGGTAGCGTGCGAGTGCCGTCCAGCGATTGCCATTTCGGCACGGGATGAGAAACGAATGAATATGAAAGCGATGCTGTCAGAAAAGAGCCTCCGGCCCAAAACTGAGTCGTACCAGTTGTTCCTCGCGAGGACGTTTGCACTTGTCACCCTGTGCGCCGTACCCATTTCCACGGCCGGAGTCAATCTCGGTTCCGGCCTGGTACTGCTGTTTGCGCTGCTGTCTCCCGAAGTGTGGAGGGCATGCGGGAAAATCCGCACGTCGCCCACGAGCATCGTCGCGCTGATCCTCTTCGTTGCGCTCGCTCTTAGCATGGCCTATACGTCGGCGAGCAATGACGAGGCTTTCAACTTTCTCCTGAAGTACCGAAAACTGTTGCTGCTGCCCATGCTGTTCCTGGTTTTCTACGGCAGCGACCGATCAAAGTGGTGCCGCGTGGCCATATGGGCGTTGTTCTCGGCGCTAACGCTGACCATGCTGCTCACCTACACGAACTTTTTCGGCTGGACGGCAATCGGACCGCTGCACGGTAACGATCCGATTACGAAGCCCTGGGTCTTCAAGGACCACATATCGGCGGGCCTGATGATGGCGTTTCTGGCCTATCTGTCGATGGCTCTCGCGACAGCTTCGCCTAAAGGCATCGGACAGTGGCTGCTGCGCCTCGTCGCCCTGCTCGCGCTCGTCAACGTGCTGTTCGTGCTACAGGGACGCACCGGGCAGGTCGTAGCGATCGCCTACATGGCAGTTTATGTCGTCGTTCAACTAATGAAGTTCAAGCATCAGGGCAAACGGACGCGCTGGATAACGACCGCCGCGAGCGTCATGCTGTGCATGTGTCTGGTGGTCTATTCCTTCACGGCAAAGAACTCACGCCTTGCCGAAACGCAACAGGAAATCACACAGTTCGAGGTCTACAACAAGAACACGTCGATGGGCGTGCGGCTCGAGTTTTATCAGCGCAGCCTGGAGCTGATTCTGCATCGGCCGATTGCCGGATACGGCGTCGGTAGCGTTCGAACCGAATTCGAACGGCTCGCGAAGAACAGCTCTGGTGGGCGTGCGGCGATGGCCAGCAATCCGCACAACGAGTTTTTCCTGATGGGCGTACAGCTCGGAATGGTGGGAGTGGCCCTGTTCGCCTGGCTCCTGATCGCGATCGCGCGGGAAAGCTTGCGTCTGGACACACTTGCGCGCACGGTCGTCTACGGTTACCTGTTCGCCTTTGTCATTGGCTGTTTCGCGAACTCGTTGCTGCTCAACTTCACAGAAGGCAATCTGTTCATCTTCCTGATCGGCATCCTGCTTGCGAGCGGCCCGCGGCGGGAGGACACGAACGGGCCGGCCAAAGAAACACTTTCAGCCGCCGATTAACGTCGTCAAGTTCGGGGGGTCGAAGGCCAATGTGCGTTGAATATGCTGGCTGGCCACAGCCGCGGGTGGGCTTCTGCTGGCCGGGCTGCCGACGCACCTGGCCGAGATGGCGCATGTAGTTATAGCCGATGATGGCGTCAGCGATACCGCAGTTAGCTGCGATTTGCCTGGAATTCGGAGAGGGAGTAAACAGGTAGATCGTCGCAACCCTCGGGAGGGTTGGTGCGCCCGGCTGGGATCGAACCAGCAACCCCTGCCTTCGGAGTTTTAAAGCCGGGCCACGCCGCCTTAGAAATCAATGCCTTACGCGACTCGCAAACTCGAAAACCAAGGCTAAGCAAGGTCAATCAAGGCTATTCAACGCCACCCAAACTGTATTTTCACTGTACCTGCCTGTGCAGACGTCCGAGAGCCTTAATGAAGTTTTCCGCCTGTCTCTGCCCCCCTCCTCCTCCTCCTCCCGCCCCCCTTTCTGAGTGTAAAGCTCGGGTGCTGCTGGAGCCCAACCCTGCAGCACTTAACAAGCGTGCGTGACGCTCCGTCCGTTCACGTAATGTCTTTTGAAACGTGGGGCTAGTTACAAGCGAAGTCGAATTAATTACCTCATCAAATCGTAGCGTTACAGAAAACAAACTGACTATCTGCCTGAAAAGCGCCGTGCACCGATACAGATACTGGCTGTAAGACACCGTTTGAGTGACCCCTGTGCCCCCGGGCCGAAATTCGATAGTTTCGTTGTCCGGCAAAAGAAAGAACCAGTCATGGAACGATGCATTTCTAATGTCGTTATCGAACTCAGCGGATGCCTCTAAAAAGAGCTTGTTATCAGCGAATGCGTCTCTTCTCTTTGCTTTGTCCGTCGTCAAATATTTAGACAATCCGATGTTTTTGAACTCATCAAAGCGCCTCCCATCTTTAATGTTATTCAGACAAGCGTATATCGCAACGAATGAGGCAAAAAACTCATACGCGTCGGCATAGAACCTCCGTACCATAGAAAATTTAGTAGAGGTCACCCGAAAACCATCTGGCAAAGGAACATCGATTCGGGCGTACATGAGCACCTGCGAGAATTCCGAAAACGCTTCAAAGTATCGCGAATATATCTCGAAGAGTGACCGTCGGTGGTGCGGTCTCAGATTAAAATGATAGTAGTTTAAAAACCGCAAGCATTCGTCCCGATTAGATCGCATTATTTCCACGACCTCGCGATCAATAGATTTATCGATCGCAAACAAACCTCCATTAAACCAATACAGCACTTCCCTCAGCACCACCTCTGAGATTCCATTTCTCGCACAAAACTGCGCCATCAACTGATTGGCTACCGCATATTTTCCAGAGTTTTGCAGCCTCCATATCTTTTGCACGTCGTCCCAAATCTCGCTCACCACCTGACTGTTCGGTCTTTGCGCATCTCGAAACATCTGCCTTCCGTTGGGATGCTGCATGAGGTACTGCATCGTTTGGAGAGAGGGAAAATACAGCGGATCGTGCAGACGCGCGGAATCGACGGCAATGTCTGAGCTGACATAATATGGAGTTGCCTCCTCCGTCGGTTCAATGCGCTCACAATTATCTACAACCGCGAAGCTGATCGACGGATTCTTCTGATCTAACTTCAGAGAAAATTCTATTGGCTCCCTACAGTGCACGCAGTTGATTGCATGTTTCTGCTCCTTCGCGTGCCCGATCTGCACCCTCAACATATGCGGATGACTGCAGGTCTTGCACTTCACATAAAATCTCGAAATCACAACGCCCCCGATGTGGATTTAAATTTTTGATTCCTGCCCCGCATGACGAAGCTTGGCGACAAATTGTGGCGACTTCTATTCGGCTTGTACACCCTTGTTGCGACGACCGCTTACCCTCCGCCTCAATCTAATAAAATGCGGGTGGGTGCATCAAAGTGCAGCATATGCCCCGCCCGATTGTCGCGCGCAAGTCCAGCTGGCAACGGGGGAAGCGGTCTGAGCGTGCTGCAGCAAAAAGCGCCTTCTAAGCGACCACGGCAGGCGCGGGGGGGACCGCGTTTCACCGCGGTTCGTGCTGATCTCTTTTTTTGCGGCACCGCCGATACAATCGCCGCGGACTGGGAAGCGGTCATCACCTCGACGACCGCTCTGCAACCGAGCTAAAATTGCGCGGGCTAGGACGCTTGGACTCGGTGAGTACGTCCTTACCGTCAGGGCAGCGGAACAGTTTGGTAAACAAGAAGGTAACTTGACAATGAACTCTCACCCCAGCGAAGCCGGCGCGGAAGGTCTCCGCTTTGAGGTCCGTGCCGCTGCCCCCAGGATTTGCAGGTGACCCTCGCGCGCTCCATCCATCCCGACGACACGCCGGCTCTCCGCAAGGAACGAGGCGCATTCTTTACACCTGACGAGATAACCCGGTTCTTGGCGAAATGGGCCATTCGCACGCCGAGCGACTTGGTGCTGGAGCCATCTGCAGGCGATGCTGCTTTCCTCGTCGCCGCCGTGAACCGCCTTCGCGAGCTGGCGCCGAGTATGGATGCCCGCCCGACCGTTGACGGTGTCGAGATTCACGGCCACAGCGCCCGCGTCGCCAACCAACGCGTGCGGGAGGCTGGTGGCAAAGCGCAAATCCGGCACAGTGACTTTTTTTCGGTCGAGCCTGAACCGGTCTACGACACTGTGATCGGCAACCCGCCTTACATCCGATACCAAGACTTTTCGGGCGAATCGCGTGCTCGATCCCGCGAGGCTGCCCTCCGGGGTGGCGTCTCGCTCACCGGCCTCGCGTCCAGCTGGGCCGCATTCACTATTCACTCAGCTCTTTTCCTGAAACAGGGTGGGCGGCTCGGGCTCGTTCTCCCGGCCGAGTTGCTTTCAGTGAACTACGCGGCTCCGGTGCGCCGTTTTCTTTTCAACCGCTTCCGCGACGTGCAGCTCGTGCTCTTTGACGAACGGGTGTTCCCTGAGGCCGAGGCCGACGTCGTGCTGCTACTAGCCGACGGTTATCTCGAAGGCCCCGCACATCACGCGACCATCCGGCAATCGAAGAACGCCACTGACCTTGCGTCGCTTGGCGCAGGACTAATCTGGACGCCGACTGACCCGGCGGCCAAGTGGACTAGCAGCCTCATCGACCCCAAGGCTATCGAGCCGCTGCACAAGCTACTGCAGCGAGGACTCTTTACTAGCCTGGAGACGTGGGGTGATACCACCCTCGGCATCGTCACGGGCAACAACAAATTCTTCACGCTCTCGCCTCAGCGTGTGAAGGAGCTTGGCCTGCGCCGCAACGAGTTGCTGCGCCTCTCGCCGCCTGGAAGTTCTCACCTGCGGGGTCTCTCGCTCTCCAACGCCATGCTTGCCAAGTTGGGCCGCGAAGGGCACGCTACCTACCTTTTTTATCCGAGCGATCCACCCTCGGCTGAAGCAGCGGCATACATCGAAAACGGCCACCGAACTGGCGTCGACACCGCATACAAGTGCCGCGTCCGAAAGACTTGGTATCAAGTGCCACTCGTTCCCGCTGCGGACCTGTTATTGACTTGCATGAACGCAGACACGCCCCGACTCACAGCAAATGACGCTGGGGCCCGCCACCTCAACTCGGTCCACGGCGTCTACCTCGATGCAAAAAACCGTGAACTCGGACGCGAACTTTTGCCGCTAGCGAGCCTGAACTCGGTCACGCTGCTGCATGCAGAGATGGTGGGGCGCGCGTACGGTGGCGGGATTTTGAAGATTGAGCCGAAGGAAGCAGACGTCTGGGCAATGCCCTCGCCCGCGTTGATCTTGGCCCAAGCAGATGCGCTTCGCACAATCAAGCAAGAAGTCGCTGAGATCTTAAGCGAAGGTAGGCTGCTCGACGCCGTAAATGTTGTCGATAAAGTCGTTCTTGCGGGCTGCGGTGACTTAACGGCAAAACGGATCAAGCAAATCCGGGAAGCCCGAGCAGAACTAGCCAACCGCCGAACGATGAGGGGAGCCAGTGGCCGCTAAACAATCCGCGAAAGCAGCAGCGTGGGTCATTTTCGACCGAATCGTCTCCCTCGCCGCTCCCGGCGGTGTGCACAGCAACCCCTGGATCAAGAACGCCGACGGCCAGTTGCGCTTCGCGCCGGACTACAACACGCTTGTCAAACTGTTGGGCGTTCCCCTTTACTTAAAGGCCGGGACCCAGTCCGGAGTCCCGGCCTTAGCCCTTGATGTATGGCTGAGCTATGAGTTGCGACGGGCTGGCTTCGACTCTGATCAGGCTTGGCCACGCCCCGTCCATCCGCGCATCCTGCCGGCCGCTGTAGCGTCCTTGCTGAAGGCATTGCCTCGCAAGATCCGGGATGCTGTGGCGGATCGCGTGAACAGCCAACCTTCGATTCCTGACGTTACATCCTCCAGCGCATCCATCCTTGGCAAGAACTACCTTAAGCAGGTTGACGTCATCATCACGGACTGGGCAACGGGGCCCGAGTTGCTGATTTCGACGAAGCGCATGGATTCCTCCTACGGCAAAAACGCACCGAATCGAATTGAGGAGTCGTACGGCGACGCTAAGAATCTGCGGTTGAGGCACCCCCTAGCCGCCCTCGGCTTTGTGTTTGGACTTCGCTCCGACATCCTCCAAAAGGAGCCGAAAACTGCCGATTGGTTATTCGACTTGCTCGCGAAACTCGGACGTGAGGACGATGCATACCACGCGACCTGCCTCGTCTTGATGGAATACTCAGACGAAGCCGCAATCCCCGATACCGGGGAAGAGCGGCCCCCTGAAGGCGTGCCGGAACCTGGGCCTGAATTGGTCGGCGAAGAGGATGCACCGGCCATCGTCCCCGAGTCGGAAGTTGACCGAGAGATTGGGCAACTCCCCAAAGTGACCATAGTCGAACAAAAGATTCCAGACGATCTCACACCTGACCGCTTCCTCGCAGCGATGGTCACGCGTGTTCTTGCCGCTACGCCGGTCAACATGCACGAGGAAGCGCGACGACGACGTGCTTCGCCCGAGCTACGATAACGACCGTCGCTGGAGGGCTCTGTTAAGTTTCATGTGCGGCTGAATGTTCGAGTGTCAGTGTGCACCGGACCTAAGCGCTCCACATCGATGTGCTGCGTGTTGCAGAAATTAGTCAGGTAATACGGTGATCGGTCTGAGGACCATAAGGACTAACAATGAAGGTCGAAGAAGGTAAATACTCGCTTGCCGAGTTGGTAGACTGGTTTAGAAACCGTGTTCTTATTGTGAATCCGGAATACCAACGCGGGGGCGGGTTGTGGCCACCGGCCGCAAAAAGCTACTTTATCGACACAATCCTCCGGGACTTTCCTTTTCCGAAAGTGTACTTTCATGAGTACGTCGACAAGAGCACGAGAAAACCTCGACGCGAAATCGTCGACGGTCAGCAACGGCTGAGTACCATTGTCGAATTCGTTGACGGCAAGTTTGCTCTCGGACGAAACGCGCGTGAATACGAGGGGAAACGCTTCGAGGATTTGCCGGAAGCAATTCACGAAGTGTTCTGGTCATACACGGTATCTGTAGACGTCATCCGAAATGCAGATCGGTCCGAGATTCTGCAAATGTTCAGGCGCATGAACGCGTTCACACTGCCATTGAATGAAGCGGAAAAACGACACAGCGAGTTCTTCGGCGAATTCAAGGATTGGGTGAATGAAACGCTTGATCGCATCGGATCGGTCCTGATCGACTGGAAGGTGCTGACAAGCCGCCAAATTGTCCGGATGGCTGACGCTGAATTCATCTCTGACCTTGCACTCGCCGTTGAAGAGGGCATTGTTAGCACAAGTCCCGCCAAACTGCGCAGCCTATATAAACGAAATGACACGGGGTTCGAAGATCTTCAGCGCGTCGACGAAAGGATCATGGGCGCCTTTCAGGCCACTCTTGAGCATCTCTCAGCGATTCAAGATACATACGCGACAAAACCTCACGTTTTCCATTCGTTGCTTTGTGCATTGATCCACAATCGTTTCGGGCTGCCGGGTGCAGAGGCCTCAACCGGAATCGCGCCTTCCGGAGAGTATTTTGCCGATGCAGGTAGAGCTGTTGAATCCATTAGGCGACTCGCCGCCGCACATGAGGAAAAGGACGTCGGCGAGTTCAGCGAATATGTAAGAGCGGCATCAGAAGGTGGTAATCGCGGCCCGCAAAGAGCAATCCGCGTGAAGTGGTTGTGCCGAGCACTTCTTGGCGAGTTTGCCCAATAGCCATGAGTCTCTATGACACGTGGACGGCGCTGTGTGATGAATTCGATCTACTCGTCGAATGCCTCAGGGACTTTACGACTGCTAGGTCGAGTATCTCCGCATCGGCGGATTTCGTTACCGACGATGAATGCTTGCTTGAGGGCGTGCTTTCGCGCTTGTGGCAGGCGTGGGCCATTTTTTGCCGCTCGTGTGTAATTGAATCATGTCTCGGAACCATCGACGGAGCGGGGGTGAATATCACACCGCACCCACAAGCCGCGACAGAGCCGCACGTATCCGGGGCGGCAATCAACGCGAAAAAGAAGCCAAATCCGCCGTTCTGGGGTCCAACAAATACCGTCCTACGTTACGAACCCACGTGGGGCGATGTCGACTCGCTTACGAAGGTGATCCCACGGCTTCAGCCATCCAACGAAGCGCAACTTATGGCTGCATTTTCATCCGCGCATCGAAGTGCCAAAGCGTTGCAGCTCATTCGAAACGCTGCGGCACACAACAATCTACAAACGCGTGCCGATTTACTAGTTCTCTGGTCCAGATTTATGGTCTTCCCAACGACTCATCCAATTCAGTCTCTGTATTGGGTTGAGCCAAGTACGCGGGATTACCTTGTGTTTCACGCCGTTGAGGAATTGCGCGATGCCGCTCTCGCGGCGATTTCGTAGCGGCGAGTTTGTAGTCGCCCTATGAGTGGTTCCAGACAAGCCGGCTTCGGCCGACTTGTGCCAAAGTGCCCTCGATCAACCTCCAACCACGCGCCTACCCAGCGGATTTCGGCACGTTAATCGAATAGGGATTGAAGCGAACCACCTCCTCGCCGATCCAATCATTGAGCTGTGTGAAGCGCCGTTGCAGGGGCGCGATTTCATTCGCACCGAACACCTCGGCGGCCGTGTCGGCCGCGCCAAACCCGCCCGTATTGCTCGGCACGATACCCATGAGTTGCGGCGGGATACGATGCGCCGCGAGCAAGTCGTCGCGCGTGACATTCTTGATGTTGAAAAACTCGTCTTTCGCCGTGACCTCGGAAACTGGAATGAGCTGTATGCCGTCTTTCTTGCCGTTCGGCGCGTACATGAAAAGGTTACGGAAATTCCCCGGCCCTTTGCTGTTTTTCAACGCCTCGCGCATCTTGTCGACATCGCTTTGACTTTGCGCCGCATCAGTCATGTACAGAATGAACCCGGCGTGCGAACCATTCTCGTAATACTTACGGCGAAAGAGCGTCGCCGATTCATTCAACCAAGCCGAGTGCAGCGCGCCGAGATATTCAGGCAAGCCGTACACTTCCTGATTAATGTCCGGTTCCATCAAGTGATGCACCGAACCCGGCTCGAACTCGTGTTCGATCTGCTGGTATCCGTTGAGCTGCACGAAGCGTTGCAAGTCGGCTCGCCGGCGCATGTATTTCGACGGCGCCCGTTTGAGCGCGATCGCACTGCCGAGGCGGTTTTTTCGCTTCTCGATGTACCCGTTGCCGAACGTGAGGAAATCGAGCGACCACTTGTCGAACTCCTCACGCGATAGCAACTTGTGAGGAATGAACGTCGACGACAACACATTGCGCTTAAAGTAGATCGCCGAGCCGTGATGCACGCCGGCGCGAAACGTCTTTGCCAGTCCCGACCACGATACCGGCGGCTCATACCAATCGCCGACCGCGTAAGCCTGCACATAATCCAGAATCTCGGCCCGATCCATCACCGGCACCGGATCGTCGAACGTGAAGGCCTCGGCCCGTGCCGGCGTCGACGTGGCCGCCGGCGTCGTGCTCGATGCGTAGTTGCTGCGCTTGCGCTTGCTCATTAAGAGAACTCCATGATGCTGGTATTGTTTGCGGTCACGCCCTCTAGCGGCTCGTTATCGAGCGCGTGCAGGCACGCCCACGCTAAATCGGCATGTCCTGTTTCTTCGCTGCGGCTCGCCTCATATGTCACCTTTCGACCGCTGGCCGTCATGGTTTTTCGAATCGCCATGAAGGATTGCGCCAGGTCTGTCCAACCGGCATCGAATTCGAGCCGGCCCTTGCTGATGACCGACAAGCCTTTCAGCACGAGCCGGCCCTTTACTTCTGGCGAATAGTTGAGCGCGACCGCGCTCGGATAGAACTGCTTGACGAGCTGATAAACGCCCTGGCCGATGCCGGTCGTATCGATCGACATGTACTCGACGGTGTATTGCTTCGTGATCGCGTGTATCGCCTCGGCCTGCGCCTCGAAATCCATGCCGCGAAATTGCTGCTTGTGCAGCACGCGGAACTTGCCCCCCGGCACCGCCGGCGGGGCGACGACGACAAGGCCGGCCGAGTCGCCGGAAAGCGCCGGGTCATAGCCAACCCATACCGCACGAAAGCCGAAAGGGCGGGGCGCGAGCGGTTTGAAATCGTCGGCCCATTCCTCCCACGAGTCGACCATGCAACGTTGCAGCTCGACGAGCGGAAAGAGCGATGCCGTGTCGTCGATAAACTGGCACATCAACAGATTCGCGTATTCCTGCGCGCTGTATTCAAGCCGCAGCTCGTCGATATCGAACAAGTCGCAACCGCCGGCGACGGCATCCTCGACTGTCACGATCTGCCGAAACTGGCGATCCTCGCAAAGCCGGCCGCGAGCGAGCGCCGAGTGCGACGTGTCGATATGAATGTGATCGGCTTTTGCGCGCCCCCTGTTGTAGTGCTCGCCAGTCCAGAAGGTGTAAGCCTCGTGCGTGATGCTCGACGGCGTTGAGAAATACGTCTTTCGCCATTTCTTGTGCATCGCCATTCCCGACGCGACTTTGTTGAGCTGGCGAAAACCACTCACCCAAAAGTATTCGTCGAAATAGAAATTGCCGTGATAGCTCTGCGCCGTGCGCGAATTCGTGCCGAGAAAAATCAACTCGGCCATGTTCGGCAAAATGATCGGATCGCCGGTTAACTCGACCTCGGCGGCCTCGGCGGCGAACTGCCGAATGTATGACTTGAAAACGTGTGCCTGCGCTTTGCTCGCCGAGAGAAAAATCTGATTCCGCGCTCTCTGCAAGGCATCGTCTAACGCTTCGCGTGCGAAATAGAACGTCGCGCCGATCTGCCGTGACTTGAGAATGTTGCGCGTGCGCTTGTCGCCGTTGCGATACCACACCTTTTGATAGCCGAACTGGCAATCGAGAAACGCCTCGTGAAGCCGCGCGATCTGCTCGTCGCTGAAATCGTTGCGCACCTTCTCTTTGCGCGGCGCTTTGTTGCGTGCCTCAATGTTCGGGTTTAGGTCGCTCTCTTTCCCCGTTTCGCCGTACTTGCGCACGCGCGCGAGCCGTTCGACCTGACGGCCGAGCAAGTCGATTTCTTTGAAGTCGTTACCCGTCTTTACCGGCTTGGCAATGAGCACCGCGAGGCGCGTTTCAAGCGACGACTCGATGCGCTCGATCGGCTGCGCCTCGTCCCACTTGTCGCGCTGTTTCCATGCCTCGACCGTCGCGCGTTTGAGCTGCAATTCATTCGCGACGGACGTGATGCGCCAACCCTGCCAGTAGAGAGCGCGTGCAAGCCGCCGAGGGTCGGCGTTCGAATCAAGGGTAGGGGCGATATCGGCTTTATCGATCATGGCCCCAAGTTTCCCGCGCCGCGCGCGCGCAAGCACGCACGCCCATATGTACCGGAAGCGCGAACAAACGCGAAACGTTGAGCGCTTTCGGCCGCGATCGCAAGATATCAACTCACGCTGAACCCTTCCCGAACCTGTTGGAGACCTAACAATGCAATTTCGCAAGCTGTCGCTTATGTCGTTCGCCGTCGCGGCGATCGCGCTCGCTGTCACGATGGACGCAAACGCGGCGACGCTCGCCGCGAACGCTGTTCCCAATCACGCCGATGTGCTCGCGTTTTTGAGCGGTCACGGCATGAGCATCGCCGGCGCTGCTGGCCTCGGCGCTATGGCGATCGGCTCGACCGCATCGGCCGACGCGACGAAGCTCGCGAAATCGAAGATGTTCCGCATCGCCGTCGAAGGCGCGACGACTGACGGCCGCGTGATCGAACGCGCATGGCTCGAACAGATTGCCGCGAACTACTCGCCGACGAAATACGGCGCACGCGTGAACCTCGAACACTTTCGCGGCGTGCTGCCCGATGGCCCGTTCAAGGCGTATGGCGACGTGCTCGCGGTCGAAACGCAAGAGCTGACGGGCGAATTCGCCGGCAAGCTCGGACTGTTCGCGCAAATTGAGCCGACTGCCGAGCTGGTCGCCATGACGAAGGCGAAGCAAAAGATTTACACCTCGTGCGAAATCGACCCGTCTTTCGCCGACACGAAACAGGCCTATCTGATCGGCTTGGCCGTGACCGATAGCCCCGCGAGCCTCGGCACCGAAATCCTTTCTTTCGCAGCTCAGAACCCGGCCGCCTCGCCGTTCGCCGGCCGCAAGGTATCGCCGACGAACCTTTTCACGGCTGGCGCTGAAACCGTGATCGAGTTTGAAGAAGCCGAGAAGCCCTCGGCAATCGGCGCGCTGCTGTCCAGCGTCAAAGAAATTCTGTCCAGCTCGAAGAAACGGGACGACAAGCAATTTAGCGAGCTGGCGCAAACGTGCGTTGAGCTGGCGACGGTCACGAAGTCGCAAGGCGAAACGATCGAAGCGCTCACGAAGCAAGTCGCCGAGCTGAACACGGCGCGCGAAGCCGATCGCAAAGCGTTCGACGAGCTGCAAGTGCAGCTCTCGAAAACCGAGAGCGGCGTGCAACGCCCCGCGTCGACCGGCTCGGCCGGCGGCACCGTCACGACCGATTGCTAAACAGGCAATCACCCCTTTTCACTGCAACGGAGAACACACCACATGCGTAAAGAAACCCGCTTCGCGTTCGACGCTTTCCTCGACGCGATTGCCAAGCTCAACGGCATCAACAACGCTACGCACAAATTCGCCGTCGCGCCGAGCGTGCAGCAAAAGCTCGAAACCCGCATTCAGGAATCGAGCGATTTCCTCAAGCGCGTCAACATGATCGGCGTTACCGATCAACAAGGCGCAAAGCTCGGCCTGGGCATCGGCTCGCCGATCGCGAGCACGACCGACACCACGCTGAAGGATCGCGCAACGGCCGATGTGTCCGACCTCGACGAGAACGGCTACAACTGCACGCAAACGAACTTCGATTCGCATCTGAGCTATGCGAAGCTCGACGCATGGGCGAAGTTTGCCGATTTCCAGACCCGCATTCGCGACGTGATCGTGCGCCGTCAAGCGCTCGACCGCATTGCGATCGGTTTCAACGGCACGAAGCGTTCGGCAACGTCCGATCGCGCAGCTAACCCGATGTTGCAGGATGTCAATAAAGGCTGGCTGCAACGCATGCGCGACCAAGCCCCGCAACGCGTGATGGACGAAGGCGCAAAGACGGCCGGCAAGATCATCGTCGGCGCAAACGGCGACTATGCGAACCTCGATGCGCTCGTTATCGATCTGGTGGCGAGCATGATCGACCCGTGGCACCAGGACGACACCGCGCTGGTCGTGATGTGCGGCCGTGGCCTGCTGCATGACAAGTACTTCCCGCTCATCAACAAACCGCAAGCGCCGAGCGAAATGCTTGCCGCTGACGTGATCCAGAGCCAAAAGCGCATCGGCAACTTGCCGGCCGTCACGGTTCCTTTCTTCCCGGCTAATGCCGTGTTCGTGACGAGTTTCGACAACCTGTCGTTGTATTTCCAAGACGGCGCGCGCCGTCGCACGATCGTCGACAACGCGAAGCGAGACCGTATCGAGAACTACGAATCGTCCAACGATGCGTATGTCGTCGAAGACCTCGGCCGCGCTGCTGTTGCCGAGAACATCGAAATCACGCCGGCGGCGTAAAGGAGCAACAAGCGATGACTAGCCCCGCACAACGCCACTTTCAGCGCGTATCGGCAAAGCTCGCGTCGGCCTCGGCCGGCGCGGGCGAAACGATGGTCGGAAGCGCTTACGAGCTGATGCTTGCCAAGCTCGCGATCGACAAACGCCGACTGAAGGAAATCAAGTCGATTGCGCGCAAGATCGAAGTGAAGCGCGCAGAGCTGCTGCCCGATTACGTCGAATACGTTGCGGGCGCGCTGAGTGGCGGGCGGGGCGCACAGGACGATGTTTTAACGACCGTGATGATCTGGCGCGTCGACGTGGGCGACTTCGCCGGCGCGCTCGATATCGCCCGCTATGCGATCGCGAACCGGATGACGCTGCCCGATCAATACGACCGCACGCTATCGACCGCGGTCGCCGAGGAATTCGCCGAGGCTTCGCTTTCATCGTTCAAGAAAGACGCGAACGGCGATCGCGTGAGCGTCGCGCAGCTCATGGAAGTCGCGCAGCTCACCGAATCGCACGACATGCACGACCAAGTGCGCGCCAAGCTGCACAAGGCGATCGGTTACACGCTCGAGCGCGACGGCAATTCGCCGGCCGCACTCGAACACCTGCGCCGCGCGCTCGAACTGGACGAGCGCGCCGGCGTGAAACAGGACATTGCCCGCATTGAGAAAGCGAGCAATGCGGCCGGCACCGACGCCGGCCGCACGTAAAGAGCCCACCCCGGCCTGGGCGGCGCCGGCCGACGATCGCAACGCCTGACGGTCTACGCGATCCGACGCCGGCCCACCGCCCACCTTTTCCGAGCTGATGCCATGACGAGCTTTAACGCGATCGAAGAACCCACCACCACGCCCGAGCCGGCACCGCCGGCCGACGCGCTGACGATCGGCAACGTCGCATGGTTTCCCTCTGTCGACCTCGCGCACATGCGCGAAGCCGTGCGCCTTACCGGCACCGTCACAACGGCGCGACTGCGCGATGCGGCGATCGCCGCGATCGACGAAGTAAATCGCGAGCTGGCGAGCTGGCGCGCGGAACACGAAGCGGCCGGCGTCGCGTCGCTCGCCGAGCTGCCGGCCGACAAGATCGGCGGCGAAAGCGTGCAGCTCGCGCGCTATCGGCGAGCGGTCTATTTCCTCGCGCGCGCGGACCTCACCGAGAAGTATCGCGATTTCGATAGCACGAAGTCGGGCGCGAACGACGCCGACGAGCTGGTGACGACGATCGACGCCGATCGCCGCAACGCGCGCCAGGCGATCAACGACATGCGCGGCGTTGCGCGCACAACGGTCGAGCTGATCTGATGCGCGTCTATGCACAACAGGGCGATACGGTCGACGCCCTCTGTTTCCGCTACCTCGGCCGCACGCAAGGCGTCGTCGAAACCACGCTCGAAATGAATGCCGGTCTCGCCGATTACGGCCCCGTGCTGCCCCTCGGCCTCGCGGTCGATCTTCCCGACCCGCCGAACGATCAAACAACGATCCAGCTCGTCAACCTTTTCGATTAACCCGGAGTCGCCAACATGGCCGAACCAAGCACCACCACCCTCGCCGCTGTGTCGGCCGGCATCGGCTTCGCAAGCCTGTTCCCCGGCATCGACGGCAATGCGCTCATCGGCGCTTTCACGGGCGCGGCGCTCGTCGTCGTCACGTCGAAAGACCTGACGCTTGCCAAGCGCTTCGCCTATCTCGTGATTTCGCTGATCGCCGGCTATCTGGCCGCGCCCGATGTGGTGAATCACACGCCGATCACGAGCACTGGCGTTGCGGCTTTCTTCGCTGCTGCACTGGCGATCACCGTCACTCTGCAACTGATCGAGCGCATCAAGTCTTTCGACCTGTTGTCGCTGTTTCGAAAGGGCTGACCATGACCAACCCCCTCGCACTGATTGCATTGATCGCGTACAGCGTCGCGGCGCTGCGCATCCTCGCCTATCGCCGCGACGGAGCGCGGCACCGGCATCACGTTTCATGGTTCGCCTGGCTGATGCTCGTCGCGCTCGGCGGCTCGGCGATCGAGCTGGCCGTACATGCGAAAGCGGTCGGCATGTTCGAAGCGGCTCGCGCCGTTCTTTTCACTGTTCTCATTTTTGGCGCACGCGGCAACGTTGCGCGCCTGCTGCGGAGCGAATGACGATGATTTTGAGAAAGGGCGATATCGGCGACGAAGTGGCGTTGCTACAAAAGCGCCTCACGCGCGCCGGCTTTCCTGTCGCAGAGACGCACGTTTTCGACCATGACACCGAATCCGCGGTTATGGCCCTCCAGAAAGCGCGCGGCCTCGTGATCGACGGCATCGCCGGCCCGAAAACTCTCATTGCCCTGGCCGGCGTCGCACTGCCTCGGCACCTGTCCGACGATGACCTCGTGAAAGCGGCCGACACGCTCGGCGTATCCGTCGCGGCGATCCGCGCGGTCAACGAAGTGGAATCGCGCGGCGAAGGTTTCTTGCCCGATGGCCGGCCGGCGATCCTTTTCGAGCGGCATGTGTTCTATAAGCGCCTGAAGGCACGCGGCTTTGATGTTGATGCGCTCGCCGCTCGATATCCGAACCTCGTATCGAGCACCGCCGGCGGGTACATGGGCAAGGCGGCCGAGTACACGCGCCTTGCGATCGCCGAGCGCATCGACGCCGACACCGCGCACGAGTCGGCGAGCTGGGGCGCGTTTCAAATCATGGGCTATCACTGGCAAGCGCTCGAATATTCGAGTGTCGCCGATTGGGTCGCACGCATGCAACGAAGCGAAGCCGATCACCTCGACGCTTTCGTGCGGTTTATCGCGGCCGACACGGCCTTGCTTTCCGCGCTGAGGGGTAGGAAGTGGACCGCGTTCGCCAAGGGCTACAACGGCCCCGATTACGCGCGCAATCTGTACGACGCGAAGCTCGCCCAGGCATACGCGACGTATGCCGAGCGCGAAAAGGCTGCGGCATGAATGCGATCGCCGCGCGCCTCGCGCCGATCGCCCTGCGCGCTGCCGCGATCGCGCTCGTCGTGCTCGCGATCGCGGCCGGCTGGTTTTACGTGAAGTCGCTGCGCGCCGAGCTGGTCGACGCACAGAACACAGCGCGCACCGCGCAAGAGACGGTCGGCCGGCGCGACGCGACGATCGCCGATCTACAGCATAAAGAGCGCGAGCACGCGAAGGCGCTCGCGCAGCTCGACGCGAAGCGCGCCGGCATCGCGGCTAGCCTCGCGCAGTCCGAAACCGACTTTGAGGCGTTGAAACATGAAAACGAAGCGTTGCGCGCATGGGCTGATGGCGCTTTGCCTGATGACGTTGTGCGCCTGTACGGCCGCCCCGCGATCACCGGAGCCGACGAATACCTTGCAATGCGCGCCCGTCGCGCGCTGCACGCTGCCGGCGACGGCACCGCGCACTAACGACGAGCTGCGCCGCGCGCTCGATATCACAGAGGCGGCATGGGGCGAATGCGCGGCCCGTGTCGATCTGATCGTCGATTGCCAATCGAAAGCTCTTTCCCTTCCCGGCCTCGACCATGAATAAGGCGAACAGTCTGCGCAAGGCGCTCAATGCGGCCGTGCCGTCGCTCACGACCGACCCCGACAAGCTGCTCATATTCATCGACGCCGGCAACATCATCGCCACGGGCGCGGCATCCGGCTCGTTCGATTACGCTTATACGCTTAACGTGATGCTGCTCGACTTCACCGGCGACGCCGATATCGTGTTCGCCGCGCTGATGGTGTGGATCAAGCGCAATCAATCGGACCTGCTCACGAACGACGATTTGCGCAAAACGGGCATTTCGTTCGAAGCCGAGCAACTGACGCAAACGACGGTCGATCTGTCGATCAAGCTCAAGCTCACTGAAAGCGTCGTCGTCGGCACCGACGCCAACGGCGCTCAGACCATCACGCACGTCGACGAACCTGTTCCCGAATGGGAAGTGAGCGGCCTTTACGATCCCTCGGCGCTATGAACGAACTAAGCGCACTCGAATCGTGGGCGGGCGGGCTGCTGTCGCAGCTCTCACCGGCCGCTCGTCGCGCTGCTCTGCGCGATATCGGCCGCGAGCTGACGCGAAGCCAACGCACGCGCATCGGGCAGCAGCGCAACCCGGACGGGAGCGCATACGAGAAGCGCAAGCCGCGCCCGAAACACCTGCGCGACAAGGCCGGCCGCATCAAGCGTGCGGCGATGTTCGCGAGGCTACGGCAAGCGCGCTTTCTGCGTGCCGAGTCTGACGCGCAAGGCCTCGCGATCGGATTCGCCGGCCGCGTCGCACGCGTGGCGCGCATCCACCAATTCGGCGAAAGCGATCGCGTCGCGCCGGGCGGCCCGCAATACACCTACCCGGCCCGCGTGCTGCTCGGATTCACCGACGCCGACCGCGAAATGATCCGCGATCTACTGCTCAAACACATCTCGCCTTAACCATTCGGCTCCCTAAGTTTGTACCCGACGCGCTAACAAATGCAGCGTGTCGACTCGCGCGTGCGTGCTCGGCAACATGGAGCCATGAACGCAAACGAATCCTCACGCCAATTTCTAAACTGCATACGCAAAGGCACCGTTGAGTCGGTTGACGGCGCGCTATGCCGTGTAGTGAGCGGCGATTTACATACCGACTGGATTCAATGGTTCGTGCCTTCTGCCGGAGAAACGATCGAGTGGCTCGCGCCCTCGATCGGCGAAGGCGTAGTGCTGTTTTGCCCGAGCGGCGACCCTGCGCAAGCTCTCGCGATGCGCGGTTACTTTTCCGAAGATTTCCCCCCGCCGAGCACTGACCCGGCGAAACATATGCGCGTCTATCGCGACGGCGCATCGATCGAATACGACATGGCCGCCCATGTTCTCAACGCCGTCTTTCCCGATGGTGGAACCGTCAACATCACCGCCCCCGGCGCGGTCAACGTCACGACTAAAACCGCGACGGTTAAGGCCGACGATGTGACGCTCGACGCAAAGCAAACGACCGTCACGGGAAACATGCTGGTTAAGGGCGCTTTCGTGTTCGAGAACGGCATGAGCGGCAAGGCCGGCACAAGCGGCGGCCCCGCTGCTGTCATTACCGGCACCGTCGCCGTGAGTGATGACGTGATCGCCGGCGGCAAGAGCTTGGCGCACCACACGCACAAGGAACAAGGCGACGGCAACAACGTGAGCGAACCGCTATGAGAGGCATGAACGCATCGACCGGCCGCGCAACGGCCGGAATCGCCCACCTGTATCAATCCCTCTCGAAGATTCTGACGACGCCGATCGGCACGCGCATCGCTCGTCGCGATTTCGGTTCCGAGCTGCCCGAGCTGGTCGACGCGCCGAACAATGGCGCGACGCGCGTGCGCCTGTATGCCGCGATCGCGACCGCGCTGATGCAATGGGAGCCGCGCTTGCGCCTGTCGCGCGTGCAGCTCTCGACCGAGCTGAGCGACACCGGCGCGGGTGTGCAAGTCGTCGACATTGAAGGCACCACCACCGAGACCGGCGAACCCGTGTCGACGCGCGTGCAGCTCACGAACGGGGGTGCGGCATGAGCGCTACGCCGATCGATCTGTCGCGTCTTTCATCGCCCGATATTGTCGAAACAATCGACTATGAAACGCTGCTCGCCGAGCGCAAGGCGGCGCTCGTCGCGCTGTATCCGGCCGACAAGCAAGCCGAAGTCGCGGCGGCGCTCGCGCTCGAGTCCGAGCCGATGAACATTCATTTGCAGGAAAACGCCTATCGCGAAATCGTGTTGCGCCAGCGCGTGAACGACGCCGCGCGCGCCGTGATGCTGGCCTATGCGAAGGGCAAAGACCTCGAACACCTTGCCGCATTGTTTGAAATCGAACGCCTCGAAATCACGCCGGCCGACCCGGCGAACGATATCGAAGCGGTCTACGAAGAAGACCCCGATTTGCGCGCGCGCGTGCAGCTCGCGCCGCAAGGCTTTTCCGTTGCCGGCCCCGAAGGCGCTTACATCTCGCACGCTCGCAACGCTGACGGCCGCGTGCTCGATGCGTCTGCCGTAAGCCCTGCGCCGAAAGAAGTCGTCGTTACGGTGCTCTCGCGCGAAGGCGACGGCACGGCCGACGATGCGCTCGTCGAAAAGGTGCGCGTCGCGCTCGCGTCCGACAACGTGCGACCGCTCACTGATTTCGTGACCGTGCAGAGCGCGACCATCAAGCGCTATGCCGTGCGCGCGACGCTCATTTTCTTCGCCGGCCCCGATCGCTCTGTCGCACTCGCCGAGGCACAGAAGAACGTGAAGAAGTACACCGACGACATGCACAAGCTCGGCATGGCGATCACGCTCGACGGCGTTTATGCCGCTGCGCGCGCGGCCGGCGTGCAAAAGGTGTTACTAACCGAGCCGGCCGCCGACATTCCCGCTACGAAACAGGAAGCGCCGTATTGCACGGCGATCGAGCTGGTGGACGGAGGCATCTACAACAATGAGTGATCTGCTCCCGCCGAACTCGACCACGCACGAGCGCAACCTTGCGCGCGTCGCGGCACGCATTAGCGATATCCCGTCACCGCTCGCCGTGCTGATGGACCCTGATGCGATCCCGTTGCCGCTGCTGCCGTGGCTTGCGTGGCACCTCGGCGTCGACGCATGGAAAGACTATTGGTCCGAACAGACCAAGCGCGCCCGCGTGAAGGCCGCCATTCCGATCGCGCGCAAGAACGGCACGGCCGCTGCCGTGCGCGAAGTCGTCGCAGCGTTCGGCGCAAACATCGCCCTGCGCGAATGGTTCGAGATGACGCCTCGCGGCGTGCCCGGCACGTTCGACGTAGTGCTCACGGTTAGCTCGCGAGAAGGGCAAGCACCGACCGCGGCACTCGTCGCCGACATCATCGCGGAAATCGATCGCACCAAGCCCGTGAGCGCGCACTACTCATTCACGCAAGGCTTTTCAATGCAAGGCACGCAGCGCGTCGCGGCGGCCGTTCGGCCCGCGCTGTATCGCCGTCTTTCTCTCTCGGATATCTGACCTATGGCCGGAACTCTCATCACCATCACCGACGCCGGGCGAGCTGCGCTCGTCGCGCCCGGCAACACCGGCACGAACGCGCATCAAGTCGTAAAGATCGGCCTTGCGTCTGCCCCTTTCGTCGCCGACAAGGGCATGCTCGTCATGCCCAACGAACGCAAGCGCATCACGACATTCGCCGGCAAGAACGTCGCGCCCGACACCGTGCATGTGACGCTGAAAGACGACACCGACGATCAATTCACGCTGTACGGGTTCGGCCTGTACCTCGAAAACGATGTGCTGCTCGGCGTCTATAGCCAGGCCACGCCGATCATGGAGAAGTCGCCGGCCGCAATGCTGCTGCTGTCGGCCGACATTCAACTTACGTCGATCGACGCGGCGGCGCTGACGTTCGGCGACGCGACGTTTCTGAATCCGCCGGCGACGACCGAAGTGCAAGGCGTGATCGAGCTGGCGACGCAAGCCGAAGTCGACGCCGGCACCGATGCCGGTCGCGCCGTGACGCCGGCGACGCTCAAGCCAAAGCTGGATGCGAAGGCGAGTCTTTCGGGCGCTGATTTCATTGGTCGCGTGCAAACCGTCGATTCTTTCCGCATCGCAGCCGCGCCCGGTAACGTCGCGACGCTTGGCCCCGGAAACGCAGATTCGGCGAGCTTCTATGGAAATAACGTTGCGCTGCGCTCGTGGTATGGCATCGGCTTCGGCCCGAATATCGATAATGCGCTCGTGCCGAAAGCAGAGTTTTCGCATTGGTTCGACACGCGCACCGGAAACACCGGGTTTCGCGGAACGCTCGACGTAGGCGGTTTGATTACCGCGCTCACGCCCCCGGCCGGCGATGTATCGAAGCGCGTCCCGACGACTGAATGGGTAGTCGCGGCGATCGCTGCGGCGGCTGTCGGCACGATGGTTTTCGAGCCTCGCACAAGCGTTCGCGCCGGCTTTCTTAAGCTCAACGGCGCAGTCATCAAGAGAGCCGATTACCCGGCGCTGTGGGCGTATGCGCAAGCGAGCGGCGCACTTGTCGCCGAATCCGCCTGGACGTCGAATAACTGGGGCTGCTTTTCGAGCGGCGACGGCGCAACGACCTTTCGCTTGCCCGAGCTGCGCGGCGAATTCATTCGCTGTTGGGATGACGCGCGCGGCGCTGACGCAAACCGCGCTATCGGCACCTTTCAGGCGTCGCAAAACATTACGCACGCGCACGCGGCGAGCGCTGCCGCTGTCGGCGATCACGTTCATAGCGCGTGGACCGATTCGCAAGGCTGGCACGGACACCACGGCAACACCTATGCCATTGGCGACCACGCGCACATTCTCGATCAAAACGTGCCGCAATGGGCGAACGACTCTGATCGCGGCGTCGGCAATCCGAGCAACTTCTCAATCGACGGCTGGCGCCAACCCTACACGAGCTTTGCCGGTGCGCACGGACACGGCTTCGATACCGATGGAGCGGGCACGCACGCGCACAACGTCGGCATAGGCGGCGCCGGCAATCACTCGCACACGATCACCGTCAACGCTGACGGCGGCAGCGAAGCACGGCCGCGCAACGTCGCATTGCTCGCAATGATTCGCGCTTACTAAAAGGATCTGAACCATGCTGATTCATCAATACGACGCCGAGACCGGCCAATACATTTCCAGCCGGCTCGCCGACCCTGATCCGCTCAACGCCGACCGCTGGCTCATCCCCGCATTCAGCACGATCGACGAACTACCGTCGCGCCCGCGCCTGACGTGGCCGTTCTACATCGATGGCGCATGGAAGCTGCTGCCCGACTATCGCGGGCTGATGCTGTACCGCCAGGACAACGGCGCACCGGCTGAAATCCTCATTGCCGGCACCACGCCGGCGGAGCACGGCTTGACGGAAACCCCGCGCCCCTCGGATGAGTACATGTTTCACGATGGCGCATGGGTGATCGACCCGGCATTCGTCGCGCAACGTGTGCGCGCCGCTGCGATGGCCGAGTTTGACGTGCGCATGGCGCACGCCCGGACGATGAACGCGGGCAAGGCCGACGCCTATGCGGCCGGCCTGCTCTCGCGCGAAGAAGCGTATTACTTCCGCGCATGGTCCGCGTATCAGCTCGACCTTGTGCGCGCAATCCAGCGCGAAGGGTTCCCCGACGCCGTGAGCTGGCCCGATGAACCCGTGCCGTATGAAGTCGCGAGCACGCCGGCGATGGCCGAATACGAAGCGCGCATGGCGAAAGCCGTGACCTTCACCGATGGCAAGGCCGAGGCATACGCGGCCCGCACGCTGCCAGCCGAGGACTATTTCAACTATCAGGCATGGACGGCATACGCCGAGCAATGCACGCGCGCACTCGATCGCGAAACCTTCCCGAACGCTGTTGTATGGCCCGACGAGCCGGCGGCCTATGCGCCCCCGATCAAGCTGCCCGTGGTCCCGCCCATCGAATCCGCGCCGGACACCCCGGCCGACCCCGCGTAACGCCGAAAGCGTCGCGAGCTGCAACCCGCCCTTTCACTGCCCTCTTAAACAGGAATTCATATGGCAACTGACTATCACCACGGCGTGCGCGTTCTCGAAATCAACGAAGGCACGCGCCCGATTCGCACCGTATCAACGGCCGTTGTGGGCCTCGTCGCGACCGGCCTCGATGCTGACGCCTCGATGTTCCCGCTCGATACGCCAGTGCTGCTCACGAACATTCAGGCGGCGATCGGCAAGGCCGGCGACAAGGGCACGCTCGCCCGCACGCTCGAAGCAATGTCCGCACAGGCGAAGCCCGTTACTGTCGTCGTGCGCGTTGCTGACGGCGTGGATGACGCCGCAACGACGAGCAACGTGATCGGCACGACTGCGGTCGGCGGCGGCTACACCGGCATGCAAGCGCTGCTCGCCGCGCAATCGAAGCTCGGCATCAAGCCGCGGATTCTCGGCGCACCGGGCCTCGATGCGCAACCCGTCGCGACGGCCCTCGGCGCGCTCGCGCAAAAGCTGCGCGGCTTTGGCTACATCTCGGCGAATGGCGCGGAATCGAAGGAAGCGGCGACCACGTACCGCAAGCAATTCAGCCAACGCGAGCTGATGGTGTTGTGGCCGGATTTCCTCGGATGGGATACCACCGCGAACGCATCGACCACCATCGACGCGACGGCGATCGCGCTCGGACTGCGCGCCAAGCTCGACGAAGAAAGGGGCTGGCAAAAGACGCTCTCGAATGTCGGCATCAACGGCGTCACGGGCATTAGCCGCGATGTGTTTTGGGATTTGCAAGACCCCGCGACCGATGCCGGCTACCTGAACGAACAGGACGTGACGACGCTGATTAACTCGAACGGGTATCGCTTTTGGGGTTCGCGTACCTGTTCCGATGATCCGCTGTTCGCATTCGAGAACTACACGCGCACCGCGCAAGTGCTCGCTGACACGATGGCCGAGGCGCACATGCTGTATGTCGACGTGGATTTGCACCCGTCGATCGTGCGCGACATTATCGAAAGCATCAACGCGAAATTCCGCGAGCTGGTTTCGAATGGCTACCTGATCGGTGGCTCGGCCTGGTACGACGATAGCGTGAACGACAAAGACACGCTGAAGGCCGGCAAGCTCGCGATCGATTACGACTACACGCCGGTTCCCCCGCTTGAAAACCTGATGCTGCGCCAACGCATCACCGACCGCTATCTGATGGACTTCGCCGCACGCGTCACGGCCTAACTAGGAGCAATTAAACATGGCATTGCCGAAGAAACTAAAGAACTTCAATCTGTTCCAGAACGGCGAAAACTTCGCGGGACAGATTGCCGAAGTCACGCCTCCGAAGCTGACGCGAAAGATGGAAGCCTATCGCGGCGGCGGCATGAATGGCCCGATCGATATCGATCAAGGGCAAGAGGGCATCGTGCTCGAATGGACGGCCGGCGGCTTCATGCGATCGGTATGCGCGCAATACGGCATCACGAAGCATGACGGCGTGCAACTGCGTTTCGCTGGCGCATACCGCTCCGAGGATTCGACGAAGCACGACGCTATCGAGATCGTTGTGCGCGGCCGTCACAAAGAAATCGATATGGGCGGCTCGAAGCCCGGCGACGATACCGCGTTCAAGGTTTCGACGACGTGCAGCTATTACAAGCTCACCGTCAACGGCGAAACCGTGATCGAGATCGACCTCATCAACATGGTCGAAAACGTCAACGGCGAAGACCTGTTGGCCGATCTGCGCAAGGCAATCGGCCTGTAAGGCGGGCGTGTCCCCTTCCCCGCCTGGTCGCGCACCGGGCGGGCATCAAATACCCAATCTGAACAGAGAAAGAAATGACCGAACAAGCCAAGCCGAACACGATCACCCTCGATGCGCCGATCACGCGCGGCGAACAGGTAATCAACGAAATCACGTTGCGCAAGCCGGCCGCCGGCGAGCTGCGCGGCACGTCGCTCAATGCGCTCGTGAATCTGGACGTCGACGCACTCGGCAAGGTGTTGCCGCGTATCTCGTCGCCGACGCTCACTGAGTTTGACGTGCAGCAGCTCGACCCCGCCGACCTCGTGCAATTGGGGGTGGCGTTCGCATCTTTTTTGCTGCCGAAGCGGGCGAGCTAGAGAACGGCATACCCGACCGCGTTGAAGAAGCGATGGCCGATATCGCGACCGTGTTTCACTGGACACGGCGCGATATGGACGATCTGACATTGGCCGAGCTGGCCGACTGGCGCGAGCGAGCGCGCGTGCGTTCGCCGTATGGAAACGAATAACGATGGCAAACAGTAACGACCTGAAATTGCGCGTGCTGTTCGATATGGTCGACGGCGCAACGAAGCCCCTGCGAAACATTCTCAACGGTAACAAGGGCCTTGCAAAGTCGCTCAAAGAGTCGCGCGAAGAACTCGGCAAGCTACAGCGCACGCAAAAGGACGTGGCCGCGTTTCGCGAAATGCGCGTCGGCCTCAACGGCACCAAGCGCGACATGCAGAGCGCGCAATCGCGCGTGGCCGAGCTGGCCCGCACCATCGGCTCGACGGACTCGCCGACGAAACAGATGGTCGCGGAATTCGAGCGCGCGAAGCGCACGGCCGCGCAGCTCACCGCCGAGCACGAGAAACAGGGCGACAAGGTGCGGGCGCTGCGTGATCGGCTCGCGGGCGCCGGTATCGATACGCGCAACCTGTCGCAGCACGAGCGCGACTTGCGTTCGAGCATGGCCGCGACTATCGGCGTCATGACAACGCAGCAAAACAAGCTCGCCGACCTCACCGCGCGCACGAAGCGGCTCGCCGAGGCGCGCGAGAAGATGAACAGGACGAAGGAGCTGGCCGGCTCGATGGCGGGCACCGGCGCGAAGATGATGGCCGGCGGCGCTGTCGTCGGCGCGGCAACGCTTGTTCCCGTCGCGGCCTACGCACAGGCCGAGGATTCGGCGACGCAGCTCGCGAGCGCACTCATGCGCGCCGGCGGCACAGTCCCGCCAGAATTCGAAAAGATCAATACGCTCGCGATGAAGCTCGGCGACCGCCTGCCCGGCACGACCGCCGATTTTCAGGACATGATGACCATGCTCACGCGGCAAGGTATCAGCGCGCAAGCGATCCTCGGCGGCATGGGCGAAGCAACGGCATACCTCGGCGTGCAGCTCAAGAAAACGCCGGCCGAGGCGGCCGAATTCACCGCCAAGCTACAGGACGCCACGCGCACGACCGAGAAAGACATGCTTTCGCTGACGGACGTGATCCAGAAGGCGTTTATGCTCGGCGTCGACGATAACAACATGCTGCAAGGGTTCGCGAAGCTCGGCCCCGCGATGGACACGATCAAGCAAAAAGGCCTCGAAGGTGCGAAGGCACTTGCGCCGCTGCTCGTGATGGCCGATCAATCGGGCATGGAAGGAAGCGCGGCCGGCAACGCATACCGCAAGGTGTTTCAGCTCGGCATGGATGCGAAGAAAGTCGGCAAGGCTAACAAGCAACTCGCGCCCGCTCAACGCCTCGACTTCACGAACGGCAAGGGCGAATTCGGCGGCCTCGACAAGATGTTCGCGCAGTTCGAAAAGCTCAAGGGACTCACCACGCAAAAACGCCTCGGCGTGATGAAGGAGATTTTCGGCGACGACGCAGAAACGTTGCAGGTTATTTCCCTGATGATCGAAAAAGGGAAAGCCGGCTATGACGAAGTACAGGGCAAGATGGCCGCACAGGCCTCGATGCAAGAGCGCGTCAACAAGCAACTAGGCACGCTTAAAAACCTATGGGAAGCGGCCGGCGGCACCTTTACGAATGGCCTTGTCGCGTTCGGCGAAGCGATCGCGCCCGAAGTAAAAGGCGTTGTCGAATGGCTCGGCGATATGTCGCAACGCATGGGCCAATGGGCGCGCGATAACCCGACGCTCGCTAACGGCGTGATGAAAGTAGCGGCCGGCGTCGCGCTGCTGCTGACGGCCGGCGGCGCTTTGATGGTGATGCTTGCCGGCGTGCTCGGCCTCGGCGCGACGGCATGGCGCGTGTTCGCGTCGGCCGCGATGTTCGCCGGCCGCGCGATGTTGCTGAATCCGATCGGCCTTGCGATCACCGCTATCGCGGCGGCCGCCCTCGCGATCTATGTCTATTGGGAGCCGATCAAGGCATTTTTCGGCGGCCTGTGGGCACAGGTTCAACAGGCGTTCGCCGGCGGCATTTCGGGTATCGGCGCGCTCATCGTCAACTGGTCCCCGCTTGGGCTGTTCTATCAGGCGTTCGCGGGCGTGCTGTCATGGTTCGGTATCGACATGCCGGCGAAGTTTTCCGAATTCGGCTCGAACCTGATCGCCGGCCTCGTGAACGGCATCACTAGCGGCCTCGGCGCGGTACAAGCGGCGATCACCAACGTCGCCAGTAGCACGGTCGGATGGTTCAAGGAAAAGCTCGGCATTCATAGCCCGTCGCGCGTGTTCGGCGAGCTAGGCGGCTTCATCACGCAAGGCGCGGCGATCGGCATGGAAGGCGAGCAAGGCCGCATCGCGAAAGCCGCGGTCGGCCTCGCAACGCTCGCGGCGACCTCGTTCGCTGCCGCGCAAGGCGCACACGCGGCCGGCACGCCCGCCGGCGGCCCCGGCGTAGCAATTGATACCCGGCCCGCCCTGCAAGCCCCGCCAACGGCCGGAAAATCGGCCGGCGGCGCATCGGCGGCCGGCGGCGACACCTACATCTTTCAGATTTCCGGCGGCGGCGCTGACGAAATCGAGACGCGGATTCGCAAGGTGCTCGCCGATATCGAACGCAAGAAGGCCTCGCGCGTTAGCTCGCGCCTGTCCGATTAACGGAGAAAGAAACGATGATGATGTCGCTCGGCCAGTTCGTTTTCAGTCTGTCGACACTGGCGTATCAGGAGCTGCAACGGCGCACGAGCTGGAAGCACGCGAGCACGTCGCGCGTCGGCGGCCGTAACGCGCGGCAATACACCGGCCAAGGTGACGACACGATCACGCTCACGGGCTGGTTTGCGCCCGATCAAGGTATCGGCAAGCTCTCGTCGCTTACCGAGCTGCGCACGATGGCCGACGAAGGCGACGCCTATGTGCTCGTCGACGGCACGGGCGCGGTGTACGGCGCATTCGTGATCGAAGGCCTCGACGAAGGGCAATCGCTTCACCAGAAAGACGGCACGCCGAGGCGCGTCGAATTCACGCTCAACCTCACGCGCGTCGACGATGGCCTCGTGAAAACGAAAACCGAGCCGGCGAAGGACAAAGCGCAATGAAGCAACCGACGCCGATCTATCAAATCACGCTCAACGGCAAAGACCTCACGAGCAAGATTTCGCCACGCCTGAATCACCTGTCGCTCGACGAGTCACGTTCGGACGAAGCCGATACGCTGATGCTCACGCTCGACGATGCCGATGGAAAGCTCGCACTCCCGAAGCGCGGCGAAGTCGTGCGCGTGGCGTTCGGATGGTCCGACACGGGCCTCGTCGAAAAGGGCTCTTTCACGATCAACGAAATAGAGCACGCCGGCGCCCCGGATATGCTCACCATTCAGGCGCGATCGGCCTCAATGACAAAGGGCCTTGGCGAGCGAAAGGAAAAGAGCTGGCACGGCGAAACGATCGGCGCGATCGTGCGCAAAATCGCCGGTACGCACGGCCTTAAACCGGCGATCGCCGATGCGCTTGCGAAAATCGTGATCGCACACATCGATCAAACGCACGAGTCGGATATGTCGTTTCTCACGCGCCTCGCGAAGCGTTACGACGCCGTGATGAACGTGAAGGATACGCACCTGCTGTTCGTGCCGATCGGACACGGCACGAGCGTTAGCGGCAAGGCGATCGGCCCGGTTGAGCTGACGCGCAAGGATGGCGACCGGCATCGCTATCACATATCGGAGCGCGAGAACTACGCGGGCGTGCGGGCGTACTATCACGCAACCGGCCGCGCCAAGCGCAAGTCTGTTGTCGTCGGCGGCGAAGATGAGCACAACATGAAGGTGCTGCCGGAGACCTACCCGACCGAAGCCGAGGCGCGCGCGGCTGCAACGGCCGAGCTGAACCGCACGAAACGCAGCCAGGCGACGATGACCTATAACCTCGCGCTCGGCCGGCCCGACCTGTACCCCGAAGTGCCCGTCTATCTGAACGGCTTTAAGCCCGAGATCGATGCCGAGTCATGGCTTGTGAAAAAAGTGCGGCACGAGATCGACGGCAACGCCGGTTATACGTGCGACCTCGAGCTGGAAACGCGCGACGATCCGACAAGCGAACGGCACCGCTCACACTTTCGCAAGAGCGGGTAATAAAGAAAGAAGGACCAAGGTTTCAAGCGTTGGCCCCCGTGCTTCAATTGTCGCCGGCGAACACTTCGCCTGGCCGGCGCGGCCGACACTCGTTGCCCGCTACGCACACCCATGTGTGAGCGTCGACGTACTTTCGCACCGCAACCTCGCCACCGCTGAGGTTGCCAAGCTCCGCACATTCCTTTCGACCCCCACGGAATGAATAGCCTTGCGCGCCGATTGCGTTGCGCACCTCGATACTGTTGATGGTCGTCGGCCCCCAGCCCCTACGGGCGTCGGACCATAGCCGCGAGCACGCGCCTATTAGCACTATGTTCGAGTACATCTCACGTGTAACGGTGGACCGGGTTGTCGTTATCTTTAGTGTGCCCTGTTCAATCGCTGCCGAATTGATCTGATATGCCTTGAGACTCTTTTGCAGCTCCGGCGGCAGCTCGACCGCGTGAGCGCTCAACGCGCTACATAGTGCGGCAATGATCGTTGACCCGGCGGTCCATACAGATGGCTTCATTAATTTCCCCGTGCACAAGTTTCTATCGCGCCAGCTCTGGCAGCGCAGTGGGTGCCTGCCAGCTCGTGCGGTTTGCGCGGCTTAGCGCCGGTATCGAGCGCTGACCGGTTCCCAGCTGGCTGTCTTATCGCCGCGGACAACGCATTGCTGTCGCAGCCCTGCCTGAAGCACGACGCTACCGATCGAGTAGGGATGACCGCCGTACTCGCATTGCGCCGCGAGCGGTGCAGCAGGCAACTGCGCGGATGCCGCCGACAGGTCCACAACGAAATATGTCACTGCTGAGAGCGCAGCGATCACGCCGCACGCTACAGCTACCACTCGCCACGGCGCCCGTTTTGCGGGCGCCTCAGGCGCCGCCACATGGGCGAAGACCTGGGGGTTTGCGACAACCGGTTTTGTGGGTGCGACGGCATGGCTTGCGCCTTCGGCGGCATCGCGATGTGACGTATCTGTACCGTGCCGCGGCGTTCGCGATGAGGCCTTGACCGATGCCGGCTCCGTTGTGCCATTTTTCAACCACACTTCGAGATAGGACATTGCGCGCGGGTATACGTCGCGCGGCATCTCGTCCATGTTTGGAAACTTGAACACGGTCATCAGGCGGCGATACACCATCAGCTTGTCGGTCTGCGTCTTGGCTTGGATCTCGTACGCCTTGCGTGCGATTGCACTGCGCTGACGATCGCTGATGTAGCTCGGCTTCGGTTCGTTGTGGATATGCACGCTTACGTTGGATTGCGCGCTATTCGTTTTGACATCGCGGCCCGCCACTTGCCCGATGTCCCCGTTGAATCTCTGTTCCATTGCTTTTTTATTCTCCAACGCGGCTGGCCCAGCCGCCCTACTTTCTTCAACTGCTTAGTCTTCCTGCTCGCCCCGACGCCTCTTTCGCGCGTTGCCCATGTTGACGGTGAACGGTCCGGTCACATCCCCGCTCACCTGCTGACCGATGTTTGCACCTTGGAAATTTTGCTGGTACTTCGTCACCGAAGCGCCCGCCGCTAACGCCGCCAATGCAGCCGCCCGAACTACCTCAGGCGCCACACGGTATCGATGCACCAAGTCGGCTTCATCTGGCGTCAACGTAGAACTGTCACGCTGGCCGGTTAGCACATAGAGGATATCCACGCCTCGAGCTGCGATCGCTTCTAGGTATGAAGAGTCCGGCCGCCGCGACCCGTTTTCGTAGTTGAGTTGCGCGTCCTTCGTTACTCCGCCGAGCGCCGCAAAGTCCCTCTGATTCAACTTGAGACGCCCGCGCTCCTCCTTTAGTCTATGCGGAAAATCAGACAATTGACCACCTTAATTGTTGACGAGTGGTCGATTGACCACTAATATGATGATTAGTGCAAGGTTAATGACAGGGAGTATACCGCCATGCCTCTGAAGAAAGCGCCTACGACACGCTCACCGCGCGGCGTGTTGTCCAGCAAGCCGGTCTATATGCGTCTGATGCCCACCGAGCGTCAGATGCTCGAACAGCTCGCCGGAAGCCAGAACCGTTCGACTTCCAGCGTCGCGCGTCTGATCTATCTTGAAGGTGTTGAGCAGTACAGGGCCAAGGTTATCGGCTCCATCGCTCAACTGCACGCAAATACTGTTGCGGGTCGTTGAGCCATGAGAACCCCGGCTCGCATCGAACCCGCCCTGCGCCAGGCACTGAACGGCCCCATGCGCCACGATGTACAACAGACAATCGGTTGGGACGACTCGCAGGTCAGCCGCTTCCTGAGCGGCGGACAGGGTGTCGTGATCGACAAAATCGACACACTCGTCGCGGCCGTCGGCTTCGTGCTCGTCACGCGAAAGTATCTGGACGCTGTCGCGACGCTCGGCGAAGTCGGCGTCCATTGTGAATGTGCACGCCAGGGTTACGGCGAATGCGGCAAACACTGACCGGAGCCATTCATGCGGATTCTGAATCGCTGCCCCCACTGCCGGACACGCGCCACGGCGCGTAGTAGCCGGGATATGTCGCTCACGTTCCGCGAGGTGACATTCATGTGCAACAACCCTGAGTGCGGTCACACGTATGTCGTGAATATGGAGTTCGCGCGCACGCTGTCGCCGTCGGCAATGCCAAACCTGTCGCTCAATCTGCCGTTATCGCCCCACGTACGTGAGCGGCTGGCCGAGCAGCTAGAACTGCCCGTCTAGCGTTCCTTCCCTATCCCCGTTTCCCTCGCATCGTGCCTGTCCGGCGCGAGGGACTTTTTTTGCCCAAAGAAAGGAGAACTGTATGGCAACCCTCGCTTCCACTCCGCTGGTTCTGCCGTTTGATCCCGCCTCGCTGTCGATGCGCGAGCGCCGTGCCTATCTGCGCGTGCTTTGGGATGCCGACATCGATCCGTTCGTGTTCGTCGGCATGGCGCACCGCCTAGGCTATGTCCTCGGTTGCCACTGGGACTGTGAGGCGGGTATGCCCACGCTCGCGCCGACCCTAACGACACTGCACTGATCGCCATGCACGCGCCTATCACAGAAGCAGAACTGCGTGCTGCCTGGCAACGCCTGCAGATGGTCGGCGACTTCGATTCGTCGATGCGCCACCGGGCTGTGCGCCGCGCGGTGGAGAGTGCAGCGCGCGCCATGCACGTACGCGAATACGACCGTCTCAGCTACGACGCCAAACGCCGCGCCGCGAACGATCGCGACGACTGACCCGACTCTCGCGCCGATCACCGGCGCCTCGCATCAAGGAAACCATCATGAAAACCCACATCTTCGGCCTCGGCATATTGCTGATGCTGTCTTTCTCACTCGCTGGCATGACCTGGACTGCCGCTCTAACGCTGCGCCGTGCATCCGATCGATTCGGCCCGCTCACCGCGGTCGCCATCGGCGTCGCGTCGCTGATCATCCTCATTACCGCACTCGCGTGGTCTGTCCCAGCACGGGAGGCCGCATGAGTTTCAAGAACGCCACTCCGCAAACCACCACGCCCCACGATGCTGCACTCACGGCTGCGATCGTCCGGGCTGCAGGCGTGCTGCGTTTCGATAGCCGGCCCGGCAGCCTGGAGCGTCAATGCACCATCGGCCTCTTTGTGGCTGCGTTGAGCGATCGTCTCGCCCTCGCGTTCCCGCACTCGTCCGACGCGCTGAAAGCCGTCGTATTCAGTCCCGCCACGGACGGCAACCCGGTCGAAACGTTTCATCCCCAATCACAGCAGCACGCATAACCATGGCCTCGATTGAAGAACTCAAACAACGCGTCGACCTGCACGACCTCGCCGATCGCCTGGGGCTCAAACGCGGGCGCGGCGGCGACAAGGCGCTCTACCACTCGCCGCAGCACGAGGACAGGAGCCCGTCGCTGTCGATCTACCAGAATCACCCGAAACACGGCACCGGCTGGCGCGACCACAGCGCTGACAGGGGCGGCTCCTGCATCGATCTGGTGATCTATGCGCGCGGCGGCACGGTATCCGACGCGATACGGTTTTTGCATGAAGCCTACGGAATCCCGTTCGACCGGCCGGCCGCGCCGGCGGATCGCCGCGAGAAATCGACCGTGGAGTTCATTGCCGATCGATGCCTCGCGGACCGCGCGCGCGTGCGTGACTACCTGACCGGGCGCGGCATATCGGACGATGCGATTGACGCCGCGATCGCAGCCAGAACGCTCGGCTTCAACGACTGGACCAGCTCGAAGGTGCCGCGCGGCGAAGTCGGCCACGGCGGCCCGGCTGCCGCATTCATCGTCCGCACGCTGAATCCGGGTCACGTCGTCGCCGTCGACATGCGCTATCTCGATCCAACCATCAATGGCGGCGTCAAGACGCAGACCCAGGGCGACAAGTCGGGCTATGGCTGGACAGCCGACGCGCGGCGCCTCGACAAGGCGAAGCGGGTGATCGTCGTCGAAAGCGCGATCAATGCTCTGTCGATCGACACGTGCAGCATTCCCGCCACGGCCGCGTTCGCGCTGCGCGGCCTCGCGAACGTTGACGGCATCGATTTTTCATTTCTGCGCGGCAAACAGGTAGTGATCTGCCTCGACAACGACGAGCCGTTCGCGGACGGCCACCCGCGCGCCGGCCACCGCCCCGGCCCGGAGGCAGCCTGGGCACTGTACGAACGCCTCACGAGCCTGAATATCAGTGCCGTGATGGTCGATCAGTCTGGATGGCTGGCCGACCTCGCCGATGGCGAACGGGTTCGCAAGCCGATCAACGACGTCAACGACTTCCTGCAACTGCGCGGCCCTCGCGAGCTGCAACGCGCGCTTGAACAGTACGAGCCGTGGCTCATCGCCGGCATGGCCGGCGACGATAGTCGCAATGGCCGGCCGCGCATCTACCTGCCGTCGCACGACTTCGCGCAATACTGGCGCTTCCGCACCCGGCCCGACTTCACCAGCTATATCGCGAAGATGGAACGCAACGAAGAAAGCGGCGTCGAGACACCCGTGACGACCGATCTGTGCGGCTTCCGTATCGCCTCCATGAGCCGCGTGTCGGTCGCGAGTGCGACCTCGACCATGACGGGCGACGCCGATCAGGCACCGACCGTGTACTTCGCCGTCTCCGTGCAGGCGCCGCGCCACGGTCCGACGCTCATCCGTCGCGTGATGATGGATGACCAACTCCATAACACCGACCAGTGGGCCAAGTTCGGGCCGATCTGGGCGCCGGCACCGTTCAAGCGCATGGTGAACATCCTGGAGCGCGGCGCGGACCTCGGCGCGCGGCACGCGGCGAACTTCGTGGGTCTCGCCTGGCGCGACGGCCAACTGATCGTCAACGAAGGCCCGGATTGCTATTTCACTGAAGCCGACAAGCAGTGTCCGTATCACAACCTGTCATTTCCGGCAGGTCCGGTCAGCGACGCGCGGCGCGTGCTGGTCGCGTATCAGGAGACGTTCAGGCAGAACGCCGCAACCATCCCGCTCGTATGGGCACTCGGCGGGCACCTGAAAGCGCTGCTCGGTTTCTGGCCGCACATGGCGGTGCAGGCTGACAAGGGCGCCGGTAAGTCGACCCTCATCAAACGGCTCGAACGCACTATCGCCTTCACCATGTTTTCCGGGCAAAGCCTGCAGACCGAATTCCGGCTCCTGACGAGTATCAGTCACACCAGCCACCCGGTCGGCTGGGAAGAGCTGTCCGCACGTCGGCAGGATGTGATCGACAAGGCCGTCGGCCTGCTGCAGGAAAATTACCAGTACACGGTTACGCGTCGCGGCACAGACATGACCGAGTACCTGTTGTGCGCGCCGGTGATGCTGGCCGGCGAAGACGTGCCGGTAAAGAGCCTGCTGGGGAAGCTGGTACGCACGTCGCTCACCGGCAAACGTGGCCCGATGCTGCCCGACGATCTGCCGCGCTTCCCGCTGCGCCAATGGCTCGATTTCCTGACTGGGCTGAACAAGCGCGACGTGCTCGACCAGTATCGCGCCATCCGGGAACGTTGCCTCGCAACCTGTCGCGCGAGCGGTGCCGACGACGGCGCGCTGCGCATGGCCGGCAACTATGCGGCCGTGGGTCTCGCGTGGCAATACCTGTGCGAGTTCGCCGGCATGGACCCCAGCGAAGGCGAGTTTCCGCGCGACCTCACTGCCGAAATGAACAGCCACATTGCCGAAACCAGTGCCGATCGCGAGCCGTGGGTCTGGATTCTCGAAACCGTGCTGTCGGAGATCGACGGCGGCAATTACAAGCACCCGTACACGTTCGATACCGTGGACGGCGAATTCTGCATTTTGCTGCGCACCGGGCACGTGATGGATCACATCGCACACACCAGCGCGCTGCGCGACAAGTGGAACGGTCTGCCCGTGAAATCCGATCGCGTGTTCAAGCGCCAGCTCCATCATGCCGGGGTAGTGGTCGGCGAGAAGGAGGTCGAGCGGCGCATCTACACCCGTCGCGTGCCCTACCTCACACCGGTTTCGCTCAATCGCCTGGCGGATTTCGGTCTGCACGTATCCGTGCGCGAAGACCTGGCGACTGACGCCCTTGAACAGCGAGGCCGCGCATGAGGGCCGCCCGATGCTCATCGCCGCCGTGCAGCCGGCACCCTCGCCCCGTTCAGTCTGGCCGCTGCCCGGCCGTCGTTTCCGCGAGCCGGACCGGATGGGCAATCGCGCGAACCGGGAAGCCCAGGGGCTGCGCGGCCGAAAGTGGCCGATGGGTAGGGGCAGGCAGCGCAGATAACTCGTGGTTTTCGGGGGTACGCGCTCGTAAGTCATTGATTGTTGAGAGGACTTCCGCCACAGGTCGCCCCGGTTTTGCCATGAGTCACCGCGTTTTTGCCACGAGTCTTTTTTTTGCGTTTGGCTGCGCCGCGCCTGTTTCTTCTCTCTCTAGTTTATTGAAAGGAAAGAAGAAAGAAGACTGTGAAGGGCGAGGAATCAGCCATGCACACGCGCCACGAGTTGCTGCTGTTTTGCCACGAGTCGGGGGCGCTGCCTATTTTTTAGGCCATGAGTCAGACACGCCCGAATCGGCTGACTCATGGCAATTGATGGCAGGCAGTTCGTTTGAAATCAAAAGGTTAGAGGCGTCAACCATGGCATCCACGTGTCCACGAGTTCCGCTGCGTGTGCCCCCGCCGCGTGCCCGTCTGGAGGCCCGCCGATGAGTACCGTCGATCTCGCGCAGGCCGCCGCAATGCTCGGCGCGCATCCCGAAACGGTAAGGCTCAAGGCGAAGGCCGGCGAACTGCCGGGCCGCAAGGTGGGCAAGCGCTGGATGTTCTCGACGATTGCGCTGCATCGTTACCTCGCGGGAGAATGGATTCCGCGAGTTGTGCAGGGCGATCACCTGGAAGTTGAAAAATGTCGCTCTATAAACGAAGTAGAAGTCCGAACTGGTATTACCGACTTTCCCCGCCCGGTGGCGGCCCGGTCATACAGGGCAGCACTGGCACCAGCAACAAAGAGCAGGCGCAGGAGTTCTACGACCGCCTGAGGGTGGATCTGTGGAATCAGGCCAGGCTCGGTCACAAGCCGCGCTACACCTGGAATGATGCAGTGGTCCGCTACGTCAGCGAACGCGAAGGCATTGCCAGTTTGGAAACCAGCAAGACGCATCTGCGGTGGCTCGATCAGCACCTCTCTGGCGTGCTGCTGACCGATATTGACCGCAACCGAATTGACGCAATCGCGCACATGAAGCGGATGGAGCCCCGGGTCGTCCAGACCCGCAAAGGTCCCCGGAAGCTCGGCCGCAACGTCAGCGCCGGAACGGTGAATCGCGTCGTCGGCGTGCTTAAGGCCGTCCTGAATGCAGCGGTCGAATGGGAGTGGATTGACCGGGCGCCAAAGACGAAAAAGACCAAAGTCGTGTCGCGCCGGATACGCTGGCTCACGCTGGCGGAAGCCGAACGTTTGCTGGCGGAGCTGCCGACGCATCTGGCCGACATGGCGCAGTTTAGTCTCGAGACCGGGCTACGCCGTGCCAACGTGACGGGCCTGCAGTGGTCACAGGTCGATCTGGTACGGGCAGTTGCCTGGATTCATCCTGACCAGGCGAAAGCCCGCAAGGCGATCACGGTGCCGCTGTCCGATACGGCGGTTGCGGTGCTACGGCGACAGCGCGGCAAGAAGCGCAACCCTGAATACGTCGAAAGCGTGTTCGTGTACCACGGCAAGCCGGTGCATCAGACAGTGACGGCTGCATGGACCAAAGCGCTAAAGCGCGCCGGCATTCGCGATTTCCGCTGGCATGATCTGCGCCATACGTGGGCAAGCTGGCATGTGCAGCGCGGCACGCCGTTACAGGTCCTGAAAGAGCTGGGAGGATGGGAAACGCTGGAGATGGTGCAACGCTACGCGCACCTGTCGGCCGATCACCTGGCACGCTGGGTTCAGCCGCACACACAGGTCGTCGACCTGCAAACGGCCGCCGGCTGACTGTACCAACTGTATTTTCACTGTACTGGAGGGAAATGCTGAAGCAGGAAAACCGCTGAAACCCTTGGCAGGGTTGGTGCGCCCGGCTGGGATCGAACCAGCAACCCCTGCCTTCGGAGGGCAGTACTCTATCCATTGAGCTACGGGCGCTTCGACTTGACAGCGCGGCAACCAGAAGAACGGCTGCGGCGCCAAAGCGAGACCGAAAGGATACCCGGTTTCGGCCATACCGTCCACCGGACGGCCTCCGCGGCCTTTCCCTGCTCCCATCCCGCCACATTCACGCGCCTCCGCATGCCTACCACGCCACTTCGCACGATGCGGGTAAACGCCTGCTGAACAGCGCGCCGCGCCTCTCGCCGCCGTCGAAAGCTTCCGTCTATAATCGTCCGTGGCTGATCAAGAACAAGAAGTTGCCGTCGCGCTGTACCGCTCACATACCCACGGAGACGAGACAAGCATGAGCGAAGCACCACACGGAGCCCCGATTAAAACCCCAGGACAGCTCATCGCCGCGGTCATCGCCGGGTTTGCTGTGCCGATCATCATCATCGTTCTGCTGGCTTACTACGTCGACAATTCGACGCGCACCGGCGCCGGCACCGACAGTCTCTCCGAAGCCGAAGTCACCGCCCGCATCAAACCACTCGCCCAGGTCGACGTTCGCGACGCCAACGCGCCGCGCGTCTACAAGACGGGCGAGGAAGTCTACAAGGCGGTCTGCTCGGCGTGTCACGCGTCGGGCGCAGCGGGCGCGCCGAAGTTCACCAACACGGCCGACTGGGCGCCGCGGATCTCGCAAGGCTTCGACACGTTGCTGCATACGGCGCTCGCCGGCAAAGGCGGAATGCCCCCGCGCGGCGGCACGAGTCCCGACGATTACAGCGACTTCGAGATCGCCCGCGCGGTTGCGTACATGGCGAACAACTCGGGCGCGAGCTTCCCTGAACCGGCGCAACCGGCATCAGGCGCCGCGGCGGCGTCCGCTGCGACGGCTGCGACCGCGGCTTCCGGTGCGGCGGCAGGCGGCGCGTCCGACGCAGGCGCGGCTCAGGCCGCCGCAGCGATGGCCGCCATGGCGAGCGTTCCGCAAACCGCCGCGGCGCCCGCAGCCGGCGCGACGCAAAGCGCTGATGCATCGCAAGCGGGCAAGGCCTTGTATCAGCAGGTTTGCCAGGCATGTCACGCGGCCGGCGTGCTCAACGCACCGAAGTTCGGCGACAAGGAAGCGTGGGCGCCGCGCCTGAAGGAGCCGATGGACACCGTGTACAACTACGCGCTGCACGGCAAGGGCGCGATGCCGCCGAAAGGTGGATCGAATGCGTCGGATGCGGACGTGAAGGCCGCCGTCGATTACATGGTCAGCTCCGTGAAGTAACGCACCGAACAGCTTCGCGGCTTTTGCCGCGCCACGAAAATCCCTGCACCGCGTGCACCTACGCGGGCAGGGGTTTTTTCATGCGGCGGCGTTGTTCAAAACCAAGCGGTCAAGCGTCCGCGCCCGGGGCGGGACGGCTGAACGCCTCGACGAATGCGAGCCTCGGCGCACTGCGCGCATGCCCCGCAAAACGCGCGTGCAACTCGGCGGGCGCGAGCCACGGATAACTCAAGCCTTCCTGCAACGCTTCGAGTAACGCGCCGTCGGCATCGGGCACGACGTCCATGCGCGCGATGTGGATATGAAAGCGGCTCACGGCGGGCGTGTCGTCGAAAGTCCATCGATACACGCCGTGCCCCACGCGCAATGCGCCGGCCGCCGGTTCGCGCATCAGCACGAGCCAGGGCAGCGGGTCGATCGCGCCGTCGCGCACCGTCAGCGAGTCGCACACGTAATACGTGCGGCATCGCGTGTAAGTCGCGCCGAAATCGGTGACGAGCGTTTTCGTGATCGCGTCGAGCCCGAGCGTGCGGGCGGGAAACGCGATCGTCGACGTGGCGAGTGAAATGGTGAGCTCGGCATCGGACGCGAATGCGTCGGCCATGCGCTGCGGGCGCGTATTGTCTTTTGCGTCGATGTAGGCTTCGAGCGCGCGAATGTAAGGCGCGTGCGGCGGCAAGGTCATGCGGGCGATCTCCGGTTGGCATGCTCGAAGGCGCGCGAGTAATGCGTCTAACGCGACCAACTAGCCGCGCCACTGTAGCGCGCGCATCCGCGAAACCAGCCGAAGCACCTTTGCTCAGCGTGGTCTTGCGGACTCACGATAGCAAGCCACGCCGCGCGTCATGGCTTCTGCAACAGCGCCTTCAAGCTCGCGAGCCGGTCTTTCGGCGACATCGGCGCTTCTTCGGGCGTCGGCGGCGGCGCATCGTCGAGCAGCATCTCGGGGATAAACCGCGACGGCTCGCACACCACCGTCTCTCTTGCGCGCTTGCGCTTCTTGCACCAGTTCAGATGCAGGCTACGCTGCGCGCGCGTGATCGCCACATACATCAGACGGCGCTCTTCCTCGATGCGCCCGTCGTCGATCGGCTCGTCGTCCGCGCCGCCGCGATGCGGCATGATGCCTTCCTCGACGCCCACCAGAAACACATGCGGATACTCGAGACCCTTCGACGCGTGCACGGTCGAAAGCCTGACCGCGTCCGGATCTTCTTCGCGGCCTTCGAGCATCGACATCAAAGCGACCGTCTGGATCAGACCGAGCAGATTCTTGCCGGTATCGGTGAGACCGTCGGCCGTGTCGTAACCGGTAGCTTCGCCATTCGCCGACCCAGCCGATCCCGAATCGCCCGGCTCAGCCTTCGTGCCCTTGCGCTTTAACCATTCGATGAACTCGAGCACGTTCTGCCACTTCGCCTGTGCCTGGCGTTCGTCGAATGCATCGTAGAGATACGCTTCGTAGTGGATCGCGTCCATCAACTCGTCGAGCAGCGTGCCGGCCGCATCTTTTTCGGCGCGGTCGGTGAGGCGCTGCATGAAGTCGCAGAACGCGCGCATCGGTTCGATCTGACGCGGCGACAGGCGCGCCTCGATGCCGCCCATGTACACGGCCTCGAACAGCGACACCTTCGCCTGGCCCGCGAACGACCCGAGCGCTTCGAGCGTCGTATTGCCGACGCCACGCCGCGGCGTGGTGATCGCGCGGATGAACGCGGGGTCGTCGTTCGCGTTGGCGATCAGGCGCAGATATGCGCAGATGTCCTTGATCTCGGCCTTATCGAAAAACGACTGACCGCCCGACAGCACATACGGAATCCGCTCGCGGCGCAGCACCTGTTCGAAGATGCGCGCCTGGAAATTGCCTCGATAGAGAATCGCGTAATCGCGGAAGTTCGCGCGCCGCTCGAACTTGTGCGCCGACAGACGAAATACGACGGATTCGGCTTCGTGCTCCTCGTCGTTGCAACCAGTCACCGTGATCGAATCGCCCATGCCGTGCTCGGACCACAGCTTCTTTTCGAAGAGCTTCGGATTGTTGGCGATCACATTGTTCGCGGCCGTGAGAATGCGCACCGTCGAACGATAATTCTGCTCGAGCTTGATCACATGCAGCTTCGGAAAATCCTTGCCGAGCTGCGCGAGATTTTCGAGCGTCGCGCCGCGCCAGCCGTAGATCGCCTGGTCGTCGTCGCCCACGGCCGTGAACGCGGCGCGCGGGCCGGCGAGCTGCTTCAGCAATTCATACTGGCATGCATTGGTGTCCTGATACTCGTCGATCAGCAAATAACGCAGCTTGTTTTGCCAACGGTCGCGCACCTGCTCGTTCTTCGCGAAGAGTTCGGCGGGCAAGCGGATCAGATCGTCGAAATCCACTGCCTGATACGCGTGCAGCGTCGCCACATAGTTGCGATAGACGATCGCGGCCTGATGCTCGTCTTCGTTCGCGGCAATCGCCATCGCCTCGTCGGGCATGATCAGGCCGTTCTTCCACAACGAAATGATCGACTGGATCTTGCGGATAAAGCCCTTGTCCGTCGAGCCGACCTGTTCCTGGATCATGCCAAAGCAGTCGTCGGAATCCATGATCGAGAACTGCGGCTTCAGGCCGACGTGCTCGGCTTCCTGCCGCAGAATCTGCACCCCGAGCGAGTGGAACGTGCACACAGTCAACTGATTGACGGGCACCTTGCGGCCTTCCTTGCCGGGCGTCGTGAGCGTCTTGCCCTGGAGCAGCTTGCCCACGCGCTCGCGCATTTCCGCGGCGGCCTTGTTGGTAAAGGTGACGGCCGCGATGTGGCGCGGCTCGAAGCCCTTCGCCTCGATCAGGTGCGCGATTTTCTGCGTGATCACGCGCGTCTTGCCGCTGCCTGCGCCGGCGAGCACGAGACACGGCCCGTCGAGATAACGGACCGCTTCACTTTGAGCGGGATTGAGGCCTGCGGACATCGTCTGTAGATGGGGTGTTGCGGTTGAAATGCGGCTGCGAGGACGCGGCTATGAAAGGCGCGGCCCTCGGGGAAACGCGCCGTTAAAGCGGCGCTCACGGCGCCGCGGCACAGTCTTGCAGCAAGTCGCGAAGCGAGCGGAGTGGCCGCCCGGCGCGCGCTGCGACATACGCGCCGCGCGTGATCTGAAGCCGGTCGACGCGCCCAGGTTCGCGCGAGAGGAGCGATGCTAACACGGATGAAATCGGCGGATAAATTCGGCCGACGAATCGCATCGGGCACACGGCCGCCACCAGCCAGCGCGAAAATCTCACGCGATTCGCCGACGCTCCGTCGCCGCGCGCCCATGCCACAATGACGGCGTTGCGCGCCGCCGCCGCGGTGGCAAAGCGGCGCGCCGTTTTTGCAGGAAGACACGCATGTCCGCATCGCTGAAAATGGGATTGATGGGTTACGGGTTCGCCGGCGCGACCTTTCATGCGCCGGTGATCGCGCACTGCGGCCGCGCGAGCGTCGCGGCTATCGCCACTGGCAAGCCCGACGCCGCGCTCGCCGACTATCCGCACGCGAAAGTCGTCGCCGACCTCGACGCGCTGCTTGCGCTCGACGACATCGACTGCGTCGTGATCGCCACGCCGAACGACACGCACTTCGACCTCGCGCGCCGCACGCTGGAAGCGGGCAAGCACGTCGTCGTCGACAAACCGGTGACGCTCACCGCCGCAGACGCGCACACGCTCGCCAACATCGCGCTCGCGCGGGGCAAGCTGTTCGTGCCGTTTCACAACCGCCGCTGGGACGGCGATTTTCTGACCGTGCGCGATCTGCTCGCGAGCGCCGAGTTGGGGCGCGTCACGCACTATGAATCGCATTTCGACCGCTTCCGGCCCGAAGTGCGCCAGCGTTGGCGCGAGGAAGCGTCGCGCGGCGGCGGTCTGCTGTTCGACCTCGGGCCGCATCTGATCGACCAGGCGCTCGCGCTGTTCGGCGCGCCGCAGACCGTGGCGGCAACGGTGCGCACGCATCGCGATCAGGCGAGCGCACCCGACTACGTGCATATCCAGTTGGGCTACGGCGCGTTCGAAGTCGTGCTGCATGCAAGCGCGCTGACGGCGATCGTCGCGCCGCGCTTCGTCATTCACGGCACGCGCGGCAGCTACGTGAAATACGGGCTCGACACGCAAGAGGACCAGTTGAAAGCGGGCCTGCGTCCGGGCGACGAGGGCTTCGCCGCCGGCAACGCGGCAGGCACGCTGCGGGTGCTCGACGGCGATCGCGAAGCAGAGCGGGAAGTGCCGACGCGCAATGGCGATTACGCGGGCTTCTATATCGCGCTCGCCGACGCGATTCAACACGGCGTGAAGTTCCCCGTGAGCCCGCAAGACGCCGTCGATGTGATGACGATCATCGAACTCGCGGCGCGCAGTTCCGACGAAGGCATCCGCTTGCCGTTCGAACGCATTCGTTAAACGCCCAGGCCGGCGCGAAGCGAAGCATCTCGCACCTCGCGCCGGCAAACCTCGACAGGCGACAGGCAAGCGACCGGCAGCCGACTGACAAAACCGCAAGCAATATAACGTTACAAATCGGCCGGCCTTTGGGGTCAGCGTGAGCGAGCCGTGATCCGTTGCTACGTGGGTAGCATCGCAAAACGACAACGACTTCACGGAGAGTCCATGCCACGTATCATCCGCGCGCTCGCCGCATGCGCATTGCTCAGTTCCCTCGCCGCCTGTGTGGTCGCGCCGCAGCCCGAACCGGCGCCGCGCCCGAACCCGCAGCAGATTGCCGACAAGCGGCTGCGTCAGGTCGACGGCCGCATCGACAACCTGAGCCGCCGTATCGACAATCGCGTGAATCAGGGCTATTACCCGCCGCCGCAAGGGGGCGAGCTGCATCATCGGCTCGAGGTGATCCGGCGTGAAGCGCACGACATGGCCGCGCAGCACGGCGGCGGTCTGTCCGCCGACGAACAGCGCGTGCTCAACGAGGAACTCGACGGCGCTGCGCGCGCGATCGGCGAATGACGGCGAGCCGGCGCTAGATGCCGGCTCCAGGCCGCTCCCAAAGGCGGCGCACCAGCCCTTCTGCGGACACGCCCTTTATTTGACAAGCCTCCGGGCCTCGCGTACATTCGCCGCACGCGTCGGGAGAGCGCGCTGGCCGCTGAATTCGCAGGCCGCGCCGCCGAAGGGGCACACCCGGAAACTCTCAGGCAAAAGGACCGACCGCGTCGAAAAACTCGCGCCCACGTAACAGCCAGGCAATACGCTGGCAAACATCGAGGCGCGGTTTTTCGCACTCTGGAGAGCGGCAGTAGCCGTCTGCGTCGCACACGCCGCGCAGACCCGGCAAGCTGCCCACCGAAGGGGCGCGCGTTCACCGTGGCGAATCCATATCGCCACGGCAGCGCAATCTCTCAGGTATCGAGGACAGAGGGGCCATGCAGCACCACGCTCGCCGCTAAAGGCGCGAGGCGCGGCGCCGCATGGCCTTTTTTGTTTCGCGAGACGCCCGAGGCCCCATGACCGAACTCAAACACACTCCGCTCAACGCCACCCATCGCGCGCTGAATGCCCGCATGGTCGATTTCGGCGGCTGGGACATGCCCGTCAACTACGGCTCGCAGATCGACGAACACCGCGCGGTGCGCACCGACGCGGGCATGTTCGACGTCTCGCACATGTGCGTCGTCGATTTCACCGGCGAGCGCGTGCGTGCGTTCTTCGAATACGCGCTGGCCAACAACGTCGGCAAGCTGCAAACACCGGGCCGCGCGCTCTACTCGTGCATGCTGAACCCCGACGGCGGCGTGATCGATGATCTGATCGTCTATTACTTCGGCGAAGATCATTTCCGCGTGGTCGTCAACGCGGGCACCGCCGACAAAGACATCGCGTGGTTCAATCAACTGAACGAAGGCGGCTTCGGCCTGACGATCACGCCGCGCCGCGATCTCGCGATCGTCGCCGTGCAAGGTCCGAACGCACGTGAGAAGGTCTGGCAGACGGCGCCCTCCCTCCGCGCCGCCACTGAGGCGCTGAAGCCCTTCAACGCCGCGCGCATCGAAACCGCGCCGTTCGGCGAGCTGACCGTCGCCCGCACCGGCTACACCGGCGAAGACGGCTTCGAGATCATCGTTCCTGCGGACCACGTGGTTGCGCTGTGGAACGCGCTGCAAGCGCAAGGCGTGCGCCCCGCCGGTCTCGGCGCGCGCGACACGCTGCGCCTCGAAGCCGGCATGAATCTGTACGGCCAGGACATGGACGACAACACCTCGCCGCTCGACGCCGGTCTCGCGTGGACGGTCGACCTCGCTTCGCCGCGCGAATTCGTCGGCAAAAGCAGGCTCGAACTGGACGGCTCGAAGGCCGCATTCGTCGGCCTGATCTTGCGCAAGGAAAACGGCAAGGCCGCAGGCGTGCTGCGCGCGCATCAGAAGGTCGTCACGCCGCACGGCGAGGGCGAAATCACCAGCGGCACATTTTCCCCGACGATGCAGGAATCGATCGCCTTCGCGCGCGTGCCGCAAGGCGTGCAGCCGGGCGACACGGTTCATGTGCAGATTCGCGACAAATCCGTTCCTGCAAGCGTGGTAAAACTGCCGTTCGTGCGCAACGGCAAAGTGCTCGCGGCGGCCTGAGCCTCCGCAAGCCACCGGCGCGCGCGTCCCTTATCCAGTCACTACCGAATCACACCGCATAGGAGCATCCGATGAGCATCCCGGCCGATCTGAAATACACCGAATCGCACGAATGGGTCCGCACCGAAGCGGACGGCACGCTGACGGTCGGCATTACCGACCATGCGCAGGAAGCGCTCGGCGACATCGTCTTCTTCGAAGTCCAGGAACTGGGCAAGACCGTGACCGCCGGCGACACGGTCGCGGTGATCGAATCGGTGAAAGCCGCGTCGGACATTTACGCGCCGGTCTCGGGCGAAGTGATCGAAGCGAACAGCGCCGTGTCCGACTCGCCGGATTCGGTCAACAGCACGCCGTACGAAAGCTGGCTCTTCAAGATCAAGCCGGCCGCGGACGCCACGCTCGACCGTCTGATCGACGCCGACGCGTACACGAAGTCGATCGGCGCCTGATTCACCTCTCGTCTAACCGTCAGGTGCGGCGCGCCCTTCGCGCAAGGACAGTCGCACCGCCAGGAACACCATGAAGCTCGAACACCCGGATCGTCTGATGAACCGCACTCCTCTCTCGCTTGCCGCGCTCGAAGTGCATGACGCCTTCGCCGAACGGCACATCGGCCCGGATGCGGCCGACCAGCAGGCCATGCTCGAAGCGTTGGGCTTCGCGTCGCGCGCCGCGCTGATCGACGCCGTCATTCCGAAGACGATCCGCCGCACCGAGCCGCTGCCGCTCGGTCCGTTCACGCAACCGAAAAGCGAAGCGGAAGCGCTCGCCGCATTGCGCGAACTCGCGGACAAAAACCAGGTGTTCCGCTCGTACATCGGGCAGGGTTATTACAACGCGCACACGCCGACGGTGATCCTGCGCAACGTGCTCGAAAATCCGGCCTGGTACACGGCGTACACGCCGTATCAGCCGGAAATCTCGCAAGGCCGACTCGAAGCGCTGCTCAACTTCCAGCAGATGGTGATCGATCTGACGGGGCTCGCGATTTCGAACGCGTCGCTGCTCGACGAAGCCACCGCCGCAGCCGAAGCGATGACGCTGCTGCAACGCGTCGGCAAGCCGAAGTCGAACGTGTTCTATGTCGCCGACGACGTGTTGCCGCAAACTGTCGAAGTGATAAAGACGCGCGCAACCCCGGTCGGCATCGAAGTGAAAGTCGGCCCCGCAGATGAAGCCGCGAACGCGAACGCATTCGGCGTGCTGCTGCAATATCCGGGCGTGAACGGCGACGTGCGCGACTACCGCGCGCTCACCGAAGCGATCCACGCAGCGGGCGGCCACGTGGTGGTCGCCGCCGATCTGCTCGCGCTGACCGTGCTGACGCCGCCGGGCGAGTGGGGCGCGGACGTGGCTGTCGGCAACACGCAGCGCTTTGGCGTGCCGGTTGGCTTCGGCGGTCCGCACGCGGCGTATCTCGCCGTGCGCGACGAATTCAAGCGTCAGATGCCGGGCCGTCTCGTCGGCGTGACCGTCGACGCGCAAGGCAATCCCGCGCTGCGTCTCGCGCTGCAAACGCGCGAACAACATATTCGCCGCGAGAAGGCGACGTCGAACGTGTGTACCGCGCAAGCGCTGCTCGCGATCATGGCGAGCATGTACGCGGTTTATCACGGCCCGCGCGGCCTGAAGACCATCGCGTTGCGCGTGAACCGCATCGCCGCATTGCTCGCGGAAGGCGCGAAGCAGCTCGGCTACACGCTCGTCAACGAAACGTTTTTCGACACGCTCACGTTCGACGCGGGCGCGCGCACGCAGGCGCTGCACGACGCGGCCAACGCGAAGCGCATCAACCTGCGCCGCGTGAGCGGTACGCAAGTCGGCGTGTCCATCGACGAAACGACCACGCGCGCCGATCTCGCCGATCTGCTCGCGGTGTTTGCGCAAGCCGCCGGCGCGCGCGATGTCCCGCAAGTCGACGCGCTCGACTCTGCGCTGACCGCGTCGAACACCGCATCGGTGCCGGCATCGCTCGAACGGACGAGCGCGTACCTCACGCACCACGTGTTCAACCGTCATCATTCGGAAACGGAAATGCTGCGTTATTTGCGCAGCCTGTCGGACAAGGACCTCGCGCTCGACCGCTCGATGATTCCGCTCGGCTCGTGCACGATGAAGCTAAACGCGACCTCGGAAATGCTGCCGGTCACGTGGCCCGAGTTCGGCCAGATTCATCCGTTCGCGCCCGCTGAGCAAACCGTCGGCTACCGCGAAATGATCGATCAGCTCGAAGCGATGCTGGTCGCGGCAACCGGCTATGCAGCCGTGTCGCTGCAACCCAACGCGGGCTCGCAAGGCGAGTACGCGGGCCTGCTGATTATTCACGCGTACCACGCGTCGCGCGGCGAAGCGCATCGCAATGTCTGCCTGATTCCGGCTTCGGCGCACGGCACGAACCCGGCTTCGGCGCAAATGGCGGGCATGCAGGTCGTGGTGGTTGCGTGCGACGCGCAGGGCAACGTCGACATCGAAGATCTGAAGAAGAAAGCCGATCAGCACGCCGACAAACTCGCGGCGATCATGATTACGTATCCGTCGACGCACGGCGTATTCGAGGCGAACGTGCGCGAAATCTGCGAGATCGTGCATGCGCGCGGCGGCCAGGTCTATGTGGACGGCGCGAACATGAACGCGATGGTCGGCCTGACGGCGCCGGGTCAATTCGGCGGCGACGTCTCGCACCTGAATCTGCACAAGACGTTCTGCATTCCGCACGGCGGCGGCGGCCCCGGCGTCGGTCCGGTCGCGGTCGGCGCGCATCTCGCGCAGTTCCTGCCGAACCAGATTTCGTCGGGCTATGAGCGCGCGCCGAACGGCATCGGCGCTGTGTCGGGCGCACCGTACGGCTCGGCGTCGATCCTGCCGATCTCGTGGATGTACATCGCGATGATGGGCGCGAAAAACCTGACCGCCGCGACCGAAACCGCGATCCTCAATGCGAACTACGTCGCGAAGAAACTCGCGCCGCATTATCCGGTGCTGTATTCGGGCCCCGGCGGACTCGTCGCGCACGAATGCATTCTGGATTTGCGTCCGATCAAGGAAACGAGCGGCATCACCGTCGACGACGTCGCGAAGCGCCTCGCGGACTACGGCTTCCATGCGCCGACCATGAGCTTCCCGGTGCCGGGCACGCTGATGGTCGAGCCGACCGAATCGGAATCGAAGGAAGAACTCGACCGTTTCATCGAAGCGATGATTGCGATCCGCGAGGAAATTCGCGCGGTGGAAGAAGGCCATTCGGACCGCGAAGATAATCCGCTGAAGCACGCGCCGCACACGGCCGCAGTGGTGATCGCCGACGACTGGAAGCACACGTATGCGCGCGAAACGGCCGCGTATCCGCTGCCCACGTTAATCGCGAAGAAGTACTGGCCGCCGGTCGGCCGCGCGGACAACGTGTATGGCGATCGCAACCTGTTCTGCTCCTGCGTGCCGGTCGCCGATTACGAGTAAGCGTTGCCTTCGGCGCGCGTTACCCGTGCTGATAGACGGGCGGCGCGCGCTTCTGTCGCTCCAGGCCGCAAACGGCTAACATCACACACCAAATCAGCCCAACGAGGAGTTTCGCATGGTGCGAAAGGTGCGATTGATGCAAAGCCTGGCCAAAGCGACGCGCATTCATATGCGGCGGCAAGCGGGCGCCATGCTGTTCGCCGGCGCCGCCGCGTTGCTGCCGCTGCGGCACGCGTACGCCGCAATGAATTTTTGCGCGGCGCCCGCGTGGCAAACCAGCGAGCGCACGAACGCCGATCCCGGCGTGAAGGCGTTGGTGAGCAATGTGCAGGCGCATCTGAACGACCGGCCGCACGCGCAGGCCAAGCTGCACACCGAAGGCACGCTGCCGCACGAGGGCATTTACGATCAGAGCGTCGAGGCGGAAAAAGATCTGGACTTGCTGCGCGACGCCGCGCTCGCGTGGCGCGCAACGAGCGACGACCGCTATCTCAAGCTCGTCGATCGCTTGCTGTACGCGTGGGTCACGACTTATCAGCCGAGCTTCAATCCCATCGACGAAACGCATTTCGAAGGGCTGATTCTCGCGTACGACATGACCGCGAGCGCGCTGCCCGTGAAAACGCGCAATGCGTCGATGGCGTTTCTGACGAAGCTCGCGAACGGCTATATCGCGCAGATCGACGAGCAGCCGCGTCCATTGAAAGGCAATTACCGGAACAACTGGCAAAGCCACCGGATCAAACTGATTGCAATGGCCGCCTTCACGCTCGACAACCGCAAGATGATCAACGCGGCGCAGCGTCTCTTTGTCGAGCATGTCGGCGACAACATCGAGCCGAATGGTTCGACCGTCGATTTCGCCGAACGTGATGCGCTGCACTACGTCACTTACGATCTGCAGCCGCTGGTCACGGCCGCCGTTGCGGCGCGCCGCCACAACCGCAACTGGCTGCCGGAGAAGGGCGCGAACGGCGCGTCGCTGCAAGCTGCCCTCAACTGGCTCGCGCCGTATGCGGCCGGCAGCAAGACGCACGAGGAATTCGTGCATTCGAGCGTCGCCTTCGACGCCAAACGTCGCGAAGCCGGCTTGCCCGGCTACTCGGGTCAATGGGACCCGAAGAACGCGACGGAGCTCTTTCATCTGGCGGCGCGTCTCGACGGACGCTATACGCCGATCGCGCTGCAACTTGCAGCAACGCCGCCCGCATGGCTTGCCGTGTGTTTGCCGATGCCGGCGCGCTAAACCAACATTTCATCAGCAGGGAGCAGTCAATGGCAGTCAGTGTGTTCGATCTCTTCAAAATCGGCATCGGTCCGTCGAGCTCGCATACGGTCGGGCCGATGCGCGCGGCGCTGATGTTCGCGCAAGGGCTCGAACGCGACGGGCTCCTTGCGAACACGGCCTCGGTGAAGGTCGATCTGTACGGCTCGCTCGGCGCGACGGGCAAAGGTCACGGCACGGATCGCGGCGTGATGCTCGGTCTGATGGGCGACGCGCCCGACACAGTGAATCCCGACACGATTGCAGAGCGACTGGAAGCCGTGCGCAGCACGCGCAAGCTGGCATTGCTCGGCACGCATGAAATCCCGTTCGTGCAGAAGGACCACATTTCGTTTTACCGCCAGGCGCTGGCCGAACATCCGAACGGACTCAAGCTGCGCGCGTTCGACGCAAACGGCGAGACGTTGCGCGAATCGACGTATCTGTCGGTAGGCGGTGGATTCGTTGTGACGGCCGGCGCGCCGAACACGAAAGTGCTGGCTGCCGTCGATCAATTGCCGCACTCGTTTCGCAGCGGCAACGAGTTGCTCGCGCTGTGCGAATCGACCGGTAAAAGCATTGCGCAATTGATGTGGGACAACGAGCGCGTCTGGCATACCGAAGAAGAAACGCGCGCGGGCCTGCTGAAAATCTGGAACGTGATGCAGTCGTGCGTGTCGCGTGGTTGCGGCATCAACAATCCCGACGCGGACGGCAATCTGCCGGGCCCGTTCCAGGTGAAGCGCCGCGCGCCGCAGCTCTATCGTGCGCTGTCGGGCAACCCTGAGCTGGCGTTGCGCGATCCGCTTTCGATGGTCGACTGGATCAACCTGTATGCGATCGCCGTCAACGAGGAAAACGCCGCGGGAGGGCGCGTCGTCACCGCGCCGACCAACGGCGCGGCGGGCATCATCCCGGCCGTGCTGCATTACTACACACGCTTCATGCCCGGCTCGAATGAGCAGGGCGTGATCGACTTCCTGATGACCGCGGCGGCTATCGGCATTCTGTACAAGCTGAACGCGTCCATTTCCGGTGCCGAAGTGGGGTGTCAGGGCGAAGTGGGCGTCGCGTGCTCGATGGCCGCGGGCGCGCTCGCTGCGGTAATGGGCGGCACGCCGAGGCAGGTCGAGAACGCGGCCGAGATCGGCATGGAACACAATCTCGGGCTCACGTGCGATCCGGTCGGCGGCATGGTGCAGATTCCGTGCATCGAGCGCAATGCAATGGCATCGGTGAAAGCGGTCAACGCGGCGCGCATGGCGTTGCGCGGCGACGGCAGTCACTACGTGTCGCTCGATTCGGTCATCAAGACCATGCGCGAGACCGGCGCGGATATGAAGACGAAGTACAAGGAAACCTCGCGCGGCGGTTTGGCGGTGAATATCGTCGAGTGTTGATGGGCGATTCGATGATCGCGGCGTATCGAAACGCGGGCTCTTCGGCCCGCGTTTTTGTTTGCGCATTCGCGGGGCCATGTCCGCGGCGTGACCATGCATTGCGCTGCGCCGTGACACTGCACACGCTGTCGGCGTAAGCTGTCGGGGCTCACTTGCACTCACTGCACTCACCGCACTCACTGCCTGGAGGCCCCATCGCAATGTCGCTGCCGAATGCTCCCGTTTCCGATTCTGCCGCCGCTCGAACGACCGGCGCGCGCCTCGTCGTCGATGCGTTGCTCACGCACGGTGTCGAGCGCGTTTTCTGTGTGCCCGGCGAGAGCTTTCTCGCGGTGCTCGACTCACTGCACGACGAGACCACGCGCATTCAGACGATTGTCTGCCGCCATGAAGCGGCGGCCGCGAACATGGCCGAAGCGGTCGGCAAGCTGACCGGCCGGCCAGGCGTCGCGCTCGTCACGCGGGGACCCGGCGCGACGCATGCGTCCATCGGCGTACACACCGCGTTTCAGGACTCGACGCCGATGATTCTGCTGATCGGCCAATGCGCGCGCGAGCATCTCGACCGCGAAGCGTTTCAGGAGATCGACTATCGGCGCATGTTCGGTCAGATGGCGAAATGGGTTGCGCAGATCGACGATCCGAAGCGCATTCCCGAGTATCTGAGTCACGCGTTTCACACGGCGACATCCGGGCGTCCTGGACCTGTCGTGCTGTCCTTGCCCGAAGACGTGCTGAGCGATGCATGCGACGCCGTGCCCGGCGCGCCGGCTTATCAGCGAGTGGCGGCGTCGCCGTCGGCGGCACAGATCGACAGGCTTCGCGAACTGCTCGAGCGCGCGCAACGGCCAATGGCCATTGCGGGCGGCAGCGGCTGGACGTCTCATGCATGCGCGGACCTGCAACGCTTCGTCGAGAACTGGCAATTGCCGGTTGGCCTCGCGTTCCGCTTCCAGGACACGCTCGATAACGAGCATCCGAACTATGCCGGCGATGTCGGGCTCGGCATCAATCCGGCACTCGCGCAGCGTATCCGCGATGCCGATCTGCTGCTCGTGCTCGGGCCGCGACTCGGCGAGGCGACGACGAATGGCTACACGCTGCTCGACATTCCGAAGACCAAGCAGACGCTGGTTCACGTTCATCAGGGCGCGGAAGAGTTGGGACGCGTTTATGCGGCCGATCTGCCGATCGTCTCCGGCATGCCGGAACTGACGGCGGCGCTGGCGGCCTTGAAGCCGTCGGCCGAAACACTCGCATGGAGCGGCGCGGCGGACGAAGCGCATCGCGCGTATCTGGAGTGGCGCAAGCCTCGCCCGATTCCCGGCGATGTGCAGATGGGCGAAGTCATTCAACAGTTGCGCGCGCATCTTCCTGACGACGCGATCCTGACCAACGGCGCAGGCAATTACGCGACGTGGCTGCATCGGCACTTTTCGTATCGGCACTACCGCTCGCAACTTGCACCGACGAGCGGCGCGATGGGCTACGGCGTGCCTGCGGCGATCGCGGCGAAGTCGCTCTATCCGCAACGCGCGGTGGTCGCGCTGGCCGGCGACGGCTGCTTCATGATGGCTGCGCAGGAACTCGCGACGGCGATGCAATACGACTTGCATGTGCTTTTCATTGTCGTGAACAACGGGCACTTCGGCACGATCCGCATGCATCAGGAACGGCATTATCCGAACCGCGTGCATGGCACCGGGCTCACGAATCCCGACTTCGCGGCATTCGCGCGATCGTTCGGCGCACACGGCGAAACGGTGGAACGTACCGAAGATTTTCTGCCGGCGTTGCAGCGTTCATTGGAAGCGAAGCGCGCGGCGGTAATCGAGGTTCGCATGCCGCAGGAAGCGAGTACGCCAGGCGCGACGCTCGAGCAGATTCGGGAGCAGGGGAGGAAATTGCGCGGGGAATAGAGAAAGGCCCCGCCTGTAACCCATAAAAAAACCCCGCCGAAGCGGGGTTCTCACAACGTCACAGCAAGCTGCAAAAAGTAGCTTACTTGCCGCCCACGCTTTGCAGCGTCGTCCACTTGCCGTCGACAACCTTGTACAGCGTGATGCCGCCGTTCTTCAGGTCACCCTTCGCATCGTACGAAAGGTTCGACGACGTCACAGCCGGCATCGACGTCTGGGCCAGCACCGGCAGGTACTTCGCCGGATCGGTCGAATTCGCCTTCTTCATCGCGGCGAACATCGCCATTGCGCCGTCGTATGCGTACGGCGAGTACGTTTGCACGTCTTCGTTGAAACGCTTCTTGTACTTCGCGACGTAGTCCTTGCCGCCCGGCATTTCTTCCAGCGGCAGGCCGGCGAGCGATGCCACCGTGCCGTTCGCCGCGTCGCCCGCGATCTTGATGAACGTCGGCGTGTGGACCATTTCGCCGCCCATCAGCGGCGCCTTGATGCCGAGCGCCTTCATCTGCTTGACCATCGGCGCTGCTTGCGAATCGGCGCCGCCGTAATAGATCAGATCCGGGCTGACCGACTTCACCTTGGTCAGGATCGACTTGAAGTCCACGGCCTTGTCGTTCGTGAATTCGCGATCGACGATCGTGCCGCCCGCAGCCTTCGCCGCCTTCTCGAACTGATCGGCGAGACCCTGGCCGTAAGCCGTGCGGTCGTCGATGATCACGATCTTCTTCACGCCCAGCGTCTTGACCGCGAACGCGCCGGCAACCGAACCTTGCTGCGTGTCGGACGTCATCATGCGGAAGGTGGTCTTGAAGCCTTGCTGCGTGTACTCAGGTGCCGTCGCCATCGCGATTTCGGGAATGCCCGCGTTCGCGTAGATGCGCGATGCCGGGATCGTCGTGCCCGAGTTGAAGTGGCCGAGCATGCCCTTGATGCCGTCGTCCACGAGCTTCTGCGCGACGGTCGTGCCGGTGCGCGGGTCAGCCTGGTCGTCGGCGGCGTCGAGCACGAAGCGAACCTGCTTGCCGCCGATCACCGGCTTCGTCGCGTTCATGTCTTCGACCGCCAGCGTGATGCCGTTCTGGAAGTCCTTGCCGTAGTGCGCCTGCGCGCCCGTCATCGGGCCGGCGAAACCGACCTTCACGTCTTCCGTCGATTGAGCGTTGGCCGTCCCCGCCACCGACATCGCCGCAACCAGCGCTGCGCCTGCCAGCAGTGTCATCTTGTGTTGCATATCTTCTCCTTGGTACCAGGTGTGGATGGAGCGGTTTCCGGGATCGCCGTTACCGCTTCCGTTTTGATGACCGCCCCCAAATCCTGGCGCTTCGCACCAGGCCCCCCGAGGGGGTGCAAGAAAACTTGGGGCGGCCCGGCGTTTTCCTGCGCGATCGATGAGGTTCGCTCAACCGATCGTCATCAAATTCGCATTACCGCCGGCGGCTGCCGTATTCACGCTGACCGAGCGCTCCGTCAACAGACGTTCGAGCGCGTAGTCTTCGTCGCCGTTTTCGAGCGCGCGTGACGCGACGCCTTGCACCGATACGATCGGTCCCGGGCGCTTCGCCACTTCCTTCACGAGCGTGAGCAGTTCGTCGCTATCGCCTTCGAACAGGACCGCGTCGAACGGCGTGTCGGCATTCTTGCGCACGCTCGCATAAGACTTCAGCGACGCCGGCAGTTGCGCGACCAATTGTTCACCAGCGGCGCCTTCGAACAGCGCACGATTTCCCGTAGCCAGCACGGCCGCGAACTGCACGCGCGCGCCGCTTGCCGTCGAAGCGATGCACAGCACCGTGCCGCGTGCGCCCAGCGTGTACGTGTTGCGCTCGCCGGTCGGTCCGGTCAGCACCGCCGTTGCACCGGCCGGCATATGCGACAGATAACCGTCGCAGCGCGCGGCCAGTTGCGGCTCGCGTTCGGCGATCAGCCAATCGCGCAGCGCCGTCAATGCAGTCAGCGCGGCCGACGGATTGTCGCTGTTTTCCGCGCGTTGCGGTACATCGGCGACGAGCGCCTGCGCGAGCGAGTTCGGCAAACCAGCGGGGCGCTTCGCGAGCAGACGCTGCAAATACAGCGCGCCGCCGGCCTTCGGACCCGTGCCCGACAAACCTTCGCCGCCGAACGGCTGCACGCCGACCACCGCGCCGATCACGTTGCGGTTCACGTAGATGTTGCCGACATGCGCGCGGCCGATCACATGCGCGATGGTTTCGTCGATTCGCGTATGGATGCCGAGCGTCAGGCCGTAGCCGGTTGCGCGGATCTGTTCGAGCAGGGCGTCGAGTTGGCTGCGGCGATAACGCACCACATGCAGCACCGGGCCGAACACTTCGCGCTTCAATTCGTCGATGCTGTCGAGCTCGATCAGCGTCGGCGGGACGAACGTGCCTTGCGCGCAATTTTCCGGCAGCGGCAGTTGTTCGACCTTGCGGCCTTTTTCGCGCATCGCGGCGATGTGCGCGTCGATGCCGCGCTTCGCTTCCACGTCGATCACGGGGCCGACGTCGGTCGACAGCCGGTCCGGATTGCCGACCGTCAGCTCACGCATGGCGCCCGTCAGCATTTCGAGCGTGCGGTCCGCGACGTCGTCCTGCAAGCACAGCACGCGCAGCGCGGAGCAACGTTGGCCGGCCGAATCGAACGACGACTGCATCACGTCCGCGACCACCTGTTCCGCGAGCGCCGACGAATCGACGATCATCGCGTTCTGACCGCCCGTTTCGGCGATCAGCGGAATTGGCTTGCCTTCGGGATCGAGGCGGCTCGACAGCGTCTTGTTGATGAGACGCGCGACTTCCGTCGAGCCGGTGAACATCACGGCACGCGTGCGCGCATCGGCGACGAGTGCGGCGCCGACCGTTTCGCCGTCGCCCGGAAGAAGCTGAACGGCGCCCGCGGGTACGCCTGCTTCGCGCAGAATCCGCACGGCTTGCGCGGCGATCAGCGGCGTTTGCTCCGCGGGCTTCGCGAGCACCGTGTTGCCGGCTGCGAGCGCGGCGGCGACCTGACCCATGAAAATCGCCAGCGGAAAATTCCACGGGCTGATACAGACAACCGGCCCGAGCGGACGATGCGTGTCGTTCGAAAACTCGCTGCGAATCTGCGTCGAGTAGTAACGCAGGAAGTCGATGGCTTCGCGAATCTCCGACACCGCGTTCGCGAGCGACTTGCCCGCCTCGCGCACGACGAGACCCATCAGCGTATGCATCTGCGCTTCGAGCAGATCGGCGGCGCGCGCGAGGCAATCGGCGCGCGCTTCGACGGGCGTCGCCTGCCAGATCGGCGCGGCGGCGACCGCGTGCGCCAATGCGGCGCTCACGTGTTCGGCGCTCGCTTCGACCACCGTGCCGACCAGATCGCGATGATCCGCGGGATTGCGCACGTCGCGTGCGTTGCCCAACGCGATCTGATCGTCGGCCAGCATCGGCGCGGCGCGCCACGGATGATTCGCGCTCGCCAGCAGCGCCGACGACAGCGACGCGAGACGATGCTCATTCGACAGGTCGAGGCCCATCGAATTGAGACGCTCGGTGCCATACAGGTTGCGCGGCAGCGGAATCTTCGCGTGCGGCGCGCCGAGCGGGACGATCTTCGACGCCTCTTCGACCGGATCGGCGATCAGGTCCTCGATCGCGACGTTTTCATCGGCGATACGATTCACGAACGACGTGTTCGCGCCGTTCTCGAGCAGACGGCGCACGAGATACGCGAGCAGCGTTTCATGCGTGCCGACCGGCGCGTAGACGCGGCACGGACGATTCAGCTTGCCTGCGGAAACCGGACCCGTCACTTCCTCGTACAGCGGCTCGCCCATGCCGTGCAGACACTGGAACTCGTACTGGCCGGGATAGTAGTTGTTGCCCGCGAGGTGATAGATCGCCGACAGCGTATGCGCGTTGTGCGTGGCGAACTGCGGATAGACCGCGTCGGGCGCGCCGAGCAGCTTCTTCGCGCACGCGAGATACGACACATCCGTATAGATTTTGCGCGTGTAGACCGGATAGCCTTCGAGGCCGTCCACTTGTGCGCGCTTGATTTCCGTGTCCCAGTACGCGCCCTTCACGAGGCGCACCATGATCCGGTGACGGCTGCGGCGCGCGAGGTCGACAATGTATTCGATCACGAACGGGCAGCGCTTCTGATAAGCCTGCACCACGAAGCCGATGCCGTTCCAGCCGGCCAGTTCGGGATCGAAGCACAGCGCTTCGAGCAGATCGAGCGAGATCTCCAGACGGTCGGCTTCTTCCGCGTCGATGTTCAGGCCGATGTCGTAGCGGCGCGCGAGAATCGCGAGCGAACGCACACGCGGCAGCAGCTCGCTCATCGTGCGCTCCTGCTGCGAGCGCGAGTACCGCGGATGCAGCGCCGACAGCTTGATCGAAATGCCCGGCCCTTCGTAGATGCCGCGGCCGCCCGCCGCCTTGCCGATCGCGTGAATCGCCTGCTCGTACGACGCGTAGTAGCGCTGCGCGTCGGCCTCGGTCGTGGCCGCTTCGCCGAGCATGTCGTACGAGTAGCGGAAACCGCGCGCTTCGTACTTGCGGCTGTTCGCCAGTGCTTCGGAAATGTTCTCGCCGGTGACGAACTGCTCGCCCATCAGGCGCATCGCCATGTCGACGCCCTTGCGGATCAGCGGCTCGCCGCCCTTGCCGATCAGACGCGTGAGCGCCGACGACAAGCTCGTCTCGCTGTTGGTCGTCACGAGCTTGCCGGTAATCATCAAGCCCCAAGTCGCGGCGTTGACGAACATCGACGGAGCCTGGCCGACGTGCGATTTCCAGTCGCCCTTGCTGATCTTGTCGCGAATCAGCGCGTCGCGCGTGGCGCGGTCGGGAATGCGCAGCAGTGCTTCGGCGAGGCACATCAGCGCGACGCCTTCCTGGCTCGACAGCGAGAATTCGTGGATCAGTCCTTCGACGCCGCCACCCTTGCTCTTGCCGCGCAGCGTTTCGACGAGCTTGCCGGCGAGCGCCTGCACGTCGTCGGCGAGCTTGGCGGGCAGACGCGCCTGGCCGAGCAGGAACGGCACGCATTCCGGCTCCGGCCGACGGTAAGCCGCGGTGATCGCCGCGCGCAACACCGATTGCGGCTGCACGTTCTGCGCGAACTCCAGGAACGGATGCGCGGCGCCGTCTTCGTCATGCTCGACCGCCGCGCCGTCGCCCATCTCGGCCGAACCGGCCGCGCCCGACAGTTCCGGCGGCAATTGGCCTTGTTCGATCTTTTCGAGGTACGCGAAGATCGCCTGCTTGATCAGCCAGTGCGGAGTGCGTTCGAGGCGCGTAGCGGCATCTCTCAGCCGGGAACGCAGGAGGTCGTCGACCTTGACGCCAAGGGTGGTGCTAGCCATGTTTCCTTCTTCGGAGACCAGACGAAATGCTGGTGAAAGACTAAAAGTTGGCCGAATCGTACCCCTCTCAATAAAAAGGTGCAACCGCTGCGCCGGATTGGTTGCACCCGAGCGAAACCCTTATTCGACGCGGGTTTGCGGGCGGTGGCGCCGCAGCCGGCGAGCGCGGTAAGGATCGGTATTTTCCCTGGCGTCATTTCTTTTGCATCAGCCCTTATCAAACCGGACGGCGCGCCGTTAAAGAAGTCATAGCCGGCGCGACGCGATGGCGCGCCAACAACAACGGCACGGGGTTAAGGACAGCGAAATGGAAAAGTGGCTGGTCGTATTGGGCATCTGGGCGATGTGCGCAACCTGCGCTGTGCTGTTTATTCGCGGCGCCACGGGCGCGTCAGGCAAGCGCGAGCCTGCTGAAGGACGCGCGTCCGCCGGCGACGCGCAGGCTGCATTAAACGATTGAGCGAGCGCTCACTGCGCGGCGCGAGCGCGACGTGCCGGTGAGCGGCCGGCGCCGGAAGGCGAACGTGAAGAAGCGAACACCGTGAGAGCCACCATGCTTTGTTCCAGCGACTACAGATCTTCCGCGCGATACCGGCAACTGGCGGCGCGTGGCGCGCCGGTTTCGTCGCGGGCATCGGCGGTATTGGGGACGCGCACAGCGACGCGTGTCGCCGCTGCGGCTCCGACTCCCGCGGCGAGCTATTCGAATACGGTGCGAGCACGCGCCCGCACGGCGCGCAGCCGGTGTCGATACTGACGGTTGAGTCCGTCGCGCCTTGGGCTCAGATGTCGAGCGGATCGACTTCGAGGCTCCAGCGCAGCACGCCCTTCAAACCGCGCAGCAACGGTTGCCATGCGCGCAGCGTGGCTTGCAGTGCGGCGCGCGACGCGCTCTCGACAAGCAATTGCGCGCGATGCACATGCATCACCTTGACGATGGTGAGCGGCACCGCGTCGTAGACGGTCACGCGCTCGGCCGCCGGAATCCCCGCGAGTTCGGCGGCGGCCTGCTGGAGAAACGCAAGCGCGGCCTCGAGCGTGCGGCCCTCGGCGCGCAGCAGCGCCTGATAGACGAACGGCGGCAAGTGGGCGTCGCGCCGCTCGGCCAGCGTCGAATTGGCGAAGCCGACGTAATCGTGGCGCCCAAGCGCGTGATAAAGCGCGTGACGCGGATAACGCGTCTGCACCAGCACCTCGCCGGGCAAGCCGGCGCGGCCGGCTCGGCCGCTGACCTGCATCAGTTGCGCAAACAGGCGTTCGCTCGCGCGGAAGTCGTGCGAAAAGAGCGCGGTGTCGGCGTTCAGCACGCCGACCAGCGACACGCGCTGAAAGTCGTGCCCCTTCGCGATCATCTGCGTGCCGACGAGGATGTCGACCTCGCCGGCGTGCACATCTGAAAAAAGCGCTTGCGCGCTGCCTTTGCGGCGCGTGCTGTCGGCGTCGATGCGCAGCACGCGCGCCCCCGGCACCGCGCTCGCCAGCGTTTCCTCCACGCGTTGGGTGCCGCGGCCCATCGGCTCGATGTCGACATTGCCGCATTCCGGGCACGAGCGCGGAATGCGCGATTCCCAGCCGCAGTGATGGCAGCGCAGCGCGCGCTCGGGCTTGTGCAAAACGACGTAGGCGCTGCAGCGCGGACAACCGGCGACCCAGCCGCAGGCGTCGCACGCGAGCTGCGGCGCGTAGCCGCGCCGGTTCAGGAATACGAGACTTTGCTCGCCGCGCTCGAGCCGCGCTTTCAGCGCCGCGATCAGCGGCCCCGATAATCCTTCGACGGAAGCGCGTCCGCGCCGGCGTTCCTCTTCGAGATCGATCAGGCGCACGGTAGGCAGCACCGCATCGGCGACTGCGCGGCGCGATAACGTGAGCCGCTTGTAGCGTCCCTGATCGGCCTGCCACCAGCTTTCCAGCGACGGCGTGGCCGACCCGAGCACGACCGGCAAGCCAAGCTGCTTCGCGCGATAAATGGCGAGGTCGCGCGCCGAATAGCGCAGCCCTTCCTGCTGCTTGTAAGCGGGATCGTGCTCCTCATCGACGACGATCACGGCGAGCCGCGGCAGCGACGCGAGCACCGCGAGCCGCGTGCCCAGCACGATGCGCGCGCGGCCGGTGTGCGCCGCGAACCAGTTACGCGCTCGCTCGCCTTCGGCAAGGCCGCTGTGCAAAGTGACGATCGCCGTGTCGGCCAGCGCCGCGAAGCGGGCGCGAAAAGCCGCCTCGAATTGCGGCGTCAGATTGATTTCCGGCACGAGCACGAGCGCTTGCGCGTCCGCATTGGCGGCGAGAATTTCCGCGAGCGCGCGCAAATAGACTTCCGTCTTGCCGCTGCCGGTCACGCCGTGCAGCAGGAACGGGGCAAAACCGCGTGCGTCGCGAATCGCTTCGACGGCGGCGGCCTGCTCGTCGGTGAGCGTGGGGAGCGTCGGCGGCGGCGTGGCTGTGGATGTCAGGGCCGGCAGGACTGTGGCGGCATCGACAAGCTCAAGTGCAACCCAGCCTTCGGCCTGCCATGCGGCGAGCGTCGCGATGGCTTTTGGGTGCAGCGCGCGGGCGTCGGCGGCAGAGAGAAAGTCGTTGGCGGCGAGCGCCTGCGCCAGGCTTCGCAGCGCGGTGGCGCGCGCCGGCAAAGCGTCGGCCAAGGCCAGGTGGCCTTGCGGCGTCAGGCTGTAGCGCTCTTCCGGCGCGAGCAGCCGCGACCAACGCGACGCGTCGCGCAGCGCCTGCGGCAACGCCGGCAGCGCCACCTCGCCAAGACCGCGCTGGTAGTAGTCGGCGGCAAAGGCAGCAAGCCGGAGCCATTCGGCCGACAGCGGCGGACATGCGGTGCAGGCACCGTTCACCGCGCGCAAACGATCGGCGGGCACCTCGCTGTGGGCGGTCACTTCGCACACGAGCCCCACCGCGTCGCGCTTGCCGAACGGCACGCTCACCAGCGTGCCCGGCACGGCCGCCGTGGACATGTTCCAGCGGTAGTCGAAGAGGGTCGGCAGCGGGTGATCCAGCGCGACGCGAACGAACACGGCAGTAGTCATCGGCCAGCGTGGATTCTGGCGACGGCGAGCCGCGTCCCGGCACCGCGGTCCGCGCCCGGAATCGCCCGACGATGAGTTGCCCGCCCGAACTTAAAGTAAAACTTCAATTTCGGCGCTAAGTTTTGGATTCGGCTGAACAATTGCTGTCGACCCTGCACGCCTGTGGATAACTTTGTTGAGAACTTCGCTCCAACGGCCCGCAAACCGCGCCGCAGCGGCCTTCTGTGGGATTCCGCACATTTCTCGCGGAAGCCGCGAAACCCTTGCCAGACAAGGCTGAGATCAAATAAGCGGGCAACGCGCAAGGGTTCCGACACGACTAAAGCTTCTACCGCGCCGCAACGTGATCAATGTGTATAAGTCAAGTCTTGACAACTGCGAGAGTGCCTGCTGACGGCCCGCAACCCGCGAACTTTCCCTTAGTTGCAGAGCCCAGCGTGCTGCATCGCAGCAAAAAACGGTAGGAATTGCAACGTCAGGCGGGTGCATGCGCGCCGCTGCGAATCGCGCGGCTGTGGCGATGCACTTCGTCGACGAGTTCGGCGACATTTTCCGGCGGCGTGAACTGCGAGATGCCGTGGCCAAGGTTGAACACATGCCCCGGATGATTGCCGAAGCTGTCCAGCACGGCCCGCGCTTCCATGCGGATGGCGGCAGGCGGCGCGAACAAGACTGACGGGTCGATATTGCCCTGCAACGCCACCTTGCCGCCGACGCGCTCACGCGCGTTGCGCAGGTTGACCGTCCAGTCGAGGCCGACCGCGTCGACACCGGTCTCGGCGATTTCGTCGAGCCACAGACCGCCGCCCTTCGTGAACGTGATGACCGGCACCTTCTCACCGTCATGCTCGCGCTTCAACTGATTCACGACCTGCTGGATGTAGTGCAGCGAAAAGCGCTGATAGGCGCCGTCCGCGAGCGCTCCGCCCCACGTGTCGAAGATCATCACGGCCTGCGCGCCGGCTTCGATCTGCGCGTTCAGATACGCCGCGACCGAGCTGGCGTTGATCTCGAGAATGCGATGCATGAGATCCGGGCGCGCGTAGAGCATGGACTTGACGGTGCGGAAGTCGGCCGAGCCGCCGCCTTCGACCATGTAGCACGCCAATGTCCACGGACTGCCCGAAAAGCCGATGAGCGGCACGCGTTGACGGCCTTGCGCGTCCGTCAGCGCACGGCGAATCTCGCGCACGGCGTCGGTCACGTAGCGCAGCATGGCGTCGATGTCCGGCACGGCGAGGCGCGCAACGTCGTCTTCGGTGCGCACCGGCCGCGCAAATGTCGGCCCCTCGCCGGCGACGAACTCGAGGCCGAGGCCCATGGCGTCCGGCACCGTCAGGATGTCGGAGAACAGAATCGCGGCGTCGAGCGGATAGCGCTCGAGCGGCTGCAGCGTGACTTCCGTTGCAAAGGCCGGGTTTTTCGCGAGCCCGAGAAAGCTGCCTGCGCGAGCTCGCGTGGCATTGTATTCCGGCAGGTAGCGGCCAGCCTGCCGCATCAACCAGACGGGCGTGTAGTCGGTGGGCTGGCGCAGCAGCGCGCGCAGGAAAGTGTCGTTTAGGAGGTTATGGGCCACGTTGCGTGCGACTGAGGGCAAAGGGGCATTTTACCGGACGACGCCGCCGCATTCCGTCCAATGCGGGCAATAACTGCGGTGCGCGAGTTCAGGCCATTTTCGGCAGAAGGTCGCCCTACTGCAACCTGGCCGAACGGCCGATGTTCAAGGCAAAATTGCCGGGCTATCATCCGACAGCCTTATAACAACGCATAACCAAGGAGACTCAATGAAGAAGGTTGCACTCGCATTGCTCAGCGTCGTGGCGGGCGTACTAATCCACAGTGGCGCGGTTCAGGCGCAAGCGTCCGGCACACCCGCGACAGCTTCGCGGCTTGATGACATTCTCGCTCGCGGCACGCTGCGGGCCTGTACGACCGGCGACTACAAGCCGTATTCGTTCTATAAGACGGACGGCCAGTTCGAAGGCATCGACATCGACATGACGGAGTCGCTTGCCAAGTCGCTCGGCGTCAAGGCGGAGTACGTCAAGACTTCGTGGTCGAACCTGATGAACGACTTCGTCGCCAAGTGCGATATCGGCGTGGGCGGTGTTTCGCCGACGCTCGAGCGGCAAAAGCGCGCGTTCTTCACGCAGGCTTATATGGTCGACGGCAAAACGCCGATCGTCCGTTGCGACGACGTCAACAAGTATCAGACCGTGGCGCAGATCGACCAGCCCGCAACGCGCGTGATCGTGAATCCGGGCGGCACCAACGAACGTTTCGCGAAGCAGTTCTTTTCGCACGCGAACATGACCGTCTATCCGGACAACGTGACGATCTTCAAGCAGATTCTCGCGGGCAAAGCCGATGTGATGGTGACGGACGCGTCCGAGACCCTGTTACAGCAAAAGCTCAATCCCGGCCTGTGCTCGGTGCATCCGGACAAGCCGTTCCAGTACGGCGAAAAGGCGTGGCTGTTGCCGCGCGGCGACGTGGCTTTCCAGCAGTACGTCGACCAATGGCTGCACCTGGCGCGAGCTACGGGCGAATATCAGGCCGTGTCGGATAAGTGGTTGAAGTGAGGTGATGGTGCGGCCGTGGCGTTTCTCGGTGCGCTCTTGATGCGCTCGAGGACGGCGCGCGGCCGCGCGAGGCTCTACTTCCAACGGCTGCCCGTGTGGTTATGCCTGCACGAAACCCGGGCTGCTTAATGTAACGCGGGCGGCGTGAGCTTGGCGCGAGTCGAACGAGACTGAAACCTGGCTGGACCGGTGAACAGACCCTCGTGCGCTTTTGACGCCGACTCCCTTTGCTGCGGCGCATTCATGGTTGCAAGCGTCGCTGCGAAAATTTTGGGCATCGTCCATTGAGTTGTAACAGCGGCGGTTCATGATCGGAAAGATGAATCTGCAACCATTTCATGCGGAATCGCCTTAACGATTTATGCGGCGCCATGCTTCACGAATAGCATGAAACAAGCGTATTAAATTGCGCCGTAGTCATCGGTAAAACTTGCTTTTTTAACAGTTGATTTCCGCAATAAATCCCGCAACGCCTTATCTGGCGGGCGTTACAACCTGAAACACTTTGTTACGGCGCTCCTGGATTAATTCGCCCACAATGCCCTCAACGGTTTCAACACGGATGTGGCGGGGTGCGTGGTGTGAGCGGATACGATGCACTTGCCGGTCGGCTTAGGCCGAAGCCCTGTGAAGGGGCATCCCTGCTGGGGCCGTAGTCGACGCAGGGTCGTCGTCTCAGTTGGTTCCTACTTTGGTCTCCTCGCGCTAACCCCGTAGCGTGTGGTTTTTAGCGGGCTCCAGGCCCGCTTTTTTTTCGTCTCGCCAAACGTTTGCGCAGTGCAAGATGGCAGCTTTTACCTGCTAGTTCGCGCTGTTTCGACGATTCGGTCATGTGTGAAATTCGCGGCGTGCAGCGTTGATTGCCGCGAGAAAGAAGGCCGCCCGAGGGCGGCCTTCTTTTTTTTTGCAATGGCTTTGCGTTCGCGCCATTCAGGCGGTCTTCCCTTGCTCCAACTTCAGTTCGTCGATCATGCGCTCACGCATGACGAACTTCTGCACCTTGCCGGTCACGGTCATCGGCAGTTCGTCGACGAAACGAATGTACTTGGGCACCTTGTAATGCGCGATCTGGCCATGACAGAACTGCTGGATTTCCTCTGCCGTCGCCTGTTCGCCTGAACGCAGCACGACCCACGCGCACACTTCCTCGCCATACTTAGCGTCCGGCACGCCGAATACCTGCACGCTCTGGATCTTCGGATGGCGGAACAGGAACTCCTCGATCTCGCGTGGATAGACGTTCTCGCCGCCGCGAATCAGCATGTCCTTCAGACGGCCGACGATGTTGCAATAGCCTTCGGCGTCGAGCGTCGCCAGATCGCCGGTGTGCATCCAGCCATCCACGATGCTCTCGCGCGTTTTTTCTTCGTCGCCCCAATAGCCCTGCATCACCGAATAGCCGCGCGTACACAGCTCGCCCGTTTCGCCGACCGGTACGATGTTGCCAAGCGGATCGATGATTTTCACCTCCAGGTGAGGCTGGATTCGGCCGACGGTGGTCGTGCGCTTGTCGAGCGGATCGGTGGTCGAGCTCTGGAACGACACAGGGCTCGTCTCCGTCATGCCATAAGCAATCGTGATCTCGCTCAGATGCATCCGCGAGACGACCTTCTTCATCGTCTCGATGGGGCACGGCGAGCCCGCCATGATGCCCGTGCGCAGGCGCGAGAGGTCATACGAGGCAAAGTCGGGATGATCGAGTTCCGCGATGAACATGGTCGGCACGCCGTGCAAAGCCGTGCACTGCTCCTCGGTGACGGCCGCGAGCGTCGCCGCCGGGTCGAAAGCCTCGCCCGGAAATACCATGTTCGCGCCCACCGACACGCACGCCAGCACGGCCAGCACCATTCCAAAGCAGTGATACAGCGGCACGGGGATGCACAGCGCGTCCTGCTCGCTCAGGTTCATGGCCATCGCGATATAACGCGCGTTGTTGACCACGTTGCTATGCGTGAGCGTCGCGCCCTTCGGATTGCCGGTCGTGCCGCTGGTGAACTGGATGTTGATCGCCTCGTGGCACGACAGCGTCTCGCCGATTGCATCGAGCCGAGCGACGTCGAGGGTCGCACGCCCCTGCTCGATCAAGTCGGAGAAGCTGAGCATGCCCGGCGTTTCGGTGTCGCACATGCGGATGACGTAGCGCAGTTCCGGCAATCGAGCCGCATGCAGATCGCCGGGCGCATGCGTCGCAAGCTCGGGCGCGAGTTGCTGCAGCATCTCCAGATACATAGACGTCTTGAAGCGCTCCGCCGCGACTATCGCCTTGCAGCCGACCTTGTTCAGCGCGTATTCGAGCTCGGAAAGCCGGTAAGCCGGATTGATGTTGACGAGCACCGCGCCGATGCGCGCCGTCGCGAACTGCGTCAGCAGCCATTCGACGCGATTCGGCGACCAGATGCCAACGCGATCGCCCTTCGCAATGCCCAGCGCGAGCAATCCGGCGGCCAAAATGTCCACTTCGTCGGCGAATTCCTTCCATGTCCACCGAATTCGCTGCTCTCGAAACACCACCGCGGGCCGGTCCGGAAAGCGCCTGACGGTCTCGCGCAAAAACTCGCCGATGGTCGCTTCGCTCAACGGAATGTCTGTCGATCCACGGACGTACGAGAGCCCGTCTTTCGGCTGGATGATTGCGCCTTCGCCTGACACTTGCGTTGCCATGGTGCTGTCTCCGTGAGCAATTCGCCCTATTGAAATGATTTTGAAACCGATTGTGCCACCGGCGCGCGGTCGTCCGGCATCAAGTCTTACCCGCAGCAGGTCCGCTCGTGTCGAAGGCTCTTCGTGGCCGGCAGTCGCGCGGGCGGTCACGGACACATAATGTCGATTACCTTTCCGTAAACGTCAAGTCGAGGTCAAAAAAAAGCAGCCACGCGGGCTGCTTTTTCTCTACTTTTTCTCAAACGTGCTGCTTAGCCTTGACCGCGCAGTTTGCGCAGACGCTGGATCGCAGCAAGCTGAGCCGTCGCGTACGCCAGTTCCGCTTGCGCGGTTGCATACTCGAGGTTCGAGCCCGTGTTCTGCAGTGCTTCTTCCGCGCGCTTGCGCGCGTCTTCGGCCTTGGCTTCGTCGAGATCCTTGCCGCGGATTGCTGTGTCGGCGAGAACCGTCACAGCGCCCGGCTGGATTTCGAGAATGCCGCCGGCGACGAACACAAACTCTTCTTCGCCGTTTTCAGCTTCGATGCGCACCGCACCCGGACGAATCCGCGTGATGAGCGGCGTGTGGCCCGGCAGAATGCCGAGTTCACCTGCTTCGCCCGGCAGCGCGACGAACTTCGCCTGGCCCGAGAAGATCTGCTCTTCCGCGCTGACGACGTCTACCTTGATAGTTGCCATAAATGTCGACTCCTGGGTTGAGCGTAGTGAGAGGCACCGGCTTCGCGTGTGGGATGCCCAGAGCATCCAATAAGCGCGGACTCCGGCGCCCGCTTCGTTACACCCGACCTTTACTGGATCTTCTTGGCCTTTTCGAAGGCTTCGTCGATCGTGCCGACCATGTAGAAGGCTTGTTCCGGCAGGTGGTCGCACTCGCCTTCAACGATCATCTTGAAGCCGCGGATCGTTTCCTTCAGCGGAACGTACTTGCCCGGCGAGCCCGTGAACACTTCAGCGACGTGGAACGGCTGCGACAGGAAACGCTGGATCTTACGAGCGCGCGCCACGGCGAGCTTGTCTTCCGGCGCGAGTTCGTCCATGCCCAGAATCGCGATAATGTCGCGCAATTCCTTGTAGCGCTGCAGCGTTTGCTGCACGCCGCGCGTGATCGAGTAGTGCTCTTCGCCGATCACGTTCGGGTCGATCTGACGCGAGGTCGAATCGAGCGGGTCAACGGCCGGGTAGATACCCAGCGAAGCGATGTCACGCGACAGCACGACCGTTGCGTCCAGGTGGCCGAAAGTCGTAGCCGGCGACGGGTCGGTCAAGTCATCCGCAGGGACGTACACGGCCTGAACCGACGTGATTGAGCCGGTCTTGGTCGACGTAATACGCTCTTGCAGCTTGCCCATTTCTTCAGCCAGCGTCGGCTGATAGCCCACTGCCGACGGCATACGGCCGAGCAGTGCCGACACTTCAGTACCGGCCAGCGTGAAACGGTAGATGTTGTCGACGAAGAACAGCACGTCGAGACCTTCGTCACGGAAGTGCTCAGCCATCGTCAGGCCGGTCAGCGCGACGCGCAGACGGTTGCCCGGCGGCTCGTTCATCTGGCCGTACACCAGCGCGACCTTGTCCAGAACGTTCGAGTCCTTCATTTCATGATAGAAGTCGTTCCCTTCGCGGGTACGCTCGCCAACACCGGCGAACACGGAGTAACCACCGTGTTCCTTAGCGATGTTGTTGATGAGTTCCATCATGTTCACGGTCTTGCCCACGCCGGCGCCACCGAACAGGCCAACCTTACCGCCCTTCGCGAACGGGCAGATCAGGTCGATAACCTTGATGCCGGTTTCGAGCAGTTCGGTCGACGGCGACAGTTCGTCGAACGCCGGAGCCTTCTGGTGAATACCGCGAACCACGTCCGAGTTGATCGGACCGGCTTCGTCGATCGGACGACCCAGCACGTCCATGATCCGGCCGAGCGTCGGCTTGCCGACCGGCACGCTGATCGGATGGCCGGTGTTCTTCACGACCGTGCCGCGGCGCAGACCGTCGGATGCACCCAGACAGATGGTACGGACAACGCCGTCGCCCAGCTGTTGCTGGACTTCGAGGGTCAGTTCCGAACCTTCGAGAATGAGCGCGTCGTAAATCTTCGGCATGTCCGTACGCGGAAATTCCACGTCGATAACGGCGCCGATGCACTGTACGATCTTGCCTTCTACCAAAGCAGTAGTACTCATCGCTTTTCCTTTAGATACTCAATTCTTCACTCGCGCAAAGGCGCTGTTTCGATGGGATCGCCCAGACCGTTGCCCGGACGGTGCGCCACACGGGCGCACACGAAGCGGATTGCCTGACCTGAAGGTCAGACCGCCGCCGCGCCACCGACGATTTCCGACAGTTCTTTCGTGATCGCGGCCTGACGGCTCTTGTTGTACACAAGCTGCAGTTCGTTGATGACCGTCTTCGCGTTGTCCGAAGCGGCCTTCATGGCGACCATGCGGGCCGACTGCTCCGACGCCATGTTTTCCGCGACGGCCTGATAGACCAGCGCCTCGACATAACGCACCAGCAGTTCATCGACCACTGCCTGCGCATCCGGCTCGTAGATGTAGTCCCACTGCGTGGTCGGCGTCGCGCCCTGCTCTTCCTTGCGCTCGAACTGATCCGCCGACAGCGGCAGCAGTTGCTCGATCACCGGCTCCTGCTTCATCGTATTGACGAAGCGCGTGTACGCGAGATACACCGCCGAGACCTTGCCTTCCGAGTACAGATCGAGCTGCACCTTCACCGCGCCGATCAGCTTTTCCAGATGCGGCGTGTCGCCGAGATGCACGACATTCGATACCACCTTCGCGCGCAGACGGTTCAGGAAACCCAGACCCTTGGTGCCGATCGCAGTTGCTTCGATCGTCTTGCCCTGACCTTCGAGTTCCTTGAACTTCTGCAGCGCCGCGCGCAGCACATTGGTGTTCATGCCGCCGCACAGACCTTTGTCGGTCGTGACGAGGATGATGCCCGCCGTCTTCGCGCCTTCGTTCGACACCATGAACGGGTGACGATACTCCGGGTTCGCACGGCTCATGTGTGCAGCAATATCGCGGACCTTGTCGGCGTACGGGCGAGCAGCGCGCATGCGCTCCTGAGCGCGACGCATCTTCGATGCGGCCACCATCTCCATCGCTTTCGTGATCTTGCGCGTGTTTTGCACGCTCTTGATCTTGCCGCGAATTTCCTTCATTCCAGCCATTGCTTGCTCCTTGTCGGCCGGGGTTAGCGCCTGAGCGCTGACCCAGGTCCCATGCAAAGCGATCGAAACAGCGCGGGAGCGTACACATGCGGCCCGCGCCGCTTCAAAGTCCTTTTATGCCTTGCGGATCACTCGCGGATCAATAAGCGCCGGACTTCTTGAAGTCTTTGACGGCCGTGTGCAGCAGGCCTTCGTCGTCCTTCGAGAGTTCCTTGTTGTCTTCAATGCGCTTGACCAGGTCAGCGTGACTCGACTTCAGATATTCGCGCAGGCCCTTTTCGAACGGCAGCACTTGCGACACTTCCAGATCGTCCAGGTAGCCATTGTTCGCGGCGAACAGCGAGATAGCCAGTTCCCACACTTGCAGCGGCTGATATTGCGGCTGCTTCAGCAGTTCGGTCACACGGCGACCACGCTCGAGCTGCTTGCGGGTTGCTTCGTCGAGGTCCGATGCGAACTGTGCGAATGCTGCCAGCTCACGATACTGCGCGAGGTCGGTACGGATACCGCCCGACAGCTTCTTCACGACCTTGGTCTGAGCCGCACCGCCGACGCGCGACACCGACACGCCGGCGTTAATTGCCGGGCGGATACCTGCGTTGAAGAGGTCGGTTTCCAGGAAGATCTGGCCGTCGGTAATCGAGATCACGTTCGTCGGAACGAATGCGGTCACGTCGCCAGCTTGCGTTTCAATGACCGGCAGCGCCGTCAGCGAACCGCTCTTGCCCTTGACTTCCCCGTTGGTGAACTTCTCGACGTAGTCTTCCGACACGCGAGCAGCACGCTCCAGCAGACGCGAATGCAGATAGAACACGTCGCCCGGATACGCTTCACGGCCCGGCGGACGGCGCAGCAGCAGCGAGATCTGACGGTATGCCCAAGCCTGCTTGGTCAAGTCGTCATAAACGATCAGCGCGTCCTGGCCGCGGTCGCGGAAGTATTCGCCCATCGTGCAGCCGGCGTACGGCGCCAGGTACTGCATGGCAGCCGATTCCGAAGCCGAAGCGGCGACGACGATCGTGTATTCCAGCGCGCCGGTTTCTTCGAGCTTGCGCACCACGTTCATGATCGACGAAGCCTTCTGGCCGATCGCGACGTAGATACAGAAGAGGTTCTTGCCCTTCTGGTTGATGATCGCGTCGACTGCGACTGCGGTCTTGCCGCACTGGCGGTCGCCAATGATCAGCTCGCGCTGGCCACGGCCAACCGGCACCATCGCGTCGATCGACTTCAGACCGGTTTGGACCGGTTCCGAAACCGACTTACGCCAGATCACGCCCGGAGCGATCTTTTCGATTGCGTCGGTCTTCTTTGCGTTGATCGGGCCTTTGCCGTCGATCGGGTTGCCCAGTGCGTCGACCACGCGGCCGAGCAGTTCCGGACCAACCGGCACTTCCAGAATGCGGCCCGTCGTCTTGACGATGTCGCCTTCGGAGATGTGCTCGTACTCACCCAGAATCACGGCGCCGACCGAGTCACGCTCGAGGTTCAGCGCAAGACCGAAGGTGTTGCCCGGGAATTCGAGCATTTCGCCCTGCATCACTTCCGACAGACCGTGAATACGCACGATACCGTCGGTCACGGAGATCACAGTGCCCTGGTTGCGAACGTCTGCGCTCGCTTCAAGGCCCTGGATCCGGCTCTTGATCAGCTCGCTGATCTCAGAGGGATTGAGTTGCATTATTCGCTCCTGATAGTCAATTCTGTTGCGTGCCAGCCGCTTCAGCGCCGTGGGCGCTTCAGGCCGTCAGAGCCGTTTGCATGCTGGCAAGCCGCGCGCGGACCGAGGTATCGAGCACTTCATCGCCGACCGTCACGCGAACGCCGCCGATCAACGACGAGTCGATCTCGACCGTCGGCTTCAGCTTGCGTTTGAACTTGCGTTCGAGACTTGCGACGAGGTCGTTCAACTGCGCGCCTTCGAGCGGAAATGCGCTGACGATCAGCACATCGGCCGCCCCTTCGCGGGCGTTCTTCAACTCTTCGAACTGCACAGCAATTTCCGGCAGCAATTGCAGACGATGGTTGTCCACCAGCATTTGCACCAGATTCTTCGCTTGCGCGTTGTCCTTGAGCGGCGACTTGACCGCAGCCAGCAGCAGTTCGCTGACCTGGGCGCGGCTTACTTTCGGGCTCGAGGCAATCGACAGCACTTCGGGCAGACGCGCAACCTGTGCCAGCTCCTGCACGAGCGTGGACCAGGCGGCGATGTCACCAGCTTCGGCCACGCCAAACAGCGCTTCTGCGTACGGACGGGCGATGGTTGCAAGTTCGGCCATGATCAGAGCTCGGCTTTCAGTTGATTCAGCAGGTCAGCGTGAGCTGCCTGGTCGACTTCGCGCTTCAGGATCTGTTCAGCGCCCTTCACTGCCAGTGCGGCGACTTCGCCGCGCAGCGTTTCGCGCGCCTTCACGACTTGCTGCTCCGCGTCGGCCTTCGCTTGCGCGATGATGCGAGCGGCTTCAGCTTGTGCTTGAGCCTTGATTTCGTCAGCGACTGCCACAGCGCGCTTTTCTGCGTCAGCAATGCGCTGCTGACCGTCGTTGCGTGCCTGGGCGAGTTCCTGGTCGACGCGCTTGTGAGCGGCTTCGAGTTCCGCCTTGCCCTTCTCAGCGGCAGACAAACCGTCAGCAATCTTCTTCGAGCGCTCGTCGAGGGCGTTGATCAACGGCGGCCACACGAACTTCATCGTGAACCACGCGAGGATCAGGAACACGACCATTTGCGCAAACAGGGTTGCGTTGAGATTCACGGTGTTTCCTTAAACGTTGCTAGTTCGGAAAGTGAAACGGCAAGGCGCTCATCGATTCTGTGCTCGATCAGCGCCCAAGTGCCCGTTCCGCCCTGCGCCTTCAGTTATAGCTCAGGCGCAAACTTCCGAGGAACCTCAGCCTGCCAGCTTGGCCAGCAGCGGGTTCGCGAACGCAAACAGCATTGCCACACCAACGCCAATCAGGAACGCCGCATCGATCAGACCAGCCAGCAGGAACATCTTGGTTTGCAGCGGGTTCATCAGTTCCGGCTGACGAGCACATGCTTCGATGTACTTGCCGCCCATCAGGCCGATACCGATACAGGCGCCGATTGCACCCAGGCCGATGATGATGCCGATACCGATGGCGGTCAGACCCTGGATGTTGGCGATGAAAGCTTGCATGATCACTCCTTTGTGAAAAGTCTTTTAGAACTGGTTGGAACTGGGATTTGAAAAACTACGATTCTTTTAACGACGCGCAGGTTAGTGCGTGTCGTGCGCCTGGCCGATGTACACCAGCGTCAGCATCATGAAAATGAACGCCTGCAGCAGAACGATCAGGATGTGGAAGATTGCCCACACGCTGCCGGCGATCACGTGGCCGATGAAGCCAAGCACCGTCGTGTCCGCGCCGAAGCTCCAGATGCTGCCGAGCAGGGCAATCAGCAGGAACAACAGTTCGCCCGCGTACATGTTGCCGAACAGCCGCATGCCGAGCGAGACCGTCTTCGCGACGAACTCGATGATGTTCAGTGCAAGGTTCGGGATCCACAACACCGGATGCGCGCCGAACGGAGCGGACAGCAGTTCGTGCACGAAGCCGCCTGCGCCCTTGATCTTGAAGTTGTAGTAAATCATCAGCGCGAACACGCCGAGTGCGATGCCGATCGTGCCGTTCAGGTCGGCTGTCGGAACGATGCGGTGATGCGGGATGGCTTCCGACAGACCGAGCCAGCCGATCACGTGGCCCGGCAGGTCGACGGGGATGAAGTCGAGCGAGTTCATCAGCGCGACCCACACGAAAACGGTCAGAGCCAGCGGCGCGATGAACGTGCGTGTGCCGTGGATCATCGACTTCGATTGGTCCTCGACCATTTCGACCAGCATTTCGATCGCGCACTGGAAACGGCCCGGCACGCCGGACGTTGCCTTGCGGGCAGCGAGATGCAGAATGATGATGGTGGCCAGACCGCAAACGATCGACCAGAACAGGGTGTCCAGATTCCACACGTGGATGTCGAAAATCGACGTCTGGTGCCCGGTGGAAAAGTTTTGCAAGTGGTGCGCGATGTACTCGGACGGATCCATTGCGCGCGTGCCTTCGCTAGCTGCCATATCGTTAAAGCCACCCAAATTGTCGAAAATCGTCTTGGGCCGTTCCCGCCGCAAAGCTCTATTGCGGAAACGCGCCGGGTGCGGATGGTGTCATATCCGCACGCTCTCGCCGGCGCCATGCGCCGGCTTCAAATCTTTGCAGTTGCCTGTTGCTTCCTCAGCGCCACGCCAAGGCAATCCAGTACGTCTTGAGCGCGATGAGATAAGTCACGAGCAGCGGAACCCAGCGCACGTCGTGATACCAGAAGGCGATGGCTACAAACATCGCGATCGTCGCCCCCATCTTGAGCGCTTCGCCGAGCACCCAGCTCATCACTGTTTCGGCGCCGCTCAGTGTTCTCAGTCGCGCCGCGAACAATGCGCCCGGCACCCAGCAGATCGCTCCCCCCAGGAACGCGGACAGCGCAGCAGCGCCCGGCGGCTTATAGAACAGCCACCACACCAACGTTGCAACCAGGGACAAAACCATTTGCGCTGCCACGACCTTGAAAGGCGTAACGCGCGATGGACGACTCACATTCGGGCCAAACAGCTTTTCTGCTTCGGCCCGCGTGAGCGGAACGATATTGTTATCCTGCTCGGCGTCCCACGATTCTTCGCGCGCGACTTGCTGAGCGGTGGAGGCATTCGACACGGTGCGCTCTTCGCGGTGTTCATCGCGCCCGTTGCCGCGCCCATTTTTTGGCGCTTGATTCGACGCTTTGACCGCCATCGCAGTGTTCCGAAAGTCTCGTTCCGATCAGCGAGCTTTCGCTGCGCTTACGGGGTTGCCGTGCAATTAAATCCGGGCGATTGTAAGCGATAGTTGCAGGCAATTCAAGACTTTAGGCCGTTCAATAAACAGTGCGAAACGACGCTTCGCGATGTGGAAAAGCCTTCATGGCTACGCGCAGCACGTTAAATGTAAGGCTGTCGGGCAGAGGCAAAACGCATGCGCAAACTGGCAAGTTTTCTCACTGTAGATAGGCGCGAAAAACGTTGCAGCGGACGTCTCGAAAATGCAACAACCGATGATGGGCGGTTTACTTGACCGCGCGGCACGATGCGTTTTTCTTGGCGGCGGAGATAAGCGTTCTGCTCTTGTCTTGCGCCGCCATCTTTGGTCGCCGATGCCGGATTAGTTAGGAATCCAAGAAAATCTGGACGGTGCAGCTAATTTCTCTGCACCGCCCACGATTGATAGCAAACGATTCTGCTCTAAGCCGTAGCATTCCCGCGCAAGCGCACCAGGATGCCTTCCAGCGCATCGAGATCGCCGAAGTCGACCAGAACCTGGCCGCGGCCGCGTCGACCGAGCTTGATCTTCACTGTGGCGGCGAGCAAGTCGGACAGTTCTTCTTCCAGTCGTCGCGTATCCCGGCCGCCGTCCGGGTTCGCGCGTGCCTTCACCGCCGGCGCCGCCTTGGTCGTCGCCGCCACCAGCTTCTCGGTTTCGCGCACCGACATGCGCTTGTTGACGACCTGATTCGCCAGCGTGATCTGCGTCGCGGCATCGACCGCAAGCAACGCGCGCGCGTGCCCCATGTCGAGGTCGCCGGCAAGCAGCATCGTCTGAACGGGCGTGGCAAGGTTCAGCAGACGCAGCAAGTTGGATACGGCGCTGCGCGAGCGGCCGACCGATTCCGCCGCCTGTTCGTGCGTGAAATCGAATTCGTCGAGCAAGCGCTGAATGCCTTGCGCCTCTTCCAGCGGATTCAGATCTTCACGCTGAATGTTCTCGATCAGCGCCATCGCTGCCGCGGCCTGATCGGGCACGTCCTTCACCAGCACGGGCACTTCTTCCAGGCCCGCGAGGCGCGCCGCGCGAAAACGCCGCTCGCCCGCGATGATTTCGTACTTGTCCGCCGACACGGGCCGCACAAGGATCGGCTGCATCACTCCCTGCGCGCGGATGCTGGCCGCCAGCTCCTGCAACGCGCCCTCGTCCATGCGCGTGCGCGGCTGATACTTGCCGGCCTGCATTTTCGACAGAGGCAGCACATTCGGCGCACCTTCTATCGCCACCGCCTCCGTGATGTCGGCGCTTCCGCCGAGCAACGCTTCCAGGCCGCGGCCCAATCCCTTCTTTCTTGCTACTGCGTTCATCGTGCTTCCTCGATCCGCTTAGGATGCCTGGGGCGCGTCATTCAGTGCGCGCACCCGTTCAATCATTTCCGCGCCGAACTGCACATACGCTTGCGCGCCACGCGACGCCCTGTCGAATACCACGCCCGGCAATCCATAACTCGGCGCTTCGGCGAGACGCACGTTACGCGGGATCACCGCGTCGAACACCTTGTCGCCGAAATGCTCTTTCAATTGATCGGAAACTTGCTGCTGCAATGTGATGCGCGGGTCGAACATGACGCGCAACAAACCGATCACCTTGAGGTCCCGGTTCAAATTCGCGTGCACCTGTTTGATGGTGTTGACCAGATCGGACAGCCCTTCGAGGGCGAAGTACTCGCACTGCATCGGAATTACCACGCCGTGAGCGGCGCACAAGCCGTTGAGCGTCAGCAGCGACAAGGCCGGCGGACAGTCGATCAGGATAAAGTCGTACTCGCCTTCGACTGCGGCAAGCGCGGCCTTCAATTGACGCTCGCGATTCTGCACGCTGACCAACTCGACTTCGGCGCCGGCTAGTTCACGATTGGCGGGCAGCACGTCGTAATCGACGGCTTCCGGGCGCATGCGCGCATCAGCCACCGAGACGCCATCCACCAGCACTTCATAGACGGTGTTCGCACACGCAGCCTTGTCGATGCCGCTACCCATCGTGGCATTGCCCTGCGGGTCCAGATCGATAAGAAGGACTCGCTGTCCCTGCGCTGCCAGGCTGGCCGCCAGATTGACTGTCGTCGTCGTCTTGCCGACGCCGCCTTTCTGGTTCGCAACGCAGAAGATTTTTGCCATCGTTGGAATGTCCCTTTTGCTGCCTGAAGATGTAGTTACGTGGTCAAACTGATGAGCGGCGAATGTCACTTCGAGGCCTGACGGGCTTCGTCGACGAGAACGGTGACCAGATGGCGCTCGGCGTCGAGAAACGGCACCTGGAGCCGCACCGTTTGCTCCACGTGGGCGCCTGCCGGCAAGCGCTCGATCTCGCCGTCCGGGCGCACGCCCTTCATCGCCAAGATCGCGCCGTGCTCCGCGACGAGATGACGGGCCAGTGTAACGAAATCGGCGAGTTCTGCGAATGCTCGCGAGACGATTACGTCGAACTTTGCCGGCACTTCGGCGCCAGGTTGCAAGGTCTCGACGCGCCCCGTCACCACTGACAGATTGGTGAGCCCCAACTCGGCCTTCGCCTGCGCCTGAAAAGCCGTTTTCTTATGAACGATGTCGTTCACGGTGACGCCGCAATCCGGTAGGACAATCGCCAGCACGATCCCCGGCAAGCCACCGCCGGAACCCACGTCGAGCACGGAGCGCGGATTGCGCAGCGCCAGATGCGGCACGATGGAAAGCGAGTCGAGAATGTGCTGAATCAGCATCTGTCGCGGATCGCGGATCGCCGTCAGGTTATATACAGCGTTCCATTTACCCAGCAAAGCGACGTAGTCGAGCAGCTTGCCAAGTTGAGCGTCGCTCAGGTCGAGGAGACCGAGCTCACGTGTGCCGTCCGTGAGTAGCTGCGCCAACGCTTCCCGGTCGCTGCCCTTCTGCTTCGACGTCATTGCGCCACCGGCGAGCTGTCGGCGCCCGGCTCCGCGGGCTTTGTGGCGCGGCGGCCGAGCCCACGCTTCAGGTGCACCATCAGCAACGAAATGGCTGCGGGCGTGATCCCCGAAATGCGCGATGCCTGACCGATAGTCTCGGGACGGAACTGCGTCAGCTTCTGGCGCGCTTCGAACGACAGCCCTCTTACTTCCGCGTAGTCCAAGCCTTCCGGCAAGCGCGTGCTCTCGTGCGCCTCGTTCCGTTCGATCTCATCCGCCTGACGGTCGATATAGCCCTGATACTTGATACCGATTTCGATCTGTTCCTTGATCTGAGCGAACAATACCTCGTCTTCCGCCAAGGTCCCGGGCGCGGCGCAAGCCCCATCCCGGAGCGCGCAAACGCCGTCATAGCTGACGCCGGGCCGACGCAGCAGATCCGCCAGACTGTATTCGTGATCGATAGGCTTGCCGAGCAAGGCCGTCGCTTCGTCGGCGGATAGCGTCTTGGGGTTCACCCAGGTTGTCCGTAGCCGCTCTGTTTCACGTGAAACAGCGTCGCGCTTGCGGCTGAACGCGTCCCACCGAACGTCGTCCACCACGCCCAACTCGCGGCCGATTTCCGTCAGCCGCATATCCGCGTTGTCCTCGCGCAAGCTCAACCGGTACTCGGCGCGGCTCGTGAACATGCGATACGGCTCGGAGACGCCGCGCGTGACGAGATCGTCGACCAGCACACCGAGGTACGCCTGATCGCGACGCGGACACCACGCGTCCTTCCCTTGGACGAACAGACCAGCGTTGATGCCAGCCAGCAGCCCTTGAGCCGCAGCCTCCTCATAGCCAGTAGTGCCGTTGATCTGACCCGCGAAGAACAACCCGCTAATTACCTTAGTCTCCAGCGACGCCTTCAAGCCGCGCGGATCAAAATAATCGTACTCGATCGCGTAACCCGGTCGCAGGATGTGCGCATGCTCTAACCCACGCATCGACCGCACGAGCTCAAGCTGCACATCGAATGGCAGGCTGGTCGAAATCCCGTTCGGGTAAAACTCGTTGGTCGTCAGCCCTTCCGGTTCCAGGAAAATCTGATGCGATTCCTTCGACGCGAAGCGGTGAATCTTGTCCTCAATGGACGGGCAGTACCGCGGCCCCACTCCTTCAATGACGCCCGTGTACATCGGCGAGCGATCCAATCCACCGCGGATGATGTCGTGCGTACGCTCGTTGGTATGCGTCACCCAGCACGGCACTTGCCGCGGATGCTGCTCCGCCCGACCGAGAAACGAAAATACTGGCACCGGATCGAGGTCGCCCGGTTGCTCTTCAAGCTGCGAGAAATCGATCGTGCGACCGTCAATCCGCGGCGGCGTCCCCGTTTTGAGACGTCCTTGCGGGAGCTTGAGCTCCTTCAAACGCGCCGACAGCGAGACGGCCGCCGGATCGCCCGCCCGGCCGCCCGTGTAATTGTTCAACCCAACGTGGATTTTGCCGTCGAGGAAAGTCCCCGCCGTCAGCACGACAGCGCGCGAGCGGAAGCGGATTCCCACCTGCGTAACCGCACCGACGACGCGATCCCCTTCGACCATCAGATCGTCGACAGCCTGCTGGAAAAGCCACAAGTTCGGCTGATTTTCCAAACGATGACGAATCGCCTGCTTGTAAAGCAGTCGGTCGGCTTGGGCGCGCGTAGCACGCACAGCCGGCCCCTTAGACGAGTTGAGAATGCGGAACTGGATTCCACCTTCGTCCGTCGCGGCCGCCATAGCGCCGCCGAGCGCGTCGACTTCCTTGACCAGATGGCCCTTGCCAATGCCGCCGATCGACGGATTGCAGCTCATCTGTCCAAGCGTTTCGATGTTGTGCGTGAGCAGGAGCGTTTTATTGCCCATGCGCGCGGAGGCCAAAGCGGCCTCGGTGCCGGCGTGGCCTCCACCGACAACGATTACGTCAAATTCTGTGGGAAAAAGCATCGCGGATCTCACGCCAGATCGTCGCGTGAGCCTTCAAAAGAAAAGTATTGGGCGAATTATAACGGGTTCGGTTTCGGCCCGAATTCGGCCGGATGGCCTAAGACAAAAAAAGCGGCGTGTTTCACGTGAAACACGCCGCTTAAGAACCCTCGAAAAGAACGCTCAGGCTGCCTTTTTGGCCAGCCCCAGATAAGTCTCGATAACCCGCGGATTCTGCGCCAATTCAGCCGCCGCGCCTTCCAGCGCCAACTCGCCGGTTTCGAGCACGTAGCCATAGTCGGAAATTTGCAGCGCAGCGCGCGCGTTCTGCTCGATCAGAAGCGTCGCCACTCCCGTCTGGCGCAGCGCGCTGATGATGTGAAAAATCTCCTTCACGATCAACGGTGCAAGACCCAGACTCGGCTCATCCAGCATCAGCAAGTCCGGTTTGCCCATCAGCGCGCGCCCTACGGCGAGCATCTGCCGCTCACCGCCGGACAACGTCCCTGCCGCCTGCTTGCGGCGCTCCTTCAGGCGCGGGAAGAGTTCAAAGACCGGTTCGATTTGATCCAGGAAGTTACGCTCGCCCGCCCGCTTGCGCCGGTAAGCGCCCAGAACGAGGTTGTCCTCGACGGTCATCGACGCGAAAAGCTCGCGCTTCTCCGGCACCAGACACATGCCGCGAGCCACGCGCTTCTCAACCGGCACCGCGCTGACGTCCTCGCCCTGGTAGACAACCGCACCCTTAGCGTGCCCCGTAGGCGGCAAGGCGCCCATGATCGCGTTCAGCAACGTCGATTTGCCCGCGCCGTTCGGCCCGATCACCGACACGATCTGGCCGGCCCGTACCTTGATCGCCGCGCCGTGCAGTGCCTCGACTTTGCCGTAGCGCACGGAAAGACCGTTCACATCGAGAATCGGTGCCGCTGCATTCATGTCGTTCTCCATTACTCCACCCCGCCGAGGTACGCCTCGAGCACAGCCGGGTCCTGCTGCACTTCCTGCGGCAGACCTTCGGCGATACGCGTGCCGAATTCCATCACGACTAGCCGGTCGGTCAGATTCATCACAAAGTCCATGTCGTGCTCGACCAGCAGCACACTCATCCCTTCCGCCTTCAGCCGGCGAAGCAAGTCCGCCAACTGCAACTTTTCCTGATATCGCAAGCCGGCCGCCGGCTCGTCGAGCAGGAGCAATGTCGGATCGCAGCACAGTGCGCGCGCGATTTCGAGAATCCGTTGCTGCCCGAGCGCGAGACTTCCGGCTTCGTCGTACATGTGCTGCTCGAGTCCGACGCGCCGGATCTGACGAGCCGCCTCGGCCATCAACCGCGCTTCTTCGACGCCATTCAGGCGCACGACGCTTCGCCAGACACCCGCATGCCCCCGCAAATGCGCGCCAATTGCGACGTTCTCGAGCACAGTCATGCCCGGCAGCAGCTTGACGTGCTGAAACGTGCGGCCGATTCCCCGCTTGACGATTTCACGTGAACTGAGCGAGTCGATCCGCTCGCCGCGGAACGAGATTTCGCCGCTCGTCGCTTGCAGCACGCCCGTCACCAGGTTGAACGTGGTCGATTTGCCGGCGCCGTTCGGGCCGATCAAGCCGATGATCTGCCCTGCTTTTACTTCAAAGCTGACGTCGTTCACCGCAACCAGACCGCCGAACTGCTTGCGCGCCTTGTTCACCGTCAACAGGCTTTCGCCGGCCGTCGGCTTGCTGCGCTGCGGCAACGGATCCGCGTGATCCGGCAGATGCGCGCGCGGCCCACGCGGGAAGAAACGCGCGACGAAAGGCCAGACGCCCTGCCGCGCGTATTGCAGCAACAGCACCATCAGAATGCCGAAGACGATCACCTCGAAGTTGCCGTTCTCGCCGAGCAACTTCGGCAGCAGCGTTTGCAAATAGTCCTGCAATACCGTGAGGATGGCCGCGCCGAGCACCGCCCCCCACACATGCGACACCCCGCCCACCACCGCCATGAACAGGAATTCGATGCCGTGATTCAGTCCGAACGGCGTCGGATTCACCGCCCGCTGCAAATGCGCGTACAGAAAACCGGACACGGAAGCCAGCACCGCCGCGTAGACGAAAATGACGACGCGCATCCACGCCGTATTCACGCCCATTGCTTCGGCCATCATGCCGCCGCCGCGCAGCGCGCGGATCGCCCGTCCAGGCCGGCTGTTAAGCAGGTTTTGAACAGAAACTACGGCACCGAGCACGACCAGCCAGATCAGGTAATAGATATGGCGGCCAGACTCAAGGTCGATGCCGAAAACGTTCAGCACCGGAATACCGTTGATGCCGTCGTACTTGCCCAGCATCTCCAGATTGCCGAACAGGTAAAACAGCGAGAGTCCCCATGCGATCGTGCCGAGCGGCAGAAAGTGGCCGGACAGGCGCATCGTCACGAGACCCAGAATCAGCGCGATCAACGCCGTCACCAACACGCCGGCGATTAGCGCGAGCCACGGCGAGACGCCGAAGCGCGTGGTCAGGTACGCCGTCGCATAGGCGCCGATGCCGACAAACGCCGCCTGCCCGAAACTCGTCATCCCGCCGATGCCCGTCAGCAGCACGAGCCCGATCGCCACGATCGAATAGAGGCCGATGTAATTAAGCAGCGTCACCCAGTATTCGGGGACGTGAATCGGCCGCGGCAACACCGGCAACGCGAACAGCACGACGAGGAACAGCCAGAAGAACTTGTTTTTCATGATCCGTTTCATCGCGTCACTCCTCTTCCTCTTCGGCGTGCGGGCTGGCGAGACTGCGCCAGAGCAGCACCGGGATGATCAGCGTGAACACGATCACTTCCTTGTAGGCGCTCGCCCAGAACGACGAGTACGACTCCAGCAGACCGACGAGGATCGAGCCGGCCGCCGCCAGCGGATAGCTGACGAGCCCGCCGATAATCGCCCCCACGAAGCCCTTCAGGCCGATCAGGAAGCCCGAGTCGTAGTAGATGGTGGTCAACGGCGCGACGAGAATGCCGCACAGCGCGCCAAGGCCCGCGGCGAGCGTGAACGCGAGCCGCCCTGCTTGCGTCGTGCCGATGCCGACGAGCCGCGCGCCGAGCCGGTTCACGGATGTCGCGCGCAATGCCTTGCCGGAGATCGAGCGGTCAAAGTACAGATACAGTGCGCCGATCAGCACGACCGCCGTGCCGACCACCCACAGGCTTTGTCCTGAAATCGACAGGCTGCCCAGGTTGAACGTCGCGTCCGAAAACGCGGTGGTGCGCGAGCCTTCCGCGCCGAACATCACGAGACCGAGGCCCACCATCGCGAAATGCACCGCCACTGCGACGATCAGCAGCAACAGCGTGGTCGCCTCGGCGATCGGCTCATACGCGAGCCGGTAAACAAACGGTCCCATCGGAATCACGATCAGGAGCGTCAACGCGATCTGCGCGATCATCGGCAGAGGGTGAAGGAAAACACCTTGCGTCAGCGCATAAACCGCAACCGGAAACAGCAGATACTTGCCGACCAGTACGGCCAGCGTGCGCGCCGCATGCCGGCGCCGTTCCGCGTGCCGCACGAATCCCACTACTTCGACGACGAAGCATGCCGCGCCCATCGCCATCAGCAGCCAGCAGGTGGCCGGAAACTTTTGGGTTTGCAACGCGGCGAGCGTGAGCGCGCCATACGAAACAAACTCGCCCTGCGGGATGAAGATCACCCGCGTCACGGAGAACACCAGCACCAGCGCGAGCGCGAGCAACGCGTAAATGGCGCCCGTCGTGATGCCGTCCTGCGCGAGGATCGCCGCAATTGATAGATCCATACTTCCTCGTCCTGAAGCGTCGAAATCGAAACTGGAAAAAGACGACCGCCGCGCCGGAGCACGGCGCGGCGGTCGGTGCCATTGTCATCGAACAGAATGGCAGTGCGGCGTCATGTGCCGCACTTCACGAGAGGCGCGTACCGCTTTCTATGAGTCGCTTTGTATTAGTCGTTCTGCAGCTTCCACTTGCCGTCGACGATCTCGACGATCACGCGTGCGCGCTTGTCGAGGCCGTTGTGGTCAGTCGTGGTCGTGTTCATGATGCCGTGCGAGACCGGCAGTTCCTTGATGCTTTCCAGCGCGCCGCGCAGTGCCACGCGGAATGCTTCGGTGCCCGGTTGAGCCGTCTTCAAAGCCTCCGGAATCGCACGTTGCAGCATCTGGCCGGCGTCCCATGCATGACCGCCGAAGGTCGCGACCGAACCCGCGCCGTAGGCTTTCTCGTACGCCGCCTTATAGGCCAGCGACGACTTCTTCACCGGATTCGACTCCGGCAATTGATCGGCGACGAGGATCGGACCGGCCGGCAGAATTTCGCCTTCGCAGTCCTTGGCGCACACGCGCAGGAAGTCGTTATTCGCGACGCCGTGCGTCTGATAAATCTTGCCCTTGTAGCCGCGCTCCTTAAGCGTCTTGGCCGGCAGCGCAGCCGGCGTGCCGGAGCCTGCGATCAGGACCGCGTCGGGATTCGCACCCATCGTCTTGAGCACCTGGCCCGTCACCGAAGCGTCGGTACGGTTGAAGCGCTCGTTCGTCACGATCTTCAGGTTGTGCGCAGCGGCTGCGGTTGTGAACACCTTGTTCCAGCTATCGCCGTAGGCATCCGCGAAGCCGATGAAGCCGACCGTCTTCACGCCGTGATGCTCCATGTACTCGGCAATGGCGTCGGCCATCAGGCTGTCGTTCTGCGGCGGTTTGAAGGCCCATGCGCGCTTCGCGTCCATCGGCGAGATGATCGCAGCGGAAGCCGCGAGCGAAATGACCGGCGTCTTGCCTTCTGATGCGGGATCGAGCATGGCCAGCGAATTCGGCGTGACGGTTGAGCCGATGATCGCGTCGACGTGATCTTCGTCGATCAGCTTGCGCGTGTTCTGCACGGCCTTGCCCGTATCGGACGCGTCATCGAGGATGATGTACTGCACCGTCTTGCCGCCGATCTCTTTCGGCAGCAACGCAATCGTGTTTTTCTCAGGAATCCCGAGCGATGCAGCCGGCCCCGTGGTCGACAGCGTCACGCCGATCTTCACCTGAGCGAACGCCGCGCCTGCACCGCACATCAATGCCATCGCGATGCCAGTCCGTACCCATTGCTTTGTCTTTGTCTTTGTCATTGCCATTGCAAGTCTCCAACGCTCCGAAGTGCGTATCTGTGATCCGACTCGTGGGTCGGGTGTCTGAATCTAGTTATAGGGTCCGGCTGTGCCAAGCATGGTTTTCCCTGCTCAACGAGATAGCCTTCGCCGCTTGTAGGTCACTCCCTGCTGCTGCGATTCCTGAAATGTCGTTTCCGAACTGGCGTGCACAAAACACTAACATGTTAGTAGTATTGCGTCGTGTCGCGCCGACGGTCAATAGACTGCAACCCAAATGCGGGTTTGTCCTGAAGCCGCACAACCACACTCGCGGCGTCGATACAGCGCTGCAAAAAGCAACCGAGGCAATAAAAAAGACGCGTCAACTGCACGCGTCTTTTTGTATGAGGTCGACTATTGCTTCGCCCTTGCTCAGTCGCCGGACAACTTCCACTTGCCGCCGACAATCTGCACCATCACGCGCGCCCGCTGATCGAGACCGGCATGGTCGTTCGCGCTCATGTTGAAGATGCCATGCGATGCAGGCAGATCTTTCGTGCCTTCGAGCGCGGCGCGCAGCGCTTCGCGGAACGCCGGCGTGCCGGGCTGCCCTTTCTTCAGCGCGAGAGGAATCGCGCGTTGCAGCAGCAGACCCGCGTCCCATGCGTGACCGCCGAAAGTCGACACCGAGCCCGCGCCATATGCGCCTTCGTACGCGCGCTTGTAGGCGAGCGCGCTCTTCTTCACCGGATTCGAATCGGGCAGTTGCTCCGCGACGAGCAGCGGGCCAGCCGGCAGATATGTACCCTCGCAGTCCTTGCCGCACACGCGCAGGAAGTCGTTATTCGCGACGCCGTGCGTCTGGTAGTACTTGCCCTTGTAACCACGCTCCCTGAGCGTTTTCTGCGGCAGCGCTGCGGGTGTGCCCGCGCCTGCGATCAGCACCGCGTCCGGGTTCTGCGACATGATCTTCAGCACCTGGCCCGTGACCGACGCGTCGTTGCGCGCGAAGCGTTCGTTCGCCACGACCTTGATCTTCGCGAGGTCGGCGGCCTTGCTGAATTCCTTGAACCAGCTCTCGCCGTAGCCGTCCGAGAAGCCGATGAACGCGACCGTCTTCACGCCCTGGTTGGACATGTGCTGCGCGATCGCGGTGGCCATCAGGATGTCGTTTTGCGGCGTCTTGAAGACCCACGCGCGCTTTGCGTCCATTGGCTCGACGATGCTTGCGGCAGCAGCCAGAGAGATAACCGGCGTGGTGTTTTCCGCGGCGACGTCCATCATGGCGAGCGAATTCGGCACGACGGTCGAGCCGATCATCGCGTCGACGTGATCTTCGCTGGTGAGCTTGCGGGCGTTCTTGACGGCTTGCGTGGAATCCGTCGCGTCGTCGAGCACGATGTAATCGATCTTCTGCCCGGCCACTTCCTTGGGCAGCAACGCGATGGTGTTTTTCTCCGGGATGCCGAGCGATGCGGCCGGGCCGGTTGCCGAGACAGTGACGCCGATTTTCACGTCCGCGAATACAGGGCCGCTCCATGCAGCCGAAACTCCGGTGGCGACCAATGCCGCGCTGATCCAACGCAATGCCGACTTCATCCCGCTCCTCTGTGCCCCGTTAAAACAATTCAAATTAAATTCGTGAATTAAATCCCGACCCAGCGGTCGGTGAATGAGGAGTGTAGCGGAGGCGAGCCGCACGCCGCAAGCGTTTTGACGGGCTGTGGCGTGGCAAATGAGCGAATCGTCGGCGACATAAAACGGTCACCGAGTTAGCAAAAGATTTGAATGGCGCTATTTGGAAAACAAAAATAAAAAGCGCTGTTGGATATCAATCCAACAGCGCTTTCGTGTGGGCACTTAGTGCCTCATGTCTCCTCGTTCTCCACCTGCAAATTCGTGGTGCATCAGAACTGCATGAAGGTTAAACGAGCACCCCCCATGCCACAACTAGCAATTACCCTAGTGGTGCAGTGCGGCACTAAATTGGGGCGCGTTTAAGCGCCGTTGCCGCAGGATACGTGAATAAGGGCTCAAGCGGTATCGACCGGTCATACTGCAAAGCAGCGCAATTAGATCGGACGCCGAAGTAATTCGATGCACTGCAACCGGACTGCACCGCTCAGGCGCGCAACGGACGAACGCGCGCGATGATCTCGCCCACGATCCCGCGCCGGAACGCGAGCACGCAGGCGATAAAGATCACGCCCGTCACGATCGTCACCGATTCGCCCAATGAGCGGAACCATTCGACGCCCGTCGTCGAAGCGAGCGCGCTGCCGATGTCGCCCAGCCGATCTTCAAGAGCCACGATCAGCGCCGCGCCGAGCAGCGGCCCGAACAGCGTGCCCATGCCGCCGACGAGCGTCATCAGCACGACGAGGCCCGACATCGTCCAATACGCATCGCTCAAAGTTTCGAAGCCTTGCACCACGACCTTCAGCGACCCTGCGAGTCCCGCAAGCCCCGCCGAGAGAATGAAGGCCAGCAACTTGAAGCGGTCGGTATCGTAGCCGAGCGACACGGCGCGCGGCTCGTTTTCCTTGATCGCGACGAGCACCTGACCGAACGGCGAATGCACGATCCGCACGATCAGCAGGAACGCGAGCACCATGATCGCCAGCACGACAAAGTACAGCGCGACGTCGGACGAAAGATCCAGCACGCCGAAAAGCTTGCCGCGCGGCACGCCTTGCAGACCGTCCTCGCCATGTGTGAACGGCGCTTGCAGGAACACGAAGTAGACCATTTGTGCGAGCGCGAGCGTCACCATCGCAAAGTAAATGCCCTGGCGGCGAATCGCGAAGATGCCGACGACAAACCCCAGCAGCGTCGCGCAAGCAGTGCCCGCAAGCACGCCGAGCTCGGGCGAAAAGCCGAGCGTCTGCATCGCATAACCGGTGACGTAACCTGCCGACGCGAGAAACATCGCGTGGCCGAACGACAGCAGCCCCGTGTATCCGATCAGCAGATTGAACGCGGCGGCGAAGAGCGCGAAGCACATCACCTTCATCACGAAGAGCGGATAGATGCCGAGCACGGGCACCGCGAGGAGCGCGAGCAGCAGCAGACCGTAGAGCAGTTTTCTCTGCATCATTTTTCCTTGCCGAAGAGACCCGCCGGACGCACCAGCAACACGAGCGCCATGATGACGAACACCACGGTCGCCGACGCCTCCGGATAGAACACGCGCGTCAGTCCTTCGATCACGCCGAGCATGAGGCCCGTGAGAATCGAGCCCATGATGGAACCCATTCCGCCGATCACCACGACCGCGAACACGGTGATGATCATCGGCTGGCCCATCAGCGGCGACACCTGGATGACGGGCGCGGCGAGCACGCCGGCAAACGCGGCGAGCGCGACGCCGAAGCCGTAGGTGAGCGTGATCATCAGCGGCACGTTGATGCCGAACGCCTCGACGAGCTTGGGGTTCTCCGTGCCCGCGCGCAGATAGGCGCCAAGCCGTGTCTTCTCGATCACGAACCACGTCGCGAAGCAGACGATGAGCGACGCCACGACGACCCACGCGCGATAATTCGGCAGGAACATGAAGCCGAGGTTGGTCGCGCCCGACAACGCCGATGGCACGTCGTAAGGCTGACCGGACGAGCCGTAGATGGAGCGGAACACGCCTTCCACGACGAGCGTCAGCCCGAACGTGAGCAACAGCCCGTACAGATGATCGAGCTTGTACAGCCAGCGCAGCATCGAGCGTTCTATCAGTACGCCGAACAGGCCGACGAGCAGCGGCGCGATGATCAGCATCGGCCAGTACGGCACGCCGAAGTACGAGAAACCCATCCACGCGAGCATCGCGCCGAGCATGAACAACGCGCCGTGCGCGAAGTTGATCACGTTCAGCAGGCCGAAGATCACCGCAAGGCCCAGACTCAGAATTGCGTAGAACGAGCCGTTCACGAGTCCGAGCAGCAACTGGCTCAGCATCGCGGGAAGCGGAATGCCAAAGATGTCCATTGAAGCCTTCACCTATCGTCAAGGCGAGATCGGTTGCGCACGATCGGGCCGGCACGCGAAGCGCGCATCACGCCGGCCGCGCGCGGCATATGAAGCGAAGCGAAGCGAACGGCTGACTGCCCACGCGGACAGCCAGCCGTCACAGTCAGGCCGTCAATCCGCGCTTATTTCCACAGCGCGCAGCGCGTTTCCGACTTCGTCGTGAACGCCTGCTCGCCCGGAATCGTCGCGGTGATCTTGTAGTAGTCCCACGGCTCTTTCGACTCAGCCGGCGTCTTCACCTGCATCAGGTACATGTCGTGGATCATGCTGCCGTCCTGACGGATGTAGCCCTTCGCATAGAAGTCGTCGATCTTCGTCTTCTTCAGTTGCGCCATGACTTTCTCGGAGTCGGTCGAGCCGACTGCCTGCACCGCTTTCAGGTAATTCATCGTCGCCGAATAGTCGGCGGCCTGCAGGCTCGACGGCATCTTGCGCATCTTGTCGAAGTAACGCTGCGCCCACTTGCGCGTGTTCGCGTCCTTGTTCCAGTACCAGCTATCGGTCAGCACGAGACCTTGTGTTGTTTCAAGACCGAGACTGTGCACGTCGTTGATGAACATCAGCAGCGCGGCGAGCTTCATGCTCTTCGTAATGCCGAATTCCTTCGCGGCCTTGATCGAGTTGATCGTGTCGCCGCCCGCATTGGCGAGACCGAGAACCTGCGCCTTCGACGACTGTGCCTGCAACAGGAACGACGAGAAATCCGACGCCGACAACGGATGACGCACCGCGCCCAGCACCTGGCCGCCGGTCGCCTTCACCACGTCCGACGTGTTCTTTTCAAGCGCTTTGCCGAACGCATAGTCGGCCGTCAGGAAGTACCACGACTTGCCGCCCTGCTTCACGACCGCTGAGCCGGTGCCTTTTGCGAGCGCCGTCGTGTCGTACGCATAGTGAATCGTGTACGGCGTGCATTGCTCGTTGGTCAGCGTGTCCGCGCCCGCGCCGATGCTGATGTACACCTTGTGCTTTTCACCGGCGACGGTGTTCATCGACAGGCCGGTTGCCGAGTTCGTGCCGCCGATCAGCAGATCGAGTCCCTCGCGATCCATCCATTCGCGTGCGCGCGATGCCGCGATGTCCGCCTTGTTCTGGTGATCCGCATACAGCACGGTGATCGGCTTGCCGTTGACCTTGCCGCCGAAATCGGCAACCGCCATGCGGATCGCCTCGAGGCCGCCCTGGCCGTCGATGTCCGCGTAAAGCCCCGACATGTCGGTGATGAAACCGATCTTCACTGCGTCGTCAGCCGCTTGCGCGCTACTCATCGTGATAGCGGCGCCGGCGGCGACCGCGAAACAAACTGAGGCAAGCCGCGCGAGTGGGTTCTTTTTCATTCGTGTCTCCTGGTTCTTCGCTTGTGGTTATCAGAGGCAGTTGGGCGCGCTCTCTACACGCCCAGCAAATCGTGCAGCACCGGCATCTTGCTTTCGAGTTCACTTGCCCCGAAGTGTTCGACGATCGTACCGTGCTCCATCACATAGAAGCGATCGGCAAGTGGCGCGGCAAAGCGGAAATTCTGTTCGACCATCACGATCGTGTAGCCGCGCGCCTTCAACGTGACGATCATGCGCGCGAGCGCCTGCACGATGACAGGCGCGAGCCCTTCGGAAATCTCGTCGAGCAGCAGCAGGCTCGCGCCGGTGCGCAGTATGCGCGCAACCGCGAGCATCTGCTGTTCGCCGCCTGAGAGCCGCGTGCCCTGGCTCATGCGGCGTTCCTGCAGATTCGGGAACATCGAATAGATTTCCTCGAGCGACATCATGTGCGCCTTGTCGCCGACAGGCGGCGGCAACAACAGATTTTCCTCGCACGAGAGGCTCGAAAAAATGCCGCGCTCTTCGGGACAATAGCCAATGCCGCAATGCGCGATGCGATGCGTGGGCAGATTGATCGTTTCACGTCCGCCGATGCGGATCGAGCCCGTGCGCCGACCCGTGAGTCCCATGATCGCGCGCAATGTCGTGGTGCGCCCCGCCCCGTTGCGTCCGAGCAGCGTGACAACCTCGCCGCGGTCCACGGTCAGATCGACGCCATGCAGGATGTGCGACTCGCCATACCAGGCCTGCAATCCCGTGATTTCGAGCGCGGGCGCGCCAGCGGCCTTGCCGCTCACCTCGAGGCTTTCGCGCTCGGCAATTGTGTTCATGCGTGGGCTCCGGCGAGCGCCGCGTCGGCGCTGCCCATATAGGCTTGCATCACGAGCGGATTCTTCGACACGTCGGCATACGTGCCCTCGGCGAGCACTTCGCCTCGTTGCAGCACGGTGATCGTGTCGGAGATGCCGGCAATCACGTTCATGTTGTGTTCGACCATCAGAATCGTGCGGCCGCTCGATACTTTCTTGATTAATGCCGTCACGCGATCGACGTCCTCGTGGCCCATGCCTTGCGTCGGCTCGTCGAGCAGCATGAGTTCGGGTTCCATCGCGAGCGTGGTGGCGATTTCCAGCGCGCGCTTGCGGCCGTATGAGAGTTCGACGGTCAGTACATCGGCGAAATCGGTCAGGCCCACTTGCGTGAGCAGGTCCATCGCCCGGTCGTCGAGTTGGCGCAGCGTGCGCTCGCTTTTCCAGAAATGAAAAGCCGTGCCGAGCGAGCGCTGCAAACCGATGCGCACATTCTGCAATGCCGTCAGATGCGGAAACACAGCGGAAATCTGGAACGAACGAATGATGCCGCGCCGCGCGATTTGCGCCGGCCGCTCTTTCGTAATGTCGACGCCGTTAAAGACGATCTGGCCGGCTGTCGGTTCGAGGAACTTGGTGAGCAGGTTGAAGCAGGTGGTCTTGCCTGCTCCATTGGGGCCGATCAGCGCATGGATCGAGCCACGGCGCACGCGCAGGTTCACGCCGTTCACGGCAATGAAGCCTTTGAACTCACGGGTGAGGCCGCGCGTTTCGAGAATCGTATCGCCGAGAATCATGTTCCCTTCCATACGGAGTTAGGCGAAGCACTACGAGCTTTCGCGCGAAGCCTTGCGCGACTTTTAATTTGGACGGCGGCACCCCGTGCACGCTCGTTGGCGTGCTGCACCAATCCGGACGGTAATCCCTGGGGCAACACGCAGCATGGCTGCCATTGTCGCGCCAATGATGCAGCGCATTCATTGGGATTTGCACTTAGTGGATGATGCGTGTGCGACCGCGCACGGCAGTCTCTCATTGGAGACAGGCGGCGTGTGGATGCACGCGACTGTGCTTGGAATGCGCGGCACGCATGGCGCGTGCCGCGATGCGAGATGTGTGTCAGGCTGCGGTCATCGAGACTGCCTTGCCTGCCTGCGCGGTCACGCTGCCGGCCACGCGCGCGCGGCGATCCTCGCGGATCATGTCGCTTGCGCGCTCCGCGATCATCAACGTAGGCGAGTTCGTGTTGCCCGATGTGATGGTAGGCATGACCGATGCGTCGACCACGCGCAGCCCATCCACCCCGATAACTCGTAGCCTGTTGTCGACGACCGCAGCGGGATCGTCGGTCGTGCCCATGCGGCATGTGCCGACAGGATGGAAGATCGTGGTGCCCACAAGCCCTGCCGCACGTTGCAGTTCTTCCTCGCTCTGATACTCGATACCCGGCAAGATTTCCCGCGGCTGGTAACGCGCGAGCGCAGGCGCGGCAGCAATGCGGCGCGTGAGACGCAACGCGTTCGCCGCCACATGGCGGTCATAATCCGTCGACAGATAGTTGGGCGCGATCAACGGCGGCGCCGACGAGTCCGCCGATTCGATATGAATGCTGCCGCGCGAAGTCGGCCGCAACTGACACACGGATGCCGTGAATGCATTGAACCGGTGCAGCGGTTCGCCGAAGCGATCGAGTGAAAGCGGCTGCACGTGATATTCGAGGTCGGGCCGCGCGAGCGAGCGATCGTCGGGATCGGACTTCGCGAACGCGCCCAGTTGCGACGGCGACATCGACATGGGGCCGCTTTGAAACAGCGCGTACTGCACGCCGATCATCAGCTTGCCCCACCAATGGGCGGACGCCGTGTTCAACGTGCGCACGCCGTCGACCTGATAAGCCATGCGCAGTTGCAAATGGTCCTGCAAGTTTTCGCCGACACCGCGCAGATCGTTGACGACTTCGATACCGAGGTTGTGCAGACGCGCGCCGTTACCAATGCCGGATAGCTCGAGCAATTGCGGCGAGTTCACCGCGCCCGAACTCAGTATGACTTCGCAGCGCGCTTTGGCCACGTAGTCGATCTCGTTGCCGCGATATTCGACGCCCGTGCAACGGCGTCCTTCGAATATGACGCGCTGCGTATGCGCGCCGGTGATGATCGTGAGATTCGGCCGCCTCATCGCGGGGCGCAAGAACGCTTTCGAAGCATTCCAGCGAATGCCGCGCTTCTGGTTGACGTCGAAGTAGCCGACTCCCGTGTTGTCGCCGCGATTGAAGTCGTCGGTGGCGGGAATGCCGGTTTCCTGCGCGGCCTTCGCGAACTCCTCGAGTATTTTCCATTTGAGGCGTTGCTTCTCGACGCGCCACGGACCGCCCGCGCCATGCGATTCGCTCGCACCCGCGTAGTGGTCCTCGCTGCGTTTGAAGACGGGCAGCACGGCGTCCCACGACCACGACGCGTCGTTGGTCACGCGTGCCCATTCGTCGTAATCCTCGCGCTGGCCGCGCATATAGATCATGCCGTTGATCGACGAACTGCCGCCGAGCACGCGGCCGCGCGGATACGAGAGCGCGCGGCCGTTTAGCCCCGGCTCGGCCTGCGTTTTATAAAGCCAGTCAGTGCGAGGATTGCCGATGCAGTAGAGATAGCCGACCGGAACATGAATCCAGTGATAGTCGTCCTTGCCGCCCGCTTCGAGCAACAGGACCTGCACGTCCGGATCTTCGGTCAGGCGATTGGCGAGCACGCAGCCCGCCGTCCCGGCGCCAACGATGATGTAGTCGAATTCGCCTTCGAGACGCCGCCCCGAAGACGCAGCTTGCGCGTGGCTCATCGTTCAGTCTCCTAATCATTTTTTGCCGACGGCTTCACGCCCGGCTTTATCGACACCTTCGGCGCGCGTCACGAGAAACGCGCGACGCACGCCGAAGGCCACAACCGTGAACCGCTTCCAACTACGTCGCGAACTACTTCGCGACCGGCATGGTGAACTCCGCGCCCTTCGCGATGCTGTCGGGCCAGCGCTGCATGATGCTCTTGTAGCGCGTGTAAAACCGCACGCCTTCCTCGCCGTACGCGTGATGATCGCCGAACAGCGACTTCTTCCAGCCGCCGAACGAATGCCACGCCATCGGCACGGGAATCGGCACGTTGATGCCGACCATGCCGATCTGGATCTGCCGCGAGAACGCGCGCGCGATGCCGCCGTCCGACGTGAACAACGACACGCCGTTGGCAAACTCATTCGCGTTGATCAGTTCCACCGCCGACGCGAAATCGGGCACGCGCACCACGCACAGCACCGGCCCGAAAATTTCCTCGCGATAGATCTTCATATCGGTCGACACATTGTCGAACAACGTGCCGCCGAGGAAGAAGCCTTTCTCGTGACCATCGACCTGATGACCGCGGCCATCGACGACGAGCTTCGCGCCTGCCGCGACGCCGGCTTCGATATAGCCGAGCACTTTCTCGCGATGCGCGGCCGTCACCAACGGTCCCATTTCGGCGGCCGCTTCCATGCCGTTCAGAATCTTCAGGCTCTTCACGCGAGGCGTGAGCCGCTCGACCAGCTCATCCGCGATATGGCCGACTGCCACCGCGACCGAGATTGCCATGCAGCGCTCGCCGGCCGAACCGTAGGCCGCGCCGATCAACGCGTCGACGGCCTGATCGAGGTCGGCGTCCGGCATCACGACGAGGTGATTCTTGGCACCGCCCAACGCCTGCACGCGCTTGCCGTGCCGCGTGCCTTCGCTGTGGATGTACTCGGCAATCGGCGTCGAGCCGACAAACGACACCGCGCTCACATCGGGATGCACGAGCAGCGCGTCGACCGCGACCTTGTCGCCGTGAACGACGTTGAACACGCCATCGGGCAGACCGGCCTCTTTGAGCAATTCGGCGATACGGTTCGATGCCGACGGATCGCGCTCCGACGGTTTCAGCACAAACGTATTGCCGCAGGCAATCGCGACCGGAAACATCCAGCACGGCACCATCATCGGAAAATTGAATGGCGTGATGCCGGCGACCACGCCGAGCGGCTGGCGCAGATTCCAGTTGTCGATGCCGCCGCCGATCTGGTCAGTGAAGTCCGTCTTCAACAGATTCGGAATGCCGCAGGCAAACTCGACCACTTCGATGCCGCGCATCACCTCGCCCTTCGCATCGGAAAACACCTTGCCGTGCTCACGCGTGATGAGTTCCGCGAGTTCGTCGTGATGGCGGTCGAGCAGTTCCTTGAACTTGAACAGCACGCGCGCACGTTTGATCGGCGCCGTTTCGCTCCATGCGGGAAACGCGGCGTAGGCGGCGGCGACGGCCGCATCGACTTCGGCGACGCTACCGAGCGGCACGCGCGCGCTCACTTCGCCGAGCGCGGGATTGAAGACGTCGGCGAAACGGCCGCTCGTTCCGTCAATGGCCTTGCCGTTGATGAAATGCGTCAGCGCCCGCACGCCCGCGGCGCTGCGGACGGTTTCGTCCTGATATGTCTCGCTCATGTTCTGTCCTCTCGGTTGGGGACCATCGTTCGCGATGGTTTGCTGCCTATCTTCCGCCACAAAACGGCGTACTGAAATACGAGGTTACGGCGCTTCGTCGCGCGAAATCCAATGAGTAATGCTCAACTGCGCTATAAGCCGCGTTAATATCAGTGGATGGATCTCACTCTGCTACGCGCGTTCGTCACTGTGGCACGCGAGGGCAATCTCACGCGTGCCGCCGTGCAACTGCATCTCACGCAGCCGGCTGTCAGTCTGCAAATCAAGCATTTGCAGGAGACGCTCGGCGTCGCGCTGTTCACGCGGACCTCGCACGGGCTCTCGCTCACGCGCGACGGCCAGGCGCTGCTGCCACATGCCGAACGTGCATTGACCGCGGCCAGCGACGTGCAGCGCGCCGCGCAATCGCTGCGTCAGGAAGTGCGCGGGCGCTTGCGCATCGGCACGATCCTCGATCCGGAGTTCCTGCGGCTCGGCGGCTTTCTGAAGCAACTGGTGGAGACGTGGCCGCACATCGAGACGGCTTTGCGGCACGGCATGTCGGGCTGGGTGCTCGACCAGGTTCGCGCAGGCGAGCTGGACGTCGGCTACTACATCGGCGTGCCGTCCGACGACGATCCACGCGACGGTTCCGCGTTCCATACACTGACGCTCACGCACTTCCAGTACCGCGTGCTCGCGCCGGCCGGCTGGAAAGACCGCGTCAAAGGCGCGCGCGACTGGCGTTCGCTCGCCGCGTTTCCGTGGATCTGGACGCCGCCCGCGTCGGCGCATAACCGGCTGCTGTCCCGAGCGTTCGGCGAGGCGGGCGTCAAGCCGGTGAAGGTGGCCGAAGTGGACCAGGAGCCGTCGATGCTCGATCTCGTCAAGTCGGGCGTGGGCCTCACGCTCGCGCGCGACGCGATTGCGATCGCCGAGGCTCACGCGCATGCGCTGACCATCGTCGAAGGCATTACGGTGCCGACGCAACTGAGCTTTATCACGCTGGCCGAGCGCAAGGACGAGCCTGCGATAGCCGCCGCGTTGAAGCTGATCGAACTGCAGTGGACGACGTGAAAACCGCCTGAACTTGGGTCCGGTATTGGACCGCCGCGATATGAGCGGTTCTCATGACAGCGCGCGGGCACTCCCGCAAAGTAATCGAGTCCGACTGAAACCGCGGCGTCACGGAGTTTTTGTTAGATTGACGGTTCGCGCATGCGCCGGCCCTTCGTGCTGTCCCTGCTTTCCCGTTCCGACCGACTCTGTCTTCCCGGCAGCTTCGCCCCACTCACGACGAAGCCGCTTACCACCCTATTCCCGACAGGAGCCTGACATGGCACGCAACATCGAAATCAAAGCCCGCGCCCAGCATTTCGAACAGCTGCGCGAACGCGCGGCGCAGCTTGCGCCGGACGCGCCGCTGATCTTCCGCCAGCAGGATTTCTTCTACGACGTGCCGCGCGGACGTCTGAAGCTGCGCCAGTTCGACGACGGCACGCCCGCCGAACTGATCTTCTACCGGCGCGACGACCGCGACGGTCCGAAGGCGTCGTACTACACACGCAGTCCCGTGACGAACCCCGAAGCGATGCACTCGCTGCTTGCCACGGCGCTGACCACGCGCGGCATCGTCACCAAGGAACGGCATGTGTATCTGGCGGGGCGCACGCGCATTCATCTGGACCGCGTCGATGGCCTCGGCGATTTCGTCGAGCTGGAAGTGGTCCTCGCGCAAGACGATAACGAGGAAGACGGTCACGCGGAAGCGCATGCGATGTTCGCGAGTCTCGGCGTGCCGGAATCGGATCTGGTGGCGGTGGCTTATGTCGATCTGCTGACGAGCCCCGGCGGCGAGCCGAAGCAGGCCGCATAAAACGCGCGTATCGCCGCTCGAGCGCGGCTCACGCCGCAGCCGTTCCCGGCGACAGATGCGCAAGCGGCAACGGCCCGTTGCGCTTGAACGTCGTGAGCACGATGTTCGAGCGCACGCTGTCCACGCCGGGCACGCGCATCAGCTTTTTCATCACGAACGTGGACAGGTAATTCAGGTCGGGCGCGACGATGCGCAGCAGATAGTCGGCGTCGCCCACCACCGCGTGACATTCCAGCACTTCGGGCAACGCGTCGATCTGCTGCTGAAACTGCTCGATGATCGAATCGCCGTGATGCTTGAGCTTGAGGCTCGTAAAGGCCGTCACGCCCAGGCCGAGCTTTTCCGGCCGCAGCACGACGCGATAGCCGTCCACCACGCCGATCTGTTCCAGCCGCTGCAAGCGCCGCCCGATCTGCGACGGCGACAGCGGCACTTGCTCGGCAAGCTGCTGATGAGTCGCGCGGCCGAAGCGCTGAAGCACGTCCAGCAGCGCGAGGTCGAAGTGGTCGAGGTCTAGCATGGTGCAATTCCGCATTAAATAGCCGTTCAATGCGGGATTATTGCATGTGATCCCGACGATACGCCCAACGCCCGCTCATCCGACGGGCCGCTGCATGCCGCCGCCCCACCTCTCAGCGAGCCCGCCGCATCCGTGGAAAAATAAACGAAAGCGTCGGCATGGCGACGCAAACCGAGCACACGAGGTGACCCGATGATCCACAAACTGAGTTCCGAAGAACGCACCGCCGAACTCGCCCGCTTGCACGGCTGGCAACCCGCGACCGACCGCGATGCGATCCAGCGGCAGTTCGAGTTCGCCGATTTCAACGAAGCCTTCGGCTTCATGACGCGTGTCGCAATCAAGGCGCAGGAAATGGATCACCATCCGGAATGGTTTAACGTGTACAACAAGGTGCAGATCACGCTGTCGACGCATGAAGCAAATGGACTGACGAAGCGCGATATCGAACTGGCGCACTTTATCGAGACGATCACGGCACACACGCGCAACGCGGCCAACACGCAGAATTCGTCGTATTGAAAGGGCTTTGCAGGCAACCGCGGATGAAAACCTTCAGTTCTACAGGCTATTTTTAAGGCGCACGTAAGAATCCCACGCCTGGCGTGCATTGGCGTCCAAACGATCCCGCGATAGCGTGTTCCGACGCTGTACAATCAGGAGCGCATACGGCTTGGAGAGCGCGCTTGCCTCCTTGCACAGAACGAGTTCGTCTCCGCTCGAAGGTGAGCGGGCGCGCCAGAAGTTGATCGCGGCTTCGAGTTCCTGAATGCTGATCTCGGACATGGCTTCGATTACCCGGAGGGCGCGAGGGCGCTGCTCGATGACTGCGTGGTTGACTGCTTGGTGGCTTGGGCCGATCCGGCATGAGCACACACCGCGGTCCGCGTAGCAGATCTGTAAAGCAGGCGCCCCGGCGAACCGCTTGCCCGAACGCCTAAACCCATTGTAATTGAGCGAGATCCATGCGACTCCTTCTGATCGAAGATGACCGCCCCATCGCACGCGGCATCCAAAGCAGCCTCGAACAAGCCGGCTTCACCGTCGACATGGTCCACGACGGCATTTTCGCCGAACAGGCTCTCACCCAAAACCGTCACGAACTGGTGATTCTCGACCTCGGCTTGCCGGGCATCGACGGCATGACGCTGCTCGCGCGTTTCCGTCAGAGCAATCGCCATACGCCGGTGATCATCCTCACCGCGCGCGACGAACTGAACGACCGCGTCCAGGGCCTGAATTCCGGCGCGGACGACTACATGCTCAAGCCGTTCGAGCCGACCGAGCTCGAAGCGCGCATTCGCGCGGTGATGCGCCGCAGCGGTCCGCACGGCGACATGCCGCGTCCGGAAGTGTCGCTGGGCGGCGTGCGTCTGTCGGGTGTGGATCGGCGCATTTTCAACGACGACAAGCCGCTCGAACTGTCGCCGCGCGAATTCGCCGTGCTCGAAATGCTGCTGCTGCGCCACGGCCGCGTGGTCAGCAAGGCGCAACTGCAAGACCACCTCACGCATTTCGGCGGCGATCTCGGCGACACCGCGATCGAAGTCTATGTGCACCGCGTGCGCAAAAAGCTCGAGAGCTGCCGCGTCGAAATCGTTACGGTGCGCGGCTTCGGTTACCTGTTGCAGGAAATCCGTCAGGCCGCATAATCGTCGTGAAGGCCGCCACTCTGTTGCGGCCTGACGGCGCCGGGCCGGCGCGGCGCACTGCGTGCGCGAGTCGCCGGCGTCCGGTGAAACTTCATGGCGCCTCGCGCCTGCCCTCTTCCCACGCGTTCGATCATGCCCCAGCCGGCCGCCAATAGTCTGCGCCGCACGCTGCTGCGGCGCCTAGCTGCTCCGCTTTCGCTGCTCGCGCTGATGAGCGGCCTGATCGCCTATTGGCTCGCGTGGCAGTACACGCAGCACGTGGTCGACCGCTCGCTTGCGGACCTCGCGACCGCCATCTCGAAGCAGATTCAGATTGCAGGCCCCGAAGCGCCCATTACCGTGCCGCCGCTTGCGCAAGCGATGTTTTCCGATCCGGTCGAGCATCTCGTCTATCGGATCAGCGATGGCGAAACCGAAATTGCCGGCGATGAAACGCTGCCGCTGCAAGGCACCAGCGTTCGGCGCATGCATTACGCGTATGTGTTCGAAACGCAGCATCAAGGCGTGACCGTGCGCGTCGCGCAGGTGAGGGTCGATCAGCCGGTGGGCAATCCGATCGTCGTCGAGGTCGGGCAGCCGGTGCATCACCGCTTTCGCATCGCCGCGGAATTTCTCGTGGCGATCATGATGCCGCTGTTGCTGCTGCTGCTCGCGGGCTGGGTGATCGTGTGGCGCGTGGTGAATCAGCAGCTCAATCCGCTGACCGATCTCGCGGACTCGCTCAACCGGCAGACGCACACGTCGCTCGAACCGGTCGACGAGACCTATGTGCCCGTCGAAATCCGGCCGCTGACCGGCGCCGTCAATGCGCTGCTCGGCCGTCTCAAGACCGCGCTCGACGGCCAGCGCAAATTCATCGCCGATGCCGCGCATCAACTTCGCACGCCGCTCACGGCCGTCAAGCTGCATGCAGAGCAAGCGGCTGTCGCGCGCGATCCGCAACAGACGCTCGCCGCGGTGCGCGAGTTGCGTGCGGCCGCCGATCGCGCGGTGCGTCTGTCGAATCAGTTGCTGTCTCTCGCGCGCGCGGAACCGGCCGAGCAGGCCGCGCGCTTCGTCAATGTCGATATGGCCGCGCTCGCGTTCGATACCGGCGCGGAATGGGTGCCGCGCGCGTTGGCTTCGCACATCGACCTGGGTTTTCAGCGGCTCGATGATCCGGCCAACGATCATCCGTTGATCGCGCGCGGCAATCCGGTGCTGCTGCACGAAGTGATCGCGAATCTGCTGGATAACGCGCTGAAGTACGTGCCGCCTTCGCGCTTCGACGGTGGGCGCATTACGGTCACGGTGTCGCAAACCGTGATCGATGACGTGCGCATGGCCGAGATCGTCGTCGAAGACAATGGCGCGGGCGTGCCTCACACGCAGCAAGCCGACCTGTTCAAGCGGTTTTTCCGCGGCGACGGTCAGAGCGATGACGGCGTGGACGGCGGCGCCGGTCTCGGTCTCGCGATCGTTCACGACATCATGGCGCTGCATCACGGCAGCGTGCATTACGAGGACGCGCCCGAAGGCGGAGCGCGTTTCATCGTGCGTATTCCGGTCGTGGAAACGGCGCGGCCGGCACACGCTAACGACGACGCACAAGACCACGAAAAAAAACCGGCGCACTCGGCGCCGGTCGATCTGTAGCGGTAACTTAGGTCTTCGCGCTGCGCGGGCGTCATTCACACGGCGAACCGCGCAGCTCGCGCGTTACTTTTTCTTGGCCTTCTTGGCCGAGCTGGCCGGCTTCACGGACTTAGCCGACTTTGCGGTTTTCGCAGCCTTGGCCGGCTTCGCCGCTTTAGCCGCGGCCTTGTCCTTCTCGGTCGGCGCGAGCATCGTGCCGCGGCATTTGCGCGAGCCGCAGCGGCATTCGTATTCCTTCTTGAGCTTCTTCGTCTGACGTGCGTCGATCACGAGACCGTAATCGTAGAAGATCTCCTCGCCCTCGGCGATGTCGCGCAGCGCATGCACGTACACGTGACCGTCGATCTCTTCCGCTTCGCAGTTCGGCGCGCACGAGTGGTTGATCCAGCGTGCGCTGTTGCCGCTCACCTTGCCGTCGATCACCTTGCCGCTATCGAGCGCAAAGTAGAACGTGTGATTCGGTTCGTCAGGATTATGCGGATGACGGCGCAACGCTTCTTTCCAGGAAATCCGCTCGCCCTTGTATTCGATTAGCCGCTCGCCGGCCGCAATCGGTTCGAGCGCAAACACGCCTTTGCCGTGCACACCGGAACGACGCACGGCGATCCTGCGTGAACTCATTGAATGAATCCTTGTGAAGAACTGGGGATGAAGTCCGGCAGCCGTCGGAAAAGCTCGCGTCTGACGCGCTGATTTTTTCTGGCGCTCATAGCAAACGCGGCGCCCTGCGAGCGCCGCGTCGACCTGCGACGCTCACGCGCCACAACCGGCATCCTACACGCTGAAGACGGCTTCGTTCAACCGTCAAAAACGTGGACCTCATGCGATCGTGCGTCACGCATGAGCCGCCTCATCTTTGTCCGAATGAAATCTCGCCGAACAGCGCCTTCTGATCGCGCGGTTGCGAGCGCCAGTACTGCGGCGGCGCTTCGACCGTCGCGCCGAGTTGCGCAGCGGCGTGCCACGGCCAGCGCGGGTTGTATAGCAGCGCACGAGCCAGCGCGATCAGATCGGCGTCGCCCTGTTCGATCAGTTGCTCGGCGTGAAACGGATCGGTGATAAGTCCGACGCCGATGGTCGTGAGCCCCGTCGCCTGTTTGACGGCCTTGGCGAACGGGATCTGATAGCCCGGCTCGAGCGGAATCTTCTGCAACGGCGAGACGCCGCCGGACGATACGTCGATCCAGTCGCAGCCGCGCTTCTTCAACTCATGTGCGAACGCGATGGTGTCTTCCAGCGACCAGCCGCCTTCGACCCAATCCGTTGCGGACACACGCACGCCGACCGGTTTGTCGGCGGGAAAAGACGCGCGCACGATGTCGAAGATCTCGAGCGGAAAACGCATGCGGTTTTCGAGCGAACCGCCGTAGTCGTCATCCCGTTGATTGGCGAGCGGCGAAAGAAACTGATGCAGCAAATAGCCGTGTGCGGCATGCACTTCGAGTGCGTCGATGCCGAGGCGCGCAGCGCGCCGCGCGGACGCCGCGAACGCTTCCCGGATGCGATTCAGCCCAGGCGTGTCGAGCGCGAGCGGCGGCTCTTCGCCCGCTTTGTGCGGCAACGCCGACGGCGCATGCGGCAACCAGCCGCCCTGCGAGACCGGAATCAGCTGGCCGCCTTCCCACGGCGCATGACTCGACGCCTTGCGCCCGGCATGCGACAACTGCATCGTCACGTTGATGTGCGAGTGCTTGCGGATCGCGGCAAGCACGGGCGTGAGCGCGGCTTCGGTCGCGTCGTCCCACAAGCCCAGATCGCCGGGCGTGATGCGGCCGTCCGGTTCGACAGCCGTCGCCTCGATGCACAACATGCCGGCGCCGGACAATGCGAGACTGCCGAGGTGAATCATGTGCCACGCGGTGGCTTCGCCGCGTTCGGCGGAATACTGGCACATCGGCGACACGACGATGCGATTCGGAAGCGTCACGCTACGCAGCGTGAGTGGAGAAAATAGCGCGCTCATGGATCACCGCCCAGTAGAAAACCGAGAGCGAACGAGGATAGCACCGCGAGTCATTTGCTGCAGGCAGGCCACTTGCGGCCGCCGCTGAAGCGCTCGCTCAGGGCTGCGCCTGTACCTGATCGAGCCATTCGCCGAACATACGGCAAGCGGCCGCCTCAAGAGCCGGGCCGAACTGCGCGGTCTCGGCGCGCAATTGACGCGCGTCGATTCCATGCTCCACGAGTTCGCCCGCATTACCGATCAGCCAGGGCTCGAAGCGATCGGTGCGAATCTCGGGATGACATTGCAACGCGAGCACATGGCTGCCCCACGTGAACGCCTGGTTTTCACACGCGCTCGTGCAGGCAAGACGCGTCGCGTTCGCGGGAAGGTCGAAGGTATCGCCATGCCAATGCAGCATGGACGTATGCGCGCCATCCAGATGACGCACCGGCGATGCGCGGCCGGCCTCCGTCAGCGTGAGCGGTTCCCAGCCGAGCTCCGTATGGCCCGCGGGATACACTCGCGCGCCGAGCGCACGCGCGATCAGTTGCGCGCCGAGACAAATGCCGAGTGTGGGAAGCCCTGCTTCGATGCGTTTTTCGATCATCGAAAGCAGCGGCACGAGCGTGGGATAGCGCGCGTCGTCGGTGGCGCTGATCGGGCCGCCGAGCACCACCATCAACGATGACGTGACCGGGTTCGGCGCCTCGATGCGGGCAAAGCCGACATCGAGATAACGCACGGGCCGCCCGCGTTCGCCGAGCACGAGTTCGAGACTGCCCAGATCCTCGAAGTGCACGTGGCGAATGGCCAGAACTTCCTGATTCATCAGCCTGTCACCTTCAGATTGACTGCGGACTGCCGCTGCGCGGCACCGAAAAAGCCGGCAGGCGGCAAACGCCGCCTGCTGTTGCCGGTTGCAGTGTAGCGGATTGGCAGCGAAGCAGTCGCCTTACTGGGCGAAGATCTTCCAGGTCTTTTTCTGCGTGGCGACGTCGGCGGTTTCATGCACGGCGCAATCCAGACGCAGATCCGTATCCGCCATGTTCAGATCGAGCAGCGCGCAATGATGCGGCGTTTTCTTCGGATTCTTGCTCGGCTCGAAATGCGTGCAGCTCAGGCACATGCGGTGCGGCGGAATGTTGCCCTGCGCTTCCAGTTGATGAACCGTCTTGAGCAGCGTGCGATAGAACAGGGCCTGCTCGTCGTCGCGCAACGTGCCCACAGCCTTGGCCAGAAAGTCAGGCCATTGCGCGGCGCGCTTCGCAGCCGTGCGGCCGCGAGTGGTCAGACGAACGGCGAGCGCGCGGCCGTCATCGAGAGCGCGGCGCTTTTCGACCAGTCCCTTGGTCTCGAGCGTACTGACCGCGTCGCTGGTGGTCGCGGCAGTCAGTGCCGTTTCGCGCGCGATTTCCCCGAGCCGCATCGGCCCTTTTCGTTGCATCAGCAAAACCAGGATTTCGCCCTGCGTGGGCGTGAGGCCCGCGCCTTCCGCCCATTCCCAAGCCTGGCTTCGCATCGCCGTGCTCAGTCGCAAGAGGCTGTGGGTGACTCGCCCGGTTGCCTGTTCTCCGTATACGCCTTCGCTCATAATCTTCGATTGGTTTATTTACAGCTTTTGTGCGGTGCCGGCCGTTGTTGCCGGGAACGCCCGTAGCCTGTGTGGGGTAGCCCCGCCCAAAACAGGACGAGACGGTCTCTAACTATCTCAAAAATTCACCGCCTTGCAAGCCGAAGCGGTTAAGACGACATTCTATGCGAGAGCGGCGAATCGTACAGCTAAGTTATCCAATGCAATCTGTGGATAACCGTGGGACAACATCAGGGATGACATGTGCGCCGATTCTTGATAAGCACCCGCGTCCACTTGTGAGTCCTTAAGTTGTCCTCGTTTACCGCCGGCCACGCACTGCTCACCGGCCTACTTATGGTTTACGCAGCGCCTTGACTTTGCAGGGAATTATTCAGTTGTCCACAGTCGGCGGCGATGCTTGTTAACTACTACTACGTTTGTATACGTACTTATTGGAAAAACCTTAAGGGCCCCGAACTGGAAAATTTTAACGACGAAAAAAAACCCGCGCAGGCGGGTTTTCTTACTGTTGAACACAAGCGACACCGTTCGGCCGATCACGCTCGCCACTTCAGACACTGTTGCCGGACAGCCTCATGCAGTGACTTTTCCTGTTCGACGACGCCTCTTAGCCACGTTGCATCGTTGATCTGACCGCGCGCAATCGCGCCGATTTCGGCAAGCGCATGGCCCGAGCCCAACGCGTCGCCGTGCGGCGCGATGAGGTCGAGCGTCTCCAGAATGTCTTCCGAAATCGTCTTGCGTTCGCCTGTCTGCGGATTGATGCAGGTTCCGGCAAGACCGAAACGGCATGCCTCGAAGCGGTTGAACGTGTAGACGAGGTAGTCGTCTTCGTGCGGCGTGATCGGCTTGTCGAGCAGCAGATGGCGCGCAAGCGTCTGGATGTAGCAGGCAATCGCCGCGGCGCGATCGACGGAAAGCGGCGTATCCATCACGCGTACTTCGATGGTGCCGAAGCCCGGCTTCGGCCGGATGTCCCAGTAAAAATCCTTCATGCTGTTGACCACGCCCGTATGGACCATCTTCGAGAAATATTCCTCGAAGCTGTCCCACGTCAGCACGAACGGCGCGCGGCCCGATAGCGGAAACGCGAACACGGAATTCAGGCGTGCCGAATGAAAGCCGGTGTCCACGCCCTGCACGAACGGCGACGATGCGGACAACGCAATGAAATGCGGAATGAAGCGCGACATGGAATGCAGCAGGAACAGCGCGCTGTCCGGATCGGGGCAGCCGATGTGCACATGCTGGCCGAATACGGTGAACTGCTTCGCAAGATAACCGTACAGTTCGGAAAGATACTGAAAGCGCGGCGTATCCACGATCTGCCGTTCGCTCCATTGCTGGAAAGCGTGCGTGCCGCCGCCGCACAGGCCGACGTTCAGATGATCGGCCGCGGAAACGAGCGTGTCGCGAATCTTGCGCAGATCGGCGAGTGCCTGTTCGTGGTTCGTGCAAATGCCGGTGGACAGCTCGATCATGCTCTCGGTGATTTCCGGCGTGATGTTGCCGGGGATCTTTTGATCCTTGACGAGGCGCAGCAGATCGGAGCCGGCTTTGGTCAGATCATAGTCGTGCGTATTGACGATCTGCATCTCGAGTTCGACACCGAAAGTGAACGGCTTCGAATCGATGAAGGGTTCGAGTGACATGGCGTCCCCTGAGTGAGGTCGGCCGGACGGTTGTCGGAAGCCCGGCCGTTTTTTGAAGCGAATAAATTTGAATAACGTGTGGCTTGCAGCGCGGAGCGCTCACGGTCGCTTATGACCGCTTAACCGCTTACTCTTCGCGCCGCTCGGCGACCAGCGCGAGGCTGCGATAAACGAGCCACGGCCCGAGAATCTGCAGCACGACAATCGAACACATCATGATCGCCCGCAATTGCGGATCGAAATTTGGATACAGGTTGTACGTATCGTCGACGAGCAGATAAGCCAGCGCCGACATCGGCGAGAGCGACAAACCGAGCGCCATGCCCTGTTTCCAGTCCAGACCGCTCGGCTTTGCAAACGCAAGCACGCCGACGAGTTTCGCGACGAGCCGCGCAACAATCAGGCCCAGCGCCGCAACGCCGCCGAGCGCAATGTCTTTCCATTCAAACGAAGTGAGCGTCAGCACGAACAGAATCACAGTGAGAAGCCAGCCGGCCGTGCCGAAATGCCGCGGCCACAACTGCGGCCGAGCCTCCAGATTCTTCACGATGATGCCGGCGGCGAGCAGCGCGAGAATGGTCGACAGCTTGAACAGATGCGCGACCGCGATGGCCACCAGAATCAGGCCGAATAGCGCAACGAACGAATGCTCGTCCTGCATGTTGAGCCGGCGATAAAAGAACGTGCAGGTGCGCGCGAGCAGATAGGCGAGCACGAGCGAGCCGACCAGCAGATAAAGCGGCTGCAGAATGGTCGCGAAAACATTGCCGTACGCTTCCTGATGCAGCCAGCTCGACACGAGCTTTTCGATCACGACCGCATACATGCTGTTCAACGCGGTCAGCGTCAACAGACGCTGCGTGACCTGGCCTTCGGCGCGAAGCTCGGTCTTGAGCTGAATCACCATGGCCGGCGAAGTCGCCATCGCGATGGCGGCCAGCACGGTTGCGACCATCAGCGGCACGTTCAAAAACAGCAGCACGGGCAAAACGAGGGCGAAAGTCAAAGTGGCTTCCGCGACGCTCGACATCACGAGCCACGGATTACGACGGATCCAGCGCAGATCGAGCCGGCTGCCGAGTTCGAACAGCAGCAAGCCGAGCGCAACGTCGAGCAAGGGCCGCGCGGCTTTCGCCGATTCGGCATCGATCACGCCCGAGCCAGCCGCGCCGGCAATCAGACCGATGACCGCATAGCCCGAAATACGCGGCAAGCGCCACGCGCGATAGCACAACTCGCCGCACAAGCCCGCGGCGAGCAAGGCGAGACCAGCCCAAAAAATGGCGTCGGGTGAAAGCGGCCAGGCTGGAAAAAATGAAAACGCCGAATTCATCGTTATGGGTTCTCCTTTGCAGCAACGGCAGATCACATGAACCAGCATGAGCCGGCGCGAACACCGGCGAGCGGGTGGGCGCAAGACGCGGGCCACTGTCGCAATCGCTTCGCGTGATCCGCGTTGCGGGTTTTCAACGATCGGATGATTCGAACGCGCCGCAGTCGCAGGGAGCTCGGCGCATTCAGGGGTGCGGCCGTAGCAACCGGCTCGGCACGGTGAAAGAACGCCGTCGACGTTGAATCAGATTCTGATTGAACGGGACCGTTCCATTGCAGCGGGTACCGCAGGGGGCCAGGCACCACGCGGAAAAGAACGGCGATTGTGCCATAGCTTTTTTAGCTTCGACCGAAAAGACACGAACATGCAGGCAAAACGGTAAGAAAGTACTTCATCTTCGCGAGATGTGGAAAAAGCGACCGTTTTGAAGCTCGCGACGCCTGGATTGCTGGCTTGTTCCAGTACCCGTCGATGGAGTCTGCACCATCTACGTGTGCTTTTCAGGACAGCCGCTAGCACACGGGTTGAATGCGTCGCCCGATCTGTGCGGTGGCGCACGGTCCAGCTCGGGCCTTGCTGTTTACGTGTTTACTGTATGTATACGTAGTAGCAGTTAACAAGCAGCCCGCTTTTCTGTGGATAACCCCGGTTTACCGAAGCGAATCAGCGGATTGCAGACTTCATAACCGGATGCACAGCATGTGCGGCGACGCCGGGTAGTCGCGGGTAACTTTCCGCGAAATTCGACGGCGCTCGAGTTACCCCGTTTACGTCCACAACGGTTCCACATGAGTTGCGCTAGTAAACAACGTGGTTATCCACAATTTGCGGTGGATAACCGCGCTGCGCACCGCCAAGAGTTAACTGATGACGCCGCCTTGCCGCAAAGTGCGCAGCAGGAAGCGCGCAGGGTCGATGTCTTCGGCGAGATCGCGTTCGAGCGGCAACGGCTCGCCTTCGATCTGCGACGCGATCAGTTCCGCGCCAAGCGCCGCCCACACGAGACCGCGCGAGCCGTAGGCAAAGGCGCTGTAGAGACCGTCGACGCGCGGCAGATCGAGCGGCCACGCACCGCGCAGGCGTTGCGCGTTGTGTGCGGCGAGCGCTTCGTCGGCGAGGTTGCCGATCATCGGCATGCGGTCGCTTGTCACGCAGCGGAATGCGACGCGGCCGGTCAGCGCATGACCCGATGCCGCGGCATCGCCGCGCCCGACAACGCTCACGAACGCGGGCAGCATCTGCGCGACGCGCTCGATGTTTTCCAGATGACCGGCAGGACGAAGCGACGTTTGAGCGTCGTCGAGTTCGTAAGTCGCGCCCGTCAGCGTGACGCCGCCGGGCAGCGGTATCGCATAACCTTCGCCAATCACCGGCAACTCCAGCGACGGCGCCGCGCCCGGCGGCAGCAAAGTGAGCTGGCCGCGGATGCTGCGAGTCGGCGCGTGACGCAAACCGGCAATGCGCGCCGCGTCGTGAGCGTTGGCGACGATCACGACCGGCGCACGCGCGAGCACGTCGCCGGCCGCGTCGAATACCAGCCACTGATCGCCCGAGCGCTCGAGACGCGCGGCTTCGACGCCGAAGCGCCGCTCGAGCAAATCACCGGCGGCGGCGCATTGCGCGGCGCAAAGCGAGGCCGGGTCGATCCAGCCGCCGTGCGGGAAGAACCAGCCGCCGCGCGCGAGCGGTGTACCGGCGAGTTTTTGCGCGTCGTCGGCGGAGACCGGCGTGACGAATTCCGGCGGATAGCGCAGCGCGGCGATGGCTTCGCTCATCGCGTGGGCTTCGTCGGCGTTTTCGGCGATTTGCAGCAGACCCGAGCCGCCGCGCAGCGGCGCGTGGCCGAGCCGTTCGAGCGCCGTCCAGCGTCTTAGCGCGTATAAAAAGCCGGCGCGCGTGACGCGCGACGCGACGCTGTCGTCGCGCGAGATCATCGGGTGGAATACGCCGGCCGGATTGCCCGACGCGTCTTGCGCGACCGACGCATGCCGCTCCAGCAAAGTCACGCGCCAGCCGCGCGCGGCGAGCCGCTCGACCATCGCGCATCCCGCGAGACCGCCGCCGATCACGACCGCATGCCGTTCGCGAGGCGTGAGCGGTCCGAGCGATCCGAGCGCTCCGAGTGGTCCGAGTGGCGAGGGCGGCTCATGACGGCGCACGCGCCAGCGAGGCGCGAAGCGGCCGACCAGCATCGCGCGCTTCCAGCCGAAACCTTCGACCTTCCGATACTCGAAGCCGCATTGAGTCAGCGCCCGCTTGATGTCGCCGGCGCTCGTGTAAGTGGCGAAGGTCGCGCCGTCGTCCGCGAGCCGCGCAAGCGACTTGAAGATGGCGAGCGTCCAAAGCTCCGGATTTTTGGCCGGCGAGAAGCCGTCGAGGTAAAACGCGTCCGCGCGCAGCCTGAGATTCGGCAAGCTCTGCTCTGCGTCGCCGAAAACGAGTGTGAGAACCACGCGCCCGTCCTCGAATTCCAGCCGATGCGTGCCCGGCACGAGCATCGGCCAGTCGTTCGCGAGCGTGTCGGCGAGCGCGGCAATCGACGGATCGGCAATGGTCGCGGCGTACGCGCGGCGCAGATCGGCGAGCGCGAACGGATGCTTTTCCGTCGAGACGAAATGGAGCCGCTCGCAACGCGACGGGTCGGCGCGCCAGGCGGCCCACGTCGTGAGGAAGTTGATGCCCATGCCGAAGCCCGTCTCCAGCACCGTGAAAATGCGCCGGCCTTGCCAGCGCTCGGGCAGCGCATTGCCGCGCAAGAAAACATGGTCGGCCTGCTCGAGACCGCCGACGGCGCTGTGATAGATGTCGTCGTAGAGAGGCGAAAAAGGCGTGCCGTTGTCCCGGAACGAGAGGACGGCTGGGATCAGCGGATCGGTCATGCGCGACGCAAAGTGAGGCCCCGAGAAGCGGGTCCAACGTTACCGCCAGCGCGCGCGGCTCGCCGGGCGGCGAAATAGACGCGCCGAGCGTTGGCAAAAACCAACGTCAAAGCCCCGTCCACACTGGGTTTCGGGCTTCTCAGCGAGGCCGGATCAGCAAAAAGTGCCGTTTCCTTGCTGTATCTGTTCCAAAACCGCGTAATTCTTCGAAACCCTTGTCCTGATTGGGTTTGCGCTGCGCTATCATAGCAAGCGCCGCGAAGGGAGCGGCAGCACGGCCGACGGACACTCGCTGTCCGGCGCTTTTGATCTGGAGGGGCTCCGGAGCCGTAGCTGCTCGACGGCGCGGCGCGCGCACGTATAATCGGCGCGTTCGCGCTGTTCGTGTCAACCTAAACTCAGAAAGGAACCTTAATGAACAAACAGGAACTGATCGACGCTGTCGCAGGACAGACGGGCGCCAGCAAGGCTCAAACCGGTGAAACGCTGGACACGTTGCTTGAAGTGATCAAGAAGTCTGTGTCGAAGGGCGACGCGGTCCAGTTGATCGGCTTCGGCAGCTTTGGTTCGGGCAAGCGCGCAGCGCGTACAGGTCGCAACCCGAAGACGGGCGAAACCATCAAGATTCCGGCCGCAAAGACCGTCAAGTTCACGGCAGGCAAGGCGTTCAAAGACGCAGTCAACAAGCGCTAAGCAGATTACTGCCAGGCAGTTGACACCCGCCAACGGCGGGTTTTTTTTCGTCTTTTTTCTTTGCGAATGGGCGCGCCGCAGGGGAGTGTGCGGCGGGTTTCGTTGCTACTGTCGACGCAGTTGAAAGAGCCGCTTAGTCGTGGCGATGTGCTGTTCCGCCGTGGCCGTGGCCATCGTGATCATGGTCGTCGTGGCCGTGATCATGATCATGATGATGACCGTGATCATGTCCGTCGTGATCGTGATCGTCGTCGAAGTCCCACGCCGGGAACGGATCGGCGAACTGTTGCCAGCCTTGCGGTCCCACTGCGTACTCGTCGTCGGTCAGCAGGCACGCGTCGAACTTCGCCGACCACAGCGTCGGGTCGATGCCGACGCCGATCATCGCCAGCTCCTGGCGACGGTCGCCAATACTGACGTCGTCCGGCGTGCCATACCAGTCGGCGGCGATTTCGGCGGCTAGCTCGTCGTCGGCATCGGGCCATTCGCTGCGGTCCTGAGCCGCCCACCACATGCCTGCGGGACCGTGCCGGCAAGCGCCGCCCGCCTGCGACAGCGAACCGGCGATGTCGTTACGCGTCGCGAGCCAGAAGAAACCCTTGCTGCGCAAGACGCCCTTCCACTCCTCGTGCAGCAACGCCCACAGCCGCTCCGGATGGAACGGACGGCGTGCCTGATAAACGAAGCTGCCGATGCCGAACTCGTCGGCTTCGCTGCGATGACCGTGGCCGCGTTCGTCTACGTGCTTCTCGGCCTGGTTGAGCAACGCGATCGCGCCGGGAGCGTTCGCCGTCTCGTCGAAATCGAAGCGGCCGGTGTTCACGATCTGTTCGAGCGGCACGGCGCCGAAGCGGCTCACCACTTGCACCGCGCGCGGATTGATGCGCGCGAGGATGCGTTGCAGGCGCGTCAGCTCGTCGGCGGTCACGAGTTCGGCCTTGTTCACGACCAGCACGTCGCAGAACTCGACCTGCTCGATCAGCAGTTCCACTAGAGTCCGGTCGTCTTCGTCGCTCGCGGCGATGCCGCGTTCGGCGAGCGCATCCGCGGAACCGTAGTCGCGCAGAAAATTGGACGCGTCGACCACCGTGACCATCGTGTCGAGCCGCGCGAGCTCGGCGAGCGGCGCGCCGTCGTCGTCATCGTCGGCGAAGGCGAAGGTCTCGGCGATCGGCATGGGTTCCGCCACACCGGCCGACTCGATCAGTATCGCGTCGAAGCGCTTTTCGGCGGCCAGCCGTTTCACCTGGGCGGGCAGATCGTCGTGCAGCGTGCAGCAGACACAGCCGTTCGACAGTTCGGCCAGGTTTTCTTCGCTGGGCGACAGCGCGGCCGGATCGCGCAAAAGCGCCGCGTCGATATTGACGGCGGCGAGATCGTCGACGATCGCGGCGACGCGCAAGCCGGCGCGATTCGCGAGGATGTGATTCAGGAGCGTGGTCTTGCCGGCGCCCAGAAAACCGGAGAGCACGGTGACGGGCAGTGGCGGCTGGTTCATCGCAGTACGGAAAATCGGGAGGAGTGGAAGGCGTGCCGGGCGCCGCATTGCTACGCGAGTCTAGCCGCGGTCCAGCGGACGCTCGAGCGCCGGCGGCAGCACGAAGCCGCATTGTGCATCAAATCGGAAACGGCGAGCGGTCGATCAGCGTGACGCCGGCATCAGGTTCCACTTGCGTAGAATTGCGGCGATCTGTTGAGCGTACTTGTCGCGCAGCGCGGGCGTCTCGGAGTGATAAGCGCCGATGGCTTGCCACGTATTGCCGTACTTGTTCATCTGCCGGCGCAGATGCCACGCGGCGATGTACACGTTCTTGCACGGCTCCATCAGCGTGCCTTGCGAGATCCCGTATTGCGCGAGCGTGGGCAGATGAATCGAGTTGATCTGCATTACGCCGTAGTCGGTCGAGCCGTTTGCGTTTTTGTGCTGCGCGTCCGGACGGTTATGCGACTCCTGCCAGGCGATCGCACGCAGAATCAGCGGGTTCACTTTCTGATATTTCGCGGCTTCGTCGAAGCAATCGGCGCGTGCCGTCCCGGCCGAAGCCAAGATGGTAATTCCTGCCAGAAAGGTGACGAAGCTTCGTTTCATCGGTCAAGACGACTGGGGCAAACCGCAAGAGTAAGGGATCGTAAGGGCTCGTGTCAGCCATTGTTCAGCCGGGGACTAGCCGGTGGGCGCAATCTGGCCGGGGCATTGACGGAAGATGCGGGAAAACCCGTGTTCGCAACGGCGATCCGACGGCTTGAACGGCTCGTATGATACCGGCAGGCCGTGACCCGTCAAGTTGGCTAACAGACATAAGAGCGCGGAAACACTAGGTTTTCTTGCCGCTTTCAGTCCGCAGTGGTTTCGCTTTCAAGGCCCGCCGAGCGGGCCCGAACGTTTAGGGAAACTCACTGAGGCTTTCCTTTTGTGACAAATCCGACATGAAAAACTGTTACTGTTCCTTCTTTTCGGACATCGGATGGCCAGCATTTTAGGGCGGCTTTCGCCCACCTGGCCCGCCGGCAGACCGACCGACCGGCGGTTTGCTCCTGTGTCCGCGCTGCATGACCGCCGGCGGCCTGCGCTGCCGGCATCGACATTACATTCCATGAGAAGAAATCGTATGGCTTTGCGTCGCGTCGCAACGGCGTTGCTGTTGGCTGGCTTGATCACTGCGCAGACCGCACAGGCGCAGGTGACATTGAACTTCGTCAACGCCGATATCGACCAGGTCGCGAAGGCGATCGGCGCGGCGACCGGCAAGACAATCATCGTCGACCCACGAGTCAAAGGTCAGTTGAATCTCGTGTCGGAAAACGCGGTGCCCGAGGATCAGGCGCTGAAGACGTTGCAATCCGCGTTGCGCATGCAGGGCTTCGCGCTCGTCCAGGATCACGGCGTACTGAAAGTCGTGCCCGAGGCCGACGCCAAGCTGCAAGGCGTGCCGACCTACGTCGGCAATTCGCCGAGCGCGCGCGGCGATCAGGTGGTCACGCAAGTGTTCGTGCTGAAGAACGAATCGGCGAATAACCTGTTGCCGGTGCTGCGTCCGCTGATCTCGCCGAACAATACCGTGGCCGCTTATCCGGCCAACAACACGATCGTCGTCACCGACTACGCGGACAACGTGCGCCGTATCGCGCAGATCATCGCCGGTGTGGATACGGCGGCCGGTCAGTCGGTGTCCGTCGTACAACTGAAGAATGCAAACGCGCTCGACATTGCCACGCAACTGAACAAGATGCTCGACCCGGGCGCGATCGGCAGCACGGACGCCACGCTGAAAGTGTCGATCACCGCCGACCCGCGCACGAACTCGCTGCTCATCCGCGCGTCGAACGGCGCGCGTCTGGCCGCCGCGAGAACGCTCGCGCGCGAACTCGACGCGCCGACCAGCATGCCGGGCAACATGCACGTCGTGCCGCTGCGCAACGCCGAGGCAAGCAAGCTCGCGAAGACCTTGCGCGGCATGCTCGGCAAGGGCGGCGAAGGCGGCTCGGCGGGCGGCGGCAACGAGGCCAACGCGTTCAACCAGAATGGCGGCGGTGGCGGAATTGGCGGCAACAATTCGACGGGCACTTCGGGCACCCCGCCGCTGCCGTCGGGCGGACTGAACAACAGTTCGTTGTCCTCGCCGATGGGTGGCGGCGGCGGCGCGGGCGGCTACGGCGCGAACGGCGGCGGTCAATCCGGCGGCCTGCTCGGCGGCGACAAGGACAAGAACGAGGACAATCAGCCGGGCGGCATGATCCAGGCGGACTCGGCGACGAACTCGCTGATCATCACTGCGTCGGAGCCGGTTTACCGCAATCTGCGCGCGGTGATCGACCAGCTCGACGCGCGCCGCGCGCAGGTCTACATCGAGGCGCTTATCGTCGAGCTGAACTCGAACACGAGCGGCAATCTCGGCATTCAATGGCAGGTCGCGAACAACTCGATTTTTGCCGGCACGAACCTCGCCACGGGTTCGAGCAACAGCATCATCAACCTGACGGCGGCTGCTGCGGCGGCGGGCGCAGCGGGCGCGACCGGCGGTCTCGCCAACGCGCTCGGCTCAGGTGTTCAGCAGGGCTTGAACGTCGGCTGGATTCACAACATGTTCGGCGTGCAGGGACTCGGCGCGTTGCTTCAGGCGCTGTCGCAGACCGCGGACGCCAACGTGCTGTCCACGCCTAACCTGATCACGCTCGACAACGAGGAAGCGAAGATCGTCGTCGGTACGAACATACCGATTCAGACCGGTTCGTATTCGAATCTGACGAGCGGCAACGCGAGTTCGGCGTTCAACACGTACGACCGCGTGGATGTCGGCCTGACGCTGCACGTCAAACCGCAAATCACCGACGGCGGCATCCTCAAGCTTCAGCTTTACACTGAAGATTCCGCCATCGTGAACGGCACGACCAACGCGACGACCAACCCGGCCGGCCCGCAGTTCACCAAGCGCTCGATCCAGTCGACCGTGCTCGCCGACAACGGCGAAATCATCGTGCTCGGCGGCCTGATGCAGGACAACTACCAGGTCAGCAACAGCAAGGTGCCACTGCTTGGCGACATCCCGTGGATCGGTCAGTTGTTCCGTTCCGAGCAGAAGAACCGCAACAAGACGAACCTGATGGTGTTCCTGCGTCCGGTCATCATCGGCGATCGCGATACCGCGCAGGCTGTCACGTCGAATCGCTACGACTATATTCAAGGTGTGCAGGGCGCGTATCGTCAGGACAACAATCTGATGAAGGACAACGACGATCCGGTGGTTCCGCCGAAGCCCGTCGGCCCGAGCCAGGGCGGTTCGACGTTGAACCTGTTCGACCTCGACCAGATGCGCCGTCAGCAGATGCAGCCGCCGCAGCAGCAAACTCAGCCGGGCTCGGCCGCGCCGACAACGCCGCCCGCCACGAACGGCGCTGTGCAAAGTAATCCGGTGCCAGTCGCACCGTCCACCGTATCGCCAGGAGCCAAGCCGTGAGTACGCCGTCCATGCCGCCGTCAGCCTCAACGTCGCCGGCATCGTCGCGAGCCGCCGAGATTGCCTCGGCGGCGATGACAGAGCAAGCGGACCACGCCGAACGCGCGGCGCCGTCGGCGATTGCCGCGCGGCTCGTGCCCTACGGCTTCGCGCGCAGCGGCCAGATTCTGGTCGCGCATCAGCACGCCGACAGCCTCGAAGTCTGGATCAGCGAGCGCACCAGCGAGGCCGCGCTCGCCGAAGTCGCACGCAACTTCGGCGCGGTGTCGGTGGTGCGTCTTCCCGCCGACGAACTCGCGCAAGCGATCAACCAGGCCTACGCGCGCCAGGACGGCAGCGCGGCTCAGGTGGTCGGCGAAGTGGAAGGCGAAGTCGACCTCTCGCGACTGATGCAGGACATTCCCGAAGTGGAAGACCTGCTGGAATCGGAAGACGACGCGCCGATCATCCGCATGATCAACGCGCTGCTCACGCAGGCCGCGCGCGAGCACGCGTCGGATATTCACATCGAGCCGTTCGAGACTTCTTCTGTGGTGCGTTTTCGCGTCGACGGCACGCTGCGCGATGTCGTGCGTCCGAAGAAAGCGCTGCATGGCGCGCTGATTTCGCGGATCAAGATCATGGCGCAGCTCGACATTGCCGAGAAACGTCTGCCGCAAGATGGCCGCATCACGCTGCGCGTGGGCGGTCGTCCGGTCGACGTGCGGGTGTCCACGCTGCCGACAGGTCACGGCGAGCGCGCCGTGCTGCGTCTGCTGGAAAAAGACGCGTCGCGCCTGAACCTCGAAGCGCTCGGCATGGGCGCGGACACGCTCGTCAAGTTCGACAAGCTGATCGGCCGGCCGCACGGCATCGTGCTCGTGACCGGCCCGACGGGTTCGGGCAAGACGACCACGCTGTATGCGTCGATGTCGCGGCTTGAAACCGCGACCACCAACATCATGACGGTCGAAGACCCGATCGAATACGACCTGTCGGGCATCGGCCAGACGCAGGTCAACGAGCGGATCGGCATGACCTTCGCGCGCGCGCTGCGCTCGATTCTGCGGCAGGACCCGGACATCATCATGATCGGTGAAATCCGCGACCTCGAAACCGCGCAGATCGCCGTGCAGGCTTCGCTCACCGGCCACCTCGTGCTCGCGACGTTGCATACCAACGACGCCGCCTCGGCCGTCACGCGTCTGACCGACATGGGTGTCGAGCCGTATCTGCTGGCGTCGTCGCTGCTCGGCGTGCTGGCGCAGCGGCTCGTGCGGCGGCTGTGTCCGGTATGCCGCGAAAAGCGCGTCGAGGAAGACGGGCGCGTGCATTGGCATCCGGTCGGCTGCGACAAGTGCGGTCAATCGGGCTATGCGGGGCGGCGCGGCGTGTATGAACTGCTGCTTATCGACGACGAAATCCGCGCGCTGATTCACCGCAATGCATCGGACGCCGAAATTCTCACGGCCGGCCGCGCGCAAGGCATGCGCACACTGCGCGAGGACGCGGATCGCTGGCTCGCTTCCGGGCTGACGTCGCTTGAAGAAGTGATTCGCGTGACGGGCGGAGCTTAAGCGCATGCCGGCATTTCGTTTCGAAGCGATCGACGCGGCGGGCAAGGCGCAAAAAGGCGTGCTCGACGCGGACAGCGCGCGCGGCGCGCGCACCAATCTGCGTTCGCAAGGACTCACGCCGCTCGTCGTCGAGCCGGCCGCCACGCGCACGCGCGGCGAGCGCAATCAGCGTCTTTCGTTGGGACGGCGGCTGTCGCAGCGCGAGCAGGCCATTCTCACGCGGCAACTGGCGAGCCTGCTGATTGCCGGCTTGCCGCTCGACGAAGCGCTCGCGGTTTTGACGGAGCAATCGGAGCGCGACTACATCCGCGAATTGATGGCGGCGATTCGCGCCGAGGTGCTCGGCGGCCATTCGCTCGCGAATGCGCTCACGCAGCATCCGAAAGACTTTCCGGAGATCTATCGCGCGCTGGTCGCGGCCGGCGAACATACCGGCAAGCTCGGCCTGGTGTTATCGCGGCTCGCGGACTACATCGAGCAACGCAACGCGCTCAAGCAGAAGATCGTGCTGGCGTTCACCTACCCGACGATCGTCACGATCATCGCGTTCGGCATCGTCACGTTTTTGCTGAGCTATGTGGTGCCGCAGGTGGTCAACGTGTTCGCGAGCACCAAGCAGCAACTGCCCTTTCTCACGATCATGATGATGGCGCTCTCCGGCTTCGTGCGGAACTGGTGGTGGGCCGTGCTGATCGCGGTCGCGGTGCTGTTCTATGTGGTGCGTTCGACGCTCAGGCAAGCGGGCCCGCGCTTCGCGTTCGACCGGTGGCTGCTCACCGCGCCGCTGCTCGGCAAACTCGTGCGCGGCTACAACACCGTGCGCTTCGCGAGCACGCTCGGCATTCTGACGGCGGCCGGCGTGCCGATTCTGCGTGCGCTGCAAGCCGCCGCTGAAACGCTCAGCAACACGGCGATGCGCGGCAACATTGACGATGCGATCGTGCGCGTGCGTGAAGGCACGTCGCTGTCACGCGCGCTCGGCAATACCAAGACGTTCCCGCCGGTGCTGGTTCACCTGATCCGTTCCGGCGAAGCGACCGGTGACGTCACGACGATGCTCGACCGTGCCGCCGACGGCGAAGCGCGCGAGCTCGAGCGCCGCACGATGTTCCTGACGAGTCTGCTGGAGCCGCTGCTGATTCTGGCGATGGGCGGCGTGGTGCTGGTGATCGTGCTCGCGGTGATGCTGCCGATCATCGAGTTGAATAATCTGGTGCAGTGAGGCGTGGAATGCCGCGGCGCGATTGCGCAGCGGCGTGATGGCTGACCTTGGCGATCAGGCTTAACGCACGTAGATAGTAGGACCCGCGGCGTTGGCCGGCAGGAATACTTCGGAATGCGCGCCATTGCGGTCGATCACGATGGAGCGGGCGCGGACTTCGGAGAGTTTGGCGCCTTGCATCAGCGTGCTGCCGAGCGACACCGCACGCGGCGGCTCGCCGCCTACGCTGACGATGGCCGCGGCGCCTTGAGTCAGCGCGAGAATGCCGAACAGATGCACGTCCTGGTTGACCGTGCGCGTGAGCTGTCCGCCGAACAGCGTGGCGGCCTGATCGGTCGAGACCTGCGCGTGCGCGGCGGCTGCGGGCACCGGCGCACCGGACATCGCGGTCAGTGTGATGGTCCAGTAGGTCAGCGTCGCGCAGAACACGGCGAAGAGCGCGAGCGACAGAAGGCGGATTTGGAGTGCGTTCATGCGCACATTGTACGGACTATTGTGAAAATTGCGTTGGGTTGAAACCCTTCAACTGCATGACATTAAAATGACCGGCCGGGCACGTTCAATGGCACCGCGAGTGCCAGAGCACCGAGTCCGCCCAGTCGATAATTCACCTGAAAAGAGGTAGCAAGCTATGCAACTGTCGACCATTCGCCGCACAGCAATTGCGGGTTCGCGCAGCCGTCGTCAACGCGGTTTTACGCTGATCGAAATCATGGTCGTGATCGCGATTCTCGGCATCCTGGCCGCGTTGATCGTGCCGAAAATCATGAGCCGTCCCGACGAAGCGCGGCGCGTCGCCGCGAAGCAGGACATCGGCACTGTGATGCAGGCGCTCAAGCTTTATCGTTTGGACAACGGCCGTTATCCGACGCAGGAGCAAGGTCTGCGCGCGCTGATCGAAAAGCCCGCGACGGACCCCGTGCCGAACAACTGGAAAGACGGCGGCTATCTGGAACGTTTGCCGAACGATCCTTGGGGCAACGGCTATCAATATCTGAACCCCGGCGTGCACGGCGAAATCGACGTCTTCAGCTACGGCGCGGACGGCAAGGCAGGCGGCGAAGGCAATGACGCCGACGTGGGCTCGTGGCAATAGACGATAGCAACGCACGTGTCGCAACGAACCCGCCGCCCCGCGCGGCGGGCGCGGCGTTGCACGCGCGCGGCCTGCGCCGGCATCAGGCAGGTTTCACGCTGCTGGAAATGATGGTGGTGCTGGTGATTGCAGGCTTGCTGGTCTCTCTGACCGCGTTGACGATGACGCGCAATCCGCGCACCGATCTGAACGAGGAAGCACAGCGCCTCGCGCTGCTGTTCGAATCGGCCGGCGACGAAGCGCAGGTGCGCGCGCGCCCGATCGCGTGGCAACCGTTCGACGGCGGCTTTCGTTTCGACTTGCGCACCGAGGACGGCTGGCGTCCGCTGCGCGACGATCTGCTCAAGCCGCGTCAGTGGGAAGGCGGCGTGAGCGGCGTGACGATCGACTATCCGGGCTCGAATTCGAAGGCGAATCGCGTCGTGTTCGGCACCGAGGCGATCGACGTGCCAGTGCGCGTCACGCTGTTTTCCGCGGCGGGCAGCGCGACGATCGTCGGCACCGGCAATGGCCGCTACGAGGTGCACTGACATGCGCCATCGCAGCAGCAGCAGTAGCAGAAGCAGCAGCACGGCGGCTCGCCGGGCCGTCCACCGCGAGCGCGGTTTCACGATGATCGAAGTGCTGGTCGCGCTCGCGATCATCGCCGTCGCGCTTGCCGCATCGCTGCGCGCGGTCGGCTCACTCGCGACCGGCGAGGCCGATCTTCATCGGCGCTTGCTGGCCGGCTGGAGCGCGGATAACACGCTCGCGCAATTGCGCCTCACGCATGCATGGCCGAATGTCGGCTCGACGAGTTTCGATTGCTCGCAAGGAAATTTGCAGTTGATCTGTACCGAGCAAGTGTCGGCGACGCCGAATCCGGTGTTTCGTCGCGTGGAAGTGATGGTGACGATGCCCGGGCGCTCCGGCAATCTCGCCCAGATGGTCACGGTGGTCGCGAATGAAACGAATCGTTCGCTCTGAGCGCCGCGGCGAGCGCACCGGCCGCCGCCGCTCTCGCGCGGGCGTGCATGGCTTCACGCTGATCGAACTGCTCGTCGCGATCGCGATCATGGCGGTGATCGCGGTGCTGTCGTGGCGCGGGCTCGACCAGATCATCCGCGGCCGACAGACCATCACGAACGCGATGGAAGACGAGCGCGTGTTCGCGCAACTGTTCGACCAGATGCGCATCGACGCGCGTCAGGCCGCTTCCGACGACGAATCCGGTCAGCCGGCGGTGTCGCTCCTCGGCGGCGCATTGCAGATCGTGCGACAGATGAGCTTGCCCGGCTCCGCGCCGCGCTTGCAGGTCGTGCGTTACCGCGTCACGGAAGGCCGCGTGATCCGCTATGCGTCGCCGCCGCTTGCCAGCGTCGGCGATCTGCGCGCGGCGTCGCGCGGCAGTGAAGGCGAAGGCTGGTCGGCCGTGCCGTTGATGGGCGGCGTCGGCGCAATTTCGGCGCGGCTCTACGTGCCGCGCGTCGGCTGGACAACGCAGATGAAGGACGTGCAAGGCGCGATCACGGAGGCCGACAACAATCTCAAGGTGCCGCAGCTTGGCAATGCTCCGCTGCCGCGCTCGGTGACGGGGCTCGAAGTGAGCGTGGGCGCGAAGTCGCTCGCACGGCCCATCACGCGCGTTTTTTTGATTGGGGAATGAGATGAGATTGTTCTCCTTCAGCGCGGGACGCTCGACCCGTGTTATGCGCGGAACGCGCGGCGCGCTTAACTCACGCCACGCCCACCGCACCCACCAGCGCGGCGCAGCCATCATCAGCGCATTGCTCGTCGTTGCGCTCTCGGCGATTCTTGTCTCCGGCATGTTGTGGCGTCAGCAAGTCCAGATCCGCCGGATCGAGAACCAGCGTCTGCTCGCGCAGGCGCAATGGGTTGCGCGCGGCGCGCTCGACTGGACGCGTCTGATTCTTCGCTCCGAAGGCGATACGTCCGCGGGCATCACGTATCTCGGCGGCGTGTGGGGCGTGCCGATCGCGAAGACGCGGCTTTCCGACTTCCTCGGTCAGATCGGCGAGGTGCGCGCGCAGCAAGGCGCCGCGACTTACCTGTCGGGTTCGATCGAAGACGCTCAGGCCAAATTCAATCTGCGCAATCTGGTCGCGAGCCCGGCGCCCGGCGTCATGCAACTCGACGTGGAGCAGATCGGCGCGTATCAGCGGCTGCTGGTTTCGCTCGGCGTGAACAGCCAGCTCGCGAAGAACACCGCGGTCCAGGTGCGCGCGAGCCTGATGCAATCGGCGACGCGCTTTCAGACCGTCACATCGACGTCCGGCACGCCGTCGACGCCGGCGATCCAGGGCGGCGCCGCAGGTGGGGCAACAGGCGGCGGCTTCACGGACAAACCGGGCATCGAAGACGGCGAGGACAGCGCCGCGCACGCGCCGCTGCAAATGACGAGCGTCGATTCGCTGCTCGACATTCCCGGCTACACGCCGGAGATGGTCGCGCGCTTGCGGCCCTTCGTGACCGTGCTGCCGACCGTGTCGGCGATCAACATGAACACGGCGCCCGCCGAAGTGATTGCGGCCGTTGTGCCGGGCATGAATCTGTCTTCCGCGCAGGCGTTCGTCGCGCGGCGGCAGACCGTGTTTTTCCATAACGCCGGCGACGTGCAGCTCGCGTTGCGCGGCGCGGGCGCGCCGCAGACTTCGATCGATCCAAACCAGTTCGACGTCAACACGAACTACTTCCTGATTCATGGCCGCGTGCAGCACGAGCGCGCCGAAGTCGACCGCACGACGCTCGTCTATCGCGATGCTTTGACTCACACTACGCGTATCGTGCGGGTGCAAGACCAACTATGAACAACGCCTTTCCCAGAGAGAGTGGCCTTTGAGCACGCTGATCGTCTTATTGCCGCCGCGTGATCCGGCGGTGCCGTCGCAGGAATGGCAGTTGCCGGACTTGCCGTTCGTGCTGCTCGACAAGTCGGGACGCACGCAGCGCGCCGGGCGTTCGGCGCTTGCGCTGTTGCCGCGCGCGACGTCGACGGTGCTGATGGTCGCCGCGCGCGACCTCCTGATGATGCCCGCCACGCTGCCGCCGCTGCGCGGTCCGAAGCTGCGCCAGGCGCTGCCGAACATCGTCGAGGATCAGCTGATCCAGGATCCGCAAACCTGCCATATCGCCGTGGACCCGCAACCGGCGGCGGGCGGACGGCAAGTGCTGGCGATCATCGACCGAGGGTGGTTCCGCTTTATCTACGAAGCGTTTTCCGCTGCTGGGCACCGCAGTTTGCGCGCGGTGCCGGTTACACGCTGTCTGCCGGAGGCGCGGTTATCCGCGGCGCCGGTCGACGTTGCCGAAACGGTGAGCGCGGCCGAGCCAGCATTGGCGGGCGCCGACGCTTCGCCACGCCGCGATGCCGCGCCGGTGGCAAGCGCGGCTGATACATTGTCCGACGCCGCAACTGGAGCCATGCCGATGGTCGCGGCGGTGCTCGGCGCAGTCGTTCAAACCGCGCCGGCACTGCTGCTGGAAGGCGCTGTCGAAACCGGCACGCCGCGCGTCGAACTGGCGATTGCGCGCGGCGCGCAAGGCGAAGGGCTCGCAGTGCCGGCGAACGCGGTCAACGCGACGCTCGCGGCGCTCGCCGGCGCGATGCCCGTGTCGCTCTATATGCTCACCGAAGTGCCTGGCAACGAGCCGAGTCTCGGCGCGAGCAGCCCGGCGCGGCTTGCCGCGCATGTGCACGGCGCGAGTCCGCTGCCGTTCGAGCAACTCGCGCGGCGCGCGCTCGCGTGCCGCTTCGATCTGTGCCAGTTCGAATTCGCGTCGCAGCCGTGGCGGCTCGACCGCGCGACGCTGCGCCGCCTGCGCCTGCCGGTGCTGCTCGCTGTCGGCGCGCTGCTGGTCGCGATCATCGGCGCCAATGTGCAGTGGCTGATGCTGTCGCGCCAGCGCGACGCGATCAACACGCAGATGACCGAACTGCTGCTCAACGCGTTCCCGAAGACGACGGTCGTGCTCGATGCGCCCGATCAGATGTCGCGTCAGTTGCAGCAGTTGCGTGTGGCGGCCGGCGAGCTTTCCCCGGACGACTTCCTCTCCATCGCCGATCGTCTCGCGCGCGCTCTGCCGCCCGTGCCCGTCAACGGCATTGCCGCGCTCGATTATCACGACCGGCGGCTCGACGTGACCTTTAAGCCGGAGGTGAAGCTCGATCCCGATTTCGCCGCGCGCCTCGCGCGCAACGGACTGAATGGCGCGATCGACAGCAATACCGGCAAGTGGACCATCAGGAACGGACAATGAAAGCTCAACTCGCGCAAACCTGGGCAGGCTTCTGGGAGCAGCGGACCGACCGCGAAAAGGGTCTGCTGACGTGGGGCGGCGGCGTGCTCGCGGTGGTGATCGCGTGGTCGGTGCTGTGGGCGCCCGCGCAGGAGGGGCGCGCGCGTCTGCGTCAATCGCTGCCCACCTTGCAGCGCCAACTCGCGCAGATGACGGCGCAAGCCAACGAAGCGCGTCAGCTTTCCGGCGCCGCTCAGGGTGTGGCGCCGACCGGCGGCGCGCTGAAGGACGCGCTGTCCGCGTCGCTTGCCGATCATGGCCTAGCGGCCACGCAGGTTCAGGTGATCGGCAATGCGGTGCAGGTGCAGATGAAGAACGCGTCGTTTCCCGTGTGGACGGGTTGGGTCGACGATGTGCGCCGCCAGTTCAAAGTGCAGGTCGCCGAAGCGCACGTGACCGCGCTGAAAGAAGACGGCCAGGTGGACGTGACGGCGTCGCTGCAGCCATCGACGGCGAAATGAGCGCGCTGCCACGGGATCTCGCATGACTTACTGGATGCGGCGCCTGCGCGCCGCGCTGCCCTGGCTCGTGGTCGCGGTGTTTTCCAGCGCGGCAGTGATGCTCGCGATGTTGCCGGCCGCCTGGATCACGCCGCAATTCGCCCGTCAGAGCGGCGGGCACGTGAACCTCGTCGACCCGGCCGGTTCGCTGTGGCACGGCTCCGCCACGCTGATGCTCGCCCCGGGCTCCGACATGAGCGCCGCGACGCTGCTGCCTGGACGCATCGAATGGCGCACGGCCTTCTGGCCGCTCTTCACGGGCCGCGTGCGCATGACCATGCGGCAGAGCGAGGCGATGCCGGAGCCGATCACCGTCGACGCCACGCCGCGCAGCGCGAATGTGACGCCCGGCGCGATCGCGGTGCCGGCCTCGCTGCTGAGCGGTCTCGGCGCGCCGTTCAATACGCTGGATCTACAGGGCGACGTGCGGCTCTCGTGGTCCGACTGGCGCAGTTTCAACCGTCAGGCGTTCGGCCAGTTGACGGTCGCGCTGAACGACGTGAGTTCGCGTGTCTCGCCGGTGAAGCCGCTCGGCTCGTATCAGTTGGTGTTTCAGGCGGAAGGGGCGTCGTCGACGCTCGAGCTGCGGACCATCAAGGGGCCGCTGATGCTTAACGGACGTGGGGTCGTGTCGCCGGCTTCGACGTCGTTTCATGGCACGGCGACATCGGCGCCCGAGGCACGCGACAATCTCGCGGGACTGTTGAACCTGCTCGGACGACCGAGCGGACCGGATACGGTTGCGTTGTCGTTCGTGCATTGAGGTGGGTGGGTGGCGCGGGTGGTGATAGACCGCGCCGTTCGGTGCTTTTGAAGTCGCGGCAAAAGGGGATGCGGTCGTCGCGTTGCTGCCGCTCGCGCGTTAGTCTGACGCGCGGACGCGCGGATGCTGATAAAGCCGCGGTGCGGCGTTTCGAGCTAGCGACTAAACGAGACTGGTCAACGTCGTCGCGCGGACGTCGAGCTGGACCCGCAGATGCGTCGCGTGGGTGCTAACAACGCGCGGAGCAGCGCCTTTGAGCTAGCGGCAAAACGAGACGGGTCAAGGTTGTCGCTCGCACGTCGAGTTCGACGGCAGACAACGTCGTCGCTCGGACGTCGAGCTGGACCCGCCGATGCGTGGCGCGGATGCTGCAACGCGCGGAGCGACGCGTTTGATCTGGCGGCAAAACGAGACCGGTCAAGGTTGTCGCTCGCAACTCGGGCTAGAGCCGCGGATGCGCGGCGCGGGTGCTGACAAAGCCGCCGTGCGGCACTTCGAATTAGCAGCGAACGGCACACGGACGTCGTTGCCGCTCGCATGTCGAGTTGAACCCGCGGCGGCTCGTACAGCGCTAGATGCAAAAAAGGCATGACGGGTTTCGTTGGCCCGTTATGCCTCTTTGAACGCCGCTGTATCGCGCGGCGCCCCGCTCGCCCGCCTATTTGCTTTGCGCTTGCATCTGCGCGGACGTCGCCGTCTGCGCAGCTCCTCCCTGCGCGACAGGCGTCGCCGCCGATGCCGACGCCGGCTCCGGCGCCGCCACCCCACCGGTTTCGCGATTCATCTGCGACACATCCCAGCCGCCGCCCAGCGCCTTCACCAGCCCGACCGACGACACCATCCGCTGCCCCGCGATGGTTTGCAGCTTCTGCTCGGCCGTGAACGCCGTGGTCTGCGCGGTCAGCACGTTGACATAACCGACCGTGCCCGCCTTGTATTCGTTCGTCACGATGGCAAGCGCCTGGCGCGCCGACTCCACCGCCTGCTGCTGCACCACGATTTCCCGTTCGAGGATGCGCTGGGACGCGAGATTGTCTTCGACGTCCTGAAACGCCGTCAGCACCGTCTGACGATAGGTGGCGACGTTCTGGTCATAGGCGGCGCGCGCTGCTTCGGTTTGGGCGCGGCGCAGGCCCGCGTCGAAGAGCGTCGCCGCGAGTTGCGGGCCGACCGTCCAGAAGCGCGACGGCGCCGTCAGCAATTGCGAGAACACCGAGCTTTCGAAGCCGCCGCTCGCCGACAAGGTCAGCGACGGAAAGAACGCGGCGATGGCGATGCCGATCTGCTCGTTGGCCGCCGCAGCCTTGCGCTCGGCGGAAGCGATGTCCGGCCGCCGCTCCAGCAGCGCCGACGGCATTTGCGCGGGCACGGCGGGCGGCGTGGCGGTGAGCGGCATCGGCGGGATCGAGAAGGTGGAGGCCGGTTCGCCGACGAGCACCGCGATCGCATGTTCGTCCTGCGCGCGCTGCACGCCGTTGTCGATCGCGGATGCCTGCGCCGATTGCAGTTGCGTTTGCGCCTGGATCACGTCCGAACGCGCGGCCACGCCCGCGGCGTACTGGTTCTGCGTGAGTTGCAGCGAGCGCTGATAGGCGGCGACGGTTTCGTCCAGCAGTTTCTGATTCGCGTCGAGCGCGCGCAGCGCGAAATACGTCTGCGCGAGCGTGGCCTGCGCGGACAGCCGCGCGTTCGCCAGATCGGCCGCGGCGCCTTGCTGGCCGGCCTTCTGCGCATTCACCGAGCGGCCCACGGAGCCCCACAGGTCGGGCTCCCAGCTAGCGTCGAGTTGCAGGTCGTAGCTGTTGCTGACGCCCGAGCGGCTGACGCTCGTCGATCGCGTACTCGACGAAGCACCGCTGCCCGAGCGCGTCGCGCCCGCCGACAAACCGAGGGTCGGGAAGTATGCCGCGCGCGCCTCGCCGACCAGCGCGCGAGCCTGCCGATAGGCGGCCGCAAATTGCGCGATGGTCTGATTGGCGGCGTTCAGCTTGTCTTCGAGCGCATCGAGTTGCGGGTCCTGATAGATCGTCCACCATGCGCCGCGGTCCTCGTGATCCGCCGGTTGCGCGACTTTCCAGCCGGGCGCGGCTTCCTTGTATGAAGCCGGAATCTCGGCGGCGGGGCGCTGGTAGTCGGGGCCGACCGCGCAGGCTGCGACGAGGCCCGCGGCGGCCAGCGCGACGGCGAGGGTCAGGACGCGAGGCGCATAGGTCCGCGCGGACGAGGTTCGGTCAGACTGCATGCATTTTTCCTTCTGGACGCCACGACGCCGCCAATGACGGACGGCGCCGGCCTACGATGTGCCGGCATGTTAGCGTATGAGCCCGCTGGGCGCGGGAAACAGAAAGGTTAATGCGGGCAGCGACGAAGGTGTGTTACTGACGGTGTCGCGAAGGTTACGCGCCATTACTGGCTGCCGTTCAAACGCGGGCGTCGGTGCGCGAATCGATCCGCGATTCCGTCGATGTCGTCTTGCGCGCGAGCTTGCCGGCTGCGGCCCGGCACGGTGCTTCGCCGCGCGACTGGCAGGCGCTTGCCGCACCGTGCGCAATGACAGGTGCCGCGCTCTTAACGCCTGACACGCTTGCCGCGTTCGCGAGCGCCGCCGCGCTGTCCACCGACCCGCCCTTCGCAGCTTTGATGTCCGCGATGCCCTTCAAACGCTTGCGCGCCCGACGATGCTCGAACCACGCCAACACCGCGACTCCCACCGATCCGCCGGGCAGCACGAACAGCACGGCGAACAACGCGAGCTTCCACCAGCGATGCGGGCCCTGGAAGCTGTGCAAAGCGGAATCGGTCAGAGAGCGGCTGAGGCCGCCGAGGGTATTTTTCAGGTACAGCATGGGAGGGACATCCTTGGGTCACGCCGGCCTGGCGGCGGACAAAAAAAGCGGTCAGAACATAGTCTCGGGTGGCGCGGATCGCGTAACTCGTTGCTTAATATAATATTGACTATGCAAGTAAATTTCAAGATACTGTGCGCGATGCGCGGCCGCGTTGTTGTTTTTCGGTGTCGCGCGCGTCCAGAATGTGCGTCTGCTGCAATGTTCCTGTACCCAAATGACTGACGGCCCCTACAAAGCGGACGAGATCCGGCTCGATACGAGTCTCGGCTATTACTTGTCGAAAGCGCGCAACGTGCTAGTCGAGCGCACCGACCGCGCGGTCAAGCCGCTGGGGCTGACGGCGCAGCAGATCGGCGTGATCCTGTTGCTCGCTGCCGGGCGCGCGAACACGCCGTTCGAGTTGTCGCGCGTGATGTCCTATGACAGCGGCTCGATGACCCGTCTGCTGGACCGCCTTGAAAAGAAAGGCTTTTTGCAGCGCACGCGTAGCGACGCCGATCGTCGGATGGTCAAGCTGGAGTTGACGCCGCAAGGGCATGAAGCGGCGCAGCAGTTGCCCGGCATCGGCGCGGCCGTGCTGAACGAGCAGTTGCGCGGCTTCTCGGACGCGGACCTCGCGACGCTGATCGAACTGCTCAGCCGTTTCATCGCCAACGGTATCGACCCGGGGGCGAACACAGGCTGCGGTTTGTGTGCGGAAGCTGAGCCGCCCGGCGATGCAACGGCCGACGATTCATCGCCGGAGAAGGGCGAGCATTAACCGCAGAGCGCCTTCTAGGGGCGCAGTTGTAAAACAATATCTGTCTGGGCAGAGTGTGATGCAGCATGCAAATGCCCAGAGAAACGCGACAAGCCAGGCACGACACACTTCCGCGCTGAGGAGAACAACACATGGCCGCTACGGCTTCCAACGCTGACGAACCCGCAGCTCAACCTGCACACCAGCCCGCCACCCCGCCCGCGGCCGAGCCGGCGCCGCTCAAAGGCGGCGCGCTCGCGCTCCTGACCGTCGGGCTCGCGCTCGGCACGTTCATGGAGGTGCTGGACACGTCGATTGCCAACGTCGCCGTGCCGACCATCTCCGGCAGCCTCGGCGTGGCGACGAGTCAGGGCACATGGGTGATCTCGTCGTATTCGGTGGCTTCGGCGATTGCCGTTCCGTTGACGGGCTGGCTCGCGCGGCGCGTCGGCGAAGTGCGGCTCTTCACGCTGTCCGTTCTGCTCTTCACGATCGCCTCAGCGCTGTGCGGCTTCGCGCATAACTTCGAGTCGCTGATCTTGTTCCGGCTCGTGCAAGGGCTTGTGTCCGGCCCGATGGTCCCGCTGTCGCAAACCATTCTGATGCGCTCGTATCCGCCCGAGAAACGCGGGCTCGCGTTGGGGTTGTGGGCGATGACCGTGATCTGCGCGCCGATCTTCGGCCCGGTGATGGGCGGCTACATCACGGACAACTACACCTGGCCGTGGATCTTCTACATCAACGTGCCGATCGGCCTTTTCTCCGCGGCCTGCGCGTTCGTGCTGTTGCGCGGGCGCGAAACCAAAACCACGCAGCAGCGTATCGACGCAATCGGCCTTTCGCTGCTCGTGATCGGCGTGGCGTGTCTCCAGATGGTGCTCGACCTCGGCAAGGACCGCGACTGGTTCAACTCCACGTTCATCGTGACGCTCGCGGTGATCGCGGTGATTTCGATTGCGTTCATGCTCGTCTGGGAGATGACCGAGAAAGAGCCGGTCGTCGATTTATCGCTCTTTAAGGACCGCAATTTCGCGCTCGGCGTGCTGATCATCTCGTTCGGCTTCATGGCGTTCTTCGGCTCGGTGGTGATTTTTCCGCTGTGGCTGCAAACGGTGATGGGTTACACGGCGGGCCTCGCCGGTCTCGCCACCGCGCCGGTCGGCATCCTCGCGCTGTTCCTCTCGCCGATGATCGGCAAGAACATGCACCGGCTGAATCTGCGCGTGATCGCGAGCTTCGCGTTCATCGTGTTTGCGTTCGTGTCGTTCTGGAACTCCACCTTTACGCTCGACGTGCCGTTCAATCACGTGATCTGGCCGCGCCTCGTGCAAGGCATCGGCGTGGCCTGCTTCTTCGTGCCGATGACGACCATCACGCTCTCGAGCGTGTCGGACGACCGGCTCGCGAGCGCCTCGGGCCTATCGAACTTTTTCCGGACGTTGTCAGGCGCAATCGGCACCGCCATCAGCACGACGTATTGGGAGAACGACACGATTCGCCATCACGCGATGCTGGTCGATAACGTCAACGTCTACACGGCGAACACGAACGCGTACACGAGTGCGCTGGCCGGCGCCGGCCTTTCCGGCGACAGCATCACGGCGCAGCTCAACCAGGTGGTGACCGCGCAGGCTTATATGCTGGCCACCAACGACTTCTTCCGCATTTCGTGCGCGGGCTTCCTCGTGCTTGCCGTGCTCGTGTGGATCACGAAGCCGCGCAAAGGCGTCGGTCCGTCGATGGGGCATTGAGCGGCGCGCAACGCGTCGCTCACTGACTCACGGCTTCGCCAGTGGATGGCGTGACCGACTGTCCTTGCTGCATATCGGGATGCAGGGCGGGATGCACCGCGGCGGACGCGGGCTGCGCCGGCTTGGCATCGGTTCCCTGTGTGCCTGCCGGCGTGCCGCGCACATATTGCTTGAAGTCCGCGCCCGCTTCCCACGGGTTCGGCTTGCAGCCGAGCGAGCCGTCACAATGCGCGGCGAAGCCGATCGTCGCGGTGCCGTCCGGATTCTGCGTGCGGGTGATCTGGTAGGCGAGCGCGCGCTTGCCGCCGTCCGGGCCGGCCGTCTGGATCAGCGTGCTGGTCGCGGCTTCGATCTTGTACTTTGAGTTATTCGCGACCCACGTTTGCGCGCGCTGCCACCAGAGGTCGCACTCGGCCTTGCTCGAACAGGTCAGCGGCGTGGTGGCGATCTGCATGACGTCGGGATCGACTTGTCCCTGTGTAGAGCATGCCGTCGCGGCAACGGCAGCCGCGGTAACGCACAGTACGGACAACAGACGTTGCTTCATCACGTTGATCCTCCCTCTTGTTAGCGTGTCTTATCAGTTTGGACCGCGTCGTGTAGAGGGTGTTTCCTTCAGATCAGAGAAACGTGCAAATGCGTGGACAACTTACCGATGCGTGCCGATGCGGCAGCCGCTTCAGTCACACGCTGAAGCGGTTCAACGTATAAGCCCGATAAGCGGCGACGAACGCATCGAACGAGCCCACTTCTTCCCGCTCGAGTTTCGCCTGTTCCTCCAGCGATTGCGTGGCCAGCTCCTCAAACTCCTTTGCCACGTCTGCAGGCAGCGGACGCGCGCGGAAATGCGCCGCATGCGCTTCGCTCTGTTCAAGACCGAATTCGAGGAAGCTCTGCTGCTTCTCGCGCATGGTCTGCAATACGCGTGCGGACGGCGTCAGCGACGCATCCGCCAGCTTCGCGCGCTGAACCGCAACCGAGCGCGCATGCGCGTCGCCGCCGTTGAGCGCGTCGAGCGCGGCGGCGGCCGCTTCGATCTTGACGAACAGTTCGTCGGCCCATTCGGTCATCGCGATGGTCTGCCCGTCGCGCGTGAGTTCCAGGCCAGGCTTGCGCCCTTCGGTCGTCACGCGCGCGAAGTTCTGGTTCGCCTCGCAATACGCGGGCGGCGGCAGCGGCGCGCTGTCGTCGAGCGCACACACGAGCAGATAGGCGTCGAGAAAGCGCGACGTTTCGAGCGAAATACCGACCGGCTCGAAAGGATCGATGTCCATGCAGCGCACTTCGACGTATTGCACGCCGCGCGCGGCGAGCGCATGCAGCGGCCGCTCGCCGGGATACGTGACGCGCTTCGGACGGATCGTCGAATAAAACTCGTTTTCGATCTGCAATACGTTGGTGTTGATCTGCACCCACTCGCCGTCGCGCTGCGTGCCGATGGCCTCATACGCCGGATACGGCTGGCTGACGGCCTTCGCGAGCGCGTCGAGATAACCGGGCAGCGTGTCGTAGTCGGCGTGCAGCGCGGCTTGCGCGGTGGTGTTCGAGTAGCCGAGATCGCTCATGCGCAGGCTCGTCGCATACGGGCGATACAACGTGTCGGCGTCGAAGGTTTCGAGCGAATGTTTGCGCTCGCGCAAGAAGCGGCGGTCGAGCGCGGGCGACGCGCCGAACAGGTACATCAGCAGCCAGTTCGTGCGGCGGAAATTGCGGATCAGCGCGAGGTAACGGTCGGACTGAAAATCGACCGCGTTCGCGGTGGATTGCTGCTCGGCGTGCAGGAGCCGCCACACTTCTTCGTTCAGCGAATAGTTGTAGTGAATGCCCGCGATGCATTGCATCGTGCGCCCGTAGCGCAGCGCGAGGCCGATGCGATACACGTACTTCAGCTTGCCGATGTTCGACGAGCCGTAATCCGCGATCGGAATGCCTTCATCGGTGTCGGGCAGCAGGCCCGGCATCGAGTTGTTCCACAGAATCTCGTCGCCGAGGTTCGCGTAGACGAAACGATGCAGCGTGTCGAGCTTCTCGAGCGTGAGCGCGACGTCGTGCTCGGCCGGCGTGATCAGTTCGATTAGCGCTTCGGAATAGTCGGTGGTCAGCGAAGGATGCGTGAGCGCCGAACCTAGCGCGCGCGGATGCGGCGTCAACGCGAGCTGGCCCTCGTGCGTCACGCGCAGGCTTTCTCTTTCGATGCCGCGCAGGCCGCGTAGCAGCGCGTCGCGCTGCGGCCCTGAAGTCAGCACGGACAGGCGGTGCAGGAACGCGTCGGTCGTGCGGGATGAGGTCGTGTTTGGCATTGATGCGAGTCGGGCGTTGTCGGCCGCCATGTGCCGCCTGGCTGCTCGCGGGCAGCATGTTGCGGTTGACAACGTTCGGCGGAATTTTCAGTAGCGGGCACTTTAACATCTCGCCACCGCGCCTGCTTGAGGCCGCTTCGGCGGGCGATTGCAGGCCGCCGGGGCGTCTGTTGGCCGGTGTGTTTTCACGCCGGATTTGCGGATTTGGCCACACGGATTCCAGGTTATTGCGGCCATTGCAGCCGCGTTTTTTAGTGAGCGTGGCGACACGGCATGACGTGTCGCCACCTTCGCCTTAGACGGCTAGCTCGCGCAGCACTAACCGCCGCGCGCGGCCCCGGCCCGATCCGCCACCTCGTTCCACAGATGCATCGCCGCATAAGCGCGCCACGGGCGCCAAGCGTCGGTGCGCGTGCGCTGCTGCGTGGGCCGCACGAGCGACGGGTCGCGCGCGCAGATCGACTGCATCAGCACGAGATCCCACGCCGGCCAGGCGTCGGAATCGCGCCACGCGCGCATCGCGACATACTCGACCGTCCAGGGGCCGATGCCCGGCAGGGCGAGCAAGGCCGCGCGCAGTTCGCTTGCGTCCGCCGTGGCGCTGTCGAGCGGCACATCGCCCGTCGCGACCGCGTGCGCGAAGCCTTGCAGCGCGGCCACGCGCTTGCCCGGCATGCCGATTTGCGCGAGGTCGACGGCTGCCAGCGCTTGGGGCGTCGGAAAACGCCACGCCGTGTTGTCATGCGGATGCCCTTCGATACGCTCGCCCGCCCGCTGCACCAATCGTCCGATGATAGTGGTCGCCCCCTTCACGCTGATTTGCTGGCCGACAATCGCGCGCACCACCAGTTCGAAGCCCGACCACGCGCCCGGCACGCGCAAGCCGGGCGCGGCGTCGATCAGCGGCGCAAGCCAGGGGTCCGCGGCGAGCGCGGCGCCGATCTTCTTCGGATCGGCGTGCAGATCGAACATCTTTGCAATCGGCGCGGCGAGCGCGTCGGCGTGACGGCTCACCGGGCCTTCTATGCTCGCCACCAGACAGCGCTTGCGCGGATGCTCGCACACGCTGAGCGTGCCGCTGTCGCCGGCCCATTCGATCGCGCGGCGATACGCGCCGTCTTCGACGGTCTCGACGCCGGGCGTCGCGCGTCCGCTGAAAAAGCGCAGCAGGCGCCGCCAGTCGAACGGCGCTTTGTACGGGAGTTCAAGAGTTGCAACGTCGTCGAGCGTGCTCACGCGGCGTGGTCCAGTTTGTTGGCGAGGGGTTGAACAGGCGTCGTTTCGGGGCGGGCGGTTTCGTCGGCGGAAACGCGGTGCGCGTGCTGCGCCTCGTTGTCGAGCAGCGCGGCTTTGCGCGGCAAGCCCCAACGATAGCCGGCAAGCGCCCCGCCCTTTTGCACGACGCGATGACACGGAATGGCAAGCGCAACCGGATTCGTCGCGCAGGCGCTCGCGACCGCGCGCACGGCGCGCGGCGCGCCGACGGCTTCGGCGATCTCCGTGTAGCTGCGCGTCTCGCCGTAGGGAATGTGCCGCAGCGCGTCCCACACGCGCTGGCGGAAGGCCGTCGCCGCGATGTCGAGCGGCAGGTCGAAATGCTGACGCGTGCCGCGCAAATAGGCGTCGATCTGCGCGACGAACGGCGCGAGCCGCTCGGCGTCCTCCAGCAGATCGGCATTGGCGAATTCGCCGCGCAGTTCGTCGACGAGCAAGGCGGCGTCGTCGCCGAAACCGATCTTGCAGATGCCCTTGGCCGTCGCGGCCACCAGCACGAAGCCGAGCGAGGTCGGCGCGCTGGCGTAGCGCACGGTCAGCCCCGCGCCTTTGCGGCGATATTCGGACGGTGCCATGCCCAGTTCCGCCGACGCACTCTCGTACATCCGCGAAGGCGAGTTGAAGCCGGCGTCGAGCGTGGCGCGCGTGACGTCGGCGCCGCGCTTGAGCGCGTCGCGCAACGCGGCGCCGCGCCGCGCAGCCTGATACTGGCGCGGCGACACGCCGACGACCCGCTTGAACAGGCGCTGAAGGTGGAACGGGCTCAGGTGCACGGCGTCGCTCAATTGCGCGAGCGTGAGACGTTGCTGCGGATCGGCGTCGAGCGCCGCGCACGCGCGGTTCACGATGTCGAGTTCGCGCGGCAAGCCGCCCGGCTGACAGCGCTTGCAATCGCGAAAGCCGGCGGCGCGGGCCGCGGCGGCATCGGCGAAAAACGCGACGTTCTCGCGGCGCGGCTGGCGCGATGCGCAGGACGGACGGCAGAACACGCCCGTCGTCTTCACGCCGTAGAAGAAAGCGCCGTCCGCGAGCGGATCGCGACGGGCGACGGCTTCCCACCGTTCGTCGTCGGAATGCCAGGCGGCGGTGCGGGCGGTCGTGTCGGTCTCGGCGGGTTGATGGGTGCGGTTCATGATGGTCCCGGATGGGTGCTGTCGATGCTCACCAATGTAGGCCGCATCCCGACACACTACGCTCCGGTTCTTGCTCTGTCATTGCGCTTCCTCGTAGCCGGCAGACGCCCGGCGGGCGCCGCTCGGCGTCATCTGACGGCTCGTTTTGCCTCCAGGTGCGACAATTTTGCACGATGTCGGGTTTTCCCCTAAAAAGTTATTGCGTCGCACCAAGCGCATGTGTATATTAGTACCTGTCTCCTCCATGTCTCCTCCTGATATGGATTCAGCCCGCTCCACATAGAGCGGGCTTTTTTTCGTCTATACGTTTTGCGTGCCGGCCGGCGCTGGACGGCATCTAGCCCGTCAACGCCCGCCCCGCTTTCCCATAAACTGGCTGTTCTCCGTTTGATAAATCAGCCACGGGAGGCGCTCAATATGAAGATTCATATTCGCGAGATCGACCACGTCGTGATTCGGGCGACCGACGGTGCGTCGATGGCGCGCTTTTACTGCGACGTGCTCGGTTGCAGCGTCGAAAAAGAGCAGCGCGAGCTGGGTCTCACGCAGTTGCGGGCGGGGCGCTCGCTGATCGACCTGCTGCAGGTGGGCGCGAAGATCGATCGCCCGGAAAACGGCACGCCCGGCGCGGGACGCAATATGGATCATCTGTGTTTGCGCGTCGAGCCGTTCGATGCCGAGGCGCTCAAGGCGCACCTGGCCGCCCAAGGCGCGCGGATCGGCGAAGAAGGCGTGCGTTATGGCGCGGACGGCTACGGGCCGTCGCTGTATCTGTTCGACCCCGAGGGCAACATGGTCGAGCTCAAAGGACCGCCCGAAGCGGCGCGCGTGACGTCGCTCTGAACCTCGCGCGTCGCGGGCGGCCGGGCCGGCGCAAAGTCAAGCGTTCGCGGGCGCCTTCAACACCGTCCACTCGATTTTCACGGCGTCGGCTTCAGCGCTGCCGAGCCACGCCTCGCCGTCCTGCACGGTGCATTGCAGCCGCATCGTGCGCTCCGCGAGCGAGCCGAGTTCGGCCGCGATGTTTTCGCCGAGCGACCACACCGTCACATTGCGCATGCGCTCGACCTTGTTCCGCACGCCCTGCCACCAGATGTCCGAAGTTCGCCCGCCGTAGGCGATCACAATCACCTCGTTCGAACGGCCGCTCGCCTTGGCGATGCGCCGCTCGTCGGGCTGGCCGACTTCGATCCACGTTTCGATCGCGCCGGTCAGATCCTTTTGCCAGAGATCGGGTTCGTCGACATCCGATAAACCCTTGCAGAATTCGAGCCGTTCCTGCGCGAAGAGCGCGAACGCGGCGACGCGGACCATCATGCGCTCGTCGGTTTCGGACGGATGACGCGCGATGGTGAGCGAATGGTCGGCGTAATAGTGCCGGTCCATATTGGCGATCTGCAGTTCCGCCTTGTAAATCGTCGATTTGAGAGCCATGCCGTTGCTAAACCAGACGCTCGCCCCACCGGAGCGAACGGAAAATGAGTCGTCGACGGCGCGTTGCCGTCTTCCGTGTTTGTTGTACATTTTGCGTCCCTCCCTGCCGTCAGCCGGCCATCTCATGAAGGGAGGAAGCATTTATCGAACCATGGCCGCCTCCGACGGCGCGCCGTACACCTCGCCCGCGGCCTCGCGCAGCGCTTCCAGCACGACCGACGCGGCCGGCGAAAGCAGGTGCGACTGGCGCGTGATGATACCGAAAGTGTCCATCCTGCATGGCAAATCGATCGGCAGGCGCTTCAGCACGCCGTACTGTTGGTACTGGCCCGCCACTTCGTTCGGCAAAACCGCCAACATGTCGCTCTGAAGCAGCAGGCTCGAAATTGCCAGAAAGTTGTTGGTGTTGACCACGTTCTGCGGCGGATTCAGGCCGATCTGCGAAAACATCAGATCGAAACGATGCCGCAACACGCTGCCCGGCGGATGCAGCACCCAACTGGCGTTGACGATTCCCCGCAGCGTCAGCCCGCTCTCGTTTTCCAGCGGATGGCCCGGCCGCGCGACCACGCACAGCGGTTCGTCGGCGAGCGGTTCGTAGCGGACTTCGGTCTTGAACTGATTTTGCCGCTCGAGCACCCGGCCGATCATGATGTCGAGTTCGCCTTCGGCGAGCCGCGGCAACATCACGTCCGACGTTTCGACTTCCGCCCAGATCTGCAATTGCGGATAACGCTCCTTCACGCTCGCGATCGCGCGCGGCACCATCGTGGCCGCCGCCGCCGCGATCACGCCGATGCGCACCTGCCCGGCGAGTCCCGCGCGCAGCGCCGAGATTTCGTCGTGTGCGTGGCTCAGATTCGAGAGCACCATGCGCGCATGACGGATCATCACCTCGCCGTACAGCGTCGCGTGCATGCCGTGCGGCGTGCGGTCGAAGAGGCTCACGCCCAGCATGTCCTCCAGTTCCTTGAGGAGCCGCGAAGCCGCCGGCTGCGTCATGCCCAGCACGTCGGCGGCGCGCCGCACGTTGCCTTCTTCCTCCATCGCGGCCAGCAGCAGCAACTGCCGCGTCTTCAGCCGCGCACGCACGAACCAGTTCGAGTAGCTACGCGTCATGGCCTGTCTCCAACATCATTATCGTTGGCGCCATGATGCCATACCGAAATTGTTATCGGGATAGCCTAAAAAGGGATTGGAAAGTTATTGCGCCCGCTCATACCATTCGTGGACTTTCCAGGCTTCTCCCATGGCGCCATTCCGTCGATGAACCGCGATCCGCTCGTCCCGCTCGTTGCCAGCCCGCTGCGCCATTACATCAATGGCGGCTGGGAGACGGGCGCAACCACGGGCGTTTCGCTGAATCCGTCGGATCTCGACGACCCCGTCGGCGAATATGTTCGCGCCGACGTGCGGCAGACCGACAGCGCGATTGAAGCGGCCAATGCGGCTTTCGGCGAATGGTCGCTGAGTTCGGGCCAGCGCCGCGCGGACGCGCTCGACGCGATCGGCAGCGAAATGCTCGCACGCCGCGACGAACTCGGCCGTCTGCTAGCGCGCGAAGTCGGCAAAACTTTGCCCGAAGCGCTGAGCGAAGCCACGCGCGCCGGCCAGACCTTCAAGCTGCTCGCCGCCGATGCACAGCGCGCGTACTCGGAGCCTGTGGCGTCGGCGCGTGCCGGCGTCGAAATCGACATGACGCGCGAGCCGCTCGGCGTGGTCGGCATCATCGCGCCGTGGAGCGCGCCGCTCGCGACTGCCGCGGCCAAGATCGGCGCCGCGCTGGCGCACGGCAATTGCGTCGTCTTCAAGCCGGCGGAATCGACGCCGGCTTGCGCGGCGGCGTTGGCTTCCATCGTGAGCCGCGCGGGTTTGCCGGCGGGCGTGTTCAATCTGGTGATGGGCAGCGGCCGGCAGGTCGGCGCGCGGATCGTCGCGCATCCGCTCGTCGCGGGCATCAGCTTCAGCGGATCGGCGGAAACCGGCACGCGTGTACTGCAAGCCGCGGCGGCGCGTCAGGCGCGCGTGCAACTGGAGATGGGCGGCAAGAACCCGTTCGTCGTGCTGGCCGATGCCGATCTCGACATTGCGGTCGATGCCGCGTTGACCGGCGCCTACGGCTCGACCGGCCAGCGCAGCACGGCGGCGGCGCGTCTGATCGTCGAACGCGCGATCTACGAGCCGTTCGTCGACGCGTTGCAGGCAAGGCTCGCGAAACTCACCGTCGACCATGCGCTGAAGCACGGCACCGACGTGGGCCCCGTCGCGAACGCCGCGCAACTCGAGCGCAATCTCGACTACGTGCGAATCGCGGCGCAGGAAGGCGCGCAACTGCTGCACGGCGGCCGGCAACTCGAACGCGCGACGCGCGGCTACTTCTTCGAACCGGCGCTGTTCGCGGGCGAAGCCGAGCATCGGATCGCGCGCGAAGAAATTTTCGGACCGCTCGCGGTCGTCTTGCGCGCCGACGATTACGAGCACGCGCTGACTCTCGCGAACGACACCGCCTATGGTCTGTGCGCCGGCATCTGCACGCGTTCGTTGAGCCGCGCCCGGCATTTTCGCCGCCATGTGCATAGCGGCCTCGTCACGATCAATCTGCCGACGACGGCAGTCGAGCATCACGCGCCTGGCGGCGGGCGCAAGGCGTCCGCGTATGGCTCGACCGACGCGGCGTTCTGGACGGCCGTGAAAACGGCCTACGTCGCGAGCTGATCCCGGTGACTCATATGCACGTCGCCGCCCGCATCGATTCCGCATCGGATTTCCTGGCTCAGTTTTCAAGTTCCGGCTAACGCCGTGTATCGCCTCGCTGCACATAAACGAAATCAATGCAGCTTTTCAACCTCAGGAGACAGACATGACCAGCAAGCTTCGTCGTTTGACGCTCACCGCGATCGCCGCGGCCACCCTCGCCGCGCCCTTTGCGATGCAACTTTCCGCGCATGCGGACCAGCCGCTCAAAGTCGGCTTCCTTGTGAAGATGCCGGAACAGGCATGGTTCATCAACGAACAGAAAGCCGCGACGGCGCTCGGTCAGAAGGACGGCTTTTCGGTGGTGAACATCGGCACGCCGGACGGTGAAAAAGTGCTGTCCGCTATCGACAATCTCGGCGCTCAAGGCGCGAAGGGCTTCGTGATCTGCGCGCCCGACGTGCGTCTCGGACCGGCGATTCAGGCGCGCGCGAAGCGCTACAACATGAAGTTCGTCACCGTCGACGATCAGTTGGTCGACTCGAGCGGCAAGCCGCTGCCGAACGTGCCGCATCTGGGCATGTCCGCGTTCAAGATCGGCAATCAGGTCGGCACGGCGATCGCCGAGGAAATGAAGCGCCGCGGCTGGAAGCCGGAAGAAGTCGGCGCGCTGCGCATCACGAACTACGAGCTGCCGACCGCGAAGCTGCGCACCGACGGCGCGACGCAATCGCTGCTCGCCGGCGGCTTCAAGAAAGAGAATATCTTCGACGCTCCGCAAAAGACGACGGACGACGAAGGCGGCTTCAACGCTTCGTCGCCGGTGCTCGCGCAGCATCCGAACATCAAGAAGTGGGTGATCTTCGCGCTGAACGAGGAAAGCGTGCTGGGCGGCGTGCGCGCCACCGAGCAACTGCACATTCCGGCGGCGGACGTGATCGGCGTCGGCATCAACGGCGCGGGCGAAGCCTTTGCCGAATTCCAGAAGAAGGAGCCGACGGGCTTCTACGGCACGATCGCCGTGAGCTCGACGATGCACGGCCGCGAAAGCACCGAGAACCTCGTGCAGTGGATCAAGGACGGCAAGCAGCCGCCCGCCGATACGCAAACCACCGGCAAGCTGATGGTGCGCGGCAACTGGCAGGACGTGCGCAAGGAACTCGGCATCTAAGCCGCGTTCGACCTTGCACGCGGCGGGCCGCGTCTCATGCGCTGAAGCGCGCGCGGCCCGCACAGCCTGATCACTACCGAGGTTTTTTTCGATGACGTCCACACACACTGCGCCTTCCATCGGCGATGCTTCTGTGCCGGTGCAAGCGCCCTCGCCTGCTGCGGCGCTTGCGTCGAGCGAGCCGTATCTGCAACTCGACGGCATCACCGTGCGCTTTCCCGGCGTGCTCGCGCTCGACCAGGTGTCGCTGGAAGTGCGGCGCGGCGAAGTGCATGGCCTGATGGGCGAAAACGGCGCGGGCAAATCGACGCTGCTCAAGGTGCTGTCCGGCGTGAATCAGCCGGCGGCGGGCACGTTGTCGCTCGGCGGCGTCGAGCAGCAGTTCACTACGACGAAGGCGGCGATTGCCGCGGGCGTCGCGATCATCTATCAGGAATTGCATCTGGTGCCCGAGCTGACGGTTGCGGAAAACCTCATGCTCGGCGCGCTGCCGAATCGCTTCGGCATCCTTGACGAAAAGGCGCTGGTTGCGCGCGCGCTGCGCGAACTCGAACGGCTCGGCGAAAAAATCGACCCGTCGCAGCAGGTAAAGAATCTGTCGATCGGTCAGCGGCAGATGATCGAGATCGGCAAGGCGCTGATGCGCGACGCGCGCGTGATCGCATTCGACGAACCGACGAGTTCGCTGTCGTCGCGCGAAACGACGCAACTGTTCCGGATCATCCGGGCGTTGCGGGCCGAAGGCCGCGCGATCGTCTACGTCACGCACCGGATGGACGAGGTCTACGAGCTGTGCGATCGCGTGACCGTGTTCCGCGACGGCCGCCGCATCGATACGTTCGATGCAGGCGCCGGGCTCGACCGCGATCGTCTGATCAGTTGCATGGTGGGCCGCTCGATCGCCGACGTGTACGGCTATCGCACGCGCGAACTCGGCGACGTGCAGCTCGACGTCAAGGGACTCATGGGTAAGGGGCTGCGCGAACCGGCCACGTTCTCCGCGCGCAAAGGCGAGATAGTCGGCTTCTTCGGGCTCGTCGGCGCGGGGCGTTCGGAGTTGATGAAGCTCATCTACGGCGCGGTCAAGCCGACCGCCGGCGACATCACGCTCAAAGGCAAGCCGGCGCGTTTCGCCACGCCGCGCGACGCGGTGCGCGCAGGCGTCGCGCTGTGTCCGGAAGACCGCAAACAGGAAGGCATCGTCTCGATCGCTTCGGTATCGGACAACCTCAACATCAGTTGCCGCCGCCATTTCAGCCGTTTTAACGTGCTCAACGGCCGCAAGGAAGCGCAGACCGCGAAGGAGTTCATCGGCAAGCTCGCGATCAAGACGCGCAACGGCGAGACGCCGATCGGCACGCTCTCCGGCGGCAATCAGCAGAAGGTGATTTTGTCGCGCTGGCTGGCCGAAGAGATCGACGTATTTCTGATGGACGAGCCCACGCGCGGCATCGACGTCGGCGCACGCAGCGAAATTTATGGGCTGCTGTATGGGCTCGCCGAAGCAGGCCGCACGGTGATCGTGGTGTCGAGCGATCTCGCGGAAGTGATCGGCGTGGCCGACCGCGTGATCGTGATGAAGGAAGGACGCCTCGTCGGCGATCTGCCCAAGGCGCAGGCCACGCCCGATGTGCTCATCAAGCTCGCCCTGCCCCGCTAGCCGCACACAACCGAACGAACGCAACCGAACGCAAACTGAGTCGCGCCGCTGAATCGAAACCGCGGCATTGAAACGGAACACACATCATGAACACACCTTCAACCGAATCCTCCACGCCGGCCGTCGCTTCCGCGGGCCTGAGCGCGCGCGCGGCGCGCACGTGGGATCTGATCAACAAGTCCGGCATCGTGATGGTGTTCATCATTCTGTTCGCGGTGCTGTCGTTCACCGTGCCGGACTTTCTGAGCTCGCGAAACATTCAGGGCCTGCTGCTTTCCGTCACGCTGATCGGCTCGATCTCGGTGACGATGATGTTCGTCCTCGCGCTCGGCGAAGTCGATCTGTCGGTGGCGTCGATCGTGGCCTTTGCGGGCGTGGTGGCGTCCACGCTCATCACGGCGACGCATAGCGTGATGCTCGGCGTGGCCGCGGGCGTGCTCGCGGGCGGCGCGGTCGGGCTTGTCAACGGCGTGCTGGTCGCGCGCTACAAGATCAACTCGCTGATCGTCACGCTCGCGATGATGGAAGTCGTCCGCGGTCTCGCCTACATCACGTCGAGCGGCGACGCGGTGATGATTTCGGAAGAACGCTTCTTCGATCTTGGCGGCGGCTCGTTCCTCGGCATTTCGTTTCCGATCTGGAGCAACATCGTCGGCTTCGTGCTGTTTGGTTTTCTGCTGAAGAAGACCGTGTTCGGCAAGAACGTGCTGGCTGTCGGCGGCAATAGCGAGGCCGCGTTGCTGGCGGGTCTGCCCGTCACGCGCATCAAGATCACGGTGTTCGTGCTGCAAGGTCTCGTGACGGGCTTTGCGGGCGTGATGCTTGCGTCGCGTATGAGTCTCGGCGATCCGAAAACATCGGTCGGCCTGGAACTCGGCGTGATTTCCGCGTGCGTGCTCGGCGGCGTGTCGCTGACGGGCGGCGTCGCGACGATTTCCGGCGTGCTGGTCGGCGTGCTGATCATGGGCTCGGTGCAGGACGCAATGAGCCTGATGAACGTGCCGACTTTCTATCAATACCTGATTCGCGGCGGGATTCTGCTGCTCGCGGTGCTGTTCGACCAGTTCCGCCGCAGCAAGCGCGTGCACTGACAGGCGCCCCGCTCTACACGTTTGCCAACAGGAGATTTCATGGCTGATTCCAACCAGACTAAAAAGCCGCTGCGCAGCCAGGCGTGGTTCGGCCTCAAGGACCGCGACGGTTTTCTGCATCGCTCGTGGATGAAAAACCAGGGCATTCCGCACGACGAATTCGACGGCCGGCCGGTCATCGGCATCTGCAATACGTGGTCGGAACTGACGCCTTGCAACGCGCATTTTCGCGAGCTCGCCGAGTACGTGAAAAAAGGCGTGCATGAGGCCGGCGGCCTGCCGCTCGAGTTTCCGGTGATGTCGCTCGGCGAAACGAATCTGCGGCCGACGGCGATGCTGTTTCGCAACCTCGCTTCGATGGACGTCGAGGAATCGATTCGCGGGAATCCGATGGACGGCGTGATTCTGCTCGTCGGCTGCGACAAGACTACGCCCGCGCTGCTGATGGGCGCGGCGTCGTGCAATCTGCCGTCGCTCGCGGTGTCGGGCGGACCGATGCTGAACGGGCGCTTTCGCGGCAAGCATATCGGCTCGGGCACGGGTGTCTGGCAGATGTCCGAGGAAGTGCGCGCCGGCACGATGACGCAGGAAGAATTCACCGAAGCCGAGTCGTGCATGAACCGCTCGCGCGGCCATTGCATGACGATGGGCACGGCTTCGACGATGGCTTCGATGGTCGAATCGCTCGGCATGGGCTTGCCGCAGAACGCGGCGATTCCGGCTGTCGACGCACGCCGTCAGGTGCTCGCGCATCTGGCCGGCCGGCGCATCGTCGACATGGTTCGCGAAGATCTGACGATGGACAAGATTCTCACGCGCCAGGCGTTCGAAAACGCGATTCGCACGAACGCCGCGATTGGCGGCTCGACCAATGCGGTCGTGCATCTGATCGCGCTTGCGAAGCGCATCGGCGTAGAGCTTTCGCTGGAAGACTGGGAGCTCGGTTCCAACGTGCCGTGTCTCGTCAACCTGCAGCCGTCGGGCGAATACCTGATGGAAGATTTTTATTACGCCGGCGGTTTGCCCGCTGTTCTGAAGCAGCTCGGCGAACAAGGTCTGCTGCATCGCGAAGCGCTGACCGTGAACGGCAAGACGATCTGGGACAACGTGCGCAACGCGTCGAATTACGACGAGAAAGTCATCACGACATTCGCCGAGCCGTTCAAGGCGAAGGCGGGCATCGCGGTGCTGAAGGGCAATCTCGCGCCGAATGGCGCGGTGATCAAGCCGTCGGCGGCGACTGCCGAGTTGCTCAAGCATCGCGGCCGCGCGGTGGTGTTCGAGAACATCGAGGAGCTGCACGCGAAGATCGACGACGAGGCACTCGACATCGACGAAAACTGCATCATGGTGCTCAAGGGCGCGGGGCCGAAGGGCTATCCTGGCTTTGCGGAAGTGGGCAATATGCCGCTGCCGAAAAAAGTGCTGCAAAAAGGCATCACGGACATGGTGCGCATTTCCGATGGACGCATGAGCGGCACTGCGTATGGCGCGGTCGTGCTGCACGTCTCGCCGGAAGCGGCCGCGGGCGGCCCGCTCGCGCTGGTGCAGACCGGCGACATGATCGAACTCGATGTCGAAGCGCGGCGCCTGCACCTCGAAGTCAGCGACGAGGAACTCGAACGCCGGCGCGCTGCATGGCAGGCGCCTGAGTCGCCCAAGCGCGGCTACTACAAGCTCTACGTCGAGCATGTGCTGCAAGCGGATCAGGGCGCGGATCTCGACTTCCTCGTCGGCTCAAGCGGCGCGCCGGTGCCGCGCGATTCTCACTGAACGTCACGAGCGATTCCGACGAGATAAACGGTTGTTCCTGCCTTTGCGAGAAGGCGTACTGCCGATGCGGATCGACATGCCGCATCGGCTTTTTTTCGCGCTCTGCGTAAATCGTTCCGCGCAAAAAATAAAAACCGGTTGGACACTCGAAATGTCCAACCGGTTTTTTTAATCGCAAGCTCAGCGTCTCCGGCGTTTAAAGCCAGAGAATTTGCTTAAGCCAATTGCGTTCCGGCGTTTTACCGGAACGTCCGCATACTGGCGTGCTGCAAATTATTGCTTGATGAATCGATCGTTCGCCCAAAGGCCTTGCGTATCGCTATTGCCTGCATTCACGAATTCGAAATCGTGGCCGACAACGCGCACGACGCGGAAGCTCGAATTCTCCGGCGTGGAAACGCATTGATATCCGGAGAAGAACTCCTGCATTTTCTGCTGTTCGCCGGCTTGAGCGTGCTGACTGACGGCGTCGAGCTTGTCTTTCGACAGACAACCGTACGCGTTGGCCTTGAACTGAATGGTTTGCTGCGGCTTGATCACGGCGTCTTGCGCCTGAACGGTTGCGGCAGCCAGACTTGCAATGGCGAAAACAAGGGCGAGTCGAGCTTTCATAGGTTCCTCCGGTGCGGGCCAAGTGCTCAGGTTAGCTATGTGTTTAACTCCATCGTCTAACCCGCACCTTGCACTCTAGGAGAACTGTGCAGAACAACAAGCACATCTTGTGTGCGGTTGCAACAGTGGCGAATTGTCGCACCGCGCGCCGCATGTGCTTAACCCTTAAGCAGCGCGGCAAACCAGTGGAAATACGACGGATACCTAAGCGACATATATTGTGCAGCGCTTTAACCAGTAAAGCTTTGCGACGCGGCATTAGCGTAAACGCGATATTAGATTTAAGCGAATTACTACAAGCGGGAATGCGCTTGGTGCATTGCACACAAAGTATTTGTTTACTCGCGTCGAAATTGGGAAATAACGGTGCACGTGCAGAAGATAAACGATGCCAGGCGACGTCGCGCGTTATGCGCCAGAGTTAATGCGCGGTGGCCGGCAGCGCAGGTACGTGCGCTGCTCTAAAATGAATTCGATGCTCGTGCAAACGGAGGCCACCGTGATCGAGAACCTGATACTGGGCGTTTTTCTCGTCCTTCCGCTCCTCATCGTCGCGTTTCTTTTCTCCGACGAATTGTGGCAGGAACACCGGCATCTGCACGACATGCGACCCATGCACGCGAAGCCGCGGCGGCTCGACTGGCGTCATCCGCTGCGTCGTTCGCGGCATCGGCTATAAGCGGTGTTCGTCGACGGCGATGACGGTGCAGCGGCGTCGTACTCGAATGCGCAAGCGCTGCTCGTCAATCGGCGCGCCAATGCGCGCGAATGCGTTTGGCGAGCGCTTCGAGCGTGTCGGCGTCGGCCATGTCGCGTGCATGCATGCGTAACGGCTGTCCTTCCCAACGCGGAATCACGTGGAAGTGCACATGCGGCACCGTCTGACCGGCTGCCGCGCCGTTGAACTGGCCGATGAATACGCCATCCGGGCGCAACGCCGCACGCACGGCGATGGCCAGCTTCTGCGTCATGCGGATGCACGCGACCGTCGCCGCATCCGAGAGATCGAAGATTTCCGCGGCGGCTTCCTTCGGCACGACGAGCAGATGGCCGTCGGCTTGCGGCATCAGATCCATGAAGGCGAGCGCCGCATCCGTTTCCGCGACCTTGATGCACGGTAGTTCGCCACGCAGAATTTTCGCGAACGGGTTGCTGTCGTCGTAGGTCATCGCTTTTTTCTCCATATCGATCATTGCAGATTGGGTGCGGGCAGGGCATTCGCGCCTATTGTCCGCCAGATCGGCGTCAGTTCGATTTTCGACGGAGTCACTTGACCGCGTTCGTTCGCGATATTCCCCGCGCCGCTTCGCGTACCTACGGCACCGTTCGAAGTTACACAGGTAATGTGTCGTTACCACTTGCAGCATCTATTTCCGTGCGGCTCGCCGACAATTCGTTCCATGCCTCAACGGCGGGAGCGAAAAATGAAAAAGTTAGCAGTGGCTTTGATGATGGTGGGCAGCCTGAGCGTCGCGGGACAAGCGTCGGCTCATGGCCATGACGGCGGCGATCTGGTCGGTGCGCTGATCGGCGGCGCCGTGCTCGGCGCGGTGGTGACGTCGGTACTGAATCCGGCGCCGGCGGTGGCTTATCAGCAGCCTGTCTATGCGCAGCCGGTTTACGCGCAGCCGGTGTATCAGCCGGCGCCGGCCTACGACGGCCCGCCGCCGGGCTACTGCTACGACCAGTACCAGCGCGCGTATGTGGCATGCGGAGCGCAGCCGCGGCAATACGAGTATGCGGACCCTAGGTGGTAGCTCGTAGTCGCGCCATGACCGCGCGCCGCAGACAGAAAGGCCGTCGCCACACTGCGACGGCCTTTTTCATTTTGAGCGCCGCGTGGCGCTACGTGGCGTTACGAGTCAGTGCCTGTGATGCAGCCACTCCGCGTAATGCGTATCGAGCCAGCGCTCAAGCCTGGGTGGCTCCGCCTTGTGGAAATAGCGGGACGTCGCCCAGATTGCCGCGCCGACCAGCAGCATCACGGTAGGCCCAAGCAGGTAAGCGATCAACGATTCGGACATGGCAGCCTCCTTGGAAAGGTTGCATCGTTGCTCCAGTGTAGGCGATCAATTGCAGGAGAAAAGTGCCGCGTGACGCTATGGCCGCCAGGGTGCTTCGCGGCTCGGAGCAGTGTTTTAGTAACCTGATGAACGCACACGGTTTCTCCTTACGGACAACGCGTTACCGCGTGGCGTGGTGGCGCTGTGTACCTAAAATGAGGGCTTGCGACCACTGCATGTCCGCGCGTGGCGCTGCGGCGTTCGTTAGCCCGTGCGGCTCGCGCTTTGCCCCGCTGCGTCAAGCTGGGCGTCGACAAAGTCTGCCCAACGCTGCGCGATTTGCCGCTGTGCCGCGGCATCGCGTGAGCTGTCCTCGCGCGACGCGCTTTGTCGCGTTTTCGCTGAACTTTTGTCCGTTTGCGCGTGCTCCGTCATCCCCCGCAGATGTGCGGCCGCCGTTCGCCGGAAGTCGTGCAGAACGAAATGCTCGACGTCGAGGCCGAGCGCCTTCACGGCCTGGTTCAGCGTGCTCTTCGCGATCGGCCGGTCGTCGCCCCTCACGCTCGGGAAGACGAACGTGGCGCTCGCCCGCGTGCGATGCAGTTCGCGCAGCATCGTCACCGCTTGCAGCGGCAGGTAGACGAGCTGATCGGCGTCCTTCTTCAGGCGCGCGGCGCCGATGCGCCACAGCGCTTTATCGAGGTCGAACTCGTCCCACGTCGATTCCACCAAGTCCGATTTGCGAACCATCGTCAGCACGAGCAGATGCAGCGCGATTTTGAGCGGGCGGCGAATGCTCGACGTTTCGATTGAATGCAGCATCGCGCCGATTTCGTCGCCGGACAGCACGCGCGTGCGGCTCTCGAAAGTCGCGATGGAGCGCGCCGGCACGACTTCCGCCGGGTTGGCGGTCGCAAGCTGTCGCGCGATCAGATACTCGTACAGGCGCTTGATGACGTTGCGGGTATGCAGCGCCATTTTGGGCGAACCGCGGCTTTTGATCCTGTCGCAGATGGCGACGACGTGCTCCGCGGTGACGGCCTTCACCGGCAGGCCGCCGATTGCGGGCAACACGTCCTTGTCGAGCGCGCGACGCGTGGTGCGGCGATATTCGTCCGACTTGCCCGCCATTTCGGTCGCCATGTAGAGCTCCGCGGCTTCGCGCAAGAGCTCAGCTTTCGCTTCGGCGCCGCGATCGCGGCGCGCAGTGGCGACCGGCGAAATGCCTTGCGCGACCAGTTCCGCGTACTTTTGCGCCTTGGCTCGTGCGACGCGCAGCGAAATCATCCGGTAATCGCCGATCGTGGCGAGCGGCTGGCGCTTGCCGTTCAGCGAATAGCGAAAGCGCCAGACTTTGGTGCCCGTGGTCATCACTTCGATCACGAGGCCGTTGCCGTCGGCGAGACTGTAGCGGGCGGCGCGCGGTTCGAGCGCGCGCACTTGGGATTCGGTGAGGGGAACGGCTCGGCGGGGCATGCTCGGAGGGCTGAGAGGCGACAGCGCGAGTTTAAACTGTTTGGCGTTGTGTACCAAATAATCGCGGCGTTGATGGTCTACAAACGCGGCTGGCGCGCTTGGCTCGCAATGGCGGAGTTCCCTTGTGCGCCACCGTTTACAGTGCCTCTATAGGTGCATTCGACTTCGGCTTCACTTGCCAATACAGAACCTGCTAAAAATCACTCCGAGAAGATCATCCGAACTGAACTCGCCGGTAATCGAGTTGAGCTGATCCTGCGCGAGCCGCAGTTCCTCGGCGAACAGATCCAGTGCCTGCGAGTTCTGATCGGCATGGGCGGCGGCCGTCGCCAGGTGTTCCTGCGCCGCGCGCAACGCGATCAGGTGACGCTCGCGCGCAAGGTAGACGCTCTCGGCGCCCGCCTGCCAGCCGGCGATGCGCAGCAACTCATCACGCAAAAGGCTCACGCCGTCGCCCTGTTTCGCCGACAGCCGGACTTCGCTGAGTTCAAGGTCGGCGTCGAGCGCGCGCGTGTGCGGCGGCAAGCCAACCAGATCCGTCTTGTTCAGCACGCGCATGACCGGCACGCCCGAGGGAAAGCGCTTTGCGATGGTTTCATCCTCGGCGGTCATGCCGGTGCGTGCATCGAGCAGATGAAGTACCACGTCCGCGCGCTCGATCTCGCTCCAGGTGCGCGCAATGCCGATCTTCTCGACCTCGTCTTCGGTATCGCGCAGGCCGGCGGTGTCGATCACATGAAGCGGAATGCCTTCGATCTGGATGGTCTGCGCGACCTTGTCGCGCGTGGTGCCCGCAATCGGCGTGACGATGGCGAGCTCGGCGCCCGCGAGCGCATTCAATAGCGACGATTTGCCGACATTCGGTTGCCCCGCAAGCACCACCGAAAGCCCCTCGCGCAGCAGCGCACCTTGTCGCGCCTCGGCGAGCACACTCGCGAGGCGCTCGCGAATGCGAGCGAGCTTGCCGCGGGCGTCGGCGGCCTCGAGGAAGTCGATCTCTTCTTCGGGGAAGTCGAGCGTGGCCTCGACCAGCATGCGCAGCGTGATCACTTCTTCGACCAGAGCGTGGATGTCGCGCGAGAACGCGCCGTCGAGCGAACGGCCCGCCGAGCGCGCGGCGGCCTCTGTACTCGCCTCGATCAGATCGGCGACGGCCTCGGCCTGCGCGAGATCGAGCTTGTCATTAAGGAACGCGCGGCGCGTGAATTCGCCGGGTTCGGCGAGCCGCAGACCGAACGCACGACCGGCGTCGATGCAGCGTTGCAGCACCAGTTGCAGCACGACCGGGCCGCCGTGACCTTGCAACTCGAGCACGTGCTCGCCGGTGTACGAATGCGGCGCGGGAAAGTACAGCGCGATGCCGCGATCGAGCGGGTTGCCGTTGTCGTCGAGAAAAGGCACGTAGCTCGCGTGGCGGGGCGCAAGCGCCTGGCCGGTGAGCGCCTGCATCAGCGGCTGCGCGGCAGCATCGCCCGCGCGCCCGAACGAGATTCGCACGACGCCGATGCCTCCACGGCCGGGCGCGGTGGCAATGGCAACGATGGGATCGGAGTCGGTGGTCAGCATGAGAGAAGGGCGGCGAAATCGGAGAACGGGGAGGGCGGCGCGCACAGCTGCGCGGCGCTGGGCATTGTAACGCGGGGCCTGCGGCAAGCCTGCCGAGGAGCCGCCTGTTGGTCGCCTACCGGTCGCCGCGCGCGCTTTTTTTGCCCCGCGTAAGATTGATCTTAATCAAGCTAGGATTGTTACTGCGGCATTAGCACAAATCCACACATTCGACGCGATACGCGAATCGCACGAACTCAAGCCGAGCATGGAAAATTCGCAAATTTTGACATCGCGCCGAACTGCCGATGCCTTGGGCGCGTCAAGCTAAAAGTATCTCAAATACGCTAAACATGAACTTGTTTGGTTGTCAACGGGGAGGACGCTGAATTGCACAATCTGGCCCATGCCAACCCCAAAAGAAAAAGCCGCCTTCGCCAAGAGGCTGAAGGACAGCCTGGAGCCGCTGAAAATTCGCGGCGGGACCAAACTCGCCGAGCAATTCAACCTTCGCTATCGCGGCGATCGTCCGGTCACGCCGCAAACCGCGCACAAGTGGCTGACGGGCACGACCATTCCGAAGCCGGACAAGTTACGCACGCTGGCCGAGTGGTTGAACGTGAAAGAGCATTGGCTCCACTATGGACCTTCGCCCGGTGCGAGCGCCAGACCCATGGCGCGCGGCGAGAAGTATCCGCCATCGCCGGAAATCATTGAACTCGCTTCCAAGATTCAGTCGCTGACGCCGAAGGACCGCTTTCTCGTCGAGGAAATGATTGTGCGCTTCTACGGTGAGGATAACGAAGAAGAGTAGCGGACACGTCTCATGCGCACGCATGCGTCCATGAAAAAAGCCGCCCGGTTCGTTGAACCGGGCGGCTTCGTTTTTGCGGCTACGTTTACTGCGTCTTTTCAGACCGGCGTCAGGCCGGCTTTGCCTTCGACTGACCCATCATGCGCGTGATGTAGTACTGCTGCGCGATCGACAGCACGTTGTTCACCACGTAGTACAGCACGAGACCCGCCGGGAAGAAGAAGAACATGACCGAGAACGCGATCGGCATGAACATCATCATCTTGGCTTGAACCGGATCGGGCGGCGTCGGGTTCAGCTTCGTTTGCAGGAACATCGAGACGGCCATCAACACCGGCAGGATGAAGTACGGGTCCTGTTGCGACAGATCGTGAATCCACAGAACCCACGGCGCGCCGCGCATTTCCACCGACGACAGCAGCACCCAGTACAGCGAAATGAACACCGGAATCTGGATCACGACCGGCAGACAGCCGCCGAACGGATTCACCTTCTCGGTCTTGTACAGTTCCATGAGCGCGGCGTTCATCTTCTGCGGATCGCCCTTGAAGCGTTCGCGCAGCGCCTGCATGCGCGGCGTGATCGCCTTCATGCGCGCCATCGATTTGTAGCTCGCGGCCGACAGCGGGAAAAACACCGCCTTGATCAGCAGCGTGAGCAACACGATTGCCCAGCCCCAGTTGCCGACATAGCTGTGGATCTTTTCGAGCAGCCAGAACAGCGGCTTCGCGATGATCGTCACCCAGCCGTAGTCCTTCACCAGTTCGAGGCCCGGCGCGATGCCTTCGAGCATGCGCTCTTCTTCGGGACCGGCGAAAAGACGTGCGGAAACGTCCACGGTCTGGCCCGGCGCGATGGCCGCGACCGGCTGCTTCACGCCGACGCGATACAGCGCCGGATCGATCTTCTCGACGTAGATGTCGCGCTTAACGCCCTGCTGCGGAATCCACGCCGACGCGAAGTAATGCTGCACCATCGCGATCCAGCCGTTGTCGGCCTGCTTCGCGTAGTCTTCCTTGTTCTTGTCGATGTCGCCGAACGTCATCTTCTGGAAGTGATTCTGTTCGGTGTAGACAGCCGGGCCGATGAACGTGTGCGAGAAGCGCGGCGTTTCGACCGGCTGGTCGTCGCGCACCAGTTCCATATACACCGACGGGCTGACCGGCGCGGTGCCGACGTTCTGAATCTTCGTGTCGACGCCGATCACATAGCTGCCGCGCGTGAACGTGTAGGTCTTGATGACCTTCAGCCCACCCTTGACCGGCGACTCGAAGCTCAGGCTGAACGATTTCTGATCGCCCTTCAGCTCGGTCTGCTGATTCGGCATCAGCGTGTAGATGTCGTTGTGATTCGGGAAATCGCCGCCGAGCAGGCCCGTGCGCGCGAGGTACGTGTGATTGCCCGCGCGGTCGAACAGCGTGATGACGAGATCCGGCTGCTTGCCGTCGCCTTGCTTGACGAGCGACAGCTTCGACAGCGTGCCGCCGCGCGTGTCGATTTCGCCGCTATAGACGTCGGTGCTGAACTTGACGAGCTGCGATTGCGTGGCGGCCGGCGTGTTGGCCGGCGCGGCTGCGTTGGTGGCCGGCAAATCGGCGGGCTGGGTTCCCGGCGTCGTGGTTCCCGGTGCGGCGCTGCCGGCCGTCTTGGTCGGCGTGGCGCTCGGGAAGAACATCGACGGGCGTCCGTGGTCGCGTTGCCAGTTGTCGAACAGCATGACCGCTGACATGAAGAAGATGACCCATAGGACGGTGCGTTTAATATCCATGCGTTGTCTCAGTGTCGATGGAACGGCGCATCAGCGCTTTTCAGAAGTGGGAGGCGGGACGAGATCGATGCCGCCCGCGGAAAACGGATGGCAGCGGCAAATACGCCTGGCGGCGAGATAAGTCCCGCGCGCGGCGCCATGATACTGGATTGCTTCGCGCGCGTAATCAGAGCAGGAAGGGTAAAAACGGCACCGGTTGCCGAGCATGGGGCTGACGGCAAGCTTGTAAAAGCGCAATAAAGCGATGAGTACCGTTTGCATGGCTCATGCGGCCGGACGGCGCCGCGCAACGTGAAATACCGGACGACGCCCGCTGGCCGTGGCTGCCGAAGCTGTGGCGGCACGAGCGAAAAGGCGGACGGTCATCTGAACGTCATTCCGTCCTGGGCGCTTCCGCGGGCGGCGCCTGACGACGGGTGATTTCGCGCGCTGCCTTGTCGAGCAGCGCCTCGATTTCGCTGCGGCACAGCGCCTTCAACGGCGGCGACGCGGCGCTCGGCAAAGCCTTCTTGTCAAAGCGCGTGTGCAAACGCAGCAGCACATCCCAACCGCCGAATTCCGCGCGACGCAACCGGAAGGCTTCGCGCGCGATCCGGCGTACCAGATTACGCGTGGCCGCGCGCGGCGCATACTTCTTGCCGATCACGAGGCCGAGGCGAGCGTCATTGCCGGTGGGCCGGCCGTACACGACGAAGTGCGCGGTGCGGCGCCAGGGGCGCAAACGAAAAACGGATGAAAATTCATCCGTTTTCAGTAGCCTTGCGGCTTTGGGAAAGGCGGCTTGCGCTCGCAACGGTACGGAGCCCTGCTGCGGCGCCTCTGCCGATTCCGCTTCGCCGCGGTTGTCGCCTGGCACGGACAGAGCGCGCAATCCGCTCGCCTGCCTTAGATGGCGAGGCGCTTGCGGCCCTTCGCGCGACGTGCGTTGATGACCTTGCGGCCGCCAGCAGTCTTCATGCGAACGCGAAAGCCGTGGGTGCGCTTGCGACGGGTAACGGAAGGTTGGTAAGTACGTTTCATGTTGCTCTCACTTGATCGAAAAAAAACCGCGCGATCATCGCTGAAAGCGCAATGGCCGGAGGTTTGCTGAATTGGTTTTCGCGGAACCCGCTATTTAAACCCGTTTTTCGTTGACCGTCAATAGTTTAGCCGGTGCCGCGCGAGCGCGCGGCCTGCTTCGGCGGATGATCCGTCCCTGTGGATAACTCCCTTTCGCCTCCGATTTGGCGTTAGAATCTCGCCTTACTTCCCAAAAATATTGCACGCCGCTCCGGCTCGCTTGTCCCGCAAACCCTTGTGGCGCAAGCGCCTGGAGCTGTTACGCCTGGCTGCTCCGGGCCTTGTTGCGTGCGCGCGACGGGGGCTGCGGCGAACCGCGTGCACACCATAACGACAGCACTCG